>CBDCRP010000003.1:0-2145923 GCA_965221165.1 bacterium
TCATTTTGGGGTAAGCAAAGGGGTACGAGGTCTTTTTCACTTGACCCATACTCCCCTTTTCCTTTCTTAATGAGAGGAAAATAACGTGGACTTAAGGATCAAAGGAAAAGCGGCCCTGGTGACGGGAGGCAGCCGGGGCATCGGCCGCGAGACGGCGAGGCGCTTCCTGGAAGAGGGCGCGCGAGTGTTCACCTGCGCGAGAAACGAAGAGGCTCTCGCAGAAACCTGCGCCGGGCTCGCCGCCGAGACGGGAGGCGAAATCCACTACGCCGTAGCCGATACCTCGAATGCGGCCGAACTCGCCCCGCTGGTCGAGCGCGCGCAGGAAAAACTGGGGAGCATCGACATTCTGGTGAACAACGCGGGCACCATGAGTTCGGGCAGGTTCGAAGTGTTGGACGACGATGCCTTACAAAAACAACTCGACACCAAATTGTTCGGTTTCCTGCGCCTCATCCGCCTCGTGGAGCCGGGGATGCGCGCCAAAGGATGGGGCCGCATCGTGAACATGATCGGCGGCGCGGGCAAAGAGCCGGACCCCTATATGTTCGGGAGCGGCATGACGAACAGCGCGCTCTTGAACATGACGAAATCGCTTTCCACCGAATTCGGCGAAGCGGGAATTCACGTGAACGCGGTATGTCCCGGCTGGGTGGACACTGCGCTCTGGAGAATGAACGCACAGGGCCTCGCCGCCGAACTGGAGACGGACTCGGAAGAAGAGGCGCGCCGCCGCGCGGCGCGCAAAAACGCGCTGGGCCGTTTCGGCAGGCCGGAAGAGTTGGCCGACGCCATCGTCTTTCTCTGCTCGGAACGAGCGAGCTACATCACCGGAATTTCTCTCAATCTCGATGGCGGCAGGCTCAAATCGCTCTGGTAGATCAATCGCGGCTGATGAGGGAGCGATTGTTGCCCCTACGGGTCAATCCCAGTAAAGAGGGGGGTGCTGGTTTTGTAGGGTCAGACATATATGTCTACCACCTGTGTGTTCTCCCGCGTTCGATATGACCCCTGGTTCCGTAGGGACAGGTCGCGACCTGTCGTTGCACTCCGCCGGTTAGATCCGAAAGCCCTCGCTTGCGCGAACATCACCCCATCGTCGAATCGAGGGCTTCGAGGAATTTCACACCCACGGGCTCTGCGAGCAGGTCGGGCAGCTTCGCCCGGAAATTCTTGTAGTGCGTCTCTTCGCGGTGCGCGTCGAGTGCGGCTTGTGATTTCCAGCATTCGATGAAGTGAAACGCGCCCGCCTCGTCCGTCGCCTTGAAGAGATTGTAGAAAATGCATCCCTCCTCGGCGCGCGAGGGGGCGCACATTCCCCCCAAAAGTTCGGCCATCTCGTCTTCTTTTCCCGGCTTTGGTTTGAGCCATGCGATCAGGAATACTCTCTCATCCGCCATTGTCCGCCTCCCGTTCATGGAATAACTGTCAAGTCGTTTGAATAGCCCATTCTATCCTCCGGGCGGGGATGTGACCAGGTGGGTCGGGTGGAGTCGCCGTCTGGACGATTTCAGGCCGCCTCCTCGCCTCATGAGGGTTCGCGGTGTATAGTCCCGCCGCATGAGCGAGTGGATATCATCATGGCGCAGTCCTGAATTTCTCGCCGTGGCGACCTCGTTCACCTATTCCATCACACTCGTAGCGGTGCGCCGGGCGATGACGACCGGAAGCCCGCTGATGAGCATCATCGTCTTGAATTCGCTGGTGAGCCTGGTGGGGCTGGCGGCCGCTTTTTTCGAGGGAACCCTTTTTTCCGCCGACTTGAGAGCCCTCGGCTGGTTCGCTCTTACGGGGGTTGCGGGCCACGGCACGGGGAGTCTTCTTTTCTTCTCGGCCATCGAGCGCATGGGCGTGAGCCGGGCCACTGCGGTCCATTCGTCCGCTCCGCTTTGGGGCGTTCTTTGCGCCGTCGTCTTTCTGGGAGAGGAGCCGGGAACCTATGTGCTCCTGGGAACCTTGGGTATCGTCGGGGGCGTTTTTCTGCTCTCCTGGCCGGAGAAGAAGCGCAACAGGGGCGGGCCTGAAAACCTGACGCGGAGAGAGTACCTCCTGCCGCTTGTCTCATCCGTGTGCTATGCGATTGCGCCGGTGTTCGCCAAGCCGGGTCTCGCCCGCCAGGAAGCGCCCTACCTGGGCTTCGGCGTGGCGTTCGGCTCAGGGCTTTTGCTCATGCTGGCGGTGAGGCGCATGATGCCCGGCGGCGGGGTGATACGGGGAAACATGGCGACACTCAGGACGCTGCTGGTAGGCCTTCCGTTCAACGTCATCGCCGCGTTTTTGATGTGGACGGCGTTCGTGACGGGCATGGTGTCGAGCGTCTTGCCGCTGAGCCGGATGACGCCTCTGTGGGTGATCCTGTTCAGCTTTCTGTTTCTGGGGAAAATAGAGCGCGTGGCCCCTAAAACGGCGGTCTCCGCGTGCCTCGTCGTGGCCGGCGGGGTGATGATCACCCTGCTCCGCTAACACGCTCTCCGCGGCGGGACGCATGGTTCAGGAGTTGTGAGTTTATATGTCGGGTCTTTTCGCACAAGCGGGTTGGGGGGAATTGCTGGCGGTAGGGGCGTCTCTCTCTTATTCGGCGTCCCTCATCGCGATCCGCCAGGGGGTGAGGAGCGCGACGCCGATAGCGGGCGTCCTGATCCTGAGCGCGACGGTCTCGGTGCTGGGTCTCGTCATCGCCGCCGCTCGCGGCACGCTCTTAGAATCCACCCTCACCCCCGTATTGCTCTTCATGCTCGGCGGGTGCCTCGGCCAGGGCGTGGGGCAGCTTACGAGCGCCATCGGCATCGAGAAGATGGGCGTGAGCCGCTCCGTACCCATACAATCATCCACCCCCATCTTTTCGGTCACCTTCGCCATGATTTTCCTGGGCGAGCGGCCCGGCATAGGCGTGGGGATGGGGACGCTCCTCATCGTGGCGGGCATCTGCCTCCTCTCGCTGGGCGAGCGGCGCAGCCACCAGAGTTTCAAGAATTTCTTTCAGGGCGCGCTCGTCTATCCGCTCACCTCGGCGTTCTCCTACGCTCTGCTGCCCGTTCTGGCGAACGTCGCGTTCACCTACCAGAAAACCCCCATCGTGGGCTTCGCCTGCGCCTTCACGGCGGGCACCCTGCTCCTGGCGGTAACGCGCCCCCTGCTGCCCGGCGGCGGCAAGCTCAAGGCCGATGCGAGGGCCGTCTACTTGTTTCTCGGCGCAGGAGTCACCACCACGCTGGCGGCCATCATGTTCTGGAAGGCCATGACCATCGCACCCGTCTCGACCGTGATGCCGCTGAGCAGGCTCGTGCCCCTGTGGGTGGTCTTGTGGACCTATTTCTTTCTGGGCGGGCTCGAGCGCATTACCTCGCGCATTGTACTGGCGGCGATGATGGTCGTGGCGGGCGGGGTGCTGATCACCGCTTTCAAGTAATACGCCCGCGCTTTCTCGCGCGAAAACCTTGGGGCGTGTATAGTCGCGCGCATGAACGCGCAAGGGCCTTTTTTTATGTCGGGCGAAATCCTCGCTCTCTCATCTTCGTTCATCTATTCGGCGGCGCTCATCTCCTTCCGCCGGGGACTCAGGAACGCCTCTCCCATCACCGGGGTGCTCATCACCAACGCCGTGGCGAGTTTTCTCCTCTTAAGCCTCGCGTTTATCCTCGGTACGCTGCAGACCTCATCGCTCAAACCCGTCTTGTGGTTCATGCTGGCGGGATGTCTGGGGCAGGGAATGGGCCACCTCGCTTCCTATACGGCCATTCAGCGCATCGGCGCGAGCCGGACGAGTCCGGTGCAGGCTTCGGCCCCGATATGGGCGGTTTTCTTCGCCGCCTTCTTTCTGGGGGAAGAGCCGGGCGTGGCGGTCGTGCTCGGCACGCTCTCCATCGTAGGCGGCGTGGCGCTCATCTCTATGGGCGAGGGCAAGGATGTCGCCAAGGGCGGCATGGGGCCGGAATTCCGCCGCGCGCTGATTTTCCCCGTCTTCGCCTCGTTCATGTACGCCGCTATGCCGGTGATCGCGAAAATCGGCTATGCCGAGCAGAGAACGCCCTTCGCGGCGGTAGGCTTCGCTTTTCTGGCGGGCTGCATCTTCCTGCTGGTGGCGAAGCCGTTCCTGGGCGCGAGCGGCAGAATCTACGCGGCCAGGCGCGGCGTCTGCTGGATGCTGCTGGGCTCGGTGTTCTCCGCCACCGCCACGGGGATTTTGTGGTACACCCTCACGTTCTCGGACGTCACCGTCGTGCTCCCCCTGAGCCGCACCGCCCCGATATGGGTGGTGCTCTTGAGCCTCATCTTCATGGGCGACATGGAGCGCGTGAACGCGCGCCTTTTCGGCGCGGCGGGGCTGGTGGTGTTCGGGGGATTTTTGATCACGAGTTTTCGGTGAATTAAATATTAAGTAACAGTATATTACATACAATAGATAAAGTATTACTTTAATAAACAAAGCACCGGAAACACCTGGTAGGCCTTATGCTCATCGCCGCCGTCTTCTCACCTTTCTCACCCTCACGGCGCAGAACTTGAATTCCGGTATCTTTCCGTAGGGGTCGAGGTCGTCTACGGTGAGCAGGTTCGCGGCGGCCTCCACGTAGTGGAAGGGGATGAATACCTGGCCGGACCGCACGCGCGCCGAGGCCCGGGCGGGGAGGGTGATCTCCCCGCGTCTCGATTCCACCCGGACGTCCGCATCGTTTTTGAGCCTCAAGCGTTTCAGGTCGTCGGGCGCCATTTCCACATAAGGGCCGGGCTCTGCGGCCTCTAAAGCCTGCGCCCTTCTGGTGATGGCCCCCGTGTGCCAGTGGTAGATGTTTCGCCCCGTGTTGAGCACGAAGGGATAATCATCATCGGGCATCTCCTTGGCGGGGGCATACTGGACGGGAATGAGCTTTCCCTTGCCGGACGGGAACGATCTGGTGAACAAAATTTCCGTGCCCTGATGGTTGGGTCTGGTGCACGGCCAGACGAGTCCGTGATCTCCTAAGCGATCATACGACATTCCCGCCATGAACGGTGTTAAGGATGCGATTTCATCGAAAATCTCGTCTTCCGAGTCATAGTCCATCGGATAGCCGAGGCGTTCTGATAATTCGGCCACGATTCGCCAGTCCTCCCGCGCCTCGCCGGGCGGGCCGATGGCGCACCTGCCGATCTGAACTCTCCTGTCTGTATTCGTATAGGTGCCCGTTTTTTCGAAAAAAGCCGTGGAGGGGAGCACCACGTCGGCGAAATAGGCGGTTTCGGTCAGGAAAATGTCCTGTACGACGAGGAATTCGAGATTGGCGAGCGCCCCCCTTGAGTGGTTGAGGTTCGGGTCGCTCATGGCCGGGTTCTCGCCCATGATGTACATGCCCTTTATATCGCCCCGGTTGGCGGCGTCGGCGATTTCCATGACGGTCAGGCCGGGTTTTGGGTCGAGTTCCCGGCCCCAGGCCTCTTCAAATTTTTTCCGGATTTTCGGTGAAGAAACGTCCTGATAGGCGGAATAGACCATGGGGATGAGGCCCACGTCCGATGCGCCTTGCACGTTGTTCTGCCCGCGCAGGGGGTGTAAACCCGTTCCTTCGCGCCCGATATGGCCGCAAATCAGGCAAAGAGCGATGAGTGCCCGGCAGTTGTCCGTGCCGTGGGTGTGCTGGGAGAGGCCCATACCCCAGAAGATCATGCTGCGCTCAGCCGTCGCGTACTCTCTGGCCAGTTCCCTGAGCGTTTCGGGGGGAGTTCCCGTGAGTTTGGCGACGTTCTCGGGCGTATAGGGTTTCACGTTTTCTATGAGTTCTTTGAATCCCTCGGTTCGCGCGGCGACGAAATCGGCGTTGTAGAGCTTCTCCTCGATCACCACGTTCAAAAGCCCGTTGAACAGCGCCACGTCCGTGCCGGGGCGGAACTGCACGAACATATCCGCATGGTCGACGAGGTCGATTCTTCTGGGATCGATGACGGCCAGCGTGGCGCCCGCATTGGAAGCCTGTTTGATGAAGGTGGCGGCCACGGGGTGGTTCTCGGTGGCGTTCGCGCCCGCAACGAGGATGAAATCCGCCTTCAGCGCGTCCGAGAAGGGGTTGCTCACGGCGCTCGAGCCGATGGTCTGGGAAAGAGCGGCCACAGAACTCGCATGGCAAAGCCGCGTGCAGTGATCCACGTTGTTCGTGCCGAATACGGCGCGGATGAGTTTCTGGAAGAGATAATTATCCTCGTTCGAGCATTTGGCAGAACCGAAGCCGGCCATACTCGAGGGGCCGTGGGTTTCATGGATTTTCCCGAGTGAACTCGCGGCGAGTTCCATGGCTTCATCCCAACTCGCCTCGCGGAACAAGGAAAGCGGATCTCCGGGCAATTCCGTCGTCTTGGGCGCGCCCTCTTTTCGGATGAGGGGGGTCGTCAACCTGTCCGGGTGATGGGCGTAGTCGAACCCGTAGCGCCCCTTCACGCAGAGCCTGCCCTGGTTCACGGGACTCGTCTCATCCCCCCGTACGCTCAAAAGGGTGTTGCCCGCCACCTCGTAGGTGATGGCGCAGCCCACGCCGCAGTAGGGGCAGATGGAGTCCACCTCTTCCGAGTCGCCAGGAGCGATTTGCAGCGTGAGGGATTTGTTGGTGAGCGCGTCCGTGGGGCAGGCGGCCATGCACTCCCCGCAGGAGACGCAAGTGGATTCTCCCATCGGCGAATCCGCATCGAACACGATACGCGCGCTCCCGCCTCTGCCGCCGCGCCCGATGACGTTGTTGCCCTGAACGTCCGTGCAGGCGCGGATGCAGCGATCGCACAGGATGCACGCGCTGTGGTCCACGGCGATGACCGAAGATGAATTATCGCGCTCGCGCGGCGTCTCCGCAGGCGGGAGTGTGCTCACGCCGTTGCTGACTTCCATCTGTTCGGCGAGTGCGGTGAGTTCACAGTTAGCAGGCTCGGACTCCGCGCCGTGGTCGGCCATCAGCATGGCCACCAGCGTTTTCTGCGCGCGCAGGACACGCTCTGTTTGCGTGTGGATCACCATGCCGGGTTCGACCTTCCGGTGGCAGGAGGGAACCAGCGTTCGCGCGCCCTCGACCTCCACGGCGCACACGCGGCACACGCCCACGGGGTCCATGCCGGGCTGGTGGCAGAGTTTCGGTATATCGACCCCTATCGACAGGGCAACCTCCCAGATGCGCGCGCCGGCTTCCGTCTTGATTTTCTGCCCGTCGATGGTGATGGCTATCGTCTTTTCGTCAGACATTTCTCAGCCCCGGTTTCACTTGAGCCTCGCTTCGATATCCGCCGCGAAGTATTCTAACAAAGAAAGATAGGGAATGGGCGCGGCCTGGCCCAATCCGCAGATGGAGGTGTCCTTCATGGCGTCGCATATCTCGCGCATGGCGGGCAGTTCCGATGCTCTGGCCTCTCCGCTAAGGACCCGCTCTAAGAAGGCGGTGAGTTTTTCCGTTCCCAGGCGGCAGGGCACGCACTTTCCGCAGGACTCGTCTCTGAAAAAGCGCACCACGTTGTGGGCGAGCGCCACCATGTCTACCCCCTCGGGAATGACGACGAGCGCCCCGCTGCCCAGCATGCTGCCCGCCTCCTGAAGGGGCGTGAAGTCGTAGGGAACGTCCACTAGGCTGGCGGGCAAAAATCCGCTGCTCGCGCCTCCCGGTGAGAACGCCATTAAGCGCGCGCCCTCGGGCAGCCCGCCCGCGGGACCCTCGATGATCTCACCGATGGGCGTTCCGAACTCCACCTCGTAGACCCCCGGTTTTCGTACCGCACCGCTCACGCCCACCACCTTGAAGCCTTTCCCGCCGTTTCGTCCGAAGGAGGAGAACCAGGCGGCTCCTTTTTTGAGCACCGCCGGTATGAGCGCGAAGGTCTCGACGTTGTTGATGAGGGTGGGCTTGCCGAACAGGCCCTCGGAGCCGGGGAAGGGAGGTTTGTCGCGGGGCTGGGCGCGCTTGTCTTCCAGAACTTCGAGCAGCGCCGTCTCTTCCCCGCAGATGTATCCACCGGGACTCGTGAAGATTTCGAGAGTGGGCGTGTTCTTCGCCCCGAGCAGGCGGGCCTTGCGCGCGCGCTCGATGGCGCGCTCCAATTTTCTCGCCTGCGCGCCGTATTCGTGGCGTATGTAGATGATGGCGCGCTTCGCCCCGACGGCCCGGCAGGCGATGAGGATTCCCTCGACCACGAGTTCGGGGTGTGAATCCATGATGGCGCGGTCCTTGAACGTGCCGGGCTCGCTCTCATCGGCGTTGCAGACGACGAATTTCTCCTCCCCCGGCGCGCTCAGGACGAAACTCCACTTGAGCCCGACCGGAAAGCCCGCCCCGCCCATGCCGCGCAGGCCGCTTTCCTTGAGGACTTCGATGACGCTTTCAGGCTTTTCGCTTTTCATCAGGGAGCGCAGGACGCCATACGCCTGATTCTTGCGGTACGGATTCAGGCGGGATGCGTTTGTTAGTTTCTGCGCTCTGGAGGCGGGTCTTGGCGCTCCGTTTTTCCAGGACTCGAGAATCTTTTGAAATTTCTCATCCGTGAGAGATGAATAAATGCGACCCTCGATTTCGGCGGCAGGCCCCTTGTCGCACCGGCCCAGGCAGGCGCAACTCTTCGGCTGAGCGTTTCTGACTCCTGCGCGGCGGGCGAGTTTTTTTGCGTTTTGAAGGAGTGTCTCGCCGCCTGCGAGCATGCAACTCATGTCCCGGCAGATGTGGATATTCGGTTTTGCGGGTTTTTCCAGATGAAAGTGCGGGAAAAAGCTGGCGATGCCGTATGACTCGTATATGGGCACGCCCAGGTCTTTGGAAATCTCCGTAATCGCTTCCTTGGAGAGATAGCCTTCTTCTTTTTGGCGTGAAAGCAGGGCTTCGATTTTAGCGGGAGATTCATAGGTCGTCGACGCATCGTTCATCATTGCAGTCTCCACGTGAGTCGCGACACAACACAAATTATTCTAAGGGTAGGCTGCGCGCGGTGTCCAGCCATATTTCCCGGGTGGTCTGTGGCGGGGAGGTGACCCGGCTTTTCGCGCTCATGCGCGGGCGTGATTGTCCTCGGGATGAGGCTTGAGAGCCGCCGCGCTTGTCGAGTACATTGGGAGTCTTCGCGGGGGGATAATTCGCAGCTGGCACGAGGAGTTCGGTTTGGCCGCTTTGGTTCGCTCTTTTCATTTCGCCCTTCTCGTATCGTGGCTCGCCCTCACGCTGGGCGTTTGGTGGGTGGCGACGAATTCATTCGATACGTTCGATGTGGAGAAAAACCCGGTGGCGTCGAAGCTGTTCGAACCCGCCTCGACGACGGAAATCAAGGCCCGCATGGCCGCGAGAGAAGTGAACGCCCGCATTTTCCAGTCCTGGAATCGTCTGCAACTCATTTTTTGCGTCTTGTTGTTTCTCCTCATTTGGCGCGCAGGGCGGATGAGCGTTGCGCCGCTCGCGCTGGCCGGGTGTCTGCTTCTCATCGTGTGTGTGCACGTCTTTTGGTTCTCACCGAAAATAGAAGCGCTCGGAAGAATCCTCACAAGTGCCGAGGCTTCGGGAAACCCGCCGGCCCTGAAAGATGAATTCGGGCGCTACCACGGCGCCTACGTAATCACGGACGTGCTCAAGGCGTGCATACTGCTCGCGGCGGTATGGATTTCTCCGTGGCGCGCGACCTTCGGGAGCGAAGCGCCGCGCGAGTGAAGGGGAGGAAGGGATGCCGCGTTGTCGTTTTGCTCGCCGACGTGGGGTAGTGTCTCAGTTTCCCATTTTAAGATGCTTGTTGAAAAATTTGGTTACGCGATCGAGCGATATGGCGGCCGCCTCGGCATCCCATCGCATGATTCTACCACGTCGGTTTTTATCGACGCCTTCCTTGTCGAATCCGTGGTGTGCGCCTTCCAGGAAGATCACCCTAATTTTCGGGTAAAGCGCTCTCGGGTAAAGCGTGGCGAAACGCTCGCACTTTTCCGGGTTGGTGATTGTGTCGGCGGTTCCCATGACCACCAATATGGGAACATCCAGGAGCAAGTAGTCCCTACGGGCGCAGCCTCCGTAGATACCCGCATAGGCCGCAAAGGCGCCTTCTCCTGAGTTGAGCAACTCATCGGTATATCGGCGACGGACAAGGCGTAACGCCACTGCGCCACCAAATGACCATCCCATGATGGCGATGCGATTCCCGTCAATCTCGGGACGTTTGCGAAGCGCCCGCAACGTTTCGACCACGACGGGTAGGAAATGCTTAACTGGCGGGCGGTTGCGGCTGCTGGTGAACACGCCGGACTTGATGTCGAGGGAGTATGTTCCGATGCCCAGAGGCAGCAGGCGGGCTCGGTAGAAGCTGTGTCGTTGATCCACGCCGTCCGTTCCAGGAATCATCACCACGATAGGCACGGGGATTGTTGCGTTCGGCAGATAGAGGTTTCCATCGTACAGGTGACCGTCTGGGCCGGTGATTGGGATCGAAATCTCCGCGCTATGGGCCGCGGGGGATATGGCCGATAATACCAGCGCAATGATTGTAAGGTTCATCATTTTTTTGAACATGGGATGGTTCTCCTTTTCTAGGATGCATATGCGCCTAGTATACAGCAGTCTGTCTGCTTGGATGAAAGGCCGGAGTTTGGGGGCTGACTATTCACGAAGGGTATAAATGCGGTAGAATTGCGCATTCGCGCCGCCGCGTTGTCGCTATGATGTCATCGCAATGTCGTAGCGATGTCGTTACGGGGGACGACATATTGAACCCCACCTCTGGGAAACGTTGCTCTTATCCGCGCCGAAAAGATTGCTTTCCGGTGATGAGAGCCACTTTTTCGGTTTTTCTCGTCTTATCGGCGCTCATCCTCTCATCCACTCTCGCATGGGCTGCCGAGGGCATCTGCAAGCCGGGGATCGTCCATCGCGATGGGCGCTTAATCCCCGTTTCGATGAGAGGCGGTTGGGCGAGTGTTCGGCGAACTCGCGAGGTGCGGCTCAAATTCCTGGGCCATTCGAGTTTTCTGATCAGCGCGCCGGGCGGCGGGCGGGCCGTCATGGACCCCTACGTCATCCCCATTCTTGATCCGCCGCCCGAGGCCGTCACCGTCAGCAATTTTCATGAGACCCACTCCATCACGGGACCCTACGTGGGCAAGTCGGCGATTTTCTTCGGCGTGACGAAAGAGGGAAAGCCCAATGCAATCGACGAAAAATTCGGGAACCTGAGAATCTCCTCTTTCCCCCAGGTCGACGGGGACGAGAACCATCCCTTCGTGCTCAACACCATCCACGTCTTTCAGGCGGGCGGACTTTGCGTCGCGCACTTCGGGAACGCGCGCTTCGGTCCATCGCCCGGACAAATTCGGGCGCTGGGGAAAATCCACGTGCTTCTGCTCCCGATCGACGGCTTGTTCACGGTGCCCCACGAGGTGGCGGCCAAGATCGTCAAGCGCATCGGACCCAATATCGTGATACCGATGCACTATTTTGGTCCCGAATTGACTGGAGAGTTCGAAAAGGCCCTGAGGGCCGAGGGCATCACCAGAGTTATTCGCCCGAGGGACACCGAGCTCGTCCTGACGAGAAAAAGACTGCCGCCTCCGACGACTTACGTGGTATTGCCGGATGTCAATGTTCCATAAATCATCCTTGAGCCGCCGGGCGTTCATCGCTCGCGCAGCGATGGCTGCGACCGCGCTGCTCGGCTTCCCCGGAGGGGCGAAAGCGCAGTCTCCTCCTCCTGTGAGCGAGTGGCGGAAGAATCTTTTCCCGCGCTCCTCGGAGGAGGAAAAAGTTTTTCGTCCCGATTTCACGCCGGCGCAACTTCGCTATTCCGGTGGACGCTGGCAGGAATATCCCACGGCCATGGGGTCTTTCCTTGCTGAGGTGAGAAATCGCACGAGCATCGAAACCGCGCAGGATGCGCAGCCGGTGGACATCTCATCGCCCGAAATTTTCGAATATCCTTTTTTGTATATGTCGGGACGCTACGAATTCGAGATGCCCGACTCGATGGCGATAGACAATCTGAGGCGTCACCTCACCTACGGGGGGTTCTTGCTCATCGACGATGGCCTCGGGCTTGAAGAAGAGGCCTTCGGTGGCGCCGCTAAAAAACTCATGCGCCTGGTTTTTCCCAGAAATTCTTTTGAGGCGCTCCAGCGCGAGCACGCCGTTTTCAAGAGTTATTATCTGGTTCGCTCCATCGGCGGACGCCAGGCCGTCAGCCAGGACCTGCAGGGTATTCACGTGGGCATGATCACGCCCGTCATCTTTTGCCGAAACGACTTGGGCGGCGCCTGGGCGAGGGGTCCCGGCGGCGGATGGCTCGAAGAATGCACCCCCGGCGGTGAGACCCAGCGCCTCGCGGCCTTCCAACTGGCGGTGAACATCGCTCTCTACGCGATGACGGGCAACTACAAGCAAGACCTCATCCACCACCCCTTCATCCAGCGCAGATTGAACCAGGGATAGATGATGGACTGGTCCACACTCCATTGGCCCGGCGGCGCTCCCTGGTGGTTGATTGTCCCCGTGGCGGCCGTGCTGGGCTGGGCCCTCGTTCGCAGACATCGCGACTTGACCGAAAAACTCCCGGCGGGGCGCGTCTGGCTTCTTCAGGGACTCAGGGGCCTGCTGTACGCCGCAATCGTCTTTTTCCTCGCCGGCCCCACGCTGATCGACAAGCGCGAGCGCTCCCTGCCGCCCAAGCTGCTCGTTCTCGTCGACAGTTCGGCGAGCATGAGCGTTCAGGATGTGAACAGGAAGAAATCGCGCATCGATTTAGCAAAAGATTTTCTGTTGGTTCCGAAAAAGCCCGGGAAATCGCATACCCCCGAAGGGGAGGAGCAGGGAGATGCGCCGACGAGCCTGCTCACCGGTCTCAGAAAGCTCTACGACGTGCAACTCGCCCACTACGATGCGCACAGAACCCCCATTGGAGTGGGGGAGATCGAAAACCTTCAGGCCAAAGGCGTGGGCAGTGACCCTCTCGGCGCTATCCGGAGCGCTCTGCAAAGCGCCCGGGAGGCGCGCGCTCCGGCGGGAAAGAGGGAGCAAAATAATCAAGACGGCCCCCTCGGCATTTTGATGCTCTCGGATGGAGGGGATACAACCGAGGCGATTCTGCCGCCCGGGGACGTGAAATCCTTTCCGCCCCTGATCGGGGTGGGCTTCGGGGCGCCGGAATCTTTTCGGGACATCGCTATTCAGGACATACAGGCCCCGCGCATCGCCTTTCAGGGAAAGGAGATGAGTCTGGAGGTTTCGCTCTCGGTAAAGGGTTTTTCGGGCCGTAAGCTGCCGGTCGCCCTGACGCGCGACGGCCGCATTATCAGGACGCAGTCGATAGACGTCAGGCGCAGTCCGTTGCGCCGTCTCGTGAAATTCCGTTTTACGCCGAGTGAAGTGGGGAGCCAGGTATTGAGCGTGGTTACACCCGTTCAGCGCGGCGAAATCGTGGAGTCGAACAATCGTGTAGAGATTCCCCTGGAAGTGAGGCGGGACAAGATTCGGGTGTTGACGATTACGGGCTCTCCCACGTGGAACTATCGATTTTTGCGCATGGCGCTCAAGCGGGATCCCGCCATCGATCTCGTGTCGTTCGTCTTTTTGAGGACATCGGAGGATGACCCGGGTGTTCCAACGCGACACCTGAGCCTCGTGCCATTCCCGGTAGACAAGCTGTTTTTAGAAGAACTCAAGAATTTCGAGATCGTGGTTTTCGATAATTTCTCCGCCCAGGAGTATTTCAGCAACTACTACCTCAAGCGTGTGGGAGAGTACGTTCGAAAAGGAGGGTCGCTGCTCGTGTTCGGCGGCAGACAATCCTTTAGCGCAGGCGGATATTACCGAAGCCCCATCGAGGATCTTCTGCCCGTGCGCTTGCAGCAGGAAAGTGATTATCAAGATAAAAGACGCCTGCTCGCTCAGCTTACGCCCACCGGCGGCAGACATCCCATCACCCAGCTCTCCTCGGACCTTGAGGAGAACAAAAAACTCTGGACCTCCTTTCCTCCCTTGAGGCGCGTCAATGCGACGACGCCGTTCGGAAAAGGGCAGATTCTCGTTTCCGCGAAAGACGGTGGGGTCCCTCTCCTCGCCACGAAGCGGATCGGCGAAGGCAGGGTGGTGACCGTTTTCTCGGACGATGTCTGGCGATGGAATTTCGGAATGGTGGCGGCGGAGAAGACGAATCGCCTCTACATCCGCCTGGTCGCGCAGATGATCCGCTGGCTCTCGGACGACCCCGGAAGCTCGCAGGTCCAGATACTTCCCGAGGCGGAGCAGACGAAGGATGGAATCTACGTCCTCAGGATGCAGGTGCGGGACGAATCCTATCAGCCTGCCCAGGCGGCGCGGGTGCAGGTGCAGCTTCGCGATCCCTATGGCGTCACCAGCCAGTATCGCGCGGCCTATCGTCCAGATTCCCGGGAATTCGAGATTCACTTTCGCCCCCGGGGGAACGGGAGCTATCGAGCGAGGATGACGGCCGTCCAGGATGGGCAAGTCATCGGCGAGGCGGTTCGGACGATCGGCATCGGACGCGAGGCGGGCAAGGCGGAGTGGGCCGACGTCAGCCCGCGCTGGGAGAACCTGCAAACGCTGGCGAAAAACACAGGCGGGCTGTTTTTTCGCTCCGACGCGGTGGGGAAAGAAGATTTGACCGCCCGCGTCCTGGACGCTTTGAAAGGCAAGGTGCCGCACAGGGTGATGGAAGTGCGCGACGTGCGGCTCTGGAGCATTCCCTGGATCGGGATGATTCTCATTCTGCTGCCGGGTCTGGAGTGGACCATCCGGCGGCTTTGGGGGCTGGCTTAGTCTGAGAAAGCCTGGGCACGGTTTTTTATGACGAACGTGCGGTAATTTTCGTCATGTACTACAATTTAATTGTCATTTCATGCTCCTCGCCGTTCACTCATGGGAAGGAAACGAGAGATGGCCGAGCAATCTTTCAGGAAGATAACCGGGTTTCTCGACTCCGTGATTCGCGCTCGCCTCAAGGTCCGGCGTCTCGAGGCGGGGATGGTTCTACTGCTGGGCGTTTTGGCCGTATTGCTGCTCGCTCCGGCGGCAGTCGTCTTGCAGGCTCGCTTCGGTTATTCCGCCATCACCTACGCCGGGCTGTCGATACTTCTGCTGGGCGCGACGCTCATCCGCTGCTGGTGGCTGTCCACTCGCCGTCCCTGGCGGCAGAGCATCGCCCTCGACATCGAAGATACCCACCCGGACCTGGGCAGCAACCTCATCAGTTCGCTTCAGCTTTTCCCGCGTAAAGGAGAACTCGGCGATGACGACCCCACCTCGCCCGCGCTCATCGATGCTCTGGTGAACGATACCAGCCGGGAGGTGGAATCCCTCAAGCCGGAGGCCTACGTCTCTCAGGCCGGGTTTCAAAGGCTCGGGCGGCTCGCCGGTATTCTGACCATCGCGGTGCTTCTTATGGCGTTCATCTGGCCGGGGCTCTATCCGCAAGCGGGTTATCTTCTCGCGAACGCGGCGGACCTCATGCCCTCGCGCATCACTCACCTGGAGATTTGGGCGGAGCGCACGACGCTCCTTCCCGGGATGCCCGCGACCCTTGAAGTCAAGACCAGAGGGCGTGAGACGAGTTCCGTGGAGTTGGAGGTGCAGCAGGGTTCCGGGTCCGTATCGACCATCGGGATGGAGAAAACGGCCCCTCACCATTTCCGCGCTCGCTGGCTGGCGCCCGGAGCCGATGCGCGCATCACTGCGCGTACGGGCAGGTTCCATTCGCGGACGATCGAGGTTCGCGTGGTCGCCCCGCCCAGGGTGGAATCCATCGAAGTGGTTCACTATCCACCCGAGTATACGAAGCTCAAACCCGGCATGGGGGGAAATGGCGGTCATATCCGGGCCTACATGGGGTCCGAGGTGCACTTGACCGTGAAGACGAACAAACCGGTTCAGGAATCGCTCATCGCACTGGCCGACGGCTGGCGATTGCCGCTCAAGCCCTCGGCGGACGGCGATTCGTTGGGTGGGAAGATGATCCTCGGCGGAGCGGGCTCTTATCAGGTTCGCTTGAAGGATGCGAACGGGTTTTCCAATCTCGCGCCCCAGCGCTATCAGATCGATATCATCCCCGACGCCTATCCCAAAGTGATTGTCACGCACCCGGGCAAGGATCTCACGCTGGAGGCCGACGAGCACGTAGTCGTGAAATATCGGGCGTCCGATGATTTCGGGCTCAAGAGTGTGTATCTCGAAGCCAGACTCGGGACTGGCCGCCCGAGGAGAATCAAGGTGTGGGGTGGTGAGGCTCCCCAGAACGATGTAATTGGCCGCTATGAGTTCGACCTCAGGAGCATGGGCATCCGGCGGGGGGGAGTCCTCTCTTATCGCTTCATCGCACCGGATGTGGATACGGTGAGCGGCCCCAAGATCGGGACGAGTAAAATCTACCGGATCAAAATACGCGACAGGGAAGCCGTGATGGCCGGGCTGGAAAGGAACCTGGGCGAAATTTCGAACGAACTCCTCGACCTGCTGGGTGATTACCTGGAGAAGGATCTGCCGCCGGAAGATAGGGCCAAAGAAGCGAAGGAAACGGGGAAGCCCGCCCCCAAAGGCGGATCCATCGAGAAGAAGGCCGCCAAAATTCTGGAGCGGATTAAGCGGACGAGAGCGGTGCTCAGGCCCAAGAATCCGCGCGAGTCGCTCTCCGACATGGATTTGTCCACTCTGGAACGCCAACTGCGGGATGCGATTTCGCAGTACTTGAAACCCCTCTCGCGATTGTCGAAATTAGGCAAGAACGCACAAGAGGAAAAGAAAAGCCTGAACCGCGAGATAGCCTCCCGCCAGGAGGAGGCGACGGAAACGCTGGAGCGCCTCGCCACGATGGGGGAGGAAATCCAGCGCAACGTCCGGGTGGACAGGGCGGGCCGCACGACGGAATCGATGCTCCAAAGACAAAGGGCCATCGAGCAGGCGCTGGAGAAAATGCGCAGAATGGGTGCGGACGAAGAGGCCCTCCGGCGGGTGGGGAAGGAGTTGCGAAAACTCAGGGAGCAGTTGGGTAAACTGATGCGGCAGATGGCTTCGCTGGCCCAGCGCATGCCCGCCGAGTTCATGAACCAGCGCAGCATACGCGAGATGCCCATGCAGGACATGATGCGCGCCTTCGAGCGGATTCGCGAGATGATGCGCCAGAAAAATTTCCAGGGCGCCCTGGAGCAGCTCAGGCGCCTGATGAGCCAGTTGCAAAGAATGCGCATGGCGCTGCGCGGCATGCAGCGCCAGCAGATGATGAGCCAGCGCGGGGGCGGGCCCATCAAGCGTCAGCAAAGCGAGTTGGCCGCCATCGTGGAGGAGCAGCAGGCCATCCTGGGCGAGACGGTGGGAGTGCTCGAGAGCGTGGTGGATCGCCTGAAGAAGAAATGGCCAAAGGATGTTTCCCCCGTATCACGTAGCGCGCGGGCGTATTGGAAGAAAACGAGCGAGTCGACCGCCAAGCCGCTTCCGCCGGATTGTCTGCCGAAGGCGGAATCTGCAAAGAAGGCCGAACCGGTGACGCCGACGATTCCGCTATTGCTGCCGCCCGCTGTGGCGGAGGAGAAGAAACTCTCCCCTCAGGCGCGCGCCGAGAAAATTCAGCGCGAGAAAATGCGGGCGCTCTCTGAATTCGACGCGATGCTCAAGAAAGGGGAATGGGGAATCATCTTCCAGCGGTTGCCGGAATGGGCGGCGACGCTCGCGGAATCGCCCTGCGTCGCTCCCGCGCATGTAGTGAAGAAAGAAGAAGAGGCGCCGAAAGTGGCGAAGACCCTGGAAGATTCCGGCGCCGGGTCCCTCGCGGGGGGAGTGTCGAATATAGTCGAAGAAGCGCCCTGGAAGAAGGTGGTTGGGAACCTCGATAAGATTCTGGATAAATCAGAAAAAGACGCAGGCGGCACGGAAATCGCGAAACTCGACGGCCTGCGCTTCAAGCAGGAGGCCTTGCGCAAGAGGTTGGACGTTTTAGAGCGGCACTTGCGTCAGATGATGCAGGTGTATCCCTTCATCAACCCGAGCATTCTGCGCAGAATCTCCGAGGCGGGAAATGCGATGGAGCAGGCCACTGCTTCTTTGGGGAAACGCCGTTCCTCCCGTGCCGTGCCTCCCGAGGAGGAGGCGATACGCAAGCTCGCGCAGGGGCAGAACTCCATGCAGCAGGCCATGCAGCAGATGGCCCAGCGGGGCAGCCTGGGATTGGGCACCCCCCGTGGATTCGGCGCTTTGGGGCCGGGCAGGGGCGGGAACAGGCCCTGGTGGTCGCGAAACCCGAATTTCCCCCAACCGCGCGGTTCGAACGAGCGGGGGAGGGAGGAGGATGGGAATCTCGGCACCCAGTTCAGTGAGGTTCTCATACCTGACCGCGAACAATACAAGGTGCCCGCCAAGTACAGGGAAGAGATCATGGAGGCGATGAAAGATGGCCTGCCGAGCGGGATGCGCGGCGAGATCGAGAATTATTTCGACAGGTTGACCAAATGATGCTCAAAAAATTTCTCGCAGGCTTCGTTTGCGCTTGCTTGGGCGCGGCCTTCGCCCTGCCCGCATGGGCGCATACCGTCAATCGCGCGGTGCCGCTCTCCCAGGCCGTGGAGCGGCCCGATGGTTATCGTGCGGTGGTGGATGAGCTTCGGGCATGGAATCTCACGGCCGCGAGAAAAAAAATTGAATCGCTCGAGGCCAAGTCTCCCGGCTCGGCGGAATGGCGGGCGCTCTCGGGGGCCGTGGATTATCTGGAAGGCAGGTATTCCGAATCGCTCGCCAATCTCAACGCGGCGCTCAAGAAACGGCCGGGAGACAGCGAATGGCTCGAACTGAGGCTCCACGTGCGCCAGACGCAAACGGCTCTGAAAGGGTTCAAGGCCCATAAGACGGAGCATTTCGACATCTGGTACGAGCCGGGGGAAGACGCCGCTTTGCTGCCCTATCTGGGCAGTACGCTGGAGAAGGCCTACGCGCGCTACGGAGAGGAATTGGGCGTGCGGCCCAAGGCCCGGATTCGTGTGGAGCTTTTCTCGGATTCGGTCCGCTTTCATCGTTCATCCACACTCTCGAGGCGCGATATCGAGGAGAAAGGCGCGGTCGGGGTCTGCAAATTCAACAAGGTGATGTTTTTATCCCCCGGCGCGCTCCTGCGGGGCTATCGATGGCTCGACACCGCGGCGCACGAGTATGTCCACTACCTCATCGTCCTGGCGACGAGAAACCGCGCTCCCATATGGCTGCACGAGGGAATCGCCAAGTATCTGGAGAAAAAATGGCAGGGCAAGGCGCTGGAAAGCTATCTCCACCCGGGCGAGGAGGCCTTGCTGTACAAGGCCAGAGAGAAGAACAACTATGTTCCGTTCAAGAAAATGGAGCCGAGCCTCATCTATCTCGATACGCCGCAGGAGGTGCACCTGGCCTACGCGGAAGCGGCTTCGGCCGTGGATTTCATCCACCGCAAAATGGGTGAGCGGGCTCTCGTTCGCCTGATGGCGGGCATCCGGAACGGCTCGCCCGCGCCAGGGCCACAGAGAGCGCCGGCTTCCGGGGATGAAAAGCCCGGGGTCCGCTACCGAAGACGGGCGAGTCTCGTTGAACTCGAGGCCACCGGTCCGCCCCAAAGCGCGGAGCCGGGGCTTCAATTGGTCGCCGGAGTCGACTTGGGCGGATTCGAAAAACTCTGGATAGAAGACCTCAAAAAACTCCCACTCCGCGCGCATGCGGGTTCGCAGGTCACGTTGCCGAAGCTCAAGCCCAAAGGTCCGATGAGCGAGCGTTCGATCGATCTGGCCGCGCTCAAGAGCGCCGTGGCCAGAAGGCGCATGAGGCTGGGGGACAGACTTTCGTTCCGGGGAAGGATGCGGGCGGCGCTGATCGAATATAGCCGCGCCCTGCGCAATGAGCCGCACTCCCAGCCCCTGCTCAACCGCGCGGCCCAGGTCGAGATACATCTGGGCATGATTCCCCAGGCCGAGCGCCACATTCAAAAAGCGTTGGAGGTGGACCCGGACTACGCGATGACGCACGTGCATCATGCGCTGGCGAGCGAGATGGGTGGGAAGGCGGAGCGCGCACTCCGGGCGTGGGAGGAGGTGTTGCAGATCAATCCCTTCATTCGTGTGGCTCATGAGCGCCTGCTGGCGCATTACGAAAGAACGGGCGAGGCGGAAAAAGCGAAGCGAGAGCGTGAGGTGCTTCGCGCCATGACGTCCCGCTAAATCTAGAGGCGATACGCAATGAACGACGTGACAGATGAAGTAAGAAACGAAGAATCGAACATGAGCGAGATGGACGTGGAGCTGGCTCGCGAGATCGGCCTGAAGCGCGACGCCATACTGGAGCAGGTGCACAAAATCATCGTCGGTCAGGCGGAGGTCATCGATCTGGTTCTGATAGCCCTGCTTTCTAAAGGCCACTCTCTTCTGGTCGGCGTGCCGGGTCTGGCGAAAACCTTGCTCATACGCACTCTGGCCCGCGTGTTGCAACTCGATTTCAACCGCATCCAGTTCACGCCCGATCTGATGCCCTCGGACATCACGGGTACGGACATACTGGACGACACCACGGAGGGGAGACGCTCTTTTCGCTTCATTCGGGGACCTATTTTCACCCAGATTTTGCTGGCGGATGAGATCAACCGCACTTCACCCAAAACGCAGGCGGCCCTTTTGCAGGCCATGCAGGAACTGCACGTGACGGCCGGTGGGAAGGCGCACTATCTGAATCCGCCGTTTTTCGTTCTCGCGACCCAGAACCCCGTGGAGCAGGAAGGCACATACCCGCTGCCCGAAGCGCAGTTGGACAGGTTCATGTTCGAGATAGGGGTGTCGTATCCCAGCCTCGCGGAGGAGAAGGAGATCGTCGCGCAAACGACCTCGAACTATGACCCGAAGCTCGAAGAGATTATGGACAACGAGCAGATTCTGGCGTTTCAGGGATTGGTGCGGCGTGTGCCCGCGGCTCCTTACGTGGTGGAATACGCGGTGTCACTCGCGCGCGCATCCCGCCCCGACGATGAAACGGCTCCGGATTTTGTTCGCCATTATGTGGAGTGGGGCGCGGGGCCGAGGGCGAGTCAGTATCTGATTCTGGGGGCGCGGGCGCGTGCGCTGCTCCGGGGACGCTACGCGGCCACCATCGAGGACGTGCGGGCGTTGGCCGAACCCGTACTGCGGCACCGGATTCTGGTGAACTTCCGCGGTCAGGCGGAAGGTCATGGTTCCGTATCCCTGATACGCCAACTGCTCGAGACCATCACGCCCCCGGCGGAGGCCACCGAAGCCGCGTAGACGCCTCCTCTAAGGGGATCGCTTTGAACTCGGATATGTATTTCGACCCCGTCGTCATCTCACGATTATCCAATCTCCAGCTACGGGCCCACCACGTGGTCGAGGGCTTGATGAGCGGCGTGCACAGGAGCCGTTCACGGGGCTTCAGTGTCGATTTCGAGGAACACAGGGCGTACAGCCCGGGCGATGAACTCCGGCACATCGACTGGAAAGCTTATGGGAAATTCGACCGCTACCTTGTGAAACAATATGAGGATGAGACGAACCTCTACGCGCATCTCGTTGTTGACGCCAGCGCTTCGATGGATTTCGGGGATGGTCCCCTGAGCAAGTGGGGATATGCTGCCACGCTCTCCTCATCGATGGCGCACTTGCTGCTGGGTCAGTCCGATTCGGTGGGCTTGGTGATTTCCCATGATGCGGAAGATACGCAGGTCCCGCCCAAGGCCGTCAAGAGACACCTCCTGGTCCTTTTGTCGGGCCTTCAGGCGGCCACGCCCGGCGGGGGAACCGGAATCGCCCGCTCGATGCTCGCCCTGGCGGAGCGCTTGAAGCGAAGGGGACTCGTCATCATCGTTTCCGATCTGCTCGATGACCCCGAAAGCGTGGAAAAAGCGCTCAAACTGCTGTGCCTGAAGGGAAACGACGTCATCGTCTTCCATATTCTCGACAGCGTGGAACTCGATTTTCCTTTCGAGGGCCTCGCCAGGATGGACGACGTCGAAACGGACAGGAACATCACGGTGGAATGCGAGGTGGTGAAAAGGCCCTACCTCGGGCTTTTGGAAGAGTTTCTGGAGCAAACACGCGAGCGATGTGCGGATATGGGGGTGGACTATCATCTCGTCTCGACGGCCGAGCCGCTGGATAGAGGCCTCATCCGCTTTCTGGCGTGGCGCAGCCGCTCGAAGGTGTAGCGAGGCGTTTGGGAGAAGGCGAACTTGAATTTTCAATTTTTACACGGCGCGCTTCTTTGGGGGATGGGACTCGTTTTTCTGCCCATCCTGATTCACCTGCTGCGCAGGCGCCTCGTTCGCAGGTACCGGCTCCCCACTTTCGAGTTCCTGCTCAGAACACAACGCCGCATCACGAATCGCAGCAGGCTCAGAAACTGGATACTCCTGTTTTTGCGGGTGTGCGCCGTGGGAATCGTCATCTTCCTGGCGTCGCGCCCTCTCCTGGCGACCGAAGGCGGCGTGTCTGGCGGCGGTTGGTTTCCGGCCCACACCGTCGCCGTGATCGACAACTCGGCGAGCATGGCGTTTTCCACCGCAAAGGGCAGTCGTTTCGACGTGGCCAGGCGCGCCGTGAAGCGGATGATCGAGGACATGTCCGATTCGGATCGCATGAGCATCGCGACGACCGTCGGTGAATCTCTTGCCGTTCCGCTGAAGGAATTGAAGCGAAAGGACGCCCTGGCGGCGCTTGAGGGAATCGGCCAGACCGACGGCAAGGGTACGCCGGCTCGTGTCGTCCAGCATGCGCTCGAGAACGCATCGCCCAAGGCTGGGCGGAGTAGCATCGTCGTTTTCAGCGACTTCGCCCGAGGCGATTGGGAATCGTTTCAGATTCGCAATCTCAAGCAATGGAACCCGCACGCGCATCTGCAGTTCGTGCGTGTGGCTCCCGAGGCGGGGGTGGAGGATGTGAGCCTCCAGGATGTGAAGATGAAGCCTTGGCCCCCCAAGGCCGGTTTTTCCTTCACCATCGGCGTGCGCGTTTTCAACCGGGGTGAGGAGAAGAAATCCAAGGTGCCCGTGCAGCTGTACGTGGGCGAAGAACTGCAGGAAACGCTGGAAGTGGACATTGAGCCGAACGGGACGAGTCCCGTGAGTTTTCGGGTGAATGCGCCTGAAAAGGGCCTGCTCTACGGACGCCTCCAGTTGCCGGCGGATAACCTCTCCACGACGAACCGATTCTACTTTGCGGCAGGCATCGGCAAGCGTCTGCGCGCTCTGGTCATTGATGGGGATCCAAAGCGAGGGCTCCAGGACAGCGAGACCTTTTTCGTCGTCAATGCCCTGAGCGCGGCCCCTCTGGGCGGAGAATCCCCGGTGCTTACGCGCGTCGTGGCGTCTTATGAACTGAACAACGTGCAATGGGACGAGTACGACTACGTCATCGCCTGCAACCTGGGCCGCTGGCCTGAGCAGGGCAGGCAGGGATTGAGGGATTTCGTTGAAAAAGGCGGCGGCCTATTCTGGGCCACGGGCGAGTTGTCGAGCGAAAAGGCTGCGGGGTTCGGCTGGCTCCCGGCGACGCCGGGAGGACCCGTAACGCTGCGCCCGTCCCGGAGCCTCAAGATCGCGCAGGGCGAAGAGGCGCACCCGGCCTTCTCTTTGCTGGGGGTGAACGGCGGGCGGTTTTTCTCCGCCTTGCGTCTGGCCCGCATCACGCCGCTTGAGCCAGCGAGAGGTGGACGGACTTTGCTGGAGCTTCCAGACGGCACTCCCGCCCTGGTGGTTGGTTCGGTGGGTTCAGGACAGGTGATGGTGTGGGGCTCCACGTGTGATCGTGATTGGGCAGACCTCGCCGTGCGGCCTGTTTTCGTGCCGTTCATGAGAGGAGTCTCGGACTTTCTGGGTGGCACCCGAAAGGGCATATCCTCGTCTTCTGATGCGGGGGAGGCGTTCGAAATCAGGGCGCCCATCCGGCGTGCCGGGGAGGCGATACAGATACGCGGGCCGGCTCAGGAAGAACGCGCGATTCAATTCATGGAAAAAGCACCGGGCTTGGAAACCGCGCCCGCTGATGGGCTCAGGCTGGGCAAGGCGGGAAGCGGCGGCGCCGTCGCCTACTACCGGGATGCCTACCGCGCGGGCTTCTATCGCGTGCTCACGCCCGATGAAAAGCATTTCGTGGCCGTGAACGCGCCGGCATCTGAGGCGAAAATCTCCCCCGTGGAGATGAGCACGTTCAAGGATAAGCTCGAGAAACTCGACGTGCGCGATTTGCCGGCGAACGATTCGGATCCGCTGCGTTCGATTCTAAGGCTCATCGACTTGGGCGCGCTTCTTTTTCTCGTGCTGGGGGGGATATTCGTCGCCGAGGCGTTCCTGGCGGACAGGACCTGAAGACGCCGGAAATTTTAGGTGATTTTGCTCGGCAGGTTTGATTCGAGCGCACTATTGATTCGCGTGGTCCCGTGCCGCTCCACCCCAAATCGGGGCGGAGCGGCTCGGGCGGACGGGACCACTGGAACTTATCCTTGGAACAATATGATTTTGAAGGCGATACATCGCCTGCCTTTTCCGTACTCATTTTCACACAAAAGCAGACGTGGTATCAAGTGAAAAATGTATTGCGTGCATGATACGTCGCTTTTCCATAGGTGCTTATATGGTAATATATTGAGTAACTTCTCGAAAATGACGGACAACTAATTGATATTTGGAGGTTAATTTCGTTATGGGGATATCACGGGATGAAATCTTGGCCCGCTTGCGGGCCGAGAGGGACGCCGGGCGCGCCGTCTACGACGCGCTGTGCGGTAGCGGCATCACGGCGAAATTCGCCGCGCGCGGCGGAGCGGACCTCGTCACAACCTTCAATCTCGCCTACTACCGGATGCAGGGCTTAAGCTCGATGGCGGGCTACCTGCCCATCGGAGATGCGAACGCCATCACGCTCGAACTGGGTGAGCGCTCCATCTTGAACGTGGTGAGGGAGTGCCCCGTCATCGCGGGCCTTCTGGGCGCAGACCCCACGAGAGACATGTTCGCATTCGTGGACAGTATCGAGGCGGCGGGCTTCCACGGGGTGATGAACTGCCCGACGATAGCCTTGATCGATGGAAATTTCAGAAAAGATTTGGAAGAAACCGGTATGGGCTATTCCAAAGAAGTGGACGTTCTGGGATACGCGAGCCGCAAGGGCATGTTCACCAAAGCCTTTACGACCACGCCGGATGAGGCCCTCGCCATGGCCGAAGCGGGCGTGGACAACATCATCATCCATTTCGGGAACAGCTCGGGCGGCTCCATCGGTTCGAAGACGGTGATGCCGCTCGATGATGCCGCTCAACGAGCGGCAGCCATTTTCGACGTTCTCTTGCCGAAATATGAAGAGAGAATCTTCACCTGCCACGGGGGCGCGATAGAAACCCCCGCCGATTTCGAGCGGCTGCTCGATTTGGAGAGCCGCTTCGATGGCTACGTGGGCGGCTCCTCCGCCGAGCGTTTTCCAGTGGAGGATGCGGTGCCCAAGGCGGCGCAGGGCTTCAAGTCGGTTCGGTTGCGGAAATAGGGCGCAGGTGCGTCGGGCGTAATCTTGGAGAAGGCAAATTTTGTCAGGTAAGGGGAAAATGTCGATTCCGACTGTAGCGATTTTAGTGACGATGGACAGTAAGGGGGCGGAAGCGCGCTTTCTGGCGGATGTGCTCGCAGAATCGAGTGTAAACTCCCTTCTGGTCGACTTGTCCTGCAGGCCGCACGACGCTGGCGGCGGGGATGTCCGCGGGGTCGAGGTGGCGGCCGCGGCGGGACGCAGTTGGGAAGAGCTGGGCGGCATGGAGAGAAACGCCGCTTCTGAAATCATGATGGAAGGCGGCAGGCGGATTCTGGCCGAAAAATTTCAGGCAGGTGAAATACAGGGCGCGGTCGGCCTCGGCGGGGCGAACGGCACCTCGATGGCCTGCGCCATCATGCGCGTACTGCCGCCCCTCGCGCCCAAGGTGATGGTGAGCGTCGTCGCCGCCACGGCGGCCGTGCAATGGTATGTGGCGGAGAGCGACATCATCATGTTTCCCTCCATCGGCGATATATCTTTGAACCGCATCACACGCGGCGTATTGAAAAACGCTGCCCTTGCTCTCGCGGGAATGGTGAAGCGAGAAGGCGCAGCGGTAATGAGCGAACTCTCCGGACCGCCCCTCATCGGGGTGTCGTCCTTCGGCGGCACGGCGGCTTGCGTCGAGCGCGTGGAGAGAAAACTCACGGAGGCGGGCTATGAGGTCATATTCTTTCACGCCTCGGGCCCCGGGGGCCGCGCGCTCGAATCCCTGGCCGGGCTGGGAGAATTGGCCGGCGTGGTGGACGTCACGACGCACGAACTCACGGATTTGCTCGTGGACGGCGTCTACAGCGCGGGCGCGGGGAGGCTGGAGGCGGCGGGTGCGGCGGGCATTCCCCAGGTCGTGGTGCCGGGCGCGCTCGATCACGCGAATTTCTGGACGGGGCAGGTGCCCGAGAAGTATCAAAAAAGAGCGTTTTTCCAGTACAACGCCCAGAATCTCCTGATGCGCACCAACCGGGAGGAGTTCGAGGCTCTGGGCGTCCTGATGGCGGAAAAGCTCAACCGCGCCCAAGGGCCTCTCTCGGTCCTGATACCCACGAGAGGCTACAGCGAGCACACGAAGCGAAAGGCTCACGATTTGGACGGATGCGAGGTGGGTGACTGGCGTCAGCCTGAAGTGGACGCCGCTTTTGCGGCCTCGCTTAAGGAGCACCTGAAAGCGGGGGAAATCATCACGCTCGACCTCCACATCAACGATGCGGCCTTCGCCGATGCGTGCGCTGAGAAGATGGTCGAGATGCTGGGGCGGGGCGGATAAATCAGTACGCCTCCATCGTGGTGGGTCTTTTGCTCCGAATTGTTTTAAGATGCCCTCCATAATCAGTATTCTTTCCAAATCATTGGCGCGAAAGGACCATTCAGATGGCGGGAAACATCGCTGAAGAACGCCACGAGACCGACGTGCTGATCGTGGGAGGGGGTGCGGCGGGCACGATGGCCGCCTTCGAGTGCGCGCAGGCGGGCGTGAGTGTTATCCAGGCCACCAAGGGTCGGGCCACGAGCGGCACGACAACCGTGGCGAGGGGCGGGTTCGCCGCGGCGATGGCCCCTGGAGACAGCCCCGATCTTCACCTGCAGGAAATCCTCAAATACGGCGGCGAGCTCATCGACCCCGAACTGGCGAAAACCTGGGTGTACGACATCATCGACGTCGTGCGCGACCTGCGCGAATGGGGAGCGGAGTTCATCACGGACGATGAAGGCGACCCCGACCTCAAGATGTTCCCGAGCCACACCTATCCCCGCGCCCTGCACCACCACGACACCACGGGCAACATGGTCACCAAGGTGCTCTCGAAAAGGCTCAGGGGTGACGCCCGCATCGGGCAGCATCCCCATGTGGCTATTGTGGATCTCATCATGGAGGAAGGCCGCGTCATCGGCGCCTGGGGGGTGGACTACTCGCGCGGCTGTCTCATGGTCTACGCCGCGCGCGAGGTGATTCTGGCCACGGGAGGCGGGAGCGGCCTTTTCTACGTGAACGACAACCCGCCGCAGGTGACGGGCGACGGCTACGTGCTGGGCTTCCGGGCGGGCGCTCCTCTCCTCGGCATCGAGATGATCGATTTTCAGGCCATGTGCTGCGCGCCAGAGGAGCTTTTCGGCTTCGCTCCCCATCCGACGGGGTTCATCAACGCGGGCGCCATATTCCTGAACCAGGAGGGAGAAGCGTTCTTGAAGCGCTATTTCCCGGACACGGCGGAGAAAAGCACGCGCAGCGAGGTCATTCTCGCGATGGCGAAGGAAATCCACGCGGGCCGCGCGGGTCTCACGGGCGGCATCTATATGGACGCCACCCGCGTCCCCATGGAAACGATTCAAAGACAGATTCCCCATGTATACAAAACGTGCCTCTCGCGCGGCATCGACATCACCAAGACTCCCCTGGAGGTGGCTCCCGGCAGCCATACCTGGCTCGGGGGGCTTGAGATCGACGTCGACGGGAAAACGCGCGTGCCTGGCCTTTGGGCCGCGGGCGAGACGGGGGGCGGCATCCACGGCGGAAACCGGATCGGCGGTTCAGCACTCTCGGCCTCGCTGGTCTACGGAAGGCGGGCCGGAGGGGCGGTCTCCGCACAGGTGAAAGAGAGTGACGGTGACACACCGCCGGTTTTCGGGGGCATTCCCGAAACCGAACGCGCCTGGCTCGAAGCGCTCATCCACCGCAAAGAAGGCCCCCTCCAGAAGGACGTGCGCATGCGCTGCCGGATGCTCGCACACGAGAAGCTGGGTCCGTTACGAGACGCCGAGGGCTGCCAACATGCGCTGGATGAGTTTGAACGCATCGAGAGCGAGGAAATGCCCCGCATGCGCCTCGATGCGGGCGCGCGCTCATCCGAGAAAACAAAAGGCCAGGAACTCGAGAGCGCGCTATCGGTCCGGAATCTGGCGCTTCTGGGGAAACTGCTCGCCACCGCCGCCCTGAACAGGAAAGAGAGCCGGGGCGCCCACTTCAGGCTGGATTATCCCGAGACGAACGAGGCGGATTGCAGTTTCGTGACGCGTCTCACGTACGGTGAAAAGGGTGAAATTTTATTTGAGAAAGACCCGCTGAAAATGTATTCGCCCGGGTCGGCGCAAGAGCAGTTGGCCCGTTAGACACGGCAAGGAGAGGAATGAAAGATGGCGCAAGCGAAAGTAGGCGTGGTGGGTTTGGGGAACATGGGGCGCGGCGTCGCCGGTAATCTGCACAAGGCGAAAATGCCTTTGATGGTCTGGGACGTGGCCCCCGAGGCGAGGGAGCCATGGGAGAAAAAACGAGGCGTCGAGGTAATGGAGCCGGGCGAGATGGCCGCTCAGGCGGGCATCATTTTCTTCGTGGTCCCGGGGTCGCCGGAAATCAATGAATCTTTGAAGGGGAAGACGGGTGTTCTGGCGAACGCGCGCAAGAATCTTGTGCTGTATGATTTCACGAGTTCGGACCCCGCTGTGACCCGGCGGATTGCCCGGCGCGCGAAGGCGAAGGGGGTGGCTTATCTCGACGCAGGCATGAGCGGCGGCGCTACGGGTGCGGCCGCAGGCACGTTGACGCTCATGATAGGCGGGGATGAGAAGGCGTATCGCCGGACGAAAAGATTTTTGAAGCCGATAGCGGACGACCTTTTCCATCTGGGCGAAAGCGGCGCGGGCCATGCCATGAAGCTCATCCACAACATGGTTTGCCACTCCATCTTCATGGCGACTTGCGAGGGAGGAAAACTCGCGGAGAAGGTGGGACTCAAGGTGGAGGACATGATCGACGTGTTCAACGTATCGAACGCGAGGAGCTACGCAAGTCAGTTCCGCTTCCCGAACCACATATTGTCCGAGAAATGGGACGGCAAGTCGCGCGTCTACAACATGATCAAGGACGTCGGCATGGCTGTTAAAATGGGCAAGAAGCACAGGGCGCAGACGGTGCATGGGGAAGCAACGCTCGAGTTTTTAGAAAAAGCCGTAAAACGCGGGATGATCGAAAAAGATTTCACCCTGTTGTATCGTGATTACGAGAAGGTTTCGAAGACGCGCTAGTAAATCTCTTGGAGAGCGGGGTTTTCCGATGAAACTGGTGGTGGGCGTAACGGGTGCTTCCGGCTCGATATACGGCGTGCGCCTCATGGAGGTGTTGCACGATGCGTATCCCGAAGTGGAGACCCACTTGGTCGTCTCCAAGGCGGGTATCCGCGTCCTGGCCTATGAGACGGATGTGGACCTTGCCGGGCTGTCTTCGTGGGCGAGCGTCGTTCATCCCGAAAGCGACATCGGGGCGCGTCCCGCGAGCGGGAGCGCTGGTTTCGATGCGATGGTGATAGCGCCTTGCTCCTTGAAGACGCTCGGGCAGATAGCCACAGGCACCGGCGAAAACCTCATCTGCCGCGCGGCGGACGTGATGCTCAAGGAACAGAAAAAACTCGTTCTTCTGCCGCGCGAAATGCCGCTTTCGGCGATTCATCTCGAAAACATGCACAAACTCGCGTTGATGGGGGTTTTCATTCTTCCTGCATCGCCGGGATTCTACTTCAAGCCCCAGACGATGGAGGATTTGATCGATCACGTCGTGGGCAAGACCCTGACGTGCCTGGGGCTCGAGCAAAACCTTTTCGAGCAATGGCGGGGTCAGCACCCCGAGCGCAAGAGCCTCGCGGTGCGTCAGAATGGGGAGACGAGCGAATGAACGAGAAAGCAGAGATCGCCGCGCAAATCGGGCGGATGGCGCAAGACGTTTTCGGCCTGGAGGATGAGGAGCGGGTCGCCGCCTATGCTGATGAAGTGGCGGAAATGCTCTTGACGATGTCTTCCGCCTCAATCGAGAAAACGCAAGAGCCTTTCGCTCCACCCGCCCAAGAAGTAAAATAAATTGCCACTCGCAAGGCTCGTACTCCCTTCGTTCTACCAGGACTCCGTAAAACTCATGCGGCTCTCGCGCGAAATTCGCAAAAGGCCGGGTGTTTCCGAGATGGCGGCGCTCATGGGCACGCCTGCGAACCGGGAGATCATGTTGCAAGCAGGACTGGCCAGTGAGAGCGGCGCCGACGCCGGGCCGAATGATCTGATTCTCGCCGTCGAGGCGGATTCGCGAGAACTCGCGCTGGAAGCGATTGAAGAGGCAAAAGCCCTTTTGACGCAAGAACGGGTCGGCGGTGACGGCGTGAGCGATTTTTCGCCCTCGAGCTTGGCGGGAGCGCTCGCCGCAGCGCCTGATTCGAACCTCGCGATGATTTCCGTACCCGGCGCTTACGCCGCAAAAGAGGCCATGAGCGCCCTGCGCAGTAGGCTCCATGTATTCCTGTTCAGCGACAACGTGCCGGTGGATGATGAGGTGGCGCTCAAGCGAGAGGCCATCAAGCGCGGTCTTCTCCTGATGGGTCCTGACTGCGGAACGGCGCACATCGGCGGCGTAGGACTCGGTTTCGCCAACGTGGTGAAACCGGGGCGAGTAGGCTGTATCGCCGCTTCGGGTACCGGTCTTCAGTCTCTCGTTTCACAACTCGATGCCCTAGGCGAGGGAATTTCCCACGGCATAGGCGTGGGCGGACGCGATTTATCCGCCGAGGTGGGCGCTTTAATGACGCTCCACGCGCTCGATTTTTTATCGAGTGATCCTGATACAGAAATCGTGGCGCTCATATCCAAGCCGCCCGATGTGGAGGTATTGCCCAAAATCGAAGAGGCGCTCAAAAACTTCAATAAGCCGTACGTCGTCTGCTTTTTGGGTGCGGAAAACCCGGGATGGGCCGAAACTCTGGAGGATGCCGGCCACGCCGTGGCGGCGATCCTGAAAGGAGAAGACCATAGGCCGGAAAATTTCTTCGCTCAGACGGGGCTGAAGGAGAAAATCGCCTCCTTGAAGCCGGAAAAGGGAGCCGGGAGCGAGGGGATTCTCGGGCTTTTCTCCGGCGGCACGCTTGCCCACGAGAGCTATCTGATTCTGGAGTCGTTGCTCGGCGGTGTGTCCTGGAACGAGGAGGTGGGCCGCCACCGGGTTCTCGACCTGGGAGATGATCGTTATACGGTAGGGAAACCCCATCCCATGATAGACTCCGAGTCCCGCGCGGAATTCATCGTGCAATCTGCGGCGGATGATGGCGTAGGGGTGATCTTGTTCGATCTGATGCTGGGCAGGGCAAGCGCGCAGGACCCGGCGGGCCCTCTGGCGCGCGCGATTAAAGAGGCGGGAGCCAAGGCGAAGGATTTGGTTTTCGTCGCCTCGGTGGTGGGAACGGCTGATGATCCACAAGATATGGATGAACAGATGCGGATTCTCGAAGACGCGGGCGTGGTGGTTCTATCCTCGAATGCGGGGGCGACGCGCTTCTCCGCTGCCTTGATGCGGCCGGATTTGGTAGTGGACGCATAGACCATGAAAGATTTACGCCAAAAACCGCTCCGGGTCGTTAATCTGGGGCTAGAGATATTCGCGGATGAACTAAAGAGCCAGAACGTGGCCGTGACGCACGTACGTTGGCGGCCACCGGCGGGGGGAAAGCCTCATCTGCTCGAAATACTGGAAAAACTCGAAGAACTCGATAGATGAGTCATGGCGAACGATACAAAAGTAGGGGAGTGAAAAATGAGTGAACCTTGGCGTTTAAGCCTCTCTGATGGGCTGAGAAAAATCGAGGAAGGCGGCTTGTCCTCTTCTGAATGGACGCGCTCTTTGCTGGAGCGGATCGATGCGCTCGATGGAAAACTCCTGGCGTGGGCGCACGTGGACAGGGAGGGCGCGCTGGCCGGGGCAAAGGCGATTGATGAGCGCATCGCCGACGGGCAGGGGAGTGGCGCGCTCGGGGGCGCCGCCATCGGCTTTAAGGACATCGTGGACGTCGTCGGTCTGCCGCGTGAGGCGAACTCTCCTCTGCTCAAAGGCTATATAGCGGATGAGGACGCCACCGTCACGACGCGCTTAAAAAATGCGGGCGCGCTTTGCCTCGGCAAGACGGTCACCACGCAGTTCGCCACATCCGATCCCTCGGAAACGCGAAATCCATGGAATTTCAAGAGAAGCCCCGGAGGCTCGAGCAGCGGCTCCGCAGCCGCCGTTGCCACGGGAATGGTCCCGGCAGCCCTGGGCAGCCAGACGGGCGGTTCGACCTTGCGGCCTTCTGCGTTTTGCGGGGTAGTGGGGCTCAAGCCCACCTATGGCCGGATACCGAGAAGCGGGCTGATTACTGTGTCGTGGAATCTGGACCACGTGGGCGTCATTACAAGGTGCGCCGAGGATGCGGCGCGCGTTCTCACGGCCATCTCAGGCGCGGATGGGCTTGACGCCCAAGCGCCCGACGTCGCCGTGCCCGATTACGCCCAAGCCTCAGCACCGGCAAAACCGAAGCGGGCGTGTTTCTGGAAAGAGGATCTCCTCCCCCACGCGAGCGAAGAAGTAGCCGGACGCATCGAGGAGTGCGTCGCGAGCTTGAAAGCTAGCGGAGTAGATGTTGCAGAAGCAAAACTACCCGTAGACGTGGACGAAATGCACGCGGCGCACCGGATCATCATGCGCGTGGAGGCGGCCGCCTATCACGACAAGATGTTTCTGGAGAATCAAGACGCCTATGCTTCCCAGATTCGAAAAAATATCTCCACGGGCCTCATGACGCCTGCGGTTCACTACGTGAACGCCCTGCGCTTTCGCGCCCGCTTCATTCAGCGGATGGAGGATTTTTCCAGAAACTTCGACCTCGTCATCTTGCCCTCCCAGGTGGAGCGCCCCCCCATCGCCGAGGAGTCCACCGGAAACGCCCTGTTCAACGAGCCCTTCACGCAAATCGGGTTTCCGGCGGTCAGCCTCCCGGTGGGCCGGGGGGATGAGAACCTGCCCATCGGGATTCAACTGGGCGGACGCCGTTTCGGTGAGGCCGCTCTTCTCTCCGCCGCCCGCTGGTGCGAGGCGGAACTGGGCTGGGCCTCTGAATTTCCGGATATCGGATAAGGAGATTCATGCCGTTTTCGAGGCCCATCCGTACGGTTTGGTTTTTGTCGCAAAACGGTGATGTTTCTTGATTTAACCGTCCGGTATGATTTAAGATTTTTCCATACGGTATTTTGATTTCATACATTGTTGTATGGGCGATGCCGAAGGAGCAGTTTATTTATTTGTTCCTCCCGACATTCGGCCAGGAATGAACCGAGCGTTTATGTTCAAGACGACTAAGATAGGGCACGTCGGATTCTGGACGAAAGATCTTGCCCGAATGGAGGATTTTTACACCCGGGTGCTGGGTTTCAAGGTAACGAGCAGAAGCGGCCCGGGAGCAATGGCGCCGGGAGGCGCCTCTGTATTTTTGCGCTGCAATATCACCCATCATGAGGTCGTATTCTTTCAGGCCCCGGAAGATGCCTCGGGGCTCTATCCCGAATCAGGTAATTCCATGGCGGAGACCAAGCCGGGTTTTCAGCATCTGGCCTTCGAAGTGCTGAACCGGGGAGAGTGGCTCAAGGCGCTTCGGCATGTGAAAGAGTGCGGCGTCAAGATTGAATACGGCCCTTTGGTGCATGGTCCCGAGGGAGACGGGTTCGAGCAGGGCAGCGGCAACCGCGCTTTTTATTTCTGCGACCCGGACGGCAACTACATCGAGTTGTATTGCGATATCGACACGTTTCGTGAAGAAGAGGAAAGTTCTTGATTCCCGTTATTGTACGTAGATTCTGGGAATCGTTTTATTTCGTGCATTACTATTCACCAAGGAGGAAAGTCAGATGAAGTACCTGAAAAACGCTGCGCCTCTGGAAGCGGAATCTACCGAGGGATAACGCCAAGTGGAGAGGTATGCCCCTAGACGCTGATGCCTCCTGCTGAAATTCTGCTTCGGGGGCGTGAAGACTTTCCCGAATCGGATATACGCTTTGGGTCGATGCGCAGGCTATATCAAGGTGACGGCGCCCGGGAAAATCCCCACCATCTAGGCCAGAAAGAAACCCCCGTTCACGTCGATGGTGACGCCGGTGACGTGGCGCGCGTCGTCCGAGGCGAGAAAGGCGACGACGCCCGCGATGTCCTCGGGCGCGGCGATGCGTCCGAGCGGCGTGGCGGCTTCTGTTTTTCGCCTTTGCGCATCGTTCATTTGCTCAAGGATGCGCTCGGTGCCGACGACGCCCGGGGCGATGGCGTTCACGTTGATGTTGTGGGGGCCGAACTCGCGCGCCAGATGGCGCGTGAGGCCGATGACGGCGGCCTTGGCGCTCGAGTAGTGCGGCCCCTGGAGCACGCTGGCCGAGCGGCCCGCCACGGAGGAGAAATTGACGATTTTGCCCGCCCTCTGCTCCTGCATGTGGGGCAGCACCGCCCAGCAGGCGCGGTAGGTGGTCTTCACGTTCATGTCGAACATCTTATCGAACGCCTCCTCGTCGATTTCCAGCGCCGAGAGGGGAAGCCCTCCTCCGACGCAGTTGACGAGGCCATCAATTGGCCCGTGCGTCGAAATCGCCTCCTGAAAGACTCGTTTCACGTCTTCAGAGTCGAATGCGTCGAAGGCCGTAGCGTTCGCACTGCCAACGCCGCATTCTTTGATGCGCCTCGCGGTATCCTCGCGCGAGTCGGCGATGTCCATACAGACGACGTGCGCGCCCTCGCGCGCGAGCCTGAGCGCGCTCGCTTGTCCGATACCTCCTCCCGCGCCCGTAACGATGATGGTCTTGTTCTCGAAACGCATGTCATTTCTCCTCTGGATGAGGCCGCATCCTAGCCCAGGTTGAAAAAATTGTCTCGCTAGGTTGGAGCGCTTCTCAGGCCGTGAATAAGATGGTAGTTTGGGAGTTCTATGAGACGATAATACCGCTCGAGAAAGGGGGGATCGGTGTCAAGACCACGTATTCAGCAAGAAGACGAAGGATGAGGTGACATGAAATTCTCGATTTTTTACGTGATTTGTCCCGAGGGAGACGAATCAGAAGCCGACGCCTACCAGAAGGTAATGGAGCAATGCCAGGCGGCGGATGAACTCGGTTATCACTGCGCCTGGTTCGCGGAGCATCATTTCTCAAAGGTAGGTATCTGCCCGGATCCCTTGCTGTGGTGTGCAGCGCTGGCGCAGAAGACCCAAAACATCCGCCTGGGCACGGCGATCTCCATCATGCCCTTCCACAATCCGGTGCGTCTGGCCGAGCAGGCGGCGGTGGTCGATCTGCTTAGCGGCGGACGGCTGGAACTGGGCGTGGGCCGGGGTTCTCAGCCCAAGGAGTTCAAGGCGTTCGGCATGAAACCCTCTGAGAGCAGAAAGCGCCTCGTAGAAGGCATGGAGATCGTCTCGAGGCTCCTGGAAGGCGAAGAAGTGACCTTCGAGGGCGAGTATTACCAGTGCAAGGACGTGCAGATTTCCCCCCGACCCATCCAAAAGCCGAGGCCGCCCATCTGGCTCGCCGGAACGAGTCCCGAGACCTACACCTACGCGGGCGAGAACGGGTTCAAGATCATGGCCTCGGCGGGCTTCAAGGGTCCCCAGGTCTACCGCGAGAAGATGAAGCTCTACGAGGTAGGCCGTGGCGGCGGCCGGGGGAGATACCTCCGACATCGACTACACCATGACGCATCGCTTCTACGTCTGTGAGGACAACGAGCAGGCCGATTATCTGGAAAATTTTGAAAAAGGGCTTTCCTCCTACCTCGAATACCGCGCCAGGGTGAACGAGGTGGAGTTCACGGACGAGGAGGGCAGGCACCTGCAGCGCAACTGGAGCTACCAACTCGACGCGCGCGAGTTTTTAAAAGGCGGCGGCGTCATCGGCTCCGCGAAAGAGAATATTCAGGAACTCTATCGCCTGAGGGATGATTTCGGGCTGAACCACGTGATTCTCGGCGTTTACGGCGACGGGATGAAACACGAGGAGTCTCTCAAACTTCTGGAGAGATTCGCCAAAGAGGTCGCGCCCGCGATGGCCTGACGCGCCGCTCACCCGGTGCGCCCCACGCCCACGCGAGCGCCAAGGCTTGGGAGGGTATCCGCATGAGTTACGTGTTCGATTGGGACGACGGCGAAAAGATCGAGATGGAAGACATCGAATTGCCCCGGGGCTGGCGCATCCTCATCGACCCCCGGAATACGAAATCCCGGATGCTCAGCATGGGGAATCAGGACATCCCCGTCGGTGGCGGCATCCCCGTCCATCTTCATGAAAAAGAAGAAGAAATCCTCTTCTTCCACGAAGGAGAAGCCGAGGTGGAGGTGGACGGCGAGGTTCACCACGTCAAGGCGGGCATGACCGCCTTTCTGCCCGTGGGCGTGACGCATGGCTTAAGGAACACGGGCGACGTTCCCCTGAAACTCCTCTGGATGTTCTCACCCCCGGGATACGAGGAAATTTTCCGCCACATGGCGGGCATCGACACGGACCACGGCAAGTACGAAGAACTGCATCCGAGGCAGGTGTAGGCCAACACAGACGTAACAGGGGGTATGATGCGAGTGGGGAGCGTTCTGCCTTCCTGCATCATCTCTTCAAATCGATCTTCTCGATCCAGTAATACTGCGAAGAGCGTGCTTAGGCCTGAGGGCGTTACGGAGACGAGTTCGGCCGTCGAATCCTTGACGCCGCGCATGCTGCCCAATTGCTGATAGATGCGAATGTGAAATTCCTCAGGCGGGAACTTCGCGCCAATCCGTTGTCCCGACTTTCAGCTTTACGCCTGCGCGATGGGCGTATCCTCCCGGTTGCCCCACTCCTTCCAGGAACTCATGTAGTTTCTGACTTTGGGGTAATCCAGAAGTCTCAGGGCGAAATAACCGTGCGCCGCACGGTAGCCCGTCTGTCAGTAGGCCGTCACTTCTTTTTCGGGCGTGATCCCGATGGCCTCGAACTGCGCACGAAGCTCGTCCGCAGGCTTCATCTCGCCCTCGGGCGTCAGGTGCTGGAGCCACTCCTGCCAGACGGCGCCGGGGATGATTCCGCTCCGCTTGGCGCGCATGCTCCGCCCCTCCCATTCCTCTATCGAGCGGGTGTCGAGCAGCATGTGGTTATCATCCTCGATGGCCGCCATCACGTCCTCGCGCGTGGCGAGGCGATGCGGCTCGAACGCCATTTCGAAAGAAGCGGCCCGGGGCGCTTCGGCGTCGCGCGTCGTCTCGAAGCCCGCCCGCTCCCATGCGCCGTAGCCGCCGTCGAGCACGTGGACGTCCTTATGGCCGAAAAGCTCCAGCATCCAGAAGCCGCGCACGCTCGTGTTGCCGACGAAGTCGTCGTAGAAGACGATGGTGTTCTCGAACGACACCCCCCGGTTTCCCAGCAGAAACGCCCACATGCTGAAGAAATTCCTCAAGCGGGGCCTCGTCCGAATCGTCGCTGTTCACGCCGTAGACGTCGAAGTGGCGCGCGCCGGGGATGTGGCCCATCGTGTAGCGCTCGCCGGGGCGCGTGTCGATGATTCTTAAATTCTGGTCGTCCATGCGCTCTTTGAGTTCTTCGGCCGACCAGAGCAGATCGGGATTCGCATAACCTTTTGGACTGTCGCTCGACATGGTGTTCTCCTCCGTCTAATCCGTCCAGAAACCGCCGTTCACGTCCACGGCTTCTCCGTTGATGTGGGCGGCCTCCTCGCTCGTTAGGAACAAGACGGTGTGCCACACGTCCTCGGGCGTCGTGAGCCTGCCCATCGGATGGGCGTTCGCGGCGTTCACCAGCATCTCGGGCGGAGACTGGAAGTGAAGGCCCGTATCGGCCGGGCCCGGCTGTATGGTGTTGATCGTTACGCCCGTCTTGGCGAGTTCGCGCGCCAGGTTGAACGTCATGGCGAGCAGGCCCGCCTTGGCGGCGGCGTAGGTGAGATTCGGGCCGATGCCCCCCATTTTACCCGCGATGGAGGCGAAACTGATGATGCGCCCCGTGCCAGAGGCCTTGAGCGCCTCGATGGTCTCCTGGATACAAAAATAAGGCGCCAGCAGGTTCACGCCGAGCACCACCTCCCAGTCCTCTTCTTCGAGTTCGAGGGGAGGGCGAATCGGCATGTAGCCGGCCACGTTGGCCAGCACGTCGCAGCCGCCCAGCCACTCGAGAGCCGTGCGCATGGTGGTGCGAATGGCGTCCACGTCGGCCAGATCGCAGGGGAGCTTGAAGAGTTGATCGGATGGGCCGTCGATGGCGTCGAAGGCCTCGCCTTCCCTGTCGGTGGCGAAAACCTTGGCGCCGGCCTCCAGGTATCCTTGCAGGATGCGGCTTCCCATGGCGCCCGCAGCACCCGTGAGGATGACCTTTCGGCCCTGGAAAGTCAAAATGAATGGACATCGCGTTACTCCAACTCTGGGTTTTTGGTATGAACGGAAAGTCCCTCTTCAGCTTCTCGATGGGCGGATAATACACCACAAAACGAAGGGGAGGAAGCGGGAGGGGCTATTTCCCGAAATGCCATGAGGGGCCTTTTTCGTCGATTTTTGGGGGTTTTACTTTGCCCCTGGAGTTGCTATGATAGGCTCATCGAATGCAAGGAAGGCGACATCGCGTTCTGTCGAATCCGGGGGATTGCGATGTGATCGATGTAGTATACCTATCCAATAATCAAGCAAAGGATAAGAACATAAAAGCGCCCTGCGGCATGCGCTTCGATGCCGCAAACGAGTGGAGGTTGTGATGGCTGAACTCTCATACGTCGGAAAAAGCGTGCCTCGCGTCGATGGACCGGAAAAGGTGACGGGCCGGGCCATGTACACCCTGGACCTCCAGTTGCCCAAAATGCTTCACGGGAAGCTGCTGGGAAGTCCCCTGCCGCACGCGCGAATCAAGAACATCGACACCAGCCGCGCCGAGAGGCTACCCGGCGTCAAACTCGTGATGACGTCCAAGGACATCCCCGAGGAAGTGGAATGGGGCGTCGTACCCGTTTGCTACGATCAGCGTCCCCTCGCCTCGGACAAGGTGCGACACGTGGGCGACTCGGTGGCCGCCGTTGTGGCGACGTCTGAAGACATCGCGAAAGAGGCGCTCGACTTGATCGACGTCGACTACGAGGATCTTCCCGCCGTCTTCGATCCGCACGAGGCGATGCAAGAGGGCGCCCCCATCCTCCATGACAGATACCCGAACAACATCGCCTTCACCAAGCACATGGAATTCGGCGACGTGGACCGCATGTTCGACGAAGCCCACCACGTGAGCGAGCTGGCCACCACCTCCTCGCGCCAGATGCACGGGTCATTCGAGATGCACGTCTCCATCGCCGAGTGGTCGCAAAAGGGCGACGTGACGGTCTACAACTCCTCGCAGTGCCCGAGCCTTTCGAGCCAGTATTTCTCCAAACTCCTCAAGATTCCAGAGGCCCAGATTCGCGTGATCACGAACTACGTGGGCGGGGGGTTCGGCGGAAAGGCGACGAGTAAGTTCAACATCGATTTCCTCTCCATCATCGCGGCGAAAAAGCTGGGTCTTCCCGTGAAATTCTACTATGACCGCGAAGAGGAGTTCCTTCTCGGCACCCACCGGACGAAGCAGTTCCACGTCTGGCGCATCGCCACGGACAAGGACGGCATGCTCCTGGCGCGCGACACCCGGATGGTGGTGGAAAACGGCGGCTATTCCGATTACGGCCCGGCGGTCGGCGGCATCACCGCGCACATGGGCGGGAGCATCTACAACTACAAGGCCTATCGCCACCACGCCGACGTCGTCTGCACGAACGTGCCGCCCGGCGGCGCGATGCGCGGCATAGGCAACGGCGGCTATTCCTTTGGTTCGGAACTCGCGATGGAGAAACACGCCGAGGAAATCGGCATGGACCCGGCGGAGTTTCGCATCAAGAACTTCGTGAGGAAGGGCGACACCACCATCATCGGGGCCAAGATCACGAGTTGCGGTGTTTCCGAGTGCGTACAGGAAGCGGTCAAGCGCGTGCCCTGGCGTCAGGAACAACCGAGCAGCAACGGGAAAAAGCGCGGCTTCGGGCTGGCCGCGGCGGTCCATTTCACCGGCGCGCGCGCAATGGGACCGGAGACGGCGGGCGCGTTCATCAAGATGAACAAGGACGGCACCGTGCAGTTGCTCTCGGGCACCATCGAGATGGGCAACGGCTCGGACACCACGCTCGCGCAGATTTGCGCCGAAGCGTTGGGTGTGCGCGTGGAGGACGTGCGGATCATCAACGGGGATACCGCGGTGAACCCCTACGGATGGGGCGTGCGGGGAAGCCGGACGACGACCATCGACGGCGAGGCTACGCGCCTGGCGTCGGTCCAGGCGAAGAACCTGCTCTTCAAGGGCGCTGCGGAACTGCTCGAGTGCGACCCGAACGACCTGGACGCTCGTGAGGGCAAGATTTTCGTCACCAGTTCTCCCGAGAGGCAGGTGACCCACAGCGAAGCCTACATGAAAATATACGAGAAAGAGGGTAGCGAGGCCGTCTACACGGCGTCTTCGTACGACTCGCCGAGCGAGACGCCCGACCCCGTAACGGGCTATGGAAACTGGTCTGCGGCCTATGCCTACGGCGCCAAGGTGGCGGAGGTGGAAGTGGACACCGAAACAGGCGCGTTCGAGGTCTTGCGGGTCATCAGCACGAACGACGTGGGAACCATCGTGAACCCAGCCGGCGCGCAGGGCCAACTGGACGGCGGCGTGCTGATGGGCGTGGGCTACGCCATGATGGAGGATTTCGAGGTCGAAGACGGCCAGCCCGTGAACGCGAACTGGCTCGACTACAAGCTGCCGACGACGCAGGATTTGCCCGAACTCGAAGCGGTGCTCATCGAGACGGAAAATCCCTCGGGGCCTTATGGGGCGAAAGGGCTGGGCGAGATGGCGCAGTTGGGAACGTCGGCGGCGATAGGGAACGCGATCTATGACGCCGTGGGCGTGCGGATCACGTCGCTGCCGATAACGCCCGAAAAAGTGCTGGCCGCATTGAACGAGAAAAACGGCGACTAACGAGGAGAGGGGATAACAATGGCTTTTCGGCATCTATCCGCGAACAGCGCGGAGGAAACGCTCGCCGCCATGAAGGAGCACGGCGAGGACGGGAAAGTGTTCGCCGGCGGCGTGGCCCTCTCGATTCTCATGAAATCGCGGGTGTACGAACCCGAGGTTTTGATAGACATCGCGGGCGCGGGGGACCTTGATTTCATCGAAGGAACCGAAAACGGAGGCGTCCGTATCGGGGCGAAGACGGTGCACCGCAAAATCGAACTCTCCCCACTCGTTCAGGAACGCTTCCCGCTGCTTGCGGAGATATTTCACAACGTGGCGACGATTCGCATCCGAAACCAGGGGACGGTGGGCGGCAACCTGTGCTTTGCGGAACCGGCATCGGATCCGCCGGGCGCTTTTTTGGCCCTTGAGGCCCGCATGAACACCAGGAAGGCGGACGGATCGGAGCGCGTGATTCCCGCGACGGAGTTCTGGACGGGATATTACGAGTGCGCCCTGGATGAGGATGAGTTGTTGTGCTCGATCGAGGTCGACCCGCTGCCCGATGGCTTCCGGACGGCCTGCACGCGCTTCACCACGCGCTCGAAAGAGGATAAGCCCTGCGTATCCGTCTCCACCGCGGTGCTCACCGAAGAAGACGGCAAAACGGCCAAAGAGGTGCGAATCGGCCTGGGCGGCGTGGAGGCCGTGTTCAGACGCCTCAGGGCGGCGGAAGAAGGCCTGCGAGGCAAGGAACTCACCCAGGAGAACATCGACGCCGTGCTCTCAGACGCGCTCGATGACCTGGAGCCTCTGACCGATATCCGCGCGAGCGGCGACTACAGAAGGCAGGTGACGCCCGTCTTGATCAGGCGAACCATTCTGAAGGCGTTGGGCGCATCCTGACCTGAGGGCTTGGGTTTGTTACTCGAATTGGGGTTGATTGAGCAAGCTACGCCCACATAAAAATATGTTTCACCACGTCCGCGGATAAGGATGAGCGAGGCATCCTTTCGATTATTCGCTCCACAAGGGATACTTAATACTCGAAGAGGTCGTTTTCGTGAAACCGCCTCTTCAGTTGCAGGATGCTGCTTGTCGAACTTCAGACGGTGGGACAGAGATATGAAGAGAAATAGGACAAATCGTTTCGGTTTAGCGCTTCTTGGATGTGTAACAGCCATGGCGTTGTTCGTTGCGTCGGCTGCCGGAGGCGAGATCGATGATATCAAGGCGCAGATCAAGGCGCTCATGAATCGGCTCGAAGGCATTGAAGCCCGAGAGAAGAAGATGAAGGCCGACATGAAGGCCGCGGCGGAAGCCGTCAAGACAAAGGCCGTGGCTACCGGCGACTTCCCGGGTTCCTGGAAGATGCCGGGGAGCAACACGTCGGTCTCCTTTGGCGGCTACGTCAAGCTCGACGCGATCTACGATCTCGACCAGGCTCTGGGCGATACCTTTTTCGGATACGATTACGGGGGCGACCCGAGTCCCATTAAGCTGGATGACAGTGGTCAGCGCAAGTTCTCCATGCACGCCAATCAGACGCGCCTGCGTTTCGACAGCCTGACGCCGACGAAGATGGGCAACCTCAAGACTCGCATCGAGACCGATTTCTTATACGACAGCGGCTCGCATCTTCGCCTTCGCCACGCCTACGCCTCTTTGGGTGGGGTGCTGGTGGGCCAGAACTGGTCGATCCTGGGGGATGAGAATACCTACGCCGACACGATTGATGTCGAAGGGCCCGTGGGCGTGGTTGCCATACGTCGGCCCCAGGTGCGCTATACCTCTGCCATGGGGAAGAATCTCACCGCCCAGATAGCACTCGATGACCCCGACAGCCCGAAGATCCTGACCGTCAACGCTGAAAAGAAGAAAGCCGATGATCCGATTTTTCTCAAGAAGCCCTCCCAGGATCGGATTCCGAACCTTCTGGCGGCTCTGCGCCTGAAAACGAGTTGGGGCGCCATTAACGTGTCGGGCTTGGTGGGGCAGGTTCTCTACGAAGATAGGAAGCTGGGGGTGGAGGAAAATCTCACGATCTCCGCCCTCCACCTCGGCGCGAACGTCGGCTTGGGCAAGGACACCCGCCTCTGGGGGAGTTTCAACATCGGCCAGGGCGGACTGCAGGGCTACATGGTCGGGGCGACCGCCGCCGCCACTCTGGGCGCGGGCGGTGAACTGGAGGCCGTAGACTCCACGGGCGGTTTTGTCGGCCTCACGCACAACTGGAGCGGCTCCGTGAGTTCGGGCGTGTACTACGGCTGGGTCGAGACCGATTATGAGGATTCCGCCAAGACAACCTATGCGAGTGCCCACAGCCAGTCGCAGCGTACGCTCCACGTCAATTTCTGGTGGTCGCCCGCACCCAAGATGCGAGCCGGCGTGGAGTTCATACAAGGCTGGCGCGAGACCAACGACGACAGAAAGGGCAACGCTTCGCGCCTGCAATTGGGTCTTGTGTATAGCTTCTAGGTTTTTCGTTCGAGGCTTGCGGCTCTCTGCTTGAATTGAGAGGCGTTGGGGGCGGGAGAGCCGCCCATTCCTTGATAACCTTCACTAATAAAGCCCCGTCACCCTGCACAGGTGGAGGGGCTTTACTTTGTCGGCGCTCGGTCAAATGCGCTTTTTAGCGGGATGACGGCGAAAGGCTCCCCAAGCGTCTTGCTTCAACTCCCCGTTTCTTGTTTTCTCTTCCTGGCGGCCAGAAACTCCGCTTCCAATTCTAATATCCCATCGGCGATGTTTTGAGCGAATTCCCTGCGGTATTCCCGGCCCTTTCCTTGCGCCGGTTGGATGACCTCGCCCACCCGGATGACGAGCCAGGAGTCGAGGATTCCCCTCGGGCGGATAAGCGTATTCGACCCCGCGATATAGACCGGAAGAACGGGGGCGCGGCTCATGGCGGCGAGGGTGGCGACGCCTTCTTTCACTTCCACCTCGGCCGTCGAATCCACGATGCCGCCCTCGGGAAAAATCACCACCGCGCCGTTGAGGCTCAGGAGCCTGAGCGCCGTCCGGAAGGTGCTGGCGCGCACGGTCCCATCCCTGTCCACGGGAAAGGCGCCGAAATTGGTGATCAGCCTCGCGAAAACTGGATTGCGGAACAACTCCCGCTTGGCCATGTGATACACCCGCCTCGGCAGGAAGGAGGCGAGAATAACGGGGTCGAGATAGCTGCGATGGTTCGAGGCGACGATCAGCGGGCCATCGGGCGGCACGTTGTTCATGCCGTGGACCTCGACTCCGCCGAAGGCGAGCCGAAAGCCCGCCTGGAAAATCTTTTTGAGCCAGGTCGGCTGGCCGCTCGAAGGCAGCGTGGATAGACGTTGCGTGTTCATTTTTGTGGTTCCGGCATTCTGTTTCCCGGCGCTCTCTTCTCCAAAAAACGATCCTCGCGAGCATGAATATCCAGGCTTCCAGCTAGTTCATCATATGAAAATCTTCGCACTCTCCGCAAAGCATTCGGGAAGCGCGTCATCAGTCGGGGCCGTGTTGATGGTGCTGCCGGCCGCGCCATACCTTGCCGAAGGCGTGGATCACGTCCTCGGCGGTGATGATTCCCAAAATCTCGGTCGGGTCCTCGCGGCTCACCACGGGCAGGCGCGAGATGCGCCTGTCACCGAGCTTGGCCATCACCGAATCGAGCGATTGATCCGGATGCGCGTGCATGATGTATTTCTTTTTCGCAATCTCGCCCAGGGGTTTTTGCAGGATGCCCGCGGCCTGCGCCTGGCTGAAGTCGTAATTACTCGCCATGCCGGAGAGTTTTCCGCTCGCGTCCAGGACGGGATATCCGGTGATCGCGCTCCCCCTCGTTCTCTGAATCGCCTCTTGTATCGTGATGTCCTCAGGCAGGGTGACGACGTCTCTGATCATGGCGTCGGACACGTGAATCTCGTGCAGGAGATGTTCGGTCTCATGGTCGGGCAGCGCGACGCCGTCTTGTGAGGAAAGCGCGCTGTATATCGGTTCGGGATGCCAGTATCGCGCGAGAGCGAGCGATATGGCGTTGGCCACCATGAGCGCGAGAATGATGTTGTAGTCCTGCGTGAGTTCGAAGATGATGAGCACCGACGTCATGGGCGCGCGAATGACGGCAGCGAAGGCCGCGCCCATGCCCACGAGCGCGTAACCGCCCGGATGGGCCACGAAGCCGGGGAAGGCGAACTCGGCGAGAGAGGCCACGGCGCCTCCCGCCATCGCGCCCATGAACAGCGTCGGCGCGAAGATGCCGCCCAAAGAGCCGGTTCCATAAGAAACCGCGGTGGCGATGAGCTTCAAGACGAGCAGGGAGAAAAGAAAGGGCAGCGTATAGCTGTGCGTGAGCGCCTTGCTCACGGCGGGATAGCCCACGGCGAACACCTCGGGAACCCAGATGCCGACGACGCCCACGAACAGGCCGCCGAGACCGGTGGCGATCATGCCACGGAAGCCTCGCAGACGCTTCCATCCTGCTCGTATGAAGAGCAATCCCTTGATGAACGCCACGGCGACGATCGCGCAGACGACGCCCACGAAGGCGTAGAGGAGCAACTCCAGGGAACTGTCCAGTGAATAAGCCGGCACGGAGAACACGGGTTCGTTGCCGAGTATGGCGCGCGAGACGACCGAGGCGGAAACCGCGGCGAACACGATGGAGCCGAGTACGCGCGCGTTCAGGTCGCCCACGAGTTCTTCGAGCGTGAAAGTGACGGCGGCGATCGGCGTGTTGAACGCGGCGGCCAGGGCGGCGGCGCAGCCCACGGGGACGAGCGCCTGCACGCGCCGTCTTTTCAGCGAAAACGTCTCGCCTATCCAGCTCGCCGCGCCCGAGCAAATCTGCACGGTGGGGCCTTCGCGTCCCAGGCTCGAACCCGAGCCGATGTTGAGGACCCCGATGAGGAACTTGCCTATCCACACGCGCTTGTCGATGTGGCCGTTGTGGGCGACGTACGCGATTTTCGTCTGGGGGATGCCGCTGCCACGGGCTTCGGGGGCGAAGTATTGGAGAAAGAGCGCGGAGAGAAAAGCGCCCCCGGCAGGTATGACCGCCACCCAGTACCAGGCGCGGTGAATCTCGGAAAGATCGTGGGAGCCGAAGAGAACGTGATGCGCCCAGCCCAGCGCGAGATGAAAGAAGACGGCGACGAAGCCGGTGAGCGCTCCCACGATGATGGTCGTGAAGTAGAAGATGCCGTCGTCTGAGATATCGAAGTGGAGCAGCCAGCCGAGAAGTCGGATGCGAAAATTTTTCCAGCTCACGGCGTCTTACCCATGGAGAAACATTCCTCGTGCGGCGGTTCAGTGTGAGGGAACCCCTGTCGGATGAGGACCGACGGGCGGATGAGGGGCGGGGTCGATTCCCTCCCGGCGGAGTCGATTTTCATACCATTCCTTCTCGATGCCGTTGGCCTCGTCCATCCGGGCCAGGTCGCAAAAGATTTCGATCCGGTGACCGTCGGGGTCGCAAAAGTACATGGCCCTGTTCTCTCCCCACGTGCCGTCGCCTTCGGGATGGGTGGGGCTGTGCACCAGGGGGCCGCGCACGATTTTAATTCCGCATTCCTCGAGCCACTCTTTCCAGGCCAGGAACTCGACCCGGTCTTTTACCCGAAATGCGAAATGATGCAACCCCAGGTCCTTGATCGGGCCCTGATCGTCGGTTTTCAGTTGCGCCAGCGCGGGCTGCTCGCCGGTGTGGTATACTAGGTTCAAATCGTGATGAAACGCGGTACACCGCAGAAAACAAAGGCCCACGGCGAGGGTGGGGTGTTCTCCCGGGTCGTGGCGCTCCGAGAGGGTGAAGCCGAGAATCTCGGTATAGAACCTGAGAGATTCCTCGATGTTCGACACCTTGACGGCGACGTGCTGGAGTTCTTGAAATGAGGTTTCCGGTCGGGGCATGGTGCAACTCTCCTTGTTTTTGGCCATCCCGGGCGCGCTGCGTCGCGCGAAGCTGAATATAGCGCAACTTTTCTGTAGGAGAAACGCGGGTTGAGCCGTTTTGAGGGAAAAAAGGCGCTCGTAACGGGCGCATCGCGCGGAATCGGCGAATGCGTGGCGCATCGCTTCGCCGCCGAAGGGGCGAGCCTGTACCTGGCTGCCGATGGAACGCAGGATGAACTCGAAAACGTCGCACGCGAATGCGAAGCTGCCGGAGGCAGGGCTGCTATCGGGGTCTACGATCTAGCGGTTGAAGGAGCCGCCGAGCGCATGGTGGAAGCCGCCGCGGACGCTATGGGCGGCGTTGACGTTCTCGTGAACAACGCAGGAATTCGTGCAAGCCAACCATTCGGGACATTTTCGTATGCGGATTTTGGCCGCGTGGTCGCCGTGAATCTGCGCGCTCCTTTTTTCGCGAGCCAGGCGGTGCTGCCCCTCATGCGTGAGGCGGGCGGCGGCAGAATCATCCACGTCGCGAGCCAATTGGGTTCCGTGGCGGCGCGCGAGACCGCGCTCTACAGCGCGACCAAGGCGGCGCTGATTCAGCTCACACGCTCCATGGCCCTCGAACTCGCCGGTGAGAACATTCTGGTGAACGCCGTCAGCCCGGGGCCTACGGCGACGGAATATCTCAAGAAACACGCCTACAAGACGCCTGAGGAACGCGCCCAGCGTCTGGGGACGGTGCCGATGGGGCGTTTCGGCGAGCCGATGGAGATAGCGGGCGCAGTATTGTTCCTGGCCTCCCAGGACGCCTCTTTCGTGCATGGGCACAACCTCGTGGTGGACGGCGGTTATATCATTCACTGATGATGCATAGACAGTAAAATTTTCGTATCTGATACCGGCGGGCGAGGGACATCCATCCGCCGCCGCATTCAAAAGGAGCTTGAGAGCCGTGAGCATGAAAGTGGGAGTCGTGGGTTTGGGCGTCATGGGCGGTGCGTTTTCGGGCCATATGCTGGACGCCGGCATGGAAGTGGCGGGTTATGACCCGCTCGATGCGATGTACGAGAAATTCGAGGGCAAGAACCTGCGCAGGGCATCCTCGCCTGCAGACGCCGCCAACGGGGCCGATCTGGTGATGACCTCGCTTCCGAACTACAAGATCGTGGAAGAGGCGGTGACGGGCGAGGGAGGCATTCTGGAAGGGATTTCATCCGGCGGCATCATCGCCGATATGAGCACGGTTCCGCCGAAATTTTCCAAGGAAATGGCGGAAAAAGCGGGCGAGAAGGGTGTGAGTTGGCTGGATTGCCCGGTGAGCGGCGTGGGAAAGCAGGCCGCCGTGAAGGATCTGGTGGTGATGTCGGCAGGCCCCAGGGACGCTTTCGATAAGGCGAAGCCCGCCTTCGACGCCATCGGCAAGAAGACGATTTTCGTGAGCGAGCAAAACGGGTTGGCCGCCCAGTTGAAGCTCGTGGTGAATCTCGTGCTCTTCATCAACATGGCGGGGGCGTGCGAGGGCCTCACGCTCGGCCTCAAGGCGGGAATCCCCAAAGACGTCATGCTTGAGACCCTGTGCTCGGGCGCGGCCGGATCAAATGTGCTCGACGTGCGCGGTAAGGACATGCTGGCCGGCAATTTCCCCGAATCAGGCCCGATATGGATAGTCTTGAAGGACCTGGAATGCGCCATCGACTCCGCCAAGGACCTGGACGTACCCGTGCCGCTCGGCGGCCTGCTGGAACATTTCTATATGGCACAGCGGAGCAAGGGCAGGCAGCATGAGGACGGGAGCTCGATTTTCCGCATTTACCAGGAACTGGCCAACATCACCTGAGCGTGAGATAAGGAAGCGGTTTTCAGGGCCGGGTTGTCGGGACGAACCGGCTTTTTGTTGCCGTTAGTGTTCATTCACGCTTTGGTCAAGCAGGTGCGTGGATGCAAAAATAAGGCGATATACCACTTTAACTACTATCGGCAACTATCTGAAATAACATATATTCAAAAAATAATATTGAAACCTATCCCGCAACCGAACTTTTCTAGCCGGTGACGGATGAGCGGATAATCTGACGCAACTCCTCGTCGTTCAGCCCGGCGATTTGCTCAAAGGTGATGAGGGCCATGGTGTCCGGATCCCCCCGCTCTCCCCACCAGAGCCGGAAACTCTTCTCCTGGTAGCTGTAGCGGATATCCGCATCGACACCCTCGATCTCCCCGGCCAGAATGCCGCTGATGCGCTCGGTCATGATGCGACTGTGTTTTCTTTGCGCCTCGATGTCTTCCACGAAAGCGTCTCCTCATCCTTTGTTCTGTAATTTTAAAGAAGGCGATAAGCCGGATGGCTTCTTTACATCCCTCGAATCGCCGCTTCTTCACAAGTAATACGTTTTTCCCTCTTCGAGCAACTGGATTCTCGGCTCGTTCAATGCCTTGATTTCCGCCTTGGTCTCATTGTGATACTGGGTCTTGATGTGAAAGATGTAGACGGGAATATCGGGCGGCATTTTTTGCATCTCCGCTTGGAGCATGGCCGGCGTCATGTGTTTGGACATGCGCGCGAGTTCCTCCATTTTGTTCGGAAACGACACCTCCGTAATGATGGCGCGCAGGTTCTCCGTCCCGGAAGCGCCCCGCCAGATGGCCTCAGTTGGGCCCGTGTCGCTGGTGTAGAGCAGCGCGCATTCTGTGTCCTGGATGATGTAGCCGAAGGTGGTGCCTTTGTGGTCGACTTTGTAGGGGGTCATCCGAACCCCGTTGCAGGAGCGGGTTTCCATCTCCTCGATGGCGGAGAAATCGAGTATCGGTGTGCCTTCGTGGCATATCGCGCAAAAATCCGGCCAGACGGCGTTGTTGAAGATGGACTTTTGAATCTGCTCGAGCACGTCTCGCGCGCCGATGATTTTCAGCGAATCATCCCGCAGGCCGAAGATGTTGTCGGCAAGGTAGGGCAGTTCCGCAATATGATCCAGATGCGCGTGGGACACCAAGACGCCGGTGAGCTTGGCCTGCTCCTCGATGGTGAGGCCGGAAGCGGCCGATCCGCCCTCCAGCAGCAACTCTTCGTTAATGAGAAAAGACGTCAACTGACACCCGGGCGCTTTGCCGCCCGCGCAGCCCAACACACGGAATTGGATGGCCTATCCTCCGCCTGAAGCCCCGTGAATGCAAAGAATCTTTCGCTTGCCGCCTGATTATAGGCACAGCCGAATCGTCTTGGGAAGATGTCTTTTTCTATACCTTTTCCCATCTCCCGCTCTTCGAGCGCCTGCGTTTTCCGAAATCAGCCATCTGCGCGACGCTGCTCGCGGAAAATATGGGGCCGTCCGTACATACGCGCCAGCCCGAGCAGGTGCATTGGCCGCACAGGCCCACGGCGCACTTCATGTACCGCTCGATGGCGAAGTAAGTCCGCTCGGCGGGGAGTTTCGGCAGGCACGCGGCCATCATTCGCTCAGGACCGCAGACGGCGTAGCTTTCCGCCTCGACGGGCAGGAGTTCGGTCACCAGGCCTTTGTGTCCGAGGGAGCCGTCCTCGGTGGCGACGTGGACGGGGCCGAGTTCGCGGAATTCTTCATAATACAGAATCTCATCCGCCGTGCGTCCGCCCAGAACAAAGCAAGGCGCTTCGGAGGCGAGTGCGAGCAGTCTCAGCTCCGCAATGCCCACGCCGCCGCCGATGAGAGCGGGGCGCTTGAGGGCAGGGTAGCCTTGGCCCAACGGGCCGCGCAGCCCTATTTCGTCTCCCGGCTCCACGGCAGCCAGTTTTTCGGTGAACGCGCCCGCTTTTTTGACGGTGACGGCGTTCGGATAGGAGAGCGTGAAGGGTTTTTCGCCCAAACGCGGCAACCAGACCATCATGAACTGTCCGGGAGTGGACTCAATCTCCTTATCGAAGAAGATCGTCTGCGTCCACTCGCTTTCCCGGCGGTTTTCCACGACCTTATAGACGCTACGCATGGGAGCCGCCTCCGTTCGCCGGGCGGTGCGCGCCGCCGATGAGCGCGGACATCGGCTCATCGCCCAGATATTCCTGAATCCCCTCCCAGATATCACGGGTGAGCGCTGCGGCCTCATGCGTGTTCTTTCGCAAGAAGGCGGTGCCGATTCCCAGGACGCAGGCTCCCGCCAAAATGTATTCCACGGCGTCCTCCCAGGTTTCGATTCCCCCGTATGCGACGATGGGGCAGCGAAAGCGCGCGTAGGACTCATACGTCATGCGCAGGTTGATGGGCTTGAGCGCAGGGCCGCTGATGCCGCCCGTCGTGCCCGCAAGAATCGCCGCCCGGCTCTGGATGTCCACCGCCAGGCCAGGTCCCAGGGTGTTTCCGCAGCCAAGGGCGTCCGCACCCGCGCTCAGGCATGAATCCGCCACGGCGAGGTAGTCGCTGTTGGGTGAGAGCTTGGCGATGACGGGCTTGTCCGTCTCGCCTCGCACGCGCTCGATGACCTCGGCGGAGAGAGCGGGGTTTTGGCCGATGCTCTCCATGATGGTCTGCTCGCCCGGCTCCTTGTTGGGGCAGCCCAGGTTCACCTCGATGGCGTCGCTGAACCTCGACATCCGGCGCGTGACCTGTGCGAATTCTTTGGAATCTCCGCCATAGACCGAGACGATGAGTTTAGCGTTCTTGAGCTTTATCTCTTCCAGGTCGCGCTCCCAGTCCTCGGCGCTTTGCGTCGGCAGGGCGAGGGAGTTGAGCACCGCGCCTTCCGGGGGGTATACGACCACGGGATTGTCGTTGCCCGGCTTCTCCCGGGGGCCGACCGATTTCGTGACGTAGCCGCCCAGGCACGCGCCCGCGCTCTCGAAGGCGACAAAAACTTCCGGATAGCTCAAAATGCCGCTGGCGTTGATCAGCGGCGGGTGGATATCGGGGAGCGGTATCACGGTCTGCTGCCCCTCCTGAGGTGGAGTATGCGGGCGGGTTCAATTGGATGGAGTATAGTGGGAATGGGTGCCTCAAGCCAACTTGGCGAGTAGAAAATCTGAGCCCGGGCGCCGGTGGCGCACCGGATTATTGCAAAATGCCCGAAATGGTGGTCTAAATGGCTTTGTTCGCCCGTTTCCGTGGACGGAGATGGGAAAGGCTGTTTTCACAATCGCAAGGCGCGGCCTTGCGCTGAGAGGGAAACTCCAGTGGTCGCCATCCTGATCGGCTGCTATCTCGTTGCGGCGCTCACGCACCTGTATCTGCTCTTCACGGGCAGGTCCGCAGGCGTCGTCTACGGGGTCGGCGCGCTGCTCGTGGGATTTGCGCTTCATACCCTCATGCTGGGGGTGAGCTTCGCCTCCGGCACGCCCGAGGGCTGGGGGCCGTGGCTGAGCGGCATGGCGTGGGTGATCATCCTGATGTACCTGATCGTCTATGCGCGCTACCGCGATATCGCCCTCGGTGGTTTCGCCGTGCCTACGGCGTTCATTCTCGAGGGATACGCATCGGCCTTTCCCGGCGTGTGGGGTGCGGGTTCGAGCGCCGTACAGGGTTATTTGCTGAAAGGCCACGCCGTGCTCGCGCTGCTGAGCTCAGGCGCGTTTTTTCTGCTCTTCGCCTCTGCGCTGATGTATCTCGTGCAATCCCAACAACTCAAATCAAGACGTCCCAGCGCCTGGCTGCACCGTCTGCCCTCGCTCGATATTCTGGACGACCTGAACCACAAGATTCTCTATTTCGGCTTCGCGTTCCTGACGGCGAGCCTGCTGCTCGGCTCGATGTGGGCGAAATCGCGCCACGGCGCCTACTGGAGCCTCGACCCGGTGCGCACCTGGCCGCTGATACTCATCTGGGGCGCGTACGGTCTCCTGCTCTTCTGCCGGCTCACCAGAAGCTGGAAGGGAAAGCGCTCCGCCGTTTTCTCGATGGTGGCCTTCTTCGCCGCGCTCCTCGCGCTGGTCGTCCATTTCTAGGGGCGCGGAAGAATATGTCCATCATTCTCGCCGGCGTGAGCCACCACAACACGCCGCTCAGCATTCGAGAGCGCCTCTATTTCCCCGAAGGAAACATGAGCGAATGGCTCGACAGGCTGGCCGGCTACAACGGGCTCGATGAGCGGCTCATCCTCTCGACGTGCAACCGGGTGGAAGTCTACAGCGCAGTGGATGATCTGGAACAGGGACTCGATGCGATTCATCGCTTTTTCCTGGAATCACGCGACGTCGGCCGAGAAGAGTTGAACGCCCATCTCTACGTTCACCGCGAGGCCGAAGCCACCCGGCATCTGTTCACCGTGGCGTCGAGCCTCGATTCCATGGTGGTGGGTGAGCCGCAGATTCTGGGCCAGGTGAAAGAAGCCTACCGGGTCGCCCATGCCTCGGGCCACGCCGGAAAGGCGCTCACGAACCTCTTCTCCCGCGCGTTTCGGGTGGCGAAAAAGATTCGCGAGCAGACGCCGATAGGCGAGTCGCCGGTGTCGGTGAGTTCCGTCGCCGTGGATTTGGCCAAAAGAATTTTTGGTTCGCTTGCGGGCAAGAACGTGCTCTTGCTGGGCGCGGGCGAGATGGGCGAGGCGGCGGCGAGGCATCTCAAGGCGAGCGGGGCCGACACCCTCCAGGTAGCGAACAGGACGCTCGCGCGCGCCCAGGAGTTGGCCGCAAAACTCGGGGGACTTGCGTTAAGTTTCGATAATCTGGAAGGAGCCCTCATCGACGCCGACGTCGTCATCGCATCTACGGCCTCGCCGGGTTTCATTCTGGATAAGCCGACCGTGGCCGCTGCGCTGGAGCGCCGCCGCGACGCGCCGGTATTCCTCATCGACATCGCCGTGCCGAGAAACGTCGCGCCCGACGTGAACGAACTGGAAAACGCCTATCTCTACGACGTGGACGATCTGCAATCCGTCGCGGCGGACAACCTGCGGGACCGCGAGGAGGTGGCCCGCGACGCGCGCGCGATCCTCGAATGCGAGGTGCAGACCTATCTCGCCCGCCAGAAGGCGGAGGAACTCAGGCGCACCTTCGCGGCCATACGCTTCTTTGCGGAGTCGATGCGCCGGACGGAAGTCGAAAAAACCATTCCCCGCCTGCCTGAAATAGGTAAGGGAGGCCGTGATGCGCTCGACGCCATGACGAAGGCGCTGGTCAACAAGCTTCTCCACCATCCCTTCGCCGTCCTGCGCCGGATGGCGGAAGAAGACGTGGAGGACATTTCCATTGAATCCGTCCAGAAACTCTTCGGCGTGGAGCCAGAAGGCGATGAGAACCCGCCCGGCCCGCCGCCGGATGAATCGGTCTGAGGGATGAACGACACGCTGCGACTCGGCACACGGGGCAGCGCGCTGGCGCGCGCGCAGACGGCCGGTATAGCCACGCAACTGAAGGTGTTGAATCCGGGCCTCGAGGTGGAGGAAATCATCGTCCGCACGCGGGGAGACGCCATGCTCGGCTCCCCGATTCACGAACTGGGCGGCAAGGGCCTGTTCGTCAAGGAGATCGAAGACGCTCTGCTACAAGGCGGAATCGACGCCGCCGTCCATAGCCTGAAAGACCTGCCTAGTGAACTGCCTGAAGGGCTCATTCTCGCCGTGATCCCCGCGCGGGAGGAACCCTGGGATGCTCTGGTCTCGCGGGGCGGCGAATCGGTGCGCGGCCTGGCGCCCGGCAGTCGAATCGGCACGAGCAGCCTGAGGAGAATCGCGCAGCTCAGGCGCTTCCGGCGTGATCTGAAAATCGTGGAGTTGCGCGGAAACGTGGATACGCGCCTCGAAAAAGTGGCGGCGGGCGAGGTGGAGGCCGCCATACTCGCCCTGGCGGGTCTCAAGCGGCTGGGGCTCGAGGAGCGGGCGACGGAGACGCTCGCGCCCGAACTCATGCTCCCCGCCGCGGGACAGGGCGCGCTTGCTATCGAAACGAGAGCCGATGATGCGGCCACGCGCCGTCTGATGGGAGGGCTGGATCACCTGGAGACGAAACGGGCCGTGATGGCCGAGCGGGTCGTGATGGCGCGTTTGGAGGGCGGGTGCCAGTTGCCCCTGGCTATCTTCGCGGAAATTCGCAAGAGCGAATTCCATATCAAAGCCCGTCTCGCGAGCGTCGACGGCGGGCGGATGGTGGAGCGAGAACGAGCGGGCCCGCCCGATAACGCCATGAGCATGGCCGAAGAGGTGGCCGAGGAGGTTCTCGCCCATGGCGGGGCGGAGATACTGAGAGACGCGCGATGAGCGAGGTCATGAACGAGGACAGGGATGGACGCCCCCTTGCGGGCAGGCGAATTCTCGTTACGCGCCCTGATGAAGGGGCATCGCGCATGGGCGAGATGCTCGCGGACCTGGGCGCCTGCGTGCTCCTTGCGCCCATGATACGAATTACGGAACCTGAGGATTGGACGCCGGTGGATGCGGCGATCCGCGCGCTGGATAAGTATCAATGGATAATTTTCACGAGCCCGAACGGGCCGAAATTTCTGGTGAAAAGGCTTGATGATCTGGGCGTCGCCCCTGAGGTGATCTCCATCAAAACTTCCATTCTGGCCGTCGGACCCGCCACGGCCGCAGCGGTGGAAAAACATCTGCGAAGAACACCCGAGAAGGTGGCCGGAAAATATGTGGCCGAGGGCGTCGTCGCGCTGTTCGAAGGCCGGGATATGGCGGGAGAACGCGTTTTGCTGCCCCGGGCGAAAGAGGGGCGCGACGCCATCCCGCAGGCGCTTTTGAAAATGGGGGCCATCCTGGATGACGTGGCCGTTTACCGGACAACGCCTTTGGGACGTGAAGCGCTGCGCGAGGCGTGGGGAGAGCTTGAGGCCGGAAAAATTGATATGCTTACCTTCACGAGTTCCTCGGCGTTCGATGGCTTCATGAGGGCGGCGGGCGAGGAGAGGGCGAAGGGATGGATGAGGCGCGCGCGCGTGGCCACCATCGGGCCAGTGACCGCCGCCACGGCGCGCATATGGGGGGTCGCGCCGGATGTGGAGGCCGCCGAATCGACGATTCCCGGCATGGCGCGGGCCATCGTCTCGTTTTATCGGGAACAAGAGACGGCGAACGATACGCAGAAAACGGAGGATGAAATTTCATGATGCCTGACGACAATTTAATACTCTCGGCTCTCGCGGGCGAGGTGAGAAACCGCACGAGGCGAACGCGGGAGACGGCCGCCATGCGGCGCATGGTGCGCGAGACGAGACTTTCCGTGGATAACCTCATCTACCCGATGTTCGTGGTCGAGGGAGAGGACATCAAGCGGGAAATTTCCTCGATGCCCGGACAATACCAGCTCTCCGTCGACCGGCTCGTGGCGGATTGCGCGGAAATAGCCGCTCTCGACATACCGGGCGTCATCCTGTTCGGCATTCCCGATCATAAGGACGACCTCGCGAGCGGGGCTTACGCGGAAGACGGAGTCGTCCAAAACGCGGTGCGCGCGCTCAAGGAAGCCTACCCCGAGCTTTGCGTCATCACGGATGTTTGTCTTTGCGAATATATGGATCACGGCCATTGCGGCATCATCGAGGGCGAGAAGATACTGAACGACCCCACACTCGAGCTTCTCGACCAGACGGCGGTGAGCCACGCGGAGGCGGGCGCCGACATCATCGCCCCATCGGACATGATGGATGGCCGCGTCGGCTCGATTCGCACGGCCTTAGACGCTGCGGGATTCACCCAGACGCCCATCATGGCTTATTCGGCGAAGTTCTCGAGCGCCTACTACGGGCCTTTCCGCGAGGCGGCGGAGAGCGCGCCCGCCTTCGGCGACAGGAGTTCCTACCAGATGGACCCGGCCAACGCGCGCGAGGCCATGCGCGAGATAGCCTTCGACATCGAGGAGGGGGCGGACATCATCATGGTGAAGCCGGCACTCGTCTATCTGGACGTCATCGCCCGGGCGCGCGAGATGATGGACCTGCCCGTCGCCGCCTACAACGTATCGGGCGAGTTCGCCATGCTGGCGGCGGCGAGCCGCAACGGGTGGCTCGACCCCGAGCGCGCGTTCACCGAAATGCTCACCTCCATCAAGCGAGCAGGGGCTGATATCATCCTCACATACTTCGCAAAAGACGCCGCCAGAAGACTCAAGGGCGACGCCGCCACGCCGCTCTCGTGGATGTAGGGGGCTTTCAAGAAAGTCGAAAAATTGACATATTACGCGATGGAGTATACCTTCGATTCTTGAGTTGAATGGTCCGGGAGGGGTATCGAACCTCACGAGTCGATGTTGGACTTCTGCTTTTCGCCTCGGCGTATTCGCCTCACAGAAAGAAATGGTGACGGAATGGGCAAGAAAAAGAAAAAGACGGAACAAAAAGTGATTGTGTATCGCTCGGGGGTTTTGAACCACGCCGACGCGGATAGATTCGAAAAGGCGTGCGAGGCATACCTCAAGAAAATATCGAAATCAAAAAAAGCCGCGAGGGAGGCTCTTGTCAGGTTGGGGACCCACACGCCCGACGGACAACTTACCGAACGATTCAGGTAGAAATTGCACCGACTAACGACGACTTTCGTGCTTGGATATCACGGGTGTGACGAGGCCGTGGCCGAGCGACTTATCTCCGGCGAACCATTTCAAAAAAGCATAAACGATTACGACTGGCTCGGTCCCGGAATCTATTTCTGGGAAGCCAACCCGCTCCGTGGGCTCGAATTCGCGGCTGAACTGCAGAACGCCCCCTGGGGTTCCGATATTACGACTCCTGCGGTTGTCGGGGCGATTATCGACCTCGGATTTTGCCTTGATTTGACGACGGCGGCGGGTATCCGGCAGGTTCGGGCCGCGCACGCGAGTTACATTTCAAACTGTGAACAAACAGGGGACGTAATCCCCCAAAACTCAGCGGATGCGAATTATCTTCGTCGTCAGTTGGATTGCGCAGTATTCACGCAGTTACATCAAATTCGCGAAGATGACGAAGATCAGCCCATAGACACCGTGCGCGGGGTCTTCGTGGAAGGCGAGCCGGCATATGAAGGGGCCGGTTTCCGCGCGAGAACCCATATCCAGATATGCGTCTGCAATACCTACAGCATCAAAGGCTTGTTCCGGGTGCCCAAAGATCAACTGTTGTAGCGGCGTTCAACCCGACTCACCATCACCCCTTCTCACGGCACTATCCAAAGCAAAAAATACTTGTTCTCGCACGGCGGATTTGACTTGTAGGAGCACGGATGAAACGTGAAGGCTTCCATCTGGAGCTTTCATGCTCATCTCACCCTCCACACGCACTCCCCTTGCGCTTCGCTTCGCCTTGGCGTTATGTTGAGGGCAAGAGAAAAAGATAAAACTGAAATTTTGTTTTCCTTACATTTGAACCGGGAGGAATAGGGGAATGTCGGATAAGGATATCGTTTTTCTGGGCGGAGCGCGGACGCCGTTCGGCGCTTTTCTGGGCGCCTTGAAGGAGATGTCGGCCACGGAGCTGGGCGCGCTGGCGGCGAAAGAGGCGATGACGCGCGCAGGCGTTACGCCCGAGGATATCGACCACACCGTGGTGGGCAACGTCATCCAGTCGAACTCGGACGGCGTCTACATCGGAAGGCACGTCGCGCTGGCGGCGGGCGTCCCGCTGGACAGGCCCGGCTACTGCGTGAACCGCATGTGCGCCTCGGGCTTTCAGGCGGTGGTGAGCGGGGCGAAGGAGATTATGACCGAAGACGCCGACGTGGTGCTCGCCGTGGGGGCGGAGAACATGAGCCTGACGCCGCACGTGATCAGAAATTCCAGAACCGGCATGAAACTCTTTCAGGCCCCGATGGAGGACGGCCTCTACACGGCGCTCACCGACACGCACGCCAACGTGCCCATGGGCATCACGGCGGAGAATCTGGCGGATAAATACGACCTGCACCGCGAGGCGGTGGATGAGTTCGCAGCTTTAAGTCAGGCGCGCACACACGATGCGTGGGAGAGCGGACGGCTGGCGGAGGAATGTTTCGCCGTCGAGGTGAAAGAGCGCAGAAAGACGATTACTTTCGATCGCGACGAGCACCCACGTGCGGATTCGAACGAGGAATCGCTCGCGAGGCTCAGGCCCGCATTCAAGGAAGACGGCGTGGTGACGGCGGGCAACGCGAGCGGCATCAACGACGGGGCGGCGGCGCTCGTGATTTCCTCGCGCGCGGCGGCGGAGCGTTTAGGGCGCAAACCCATCGGGCGGCTCGTCTCCTGGGGCGTTTCGGGGTGTGATCCCAAAATCATGGGCATCGGCCCGGCGGAGAGCAGCCGCATCGCGCTCAGGAAAGCGGGTTTACAACTCGACGACATGGATTTACTCGAGATAAACGAGGCGTTCTCCGCCCAGTATCTCGCGGTGGAAAAAGATCTGGGCCTGGACCGTGAGAAGACGAACGTGAACGGCGGCGCCATCGCCATCGGCCATCCCGTGGGCGCAAGCGGAGCGCGGCTCACCCTCACGATACTGCATGAGTTAAGACGCCGGGGCGGGAAGTACGGTCTGGCGGGCGCCTGCATCGGCGGCGGCATGGGCCTCTCGGTGATCGTCGAGGCGTATGGGGATTAGGGTTTCTCGACAAGGAGCGTTCCAGTACCCGGCGTAGGTGGAGCGGGGGAGTTTCAGAGGATGAAAACCCCGCTTCGTTTACCTTGCCTTGGGCGCGATAGAGTTGATTTAAGGGGCGGATCAAACCTGAAAAATTCGATAAATATCGATAAAATACGATAAATTAGCGGGGTTTTTCCGTAAATTTATTTTGGTGAATACAGACTTGAGGAATAGGACGATAAACCATTGAATTATAACAATTTGATATATGAAACGGACGGGCCGATCGCCATTTGCACGTTCAACCGTCCTAAAGCATTAAATGCTTTGAATACAGAGACGATGGATGAGTTTTCTCATGTGATATCTACTTTTAAAGATGATAATGGTCTGAAAATATTGATATTAACGGGTTCAGGTGATCGGGCTTTCATCGCAGGGGCGGACATCAAGGGCATGGTGGGCCGAAGTCCACTCAGCGCAAAGTGGCTCTCGGAACACGGTACGAAAATCTTGAGAAACCTGGAAACCATTGGAAAACCTTCGATTGCGGCGGTGAACGGATTCGCCCTGGGGGGCGGCTGCGAGGTGGCGATGGCATGCTCCATTCGGTTGGCGTCGACGAACGCGCTCTTCGGCCAGCCGGAGATAAATCTGGGGATTATCCCCGGCTACGGCGCTACCCAACGACTTCCTCGGCTCGTCGGAGCGGGGAGGGCCCTTGAGATTATGATGACTGGTGATCCGGTAAACGCTGAGGAAGCCCACCGCATCGGCTTGGTGAATAAGGTTTGCGAGCCGGACGCCCTGATGGATGAGGCGAAAGCGCTGGCTGGAAAGCTGGCGTCCAAGAGCAAACCTGCTATTGAACTGATTTTACAGGCCGTTCACGGTGGACTGGAGGGCGGCCTCGAGGAAGGTCTGACACTCGAAACCGAGAAATTCGCCTTGGTGAACAGCACGGAAGATTCACAGGAAGGCCTCGGCGCATTCATCGAGAAACGTCGCGCCGATTTCCAGGATCGCTAATCCCGCCTCACCGAAGGCTCATCCATGAAACGGATAAAGCCATTAAAAATAAAAGGGAAGAAAGGCGGCCGCATCTGGAAAGTATCTGCGCCAAAGGGCCGAAAGCAAGACGGCCCCGAACTCATCCCGATGCACAAGACGAAAAAAGAGCGCCGCCTGGATGAAATCCAGAGGTGGATGGACGAGAACCTGCCTCCCGCCGGCACGCCCGAGTGGGAAGCGCTCTGCACTGGCTGCGGAAAGTGTTGTTACGACAAGGTGTGGGAGGGAGACAGGCTGCTCTTGTTGACGAGCTCATGCCCGCAACTCGAAGTCGAGACGAACCACTGCCGAGTCTATGCCGATCGATTCGAGAAAGAGCCGATGTGCATGCCGATTGGCCCTGAAATCATCGAAATGGGCGCTCTTCCCGAGGATTGCCCCTACGTCGAGAATCTTCTGGGATATCGAGGTCCCAAAGTCGTCGACAAGAGCCTGGAGGAGATGTAGCCGTCCCCCGGAGACTCGATTCATTGCCGGCCCACGCGGTTTTAGGTGCCGGCTCCTCCGAATCCCTCTCATCTCGAATCGCTATCCATGCCGTTTCGTTCGTTTCATAGCGCCTGAAGCTATCCTGAAAGACGCATTCCGTGCCATAATCATTACTCCATATACTGCCTGTTAGGAAATCCTTTGGCGGAATTCTTCATCCACATTCTGAGTCGTTGCAAACCCCCTTTATCGCTCTCAACTTCGTTTTTTGAAATCCGGTGCCGTCTAAGGCGGATTATCGACAGTACCGTGCGTATCCGGGGTCTCATGATGGAAGCATGGGGGAAATGAGTTTTTCATAAAAGGTCGACGTTTTGCTTGATGGCATTCATCCCAACATTTTAGCGCTCAGCTGCGCCACGCTCATCGCCTTCGCCCGTGTTTCGCAGCGCTATGCGATTCCGCGCATGAAAATGCACACGGCCAATCTGATTATGGCATGTGTGACGACCACTCTCGGTTGGTTTTTCTACTGGATGGAGGGTCCGCTCGATCAGATCCCCTACCAGGGTATTTTCTGGTTCATGGCCATGGGATTTTTCGGGAGTTTTTTAGGTAGATACATCAATTTCATCGCCATCCGCTATGCCGGTCTCGCGCGTGCGGCGGTGATGAACCAGACCGTTCTGGTGTGGTCGTCGGTTCTGGCCGTTTTTATACTGGGCGAACACATGTCGCTTCAGAAGGCGGGCGGAATTCTGGGCGTCATGTGCGGGGCGAGCCTGCTCGTCTACAACCCCAAGGGAGACATTGGACGCAGGATACCGCTTCATTATTATGCGATCCCCATCGCGTCCGCGCTGATGTACGCATTCGCGCATCTGGTGGGGAAGTTCGCGTTCGAGTGGATTTCCTCCTCCGCTTTCGGGATGGCGATAGCCAACTCGACATCGCTCACGCTCTTGCTGGGAATGTTGCCCTTCGCGCAAGGGCAAACAAACCCGGGCGCAGGCGGCGATAACAAAGGCCTTCTGGTCCTTCTCCTGGGCGCCGCACTGCAGGGGTGCGGTATTTTCTTCTTCTGGTCCTCGTTGAAACTCGGCGAGATCACCCGCGTGATTCCCTTAACCCGCCTGTCCGTCTTGTTGATCATCTTTCTGTCCTGGCTGTTGTTCCGGCAGCAGGAAAACGTGACATGGCGCGTCGTCCTGGGCGCGTTGATTGCTCTTGCGGGCGCTTTCTTTACCGTAACGGGAAGATAAGCGTTGGTCGATTCCATCCATCCCAATATCCTGGCTCTCATCGCCGCTTGTTTTATCGCCTCCGCCCGCACTCTTTACCGCGCCGGCGTGGCGCGCCTGAGCCTGGTTGTGATGAACGTCATCATGGCTCCCGTGCAAGTGTGTTTCGGCACTGTTTTTTACTTCCTGGAAGGCGGTGTGGCGGATTGGCCGCTCGGAGGCCTGCTCAGGTTCGCCGCCATGGGTGTTTCCGGCTCGCTTATCGGCCGTTATTTGAGCCTCGTGGGCATGAAGCTGGTGGGATTGGCGCGTTCCTCGATCGTCACTCAAACGAGTCTCGTGTGGGCGTCGTTGTTTGCGGTGGTTTTCGCAGGGGAGCAGATGACGTGGATCATCGCGGTCGGGACGCTGGCCATCATGATGGGCTCGATTCTTCTTGTTTATGAAAAAGGCGATATCCAAAAGCGCATCCCGCTTACTGCTATATCTTCCCTTTGGGGACCGCTGTTTTGTTTGCGATGACGCACCTGTTCGGCAAGTTTGGGCTGCAGCTCATCAAATCCGCCTCCTTCGGTATGACGGTCGGCAGCATGATGGCGTTTTGTTTCATGATGATTGTCCTGCCTTTCTCCGTCGAGGGAAGAGCACCCAAATCCTGGGATAAAAAGGGAGTCGTGGCCGTTTTAGGCGGCGCATGTCTGAACGCCATAGCGGCCTTTTTCTTCTGGTCATCCATCAAAACGGGGACATCGTTCAACTCATTCCTCTCAACCGCTTCTCGGTGTTGCTCATCATTTTCCTGTCCTGGGTGTTTTCAGAAAACAAGAGGCGGTGGGCTGGCGTGTCGTCATCGGCGGTTTCTTGTTCGTCCTGGGAGCCGTTGGGGTTGTTTTGGGCAAATAGATTTAAGGAAAAGGTCGCCCGCCCGGGCGGAGCAATTCAATTTTGCTCGTCTCGCGTCCCAAATGCTGATAAAGTGAGAGCACAAAACAGGTTTCGGGTATTCATATGTATGAGAGGAACACTATGCTGGAAGTCGGTATCATCGTCGCGTTGACGCTCAAGGGCACGTATATCGGCGTCTATGAAAAGTTGAGAGAAATCGCCCGGGAGGCGGAGAGAATCGGCATTGATTCGCTTTGGCATTGCGATCATTTCGTGACGCTCGATCCCGCTTCCTATGGGAACCAGACGGGCTTCGGCGCTCAGGATGAGAAAGAACAATCCGCCGACACTGCGATTCTCGAGCCCTGGACGACCCTGGCCGCCCTCGCGCGCGACACAGAAACCCTGCGGCTGGGTACATTGGTGACGTGCGTGGGATATCGGCCGCCGGCCATGCTGGCGAAGACGGCTGCGACGGTAGACGTGATCAGCAAAGGCCGCGTGGATTTCGGGATTGGAGCCGGCTGGATCGAAAATGAATACCATTCTTTCGGGTATCCATATCCGAGCGCTTCCGTACGGATAAAACAACTCGAAGAGGCCATTCAGTTGATACGCGGGATGTGGACCGAACCCGCCCCCCATTTCGAAGGAGGGTATTTTCAAATTCAAAACGGCGTTTGCGACCCGCCTCCTGCTCAAAAACCGCACCCGCCGATATGGACGGGAGGTGAGGGCGATAAACTGCTCGGCGTTTCGGCCCGTCAGGCGGATGGCTACAATTGCCGCTGGTGGACTCCTGCGCAGTTTCTGGAGAAAAGACCCGTGATTGAAGCGGAATGCAAAAAAGCGGGAAGGGACCCGGAGGCGATAAGGGCCTCTCTCATGGTCATGGTGATTCCCGAGAAGGACAGGGCGGTAGCGAGGGCGGCTCGTGAAAAATTGAGCGTCATCCCGGAATCGGGGACCGTCTATGGAACGCCTGATGATTGCATCTCACGCCTCAAGGAATATCCTAAAGCGGGCGTGAACCACATTCTGGTCACCATACCGGATCTGGATACCAACCCTCACAGGTTGACCCTTTTAGGCGAAGAAATCATACCGGCGCTCCAGGCGCATGGAGGATAATGACGTTGCCTGTCATGACGAACACGGAATTAACGGAAAAAGAAGCGCTCCTCCAGGAAGAGGCTAGTGTCTTCTCCCAAAAGCGACTCGCCCCCGGCGCCCTGGAGCGTGACCGGGACGCCATGTTCTCTATCGAGTTGTACGAAGAGGCGGCGGAGGCGGGGTTCATCGGCGTCAAAATACCTGAAAGTCTGGGCGGTTCCGGCCTTGGATTGTTTCAGGAATGTCTCGTCATGGAGGAACTGGCCGGTGGCGACCCGAGTTTTGCGCTCACGATCAGCATATCGGCGGGCCTGTGTGGTGGTCATTTTCTGCATTATGGGGCGGATGAGCAGAAAAAAAGCTGTATTCCTTCTCTCACGAAGGGCGCCATTGGCGCGTGGGGGATCACGGAACGGGTCGCGGGCAGCCATGCGGCGGCTCTGGAGTGTGAGGCGAGGCGGCAGGGGGATGCGTATATCATCAACGGTGCGAAAATGTTCGTCACGCAAGGAATGGATTTCGAGAGTATGGTTATCTTTGCGCGTACGGCGGAGGGGAAGAACGGCATCAGCGCATTTTTGATAGAAAAGGAAGATCAGGGGCGCAGAAGCGTCGTCCTCGCTCAAACTCTCGGGGTGCGCTCAGCAGGCACGGCGGAAATCTTCTTTGAGAACTGTGAGGTTCCGGCGGAGCGCCTCATCGGGCAGGAAGGGGATGGCCTGCGACAGGCGATGCAGGTTCTGAATGACGGAAGAGTCGTGCTGGGCGCGATGTGCGTCGGCATTGCGCAGGCGTCACTAGAAGCCGCGGCATCCCATGCGAAGGGGCGTGAAGCGTTCGGCAAGCCCGTCTCTGATTTCGCCGGCTTGCGCGGGATGATGGCCGAGAGCGCCATCGACATCGCTACTGCGCGGGAAATGGTCGTCCATGCGGCGAAAATACGGGACCAGTGTGGAGATAACAAGGAAGAAGTGGCCATGGCGAAACTTTTCGCCTCGGAAGCCTGCCTTCGCGTGTGTGACAGGGGTATTCAAATACACGGCGGGTATGGATATATCGGCGAAACGCCGGCGGGGATGTTCTGGCGCGATGCCCGGGTGTTCACTCTCGGGGAAGGTACGAGCGAAGTGCATCGCAACCTCATCTCCCGTTATCTATTCGATTCTTGAGGGTTCTTCCTCCTTCAATGGACAACTTGAGAATACGCCCACAACATATTGATAAATAATCTAAAATGAGCGACAGAAATCAAATACAAATCTCACAGATTCTCGATGGAATGGTTCGCCCCGCAGCCAGACTCATCACGCTGGTGGAAGACAACGACCCCCGCGCGAAACCCATTTTGCAGGAACTGTACCTGAAAGGCGGTAAGAGCTTGGTCATCGGCATTACCGGCCCACCGGGAGCGGGCAAGAGCACGCTTTCCGATCAGCTGATCACCCATTATCGCGCACAGGATAAAAGGGTGTGCGTTATCGCCGTAGACCCGACGAGTCCGTTTACGGGCGGCGCCATTTTGGGCGATCGAATCCGCATGGGCAGGCACAACACGGACCCGAAAGTCTTTATTCGGAGCATGGCCACGCGCGGCCATCTGGGAGGACTCGCCTGCGCGACGGGAGATGCGCTCTGCGTCATGGATGCCATGGGCTGGGACGTCGTGATCATCGAGACGGTAGGCGTGGGGCAGGGCGAGGTGAGCATCATGCAATGTGCGGGCGTGGTCGTTTTGCTGCAAACCCCCGGTGGTGGGGATCATATTCAGGCGGCGAAGGCGGGAATCCTGGAAATCGGCGATATTTTCGTGGTGAACAAGGCGAAACGTGACGGCGCGGACCGCACCGTCAAGGAAATCGAAGAAATGCTGGATTTCAAGTTCCATCCCGGCGACGGTTCATGGAGGCCTCCCGTGCTGAAGGCAGAAGCGCTCACGGGCGAGGGCACGAATGAATTGGTCGCGCAGATCGAGGCGCGCGCGTCTTTTCTGAAAGAACATCCGGATGAAGCCGGTCGCCTGGGACGGGAGCGCGCCCGCATCACGCTCGCAGAGGTGATGAAAGAACTCGCGGTCGAGCGCATGGTCTATGGAGGGAAAGGCGGGCAGGAACTGGATGAACTCTTGGACGCCATCGCCACGCGAAGGGTGGACCCTTACAGCGCAGCCGAGAAGATACTGGGCGCATGAGGAGAAAGCCATGAAGGATGGGCGGGCGTTCCGGGTCGTGATAAGTACGGCGGGTACTGAAGAAGAGGGAGCGCAGATTGCGAAATCATTGCTCGAGCGCAAGCTGTGCGCCTGCGTCAATCTGGTGCCGAAAGTTCGCAGCTTCTACCGCTGGGAGGGGACGATTCAGGACGATGCGGAAGTCTTGCTCATCATGAAGACCACAAAAGAGAAACTACAACGTCTCTCCGAGCATCTGGCCGAAATTCACAGCTACGACGTGCCGGAGGTGCTGGCCGTAGCAATCGATCAGGGTCGTGCGTCCTACCTTGAGTGGCTGGAGGAGAGTTGCGCCGACTAGCGCGCCTCATTCCCTCGCTTCTTCCTTCCCGAGAGGGGAGGCGTTATCCAAAATAATTAAAGAATGGAGAGATATTTGTTGAGTTCGAAATCCGAGACGTGAGCGCGATAAGGCGCCCATTCGAGTTTTTTGTTCTCGATGAATTTCTCGAAAAGCTGGTTCCCGAACACGCCTCTCAGTAAATCGCTCTGCTCGGCCAGCACCGTGGCCTCCCGCAGATTCCCCGGTAGGTTTTTGATGCCTTGCTCCCGACGCTTTTCCTCACTCATTTCAAATACATTTTCTTCCGAGGCGGGGACCGGCGGCAGGCCTTCTTCGATTCCCGCAATTCCGGCCGCCAGCATGCAGGCGAAAGCCAGGTAGGGGTTGCACGCCGAGTCCGGCGAGCGCAATTCGATGCGCGTGTCGGATTCCATGCCCTTGCGCGTGCTGGGGATGCGGATCAGATCGCTGCGGCTCTTATGCGCCCATGTAACGTAGGTGGGCGCTTCGAAACCGGGGACGAGGCGTTTGTAGCTGTTCACCCACTGGTTGAGGACGAGCGTCATCTCGAGGACGTATTTCAAGAGACCGGCGATGAACGCCTGGCATGTATCTGAGAGCCCGCCCGGTTTTTCGGGGTCGTGGAACGCGTTCGTCGAACCCTGGAACAGGGAGAGATGGGTGTGCATCCCGTTTCCGTTCGCTTCTGATATCGGCTTGGGCATGAAAGTGGCGTAAACGCCGTGGCGCATGGCGACTTCCTTGACGACGAGCCGGTAGGTCATCGCATTGTCCGCCATCGTGAGCGCATCGCCGTAGCGCAAATCGATTTCGTGCTGGCTGGGCCCGACTTCGTGGTGGCTGTATTCGACCCCGATGCCCATCTTCTCGAGATCCAAAACCGTTTCGCGCCTTAAATCGCTCGCGATGTCGAGGGGAGTGAGGTCGAAGTATCTGCCCTTATCGAGCGTTTCAACCGGCGGTTCGGGGGATTTGAAATAGTAATGTTCATATTCCACGCCTGTGTAAAACGTAAATCCCTTTTGCGCCGCATTCTGAAGGGTTCGCCTGAGCACGAATCTCGGGTCGCTTTCATAGGGGTTGCCGTCGGGGTCTTTGATGTCGCAAAACATTCTCGCGACGCCGCCGCCGTCCTGCGGACGCCAGGGCAGTACGCAGAACGTCGTGGGATCGGGGTGGGCGAACATGTCGCTCTCCTCGATGCGCGCGAAACCCTGTATGGCGGCCCCATCGAAAAGATGCCCCTCATAAAGCGCATTTTCCAGTTCTTCTATGGTGACGGCGAAACTCTTCAGGAAACCCAGTATGTCGGTGAACGACATGCGGATGAAACGCACGCCGAGTTCGCGGGCTTGATTGATTACGAATTCCCGATCTTTATCATCAAATGCGTCAGTCATCATGAACTCCAGATGAGCCGATACTTCTCCTCAAAGCAATTCAGCCTATATCGTGAATGTTTCTTGCCGGTTTCGCAGCGTCGGTTTTTCGTCTCGCCGGAAAAGTCGCAGAAGTTTCAGGCGTCATAATGATTCTCCGATGAACTTGTACCCGACCCCCCGCACCGTGGAAATAAACGAATATCCATTGACTTCGATTTTCGCGCGGATGCGGCGGACGTGAACGTCGACCGTCCGCGGGCCTCCGAAATAGTCGATCCCCCAGACGAGGTTCAGGAGCTGCTCCCTGTCGAAGACGCGCTCGGGATTGTTGATGAGGTGCTTCAAAAGCTCGAATTCGCGGTACGTCAGGTCGATCAACTCTCCATCGAGCCTGATCTCGTTGCGGCTCTCATCGAGCGTTAAACCCTTGCTCTTGAGGGTGCGGCCTCCCTCGACCTCATGGGTGGTGCGATGGCACAGGTTGCGGACGCGATACAAAAGCTCTTCTTCCCGTACGGGTTTCACGAGTATGTCGTCGGCCTCGATGGGTGTGCGAATGACGCCAAGGCGGTCCGGTTCGAGGAGCAGGAGGATCGGCAACGTGGTCTAGTTCCTCATTTCCTCCACTTTAGGCAGTGCGGGGGCGTCATCGAGCAAGATGAGGGCCAGCCCTCTGGCGCGCACCTCCTGTAAAGCCGTGGTTTCGTTCTGCACCATTTTGCAGAAATGGCCTTCACGCCTCAGGGCTCGCCCGAGCGCATCCGCGAACCCATTGCCCATTGTCTGCCGTGTAAATCAGTAGATTCGCCAATTCCGTTCCCTGTCCGTGAAAGCAGGCCGATAAAAGTGTAATTTATACAAACAGACGAGGTGCGAAGAAAGAGGAGTTTTTATATGCGCGCGATCTTGTTCGTCATGTCGATCAGACTGTCGAGGTTGTGGGCCGCCAGGAATTCATCGCAATAGGGCAGGGCCGTTCGCATACCTCTGTCGATCGGGCGGTAGCCGGGGCTGCCCAGCAAAGGATTGAGCCAGAAGAGTTTGTAGCAGATTTTCTTGAGGCGATTCATTTCCTCCGCCAGCGTATCCGTATCGCCCCGATCCCAGCCGTCCGATATGATGATGACGATGGTGCGGCTGTTCAGGACGGTCCTGCCGTATTCATAGTTGAATGTTTTGAGACAGTTGCCGATCTGCGTGCCGCCGCTCCAGTCGTGCACTTCCATAGATAGGCGCTTGAGAGCGGTGTTTACGTCCTTGTGGCGCAGATACGGCGTTGCGTCCGAAAGACGCGTGCTGAATACGAAGGTGCGCAGCGATTTAATCTCGTTTTGCAGGCTGTAGAGAAACTGAATCAGAAATTGACTGTAGCTGTCCATCGACCCCGATACGTCGCAGATCAGCACGATCTGGGTTTTTTGTATCTTTCTTCTCCGGCGGAAGAGTTTCAGCACCTCCCCACCCGAGCGAACGCTTCTCGTTACGCTTCGCCTCATGTCGATTTCGGGAGAGCGCATGTCGGGCCGTTTGCGGCGGCTGATTTTGGTGGCGAGCTTTGGCACGAGTTTCGCAATGAGGCGCCTGAGTTCGGCGACCTGGTCCATGTTCAGTGCGGAAAAATCCTTGTCCGATATGACTTCGGCGGGACTGTAAGAGGGCACTCCCTCGTCGTCATCTCCCTGCTCACCGGGTTCGGCGGCGCTTTCGACGTCATCTTCCGATGGAAGCCCTGGATTTTCCTGCCCTTCGCCCTCGGCGTCCGATTCTCCTTCCTCCGAAGTTCCGCCCCCCTCGCCGGCTTGTCCTTCGCCTTCTTCTTCGAATTGAGTGTCGACCTGCACCGATTCGTCGCCCGAGTAAGGATTTCCTTTCTCGTCGAACCAGTATTGCCGGAACACGGCGTCGAATATCATGCTCTCATCCTGGCTTGAGATGAGATTCGACTTGCTGGCGATATAGATGTTGTCGAGATTCGTGGCCTCGAGCGAGTCGAAACTGCGGAACACGTCGATGATGCGGCCGGAGGTTATCTTGAGACCCGCGCGCCTGAGGATACGGCAAAAGCCGATCATCTCACCTTTCAGGCCTCGGCCCCTTACCCGGACTCGGCGCTTGGGAAGAGTCCCTTGCACGATGGGACGGATGGTGGTTGCCATGAAAATGCCCGGATCAGGCGTCGGGCGCCAGTTGCGCCGTCGCTACCATGCTGTCGAGACCGTCATTCTCCACACGTTTGATGTCGTCCTGGTACTTGAGTATGCAGCCGATGGTTTCTCGCACGGCGTCTGCGTCGAGTTCATTGCGGTGCAGCGCCAGGAGCGCCTGCGCCCAGTCGAGGGATTCCGCCACGCCGGGGCGTTTGTAGAAGTCCATCTGCCTCGCCTGCGTCATAAAGCGGGAGATTTGTTCGGCCAGCCGATCGGTGATCCCGGGCACCTTCGTCGTGATGATCTCCACTTCTTTCTCGAAGGAGGGATAATCGACCCACAGATAAAGGCAACGACGCTTGAGGGCGTCGTGAATCTCGCGCGTCCGGTTGCTGGTGAGCACCACGAAGGGTTTGCTGGCCGCCTTGACGGTCCCCATCTCCGGAATCGTGATCTGGTAGTCGGAGAGAATTTCCAGCAAAAACGCTTCGAATTCTTCGTCCGAGCGGTCGATTTCGTCGATGAGCAGGACCACCGGCTTCTCTTTCGAGTGCAACAGCGCGCGAAGAAGGGGCCGTTCTATCAGGTACTCTTGGCTGAAGATGTCTTTTTCAATCTTCTTCGCGTCCGAATCCCTGCCTTCTTCCATCTTGATGTGGAGGAGTTGTTTCGCATAGTTCCACTCGTAGAGAGCCGAACTCGCGTCGAGGCCCTCGTAGCATTGCAAGCGGATGAGTTCGGTATCCATCGCGCTGGCGAGCACTTTTGCAAGTTCCGTCTTCCCGACACCGGCTTCGCCTTCCAGGAAGAGGGGTTTTTCCAGCTTCGTGGCCAGGAAGAGTGTGGTCGCCAGAGTTCTGTCGGAGATGTAGTCTAGTTTTCTGAACGAATCCTGAACATCCTCGACGTCCGTAAATCCTGATGAGGACCCTTTCTTCCCTTTGGTTGAGTTTGATGAGGCAGTCACGCTCATTTCCCTTTTCCTTTCTTCGAGGAAAGTTCTTCAGCCGCCGCCTCGATAGCGTCGATAATCTTCACATAGCCGGTGCAGCGACAAAGATTACCCGCGATGCCGACCTTGATTTCCTGTCGGCTGGGGTTCGGGGTGTTGTCGAGCAATTCCTTCGCGGCGACTATCATTCCAGGCGTACAGAAACCGCACTGAATGGCGCCGTGCTCGATGAATTTTTGCTGGATCGGGTGGAGGTTGTCCACCGTTCCGATGCCTTTGACCGTGGTGATTTCACGGCCTTCCGCCTGGACGCCGAGCGCGCAGCACGCGTTCATCGCCAGACCATCCAGAAGAATCGTGCAGGCGCCGCAATCGCCCGCCTCGCAACCGTTTTTCACTTCGGTGAAACCCAAGTCACGCAGCAGATACAGCAAAGTGGTGTGCGCGGGCGCGTCAGTGTTGACTTCCTGGTCGTTCACCGTGAAGGAAATGGGCACCTTCTTTGGGGGCACGTATGCGGGTGCGCTCGATTTTTTCTTCGCGGTTCGTTTTGATTTGCTCGCTGTAGCCATCTTCAAGGATTCTCCAATAAAATCTAAGAGACGATGGAGTCTTCTATTCGTTGTCCTGTGAAATATCCAGCGCCTGGCAAATGAGGCGACGGGGCAAGACCTCGCACATCAGCTTGCGGTATTCCGCCGATGCGCGAATGTCGTCAATCGGCGTCGCAACGGCGGCGCATGCCTCCGCGGCCTTTTGAGCCAACTCGAGGTTTACCATATTGCCTTCGAGAATTTTCTCCGCCTCATAGCAGCGGATCGGAGCCGCCGTAACGGAACCCAGTGAAATGCCCGCTTCCTCCACCTTCTTGCGCCTCACCTTCAACACGACCGCCACGCCCACCACGGTGATGGCCATGGCGTTGCGGCGGGCGAGTTTGTAATACCCCCACTTGTGGTTCCTGCCGGGGGAGGGGAAAGTCACGGCGGTGATCAACTCATCCGCTCTGATGGCCGTCTGGCGGTATCCGGTGAGGAATTTATCGAGGTCGACCGTTCTTCTTCCTTTTTCGCTGGCGAGCCTCACCTTCGCTTTCAGGGCGAGCAGGGGAGGAACGGCGTCGGCCGCAGGCCCCCCGTCGATGATGTTGCCGGCCACCGTAGCGCGGTTTCGGATGATCGGCCCTGCGAATTTCTCCGCCATCGCCGCCAGAACGGGCGCTTCCTTGAGGATAATCTTGTTTGTCAGTAAATCCGTCATCGTGGCGAGGGCGCCCAGCTTCACTACCCCTTTGGATGAGGATATGCCCCGCAGCGCAGGAACCCGCATCAGGTCGATGACGACTTTCGCCGGGCCGTCGTGCTGATGCCTGAGATCGGGCAGGAAATTGGTGCCTCCGGCAATGTATTTTGTGTTTCTGCCTTTTGCCGCCTTTAAGGTCGCCGATAAGGTCGTCGGCGCCACGAATTCAAAACCACGCATAGACGAAATCTCTCCTCAATCATCTGAAATAGAATATAACCACACCTGTCATGAAAACTGAAAACGATGCCGAATCATACCCGACAGAAGGGGATCAAGGAAAACGCTCGGAGTGTTGTGTCAGCCAGCATCCCCTGGTGAACTGGCCGGACAAGTAGTTCTCACTCTCATACGGGCGGCGTTACCCTATCAACTGCCACTCTTCCTAGTCAAGCGAAACAGCCCTTGCGGGCCAATTTGCGCAAAGCGTAAGATTGGCTGTAAAAGTAGCATTTTTCAACATTTGAAGGTAGCCCGAATGAACGAGACGAGCGAAGCCATGAAGAGCGAAAGCGCGAAACCCCTGCGGCTCGCCCTGGCGAATCTGGGGTGTAAGCTCAATCACGCCGAGGGCGAAGCCATGAAGCATCTGAGCGCCGGGGCCGGGTTCGAGCTCGTTCCGTTTGACGCCGAGGCGGACGTCTACGTCGTCAACAGTTGCACGGTCACGGCGGAAGCCGACCGCGAGGGCAGGCGGTTGGCGCGCAGAGCGCGGCGGTTGGGCGGCGCAAACGCCCGGGTCGTCATCGCGGGATGCTCCGCCCAGGCGAACGCGGAGAAAATGCTGATCCCAGAAGCGGATCTCCTGCTCGGGAACAGGGAAAAGCTCAGGCTCCCCGATGAGCTGGCTAAACCGCTGCTGAGAAATGAGACGCCCGAGATGCGGGTTTCTCCCATCGAGGAGAGCCTTGATATCGAGAGCGTCGTCCTGCCTCAGTTCGGCAGCCGGACGCGGGCGTACCTCAAGGTGCAGGACGGCTGCAACTTTTCCTGCTCTTTTTGCGCGACGACCATCGCGCGCGGCCAAAGCCGCTCCCTGGCGGTGGAATCATGCGTGGAGCACGCCGATACCCTTCTTGCGGGCAGACACGAAGAGTTGGTCCTCACCGGAATCCATCTCGGCGCATACGGCAGGGACATGAAGCCGCGCAGCACACTGAGCCGCCTGGTGAGCCGATTGCTGGAGATGAAAAGAAATTTCCGCCTCAGGCTCTCCTCCGTGGAGCCGGGGGAATTCACGCGCGAACTCATCCGCGTCGTGGCGGGCGAGGCGTACGGTGCAGGCGCGTTGAGCGAGGGGAGTTACGTCTGCCGCCATTTCCACATACCCGTCCAGAGCGGAGACGATGAAACGCTCGCGGCGATGAACCGCAATTACACCGCTGCGCGCTGCGCGAGCCGTTTCGATGAAATCGCGAAGAAAATAGAAGGGGCGTGTCTCGGCGGAGATTTTATTGTCGGTTTTCCCGGCGAGAGCAAAGAGGCGTTCGAGCGAACCATGGAATGGGTGCGGGAATCGCCTCTGGCGTATCTGCACGTTTTTCCGTATTCGCCGCGAGAGGGTACGGCGGCCATCGAAATGCCGGGGCAAATACCAAAAGCCGAGCAGAAAGTCCGGGCGCGCGCACTGCAAGAATTGGGACGAAGAAAATGGGCTGCGTTCGTATCCTCCCAAACGGAGAGGGAGACGGACGTGTTGTTCGAGAGCCGCCGCGCAGAAGACGGCTTTCTCACCGGCTTGTCGGATAACTACATTCGCGTGTTGGCCTCCGGTCCCGATGAATGGATAGGCCGCACGGTTCGGGTACGACTGGCGCCTTTGCGCGACAAATGTCAATTTTCCCGCATCGCCGCAAGGTCGGACGCCTTAAGGGGAGAGTTCGCGCCATGACGGACGATCAATCGCGCCCGAATCCTTTCCATGAGGGCGCTCCCGATTTCGAAGAGGAAAGCGGTGCTCAGCCGCTGGTCACGCTTCTCACGGATTTCGGGAGCGATGAGCACTATGCGGGAGTGATGAAGGGCGTTGTCCTTGCGATAAATCCGGTAGCCCGGATCGTGGATATCACCCACGCCATCAGGCCTTACGACGTAAGGGGCGCATCGTTGATCCTGGGTTCTTCGGCGCATTATTTTCCGCGCGGGACCATTCATGTGGCGGTCGTGGACCCGGGCGTGGGAAGCAGCCGCAGGGGACTGATCGCCGCTACGGAAAACTATTATTTCGTGGGTCCGGACAACGGCCTGTTTTCCTGCGTATACGACGACCCGCTCTACATGTGGACGCGAGAGCTCGAAGAAGATGCTTTTTTCCTGAATGAGGTGAGTTCCACCTTCCACGGCCGGGACATTTTCGCGCCCGTAGCGGGCCACCTCTCCTACGGGGTTCCACCAGAGGATTTCGGCTCCGTCATCACCGACCCGGTGCGCTTCGATTTTCCCTCGGTGGAATTCGAGGACGCCGACACCATCACCGGCGAGGTCATCTACGTCGATCACTACGGGAACCTGGTGACGAACATCGACACCACCACTTTCTGGCGTTTCGATTATACCGAGGACGATTCCGCGCACCTGCCGGTCATCGAAATCAGCGGCCATGTCATCAACGGGGTGAGCGAATACTACCAGGCGGTGAAGGCGGGCGATCTCGGGGCGCAGTTCAACAGTTGGACGCGGCTCGAGATATTCGTGCCCGAAGGAAACGCCGCGCAATTACTGGGAGCGGGCATCGGTGAAAAGGTGAAGGTGCACATGGCGCATATGAAGATATAGTTTTGGTGTTTATCGTTGGGGTTCGAGACTATGGCGATGAAACAAAAGGAGAGAGAAGACAATGGATAACGCCCCTGTACGGTTCACGGTATACAGTGATTTTTTGTGACCCTGGTGCTTTAACTCGGCCGTGCGCCTGAAGAAGATAAAAGAAGAATACGGAGAGAAAGTAGATATTCAGTATCGGGTTTTCATGCTGAGGCCCGAGCCGGACCCCACGGCGGTGTTCAACGATTACCGCAGAAACCACTGGACGAACGCGAATTCGCAGCCCGATTCCGGTGATTTCACCTTATGGGAGAGCGAGGAGGAATTCCCGAACTGCTCGATGCCGTCTGCAGAAGCGGGGCTGGCGGCGAGATTCCAGGGACCCGAAGAGTGGGAAAAATTTCACGACAATCTTCTGGCCGCTTTCTTCACGGAAAACCGGAACATCTCGGACAAGAAAACCGTGGGCGACGTGGCGGAGGAAAGCGGCCTGGACATGGACAGGTACCGCGACGCTATTGAAAACGGGAGTTTGAAGGAAAAAGCCGTCAAGGAATACATGGAGGCCACGAATTTGGGGATAACGGGCATCCCCTCCGTAGTCGTGAACGATCGCGCGGTCATGGTCGGCGCGGTGCCGGCCGAACAATACAGATACGTCATCGACAGCATCCTTGAGACCGGTGAATTGCCTGGACGCGCACCCGGCGAGTTGCCAATCGCGGACTGAAGCAGCCTCTGTGGATGCGCCAGGAAACGAGGAGTCTTTCTTCTGAATCCTTCTGATCTCAAAGGCTACATAACCGATGTTCCGGGCTTTTATCTCGGCCACGCGCACGATGATGGGGCCAAAACGGGCGTCTCCGTGGTGCTTTGTCCGCCCGGAACCGTCGGGGCGTGCGAATTGCGCGGCACGGCGACGGCCACGCGCGGTATGGATGCTTTGCGCGCAGAACACCTTGTCGGAGGCGTGGATGCGATCGTCCTGACGGGAGGAAGCGCATTCGGCTTGGCCTCTGCAGACGGCGTCATGGCCTTCCTGGAAGAGCAGGGCAGGGGATTTCCCACCGGGCGGTTCAACGTGCCCACGGTCGCCGCCGGAGTGCTGTTCGACCTGCATTTCGGTGATGGCCGAGTCCGTCCGGACGCCGCCATGGGACGCGCCGCATGCGAGGCGGCCTCGAACGCCGAAGGCCCCCAGGGAAGCGTGGGCGCGGGCGCGGGAGCCACGATAGGGAAACTGTTCGGCCAGGAGCGCGCCATGAAGGGCGGCATGGGGACGGCGAGCGTTGAGCTGCCGGGGGGCGGCGTCGTGGGCGCGGTTGCCGCGGTGAACGCCTTCGGCGGCATCTATGATCCTGAGACGGGAAATCCCCTCGCAGGGCCGAGGGCGATGCCTCCTGACCAAGGAATCGTGAATACGGAAGAGCACTTGAGGATCCACGGAAGACCCTTCGAGGGATTTTCCAACACTTCCGAGAATACGACGCTCGTAGCTGTCGCGACGAATGCCTCCTTGACGAAAACCGAAACCCACAAACTCGCCCAGTTGGCGACGAACGGGCTCATTCGTACGGTCCGTCCTTCTTTTACGACGGTGGATGGAGACATGGTGTTCGCACTCTCCCGCGGGGAGCGAGAGGTGGCTCTCGACGTCGTCGGGGCTGCCGCCATGACGGCCGTCGGCCACGCGATATGCCGCGCGGTGATGGAGGCCGACGGCGGAGGCATCCTCCCCGCCTGGCGCGATCTTCCCGCATCGTAATGACCTCTGATGCGCAAAAACCGGTTTGGAGATTCGGCGATTATTTTGATCTAAGCGTCATCGGCTTGACCCACGGGCTGAGCGATGGGTTTTCCAACATGCTCGTTCCCGTTCTCGCGCTCATCGTCATCGAGCTCGAACTCTCGCCCTTCGAAGTGGGAGTCCTGCTCAGCACTTTCAGTCTGGGGCAGATGATCTTTCAATACCCCCTTTCCATACTGGCGGATAATACGGGCGCCAGAAAACGAATCCTGCTGATGGGTATGGGCGTTTCCGCTGCGTCTTTCATTGCGATGATGTGGGTGAGCCGGTTCTTGCCGATGTGCGCCCTGGCGTTTCTGGCGGGCGCGGGAAATTCCGTCTACCACCCGTGCGGAACGGCGCTGGCGGCGAATCGCTTCGAGCGCGACCGCGCATTCGCCATTTCTTGGCACAGCCTGGGCGGCAACCTCGGAACCAGCATCCTCCCGCTGGCCCAGGCGGCGCTGGCGGCGGTAGCCGGATGGCGCGCGGCCATCGGCGCTTGCGCGGCTCCCGCCATTGCGCTCCTCCCTCTGGTGAGCGCCCGGTTCAGCGATGGGGAAAATAGATCCATCCGCGAAGCGGGAAAAACGGCGGACCTGAAAGTCTTCTCCATCATCAGGCGGGTCGTCGAGAACAGAAACACGGTGTGGCTGGCGGCGACCTACACCTTCCGGAGCATGTGCACCAAGGGAATGATTGGTTTTCTGCCCCTGCTGGCGACCTCGAAGCTGGGGATGAACACGGCGCAAATCGGCGTGGCCGTATCGCTCCATTTCGGGTTCGGCATGTTGGCCAAGCCATTGATGGGAATCCTGTATAACCGCTGGGGGGCGAGGGCCGCCCTGTTCTGGCCCATGACGTTACTGGGAGTCTTCGTTTTCGCCCTGCCGTTCATGCAGTGGGAAACGGGTTTTTATATTCTATCCGCATTGACGGGCGTCGTCGGGTTCGTGAGCCCGATTATCCTCACCGCGGCGGCTGATTTTTCGGAGAGAGACATTCTCACTTCATCCGTAGGCTTTATCTACACTTGCCACGGCTTGAGTTTTCTCGCCCCCTTGTTGGGCGGGTGGCTCGCCGGGCAGGTGAATCTGGATGCGAGCTATTTTTGTTTTGCGATCATGGGTTGGCTGGCCGTTTCGACGTCGGCGCAGTTGCGAGGCAAAAAGCAAAAACCTGACGACTCGAGGAGAGAGACGACATGACGCGAGAGTATTTCAAGGGCGCCTGGCAGGAGGATCGCTCGTTTTCGCCAGCGGTGAAGACGAAAGGAGGCGAGCAGATATGGCTGGCCGGCGTAGGGGCGTGGCGCGATGATGAGGGGAACGTGCTGGCGGGGGATTTCGACGCGCAGGTGCACGCCACGTTTCGCCAGATGGAGCGCACCCTGGAGCGGGCCGGCGGAAAACTTCAGGATATCGTGACGATGACGGTGTTCACTCTCGACGTCCAGTACGGGGGTCGCTTCGTCGAGCTCAGAAAGCAGTATTTCCCGGATGGATATCCCGGCAGCGCCTTGATCACGGTGGCGGGTTTCGCCAAACCGGAAATGATGGTCGAAATACAGGCCATCGCCGTCGTGGGCGAGGAGTAGCATAGGAGGCGCAGAGCGAGGCTCCAGATTTGCCGCCTTCGGTAAAGGATGCTAGTCTCGAAAAATTATTGAAACGCTTCCGGGTGGTGAGCGGGCGCCGCGTTTTTCATAATACATCCGGTCTGTGGCCCTCATCAGTGCGGCGAATCATCTCGCCATCCGAACGAAGCGTATGCTGCCGCTTTCTCGACAGGAATTCTCTTATCCATGTCCCCATCCGATAACGGCACGAATCCAACGCTGCGCCTTCAGGGCGTCGGGAAATGGTTCGGCTCCCTCCATGTGCTCGATGAAATCGACATCGACGTGAAGACACAGGAAATCCTGACGATTCTTGGTCCCAGCGGGTGCGGGAAGACGACGCTTCTTCGGATCGTGAACGGACTCATTTTCTGCGAGAGGGGAGAGGTTTCCTTCAAAGGAGAGGTGGTCACCGGTCCGAGGCCGGAGATGGCCATGGTTTTCCAGAACTTTGGGCTTTTCCCCTGGAAGCGCCTCGACCAGAACATCGGCTACGCGCTCAGGATACAGGGTAAGGAGAAGGGCGAAATCGACAGCCTCGTGAGCCACTACACGGAGCTGGTGGGTCTGGAGGGCTTTGAGGCGAACTACCCCTCGCAATTATCGGGGGGTATGCAGCAAAGAGCGGGCCTGGCGCGTGCGCTCGCCGCACAGCCCGACGTTTTGCTGATGGATGAGCCTTTCGGCGCGCTCGATGCGCTGACGCGTGAAACGCTGCAGGAGGAGTTGCTGCGCATCAACGAGGTGGAACCCAAGGCGATGATATTCATCACCCACAGCATCGACGAGGCGCTTCTGCTCGGGGATCGCGTTCTGGTGATGACGCCCAGACCGGGGAGAATACGCTTTCAGTTCGAAACCGGCTTCGGCCGCGGCAGAGACCTGGAAGAACTCCGGGGCGGCAAGCGCTTTCAGGCGCTGCGCCATTACCTCTGGGAAGCCATGCGCAATCCCGACGAAGAGCCGGAACCCATTCCCGAACTTATCGCTGAATAGGAGGCATCAGTCCTTTGGCTACCGACGCCCCTGCGGCAACAGGCGTATCGACGGCGGAAAAAGCAACCTGGGAGCGCATCAAGGAACCCGCCGTATACGTGCGCTTGATATCGCTGGTGGTCGTCATCGGCGGGTGGGAGTTGATGGGGCTGACCGGCAACATCGATCCGGTCACCTTCAGCTACCCGAGCGCCATATCCGTCGCGTTCTGGGAACTGATTGAAAGCGGGAAGATGACAGCCGCCGCATACGAGAGTTCGCAAATCCTGGTGGCGGGTCTGCTCATCGCGATCCCCTTAGGCATCGTGCTGGGGACCCTCATGGGGCGCTTCCAGATTTTCGAGTACGCCGTGGACACTTACGTGTTCGCGCTCTACGCCACGCCCGTGGTCGCGCTGGCGTTTCCGATAGCCATGGTTCTGGGTGTGGATTTCGTCGGCAAGACGACCATCGTCGTCTTCTTCGCCATCATGCCGATCATCGTGAACGTCTATCACGGCGTGCGGAACGTGGACCTCTCGCTCCTCGAGGTGACGCGCTCTTTCTGCTCAACGGAAAGCCAGAGGTGGCGGGATTTGATTTTCCCGAGCGTGGTTCCTTATCTCGTCGCGGGCCTGGGGCTCGCGTGCGGACGCGCGTTGGTGGGAATGGTCGTCGCGGAGTTCCTGATGAGCATCTCGGGACTCGGCGCGCTGAGCCAGGACTACATCGGGGATCTGGAACTGGACAAAGGCCTGGCGCCTGTTGTCTTGTTGATGGCAGTCGGTATAGCTTTAACCAAAGTCGTGAACGTCTGCGAGACGAAGTTTTCATCCTGGAGGGTTCGGCAAGAGTCCTGATGGTGGGCAGCTTGCCGAGACATGAATTTTCTATTCTTCTTAAGGAGTTTGGTGAAATGAAAAAGACATGGATGGTATTGGTCGCGGCGTTCGTTCTCGCCGCAACGACGTGGAGCGCGCCGGCGCAGTCCGCCGCCGCCGACAAGATAGTGCTCGGCATGCCCGTGCGGCCGCCGGTCATGGTGCACCTGCCTGTGTTCTACGCGCTGGACAACGATATTTTCAAGAAGCACGGCCTGGACGTCGAGATTAAATTCTTCCGGGGCGGCGTCGCCACGCACCGGGCGATAACGAGCAAGAAGAGCGGCCTGGACGCCGCCTGGGTGCCGGCCCCGATTGCGATGGTGGGCATCACCAAGGGCAGCCGCATGAAGTTTTTCCACTCGATGGCCTACCTGAACGAAGCGCAGATGGCCGGGAACGAGCAGGTCAAGAAGCCGTCCGACTTGAAGGGCCGCACCATCGGCATCGAGGGGCGCGGCGGATACAGCCACCTGGGCGCGCTCGCCGTCTTGTCGACCGCAGGCCTGGCGGATAAGGACGTGAAATACATCAAGACCCCGCCTCCGGCGCGCGTTCCCTTCCTGCTCAAAGGGAAAGCCGACGCCGTGGTCATCCACGTCGAGCAGGTTCTCGTCGTCAAGAAGAGAAAACCCAGCTTCAACAAGCTGATGGACCTCTGGAAAGCCATGCCGAACTTCTTCTACGGGGCGTTCATCGCGCCGTCTTCGAAGATCAACGCGAACAAGGACGCCTACGTGCGCTTCGCCATGGCGATGATGCAGTCCAACCGATCCATCTACAAGGACAAGGCGGGCTATCTTAAATCGGCGAACAAATGGGTGCGTCCCGTCTATAAGAAAAACCCCGAAATCATGTCGAAAACTTATGACATCTTCGTGGCGGAGAAAATCTGGGGCGTGAACAACGGCATCCCCAAGGCCTCGGTTTCCTTCACGGCGGACTACATGAAGCGCCTCGGCAAAATCAAGGGCAAGGCTCCCTCTTATGAGGACATCGTCGACACGAGCGTGACGAAGGCCGCGCTCGCCAAGGCAGGCAAGATTTAGATATCTCATTGCGCGCAAGAGTCAGGGCCGCTCGCGCTCTTCGAGTGCGGCGGCCCTGTTCTTTGATAACGAGAAAGGGAGTAGTAACGTGAAGATTGTTCTGTATTCCGACATCCACGCCCAGCTTGCGCCTCTGGATGCCTCACGGCGAGCGAATCGCCAAAATGGTGCGGACCGGAGAGTTCTGGAACCCGGCCCACATGCCGCATTAGGCGTCCCGTGCCCGTAACCGTTCATGGCGTGAAGCCCCGGGCGTGGGAGGAGCAGGTGAAATCCTTCGTCAGAAAGCGCTACGCGCATCTGGCGGAGGCGCGATGCGTTCCCCGAAGGCGGTGCGGACAGAGCGCGAGGAGCAGGCTATCCCGCCCGCTTTATCGACGGACTTCCCGAACGCGTTTCGTCCTCTTATTGCGGCTGCGGGTACCTGCTCGAGGGAGTCGACCTCGCGGGCGTGCAAACGGCCGTCGAGTTGGGATGCGGCGCGGGATTAGACGCGCGTCTTCTGAGCGAGAAGCTGGAGGCGGGCGCCAGGCTGTTCGCGGTGGATTTGGCGCCCCAGATGCTTCATCGTACGCGCGAGGCGTTTGTGGGTCTCCATCAAGACGCGCGCGTGCATCTGCTGTCCGGGGACATGGAGAACATCCCCATTATGGACGGCGTCGCCGACGTTGTGCTCGCTAACGCCTCGCTCAACCTGACGGTGAACAAGAAAAAGGCGCTCGCCGAGGCGCGCCGCATATTGAAGCCGGGTGGCCGCCTCGTGGCCCGCGAATTGATACGTGAAGGCGAATTGCCCGGTGAGATCGCCCAGGACCCCCAGGCGTGGAACGCCTCGCTCGGCGGGGTCTGCGAACAGACCGAATGGGAGTCCCTGCTGGCGAGCGCCTGTTTTTGTGATATTGATGTTTCCGGCCACGCTCCGTTTCGTCCGGTGGTTTCGGTTCGGATCCATGCCCGAAAGGCCGCTTGAGGAGAAGAAAATTGAATGAATCCGCCGCCGACGCGCTTACGCAAGAGGCCCTCTCGCACTGGTACGTCCGCCTTCTGGCGAACGGCATCTCCTACATCGACGCTTCGGAAGTCATACCCAAAGTAAGTTCCTGGCACGAATGGTGCCGCCTCTGGATGGAGCGCGCAGCCGTTCGCGAGCGGGAAGCCCGCGAGATGGAGAAGGCGGGCAGGATGTTGAGCGCCGCCGAGGCCTATGTGCGGGCTTCTCTCGCCTATCATTTCGCCCAGTTCGTCTACCATGAGGATCTCGAACTCAAGGCGGAGGCGCAAAAGAGAAAGGTGGCGGCCTACCTTCGCGCCGCGCCGCATCTGGACCCGCCGGCCGAGCGGGTGGAAATTCCCTGGGCCGGCGGAAGAATTCTGCCGGGCATCTTGCGAATTCCCGAGGGGGCGAAAGGGGAGGGCGGCGCGCCGTGCGTCGTCCTGGTATCGGGTCTCGATTCCACGAAAGAGGAATTTTATACGCTCGAAAAAGTCCTCCACGCTCGCGGCATGGCGACTTTCGCCTTCGACGGCCCCGCCCAGGGGGAAAACGCCGACATGCAGATGCGGCCTGATTTTGAGCGCGTGGTCTCGGTCGTTATGAATCATCTTGTGGAAGATGCGCGGCTGGACTCCTCCCGTATCGGGGCCCTGGGGGTGAGTCTGGGCGGCTACTATGCGCCGCGCAGCCTTGCGGGCGAGCCTCGCCTGAGGGCGGGAGTCGGCGTGTGCGGACCATACGACATGGTGGAGATATGGGAGGGTTTACCCGCATTGACCCGCCAGGGAGTCTGCGTCTCCTTTCAGACGGAGAACGAAGAACAGGGCGCACTCAAATCGCAGGAAATTTCCCTGGGCGGGTGTTTAAGCGGTCTGGATCGGCCCCTGCTGATCATTCACGGCGCGCGCGACAGGCTGTGCCCCGTGGAGCAGGCCCACAAGATAGCGGCGGAGGCGGGTGATGCGTGCGAACTCGTGGTGTATCCAGAAGGCGCACACGTATGCAACAACATTCCCTTTTTATGGCGACCCCTCGCCGCCGACTGGCTTGCGGACAAACTGAAGTAACTGAGCAGCAAAGATGAAGACGAATCCCTGATCGTCTCTTGACTCTTGATGCGAGTTGGGTAAACTTTTTGCGCTGTATGCGGGAATAGCTCAGTGGTAGAGCACAACGTTGCCAACGTTGGGGTCGCGGGTTCAAATCCCGTTTCCCGCTCCATTTATCCATGACAAAGCGGGGAGCGCGGGCATGCGTTCCCCGCTATTTCATGGGCGAATAATCCACCGGATACCAGATCTCGGAAGTCTCGCTCCGCAAGTAGGGTTTGTAGCCGCTCTCCCAACCTGGGAGATTCGCGGCGTCTCTTTGCACCTCGGCCCAGTGGTTCAAATCCCGATAAGGCCAGATGTGCAGAAACTCGTTCAGGATGCCGGACTCAAACTCTCCCGCCGGGTTGGCGAACGCCGCCGCCAGGGGTGAGAGGCGCTCCCTTTCGGGAAGATTCTTCTCCCACGCCGCGCTGATGGCGCGCATCTTGCCCGTGAGCATCACGTCGCTCCTGATCTCGTACACACCGCCCATTTCGCCCGCCCGCGGTTTAGGACAAAACGGCGCGGCCCGCATGATCCTTGTTTGCTGGTGGAGGATTTTGTCCACCCTGAGCGGCGGCCACCACGGCTGGGCGAGGGCTTCGGCGCGCGCTTGTTCGCGGTGGGCGGAGTTCTCATACTCCCAAATGTGCAGAATCCTGTTCAGCCCACCAATGGCGGAGATGAAAAAACCGACGAGCGGGGATATGGCGGCTCTTTTCTCGATGATCCTGCCGAAATCCTCCACGCCCTCGGTGGCGTCGCCTGCCGTGAACGTGTACGCGCGAACTTCATAGATCATGGGATATGGGCTCTCCATAAAATGGATACCGAAAAACATCGTCAAACCGCTGGAGTCAATATAATCTGCCTTACAAACCATCTATAATACAATGAATGAACAGTATCTATTTCTTCATTGATGGATATATCTGCGTAAATGGAGGCTGAATATGGACAGGGCGGTATGGGCGATCATCTACGATCTGCCCGAGGAGGGACGGGATGAATACATGGAGTGGTACCACGGAGTCCACATCCCAGAAAAACTTGCTCGCCCGGGCTACACCTGGGCGGCGCACTATGAGGTGAAGCATCCGGGGGAGAGGTTCGAGAAAATAGCGGCGCGCCTGAACCGCACCGACGATCCTGCCCTTGCATCAGGCGCAGGATTCATCGCGCTGTTCGGCGGGGAATCCACCCGGGTCTTCTACGATCCCAGTCCTGCGCAGCTAAAAGAACGCCAAAACGCGGAAACCCGTAAAATGACGGGGATGCGGATTCAGGCGAGGGGACTCATCCTTTGCGAGGAATGGCGGATCGACGGCCCGGACGCAGGAAAGAGGGAAGCGCCCGACGTCATGGCGCCCGCGATTCAGATGGGCCGCTACGAAGCGCTGGGCAACGATGAGGATCTGGAGGCGTTTTACGCCCAGGAGCGCATGGCGGGAGTCGCGGATACGCCCGGCTGCATCGGCGCAAGAAAATACCTGGTGGCGACTGGTTCGCCCAAACATTCCGTGCTGTATGAGTTCACATCGCTCGAAGCGCGCGCGGAGAACTACATCGCGCTCGAGGAGACCGAATGGACGAAGCGCGTGCATGGATACCTCGTGCATCCCCCCGGCTCGCCTCTGGCGGCAAGCCGCATCTGGCCGCAGCAGAACGGGTAGGGCCACTTGCGCAAACCCGATGAAATTTGCCCGTCATCCCGGCTGGGGAATAGGGTGTTTCTCAAAATCGCCACCCCTTCCTTTTCGATCAGGCTTGATAATTGCCTTTGATCGTCTTTCCGGCGCATGCCGGAATCCAGGGAATTTGCATTTTGCCTCTATGCCTACCGATCACATGGAAATGTAAGGCCGCAACGTCTTCCATCTTCTCGGTTCTGGATTCCGGCATGCGCCGGAATGACGGAGCTTTTTGTGGGGTCCCGCTATGCAGATAGGATACCCGCCCTAGCCTATGCGGCTTTTTCGTCCATCTTCCGCTATAATGCTCGAAATCACCATTATGAGGATTGCGCTCATGATGCAAAAACCGGCAATGATTTTTCTCCTCCTCGCATTTGGCTTGTCCCTGGTGTTTGCTGAAGCCGGACACGCCGATTCACGAATAAAGATGGGCAAGGGCAAATACGCGAGCATGGCGCTCATCCCCGCCGGACCGTTCACGATGGGCAGGAACGATGGTCCTTACGAGGAAAAACCCGCGCACCGCGTGTTTCTGCCTGCTTATTACATCGACCGGAATCTGGTGACCTGGGCGGATTATCTCCCCTTCATTCAAGAGAGGGGCCCGGAGGGACCGAAAGGGGAGATGTACCTGGATACCGACGACCCGGACGCCAAAATCATTCCCAAAAGAGACGCCTGGGTCATCGAGAAAGGTTTTGAAAAATTCCCGGCAAGCGAGATGGCCTGGAGCGGGGCTTTAGCCTATTGCCGCTGGAAGAGGAAGAAGCTGCCAACCGAAGCGCAATGGGAAAAGGCGGCGCGCGGAGGCGACGGACGCCTCTACCCGTGGGGCAACCAGAAGCCGTCGGGAGAATACCTGCTCCTTGGGGATTTCAGGGGCCAGACGGTAGTTGTGGGCAGCTACCCCAAGGGCGCGAGCCCATACGGGGTGAACGACATGGCGGGGCAGGTGTGGGAGTGGACGGCCTCTCTGGCGATGCATTACCCCTACAAGCCCAAAGACGGACGCGAGAGTTTGGGCGCGGTGGATGCGCGCGTGATCCGGGGCGGCAACTCGGCGAGTGCGCCGGACGGCATGACGGCCACGAGCCGGGAAGTCGTAATGCCCGGCAGACAGGCGACGGGGCACGGCTACATCGGCTTTCGGTGCGCCGCCCAGCCGCCTCATTCGACTTGATGGATGGGAATAGTGTTTTTATTCCCTAAAGAGGGGTGTGTGGTACTCTCTTTCAGGAAATGACGGCCTCACCACAGCGCGCGGGTGAGGTCGCTCAGGGAGCATTTCTGGCGGCCGGCGGCATCGAAATTATCAGGCTCAAGCCAGCGTGCGTGGGCTTCCCGTACGGCGGGCCATTCCTCTTGCGTGATGGAGAACCAGGCGGTGTCCCGGCTGCGTCCTTTGACGATCACGTGGTTCAGGAAAATTCCCTCGTAGCGAAAGCACAGACTCAGAGCCGCGGCGTGCGACAAACCGTTTTCGACTGGCCGAAAATAAATCTGAACCAAACCACAGACCTCGAAACCCAATCACCCCATCAACAACCCACATGAAACCGGTCGGTTTTTCAGCACCCTGGAAAGATATGTGGATTATTTCGACTTTAATGGTGAAGGGGCGAAGATGAACATTTTCATTGCCGCTTCGAGTACGAGAGTGCTAAGTTGGATCGTACGGGGAAGATGATAGAATGCCAGGAAGTACATTATGGTTTTAGCCAGAGGACCCTTCATGAAATCCATTCCTATGCTGCTCGTTCTGTCGTTTCTACTGACCGCCTGCATGGGAAGCGGCGGCGGCTCGCCCGCCGGGGTCCCTATCATGTTCGAGAGGAATTCCGAGTTCGACGGCGAGAGCCTGCGGTTTTTCGTGACGCTGGACGACGGAACCGAGGCTTCCGTCAACACGACCGACGATGTCATCGGGACGGCGCCCGGCGCAACGCCCATACCTGGCCATCAGGCGCTTACCTGGACGTTCCTGAAGATTTCGGATGACGCCACATCGGTAGCCCACAGCCTGGTGAGTTGGGACCCGGACGACCCGGCGGACTACCTCGTGGCCGGCTGGTGGGCGGAGTTCCCCGACCAGAAGCCGCCGCTTTCGTTCAAGGGATCGGTGCGGTACGCGATTATCGACGGCCCGGAGATCAACCATGACGTCGCGCCGCAACTGCCGGTCGACGGGACGGCCACTTACGCGGGTCCGGCCGGGGGGCTCTACACATACGAGGCCGGGAGCGACTGGGGGGAGAATGAGGGCGAATTCGTGCTCGAGGAGTACCAGGGGGCGATCACCCTCATCGCGGACTTCGAAGACGGCACTCTGAAAGGCTGCATCGGGTGCGTGGGCGATCTCGTCACGCAGCGCGGGCATTTCGGCGTTTTCCTAGGCCAAGAGGTGAGCGACGTGCAGGGCATCGCCAAGGATTACGAGATCCACCTCGCCACGGCGATAATCAGAGAGGACGGCACGTTCGATCGCGACAGGGTGACGGTGAAACACCCGGAGCGGACCGTCACGCTATCGGAGGGATTCTGGGGCGGTTCCCTTTCCAGCCGCCAGGACACGGACGGGAACCCCCGGCTGGTGGCGGGCTTCAGCCGCGCTGTTTTCGAGGAGAGCGACGGCAGCGCGGGCGCGTTCGTCGGATCGTTCGTGGGCATTAGCGAGACCTTCCGGAATAACGGGGTGTCTCGTTATCCTCCCCGTGATGGCAACTGATCGATTGCAAAACGCCCGTTTTCACCAAAGCGCGCGGGTGAGGTCGCTCAGGGAGCATTTCTGGCGGCCTTCGGGGTCGAAATTATCCGGCGCGAGCCAGCGTGCGTGGGCATCGCGGACGGCGGGCCATTCCTCCTGCGTGAGGGAGAACCAGGCGGTGTCCCGGCTGCGTCCCTTGACAATCGTGTGGTTCAGGAAAATTCCCTCATAGCGAAAGCCAAGGCGCAGGGCCGCGCTGCGCGAGGCTGCGTTCAAGGCGTTGCATTTCCACTCCAGGCGGCGATAGCCGAGGGTTTCCAGGACGTGGCGCATCTTGAGCGAGAGCACCTCGGTGGCTTGCACATTGCGCTGCCAGGCGCGACCGAACCAGATGTGGCCGATTTCTGCGACGCCCACGGCGGGCCTGATTTCCATAAAACCGCCCATCCCGCCGAGGCGGCCGGTATCACTATCGCGGTAAACGGTGAAAACCGGGTCTTGAGACGCCTGGCGTTCGACCAGCCAGGCATGTACTTCGGCCTCATTGGAGAAGGGACCGTAGCCAAGATAATCAAATATCCGCTCGGGCTCCTCGCCTCCGGTCGCGGCCCTGAAGATATCGGCTGAGTCGCGCTCCGCCACGACCGGCTCCAGAGAGGTTCTGGGACCCGAGAGCGCGACGCCCTCGAAGCCCTCCCAGCGGCGTGGCGCGACTTGGGCGTTGCCTATCGGGCGTCTGTTCGCCGCGCTCGCCAACTCCTTTTCCGTCGCCATGAAAAGCCCTTTTCCATTTCTGAAAAATTCGATAAATATCGATAAATTCACGGGGTAAAACGATAAATTAAAACGGCCGCATATACTTAAAGTAATAGGTTAACGATATCTTGTAATATCCTCTAAAAGCCTTTATTCAGCGCGAGACCAAAGAAAATAGCGAACAGGGCGAGCACCGCATTCCCGAGGTTCACGCGCTCGAGCGTCTTGAGGAGTTTCATGCGCTCATCCGTCGTATCGCCAATGGGGCGCCCGTTTCCGGCGGGGCCAGTCCCACGCGTCAGTCTTAAACCCACGGCGAAAAACTGAAAGCTGATTCCCATCATCATCAGGAAGACCGTGAGCAGCTTCAGGCCCAAAGGCACGAAGAGTTTGCCGAAAGAAGGGCCCATCGCCATCTTGAGGCCCGTGAGATACCAGGCGCCCGTCATGATGAGCACACCCATGCATATCAGAATAAAGGGATGATAAAAGCGCAGTATGGAGGTGACTTCGCCCGCAAATTCTTCAGGAGACAGCCTGCGCCTCAAATGTCCCATGAGGATCCAGAAAAAAACGAGCGCGCCCTCATACAGACAGGCCGCCAATATATGGACGTAAAGTAGCCAGAAATTACTGTTCGTCATTCGTATCTTCTAGGAGGAAATGTTTTGTAAAAAACACCCCCCGGAGCCTGCGCCCCGGAGGGTGCTTGTGATTAACCGGCTGCGCCTTCTTTAGGGAAGAATTTGTCATATAACTCAGGCCTCTGCCACTGGGTCAGCACGCCGGCCTTCGCTCCGTTCTGGCCCGATGAGGTCACCTCGTCTCGTTGTTCGCGAAGCTCGCGGATTCTCTCCAGATCCACGTCGACCATGAACATGCCGGCCCGCGTGCTCTCGAATACGATCTCCTCGGGCGTCGCCACCATCGCCAGGCCGCGATGACTCTTTTCAAAAAGGTTCTGTGTGGTGATGACAATCGCCAGGTTTTCTATCGCGCGCGACCAGATGAGGTTCCGCCAGGTGCCCCACAGCTTCTTCTTGTCCACACCTGCGGGCAGGAAGATGATTTCGGCTCCCCTGAGCGAAAGGGCACGCGTCACTTCGGGCATGTAGACTTCGCTGCACATCGCCATGCCGACCTGGCCATACTGGGTCTCGAAAACGGGATATTCGTTTCCAGCGACGTACTGAAATTCCCAGATGCCGCCGCCTGTGTAAATCCAGGGGCCCGGGGGATGGGTTCTGCGGTAGCGGCCCGAGGGACCGCCGGCGGGCCGAGCGAGATTCAGCAGGTTGTGCGCCGTTTTCTTCTCGTCATCCAGCGGCTCGAGCGTTCCGTATTGGACATATACGCCGCAGCGATTGGCCACTTCCTCCATCGCCTCGGTCGGGTCGAACGTGGCCGGCATGCGCCAGGGACCCGGATACGATTCGGGGAAGGCGACAAAATCGGCTCCCTGCGCGGCGGCGTCTTCCACATACCGGACGGCGTCGGCCACGTTTTTCTCATCTTCGGGCGGGGGATATCCCATTGGTTGCACAAGCGCCAGCCTGAAATTATCGGTGCCCATCTCGGCCCCTCCTTACATGAAAGGATGTTCGGCTTTATTTGTCTGCGTAAAGCGTTCCACCAGCCGCCCATGAGTCCGTTCCGATATCCTGAAATATGACCGTGATGACGTCTTTGGGGGCGCCTGAGTGCTTGTGAACCGTCTCGGTAATTTCATCCGCCATCGCGCTTTTCGTCTCTTTCGATCTTCCAGACAGCAGGCTTACTTGAACAACGGGCATTGGAATACCTCCTTTGGAATGTGAACTCGACTCGTCGGGTATGAACTCCTAGATTTTCGGGCCGGCCGCCGCGACGTCCGGCGTCACCCGATCCGCGAACTGCTCGAAATTCTCCCGGAACGCTCCGGCGAGCTCGCGTATTTTCTCGTCGTATTTTTCAGAACTCGTCCAGAGCTTTCTGGGGACCATGAATTCATCGGATACATCGGGACAACTTATGGGAACATGGAGATCGAATATCGGCACGTTCTGGGTGGGAACATTGGCGAGCTCGCCCGTTAAGGCGGCCGTCAAGAGCGCGCGCGTATGATGCAGGGGCATTCTGTCGACCTCGCCGGCCGCTCCGCCGATCCAGCCTGTGTTGACGAGCCAGACTTGTGCGTCGTGCTTCTTGAGCCTGTCCCTGAGCATCTCGCCGTATTCGGCGGGGTGTAAGGCCAGGAAGGGTGCTCCGAAACAACTGCTGAACGTGGCCATCGGCTCATCGACGCCCGCCTCGGTGCCCGCCACTTTCGCCGTATAGCCGGAGAGGAAATGGTAGGCGGCCTGTTCGGGCGTGAGTTTGCTGATGGGGGGCAGGACGCCGAATGCGTCGCAAGTAAGGAAGAATACGTTTTTCGGGTGCCCGCCCATGCCTGAGAGTACGCAATTGTCGATGAAATGCGTAGGGTAGGTGGCGCGCGTGTTTTCCGTTATCGACATGTCGTCATAGTCGATCTCCCGCGTTTCGTGGTCGACGATGACGTTTTCGAGAACGGACCCAAAGCGGATCGCATCCCAAATCTGGGGCTCTTCCGCTCTCGTGAGATTGATGGTTTTTGCGTAGCAGCCCCGCCTTCGAAATTGAAGATGCCCGAATCCGACCACCCGTGCTCATCGTCGCCGATGAGTTTTCGGTTCTGATCGGCGGAGAGCGTGGTCTTGCCCGTGCCGGAAAGTCCAAAGAAAAGGGCCGTATCCCCATCGTGGCCCATATTCGCCGAACAATGCATCGGAAAGACGCCTTTTTGCGGAAGCAGGTAGTTCATGATGAAAAAGGCGGATTTCTTCATCTCTCCGGCGTATTCCGAGCCGCCGATGAGCGCCATGTTTTTCTCAAAATTCACGAGCGTGAAATTATTTTGCCGGAGTCCTTCCGCCGGCCCTGCTCCCAGGAACTTACCCATATCGATCACCGTGAAGGGGGTTTCGTGATTTTCCAGTTCACCGGGTTTGGGGCGCACAAGGAGGGTCTGGCAGAACATCGAGTGCCACGCCTGTTCGGAAATAACGCGCACGGGGAGCTTGTAACGCGGGTCGTTTCCCACAAATCCGTCGAAGATAAAAAGGTCGCGCTTTTGGGCGTAACTGGCGATTTTCTGGAAAATGTTGTCCCAGTTTTCGGTCGATATTTTCTGGTTGATGGGTCCCCACCATATCTTCTCGTTGGAAGGCCCCTGGTCTACCGTGAATTTATCCTTTGGGGAGCGACCCGAGAATTTGCCGGTATGGACCACGAGCGCGCCATTGGTGGCGAGGTATCCTTCGCCGCGCGCAACCGCCATTTCATTCAATTCTGCGATGGGAAGATTCCGGTAAACGGTTCCAATATTTTTGAGACCCAGTTTGTCTAGACCAAACGTTTTTTCCGTTCCTATGCTCGCACGTGAGGGGGTTCCCTTTCCTCCCTCCTTGGCTTGTGCCATGTGTTGCTTCCTCCCGGGAGTCGAATTTCAGTGCAACAGTTTCGCTCGTCTGCGGAGCATTTTCCTGAATTGTCTTGCGAATTGCGTACGAATCCGCCCAAAGAATGTCGCAATATGCCTCGCAGAGTGGAAGAAGTCAAAAGCAAATCGGGGCAGTTTGCACCTCTCCGCCGCGCAAATTCTTTCAGGTTTTATCGATTACCCACGTCTATCTGGTGACTTCAATTTTTTTCCGGTAGAAGGGCAGGCTCTCGACTATTGCCTCCACATCGCCCCCTTGAACATCCACCTTCACATGCGTGCCCGGCTCCATCTGGGCGCGGGGCAGATACGAAAAAGCCAAAACGGCGCCGACCGTAGGGCAATATGCGGCGCGGGTGATGGCGCCGATGCTTTTCTCGTCGGAATAGACGGCGGCTCCCGGCCCGGGCGCAGCGTCTATGCTGATTTTGAGCCCTACAAGTCCACGGTTCACCTGGCCCAGATACTTGATCTTGGCGATGACTTCCTGACCGATGTAGCAGCCTTTCTCAAAGTCGATGGCTTTTTCCTCGAGCCCCGCCTGCATGGGATTGACTGCGGAAGTCATGTCTTTCCCGAAGAGCGGCACTCCGGCCTCCAGGGTGAGCGATTCAAGGGCGGTAAGGCCCGCCGGCTTCGCCCCCGCATCCGATAGTGCGCACCAGACGGATTCCGCCTCCTCGCAAGGCCCCATGAGAAGATATCCGTCTTCCCCTGTCCAAAATTCACGGGCTATTATCACACCGCCAGCCGTCGCGTGGCCGTGTTCATCGAGCGAAAGCTCACCCATGCCCGCTTTGGCGATGATTTCCCGTGAAGCCGGACCGAAGAGCCCGATACAAAACAATTTTTCCGTCTCGTTCACCACTTCCACCTGGTCCATGATGATGAATCTGTCGATTTCTTCGGCGAGCGTATCCGCCATTCCCGGAGCTACGGAAGCGACGACGGAGGCTTCGCCTTTGTACATATACAGATCGGAGATAAACTTTCCCTGTCTCGTGAGAAAGGTGTTGTATGTTCCCTCTCCGGGCTTTAGCTCTTTTACGCGGTTCGAAAGCATGCGGTGGAGGAATTCTTCCGTGTCCGGGCCGCTGAAGCGCAAGCAGCCCCTGTGGGAGAGATCGACCAGGATGGCGCTTTCCCGGCACGCGAGGTGCTCGGATGCCGCGTCTCCGAACGTCGCGGGGATTTCCCATCCCGCTTCTTCTGTGAGGTGGGCGTTGGCCGCCTGATGCAAGGCAAGCAAGGGAGTGGCTGGCATTTGTTTCCTCTCTGGCGCATTGTTTGATTCAATGCATGAAACGATTATCCGGCAACTATTTCAACAGGCTCTATTCTACGCATTTAGCAAGAGTGAAGTGAAACGATTAAGGGAAATGTATTTTAACTCTATCCGCGCGAGGAGGCGAGGTCGAGAATGGGTGAGAAACTTGGATTCATCGGTCTGGGTAAGATGGGAACTCCTTTGACCCGGAATCTCATGGCTGAGGGCCATGAGGTATGTGGTTTCGACGTCGACGAGATGCGCATGGAACAACTCAGAGAAGCCGGCGGAACTCCTTGCGTGAACGCAAGGGAGGTGGCCGAGCGATCAGACGTGGTTTTCACAATGCTACTCAAGCCCGAGCACATCGAAATGAATACCATCGGGCCGGAGGGAATCGCCTCCGCGGGGAAGGAAGGTCTCATTCTCATCGAGATGAGCACGATGAACCCTACGTGGTCCGCAGGCTTGGCGAAGAAACTGGAGGCGAGAGGCGTGGAGATGGTCGATGCCCCCGTTTCGGGAACGGTGCCGCACGTAGAATCGAGGACGCTGGCTTACATGGTGGGCGGGAAAAAGGAGATTTTCGAGCATATCAAGCCCATCATCGAACCCCTGGCGAAAAGCGTCCTCCATACCGGACCCAACGGCACGGGCTGCTCCATGAAGCTGGTGACCAACCTGATAACGAACGCCGGCGTCGCAGTGCTGGCCGAAGGTTTGCTCCTGGGCGAGCGCTCAGGACTGTCTCACGATACGATTATGGATTGCCTGCGCTCGGGAGCGGTAGCGGGTGCTCTTCTGGAGATCAAAGGGGAGAAGATCCTCACGCGCGATTTCACGCCCCATGGTTCCATTGGAATATACGTGAAAGATCTCGGCCTTTGCGTTGACCTCGCGAAAGAAAAAGGATTTGATGCGTTTATGACGCAAGCGGGGCTCGAGATGTTCAAGCGTGCGCAAGACGCGGGCTGGACGGAGGACGATTGCGCGCGCGTGGTGGAGGTGTATGAGGGGAAAGACCAATAGCATTCATCGTTGGTTTCATGGCGATTCGATAGGAGACGGACAATGGCGAAAGGCGCACCGGCTGAATCCAGAAACTTCAAATTAATAGGGCACGACCCGGATGCGGCATGGGGAGGCGGGAGTCTCGTCGAGGTGAAAAATGGATACGCCTATGTCGGGGCCGTGGGAACGGCGAGTTATGACGGACCCGAGGGCTGGACAGTTCACGACGTATCAGACCCCAGCAAGCCGAGACGAATCACCGAAGTGTTCGCCCCTCCCGGACTGCACAACCACAAAGTCCGCATCGTGGGGGATGATCTCCTTTACGTGAATCACGAACGCTTAAAGACGCCGGAAGGAGAAAAGGCGAGGGCAGGGGTATGTATTTTCGATATCAGCAATCCATCCCAGCCGAAAGAAGTGGGTTTTTACGAACTGCCCGGATCGGGGCCGCACAGATTCGGCGTCGACAACGGGCGCGGCCTCGCATTTTTCCCGAACCATGCCGAAGGGTGGAGAAACCGGGTCATGTGGACCCTGGACATCAAAGACCCCTTAAAGCCCGAAGTGCTCAACATCGTCGGTCTCCCGCAGCAGGATCTGAGCCTCGATTATGAATACGAGGAGCCGGATGATTTCGAACGCTCATGGACGTGCCACGGGCCGGCCACCATTCGCGGGAATCGTATGTACTGCGGCTTCTGGGGAGCGGGTATGGGTATTTTCGATTGTACGGATCTGCGCAACATCACCTGCGTGGGAAACCTCTGCTGGTCGCCACCCTTCATCGGCTCCACGCACACCGTATGGCCGCTCGGCGACAGGCCGTACGTGGTGGTGACGGACGAGGCGCGCGCCCAGGAAAACTACGAACACAGCCAGTTCATGTGGGTGGTGGACATCCGGGATGAGACGAACCCGATTCCCATTTCCACCTACATACCCGACAGGGAAGAGAACATGAACCGGGGCGGCCGCTTCGGCGCGCACAATATTCTGGAATACGTTCCTGCGGATGGCCCCTGGAAAGACATTATTTTCCTCACCTATTTCAATTCAGGTTTAAGGGCGGTTGATCTTTCAGACCCCTTCCAGCCCAAAGAAATCGGGCACTACATACCCGAACTCAACTTCGGGAAAGACTATGCGCAGTCGAACGACATCGGCATGGACGAGAACGGCCTGCTGTATCTGATCGACCGCAATGGAGCGGGGATGCACATCCTGGAGTACACCGGATAATCGTCATGGGCCGGCGTCCGGATTTTGGAAGAGATTATCTGAAGCGGGGAGGGGTTTCATGAGCCCGGGTGATTTTCTCATCATTTGCGCCGCTTCTTTTCTGGCCACTTACGCCCATCTCGTGTTCGCCCTGATTGCGGACAAGATTGGCATGGTGAAGCTCGACTTCGGCAAGGGCCTCTCGATGCTCCTGTTCGGGGAGGCGTACGAGGGAAAACCCCCTTATGCGCTCGGCTTCATCGCCGTGCATCTGAACGGCATCATCTTCGGCTTGATGTACGCCACCGTGGGTGCGGGGTATATTTGCGGGCCGCCCGTGTTTCGCGGGCTAGTGTGGGGCGGGGCGCTCTTGATTTTCTCGCAATGCGTGTTCAATCCGTTCATTACGGGTCATGGCTTTTTCAGCCGCAAAATGCACCCCAGAGCATGGCAGACCGCGCTCATTGCTCACGCCATTTACGGCGGCGTGCTGGGCTGGCTCTCTCCGATACTATGAGATTCGGATCGTGAATACCTCGGTAGTTCTAGGTCCCGATGAATGAATCAAATGGGATTTTATACGAAAGCACGAAATAAGAGTTGGCAGAAACCAGCGCTTTTGATCGGCTGGTGCCGATCTAGCTAGGATTCATCTTTTTTTCCGAATGCAAAACCTGCGGATGCAGCAATCACGGTTGCCGCTTCGGAGGTAAGTGCGTCATTCAAGGCGAGCAAGCCGATGATCGGCAGCGACAGTGCCAGCACCGTATAGCGGATAAATTGCCAACCGAGGCCTCCCTTGCCGCCACTTTTACTTAAGCGGTAACGGTTCAAGAGCCCCCCGATCAGGACAATCGGGACCGCCGACGCGAGAATTACATTTGCGAGACAAAGCCAAGTTTCCATTAAGCGGCTACACCTTGGTGTCTTAGACCACCCGAACCTGAGTTAGAACTGCGCGTGCCAACTAGTCCGAAGTGGTATCTATCTAGACCAGCTCTTCGAGTTCCGCCTTGTTCGGCCGAAAACTGTGCAGCTTGAAGAGAGTGATGTTGTCCCCGTGAGCCTTCCCCGGTACCTTCTGTAGCATCTCCAATCTCCCGTCTTAGTGATTATAACGTAAGCATTCCGAGCGACTCAGTCAACGGAAAATGTGACCTATGTATATAATTCCCAATCAAATACGCCCTATCTCCTCGCTCTTCTCGTCTTGGGCGCTTTGTTCTGCGCGGCCCAGCACTTCGCCACCTCACCGGGCGCTGCGATCCAGGCGTCTCCTTTCGCGAGAATGTGCTGGATCAGCCTTTCGAGCATCCGCATCCGGTAGTGCTGGCCGATGACCTGGGGATGGCACATGATGTTGATGTATCCGCCTTCCTCATAAGTGCCCTCGAATTCCTCTACCCATATCGAATAAACCGACTCCGCGTCGCGGATGCCGTGGCCGAGCGGGGGATTCGTGCTGTGGGCGAAGAAGATGAAATCATCGAGGCTCCACTTGGTGGGCAACTCCACCAGGCCGCAATCGTGGTAATAGGGCCAATCGTCGTCCATCATGTTCGAGTGATACAAGAGCCCGTGTTTTTTAAGGAGGCCCATGGTGTGGACGCTCGGGTCCGCCGAGGGGGTGCGCGAGCCTATGATTTCCCCTCCCGTATCCCGCTTAAGGATATCCAAGGCGCGCACGAGCAGTTCTTCTTCGCGCTCGGCGTCACACATCTGATAGGGCTTTTCGTGGATGTGACCGTGGTGGCCGATTTCATGCCCCGCCTTCACGATGGACTCGGTCATTCTCGGCCATTTCTCCACCGTCCAGCTCGGGATGTAGAAAGCGCCGGGCAGGCCGTATTTCTTGAGGAGCTTGAGTATCCGCGGTATCCCCACTTTGGGGCCGTAGGCGCCCATGGAGTTGTGGATGGGGCGCCCCCCCAGCGAGGGCTCCCGGCCCATCCAGACCGTCTCGCCGTCCACGTCGAAAGTCAGACACACGGCGCATCGCGCCCCATTTTCCCATTTTATCTTAGGCATCCATTTTCCCTCATCCTTTCTTTATAAGAAATCTTTCACTCAAGAATCCGCCATCTTTATTAATGCGCGCGCCAGGACGTCGCAACCCCTGTAGGCGTCCTCCCAGTCCATGTCTTCTTCTTCGGAATGGCTCTTTCCGGCAACGCAGGGCACAAAAATCATGGCCGCGGGGCCGAGGTCGGCCACATAGCGGGCGTCATGTCCGGCGGCGCTCCACATGGAGCGATGGCTGTAGCCCGCTTCCTCACATACGCTTTCCAAGGCTTGCGACACGCCTGCGTCGAAGCGGATGGGAGTAGAGGAGCCGACGTCTTGAATCTCGATTTCAAGATTTTCCTTTTCCGCTTCTCTTTGCGCGGCTTCTTTGACGAGTTCCAGTCCTTTCTCCAATGTTTCCGGCTCGTTGTGCCTGAAATCGACTGAAAACGTCACCTCACCTGGAATGACGTTTATGGCGTTGGGCGATACGGAGATCTCCCCCACCGTAGCCACGAAATCGGGATGCAGTTTTGCGGGGATTTCACGGATTGCCGAAATGGTGCGCGCCGCGCCCACCAGGGCGTCGCGCCGCATGCGCATCGGCGTGGGACCGGCATGGTCCCGCTCTCCCTTCATGGTGACCCGGAGCCAGGTGAGGCCGTAAATCCCCTCCACGACCCCCACTTGCACCCCCTCGCTCACGAGAGCGGGACCTTGCTCGATGTGAAGTTCGAGATACGACCCGATAGGCCGGGGAACGCAGGTTGCATCTCCCCGGTAGCCGATGCGCTCGAGCTCATCCAGAAACCTGACACCTTCAGAGTCTCGCGTCTCATAAGCGGTCTCGAGCGTTATCGCGCCCGCGAACACGCCGCTTCCGAGCATGGAAGGCGGGAAGCGGGGCCCTTCCTCGTTCGTCCAGTTTACGATTTCTATCGGGCGTCTCGTCGATATATTCTTGTCGTTCAGCGTCCGGACGGCTTCCAGCGCACCCAGCACGCCCAGTGAGCCATCGAAGCGGCCTCCTTTGGGCACACTGTCGAGGTGACTGCCCATCATGGCGGGGTGGGCGTCCTCATCCCGGCCCACTCGCCGGGCAAACATATTTCCCATCTCGTCAATTCGCAGGTCGAGGCCGGCATCGATCGCCCACGCGGCGAACAAATCCCTCGCTTGCTTGTCGGCGTCGGTGAGTGTGAGGCGATGCACGCCGCCGCCTTTCGTCGCTCCGATACGGGCCATCTCCTCCATGGATTGGCGAAAACGATCAGTGTTGATTATCAATTCGAGCCCTTAGGCGTTGGTTGTGCGAAAAGAAATATACGCGGGGACGCCCGGCCAGGGACTCCCGCCGGGCAATCAATTGTTAGCGACTACGATTTTCTCATAGACCTCTCTCACGAGGCCGGTGTGTTTCTCAAACAAGGCCAACAACTTGGCATTGGCGCTTCCGTCCATATCATCCACGAAATTCATGCGGCGCGCCAACATGTCCATGGCTCGCCTCGTTTTCAGAAAAATGTTGATCGACTGCGCATTGCCGATGCGGAGACGATTCTCTACGAGGCGCAAGAAGCGGTATCCGTCGAGCAGCGCGCCGGTGTCTTCATTCGAAAGCATCCCGGCCTTATTCAGGGCCTGCAATGCAAAGTAGGTATTCGCAATCCGGAGTTCTGGATGCGCTCTTCCGTTTTTTATCAGAAGATACTGCGTCAAAAACTCGATGTCGATGATCCCCCCGCGCCCGAGTTTAATGTCGGCGATTCCCTCATCCTCAGCGGACAGTTCGTTTTCAATGCGCCCGCGCATGTGGCGAACCTGTTCTGCGAGGTCTGCGGGCGCTTCACGCTCATATACGAATTCAGACACAAGCTCCATGAATTCCGCGCCGAACCCCTCCGATCCCGCGGCATGTCTTGACCTCGTAAGTGCTTGTCTTTCCCATGTTTTAGCGCGATTATTAAAGTATTCCCTAAAGACATCAATCGGTGCGGCCAATGCGCCTTTTGCTCCTTCGGGCCGCAGGCGCAGGTCCATTTCGTAGGTCCGGTCCCGGGAGCCTGAGGAGGACAGGCCGTCGCGCAGGCATGTGGCGACTTTGATATAGAATTCATGATTCGAGACGGATTTGTATTCGGCGGATTTTCCATCGATTTCTCCGCTCGTATTCCCTGCCGCGCTGTAGACGAATATCAGGTCCAGATCCGAACCATAGTTCATCTCCTCGCTTCCCATCTTGCCGAGGCCGATAATGGCGAATCGAGCTTTATCGCCCGTATCCGCTTCCATCGGTACGCCATATAATTTGAGCATCCTCTCGTGGGCGATCTCATATCCACTCCTCAAAGTGGCTTCCGCAAGGTGGGAGAGGGCGGAGAGAGTCTCCTGAATGTCCGCTGCCCCGAGAATGCTTCTGATTCCTATCGCGAGTTCCTCGCTTTTTTTGAGCAGGTGCAGGCGATTGAATTTTTCTTCCGCCGAGATTTGCGAGGCCGCTATTTTCTTGAGTTCCTCGGCGAGGAGCTCCTTCGGGCGCGGCTCGGAGAGGGTTTTCGTCTGAAAGAGTGTTTCCAGGAGCCCGGGCTGTTCTATCAGAACCTCTGCGAGGTAATTGCTCGAAGCGAATAATTTGAGAATGATTTCCAGCGATTCTTCCTGCTCGGCCATGAACCCAAGGATGGACTCGCGACCTCCGCCCTTTTCCACGAATTTATTGAGATGCGCAATGGCCCTGTCCGGTTCCGGGAGGTCGAGCGTTTGATACAACAGGCGGGGGAGGAGTTCGTCGAAAATCCGCTTCGCCTTGGCGCTGACGTGTTCGAGCGATGCGCCGTTTCTCAGGAGTTTGAGGTGCGTACTCACGCCTTCGGGATCCACGAAGCTGTATGAAGCCAGATCCTCTGCGGATAGTGAATCGCCCAGGGTAAGCGTCGGGGTCGGCGAGCCGCTCTCCGATTCCGTTTCTTCGTCCCCGTTTTCGCTACGGAACATGTTTTCAAAAATCTTCGATACATTGTTCTGGTGATACGTCAGGCGAGTTTTCAACTCATCGCCTACCGCGCAGTCCATCTTGCGCGCCAGCACGTTCAAACTCTTCTCGTCGGTCGGAATTTCATGCGTCTGAAGCCCGTGAGTAACTTGCACGCGATGTTCCACGTCTCTCAAGAACACGTATGCATTCGAAAGTTGATCGCATTCATGGGCGGGCAGGAGGCCGAGCGCCTCGATGATGGAGAGGCCTTGCAACGTGCTCGAGTTCTGGAGAAGCGTTTCGCGGCCACCGTAGATGAGTTGCAGGGCCTGGGTGATGAATTCAATTTCGCGGATGCCGCCCTCACCGAGTTTGACGTTCCGGGTCGCGGCGTCCGCACCCTTGAGATTTTCGTTGATGCGGCCCTTGATGCGGCCGATCTCCTCGAGCACGCTGATGTCCATCGTCCGCCGGTACACGAAAGGACGTATCATTTTCATGAAGTCATCGCTCAACGCGGCGGAACCCGCGCAATGTCTGGATTTGATCAACATCTGCCGTTCCCATGTCTCTCCCCATGATTCGTAATAGACTTCACAGCTCCTGAGCGAATGGGCCAATGCGCCTTGAGATCCCTCGGGGCGCAGGCGCGTATCTATTCGAAACACATGGCCTTCTTCGGTGTTTTTCCCCATCAGCGATATGACACGCCTCGCCATATGTGCGGAAAATTCATAGTTGGAGATTTGTCTTTTGATTCGCCCAGTGATTGAATCCGCCACACCAGAGGTCTGTCCGTCATCCGAGGAATAAATGAACACGACGTCTATATCTGAACTGAAATTGAGTTCGAGGCCGCCCAGTTTTCCCATCCCGAGTACGCTGAACTCGGTATTCCGCCATTGCCCTTTCGCGTTCTGGTACCGGGGTTTGCCATATTTCCGCTCGAGTTCGGCCCGGGCGATTCGAACGGCCACCTCCAGGCAGGCATCGGCCAAACAGGAAAGGTTGTAGGTGATTTCCTGGAGAGATGCCCGCCGCAGCAAATCCAGCACCGCGATTCTCAGATATTCTCGCTGGCGAAATCGGCGCATGGCATTTTCCGGCCCATTCGGGAAATCCTGACCGTCGCGCACCCACCGCCACATCTCGGATACCATTTTTTCTTTTGTGCGAACGGCTTTCAATGTAGCGGGGCGTAAAAGCCAGTCGAGAAAATGAGGATGCCGCAGAATCGTTTCAATCAGAAACTGACTCCCGCCCGCCAATGAGAAGAGCTCCGCTCTGCGCTCGTCCGAGCGGGCGAGGGCTTTGAGAAGTGAATCCGGGTTGTCGCGAGTAGCCAGAATTCGCTCGAAATTACTCAGAGCGCGTTCCGGATCGAATGTATCGCGCAAAGAGGAGAGCAACTGCAATAAAAATTTCGAATTGTTTCGCGGAAACGTCGGGTGCAAAGCAAGGGACTGCAGATTTCTGGTTACCCCTATCGGGTCACTGACTCCGATTAAACCGAGAAGGTCTTTCGCCGCAGGGGTAGGGGCACCGCCCGCCAATAGCTTTTCCAAGTGGGGAAACCCCGGATGCTCGTCAATCTGACCGCTCATATGACATCTCCCCGAAATCACCTATTCCAGACTAACGTATAGGATCTCCCGGATTCGCCGCCGCCTGGTGAAGCGCCGAATTCTCCTCTGTTCTGGGCAACCAAGAGAAAGCGACCAGACTTCCCATGCATGCGATGCCGATTGCGCCAAAAACGAATTCCAGGCCATATGTATCCGCCAGTATACCCAGAAAAAACAACCCCAGGCCAACAAAAATCTGATTCGCCGTAAAAATAACGCCGACGACGCTGCCGGCCAGTTCAGGCGGACTGACCTCAAAACCGTATGCGAAGATGGCCGAGCGCATGGAGATGAGGAAAACACCAACCGATGCGATGCAAACATAGAGGAAAATTCCCGTGCCCACGTGGGGAATCATGAACATCGCGATTCCGCCGGCGGCTATCCCGACGAAGAGGATCAACTTTCGGGAAATTCTGTCGGAAAGATAGCCGACGATCGTTTCGGGAAATATGGAGGCGGCCGAATATGCGCCCAGCGCAAGGCCTAAGGTGCTCGGCCCCACGCCGTACTTTCTCACCAGCAAAATGGGCAGGAAAATCGAGACGACGTTATGCGCCAGCGTCCGCACGCCCGAGAAAACACAGGCTCCGATCATCCCGGGGTTCTTGATAAGCGCATCCACGAAATTGCCGGAAGTGATGGCGGAACCGGGCTTTTGCTTTCCGCTGGTTTGGAAAGGCTCCAGACAAACGCACAGGAGTATGGCCGTGGCGAACAGCGGAATCGTGTTCGCCAGCAATACGCCCCGCCACGTCATTATCAGGAGCAGATAACCCGCGATGATGGGGGCGAGGGTTTGTCCCAGGTTCGCGCCCGTTCCATGCACGCCCAGGGCGAAGCCTTTGCGGTTCTCGAAGCGCATTCCCAGCAAGCCCATAGCGGGTGGATGCCAACTGTGCGTCGCCAATCCGCTCAGCCATATGATGGGGGCCAGCATGAGAAATCCCGCCGAAAAACTCGCCGCGCCGTAAAACAGCCCGACGAAAGCCATGCACCCCACCAGCAGCCATTTCCCGCCGCCGTAAGCGTCGATGACCAGGCCCGTTCCCACGCTGCTGAAAGCGCTCATTACGGCTCTGCCCGTAAACAGAAGTCCCACCTGGGTCAGCGTGAGGCCCAGATCTTCGGCCAGATAAGGAATGACGGGGCCCAGAACGCCCTGGAACCAGTGTTCACAGGCGTGACCGGTGGTGAGCAGGGCGAGAAGTTGCCATTTCTTCAAGGTTTCGTGTCTTTCATGGCGAAGTGATGGCGCGAAATAGAGACGGGAAATCCTAGCATTTTGATACGGGCGGGCATAGGCAGGGAATGACTCCTGGTTGCCGTTTCATATGGTCCGGCAAGGGGGAGTAAGTAAATTATTTGTAGCCTTTGATGAGACGGGATGGGTAAACTTCCGTAGGGTCGGGCATACATGGCCGCCACCTGTATGTCCGACCGGGCTATTTCCTCAGCTTGGGGTCGAGCGCGTCGCGAAGGCCATCCCCCAGCAGGTTAAAGGAAACACCACCCCCATGAGGGCCAGACCTGGAATGGTGAGCAGATGCGGCGCCAGGGCCATGTAGGAGCGGGCGTCGGCGAGCATGGTTCCCCACTCAGGTATGGGAGGGGGCACCCCGATGCCCAGGAAGCTCAATCCAGCCGCCACGCGAATGGAAGTCGCGATCAAAAAGGTGGACTGGACGACGATGGGGCCGAGCGTTCCCGGGAAGATGTGAAAAAACAGAACGCGGCGGCTGGAGCCACCCATGGCCTGGGCCGCTTCCACGAATTCGGTTTCCTTTAAGACGAAAACCGAGCTGCGCACAAGGCGGGCGTAGGTGGGGATCGCAAAAATGCCGACCGCCAGCATGATGTTCTCCATCCCCGTTCCGATGATGGCGATGAGAAGAATGGACAACAGGATGCGCGGGAAGGTGAGCATGACGTCCACCACCCGCATGATGAGGTTGTCTATCCACCCTCCTAGATACCCGCCGATCAGACCGAGCAGGACGCCCCCGAGCGCCGCGATAAGGACGGAGAAAACGCCGATTAACAAGGAGGTGCGGGCGCCGTAGATGATGCGGCTCAGAACGTCTCGCCCGAAATGATCCGTCCCGAAAGGATGGGCGAGGGAAGGGTCTTTCAGCGCCTCCTGAAAATTCGCTTTTATGGGGTCATAAGGTGCAATAATGGGCGCCAACAGGGAAACGCCGATGAACAAGAAAGACGAAAACACACCCGAGCACCGCGACTTTGTGCAGGAAGAGACGGCGCAAGGTATCGGTCCACATGCCGCGAATCGGCTCGCTTTCCACTTCCGGTATGAGGGGTGCGGTATTGACGGCCTGGCTCATTCCCCCGACCCTCAAGGTGGGGAGTGATTCCAGATAGCGCGCTGCATTGACTGCGGGCCGGAATGAGGGTGACCATTCACCACCGAAGATGACGGCCTTGATGTCGCGGGGGCTTGCGTCTTACCATGGCGTCACCATCCTGAGACCCTTGCGATTGAGCCGAGGCATCCCCCTTGCGTATCAATCCCGACCGAGGAGTTGAAATGCGCAGATTGTTTTTCATCGGACAAGGTCTGGCGCTCGCTTTCATGGTGTTCGCGACTGCCGCTTTCAGCAGTGGTTTCAAATCGGGGCCACTCGGTGCGGTTGAGATCAAGCGCGGTCAGCCGATCGAAATCCGCGTTCTCCTTTCCGATACGGTCGTGCCGTCCGTGTCCCCTCTCATTCAGACCGCCATCGAGATAGCGGTCAAGGACTTCGGTCCCATACACGGGCGCCGGGTCTCCACCGAAACCCTCGACGAGATGTGCTCGGGCGAGGGTGGGCGCGCGACGGCTGAAGCCGTCGTTGCCGACGCGCAGGTCGTCGGCGTCATCGGCACCTTGTGCTCCGGTGCAGCGGTGGAGGCGTCGCCCGTCATCAGCAAGGCGGGTCTATCGATGGTATCGCCGTCCAACACGGCGCCTGTCCTCACGTCCGACCTGTCCGGGAATGCCGGTCCCGACTACCACAAGGGTTACTACCGTGTTGTGGACAACGACCTCATCGAGGCAAGCATTGTCGCGCATTTCAGCTACGATGAACTTGGATTGCGCACGATGGTGACGATCCATGACGGTGACCCGTATACCAGCGCCATTTCGAACGCTTTTGCCGTTGCTTTCAGGAAGCATGGCGGCACTGTTCCGGTCATCGCCCAGGTGGCGAAAGGCCAGACCGACATGGCCGCCGTTCTCGCCCGGTTCGAGGAAGCCGCCCCCGATGGCGTGTTCATCCCGCTCTTTCCGGCGGAGGCAACGTCCTTGATTCGACAGGCAGCCCGGCTCGGCGCCCTGAAAAGCGTGAGGAGAATCAGTGGCGCGGCCACATTGGCGGCTCAGTTTCTTGCGTTGCCCGAATCGAAAGGCGTCTATTTCACGGGACCTGATCTTGGAGACAGCAGGAACACGAACCAGGCGACAGGCAGAAGCGCTGCGGACGTACTCACCGAGTTCAAGGCAGCCTATGGAGGGCCTCCCGACGTCCCCGTACTGGGCGCACGGCTATGACGCTACGACACTGCTACTCTCGGCCATCAAGCAGATTTCGGTCGTAGATGGGGAGACGCTGTACATCGACCGTGCGGCGCTCCGTGACGCATTGAATCGCACCGCAGGTTTCCAGGGCATCATCGGCACGCTTACCTGCGATGACTTCGGGGACTGCGGCACCGGCCGCAGCGTGATACATCTGCACATGGACTCCAGTGTCACAGACCCGTCACTCCTGCCCATCGTGTACAAGGGTGCGCGGGAGTCGCACCCGCCTCAATAGGCGTATTCCCGAAGCGCACTGGAAATCGGGGTTGGGACAAGGCGATCCGAGCAAATCGAATGATGCGCCGCACACCCCGTTACGACGCTGGCCCTGCCATCGAACAGGGCCTGGAACCGGCCCTGCAAAACCGCAACCCCCTCTCTTCTCAGTCAAAATTGATCCCCCACCGGCGTGACTGCGGGCTTGCGTCCTATATCCTGGAATCAAGATCAAGATAAGGAATATCGTTCTGAATGGATGAAAATATGTAAAAATTTGCAGTAGACCGGCAAAAATACATTTTCATCGAAAATAGAAATAATTATATATTTCAATTATTTACATATAATAGTTAAAGTATACAGACAAATATACTCGCTCATTTTCTCATTTTTGTTTCTTCAAGCCCCGTATTTACCCGCATTTAAGGTTGACTTCCCCAGAAAATATAAATAGAATCATTGGTAGGACAATCCCATAATCCCTTTGTAGGATAATATGCGATTCTGAGGGACGTGAATAAGAGGAACTCTGTATGCCCATTGCCGGCAGACTACATACGGTAAAGAAAACACGCGTCTATGAGGCCATTGTCGAGCAACTCACGGCATTGATACTCGAAGGCGAAATCAAATCCGGCGACAAGCTGCCATCCGAACGAGAGCTGTGCGAGCAATTCGGCGTTGGCCGCAACTCGGTTCGGGAAGCCACGCGCTCACTGGAATCCGCCAGACTCGTCGAGACGAGGCAGGGGGAAGGCACGTTCGTCACGGCGCACCCGGAATCTATGATCCACATTATTTCCGAAAAAGTCTCCTCCGATGCGGAAAGCGGCATCCACCATATTTTCGAGGCGCGCATGGTCCTGGAGCCTCAAATTGTCGCTTTGGCGGCCGAGCGTGTGACAAACGCGGAAATGAAAAAACTGGAAAACACGCTTCAGCAACAACTCGATGCGGTGGAAGGCGGAGGCCTCGGCTTAGAGGAAGACACGCAATTTCACCTGGGCCTTGCCAAGTCTGCCCAAAATGAATTTTTGCACCATCTACTGAGTAGCTTGCTTAATTCCCTGAGTGAGATGCGCGAACGCTCGCTTCGTAATAAAAGCGTGCGCTTTCGCTCATGGGAAGCGCATCAGAAAATTCTGGATGCCATCTTGACGAAAGACAGGAATCGGGCTATTGCCGCAATGATCAGCCACCTGGTGGAGATTGAGGGCAACGAGGTCGAATCCCATCTGAATCTGGAACAGCAGGCGCATATGGAATCTGTATAAATCGATTTTCGAGGAATTACGGCTTTAAGTGGAATACGCTTTAAGGAAAAAGTCCAACTTCATCAACTCCAAAGTGGGGGGTATCGAATGTGAGTGTAATATCATTTGAAGTAATCTACAGAGGGATTTTTCAGAAAAGCCTTGCAGTGAAAATTTCACGGTCCTTGATTCTCGCGGCCGTGAAAGAAGGAAAGCCGGGCATCTCCTTCGGGCGCTACAGCGATTCGCCCGAGCGCAACGGAATTCCGGCCAAGCAGTTCGGCTACATCGCGGACAACGAAGAAGAGCTCGAGTCCGTGGCTGCGCAATACGAGCCGAAGCAGGTGGATATCTCCATCTGCGTGGACGATACGCTTTGTAAGGGCGTGGAGTCCTGGGCATGGTACGGTCTTCAGCCCATCAACGCCGTCACGAAGCCCGGCGGCACGCTGATAGTCACGTCCAACCAGAAAGAAGACGAACTGGTCAAGCATATCCACCGCAGGGAAACGCCTTATAAGCTCGCGATCATCCCTGGTGAGGCGAGCTTCGCCGGCCTTTGGGTGTACAAGAACGACGGCACGGACGCGCGCTGCCTGGGCGCGGCCCTCAAGGCCGAGCCCACCATGTGCTCCATCGCATCTCTGGAGTCGGCGATTCGCGAGAACATCGGCACGGAAACGCACGTCGAAGCCGCGCGCGAAGTCTATGAAGACTTGCGCCCCGTCGAAATCGAACCGGGCGAAGGCAACGACGAGGTGCCCTTCACCTTCGAACTCCTCAAGTGGCACGAAATGCGCCAGGGCGTCGTCATCGACGGCGTAGGAGGCCACGAGGGCTTCAGGGGCGGCGAGGATGGTTATGAGCCGGGAAGAAACCCCTACTTCAAGAAGTGGTCGACCCGGACGATGCGCCCGGTGCTATCCTTTGACAAATGCACCAAGTGCACTCTGTGCTGGGTCGCGTGCCCGGACACCTGTTTCGACGTCACGCCTGACGGCTTCTTTGACGCCAACATGGAAGCCTGCTGCGGCTGCGGCGTTTGTGAAGCCATCTGCCCCGTCCCAGACTGCATCACGATGGTGAACGAAGTCGTTTTCGATGAACGCGACAGCCAGTGGCAGATGTGGCAGGAGAACAAGGAAGATTACGACAAGTACATGGACGAGAAAATCAGCACCGGCAAGATAGAAGGTCGTCATCCGATCACAGGCCTTGCCGGAGCTTTTTCGGGAGTAGGCCTCGCAACGGGCCACAACCCGGAAACGGCGAAAATCAAACCTCTAAAAGATCTTTAACAGGAGCTAAACGATGGCGACAGCAATCGAACAACAACAAGGTGCAGGAGTTCATCTCCTCACCGGAAGCGAGGTCATGGCTCATATCTGCCGCCTCGCCGACGTCGATGTCATCACGGCCTATCCCATCCGGCCGTATGACACCGTGATGCAGTATGTGTCCAAATTTATCGCAGAGGGCGATTTCGACGCCGACTATATTCCGGCGGAAAGCGAGCACGGCCAGTTCGAGATCGTCAAACACGCCTCGGCTTGCGGAGCGCGGGTGTTCACGGGTTCGAGCGGAGTGGGGTGGCTCTATGCGATGGAGCCGCTCGCCGTTACGGCCGGCCTGAGACTGCCCATGGTGGCCCTGGTCGGCTGCCGCGCGCTCGATGACCCCGGCGCATTCGGCACCGAGCACAACGACGCCATGCTCGTTCGCGATTTGGGCTGGATGATCAACTTCCCGGACACGGCGCAGGAAGTCATCGAGCTCGGGCTTCTGGCATATCGCGTCGCCGAGGACCCGAGAGTCTTTCTGCCGTGCGCCATCGCGATGGACGGAGCGTTCCTGACCCACAGCCAGGCGACCGTGCGGCTGCCCGGCCAGGATGAAGTCAACGCATTCCTGCCTCCCTACGACAGGGGAGACCTGCTCCTTCACCCCGACAACCCCATCACCATCGCGCCGCAGGCGAATGAAGACTGGCTCATGGAAGTCAGGCGACAAAGCAGCGAAGCGGCGAAAAACTCCTATACCGTGCTCAAGGAAGCCCACGCCGATTTCAGTAAAACTTTCGGCGTGAACACGAATCCCTTCCTCGATGAGTACATGACCGAGGATGCCGACATCGTGCTTTGCGGCGTAGGAACACTGAGTCTGCCGGTGAAAGTCGCCATTCGCGAAATGCGCAAGGAAGGCAAGAAAGTCGGCATGGTTCGCCTGAAATGGTTCCGCCCCTTCCCGACGGAAGAGTTGCGCGCATCGCTCTCGCGCTTCAAGGCGGTGGGCGTCATTGACCGCGACTATTCCTTTGGTTCACCCTATCACGGTGGAATCGTGTACAATGAAGTGAAAGCCGCCATGTACGGGGCGGACAAGGCGCCTCACATGAAAGGATTCGTATGCGGCCTCGGCGGCCGTGAGGTGCTGCTCGAAGACGTCAAACAGATGGCCGACAAGGTCATTTCCATGGGTCAGAACGACACGGCCGACAACGAAGTCGACTGGATCGGAGTGAGGGGATAATCATGGCGGAAACTTCTGAATACAACATCGGAACACAGGAACTTCCCTTGATGGGGAAAGTGAACGCCATTCCCCAAAAAGCGGTGGAAGAGTATTTCACCAGCGGGCACAGAACGTGCCAGGGCTGTGAGAGCGCGCTCATCATGCGTCTCATGGCCAAGGCGGCGGGCCCTCGTTCCATCATCCTGGGCAGCACGGGCTGCATGTACGTGGCGAACACCACGTACTACAGCACCCCCTGGGTGGTGCCGTGGATGCACACGCAGTTGGGTTCCTCGGGTTCGGCCGCAACGGGAACGGCGGCGGCTCTCCGCGCATTGATGCGCAAGGGCAAGATGAAGGAAGAGCCGATAAACGTCATCGCCTTCTGCGGAGACGGCGGCGGCATCGACATGGGCGTGTCGTCCATTTCCGCGGCGCTGATGCACGCGAAGTACAATCTGGCGATCATCTGCTACGACAACGAGTCGTACGCGAACACGGACATCCAGATTTCGGGCGCATCCCCCTGGGGCGCCAACACGACGTTCACGCCTCCGGGCAAGAAGTTCCGTATCATGCACGATTGCTGGAAGAAGAACATCGCCGCCATGTACGCCGTTGGACACGTACGCTGCAACTACGTGGCGACTGCGGATGCCTCATATCCCGCGGATCTGATCGACAAGGTCCGCAAAGCCCTGGCCGTCAAGGGGCCGGCGTTCGTGCACACGCTCGACCCCTGCCCGAAGGGTTGGGACTACGACCCCTTCTACTCCCATAAACTCGGCGAATTGGCCGTGGAAACCGGATTGTTCCCCCTCTGGGAGATGACGGACGGGGCGCTCACCTATACGGGCATTTCCGCCCGTCAGGTGTATGGCAAACGCTCCCGCAAGCCCGTGCGCGAGTATCTCGAGACGCAGGGCCGCTTCCACCATTTCCTAGATGAAGATTTTGAATTCTTCCAGGGGGAAGTCGATAAAATGTGGAACGACTGGATGGTTCCCGGCGTGATTCCCTTCAAGGTGAATGACCCGAGCAAAAAGTAAGTGATTCGCCAGTACGTTCGTTAGAAGTTTCGGGGCGGGGTCCGAAAGGGCCCCGCTCTTTTTCGCTCACGCCTGAGCGCACGAATACAAAGAGACGAAGATGAACGAAGTGAGGGAAACGAAAAAAGGGAAAGATGGATCTGCGATGGCGCATGTGCCCGCCGGCCCGTTCCTGATGGGTTCGGACATCGGGAACGCGGATGAGCGCCCCCAGCGCGAGGTCACGCTCGACGCTTTCTGGATCGACAAATACTGCGTGACGAACGCGCTATACCGCGCTTTCCTGGAGGAAACCGAAGCGTTTCCCCCGCCTCCGTCATTCTCGAAAGATGATTTCGTGGGGCCGGAACAGCCGATAGTCAGCATAAGCTGGGAGGAGGCGAACGCCTACGCCCGCTGGGTGGGCAAGCGCCTGCCGACCGAGGCGGAGTGGGAGAAAGCCTCTCGCGGAACGGATGGCCGCAAGTATCCATGGGGTGAGGATGAGCCCTCCTATGAGCGAGCCGTTTACGCGAGCATTGATATTCACCGCCCCGGAAACGTAGATGCGCACGAAGAAAGCGCCTCTCCCTACAATTGCGTACAGATGGCGGGAAACGTCTTCGAGTGGGTATCGGACTGGTTCGATGGATTCTATTACCAGACGGGTCCGTCGGAGAATCCCCGGGGGCTCGAAAAGCCGACCTTCGAGGTGGCGATGGCGCGGGTTCCCGTATTCGCCGTTCCGGGCGGGGGCACCCTGAGCATGGGTGAAGTCAAACGGGGCGAGCGCTATGAAATCTTACAGCGCGACGAGGACAGCTACAAGATTCTCTTTGGAAACACCGAGGGCTGGCTCCCGCGCAGGGCAGGGTACGCCTGGACGGCGAAAGTCGCCCGGGGCTGCGGGTGGGATTACATAGAAGATAGCTTGCGGTGTTCGGCGAGAGAGGGTTTTGAGCCCTGGTACAAGAATTTCAACATCGGCTTTAGGTGCGCGATGGACGCGTAAAACCCATTTCCTTCTGAAACCGGATGAAGCGCGACATGCCCCGGTTGATCAGGCCGAAGCGCCTCTACGAGAAATTCTGAATTTGAAAATCATGGGCAGCAGCGGGATGAAGAACAGGAGGGCGGAAACCATCATCAATGCGGCGGCTATCGGGTGGTCTGCGAAGTCGAAGAAAATTCCGGGGCTGCCGTGGCTCATGATCATGCTCTGACGGAAAGTACGCTCCGTAAGACCCCCCAGCACCAGGGCCAACACCATCGGGGCGAGGGGATAATCCAGCTTGCGGAACACGTAGCCGATCGCGCCGAAAATGAACATCAGATACACGTCGAACATATCCTGGGTCGGCGAGAATCCACCCACCGCGCAGACGACCAGAATTATCGGAGCCAGAATCGTCATGGGCATTCTGAGCATCCAGATGAAGAGGGGAACGGCGAAAATCGCGACGATGACCGCCATCGTGTTCGCGATATAGAGACTCCCCGTAAGGCCCCAGACGAACTCCGCGTTTTCGACGAACAGCCGGGGGCCCGGCACGAGGCCCCACACGAACAAGGCGCCGAGCATCACCGCCGTCGTCGGGGAGCCTGGAATTCCCAGCGTCAGCATGGGAAGCATGGAGCCCGTGCTCGCCGCGTTGTTGGCGCACTCGGGCGCGGCCACTCCCTCAATGGTGCCTTTGCCGAATTCGTCCTTATTTTTTGAAAACCTCTTCGCGATGCTGTAACTCATGAAACTCGCAGGCGTCGCGCCGGCGGCGGGAAGCATGCCGACGAAAAACCCCAAAAGAGAACCTCGCAAAATGGTGGGGGAGTATTGCGAAAGGTCCTTCAAGGTCGAGATGACCTCCTTGATGCCGAGTTTGGCCTGGTAGCGCTCTTTTGTCTTGAACCCTTCTTCCAGGGTGTAGAAAATCTCACCGACGCCATAAATCCCAATCGCCAGGACGAGGAAATTGATGCCGTGATAAAAACCCGTAATGCCTCCGAAGATCAGGCGCGGCGAGCCGCTCACGATGTCGGTGCCGACGGTCGACATGAGCAGACCGAGCATGGTGGCGATGAGCGTCTTGAGGGGGCTTTCCCCGCCCAATCCTGCAAACGTGGCGTACGCCAGCAGCACGACGGCGAACTCTTCGGGCGGGCCGAAACGCAAGGCGAATTCAGCCAAAGGCGGTGCGAAGAAAGTGAAGAGGACGATGGATATCGTTCCGCCTATGAAACTGGCCACTGCCGCAGTCACAAGGGCATCGGCGGCTTTCCCTTTTCTCGCTAACGGGTAGCCGTCGAAAGTAGTCGCAACAGCCGTGGACGCTCCCGGGATATTCAGGGTGATCGAACTGATGGCGCCGCCGTACATGGCCCCGTAATAGATGGCGGCCAGGAAGATAATGGCGCTGGTAGGCGGAACCGCAAATGTAATGGGCAAGAGGATGGCGACGCCGTTCACGGAGCCCAACCCGGGCATCGCGCCAATGGCGATGCCCAAAACGACGCCGAACAGCGCCATCAAAAGATTTTGAGGCGAAAGCGCAATGCCCAGACCGTAAAATAGATTTCCGAGAATCTCCAACTCATTCAGTCCTTAGGACAAACCTTGCCCCCGTGATGACAGCGATTCCCCAAGGGCGGGCAAAGGAAATGGTTGAATAATCAATTCCAGTAAAACAAGAACTCCAGATATCCTTTTGGCAGAGGGATAATCAAAAATTTTTCGAAAATGTAATACACCACGACAGGGACGCCTATCGCTACGGCAACACTCGTCCTGAATCTGTGATGTCCCACCACGAACAGACAATAAAAGAGGAAAAGAGCAGACGAGAAATACACGGAAATAACGGTGATCAGTAGAATCATGATCATTCCGGGAAGGCCGACACGCATCAAATCGTGCAGACCTTCCCTGCTCATAAAAATTCCTGAACCCTCGCCAGTTGATTTATTCCGGTGGGAGAAAAACAGCGATTCCAGCAATACGAGCAACGACACGCCGGCTATCCCCAAAGAGAGCCAGAAGGGGAGGAACCCCCCTCCTGGCCCTTCTTTTGGAAGAATGCCGACAGGCAGTTCCGTAGATTTCCAGGCGACGCCAAGGCATACGAGAATCAGACCAATGGCGACAATCCTATCCGCCCGCTGCATCTAAATTCTTCTCCAAGCTAATTCTTCAGCAAACCCATACCCATGAGCAGCTTCTTATGCTTTGCGTCCTCGGAGGCGAAGAATTTGCCCAGAGGAGCGCCACTCAGGCAAGCGCGATTCAGGGCCTTCTTTTCCGTATAGGTTTTCCATTCCCCGGAAGCGCACAACTTGGAGAATAAATCGCTATACCATTTCAGGGCATCCTTGGGGATGCCGCCGGGCGCGGTGATGCTGCGCTGCATGAAATACACGAGTTGCGGCTGGCCCATTTCCTTGAAAGTAGGGACTTCCTTGAAAGCGGGAATCCGCGCCGGGGTCAGTGCGGCGATCGGCCGCATTTTGCCGGGATAGTGCGGCAGACCCTCGGATGGGTTGTTCACCGTCGAATCGACATGCCCGCCGGCGAGATTTTTCGCCACGGTGCCGCCGCCACGGAAGGGCACGTAGGTGATCATGCCTTCTATGCCATACGCCTGCATCAGCATGTTGGTGACGAGTTGGTCTTCCTGCATCTTGCCCGTGCCGCCCATCGTCCATTTGCCCTTTTTGGCTTTCACGGCCTTCACGAAATCATCCATATTCTTGATGCCTGACTTCGGGTTCACCCAGAGGAGAAAGGTGTCCATGGCCAGCCGGTAGACCGGCGTGAGTTTCGTGTAGTTCACCGGCAGCTTCCTCAAGGCCGGGGTGGTGAAAAAACTGTTCAACGTGACGAGAATCACGTGCGGGTTTCCTTTTTTCGAGAGCAGATAAAGCATCGCCTCGGCGCCGGACCCGCCTTTCTTGTTGATGGGCACCAGGGGCTGGGGCGACCATTTGTTCTGCGTGACGATTTTTTGCATGAGACGGGCGATGCGGTCCGCGCCGCCGCCTTTACCCGCCATGATGATGAACTCAATCGGCCGCGACGGCTTCCATGCCGCGAGAGCCTGTGTGGTCCCCAGCGCAACCGTGATGAATAACGTCAGCGCGAGGGTGAGGAACGGAATAGCGCATCTCGAAACTTTCGGCGATTTCATCATATTCCCTCCTTTTTATGCTGCGGAATGCTGCGCCTGCTACAGCGAAAACGATCCCATCACCGGTTGATGATTGAAAAAACGATTTCACTACTCTTATCAACGGCGGAACGTTTCAAAAAGTACTCTTTCATAGCGGCTATGATTCCTTGCATTTTACCACGAAGCAACATGCTTCTCAACGACGCGATTTTCGACTATGACCCGTAAAATAGTGGTAATTGCATTATCAACTCCGTATGAAGCGGAAAAACGATTGCGTTTAAGTTTCTTCAATGTCTTCTCTCAATTCGAACTCCCTGACGGCGCGGCGAATATAGGGAGGCACCCGGACGGATGTTTGCGCTTCTTTCCCGATGATGACGTAGGCCGTCTGCGCCCTGGCGACGAAGCGCTCCGATTCCGCCTCGTAGATCTCATAATCCATCTTGATGCTCGAGTTCCCAATATCGTAAATGCGCGCGTAGATTTCCAGGACTTCATCGAAATGGGCGGGTGCGAGAAACTGGACGGAGGCGTCCACGATGACGATGTCATACCCCCGCTCGAGCATGTCCTGGTACGAGACGCCGATGGTGCGCAGGTAGTCCATCTGCGCGGTATCGACGTACAAGAGGTAGTTGGCGTTGAACACCACTCCCTGGAGGTCGGTTTCCCCGAAGCGCACGCGGATTTCACTGTTATAGTTGTATTCTTCTTTGGGCATATGGCGGTTTTAATGAATATGCGTGAAATTCGCAAATGCGGGCTCTCATCCTGAAGCGGCCTTCGGCTTGTTCCCTCACCGGCGTCGGTTATAATAGCGCATCCCGGATGGCGGGACTTTGAATCTTCACGGCTATTCCCTGGAGTGGTTGATGATCAGCGTGGAAGACGCTCAGAAATCGATACTGGAGATGATTCGCCCGATGGGGCGCGAAAGGGTGGGCCTTCTCGATTGCCCGGGCAGGGTGCTGGCCGAGGACGTCCATTCCTCGCGGCCCGTTCCGCCCTGGAACAACTCGGCGATGGACGGCTACGCCCTGCGCGCGGAAGACGTGCGCGGCGCGAGCCGCGAAACGCCAAAAGCCCTGAGGGTGTCGAGGAGATTCAGGCCGGCGTGATGGCGACGCGCACTCTCGGCCCGGGAGAGGCCATCAAGATCATGACGGGCGCGCCCATTCCAGGTGGAGCGGACGCCGTCGTGCTCGTCGAGGAGACGGAGAGAATCTCCGAGGAGGAAGTTCACGTTTTCCTCGCCGTACGCGAGGGAGAGGCCATCCGCCTGGCGGGTGAGGACGTCAAGCCGGGCGAGGAGGTTCTCTCCCGCGGCGTTCGCCTGGGCGCAGCTTCCGCCGGCATGTTGGCGAACATCGGCAGGGCGAGGGTGTACGTGCATCAAAAACCAAAAGTGGCCATTCTGGCGACGGGAGAAGAACTGGTCGATCTGGGCGATACGCCTGATGTGGGGCAGATATTCAACTCCAATTCCTACGCCCTCGCGGCTCAGGTGCTCGAGGCGGGCGGAGAACCCGTTCTACTGGGCATCGCCCGCGATAACGCGGAAGACCTCACGCGCCACATCAACGACGGGCTGGCCGCCGATCTGCTGATAACGAGCGGCGGCGTGTCGGTGGGGGATTTCGATCTGGTGAAATCCACGCTGGGCGGGCTGGGCAACGACATGCGCTTCTGGCGGGTGCGAATGAAGCCGGGCAAGCCGATGGCATTCGGCGTATTGAGCGGAAAGCCCGTGTTCGGCCTGCCGGGGAATCCCGTTTCCACCATGGTCAGCTTCGAGCTGTTCGTGCGGCCCTCGCTGCTGAAAATGCAGGGCCATGAGAACCTGTTCCGCACGATGGTGGAAGCGCGCCTTCTCCACCCGCTCACGAAATCACCCGAGCGTCGCCACTATGTTCGCTCCATCGTCTACCGCGACGGGGGAGAATGGGCCGTCCGGGCGATCGAAGCGCAGGGGTCGAATATCTTGCATTCCATGGTGCGGGCGAACGCTCTGGTCGTATTCCCCGAATATGAAACCGAGCTCGCCGCCGGGGGCCGCGTACAGGTCATTCTCTTGGGGGAGACGCCCTCTGAAAAACCCGAACGCTTAGAGGCGGCCTCCCTCGAAGGCGTCCACTCCTGAATCAATTGCTTCCAGGTTATCGACTCCTTCTGGAGTGTGCCTTATGAACCCCGAAAAAACGGCCAGATTGCCGTTTTCCGCCGCCATCCTGGCCGGAGGCCGAAGCCGCCGGATGGGCAGGGACAAATCCATGCTGGAGATAGACAAGGTTCCCATCATCAGGCGCATCGCGGATACCCTGGATGAGATATTCACAGAAATTTTCGTCGTAGCGAACGAGAAAGAAGAATATGAGCGTATGGGTCTCGCCGTGGTGGGGGATATTCATCCCGGCAACGACTCGCTGGGCGGCCTCCATACGGCCGTTGCGAGCGCGGCGGGCTCGCACGTTTTCGTGGTGGGGTGCGACATGCCGCTGCTGCAACCCGCTCTCATATGCGGCATGGCCTCCCTGGTGGATGATTGGGACGTGGTTGTCCCCATCAAGGACGACTACCCCTGAGCCGCTTTGCGCGTTCTACGGAAAAAAATGCGCGCCTCATATCGAGGAATCCATTTCGAGAGGCCGCCTGAAGATGATAGGGTTTCACGAGCAAGTGCGCGTCAGGAGAGTTGAGGAGGCGACCTGGAGGGCGTGGGATCCCGAGGGGGCGTCTTTCCTGAACGCGAACACGCCCGAAGAATTCGAGAAGAATAAAAACCATCTCTATGAGGGGAGAGCCTGAATGAGCATTTCTGATCGAATGAATGAGCTGGGAATCGAGTTGCCCCGTGCGCCCGCACCCGTCGGGGCGTATGTTCCATACGTCATCTCCGGGTCTTTGATGTTCATCTCGGGCCAGGTTCCAATCCGAGACGGCGCGATGATTCATGAGGGAAAAGTGCCGCTCGACGTCACCGTCGAGCAGGGGCAGGAATGCGCCGCGTTGTGTTTTCTAAACGCCGTCGCACAGGCGAAAGCCGCCCTGGGCGATCTGGAGCGCGTGGAGAGAATCGTCCGCATGACGGGTTACGTTGCCGTTGCGGCCGATTTCACGGCTCAACCGCTCGTCGTGAACGGGGCGTCCAATCTGGCCGTCGATATTTTTGGGGAAAAAGGCAAGCACGCCAGAGTGGCGGTGGGGGTGGCGGAACTTCCCCTGGGAGCGCCCGTGGAGCTTGAGGTAATACTCGAGGTCAAGTAGACCCTTAAGCGATGGACGCGCCGAAAATTCCGCCGAAAGGGGGAAGCATTTTATCCCCCCGCGCTTCCCAAGACCCGGCATCGCTGTATAATCTTCAAGGAAAACAAGCCGTCATTGAAACAACAAACTGAGGGTTCCATGATTCATCGCTTCATCCTGTCGATGCTCTTGATGTTGCTCATGGGTTCCGCCGCGCCTGCGTATGCGAACCCGGACATCGATTTCATGAAAAGAATCGAGAGGGCGTTCACCGCGATAGCGAAAGGCGTAAAGCCGACGGTGGTGAGCATACGGGTGGAGAGAAAAAAAAGGACAGCACAGAAGAATCCCCAGTCGCCTCATCCGAACATGCCTCTGTTTTCGTCGGGTTCGGGCGTCATCATCGACCCGGCGGGATATATTCTGACGAACAATCACGTGATCAGTAATGCGCGAAGACTGCGCGTGCGCCTTTCGGACGAGTCCGCATACTGGGGGAAAGTCGTCGGCACGGATCGCTATACGGACCTGGCGCTCGTCAAAATCAATACAGATCATCCGCTGCCTGCGGCGACTTTAGGAGATTCCGACAAGGTGAAGGTAGGCCAGTGGTCGATAGCCGTGGGCGATCCTTTCGGTATTACGAGAACATTCACGGTGGGCGTCGTGAGCGGCATCGGGCGCAGCGGCGTCGGCATCGCGCGCTATGAGCATTTCATCCAGACGGACGCCGCCATCAACCGCGGCAACAGCGGCGGGCCTTTGGTGAACATCGACGGCGAGGTCATCGGCATCAACACGGCGATTCCGGCCCCCGGCAGCGGCATCGGATTCGCCATTCCCGTCAACATGGCGAAAGACGTAGTCAAATACTTAAGAAGAAGCGGGAATTTTCCGCGCGGGTATCTGGGCGTAACCATACAGCCGGTGAATCAGGATATCGCCTATCTGCTGGGCCTCCCTGAAGCCCAAGGGCGCACTCGTGGGTTCATTGCTGAAAGACGGACCGGCCGAGGGAGCGGGCATCCAGGATGGGAGACGTCATCGTCAGCCTCAACGGCGCGAACGTCCTGGATACCTCCCACCTGCAACGGCTCGTGGGCTGGACGCCGCCGGGAAGAGGCGGTAGCCGTGGAAGTGGTGCGCAGACGCCCGGATGAAGAAAATTCATGGTCAAACTGGCCCGTTTGCCCGAGCAGGAAGCCGACAGGTAGCCGGAAAGCGCGCGAAGAGTGAAGCCGATGAAGCCTGCGAAAAGCATAAAACTTACGGCATGGACCTCGAAGATCTGACCGATGCAGTTGCGCGAAGAAGAGCAACTTGCAAGACCGACAGCGGCGTATATATACGCAAGGGTGTGAAACAGGGCAGCAGAGCCTATCTGGACGGTTTGCGCGAGGGTATGGTGATACGCGAATTGACCTATCGCGCGCCCGGGGACGCGAGAAAACGCCGGTACGCGTGCGTGATCAAGAAATTAGAAGACGTCGAAGCATTGCTGGAAAAAATCCCCGCGGGCGCGAACGTCCTGGGGCAGGTCGTGCGCGTGGAACGGAGCGTGGAGAGCGGACTTTCTTTACCGTGCTCCATAGATTTCGACGCTAACCCTAGCGGGTACCTGGCCGCCTGAGGAGAGCACTCCCATGTTCGCAGACCAGAAGCGGACTTTTTGCTCTGTTTTTCCTGATTTCCGTCGTCTTTCCGTTTGTTTGCGGGCGCAGAGCCCCGAAACCGAGATTCGCACCCTGCTGCCGAAAGACGGCATCCCCTCCATCGATGCGCCAAAATACGCGAGCGTGAAAGATGCGGACGCGTTCATGGGGCCGGATGAGATGGTAATCGGCATCAACATCAAAGGAGACAAGCGGGCCTATTCGGTTCCCCTGCTCAGCTCCCACGAGATAGTAAACGACGTCGTGGGAGGGAGCGCCGTCTCCGTGACGTGGTGACCGCTTTGCTATACGGCCATCGTGTATGACCGTGACCTGGACGGCAAGAAACTCAGTTTCGGCGTTTCCGGGAAACTCTGGAAAAACGTGCTCATCATGTACGACCGCCAGACGGATTCGCTCTGGAGCCATCTTACCGGCGAGGCGCTTATCGGCCCCCTGAAGGGCAAGCGTCTCAAAACGCACCCCTCCGCCATGATGCGCTATTCCGAATGGAAACAACTCTATCCCGATACCCTGGTGCTCAAGAAAGAGGGCAGGGGGATGGCGGGCATGTTCCGCGGCCCTTCCCGGGATCCGTATGAGGGCTATTACTACAGTTCACAGACGGGCGTGATCCCCGAAAAATACCGGGATAATCGCCTGCACCCGAAAACCCTGGTGGTGGGCCTTGCGCTGGATTCGATGACAGAGAAGGGGAAAGCAATGGCCAAGGTATACCCCTTCGCCGATTTGAACCGCGCAGGCGTCGTGAACGATCGCTTCGCCGGCCGGGAGATTCTGGTTACCTATTGCGAAGGTGCGGCGGCGGGAGTAGTTTTCGATCGCGTTTTAGGCGGGAAAACGCTGGAGTTCGAGTTGATAACGGATAGTGGCGCAAAAGGCGCCGCCGCCTGCCGGTTCATGAAAGACAAGAAAACGGGTTCGCGCTGGCAGCGCCTGACCGGCCTCGCCGTGGAAGGGCCGATGAAAGGCGCCAGATTGCGCCAGATTTCCAGTACGCTCGCGTTCTGGTTCGGCTGGAAGGATTACTATCCCCAAAGCCGTATCTATCGGCACGCGAACTAATCGGATGGACTGAATACGTTTAAGCCGAAATAAAGCCGCATCATTCATTTACGCAGCGCGAATCCACCCTTTTCGCAAAGGCAGTTCCGCGCGCATCGCCAATCTGGTGAGGAACCGAACATTTGAGCCCCGTCATATTTGAAATCGGACCATTCGCGCTTCGCTGGTACGGCCTCATGTACGTCGCCGCCGTGCTGGTCGGCGTATGGCTGGTGAACAAGGAAGTGGCGCGGAGGAAAATGCCCATCACCCAGGATGAGGTGATGAATTTCGGCCTCCTCGTCATGTTCGCAGGGATCGTGGGCGGAAGAATCTACTACGTTCTGTTCAACTGGGAATTTTACAGCAAAAACGCCTGGGAAATGCTCGCCATCTGGCATGGGGGCCTCGCCATACACGGGGGTCTCTTAGGGGGAGTGCTGGCCGGATATCTCTACATGAAAAACCGTCCCGTTTCCAAATGGGAGTTCGCCGACGCGGTGGCGCCCGCCATCATGCTCGGCCAGGTGTTCGGGCGTTTCGGAAATTTCATGAACGGCGATGCCCACGGCGTGCCGACGAGAATGCCCTGGGGCGTGGAGTTTCCCATGACCTCCATCGCGGGCAGGGAATTTCCAGGCCAGGCGACACATCCCGTGATGCTCTACGAACTGGTTTTGAACCTCTTGTGGTTTTTCATCCTGAAGAGGCTCAGGCTCACGAACCACAAGCCGGGGTTCATATTCTGTCTTTATTTCGTCTTGTATTCACTCGGCCGCGCCGCTGTGAGCGGTTTTCGCGCGGACAGCCTCTGGTTCGGTCCGGTTCGCGCCGCCCATCTCGCAAGCGCGCTGCTCATCGTCGCCTTCGGGGCGATCATCGTGCGATGGCGAATGTGGGAGAGGGAGGGGGGGGGTGCCTGTGATCCTTGAATCGAAGATAGCCGTCATTCCGGTGTCATTTCCTGCGATGAATTTCTCCGCCGTTTGGATATTCTGAAAAACAGGGGTTCATGGTTGTAGGGACAGGCCCCCGCGCCTGTCCAGACGAGGGACAACCACGGGGGGTTGTCCCTACGGAACCCACGCTTTCTCGATGCATCTACCGGAATCCAGTGACTTTGCCCTTATCTTTTTGCTCTGTTCGCATTATCGTTTTTCGTGGTCATCCTGCGATGTTGTTATTTTCATCGGTTCTGGATTCTGCAATCCCTCCTCGGGGTCGTCCTTGCCCCCGTGGTTGTCCTTTTTCAAGGTGGATACGATCAGGACAGGCGCGGGGGCCTGTCCCTACGAGCAATTCTCGTTTACGGGCAGGTTTTCGTTCGCTGTTCCTCGCCGATGTTTTCTCCGGCTGCGCGGGCCGCATATATGCGGCCCCTACATTCTCATTGGCAGGCATCGACGACATGTGGGCGTACACACCGGTGGCGAACACACATGTCCGCCCCTACGAAACCCGGTAATCCCTCATTTTATTCGGAAAGATTTTCACTCGATGACGTGCTTTTATCGGGCGCTTTTGGATAAGATTGCACGGATTCCGCTATTTTCATCCAATCACTCAATGACAAACGGAGAGTACAGACATGGGATTTCGCATCGTGGATTTGTCACAAGAAATTTTTGACGGCATGCCCGTTTATCCCGGGAATCAGAGGACGGGGGTTTTCCCCAACAAGACGCACGCCGAGACGGCCAAGGCGTATGCGAATTCGCCATCGGGCCATACCTCGACGACGAACTGCCTCATCATGAGCGACCACGGCCCCACCCACGTGGACGCCTTTTATCATATCGACAAGGACGGCGAGACTATCGACCAACTGGGCCTCGAATGGTTCTACACGGAGGCGATTTGTCTGGATTTATCCCGCTTCTGCAACACCGAGGACTGGATGGAGCCGGCGGACCTGGAAGAAGCGTGCGCGAAGGCGAACCTGGACGTGCCCGACAAGGGAACCGTTCTCATCTGGACGGGCCACTACGAGGCGAACTACGGCGGGGATTTTCATGACTGGCTCTATACGTATCCGGGCCTGAGCGAGGCGGCGATGACGTGGCTGGCGGATAAGGGCTGCATCAACGTCGGCATCGACTCGCCGAGCGTGGATTCCTCACAGGCCTTCCGGGACAAGGGCTACTGGGCGCATAAGGCGTGCCGGGAGCGGAAGGTTCTGAACGCGGAGAACCTGGCGAATCTGAAGGAAGTGGTGAACACGAAGTTCATCTTCTCCTGCCTGCCGCTCAAGATACGAGGCGGCACCGGCTCTCCCGTGCGCGCGGTGGCGATTTACCACGAGTGATAGCGGCACGACGAGCAAGGACGAGATGTAGGGACGAATCCCTCCTCGGGGTCGTCCCTACCCCCCGTGGGTATCCCTCGTAAGGACAGGCGCGGGGGCCTGTCCCTGCGCGGCGAAGGCTGATGGCATCAATCGTGCGGCTGCCCGCATTTCGCGTTATCCCGAGTGCGCGGGAATCCCTGCGCGGGGGGCAGGGTCTTTCAGAGACGAGGAGAGGGGGAGAATCGTCCCCCCACCGCATGAGCCTTCGCCTGAAGACTCGGCTCCTGCGGTAACCCTCATTCTTCGGTCGGGGCATTTCCTCCCTCTTCGGTCGGGGCATTTCCTCCCTCTTCGGTCGGAAATGACCCTCAAGGGGGGGAGTAATGAGTAATAAGCAAAAAAGGTGAAAAAAGGTGAAAAACAGCGAAAATACCTGAAAATAAGTGAAAATATTTCTCTTTGTTTTTTAAGGAGTTAGGCTGTTTTTCGCGGAATCCGGCACACCTGGGCGCAGGCGTCATACATCACGCACGCCTACCGATTGCGAACCCGGGTGCGAGCAGATACTATCAAGAACACGACATTGCCTTGAACACGGCCTGAAGGCTTGCAGAGGCTTTCTTTTGCCTCATGGATAGTTTCGCGCACGAAGGGGCGAAAATGGACTTCACTCTCACTCCCGAGCAGGAAAAACTCCAGAAAACGGCGCATGACTTCGCCGAGCAGGAAATTCGCCCCGTCGCCGCAGCACTGGACAAAGAACCCGACCCCATGAAGCGTTTCCCCTGGGACGCCCTGGAGAAGGGGAGCAAACTGGGCTTGAGAACCCTCGCACTTCCCAAAGAGATGGGGGGCGCGGGTTGCGACGTTCTCACGCTGTGCATCGTGGGCGAGGAAATCGCCTGGGGCGATCTGGGCACGGCCGTGACGTTCGACCAGACCTGGAAGATCACCCATCTGTTCGAAAGACTGACGAACCAAGGGCAAAGAGAGCGTTATCTCAAATCTTTTCTCGAAGACCACTATTTCCATCTCGCCGTCGGGATGACGGAGGAATCGGGGGGAACCGACAACATCATCCCCTACGACAGCCCGGATGCAGGCGTGCGTACGACCGCCGTGCGCGACGGGGACGATTGGATCGCCAACGGGAAGAAGCGATACATCAGCAACGGCGGAATCGCCAAGCTCTGCATCGTCGCCATGAGAACCGACACCACCAAAGGCGTATCCGAGGGGATGACGTATTTCATCATCACGCCCGATATGGAAGGTTTCCGGTACGGAAAAATTCACGACAAGATGGGACAGCGGCTTTCCCTGAACGCCGAGCTGATTTTCGAGAATTGCAGGGTGCCGGATGAAAACCGCATCACGGAAGTGAATCGCGCCACGGAGGCGCGACGCATGTTCGTCCCGGGTTCGAACATAGAAGCCGCCGCCACCGTTCTCGGCACCGCAAGGGCAGCCTATGAAGACGCTTTGACACACGCCAGAAACCGGATTCAGGGAGGCAAGCCCATCATCGAGCATCAGGCGGTCGGCTTTATGCTCGCGGATTGTTTCGCCGAGTATGAAGCGAGCAGGCGATTGCTCCACTACGCCGCCTGGACGGCGGATCAAAAAGACCTCTACGACCCCAAAATGGGTTTCATGACCAAATGTTTCGTGTCTGAATCCTCATACCGGATTGCCACGCGCGCATTGGAAGTCTGGGGCGGTACCGGTTACATGACGGATGCGCCGATGGAAAAATATCTAAGAGACGTAACCAGTTTTCTGCACTCGGACGGAACGAACCAGGCCATGCGTATCCGCTCCATGAAGTTTTTATAGCCGGAGATGAAATGCCACAACTAAAAATACGCTCTCTCGAAGCCATTCCCCTCAAGGTACCCCTCAAGAAAACATTCCAGAGTTCCCTCGGCGTGTATACCCATCTCGATGTCGTCGTGGTCCATCTTCACACCGAAGGCGGCCCGAGCGGCACGGGCTTTACGATGGGCCTGGGCGGGGAAGGCGGCGTTGCCATGCTGCCGTATATCGAGAAGGAATTGGCTCCACTGGCAATAGGACAAGACGCCTTGGCTCCAGAGGCGCTCTGGAACCGCATGTGGGCGCCAAACAAGTCGAGAATGCGCGGGGGACTGGGTTTGTATTCCCTTTCCGCTGTAGATATCGCTTGTTGGGATATCGTGGCGAAAGCAGCCGGCCTGCCGCTCAATCGCCTGCTGGGTGGATTTCGCCAAAAATTGCCGGTTTACGGCAGCGGCGGCTGGCACACGCTCCCGGATTCCGAGCTACTCGAAGAAGCCCAGGAAGCCGCCTCGCTCGGCATGAGCGGTTATAAACTGAAAATCGGCACGCCGCGCGACCGGGAACGCCTCGATTTCCTCAGAAAAAATATGGGCGAGAATTTTATTCTCTATTGCGATGCGAACCAGAACTACAACGTGCGCGAAGCGGTGGAAGTTTCATCCATGCTGGCGGAATACGGCGTTGCCTGGTTCGAAGAACCCGTGCTGGCCGATTGCGTCGACGACCTCGCGGAAGTGGCCGAGAAGAGCATGGTGCCCACCGCGGCGGGCGAGAACGCCTATATGCGTTGGGGATTCCGAGAGATATGCGAACGCCGGGCGGTAGGGTTTTTACAACCGGATGTTTGTCGCTGCGGCGGAGTGACGGAATTCATTAAAATTGCGCATCTCGCCGATGCCTTTAACATTTCGCTGAGCAGCCATTTGGCCCATGAATTGTCGGTGAGCCTCGTAGGCGCAACGCCCAGAGGCTATATGGTCGAATACATGGAATTTTTCTCGCCAGATGATCTCACCCAAGATTTCTCCGTGCGTGATGGACACATCAACGTACCTGAAGCGCCCGGGCATGGCGTGGAATTCACACCAGATGCTATTGAACGATACAAAATTTCCTGAATTTTCAAGAATCACACACCTCCAGGAGATCCGAATGAAACTGCTGTCCTATAATTACAGGGGCCTTGAGAGGGTCGGCGTATATGTGGGCGACAGAATTGCCCACCTGTCGCGTCTGGCCGGAATTTTAGGCAAAAAAGAACTGGCATTCGGCAGTATGATTGAACTCATAAAAGCATGGGAAACGCATTGCGATGCGCTTCATGATTTGATCGCGCAGGCGGAAGCGAATGCCGGAGATTTGGCTCCCATTCTGATGACGCCCGAAGATGTTCATCACATATCCCCGATTCCCCATCCACCCAAACACGTCCTTTGCATGGGACTCAACTATCAAGACCATGTGAACGAGGGTTTGCAAGCCAAGGATGTACAAACGACAAAGGTTGAACTCGACCAGCCCATCTTCTTCACAAAGGCCCAGAGCACCCTCATCGGACACAACGAAGGCATACCCGCTCACCGGGTGACGGAAAAGCTCGACTATGAAGCCGAAATAGCCGTCATCATCGGCAAAAGCGGCAAAAACATACCCCAAGATGAAGTCTACGACCACATTTTCGGCTACTGTTGCGCCAACGACATCTCCGCGAGAGATATTCAACGGCGCCACAAACAGATTTTCAAGGGCAAGACTCTCGACGGCACATGTCCACTTGGTCCATACATCGTCCCCAAAGAGGATTATGGCGACCCGATGAACCAGACTGTAAAAAGCTGGGTAAACGGCGAAGCACGCCAGGATTCAAGCACGAACATGATGATTCATGATATTCCATCGATGATTTCGGTGCTTTCAGAAGGTTTTACCCTAGAGCCCGGCGATATCTTTTTGACAGGCACACCCTCGGGCGTAGGGTATGCGCGAGAAACGCCTTCTTTCCTTACCCCGGGCGATGTGGTGGAAGTGGAAATCGGCGGCCTGGGTCGATTACGCAACCAAATTATAGAAGCGGACTAGCGAATTTTGAGCGTCATAGCTGAGGAGAATGACTGATGACCGAAGAATTTTACCCTCCTGCGATTAGGCGCGGAGATACCCAATACGGAGAAGGGTACACGGAAAAGCTATTTGGGCGCCTCAATAAGCTCGACCCTGATTTCTCTATGCTGTTCCAGCAATTCGTACATGGGGGTTTGTATGATCGCGATGTCATCCCGCACAAGACAAGAGAGTTTTGCGCCCTGGCGGCCCTATGCGTCACTGGCCGCTTTAACCAGATGCGCTCTCATTTCACGGCAGCGAGGAGTTATGGAGCAACGGATAAGGAAATCATGGAGGTAATTTTCCAGATGTCCCCATACAGTGGAGTTCCCGCTGTCTTGGAAAGCCTCCAGGTTTTTGAGGATTGGTTGGAATCGGGCGGCGCCATGACAGGATACGGGAAATAGGCGATGCCCTCCCAAGTGCACCGAGACCGTGGGTTAAAAGACAAGGTCGCGCTCATCACGGGCGCCGGAGGAGGAATAGGACGTGGCATCGCCCGGTGCCTGGCGGAAGAGGGTGTCCATTTGGCATTGAGCGACATCTCGCCACCCAGCGCTGAGGCAGCGGCAAAAGAAATGGGAGAATTAGGCGTTACCGCCATTCCATACGCTCTTGATGTGACAGATAAATGCCAATGCGTAAACATAGTAGATACAGTCGCAAAAGAATTTGGTAGCCTGGATATTGTGGTCAACAATGCCGGCGTCATTGGCGGGGCGGATTTCAAACTGGGCATGCCTCTATCCGACATCAATGAAGATGATTGGGACGACACGTATAACGTCAACGTGAAAGGTGTTTTTTTGCTCTGCCAGGCATCGCTTGAAAAGATGAAGGGGAAGGGCTGGGGGCGCATCATCAATATTTCCTCGCGCGCCGGGCGTGATGGCCGCGAAACCATACCCCATTACAGCGCGAGCAAGGCAGCGGTGATTATTTTCACCCAGGCGCTCGCGCGCGAAGTGGCCCGCGAAGGTATTACGGTGAACGCCGTTTGTCCGGGTCTGATTTGGAGCGCGATGTGGGAAAAGATAGCTACACAGCTCAGAAAAAAATTCCCAATCTTCAAAGGCAAAACGGCCAGAGAAGTTTTCGACCACTTTGTGGAGCAAACGCCTTTAGGGATCGAGCAATCGCCCGAAGATATTGGCCGAACAGTTGCATTTTTGGCGAGCGATGATGCGAAAACTATTACAGGCCAGGCCATTCTAGTCGACTCAGGGGCTGTAATGCGCTGAATTTACTTTAATTGTATGCGTTGCGATATTTCATTTCAGTAACTCGTTTGACTTGTCTTTTGAGCCTTGATAGCTTGCTTGTACAGAAAAAAATTCACGGGGAAATATTGGTTTTCATTTAAATAAATAACAATTTCGGAAAGTTGCTGAGGGATACGCCTCATGGCCAAGAAGTACACCGTCATGGTCATACCGAGCAACTCTAGCGGTACCCGACGCCTCAGTATAACGAGGTACATGGTGGTACTCGTGCTCCTCTGCTTTTGCTCTTTTGTCGGAATAACGCTTTACCTCGCGCAAGAGAAAATTTTATTGACGAAACATGTCTCCAAGCTCTCTCCTCTCGAACAACAAAATCAAACACAAAAAGAACTTCTTGAGAAATTCGGTACTAAACTCAAATCCCTGGACAACAACCTGATACAGCTCCGGCAACTTGAAGACCAGCTTCGCATCATGGCCTCATTAAAACCGAGCAAGCGAAAAGATAACTTAGGTGTAGGAGGCTTTTCAAAAAACGCGCTGCCTGACGACATGGAGAAACTTACACCATCTGAACAAAGATTCATCCGGAGATTAAACCGCCAATTTCAGGATATAGAAAAGCGCGCCGCCGAACAGGAAAGTGCGTTCAAAGACCTTTTGAGAGCGTTCCGCGATAAAAGTGTATTGCTCGCCCACACACCCTCTGTATGGCCCGTTAAGGGCTGGCTCTCATCCAGCTTTGGATACAGACGCTCTGCATTTACGAATCGGCGAGAATTTCATGCAGGAATTGATGTTGTCGCAAGAGAAGGAACACCTATATTCTCTCCAGCAGATGGCCTCGTCATTGGCGTTGGAAGAAAGGGAGGGTATGGAAAAATCGTCGAGATCAGACACATGCAGGGCATCGTGACCAAGTTCGCACACAATAGCGTTAATTTAGTGAAAGTCGGCCAACGTGTGAGAAGAGGCGATGTCATTGCCAAAGTTGGTTCCACAGGGAGATCCACCGGACCACACCTCCATTATGAAGTTCGAATAAACGGAGTCGCGATCAACCCCAGATTATACATTGTAGAATAAACGAAATAACTCACTATCCCGCCTGAGATATTCGCTTTTTCTCGCTAACACACCATGATAATCTACCTGAGCGCGAAAATTGATTCGTAGGCATGAACCCCAATGGAGTGATGAATGGCAGGCTCGATTTTTCAATCAAGCATATCGATGTTCAACTCTGTATTCGGGACGGCGAATGATCGCCTGCTCAAAACGATTCAACCAATAGTAGAAGAGATTAATCGTCACGAACCACGCATTCAAGAGATGACCGACGCCCAGATGCGTGAGGAGACAGAACGCTTCAAGGAGCGCCTCGCCGCTGGTGAGACGTTGGATGATATTTTGCCTGAAGCGTTCGCTTTGGTGCGTGAAGCGGGGTGGCGTCGCCTCCAAATGCGGCATTTTGACGTTCAGCTCATCGGGGGCATGATTCTCGACAGCGGAAAAATTTCCGAGATGAAAACCGGGGAGGGAAAAACCCTCGTCGCCACGCTTGCAGCCTATTTGAATGCATTAGAGGGCAAGGGCGTACACATCGTTACTGTGAACGACTATCTCGCGAGTCGCGATTCCGAATGGATGGGCCGTCTTTTCAGGGCGCTCGGGCTCAGTGTCGGTTGTATTCAGCATGGAATGAATGATGATGCGCGCCGCCTCGCCTATGCCTGTGACATTACGTATGGCACCAACAATGAGTTCGGATTCGACTACTTAAGAGATAACATGAAGTTCGAGCCCGGCAGTTGCGTCATGCGCGAGTTGAATTACGCCATCGTGGATGAAGTGGACAGCATACTGATCGATGAAGCCAGAACCCCTCTCATCATCAGCGGACCGGCAGATGAAGCCACGCGCATGTATGGCGTTGTGAACCGCGTGATACGCCCTCTACTGAAAGAACAACAAGGGGTTGTTGAAGAAGAGAACGAGGAAGAAGACGATGGATATGTCGAGGGCGGCAAAGATATCGTCAGCAAGAAAAAATATGAATATCTAATCGTCGATGAAAAAAGCCGAACGGTAAATCTAAAAGAAGCGGGCGGGCATGAAGCCGAAAAACTTCTGCGTCGTTCCGGCATCATGGGGAATGACCAAAGTTTGTATGACATGAACAGCATCACGGTGCTGCACCATGTGGAACAGGCGCTCAAGGCGCATGTCCTGTTTACCAAAGACATTGATTATGTGGTGAAAGACAACGAGGTTGTCATCGTCGATGAGTTCACCGGACGCATGATGCCCGGCCGGCGTTTTAGCGATGGCTTGCATCAGGCGATCGAGGCGAAAGAGGGCGTCAAGGTTCAGGAAGAAAATGTGACCTTGGCGACTATCACCTTCCAGAACTATTTCAGGCTTTACAACAAATTGGCCGGCATGACGGGTACGGCGGATACCGAAGCGGCGGAGTTTAATTCGACTTACAAAATAGATGTGGCCATTGTGCCGACGAACCGTGAATTGATTCGAGATGAATATCCTGATGTGGTGTATCGCTCGGAAAGAGAAAAGATGGATGCCGTCGTCGATGAGATAATTGAATGTCACGAAAGCGGCAGACCGGTTTTGGTGGGTACCATCAATATCGAAAAAAGTGAAAAACTCGCCTCGATTCTCAAGAGAAAGCGTATTCCGCATTACGTGCTCAACGCAAAAAACCATAGCAAGGAAGCGGAAATTATCGCCCAGGCAGGGAGCAAAGGAGCCGTCACTATCTCGACCAATATGGCGGGCCGGGGAACGGACATCCTTCTTGGTGGTAATCCGGAATTTCTCGCTTCATCTAAAACGAACACGAACGAAGGACCTGAATACGAAGAGGCGTTTAAGGAATTTCAAGCATATTGCGAAGCAGAGCATGATGAAGTGGTTAAATTGGGCGGTCTTCACGTCTTGGGCACCGAGCGGCATGAAAGCCGTCGTATCGACAACCAACTCCGTGGCCGCTCAGGGAGGCAGGGGGATCCTGGAAGTTCTCGATTCTTCCTTTCCCTCGAAGACGATTTATTACGCATTTTCGGTTCCGACAGAATCAAGGGTTTGATGGAAAAATTAGGCATGGAAGAAGGTGTGCCCATTGAGGCGAAGATGGTGACGCGCGCCATCGAGAATGCCCAGAAACGTGTCGAGGCGCATCATTTCGAGATGCGAAAACATCTTCTCGAATATGATGACGTGATGAATAAACAACGCGAAGTCATATATTCGATGCGGCGAGAAATTCTGGAAACTACCGATGTGATCGATCAAATCAAGGAGTTCGCATCTACGATCCTCGACTCGGTCGCCGACTTGCATTTGCCGGAGTCAGAACATTTTGAAGATTGGGATATAGAAGCATTCGCGGGCGCCGTCGAAAGCCAATATGGCATCCCCGCAACGATAGAGGGGCGGAAAATCATTTTTTCGGCTTCTGAACCAATGGTGGTGGATGTAGAAGAGGAGCCGAGAGATGAACTTGCCCACAGGGTCGATGAGCTCATCCAGGGTGTTTTAGATGAAAAATATCGTGACTTCGATCCTGAAAATATTCTGGAACTCGCAAAACTCATTTATATCCAGATACTGGATACGCAATGGAAGGATCACCTCTCCAACATTGAACAACTCAAAGAGGGGATCGGGCTGAGGGGCTATGCACAGGTGAACCCCTTGAATGAATACAAAAAAGAAGCGTTCGACATGTTTGGAACGATGACGGAAAGAATTGAAGCGGAGACGGTTCTCTATATGTACCGGCTGGATATTTCGGATGAAGACATCGCACTGGAAGAGTCGCGACAGGAACAAGAAATGGTATTCTCCCATGCGGATGCGTCGGGGTTCGGCGACGACATCGGCGGAGAGGGAATACAAACAACCAGCCCTGTAAGACGCGCCACGCCCAAGGTCGGACGCAACGAGCCTTGTCCCTGCGGCAGCGGCAGAAAATACAAGTTTTGCCACGGAAAGTCATAGCGCCGGATATCTTTGCAATAGCATCCTGCAGGCCTGTTTCCATAAAGGCGGTCATCGTTATCTTGGTGACTTATTCGTTCAATACAAAGTGAAAAAATTTTCCTCATAATGAAGGGATAAAAATGCAATTTGGCATCATGCTCAGAGGTCAATTCACCCTCGAAGATGATATGCGGCCTCGCTTCCATGAACTGATGGAACAAGCAAGAAGAGCGGAAGAATTAGGATTCGTATCGATCACCAAGGGGAATCACTATAGCGCGTATCCGCTTCAGGATTTTCAGCAATTGCCTTTTCTCGCCCGCATCAGCGCGGAAGCACCGAAGCTGAGGCTCAATGCAGGTATCGTGCTATTGTCTCTCCATAAACCCATGGACATGGCGGAGCAATTGGCAACGATTGACGTGATGTCAGGCGGGAAACTCATATTTGGCGCCGGGCTCGGCTATCGAGAGGTGGAATTCAGGGGATTCGGAACAACACAAAAAGAAAGGGTGAAACGTCTCGAGGAGAATCTGGAGGCCATCAAGCGACTCTGGTCGGAAGAGAAGGTGTCGATGAAGGGCTCTCACTTCGAATTAATCGAGGCATCGTGCCCCCTAAAACCCATTCAGAAGCCACACCCCCCCATTTGGATTGGAGCCAACAGTGACGCCGGCATACGCCGCGCGGCCAGGCTGGGTGATTGCTATTACGTGAACCCCCATAATCGGCTCGACACGACAAAGCGCCAAATCGAACTTTACCGCCAGACGCTCGACGAACTCGGCAAACCTTTTCCCGATGAATTTCCAATGCGGCGTGAGGTGTTTGTCGCAACAAACCGCGCAGAAGCCATTCGGCTCAGCAAGCCCTATCTCGAGATTAAATACCGTGAATATCACAAGTGGGGCCAAGATAAAGCCATGCCTGAAGGAGATGACGATCTGGGTCAGCAGTTTGATGATTTACTGGACAACAGGTTCATTCTAGGCTCGCCGGATGAAGTTGCAGAGGGCATGTTGGAACTGGCGGAGTTCGGCATCAATCACCTCATCATGAGCATTCAATGGCCGGGAATGCCTCAATCGCTTGTCCTGGAAACGATGCAGATGATGGCCGAGGAGGTATTTCCAAAAGTTCTGCAAGGAGTGAAATAACGTGTCATTGACGCCAAATGAAGCATTGTGCCAATTTTCCCGCTCCTTGCAATTCCCGGATATCCCCCCAGAAGTAGTCCACCGGACTAAATTATTGATCCTTGATTTCATGGGAATTGCCCTGGCGGCTCGCTCCACGGAAATTGACGCGCCCCTGCGAGCCGTAGCGAATGGTATGACCGGAAGGATTCCGGACAAAGAAAACGCCTCCCATGAATTCGGCCCTTGCAGCGCGGTAGGTGAGAAAATTCGAATGCCTGCGGCAAACGCCGCTTTTTTGAACGGTGCGCTGGGGCATTCCCTGGATTTTGACGATACCCACGCGAAATCGATCGTACACACAGCGGCGCCGGTCGTACCAGCGGCTTTGGCAGGAGCGGAAGCATTCCAGAAAACGGGGCGAGATTTCATTCGAGCCTGCGTGGCCGGGTTCGAGTCGGAAATCAGGATCGGCCTAGCAGCCCCCGGCAAATTCCATGCCCGAGGCTTCCATATGACCGCAATCGCCGGATCGTTTGGCGCCGCTATCGCTTATGCCCTTCAGTGTGGATTGAGTGCGGAAAGAATGAGTTGGGCGCTTGGGATATGCGGAAGCATGGCTGCCGGGCTCTTTGAATACCTGGAGAACGGAAGCCCTGTAAAAGCGCTTCATCCGGGCTGGGCGGCACACGGCGCCATTTGTTCCACGATTCTGGCGGGCGAGGATTTTGCCGGCCCACCTACAGTGTTCGAGGGCAGATTCGGTTTGCTCAAGAGCCACCTTGGTGATGAGGAGTTCGAGATCGAAGCGCTCACACGAGGACTGGGCGAAACATGGGAAACTTTGGCCATTGGCTTCAAGCCCTATCCCTGCGGTCATGTGATTCATGCGTTCCTGGACGCCGGACTGCGACTCAGAGACAGAGAGGAAATACATCACACGAAAATCAGAAGCCTCATATGTTACGCCGCCAAAGGGGCCATTGACCTGGTGCTTGACCCGATCGAGATGAAGCGAAAACCGCGTGGTAAATACGACGCGAAATTTTCCTTGCCGTATTGCCTGGCGAGTATTTTCGTGCGGGGCAGGTGTGGGTTGGATGATTTCGAAAAAAGCGCGACAGAAGACCCCGCGGTACTTGCTCTGGCGGATAAGGTCTCCTTCGAGCAAGACGACACACAGGATTTTCCGAGGTTTTTCCCGGGAGTTGTAGAAGTTCGACTTGATGACGGGAGCACCTTCATCGAGGAGGAGAAACATCAAAGGGGGTGTGCTGAAAATCCATTCACGGATGACGATGTTCATGAAAAATTCAAGGACAATGCCAAGCGGAGTCTCTCGCCAGGAGAAGCAGGCGATTTCATGGCAATGGTGATGGACCTTGAGAATCTAGAGAACATGAATGCCATGGGCGAGTTGTTAAGAAAAGCAACTAGTCATCAAGCGGATCCTCGATAACCGTAACGAAATCCGGCATGATGCGGAATCTTATCTCTTCTCCGACATCTATCCTCAAATTGGGTTGCACGCGCATTTTCAGCCGGTGTCCTTTGCCGATTTCATCAATTATTTCAACTTCCAACAACACGGACTGCCCTCCATAGCGAATGCTGCAAATCTTGGCTGAAAAGGGACCGTTCGGGTCAATTTCAAAACTCTCGGGGCGAATCGAGATAAAAGCATCCGTACCGAATTCAAGGTCTCTCATGGAGAGGCATGGCACGGCCCCGATGGTAGTCATCACCTCATCATAACTGGTCGACAGAATGATGCCTTGTAAAATATTCGTCTGCCCGACAAAACGAGCGGTGAATTCCGTGGCAGGAAACTGATAAATTTCGCGAGGCGATCCGCTTTGCTCCACTCTTCTATTTCGCATCACTAAAATATGGTCGCCCATATACATCGCTTCCTGGGGGTCATGCGTGACCATCAAGGTGGTAACGCCCATTTGTTTAATCAATCCCAACGTATCTTCGCGCACTTGCACGCGGAGGCTGATGTCGAGTCCTGAAAACGGCTCGTCTAAAAGAAGAAGGCGAGGGAGAGGCGCCAATGCCCGAAGAAGAGCAACGCGCTGCTGTTGGCCGCCTGACAGGGTATGCGGATAGGCGTCCGTCAATTCCACGATGTCCATTTGGATCATGGCTCTTTGTATTTCGGCCAGCTTTTCGGGCGAAGGGTTATCAAGACCAAAGGTGATGTTGTGTAAAACATCCAGGTGAGGGAAAAGGGCATAATCTTGGAACATGAACCCCACATTTCTTTCCTCCGGCGGTGTCTCGATCCCGCTCGCAGATTCCGATATAACCTTTTCGTCGAGACGAATCCTTCCGGATTGCAGCGAAGTGAGACCAGCCACCAGGCGCAACAACGTCGTCTTGCCGCATCCGGATGGCCCCAGCAAACATGCAACTTGACCCTCTTCGACCGTCAAGGACAAATCCTCGATGACTTCTTTTGTTTCATATGAGTGCGATACATTTTCAATATCGAGTTTGGCCATTTAGATCATGAACCTCATTTTTCTCCTCCGGGGCGCGCCCCTCGGATGGTGCGGCTCAAATAAATCACGGGCAACAACCCCGCCGCCACAATACTCAAAGAACCAAGGGCACTTTCTTCCAAAAGTTCATCCGAGGCCAGTTGGTGAACATGCGTGGCCAGAGTTTCAAAATTAAACGGGCGCAATATGATTGTCATCGGGAGTTCTTTCATCGTATCGACAAACACCAAAATGGCCGCCGCCAGAATACCGCCACGAATCATGGGTAAATGAATACGCTTGAGGGTTCTCATGGGTCCAAGACCCAGCGTTCGAGCGGCGCCATCCATGTTAGGCGTAATTCTCATCAGGCTGGCTTCCAACGTGCCATAGGAAAGCGCCAGGAAACGAGCCAGATATCCATAGGTAACAGCGACGATTGTGCCGCTGAAGAGCAGACCTGTGGAGATGCCAAAGGCATTTTTGAAAAATCCCTGGATCGCAACATCCACCTTTCCCATAGGGATTAGAACACCGACGGCGAGAACTGCGCCTGGAACGGCATATCCGATACTGGCGAACCTGGCCGCAGATTTGAGCAGCGTGTTTTCTTTTAGACGTACTCCATACGCCAGAAAAATACCTGCCGAAACTGACAGGACCGCGCCGAGTGATGACAATAACAGGCTGTTTGAAAGAATAGAATAAAAATCACGTGAAATGCTTTCCTCATAAAAACCCCAAGCGTAATAGCCCAAAACACATGACGGCAGAATGAACCCAAACCCGATCGGCAGCACGCATAAAATCACCGCACCAAACATCTTCGCTCGCTTCAAATGATAACTTGGCAAGGCCTGGTATTTGGTGGAAGTATTATGAAACCTTTGATTGCTGCGCGATTTTCTCTCCGCCCATAAAAGAAGCAAGACAAAGCAGAGCGCGACAACGGCAAGTTGCGCAGCACCCGACAGGTTGTTCAGGTTAAGCCACACGTCAAAAATTCCAGCCGTGAGCGTCTCCACAGCGAAGAAATCAACCGTTCCAAAATCATTCAAAGCTTCCATCAGAACCAGACTCACACCGATGATGAGGGACGGACGCGCCGAGGGCAGGGCAATGGAAAAAAAACTCTGCCACGCGGTTTTGCCCAAAGTTCTGCTGACCTCCAATATGCAAACTGATTGTTGAACAAAGGCGACGCGCGCGAGCAGATAGACATATGGATAAAGCGTAACCGTCATCACGAAAATTGCCCCGCCGAGAGAGCGGATTTCCGGAAACCAGTAGTCCCGACTTGATTCCCAAGCGAAGGCGCCGCGCAATAACGTCTGCACCGGGCCCGCAAATTCAAAGACGTCGGTATATACATAGGCCACGACGTATGCGGGCATTGCCAAGGGTAAGAGCAGCGCCCATTCGAAAATTCGTCGTCCCGGGAACCGGCATAGCGTTACCAGCCATGCGGTGCCCGTCCCGATGAGCAGTGTGCCAATGCCCACCCCCAACAACAGGCCCAGAGTGGTCATTACATAGCGCGACAATACGGTCGTGAGCAGGTGATGCCAGATGTCACCACTAGGCTTAAGGGCGAGAATGCCTACCGACAGGAGAGGAGCCGCTATGAAAAATGCGAGCAGAAGGGTTCCGCCCGTCCAAAAATCTATTTGAAACCATTTAGCCAAACGCCTCGGGAAGGCGTCTATGTTCAATCCAACACCTGCGCTCATGCCATACCAACTACCAAATTTACTTCAGACAAAACCACCTCTTGGAACCTTTTATAAAGACGAAGACCCCCAAAGCCCTGTATCCATAATGAGGATATTAAGGCTTTTGGGGTCGTGATTCTAGCAGCTAATTGCTCGGGCTGAAGTTATTGTAATCCACCTTGTCTACCAGTTTGGAGGCGAGGGCTCTCTTATTCGCCACCTCAGCCAAATTGATGGTATCGGCCTTGAATTTTCCCCAGGATGCAACCAATGGATGAATTTTCACGCCTTTTTTCAGTGGGTATTCATAATTCTGGTCGGCATACAGTTTTTGCGCATGTTCACCGCTCAAAAATTCGATGAGGCGAATCGCGTTTTTCCGGTTTTTCGCATGCTTGGCGACGGCGGCGCCGCTGATGTTCACATGCGTGCCCCTGTCCTTTTGATTCGGGAAAACGATGTATACCGCTTTCGCCCATTCTCTCTGAATTATCTTTTTCTTGTTTGTCGCCATTTTCGCCATGTAATACGTGTTGGCCAAAGCGAGGTCGCATTGTCCTGCGTAAATGGCTTTCGCTTGCGCACGATCGTTGCCGCTGGGCTTGCGGGCGAGGTTGGACTTGAGGCCCACCAACCATTTCCTGGCTTTCGCTTCTCCCAAATGCGTCACTATGGAAGCGAACAAAGATACGTTGTAGACGTGTTTTCCCGAGCGCGTACAAATCCGGCCTTTCCATTTGGGATCGGCCAAATCCTCATAGCGGGTGAGTTCACCCGGTTTTACGCGTTTTTTGCTGGCGTATACGACTCGTCCGCGCAGCGTGAGGCCGAACCAATGGCCCTCGGGATGGCGATAGGACGAGGGGATATTCTGCTCCAACACCTTTGACTTCACGGGTTGCAACAATCCGGCCTCATCCATGTCGTGCAGTCGACCGATATCCACCGTCAACACCGCATCCGCTGCTCCCGGCGTCGCCTTTATTTTTTCCAGCATGCCTTTTTTCGCAAAAACGATGTTGGTCTTGATTCCGGTTTTTTCGGTGAACGCTTTCAGGATCGGTTTGATGAGAAAAGGCTGCCGGTAAGAGTAGAGGTTTACAACCTCTTCGGCGCTTGCCGTGGTCTTGCACATGGCGAGGACGGCCAGAATGAAAAACACGGAAATTCCAAGGCATAACCTCACACGTTTTGCTTCATTCAGTACCGCAAACATTGATTCTATCTCCTGTCCAAGGGGTGTCGGCCACATGGCCATGTTGCGTGAATTCGGCTTAAGAGCGAGCCGGGGGACAACAAATTCGTGAAAAATCAAACTCGTCGTTTGGATTGCTTTATTTTTTTGGACATATCGTCGAAATCGATGACGCTGATGTCGCAATGGTAAGAACATGTCGGGCACGTATCGACGCTCTCGCACGAGCGGCGAAACTGATGGAATTTCTCCAGGATTTCCTGATTGCCGTGCTCTTCGAAAAAGCGCAGCAGATCGAGAAGCCTGTCTATGGAGTTCCCGCTCACGTAGTGCTCCATCACGCAGGCGTCGACAAAGGCTTGCTCTTCTTCCACTCCCAAAACGTCTGTGAGGAAGTGCATTAAAATAGAGAATTTGCCCGACACGCCTTTCGCCCGTTTTGCGCCTTCTTCCGTCAAGAGTATGCTTTCGTACACACGGTGAGACACTAGTCCATTCGAACGAAGCGTTTTTACAGCCGCTGAAACAGCCGGTTTCGCCACACCCAGCATGGAGGCGATGTCCGTCACGCGCGCATAACCCTTGCTCTCCTGAAGTTCGAATATGGCGCGCAGATAATGCTCCAGGCTCGGCGAGAGGGAACCGGGGGAATGTTGTGGCTGTGGAGTCATGGAATAAATCCCCTTTGGAATTGAAGGTCCTGATTGTTAAAACAAGACAATAAAGTTAAGTTCAATTAACAATGTTGCCTATACTTTCACGTTTGTCAAGAGGTAAACAAGAAATTTTTCGAATCACGATGCGGATAATCAAGGAAGGGGTAAAACAATTTGCAAATCCTACTATCCCGATTACTGAAAAAAAGGCTGAATAGCGCCCCTGGCGCCCGCCCATTGTCCTAATTCGCCCCCAAATACTTTTGATGAGCGACTCGCCTGCTCGAAAGAATTCTCCTCCCAGGCTTTCTGGGCGCTCGGGAGGAAATGCTCTTTCGCGTTCATCAGTCCTCCCGCGAGAACGATGCATTCGGGATTCAGCAAGTTCATGATGTTGGCGATTCCGACGCCAAGCGCATAGCCGGAATTTTCCCAGATTGATTTCGCCTCATGGTCGCCGGAGCCGGCAAGTTCGGCCAAGGAGAGAGGCGATATCTCATCAGCCGACGCAACAGCGGAACCTGGATGCCGCGCCGCATAAGCCTTCGCATCTCTTTCCAGGGCCCAGCCCGAGAAGCAGGCCTCCAGGCATCCTCGAGAGCCGCAAGTGCATGGCTTACCGTTTTTTTCGATTACCATATGGCCGATTTCTCCCGCCATCCCGGATACGCCACCCCAGATCTCTCCATTCTGAATGAAACCTCCACCGATGCCGGTGCCCAGTGTGATGATGAACATGCTCTCATATCCTACGCCCGCGCCTGCGAAATACTCTCCCAGCGCAGCGGCATTCGCATCGTTCATCATATGGATCGGGACAGGGGAGAAGGCATCTTCCAGCATGCCTAAAAGGCGAACCCCGCTTAGAGCGGGCAGGTTGGGGGAGTCAACGATTCTTCCGGCATCCGAATCCAGAACACCCGCAACGGCGACGCCGACGCCTCTTGGACTTTTATTTGAAGAGAGGGATTTTGCCGCATCCTTGAACAAATCGAGGTAATCTTCCGCCTTCCGGCACCGTTTTGTATCCAGAGAACAACGTTCTTGCAATTCTCCATCCAGGCCGAAAGACGACGCCTTGAGAAAGGAGCCTCCAAGATCAAAACCAACATAGACTTCGCTGCCGGGCAATGGTCAAAACCTCGGTTCAGTCGAATCGTTTCTTTTTTATCTTCTATCCAAGGGTGTTCCGCAAAGAGAATGAAAATCTAAACAGTGCCGTATTATTCGTAGGCCCGATTAGTGGAGTCGATTACCTTGGCGAGGCGGTCATATCCATCATCAGTGGAAACCCTTGAAGCCCGACCGTTGAATTCGACTTTTGCAAAATAGCTTTCCGCATCCGAAAGGGTGTCGTCCGTGTCTATCATCAATGCAATGCCATCAACTTTCGGGGCCTCGGAACCAAATACTCTTCGATAATCATCCATCACGTTGCGTTTCTCGGTTATCCATTTATCGAGGTCATCCATGCCGCTTCTGACGACGATATAATGAACCATTGGATTCTTCCGGCTTTTGAGAATCGAACCCTCGGGCGCGCTCGTTTCCCAGACATACCCGATCAATTGGCTGTTGATGAAACTGGGAAATCGAGGGAATATGACATAAACACCGGCCGCCTGATCATCGGATTCGCCATTTCGTGCATCCGCGCCTTCGGGGAGTTTCGTCACTTTCCATTTCCATGAGAGAAAAGGAAACTTCTTGAGGTCCAGCTTCACTTCCCTATGGATCGAAACGGACGCCTTTTCGCTTCTCATCCGAAGTACTTTCGCGTCCCTGTTTTCCTCCCGAACCAGTCGAATGTCGGCCTTTCCATGCCATACCTTGAGCGCCCAACCTTTTGGTAACTTACCGGATTTTTGGGGCGTTGGGTTGAAGGTGAAGTCCGTCAGGATGACTTTCTTCTTTTGGGCGAGAGCCGGAATTGGACTTTGCAGGGCCACAAAGATCGCCAGCATGGCGAGAATGGCCACATGGACATGCCTCATAACACGATATCCTATGGATTTCTCGTCGGTTGGGCGATCCGTGTAGTCACGGGTAACCGATGAGATTCAAAGGCCAATCTTAATTCACCAACAAAATCATCAAATCCATCACGTTGGTTCCGCTCGGCCCGGTGAATACACACGCGCGCCGTTTGCGGAAAAAATTGTAACTATCATTATTACGCAAAAAAGCGTTCGGGTCAAGTCCTTGATTTTGGCTCGTTTTTGCGGTTCTTCCGTCGACTATCGCGCCCGCGGCTTCCGTGGGGCCGTCTCTCCCATCGGTGCCCGCGGCGAGAAGACAGACATTTTCGCAACCACGAATTTCTATGGCGAAAGAAAGAGCGAGTTCCTGACACCTGCCGCCCAAGCCGTCTCCCAATACTTGCACCGTTGTTTCTCCGCCATACAGCAGGCATTTCGGCGAGTGTATTTTGCGAGAATCGCCCAGAATCCTCTTCGCGTCTTCCGCGATGGATTTACCTGCCTGCCTGGCTTCGCCGCTGAGTGAAGCGGTTCGCATCTCGACAATGTAACCCTTTGATTTTGCTTTATTATATGCCGCCTGTAGGGCGATCTTGTTGTTCGCTACGACATGGTGGTTCACACGTCTGAAAATCTTGTCCCCAGGAGCAGGGGTCTCCGGAATCTCGTGTTTGCAACCAGCCTCTATCCTTTTTCGGATTGTTTCAGGCGCCTCACGGAACACGCCATAGCGCCGCAAATACGCTTTTGCCTCAGCGAATGTGGATGAATCGCCGGCAGCAGGACCCGAGCCAATGACGTCAAGGGGATCGCCAATCACATCAGAAACCAAAAGAACATTCATGCGAGCCGGAAAAACTTTTCTAGCCAAATTCCCGCCCTTTACACCGGATAAATGCTTCCGCACACAATTGAGAGCCTCTATGGGAGCGCCTGCTCTTAGCAATGAAGTCGTGACGGATTGTTTGTCCGCAAGAGAAATCCCGGGCGCGGGCGCGGGCATAAGAGCGGAGCCACCGCCAGAGAGCAGAAATATCACCATATCCTCCTTGCGGGCGGCGGCGGCCCATTTTTCTATTTTTCGGGAGGCTTCCACGCCGGATATATCGGGAACGGGGTGGGCGGCTTCGAGAATTTCGACATGCCTGCATCTTTCCGCATGGCCATACCGGGTGACGACGACGCCACCCGCAATCCGATGTCCGAGGCGTCGCTCAAGCGCGCGCGCCATTTGAGAACTTGCTTTTCCCGCCCCCAGAACGATAATTCGCTCCGTTTCGTCGAGGGAAATTCTTTGCTTGCCGCAAACGAGAAACTCCTGTCCACATTCCTTCTCTATTTCCACATGTCGGCGAACAGCCTCACCGGCATGAACGGCATCGAGCCCGGCCCGGAAAATAGAGCGCGCCTCTCTCTTGAGGGATCTTGGGCTCGTCGATTTCATATCGGCGTTTCGTCTCATCGGGAAGCGGGATAAAACATGGCCGGCGCATCGCCCTTTCCGTTCATTCCATGTACTCTTGATTCTACATGAATTCAGATGTTCTTTCCTGAAAGAGGAACGAAGGAGAAGTGGTGGCAAGCGTCGGAATTATAGCAAACCCGCAATCAGGTAAAGACATCCGGAGACTGGTGGCGCTGGCAAGTTCTTTCAGCAACAACGAAAAGGTTTTGATGCTTCGCCGCGTGATGGCGGGTCTTGTCGCAATGGGCCTGGACAAGATATTGATGTTCAACGATCTCGGCTCTTTAGGCGCCGCCGCAATAGATGGCTTTCAACACGACAACAAAACCTCGAACGCAGAACTCTTTGAAGCGGATGCCAGGGGAGAAACGGCTGACTCCACCAAAGCGGCTCACAAACTCAACGAACTCGGCGTTCGATGCATTGTTGTTCTGGGAGGCGACGGCACTTGTCGCGCCGTCGCCAAAGGGTGCGGAAAAACTCCCCTGATCCCCTTGTCAACCGGAACGAACAATGCCTTTCCCTTTTCATGGGAGGGGACCGTGGCCGGCATGGCCGCGGGTTTGTATGCGCTTCATCCCAGAGTCTATGGAAGCGAGAAAAAAGCGACGAAGCAGCTTCATGTGAACCTGAATGGTGACTCCGAAAGCGCATTGGTGGATATCGCCATCACCAAGGAATCGTTCTCCGGGGCGCGTGCAATCTGGGATGTAGGGCGAGTGGATTCACTCGCCTTGACGAGGAGTGAACCCGGGCGTTTGGGACTTTCTTCATTGGGCGCAAGTTTGCGGCCGATCGAACCATGCGAGCCCGTGGGACTGTGGTTGAAGCTCGGAGTGAATAACAAAACCAAACGCCTTCTCCTCTCTCCTGTGGGACCCGGGCAGGTTGCTTCTGCGCTCGTGGAGGAACACAAGATAGTCAAAGTAGGTGAAAGCATTCACTACCAGGCGCCCGCAGACAGGGTGCTGGCTTTTGATGGAGAGAGAGAACACGTATTGAGCAAGGGGGAGGACATAGAAATATCGTTGCGACTCGATGGGCCTGCGATATTGAATGTTCCCGCCATTTTGAAGAAAGCGGCCATCCGCGGCGATCTGCGAACGAAGAATTGATGGCATTGGCGTTCCCGCCATTCCTGCGAGAGGGAGAAATGTATTCGAATATAGTTGACAAAAAAGGGCCAAGTGATTATCTTAACGTGGCACTCAGCATCGTCGAGTGCCAAGGTATTGATAAATAATGAATTTAACTGTTTATCCCGTTCATCCCTGAAGTTCTCGGGATGTTTTTAAACACACAACGCCTCGGTCAACTTGATAGTTCAGGAGAGAAGAACGGCTTGGACGCCAGCGAACAATTCGCATAGATTTTTTAAGGAGTTCTAAGTTGATACGAGTTGAAAACCTCACAAAATACTATGGCAATCTTCGGGGAGTGAAGGATATATCCTTCCGGGTCGAAGAGGGAGAGGTGCTGGGATTCCTCGGCCCCAACGGCGCCGGCAAATCCACGACCATGCGCATTTTGACGGGTTACATGCCGCCCAGTTCCGGCTCGGCCTGGGTGGCAAACATCAATGTTTCAGAATCGCCACTGGAAGCGCAGAAGAATTTGGGGTACCTCCCGGAAAATAACCCGCTGTACGGAGATATGACTGCAAGAGCTTATTTGAATTTCGTAGCGTCCATGAAAGGCATGAGCGGTGCGGAGAAAGAAGCCGGCATCCAAAGGGTAATCGGCAGTTGCGGGCTTGAGGATGTCGCCAACCGCCTCATCGGCAATCTCTCGAAAGGATATCGCCAACGCGTCGGTTTGGCGCAAGCAATGGTGAACGACCCGCCTGTGCTGATTCTCGATGAGCCCACTTCAGGTCTCGACCCGGCGCAGATCGTGGAAATCCGGAATTTGATTTCAGAACTCAAGGGCAATCGCACCCTCATCCTGAGCACACACATTTTGCCCGAAGTGAATATGGTCTGTGACCGTGTCGTCATTATCCATCACGGCGTGGTAGCGGCCGAGGGTGCGCTCGATACGCTGGCGGCGAGCGCACAGGCGGATTCGACCATACGCGTTTCGGCAATCGGAGGCGTTGGAACTTTATCCGACAAAATGAAAACGGTATCGGGTGTTGAGCGCGTAGAACTGCTCGGCACATCAACGGGAGAAGAGGCGCATTTCGAGGTGCACGCAAAAGGCGGCGATGACATTCGCTCCGATCTGGCCGCCGCCGTATACGCGGCGGAAGGAAAACTCACTGAAATTCGGCAGGTAAGGCTAACGCTGGAAGACCTTTTCGTTCGTATCGTCAGCGGGGAGCAAAAACACGATGAGGAAACTGTAAATGCGTAACACTTTTTGGATATGCCGGCGAGAACTCGCCTCGTTTTTCTTCTCGCCCATCGCGTACGTGATCCTCGCGGCATGGACGGTACTGACGGGCATATTCTATTCCGGCGCATTTCTCACCTATGCCGCCGTTTCCATGCAGTTGGCCAGAAACCCCCAAGCCGCAGCGCAATACAACATCACGCCAACTTCGTCCGTTCTTGAGCCGGTATTCTCCAGCGTCACCGTCATCCTCTTGTTCGTCGCGCCATTGCTGACGATGCGTCTGTTCAGCGAAGAGAAAAAGCAGGGCACGATGGAGTTGATGCTCACTTTTCCGCTGCGCAACGGGCAAATGTTTGCCGGCAAATACCTTTCCGTTTTATCTATCTACCTGGTCATGCTGGCAATTACTCTCGTCTATCCGATCATCCTGAGCGCTTTCGTCAAAGTGGAGTGGACCATCGTCTCCTCCGCCTATCTCGGAATACTATTGACGGGCATGGCGTTCCTTTCCGTTGGCCTTTTGGCCAGTTCCTGGACGTCGAATCAAATCGTCGCGGCCATGGTTGCCTTTATGGTGCTTCTCGCGACTTTCCTCATGGATTTTCTCGCGGCATCGGCCAGTGCCCCTGTGGCCTCGATTCTCAGGCATCTTTCATTCGGAATGCACTTGCGAAATTCCATCCGGGGCATCATCGATACGCGCGACATCATCTATCTCGTCAACATCAACATATTATGTGGTTTTCTGGTGCTCAGATCTCTTGAATACTACAGGTGGAGAGGGTAGGGACTTGGAAAACAGAAATCTGTACTTGTTCATCGCCTCCGCCGCCTTATTGCTGATTGGCATCTCCGGCTGGGCCGGTCATGATCAATTCTCCGCCCCTCCGAAATGGGCTTACGCCACCATTGCCCTGGGGATAGTTTGCTTTGTGTATACGGCATGGATTTCGCGGCGCGAACTTCAAGGCGGCATGCGGCTCCGATCCACGCGAACGGGTATACAAGTCGTCCTGATGGTCATCGTGGTGACAGCCATTTTGGTGGTCGTTGAACTCGTGAGCGTGAAACACTTCAAGCGTTGGGACATCACTCCAGGAAATTTCTTCAGCCTGTCCGCGAAAACCACAAATCTGTTAAGCAAACTCGATAGAGAAAAAAGGCGGATCGAGATCATCACTTTTGCCCGCAAGCTGGAACAACCTGCGGTAACGGAAATTTTGGAACAATATACCCGGGCATCGAAACAAGTCACTTTCCGCTTCCTGGACCTGGACGCCTCTCCACGAACAGCACGAAAATATGATGTAGACGCCTATGGCACATTGGTCGTGATTCATCATTTCAATAAAAAAGAAATCGAGAAACAGAACAAACCGAATTCCGCGGACAAAGAGAAGAAAAAGACGTTCCGCTCGGAGAAGATATTCAATCTTTCAGAAAACGCGATCGCCAATGCGATACTGAAAACCATTCAAACCGAACAAAAACACGTATATTATCTCACGGGCCATGGGGAGCGGCTTTTCTCCGGTCAAGGACGTGAGGTGATGAAGACGCTCGCCATCGGCATGAGGGATGACAACTACCAGGTGGATGAGCTTCTTTTGTTGAGAAAAAAAGGCGTACCTGAAAATACCAGCATGTTGATTATCGCGGCGCCCCAAAAAGAGCTGGAAGAAGTTGAAATCAAGTATATCGATGCTTACATCAAATCCGGCGGAAAGCTTCTTGTTTTCCTGGAACCTGAAACGAAATCGGAACGCCTGACCGCGCTCCTGGAAAGATATGGTTTCAAACTCCCTCCATCTTTTGTCATCGATCCCGAATCGGTGCGCTTCGCCCTGGCGGGTGGAAATATAGTCACCCCGTTTGCGGTGAACTATGGGTTGCACGACATCACCAAGCAATTAAAGGGCTTGGCCACTGTATTCCCGACCGCAAGACATGTGTCCGCTACGAGCATGCCCAAGGCGGGACTGCACTCCGAGGATTTGGTGAAAACGGGAGCGGGAAGTTATACCGTCGAGAGCGTAACCCTCCAGAACGGTGAACTCTCCTTCGATCCCAAGACCCAAAAAGAAGGGCCCGTCCCGATTGGGGCTGCCGTCACCGTCACCCTGGATCTCTACAAACTCGCCCAGGGGCAGGGGTCTCAAGACGACGCGAAAACACCCGCGGCCGGGAAGAAAAATGAAAAGAACAACGAGGCCCGAATCGTCGTTTTCGGTGATGCTGATTTTGCGAGTGATGCTTTCATCGGCGCACAAGGCAATGCGAATCTCGCCTACAACACCGTAAACTGGCTCGGCGGCGAGAAAGACCTGATCACCATCCGCCCCAAAAGCCGTACGGGCGAACCCCTCGTATTGGCCGGGGGTGAGGGCAGGTTCGTTCACTTGTTCACCGTCTGGATGATGCCCTTGTTCATCATTCTCATCGGAGCCGCCGTCTACGTCCGGAGAAGGCAACTGCGGTGAACCCCAAGAAAAATCTCCTATTGCTTCTCGTTTTGGTGGTCATTGGTGGCGCATATTACGTCTACGACGTGAAATGGGCCGCCGAGAAACGTACCGCCGAGGAACAAAAGGTCAAACTCCTCAAGGGGATTGACGAGAAGGCGCTGATACGCATCGACGTATCGAAAGAAGATGAACCCTACCAGATCATCCGAACGGAGAAAGGGTGGCGCTTCGTCAAACCCGTCGACGCCGCCGTTGATGCGGATGAGGTCGAGAAGCTCCTCGAAGCAGCGGCGAAACTCCGGGAGCGCCGGCGAATCGGAAGCGTAAAAGACAAATCGGAATTCGGAATGGACGAGCCCAGGATGAAAATCACATTCGGGCTGAAGGACAAGGACGATGTTTCCGTCGAGATCGGGGACAGAACCCCCACACGTGAATTTCGATATGCCGCGCTGGCGAAAAGCCCCGGAATTTTCACCCTCCAGCTTTCCGACATTGCCAAGTTTGATAAAACGGTATTCAGCATTCGGGACAGGTCGATCGTTCCCATTTTGCCCGAGCGCGCCCAAAAGGTGGTTGTCGAACCTCAGGATGGTGGTGGCTTCACGGTTGTTCGAAAGAGCAAAGATGAATGGGCGCTGGCGAAACCCATCGAGGACAGGGCCGACTCCATTGATTCCGAGGGCATCGTATCTACCCTGAAATGGGACAAGGTACAGAAATTCGTTGATGAAAATCCCAAGAATCTCGTACCCTATGGTCTGGATAAACCCAAAATTACGGTGCGCATCTTCACGGAAGAGAAAGAAAAACACGAAGACGGGGTTATCCTGGGCAACAAAAAGGTGGAAGCGCCCGGACCGAAAAGCCCCCAGAAGAAACCAAAGGTTTATTATTACGCCAGGAGGCTCTCCGGCGGCCCCGTCATGCTCATCAATGAGAAAACATTCCAGGAGCTGCCCAAATCCGTATTCTCCTTGAGGCACAAGACCGTCATCGATTATGACGTCGACCACATCACCCGCCTTCTGGTTGAATCGAAATCCCAAAAACTCGACATCGTCCGAAAGGCGAAGAAAAAATGGGACCTACGCCTCGCTGCGGCGGATGGAAAACAAAAAAATCTCACCGGCCGACACAAGCACGTGGATGACCTTTTGTGGGACATCAAGTGGAGCAATTCCATAGAATATGTGGACGCCCCCGGGGATGACCTCTCCAAATACGCCCTGGGGCGTGAAGACGGCAAGGGCGCGCCGCTTCATTACACCCTCTGGCTTAAAAAGAAAGAAGACGGGCCGCTGGAGAAAAAAGCGTTCATCATCGGGCGGTTTCTGAAGGAGAAGAAGAGGGCGTACGGCCAAATTGAAGGGGAAAAACGCCTGTTCGCCATCAAGAAGGAAGATTATGACAAGATTACGAAAACGCCCTATTTCCTGAGTGAGCGGCGTTTGCTCCTCTACGGGAAAGACGGTGAAATCACGGAAGTTACGGCGCGATTTCCCGATAAATCCTCCATGACGGCTGAGCGCTTCGGCGAAGGGTGGCGCTTCCTCTCTCCCGAGGGGAAAGAGGCCGAACCCGGCAACGTGAATGACCTCGTAGGCGCTCTCAGGGATTTCGAGAGAGAAGGGGAGGCGGAACCGGGTGAAGCGCCAGATTTCAAAGACTTTATCGTCGAACTCTCGGGCAGGGATATCCGCCACGCGAAATGGGGGCCGTTTCTGTTTGCCGGCAAGACGGGTTCCGAGTTCCTTTATGTGAGAGAAGGCGATAAAACCTACCGCATCAAGAAGAAATACAATGAGGATAAGCTCCCTAAAGAATTGAAAGATTGGGAGAAAGAAAAAAAGAAAGAAGACGGCGCCGCATAGAATTCGCCCACCGATAAACCCGCCTCGAGGCCCTCATCGGACTTTACGCTCTAAAATTACCGCTTGAATCCACAATCCGGCAACAAATTATAACAATTCCAATAACAATACCTTATGTTGATATATCTAGAACTAAAATAAACTAAAATTCCGGCAGGACGGATCAAAACGACTCGAAAGTGGGAGAAGTTTGCCAGCCGCCGCTTTCCTCCTCCAGGGCGTGGGCGATTCGGTACAGCCCGCTTTCACCGAAATCGGGACCGACCAGTTGCACCGCGAGAGGCAGCCCGTCTTCAGAAAAACCCCGGGGCAGGGATATCGCGGGCGCGCCCAGGGCGTTGGCCCAGCGCGTATAGCGCGTCAACGAGGAAATCAGCCCCTCCGCCTCAGAGCGCGCCTGTGCGTGAGAGGGTGCGGGAATCGGCGTCGTCGGAGAGGCCAGAGCATCCACGGCGGAGAACACCTCGCTCTCGTAGTGATGAATCAACTCCTTACGCCTGGCGAGCGCGGCATGGTATTCGGCTCCATGAATCCCGCGCCCGGCTTCCAGGCGCGCCAGGATCTCGGGCGTCACCTGTTCCTCGTATTTCTCAAGGCGCTCGCCGTGTAGCATCAGCGCCTCGTATTTGAAAATCGTGTTGGCGAGTTCCTCGAGTTCTTCCGCATAAGGAGGCGGCATCGGAACGAGGTTCGCGCCCAGGCGCTCGAGCGCCTCGCATGCTACCCCGTAAGCCGCCCGCATCTCCTTTGAAGCGCCGCTCAACTCCGCATCTTCCAACACGCCCACGCGAACGCCCTCGATGTCCCCCTTCAGGGCATCGGCGTAGTCGGGCACCGCTCGTGTGCTCGCGCTCGCATTCTGGGGGTCCGCCCCCGCAATGGCGGAGAGCACCAGCGCGTTGTCCTCCACCGTTCGCGTGAGCGGACCAAAGGTGTCGAGCGTCCAGGAGAGCGCCATTCCTCCGTGTCGGCTCACGCGGCCATTCGTGGGCTTCATACCAACGACGCCGCAAAACGCCGCCGGTATGCGGATGGAGCCTCCCGTATCCGTGCCGATCGCGGCCAGCGCCAGCCCCCCGGCGACCGCGCACCCCGCCCCGCTGCTCGATCCCCCCGTGACGTGGCCCTGCTTCCAGGGGTTCTGCGGGTTTCCGAAATGCCTGTTGCGCCCCGTCGGCCCCATGGCGAGTTCCGCCATGTTGAGTTTTCCCATGTTGACGGCGCCCCCGGCTTCAAGGCGCTTCCAGATGCTCGATACCGCATCCGGCGGAGGATCTTCTCGAAACATCACGCTTCCGCAAGTCGTGGGAACGTCCGGAATATAGCAGAGGTCCTTGTAGGCCACGGGTATGCCGTCCAGCGGGCCGAATTCATCGCCGAAGCGAAACCTGCGCTCGGATTCCCGCGCCGCCCTGCGCAACCCTTTTTCGTTGACGTGCAAATAGGCTCTGAGATGGAGATTCCATTGCTTGATGAGGGCGAGGGCGTCATCTGCGATTTCGACCGGCGAGACCTCTCCGGCGCGGTAGGCATCCCGAAGCCTCGTAATCGTCCAGTGGCTCATTGGCGGATTCCGCGAAAGGGCGAGGCGGGAAAGATCATCCGCGTCCCGGGTAGCCCGGCGCATTGATGACGCGCGTCATCTGGTCCTGGTGCAGATAGTCGTGCGTTCCCGAGTAGACGATGCGATCGTAGATGTTGAGGTCGCCATAGCGAAAATGCTCGTGTACGCAGCGGCTCATGTCGGTGCTCCGGTGGGGAAGCATCATCCGGTGAACCGCCTCCCTGTTGGACATGAGGGCAGCTATCATTTCACGGAATTCGCCTTCGCCCTTGGGGATGAGAAAATCGGGCGCCGGAACCCGGCCCTGCTCCCTGCGCCTGAGCGCCTCGCGGCTCATCTTCTGCGGGTTCTCGGGAGCCGTATCCCACGAGCCGGACTCCGCCGCCTCCGCGAGACTCTTTTCGATGGAGCGCGCGTAATAATCGTCCGTCAAAAGGATGTGCTCGAGATTCTCGTGCAGGGACCATTCACCATCGGGAGGCTGCCAGTTCACGTGGGCGGGGTCGATGCCCTCCAGAAAGGAGATCAGGTTTCTTCTGTCCTCGAAAGCAGAGCCAAAAGCCTCATCGAACATTTCCTCTGGAGTCATCGTCATCATCCTTCACGTCGCGGTGGGCGAGGGCCTTTGAATTCCATCAACCATTTCCAGAAGCGGATTTCAGGAATCCCGCCTTGCGCCGGGAGAGCGCACCTCGATGTCCAGCCATTCTTCCCAGAGTTTGATGAGCGAGGCGTATTCATCCGCTCCGTATCCTTTCTGAATCGCCATTTCATAGACGTGATGCGTCGCGCCGGCGATGAAGGTGGGAACGCGCAGTTCACGCGCCAGCTCGAGGCACAAATCGGAATCTTTCGTGGCGAGATCGGTCGTCATCCCGGGGGTGAATTCTCCCGGCAGGATATGTTTTCTGAGCCTGTCCTCCACCTGGCGGCTGCGCCCCGAACTGACGGAGATGACGTCGCAGAGCAAATCGGGGTCGGCTCCCGCCGCGACGCCCAGGGACATGGCCTCGGTCAACGCCGCGAGGTTCACGTGCGAGAGCATGTTGTTCACGACCTTGAACAACATGCCCATACCGGATGCGCCGCAATGAAAGATGTTCTTTCCAAAATGCGCGAGCAGGGGCTTGAGCCTTTCGAACCCCGCCTCGCCGCCGCCCACCATCAGCGTGAGGGTTCCGGCCTCCGCACCCTTTACGCCGCCGCTCACGGCGGCATCCATCAACTCCGCCCCGTGCGCTTTCACCCGGGGGGCCAGTTCCTTGATGAGGGAAGGGGAGACGGTGCTCGTCTCCGCCAGGAGCGCCCCGGCTCGTGCATCGGCCAGAATTCCCTCCTCACCCAGAATCACTTCGCGCGATATGTCGGGATGCGGCAAGGACGTGAATATGACCTCTGAGCGGGAAGCGACGTCCGCCGGGCTTCGTCCTGCGCGCGCGCCTTTTCTCTCGGCCTCCCGAGTGGCTTCCTCTCGAACGTCGTAAGCGGTTACTTCGTGACCCGCGCGAATGAGATGGGCGCAAATCCGGCTCCCCATCCTTCCAGGCCGATAAACCCAAGCTCCACCTTTGTCTCCCCAGGGGATGCCCGATTCGCTCATCGTCAATGAATAAAATGGTCGGGGCGAGAGGATTTGAACCTCCGACCCCCTGAACCCCATTCAGGTGCGCTACCAGACTGCGCTACGCCCCGACCGAAAGAAATGTTCCGCGCAAAAGGCCCGGGCACGCCCGGGTGGCGGGCCGAACCGCGCCGAATTTTCGGCGAAAGAAATATCTCAGGCTATGTAGTAAGGCTTAAGCGTGGCTTTCGTCAAGGGCTTCGCGTCATTGAGGCCGGGGAAATGAATTTGTCTCGAAAACGGCGATTGGTGGAAGAGGGGGAAATTCCGGGAAGGGGGGAGAAGAGGCTGGGTACTCCGAAATCGCTGCTGTGCATCGTGGCGATCCGGTGGCCCCCGGTTTTCGAAACCGTGGTGCGCGTCATCTCGCGCAACGGGACGACCTGACCGCCGACGAGTAGAAGCATTTTCCCTTTTTTGAGTATCACGGTGGTGAAATGGTTATAGGCCTTCAGGGCGAATTCAGCCCCCTTGCCGCGCAGCATTCCCGTAGGCGTCATAACGCTCAGGTTTAGCCCGCAGGAAGATTGAGCACATTTCACGGTGCCCCAGTTCAGTTTCGTCGAATACGTGCCGCCCCGCTTCAGGCCCATCAGCTTGAAGGAGGTGTTCGGTCCCAGAAGCAGCCGACAGCCCGGGCGGCGGCGAAAATGAATGAGCGCCCGAGAACTCCCGCTCGTGACGATGTGATCGCCCGGAAGCATCGAGCGTTTGCCTCTCAGAGAGACTTTTTTTCCGCGCGAAATAACAACGTGAGGAAGGCCGGATATAGCCCGCATATCGACGAGGAATCTGTTTTCCGGGGCAGCGGATGAAACCACGCACAGGGGAACGAGGTGCACTCCAAGAATCAAGATTCTAAGCCTGGTCATGTTATCCCCGTGGAGTGGCGGCGATCCCCGAAACCGCATCTAGTTTTGTAAAGGATTTTCCAGGGATTTGCAAGCTCCCTAACTAACGGAAAAATCATGGTTTCTCGAATCCTGGACTAAAGAAGCGGGCTGCGGCGCGTCGTGATGACGCCGGTTCTCATGCCCGCCGTATGCAAGCCGCCCCTCAGGCGGCCGTGTTCAATCTTCATGCACCTGTCCATGACGACGAGAAGACCCTCGTCTCTCGCCCGGCGAGCTTCCGCCTCGTTCACCACGCCGAATTGCAGCCAGATGGATTTGGCGCCGACCGCCATCGCCTCGTCCACCACTTCTGAAATTTCATCCGGCCTGCGAAACACGTCCACCACGTCGGGAGGCTCGGGTATCGATTCAACGTCGGGGTAGGATTTTTGGCCCAGTATCCGTTCGTATCTGGGGTTCACGGGAATCACCTCGAAGCCCATTCTTTGCAGGTAATAACCCACGAAGTAGCTGGGTCTCGATTCATTCGCCGAGAGACCCACCATTGCCACGCGGCGATGATTTCGCAGGATATGACGAATCGTGTGCGGGTTTTGATACGCGGGAAAATCCATCACTTGCTCCTCGTCGCTGCATCGAGCGCCTGATCCAGGTCCCACAGAATATCGTCTATATGTTCGAGGCCCACCGATATCCGGATGAGGTCGGGCGTGACGTTTCCCGCCTTCATGTCCTCCTCGCTCAACTGGGCGTGCGTCGTGGAAGCCGGATGGATGATGAGGCTTTTGGCATCGCCGACGTTCGCCAGATGACTGTGCAGTTGAAGAGCGTTGATGAAGTGAACGGCGGCCTCGAATCCGCCCCGGACGCCGAAGGAAAAAACGGCGCCCCGTCCATTCGACAGATATTTTTGCGCCTTCGCGTACTCGGGACTATCCGGCAGTCCGGGATGGCTCACGAAACTGATGCGTGCATCCTGTGCGAGATACTCGGCCACCCTCTGCGCGTTCTCGCAGTGGCGACCCATCCGCAGGCTCAGGGTTTCCAGCCCCTGAAGAAACAAAAAAGCGTTGAAGGGACTCGGACACGGACCGATGTCGCGCAGGCTCTCCGCACGCGCCTTCATCAGGAAACCGTACTCGCCGAAGGTCTCGAAAAACCGCATACCGTGATAGCCCGGCGAGGGATCGACCATGCCCGGAAATTTTCCGTTCGCCCAGTTGAAGCGCCCCGAATCCACGATGACGCCGCCGATGCTCGTACCGTGCCCGCCGATGAATTTGGTGGTCGAATGCAGGACGATGTCCGCCCCCCACTCGATGGGGCGGCAAAGGCAGGGGGTGGCGAAGGTGTTGTCCACCACGAGGGGCACGCCCGCCTCGTTCGCGATTTTAGCCAGCACTTCCAAATCGGCGACGTTCGTGCGCGGGTTCCCTATCGTCTCGCAGTAGATGGCGCGCGTTTTATCCGTGACGGCGGCCGCGAAATTATCGCTCTTAGCCGGATCGACGAAGACCGTTTCGATACCGAGTTTTCTCAGCGTGATGTCGAACTGCGTGTAGGTGCCCCCGTAGAGGGTGGCGGCCGATACGATTTCATCCCCCGGCGCCATCAGGGTGAACAGCGCGATGAACTGCGCGGCCTGGCCCGAGGCCGTCGCCAGCGCGCCGGCGCCTCCCTCCAGAGTGGCGATGCGCTCCTCGAAGGCGCTCGTCGTGGGATTTCCGATGCGCGAGTAGATGTAGCCATAATCCTGCAGTGAGAATAGACCCGCCGCATGTTCGTCGTCGTCGAAGACGAAAGAGGAGGATTGATAGATCGGAACCGCCCGCGCCCCGGTGGTGGCGTCGGGCCGCGCGCCCGCATGGAGGGCGTTCGTATCGAAATGAAACTCTCGCGCGGCTGTTTCCTCGGGCGTGGAATTCTCGTTCATGCGCACTCCTCGAAACCCTAAAGTCCAAGTTTGTAATCCTTGAACCCTACAATAGCAAGCGATGCGCCCAAATAGAAGCCTCCTCCACCGGGGCGAAAATATCCGGAGGCGTTGATTTTATGCCCCCGACTGCACCATAATCGCTGTTCGTGATGACGCGCTCGCCCCGCAACCTGCACGTAAAGGTCCATGGCTCGAATACTTCTTTGCAATGATGACGGCATCGACTCTGAAGGGTTGCGCGCCCTGTACGCGGCCCTTGCCCCGCTGGGGGAGTTGGTAGTCGTGGCGCCGGACAGGGAGCAGAGCGCGGCGGGACACTCCTTGAGCCTGCACCGGCCCCTGCGCATCAAGGAGTTGGAAAAAAACTGGTTCGCCGTGGACGGCACCCCCACAGACTGCGTCAACCTCGCCTTAAACGGCCTGATGAAAAACGAGCGCCCCGACATTCTCGTCTCCGGCATCAACCGGGGCGGAAACATGGGGGACGACATCACTTATTCGGGAACCGTGGCCGCCGCGATGGAAGCCACGCTCCTGGGGCTTCCGGCGGTGGCGATCTCTCTCGCCCATGAAGACGGGGAGACGCTCCTTTATGAACTGGCGGAAAAAGTTGCGCGCGCCGGTGCGAGGGAAGTATTATCCCGGGGACTGACGCCGGGCGTTCTGCTGAACATCAACGTCCCGAACATTTCCCCGCAAGAGTGCCGGGGAGAGAGAATCACCCGCCAGGGCAAGCGCATTTACGAGGAAGCCGTCGTGGAGAAGATCGACCCGCGCGGGCGCGAGTATTACTGGATAGGGGGAGGCAGCCTCCGGTGGGAGAAGGAACCCGACACCGACTTCGAGGCCGTCGCCGCGAAGGAGGTTTCCATCACGCCCCTGAGGCTCGACCTGACGGATTATGACGCGATGAAAGGGCTGGAATCTTGGCGATTTCATTAAACGGAAGACAGGAGAATCGCTGGCGGCACGCGCGCGAGGAGATGGTGGACAAGCAGATCATCGCCAGGGGCATTTCGGACGCCCGCGTGCTCGAGGTCCTGCGCGAGGTGCCGAGGCATCATTTCGCGCCCGATATATTTCAGGAAGCCGCCTATGCCGACAAGGCGCTGCCCATCGGACACGGGCAAACGATTTCCCAGCCCTATATGGCGGCCGCCGCACTCGAGGCCCTGGAACTCAGGGGCGGGGAGAAAGTGCTTGAGATCGGAGCGGGTTCGGGTTACCTTACGGCGCTTCTCGGGAAGCTCGCCGGCTCCGTCCGCGCGATTGAAAGGGTGCCCGAGTTGTCGGTGCAAGCCAGGGAGCGGCTTGATTCTTTCGGCCTGACGAATTATATGCTCTGGACGGCGGACGGCACCTACGGCTGGCCGGAAGAAGCGCCCTTCGACGCCATCGTCAGCGCGGCGTCCGCACCTCGCGTTCCGGCGCCGTGGATGGAGCAACTCGCTCCCGGCGGCCGCATCGTCATGCCCTTGGGAGATGGGGAGAAGCAAACCCTCGTGCGATTCCGCGCCACCAAGACGGGCGAAATGCTCGCACCCGAGGAGTTGATGAACTGCGTTTTTGTGAAATTGGTGGGAAAATACGGATGGGAGACACCATAAGAGGGTGGTGAATCCACCGTTTCACGAGACTTGTGTCGGGGCGTAGCGCAGCCTGGTAGCGCGCCTGCTTCGGGAGCAGGAGGCCGGAGGTTCAAATCCTCTCGCCCCGACCATTTTTTTCATACCCTCACGAGAAACAACTCCGGATTCGCGATGCAGTTCGGCGCGCAGCAAATCTGTCGCAGGGTCTGGGAGGCGCCGGCATATATATCATGTAACACTTGAACTATTTAAGGTATATCATAAAATATATATTATTCAATATATCATATAGATACATGGATAATATCATATATTACTTTAGTTATATTATTTTCACTATTCACGATCTGCTGAAACCAATATACCATTGCAAAATGAAGGATGCGCCTACCCGATTTCCTGCTGAGAAAGGCACGGCCTTCTTGCGCAGCGGATAAAAAAGAGGCGCCCCCGGCGGGACGCCCCTGTTTCGTGTCTCTTGCGTTTTACGACACTACGCGGCGTCCAGAGCCTGGGAGAGAGCGGCGATGATGTCGTCGATGTGCTCGATGCCGACCGAAAGGCGTACGTAGCCCGGCGTCACGCCCGTTTGCTCCTGTTCTTCTGCGCTGAGCTGGGAATGCGTGGTGCTCGCCGGATGGAGGGCGAGGCCGCCGACGCCGCCCTCAAGAGCCGCCAGCCGTTTTTCGAGCACGTCGTTCGTGGGATTCATGATTCGCGTGTAGATGTTGCCCAATTCCTTTAACGCGAAAAGATCGGCCGCATGATCCGTGCTGTCGAACTGGTAGGAGGACGTCTGGTAGATCGGCACGGCCACGGCGTTCGTGACGGGGTCCTTACGGTATCCGGCGTGAAGGACGATTGTTTCATTGTTGCTCAAATCCAATGTCTCCGCTGTTTCCACCGTCATTCCAAAAACCCTCTTTCGTAAAAAGATAAAGATATCGGCAGGGGTGCGAGAGGTCTTGCGTGAAAACTCGCAACCCCTACCGTATTGGAAAACCAAAAACGCGAATCTACACAAAATCAATGGATTCGGCAAATACAAACGAGAAAAAAATCACCTTGACGGGGATCTTCTGAAGCAGTTGACCCGGAGTGGCTCCCGGCCCGAAGATAGCCCGCTGAATCCGGCGTTATATCTGCTCGAAAACGGCGAGGGGAAAACTCGCCTCATCACCTAGAGGAAAGGAGAAGGTAGCGGCATGAGACGACAGGCTTCGCGCGCGAATCAGAACTGGATTTTCGATAATTTTCTCAAACTCTCCGATAACGAGGACGTTCTCCACCCCGGCATCATGGGTACGCGCTATGAAAGGGGTTTTCGCCATCAGGACCTCCAGGCGGTCTACACGAAAGTCTCGGGCCGTCGCTCCATCCCTCTGTTGTGGGGCAAACAGGCCGCCTTGCAGGAGAAGAAAGCGGCCGCGGCGGCCGAAGCGGGAAACCACGTTACCGCCGCCATGCACTACAACCGCGCGGGCCTTTGCTACGGGCGCGGCCAGCACCTCATTCCCGTGGATGGGCACCCCCGGAAGAAGGAATACTACGCGGGCGTCTCGCGCTGTTTCGACAGAATGCGCGAGATCAGGGGCGGAGACATTCAAAAACACCAGGTGGAATTCGACCCCGGCAAGAATGCGTACTTCTATTTCTGGCCGGCGGAGGGAGAGGGGCCCAAACCCACCGTCCTCCTCATCCCCGGCATGGACATGATCAAGGAAGACGGGCTTTTGCCCTACAACAACTGGTTCCACGCGCGCGGCATGAACTTCGCCATCATGGACGGCCCGGGGCAGGGCGAGTGCAACATCAACCAGGTGTGGGTGGATCACACCAATTACGCGCGCGCGGGCAGCAGGGTCATCGACTGGCTCACCGGGCGCGAAGAGGTGGATTCATCGAAAATCGGCATCATGGGCATGAGCATGGGAAGCCGCTGGACGGTGGAAATCGCCGCCCAGGATGCGCGCGTCAACACCGTCGTCGGCCAGATGGCGAACGTGGGGCCTTCGGACATCATCTTCGACCAGGCCCAGCCCAACTTCAAGAGAATCTACATGTACATGACGAACATCCTCGATGAGGATGCGTTCGACGAATTCGTCGAGGAGCGCGACAGCATCTGGCTGTCCCTGGTGGGCAAGATGAAGTCGAACTATCTGCTCGTGGCCGGCGACATGGACGAACTTTGCACGCCGGACGACATCGGCGTGTTCTTCGCACACCTCACGTGCCCGCGCGAGCTTTGGCTCTATGAGGGCGTTTTCCATCCCATGGGCGAGGTGGCGGCGGACATGTACCCCGCCATCGCGGACTGGATGCTGCATACGCTGAATAACGGTCTGCCGGCGGATCACGACAAGAAGGTCGTCGTTCCCGAGGGAGGATAAGGCGCACTCACAGGCGTTCGAATGCGGGAGAGCGGGCAGCCGGGGCCGGACCCATGAAAGCGCGGGCCGGGGAGCGGGAATGCCGGACGACACCCCCTGAAAGGGGGTTTCGATGATGCCGGAGCGTATCGCGACTTGACGAGACGCATACGCTCGATAAAATCAGGAGGAATAAAATAATCCGCCCCGGGATTATCTGATGCAAACCATCATCGGCGTCATCGGCGATTCCGATCCCGGCCCGGAGACATCCTCTATGGCCGAGGAGGCAGGAGCCGAAATTGCGCGCGCGGGCGCCGTGCTGGTGTGCGGAGGCCTGGGCGGCGTCATGCAGGCCGCGGCGCGCGGAGCGAAAGAAGCGGGCGGCCTCACGGTGGGCGTCCTGCCCTCGTATGACGCGAAATCCGCCAACCCGTTCATCGACATCCCCATCGTCACCGGAATGGGCCACGCCCGAAACGTCATCATCGCGGCGACGGCCCATGCGCTCATCGCCATGGCGGGCGCGCACGGCACCCTCTCTGAAATCGCTTTGGGGCTCAAACTCGGCAAGCGGGTCATCTCCCTGGGGCGCGAGAGCAGTCCCGAGGGAGTCATCCCCGCATCCAGCGCCCGCGAAGCCGTGCGGATGGCCCTCGATGTTTCATGAGGCATGGCATGGATTTGGAAATAAGTATTTCGCCCGCTTCAGGCTCGGGAGGATGACACGAAATGTGGCGTAGAGCATGTGTCCTCTTTCTCTGTTTTCTTACCGGTTGCGCACTCGTCGCGCCGCCATTACCTAGACCGACGAAAATCCGTCGCGATGCGGGCGGGGTTTACCACACCGTGCGTCGCGGCGAGAGTCTCTGGCGCATCGGGCACGCCTACGGGGTGGAGGTCGAGCAAATCGCCGTCCTGAACGGCATCGACAATCCCGATCACCTCCGGGCCGGCGCGCGGCTCTACATCCCGGGCGCCAGAAGCGTACGCCTCATACGAAAAAACGTCGGTTCCCGGCCGCCGAAACGCCGCCCGCGCTGGGCGGCCCCGCCGCGCCGCAGGGCTTCCGCAAAACCAGCCCGGAAACCGCCAAGCGCCGCCCGAACGCACCGCGTGAACAAGAAGAGGTCGGCGTACAGAAAAACGTACGGCAAAAGGCCCAGATTCTCCTGGCCCCTGCGCGGGCGCGTGATTCGCCGCTTCGGAACGCGGGGCGGCAAAAAGGCGGACGGCATCCTCATCGCCGCCCGTGAGCGCGCCGAGATTCGCGCCGCCGCCTCGGGCCGCGTCATCTTCTCGGACTTCGGCCCCGGAAACCTCGGGCGCCTCATCATCCTGCGCCACCACGGGGGCGAGTATCACTCCATCTACGCCCACATCTCAAAAAATCTGGTGCGCAAGGGGCAGAGAGTTTCGCGCGGTACGCCCATCGCCCTGGCGGGCCGCACGGCGCGCTTCAAAACCGCGCGCCTTCATTTCGAGATCCGTCATCGCACGCGGCCCAGAAACCCGCTATCCTACCTGCCGTAGAATTGCATGCGGACGGCAGCGGGCCGGCACGACGAGGGCGCGCGTAGAACATCGGGCATTCCTTGATTCGTAAAGAAGAATTTCATGCTTGAATCGTGGTGACATGCCCGGAAGAGAGTGCTATCCAGGGTACTCTTGTCCGCCGGAGAAGAGTCCGGGGCCGGGGGGCGGCACAACCGGAAGAGAACGACACGAAATACAAAAAATTACGCATCCACGAGAGGTAGATTTCATGTCCGACGCCAGTCACCTTCTGCCGCACATTCGGGACGTGCCCGATTTTCCGGAAGAGGGCATCCTATTCAAGGACATCACCCCCATGCTCCAGAACGCCAAGGCATTCCGAGCGGCGGTGGACATGGCGGCGGAGCCCTTGATGGGTGAGGGAATCGATGTCGTCCTGGGCGCCGAGGCGCGCGGCTTCGTCATCGGAGCGCCCCTGGCCTACAAGATAGGCGCGGGCTTCGCGCTGGTGCGAAAACCGGGGAAACTACCGTGGGAGAAGGCCCGGGCCACCTATGAACTCGAATACGGCACCGATGCGCTCGAGATTCACAAAGACGCCGTCTCGCCCGGCATGAAGGTGCTGATCGCCGACGACGTGCTCGCCACCGGCGGCACGGCCTCCGCCTGCGTGTCGCTCGTGGAATCTCTGGGCGGGCGCGTCCACGGCCTCTCGTTCTTCATAGAGCTCGCGTTTTTGAACGGACGCGAGCGCCTCGCTCCACACCCCGTGCGCTCTTTGATACGATACGACTGAAACGCCTCACGGCGCGCGCCCCCGTAGCTCAGCAGGATAGAGCGCCGGATTCCTAATCCGTAGGCCGCAGGTTCGAATCCTGCCGGGGGCGCCAGGATAAGCCGATTGCCTCCATTCGCTTTTCCCGAGAAATCAGCGCGCCGCCACTTGAAAGCCCTACTTGTTTGACAGTGATTCGGCTTTCTTTATATCCTCTCTTCGACCCAGTCCTACATATTTTACGAACCTTTTACGGGGGAAGGTTTCATGCGCACTTTGCTTGCGGTTTGCTGCTTGTTGTTTCTTTCCGGCTGCGCGACTTTGGTTACCGGCACCTCCCAGTCAATTCTCATCGATGTAATTAACGCAAAAGGGGCTTCATGTACGGGTATCGACAAAAGGGGAAGGCGGTATAACTGGCCCAATACGCCAAGTGCGACGACGGTTCATAAGGGCGATGGGCCAATAGTTTTAACGTGCGAGAAAAAAGGATTCAAAAAGACAACACACTTGTTCGATGAAACTTTAGTAGGAGCAACATTGGGGAACATCATACTCGGGGGAGGCATCGGGATTTTGATTGACGCCGCAAGTGGCGCGGCGCAAGAATATCCAAGCAAGGTAAGCGTAATCATGGAGCCCGATGATTCGGCTCCCGATACTCTCAAAAAACGGTACGAGGAGTTAAAGAAAGAATTAGCCGAAAAAATAAAAAAGGAAAAAGAAGCCGAGGAGAAAGAAACCCAAAAAGCAGGACAGTAACAACTGTATTTCCGCTACCCATGGCAAAAAAATGCCTTGGGGCGTTTCGTTTTCGAGAGTCAGGGAGCGTGATTATGCGTGACGCCTTTCTCACCGGCGCAAGCAATTCCTTCATTTCAGTCGGCAATCCCTCCCTCCTCAATCTGCAATCCCTCCCTCCCCGGTCGGCAATTCCTCCCTCCTCGGTCGGGATTGACCCTCACCGGCCGGAATCGATCACGCATCTGCCCGCATTTGCCGTCATCGCGCTTCATCTCGAATGCGGAAAATCCCCGCGCGGGCGAGAGGATTGCCGCGGGCGGAGGGGGGTCTGGAAGAAGTGAAAAATGGTGAAAAATAGTAAATATATCTGAAATATAGTGAAAATATCTGAAAATATTTCTCTTTGTTTTATAAGGAGTTATCGCGTTTTCAGGGGTATTTCCGGTACATCAGGTCCACCAGTCGAGCGCATAGGAACCGGCGAGCAGAACACCGCCGAGACCCAGCAGGCCGACGGCCGGCTTCGCCGCGCCGATAGAGAGTGCGCCCAGACCGCCGCAGAGCATCAACGCGCCCGTGCCCCACAAGACTTTTACGACGATCTTCTTGGCGTCGATGACGTTCAGTGGCCTGTCGTCCAGGGGCCTCGCTTCGAGCGCTCCTCCGCAGGCGGGGCATGCGTCGGCGCCCGAGGTTTCGGCCCCGCACTCAGGACATGGACTACCGGCCATGGCGTCGTTCCTTCTTCAGAAAACCGATGAGCGGAAAACATGCTTTCATTTCGAAAACGGGATTTTCTCACATCAAGAGGCGAGGGGAAACGGCCCTGAAATCTCTCCACAGATGAACCCTGGAGGGACGCATCGCTTGCCCGAATGAAGTGCGCCCTTTCCGCCCTCGCGCATCGTGTGGGATGATGGATGGGCTTCATCTTGCTCACCAGAGAAAACGAATGAGGAGAGCATCTCTTGCGAAACAGAATCGACCCCGAGCGGGGAGGGGACGGAGAATACGCAGTCGATGCGACCCAGGAAACGGCCATCGAGACGTGCATCTCCTACCTCGGCAAGCACATGAAAACCTGAGCTATACTATGTCCTGGCGACGCGCCATCGCTTTCGGGCGTTCTTGAACATCCGCCGACGAGATGGACCCTGAAGCCCATGAAATCTCAGACGAGAATTTTCTCCTGCCTTGTGGATGATTTCCTGAAACCCGATCCGCTGATATTCCCGGCCTCGGAGAACGTAAGAAACGTCATCTCCCAAATGGCGGAGAAGAACGCAACCTGCGTCCTTGTCACGGATGAGGAAAACGCCTTGGCCGGCATTTTTACGGAAAAAGACGTGATGCGCCGCGTCGCCTTGAGGTCTGACGGCACGGAGACGATCGAGCAGGTCATGACGCCTCGCGTCTACTCTGCGACGCGGGGGGACTACCTCTATCACACCATCGCGCGCATGCGGCGCCTCGGCCACCGCCACATGCCCGTGGTGGACGAGGCGAACCACCCTCTCGGCCTGCTCGACCTACAAGACGCCATGACCGTGGCGGCCGAGCAAATGATGGGAAACATCGACGCCCTCACCCAGGATCCCGAATTTTACGGCCTGCGAGAGGTGAAAGCCGTACAAGTGGATGTCGCCCAAGGGCTTCTTGAGGACAACCTCCCCGCGCCCGAAATTCAGGCGCTTTTGACGCACGTGAACAACGACATCTACCGGCGGGTGGCCGAGAAGGCAGTGACGCTCATCGAAGAGGAGAGGGGAGGTGCGCCGCCCGTTCGCTTTGCGGTGATCGTCATGGGCTCGAGCGGTCGGGGGGAGAACTTCATCAACCCGGATCAGGACAACGGCATCATCCTCGAAGACTACCCCGTGGAGCGGCACGACGAAATAAACGATTACTTCATCCGCTTCTCGGAACTGGTGACCCGGAATCTCGACGCCATCGGCTTTCCCCTGTGCGAGGGCCACGTCATGGCGACGAACCCGCTGTGGCGCAAATCTATCTCCGAGTGGAAATACCAGACCCTGCGCTGGTTCCAGAAGAGGAGCACGTTCCAGGTTCAGTTGAGCGACGTCTTCTTCGACTTCGATACCGTCTGCGGAGCTTTGCCGCTCGGCCGGGAATTGCGGGAACACGTTACGAAGTTCGTGCAAACGGAACCCACCGTGCTCCAGGCGATGTTTCAAACCGAGGCCGACAGACACGTCGCTCTCGGCCTGTTCGGCATGCTGCGCACGGAGAGAAGGGGAGAGGGGCTTCTCCCGAGCATAAACCTGAAGCACGGGGGCATCCTGCCTCTGGTCGGGGCCGTGAGACTCCTCGCCCTGAAAGAAGGACTAGAAACGACCTCCACCTACCAGCGCATCGGACAACTACATGAAGCGGGGATTTTTAGTGATGATGAGGCGGATGATTACACCTCCGCCTTCAAGCATCTCACGTTCATCCTGCTACGCCAGCAACTACGGGATTTCAGAAGATTCCAAAAGGCGACGCGCTATGTCAGGAAGTCGGCAATGTCACGAAGGGAGAAACAGGTTCTCAAGATGTCCCTCAAAGCCATTCGCTCGCTACAGGAGAGGGTGCGAATGGAATTCACCGCCTGGCTTTGAAAATGGCTGCCATGAGAATTACTCCACAGGCGTTTTGAAGCGATCGAACACCCGCCCGAAGCGCCAGGCGTAGAACTCCACGCCCTCATACAGGCCCGCCCGGTGATAAGGCTCCTCCGCCCAGAACGCGCGCGCCGCCTCGATGTCGGGAAAATCGAGGAGCAACACGCTGCCGTTTCTGGTTTCCCCATCATCGGTGAGCAAGGGGCCGCGCACCATTACCGAATCGCCATGTTCGGTCAGGTAGGCGCTGTGCGCCTCACCATGCGCCTTGCGAATTACGCCCCCGTCCGCTTTGTCCAAAGCATGGACATAAAACTGGAGATTCCCTTCTTTTCTAGGGCAGTCGCGCCAGGAGTAGGGCACTGCGCCGCGCCAACGGCGAATCGAAGGCCGCTCCTGAATCCCTTCGATGATGAACGGCTCATTGGCCACGTGCTCTTCCGCGGCGGCGCGATCGGCCAGGTCCAGAATGCGGAAACTGCCCAGTTCGCGCTTCCCGTCGTCGGTCAAGAACGGACCCGCTAAGCGGGTGACGTCATCGAAGCCTTTGAGATAATCCAGGTGCGCTTTTCTGTGAACATCCCGTAAGGCATTGGCTTCGGGCCTGTCGTAAATTTTGATGACGAATTCCACGGTGTTTTCCTTCTGACAAGAACCAAAAAACCGTCTGTTGTGATCCCGGATGGCTGTTATACCGCCCGGATTTTATGCACGGATGCTCAATGGTGCAATGGACGGAGCGGGCGCGTTACGAAGAAGACGAATGAGCACTCAATCCCATCGGGCAAAAGATATTCAACCGTCGCACCGGAACGCCTTCATGGGGAAGGTGTGCAGGGAGCGGAACCCCTCCTGGGTGACGATGCCCATATCGCCCATCTGCACGCCCCGACCTTCCGAGTCCATGGGGTTCGGCTGAATGACCATCACCATGTTTTCGAGGTACTTGAAATCGGCCGGCGGAGCGAGATAGTTCGAGCCCCTGATGCCGATGGAGGGCTGAAGCAAGTCCGTCCCGAAGCCGTGGGCGAGGGAATCGTATATTTGAAATCCCCTCTCGGGCAGCGGGTCGGTGGCCTCGAAAACGGCCTGTGCGGAATTTCCCGCCTTCATCGTTTTGCCCACGCCCTCGTACACCTCGATGGCGGCGTCGAGCAGCGCCTGATAGGGAGGCGTCGGGTCCGCCCCGATGGTGAAGGTGCGCAAACTCTGGCCCGCATAACCATAATACGCCGCGCTGATCTCCATGATGAGCACGTCGCCCGCCTCGAGCTTTCTCCTGGTGGGGTTTTGCCAGGGGACGGGCGTGCGGGGATTGGCCATCGGCGTGGCCGTCACGAATTGCACCATCTGCTCGCCGCCTTGCTCCCTGAAGGCAGCGGCCATCCGCCCCGAGAGTTCGATTTCGGGAATTCCCGGTTTCGCGTGGATGGTGGCCGCCTCCATGGCGAGGTCCGTGAGCCGCGCCGCCTCGGTCAGCCATTCAATTTCCTCATCGCTCTTGATCAGCCTCAAGTCCCTGAATCTGGCGCTCACGTCCATCCATTGCGCCTCGGGGAAACGCGTCGTCAGATAGTCCATGTGCTCGAAGGGCAGCAGAATCTTGAAGCGGGGGTTTATGCCCACCAAGCCGATGCGCGCATTTCCGAGCCCCAGAGCGTCGAGTTGATCCGCCATGCGCTCGGGATTGCCGTACGCTCCGTGACGCACATCCTCGAAGATGCACTGCATTTGTGCGTTATGCAGATGGTTGTAGAGGCCCGTGAAGAGGGAAGGGGAATCTTCTTTGGGAAAAATCAGATAGCAGTGGTTGAAATCCCGGTAGCAAGAAAGCCAGTAGATGTTCGCCTGCGCGTTGCGGTTCGTACCGCCTAAGCCAAAAAATAATAGAGCGTCCAGCCCTTCTTCTTCTATCAGGCCCTTCGCGGCCGCATGACGCCTGCTCATTTCTTTCTCGGAGAAGCGCGGATACCAATCTTCGGACATGTCGCCTCCTTGCGCGATAATCCCTCGTGGGAGAGAATAAAATTGTCAACGGAAATTTTCAGTTTGCGCGGCGCAGTATAGCGAGCGCATCAAAAATATACGACCGGGAGGAAGCGTATGAGCATCATCGGCCATGGCGTGATTTCAAGAAAAGCGGGCGAGCGCACGGAAGTGGAAGAAATCGAACTCGACTCCCCGGGCCCCGGCGAAGTGCTGGTGAAAATCCAGGCCAGCGGCGTCTGCCACACGGACTTACACTACAAACTCGGAAAAATCGGGGATGAATTCCCCTATCTCCTCGGCCATGAGGGCTCGGGCATCATTCAGGAAGTGGGGGAGGGCGTATCCGATCTGGCCGTGGGCGACTACGTCGTTCTGGCCTGGCGCGCCCCTTGCGGCGTCTGCCGGTTCTGCTCCATCGGCCAGCCCAACCTTTGCGCCGCCAGCCTGAACGCGGCCTCCAAGATGCACGTAAAAAAAGACGGTCAAGTTTTAAGTCCCTCCCTCGGCATCGGCACGTTCTGCACGTACACCATCGTCTCTGCGAAACAGGCGGTGAAAGTACCCACCGCCTGCACGCCGGAGCAGGCTTGCCTCATCGGCTGCGGCGTCATGACGGGCGTAGGCGCCACACTCTACACGGCGCAGGTGAGGCGCGGGAGCAGCGTGGCGGTGTATGGATGCGGCGGCGTGGGCTGCAGCGTCATCATGGGCGCGAAAATGGCGCGCGCATCGAAAATCATCGCTGTCGACATCGCCGACAATAAACTTGACTGGGCCAGGGAATTCGGCGCCACCGACGTCGTCAATGCGTCAGAAACCGACCCGGTGGAAGCGATCAAGGACCTCACCGGCGGAAACGGCGTCGATTACTCCTTCGAGGCCGTGGGAACGCCCCAGACGCTTCTCCAGGCGCTGTGGTCGCGCGACCTGGCCGGCGCCTGCACGCTCATCGGCGTGCCTGCCCCCGACATGATGATGGAATTGCCCATGCTCCAGTTCTTCGGCCTGGGCGGCGCGCTGCGCGTATCCTGGTACGGGGATTGTCTGCCTTCGAGGGATTTCCCGCTTCTCGCCGACTGGTACGAAAAAGGAGAACTGGACCTCGACCGCATGGTCACGAAGGTTATTGGTCTCGAAGACGTGGAACCCGCTTTCGAGGCCATGGAACGCGGCGAAACCCTGCGTTCCGTAATTCGGAATCCGGATTAAATAATATAAACAATGACATGAAGAATATCCTGCATGTTATTGTTTGTAGATGTAATTAAAATTAAAAACTAATCATCCAGCGCGTCGGCGAGCATCTCGGCGATGTGGAGCGCCTTTTTGCCGACACCGGCGGAGATTTGCTGTCGGCAGGAGACGCCGTTGGCGATAGTCGTGGCGTCTTCTGCGCCAGCTCTGAGAGCAGGGAAGAGTTTCGTCTCGCCGATGGCGATCGAAATGTCGAAGTGTTCTTTCTCGTAGCCGAACGAACCGGCCATTCCGCAGCAGCCCGAAGGGATCTGAGTCACCTCCAAATCTGGAATCATTCCCAGAACCCCCAGGGAGGAGCCTGTGCCTACCAGGGCTTTCTGGTGGCAATGGCCATGGAAGAGGGCTTTCTGCTGTCTCGGGGACTTGAACTTCAGGTCGAGTTCGCCCTTATCGTGCAGACTTTCAAGAAATTCTTCGAGCATGTAGGAATTCTCCGCCAGGCGTTTTGGCTCATCGCCCGCCACGAGGTCGGGATATTCATCCCGAAAAGTGAGCAGACAACTCGGCTCGACTCCGATAATGGGCAGTCCCGCCTCTATCGCGGGGGTCAGCCTCGCAATGTTCTCCTCCGCCAGCTTCTGACCCTCACGCAAGAGTCCGTGCGATATCATGGGGCGCCCGCAGCAGCCCGTCTCCGCGAGCCCGACCTCGAAGCCGGCCGCCTCCAGCACCTTGACCGCGGCCTTGCCGATTTCGGGGTAATTGAAGTTCGTAAACGTATCGTTTAAGAACAAAACCTTTCCCCGTGCCGTGTCGGCACTCCGAGCGGCGGGACGAGCCTCGAACCAATCCTCGAAGGTGGGCGTCACCAGGGGAGGGAGCCTTCTTCGCTTGTCGATGCCCAAAAACCTGTCCAGCAGGGAGCGCACGAAGCGATTCCCCAGCGTCCAGTTCACGACTGGCGCCAACGGGGCGCTCAGGCGGTTGATGCGCGCGATGCGGCCCATCATCCGTACGCGCAGGGGCACGCCGTTCTTGTCGTAATAGGCCTGAAGCACCTCGGCCTTGATCTTCGCCATGTCCACGCTCGATGGACACTCCGCCTTGCAACCCTTACACGACAGACAAAGGTCCAACACCTCATAGAGGCGCTCGCTGCCCAGATCCTCTCCGGGTATTCCGTTCGCAATGACTTCCCTGAGCGCGTTCGCCCGCCCGCGCGTGGAGTGTTCTTCTTCCATCGTCGCCTGGTAGGATGGGCACATCGTGCCGTCTCGCTTGCGACACGCGCCCACGCCGTTGCAAAGCTCAACGGCGCGCGCGAAACCGCCGTCGCTCGAAAAATCCATGATGGTCGGTATCTCGGGCGTCTTGTAAGACCCGTCAAAACGCAGGTTTTGGGTAAAGGGGAGGCCGTTCACGATTTTTCCCGGGTTCATCCGGTTCTCCGGGTCGAAGAGCCGTTTCACCTCGACGAACGCCCCATAAAGTTTCTCGCCGAAGAACTTGGGCACCCACTGGCTTCTCGCCAGACCGTCGCCGTGCTCTCCGCTCATGGCGCCGCCGTATTCGAGCACGAGGTCCGAGACCTCCTCGGCGATGGCGGCCATTTTCTCGATCTCCGTATCGTCTTTGAGATTGATGAGCGGGCGCAGGTGCAACAGGCCCACACTCGTGTGGCCATAGTAGGAGGTGGCCGTATCGTACTTCTTCATGATGGCCTCGAAATGCCGGTAATAATCCAGGAGTCGCTCGGGGGCCACCGCGCAATCCTCCACGAAGGCGCAGGGCTTCCAGTCGCCCCGCCGTCCGAGGAGAAAGCCCAATCCCGCCTTTCGCATATTCAGGCAGTCCTGCTTGTGGGCGGGATCATCCAGCGGAACGCGCGCGTAGCCGATGTTCTTCGCTTCCAGTTCATCATGGAGACGCCTGACTTTCTCTTTGGCTTCATCGTCGTTTTCGGCGAAAAACTCAATCGTCAGGAAAGAATCGGGATCGCCCACCACGAAGCTGCTCATGAGGCGCTGGGCTTCGAGGTTCTGCTTGGCGAGCTCGATGATCACCCTGTCGATGATCTCTATCGCCGCCACGTCGTGGGCCAAAATCGTCGTGCTCGCGGCGAGAGCCTCTTCGATGCTGTGGAAATGAACCACGAGGACGCCGAGCGCCTTGGGCTTGGGGCACACGCGCACCTTGGCTTCGGTGACCACGGCCAGCGTACCCTCGGCGCCCACCATGAGCTTGGCGAGGTTGAAGGGCTGCGTCTCCCTGGCGAGTTCATCGAGGTTGTATCCGCTCACGCGGCGCATGATTTTTGGGTAGCGGTCTTCAATCTCCCCCCGCTGGTCGTCCACGATATCTTTCAGCGCCTTATGGAGCCTGCCTGTTCTCGAATCCTGACGCATGAGGTCTACGAGAGAATCCGTATCCACAGGCCTGAAAGAGAAGGGCTCTCCATCGGCGAAATAACCGGAAACTTCGATGACGTGATCCACCGTCTTCCCGTAGACGATGGAGCGAGAACCAGAGGAGTTGTTCCCCAACATGCCGCCGATGGTGGCGCGGCTGCTCGTGGAGGTGTTGGGGCCGAAAACGAATCCGCGTGGGCTCAGGTAATCGTTAAAATGATCCTGAACCAGACCGGGCTGGACACGCGCCCATTCCTCATCGGCGTTTAATTCGAGCACCTGGTTCATGTATTTGGAAAAATCAAGCACCAAGGCTTCACCCACGGTCTGGCCGGCGAGGCTGGTTCCGCCGCCCCGGGGGAGGATGGCGACGTTGTGTCTTTGGGCGATTCGAAGCGTTTTTTCCACGTCGGCATCCGTTTTAGGCAGCACGAGGCCCACGGGTTCAATTTCGTACATGCTCGCGTCGGTGCTGTATATTTTTCTGGTGAAAGCATCGAAGCGCACTTCACCATCAATAGCTGCGCGTAATTCTTGCTCAAGTGTTGCGCTAACTTTCATCATTTACCTCGTTGATTTAAAATATAATGATACAATAATATAATAAATTACTTTAAGTTTATAAAAAGCAAATTCATCATAGGTCAGACGAACATTAGAGACAAGAGAAGTATTGGCCATTTTGTCTATCTTCGCCACGCTCGTTTGCCAAAGAGTGGGGCGGCGCGCTAAGTTTCGCTCAAGACGCCCAATAGAAGGAACGATGCTTTGAATTACCACGAATTGGCGCGGCGCACCCTTGAAGATGAAAGACCCGAACGAGAAGAGGCGCTCTCGATCGTCAACGCGCCGGATGATGAGATCCTTCAGCTTCTCGACGCCGCCTTTTCGGTGCGGCAAGCCTATTTCGGAAAAAAAGTGCAGATTCACTACCTCATCAACGCCAAAAGCGGCATCTGCCCGGAGGATTGTGGATATTGCTCTCAATCCGCCGTCTCCAGCACTCAAATCAACAGATACGAGCTTGTGGATGAAGAACAGCTCCTCGAAGGAGCTTCTCGGGCCGAGGCGGCCGGTTCAAGACGCTATTGCATCGTCATCAGCGCACGAGGGCCGTCGGATACGGAAATTGAAAAACTCTGCCGCGCCGTCTCCAGAATCAAATCACACCATCGCCTTTCCGTGTGCTGTTCTCTCGGCCTGGTGGAAGCCTCCCAGGCCGCCAGGCTCAACGAGGCGGGCGTTGATCGCCTGAACCACAACCTCAATACGAGCGCGCGCTATTATCCCCAAATCTGCTCCACGCACACCTATGACGACCGCATGGACACCCTGAGTGCGGCGCGTGGAGCCGGCCTTGAATTGTGCTCCGGGGTAATTTTCGGGCAAGGGGAGAACACCGACGACGTCATCGCCGTTTGTGAAGCGCTGAGTGAACTCGCGCCCGAATCCATACCGGTCAACTTTCTCAACCCCATCGGCGGCACACCGCTCGAGGGAAAGCCCTTGTTAGGTCCAACTACCTGTCTCAAGCTATTGTGTCTGATGCGCTTCTATAATCCCCGTTCAGAAATTCGCGTCGCCGGGGGAAGGGAAGTCCAACTGAGAGAATTGCAGCCTCTGGCGCTCTTTCCCGCCAACTCCATCTTCGTCGACGGCTACCTCACCACATCCGGCCAGGAGTCGGCCGCAGCACACAGCATGATTCGCGATGCGGGATTTGAACTCGACGTAGAAGGCCATGCCGACCCGGTTCTCCCGGAACGATAAGCATCGCTCCTGATTTTTTCGTTCATGTTCGCACTTTTCACATAGATCCTAAGCGAAGAGCAAGACGTTGAAGTGGCTCGGCATAACAGACGTGTCTTGAGAAATTCGTGTATCAGAAGAAGGTTTATTAGTGTAAAATAATAATGTGAAATATATAAATCATTTATTTATAATATAATATTAGATATTCTTAAAGTACTACATTTCATAAATCAAACTTTTACATATTGACGAAAACATTCCTTCACCAACAGGAATGTCCGTTAATTGGGGGGTAGATCCTGGGGGTAGTTCGTCATAGCCTTGTCTGTCATGCAGGGAAGTTCTAGCAAATGCCTAAAAAAGCCCAGAGATATAATTTTACATAATATATCTTATCGTCGCTATATCAGGGCTTTTTCGGGCACCCTCTATTTGAGGGCTTTCGCGTTGCTCAGTTTCGAGCGGATTTGTTCAGGCAAAAACGGACTCTCCGGGTGTTTTTTGCTCAACTCTTCATACGTCTTTCGTGCATCCTCCGCTCGGCCGAGCTTCTCCTGGCAATCGGCGATGGATACATACAAATCCTCGGACGTGAAAAGGCTCCCTTTGCCCAGAATCGACTCCCACAGCGGGATAGCTTCGGTGCAGGCACCCTGCAGCATCAAGACGGAGGCCACCCCCCGTTTGGCTAGTTCCTTGTCGGTCTCTGAGGAAATGCTGCTCTTGGCCACGAGCTCATACTGGGCTCGCGCGCCTTGGTATTCTTTTCTTTCGCGCAGCAAGGCCGCCAGATGTAATCGCGCCAAAAGACCCGGACGCGAGCGTGGATAATTGTCCGACACCTGTTGAAGCGCGGCTTCCACGGCCTCTCCTTTTCCGTCCGGGGACGCGATTTTGGCCAAACCATACGCCAAGGACGCTTTTTCCCGCGCACGTTCATCCCACATACGGTATCCCACGAAAATGGCCGCCACCAAAACGACGGCCGCTAACCCCGCATAGAAAATCTTCTGATTCTCGATGAACCAGACGAGCGCCTTTCTTCCGTAGGTCTGCAAAGCATCCGGCTGCCGAATTTCTTTTCTGAAAGTTCTAGCCATCGCACCACCATCCTTTGTCACTGAAGCCCCGCGCCAGCACCAATAATTTCACCGGGAACGCTCCCAACCATTCCCGAGCCACCCCTTTCACATACCAAGTCTCTCGCGTCGTTTACCGCATCGGAAATGACCGGAGGGCACGATAAGTGGAACGGACCGAGCCGTCAATCGCTCTCCGAAATATCGTCCGTGATGAGGCACCCGAAGAAATCGCGTTTCTCCTTGCCACTACACCGATGCCCCGCGAGAGATCCAAAACCCGAACACACACCTGTGAGCACCATACGCGCACATCTCAAGTACGCATAAGGTGATAGTTTTGATATCACTCCCGGAGAATTGTATGCGTTCGAGAAACACGTCCAGGCGAGTCTCAACGTTTCCCATTGAGAATTTCGAGTATTTCCCTGAGTTCTTTCCGAATCCACGCCAGATCGATGCTCTTCTCGCTTTGGGTCTCTAACGGCAACAAAGGGGCAATTCCCGGCTCGGCCCCGACAGGCTTTTTCGCCGCCTTGTTTGCTTCGGACCGCGCAGCTCTTTGCTTTTGAAGTTGTTTCTTGGCTCCGGCAATGGTGAAGTTCTCTTCGTACAATAATTGCTTGATCGAAAAAACGAGTTCCACATCCTTGCGGCGGTATACCCGTTGTCCAGAGTCACCTTTTGCGGGCCGGAGCATTCGAAACTCGCTCTCCCAGTAGCGAAGCACATGGGGCTTCGTACCCGTCAACTCCGCTACTTCACCGATCTTAAAGAACAACTTGTCGGGTATATGCTGATCTCGAGCGATTTGAGCCATAGCTGACTCCCTATTTTTTCGACCTTCGACGCACTACGATGGCATCAGAAAATCCTGCAAGACGAATTTTTTTTCTGTAAACCAACGCATCACGATGGGTCTTGAATTTCCCCGTCCTTATTGTGTAAAGCCTCCTTTTGGTTCTGCTCTGAAGCCGGGAGGCAAGCTCGCCACGAAAACCAGAATCCTCCGCACGATCCAGGAGAATGGCGGCATCTTCCAAATTCCTGAAACTTCCCGCGGCCACTCTCCATTGATTGGCATATCGATATACCCTGGCTCCGATCTTGTTCTTCCTGGCCTCGCTCGCCAGCGCCCGCGCTTCAGCAAGGCTCGAAAACGAGCCGAGGCGCACTTCCGTCATTTGACCACCACGTACCTTCGCACGGCCTGTGCTCGCCACCTTGAAGACGGAAAACCCCTTGCCCAGCAAACGTTTCGAAAATGATTCCGCGCAACGATTTGTACTACAGGAAGCCACCTGAACGCTGTAATAAAAACCACGAGGCAACTTGCGAACGCCCGCCCCTTCTGGCCTTTTCGCTTTCACCTTTTCGGTCTTTTTTTCAACGACCTGTTTTCTCATGAGATTCGGGCGACTGGCTCCCGTTTTTTTCTCGGAGATTTTCCCGGCCATCGCCATTTCACGCTTTGGCTTTGCTTTCGTAATCTGTGATGCGGCAGGCTTTTCCGTTATCGAAGCCGTAGGGAGGAGCGGCGGCTTTTCAGCCGGCTTCAAGGGTGCGGGTCGCTCAGGTCGTATGGTCCGATTCGGCGGCCCGAGCGCTCTTTTTTGACTCTGAGCGGCGCTATCGGAGGCCTTCTGAGACCGCCCAGGAAAGCCAGGAGCCCGTTTTGCGCTCTCAGCTTCACTTCTCAATTTCGCCAAATGCATTCTTCTTTGCTGTTCTTGCTTCATGCGGGTTCTTTTGAGTTGCGCCGTTTTCTTGACCTTGGGGAGCCACCAAAACTGATATCCCGCCCATGCCACTCCGCCCAGCATGACACAGACGAACAGGATGACCATCAAGACATCGACGAAGCCACCCCTACGCCGCTCATAACTTCCCCCGTCGTCTCCGAAATCTTCCTCGGGATCGCCTTCCCTTTCCTCCTCATCATCGCCTTCGAGAAGATTCACACCTTTTCTCGCCATGATAAGAATCCTCTATATGCGAAAATCACTCGCTCTCACGGGCAAGCACCGTTTCGGATACGATTTTCTCAGAGATCTGTCCCGGCACTTCCTCATAGTGTGAAAACTCGATGGAGAAATCACCCCGATCCGCAGTAATCGACCGCAGCGCGGGCGCATAGTTCAACACTTCCGCCATGGGAACCTGGGATTTGATGACCTGCTTGCCTCCAACGCCGGGGTCCATGCCCAGCACCCTGCCCCTGCGCGAATTCATGTCCCCGATGATGTCGCCCATATATTCTTCTGGAACGATGATGTCTATGTTCATGATGGGCTCCAGGAGAGTCGGCTTGCATTCCTGCACACCCTTTTTGAAGCCGAGCGAACCGGCTATCTTGAATGCCATCTCGGAGCTGTCGACATTGTGAAAACTACCGTCATAAAGCGTGATTCTCAGATCCGTCACCGGATAGCCGGCCAAGGTTCCGGAGTCCATAGCTTCTACAATTCCCTTCTCCACGGCCGGAATAAATGTTTTTGGAATCGCTCCGCCTACAATCTTGTCCACGAATTCGAACCCGCTTCCGCGCTGCAACGGTTCAATCTCGAGCCAGGTGTCCCCAAACTGCCCTCGGCCACCCGTTTGTTTCTTATAGCGGCCCTGCACCTTGGTTCTGCCCTTGATCGTTTCCTTATAGGGCACGCGCGGGGTCTTCATTTCCACTTCCACTCCATATTTGCGTTTGATGCGCTCCACCATCACCTCGATGTGCAAAACACCCAGACCCGAAAGAAGCATCTCTTTCGTTTGGGGATCACGGCTGATGGTGAGCGCGGGGTCCTCATCGCGCAGGCGCGCGAGGGCCGTACTGAGTTTCTCCTCATCTCCCTTACTCTTCGGCGCTACGGCGTAGGAGATGACTGGCGAAGGAAAGTTGATGGGCTCCATCACGACTGCACCGGCCTCGTCGCAAAGCGTATCCCCCGTTCTCGTAGTTTTCAGTTTAGCGAGCGCGGCGATGTCTCCGGGCACAAGCCTGTCGGAGACGGGTGACTGCCCTTTCCCCTGAATGAAGAGCAAAGAACCGATTCTCTCTTTTTCCGATTGCGTCGTGTTGAGAACACCGATATCAGAAGAAACCTCGCCCGAGACTACGCGGAAGTAATTCAACTTACCGGCGAAAGCGTCCACAACCGTCTTGAACACCAAGGCGCGGAAAGGCTCGCTCGCCTCCGCTTTGACGCTCACCTCCTCGCCGCTATTGTTCTTCGCCTTGAATTCATGCGCAAAAGGCGAAGCGCCGAACTGCTCAATCGCTTTGAGCAAAAGATCCGTACCTACGTTTTTCAAACCACACCCGCATAAAACCGGGAAGAAGGAACCCTCCTGAATGCCTTGGCGCAATCCCTGAACGATCTCCTCCGGCGAGAGTTCCTCTCCCTCCAAATACTTCTCGAGCACTTCTTCGTTCGTCTCTGCGGCAAACTCGACAAGCTGCCCGCGATACTCTTCGTAGGCATCGGCAAGTTCCGGCGGAACGTCGCTCTCCACACCCTTTCCATTGCCCTCCACCTCGTAGGTGTAAGCTTTGCCGGAGATGAGATCGACGACCCCATTAAAATCGGCGCCCGGATTCATGGGTAGCTGCAATACTACGAGACGCTTGTCGATCGTTTTGCCCGCATATTCCATCGCGCGGCTCAAATCAGCTTGCTCATGATCCATCTGGTTCAGATATATGAATGAGCACAAACCTTCTTCCTCGGCCCAGCCCAGAACTTTTTCGGTAATTACCTTCGGCTCTGAGTGAGAATTCAGCACGACGACTGCGTTGTCAGATGCGCGGATGGCTGCGACGGTATCCGATATGAAATTCGAATACCCCGGGGTATCGAGAAGATTGAAACGATGCTTGTTCCAATCGGCGTAGGCCACTGCTCCCAAGATGGAGGAGTTTCTCTTCACTTCTTCGGGTTCCGAATCGAGTATTGTGCTGCCCGCATCAACTTTTCCTTGCCTGTCCGTGCTTCCCGCAGTGAAGAGGCAGGCTTCCACGAGAGAAGTTTTTCCATTCCCTCCTTCTCCCACAAAAGCGATGTTTCGAATTTTATCTGTTTCGTGCGCCGCCATCTACCTCAACTCCTCTGATATCAGTCTCTTGGCAACGTGACGTTTCATAAGTGTCTCGTGCCCGACTCGGTGATGAGTGCGAAAAACATGTATTCATAGAATCCTGCCATCAAGAGGCCGCTTTGTCAATCAGAATGAATTACTTGCGGGGTATCATTAAAGCTAGGCATGAACTATGGAGCGATGCGTTTACTCCAAACTCTCGAAATTCCTTGAAGTTATCGCCTTGCTTTTCTGCTTTGCCTTCGTGGAGCGCTCGTCCCCCTTTGGCGGAAGCTGACCCGAAGCGGCGTACCCTCAAAATTAAACCGCTCTCTCAATCTGTTTTCCACGTACCTCCCGTATTGCTCCACGGGAATTTTGCTTGTGAGACTCGTGAAGAGTATGACATGAGGCGGAGAAACAGCGCTTTGCGTGGCATAATACACCTTGGGGCGTCGCCCCCCCGAAATGCTGGGCGGGGGGTGCGCATGAATGATTTCCGAAATCGCCCGATTCAGTTGTCCGGTGGGCACACGCCTGACATGAGACGCATATATCTTCTCCACCACATCAAAAACACGCTCACATCTCTGCCCCGTCAGGGCGGACACCGAAAGAACCGGCGCGAAATGGATGTGGACCAGTTTGTCTTTGATCTCACGTACTTTCTCGTCAAAGGTTTTGCCCTCTTTCGCCAGCAGATCCCATTTGTTCAACAAAATCGCGCAGGCGCGGCCGGATTCCTTGATGTGGCGGGCTATCTGCGCGTCCATTGTTCTCGGACCTTCCGTCGCATCGATGAGAAGCACAGCGATCTGGGCGCGCTCTATGCTGCGGTAAGCCATAATCATGCTCACCGCTTCCACCTGGCGCTTGCCAATCTTTCCTCTTCTCCTGATGCCGGCCGTATCCACGAGGCGATAAGATTTTCCCTCTCTCACACAAAGGGAATCGACCGGGTCTCGCGTCGTACCTGGCACAGGACTCACCAGAGTTCGCTCGCTTCCTAGAATTTGATTCACAAAAGAGGATTTTCCCACATTCGGGCGACCGACGACGGCGATGCGACGCTCATCCGCGCCCTCGGCCTCCTCGGTCTCGGTTGCACTCGATGCGATGCGAATCGCCTCATCCATCACATCGGACACGCCCGATCCATGCTCCGCAGAAACGGGCCAAACTTCCCCAAGACCCAGTTGGTAAAAATCCCATTCCGTCTCACGCGTGCGCTTGGAATCGGATTTGTTCACGATGAGAAGCACCGGTTTTTGTGAGATGCGGATCATTTGCGCGACTTCATGATCCCCGGGAAGGAGACCCTCGATTCCATCAACCAGGAACAAAACGACATCGCTTTCCTCCATGGCGGCCGCCGTCTGCTCCTGAATTTTCGGTAAGAACGGATCGCCTTCCGATGCAACGATGCCACCCGTGTCGACGGCGAGAAATTTCTTGCCCTCCCAGTCGCCCTCGCCGTAACGCCTGTCCCGGGTTACTCCTGGCTCTGCCTGCACGATAGCGTCGCGTCTGCCTATGAGACGATTGAAGAACGTGGATTTCCCCACATTCGGGCGACCGACGATGACGAAGACGGGAGAAGCCATGGAAGTGTTTCCAGATGAGAAAAATGCGCTTCAGCGCTTCAGGGCGCTCGTTCCGGCTTTTCTGGAGCCGATACCCACAAACTGCATCATACCTTTTGCAATCCCTTCCGCAAGCGCTTGGCGATATTTCGGGCTGCGCATTCGTCGCACTTCTCTGCGGTTCGACATGAAGGCGACCTCGACCAATATGCTCGGCATCTGAGCACCGAGGAGCACATAAAACGGCCCCCGCTTCACGCCCAAATCCCGGACGCCGAGATAGCCCGGCCTGAGACGCGAAAGCATCGCTTGCTGAACCTGTTGCGCCAACTCCCGCGACTCCTTGACCTTCGACCTCAACCCGAGGTCATGCAGTATCTTTTGCAAATCGCTCATCCGCGCGAGGGTCGTCCCGCTTTCTCTGGCCGCTAACCTAAGCGCCCTTTTCGATGAGGCCTCACTCAGAAGGTAGGTTTCGATTCCATGGATGCGCCGCGAACGTGCGCTGTTTGCATGGATCGACACAAAGATATCCGCATCATGATCGTTGGCAAACGATGTCCTGCGGTGAAGGGAAATATATCGATCAGAAGTTCTGGTGAGATAGATTCGGTTTCCGGGCAGGATTCGCCTCAGCACTCGTTTCATACGAAGCGCAATGTCCAAGGCGATACTTTTTTCTTTCAGGCCGGACCGACCGACTGCGCCCGGGTCCTTGCCACCATGCCCTGGGTCCAAGACGATTCTGCCAAGGCCGTGGCGAAACCTTTGGGCCGAGTTCATCTCACGGCGCTTCAACCTCCCGGAGAGTTTTCCGCGGGGAGGCACCCTGCGCGCGCGGTCGGATTTTCCCGGTTTCGAACGCCTGGGCCCTTCCCTCTTTGCAAGTTTCGAGGTGACCGTGCTTTTCGCCCATACGTCAATTACGATGCGTTGCGGACTCGGGAGAGTGAAAATTCGGTGTTTGATATCATGTTTTTTCGCAATATCAACCACGAGGCGCAAGCTGTTCTTCTTCGGTTTGCCGAACCTAAGCCGAGATACGATACTTCTTCCTGGTTGAAATTTCGGAATTTGAGCGCCTCGTTCAATGCGCCCGCGAGGGATGTCAATAAAAATTCGCGTGGGCCCCTTCAAGACGCCCGATTTAAAACCAAATATTTCTTGGTTCACTATCAAGACTATCCGTGCATAACTTGTGGTGGAGAATTGCCGAACCCCAAGAATGCGCGCGTCCAATTCGCGCGCGGCAAGCGCGGTACCCCCACCCTCCGCCCAAAAGACAAGAAGAAAAACGAAGATGAGAAATAAATTCCCCGACTGCGGTTCGGTCTTTTTTCTGCTACACAACGTGGCGACCAAATTTCCGGCCACAGAAACTTCCCCCGCAGCGGGCGGCGTATTGAATGCGGAGCAGCTCTAAGTGCCCTGCTGCCAACTCTTCAGGTATTTCTCCTGCTCTTCAGTCAGCGTATCAATCTTCACGCCCATGCTCTGTAGTTTCAGACGCGCAATATCATCGTCCAACTCCTGGGGCACCGGATACACTTCGCTGCCCAGATTCTTGCCTTCTTGCACGATATATTCAGCAGCTAGCGCCTGGTTGGCGAAACTCATGTCCATCACGCTGCTTGGGTGCCCTTCGGCGGTGGCGAGGTTCACCAAGCGGCCACCTCCGATGAGGATAATCCTTTTTCCGTCTTTAAGGGTATATTCATCTACCAGCGCCCGAATTTCACGCTTCGCCCTGGCCACTTCCTCGAGTCCCGCTACATCGATTTCCACATCGAAATGCCCGGAGTTGGATATGATGGCTCCATCCTTCATGTTCTTGATGTGTTCAAGGCGAATCACGCTCGTATCGCCCGTGACGGTACAGAAGAAATCCCCTATCTCGGCCGCCTCGGCGATGGGCATGACGCGATGTCCATCCATCAAGGCTTCCAGCGCATTGAGAGGCGTCACTTCGGTTACGACGACATTGGCCCCCATGCCCCGCGCTCTGCTCGCTAGCCCCTTCCCGCACCAGCCATAGCCCGAGACGACAAAAACGGAGCCCGCCAGTAATCTATTCGTGGCGCGAATAATCCCGTCTATTGTGCTCTGGCCCGTTCCATAGCGGTTGTCAAAGAAATGTTTGGTATTCGCATCGTTCACAGCGATGACGGGAAATTCCAGCACGCCATCAGCCGCCATGGCCCGAAGCCGAATCACCCCGGTAGTCGTCTCCTCAGTGCTTCCGAGGATATCGGGAATCAACTCTCTTCGATCCGTCAATACCTGGGTCACGAGATCCGCTCCATCATCCATCGTGATGTGGGGTCTGCCGTCCAACACGGACGCCATATGGCTATAGTAGGTATCCCTATCTTCTCCCTTGATGGCGTAGACGGGAATCCCCTCGTTCTCCACCAGGCTCGCGGCGAGATCGTCTTGGGTCGAAAGCGGATTCGATGCGCAAAGACTCACCTCGGCGCCACCGGCGGCCAAAGTCTTCATCAAATACCCGGTCTCCGTCGTCACATGCAGACAAGCGGCGATGCGTACGCCCTTGAGTGGCTTTTCTCTCTCGAATCTCTCCAGAATCATATTCAGAACGGGCATACTCCGGGAGGCCCATTCCATCCGCAATGCGCCCTGCCCTGCCAAGCTTTTGTCCTTGATGTCAGAATCCATTTCTTCTCCAAAATCTCCCACGGTTAAAATCAGTTATTTCGCGTTACGATATTTTACGCTCCGACAGCAGTATTCAAATCGGCTATCTTATCCGTTTTCTCCCAGGTGAACTCAGGTTCATCACGGCCAAAGTGGCCATAAGCCGCCGTGTTTTTGAAGATGGGGCGGCGCAAGTCGAGTTGTTCGATAATTTCCCTGGGTTTGAGGCCGAATACGTCGCGGATGGCTCTTGAGAGATCATTCGGATCCACATGGCCCGTTCCAAAATCATCCACCAAAACGGAAACGGGGTCCGCCACGCCAATGGCGTAAGCGAGTTGCACTTCCGCTTTCTCCGCAAGTCCTGCGGCAACGATGTTCTTGGCGATATATCTCCCCATGTAGGCGGCTGAGCGGTCCACCTTCGAGGGGTCTTTCCCTGAAAATGCGCCACCTCCGTGTCTACTATATCCTCCATAAGTATCCACGATGATTTTCCGGCCCGTAAGCCCCGTATCGCACATCGGCCCGCCAATGACGAAAAGCCCGGTTGGATTCACATAAAATTCAGTATCCTCTGTCGTCATACCATCCGGGAGTATGGGACGTATCACCTCCTGAATGATGTCCTCGCGTATCTGCTCGAGGCTCACGTCCGGAGAATGCTGAGCGGAGATGACAACATTGTCGATTGCCACAGGTTTGTCGTCTTCATAGCGGACGGACACCTGGCTTTTACTGTCAGGCCTCAGGTAGTCCAAAGCGCCACTTCTTCTCACTTCCGATGTTCTGCGAACCAACTTATGGGCCAACATGATGGGCAGGGGCATCAATTCCTCTGATTCCCGGCAAGCGAATCCAAACATCATCCCTTGATCGCCCGCGCCTTGTTCCTGGAAAAGGCCCTCTCCTTCCGTCACCCCTTGAGAGATGTTGGGAGATTGCTTGTCTATCGCCGTGACGACCGAACATGTATTGCAATCAAAACCATATGCCGAATTGTCGTAGCCGATTTGCCGTATCGTCTCGCGTGCGATCTCGCGCGCATCATAATTCGCCACCGTCGTAATCTCACCGGCCACGAATACAATACCCGTCGTGATGAGCGTTTCACATGCAACGCGACCGTTAGGGTCGTCATGAAAAATGGCGTCTAAAACAGAATCGCTAACTTGATCGGCAATTTTGTCAGGATGTCCTTCCGAGACGGACTCGGAAGTAAAAATGTAATTTCTCCCATGATTGGAACCCATCTACAATCTCCCAGGAATTGGAGGTCGCCATTGAATCGAACAAGAACGCCTCACTAGACTATATCCATTTTCTGGCGTCTTTTATCATTTCTTGAATTTGGACGGAAGTGCCCGGGGAAAATGTTGTTTATTCGTAAAACTACCTATGAGGAAATCGCCGGATTCGCGCCGAGACGAAAATTTCTTCACGCAAAATATCTATATTAAAGTATTATTTATCAATACTTTAAACGTAGTTTCATATAATTCACATCAAAATAATGTGTTTTTGCATATCCTGCGCGTTTTCAGTAAACTCTATTCCATCTCTCCAAAGCCAGACCGGATCAAGTCCGCCAATTCGGCCACCGCCGCATCTTCATCCGAACCGTACGCGCTTATGAGGAGTTCCGATCCGGGAGTTGCGGCAAGCATCATGACGCCCATAATGCTTTTCCCATCTACCTCCATATCACGGAATCGAACGAAAATTTCACTCTCGAATTTGCTCGATAGCCTCACGAATTTGGCCGCTGCCCTGGCATGAAGCCCCATTTGATTGCTAATGCCGACTCTTTCTTCCGCCATAACGGCGTTCATTCCTCCTTGGCTGGGCGTTGTTTCACGGAATTGATCATTTCGCTCGGTTGGGCCAGGTTCCGCCTCCCATACTCCACCAAAAAACGCGCCGCTTCGGAGACGGTCTTTCCCTTGATGAACGACAATTTCAAAAGCATCGGCAAATTCACTCCCGTCACTACTTCTACCCCAGGATGGTTCAGCATGGCGAGGGCCGCATTCGTAGGAGCACCCCCCATCATATCCGTCATAATAATCACCCCCTCGCCCGATTCTACCTCAGTAACTGCTTTTTCAATTTTTTCCGTGAATCCGGCGGGGTCGGCGTCAGGTTTCAAGGACAGTGCCTTCATTTGGGTTGCGCCGGACAATACGGACTCGGCCGCATGCAGCAACGCATCCGGATAATCCCCATGACCGACTATCACCAAACCTATCATGCGAAACCTCTTCTTTTCCCCCGTCCGTCTAGCTCGTCGATTCGAGCGCAATCCGGGCGGAGAGAGCACGGCTGAATTCTTCTGCCGAGAAATAGCCCATTCTTTGCAACAAAAGGTTCCTGGCCGCTACCTCAATGAGCGTGGGGATATTCCTCCCTGGAGCAACGGGAATTTTCACGTGCGGCAAGTATTTGTCCAAGATGTTTTGAGTCTCGATGTCGATTCCGAGACGTTCGAAAGACAAGTCCGGGCTCCAGGGGATCAACTCAACGATGATGTCGACATTTTTTTCATATCGAATCGCCACGACGCCGAAAAGATCTTTCAGGTTCAGGATTCCAAGCCCTCTCACCTCGATATGGTGTTTGAGCAGTTCCGTGCTTTTTCCGACCAACTCATTCCCGCGCAACTGGATATCCACCACATCGTCGGCGACGAGCCGATGTCCTCGTGTGACGAGATGGAGCGCACACTCACTTTTCCCGATGCCGCTTTTCCCTTGAATAAGTACGCCGACACCATACAAATCCACAAGAACGCCATGCAGCCGCGCATGCTGGGAAAGGTGTTCCTCGAGATATCCCGACAATTTCGGCATCAACTCCTTGCCGTGCAATCCCGAGAGCATAATCGGCACACCGTATTGATCGGATGCCTCCTTGATGCTCGGGACAATGTATTTCCCACCCGTAACCAGCACGGCGCACAGCGGCATACGAAAATATTTGCGCACCGCTTCGATTCGCTCCTCCTCCTTCAGGTCTTCCAAAAAACCGACCTCGGTGTTGCCCCACACCTGAACCCTGTCCGGATGCACGGCTTTCAAAAATCCGGCAAGAGGCAAACCATTTTTCTGAAAGTGCGTATGATTAATCTGGCGGCCCATACCGGATTCGCCCGAGAGTATGGATAACCTCAACTCTTCACGCAGGTCTTCGTACAATTGAGATACCGAAAGCTTACTCATCACGTTCCTCGACAATCAATACGCCTCATGGAATGCAATGTCCGCCCTCGGGGATGAGAGTGAATTTCCCTAGCAAACCTCCGAGCACCATGCTACTTACCAGATGTTGGAACGCCCAGCCTTCGTGGATGATAACAAACATCTTCGAGTTTTTCAGATAAACCACTAGCCATGAGGCTTCGTGCCCCGCCCCTGTGAACCACGGAGTGCGTGGGGGCGAAATGCGAATCAACGCACAAGCCACACTTGGGCGTCATTTATATACTTTGCGTCTTTTACTAGTGGGAGAGATACGCAGTTCTTTGCGATATTTAGTCACCGTGCGCCTCGCTATCGCCACGTCATCCTGTTTGAGCCTGTCCACGATTTGTTGGTCGGTGAGCGGCTTTTGAGGGTTTTCCTGTTGCACCATTTTCCTGATGATTTCCTTAACAGCCACAGAAGAGGCGCTCCCTCCCGCACTCGATTCCAATCCGCTGTGGAAAAAATATTTGAAGCTCAAAACACCCTGCGGCGTATCCATGTACTTGCCCGTCGTTACACGACTTACGGTCGATTCATGCATCCCGATGTCTTGTGCCACATCTCTCAAAACCAGGGGTTTTAAACAACTCACGCCACGGTCCAGGAAATCCTTTTGGAAACGGACAATGCTCCGGGAAACTTTCAGAATCGTCTGCCTTCTTTGTTCTATACTTTTAACAAACCAGGTCGCGCTCCTAAGCCTTTCCTCCAAATATTTCCGCGTATCGGGAGAAGTTCCCGCTTTGTCGGCAACCATGGCCGCGTAAAGAGAATTGACGCGCAGGAACGGCAGGCCATCATCATTGAGCGTCACCTCATAATCATCTCCTCTTCTGGTGACGCTCACATCCGGGACCACTACCTCTACTCTTTCCTCGAAAAACTGTAAACCCGGACAAGGATCGAGGCTTCGAATAATGTGGATGGCCTCAATGATGTCACCCACATCGACGCTATTGGCCTTGGCGAGTTTCGCGTACTGCGCCTCACCTATCTTCTCGATATCCTTAAGCACCAAGACTCGCGCCAAATCCAAGAAATGGCTATTTCCATTAACCGATAAAGCAGAATTTTTCAATTGTATAAGTAGGCATTCTTGAAGTGTTCTCGCAGCAACGCCGGGCGGGTTGAATCCCTGCACCAGCGCCAATGCCCTATCAGCCTCGAGAGGGCCCAAATCCACGCCGGTCGCCAATTCCTCCACTTCAGCCTCAAGGTAACCCTCATCGTTTATATTCCCAATAATTTGCTCGGCGACTCTAGCTACCGGCTCAGGAACTACCGAAAGACTCAATTGCCACTCCAGGTGTTCATGCAACGTATCGGGCCGCGTCAGGGTCTGCTCATGAGAAGGAAAATCATCATCAGAGGACGGGGGCGAGAAATCATCATAATTGTCTTGGACAATGTTTTCCCAATCGATTTCCACCTCGCCTCTTTCATCATTTGGACTCTCGGGAACATCATCCCTCAACTCTGGCATCTCCCCATCAGCCACTTCTCTCATTTCGTCCTGAAGTTCTTCCAGCAAGGGATTGTCCAGCATTTCCTGTTGAACGGCTTGTTGCATTTCCATGCGACTCAGAGACAAAAGGCCAATCGCCTGCCGCAACATGGCCGTCATGACGAGACGCTGCTCCGCCCTCGTTGCCATCCTATGCTGCAAAGCCATTGTCTTATTCCTCTCGCCTCAGAGACGAAATTTTTCGCCCAGATAGACATCCCGGGTCTTATCGCTTACGGCAATTTCCTCTGGGAGGCCAGACTCCAGTATCCGACCCTCGTTGATAATGTACACCCTGTCGGATATCTGAAGGGTCTCGCGCACGTTATGGTCCGTGATGATGACTCCGATTCCCCGATCCTTTAAGCCCACCACAATGTCCTGGATATCGTGAACCACGATAGGGTCGATGCCTGCGAAAGGCTCATCAAGGAGCATAAAAGTAGGCTCTGTGGCCAATGCCCGGGCAATTTCCACACGCCTTCGTTCGCCACCGGAGAGGGCATATCCCTTCACGGATTGAATGTGTTGAATATCCAAATCCTCTAAAATCTCATTCAATCGCCTTTCGCGCTGGCTTGAATCACGTAAAACCAGTTCAAGCACCGCCATGATGTTTTCCCTCACTGAAAGACGTCGGAACACAGACGCCTCCTGAGGCAAATAACTAATTCCCAGCTTGGCGCGCATATACATGGGCTGGTCGGTGATTTCTCTGCCATTTAAAAAAATTTCCCCTGCATCCGGAACGATCAACCCGACAATCATATAAAATATCGTCGTCTTGCCGGCTCCGTTTGGTCCGAGCAAACCTACAATTTCGCCAGGATGCGCTTCGAGCTCCACACCGGAGACGACCTTACGGCCAGAATAGCTTTTCGTTAAACCTATGGCGCGTACAGAAACAACCCCTGCACGTCCTGTAACATTGCCATTGGTTCTCGTAGCCATGAGTTTAGTTGGATTTCTTGCGGCGGGTCGTCTCGCTGGAAGGGAAAAGGGTAACGCTGACTCTCTGGCGACGCGAGCCATGAACTATCGTTTTATCTTCTCTCAAATTCAACTCTATTTTGGCGCCAACTAACTGATTCTTTCCTTCCCATACGCGAGGGCTGCCCGTCAAAATGGCGATGCCGGTGGATTCTCGATATTCAAGCCGAGCAGCAGTGGCAAACCTTCTTTTCGCTTGATTCACTTTCACGTTTCCGATGGCCACAATTCTATCGACTTCCCCCGCCCTGCCCTCGGGAATTGCTCTACGCTTCGCTCCCGTTCGTTTGACTTCCAGCGTATACACCTCGAGGCGATTCGCATTTATGCGCATGTTCCCTTGGTTTGCCTTTACACCCCCGATGAAGACGATGAGATTCTTCTGGCTGTTCACTTCCATCTTATCGGAGGTAATATGGATCGGAGCTTTGCGGTTTAATCGGCTTTTCTTGTTTTTTTCCTGTGCTGATGAATAAGCGTCACCCCATAACGAAAAAACCAAGCACAACCCCAAACCAATGAGGCCAAGACGCTTCAGGCGGTAGTTTTTCGATTTCAAGACAGTCCTCCATTCGGGGTCAGCCGCATACTGCCTTAGTTGGCACGGATAAGTTTATTTCCTCTCCCCTGCTCGAGAGAATCCTCGCTCGCACCGTATATCGTCGCGCTCACTTTCTCCTTCAGCCTGTAATTCCCTATATCCGTTTGTCCCTGTAGACCCGTGCCCATAAGGCGAAAACGAGCCCCCTCCATCAAAACCCGCGAATCCGAATCAATGCGTTTTTCCTTCGATCGAAAATACAAAGAGTCTGTTTTCATTGAAACGCCATTTGACGCCAAGATGGTGACGTCGCCGCTAATTCTAATGTTCCGACTCTTGTTCTGCATGGTTCCTTGCTGGGCAGTCACATGTGCCGGCTCACCTTCTTTCGGATAAAAACGAAGGCGCAGGTTCTTCAAAATGGTCAAACCTTTTTTGCGGTACACCTTGGCAGAGTCCGCCCATAACTCCCACTCCCTCACACCCTCAGTGTTTTGAACGACATGCATCTTATCTATATCAAGATCCGCATCCGATCCTCTGAACGAAATATCTCCTATACGGAGATGATGAGAATCTGGAGATCCCAGAATAAAATAGGCAATTGTCCCGCCAATCGCGAGCAGAAAGCCCAGCAACACTATTCTCAACACCTTGCGGAAAAGCATCGCAAACCTTCTGAAACACAGGCGGTATTTAACGCTCAGTACATGCCATATCTGCTACAAAAAGCTGATTCCCCCAAGTACCGCGAAATATATCTTCCGCTCCCACCTCTTTACCCAGAGGAGAAAATATACGCAAAAACAATGCCCTATTAGCTTGCCACCCTTTTCTTTCTTTGTAAAGAAAAATTTATCTCATTGCCGGCAAATGGAAAGGCGTCGATTTTCTTCTCCCAAAATCTCAAACTTGACGTGAGTGGATACAGGGAAACGCCATTTTTCCACATGGTTCGGCCATTCAATCAATACGAAATCATTCTCTCCAACATGATCCCACAAACCCATTCCCTCAAGGTCAGAATCTTTTGGAAGCCGATACAGGTCGATATGGTGAACAGGTGGCATGGTCGGATAATGGTGAACATAGATGAAAGTAGGGCTCCTGACGATTCGTCCTTCTCCCCCGGGCAACGATTCGATAAAACCTTTTGCAAATACGGTTTTCCCGGCGCCCAGGTCACCATCCAGCAAGATGGCCTCGCCGGGTCTTGAAGCTTTCGCTAACAGAGCGCCCAACTCGGCCGTTTGCTCAATTGAATTACTTTGCATTTCAAAGGGAAACTCGAGCAGCGTCGGAACCTCCTGCGTCCATGAGAATTTTCCTTCTGGCCTTGGGAAGGGCCTGTAAAATATCGGTTGCCGTGATACCGAGCCCGCCCACCTCCAAAGAGGCCAACTCTCCGGATAAGCCATGAAGATAAACCCCGCATACCAATGCCCACTTTCGGGAAAGCCCCTGGGCGAGCAAGGCCCCAATGACGCCCGCCAACACATCTCCGCTACCGGCGGTAGCCATATTAGAGTTTCCGGTAGGGTTGTACCAGGTTTCCCCCTCCGGTGTGGCGACTATCGTTCCCCACCCCTTTAAGGCGATATCCAGGTGATGATGTGTGGCGAACTGGCTTGCGTGCGTAATGCGATCTTCTTGCACATCTCTCGTCGAGATTCCCAGGAGTCTCGCCATCTCGCCCGGATGAGGCGTCAGTATCAGTTGAGCGAGCCTGCCATCCAAGATGGTCAAGTCTTGAGAAAGCGCATTCAGCCCATCGGCATCCAAGACGATGGGGCCATCGAAATGCTGGATAAGGAGATGGACAAGTTCAATCGTTCTAGGATTCGTCATGAGTCCAGGGCCTACGACCAAAGCACTCATGTTTTCTGAATGCTCGACGATAAAATCGAAAGCCGAGGCGTCGACAGAGCCGGATTCCGTGGCCGGCAAGGATAACGTCATGACTTCGGGATACTTGCTCTCCACAAGGGGATAAATACTTTCCGGCACGGCAAGCGTCACCCGGCCTGCACCTGAGCGAAGGGCCGACATGGCCGTCATCAAGGCAGCACCCGACATGCCCGGCGCACCGGCTATCAGCAAAAGGTGGCCGGCATCTCCTTTGTGGGCATCGGGGCGTCTTTCCGGCAAGTTTTCAGCCACATCAGAAGGCTCCGTGACGTGTAGCGAAATGTTTTCTTCATGCAGACATTTTTTCGGAATCCCGATATCAAGCGATATTACCTCCCCCACATGCTCTGCAGCCGGCATGAGAAGATGTCCCCGCTTCAACGCGCCTAGCGCCAACGTGATTTTTGCATCGATATGTGGAGGTTCGACCCTGCCGGAAGTGGAATCGAGCCCGGACGGCATATCGATAGCCACTATCGGGGTCTCACAGGCGGACAGGATACGGATTACCTCCTCCGGAAGGCCTCGGGCAGGCGGACGAAATCCGGTTCCCAGAATGGCATCTACTAACAAATCTGCGTTTTTCGTCATCGTCTCCAGCAATGAGACGTTTTTCTCCTCCACCTCCAGGACGGAAATTTCCATCTTGTCGAGCGTTTTCAGAAAAACGGCGGGCTCACCCGTGACTTCACTCAGGGGAAACAAAGCCGCGACATCAATATCGGCCCCAGAATTGAATAAATGCCTGGCAATGACGAAACCATCTCCACCGTTGTTCCCACTCCCGCAAACAATCAGCACACGGAGACCGGCTCTCCCATATTTTTCCCAGATCTTTTGAGCGGATTTTGCCCCTGCTGTTTCCATCAAGCATGTAGAGGGAATGCCGTATTCATGAATCGCCCGGTTGTCGATGTTCGACATTTCCTGGGCTGTAACGACCGGAATCGGCATGCTCAGGCGGCGCCTACTCGTTCGATGATATCCGACATCTCGCGCACGGCTCTTTCAAAACCGACAAAAACAGAATGCGAGACAATGCTGTGGCCAATGTTCAATTCTTGCAGATGGGGAAGAGAGGCCACGGCGTGCACGTTTAGATAGGTGAGGCCGTGGCCTGCGTGAACGCCAATGTCGAGGTCGTGGGCCAGCAGGGACGCATCGCGAAGTGAAACCAACTCTTTTTCGTGAGAGACGGAATCTTTCGCCTCAGAATAAGCCGCCGTGTTCAATTCCACGAAATCCGTGTTTAATATCTTTGCGGCTTCAATTTGCGCAGGATGGGGATCGATGAAAAGGCTCAAAAGGATCCCTGCGTCTCGCAGCGGTTTCATCAAACCGGCTATCTGTTCGACGTTGCCCGCCACGTCCAAGCCGCCCTCGGTCGTTATCTCTTGGCGCCGCTCCGGAACCAAGGTGACCTGCTCCGGCTTCACATCGAGCGCGATGCCCTGCATCTCGGGTACAGGCGCCATCTCCAGGTTGAGCTTGCCCCGAACCACTTGGCGCATCAACGTGAGGTCCCTATCCTGGATATGCCTGCGGTCTTCACGCAGATGAATGGTGATGCCTATCGCGCCCGCACGTTCAGCGATGAGCGCGGCCGCCACCGGATCGGGCTCGTTCGTCTTTCGCGCTTCGCGGATGGTGGCAACGTGGTCCACATTCACGCATAGCTTGGCCATTCTTCTCCTCAAAACGCATATGCAACATCATGGCATTTGAACGTTCACGTACGATGCGCCCAAGAATTCAAGGGTACTCCTGAGGAACATCATAAATCGAAATGTTGGGAGAAACTAGGCTTGGCCGGGCGCCAAGTCCGTCGGCGACGCCTGTGGGTCCTGACGAGGGGTTTCCCCCGGTTGCGGAGAGAGCGGGGCGTTTCCTTCGCCAACCTCGTCTTTTTGCTTACGATTCCTGGAAATCTCCCCGGTTTCCATCAAAGACTCGATATCCTTGAGATCGATGGTTTCATATTCAAGCAGCGCATTGGCGAGCAAGTCGAGCTTATCCCGATTTTCCTCGAGCAATTTATACGCTCTCTCATAACTCGACGAGACCATGTTTTTCACTTCATTATCAATTTCCAGGGCCACCTGGTCGCTATAATCCCTGTGCTGGGAGATTTCACGCCCCAGGAAGATTTGCTCATGCTTTTTCCCGTAGGCCAAAGGACCAAGCTTCTCGCTCATCCCCCATTCACAAACCATGCTTCTCGCCAGATCAGTCGACGTCTGGATGTCGGCTTTCGCACCCGTCGTTAATTCTTGAAAAACCAGCATCTCCGCTGCTCGTCCACCCATCAGACAAGCAAGCTGGTTCGTCAAAAATGTTTTGTCGTTGCTATAGCGATCCTCAACAGGCGAAGACCATGTACTTCCCAACGAAAAACCTCGCGGGATAATCGTCACCTTCTCCACGGGGTCCGTCCCCGGTATCAGCAATGAAACAAGGGCGTGTCCCGCCTCATGGAAAGCTGTGTTCTTCTTTTCTTTTTCACTGAGCGCCATACTGCGCCGCTCTTTGCCCATCAATACTTTATCTTTCGCTTCCATCAGGTCGTCATTTTCGACCGATTGTTTACCCCGGCGCGCCGCGAGGAGAGCGGATTCATTCAAAAGGTTCGCCAAATCAGCGCCCGCAAATCGCGGAGTTCCCCGCGCTATCAGATTCAAGTCGACGGATTCGTTGAGCGGCACCTTCGCGGCATGCACCTTCAAAATCGCCAAGCGTCCTTTGATGTCGGGCAAGGAAACAACTATCTGGCGGTCAAAGCGGCCAGGCCTGAGGAGAGCCGGATCCAACACGTCGGGCCGGTTCGTCGCCGCTATCAAGATGACCCCATCATTCGATTCAAAACCATCCATTTCGACAAGAAGTTGATTGAGCGTCTGCTCACGCTCATCGTGGCCGCCACCGAGGCCGGCGCCCCTATGTCGCCCGACAGCATCAATCTCATCGATGAAAATGATACACGGCGCATTCGACTTGCCCTGCTCGAATAAATCCCGGACCCTTGACGCACCGACCCCGACAAACATCTCCACAAAACTCGAACCACTTATAGAAAAAAACGGCACGTCCGCCTCGCCCGCGATAGCGCGCGCCAGCAGGGTTTTACCCGTGCCCGGAGGACCGACCATGAGGACACCCTTCGGGATGCGCGCACCCAAACGTGTGAATTTTTGCGGGTCACGGAGAAAATCAACAAGTTCTTCGAGTTCTTCCTTTGCTTCTTCAATGCCGGCCACATCCGCGAATGTAATTTTTTTCTTTGCGGACTCAGGCATCATTCGCGCTTTGCTTTTTCCGAAAGACAGGGCTTTGGAACCGCCCATCTGCATCTGGCGCATGAAGAAAATCCATACACCCAGCATCACCAACATGGGCAGCCAACTCAACAACATATTCATGTACCAGGCGTTCTGCTCCACGGGCTGCGCCGTGATGCGGACGCCCTTGGACCTGAGGGTGTCGATAAGTTTGGGATCTTTCGGAGCATAGGTATGGAAAGACCTGCCACTGAGGTAGCGGCCCCGAATGTTGTCTCCCTGGACAACCACTTCACTCACCTGCCCATCGGCCACCGCTTTCAGAAAATCGCTGTAGACGACCGTTCTGTCCATCGAGCGTGGGCTATTGAAGGCCTGAAACAAGCCCACCATTATCAAGCCAATAATCAGCCAAAGCGCCAAATTTTTGTAAAATTGGTTCAAGATACATTCCTTTTCTTTCGGGTAAACATCTCCCTGAGTTCTACAAAAACAAGTTATCAGGATTTTTCTCATCCGTCCACGAGTCAAAACCCCCAATCACCGGCCCAACGAATCCCAGAGCTTAGTGTCTTCATTTTCAAGCATCGCTTTAAGGGTAATCCCCTTCTTCACATTCCCGCCAAGCGTGAATTCCGCCGAAACCTGATGGCCGATAATCCACGCCACTTTCTCCCCCACGGCAAGCAGCGGTATCCGGTTTCTCAAGGATTTCGGTATTTTTTGCTCTATGAAGTAATCCTTGAGCTTCTTCTCCTTTTTGCGGTCCACAGGATGGAAGCGATCTCCATCGCGCCGGGTTCGGATGCGGGCATCAGCACCCAGTTTTTCCGCATCGAGACACACTTCCCACCCCCCTTTCAGGGGATGTGCAAAATCCAGCGAAGTTTCCATTTCAAGGCCTAATGAGCGATGAACCGTCTCTCCAGGAATCCGTAGCTTTTGCTCCTCAAGTAATTTCGAATCAAAATCGGGATGCCCGAAGATGAGCCTGTCATATTCCCTTCTCGCCTCCAAACTACCCGGCAAACTCAAAACTCCCGAAGGATTATCCCCCATCGCGAGGTCATCGAGGTCTTCAATCCACTTCCGAAGAGCGCGCCTGCGGGTGCGGACGGGCGATTCTTCCCTAAGCGTATCCAGCGCCGTGCGCCAAACCCCGGCTCTGAGCGCTTGAGTGAGTTTCCTCACTTTCCGCAAAGGAAAAATCGTGATCTTCCCCTCGTCCTCACGAATGAACTTCACACACGCATCCATGGTCATTTCATCAACGAGAGAAACAAGCGGCGCCGAGATTTCCGCGCTCTTGGCGATTCCGCTGATGGCGGCATCACCCAAATACTCTCGAACCACCGGCATGATTTTTTTGCGTATCCGGTTTCTGAGGCGGCTTTCATCTTCATTTGTTTCATCTTCGACCCAGGAAACGCCCCGCACTTCCAGATATTCCAAAATTTCCGTGCGCGACGCATCCAGCAAGGGCCGGATGATCTGAAGCCCATCTCCTCTTTTCGACGAAAGCGGGGTCCGCCATTTGATGCCCGATATGCCCTTCACGCCCGCTCCTTCGAATAAACGCATGAGTACGGTCTCGGCCTGATCATCTTTGTTGTGCGCCAACGCGAGAGTATCGGCCCCCATCTCCCGGGTGACGGATAGGAAGGCCGAGCGTCTTGATTCGCGCGCAGCTCCCTCAAGGCCCCTTTGCGCTATTTGAGACACCCGAACACGCTCGCAACGGAAATCGATATCGTATCGTCGACACACACGCTCGGCATGCTCAGCGTCTTTTCTCGAAAGAGCGCCCCGGAGCCCGTGCTCGACATGAACAGCGCAGAGGAGTTGTGATTCCGGCAAGAGCGACTGTAAGGACAATAAAAGGGCGGTGGAATCCGCGCCACCCGAAAAGCCGACGAGCAAAGGGACAGGCTTCGCCTCATAAGCGCATTTTTTGAGGCCTTTTCTCACCTTGGCCTCAAACGTTTTTTTTATCTTCAAGGAAGATGTTTGCGGGGCGTCCGGAGTCATTGAGAATATCCTCCCCTAGACGGCGAGGAAGTGGTAGCGGCGGAGGGACTTGAACCCCCAACACTACGGATATGAGCCGTATGCTCTAACCGGTTGAGCTACGCCGCCAGAATGCACTCCGTCAGGGGGACTGCTTGGGTCGGAATATTGCGAAAAAAAACATGACCGAGAGAATATAGAAAAAAACCTGTAAGCCAACGTCTTCCATACGGAAGCCTACCATCAAGCACAAATATCCCAAAAAGAGCAAGATCATAATTTCGATTTCACGTCTCATTTGTCGTTTACTCCCCGCTCTAAACTTTCGGAAGAAGGTGACGGATCGTTCGATTTCTCCCGTTTTAATCTCAAGTCCGGAGAAAATTCCGGACAAAAAATCGCTCCATTCGGCTCGTTACGATACTTTAGACGGCAATTCTCTCGCCAAGCGCAAACAGCACATTCACGAACTCCCTCGTAGGCCACGCTCAAATACTCTCCTCTCGAGACTCCGCCTCACTACAGGAGCAGAATATAAATGCCCAGGGGCGAAAACGTCAAGTTTTCTATTTTTCCGTTTTCCCTTTCCTCGACACCTCCAGTACCGATGAGCGCTTCACAGAGAGAATGCACCAGTCACTTTGCAAATGAATCCGAGAACCTCATGAATCATCCGGCGCGTTTGATCTCTTCGGAAATCAGGTTTTCCAGAAAAGATGCCGCATCGTTTACCGCTACAAACTGCGTCTCCCCGGTTCTTCGCGATTTGATCTCGATTTTATTTTCCTTGAGACCCCTCGGTCCGATGACCGCCTTATAGGGAAACCCCATCAGGTCGGCGTCCTTGAATTTCACGCCAGGGCGCTCATCCCTGTCATCCAGCACGACATCCAGCCCTGCGGATTCGAGCGAGTCATACATGCGAGTGCAAACCTCCATGGTTTCATCATCCAGTTTCACCGGAATGATATCCACGTGATATGGAGCGATGGGAGTCGGCCAGATGATGCCGTCTTCATCATGGTTCTGCTCTATGGCCGCCGCCACCGTGCGGCCCACGCCAATGCCATAACAACCCATGACGATGGTGTGGGTCTCGCTATTTTCATCCTGGTAGGTAGCGCTCAGAGACTCAGAATACTTGCAACCCAGCTTAAAGACATGCCCCACCTCGATACCGCGCCTGATACCAAGCGCCGCCTCACATTTGGGGCAGGCATCTCCTTCGTGTGCAACGGTGAGGTCCGCAAATTTGCTTGCCGTAAAGTCACGACCCTCACGCGCGCCCGTATAGTGATGATCCGTTTGATTCGCCCCGACGATAAGCCCGCCGCTACTCTCAATGGCGAAATCGGCGATGAGCCTGACGTCCGCCAAACCGACAGGGCCTGCAAAACCCACTTCAGAGCGGGTAAGTTCCTCCACCATCTCGGGGCCGGCAAGCTCGATATCCACCACATCAAGCGCATTTTTCAATTTGATTTCATTCAACTCTCTGTGGCCTGGAATCAGCGCGGCCACCGGCTCGCCGTCCGCAACATACAAAAGGGTCTTGACCATCCTGTGCGGAGGTAAAGAGAAAAATTCCGCCACCTCTGCTATCGTATGGGCGCCCGGGGTGTGGACTTTCTCGAGATCACCTCCCTCATTCTCAGGCAGCTTCAGACGAACCGGCGATTTTTCCACATTCGCCGCGTAGCCACATGAATCGCAGGCGGTGATTGCCTCTTCGCCCGTATCGGCCATGACCATGAACTCGTGCGAAAAACTCCCGCCAATGGCTCCTGAATCCGCCTCCACGGCACTGAACTTCAGTCCACAGCGCTGAAATATCCGTGTATAGGCCTGCACCATCTCATCATAGCTCCGCTCAGCGCCCGCCTCGTCACGATCAAAGCTGTAGCCGTCCTTCATCGTAAACTCCCGCCCCCGCATCACGCCAAACCGCGGCCTGATCTCGTCTCTAAACTTCGTTTGAATCTGATAGAGATTAAGCGGCAGGTCCCGGTAGCTCCTCACCTCGCGCGCCACCAGATCGGTAACTACCTCTTCATGCGTGGGACCCAGGCAAAAATCGCGCTCATGGCGATCTTTTAAGCGGATCAATTCTTTGCCATATACTTCCCATCGTCCCGTTTTTTGCCAGAGTTCGGCGGGATTCAGCGTAGGAAGGAAAACCTCTTGCGCACCTGCGTGATTCAACTCTTCGCGCAGTATCTGCTCCACTTTGCGCTGCACGCGCACACCCAGTGGCAAAAGCGTATACACGCCCGCCGCCAAGCGACGAATCATTCCCGAACGCACCATGAGCTTGTGGCTGACGACTTCCGCCTCGGCGGGCGCTTCTTTTAATGTGGGCAAAAATCCTCGTGAGAATCGCATGAATCAGAATTTTCTTAGGAGTGGGCCGTCTCGAATTGGCCTTTTTCATATTGTTCCGCGAGTTGTTCTACGCGTTCGACCAAGTTTTTCTTGATGTCTTCGTAAGATACCAGACCAGCCTTTTCGCCTTTCATGAAAATCAGAGCGCGCTTGTGTCCGCCGGCGACGCCGATGTCGGCATCCTTCGCTTCACCGGGCCCGTTCACTTCGCAACCCATGACGGCCACCGTAATGGGGGCACTGATATGGGCGAGTTCCTGCTCTACTTCCATGGTGAGCTTATCCACATCAATCTGAACGCGGCCGCATGATGGGCACGCGACGACATTCACGCCCTTTTGGCGCAGCTTCATACTTTTCAGAATTTCGTAACCCACACGCACCTCTTCCACCGGATCCGCCGCCAAAGAAACACGGATGGTGTCGCCAATACCCTCAGAGAGCAGAATTCCTAAACCGACGGCGCTTTTTATACTCCCCGTCTGGAGGCTTCCGCTCTCCGTGATGCCCAGGTGAAGAGGATACTCAACACGTTTCGCCATCAACCGATAGGCTTTTACCGTCCTCGCGACATCAGAAGCTTTCAGGGAAATTTTCGTGTCATAAAAGTTGCGCTTCTCCAGCATGGCGACATGGCGCAATCCGCTTTCCACTATCGCCTCGGGCGTGGCGCCCCCAAAGCGATCAAGCAGATGTTTTTCCAGGGAACCGGCGTTCACACCCACACGGATGGGCAAGCCGTGGTCTTTCGCCGCGGCGACCACCTCGCTCACCCTTTCTTCTCCATTGATGTTGCCGGGGTTGATGCGCAGGCAATCAATCCCTGCATCCGCCGCCATCAAGGCATAGCGATAGTCGAAATGAATATCCGCCACCAATGGTATTTCGGTGCGTTTTCTGATTTCAGGCAGCGCCTCGGCCGACTTCTCATCGGGAACAGCCAGGCGCACGATTTCACATCCAGCGGCTTCCAGGCGTTCGATTTGGTCGATGGTTCCCTCCACATCGTGCGTGTAGGTGTTGCACATCGACTGCACCACAATGGGAGCGCCGCCGCCAATCTTGACGCCGCGTACTTCGACTTGGGAGCTTTTTCGCCGATTCAAAGGAAACAATGAGGGGTCTGCGCAAGGCAGCGCCTCGTCGGCTGCACCCCCACCCACCATCGGAAGAGCGGAACCGTGTTGCTCTTCGGGAGGCAGACCGACTCCCGGAATGGGTTTCTTGTAAAATATATCGTCTGTAAATGGCTCAAACATAATCAAAGCCCCTACTCATTTTTTTTCTTTTCAGGAGATAATTTCTTTATGTTCTTGCCTTTCCGCTCTTGTTTCTGTTTCGTGATGGATGGCGTTTCACTCCCAAGAAGATAATACACGCTATCCTTGTAGGTGGCAAAGATCATCAAACCGATGAGCAAGACGGTGCCCACTTGCATGGCCATCTCCCGGATTCTCAAACTAATGGGCCTACCTCTCAAACCTTCAATGAGCAAGAAAAGAATGTGCCCTCCATCGAGAACCGGGATTGGCAACAGGTTCAGAATCGCCAAATTCACGCTGAGCAAAATCGTGAACATGATGAGGTAGCGGAACCCGCGTTGCGCTTGTTCCGCAGCCACTACGGAAATACGAATCGGCCCGCCGATATCCGCAGGAATCGTTTTCGTGAGCATCGAATATAGTGTAAAGACCGTTAAGCTGACGATGCGGTAGTTTTGCTCGAATCCCTTCCCCAAGGACTCAATGAATCCAAAACGCTCGGTATGGGTGCCTTGGCCGATACTGATGCCAATGCGACCGTAACCCAACTCCTGGCCCGTCGCGCTCTTCGATGTCGGGATAATGGGCGTTTCAAAAGATTTGCGGCCGCGCTCCACTTTCAACACGAGTTTTCTATCAGCATTTTTTCGTACAATTTCGACAAGCTCGGACCATTTTTGAATCGGCCTCCCGTCAATAGCCACGATATGATCGCCGGTTTGCAGGTTCGCCTTTTGCGCCGGCGTGCCAGGCAAAACACCGCCCACCCACGTTCCCGGCACGGGAATGCCACCCAGGTGCAGTCCCCAACTCAGGAGTATCGCCAGGACGATATTAAAGAAAGGCCCTGCCGAAATGACCGCCAATCTATGGCTCACGGGGCGCAGATAAAAAGATTTTTCCGGTTCATCCGGCTCTTTGGGCACATCGGGATCATCAGGTTGCGCTTCGGGGTCTTCGCCTACGAGCTTCACATAGCCACCCAAAGGGATGAGCGACACGCGATACTCCGTCTCTCCGCGCTCAAAACCCCAGATGCGACGGCCAAAACCTAAAGAAAACGTAGTGACGCCGATTTTGAGCCATTTGGCCACGAGATGGTGACCCAATTCGTGGATGAAAATGAGTAAACCCAAGACAAGCACGGCCCAGAAAATCGTCTGTCCGAAACCCATCACCCAGTTTATGATTTGCATCGTCATTCTCGAATGAATCCTTATTTATTGCCGGTCGCTGTGGGCCGGCATTTGGATAACTTCCACATTCGGCGGCACGACAAACTCAAATTCCTCTTCTGCAATTCTGACGTCTTCTCGCACATCTGAAAAACGCAAATGACTCTTGTTGCCGACGTTATCAATATACGCCAACGTGAGGATTGTGAAATTCTCAGGCTCCACTTCTATCCACATTCGGCGAAAAGAGGGCCCTGGAGACTTGGGCTCCAAGCGAATGCGGTGGGGCTGACCAGCCCGCCAGATTCCTCCGCTTCGTCTCGCAATTCCAACTTCTTCCACCAAAACATGAAAATTCTCCTTCAGATCCCCCTTGCCTGCCAAGAATAACAAAGGAGTGGCACTAAACCCAAGGCGCCCGGTTTTGGAAACCATCACTTGTTTGAAGCGGGCCGTGTAGATCCAAAACGTACGACCATCAGAAACCAGAACCTGATTTTCGGGCTTCAGATACTCCATGCGCAATTTGCCCGGTTTCTTCAACAGGAGGCTCCCGCTCGACGTCGTTGTTCGCCCAAGGGATTTCAATTCATTTTTTTGCTCGAAAGAGGCTTGCAGGGATTCCAGGGCCTCATATTTTTTCTGGAGAGCCGTGATTATTCTCCCCGTCTTCAGACGTGATTCTTCCTCCACCGGCGCACAAAAAACGGTGGCTTCAAAAAACGCGAAAAACGAAAACCCGAATACCAGCATCAAAAAAATCGATTTGCTCAAAACTCTGGTTATCATTATGAATTACTACTCCGAAACGGGCGAGATGAAACCGCTATTACCCCCAAAAACGTCTCCTGCATATTCCACAACGCCACCAATGCAGCGAACGCTCCCCTCGGCAATGAGACGCACCGCAAGCGGGTATATGCGGTGTTCATAACCGAGAATTCTCTCCGAAAGTTTTTTTTCATCATCATGGGGAAACACCGGCACGGCGGCTTGTAAAATGACTGGCCCTGTATCCACCCCCTCGTCCACAAAGTGGACCGTGCAGCCCGTCACCCTCACGCCGGCATCCAAGGCCTTTTTTTGCGCGTGAAGACCAGGAAAACTCGGCAAAAGCGAAGGATGAATGTTGATGATTCTTCCCGAGAAACGGCTCACGAACTTTGGGGGTAAAATGCGCATGAAACCAGCGCAACAGATGAGCTCGATTCCACAACTTTCGAGCTCATCACCCATCTTCAGATAAAAACCATCCTCTTCGGGCGCTACGTGCCGATGTTCTATTCCCGCCGCCGAAGCGCGCTCGAGCGCATACGCCTTTTTTTTGTCGCTCAACACCAGTGCGACTTCCGCCGGGAAATCCGGATTCCCTCCCGCATCAATGAGGGCTTGTAAGTTCGAGCCACGTCCCGACGCCAAAACACCCACGCGCAATCGTGTTCTTCGAGACAATGTTATACGCCCTCGATGACGACGGAGTGGCCACCTTTCGGTCCCTTGGTGACCTCGCCGACAACCATGGCTTCTTCGCCCGTATTTTTCAAACATTCAAGCAAAGATTCGGCCCGCTCCTCTCTCACGAGAAAGACAAGGCCCAAACCCATATTGAAAGTGCGATACATCTCCGCGCTCTCAACCGGGCCAATCTCTTGAATCAATGGAAAAATTTTCGGCACAGGCCATTTCCCGGGATACAATTTGGCTTGCAAATCATCCGGAACCAGACGGCTCACATTTCCTGGAAGACCGCCTCCCGTGATGTGCGCGATTCCGCTTAGCCCCTCTTCCCCTCTGGCGGAGCGCACCGCTTTGGCGTAAATCCGGGTCGGCTCCAATAAAACATCTTCAATGGGAGCGCCCAGCCTTCGCGCCGCTGCATCTCGTTTTTCTTTTGATTCAAATATCTTCCGCACGAGGGAATAGCCGTTGCTATGGATTCCCGAGGAAGGCAGCGCGAGAATAATATCGCCTGCTTCCACAGGTGTTCTATCGTTCAATCGCTTTCGTTCAACCACACCCACTGCGAATCCCGCGAGGTCATATGCGCCCGAGCCGTACATGTCGGGCATCTCGGCCGTCTCGCCCCCGAGGAGGGCGCACCCAGCCTCCCGACAACCCCGGGCAATGCCGGATACGACATCCGTCAGTACGTTTTGGTCAATCTTGCCCGTTGCAATGTAGTCCAGGAAAAAAAGAGGTTCCGCTCCCGTGGTCAAGATGTCGTTGACGCACATGGCCACCAAGTCAACACCAACGGAACCATGACGCCGGAACTCCTGGGCCAGGAGCAATTTCGTGCCGACGCCGTCGGCGCCTGAAACGAGTACAGGGTCTTTATAATCCCCGCCGAGGCGGAACAAACCCGCAAAATCCCCCGTCCCTTTCAGGATACGGCCACTTTGACTCTCATGGGTGGATCTTACGGCTTGGGCAATGGAGCGAACGAAACTCTCGCCCAAATCCACATCGACGCCCGCTCCGCTATATGTCAAACGATGGTCACTCAAAAGCGATGTTCCATGATCTAGTAGGCGGAATCACTCGGAAAGAATTTAAAATCAGGCATGGACTTCCATCAATTTTTTGACCAAGGCGACATTATGCCGGTGACCGCTTCTCTCGGCGGTCACTTTTCCTCGAACAGGACGACCGGTTAGATACAGGTCCCCTATCACGTCAAGAATTTTATGGCGAACGAACTCGTTGGGAAACCGCAATTGGGTATTCACGATACGCGCCTTGTCCACAAGAATGACGTTGTCCCAACGACCGCCCTCGGCCAGGCCCATTTCCTCGAGCGACTCCAATTCAGAGACAAAGCCAAACGTACGGGCCGGCGCGATTTCTTCCTGAAAACTCAACGCATTTTTATGTTCATACAAGTAGGATTGCTTCCCGATCGGCCGGGGATAATCGATGAGGTATGAAACCGAAAAAGAATCCGACGGCTCAATGCGAATATAACCCCTTTCATCGCCTGGCTCACCTACTTCATAAATTTTATCTACCCATAATTCCTCGCGTTTTTCCTTTTGATCCTCGATTCCCGCTTCTTCAAGCAAGCGACAAAATTCCACCGCCGAACCATCCATGACGGGTACTTCCTCACTTATTTTAACGAGGGCATTACTTATCTTATATGCGTGCAAAGCGCTCATGAGATGTTCTATCGTTCGGGCTGTCACTGCCCCATTGCGCAAGTTCGTCGCATGATTGGTACTATCCACGAAATCGACATTCGCCCTCACGGTCTCGGAACTCGTCAAGCTGCCGAAATGAATCCCGCTCCCCGGCGGCAAGGGCTCAATTATCATTCCGGTTTTCAGGCCGGAATGAAGCCCCCGTCCATACAACACGACACTCTTCGAGATACTCCGTTGATTTGATTCCTTGAGGGTCGCCGGCGCCGGTGATACGGGCTCTATCTTGTATGTTTGAATTTTTCGGTTTAAGGCGGATTCCGTCATACCCACGGCTTGAGCCGTCTTGCCAATATCCCAACCATGTTCCTCCAAATGGAAAGAAAGATACTGTCTCTCCCATTGGGTTCTGGCCGCATTAAAATTCGAAGGTGCGTCGTTTCCGGATGCGTCCGCCTCGAAGGCAGAAACTTCGCGTATCGCATATGGCAAGTGACCGATGCGAATCTCCGCTCCAGGCGACGTATCGGCGGCTTTGGTTACCACGCCTTTTAGTTCAGCGATATTGCCTGGCCAGTCGTATTCCTCCAGAAGCGCAATGACATCTTCTGAGAATTCCTTTTTGTTCCTGCTGGCTTCAATGTATTCATTCAAAAATTTGTTCGCCAGCGGCGAAATATCTTCTTTGCGTTCGCGCAAAGGTGGCAGGTGTAATACATCGGCATCTATTTTTCCGGACAGAGATCGCACGTAGGCCTTGTCTTTCGGAGTTCCCATATGATCAACGGATACCATCAATCGTGTCGAATCCTTTGTATGCTTCAGGAATAGAGCAAGAAATTCCTCGCGCTCCACGATGGGCAACTGCTCCAGGCCATCAAGGTATACCGTCCCCAGAAAAGCAGGGGGGACCAACCGCTCCAGCGTCTCTTCCCATTCGTTTTTTCGCAGCATCGGGAACAAGGGGCGACAATGAACCGGCCTGAAGCCTCCTTCTTTTCTGGTACCGTTCTCGTGAATCACCCTTGCAATGAAACGCTTGCCGGTTCCCCTTTCACCTGCAATCATCAAGGGACCAAGATTTTTCGCCGTTCTCCTGATGGCTCGTTGAACCTTTTGAATGCTTTTACTCGCGCCATCAAGCATCACATCAACGACATCATTCCCCTGTAGTTCCTTGGCCCTTCGCGCTTGAACAGCAGAGCCGACTATGCGCAAAACCGTGTCAATGGAGAGGGGTTTTTCAATAAAATTGAAAGCGCCCAGCTTTGTTGCGGCGACGGCGGTTTCAATATTGCCATGGCCCGACATCAGGACGACTTCGATATCCGCGTTGGACTCTTTCACCGCTTGCAAGGTTTTGATTCCATCAATTCCCGGCATCCATACATCGACCAAGACCACATCCGGGGTTTCGGTTCGAACCAACTGAAGCGCAGTTTCTCCGGACTCGGCTCGCTCCACACGATACCCCTCATCGTGCAAAACATCTTCCAGGCTCGTGAGTATTTCGCGCTCATCATCGACGATGAGGACATGTCCCTTATCCAATGGAGGCCGTCCTTTGCTTTCCAGGCGTAATGTCCGCAGTACCTGCCAGTGGCAACGTTACGCGAAAAACAGAACCCGCCGGGTGGTTGTCTCGCACGCCTATCGTTCCATTATGGTCTGCCACAATGCGATGACATATAGCCAAACCCAAACCGGAGCCCCTGTTTTTCGTGGAAAAGTAAGGCGAGAATATATGGCCTTTCATATCTTCCGATATACCCTGCCCTTGGTCGGCAACTTCAACAAGTATCATGTTTCTGTCCTTATCGCTCCATGCTTGTAAATCTATCTCACCTTCAACCTCTTGGGATTCGAAAGCGTTTTCCAGCAAATTGATGAATACGCGCTGCAACTGCTCGGGATCCGCCATTACAGCCGCATTCTCCGCATCGATGTGAATGGAAAATTTCATATTCCCCTTCCTGCCGCGATATAAATTCACAACATCCTCAATGAGAGCAACAAAACCGCAAAGCCTTAAGCGGGGTTCCGGCATTCGCGCGAAGCTACTGAATTCATTTACCATTTCAATCAGACTCGTCACTTGATTGATGATGGTATCCGTGCAAGATTCAAATACATCTGCAAAATCATATGCGTCACTTTCGAATTTCCTTCTCATCCTCTGTGCGGAGAGTTGAATAGGTGTCAGCGGATTTTTGATCTCATGCGCGATGCCCCGGGCCACTTCCTGCCATGCGGCCACTTTTTGAGCCCGTATCAGAGCCGTCATATCGTCAAATACGATGACAGCGCCGAGCCTGCCGCCATCCCCGCTTCTCAGTAGAGTCAAACTGGCTCGTAGCGTCAGTACGCGGCCATCAATCATTACCTCCACCTGCTCCGAAGCGCTTTGATTCTCTCGGCCTCTCATAGAGCGCATCAACTGGCGAATGGGCTCGAGCTGCGCACTGTCAAAAACCTCGCTGAACATTCGCCCAATGGCGTTCTGTGGTTCAGCGTTCAACAGTTCTCCAGCCGCTTTGTTGAGGATGGTGACGCGTCCCCGGCGGTTGATGGATATCACGCCGGCGCCGATATTTTCGAGCATCGCTTCCATATATCTGCGTCTTCTGTCAATTTCCAAGTTGGTGCGGCGCAGAGTCTCGGAGGACTCTTCGATTTTCTCCTTGTTGGCCGACAATTCTTCCGTCATGCTGTTGAATGCGCTAACCAATATCCCGACCTCGCCATCCGCTTGCGCGTCCACGCGATGTTCGAGATCGCCATCCGATACCGCTCTGGTGGCTTCCGCCAATTTTTCGATGGGAACCGTGATCCCGCGAGCCAGGTAGAGGCCAAACCATATGGCGGCGAACAGGATGAGCAGCGTAACCACCAGAAAAGTGATGATATAGTTGGCTTTGATGGGATTTTTCGAGAGTTCCAGTTCTTTATAACTCACAAAGGAATCCGATATGCCTCTTATCTTCTCAACGAGCCGATAAGACACATTTTTGGATACGACGATGAACCCCACTATTTTTTTTCCAACCTTCAAGGGCGCTACACCATGTATGACATCGCCTTTTTCCCAATTCTCCACGCTTGAGCGCGATTCCCCGTCAATCACCTGATCTATGTATCCCACCAAAGGCGAGAACTTCACGGCCTCCGCCAAACCCGGACGCTTGACCGATACGATCTCCTTTCGATCCTTATCGTAGAGTAGGATGAAATCTACGCCCAAACTCTTTCGCTCCGCCTCCAATGTTTTTTCAATCGTTTTGGGGTTTTCCGAAATACCGGGGTACTTCTTTTCCAGCATAAGCGCCAGTCGGCTTGCACTGAACAGCGCGTTTCTCTCCACCTCGCGATAATAGGTCTGGGCTACTTCGAACGATCCCTTGAGCGCGCGCTCCACATTCATGTTGAACAAGGCGTTAAAACTTTGGTTAATCAAGCCGCTGGCCACCACAAAAAGAGCCACAACCGGGATCAGCGTAAATCCGACAAAAGCCAATATGAGTTTTAATTGCAAGCGTGAACGACCGATGCCCGCTCTTCCCTCGTAATAAAGGCGCGCCAGGTTCTTCGCCACCAGGAGGATAACCACCATGAGGAGAATGATGCTCAGGTTCACGAGCGCAAATACAACCACATTGTTCAGCAGAGGGACTCCCGGCTCGAGTTCCTTGAAGTAAATCCAAGCCGTAAACGAAAGAGTCGCAATGGCGATCAAAGCGATAAAAGAGCGCAGGAGTGTCTTTCGTCGGCGTGCAGAAATTTCTTCCTGGTTCAGGTGCTTTGGATACACGACTCACATTCCTTTAGAACCAAATGTGTCCGAATGGCTCCAATCAGAGTTTTCCCCCCAAAAAGCGAGTAAGTAATTGAAGGGAAAAACAAAATCCACATGATTCAACCGCGCTCTGATTTTGACATAATATTCACTGTTTTGGGACAACGCTTTGCCGGAAACAATGGGCGCGCCGTTCAATTCGCGCATCCAGTCCATCATCTCACCTTCGCTCTTGGTCACTTTTCTCTCAATGTCTTTCGCATCTTCTTTGATAAGAAAAGTGTAGGTTTTTTTCAGCGCGCTATATTTCACCTGGTGATGAAATTGCCGTGAGGAGACTTCCAAGTCATAGATCAGCTTGCGGGAACGGAGGAGACTTACATCAAAGATGAACTTGGTCGTCACACCACTATGGATGGCTTCCAACAGTTTTGGCGAAAACGCACCCAATAGTGAACCAAAAACAAGCAACTCTCCATTCTTCTCAACAACGATGACATCTTTTATTCGAATTTCATCCGGGTCGTCCGTTGCGGAGAGCGCCGGACCCGCCAGAACGAAGAACCCGCAGATGGCTATGATTAACTTCCTCAGAACAAATGTTTTCTTGGCGTCAGATAACATAAGTTCCCCTCATCCTTTAAGCTCAATGCTACCGGATAAGATAAAAGCCCTCAATCCCTCTTTTGCTTCCCTGTCCTCTCGCTTTTATTCACCAAACGCAACCAGATGCACGCCGGGGTCTCCAGGCGTCTTTCTTACTCTTCTCCACTCTCCATGAGCTTTCGTAGTTCATATAGAGCTTCGAGGGCTTGGCGAGGCGTCATGGCATTCGGGTCGAGATTTTTCAACGCTTCTTCGACCTGCGATTTCGCACGTGAAAACAAGGGCAATTGTCCATTTCCCCGGTTATTTTCCAAAAAAGATTTTTCCCCGCCAGAGCGGGACATAGTCTCCACATTCTCGAACTTGGACAATAGGGTCTTCGCCCGGTCTATGACCTCTCCGGGAAGTCCCGCTAGCCTTCCTACGTGAATGCCGTAGCTTCTATCGCAACTGCCATCGGTCACCTTTCGCAAAAAAACGATTTCATCGCCCCATTCACGAACTTCGACCGTCAAGTTTTTTACACAGGCGAGTTCTTTCGAGAGTTCGGCCAACTCATGGTAATGGGTCGCGAACAAGGTCCTCGCCCGGTGGCGAACCTGATTATGAAGATACTCCACAACCGACCAAGCGATGCTTACTCCATCGTAAGTGCTAGTGCCGCGTCCCACCTCATCCAACACAATAAAACTGCTCTGCGTCGCCTCTCTCAATATAGTGGCCGTCTCCACCATCTCCACCATGAAAGTGCTTTGACCCTCCAAAAGTCGGTCATGCGCGCCCACACGTGTGAACACCCTGTCGACCAAACCGATTTTCGCGCTCTTCGCGGGCACGAAGCTGCCAATTTGCGCCATTAAAATGATGAGCGCCGATTGACGCAGGTAAGTGGATTTTCCGGCCATATTCGGCCCTGTGATGATGAGTATTTGGCGATCATCGTGAATGAACAAATCATTCGGTACGAAGGGGACGCCAGGGTGCTGCGCCTCCATGACGGGATGCCTGCCTTCAATGATTTCCAGATCCGTAGAATCTGTTATTTCTGGTCTGACGTATCCATATTTGCGCGCAACGAGCGCCAGGGACAAAACCGCATCGAGAAGCGCTATCTTCTCCGCAGCGGCGAGTATACGCCTGGCATGTTTCGATATTTCCGCTCTCAAGCGTCCAAAGAGCATGAACTCGAGATGATGGGCTTTCTCTTCCGCGCCAAGAATATCTTCTTCCATCTTCTTCAACTCGGAAGTGATGTATCGCTCTGCGGAAACGAGGGTCTGTTTACGCGTATATTCTATCGGCACCTGCTCACTGAAGCGTTTGGTGATTTCGAGATAATACCCAAAAACGCGATTAAAACCGATTTTCAGAGGCAGCCCGGTTCTTTCTTTTTCCTTGCTTTCATAATTCTTCAGCCACGTATCGCCCTCCCGCTGCGCCTTTCTCAATTGAGCGAGTTCCTGGTCATATTCAGCACGAAAAATTCCACCCTCTCGAATCGAAAGTGGCGGCTCATCCACTATCGCGTTCTTCAGTTTCAACGCCACATCTTCGAGAGAATCCCACCCCGTCAAGACGGAGCGAAACAACCCTGAATCCGTTCCCTTTATCGCCTCACAAACCCCTGGCAACATGGCCAAAGACGCGCCGAGCCCCGCCAGGTCCCGGGCATTCGCAGTTTGAGAACCGACGCGACCGAGGAGGCGCTCGATATCCTGTATGGGCCCAATGGTGTCTTTGAGCATTGTCAGGATCTCGGAATTATCCACGAGTTCCTCTACGGATTCGGCGCGATAATCGACGGCCTCTTTTTGAATCAAAGGCGAAAGGACCCATTTTTTCAGCAGACGTCCCCCCATGCCCGTCAGCGTCTCATCCAACAAGCCCAGCAAAGTACCCTTTTTCCCGCGAGCCACGGCAGAACGGGTGAGTTCTAAATTGCGCAACGTGGCCGCATCGAGAATCATCGTGTCCGAGAGGCGGGAGAAAAACACCGGTTTGAGATGGGGAAAATCACCAGGCTGATTTTCTTTGAGATACGTCACGACCCCCACGGCGGAATCCACCGCCGCCGGATTCGCCAGGAGATTCGCCTCGTCGGGAAATATGGCGTCCATGCCTTTGAAATCAAGCGGCTCATAAAAAGTAGCAGCCGGTCTTTTTTCAACATGAATGCCCAGTTCATCAAATTTGCTTTTCAACGCATCGGACGGAGAAAACGCATCCGGCAAGACGAGTTCGTGAGGAGAAAGTCTCTCCAATTGGTTGCAAATGAGCGTCTCGGCGGCGTCGCCCTCCGCCTGGGTTGCAGAAAATTCACCGGTGGAACTATCGAGCCATGCCATCCCCCAAAGCGCCTCTCCTTCTCGCATCGACACGGTGATCCCCGCCAGGTACTGGGATTCCTTGCTGTCAAGCAGTTCGAGATCGGCAATCGAGGTGCCCGGGGTCAGGACGCGCGTCACCTCTCGCCTCACAACTCCCCTGCTTTCTCCCGCATCTTCCACCTGCTCGCATATGGCGACTTTATGGCCCGCTTGCAGCAATCGGCCGCAATAAGAGGATGCCGAATGACAAGGCACGCCGCACATCGGGATAGGCCCTTTGTCATCGCTCTGGCGCGACGTCAACGTGAGCTCCAGTATTTTCGCCCCGAGCTTTGCGTCTTCGTAGAACATCTCGAAAAAATCACCCAGTTGAAAAAACAGCATCGCATCCGGGTAGCGTCTCTTCATTTCCAGATATTGGCGCATTGCAGGAGATGGACCACGGGCCTTGGCCCCTGATGTATTTTTTTCTTTTCCGGCTCTAAGGGTGCTTCTGGGGGGAGACATGTTTACTCTGCCTTGGATTCGCGGGGAGATAGGCTCGTCTGAGGCTTGGGGTCAGTTTGCGGCGCGCGCTCATCACGCATGGATGTGGGTTCAATGGTTTCTGGATTTCCCATCGGCAGGAGCTTGCCGCTATTCTCCCGCGCCTCATCCAGATTGCTCTCCAACGTCTTTGCTTCGCGCTTCAATTTTCCGATTTGGCTCCTGAACTTCAAGCGGTCTAATGCCCCGCCAATCCATGCCACCATGAACCCGAATGCAAACACGGCCAACAGAATGTAAAAAAGAGGCAAGTTTATGCTGCCCTGATAATAGGCAACAGTCACCGGATTCATGTTGATGACACCGAAGCTCGAAATCGCCAATGCCAGTATCAAGCCGACGATGAGTCGAAAACTGCCCATATCACCACCAATTCTAACGGGTTTTAGATTTCAAAATCAGGGCGGAATTGATTGTAGGTTGTCTCTAAACTCTCGGGAATCACCCGCACGCCGCCGAGGACGGGCATCAGATTATGATCCCCCTCCCAGCGAGGAACGATATGCATGTGCAGATGGCCGACAATTCCTGCGCCCGCGCTTCTCCCGAGATTAAAACCCACGTTGAAGCCATCGGCATTCAAGCGCTTCTTCAGTATCCCTACACATTTTTGCGATATCAAAAAAATCTCCCGGCTCTCCCCCTCATCCAAACTTTCGTAGTCCTCGAGATGGCGAATCGGCACCACCATAAGATGCCCGTTCGTATAGGGGTATTTGTTCATCACAACATACGAGCGCTCGCTCCTGTGAAGAATCAAATTCTCCTTCCCGTCTTCTTTATCCAGCAAATCACAAAAAACACAGGCCGATTCCGCCTTCCCCTCCACTTCCCCGGAATCAGAATGACTCACCACATATTCCCTGCGCCATGGCGCCCATAATCTTTCCACTCAACGATTCCCCGGCTTTTGCCGCGACAACCATCCCCCCTCAAGCAGAGAGGCTATCCTGTTTTCTTCCTTTCTCATCCGGACGGATTCCGCCTTCGTGTAATGATCATATCCCTTTAGATGTAAAAGGCCGTGGACAAGCAGACGATCCGCCAAGACTCCGCAATCAACCGACTCCTCCTGCGCCTGGCGAAATACCTCATCGACGGAGATGACCACCTCACCCCGAAATGTCTTCCTCTCTTCTTTCTCTCCCGTCAATGCAAAAGAATCCGCCGGCGGAAAAGCCAGGACATCCGTTGTTTCGTCTTCGCCTCGATACCGGGAATTCAACGCTCGCATCCCCTCGTCTCGAATGAATGCGATGCTGAACCAGTCATCTTCGGATCGGAGAGCCTTCCGTATGACCTCCAAGCGCCGCCTCAGCGCCTTGTGATCCAGAGCGAACAGTTCTTGCTCGTTTTTGATCAGAACTTCCATTCGCAGCGCCTTTCCTAGGAGCGTCTTCTTGTCCTGGATAATGAATCCGGTGATGATGAATACCAACCAGAACGCGCATGAAAGCATCCTGAATGTTGCTCAAATCCCTGAGCGTGAGGCTGCAATTATCCAGTTGCCCCTCCACAAAAGCACTCTGGACGATTCTATCCACCAAAGCGCTCAGACGTCCAAGGGAATGGTCCGAAAGCGAGTGCGTGGATGCCTCCACCATATCGGCCAACATCAGGATGCCTGCCTCTCTCGTCTGCGGCCTCGGCCCCGGATAGCGAAAAATCTCTTCTCTCACGTCATCCCCGTCCAGGCTCTTCGCTTTCTCGTAAAAAAATCGAATCAGGGATGTGCCATGATGTTGCTGGATTAAATCGATAATCTCTTTTGGCAGTTTGTGGCTTCTGGCGAGTTCAATACCTTCTTTCACATGGCTGACCAGGACGAGCGCGCTCATGTTGGGTTTGAGTCTGTCGTGGCGGTTTTTCGGCCCCTGGTTTTCGATAAAATACTCCGGCTTCATCATCTTGCCGATATCATGGAAATACGCACCCACGCGGGTGAGGAGCGGATTTGCCCCGATCGCCTCGGACGCCTCCTCCGCCAGGTTCCCCACGAGGAGGCTATGGTGGTAAGTGCCCGGCGCGTTGACGACCATCTTCCTCAACAACGGATGGTTCTGGTCGGCCAGTTCCAGGAGCCGCATATCGGTCGTGAGCTTGAAAACCGACTCGAGCAGGGGCATGGCCCCCGCCACAATGATGACGTTCGAGAGACCGCCGAGCAAGGCGATGGGAACATCGGTCCACTTCATAACCGCGGCGCCGAAACCCTCCTGCATGTTGAAACCCAGCGCGAGCGCGGCACCCAGCAGACCCAGCATGAGCGCTACTATGAGCACGGAAGTCCTGCGCCGATATTCTTTCCAGCGAATGGCTGCGAGCACGCCGCCGGCCAGGGCGACGAGGCTGAAGTTCATGTGATTCGGCAAAATCAATCCGGTGAGAACGGCGGAGAAAATCGCCATCAATACCGCAGATGATCGCCCCTGCAAAACGGCTGTGAGAAGAGAGGCGGAACAAAAAGGAATGACATAGTAAAACGAATGCAACGGGATTCCCCGGAAAGTTTCATGCAGCACCTGGGAGAAGAGAATCCCCATTTTCAGTAAAACGGCTTGGCTCAAGAGCAGTATCATAAAAAGGGTTACGTTTTTGGGCGACGACAAAAAAGTCACGTCATACTTCTGCACGCAGACCCACGCCAAGACGAGCAGAATGAACACCACAAACGCCGTTCCCACGAAGTTGTCGAGCACGTGGCTTTGGCGGTAGATTTTCTCCAAACTTTTGAGTTTAGTGATTTGTCCTTCGTTCACCCGTTCACCCTCGCGAACGATCATCTCCCCTTGCTTGAGAATCTCGGAGACGGGCGGGACAGAGGCCGCGACTTTCTCTCTACTCTCGAGCGTCGCCCTGTTGTTGAACGTCAGCGTGGGTTGAACCATCTTCCGGACCTGGGAGATCAGCAAATCACCAATGCGCCGAGGTACTCTGCGGGATATCTTCCGGGTTTCTTGCTTGAGTAATTTATCGACCTGTCTGAGCTCCAGGGGATTCATGGATCGGCTGACGGAGACGCGATTCCCCGTTCTAATGTCACGCGCCGTAATCCCCTTGGCCGCATGGGTGGCGTATAAGCGCTTATCACTCACGATTTGGCGCGAAAATGCCGCCTTCAACAACTTGGCGATATCCCCCCGAATCCAGTTCGCGAATCTCTCACTTCTCAGCCAGGCCGCCAGTTCCTTTGGAAGCGCGCCACCCACCAGCTTATGAAACGCGCTCTCCGCCTTGATGAAGGCAGGGGTAGCGTACATTTCCCGATAAACTTCCGACTCCGAAAAAAGCGTCCGGCTCTTTTGCTTGGCCCGTTTATTGAACTGCTCGGCTTTCACCTTCTCGAGTTCTTTGTCTATCGTCCGTTGAATGGATTCAAATGCGCCATTCAACCTGTTGATGACAACTTGCGAGAGTTGGGTGTCGATATCGTAACGCGGCAAGACTTTTTCTCTCGCTGCCTGGCGTTTCGCGTTCGTGGCAATGGGGTCGACCACGCGCATGTCCTCAGGGGCTTTGATATCCCTGGGAACGACATCGCCCACCTCAAAAGACACGCGAGGGGCCGAAATATCCGTTGTGAGCAGAAATGAAAGCACGGCGGCGAGCGTTCCGCCCAGAATCCACGGATAGGCCCTTGTGTTGGTAAACGCCAAGGCAGAATCCGCAATCCATCGCCCCATCGACACACATAGACGCAAAAGGATGTTTTTGGGTTTTCCGGCCGTTTTCCCGGCGCCGGCTCGATGAATCACGCGATCAACCTCCAGAATCCTTCAGCGACGAAGAGATCGTGGACGTATCGGCTATATGTGAACGCCCCCGGCAATCCAAGCACTCTTTTCGAGAACTCGCTTACAAATTGTGGGCCTCGTATGCAGAAACGATTTTTCTCACCAACTGCGTGCGAACCACATCGCGTTCACTGAAATAGACGAAACGAACTTCTTCTAGATCTCCCAAGACATCCTGAGCGTGAATCAGCCCGCATCCAGAGGTTCCGGGCAAGTCGATTTGCGTAATGTCCCCCGTGACGATCGCCTTGCTCCGGGCGCCGATGCGGGTGAGGAACATTTTCATCTGCTCGGGCGTCGTATTCTGCGCCTCATCCAATATGATGAAGGAATCATTCAGCGAACGACCCCTCATATATGCGAGCGGGGCTATCTCGATTTCACCCCTTTGAATGAAACGCTCCACCCGCTCGAATTCCACCATATCGTTCAGGGCGTCAAACAACGGCCTGAGATATGGATTCACCTTCTCCTGCAAATCGCCGGGCAAAAACCCGAGCTTCTCGCCCGCCTCCACCACGGGCCTCGTCAACACGATGCGGGCGTATGCCTTCTGCAACAATCCGGAAACCGCCATGGCCATGGCCAGATAGGTTTTCCCCGTACCGGCTGGTCCGATTCCGAATGTCACTCCCTTTTCACGAATCGCCCTTATGTATTCACTCTGAACCGGGCCTTTGGGAACGATGTATCGTTTCTTCGATAAAACCGATATCCGATTCATCACCAAAGAACGAAGCGTGACGTCGCGTTCCGCCGCCACGGTCTGAGCCAGTGTCTTGACGTTCAGCGGATCGAAACGAAATCCTTCGTCCACACATTCGGTCAACTCATCGAGGAAAAGTCCGGCTTTCTCGGCAGCATCCGGTGCGCCTTCTACCACGAACCCCTCTGATGCGATTCTGATTTTTACGTCAAACGCCCTCTCCACCGCCTTGAGAGATTCATCCCGGTTTCCAATAATATGAACCAACCTATCCGGCCCGGCGAGCGGGCTTGCAGACGTCCTCGTCGCCAAAAGATTCAGGCTCCTCGTATCTCCATGCGTTCGGCTTTCTTCAATGGATACCCCATGCGCCACCAGATCGTACGCCCCAGAATTTCAGTCGTCAACAAAAGAACTCTATTTTCCTTTCGCTTTTTATTCCCTATCCTCTCGGATGACTTTTGTCCAAAAGCCGCCGCAGCTTCTCCCGATCCACATGCGTATACACCTCGGTGGTGGAAATATCGGAATGTCCGAGCATCGCCTGGACAGCCCGCAAGTCCGCCCCATGATTAAGCAAATGGGTCGCGAAGCTGTGACGAAACATATGCGGGCTCACACTTTTGCCCACGCCCGCTTCTTTTGCCCATCGTTTCACCCGCGCCCAAAAGGCTTGACGCGTCATGGGCTCTCCCCTGCCCGTGAGAAATACATAATCCGACTTACGGGCGCGCAACAGACTCAGCCGAGCGGCATCCAGATAATCCGCAAGCACGTCTTTTGCTCCGTCCCCTATCGGAACAAGGCGGGATTTATCCCCCTTTCCATGAACGATGCAAAAACCCGATTCAAGCTCAATTTGGTTGAGTTTGAGTTGAATGATCTCGCTGACGCGCATTCCGGTGGCATACAAAAGCTCGAACATGGCCCTGTCCCGAACCGCCTGCGGCGTCTTGTCATCGGGCGCCAGCAGAATTTTGGACATCTCTTCTTGCGAGAGAGTCTTGGGCAGGCGCTTCCATTTCGAAGGCTGCGCGATGTCCGCCGTAAAATCCTCCTTTACGTACCCATCACGGACCAACAGCTTGGCGAGCGCACGAATAGACGCCAGATGCCGGCGCAGCGTAGTGTCTGATTTTCCCTTCTCCCTCTTGCCCTTGAGATAAGAGACGATGGTGGTCTTCGACCAATTCGCCGGTGATGCTTCTTCGTTTTCTTGCGCCCAGAAGAAAAATGATTCGATGTCGTGGCTGTAACTCTCCACGGTATTCACCGCGCGGCGGCGTTCGATGAGAAGAAAATCCCGAAACGTCCTTAAAATGTCGGCCAGGCGCGCATCAAGCGAAACTCCGCTATTTTTTTGATCGCCTTGAGTCGAAACTTTTTCCTTCACCATTGTTCGAACCTCATTTTCAGGATTTTCTCCATGCGAGGCGGGTGAAACGGCGCCAGGATTCGTAGGAGGAAACATCGATTTTTTTCGCCATGAAGATATAGAAACAGGCGGCCAGGCAAACTTCGAGCATCATCATCAACAATTTCAGCACAGACGACACTTGCGCATCCCATAATTGCAGATGAACGAGTTGCAGATGAACGAAATACGCGAGCAGTCCCGTCAAGATTCCAAGCACCAGAAGCCTGTTCAGGGAATGGGCCAACTCTTTTTTCGGAAAATCGCTCCACTCCCGTATGATGCCTCTCAACAGCAATCCCGCGTTCAAGGCGCTCGAGCAAGACGTGGCGAGCGCGAGCCCGACAAACCCGAGAGGGAACATCAAGGCGACGCTGAGCACCACGTTCGCGAGAACGGTGATATTGGCGCACCGCACAGGAAAGCTCGTGTTCAATCGAGCATGAAACACCCCCGCCAGAAGTCTCGTGACCCCGAAAAACATCAACCCCGCCGCATACGCCCGCAGGGCGGCCGCGCTCGCAACCGTATGGTTTTGCGTAAAAGCGCCCCGCTCGAAAATGACTTCCATGGTCGGGTGGGCGAGAGCTATGAGCCCGAATGTCGCGGGAAGCGTGATGAACAGCGTCAGACGTCCCGCTTCGAGCATGGTGTTGCGCTCGGAATCTCCGGATTCGGAATTGCCTCTGTTTTTCGCCGCATAATCAGACAAAACCGGCAAAACGGCGGATACCACCGCGAGGCTCAATATCCCATGAGGAAGTTGCACCAATCGATTCGCATAGTAGAGATAGGAAATCGAGCCTTCGGCCAGGAACGAAGCCAGCCATCTATCAACGAGAATGTTGATCTGAAAAATAGCGCCTCCAAGAGCCGCCGGACCCATCAGCGCCAGGCATCTGCCGACGCCCTCCACCCGCCAGGGGATGGAGAGAACGGGCAATATCCGCAATTTCCTCATGAAAGGAAGCTGGAAGAAAAACTGCGTGGCCCCACCGATTACGACGGCCCAGGCGAGCCAACGGATGGTCTCCGCCCTGCTCGCCAAAAAATCCGCCAGCAAAAGGGCGAAGATGATGACCACATTCTGGAGCGCGGGCGCGAAAGCGGGCACGAAAAAGCGGCGCGCCGCATTCAACATACCGGCCGCAACCGCCCACAAGCCGATAAAAATAATGAACGGGAACATGAGCCTGGTGAGTTGCGCCGCGAGACGCAGTTTTTCCGGGTTACTCGAAAACCCGGGCGCCAGAGCTCTCATCAAAGGCTCTGCGAACCAAATCCCAATCGCGCAGCCCGCGCTTCCCGCGAAGACGAGAAAGACCAACATGCCGCCGGCGAATTTTTGGGCCTCCCTGGCGCCGGATTTTTCACGCACGTCGGAGTAGACAGGAAGAAACGAGGAACTCAACGCCCCTTCCATGAACATGCGCCTGAAAAGATTGGGAATCGCGAATGCGACGAAAAAAGCGTCGGCCATCATCGCGGCGCCAAAAAATTTGGCGATGAGCAAATCACGGAAAAAACCCGCAACCCGACTGATGAGAGTCGCCAGACTGACGGGACCCGCAAACCTGGAGATGCTCTCCTCCGCCGGGGAATCGCCATTTTCTACTGGCGCAGCAGCAGATACATCTTCTTTTTGTCCTGGATTCGAGGATTCAGGTGGCGTGGTCACAAAATTCCTGACACCGGGGCGGTGAGCTTGACAACCCTTTGTTCCGTGGTATTTTACCCGTGCTGCGAAGCGGCCTCAAGAGGAACATTTTAACCATATTCACGGAGAGTCAAACAAATTGCCACATATTCGTTCGGCCAAAAAGCGCAATCGCCAGAACATCGTGCGCCGCGCCAAAAACCGCGCTATTCGATCCCAGTTTCGCAACACCATCAAAGAGGTTTTGAATAGCGAGGAAAACCCCGAAGAGTTGCTGAAAAAAGCCCAATCGCAATTGGACCGCGCAGCCACGAAAAGGATTATTCACAAGAAAACGGCATCGAGGCACGCGGGAAGATTGGCCAAGCGGGTTCACGCGGCATCTTCCAAATAACTAGGCAACCTTGTGCGTCCCGCTTCTTGAGGAACGCATATCCACCAAAAACAACTCGAGCGCCTGTCGGGCGACCTTTGTGTCGCTCGTCCGCTTCAGCTTGCGATCCACCTGAAGCAGTTTCCCGTACAATTCGCGCAAGTAGGCGGAACGCAAACCCCTGACCTGCCCTTCGAGCCTTTTCGCCACAAAGGGCGGCAGACCCAGCACTTCCGAAATCCCCTGGGCGCCTCGGCCGCTTCGAATCAAGGCTTTTGAAATCGCCCAGCGCCGAATCAAATTGCGCAACACTCCGATGAACACGACAGGGTGTTCGGTTTCCATCATCCGCCGCAAGAGAACGAGCGTTCCTCCCAAACTCCCCTGGCTGAGCGAATCACCCAGCTTGTAGAGCAACTCCTCTTTGGAATGGCCGACGATTTCACGAATCTCCTCCGCACCGGCAAGCGTTCCGGGCATCAGGTATGCGGCAATCTTCTCGAGTTCCGTGTTGAGTCTCATCATCGAGGGCTTGACCATTTCCAGCAGTATGTCGGCGGCCTCCGGCCGCAATTCGAATCCCAGTTCCACCGCGCGCCCACGAAGCCACTGCTTTAGTTCCTGCTCCTCCAGGATATCCACCCGACAAACCTCGCTCGCCTTCACCAGGCGCTGGAAGAAAGTCGTTCGCATATCGGCGTTCTCCACACAAAAAACCGCCACCGTGGACTCGGAGGGCTGCTCGAGATAGGAGAGGAAGATGGATTCCTCCCTCTCGGCCGGCCTGGCGAAATGGAGGATTTCGATGAGGCGCTTTTCCGCCAGGAACGGCAGCGTCTGTGCGATGGTGATGATTCCCGGCGCATCGGCCTCGGGCCAGTCGAAACGATCATGGTTGAAATCATCCGGCCCGTCGCCAAAAACCTTGCGACGAATTACGCGCAAGTATTCATCGCGCAAAAAAGAGTCCTTGCCTTGCAAAAGGTATATGGGCCGAATCGGCGCGTTTTGCAGATCGGAGATCGCCGCCAGGGAACTCTTCGGCTTCCTGCGGCTCGGGGCCAATCTAAAAACCCTCCAGCACGAGGCTGACGACATCTTCCGAGAGAGAATCGGCCACTTTCTGATTCGCGCTCGAGCGGCTCGCGTCGCTTCGTGCAATGGATGAGGAAACCGCGAACTCGGCATAGGACTCCACATCCTGATTGACGAGCAATCTTCCCCGCTCCTTGTCGCGCAGCCGTATTCGGGTACGCACGACGACGCGGTATCGCCGAACCCTGTCGGCCCGCGTGAAGCCAATCGGAGAAAGGCGGTACTCGCGCAAAACACCTTCGAGCGCGATGTCCGCATCGGGAGAGTCGGAAAGCCGAAGGCGGCCGTCTCGCAAGAATCTTCCTCTCACCGTTTTCGTGACGGTGCGCCCAAGGCCCGGTTCGTTCGTCTGGTTCAGGAATGGAGGTATCGAAATCGTCCGCGCACCTTTCAGGTGCTCGGGGCGCCGGGTTCCCTCGAGATCGTAGCCGCAGCCCGCCACCAGGAGAACGCCCAGCAACAGTGCGAAACGCAATTTGTGAATCGTCCTTCGAAGAGCCCCGCTCAAATGAAAACCTCCAGGGAGAGTTCGCGGTTCTTCACGCTGCTGAAAGCAATTTGCTCGCTCAGCGCAATCAACTCGTCATATTTCTCTCCATCGGGTTCGCAAACAAGAATATCGACATCCCAAGGGGTTCCGATGACACCCCGTATCGCACCGTTCATGATCTCCGTGGCCGTGGGAGCGAAGCCGTCGGGAAGCTGCACAAAACCAGAAACCTGCATCGATAAATTCTGCGCCGACGCCCGCATCATTCTCCCGAAAATATCCTTTGCGCGCCGGTAGAGCCTCGTCAGGGTCAAATCCTCCCAGGAGCCGAGTCCTGCGAACAATACATATTCAGGCGCCAGTCGTCCCTTTGAGGCCAGCATGGCCTGCGACTCCCATGCGCCGCTCAATTTGCCCTGCCTCACCAGGCGGCTCGCCTCGCTCTCCAACAAGCGATCGATTTCTCCCAGTTGCCCCTGAAACGGAAAATCCTCCACTGCGAACATGGAAACGGCCGCGAAACTTTTCACTTCATCCAGTCCCTGGGGAAACAGGCGAATGCGTATCACCCTAGACCACCGTTTTCTCTTGGTGGAGACGATCCAGGATACCGTTCACGAAACCTGGAGCATTCTCCGGGCCATATCGTTTGGCCAGACGAATCGCTTCATCCATCGTGACCGCGGGCGGGATATCCGGAATAAAATACATTTCGCAAACGCCGAGGCGCAGTATGCTTCTGGATACGGCGTCCATGCGTTCGAGAGACCAACTCGCGCTCGCCGCGGCGAGCAAATCGTTAATCTGGCGTTCTTTCTCCACGATGATCGACATCAACCTGTCGGCGAATATTCTTGCACTCTCATCCGCGGGATGCAGTCGCCAATAACGATCCACCTCCTCCCCCGTGAGATTTCCGGTGCGATCCGTATGGTAAAGGATTTGAAACGCAAGCTCTCGTCCCGCCTTTCTGTTCTCTCTGTTCTCCACCATTACTTTCCCTCTGCGGGAGCGTCTTTCCCATCCTCATCCATTCTCGAAAATAAATTCGCCATCTCGACGGCCGCCAAGGCGCCCTCGTATCCCTTGTTTCCCATCTTCGTTCCCGCACGCTCGACGGCCTGTTCGATCGTATCCGTCGTCACGACGGCGAAAATAGTCGGCACCCCCGTCTGGGCGCCCACCTGGGCGATGCCCTTCGTCGCCTCGGCGCACACCAGATCATAGTGAGAGGTCGCGCCCCGTATCACGCAGCCCAGGCAAATGATGGCGTCGTATTTGTGCGATTTCGCCATCTTCATCGCGGCCGCCGGAAGCTCGAAGGACCCCGGCACCTGCACGTGCGCAACATCGGATGTGGACACGCCGCATTGCCGCAAGGCCGTCTGGGCCCCTCGAACGAGGTGCGTGACGATAAAATCGTTAAAGCGCGACGACACGAGGCCGACCCGCAAACCCTGTCCATTCAGGTTGCCTTCCACCGGATTATCCATCCCCTCTCCACATGCGTTTTATGGACGTTGCAAGTAGGATTCCTTGCCATCCTTTCTCTTTTTTTGCATAGACGGCAAGCGTGGCTCCATGCCCACCGCCACCCTGTCCTCGAGTTCCAGGCCATAACCTTCGAGCGCCACGATTCTGCGCTCGTCATTCGTCAGTATCCGAATCCGCCGCAAACCCAAATCCACCAGTATCTGGGCGCCTATGCCGTAATCGCGCAACCCTTCAAACGGAGCGCTCTTGATCCCAATCCTCTCAGCCACGTCACGCGGGACTGCGGCCATCTTCTCTTTTCTCGAGGTTTCCTCTCCCATCGAATCGGGCTGCAAAAACACCAGCACCCCCTTGCCCGCTTCCTGAATCTTGGCCAGCGCGTTTCTGGTCCTGTCCGGACAATCCGAGCGCAAAAGCGCCAACAAATCCCAGATGGCATTCACCGGCTGCACCCGAATGTGGGTGGGTTCATCCGGGTCCAACTCGCCCATCACCAAAGCGGCGTGCATCCTTCCGCTGCTTTGGTTGTGGTACGCATAGACCTTGAAAGTGCCGTACGCCGTCGGCAGTTCGGCCTCCTCCACACGCTCCACCAAGCGATCGTGCCGCATGCGATACGCAATGAGATCCTTGATGGTCACGAGGGAGAGATTGTTTTTTTTCGCGATTTTCCACAAGTTGGGGAGGCGCGCCATCGAGCCGTCTTCATTCAAAACCTCACAAAGAACGCCCGCGGGCCGAAGCCCGGCCAGACGGGCCAGATCCACCGTGCCCTCCGTGTGGCCCGCTCGCCTGAGCACGCCGCCCGGCTGCGCCCGCAGCGGGAAAATGTGGCCGGGCGTCACCAGGTCCGACGGCCTGGCGTCTTCCTGTATCGCGGTTTGTATGGTGTGGGCCCTGTCGAAGGCGCTGATGCCCGTCGTGACGCCTTCGCGCGCTTCGATGGAAACCGTAAAAGCCGTGCCGAAAGCCGAGCCGTTCTGGCCGCTCGGCACCATCATGGGAAGGCCCAGAGATTCCACCTTCTCGGGCGTGAGCGCGAGGCAGACCAGACCGCGCGCGTACTTGGTCATGAAGTTGATCGACTCGGGCGTCACCCTCTCGGCCGCCAGGATAAAATCGCCCTCGTTCTCGCGGTCCTCATCATCCACGAGGACGACGATGCGTCCCTCGCGAATATCGCCAATCGCCTCATCGATCGTGGAGAATGGACTTTCGTCGAAATCCTTCTCCTCCCTCGGCTCAGGCATAGCCCCGCTCCTTCAGCTTCTCCATGGTGACGCCGTCTCGGGACCGCGATTCCGCGTGGGGAGTGAGCAGCTTCTCCACATATTTCCCGATCAAATCCGCCTCCAGATTCACGACTCCGCCGTCTTTCTTCTCCGTGAGAGTCGTTTGCTCACTCGTATGCGGGATGACGGAAACCGAAAAAGTCTCGTCATCACACGCCGCTACCGTCAAGCTGATTCCATCCACCGCGATAGAACCTTTATAGACGACATAGCGCATCACCTCCACCGGGGCCTCGAATGTGAGCCAAATGGAGTCGCCCTCGTTTTTTCTGCTCTTGATCCTGCCCACGCCATCCACGTGGCCGCTCACCAGGTGGCCGCCCAAGCGCTCTCCCAGCGCCATGGCGCGCTCCAGATTGCATCCGTCACCGACGGCCAGTTCCCCCAAATTCGTACGCCTCAGCGTCTCGATGGACAAATCGGCTTCGAAATTTCTTTCATCACAATCGACCACCGTGACACAGACGCCATTGAGCGCTATGGAATCCCCCAACCGCACCCCACTCAAAACACCCGGCGCCTCGATGGCGATTCGCGCACCTTTGGCGTCTTTTCTCAGTGAGTGAATCGCGCCGATGGTCTCGATGATCCCGCTAAACACCCGCCCAGTCCCCCATGTCTTTCCATACTGGTTTTTTGAAATATCCTTGAATCAACAAATCATCTCCAATAACTTCATGTATTACATTAAATAATCCGGGCAGAGATTGCAATTCCGATTCATGAAGTCCGGAAATCGCGCCCGGAGCCTGCGCATCCCCTACCACCAGGGGCGCCAAAAAATACAGGAGACGATCCGCCAAACCCTCACGAATGAAAGAACCGTGAACCCGCCCGCCGCCCTCTACTAGAATATGACGAACGCCGCGATTTCCCAACACCCCTAGAAGCGGGGCGAGAGATACCCGGCCTTGTAAGTCCGCTTCCACCCGAACGACCTCCGCACCCGCCTCGCGCAGGGCCTTTTCCTTGGCCGGAGGCGCTGCTTCCATCGCCGCAACGATGGTGGAGCTGCCTTGCAGCGGGGCCAGCACCCGGGCTTTGGGAGGGGTCCTGAGCATTGAATCCAGGACAACTCTCGTCAACGGCTTGCCCGGGACTCCATCGGGCCGCGCAGTGAGTAACGGGTCGTCCTCGATCACCGTCTCCACGCCCACCAGAATGGCGTCCGCCTTATTCCTGAAATGATGGCCCGCATTTCTCGCCGCCTCGCCCGTTATCCACCTGCTTTGCCCGCTTCGTGTAGCGATTTTCCCGTCCAGACTCGCAGCGGCCTTCAGGGTAAGGAAGGGGCGACCACGCTTCCACCAGTGAAAATAGACTTCATTCCGGCGCACCGCCTCCTCGGCCATTATACCAATTTCCACCCCGACGCCATGCGCGCGCAGGTGCGCAAATCCTTTGCCGGACACTTGCGGGTTCGGGTCCGAGACGGCGGCGATGACGTGAGAAACGCCCGCGTCCACCACGAAAGGCGCGCAAGGGGGCGTTCTGCCTTGGTGAGAACATGGCTCCAGGGTGAGGATTAAAACGCCGCCTCGCGCACGGTCGCCCGCTTCTTGTAAGGCCAAGACTTCCGCGTGCGGCTCCCCTGCCTTCCGGTGCCAGCCCCGGCCCACGACCTCTGCGCCGGAATCGAGAACGACGGCTCCGACGAGCGGGTTGGGACTCGTCATTCCCTCCGCGCGCGCCGCGAGAGACAGGGCTTCGGCCATCAACTCGTTTTTCCGCTCGGCGGAGAGGTGGACCATCAAAAGGGAATCTCGCTCAATGGATTTCGACCGTTTGGTATGAACCGTGCGTTACAGTCGCCTGGGCGGCGGCGAGCCTCGCAATCGGCGCCCGGTACGGAGCGCAGGAGACGTAATCCATTTTCATCATGTGGCAAAATTCAACCGACGTGGGTTCACCGCCATGCTCCCCGCAAATGCCCACCTCGAGATCCTTCCGTCTCGCACGGCCGCGCTCCATGCCGATCTGCACCATCTCGCCCACTCCCTCACGATCAACGGCCACGAAGGGATCTCTGGGAATCAATTCCTTTTCGATGTACCTGGGCAGGAACCAGCCCGCGTCATCGCGGCTCAGACCATAGGTAAGCTGGGTCAGATCGTTCGTGCCGAAACTGAAGAATTCCGCACTATCGGCAATTTCTCCCGCCAGGAGACAGGCCCTGGGAATTTCGATCATCGTGCCCGTGAGGTAGCGGGGCGTGACGCCTTTTTCTTCGATTACCTTCCCGGCGATGTCGTGCACGATGTCGCGATTGAACTCCCATTCCCCTATGCCGGAGGTGAGAGGAATCATGATTTCAGGCAACACGTCCACGCCCCGCGATTTCATTTCACAGGCCGCCTCGATGATGGCGCGCACCTGCATTTCGGCGATTTCGGGATACGTGACCACCAGACGACAGCCGCGGTGGCCCAGCATCGGGTTCTGCTCTTCGGTCGCTTCGGTGGCGTGGCGCACCGCGTCGAGGCCTACGCCCAACAACCTGGCCACATGCTCCATGTCTTCTTCCGTCTTGGGCAAAAATTCGTGAAGCGGCGGATCCAAGAGCCTGATCGTCACTGGCCTTTCTTTCATCACTTCGAAGATGCCGATGAAATCCTCGCGCTGCATGGGCAGGAGATGATCCAGCGCATCTCGCCTGTCTTCCTCCGTAGTCGCCAGAATCATCGCGCGCACGTAATCGATGCGCTCCCCCTCGAAGAACATATGCTCCGTCCGGCACAGGCCGATTCCCTCGCAGCCGAATTTGAGAGCCGCCTTGCTATCCGTCACCGTGTCGGCGTTCGCGCGAACGCCCAAGGTTCTAATCTCATCCGCCCATTCCATCAGGGTGGCGAAATCCCCCGAAAGCTCGGGTTGCTTGAGTTTCGCCTCGCCCAGAATCACCTCTCCGGTAGTTCCGTTCAAGGAAATGAAATCGCCCTCCAATACCGTTTCGCCGTTCACGCGAATAACCTTCTCATCCCCCTTTACGTTCAGGGCGCTGCAGCCGGTGACGCAGCATTTGCCCATCTGCCTCGCGACGACGGCCGCATGCGAGGTGAGCCCGCCCCGCGCCGTGAGGATGCCCTGAGAAACGTTCATCCCGTTGATGTCTTCGGGGCTCGTCTCCTGGCGCACCAGGATAACGGGTTCTCCCGCCTCCGCCCGCTCCACCGCATCCGTGGCGGTGAACACCACCCGGCCCACGGCGGCGCCCGGCGATGCGGCCAGGCCCGTGGCCACCACTTTCAACTCCCCTTCCACGTCGATCATCGGATGCAGCAGCTGGTCAAGACTATCGGGGTCCACCATCTTCAAAGCGGTTCGCCTGTCTATCATGCCTTCCCTCACCAACTGGATGGCGATTCGCACGGCCGCCGCCGCAGTCCGCTTTCCGTTCCTCGTCTGGAGCATGAAAAGGCGCCCGTTCTGAATCGTGAACTCCATGTCCTGCATATCTTTGTAATGGGCTTCGAGCTTTTCGGTAATTCTTTCAAATTCCTCATAACATTCGGGCATCTTTCCCTTGAGGTTCTCGATGGGCTCGGGCGTCCTGATACCCGCCACCACGTCCTCGCCCTGGGCGTTGAAGAGAATCTCGCCATAGAGCTTATTCTCGCCGGTGGCGGGGTTCCGCGAAAAAGCGACCCCGGTGCCGCAATCCTCTCCCATGTTGCCATACACCATGCACTGCACGTTGACGGCGGTGCCCCAGTCGTGGGGAATGTGATACAGCCGGCGGTAGGTGAAAGCGCGATCGTTGTTCCAGGACTTGAACACCGCTTCGATGGCCAGACGCAGTTGCTCGTAAGGGTCCTGGGGGAAACTCGAACCCGTCTTCTCTTTCACGAGGGCGGCGTATTCATCCACCAGTTCGGCCAGATCGTCCGCCGTCAGGTCCAAATCGGAAGCGGCCCCCTTGCGTTGTTTCATCGCCTCGATCTTCGATTCAAAATCGTGGTGCTCCATCTCGAGAACCACGTTCCCGAACATGTTGATGAACCTGCGGTAGCTGTCGTACGCAAAACGGCGGCTGCCCGATTTTTTTTCGAGAGCGACGACCGTCTCGTCGTTCATCCCCAAATTCAGGACGGTATCCATCATGCCCGGCATCGAATCGCGCGCCCCGGAGCGTACACTCACCAAGAGCGGGTTTTCATCGCCGCCGAATTGCGTCCCCATCGCGTCTTCCAGGCGCGCCATCTGCTCCTTCACGCCCTCCCAGAGACCCGAGGGAAACTCGCTTTGTTCCAGGTAATCGACGCAAACCTGCGTCGTGATGGTGAAACCCGGCGGCACGGGGATGTCCAGGCTCGCCATTTCCGCCAAGTTCGCGCCCTTACCTCCCAGCAGATTGCGCATGCCGGCGCTTCCATCGGTCCGCCCGGCGCCAAAGGAATAAATCATCTTCTCCGTCATCACCTACATCCTCCCGCGCCGCTCGCGCGCATCACAATGGTTACAGATGTTAAAAAACCGCTCCGGTTACTCTGTTGTCCTGTTCTTTATCACGCCTTCGGCCTCACCCGTCGGGACGCCGGCTGCGCCCTTAAAGCTGCCTGATTATACCCTGCGAATTTTCGTGAAATCCGCAATCGGCGAAAACAGCGCGCCCACGCCGCTCATCAGCGCAAGACGGTTTTTTCGCAAGGCGGCATCCTCGGCCATCACCATCACCTCATCGAAAAAATCATCCACCACGGGCCGGATTTCAGCAATCGAGGACGTCGCCGAAACATACGCCTCCTCCAAGGAGGCGGCATCTCCCGCCCGGACGTTCGTCAAGGCTGCCTCCACTGCTTCTGAAACCTTGCCCAAAGATGCGTTCAGCTTCTTCTCGGCGCCGTCCGCGAGGAGCCGCGCATCCAGGCTGTCCGCCGCATCATGCCTACCTTCCTCTTTCGCCTGGCGGATGATGTTGCTCACCCGCCTGAAGGTCGTCGTGAGCGGCTCGAAGGTTTCCTCACTCGACGCCAAGCGCTCCAGGGCGCGGAGACGCGCCCGCGCGTCCATCACGTCGCGCCAGCCCGAGTCGTCTCCCGCCGCGAGCACCGCTTCCACCAGATCGCCGCGCGCGCCGCCGCGCGAGAGATGAGCGGACACCCTGTTGCGCAGAAAACCCAAAATACTTTTCGACGCCTCGGCGTAGGCTTCTTTGAACTTATCCTCCAGAGGCTCGCTCGCCATCTCCACCCATTCGGGCAAGGAGATTCCAAAGCTCTTGTCCTCCAGGATGAGCAAAATCGCGTTGGCCGCGCGCCTGAGCGCATAAGGGTCCTCGGAACCGCTGGGCAGGTAGCCCAGACCCACCATGCCGACGATGGTATCCATCCTGTCGGCGAGACCCACGATGGCGCCCGCACGGCCGCCCGGGAGGTCGTCTCCCTCGCCCCTGGGCAGGTAATGCTCATATATGGCGCGGGATACCGCCTCGTCCCTGCCCTCGCGCTCGGCATAGCGCCGCCCCATGACGCCCTGAAGCTCGGGAAATTCATACACCATGCCGCTGGTCAAATCCGCCTTACACAAAAAGGCCGCCTCGTCCACGGCTTTCGCCAAAGCGCCATCGCCCGGCGCGAGTTTTTCGCACATCCATGCGCTCAGGCGCCTGAAGCGCTCGACCTTGTCCCAACTCGTGCCCAGCCTCGGGTGATAGACGACGCCCTTGAGCCCCTCCGCCATGTCGACGAGAGGCGTTTTGAGGTCCTGGCTCCAGTAGAAATCCGCATCCTCCAGCCTCGCGCGCACGACGCGCTCATATCCTTTTCGCACCACGCCCATGTCCCTCGCCCGCGTGTTGCTCACGCCGATGAAGGAGGGAATGAGCCGCTCTCCTCCCTTTTCCCTGAGCGCAAAGCACCTTTGGTGCACCTCCAGGGTGGAGATGATGACCTCATCGGGCAGGTCCAGAAATTTCTCATCGAACCCGCACGCCACCGGAAACGGCCATTCGACCAGATGCGCCACCTTCTCCACCAAGCGCTCCACGGCCTCCGCATCCGCCGCGGGTTCGCCGCCCTCTGATTCCGCGGCCTCCAGAACGCCTGCGCGCACCATGGGGATGCGCCCGCCACCAGATCCGTCATCGACAAAGGGCTCCACATTATTCTCATGTAGAACATCAATATATTTCTGAAAACTATTGATATCGAATATATAATTTGCATGAAATCTGTGGCCATAAGTCTCCGGCCCGAAGCACGGAAGCGACTCGTCTTCACCCGGTGCAGGACCATCGACGCACTCTTGTCCATAGAGGGCCAAAATCCACTGCACGGGCCGGACGAAGGAAAATTTACCGGCTCCCCACCGCATGGACTTAGGAGACGGCAACTCCCTGATGAGTTTCGTCAGCAAAGGCCCCAAAACGGCCTTGGCCTCCTGCCCTAAGTCTTCTCTAAAATACATCAGGCGCGCACCCTTGGGCGTATCCACCTCCTTGAGCTCGGCCACGGCCACTCCATTCGTCCTGGCGAAGCCGAGGGCCGCTTTCGTCGGATTCCCGTCCCCATCGAATGCGTTCTTGACGGGGGGACCCAGGATTTCCTCCCGAAGCGGCTTTTGACGCTCCGCCAGATCGGCCACATGCAAAACGAGCCTTCTGGGCGTCCCGAACGTCTCCAGGCCCTCGAAATCCAGGCGCGCCTCGACAAACGCCGCCTCGGCCCGATCCTTGAGAGCCGCTATCATCCCCGGCATGTAGGTGGAGGGAATCTCCTCGGTTCCGATTTCAAAAACAAGCTCTTTGCCCAAACCCGAAGCCCCCTAACCCTTCACCGCTTTTACTTTCGCCTCGTATTGCGCGGCGTAGAGGGCGAGATGCTCCCTACGCTGCGCATCGTCCCTGATCAGAGGGAAACCGGCCTCATAGCGAGACTTGAGATAGCTCTCGGCGCACGCGCGCGCCATTTTTCTGATTCTGCCGATATAGCGCGCCCGCTCGCTCACGCTGATGGCGCCTCGCGCATCCAGAAGATTAAAGGTGTGCGAGCACTTGAGCGCGTGATCGTAGGCGGGAAACGTGAGGCCCTTCTCCACGAGGCGCAATCCTTCCGCCTCGTATTTATCAAAAATGTCGAAATGAATGGTTACGTCCGCCTCATCGAAATTATAGTGGCTGAACTCCACTTCCGTCTGGTGATGCACGTCGGCGTATCTGACGACTCCACCATCCGTATCTCGCGCCCATACGAGGTCGTACACGCTCTCCACCCCTTGTAGGTACATGGCGATGCGTTCGAGCCCGTAGGTCAACTCCGCGGACACCAGGTCCAAATCCAGTCCGCCGGCCTGCTGGAAATACGTGAACTGCGTGACTTCCATGCCATCGAGCCACACCTCCCAGCCCAGTCCCCAGGCGCCGAGGTTCGGCGATTCCCAATCATCTTCGACAAAACGGATATCGTGCTCGAGCGGGTCGACGCCCAAACTCTTCAGGCTTTCGAGATACTGCTCCTGCACGTCGATGGGCGAGGGTTTCAGAATCACCTGGTACTGATAATAATGCTGGAGCCTGTTCGGGTTCTCCCCGTAGCGGCCGTCCGTGGGCCTCCTGCTGGGCTCGACGTAGGCCACCTTCCAGGGTTCGGGGCCGAGAGAGCGCAAAAAAGTGGCCGGGTTCATCGTGCCCGCGCCGACCTCGATGTCGTATGGCTGCTGGATGACGCACCCTTTTTGAGACCAGTACCTCTCCAGCCCCATGATCACTTCCTGAAACGTCAACAGGTCGCTCAACCAATAAACTCCTTATGCAGCACGCGCACCGAATTCTCGGAGTCCGCCTGACGAACCACGACGGATATGGAAATCTCGGAAGTCGAGATCATCATGATGTTGATGCGGCTTCTCGCCAATGCGGAGAAGACGCGCGCCGCCACGCCGGCCTGGCTCTTCATGCCTATGCCCACGACGGAGACTTTTGCGATCTCATCGTCGCGGGAGATGGCGGCGTCGCCCAGGGATTCATGCGATTGATGCATGATGCGCTCCACCTCCCCCGCCATGTCGCTGTTCACCGTGATGGAGATGTCGGTCAGGCCGTTTTCGCTCACGTTCTGAACGATCATGTCCACCATGATGGATTTCTCGGCCAACTGGCCGAACAAGGCGGCAGCGATGCCGGGCCTGTCGGGCACGCCGCTGACCGTGAGTTTCGATTGTTTCGAATCGCAGCTCACGCCGCGAACGGCGGGGGACTCGATTCCCGTCGACTCTGGAATGACCAATGTTCCCTCTCCTTCATCAAACGCGGAGCGGACGACGAGGGGAAGGTCGTATTTCGCCGCCAGATCCACAGAGCGCGCCTGCAACACTTTCGCGCCCAGGGACGCGAGTTCCATCATCTCCTCGAACGATATCTGCTCCAGGCGCTTCGCGTCGGGGACAAGGCGCGGATCCGCCGTGTATACCCCGTCCACATCGGTATAAATCTCACAGCGATCCGCTTCAAGCGCCGCGGCCAACGCCACCGCGGTGAGGTCGGAGCCTCCGCGACCCAGCGTCGTCTCTTCGTCGAACTCATCGACTCCCTGAAAGCCTGCGGCAACGACCACCTTGCCTTCGTCGAGTTCCTTGATAATCCTCGCCGGGCGGATGGAACGCACGCGGGCCTGGGTATGAGAGCCCTCCGTGAGAATGCCCGCCTGTCCGCCCGTAAGGGATATCGCGGGGATTCCGACCGCATCCAGGCCGATGGCCAAAAGCGAACTCGCTATGCGCTCCCCGGAGGTGAGCAACAAATCCATCTCCCGCCCCACCGGCTGAGGCGAGAGTTCATGCGCGAACCGGATCAGCTTGTCGGTTTCCCCCGCCATCGCGCTCACGACGACGATGATGCGTTCCCAGGAACTCCTCGCCGCCGATATGCGCTTCACCACGCCGCGAATTCTATCCAGGTCGGCCACCGAGGTGCCGCCGAATTTTTTTACGACCAGGCTCATTTTTCCCCTATCATTCTCTGAACAATCGTTTTTTCACCGCATCAAGCGAATAGACGCGCTCCGCCCGCTCCAGTTCCTCGGAAAAACCGGCGGCCGAAATTTTTTGCTTCCCGTCGCCGCCGCGAATCATCCGCCAGAGACCCGCCAATCCGCGCGGTCGTTTCGGCGGTGTGAGATTCTTTCCATCAAAATCCGCCATCGCGAACGGAACCGCATCGGCGCTCCACTCCTGGGATTCCACGCTGAACCCATGATCCACCGCCACGAGGATACGGCACGGCTCGCTCAGGCCCTCCACCAGGGGCGACATGAACTCGGAGTCGAACCTCTCGATGGCCTCGATTTTCTCCTCCACCTCGCGCCAGGGGGATATATCGTCCACATCATGGAGCGAGAAGACGAAATCATGACTCGAGAGCGCCTCGCACACAGTGGCGGAAGCTTTCTCCCCCGGCTCATATACATCCGCACCCCCTAGTTTGGCAAAGCCCTTTGCCAGTTGCGAATCGGTTACCAGCGCCGAAGCCCGGCCTCCCGTCTTTTCCGAGATTCGCTCCACCTCTTCCGCGAGGCCGCCACCCCAAAGCCATACGGAGTTCGCCGCGAACATCCGGGTTTCCGCCTTTTCGTTCAACCCCGCATGGGTGGAGAGCACCATCTGGGAATCATTGACGAAATGAACGAAACGACGCGCCTCCTCCGCTAACGGCATGTGATCTCCGATGGGCCTTCCGGCGATCGCATGCGGAGGCGAGAATCCGCGAAAAGATTCAGGGGAAAGCGGTGCGCCCGCACCCTTATAAAAGAGAAGCGCCTCGCAGCCGCCCAGGGATTCATAGCGGAAAGATTCGCCTTCGTCGGGTGGCATGTGCCGCTCCAGGTAAGCGATGAGTTCGCGGTTCTCCTCGTCCGTGACGCCGAAGCCCCTCGGGTCCAGCATGACGACGCTCGTGGCGCCGGGCTTCAGGCAGACGAAGTTGAGCCGGAAGACGGCTTCCCCCGCCTTGGGGAGAACGTCGGCTGCGGCGGCCAGCATCAATCCGGGTGACAAAGCGACGGAGGAGGCGAAAAAATTATTCAAGAAACCATCCAGAGAGGGATGCGCATCACCGTACGCAGTAGACCAGGTCCCCGAAAACCCCGAACCCGCCAGGCGATCCAGCGCGGGCGTACGGGCCCTTTGCAAGGGCGTTTCGCCACCAAAGTCCGCCACTGGCCTGTCGGCGAGACCGCGCGCGAGAACCATCAGGATTTTCCGCATCAGGGATGAACTCTTGTCTGCTCGGTCACATGAACGCCATACCGTCTGATTCCACACGGATGAGAGCGTAAGCGGGCTGCACTACGTCGAGGCGGGAAATCTCCCCGAGCGCGGTTTGCATATTTTCCTCCGTCGCCTTATGGGTAAGCAGCACCAGGCGAGCGTAGCCGTCCTCGCCGGCTCGGCCTTTCTGGACGACGGTTTCGAGGCTGATGTCGTGCTCGCCGAAAACGCCGGAGATGCGGCTCAAGACCCCCGGCTTGTCCAGGGCCGCGAAACGGACGTAGAAGCGCGTTGAAATTTCCCGGGGCGTCAGGATGTCGAGGCGCGCGCGCTGGTCAGGCAAAAAAGCGGCGGCGGGAATCCGCGAGTCGCCGCCATTCTCGATCCACCTCGCCACTTCGATGATGTCGCCCACCACGGCGGAAGCCGTGGCTTCTGAACCCGCGCCTTTACCGATGAAAACCTGAGGCCCTGCATTCGCCCCCGAGACGGCCACCGCATTATAGACTCCGCCCACCCGCGAGAGGGGGTGGTTTTCGGGAAGCATCGTCGGGTGAACGCGGATATCGAGTTTGCCGTCCGTCTCTTGCGCCATGGCGATGAGCTTGATTCGGTAGCCAAGTTCCTTGGCGATGTCGATGTCGACGGAAGTAACGTGGCGTATCCCTTCCGTATGGTAATCCTCGACATCCACGGGCGTGCCATACGCCAGGTTCGCCAGAATCGCTATCTTGTGGGACGCATCGACGCCGTCGATATCAAAAGCCGGGTCGGCCTCGGCGTAGCCGAGTTCCTGCGCGCGCTCGAGCGTCTCGCCGAAGTCCGCGCCCATTTCCGTCATCCGGCTCAGAATATAGTTGCACGTGCCGTTCAGAATGCCGGCGAGCCTTTCGATTCTATCCGCCGCGAAAGCCTCGCGTAAATTCCTGACTATCGGAATACCGCCCGCGACGGACGCCTCGAAACCCAGGGGACAGCCCGCCTTCTCCGCCGCGGCGAATATCTCCTCACCGTGGACGGCGAGCACAGCCTTGTTCGCGGTCACCACCGGCTTTTTCTTGCCGATCGCCCGAAGGATGTGCCGCCTGGCGTCGTCCGTACCGCCGATGAGTTCCGCGACCACGTGCACGTCGGGCGAGTCGATGACCGCCTCGAAATCCGTACCCAGATTCCCGGAAGCCACTCCGCGCGCCGTCTTGTTCTTGGTGAAGATGCTGCGGTCCGCGATTCTGGAGACGCACATTTCCACGCCGAGGCGTCTTTGGATCAACTCGCGCTGTTCATCGAGCAGATTCGCCACGCCGCTTCCGACCGTGCCCAAACCCAATATGCCGACGCAAATTTTCTTCATGTCCCTTGTCTCGATCAAGCGGCGGACTAGCTCGCCGCTCGCCTGGACGCTTTTTCCTGAAATATGGAGCGGAGGTTTTTGAGCGCCTGACGCGTGCGGTGCTCATTCTCCACGAGCGCGAAGCGTACGTGCCCATCCCCCAACTCGCCGAAGCCGACGCCCGGCGATACGGCCACCTCTGTTTCCTTCAACAAGAACTTGGAGAACTCCAGAGAACCCATCTCTTTATAAGGTTGAGGAATCTCCGCCCAGACGAACATCGTGCCTTTGGGTTTTGGAACGTGCCAGCCGATTCTCTCCAACCCGTTGCACAGCGCGTCGCGGCGACTCTGGTAGATCTGCCGTATTTCCTCGACACATTCCTGAGAGCCGTTGAGCGCGATGATCGACGCGATCTGGATGGGCTGGAACGCGCCGTAGTCCAGGTAGCTCTTGATGCGCCTGAGCGCGCTGATAATCTCGCGGTTCCCCACGGCGAAGCCCATCCGCCACCCGGGCATCGAGTAGCTCTTGGAGAGCGAGAAAAACTCCACGCTCACATCCTTCGCGCCCTTCACCTGCAATATGCTGGGCGGCTCGTAGCCATCGAACCCCAGGTCGGCATAAGCGAAATCATGCACGACGATGAGGTTGTACTCTTTCGCGAAGGCGACGACTTTTTCAAAAAAATCAAGAGCCACGCAAACCGTGGTGGGATTGTGCGGAAAACTCAGAACGAGGATTTTCGGCCGCGGCCATATCGGACGAATGATGTCGGTCATGTTCTCGAAAAAATCATCCCCCTGCGAGAGCGGCACATGAATCACGTTGCCGTTCGCCAACACCATGGCGTAGGTATGGATGGGGTATGTGGGACTCGGCACCATGACCAAATCGCCCGGGTTCGTGATGGCCAAGGCCAGATGGGAGATGCCCTCCTTCACGCCGATGGTGACGATGGCCTCCTCTTCGGGGTCGATATTCACGTCATAGCGGCGGCCGTACCAGTCGGCGATGGCCATCCGCAGACGGGTGATGCCGCGCGAAGCGCTATAGCGGTGATTCCTGGGATTCGTCGCCGCCTCCACGAGCTTTTCCACGATGTGCGGCGGGGTGGCGAGGTCCGGGTTCCCCATGCCGAAATCGATGATGTCATCGCCCCGGCGGCGGGCCTCGATTTTCAGTTCATCGACGCCCGCGAAGACATAGGGGGGCAGACGCGTAATGCGCTGGAACTCATACATGATCAAGAATCCTCAACTAACCGGCAAAGAAATCAGGCGATGGGAGGGAGCCGGAACATTCCGTCCCGAGCCATCCTCCGTCATGAAGGCGCGGCCCTCGGGGTCTCCCTCGGGTTTCCCGTCCGCCAGCCCCCGGGAGGCGTGCAGGGCTTCTTCCGCATTGTAAGAACTCCGCACGAATGGACCCGCGAACACGTGCGCGAACCCCCTCGCCTCACCCGCGTGCCGGTAGCGCGCATACACGTCGGGGTGAATGTACTCGCGAACGGGAATCGCCTTTTTCCGGGGCGATAGATACTGTCCAATCGTCATGATCCGGCAATCCACCCTTTCATCTCTCAAATCATCCATCAAGGAGAGCACGTCCTTTTCGGTTTCACCCATGCCGACCATGACGCCGCTTTTCGTCACCATCTCCGGGGCAATTTCTCTTGCCATGCCGATGACGCGCAGCGAGCGCTCATAATCGCCGTTGGGCCGCGTACTCTTGAACAGGCGCCTCACCGTCTCGATGTTGTGATTAAAAACATCCGGCCCGGCGCGAACCACCCGCTCGACCGCATCGAAATCGCCCATGAAATCGCTCACCAAAACCTCTACCGTGGTCCGGGGCAGCAACTCGCGAATCGCTTCGATAGTCGCCACCACGTGGCCGGCCGCGCCATCGGGCAAATCATCGCGATTCACCATCGTGACGACCACATGCTCGAGCCCCAGTGATTTCGCGGCCTCGGCCACATGCAGCGGCTCGTTTGCGTCCAGAGGCTCCGGCGCGCCCTTCGTGACGGCGCAATAGCCGCAAGTTCTGGTGCATACATCCCCGCCAATCATGAAGGTGGCCGTGTTGCGTGAAAAACACTCGAACAGGTTCGGGCAACGGGCTTCCTCGCACACGGTGTGCAGATGCTTGTTGCGCATCAGCGCCTTGACGTCGTGAGAACGGCTCGGACTCGGCAGCCGCTTTACGAGCCATGGGGGAAAGCGTCGAGAAGCCATCGAATTGCCTCCGCTCCCGGGAATCGGGAGGCTGCATCTTAGAAACGGAAACCGCAGGTGTCAAGATTAAAGCTATTTATAGCAAATAAACTGCAAATCATTGTATTCAAAATTACTTCACATAGGAGCGATTTTGGCCCCCGCGAGGTTCATTTTCGCCCTGATCTCGGAGAGCGCTTTTCGGGCCTCCGCCTTGTCCCGATAGTGTCCCACCCGGACGCGGTACCACGTTCCCCTGGCGCCGAGATCCGCATTCCTGATGTAGGGTTGAAAGCCCGTGTCCCTCAGCCTCCGGACGGTTCGAAGCGCCTCATCGAATGTTTGGACCGAAACCACCTGAATGGTATATCCGCTTGCTTCCATCCAGGGTTTCGAGGTGCGCAGGCTCGCCTCCGACCGCTTTTTGGGTTCTTCATCGAGCGCATCCATATCGTCTTGCTTCTCGGCAACCATCTCCCCTGTAGGCTTCTCCACCGCAGCCACAGGCGGGGGCAGCGGCGTCGGTTCGGGCGAGCTTTTCTTTCTCACCACCGGCAACTTGATGGGTTCGATGGGCTGCTCGTATTCCTGTCCTTCCATGAGCAGGTCCTGATAAAATTTCGGCTTGATGATATCTGCAGGTCTGCTCGACACCTCTGTTTTCGTTTCGGGCGTCTTTTTTCGTTCGGGCATCTTTTTCAAGGCGACGACCGCGCCGGGCGCGGCATTTTCGCCCTTGCCCCTTTCGAGGCCTAAAAGTTCGGCCGCAACCCCGGCCACCTCACTCGATGCGCCGCGCGCACCCCAGTGATAGCCGAGGCCAAAAGACGCGGCCGTCACCACGAGGAGGACGAGGGCGAAAACACCGGCCTGCATTTTGCCGAAAACAATCCGGTAGCGCTTTCCGGATGCGCGGCGCGGGGACTTCATGGGTTTTCTCGTTTTTCGTGGGCGCATGCCGATTACATCTTTTCGGGGGCGGAGACTCCCAACAAATTCAAGCCGCTCTTCAGGACGACTTGCACGCACTTCGTGAGACACAGGCGGGCGCGGGTGACCTCCGCGCGCTGTCCCAGTATGCGGTTGCGATTATAATAGGCATGAAACTGTTTGGCGAGAGCGATGAGGCCGAATGTGACGTGGTGGGGCTCCAGCCTCTCGGCCGCTATTCGCACCACGTCGGGCCATTCGAGGAGATTCTTCATAAGCCCGTGCTCCTCGTCCAGCACGAGCACTCCGGGCGGCGCCTCCTCGAGGTCACCGGGCGATTCGCCTTCTTCCGCCGCCTGCCTGAAAAGACTGCACGCGCGCGCATGGGCGTATTGAACATAGTAGACCGGATTCTCGCTGCTTTGTTCTTTCGCCAAATCCAGGTCGAACTCCAGCGCCGTGTCCGCGCTCCTCATCAGGAAGAAAAAACGGGCCGCGTCCACGCCCACTTCATTCACAACGGAGGATAATTCCTCGAACTCGCCCGAGCGCGTGCTCATCTGCACCGCCTCGCCGCTACGGCGCAAGCTCACAAACTGAACGAAGAGAACGTCGAGCTTTTCGGGTTCATGGCCGAGCATCTCCACCGCCGCGCGCACCCGGGGCAAATACCCGTGATGATCCGCCCCCCACACGTTGACGTAACGGTCGAAGCCGCGCTCGTACTTGAGGTGATGATAGGCGATGTCCGAAGCCAGATAGGTCGGGCGGCCGTCGTCTCGCACGACGACGCGATCCTTTTCATCCCCGTGCGCACTCGAAGCGAGCCACCTGGCCCCGTCTTTCTCATAGAGTTCTTTGTTCGCCTCGAGCGCGGCGATCGCTTTCTCCACCCTGTTCCCGTTTTCCGAGAACAAAGAAGACTCGCTGAACCATTCATCGAAATGAACCCGGAACTCGGCGAGGGATTTTTCGATATCCTCCAATATCAAATCCTTGGCGATGACGCCCGCTTGCGAGAGAAGGATTTTTTCTCCCTTCCCGACAAACGGCTCGACGCCCTCCCGAAACCTGGGCGACTTGACGATCTCGCGAATGTATTCGCCCTGGTAGGCATCCTCGGGAAAGTCCACCGCCTCGCCCCTCACGTCTTGTAAGTAGCGCGCGTAGGCCGATTTCGCCAACGTCTCGATCTGGTTGCCCGCATCGTTGATGTAATACTCCCGGTGCACGCGAAACCCCGACGCCTCCATCACGCGGCCCAGGACATCGCCTAGCGCAGCGCCCCGTCCATGGCCGACGTGAAGCGGACCCGTGGGATTTGCGCTCACGAACTCCAGATGAACGGATTTGCCCGCCCCCAATTCGTTTTTTCCAAAATCATCCGGCGAGGTCAATATCTCCTTGAGCTTCGCGCACAGGTAATCTCCATCGAGATAGAGGTTGATGAAGCCCGGTTTTTCGATTCGAACGTCTTCCAAAAACCCTTCCGGCGCCTCGAAGTGTTTTACGATTTGCTCTGCAATCACCAGGGGCGCCTTGCGCTCGGCCCTGGCCAGCGTCATCGCGATGTTGCAGGAAAAATCGCCAAACGCCTCGTTCTGCGGCGTTTCGATGACGACCGCAGGCCTGCCCCCGGAAGTCAGGTCGCCCGCTGCGCGAGCGCTTTCGAACGCGTTCTCGAATATGGGGACCAGCATTTCTTTCAACACGAGAGCCTCATGAAAAAAAACAACCGGAGCAACGAGAGGAACAAATACCGCTACCGCGGAATTCCGTCAACGCGAAACCGGGGTGTGGCCCGAGCGCCCGGGCAGGGTCTTTCCGCTATGATATTTCAAAAACGCTTCTGCGCACCCGATGATCTCGGACCGCAAGGACGCGGCGAACCGAATGGAAAAACACTTATCCACCGGCAAGCGAAGAACCTCTCTCGTCGCGGCGACGGCGCCGGCGCGCAAACGCACTTCCCGAGCGGGAGACTGCGGGCACCTCGCACAGCGCAACTCGCCCGTTGCAACATCAAAGCGCGCCGTTTCACTTCCCGGTTTTTTCTCGCACTCCGCGCAATACTCAAGGCCCGGGCGCAGCCCCATCGTCTTGAGCAGCATGAGGAGAAAAATTCCCTCCATACTCGACGCGCTCGCGCCCGTCTCCAGGGTTTCGAGCGAGAAGCGGAGCAACAGATAGTGCGCTCTCTCGCCCTCATCCACGTTCAACACCGCATCGAGTATCTTCAAAAGGCGGGACGCCACCCGCATGGCCTCATAGTCTTTCCAGAGTCTTTGATAGACCAGGGTCGTCTCGCATTTTCGCATCGTGCCCAAACCCGAGACGCTGCGCCGGCTCCACTCGATATGACTCTGGCTTGCGGGTTCGAGTCCCACGCCCACCCTGGCCTTCGCCGAGCGCACGCCCTTGGCCACCAAGCGCACCTTGCCCTGTTCTTTGGTCAAGAACGTGACTATCAGGCTCGTATTCGAATATGCGCGCGCGCCCAGGACGATGGCTTCGTCGCTTAAAATAGCCAAGAAAACGCCCCCCAACAGGTCTTCTTTTTTAGGTCTTGACGAAATCCGGCGGATGAGAGATAGTTTGCGTCCTGAAAGATTCTATTTTCTGTCGTCTCATACCGCAAACGGGAGGAACACAACCAATATGCCAGGCGTGAAAGTACACGAGGGTGAATCCATCGACAAGGCTTTGAAACAGTTCAAGAAACAATGCGAGAAATCAGGCATTCTCACGGAAATCAAAAAGCGCGAGTATTACGAAAAACCCAGTGTGAAGCGCAAAAGAAAGATACTCGCCGCGCACAAAAAGCGCATGCGCGCCCAGAACCGCTAAACCTAGACATTCTCATACCCTAGCTCCTGAAGCGCGGCGTCCTTCTGCCGCCAGTTGGGTTTGAGCCGCACCTTGAGGCCGAGATATATCTGCTCGCCCAGGCGGCGTTCAATCTCCTTTCTCGAAAATTCTCCGATTTTCTTAATCTGCCCCCCTCCTTTTCCCACAAGAATGCCCCGCTGGCTCTTTCGCTCCACATATATTTCCGCCTCGACGTGCAAAAGGCCGGAACCCGCGGCGCGCTCCATCTCCCGCACCCTCACCGCCACGGCGTAGGGGATTTCCTTGTGTAGCCGGCGATACACCTGCTCGCGAACGAATTCTTCTATCAGGAGGGCTTCGCTGATGTCGGTCGTCATATCGGGAGAAAAGTATCTCGGGCCTTCAGGGAGAGCCTTTATGATATCTCCCACCAGTGGCTCCACGTTATCCCCCTTGAGCGCCGAGATCGGGTATGCCTTCCTGAATCCATCGTTTTCGGCGTGTTTCGCCAGAACGGGCAAGAGTTTCGTCTTGTCTTTCATCCGGTCCACCTTGTTGATGAGGAGAAACGCAGGCACGCCCGCATCCTCAATGAAGGCGAGCGCATTCTCGTCCACCTCGCCCTCGAAGTCGTCGGTCATGAACAGGGCGAGGTCCGCCCCCGAGCACGCGGCCTTCACCTCTTCGAGCAGAAAACGCCCGAGTTTCGAGGCGGGACGCTCGATGCCCGGGGTATCGAAAAAAGCCGCCTGCGCGTTTTCCGTGTTCAACACGCCGAGAAGCCTGCGTCTCGTGGTTCCGGGCTTTCGGGTAACGATGGCGAGTTTTTCCCCGAGGATGCGGTTGAGAAGAGTGGATTTGCCCACGTTCGGGCGGCCGATGATGGCGATGAAGCCCGAGCGAAACCCCTCCGGTGTTTCGGGGTGCTCATCGGCGCTTCTCAAGATTTTATCGAGGTCGAGCGTGCGCGCATCGCCCCCGGTTCGAGGCGCCCTCTTCTTCTTCCGCGGCACCCGGGCGCCCTACCCGAACGACCCGTCGATGCCCAATTCCCGGAGCTGAATACGCTCGACCGAGGCCGGCGCGCCGGTCATCAGGCAGGTGGCTTTCTGGGTCTTGGGAAACGCAATGACGTCGCGGATGGAGGGAGCGCTCGTCAAGAGCATCATAATCCGGTCCAGGCCGAACGCGATTCCCCCGTGGGGAGGCGTGCCGAACTCGAGCGCCTCCATGAAGAAGCCGAAGCGCCGCTGCGCCTCTTTTTCATCCATGTCCAGGGCGGCGAACATTTTTTGCTGCACCTCGCGCTGGTGGATTCGCCGGCTGCCGCCGCCGATTTCATTCCCGTTCACCACCATGTCGTAGGCCTGGGAGCGAATGGCGCCGGGGTCGGAATCGAACAGCGCCACGTCCTCGGGCACGGGCGCCGTAAAGGGATGGTGAAGCGCATGAAATCTCTTCTCCGCCTCGTCGTATTCCAGGAGCGGGAAATCCACGACCCAGCAAAAATCGAATTTCTCATCGTCACGGGAAACGAGGCCCAGGCGCGCGCCGATCTCATCGCGCAGATGGCCCAGAACCGACGCGCTCACCGCCGGAGCGTCGGCCACCATCATCAACAAGTCACCGACTTCCACTCCCGCTCTCGCGCCGATCTCCTCCAACTGGCCGTCCAGAAAAAACTTGGTGATGTTCGACTCGTATCCCTTTTCCGTCCGCTTCGCCCAGGCGAGACCGCCCGCGCCCAGCTCCTGCGCGCGCGCGATGATGTCGTCTATCTCTTTTCTCGAGGCCGACGCCATGCCCGGCCCTGCCATGGCGCGCGCCACGCCTCCTTTTTCCACCGCGCCCTTGAATACCTTGAACCCGCTCGCCCGCGCCACGTCCGTGAAAGTCGCCAGCTTCATGCCGAAGCGCCTGTCCGGCCTGTCGGTTCCGTACTGCGCGATCGCCTCGGCGTAGGGAACCCGCTCGAAGGGCGTCTCGATTTCCACGCCGCCCACCTCTTTCCATATCTTCGCCACCAGACCCTCCATGAGGCCGAAAAAAGTCTCCCTGTTCAGGAAGGAGCATTCGATGTCGATTTGCGTGAACTCCGGCTGCCTGTCGGCGCGCAAGTCCTCGTCCCGGAAGCATTTGACGATCTGGTAGTAGCGATCGAAGCCCGCGACCATGAGAATCTGCTTGAACATCTGGGGACTCTGGGGGAGAGCGAAGAAATTCCCGCGCGCGAGCCGGCTGGGGACCAGATAATCCCTCGCCCCCTCGGGGGTGCTCCTCGTGAGGACCGGGGTTTCGACGTCGACGAATTGATTTTCCGTCAGGAAATTGCGAATCACCTGGGTCGCCTGATGACGCCGGATGAAATTCTCCCGCAGGGCCGGTCGTCTCAAGTCGATGTAGCGGTACTGAAGGCGCAGCGCTTCTCCGGCGTCTGATTCATCATCTATTTCAAAGGGCGGCGTCTTCGCCTCGCTCAGAACTTCCAGCCTCGTCACCCGCACCTCGATTTCGCCGGTGGCGAGATTCGGGTTCGCCATCCCTTCGGGGCGCGCGATGACCACCCCCTGAACGGCGAGCACCCATTCGCCGCGCACCCGTTCGGCGAGGGCATGGGACGCTTCGTCATACGAGGGGTCGGCCACCACCTGGGTGACGCCGTAGCGATCGCGCAAGTCGATGAAAATCAACCCGCCGTGGTCGCGGTTCGAGCCCGCCCAGCCCATGAGGACGACTTCGCCGCCTATGTCGGAGGTGCTAAGCGCTCCGCAATGGTGGGTTCTTCCTTTTTCCAAAAGCCCGCTCAAAGTCTCGTATCCTTCATCTGCGATAGAGTTCAGCAAATCCACATCACTGGCGCGGGAGCGTATCGGCTTCGCACCGGGAATTCAAGCATCCTGCGTCCGCCTCTTCATTATACGGGAAAGCCAGAGGATTCCGCCCAGACCAATCCAGACGGACACGCCCACCGAAGCCCAGGCCACCGTCCATTCCCTGGGCAGGACCTCGCCCCGGGAACCCGGGTTCGTGATGTCGAGAATGTAGCCCACTTCGATGGAAGAGAGTGCGCCGAACAGGAAGCCGAACCCCGCGAGGCAGCCCAGGGCCGTGCCCAGATGGCGCTTGGGCGAGATTTCGCTCATCACGACCAGGAAAACGGACGCATCGACGGCCATCGTCACCGCCCAGACCAACGCCACGATCAGCAGAACCGGAATCGGCGCGTGAAACAGAAAACCGATGCCGTACGTCATCGCGCCGCTCAGGAACAAGCTGCCCGCGATGCTCGGGAGGCGCCCGAACCTGTCGGCCGACCACGCGCCGATGAAATTCGAGAACGCGGATATCGCGATCATGAACGCCAGGGCCGTCGCGGCGTTATCCACCGCACTTCCCCTCGGCAGGCCGTGCGCCACGAACGCCGAGGCGAGGAAGGTGACGCCCCAGCCCCTGAAGGCGAACATCTCCCAGCGGTGCATGACGTAGGAGCCGATGAGCACCCAGCATCTGAGCGGCAAGCGGGGAAAGGCGAACTTCTCCCCGCCTCCCGATTCCTCCTTTCCGGGGTCGGGCACCCAGATCAACACCATGAGTATGCCCACGACGGGGCCGAGCGAACCCGCGGCGAAGGTGAAGCGCCAGCCGAAATCGGGGAGCAGATAACCCGTCAGGAACATCGAGACCGATACGCTGAAGGTGAAGAAAAAGGCGTAGCCCGACACCATCTTCGCCCGCATCGCCGGCGAGGAGTGCTCGGCCACGATGCGCAGGCCCGGCCCGAACACGCCCGCAAGCCCTACTCCGCATGCGCACCTCAGCAGGGCGGCCGTCCACAAACCCTCGGCGAAGAAGGGGAACATCAGGTTCGTGAGGCCGAGCCAGGCGGCCGAGAAGAGATAAATCGTTCTCGCGCTGAAATAATCCGTCGCCCCGGTGAGGACGGCGGAAGCGACGACGTAGCCCATGTAAAACGCAAAATAGATGAAACCGGCATCCGTATTGGTGAGCGACCATTCCGCTTTCAGGATCGGGATGGCGGTCGGGTAGTTGGCGTAGACCAGCATGATGGGAAGCTGCGAGAAGCCCAGCACCGACAGGGCGGCCTGGCTGATGCGCACTTTTCGGGGAGTGTCCATGGATTCGGCGATCGGTTTGCTCTCTACTCAGGCGAAATCGTTTGCCCAGATGGTTTTGAGTCTTTGCATGTCAACCAGCGGCAGAGGTGCTGCGCCCGCGCAGGAGAGCGCCTCACCCAGTTGGTCCTCGCCCGAGAAACCCACCAGAGCGCAAGAGACTTCATCCCGCATCAAGACGAAGCGAAGCGCCGCCTGCGCCAGGGTGCATCCCTCGCGAACGAGAAACCGGAGCTTCCCGGCGCGCGCCACGTCCTCCTCGTATTCCGAACCCACAGAGAGAACCGGCGGAATTTCATCCAGAAAACCCAGCAGATTCGGTTCGGCGCTGAGCGCGCCCAGGGCGAGGGCGCGAATCGCCAGTACCCCCATGCCCTTTTTCGCGGCGCGCTCCATGAGCAAGTCGTAATCCACTGCGCCGAAACGCTCCGGCGCCGCATACGCCGCGCTCGGGTTGAGCAAGTTGAAATACGCCTGCACCGTGTGGAACTCGCCGCTGTCGACCATCTCGGCCAAAGAGGCGGGATGCCCGATGCCGGTGAACCCGAAAAAGCGCACGAGGCCTCGATCGCGCAATTCCCTGAAACCATCGAGCACGCCGCCTGTACGAAAAATATCGGAGGGTTGGAACACCACCTCCCCCACCGGCCAATCCCGCTCGGGGGCCACGTAGTTGTGGATCTGAATCAGGTCGACTTGGGGTCGGCCCAATCGCTCCAGACTCTTCTCCACCGAGGCGACCACCGCCTCCTTCGGCGCGTCGCGCTCCTCGGCGGTGAGGCGAATCTTCGTCGTGAGGACGACCTTCGCCCCCAGGCGATTGAGCGCAGCGCCCAGGTTGGCTTCAGACTTCCCGCTTCCGTAGCCCATCGCCGTATCGAAGAAATTCACGCCCCCGTCCAGGGCGCCGCGAACCGCGCGGAGCTGCGCCTCCTGGTCGTCGACCACCATCAAGCGGCTGATGCCGCCCGTGCCGAAACCTATCTCGGACACCGAGATACCCGTACTCCCGAGGGTGCGCTCGCGCATCGTCATCCTCTCCAGTAAATTTCATCCATCCATCCGGGGCGAAGACTATCACGACCGGGCGTGAAGGCGAAGGAGACTGCGCACCCGGAGCATTTTGATGTACGATAGGCGCATTCCTTACATGGAGAGAACGTGCACCCCCTGCATTTACTGGCGATCGGCTACATAGCAGGCTTGTTGGCGGGCGGGATTTCCCTCGACTTCGAGCGGGGAGACGCGGCATCCACCCTCACAGCCGCGCTCGTGCTTGCCATATCAGTTCTGCTCGCCATAAGCCGCCGCATCCGGGGAAAAGCGGAAGGCCTCCTCGCGGCGCTTCTCGTGTTCGCGGGACTCATCGTTTCTTTCGCCGTGCCCGCGCTCCATCGCGGCTCGACTCCGGAGCATCACCTGCTGCAGGACATTCCCTATGAGCGCATGAACGTCACGGGCCACCTCTCCCGACCCGTGGAGCGAAACGACGGAGCGTCGCCCAGACCGCGCATATATCTAGACGTGGAGCGCGCCCTCATCCGCGGCGTCGAGGTTCCCATGACCGGCGTCGTGCGCATCACGCTGGCCTCACGGCTCGAAAAAATCCCCGAGGTGGGAGACAGGCTCCTCATCCGGCGCGCGCGCCTAAAGCCTCCGGATCGCTTCAAGAACCCCGGCGCGTTCGACTATCGGGAATTCCTGCGCTTAAGAGGCGTCCACGCCGTCGGCTATAGCGGGGTGCGCAATGTTCACCTCTTAGAAGCAAAGGAAAAATGGGGCTGGCGGCGGGTATTGTTCCGCTTCCGCGAGCAGATGAGCGCCCATATGCACGCCGTCTACCCCGAGCGCGCCGCCGGCCTGATCGAGGCGATGACCATCGGCCAGCGCGAGGGGATCGACCTTGAACTCAAAGACGCCTTCAGAAGGTCGGGCGCAGCGCATCTTCTCGCCATCAGCGGCTTGCACGTGGGCTTCATCGCCGCTTTTTTCTTCTTCGCCCTGCAGGGCCTTCTGCGCAGGCTTCCGCCCCGGGTTTTTCCCCTGCGCCCGTTCGTACTCACGCCCTCGAAACTCGCATCGCTCGGCGTCATCCCCCTCGTGATTCTCTTCGCGCTGCTGAGCGGTGCCCGAATATCCACCGTGCGCGCCACGATCATGATCGTCACCTATCTCCTCACCCGGCTCCTGGAGCGGCCGGGAACGGCGATTCACTCCGTCCTGCTCGCCGCCCTGCTCATCCTGCTGGTCAAGCCCGGCTTCATATGGGACGTGGGGTTTCAGCTCTCCTTCGTGGCGGTGAGCGCCATCATCCTGGCGGCCGACAGGCTCCCGCGACCCGAGGCGCGCCTGAGAATCTGGGAGAAAAAGCGCTGGTTCGCATGGGCGCATCAACTCGCCATCATCCAGTTGGTCGTCACCGCGGCGATCACGCCGTTGACGGCGCTTCATTTTCACGAGGCGCACCCCATCGGCCTGATCGTGAATTTTCTCCTCATCCCGGTCGCCTCTTTGCTCGTGCCCCTCTCTTTCGCCGCGAGCGCCATCGCCGCCGTCATGCCGGCGGCCGGGGCCGCACTCCTCCTCCCCGCCACATGGCTCACCGGCGCTCTCGCGCAATTCATGATCCTCGTATCGACATATTCTTCTCAAATACCGTGGGCCTCCTTCGTCGCGCCGAGTCCCCAGGTCTGGCTCATCGCCTCGGTCTACGCCCTCATGGCTCTGGCCTTGCGTTCTAGGCGCGCGCGGTGGAGGCGAAGCGCCTGGGCGGGCGTGTGCTGCCTGACTTTATTCCTCCTGCTCCCCAGTGCCACTACACAGGCCTCAGGGTCCAAGCGCACGACGCTGCTATTGCCCGACGCCGGGAGCGTGGATGCTTTTTTCCTCCGCCTCCCCGACGGAAAGGGTCTGGTGGTCGATGGCGCAGGCGGCCGGGCGGGCCGCTTCAACGCCTGGCGAAACGTGCTCGCCCCCTTGATGCGCAGGGAGAAGGAACGCAACTGGCATACGATGCTCTCCCTGGCCCGATACCCGAAAGACCAACTGGCCGCGAACGGATTCGCCATCGGCATACGAATCGAAAATGCGCATCGCATAAGAGACTTGAGCGCCTCCGCGCCATATCGTTCCCGTTTCAGGAACCGGCGGAATCCTCCCCGCACCATCTGGCGAATGACCGGAGGCGGGGCGCGGGTAGCCTTGCGTTCATGGAGAAAAGGCGCGATGGGCTTCGAGGTGAAAAACCGCCGCTCCCGCTGGCTGTTCATGCTGCCTTCTAAACATTCCGCGTTCGAGGCCAAGTGGTTTCGGGGGAAAAAGTACGACCTCGTGCGCCTGCCCGAAAGCCTGCTCAGGAAACGGGAAGTTCTCGACTGGCTCGAGGCGCGTCCGCCCGGAGTCGTCCTGGCCGCTCCCCAGAGGGTGAAGTGGCTGCGAGCGGACGTTTGGCGGGAAACGAGAAGACGACAGAGAAAGCTGGGGGTCTATCGTCCCTGGCGCGGCGGGATGCTGCGCGTCAGGGCGAACACCGAAACGGATAGAGCGCACCTCACCGCCGAACGATTCCGCGCGGCCAAAGCCTGGCCCGGGAGCGGCGCCGGGAAGTGGAGAGCGTTTCGCAGGAGCCTTGCGCCCGAATTTTCACGCCGTCGCGTAGGGAAAAGAGGCGAAACCTCCTCTCAGTGAAACTAACCGGCGTGCTGCTTTGCTGCCCGAAAAACAACTCGAATCAGGAGCCCGCGTCGGGCGGCGGCGCGGTGGCGGCCCCGCCCCGAAAGGATTTCACCGTCCGCGTCCATCTCGACGAGAGCACATCGCGGTCGATCGGGCAGTCGATGACGTGAACGCCGCCTTGCGCCTGCGAGTCGCGGATAGCCTTCTTCAACTCTTCCGCCGAGGCTACGCGATGGCCATGCGCGCCGAATGCGCGCGCCAGGGCCGGGAAATCGGGATTGTTGAGCGAAGTGGCGATGTAGCGCTCGCCGAACACGTGTTTCTGGGAATGCCTGAGCGCGTTGTATTCCCCATCGTTGAAAACGAGGTAGGTGATGGGCAAATCGAGCGACGTCGCCGTGGCCAGCTCGCCGCACGTCATAGTGAAACTGCCGTCGCCCACGACCGCGCACACCGCTCTTTCTGGTGCGCCGATCTTCGCCCCGATGGCGGCGCCCAAGGCGTAGCCCATCGACTGGTAGGCTTCCGAGAGCAGGATGCTCCGGGGCCGGTGAACCACGAACGCCTGCTCCATGAGCCAGCTCTGGGTGGCGGAGGAATCCGAGACGAAAATCGTGTCGGGCGAGGTGTTCTCGCGCAGCGTCTTCATCACGAAAAGACCGTGGAAGGGAGGCTCGGCCGGTTGCGTCGAAAACGAACGCAGCCTTTCCTCATAGAGTCTTTTCCCCGCGCGCACGCGGACGTGGCCTTCCGAGAGGGCGGCGTCCTCCGCGTCCGAAATTCTCTTGAGCAGTCCTTCGAGCGCAGGCTTCAAGTCGCTCACCAAACCCCTGGAGGCGGGATAATTACGTCCGATGCGCTCGGGGTCGATATCTATCTGCACGAGATTCTTCGGCATCGGCGCCTTAAAATAAAAAGTGGCGAACTGCCCGAAACCCGTACCCAGAGCCAGACACAAATCCGCCTCTCCGAGCATCTCCTCACAGCCCAGGAAATGAACCAGGCCGAAAGAGAGCGGGTCTGCTTCGGAGAGAATTCCCCTTCCCTTCACGGAGGTGACGACGGGCGCGCCGAGCCCGGAAGCCAGAAGCTGCACCTCCCTCTCGCAGCGGGCGCTCACTACGCCGTTGCCCGCGTAAATCACAGGCCGCTTCGCGGCCAGGAGCAACCCGGCGATTTCATCGAGCGCGCGCTCATCGGTGGGAGGCGGGGGCGGCGGCCCCTCGAACTCGGGTTTTATGATTACCCGTTCTTCTTCGGCCTGGAACAGGTTCGCCTTCATCACCACCTGCGTCGGCCCGGGCCTTCCCGCCGCCGCCCAGCGAAACGCGGCTTCCACGGCGGGCGCGACCCCCGCGACGGAATCGGGCGTGAACGCCTTTTTGACGCAGCCTGCGAGCGCCTTTCCCATATCCACGTCGTGGATGGCGCTTCTGTTCCTCATGTCGTCGGCGAGCGTGGCCGTCACCGCGACCATGGGGACAGCATCCTCATACGCTGAGCGAAGCGCGGTGGCGACGTTCGTGCCGCCCGGCCCCGGTACGGTGAAAACCACGCCCGTCTTGCCGGAAACCTTGGCGTAGGCATCCGCCGCGAAACCCGCACCCTGCTCGTGGCGCGTGACGATGGGCGTAGCACCCGCGCCGTCGATCATCCCGTCGTAGACCGGCAGCGTGAGCGTGCCCGGGATGCCGAAAATGTATTCCGCGCCGTTTGCGTGAAGCGCATCCAGCAGGACTTGCGATCCGTTTCGCGCCACCTGTAACTCCTCCGGTTTCCTCAAAAATATAAAACTCGCCAAAGCTAGGCGGCATCCGCGCGCGTGTCAACTTCCATCCCCGTTTGCGCACGAGGGGGGTATGCACTACCTTCTCGACTGTTTCATACCGGCGCGCATCATGAGCCACAACAGTATGCGCAGCCGATAAACGCATCCCCGCCCGCATTGCGGGGAGCGGTACGCATCTGCAGCCGGGGGAGTTCATAACAGGCGGCAAACACTGCGCGTGCATTTTCTCGCGCATCGCATACTTGTCCGCGAGAGGGGCGCGAACGCATGATGGAAAAGCCGATGTTCAGCCAAGAGGCGATAGACGCTCTCAAGGAGGCGCAATCCGTGGCCGTCCTGACCGGAGCGGGCGTGAGCGCTGAGAGCGGCGTGCCCACCTTCCGGGGAGCGGGCGGCCTCTGGCGCGAGTACAGCGCCACCTCGCTGGCCACGCCCGAGGCTTTTCGCGCCGACCCCAGGCTCGTCTGGGAGTTTTACAACTATCGCCGCGAGGTGCTCACGCCCCTGACGCCCAACCCGGGCCACTACGCCATCGCCTCGATGGAGGAGCGTTTCGCGCGCTTCACCCTCATTACGCAAAACATCGACAACCTCCACCGCGTCGCCGGGACGAGGGAAATCGTGGAGTTGCACGGCAACATCTGGCGCGTTCGCTGCACGAACTTAGGCTGTGAGCGCTACACTCTCGCATGGGAGAACCGCGAGGTTCCACTCGACCCCCTGCCCCCAAAGTGTGAGGCGTGCGAGAACCTCCTGCGTCCCCACGTGGTGTGGTTCGGCGAGATGCTCGACTCCGAGCAGTTGCGCCGGGCGTTGATTGCGGTGGATGATTGCGATTACCTGATCGTGGCGGGCACGTCCGCCGTGGTGCAGCCGGCCGCCTCCATGCCCATGACGGCCTCTCGAGGCGGCGCGTTCGTGCTCGAGGTGAACCTCGAGCCGACGGACATCAGCCCATACATGAGCGAGGCGGTGCAAGAGCCCTCGGGCGTCGCCCTTCCCCGCCTGCTCGAAGCGGCTTTTGGAGGATAGCGATGGCGCGGCCCAAGCTCACGGCGGTGCGCGGCGTGAAAGACATTCTGCCGGAAGAATCTTTGAGCTGGCGAGGAGCCGAGCGTCTGGCGCGCGAGATTTTCACGCGCTACGGCTACGGAGAGATAAGAGTGCCCGTGTTCGAGCGCACGGAACTGTTTGCGCGCGGCATCGGCGAGGAAACCGACATCGTCTCCAAGGAGATGTACACCTTCGACGACAAGGGCGGTGACTCCATCACCCTCCGCCCCGAAGCGACCGCCTCGATTTGCCGCGCCTACGTCCAGAACGGCCTCCACAACCGCCCCGGCGTATCGAAGCTCTTCTGCATCGGCCCCATGTTCCGCTACGAGCGTCCCCAGGCGGGCCGCCTGAGGCAGTTTCACCAAATAGACGCCGAGGTATTCGGCGCCGAGGACCCGGCGGTAGACGCCGAACTCATCGTGATGCTCATGGAATTTCTGGACGCCATGGGGGTCGAAGGTCTGGCGCTTCAGATCAACAATCTGGGCGACACCGAATGCCGCCCGGCCTACGCCGCCGCCCTCCAGGAATATCTCAGACAGGAAACGAAGCATTTAGGCCCTGAAATCGCCGAGCGCATCGAGCGCAACCCGCTGCGCTTCCTGGACAGCAAGGACCCGGATCATCAGGAGATCATCGCGCGCGCGCCGAGGATAGACGCGTTCTGGAACGATGCGTGCCGGGAGCATTTGAACAGCGTATGCGAATTCCTAAAAGGCGAGGGCGTCGCCTACAAGATAAACCCGAGGCTCGTTCGCGGTCTCGATTATTACTGCCTCACCGTCTTCGAGGTGACGAGCGAGAGTCTGGGGGCTCAAAACGCGGTGTGCGGCGGGGGGCGCTACGACGGTCTCGTGGAAGAACTGGGCGGCCCTCCCACGCCGGCGATTGGTTTCGCGGTCGGGATGGAGCGTCTTTTGCAGTTGGCCGGCGAAAAGGCCCCGGCCCCGAAAGAGGGAACGCAAGTCTACATCGTCGCGCTCGGCGACGCCGCGCAGCGCCAGGTCTTCGAACTCGCCTCCGAATTGCGCGCGCACGGGATTCGGACGGAACGCTCCTTCGGCGGGGGCAGCATGAAGAGTCAGATGAAGCGCGCCGATCGCTCAGGCGCCGAATTCGTGCTGTTGCTCGGCGATGACGAGGCGGCCAAGGGAGTGGTGAGCGTTCGCCACATGGTCGAAAGCCGCCAGAGAGAGGTGAAACGAAGCGAGATATACAATTACATAAAAGATAATTTATAGCTAACTAACAATTAGTTGCACGGTATAATTCAAGTAGATTCTATCTTACGAGCAAAGCCATTCATACACGCTGACGACCCCCACCTCGCCGAACCCCAGATCCTGATAGAACGCGCGCACCCCCTCGTCATCGGCGGAGACGATAAGTTCGAGCGCCTCCGCGCCGCACGCCAACGCCCTTTGGGCGGATGCCTGAATCAGCAAGCGGCCCAGCCCTTTTCTGCGGTGGGCGCGCATGACGCCGATGTCGGGAATGTAGACGGATTTATCGCCCGAAGCCAACCGGTTCGGGTCGACGGCCAGTATCGCCATACCCGCCCCCTCGGGGTCGCCCGATTCCGTATCGAAGAACTCGAGGATGAGTGAATTCTCCGGGCGCGTATCCGGCGCGTCGTACCACGCGGTTATGGTCTCGGCCGTATGGCGCATAAAATTCCACATGTTCACGAAAATCCCGTTGAACAGATCGGCGAGGTATTGCGCATCGCCGGGCAGGGCCGGCGCGCGAATTCCGTAGCCCGTCGGCGGGAGAGAATCCGACAGTTCTTCCAGCGAGTCATGCTTCAGGAAACGAAGATCGTGAACCTTCCGCCCACCGCTCAGATACACGAAACGCCCCGGAAGCGAGACGGGCAGATAGGCCCATATGCCCCCCAGGCCGTTTTCTTTCGCCCCGGCGAGGGCCGCCTCCAGCAGATGGCGCGCATAGCCCTCCTTTCTGCTCTCGGGCCGCACGAAAAGGGCGTCGATGCAGGCCCTGTCCCTCGCTCTCGTCTCCCTGTTCATGACCATCCGGCAATAGCCCGCCGGGATCTCATCGCCTTCCTCTCCCGACCAGACCAGCCAGACCTCCGTGCCCGGCGCGCCGAAGCCTCCGACCACCTCTTCGTGCGAAAGCCCAAAAGCATCCGCCGCCAAAGAGGCCAGCGCATCACGGTGCCTGGACTCGAACCGCTCCACTCTAACCTCGGTAGACATGCACGCTTCCCTCGTCGATCATCTTCTCGAATTTTTTCATCAGCCAGCCCCGCAGCACGGCGCGCACGGGAGGCGCCATCAGGGCGAAACCGGCGGCGTCCGTCAGAAGGCCGGGGGTGAGGAGCAGCACGCCGCCCACGAGCACCATGGCGCCCTCGACCATCTCGGCCCCGGGGAGCCTCCCCTCCGCCATTTCCGCCTGTATGCGCGAGACCACGTAAAACCCCTGGGTTCTCGCCGCCCATGCGCCCAGCGCGCCCGTGAGAATCACGACCCCCAGCGTCGGCGCCAGACCGATGGCGCTGCCCAGATCGATGAGAATCATCAATTCCGCGATGGGGATGAGCGTGAAGAGCAAAAACAGTTTGAAGATCAAGACGCTTCTCCTTCGTTGCACGTTCGCCTTATTTTAGCACGAGTTCGCGCGAAATGGATATATGGGGAGATTCGTGCAAAACAGGGAGGAAACGAGGCAGGCGCAAAACAATCCCGAGGTGCGCGAAACGCAGGCCGCCTCTTTTCAGGCCGGGTGAAAAGCCTTACAGTCCTACGAAGCATTTCAATACTTCCACGCGCTTGCGGCTATCGCACCCGATGAGATCGAAGGAGGCTCGAGAAATGGCATCCACAATGAAAGCAATGCGGCTTCATGAGTTGGGCGGCTCGTTCAGGCTGGAGGAGGTTTCGATTCCCCAGCCCGGCCCGAACGATGCTCTCGTACGCCTCAAGGCCACGGGCGTGGGACTCACGCTGGTCATCATGCGCAGCACGCCGGGCTTGGTGGATGAATACCCGAGAATTCTGGGACACGAAATCGCGGGCGAGGTCGTCGAGACGGGCTCCCACGTCACGAACGTGGGCGAAGGCGATCACGTGACGTGCCATTTTTACCTCACCTGCCACAACTGCCGGTTCTGCCGCAGCGGCCGTGAAACGCTTTGCGAGAATTTCAGGGGATACTTCGGCCTCGTCATGGACGGGGGCTATGCGGAATACACCGTCGTTCCCGCCGTGAACCTCTGCAAGATTCCCGAGGGCGTCAGCTCGCTCGACGCCTGCGTGGCGGCGGACGCCATCTGCACCCCCTATCACAACTGTGTGGCAGAGGCCCAGATAAAACCGGGCGACCTGGTGGCGGTCGTGGGCGCAGGCGGCGGCGTGGCGATCCACTCGGTGCAGATGGCCCAGGTGTGCGGCGGCCACGTCATCGGAATCGACGTGTCGGAGAAAAAACTCGAAACCGTCTCCGAACTCGGGGCCTTCGCCACGCTGAACCCCGCGCAAACCGACACCGTGGAGGAAATCCTCTCCCTGACCGACGGACGCGGAGTGGACGCCTACATCGACTACGTGGCCTCGCGCGAGACGCTCGAAGCGGGCCTCGCCAGCCTCGCGCGCGGGGGCAAGCTGGTGATCGTGGGCTACCGCCCTGCCGCGGCGTACAAGAACGTGTCGCCGAACTTCACCGTCGACCCGCTTCACCTGCTCACCTACGCGCAGGAGATTCACGGCTCGCGCTACTGTTCGATGGAGGAACTCGGGCAATCGCTCGCGCTGGTTCAGCAGGGCAGGATAAAACCCATCGTGACGGAAACCTTCCCGCTCGAAGAGACGGAAGCCGCATTTCAGGCGCTCATTGAAAACCGGGTGACCGGCAGGGCGGCGGTGGTGTTTGATTAGGCTTCATACGCGAAGAAGTATTCGTCTTGATGACTTTCAGATGATTTTTAGGAGAAACACCCATGGTGGAAGCCGTAGACATGGAAGTGATGGCCAAGCAGGAGCGCCGGGTAAGGGCCAGGCGCATGGAGGGCTGCCGGGTGGAACTGAAAGCGCGGAAGCACTCCTTCATCGCCGATGAACCCGCGCAGGGCGGCGGAACCGACACCGGCCCCACGCCGCGCGAACTCGCGCTCGGCGCGCTTTCCGCCTGCATCACGGTCATCACGAGCAAGGTGGCCGATGGGCTGGGCTTCAACGTCATCGCCCAGGAAGTGGAGGTTCGCGGCACGGCCGACCCCAGGGGCGCCAAGGATGCGGACAACGACATCAGCCCCAACTTCGATTACGTGGAGGCGAAAATCCACCTCACCACCGATGAGTCCGACGAGCGCGTCGAGGAACTCAAGCGCCAGCATCACGGGCGCTGCCCCATTTCCGCTCTCTACCGCGAGAGCGGCTGCGAACTGGTGGAGGAATGGGTGATCAAGCGGCCATAAAAACCCGAAACCCCCGCCGCGTCCCGAAAAACGCGCCGGGGGTTTTTGTATAGGGCGCATACAGGGTGCGGGAGCGAAACGGGGCCGCCGCGCGAAGGGAAAATCCCTCCCCTACTCCACCTTCGCCTTCACGTTTTTAGCGAATTCGGCGAAAATCTTGTTCGCCTGGTTCTTGATGACGCTGAAGCCGAGCGAGCCGAGTTTCCCGAACACGTCGACGCTGGAATCGATGCGCACCGTGGTCTCGTTCTCGGAGACGGCCTCGAGCGTCACCTCGTTTTTCTGCTTGAGGCTCGCCGCGAGTTTCGAATCCTTCCCCTCGCCCACCGTGCGGATGTACTCGGGCGCGCGCACCTCCTCGATTTTGATCTGAAGCTGAAAACTCGCCTTCAGGAAACTGACCTTCTGCTCGACTCTCACGCCGTAGGTCGCGTCGTCGATTTTCTTCACGTCCTTCACTCCGGGCACGCAGGCGGCGAACTCCTCGACCTGCCAGATGAAATCCCACACCTTATCCCGGGGGGCCGCGACCGTAATCTCCTGGTTAAATTCCATGTTGGTGTCCTTTTTATTCCGGGTGACGCGAAATAATGATCAAACGAGGGTATGATTCTAGCAAGAGGTGAAGTTTTCCTCCACAGACCCTTTCCGTCAAGGATAAGCATGGCGCCGGAATCTCTCATCATGTTCGCCAAACCACCTCTCGCAGGCCGGGTGAAGACGCGGCTCATCCCGACGCTCGGGAGCGATGGAGCCGCGCGTCTTTATGCGTGCTTTCTGCGAGACGCCGCCGAAACGGCGCGCGCTCTTCGCCGCGCGAGGCCGGGTATCGCTCTCGTCTGCGAGTGGGCGATCGAGGGGGGTGAGTCTCTCGATGAATTTCCGCTCTCGGGGTGGCTTCCCGGACGCTTCCTGCACCGCGCGCAAACGGGCGCAGACCTGGGCGCGCGCATGGCGGCGGCTCTGGGGCGATGCCTGGCCGCCGGGAGGCCCGCCGTGCTCATCGGCACGGATTTTCCCGATCTGCCACACGATATTCTGCTCGAAGCGTTCCAGAATCTGGAGTGCGGCGATGAGCCGAGGCTCACGCTTGGACCCGCGGCGGACGAAGGCTACTACCTCATCGGGATGAACCGATTTTTCCAAAAAATCTTCACGGATATCCCCTGGAGCACGAGCGAGGTGCTCTCCCTGACGATGAAGAGGGCGCGCCAGTTGAAGGTCGACGTTTCGCTTCTGCCCGAATGGCGCGACGTCGACTGCGCGGAGGATCTGGAGGCTCTGAAGAGTCGTCTTTCGAATACTCCACGCGCTCCGCATACGCGGGAATATCTGCGCCGATCCGCACCCGGCGTTTGCGCTGAATCCCGGGAGATGAAAGGATCGGCCGTCCAGTCCGCCGAACGGTGAGGGACATGCATTGCCGAACGAAGCCGCCGTAAAAATTACCTATACCTACTGCGTCCATTGAGCCTGGTGCCTGATCGCGACCGGGCGGTTGCGAAAACTGGCCGAGACGGCGGGGGAGCGCCTCCTTATACGCTATCGCGCCTTTCTGCTCTCGCCCGAGCCGGATAACCGTCCGGCCCGAAAAGAAGCCATCATGGGCCATTGGGCGATGGCGAAAAATTTTCCCGGAGGTGAGGAGATAAACCCCGAACTCATGGCGCATCGCGATTTCCCCTACCCCCATTCCACTCCCGGGGCGCTCGCCATCAAGGCCTTCGCTGCCCAGCTTCCGGGACGGGAGGGCGAATACCTCGAGGCCGTCGAGAGAACGCACCTGGTCGAATGCCTGAACATCGACGACGACGACGTGCTCGTAGCCGCCGCCGAGCGGCTGGGGGCCGAGCCCGCGATGATGCGCGAGGTCATGGCCGACCCGGATATGAAAAAACGCGTCTGGGCGGATCACGTCGAAGCCCTGAACGAAGAGGTGCAATCCACGCCCACGGTCGATTTTGCAGGCAAATACAGAATCACCGGCGAACAGCCCATGGAGGTTTTCCTGAAAACCTTCGAGCGCGCCGCCGCCGACTGCGAGGACGCCTAGCTCCATTATGCGCAAGAACAGGTGGTTCGGAAAAATTATCGTCCTTCTGGCGGCGTTTCTACTGCTCTCGGGCTGTGCGAACATCCGCGCCCTCTTCCTCCCGCAAGAGGAGACCGAGCTTGCGCCTGAATCAAAACCAACGCCCGAGAAGAAAGCGGAAGACCCGCATTTTTTCCGCGTCCTGACGCTTCCCACCTACGAGATGGCGAAAGAGGCGTATGACAAGACCGCCATTCTCGGGATTCCCTTCCGCAAGGTGGCCGATGAGTTCAAGGAAACCGCAAGCGCCATCGGGAAAGCCCAACCCTCGGATCTCAGCGTCGGCACCCGGGCCGAGGTGCAGGATTTGAAACTCGGGGCAACGTCTAGAATCATCGAGTCGGACGAGGGTTTTTCGATTCTCCAGAAAACCACGAGCGCGCTGTATGATCGCGCCCTGAAATTCATGGAGAAAAAAAACAATGCGGACGCCATCAAGCTCATTCGCCGTGATCTCGCGATCAACCCCGGAAACGTGGACGCCTGGATCGCCCTGGCGAAGATGATGGACGAGGCGGGCGATTTGGAGGAAACGCTCCACGCATATCGCCAAGCCCGTGGATTCGACCCGGAGAACCCGGTCGTCTCCAACAAATACGCCAAATACCTCGTCTCCCAGTACCGATACGAAGAGGCGGAAAAAGTACTCAGGGCGGCGGAGGAAATATCGCCCGAAGACGCCGTCGTCCTCCTGAACCTCGCCTCCTTGCTCGTCTATCTGAACAAGGAGCTCGACCTGGCCGGCCGCCTGATCTCGCGCGGCTCGAAAATCGACCCGGGCCGCGCGGCCTGGTATCGCCTCTCGGGAATCATTCAGAAAAGGCGGGAGCCGGGGCTGGCGCCGAAAGCAAAGGGGGTAAATTAGGGGAGACGGACAAGTCGCAATTAACCCTATATTTTCGTTACCCCAAGGACTCTAATCACTCCCCCCTTGAGGGGGAGTCGGTAAGCTAAGGGCGCAAGCCCGCAAGCGAGCCGGTGGGGGGAGCTTTTTCTAAAATCATACCCCCCACCGCATCAGCCTTCGCGAAGGCTCGGCTTCTGCGACTCCCCCTCAAGGGGGGAGTGATTCTCACCATCACATAATCAGCAGAAACACTTCTTTAATCCGACCGCAAATATGAATCGACGCTGGAACAATAGAAAACTCGTTCTTGTTCTGTAAGTTTTAGAAACCTAGTAAAAACTTCAGGGGATGGATCTATAATCGAGAACGCATCTAGTTTTTTGGACTTAAGGGTTCTTTGAATCAAATTCGCACTTTCATGGTCTGCTTCGGGGCAAGCATAACCAAATATCACAACATCAGTCGCGTAGTTTAACCTATCCTCTGCCTCGGCCCATAAATGCGATATTGCTGAAGGGAAAACTGCAGACTTATGAGGAACTGGTGGAATAATAATAGGAAATGTATATTGGACTCTACTTCCGCCCACATACTCCATTTCTGGATGAATTTCTTTTCTTTTCGTAAGGTATAATTTCTTCTTTGGATTAAATAATGTAGTTGCTTTTACATCTTTAGAATTATGACGAGAATACCAATTTAAGGAACCATGCAATTTTAATATTGTAATTCCGTACGATGTTGATCGCCTTTCTTAAATATATTTGTCGAAGACTTTGGGCTAGTAGTATCTGTGAAATCTATTTGATAGCAATGCGGAAAATTTAATAGAGGCCAATATTTTTTATAATCTTTATGGTTCTCTATACAATCAAGTGTTTTTTCTATTTGGATATCCTGATTAAATGTAATAATGGATATATCTTCTGGTTTTGCACCTTCATTCAAAAATCCAACTATTAGCTTAAACAACTTCGACCGCGCGCTTGGTTTTATCTCGTTTGTTGTATTCGCTAATCTCCTGTTGAACAACTTAATGAGGCTTCTGAAATTCTTGTATGCAGCTTCGCGCATAGATAGGTCATTGGAATCCGCGAATAATTTCACCATTACATATTCGAGGGAATCATATCCCTGGTTACGATCACAAATGTCCAACTTATAATGAAGATTAAAATATTTTTGTATCATTTCAATATCTCTTCTATTTCTTCTGTTTGTCCGACGAGATTCTCTAAAAAAATTTCCATCTAACGGGGGTTTATTGCCTCCAGTCTTTTGGCTACGAGTACATCCTGCGCCCAAAATTAAAACGATTTTTCTTCCTTCATATTTATTGGATTCCTTGGACAAACCAAAACCTCCCTGATTGCTGGTGATAATCATTTTTTGATGCAACTGCCAAAATATCACGACCGACTAATGCAAGAAATCCGATTTCAGAAATGCTTCGTTCTTCCGCTCGCCGCTCGAATGCGTCATAATGCCTCCCATTCTCGAACCATGCGAAGTTTTATGCCGAATCGCCAAAATCATGAAAGGGTATCCGGATGAGCGCCGACCTTTTGATTAAAAACGCAAAAATCGTGACGCCCGCAGGCACGTACGAGGGCTGCGTCTACGTGGAGGGAGGGCGGATTTCCGCCATCACGCAAAAAGCCGAAACTGGCGCGGCGCGCGAAATCGACGCAGGGGGACGCTTTCTCTTGCCGGGCATGGTGGATGAGCACGTGCACATGATGGACCCCGGCTTCACGGACAGGGAAGACTGGACGACGGGAACCGAGGCTGCGGCCAGAGGCGGCATCACCACGGTGATCGACCACCACAGGAGCGAGCCGCTCGTCTACACGCGCGAGATTCTCGAGGAGAAGACCGCCTACATCGATTCGCGCTCGGTGGTGGATTTCGGGCAGTTGGGGGGCCTGGACGTCGACAACCTCGAACACTTGCGCCCCATGTGGGAGGGCGGCGCGCTCGGCTTCAAGGGCTTCATGTGCGAGCTTCACGGCGTGCCCGATCTATCCGAGGGGGTGCTCCTGAACATCATGCGCGAGGCCAAATCCTTCGGCGCCACGGTGATGCTGCACTGTGAGAGCGATTCGATTCTCAAGAAGTCGAAAGAGAAAATCGACGCCGACAACAGAACGGACTACATGTGCATCAGCGACTGGCGAAACCCCGAGAGCGAATACGTGGCCACGATGGACGCCGTGGCCCTGGCCGAAATCACGGGCTGCACCGTGCTGGTGGCCCACGTGAGCCAGCCCATTCTGCTCAGAGCCATCCGGGCGGCGCGCGCGCGCGGAGCGAGAATCTTTGCCGAAAGCTGCCCCCAGTATTTCTATCTCGATCATTCGCATTTGGAAAAACTCGGGCCGTTCGTCAAGTTCACGCCCGTGATCCGTTCCGCCGAGACGCGGGACGGAATGCGAGAAGCCCTGGGGCGCGGCATGGTGGACACCATCGGCACCGACCACTGCCCCTTCCCCCGACAGCGGAAGGTGGACGGCCTCGAGAACATCCACGATGCGCCTTTTGGGATACCCGGCGTCGAGACGACGGTGCGCCTGATGCTCAACGCCGTGAACGAAGGCGTCCTGACGCTCAACCAGATGGCGCGAATCTGCTGCGAGCAGCCCGCGCGCGTATTCCGCATCTATCCACGGAAAGGCTGCATCCAGGCGGGGGCGGATGCGGACTTCATCCTCGTGGACATGGACCAGGAAGAAACGCTGCGCGATGCGGACATCGTCTCCAAATGCAAGTGGACGCCGTTCGACGGCTGGGGGGTGAAGGGCGCGCCCGTGATGACGCTCGTGCGCGGCGAAGTCGTGATGGAAGACGGCGAGGTGACAGGCCGAGCGGGGTACGGCAACACCGTGACGCGACCGGGTGGTTAAGGGTTAATAGCCAGGAAGCAAGGTCAAGTTTTTCAGGTAGGGGCGGACCAGTGTGTCCACCCGAAACAAGAAGGTCATCCAAGGCAAGTCTTTTCGGCACAAGCATGTACACGGTTCGGAGACCATAACCATTCGTTCAGCATGAATGGCCGTGCTCTGCCCGCAAAATGAAATTCACAGACCACATCCAACCGAACCAGACAAACACGAATCGCATCCAGAACAAGTGGGCGGACACTTGGGTGGCAGACATATATGTCTGACCCTACAAAAAAACGTAATCACACCTTCCCCCCACAAGCAATTCCTTCATCTACAGTCGTAAATGATCACGCATCAGCCCGCATTTGCCGTCCATGCCCATCCTGGGGATTCGGGTAAGGTGGCGAAGCGATTCGCTACATTCGGAGCCAAGGGAATTGATGAAAATATCGATAAAATTAGATAAATTCACGGGGTTTTTCGATAAATTGACGATGTTTTTCTGAAGACTTTCAAGGCGTCCCCTGATACTCCGGAGTCCGCTCATACGCCTGATTCGTTTTGCCTGATAAACCATTGATACTACTTTTGTTTCCTCTCCATCTCCAGCAGTTTTCTCTTGCGTTCCAAGCCCCAGCGATAGCCCGCGAGGCCGCCGTCTCCGCGGACCGCCCGGTGGCAGGGAACCAGCAGCGCCACCGGATTCCGGGCACATGCGCTCCCCACCGCCCTCGCGCCCCTCTCAAGCCCCAGGTCTTCGGCAATCTCCTTGTATGTCATTGTATTTCCAGGAGGTATGGATTTCAGCCGCTCCCACACGCGGCACTGGAAAGCGCTGGCGCGCACATCGAGCGGCAAGGATTCAGGAGGCGACTCACCATCTGCGAGTTGCGCGACAATCCTCAAGTATACCTTTAACTCATCATTGCTACGTCGCAGTATCGCATGGGGATATTCATTTTTCAGATCGAGAACGAGTTCGCCGATTCTCTCCCCGATGCTCACGCGACACACTCCCTTATCCGTAGCCGCGACAAGCAATCGGCCCAAGCGGCAGCCGGTGATACTGTAGCGAATCGAAACGCCCTCCCCACCTTTTTTATACGTGCCCGGCGTCATCCCCAAATAGCGTGATGCGCCCTCATACACCCTGCTGCTCGAGCCGTACCCGGCCTCATAGCCGGCGCCCGCCAAGTCGCGCCCGTTTTTCAGTAAATCCTTGTAATTCTGCGCTTTAAGGGATTCAAGATACCGGCGGGGACTCACGCCCAAAGCCCCCTTGAAGGTGCGCTGCAGATAGTGGGGACTTGCACCCACAGCCTGCCCCAATTCGGCGAGCGTGGGGTTTTCATCGGCGTGCTCCTCGATGTAGCGAACGGCTTTTCTCACCTTCTCGAGGCGGGGATCGTAGCTGGCACTCTGAGGAGCGCACCTCAGGCAGGGCCTGAACCCGCGTCCTTCGGCCATTTCGGGGAATTCGAAGATTAACACGTTGTTTTTCTTTGGCTTTCGGCTCGCGCACGAAGGGCGGCAATAAATGCCGGTGGAGCGAACGGCATATACGAAACGGCCATCCGCCCTTGCGTCGCGCTTGAGTATCGCTTCCCACTGAGCATTCATATCCACTTTCAGCCTCTCAAAAGAAATGAGCGATTACATATTCATCCATAATGTAACCACAACGCCGGGAGTCTTCTATCCGATTCTTGCCGTCAAATCAGATTTCTCATTTTCACGCGCCAACGTCTAGTTGATAAAAATTCAAACAGATATAGGGATGACCTCGATTTCATATTCCAGAGCGGAACACCACCTTCCCTCCGACCATCGTGAACAAAGGTTTTATGTCTTTGATATGATCTTCAGGTATCGTCATGTAATCACGGTCAAGCACAACCATATCGGCCAACTTGCCCTTTTCGATGGAGCCGAGTTCACTTTCCTTGAATAGCAGGTATGCGTTCGACCTCGTATGAGCAATGAGCGCGTTTTTCCTGGAAACGGTTTCGGTCTCCGAAAGCGCCCTCATCCCGCGTAAATCTTTGCCCGTAACGGCCCACCACAGGGAAAGCATTGGCGGATAAGGGGCTACGACACCGGCGTCCGTGCCGAGTCCCCAAATGACCCCGCTATTTTGAACCGTCCGCAACGGCGGCAGCGAGAGAGCGCGTTTTCCCAATCTTCGCCTCAGCGCGGAACCTAAAATCGTCATTTTGCTGTGCAGCGCCAAGGTCATTCCGAGCGCTTTTGCGCGCTCGATGTTTCTCATCGAGATGAAATCCGCATGGTGAATCGACCAGCGCAGATTCGATATTTTCTTTTTTTGATTGATTTTCTCAAAAATGTCCAAATACCGCGTAATCGTCGTATCGCGAAAGGCATGCTCGTGAATCGTCCATCCCCCATCCGCGGCCGCCTCGGAAACTTTTGCGAATTCATGATAATCCTCATCCGAAGCCCGTGAAGGCCTGAACGGCGAATCGTGGATAGGCGCATACATATGCTCGCCAAGCGCGATTTCACCCATCATCTTGGCGGATTTATCAGGGCGGGATTTTCGAATTCTCTCAATCACTCTTTTGTTTTGCTCCGGAGTACGGACCCGGAAGCGAGGTGTGTAAAATATCCTTAGCGTGAGGCCATTTTTGGGGGACAATCTTCTCTTGATCATCTTGTAAGTTTCGTCCCGAACCCCGCCACCACCTACATCGAATAAACTCGTTACTCCAGTACGGTTAAAGTCCGCCATCAGCTTCTTGAGACCCGATATCACTTTGTTTTCCGTAACTTTCGGCAGTTCACGTCGCAAGAACCGGAAAATGGCCCGACGACCATAAATTACGCCCGTAGGTGCGCCGGACTCGCTTCTGGCTATGCGCCAACCTCTCGGCTCTTCTGAGTTCTCATCGATACCCGCCTTCTTCAGAGCCTGGCTATTCAAGATTATGAGTCGATATGATTGCTGAATAAAAACCGGATTCTTCGGAGCGGCCCCGTCCAACTCCGCTTTCGTAAACAGCCCTGGCATATCGCGAAATTGGTCGGGACTCCATCCACCAATGATGAGCACCCACTCCCCGTGTTTCATCAACTTCGCTTTAGCCGAAATGATGGACAGTGCTTTTTTACGTGAAGTCACCCCATCGATTCTTGCTTCATACTCCCAACACAACGCATGGCGGATGAAATGAACATGATTATCTATCAGACCCGGAATCAGCGTTTTGCCTTTCAGATCAATCACTTTCGTATTGGAACCTACCAGTTGAGCTATCTGGGAGTTATCCCCCACAGACAAAATGCGTTCGCCCTGGATGGCCACCGCCTGCTGAATAGAATAATCCGCATCGACCGTTAATACTTTCCCGTTCACCAGGGCGATATCTGCTGATTGGCCAAACCCAGTAGATGGGAGAACCCCCAAAACTACGAAAATTATTGCGAATACTCCATTTTTTAGAATCATACGATTCCCTCGGAATCTAAAAACCATTCTTTACAATTCACCCTAAAATCAAGGATAGAAATACATCTATGATGGTGATAACATATTCGCCCTAATCACCACTTACAGCAAATGCGTAGTTGGGGAGATGGTAATTTTCACTATCGAGGAGGAGCTGAAGTGAATATTTCCACAAATTCAAATCAACAAACTCTCAGACCCAAAACAACGGTAGCACCGGTTACAGTCATTCGCTTTGGTGAATTGGCGCCTGACTGGGGGGAATATCACGAATCACATATGGAGGGGAATCACCGGGCGATTTACCGATACATTGGCGGTATATCTGGTCAAAATCTACGCTCCCCCCTTCCCGGCTGGGAATTCACCTGTGGTATCGCCATGACTCCTCCTCAAAACGGCGCGCCGCTTCACGATCATCCAGATGAAGAAATTTTCATGGTCTGGGAAGGTGAATTCGAGATATTTTGGGAAGATTTTGAAACCAATGCCCCCCAAAGCGTCATTTTGGGTAAATACGATCTTATCCGCGTTCCCTCAGGTGTGATGCGCGGGTTCAGTAATGTCGGAAAGGATGATGGGTTCATTCATTTTATCCACGGCCAAGGCGACTACCAATACCCCGTCTATCCTGAATCACTGCAAGAAGGTTTGCCCGATGGCGTTCGAACCGAATCTTACGTCAATAAACCTGCCTATGACCCGGTCACCCAGCTGGTCCGCTTCGAAGAATGTCCTCGCAACTGGAGCGTTTATCACGAAGCGAAACTCCCTGAAGGGGTGCGTTCTCTCAGGCGCTATATCGGGGGCGTATCCGGTGATACGGATGAGGGCCCACCGCCTTCCCTATCCGAGGGAGAGATAGGATACGCCATGGTGGAATGCGGCAATGGCCGCGGCGCACCGCTGCATGACCATCCATGTGAGGAACTTTTTATCGCGCTAGAAGGCAGTTGGGTAGTCTACTGGGCTGACGAGCGGGGAAACAACGAGCAAGCCGTTCTCGAACCATGGGATGCTTGCTGGGTGCCCACCGGTGTGCAGCGCGGATTTCGAAATGCCGACCGAACGGAAGGTAAAATTCATATTATTCAAGGACAAGGAGCAACTCCAGCTCCCAATTATACGGAGGATTATTCTGCTTTAAAAGAAAATTCTTAGATCAAACAGCGGATGTCGTTTATCCATTTGATGGTAGCAAGTCCAAATCCGAATCGTGCAAATTGAACCATACGGGGCGACACTAGAGAGCAAGGGACGTAAAATGCTTTCTGCATCCTATAGTAACTCAGCCAAAACGGACCTGTACGAATGCCGCTTGATCGATATCGTTAGATGATTATGCTCAACCAATTCTGAAGAGTTGAAGTCTACCGAAGGTCCTTGAATTTTGGCCGAATCTTTTGCATGGACTTCTCTTTTCGATCGAACTTCTTAGTGCCCCTCACCCAATGGTAATTGCACGGCCTCTCCCGTTTGAGAAGACAACTCCATCGCTATCGTCACCTCCAAGGTTTGGCGTGCATCTCCAGCCGTGGCGTGGGTTGTCGGTCTCCCATTGATGACATGATCCAGCCAACTTCTCGTTTCATCACCTAATGGACCCCAATAATCACCCGCCGCCCAGTCACCAGGGGTCGTACTGCTCAAAAATGCCGTGTTGATATGATGATCTGGTATATACGTATGGGGAATTCCCTTGTCGGTGTATAGCATCTCATCCTTATGGTCTTCATCAAGCATCAAAACGCCATCCGTACCATAAATCTCCATCCTCACACTTTGGCCAAGTGCCGGGTATTTCGCGGGCAGAGCGTAAAAAACACCCAGATTCATTACGGCTCCATTGTCAAAGGTGACAATGGACCAAATGACATCGTTCGCTGAATAGCCGAGTTCTTTGTATATTTTGCCGTTTCCACGAGCAACCACTTCTACCGGTCGATGACCTTCCATGAACCAGCAGGTCATATCCACCCAATACGTGAGTACATCGAGCACGGGCGTTGCGTGAGGAGAGCGCTTCAGAATCTGTAGTCCTTGGGCCCGGGTGTTACAGGTTCGACCTGTACCAGCCAGAATTTCCCCTAGTCTTCCTTGAATAATTTGTTCTTTCGCCATCTGGTAGCGACGTTTGAATCGTTGGGCATAACCTACCCTGAGTTCAGTACCTGTCCTCTCGGCAACTGAGAGTATGCGGTCGGCATCCTCCAACGTCAGGGAAATCGGTTTTTCTACCAACACAGGTTTACCTAATTCCAAGGCATGGATAATGGAATCGGCATGATCGTGCTCGGGTGTGGACACGATGACAGTCGTGACATCCGGGTGTTCTATTACTTCTTCATTTCTACCTGTAGTGAGTTGGGCGCCTACCCGGTCCCCCAATTCTTTCGCCCGGTCTTGATCAATGTCCGATACCGCCAAAAATTCAAGAGACGGATGATGTGAGACCAGATTAGCTCGCAAGGTTCCTATTCTGCCAGAACCTACAACACCCACACCTAATGACTTTTTGTTCATTTTTACCCTCTGGATTTTCTTAAAGAGTTATCTAGTGAGACGCCGTACAAGAAATGCGCTACTACTTCTCTCTATTGCAGGAAGAAATCAAAAAAAAACCGGCCTCCTAGGAGACCGGTACACACACAAAATTTGATTTCATCAGGTCACAGGCGCATAGAATTGCTTCCATTCTTCGGGCAACTCTTCTTCGGCTACATCTTTCATTGAAAGGCGGATTCTCCCATTTCCTTCCACTTCTATGCATTTCACCAAAACCTTCTGGCCTTCTTTTAAGACATCACTTACCGAACCAATTCTTTTCTTCGCAATCATGCTGATATGGCAAAGACCATCCGTTCCCGGGAATATTTCGACGAATGCTCCAAAATCCATAATTTTTCTGACCGTACCATAATAAATCGTGCCCTTCTTGGCTTCCTGAGTAAGTTCACGAATAATCTCCATAGCCCTGAGGGCTGCTGCTTCATCCGTGGATGAGATGAAGATGGTTCCATCATCCTCAATGTCTACATCCGCACCTGTTTCCTCGACGATTCCGCGAATCACTTTTCCTCCCGGTCCAATGACATCCCTCACTCGATCTTTGGATACCTGCATCGTCATAATCCTCGGCGCGTAGGGGGAAATCTCTTCGCTTGGCTGGGAGATAACTTTGTCCATCTGATCAAGTACATGCATTCTCGCATCATTAGCTTGCGTCAAAGCCTCTTTTACGAGGCTTAATTGCAACCCTTTGATCTTGATATCCATCTGAAGAGCAGTAATGCCATGACGCGTCCCACCGACCTTGAAGTCCATGTCTCCTAAATGATCTTCCAATCCGAGGATATCGGTAAGTATTGCCGTTCTTCCTGTGGATTCCTCACTAATTAAACCCATGGCAATGCCAGCCACTGGAGATGTTATCGGTACGCCCGCGCTCATCAAGGCCAAGCTGGCACCGCAGATGCTCGCCATGGATGAACTGCCATTGCTCTCCGTGATATCTGAAACCACTCGGATTGTATAGGGAAAATCTTCCTGCTCAGGCAAAATCGCCTGCACGGCCCGAGAAGCAAGTGCACCGTGTCCAATTTCACGGCGGCCAGGACCACGGTTTGGCTTCGCTTCACCAACACTAAATCCAGGGAAATTATAGTGAAGCAGAAAAGTCCTGTCGGCTTTACCATCTAGCGTGTCTATCAATTGCGCTTCGGAGGCAGTACCTAGCGTTACAGTCACCAACGCTTGGGTTTCACCTCGGGTAAACAATGCGCTGCCATGGGGCCTGGCAAGAGGCGACATTCTGATGGTAATCGGCCTGACATCACGAAGCCCACGACCATCCGAGCGTTTCTCCTCATCTAAAATCAAACCACGAAAAACTTCTTTTTCGATTTTACCAAAATACTCAAAGACAACTCCCCTGTCAGGAGACCCCTCTTCGTCTGTGCAAAGAGAATCGACCGCAGTAGCTTTCGCTTCATCAATTGCACCATATTGTCCTGCTTTGTCGTGAATCTCGGCAGCCGCTTTTAGTTTAGGAACAACAATTTCACGAACCTTCTCCATTGTTTCTGTATCTTCTTCTTCAGGATCGACGACACGTTTTGTTTTTCCGCATTCCGCTCTCAGTTCATTCTGCAAAGCGCACAACTCTTTAATTACAAAATGGCCTTTCTCAAACGCTTCCATATATACATCTTCGGAAACTTCAAAACTGCCTGCTTCCACCATCACTATCGCGGCCGATGTTCCAGCCATCACACAATTCACATCGCTGTCAATTTGCTGTTCGATTGTCGGATTGACAATAATTTCTCCATCAATTCTTCCAACACGAACAGCACCAATAGGGCCAGCGAAAGGGATATCAGAAATGTGGAGAGCAGCGGAAGTTCCGTTGATTGCCAAAATGTCGGAATCATTCAACTTATCGTAAGACATGACCATCACCTGAACCATCGTCTCACAACGAAATTCTTTAGGGAAAAGAGGTCGGATTGGCCTATCGATTAAACGACAAGTTAATGTCTCTCTCTCTCCAGGCTTAGCTTCACGCCGAAAAAAATTGCCGGGAATAATTCCTGCTGCATAGAAAAACTCTCGGTAATCAACAGTAAGAGGGAAAAAATCCACCCCCTCACGTGGAGAAAGCGAAGCGCAAACCGCACACAACACGCTGGTTTCGCCGTAGTGCATCATTACGGCGCCACCGGCTTGTTTGGCTATCTCACCCGTTTCAAAGGCAAGAGTATAACCATTGATAGATGTTTCTTTACGATATGGTGACATTAGATTACTTCCCTTTGAGGCAAGGACCACATCTAGCGACGCAGGCCGAGATCCTGAATTACCGCCCGGTAGCGGTTGATGTCCTTCTCTTTTAAATAATCAAGGAGGCGGCGCCGCTGACCCACGAGTTTCAGTAGCCCTCTTCGGGAATGATGATCTTTCTTGTGGGTCTTGAAGTGATCCGTGAGGTAGGCAATGCGCTCAGTTAGAATAGCTGTCTGTACTTCTGGTGAACCGGTATCGGTGTCATGTGTACGAAATTTTTCGATTACTTCCGATTTTCGCTCCTTTGCTAGGGGCATTTCTTTAACTTCCTCCACTACTTGATGTATTGCCCTGGGCCCTCCCGAGGCCATTCATTCAGATTTTTGAGTTTACTAAAAACGGGTGGATTCTATACAAATTTTTCATCAATGTAAATACAGCGCACTTACTCCTGGAACTCTAGGTAACAAACACCTTTTCGGGCGCCACGAATCCCTGGTTTCGTTTCTTTTCATGTACCATCTTTCCGACCGCCAATAACTCCCCTGGTTCGTTCAATATACGGACACGGGTATCCACCGGCAAATCAACAACTTGCTGAACATCTTCCAACCTGATTATAGCACCATTCAATACCCGCACTTCTGCCCTCGGCCGCACATATATAGAGGGCAAATGTGCAAGAGCTTGAGCTGGGCTCACCAGGATATCTTTAAGGCGTTGGTCTTCAGAATAACGTTTCACATCTTCGAGAGAAACGGAATCCTTGATGTGAAATGGTCCCAAAGCAGTACGCGTAAGCGCTTGCAGACAACCGCCAGACCCTTGATTCGTCCCGATATCATGACAAATGGAGCGAATATATGTTCCCCGAGAGCATGTGACATCAAAGGTAAGTTGTGGACCATCCATCTTAATCGCTTTTATCCAAAATACCTCTATCGGCCGCCTCTCTCTGGCAATTTCCTTACCGGAACGCGCCAATGCGTGCAGGCGCTTTCCAGCAATCTTCAAGGCGGAATACATCGGTGGTACTTGTGTCGTCTTGCCCAGCATAGCATTCAGAAGCTCCTGAGCTCTAGAAAATGAGATGTTGCCTGGGTCGGATTCGGTTAACAATTTCCCCGTAACGTCCTGGGTATCTGTCACTCGTCCAAACAACATGACAGCCCGATACGTTTTTTGACATTCCAAAAAATATGAAAACAACTTCGTCGAATTACCTAAGCAAATTGGCAAAACTCCCTCGGCCATTGGGTCAAGTGTACCTGCATGACCCACTTTTGTTTTTGAGGGAAGTAGTTTTCTCATCTCATCAACCATATCGTGCGAAGTGGGGCCATGCTTTTTCTTGAGATTCAAAACTCCTGAGGGTTCCAACATCTTGTCCTTCCTCAAACCTGCTTCTTCACGTCAGAAAATAATCGCTCAATTTCGTCGCTGTATGCCAAACTGTGGTCAGTGAAAAATTTCAGCCTTGGTGTACTTTTCAATTCCAAGCGTTCGGCGAGTTTTTTTTGCAAGAAACCACAGGCGCCTTCAAGACCCTTAAACCCTTCTTCCATCTCCTCAGAATTCCCTTGATTTTCACCGTAGCAGCTAAAATAGACCTTCGCAGCTTTCAAATCAGGTGACATTTCTACTCGTGTGATCACTACATGTCGTACACGCGGATCTTTCACATCTCTCATTAACACATTCGCCAGTTCGGAATGTATGAGATCCGCTACACGCAGCACACGAGAATGACTCATTTTTTCAATTTTCTCCTGAAATCAAAAAATCTCGATATCAAAATCCAATACAACCACGAGACCCGTTCCTTCAAGGAAGTTCAGCACCTTTCTCAGTTGGCTATCTACAAATCGGCCCTCATTGCTTACCAAGCTCACACCAATACGACATCTTTGCCACTTATCTTGAAAATCGACTTCAGCGACAGACACATTAAACCGTTGGCGCAGGCGTGTCGTTACCGACTGAACTATCTTGCGCTTTGCTTTGAGCGAGCGGCATTCGGGAATCTGAATATCGATTGTCGCAAGACCAACAACTGGCATGGGTATGAAGATTTCAAAAAAAGACGATGCCAATCAACCTAAAGCGTCCGAGATACTTCTTCCGTAATATATGGTTCTATGATATCGCCTTGCTTGATGTCATTATAATGCTCAATCCCGATTCCACACTCATAACCAGACTGAACCTCATTTACATCATCTTTGAATCGCCTCAAAGATGAAATCTTACCTGTATAGATAACTACATTATCGCGAATAAGCCGCACACTTGAATTTCTATTAATATTTCCATCGGTGACATAACAACCCGCTATGGTCCCCACATTAGGAACATGGAATAGTTCCCGAATTTCCGCGTGCCCACGCACTACTTCTCGCTGAACTGGTTCGAGTATTCCCTCAAGAGCCAGCTTAATTTCATCGATAGCATCATAGATGACAGAATATAATCTAATATCCACTTTTTCATGTTTCGCGACTTCTCTGGCTTCTGGCGTCGGTCGAACATTGAAGCCTACGATCACAGCTGCCGAGGCAGCTGCGAGCATTACATCGGTTTCCGTAATCCCACCTACTGCACTATGCAGAACCTTAACTCCCACCTCATCATTGCCTAGCTTACCCAAAGATTCCTTCAGTGCCTCTATGCTTCCCTGCACATCTGCTTTCAGAATCAAACTCAACTCTTTCAGCTGACCTTCCTCTACATTTTCCATGAAACTTTCCAAAGAAACTCGCGCAGAAGCCATAAGCGCCGCCATACGTTCACGTTGTTGACGTCTTGCGCTTATCTCTCTAGCCATCTTCTCATCTTCTAAAACCGTAAACGTATCACCAGCCTCAGGAACACCAGCGAATCCCAAAATTTCTACTGGCGTAGCAGGTCCCGCAGACTTCAACTTGCGGCCTTGGTCATCTAGCAGAGCGCGCACTTTGCCACTCCATTTGCCAGCTACAAAGTTATCACCCACTTTCAAAGTGCCCCCTTGAACCAAAACAGTGGCAACCGGACCCCGCCCCCTGTCCAGCTTCGCTTCAACGACAACGCCGCTGGCGGGCCGGTTCGGGTTGGCCTTCAACTCCATGAGTTCTGCCTGTAGAATAGCAATATCCAAAAGCTCATCAATTCCGATATTCTCTTTCGCAGAAATCTCAGAATAAACCGTATCGCCACCCCAATCCTCTGGGATTAAATCTAAAGTTGAAAGTTGCTGCTTCACCCTGTCGGGATTCGCATCTGCTAAATCCATTTTGTTCATCGCCACCATAATCGGGACTTCAGCGGCTTTTGCATGATCGATGGCTTCTCGCGTTTGAGGCATCACCCCTTCATTCGCCGCCACAACGATGATTACCAAATCCGTTACTTGGGCACCACGTGCCCTCATAGCTGTAAAAGCTTCATGTCCTGGGGTATCTAAAAATACAGCCGTCCCTCTGTCCGTTGTAACTCTATAGGCGCCGATATGCTGGGTTATCCCACCCGCTTCACCTTCCATCACGTTGGCTTTGCGGATGGCATCGAGAAGCCTCGTTTTCCCATGATCAACATGCCCCATAATTGTTATAACCGGAGCTCTGAGTTGAAGATCTTCTTTCTTGTCCTCTTCTTGAATCAGCAGGTCTTCTATATTATCTTTGGATATTTCAACCTCATAGCCAAAGGTTTCAGAGATATCTGTAGCAGTGTTATGATCTATCATTTGATTGATCGTCGTCATCTGGCCTTTTTTCATCAATTCCTTGATAACTTCCGTCGCCTTTACGTTAATTTTCTCAGCGAGTTCCTTCACCGTTATCGTCTCAGCAATACGTACACGCCCTCCGTGCCGGCGAAGAGATTTCTCTTTAGTGATATCCTGAGTAGCTTTGGAGCTTGGTGGTGTTGTGGCGATTTTATCTTTCGGTGGTGGAGTTGTTTTTTCTATGACTAACTGTTTTTTCTCCCTAACCTCGTCTTTTCCTGCGCCTGATTTCTCATCCACTGCGACATCTTCTGGTGTGACCGATACCTCAGCCGTCGCTTCTTTAGGGGTGTGAGAGGCTCTTGATTCTACTTCTTTCAGGACAAGACTGTCTTCTTTCTCTGCATGAGCAACCGTTGTTTTCTTTGAAGTTCTTTTTTCCGCCTTGCTTTCTGGTGCCACTTTTTTCTCTTGAAGTGTTTCTTGAGAAAAAAGCGCCATCACTAGCTCTGCAGTTTCATCATCAACAGTACTCATATGGCCTTTAACTACGATTCCCTCTCTGGCTAATTCCTCAACAAAAGCCCTGCTGTCATATCCAAGATTTTTAGCCAGTTGGTATACGCGTACATTCGCCATAAAACCTCCACCGCAGATTTTTCATATCCACTATCAAATCATAAATAAGTCTCAAATGAACTCCAGAAAATATCTTGTCAATCGCAACCAATTGCTCTTTCCTGCATCAAGCGCAAGCAAATACCGTCAACAAGAAGAGTATCCTCGATAAACAACACGCCAATCGGCTTTCGACTCAATAATCTCCCAAGTTCACTCATATCAAAAGGTAGAATATAAAATTCTTCAGCCACGCGTTTCAAGTTCATCAAAACTTTTGACGATATGTCCTTGGAAGCAAACGGTTTTCCTATGTTTGAGAGTTTTATTTTCTTGAAAACCGCCTCTTTCCCCAATGTGAGTACACCCTTTCTTTGAGATGCAATCAACATGCCCTTGAGGTTTTGTCCAAGAAGCATTCTCAGATTTCGAATCAATTCCTCCGAATCGATTCTAAAATCCCTTCTTTTCAGCGCAATTTCCAAACGATCTGAAGAAATAAGCCGTGAAATACAACTCGAATTAAAACAACAATGCGCCCCTCTACCGGGCAATTTACTTCCTAACTCATAAACGATATTTTCCTCTGGGCCGATCAATATTCTAAAAAAAATATTCACATTGCCTTTATTCCGACAAGCTACACAGGTTCTATGGGGCAAACACTCATTCCCTCATCATACTTCATGAGACTCCGAACCGGCGGATTTTTCATGCGATTGGGCTGCTTCAATCAGTAGCTCAGCCCGCTTCGGACCTATCCCGGGAACCTCACATAATTCATCCGTCGACGCCGCGCTAATGGCCGCAATTGTAGAAAAACCATTGTCTGCCAAAAGACGCGCCATTTTCTCACCAACGAGTTCTAGTTCTACTAATTCACTGGAGGAACTTTCATCAGTTCCTGTTGTCTGCATACCTTGTTCTTGATCTTCCTCTTCTCCGCTGGCAACCGTTGTCTGGCTATCATCATTCGAAAAAGCCTGCTCGGCGACAATGCGTCGATACTCGCCCTCACCTTTCAGATCAATTTTCCATCCTAAGAGTTTTGCCGCCAAGCGAACATTTTGTCCGCCTTTCCCAATGGCGAGAGAGAGCTGATCGTCAGGCACCAACACCTCCATTCGGCCTTCATCTTCAAACAAGGTAATGTGTTGTATTTTGGCAGGGCTGAGCGCATTTGCCGCATATGTGCGTATATCGTCACTCCAAGAAATGATATCGATCTTCTCTCCCCTAAGCTCTTGAACAATTGATTGCACACGGCTGCCCCTTGTTCCTACGCATGCGCCCACAGGATCAATGTCTCGCTCATGACTTACAACAGAGACTTTTGAACGTCCACTTGGCTCTCGGACACACCCTTTGATAGCCACTATCCCATCGTAAATTTCGGGTACTTCCATTTCAAATAGACGAATCAGCAAACCAGGATGCGTTCTACTCAGAACTATTTGGGGACCTTTGGTTATCTCCCGCACCTCCATCATATAAGCGCGGATTCGGTCGCCTCGCTTATACACTTCTCTGAATATTTGCTCTCGACGAGGGAGGATCGCCTCTGTACGTCCAATATCTACATAAATATTGCCGCGCTCTACCTGCGAGACAGACCCAGTGATTAAATCACCTTCGCGCTCCTTGAATTCTTGGTAAATATTCGCACGCTCCGCTTCTCGGACTCGCTGCAATATCACTTGCTTGGCTATTTGCGCGGCTATCCTGCCCAGTCCTTCGGTTTCGACGCCTTGCTCAAGAAAATCTCCAACCTGAATATCAGGATTTTCCTTGCGCGCTTCATCCAAAAGTATTTCGTTCTGAGGATTTTGAATAATCCTGACGACTTCTTTTGCCGCTTTGACGTCGATTTCGCCAGTTTGCTCATCAAATGATACATCCACATTTTTACCTAAACCGTATTGCTTCTTCGCGGCTGACGCCATGGCGACCTTTAGGGTATCGAGGAGTACTTCCTTCGCAACACCTCGCTCACGCTCTAATTGTGTCAGGACCGCAATCAATTCTTGACTCACAAAACTACTCCTCCATGATGGATTGAGTTGACTCTACTCTGTTTTCTCTGAACCTTGAAATTCCGCTTCCCAATCCACATCTAAGTTCGCTTTTGCGATATCAGCCAGTGAAAATGAAGCCTTTCCTCCGTCTCTTGAAAGCACATGAATGATATTTTCATCAATCGCGACTATCTTACCTGAAATTTTCCTCTTCCCTTTCCCCCTGCCTTTCAAGCGTATTCGCACCCAATGTCCGACATAGCGCTCAAAATCTTGGATTTTCCGCAGAGGTCTTTCAATGCCAGGACTTGATACTTCGAGGCGATACGAATTTTCAATGACATCCTCTTCCTCGAAGCGTTCTCCGAGTTCACGGCTGGCAGCTACGCAATCAGAAATAAAAATCCCGCCCGGCTTTTCAATATATACTCGTATAATCCGCCGGCTCCGGTTACCGGTAAGTTCAATATCAATCAATTCAAGCCCTAGGCTAGAAACAATTTCCTGGGCGATAGTCCATATTTGACCATCAACCTCTATTATCACACCAACCTCTGAATTCGAGGGTAAATAAAAAAATGGGCCATCAATTGACCCACTTACTCGACAGCCAAAATCACCAATATTCTAATCGCCATTCGAGCAAAGCGCAAGTGCAGTAGCTTCTTAGTGGGATTTGTGGGATATGAGGACATTCTTGCTCGAAAATATGCGACATGCTAGATTCTGCCAAATTGCTCGGATAGAGATGTTGTGGAATAAGCAAAGTGGCGAAGATACTTTAAGTGGCATCCTCGCGAGATAACTCGGGATGCTTCACCCGCTGCAGAAGCACTTGCCTCTTCGTTGAGGCGCAATCGTCTATTCTCTTTCAACAAAAAGTACAAACACGCATTCAAAGGCAGTTCTATGATTCGATTGACCAAGCCCAAAGCCCTATGGATATACGAAACAATGATTCGTATTAGAAGGTTCGAGGAGCGTTCCATCGAACTATTTCAAGGAGGTGAACTACCAGGTTTCCTCCACGCCTATATTGGCGAAGAGGCCGTCGCAACCGGGGTTTGCGTTCATTTAACCCCAAAAGACCAAATCACCTCCACGCACCGCGGCCATGGGCACATGATCGCCAAGGGGCTTCAATACGAGGGTATGTTCGCCGAATTGTACGCTCGTGCAACCGGCTACTGCAAAGGCAAGGGGGGCTCAATGCATATAGCCGACCAGGGCTTGGGGGTTCTCGGCGCGAATGGCATTGTGGGAGGGGGTATTCCTATCGCCACCGGCGCTGCCCTCGGACTCAAATTAAAGGGCGAAAAACACGTTGCGGTCAGTTTTTTTGGCGACGGGGCAAGTAATGAAGGTGCTTTTCATGAAGGCATCAACATCGCTTCCACCTGGAAACTCCCCGCCGTATTCGTTTGCGAAAACAACGGATTCGCTGAAAGCACGCCTCGCGCCACTCACCAAGCAGTTCAAGACATCGCCGATCGGGCCAAGGCCTATGGCATGCCTGGAATTGTCGTTGATGGCATGGACCCCCAAGCTGTATACGAAGTGGCTGGCGAGGCGATTGCGCGGGCTCGCAAAGGGCGAGGACCCACGTTGATCGAAGCAAAAACAATGCGTTTTTTGGGTCATTACGTGGGCGATCCCGGTACCGCTTATGGACACGACAAAGAAGTGGGCAAATGGCTGAAACGAGACCCACTCATCACTTTTGCCGAAACACTCGAGAAGAAAAAATGGTTGAACAAAAAAAGTATCGACGCCATCTACGCGAATGTGAACAAAAAAATGGAAGAAGCCATCGAATTTGCCCGGAAAAGCCCGGAACCCGGGCTTGACGACGCCATGACTGACATCTACGCGTCCGTTTAGAGAAAAGAGAATGCGCGAGATTTTATACCGAGAAGCCATCGTCGAGGCCTTGGATGAAGAAATGGCGAGAGACTCCTCGGTTTTCCTGCTAGGTGAGGATATCGCTGAGTTCGGCGGCTCATATAAGACGACCGTGGGGCTTTTGGAAAAATATGGCGCTGAGCGGGTGAGAAACACGCCTATCTCCGAGCAAGGCATCATCGGCGCGACACTGGGGGCGGCCCTCGTGGGCATGAGGCCCGTGGCGGAGTTGATGTACATCGATTTTTCCGCTGTCGCCATGGATCAAATCGTCAACCAGGTCGCCAAAGTACGCTACATGTTCGGTGGCAAGGCGAATACCTCGCTCGTCATCAGAACCCAAGGCGGCGCAGGACGCAGTTCCGCCGCCCAGCACGCGCAAAGCTTGGAAGCTTGGTTCGTTCATGTGCCGGGCCTCAAGGTGATCATGCCCTCCAGCGCGCGCGACGCCAAAGGCCTCTTGAAGGCGGCCATCAGAGACGAGGATCCGGTCTTCTTCATTGAACATAAACTCCTTTATCTGGAAAAAGGCGCTGTTCCCGAGGAGGAGGAAGTTATCCCTATCGGCCTCGCCGAAGTGAAAAGACAGGGTAGCGACCTCACCATAGTCGCCACATCCTCGATGGTCGGCAAATCGCTCGCCGCGGCGGATGAGCTCGAAAAAGAAGGGGTTCACTGCGAGGTCATAGACCCCAGAACGCTTTTCCCCCTCGATGTGGAGACGATTCTCGCCTCCGTGCGCAAGACGGGCCGGCTCCTCATCACCCATGAGGCCGTTCAGCGTTGCGGCTGGGGAGCGGAAATCGCCGCTCTCGCCGCCAAAGAAGCTTTCGATTATCTCGACGCACCCATCGAGCGCGTATGCGCCAAGGAAACGCCGGTGCCCTTTTCGCCCAAACTAGAATCCTACGTCATTCCCGACAAGGATGACGTAATCGCCGGTGTGCGTGGTATGCTAGAGACGGTATAACTTCAGAATACATCCAATTATTAGGAGCAAGATTCATGGCCACTCCCCTCCCGATGCCCAAGCTCGGCCTCACCATGGAAGAAGGGACCATCCTCAAATGGCGCAAGGGCGAAGGCGAATCGGTCGAAAAGGGCGAGATTATTCTCGACATCCAGACCGATAAGGTCGAGTACGAGGTCGAATCGCCGGACGGCGGCCTACTGCTCAAGATGCTGGCTGGAGAAGGCGACGTCGTTCCCTGCGGCACGGACATTGCCGTCATCGGCGAGACGGGAGAGGACATCAGCGATTTTGAAGGCGGCGGGCCCGTCGAGACCCCCGTGGAGGCGGAACCCAGCGCGGCGGATGCGCCCCCGACGCCACCACCCGCCCCGGCGCCTGCCCCTGTTCCAGCGCCACCCCTCCCCGCTCAGCCGGCACCTGCGGGCAGGGTCTTCGCCAGCCCGGCGGCAAGGCGCGTGGCCCGTGAACTCGGAATCGATTTCCGCACCCTGAAAGGCTCGGGCCCCGGCGGAAGAATCGTGCAGGCCGACGTGAGAACGGCGGCGGCATCGGGTCTTACCGCAGCACCGGCCGCCGCGAGCGGTCCGGCGGCCGTGGCCGCTTCGACGCCCCTGGTCGGCATGCGGAAAATCATCGCCGATCGCATGCTTTCGAGTTGGTCCCAGGTGCCGCGCATCACCATGCAGGCCGAGGTGGACCTCACCAACCTCCTCGCCGTGCGCGAGGCCAGCCGCCAGGCGTGGGAGAACGACTTCGGCGTCAGGGTATCCATCAACGATCTCATCCTCTTCTACACCGCCCGCGCCGTGCGCCGCTGTCCGGCCGTGAACGTCCGCCTCGCCGAAAACGCCCTGGAACAGATGCGGGATGTGAACATCGGGGTAGCAGTAGCCGTCGAGCGGGGACTGATGGTGCCCGTCATCAGAGGCGCCGATCAGAAATCCATCGATGCCGTCTCGCGCGAGTCGAGAGCGCTGGCCGAGGCGGCCCGCGCGGGCGCCTTGGGCCTCGACGCGCTGGAAGGAGGCACCTTCACGGTCTCGAATCTGGGCGCCTACGGAGTGGACCATTTCAGCGCCATCATCAACCACCCCGAATCCGCCATCCTCTCCGTTGGCGCGGCGAGAGAGCGCGCCGTGGTGCGAAACGGCGAGGTCGTGGCCCGGACGACGGCCTACGTCGGCATCAACGCCGACCACCGCCTGGTCGACGGCGCGCCGGCGGCCGAGTTCCTGGCCACGCTCAAGGACATGCTCGAGCATCCCAAGGTGATGCCCGCCTGACCCCCACATTTTTTTTATTTAGTGAAAAAGCCTGAAAACGCCCTTTTCGTGCGTGCGCCTAAAATAGTGTGTGTAGTAATATCAATTACTTAGGTTGATTTATTAAACCATTTTATATTTTCAGTTTTTTTCAGATATTTCCCCCTTTTTTCACCTTTTTTTACTTTTTTTCCCATATCCTTTTTCGCATTTTTCCTTCTTCGTCAAACCCGACCGAGGAGGGAGGAATGTTCCGGCCAATGGGGAAAATTGCCCGCTTCCGGGGGACTGGTGTCCATCATTGCAGGGGCCGTTCGCGAACGGCCCTTACGGTAGTGGGGGATGATTTTCTCTGTGGATGGAACCCCGTCCCAGGGGTTGACCACAGGTCGCGACCAGCCCCCTAGGGGTCGAGGTGAAGAAGCTCGTGGGTTGCCGGAATTCAATCTGACTTGAAATTCACCTGTCCCGGATCCCCCATTCAAGCGCTGCGGGATGACAATCAAAGGCGAAGACAATCCCGTGCGGGGAGGAACGATTCCTCCTCGGGCGGGAGAATCCCTTCCTCCTTGGGCGGAACAATCCCTCCCTCCCCGGTCGGAACAATCCCTTCCTCCTCGAGCGGGATTCACCCCGATTTCCATCGCGCCGCGCCGTGTAGTATTATCATTTATGTTGCAATTTATATTGCGGCGCGCGTTTCGGGCGTGTTCGCGATTCGAGAATGTCATGACTATTTCTCCGCCCCCCGGGACCCGGGTCATAATTCAGGAGACAAGCGATGGCCGAGACAGTTCGGGAAGTAAACTACTATTACATCACCGCTTCCAATAAGCCGGGAGAAGGCGCCGCCCTCGCTTCGCTCTTCAAGGACGCGGGCGTCAGCCTGCTGGCGATGCACGCCTTCCCCGCGCGCAGGCGCGTTCAGGTCGACTTCGTGCCCGAGGACGCGCGGGCCTTCACCTCCTTCGCGCGCAAGGCGAAGCTTAAGCTCAGCCCCCGGAAAAAGGCCTTCCTCGTCGAGGGCACGGATCGCACCGGGGCGCTTCTGCCGGTTCTCACCAAGCTCGCCGAGGCTGGAATCAACATCACCGCCATCACGGCCATCGCCGCGGGCAGGAAGCGCTACGGCGCCATCTTCTGGGTGAATCCCAAGGACCAGCGCAGGGCCAAGAAAGCGCTGGGGGTGTAGAGCAAGGAAGAAGGGATTGCATGGGTTTTGTAGGGGCGGACCTATGTATCCGCCCCACAAGTTCCCCCCACATCTCCATTGGGGAATCCACGCATCACTAGGGTGAACACACAGGTTTTTACCTACTAACCTAATGAACCTCCGTAGGGGTGTCGAACTTCCCTGAGAAAGGGAAGTTCGTATGTGTCCGCCCGCCTTTGCGTCTTCGCTCGTCATTCCGGTGTTAAACCCGACTGACGAGAAAGGGTTTGCGGAATCCAGAACCAGTTTTGAAAAAGCGGGACCTTCGTAATCACTCCTCCCTTGAGGGTCGGTCTTTCCTTCTCGGGAAGACCGACGCAGAAGCCGAGTCCTCAGGGCGAAGGCTGATGCGGTGGGGGGCTAATCCGACCGGAGAGGGAGCGATTATGCCTTTTGTAGGGGAGGCATACATGCCTCCCTGCCTTTTCGCCTTCAAACCATGGGTCGCATATATGCGTGGGGCGGTCCCGAGGAGTCGGTTCCGACCGAAGAGGGAGGAACCGCCACTTACAAACCCCTGCTTGACTCCGTCATTTCGGCCCTAGCCCCAACTCCATGAACAGCGCGCCCTCCACGGGATTTTCGGCGTAAGGGGCGATCTCCGTAAAACCCATCGAGCGGTACAGAGCCATGGCCGCGCGCATGGAGGGCAGCGTATCTAAGCGCATGGCGGCGTAGCCAATCTCCCGCGCGATGCGGACGATCTGCTCAGCACTCCTTCTCCCCAAACCGCGCCCGCGAAAATCAGGCCGCACGAAGAGGCGCTTCATCTCGCAGACTTTCCCGCCCAAATCCCTGAGGGCGACACAGCCGACGGCCCGTTCCTCCACGCGGATCAAGAGAAATCGCCCGCCCGGCGGGCCGTACATGCGCTCGAGACTTTCGAGTTCTTCGGGAAAACCCTGAAAACACAGGTCGATTCCGAGACCGGCCTCGTACTCACGCAGCAACTCTCTCGCCTCGCGGTAATCTTCTTCCGTGGCTGCTGGGATGAACCCGGACATTTTATGGCTTCCTCCTCGTCGCGCCCATCCTAGCGCAGAAAAACGGGAGCCGCACCGGAGAGGTCAATCGCGAGCGAGGAGGGAGGAAATCCGTTTTTGTAGGGGCGGTTCGCGAACCACCTCTACAGGGAAAGATTAACCCGTCATTCCGGTGTGAATCCTGACTTGGGAGGGAAAGATGGATTGTTCCGACCAAGAAAGGAGGAAGACATCGGGTCACAATCCCTCGCTCCTGCCCGGAACAATCGCCGCTTCCCGTTGATCCCCACCCCCCCTTACGCGAAAATGCGCCCTCACTCTCATCCGTTCACGTTTCACCAGAAAAGGAATTCCCACATGCCGATAAACGAAGCCACCGGCCTATCTCAGGACATGGGCGTCACCGAGGAGATGATGGCCTGCCCCCTCCCCCGGGTGCCGCTCATCGACCCGGAGAACATCCCCGAACACCTGGCCGCGGAACTGGCCCCCCTCTATGAGCGCGGCGTGAAGCGCTGGGGCAAAGTGTCGCGCTTTTTGCGCCTTCTCGGCTGGGCGCCCGGCTTCGTCGAGGGCTGGCAGATCATGGACGGAAAGCTGAGAGTCCAGCACCAGAAAACCGACCCCGAATACCTCCACATGGCCCAGCTCGTCATCATCAAGACGGCGATTCTCACCGAATGCAACAACTGACTCGGGCACAACGTCGAGCTCGGTCGGGCTCAGGGCATCGCGCAGGAGAAAATCAATTTATTGGAGGGCGACGGCTGGCGCGAAAGCGATCTGTTCAACGAGAAAGAAAAAGCCGCCATTGGCTGGGCGGAAGAAATCACGAACCTGACGCCCAAGGGGAACGACGCGGCATTCGAGGCCATGAAGAAACATTTTTCCACCGAACAACTCGTCTCCCTGACCCTCATCTGCGGTCTTTGGAACCTGACGGGCCGCGTGGCCGAGGCCCTTCATCTCGTCGTGGAACCCCCCGGCGAGCGCATCGCCTTTCAGGACGGGAGTGAGTAGGGGGAATTTGTCGGGTTATGGAGCGACGCCCACAAGCACCAGAGGAACTGCGGGAACCCCACGTCCTTGCCGCAAAACATTCAGCAAATCCCGCTCATAGTAGGCGACGCCGGAGGACATCTCCCGCTCCAATTCCTTCATGGGGAGTATCTCCACTCCAACGTCGATGATGTCGGAAACATAAAAGCTGAGATGCTTCACGAAGAGGTCGTGAGCGACGAAGGCGTACTTGCCGAACTGAACCTCCACCGCAACGCGCTCTTTTACGAAATCCGTCTGGTTGTAAGACATGATGGGCTCAAATCCCGCTTTTTCAATCGCGCGCTTCTGCTCACTTTCCGACAGGCCGTATATGCCGCGCATGAGCTTCTCATCCGCCGTAAGCCAGAAAGTGCTCCTGCGCTCGCTCCAGCCGCGCGCCTTGAGGCCATCCTTGTACGCAAGATTCATGTCGGCCGGCGAGAACAGCACCTTGCCGGGCATGGTTTTTTCTTTGGATATCTTGGTCCGGCAAGCCATCGCGTCTACTTCCGCAATGACGTCCTTCACTTCATCCCATAAATGATTGCGGTGAACGATCAGGTACTCTTCGCCGTTTAAATGCGAGTAGCTGGCTTGGATGCGCACTAATGCCCACCGTTGGGTTTGGCGGGGTCGTAGATAGGCTTTCCCATCGGGCGCGTTTTAAGGGTACCCGCATCTAGCCGACGCACCCGGTTCAGCGCGATATCCACATATTCCGAAACAACCTCACAGCCATAGGCCGATCTCTCGTGCATGAGCGCGGCAATGACGGAGGAGCCGACGCCCATGTAGGGGTCGAACACCGCGTCGCCCTCATCCGTCATGGAGAGAACGAGGCGCTCTACCAACTCGACGGGGAACTGGCAGGGGTGAATCGTTTTTTCCGGATGGTTGCTCTTCACGTTCGGGAAGGTCCACACGTCGCTCGGGTTCTTTCCCTTTGGGTTCCCCGATAGTTTACCGATGTTCGGTCCCTTGAAGTGTTTTTTACCCGGATATTTCGCCGGAACCCGAATCGGGTCGAGATTCCAGGTGTAATCATCGCCCCTCGTCCACCAGTTGATCGTCTCGTATCGGCCCGAGAGCCGCTTGGCGCAATGAAGCCCGTGGCCGAAACACCAGACTATTCGGTTGCGGAGCCTAAGTCCCTGCGCTCGAAATACGGGATAGAGAACCGCGTCGAGCGGAATGATCTCCCCGTTTTCCACATAATTACCGACCTGCCAACAGATGGAGCCTTGGGGGTGCAGGAGCCTCACGCACTCATTTATCACGCGTTCCTGCGCTTCGACGTAAGAGTCGAGCGGAGCTCTCGATTCGTATTCCTTCCCCAGATTGTAAGGGGGTGAGGTGACGATGAGCTTCATCCTTTCGTCGGGAAGCTCGGCCATGAAAATGAGGTTGTCCGCGCACGCGAGGATGGGTTGGCTCTTGGGCTTTTCCTGCTCCAATCGAGGGAGCATGTCCTGCGCCGGTTGCCGCACTGCGTCCTCAACATGCGAAGCGGCGTTGGTCATCCAATTTCCTCACGGGCGGCAATATCTGACTCTGGTCGCGCGTCAATGTCTTCATCTTTACGGGCGGTGAATCATCATACAACCCGTTTTGCCGACTCTCAAGCCCAAGGTTTCTTTCAGGCTCTCCGATGCTTTTCCCTCATGCGGCGCATCCCACCCCGCGCTTAAGCTTCACCCCCCGCACCGCCAAAACCTCGCGCGCGGGGGAGCGGTCGCCGGTGCAGCTGATCCGGCGCGGGCCTGCGAGGAATTGCAGCGAAAATCCCGTCTCTTCATATAAGCGGACGATTCTTTCCGTCGCCTGGTTCGAGAGCACGACGGGGCCTTCGTGCGCGCTGAGAAATTCCGCCAAGCGCACCTGATCCGCCCAGGAGAAATCCTCTTTGGCGTATTGCGTGAACTGGACGTCATACGGAGGATCCGCGTAGATGAAATCATCGGGCTCGATGGGGAGCGTCTCGAAATCCTGGCACCGAAACTCCCAGTCCCCAAAAATCTCCCGGTAAGACTTAAAATTTTTTGCGTAGTTGATTCGCTTGTAGCGTCCGAAGGGGACGTTGAACTCGCCTTTGCCGTTGAAGCGGCAAAGCCCGTTGTAGCCAGTGCGGTTTAAGTAATAGAAAAGCTCCGCCGCCTCCTTGTTGCGCCCCTTTCCGCTCATGAGGAGAGAGTTAAACCGCTCCCTGTGGGCGTAGTAGGTATCGGCCTCGTTGCGCATGTCGACCCGCGCGCGCGTCAAACCCTTCTTCAGCCAGGCGTAGAAATTCATGAGCGGGGCGTTGATGTCGTTCAAAAGCGCCTCCTCGGGCCTGAGGCCGAGCGCTACGGCCAGCCCCCCGCAGAAAGGCTCCACGAGGCGGCGCTCGCTGTGCATTTCCCAATAGGCCTGAATATGCGGGATGAGCCACCGCTTGCCGCCGGCCCATTTGAGGGGCGGCGCAAGTTTTTCCTCGCCAGTGCGGATTTTGGCTATTGATGTGCGAGCTTGCGCTTTCGTGCTCGTGGCCATTCGGATATCCCGGAGTGCTACGGCAAAGATGAAGTGGGCGGATGCGAAACACCATACCACAACAGGTAGCTTAAGCCACCGGAAACCGGCGAGGTTCGCCCCCCTACCCCCCGATTTCCGCACGAACGATGGCCGCGCCTTGGGCCAAGGATTTGAGCTTGCCGAAAGCGGTGTCGCGCTCCATGTATTTCATGCCGCAATCCGGAGCGAGGATGAGCCGCTCGGGCGATACGTGCTCGAGCGCCGCCCGGATGCGCGCGGCGACCGTCTCGGGCGATTCGACGCCTGGGTCGCCGTTGTCGATGACGCCCAGGATGATGGTCTTGTCCGGCAGCTTCTCCAGCACGGCGAGGTCGATGCCCGGCTGGGCCGCCTCGATGGATATCTGATCGATGTCGCTCTCGTTCAACTCCGGAAGGAAGGAATAGGCGTCGGGCTTGCCGAGTCCCTGCCAGGCGTGGATGGCCGCGTAGCCGAAGCACATGTGGACGGCCGTGGTGCCCTCGACGCCTGCCAGCGCCTCGCCGAGCACTTCCAGGGCGAATTCCTTGGCTATCTCCGCGCGCGCCTGCATGTAGGGCTCGTCTATCTGCACCACGTCGGCGCCTGCGGCGAACATGTCCCTCACCTCCTCGTTCACCGCGCGGGCGTAGTCGAGCGCCATCGCGCGCTGATCGCCTCCGTAGTAATCATCCTGCGCCTGCTGCGTCATGGTGAAAGGCCCCGGCAGGGTGATCTTGATGCGCCGCTCCGTGTTGGCGCGCAGAAACTCGACGTCGCTCACCTCGATGGGCGCCGGGCGGTGTATCTTGCCCATCACGCGGGGCACGGGGTTGTCCCGGCCCGAGCGGTCTTTCGCGAAGCCGTGGCGCTCGGTGTCGATGCCGCCCAGGGCCGTGGCCACGCGGTTCGAATAACTCTCGCGGCGCACCTCGCCGTCCGAGATGATGTCGATTCCCGCGCGCTCCATGTCGCGTATCGCGAGGAGGGTGGCGTCGTCCTGCGCGGCTTCCAGGAACTCCGGCGCGACTCGCCATATCTCCTCCGCACGCACGCGCGGCGGGAGGCGCGTGGTGAGATTATCGCGGTCGATGAGCCAGTCGGGCTGGGTGTAGCTGCCCACGACGGTGGTGGGCAGGAGTTTTTCGGGCATCGGGACTTCCTCCTCATGTCGCCGAAGCCGGCCCCGGCTCCGTGCGTCTCGAGCGCCACTGCGCGGCGACGCATTCCCCTCAAGAAAGTCTTACGGCTTCACCATCACGCGCATCACGCCGTCTTCTCTCGCCTTGAACATGCGCATCGCCTCGTTGAACTCATCGAGCGCGAACGTGTGGGTGAGCATCTTGTCGGTGGCGATATGGCCGTCTGTGATGACCCGGATCGCTCTCGGGTAGCAGTTGGGCGAGCCGCGCCCGCCGAATATGGCTATCTCGTCGAGCACGATGCGGTCGGTGTTGAAGGACACCTCCTGGCCGCCGTTGATGCCTTCCAGCACCACGCGCCCGCCGCGCCGCGCCATGTCCACCGCCTGGCGCATCGTCTCGGGCGGGCCTGCGCACTCGATGACGAGGTCCACCCCGCGGCCGTCCGTCTCGCGCTTCACGACCTCGACGGGGTCTTCTTTCGTGATGTCGATGGCGCGGTCCGCGCCGAGTTCCTCCGCTATCCCTAAGCGATAGCCGCGCCCGGTGATGAAGGTTTTGGCCGCGCCCATCATCTTCACGAGTTGGAGCACCGAGAGGCCCAGGAGGCCGGGACCCAGGATCGCCACGGTGTCGGCGGGCTCTATGCCCGCGCGCTCGATGGCGTGGAGCGCGATGACGACCTGGTTCACGATCACCGCGTCTTCCCACTTCATGGATTCGGGCATCTTGTGGAGGTTGTTCGCCGGCGCGACGCCGTATTCGCTGAACGCGCCGTTCGCCGTGTGGCCCAGCAGCTTGTAGCCGCCGTCCGGCTTCGCGGCGTTCTCGCAGATGTGGTAGTCGCCCCGGATGCAGGTGGCGCACACGCCGCAGCCGACGGTCGGCTCCATGATGACGCGATCGCCTACCTGGAGAGAGGTCTTCGCGCTGCTTCCGATGGCGGCCACCTCCCCCGCCCACTCATGCCCCTGGACGAAGGGATAAAAGGGCGGCCACATGGGGCGCATGTGCCCCTCGTAGATGTGGATGTCCGTGCCACAGATGCCGCAGGCGGCGACTTTGACCAGCACCTGGTCGGGTTCGTAATCCGGCACGGGAATCTGCTCGATGCGCACCTCGTGCGCGTCATGCGTGACGGCAGCCTTCATGGTTTCTGGAACATCGCTCATCTCACTCCCCTCCTTCGTTTAAGAGGATATTGATATTGTGTGGGTTCCGGTTCATCCCTTGGGGCTCATTTGCTGGACTTTCCTGTCGAGCCGCTGCATGTCGAACACGTCGTGCGAGCGGCAGTATCCGTTCCCCGCGAGCCTGCCCACGGGCCTGAGCAGAACGGGGTCGATATATTTTCCGTCTTCTATCATCACGTCCTCGCGCACGTGCCAGCGCACCACCTCGCCGATAATGACGTTCGTGAGGTGTTCGCGCCCGTTCGTGATGAGGTGGCGGAACTTACATTCCATGGCCACGGGGGCCTCGGCGATGCGCGGGGCCTTCACCAGGTCGGAATCCACCGGCGTCAGGCCCGACTCTTCGAATTCGCTCACCTCGAAGGGGTAGTCGTCCGCGCAGATGTTCATCTGCTCCTCCAGGCCGTCCACCACGGTGTGGATGACGTAGCCTTGCGTCTCCATGATGTTGCGCGCCGTGTCCTTGTACGCTTTTTCGCGCACGCCCACCGATATCGAGAGCAGGGGCGGGTCGTGGCCCACGCAGGTGAAAAAGCTGAAGGGTGCGAGGTTCACGTAGCCCTCCGCGCTGATGGTGCTCACCCAGGCGATGGGCCTCGGCACGACGGAGCCGACGAGCAGGCGATAGTTCTGCCGCCAGTGGTTATCGGCGGGGTCGATGGTTTTGTATTTCATGAGTCTTTCATGCTCCTGTCGATGTGAACCCATGAGCGCGCTCATCACGCGCATGAAAAATCAAACGGGCGGAGCGAGATGTTCCACCACCGTAAAACACGCCCCCTGCGGGTCCATGAGTCCCCCGATCCTCATTTTGTCCTCGATTTCCAGGGTATCGAACGTCGATTGGGGCCCCAGACCCCTTGCTTTTTCGAGTGCTGCGCCCAGGTTCTCCACCTGAAAATACACCCCCCGGTGCGATGGCATCTCGCCCCTATCGGGCCGGATTTCGAGCATTCCTGCGCGCGGCTCCTCGCCGCTCATGAAAACCGTGTAGTCCCCGCCCACGGCGTTCGGCACGATGCTCGTCGTCCAGCCGAACAGGGAAGTGTAGAAATCCTTTGCGACGCCTGCGTCCCGCGCCACCAGGTCGGCCCGGCAGAAACTCCCCGGCGCGTATTCTTTCTGCTCTGACACGAATTTCATTCCTCCATTGATCACGGCGAACGACACGAACCCTATTCCTCACTTTAGAACGGCGAACAACGACCCGGCATGATGCCTTTCGCGAAAGGCCACTCAAAAACTGCTACAGCCCTCTGGGAGTCGGCGAAAAATCATAGCGCGAAGCGGTGGCGGCGAACAAGCGCTCAAACACCCTCGTCGTATTCATAGCGCAGGCCGTCGGGCTCATCGGGATCGGCGAGACGCGAGGCGGGGCCCGATGCTTCACCGCTTGCCTCCGGGGGTTCGATCGCCTCTTCTTCCAGCAGCCAGCGCTCATACAATTCCTCGGGCAATTCCTCCACATATCTCGAAAGCCTCGAGAACGCGCCCATCTTCCACGCCTCGCTCTCGAGCATGGGCTGGCACATGTAGAGTTCGTCCTTCGCCCGCGTGAGGGCGACGTAGAAAAGCCGCCTCTCCTCTTCTTCCCCCTCGGGGTCGGCCAGCGACCGCGTCGAGGGGAAGCGGGTGTCGGTGAGCCAGAGGAGGAACACCACCTTCCACTCGAGACCCTTCGCCTGGTGAACCGAGCTTAAGACGATGGACTCATCCGGCCCCTCACGCTCATCAGGCGCGGAGGGTCCTGTGGCGGCGGCTGTTCCCATGAGCGCCAGTTCGGATAAAAACGCCGTCGTCGCCTCGTACTGCATGGCGAATTCCGCGAGTTGGCGCACGTCCTCTATGCGCGCTTCGGCGTCGTCGAAAGTGTTCTCGACGTAATCCTGATAAAACCGATCAAGCACGAGGTTTATCATCTCCGTCGGCGGGAGGGCGGCTTTCTCGATCCCGGCGGCTGCGCGGGGCGCGCCCGTGAGATCGGCGACCAGCTTTCTGAAAACCTCAAAACCCTTGCGCGCGTTCCTGGGGAGGGAACCCACCCCGCCGCGCGCGAGAAACAAGAAGGGCTCCGCCTGCGCCCTCACCTGCTCCCAGACCCTGTGCGCCGTCACGTCCCCTACCCCGGGAAGGAGCTTGAGCGCGCGCTTCCAGGCCAATTCGTCCGCAGGGGAGGTCACCAGCCTGAGAAACGCAGTGACGTCCTTGATGTGGCGCTGCTCGAAAAAGCGCAGCCCGCTCCTGATCTCGAAGGGAATCCCCCGGCGCGTGAGCTCCATCTGAAGCTCCATGGAGTGGTAGTGCGCCCGGTAGAGCACCGCGATCTGGGAGAGCGGCACGTCATCCTCATCGCGCAGCGCCAGCGTTCGGTCGACCACGAAGTCGGCCTGTTGCATGGCGTCGCGCGCGGCCACGAGAGCGGGCTTCATTCCCTCGCCGCGAGAGGTTTTCAGGTTTTTCTTGAACTGCCGTTTGTTGTGGACGATGGAGGCGTTGGCAAGCGCCAATATGGAGGCCGTGCTCCTGTAGTTTTCCTCCAGGCGAAAGAGCCTGGCGTCTGGGTATCGCTCGGGAAAAGTGATGATGTTCTCGAAATGCGCGCCCCTGAAACTATAGATGCTCTGCGCGTCGTCCCCCACCACGGTGACGTTTTTCAGCTCTCCGGCCAGATGGTCCACCAGGTCGGCCTGCACCTTGTTGGTGTCCTGGTATTCATCCACGAGGATGTAGCGAAAACGCGCCTGGAGTTCTCTGCGCACCTCCTCGTGTTCGGCGAGTAAATCCCGCGTCAGCCTGAGGAGGCCTGAGAAATCCACCGCCTGAATCTCTTTTTTACGCTTCTCATAATGGACGGCGATTTGCTCTATCTCGCCCAGGCGGTTCGCCAGGTATGAATACCGGCCCAGCACCGTCTCCGCAACGCCGCGATCGGTATCGGCGGCGAGGGCGAAGATCGACTCCAGAACGCGGCCTCTCGGGAAATACTTGTCCTTCGGGTCGAACCCCGCGAGGCGAACGCACTCGGTCACCAGGTCGGCTGCGTCCTCACGGTCCAGTATCGTGAAATTCGGCCCGTAGCCGATGAGTTCTCCATACCGCCTCAGTATTAAATTCCCCACGTGGTGAAACGTGCCGCCCCACACGCGCCGCGCGTCCGTCTGGATGAGGGAGGCGGCGCGGTGGAGCATCTCGCGCGCCGCTTTGTTCGTGAAGGTGACGAGGAGGATGGATTCGGGCGCGACGCCGTCTTCCACCAGGCGCGCGAGGCGGTAGGTGATGGTGTGCGTCTTGCCGCTGCCCGCGCCCGCGATGACGAGAAGCGGGCCCTCGCCCGCCATCACGACTTCCAGTTGCCGGGGGTTGAGCTTTTCTTCATACGCCTTGCGTTGCGCAGGCGATGGCGCGGGGCGTTTGAGCGTGTATGTCCTGTGCTCTCTCGCACTCATCTTAATACTCTCTGGTGGAGTTCAGGCCCGGAGCCATCGTCCAGTAATGCGCGAATAGATATCTCATCTGCCCGATTCATATTCTCTCATGGGGCTTCACGCCGGGCATCCTCCGGCGATGCGCGGATGAGGCCTGGCGACATTGATTTCAGCACCTTAACGCTTATTGGTGAAACGGCCCAACTACCCATCCGGTTGACAGGCGAACGGCTCCAAAGATAAGGTGTGTCCATACACAAACATCACAGGCTGGAGCGTTCTGATGGGCGGATACCAGACATTCCTCGACGGAGCGGCGCTGGGCTTTTTCCTGGGTTTCATCGCCTGTTATCTGCTGCACCGCTACATGGCGTCGAAGCGGAAAAAACCAAAAACCGAGGTCGACCACCTCGTAGATGACATTCAGGACTACTACCGGAACGTCTCCGACCCCGAAGGCAAGGACTACGACTGAGCCGCGTGCTCACCCCGCGCCGGCGACCTCGCGGTCGCCACTTCAAATATAGGGCAAATACGAATTTCGCTCCGAGACGGGCGCGTCCTGAAGGTGCGCCAGCGAATTCATCGTCACGACGCTCCAGCCCCGCTCGGGCGAATGCTCGATGATGTTCATGGCGGCATTGTGCTGACGTATCCGTCTGAAGCCGTTGAGCTCCACGCCCAGAATCCTGCACAGGATCATGATGATCGCCAGATTGTGGCTCACCGCGGCGATAGTCTCGTTTTCGTGCGCCGCCAGGAACCGTCCCATCGCGGCCCATGCCCTCTCTTGTAACTCCGCGAGATTCTCGCCTCCGGGCATACGCGCTTCTGCGGGATAGTTCCGCCACACGTGCATGAAATCGGGGTGCGTCTCTGGAAGCCGGCGAAAGGCCTCCCCCTCGAGTTCGCCCTGGTTCAGCTCGGCGATGCCCGCCTCCTCGAACAAGGGCGCATCGAGGGCTTGCGCGACGATCTCGGCGGTGCGCCTCGCGCGCCTCAGCGGACTCGCGTAGACGCAGGCGATCGGACGCCCGCGCAGCGTGCAGGCGAGCGCTTCGGCCTGCGTGACGCCCACGTCGTTGAGCGCGGTGTCGGAAACACCCTGTATGCGCTGCTCGACGTTCCAGTCCGTCTCGCCGTGTCGCAAGAGATAAAGAAGCAAAGCGGTCAAACTCCGGTGGGGGCGACGCCCGGGCGAGGGTCGCCTTAGTTGTTGTCCTCTTTCAAGAAATCATCGGGCTTCAAGTCCTTGAGCCACTCCTTGATGTCCTCGGGCTCCTCCTCGACCGGCTTGTCCGCATCGGGGGGCTTGTCCTCCCTGTTGCGCGCCTCCACTCCGGAGACGCCCTCTTTGATTTCCTCTTCGTTGAACTGGATGCTCTTCGCCTCCTCGAGCACCTTCTCCTCCACGAATATCGGGCTGCCCATGCGAAGGGCCACGGCGATGGCGTCCGAGGGCCTCGAGTCGACGACGAATTCCGAGCCGTTCATGGAGAGATGAATCTCGGCGAAAAAGGTATTGTCCCTCAAGTCGTTGATGAGGATTTTATCCACCCGGCCTTTGATGTCGTTGATCAGGTTCTTGATCAAATCGTGGGTCATCGGACGCGGCGTCTCGAAGTTCTCGATCTCGCGCGCGATGGCGTGCGCCTCGAAAATGCCCACCCAGATGGGCAGTGCGCGATCACCCTCGGTCTCGCGCAGAACCACAATCGGCACATTGGTGTGCGGATCGAGCGTGAGGCCCTTGACTTTCATCTCGATCATCATTCGTCTTCCTCCATCACCACGGCGCTTGGCGACGATACTCCGGCCAAAGAGTGAATGCCACCCCTCATGATTTTCACCTCGACCAACTCCCCGGGCGCAGGCGTAAAACCCTCTGCGTATAATTGTACCCTGTGATTGCCTCGGCTGCGACCCGCAAACCAGTTCGGAGCCGACTCATCCCCCACCTCCGGGCAGCCGGCGCATCCGGCGGGCGCGCTTTTGGGCGTCACCGACCGCTCGACCATCACCTCCTGCACACTCCCGACGAGTTCTGCATGCAGGCTTTCCGTCATCTCGCGCTGCACCCGGCTCGCCTCCTCGAAGCGCTCGGAGAGCGCCTCTTCGGGAAGCGTACCCTCCATGTCGAAGGCGGGCGTTCCGGGCCGGGGGGAGTATTTGAACATATAGATGTTGTCGTAGCGCGCCTCGCGCAAAACGCGGAGCGTACCCTCGAAATCCTCTTCCCGCTCGCCGGGAAAACCGATGATGACGTCCGAAGTCAACACCCCGTTCTTCACGCGCTCCCTGAACAGGGAGACTTTTTCAAGATATTCTTCCGCCGTATATCCGCGCTCCATGCGCGCGAGCACCGGGTTCGCCCCCGATTGCACCGGCAGGTGGAGGTGTTCGCACACCTTGGGGGATTTCCCCATGGCGTCGACCATATCCTCATCGCAATCCTTGGGATGCGACGTCATGAAGCGGATGCGTTCGAGCCCGTCCACGTCGTTCAGGCGCCTGAGCAGCCCGCCGAAGGTAAGATCGTCCGGGGATTTGCGGCCATAGGAGTTCACGTTCTGGCCCAGGAGCGTGACCTCGCGAAACCCCTCGGCCACCGCGCGTTCGACCTCGTCCACGATGAGTTCGCTCGGCTTGCTCCACTCGGGCCCGCGCGTGTAGGGCACGACGCAGAAGGTGCAGAAATTATCGCACCCGCGCGCGATGCTCACGAAGGCGTTCAGGCCGCCGCCGCGGACCATCGGCGCGAGTTCGGTGAAATCAGGCGCGATAGGCGCGGTATCCACCACGCGCCTCTCCTCCATCTCCTCCAAAAGCATCGGGAGTTTGGCGATGTTCTGGGTGCCGAAGACGAGGTCGACCGCTTTCCCGCGCTTCGCAATCGCCTCCCCGTCGCGCGTGGCGAAACAGCCGCACACGCCGACTTTGAGGGCGGGGTTTGATTTCTTGAGCTTATCGAGGCGCCCGATTTGGCTATAGACCTTCTGCTCCGCCTTGTCGCGGATGGAGCAGGTGTTCAGCAGAATCAGATCGGCCGCCTCGTTCGATTCGGTCTCCTCGTACCCCTCCGCTTGGAGATACCCGGTGATGGTCTCCGTATCGTAGCGATTCATCTGGCAGCCGTATGTGAAAATCTTGAACTTCTTGCTCAAAGCGCGCTCCCCGTCGTGTTCCCGGTCCGGCAACCCGTTTTGCGATACACTTTATCGATGCCGGCCCTCAAGAGATTCTTGCGGGTCATATTGCGAGGGCGCGTTTTCGATGTCAACTTACAAGATGGAAAAGACGCACCGATTCTGATAAGGCTGTCGAGGGTTTACGCTTTCGTTTCTCTTCAAAATCGAGAATTCCCATGCGCGTGGTTTGTTTTCATGGAAGACGGGAAATCGGCGGAGAGAGTCTTTTTCTGGGCGCGGCGCGCATCTTCGCCGAAGCGGCCAACCGCGCGGGGCTTTCGGCCCAGGTGCGCACGCCCGGCTTCCCCTCGCCCCCGGGCTCGCCCGACAGGGCTGTGGTGAAGATTTCTGAAGAACAACTCGCCGACCTCGCCATCCCGGCGGACTATGATCTCGAAATCGTCTGCGACCCCCACCTCGCCGTCGTACCCCCCATGGGGGGCGCCCTCAAAAAACCCGGCGGCGTACTCGTCCTCAACACAAAAAACGCCACCCAAAGCGCGGATATCCGCATCGCATCGGTGGATTTGGACGCCATCGGCTCAAAACACGCCGCAGCCCCCGAGGCGGCGCACCTGGGCGCGGCCCTGGCCGCCTGGGAGGAGTTCGAGAGAGGGGTTTCCGCTCAAAACCTCATCGAGGCGTATCGCGAAATTCAAGGGAAACCCATGCGCGAGGCGGAAGAGGCGGCGCTGGCCGAAGCCGCTTGGATGGTGAGAAGAGCGTTGAGCGACGGGTAGCGAGAATTCGGCTTGAGCGAGAGGCGATTTTTCGCCCGGCATCCACCCTTTTTTTACTTAATCCGCCCGTTTTCCGTTGACCGCCCCTCGGCGCAAAGTGTAGTTTGTGCGCGTCATAACCCCGCCCCGGAACGAGAAGAGAGCGCCCGACACATTTTCGGCGCGCCCAAGCGCGGTTTTCACCATCGACACCCGCCCCAAGGAAAACGGAAAACCCGGATGAAACGACTCCCGCGCATAGGCGCGCCCTGCGTCTTGCTCATGACCATCCTGGTTTCAGGGTGTTCTTCGGTTCACCAGAATTTTCTCATCCGCCTCCTCACGCCCAAGCGGTTCGAGATCGGCCTCTGGGTGCAGGCGGAAGGCGCGAACAGAACCCTCGATAGTGCCGAAAAAATCAAAGCGCTCGTGAAGCGCGCGCGCGCCGCCGGGGTCACGGACATTTATGCGCAAGTCTATCGCTCGGGCCGTGCATGGTTCCCCACGAATCTCGCCGATGATTCCCCCGCAAAGCGGGCGGGGCAAGACCCGCTGGCGCTCCTGCTCACCCTGGCATCCCGAGGGGAGGAATGCGATTGCCCCATCAGGGTCCACGCCTGGATCAACGCATTCGCCCTGGCGAGAAACAAAAAAGCGCCCATCCTCCGTCAACTCGGGAGGCAGGCCGTGCTCAAGGATCAATACGGGCGCTCCCTGCTCGAATATCCCCTTTCGGGAAAACCCGAGTGGGCGAAAGGCTTCGGCCTGGGGACGCCCGGAATTTTTCTCGACCCGGGCAATTTGGGCGTGCGGGGGCGCATCATCGACGTCACGGCGGCGTTGGTGCGCAATTATCCGGGCCTTGCGGGAATACATCTCGACTTCATCCGCTATCCCTATGCGCTTCCCATATCGCCGGGTTCGCGTTTCTCCCCGCGTCTTGATTTCGGCTACAACGAGGCTTCCGTCGCCCGGTTCGAGCGAAAGACCAAAAAAACCGCCCCGCGCGCAGGAGCAAGCGTAAAGAGCGCGGACGGTGCGGCATGGGATGAGTGGAGGCGCGCGCAAGTGACGGCGGCGGTTCGCGGCGTTCATAAAACAACTAGAAGTTTAAGGAGACAAGTAATTGTTTCCGCTGCTGTTCTTCCCTGGGCGGAACGAGCCTATCTCTCCGCGTTTCAGGACTGGCGCACCTGGCTCGAACGCGGATTTCTGGATAAGGCCATCGTGATGAATTACACCACCGACGCGCGGCTGGCCGCTCAAATCAGCCGAAGCACGGTTGCTTCGAAGATGGTGAAGACATCGAATCCGCGCGCGCCCAGGGTCGTCATCGGCCTGGGTGCGTATCTGTTCACCAGCCGTCCGGAGGGTCTTTGGCGTGAATGGCGCGCCGCCCGAAAGGCCGGTGCCGACGGCGTTGCCCTCTTCTCATACGATCAGATGGTCGAAAACGATGCGATATGGAAATTTCCCGTCCGGTGACTCCGCCGCCCCCTTCGGGAAACAGGCATTTCGTGCTTGCCCAAAATGGCGTCGAAAGCTATAATTCCCTTGGAAAAACGTGATTCCCCGCCCCGATCGCTCATTTCGCCCCCACATAATTTTGATTTTTATTTGTGAATGCAGTTGCACCAGACAGACAAGACCTTAGTGCGCACTCGCCGCCCGGGAACCGCTCAAGGCGAAAAAGGAGAAGAACAACATGAACAAAGGCGAACTCGCAGATGCCATCGCGGCGCAAACGGACTTGAGCAAATCGAACGCCCAAGGCGTGATCAACGCATTCGTGGGAGCCGTAACCTCGGCTCTCAAGAGTGGGGACAAGGTGACGCTCACGGGCTTCGGTACGTTCAGCACCTCCAGGCGGGCGGCCCGCAAGGGGCGCAACCCCAGAACGGGTGAGGAGATTGACGTGAAGGCGGCCACGGTGCCGAAATTCAAGGCGGGCGCAGGCCTCAAAGCCTCTATAAGCTAAGAGGGTCGAGCCGATGGACGAAGCAACAGGCCCCAAGGCTCCATGAACCGGCCGCAGTCGCACTGAAACTCCAGGACCGGCCGGCCCCTGGAGTCGAACGAGGGGTATCCCCTCGTTCGGGGGGCTATGGTAAAAGGATGTTCTTGCCCCATTAAACCGACGGGGCAAGATGGAAATGCGTTATTTGGGGTTTGACTGAGAACAACATCTTTGATGATTCGATTCGTTCCGAGAAAGCGAGAGAAATCAGGAACTCTCGCCTTCTATGGCGGTTTCTCCCTCCCATGCCGTCCAGTTCGAGAGCGCGTCCACGGAATCGTCGATGAAACGCATGTAATCGCCCGTCATCCGCGCTCCCTCTTCGATGAGGCGACACGTCTTCTCCGTATTCTCCTCGCTGAAGGGCAGGCTGAGCTTCCTTAAAACGATTTTCGTTCGTCCACCCAGAAAAAGATTGTCGACATCGTGGAGGTCGCCATAAAACTTCCTGGGCGCGCCGCGCGCGCGCGCTACCTTCTCCGGCGCACAGCCATACAAAGCGCCGAGACCCTCGGCGTATTCTCGTTTTTGCGCGTCGCTCATGGCGTTCTGGGCGTCCCGGAGTTGCTCCCCCACCGTTCTGTCGTCGAGGTAAATGGCGTAATCCACCGCGATTTCGACCAGGACGTGCGCGAGGTAGTGGAGGCTCGCCTCATCTGTAGGAACACCCATTTCTTTCGTGAATTCGCGCATCAGGGGGATGAGCGTGGCCCCCTTGAGGTAGGTGTAGCCCCGCTTTTGAGAGGGAGACAATCCGTTCGCCGCCTTGGAGATGCTCCCGTAATGGCAGATGTTGTCGACCACGAGATGGCATTTCACCCACAAGAGTTTGGGGAATCGGCCCATCACCCCCGAAGGCGGAGCGAACCGGTGGGTTTGCCTCGGCTTGAACTCTCCCGAGAGGGGTAGTGAATCGGGCGCCACGTTGTAGACATAGGCGTCATCCCCGGGATGGGGCATCTCGGGATGGCGCTCTATCAGCGCCCGCAGAACCAATGTGTGGCAGTTCGTGAGCAAAAACCTCGCCTCCCTAAAGAGTCCCCGCCAGTGAATAGCGCCCATCGGCGCACTCGACTTCTCCGGATTCCACGAACTTCTCCAGATGCAAAGCTATCATGCGGGCGCCCAGGATTCTCTGGCGCTCGGGCAATTCCCGGTATATCAGCTCCGCTATCTTGGCGGGCGTATCGTGGCCTGCGCCCAGCGCTTCGAGATACTGCGCATCGCGCATCTTGCGGTGTTCTATAAGTTCGTCGATCCTGCCGATCGGATCCTCGATCACCGGGCCGTGGCCCGGATAGATGAGGCGAGGCGCGAGTTCCCTCACCTTTTCCAGCGATTCGAGGTAATCGCCCAGATTCCCCTTCGGCGCGACCACCGCCGTCGTCGAGGGGAGAAGAATGTTGTCGCCCCCCAGAAGAATCTTCTCCGCCTCCCACCAGAAGGAGAGGTGGCCCGGAGAATGGCCCGGCGTCAGAATGGCCTCGAAGCGCATTCCCGCCAATTCGATATTTTCCCCTTCCCTGAGCGGAGAAACCGCCAGACCCGGCTGCTCCTCCTCCAGAAGCTTCATCTCCAGAGGGTGGGCGTAGGCCCTGACGCCGAATCGCTCGCAGGCCGCCTTCGCGCCGCCTGAATGGTCGAAGTGGTGGTGGGTGAGGACGAGTTTCTCCAACGCGCCCCCGGCGCGCTCCTCCACCCAGGAGAGCATATCGGGAATGCACTCGCGGTAGCCTGCGTCGAAAAGAATACAAGGACCCTCCCCGATGAGGATCACCATGACGTGGGTCATGAACGAACCCGGGGGGGCTACCAGCCGGTGGGTCTGGATGAGGGGTGAGCCAATCAGTTTGTCGTTCAAGAAAAATCCTCGCTTGGAATTTCACCCGGTGGGAAAAAACCCTGCCGCGCCGCCGGCTCGATGAAGCGCCGGAATTCGCCTTCTCCCGCTGATTTCAAGAAATACGTTTCCCTTGGAGCATCTCTCTCGCGAGTGCGCAACAAATTCATCGGCTCGGAATTTCACCCGCCGGAAAAAGTAGCATTGACAGATACGAAAAATCTGTTATTTTCACTACTACAATACTCCGTTCAGTGCAAAGAAAACAAGTAATAAGGACGTCGTTTTCTTGCGCGGTGAGGGTATGTTTTGAAAAGCGGAATAGTCTGATCCTTATAACCTGGGGCTTGACCCCCACTCTATTTCAGCTATGAGGAGATTCTCGATGAAACACTTCATCCGCTACTTCGGCGCCATCGCCGCCATCGCGGCGCTGGCCGTCTTCGCCTCGGGCGCGCTCGTATCCGAAGCGATGATGAAAAACCAGAAAGAGCTCGTACGCGCGGCGAAAAAAGAGGGCGCCGTCACGCTCCTCAACCCTCTGTTCGGCGACCGGACGGCCAAGCGCCTGGGCCCGGCGTTCGCCAAGCACTATGGCCTCGGCAGCGGCTTCAAGTTCCGTAACCTGCGCAAAGGCACCGGCGCCACCGTCTCCCAGGTGCGCCAGGAGATGCGGGCCAACAAGTTCACCGTCGACGTCCACGTGGTGAGCGCGCCCGGCTTCTTCGCTGCGGCTCAAAAGCGCGGCGCGTACCACAAGCTCGACAGCGCCGAGTGGAACAAACATTTCGCGGGGGTGATCAAAAAGGCCGGCCAGTACGCGAACTACCCCTACGTGGTCACGCCGCTGGCCTACACATTCCAGCCGGTGTGGAACATCTCCTGCCCGGGCATGAAGGACATCAACGTCACGTCCTATGCGGACACCATCGCGAAGAACGTGATGGGCAAGACCATCGCCGGCGACATCACCAAGAGCTTCACCTACACCAACACCGTCATCTCGCTCATCGAGAGCGGCATGGACATGAACAAGTACTGGGACGCCCTGAAGGCCACGAAGCCCGTCGTCATGTTCCGCACGGAGCCGAAGATACAAACGATCATCAACTGCGAGCGCGGCCTCGACCCCTGGAACCTCTCCGGCCGCGTATGGCAGAACGTCCTGAAGAAGCCCGACCTCTCGAAAATCCTCAAGATCGGCTACTACAAAGAAGGCCAGGTCATGCTGGGCAACCAGGCGGCTGTTTTGAACGGCGCGCCGAACCCCAGCGCCGGCAAACTGCTGGTTGAATTCCTGCTCACCAAAGAGGGCACCGACGTATACGTGGAAGGCGAGGCCGTCTACAGCTTCCGCGGTGGCTATTCGGCACCTAAGGCCGTGCAGCCCTATCTTCTCGACCTCAGCAAGCATAAGCTGCTGGGTCTCAAGGACTGGGTGGCAGCGCAGAAGAAGTTCAAGGCGACGCGCGCCGAGTTCATCAATCGCTTCAAGTAGGACGATTATCGGTTGTTGACCGGAACGGGTGGGAGCCTCTCGATAGGGGCTCCCACCCTTCCGATTTTAGTTATGGAGCGAAAAAAAATCGCGGCGCGCCATGCCGCGAAGGTTCAGCCGAGGGCGCCCGGGAATTCGTCGGGAGCAAGGTAGGCGGAGCCTTCGCGATGTAGTGCGCCGCGAGGATATTTCATAAACTTAAGTTCCCTCTCGCAAATCACCGGGTTGGTTCGTGAGAGAGAGCGTTTGAAAACGGCGTTTGACTCGCCGGAAAGATTTCATCCAAAAAGGCTTATGACCACAGACACCGCTAAACCTCAACTGGAAGTCGCTCCCCCGAGCGGCTGGCGCACATGGTTCACGCAGGAGAACCTCATTACGACCATCGTCGGCATCATCGTGGCGGTGGCGGTCTTCCTGCCGCTGTTCGCGCTCGTCATCAACAGCTTTCTGGTGCTCGACGACTTGGGGTTCGACACCGAATGGGGACTCCAGAACTACAGGGATGTATTCCAGGGCCGCGTCATCAGAAAAGCCCTCGTCAATACCGCCATCATCAGTACGGGCTGCACCATCCTGGCCACCTTACTGGGCGTATCGCTCGCGTGGATCAACGCGAGAACCAACTGCCCGGCCAGAGAGCAACTCGAGCCTTTCAACCTCATCCCCTTCTTCCTGAGTCCTTTCGTCGGCGCCATCGCCTGGCACAACCTGGCCTCTCCCAAAATCGGCCTCATCAATAACACGGCGAAATCCGTTTTTGGCATTTCTTTCCCTCTTTTCAACGTAAACAACCTGTGGGGCGTCATCTGGGTGACGGGGATTTTCTTCGCCCCTCTCGTCTACCTGTTCGTGGTGGGTTCCCTCCGGCGCATGGACCCATCGCTCGAGGACAGCGCCCGAACCACGGGAGCGGGCCTCATCCGAACCACCATGACCATCACGCTGCCCCTGGTGACGCCTGCGATCCTCTCGGGCGCCATCATCGTTTTCGTGACGACGGCCGGGGAGTTCGGCGTCCCCTTCAAGCTCTCCGCCCCCTTCGGCTGGGAGACGCTGACCACGCAGATTTTCACCAAAGCGGTGGGTGATGACGCGAACCACTACTTAGGCGCCGCCATGAGCATGGTGGTGGGCGTGGTGACGGCGTTCTTCATCTGGATTCAGCACAGAATCATCGCGCCCCGCTCTTATACGACGGTGACCGGCAAGGGCTTCCGGCCGAATCTCATCGACCTGGGCAAGTGGAAGTGGGTCGCCTTCGGCTACAACGTATTCTACGTGTGCGTCGCCGTGATTCTTCCCATCATCTGCCTTTTCTTCGTGAGCCTTCACAAGATCTGGTCGGGGAGAATCATCTGGTCGGAACTCACCTTTTGGAATTACCAGAAGGTGCTTTTCTTCTGGTCGCCCGAGAGCATCGACGCGGCCACCAACGGCATCATCAACAGCTTCATCCTCGCGTTCGGCGGCGCTTCGATCGCCATGGTGGTGGCCATCGTCGTGAGCTACATGATCCACCGCACCAAGGGATTCGGTGCGAGAATGCTCGATTTCCTGAGCGTCATTCCCATCGGGTTCCCCGGCATCGTGCTGGCGATGGGCGTTCTCGTCACCTACATCAGAACACCCATCTACGCCACGCTCTGGATACTGCTGCTCGGCTACATCACGCGCTTCTTCCCATACGGGCAGAGGAACATCTCCTCCATCATGATGGCCGTATCGGAAGAACTCGACCAGAGTTCGCGCATGGCGGGGGCTTCGTGGCTCACCACGCTCAGGAGAATCACCATCCCGCTTCTCAAGCCGGGCATCTTCGCCGGGTGGATTCTCCTGTTCGTCATATTCTTGAGAGAACTCTCTATTTCCATCATATTGTATTCCGCCGGCACGGAGACGCTCTCCGTCGGCGTGTATTATCTCTCGAACTTTGAAAACGAACCCATGACGGCGGCCCTTTCCATCGCGCAGACGGTTGCGCTTTTGATTTGCGTCGTCATTTTCAGAAAGGTAGCCGGCAAAGAGGCGCTTACCGCATAAGACGATGGCCGAAAACAACTATCTCCAAGTCGACAACCTCATCAAATACTTCGGCGACGACCGCGCCGTGGACGGAATTTCCTTCGGCATCCCGGAGGGAAAGTTTCTCACCCTGCTCGGCCCCTCGGGCTGCGGAAAGACCACCACCCTCATGTGCATCGCCGGCCTCCACAAGCCGGATGCGGGCGAGATTCGCATCGGCTCGGAACCTGTCACCTCGATGGAGAAGCGCGTCAACATCGCTCCCGAGAAGCGCAACATCGGCATGGTGTTCCAGAGCTACGCCATCTGGCCGCACATGGACGTGACGCAGAACGTGGCCTATCCGCTCGAGATACGCAACATGGCGCAGTCGGAAATCGACGACCGCGTCGCCGAGGCGCTGAAAATAGTCGGTCTCTCCGATATGGCGGACAAAAATGCCACCCAGCTCTCGGGCGGCCAGCAGCAAAGGGCGGCCCTCGCGCGCGCCATGGTCTTTCGCCCGCGCCTTTTGCTCTTCGATGAGCCGCTCAGCAATCTGGACCTGAAACTCAGGGAGCAGATGCGCGTCGAACTCAAGCGGATTCAGCAAGTAATCGGCATCACCTCGATCTACGTGACGCACGACCAGGCGGAAGCCCTCGTGATGAGCGACCAGATCATCGTGATGAGCAAGGGGAATATCGAACAAACGGGCGGACCCCACTCCATCTACGCGCGGCCCGTCAACAAGTTCGTGAGCGATTTCATCGGCGTGGCGAACCTGACCGAGGGACGAATCGTCGGAAACGGCGGCGAGGGAGCGGGAACCATCGAGATATCCCAGGGCGGCGAGAACGTACAACTGCCCTGCCTGCTCGCCGATGATGACCTCTCGGAGGGCGACCCCGCCTATCTCTCCGTTCGGCCCGAGAACGTGGATGCCTCGCGCGAGCCGATGGATGGCCCCAGAATCGAGGGCGAGGTGATTCAATCCGTCTTTTTGGGGAACTGTCTCGATTGCCGGGTGAAATGGGGAGAATTCGAATGGAAGGTGCTGGCGCATTCGCGAGAACGCCTGCGCGTGGGCGAGAAGGTGTATGTACGCCTCGACCCCGATCATACGTTGGCCGTTAAGCCCTAGAGGATAGCCGAAGTGTCATTCGTCGAAATAACGAAGCTGGTGAAATCATTTGGACCCGAAGTGGCCGTGGCGGGCATTGATTTATCCGTCGAGCAAGGCGAGTTCGTCACCCTGCTGGGGCCTTCGGGCTGCGGAAAAACCACGACTCTCAGGTGCATCGCCGGCCTCGAGCATCCCGACAGCGGCGATATTCAAATCGAGGGAGACTACGTCACCTCCGCTACAAACGACGTTTTCCTGACGCCGGAAGAAAGAAACTTAGGAATGGTGTTCCAGAGCTACGCCGTCTGGCCGCACATGACGGTCTTTGACAACGTGGCCTACGGCCTGAGGATCAGGCGCGAAACCAGGGCCGCCATCAAGGAGAAAACAACGAAAGCGCTCGAACTCGTGGGTCTGGGCCATCTCGCCGAGCGCTACGCCACCAAACTCTCCGGCGGACAGCGCCAGCGCGTCGCCCTCGCCCGCGCCATCGTCTACAACCCCAAGGTGGTGCTGTTCGATGAACCCCTGAGCAACCTCGACGCCAAACTCCGTGAGCAGATGCGAATCGAACTCACGCGCTTGCAGCACGACGTGGGCATCACCTCGATTTACGTCACGCATGATCAGACCGAGGCGCTCGTCATGAGCGACAGGGTCGTGGTGATGGACAAAGGGGTGATCCAGCAAATCGGCGATCCCGAAACCATCTACGCCGAACCCACGAATGCGTTCGTGGCCAATTTCATCGGCGTGGCCAACCTCCTGGAGGGCAAGCTGCTTGGCCACGACGGAAACCTGACGGATATGGAAGTTCCCCTTGGTGGCGGAATCGCCCCCGTCCGCCTCCAGGCCACCGGCGCGGAAAGCGCGTCCGTTGGGGGAAAAATCATCCTGAGCATCCGCCCCGAGGACATCCTGCTTCACCTCGAAAAGCCGGCCGACGCGATGAACCTCATGGAAGGCGAGGTGATCGACACCGTATATCTGGGCAACTTCCTCGACTGCCAGGTCCAGGTCGGGCCATACGAAGTCGGCGTGCAAATCGACCACTTCGAACAACTCGAACCCGGCCAGAAGGTGTATCTCTCCTTCACTCCCGACCACGGTCTTTGTCTCACTGAATAAGCCATGTCCCCCCGCGCTCAAAATAACCCCAGACTTCTCGCGGGGGGAGACATCGCCATCAACCGCGCGGAGGCGAAAGGCGCTTTCGGCCGTCTGATTCCCCTCTTCCGGGAAGCGGACGTCTCCTTCGCCAATCTGGAACTGCCCCTGTCCCGCGGCGGAAAGCCTGCGCCTGAGAAAATTCTACTGCGCGGCGCGCCGGATATGGCCCACGCCCTCACCGAAGCGGGCTTCGACGTCATGGCCTTTGCGAATAACCATGTGCTCGATTATGGAGAAGAGGCTTTTGCGGAAACCATGTCGCTCATGGATTCCCTCGAGATTGCGCTCGTGGGCGGCGGCATGAACCTTCAGCAAGCGAGAAGACCTGTTCTCATCGAGCGCGGAGGCCTTAAAATCGGCTTTCTGGCGTATTGCTCCATCATCCCGAGAGGGTTCGAGGCATCGGCGGCCGAGCCGGGCGTGAACCCTATACGCGCACACACGGCCTATCGCCCCTGGCGCGACCTTTCCGAATACCCGGGCACCGCGCCTAGAATCGACACCTGGGCGGAACCCGCCCATCTCGCGCGCATGAAGCGCGACGTCAGAAATTTGAGGAAAAAAGCGGACCTTGTGGTGGTGAATCACCACTGGGGCACGAGCATGACGCACGAGGTGATGGATTTTGAACGCGAAATCGCCCACGCCACCATCGACGCGGGCGCGGATCTCGTTTTAGGCGGTCACCCGCACGTTCTCCAGGGGATCGAGTTCCACAAGGGCGCGCCCATCGTCTACAGCATGGGGAATCTGATATTCGATTTTGAGATTCCCTTCTTCACCGAAGAAACGCACGAGACCTTCCTGTTCGGCTGCACCCTGACCAAAACGGGGGTGAAAGAGCCCTACCTGATGCCCGTGACGGCGGGCGTATTCTCCAGACCCAGGCGCCATTCCCCCAAGCGGGGAGAGGGCCGCAGAATCTTAAGCGTCATGAATGCGCTCAACGAACCCTTCGGAATAAAACTGGAAGTGCAAGACGAGCGGGTTTTGATATCGGCCCCGTGAGAGGCCACTTCCTCTCGGACATCAATCGCCCTCACCGGGCGGAGCTTTCTCTTTCAGGATTTTCCTAACTCAACACCCCGTCGGCATCCCGAACCGGCCCCTTGATGATGATGGCCCGCATCTTCTCACCGACCGCCGCCGTCTTGTGCTCCATCCCTGCGGGGATGAAGGCCACCGCACCGGGGTATAAGTCTATTTTTTCGCCGTGCGTCTCCGTGTAGCCCCGCCCGCTCAGCACCCAGATGACCTCCTCCTGTCCGGGGTGCGCGTGGGGCTCATGCGGGGTAGCGGGATCGTATTCGGTGAGTCCCACGCGCACGTGCTCTGAGCCGTTTGAGGTCGGGCTCACCAGAATTTTCGTCTGTCCCCACGCCACGGCCTTAAAAGCCGCCTGCTCGACGTCCACTACTGATTTTTCCGACATCTCCATCTCCTATATTCTACTTTAACTATCTACCATAAACATTTCTATCTTAATCTATTTCTTACGGCATCACCGCATTCTATGGTGTTCAACCCGCCTCCCAGATCCGCTGTGCGCTCCCCTTGCGCGATGGCTTCTTCCACGGCGCGCCGCATGGCTTCCCCGCCCGCCCCGCAGCCTAAATGATCCAGCAAAAGCGCGCCCGTCAATATGGCGGCCATCGGGTTGGCGATGCCGCGTCCGTAGATGTCGGGCGCCGTGCCGTGCACCGGCTCGAACATCGAGACCCCCTCGAGATTCACGTTCGCCGAAGGCGCCAGGCCCAGCCCGCCCACGAGACCCGAAGTGATGTCGCTCAGGATATCGCCGAACATGTTGTTGGTGACGATGACGTCGAATTCCTTGGGGTGCTGAATGACCTCCATCGCCACCGCGTCGATGTGTTTGGCATCGGATTCGATATCTTCGAAATCCGCTCTCACCTCCTCGAACACGCGGCGCCATATCCCCCCTGCGTAGCGAAGCCCGCTCGCCTTGTCCGCCATGGTGACTTTCCTGCGCTTATGACGCCTCGCGAACTCGAACGAGGCCCGGATGACGCGCTCCACCCCCTTGTAGGTGTGTACTTCTTCCTGCAAGGCGACCTCGTCTTTCGTGCCCTGCTTGAAAAATCCGCCCACGTTCACGAACAGGCCTTCGGTGTTCTCGCGAACCACGACGTGGTCGACGTCCCCCGCCCCCATGTTCTTGAGCGGCGTCAAATCCTCATGATAGAGCCTGCAGGGCCGGATGTTGGCGTACAGATCAAGCCCGAAGCGGACGCCCAGAATCACTTGTTCCTGCACGATCGACCCCGGAACCCTCGGGTCGCCGACCGCGCCCTGGAACACGGCGTCGAAGTTCGCCTGAAGCGTCTCGCACCCATCCTCGGGCATGCCCCTGCCGTGTTCCAGATACCGATCGCTTCCCCAGTCGAAGTATTCGAACTCCACCGGAAACGAGGCCGCCTCGGCCGCCGCCCGGAGCGTCTCCTCCGCCTCGGGCATCACCTCGTTCGCGATTCCGTCTCCGCGCACCACCGCTATGCGAGCCACTTTCATCTCTCCCCTCTTCAAAATCGTTTCTTGAGAAAAGAAGCGCATTTTGACAAAAGGCGAGCGCAACCCGCAAGGTGCGGCGCAGCCCGGCGCGACTTCCCGAAAAACGCATAGACGGGCTAATATGGCCAAAGTTCATCGCAGCATTAAAAATCAAAATTTTTTGAGGAGATTTTCATGGTCGAGTCCGGTCCACTACCCGAAGGAACGGTGCGTTTTCCCTCGGAAGTCATCGAAGAGTTCGTCTACACCATATTCCGCAGCAAGGACGTGCCCGAGGATGACGCCCGCCTGGTGGCGAAAGTATTGGTCAGCGCCGATTTGAGAGGCATCCGCAGCCACGGGGCGGCGCGGCTGAGCTTTTTCATGGTTCGCCTCGAAAACGGCGTACTGAACGGCAGACCCGACATGAAATTCTACCAGGGGAGCGACACCACCGGCCTTCTCGACGCGGACGACGCCATCGGCATCGTCGCCTCGAACCGCGCGATGGATGAGGCCCTCGCCATGGCGGAAAAACACGGTTCCGGCTTCGTGACCGTCCGCAACAGCAGCCACTTCGGCTATGCGGGCTATTGGGCGAAAAAAGCGATGGAGGCGGGCTTCATCGGCATCAGCATGACGAATGGCGGACGCCGCACCGCGCCCACTTTCGGGGCGGAGGCGATCTTCGGCACCAACCCGATGAGCGTGGCGATACCCGGAGGGCCGGGAGGAACCGATTTTCATCTCGACATGGCCACCGCCGTGACGGCCGTCGGCAAAATCGAGACGGCGCTGCGTGAGGGACGCGAAGTCCCCAAAAGCTGGGTGCTCTCCTCGATGGGAACGCCGACGCTCAACGAGAAGAGCATCCTGAACTACGAGGTGCCTCTTGCGCCCCTGGGCGGCGAGGGAGACGAGAACGGCGGCCATAAGGGCTACGGCCTCCAGTTGATGGTGGATATTCTGTGCGGTGTGCTCTCGGGCGCAGGTCTGGAAAGCCGTCTGGCGGGCGCGGCGGGCACGGCGAAATCCGCCACGGGCCACTTCATGGGCGCGATCAAGACGTCCGGCTTCAGGGACCTGGCCGCCATATTCGGGGATATGACGAAACTCTTCGAGACCATCCGGGGGGCGAAGAAAGCGCCGGGCCACGATCGAATCTACATTCACGGCGAGCCCGAGGCCATTGCCGAGGAGGAGAACAGGCGCATCGGCATCCCCATTACGCCGGCCGTTTTGGAGCAGATGCAAAGGCTGAACGAAGATCTCGAACTCGGCTTCGAGCTTTGAGGCTTTATGCGGTTTCCCAAAATCACTCCTCCGTATTGGTCGGGGCGAATGCGGGAGAACACACAGGTGGCAGACATATATGTCTGACCCTGCAAAACCATTCGCGCCTCCCGTAGGGGCGGACCTGCGTGTCCGCCCGTTGTTCGTTTTTGATCGTCATTCCGCAGTGCTTGAATGTTGGTGGCAATCGATAGATTGACCAGGCGGACGAGAAATTCATCGTCAATCCAAACCGAAGGGGGAGGAATTGTCCCGACCGGAGAGAGAGGGAATGTCCCTACAGGCAAAGGCTGATGCGGTGGGAGGTCAATCCCGACTGATGAGGGAGGGATTCATCAGGGGTTGATATAAAAACCGGGCGGACACCGGGGTCTGTGGAACAGCCCAGAGGAGCGGCCGCCACTACACAGTTCTTCCCTTCCCCATCGGAACTGATCTCTCGCTCGGAGTGCCCGGTCAGGACGTTCGTCTAGGGCTTCGCCGCTCCCTTGAGATAGGCGACGACGGCAGGCGCGTCCCATTTTCTGTTGCCGATTATTTTCTGCAAAAGACGCCCCTTGGGGTCCACGATGAAAGTCTCCGGCACGCCGGTCGTCCGGTAGAGCTTTTTGATGCTCCCGCGCGGGTCCAGAAGAATCGGGAACGTGAGGCCGAAGCGCTCGACGAATTTTTTGACCGCGTCCGCCCCCAGGGCGTCGATGCTCACCGCCAATATCTCGAACGGCGCGCCCTCTTTTTTCATCCTGGCGTAGAGGCGTTGTAAGTCCGGCATCTCATCCAGGCACGGGACGCACCACGTGGCCCATACGTTGATGAGCACCACCCTGTTCTTCTGGCCCGTCAGGGAGGCGCTCCCCCCGCCCAGAAGCGGATATTCGAAAGACGGGGCCTGGCCGCCGATTTCCAGGTCGGGCGCGGGCGCTTCCTCGACACGTTCGGTAGTCAGGCGCTCGCCCACCGCCCAAAGAAGCGTCAGCAGCACCGGCGCCAGAATGAGAGAAACGGCCAGCCTCTTCGCCTTTCGCTGATCGGGGCTTGCGCTTTTCGAGGCGTCCATGCTCTCAGCTTTTCTCATCGAGCAGATGCCCCACCAGTGCGAAGGCCGCCTCGTTGTCCCATTCGCGGGGCCCTGCGCCATACCCCGCCACCTGTCCCTTTCTGTCCACGAGGTATGTCGTCGGCAGGCCGCGAACCTTGTAGAGCGCCTTCGCCTTGTGCTCGGGATCGAGGACGATGGGGAAAGTCAGTTTCAGCTTCGAGACGAATTCGCGCACCTCATCCTCATTGCCCTGGTCGAGCGATATCGCCACTATTTCAAAGCCTCGCGCCTTGTATTTCTGGTAAAGCCGCTCGATGGAGGGCATCTCCCGAATGCACGGCTGGCACCATGTCGCCCAAAAATTCACCAGGACGATCTTTCCGGCATACTGCTCGAGGGAATGGTTCTGCCCATCGAGCGCTTTCAGAAAAACACCCGGCGCATCGGCGCGCTTCACCTGCTTCAAAAAACTCATATCGCGATACAGGACGGCGTCATCTCCCCGGAACGCCGTTCGCTTCGTCTCCTCTTGTTTTTTTTCTATTTTCCGCGCCGGCCCATCGTCCAACCCCGCGAAATGAACCATCGCCCAAACCACCAGGACGAGGCTGATCGTCATCCCGATAAGCCGCCACTTAATGCTCCGGCGGGGGGTCGAGAGCCCATCCAGATTTCTCGCGAGTTCGGTTTTGGGGTTGTATTTCATCTAAAAACTCCCGGCTTGCGGGAATGGCGGCTCAAGGCTCGAAATCACCGAGTTCACGACTCAGGCGATTTTCCATGGGGTCATCCAGGACTTCGCTCGGGGGAGCTTCTCCCCTCTCCCCGCTTTCCTCCCCCTCTTCCGGGCGTCTCGTCCAGGCCCTCACCAGGACAATCACCACGCCGAAGCCCGCCAGCAGGCCCCCGAAAGGAAGAAGCCAGGCGGTGAGGTAAAACCCCTCCGCCGGGGGTTTGGGCAAAACATCCCGGCCGTATACTTCGACGAAATACCGGACGATCTGATCTTTCGTCTCCCCGGCGAATATCTTGCGGCGCACGAGTTCCCTGAGTTGTGCGCCCTCGCTGCTCGGGCAGTCGTGCAGCAATTTCCCCGGACAGACGGGACTCATGATGGCCCCCGCCACCTCGGAGAAGGTGGTCTTCGCTCCCGGCGTCTCGGCCTGCGCCAAAGGATGCGCACAGAAGAGGACCACAAGGCACGAGGCGAGCCAAAAACGCATCACGAGGAATCTCCCCTGGGGTTCAATTTTTTCTCCTCCTCGAGCAAAGTATCCATCCGCGCATGAAGAGTCCACCAATAAAGCGCAAACCCACCCAAAACGACGATGTACGCCGCCGTCACGTAGCCCATCATGCCCCCTCCCGCGCGGCGCGGGCTTCTTCCACCCGCGCGTTCAGACGCTCAATCTGCGCGCGCTTTCGGACGAAGCAAACGAACAGAAGCGTAAAGGCCAGCAGGGAGCTCCACAGCGCGACGTGCATGGAGTCGGGCAGTTCTCTCAACCCACCCGAGCGCATCACCACGGGCTTGGGATGCAGCGTGCGCCACCATTCCACCGACATGTGCACGATGGGTACGTTCAAAAAACCAACGATCCCCATCACGGCGGCGAAGCGCGCCCTTTGTTCAGGTTCCGTCATGTAGGCGCGCAACATGAGATAACCCACGTATATCATCCACAGGATGAGCGTGGTGGTGAGCCGCGCGTCCCACGTCCACCACACGCCCCATACCGGACGCGCCCAGATGGGGCCGGTGATCAACACAAGCGTACAAAATACGACTCCAGCCTCAGCGCAGGCATGCGCTCGGATGTCGTCGTCCGGATTTCTTTTCACCAGATATTTAACCGAAAAAATGAACACCAGGAAAAAGGCGAAAAACGCCACCCAGGCCGATGGCACATGGATGTAGAAAATCCGCTGCGGCGGCCCCTGTAGCCTGTCGGTGACGGCGATGAATAAATCCGCAAAAATGGCGAAAGCGAGGACACACAGGGTGAGAAGCGGCAGCCACCTGAAGACTCCCCGCTCTTTTCGATACATCAATCGTTCCTCCCGGCGGCCCGAAACGGGGACGACAGCACATAAAGTATTTCTGGAAGTATAGTTATATATACCATTGATATTATTCTTCCAGGATATATTCAAAGACCAACGAGGCGGCCACCAAGAATATCACATCATACACCAACATCAACCGAAGCCAATCCTTTGCATCCGCCCACCCGCCACCGCCGAGGTGGGCTTCGGTCGCCTTTACGGCGGCGATCAGAACGGGCACGAGGGCGGGAAACATCAAAACGGGCAGCAAGACCTCGCGCGTTCGCGTGCGGGCGCTCATCGCGGAGAACAAAGTGCCCGCGGCCGCGATTCCCAAGGTGGCGGAACCGGCGACGAGCGCAAGCGCGCCGGCCGATTTCCACACGTCCGCGCTGTAGAGAACGGCCAACACTGCGAAACCCGCCAATTCCATTATCCCCATCAAAACGAGCGCCGACGCCACTTTGCCCAGATAGAGAGCAGAAGGATCGGAGGGGCTTGCGTACATGGCCGAAAAACCCGCGCTCTCGCGCTCCACGCCCATGGTCCGCGAGAGTCCGATGACACAGGCGAACAAAAACGATATCCACAAGATTCCCGCCTGCACGGCGCGCGCGCCCTCTCCGCTCCCGCCGCCCGGACCGAAGGCGAAGCTGAACAGAGTGAGCACCAAAAGCGCAAAAACAACCATGACGAGGAGGCTCTCTTTCGTCCGCCATTCGAGGCGCAAATCCTTTTCCACCACCGCGAAGAGGACGGAGAAAAAACGTTTCATTCCGAGCTCCCGGGGGTTTCATCGAATGCGGCCAGCACCTCTTCTTCGCTCGAATTTTGGGCATCCGCCTCATAAACAAGTCTGCCCGCGGCCAAAACGGCGATTCTGTCCGCCATATCGAAGACTCTGGATATATCGTGCGTCGTGAACACCAGAATGCGCTCGCGCCTGTCGCACATCTCGTGCACGACGCTCTCCAGGCGTCCCGACGCCTCGGGGTCGAGACCGGAAAACGGCTCATCGAGCAGCACGACATCGGGCGCATGCAAAAGCGCGCGCATAAACGCCGCGCGCTGTCTGAGACCCTGGCTCAAGACGCGCACCGGCTCATCGAGGCGCTCCGAAATGCCGAGTACATCCGATAAGAGTTTCACCCGCTCCGGTATTTCCCCGCGATCCATGCCGAAGAGCCCGGCGAAGTATTCGAGGTTTTCCCGTATCGTCAACCCCACGTAGAGCATGGGTTCGTGCGAGAGCAGGCCGATTCTCCCCTTCGTCTCGCGGGAAAGCGGCTCGCCGGCCACGCGCACCGCCCCCTGGGTGGGCCTCAACAGGCCGGCGAGAGTTTTGAGAAGCGTGGTCTTGCCCGATCCGTTCTTTCCTAATAGAGCAAGCGTCTCCCCTGGGGAGACGGCGAGGTCCAAATCCCTGAGCGCCCACCGCCAACCATACCGCCTGGATACGCCAAGAGCCTCCAGCATGGCATCCGCCCTCTTAATCCGAGAGTTCTTTGAGACGTTCAAAACGCGGGGCGCGCTCGCGGGCGTGCTCGCCTGAGGTAATATCTCCCGCCGCGAACCTGTCGTCGAGCACAGCGATGGCGCGCAATATCTCCTCGCGCTCCGCCTCGGCGGAATAGGCCTGATTCCTCCTTTTGCGGAGGTAAAGCCCCAGCCCCAGACTCAAGGCGGCCACGAGACCGCCCACGACGTAGAAAACCCCGAGACCGCCCATCGAATCCGGCGCCTGCATGTCGATGCGCACCACCGCGCCCGCCGTGGCGGTCCCCACGAAACGATTGTATTCCCTGTTCTGAAACTGAACGGCAGGCTGCGCGGAAAGATCAGGCGCCGCGGCCTGCACGCGGTCCTTCTCGGGCAGGACGGCGAAACTCGGCGTGTCGTAGAGAATCGGCTTCTCCACGCGTATGCCGCCGAATTCATCTTCGAGACGATAGAGCAGGACGATGAATTTACGCCCCGGCGGGATGGGCTCGCTCGTCCGGAGTTCATCCCCCACCGAAGTGATGAATTTAGGGTCCAGCCCGGCGGGCGCCGCTCCCCAGCGGGCGCGGGGGTTTCTGATGTTGCTGCTCCTCGGCAGTGCGAACCGCAGCGTGGGAGCGCCGTCTTTCGAGACGATGGTGGCGCTCCCCTGGTTTTCGAAATCCATCATCTCCACCACCTCGAAAAAACCCTTATCCAGCCGAATGGTGAGGATGTTGCGCTTTAATGCGAGTTGGGAGAGATCCGTCGTCGTGGGACCGGGTGCTTCGGCGCTTTCCCTGGGAGGTGCGGCCTCGAGTTTCGCCGGTCCTGCGTATGAGAAGGCGGGCGGAGAGCAGAGCAGGAACAAGACGAGGGAGAGGAGGATTCGAGCGTGCCCGATGCGCTTCAATTGAGCCCACGTCCACAGGCGGCGCAAAAATTATCCGCTTCATCCACCGTATTTCCGCACGAGGCGCAAAACCGGGGTTTTATATTTTTCGCTTGTTCATCCGGTGGCGAATCGGGCAAATCTTCCTGCGGGTTGCCCGCATTTTTTCTGTAGCGCAGGATTTCCGCCTCCAGTCGCTTATCCAGCGACGGTGGCTTCTCGACGGCGGCTTCAGGGGAAGACGGGCGCTTCCCTTCGAGCCGGGCCGCCGCCTCCGCCGCCTCGCGTTCGTTCAACTGGAGGGGCGCCATGCCCTCCTTCACCCCTCTGGCGTCGAGGCGTCTCAGCACCTCCACCGCCTGGGCGCGGGCGGGCTTCATCATCTGGTTATAATCTTCGTCCGAAAGCTTTCCCATTTCCTTGTCGAACTCGATGTCCAGGATGTTCTTGTAGGCCTGCTCGCGCTCCATCAACAACCGCGTCAATTCCCGGCTCGAAAGCGGTCGCGCGCTTTCCGCATCGGGCAACACGCCCGAGGCCGCCTGGGGGCGCATGATGGGCCAGATGGTGTAGAAAAAAGCGGCGCCGATGGCTCCGCAAGCGATGATGAGGCCCAAAATCTCCATGCTTTAAGCCTGCTTTTTTCTTCGCCGGCCCCATCGCTCGGGCAAAAAGCAAATGATGGAGCCGAGCGTGAAGACGATACCTCCCGCCCACACCCAGTTCACCAGCGGGTTGATCATGAACTTGAACGTGGCGGTGCCGTCGGAGTCCGCCTCGGCGAATACGGCGTAAATGTCCGAACGCGCCCCACGGCGGATGCCGGGTTCCGTCGTCGGCTGCGGGGGCGTGAAATACAGCCTTTTCTCCGGCTCCACCTCCCCGATGCGATACCCCGCCCGGTAGACGCCCAGGCGCGCGAAGGCGGAGCGGTATTGCGGCGTCGCGTTCTCGCGAATCCCCTCATAACGCATCCGCACGCCGTTTAACGCAAAACTCTCGCCCAGGCGCAGGCGCACCTCGCCCACCTCCTGATAGGCGGAGGACGCCGCCACGCCCACGAACAATATCGCCATCCCCAGGTGAACGATGTAGCCCCCGAATCGCCTCTTGTTTCGCATGGTGAGCTCCCACGCGGCACGGGCGATGCGCTCTTCCTGGTGACGCACGCGCGAGGAGATTCCTCTCCAATACTCCAGGACGACCGTTCCCACCACGAACGCGCAGAGGCCGAACGCGAGCGTCGCATAGACGTGGCGAGCGCCGAAGAACACCAGGACGAGCAAGGCGCCCACGGCCACTACCGAGGGGTAGACGAAACTCTTGTTCATCTGTTTTCGCGACGTCTTGCGCCATGCGAAAAGGGGGCCCGCGCCGCAAAGCAATATCAGCAAAAGCCCTATCGGCACGTTCACCTGATTAAAAAACGGCGGCCCCACGGTGACCTTGATTCCCTTCACGGCTTCTGAGACGACCGGAAAAATCGTTCCCCAAAAAACGGCGAACGTCATGCCCACGAGCACGACGTTGTTGAGCAGAAAACTCGCTTCCCGCGAGAAGAAGCTCTCCATCTCGTGCTCGCTTTGAAGCCTGGGCAAGCGCCAGATCACCAGGGAGAAGGAGACGACGAGCGCCGCCAGCAAATAGGCCAGGAACGCCCAGCCGAACGATGAGTTCGCAAAAGCGTGCACGCTCGAGATGATGCCGCTTCTCGTCAGAAAGGTGCCGAATATCGTGAGGGCGTAGGTGATGATGATGAGCGAGACGTTCCAGACCTTGAGCATCCCGCGTTTTTCCTGAATCATCACCGAATGGAGAAAGGCGGTTCCCACGAGCCAGGGCATGAGGCTCGCGTTCTCCACCGGATCCCACGCCCAGTATCCGCCCCAGCCCAACTCCTTGTAGGCCCATGCGCCGCCGAGCAGAATGCCGACCCCGTTGAAAAACCAGGCGAACAGCGCCCAGCGCCGCGTCGAGGTAATCCAGTCCGTGTCGAGCTTGCCGCTCGCCAGAGCGCCGATGCAAAACGCGAAGGGCACGGCGAAGCCCACATAGCCCAGATACAGATTGGGCGGGTGAATCACCATCCCCCAGTCTTGCAGGAGAGGGTTCAGGCCGCGTCCATCCGAAGGCGGGGCGGCGAGCGTATCGAAAGGCGGTGTGACGAAATTCAGAATGACCAGGAAGAACAGCGCCGTGGCCATGAGCGTGGCCGTCACATAGGGCATCAACTCCAGGTTCTTGTCGCGGTTTTGCCGGATGAGGACGAATGAATACACGCACAAGAGCAAAAGCCAGAGCAGCAGGCTCCCCTCCTGCCCTCCCCAGAACGCGCTGAAGCGATAAAAACCATTCAGCGTGTTGTTGACGTGCCCCGCCACGTACTCCACGCGGTAGTCGCGCACCATGAGCAAATAGACGAGGGCCGCGCTCGCGCCGCTCACCAGCCAGAAAACACAGACGGCGGCGTTGCGGCCCGCAGCGATGAGGTCGGCCCTGCGCTTCTGGGCGCCGATGACGGCGGCGCCGATGGCGAACACCGCCAGGACGAGCGACGCCAGCAAGCTGTAGTGTCCGAACTGAATGGCGATCAACTACAAACCCCCGGAATGGAGCGGATTTTCAAGATAGAGGAGATAAGGTCGTTCTGCGTGAACTCCAGGTCATCGAGCCGACGGCATTTCCTTTCGCTTCGCGGTTTTCTCCATCAAAGCCTTGTGGTCCGTCGGTATGTTTTCGCCCGCCTCCTTCATTTCCTCGAACTTCGAGGGACATGCGACCATCAAATTCTTCGCCACCAGAATCCCCTTGTCGTTGAGCTTTCCCTCGGCAATGACCGGAAACCCGTTTTCGAGCAAATCGGGGGGAACCCCCTTGTAGCTGACGGCCAAGGTTTTCTCCTCGCCTTGTATATGGAAGGCGAGCTGCATGGCGTCGGGATTTTTCAGGAGCGTCCTGGGCACGATCCTGCCCTGCACCCTGATGCCGCGACCACCCAGAGTCGGCGCCTTCCGGGACACTTCATCCACGGTCAGGAAATACACCAGATTCTCGCTCTGAAACCCCGAGACGGCCAGATAGGCAAACGCGCTCAGGATGACAGCGCCCGCGATGAGAAATTTGATTTTCTGAACGCTCATCCATTACCTCTCGGCGGCCAACAACAGCGTCTTTCAAGAATACGACGCTCTTTTGTTTCTTTCAAGCAGGTCGAGATCATAACCCCCGGATAATTCAATATTTTTCAAAGAAAAACCGGCGGAGTCCGGAAAACCCCGCCGGCCTGAATTTCTCGAAAATGCCCTCTTATTTCACTTCCCGCTCCTCGATCCAGGGCATCATCGCGCGCAGGCGGCGGCCAACCACCTCGATGTCGTGCTCCTTCTCCTTGCGCACCACCGTGTTGAACGTCGGCCGGTTCACCATGTTCTCGTTTATCCACTCGCTGGCGAATTTGCCGGTCTGGATGTCACGCAAAATTCCCCGCATGCGCTCGCGCGTCGAATCGTCGATGACGATCTTGCCTCGCGTAATATCCCCGTACTCGGCGGTATCAGAAACCGAATAGCGCATCATGGTGATGCCGCCCTGGTAGATCAAGTCGGTAATCAGCTTCACCTCATGGAGGCATTCAAAATACGCCAGCGCAGGCTGATAACCCGCCTCCACGAGCGTCTCGAAGGCGACGCGAATCAACTCGGTGATGCCGCCGCAGAGCACCGCCTGCTCGCCGAAGAGGTCGGTTTCCGTTTCCTCTTCGATGCTCGTCTCGATAATGCCGGCGCGGGCGCAGCCCACCGCCTTGCCGTAAGCCAGGGCGTAGTCTTTCGCCTTTCCCGTGGCGTCCTGAAAAACGGCCACAAGACCCGGAACCCCGCGCCCGTCCTCGTACTGGAACCGCATGGTGTGGCCCGGGCTTTTGGGCGCGATCATCACGACGTCGATGTTGTCCGGAGGAATGATTTGCCCGTAATTCAAGTTGAAGCCATGCGCGACCACCAGGGCGTCGCCGTCTTTCATGTTGGGCGCGATGTCGGCATTCCAAATCGAGGGCTGAAGATGATCCTGCGTGAGGATGACCACCAGATCGCCCGCCTTGGCCGCTTCGGCCGTTTCCATCACCTCGAGGCCGTCATCCTCGGCCTGCTTCCAGCGGAGGGAGGATTTCCTGAGACCCACGACGACGTCCGCGCCGCTGTCCTGTGCGTTCAGCGCATGGGCGCGCCCCTGGCTTCCGTAGCCGATGACGGCGATTTTTCTGTTTTGCAGCAGATTCAGATCCGCATCGGCGTCATAGTAAATTTTCAGGTCTTTTAATAATTGTTCTTCATGCGCTTCGTTCATGGCCTTTGGCCCTCCAGGATTCGCAGCCCTCGCCGCGCCGTCAAAAAACGATCAACATGGGCGGAAAACACCCGCCTCTCGAAAGGTAGTCGGCTTCTCGTGGGAAACCGCTGAAAAAAGAGACCCTAATCTAGGAGCCGGAAGCGGGAGCGTCAAGGCGCTCCAGACATCGGGGCGCGAATTCAAAAACGCCGCGTTCCTTCCTCGGACCCGTCCGCTCAAAAGCCCCCTGCGAATACCGCCCGGTCTATGGAGGAAGCGTTTTACTCTTCGGCAGAGGACCCGAGAGACGCAAAAAAGCCGAAGCAATACGCCCCGGCTTTTTAAGAATTCTCTTCTATATCGCAGAGGAGATGACGGGTCTTTCGATTCCCTTGAAGGCGACCGCAATCTCATCGGCCGCTTTCGAGGCCGCATCCGCCGCTTCCTGCGCAAGCGCTTTTGCTCTTTCAGCCGCCTGATGAGCGGATTCCGTCGCCCTGTCCTTCGCATCCGCCAGATACGCGCTCGCTTGGGCTGAGAACTCGGCGGCTTCCGCCGCGGCGTATTTGGCCTGCTCGACGGCCGCCATCGCCAAATCCTTTGCCTTCTCCAGCATCTGGCGAACGGCCTGGTCGGTATTTTCTTCTTTATGCCGAAGCGCATGCGATGCATGCTCAAGGGCCGTACCGACCGATTCCATGGCTTTTCGGGCCGATTTCGCCGCAGCCTCGCTCGCTTCCGTCAACGAAGGCATCTGGGGCACTTCCAGCGGCATCGTCGGGTCCGTCATCGTGTGAAGCACTTCGGGCTGCGCTTTCACCGGAGCGGACCTTCTGGTCTCGGTGGCGCGCTCCGCCTCATCGTCCACCATGATGTCGAGCCTTTTCGCCACGACGCGCTTGCTCGGCTCCAGCACCCGCCACGCCAATCCCAGGAACTCCAGGGTCTTGATCAACCGGTAGGTGATGTCCACCTCGAACCACCGGTGGCCATGGGCCGCCGAGCGCTGGTCCGCATGGTGGTTGTTGTGCCATCCCTCGCCGAAGGATATCAGCGCGACGAGCCAGTTGTTGGTGCTTTCCTCATCCGTGTTGTAATTGCGGTAGCCGAAGGTGTGCGTCACCGAATTCACAGCCCAGGTGTTGTGCCACAAAACCACCGTCCGCACGAAAACGCCCCAGACGAGCCAGGACATGCCCAGGCCGCCGTACCATTCTCCGGCGTAATAAATCGCCACCGCCGTCAGGACATAAATTACGAAAAAGTATCTATCGAAAAACCGCTGCCACGGGTCGCGGTGCAAATCCTTCGCGAAGCGCGAATACTCGTCGTAGGTGTGCGCGTCCGGCAAATTGACGAAAAGCCATCCCGCATGCGCCCACAGAAAATTCACGAGCGGGGAATGGGGGTCGGGCTCCTCGTCCGATTCCTTGTGATGAATCCGGTGCATCGCCACCCACTCGATGGGTCCGCTCTGAAGCGCCTGACAGGCGCAAAACGTAAAGAAATACTCTAGCGGCTTATACGTCTGGAAGCTTCTGTGGGTCAGAAGCCGGTGATAGGAAATCGTCACTCCCACCATACCGGCCACGTAATACATGACGATTCCCACGACGAGACCGGAGACGCTGAAATAATCCAAATTAAAAGCCATCAGGGCGAGCAGGTGAATCATCCCGATGACGATGATGGTGCTCCACTGGAGCTTTCTTTCGTCTTTTCTGTGAATAGCGAGGCTGTGCTTCTTCGGCACCGTAGACAAGAATTTTCTCCCGTTTTGGATATTCTTTCTTATAAGAGCATCCCAGAGTTTCATTTCAGGTATGACAGACGATCGGGCGATGTTGCCAAGTCAAGTTTTCGTCAAACCCAACGCTGTGCTGAATCTTGCCTATCATGGGCCAGACGGGCCCTGAAATCAAGTCCCTAAAAAGAAAGCAAGCCCCTCGGCGACGTATCTTTAACAAATCTTTATCTGTGGCACCCATGAGGGCGCGGAGCGAATTCAGACTACGAGGATTCCAAGCACATTCAACGGCCATGGGGGCTCACACCTCGATATCGAGAAGATCGCGCCCGAGGATGACTTCTCCGTCGAAATCCCGCCGGACATCCTCCTCTATCGCGCGCATGAGGCTCTCCGGCTTCGCGCGAAAATGGGTCAGGACGAGTTTTTTGACGCCTGCGCCCGCCGCAATCTTTCCCGCCTGGGCCGAGGATGGAAACAGGTGCCGGGTCAGGCGTTCGGTGTGCGCATCGGTTACCTCCGCTTCGGCCAGATAACAACACAGGACGAGCACGTCCGCCCCGCGCGCCAGACGCGCCAGTCCCTCGCAGGGGACCGTATCCCCGCTGATGGCCACGACTTTCCCGTCCCCCTCCAGGCGGTAGCCCAGAGTCACCCAGTCGAAATCCGGGATTCCCAGGCCCTGCCCGTGCTCGACGAACTCCGCAAAAACCTTCCAGTCCCCTCCGTCATGGACCAGGCCCGCGCCGGTTTCGCTCACCGTCACCGGCTTCCATCCCCCTACGGCGGGCTCTCCCTCGGCCCGGAAACGAATGTCCCTGGCGTACACCCGATCGATAAGGGCGGAAACGATGTCCGCCGTTCCCGCCGGACCGAAAATGCGCAAAACACCCGGACGGCCCTGGAGCCAGGTGCTCAGGATCACGTCGCCGAGATCGCTGATGTGATCGTAGTGATGGTGGGTGATGAAGACGGGATTCACCTGCCCGAGAGGCGCTCCCGCACGGACGAGTTGGGTGACCGCCCCGCGGCCGCAATCGAAGAGCAGCCACTCCTCCCCGACGCGGACTACGAGAGAAGAACCCTGGCGCGCCGGATCCGGCCGGGGGCCGCCCGTGCCGAGCAATGTGATCCTCATTCTTCCTCCTCCCGAGGGAAGCGCGGGGTACCCTTTCCGCGCGTGAAAAATGGATAGAGGAGAAGGATCGCCGAGACAATCCATGCGAGCAGGGCGAGGGGGTGCGCGATGAAGGTTTCATAGCTTCCGCGCGAGATGACGAGCGACTGGCGAACCTTTTCCTCGAACAACTGGCCCAGGACGAACGCGAGAACCAGCGGAGCCCCCGGATAGTCCAGTTTGCGCATCATATAGCCCAGGAGCCCGAAGACCGCCATGAGCAGGACATCCATCGGGTTGTTGCTCACGCTGTAAGCGCCGATGCCGCAGAACAGAAGAATCATGGGCCACAGGTAGCGATAGGGCACGGTGAGCAGGCGCGCCCACATGCCCACCAGCGGCAGGTTGAGCAGGAGGAGCAATACGTTTCCGGTGTACATGCTCGTCACCACCCCCCAGAAGATGGTGGGGTGTTCGGTGATCAGGAGGGGGCCGGGCTGCACGCCATGGGTGAGAAAGGCCGCCGTAAGAACGGCCACCGCCGCGCTCGGGGCGATCCCCAGCGTGAGGAGGGGAATCATGCTGCCCGCCGTGGCGGAGTTGTTGGCCGCCTCCGGTCCCGCCACGCCCTCGATCACCCCTGTGCCGAACATCTCGGGTCTCTTGGAGATGCGCCGCTCGAGCGAGTAGGAGAGAAAAGGGGGCACGATGGTGCCCATGCCGGGCAGTATCCCCATGAAAAAACCGATGACGCTCCCTCGCCCGATTGCCGGAGCCGAGTCCCGCCAATCCTGTCGCGTGGGCCACAACCCCTTGATGCGGCCCGTGAACACTTCCATCTTCTCCTTTTTCTCCAGGTTAATCAGCACCTCCGAGATGCCGAACAAGCCGATCACCAGAGGAGCGAAGCCCACCCCGTCCATCAGGGTGAAGGTGCCGAAATCATATCGCGGCGTGGATTCCACCGGGTCCAGGCCGACCGTGGAGAGGAGGAATCCGAGAAGAGCGGCCGCCGCGGCGCGCGGGCGCGAGCCGCCGCTGAACTGGATCACCAGCAAGAAGCTCAGGCACAGGAGCGCGACCAGCTCCGGCGGGCCGATCTTCACCGCCATCTCGGCCAGGGGAGGCGCCATGAGCATGATGCCCAGAACGCCCAGCGTTCCCGCGATGAACGAGCCCCAGGCGCAGATGGCGAGTGCCGGTCCCGCCCGCCCTTGCCGCGCCATCTGGTAGCCGTCCAGGGTGGTCACGACGGAAGACGCCTCGCCGGGCAGGTTGAGCAGAATGGACGTGGTGGAACCGCCGTACATCGCTCCGTAAAACACCCCCGCCATGATGATGATGGCGGCCGTGGGCTCCATCTTGATGGTGATCGGGAGGAGGAGGGACATGGTGGCGACCGGGCCGAGGCCCGGAAGCACCCCGATGGCCGTCCCGACGAAGACGCCCATGAAGCAGGCGAACAGGTTGTGCGGGGCGAAGCTCACCGAGAAGCCGAAATAGAGGTTGGAGATAAAATCGCCCATCAAAATCCCAGCAAACCCCGGGGGAAGTGCACGTTCAACACCTTGACGAAGAGGAGAAAGGCCGCAGTTGAGGCGATCGCCGAGATCAGGAGACCCCGGAGAAAGGGCTGGCGGTCTACGGCGAGCCAGCAAAACGCCATGAAGATGAAAGTCGTGGTCAGGAACCCGAACACTTCGAGTAGCAGCCCGAAGAGCGCAGTCCCCGCCATGACGGAGAAAACCCGCCGGCACCCGGCGAACGTAAATACCGCCCCGGTCTCGGAGGACGCTTCCTCATCCGGACTCGGACGGAGGGATTGCGCCATCAGGCGCACCGAGGTGGCCGCGAGGCCCGCGCATATCCAAAAAGGGAAAAATCCCGGGCCGGGCCGGGTGATGCTCCCCAGCCCGAGCCGGAAGGCGAACCACCCCATCAGCAACGAAACGATGAGCAGCGCCGCGGGAGTGGCAATCCTGCGCATGACGGCCGCTCTATTTTTTCTTGATGCCAACGGCCTTCATGATCTCCTTGGACGTATCGTGGTCCTGCCGGGCGAGCTTCTTCGCTCCCTCCCCGGACACGAATTCCACCCGGAAGCCCGCCTTGTTCAGCTTTTTCACCACCGCCGGGTCCGAAGCCGTCTTCTGGAGCGCTGCGGACAGTTTGGCGAGAACGGCCTTGGGAGTTCCCTTCGGCGCCCACAGACCGGCCCAGAGCCCGATGCTCGCTCGTCCGAGTCCCTTTTCCTTCAGGGTCGGAATCTGGGGAAACTTCGGGTCGCGCTTGTTGTCCGTGATGGCCAGACCCACCAGCTTGCCCGCCCGGAGGAGCGCCTGCATCGCGCCGAATCCGCCCGCCGAAAAATCCACGTGGCCGCCCAGAGCGGCGTTCCGCGCGGGGCCTGAGCCCTTGTAATGCACCGGGGTGGCTTTCAAGCCCCGTATGGCGAGAACGGCCGCCATGGTGAGATAAGGCGCGGTCGGCGCTCCGCTCGTGCCGTAGTTCAGTTTTCCGGGATTTTTCTTGATGTAGGCGAGAAGACCATCCAGGTCCTTCCATCGCTTGTCGGGTTTGGAAACGATGCCCGTCGCGCCGAAGGCGTACGCGCCGATGTACTCGTAATCAGCCAATGCGAAAGGCAGGGTGCGCAGCGCCGTTCCTACGGTGAGGGGCGCGGACATGGTGGAGAGAATGGTGTAGCCGTCCGGCTTGGCCTTCTTGACGTAGGTGTAGGCGATGGCGCCGCCGGCGCCGGGCTTGTTGATGAGTTGGATGGCGCCGCCGAAATTTTTCTGGAGGGCAGAATGGATGATGCGGATCGTGGTGTCCCCGGGTCCTCCCGGCGGGAAGGAGATGATGAACTGTACGGGGTAGCGGGGATATTCCGCCGAATGCGCGCTCTGAAGCGGCAAACAAATCAGCGCAAGGACAAGCAGGAGAAACAGCGAACGACGTAGCATGACATTTTCCTCCATGCTGCAGGAAATGCGGGGAACTGCGCCGCCCGACCGAACCGGATCCCGCCCCCGATACATCTCCCTGGCTCAAAGATTGGAAAAACCTCTTCAGATGCGGATTGTACGTGGTTTCCGGGAGTGTACCAAAATGGTGCGCCGAGCGCCATCGGGCGAAATCGGCGCCTTCCGACCAAATTTGCTCCACCGCGCACCATGAGGGCGCGGCGCGCGAAAGTGAACACAGGAGAATTCACTCATCCGCGTTGTCATTTTCCTGATTCTCCCGTAAGAAACGAATTCCATATCTAAATGTCATCTTGCGAGGAGAACACCATGCCCGAAGTGAAAACAAACGGCGTCAGACTGTACTATGAAGCCAGCGGCGAGGGTGCGCCCGTCGTCTTTGTTCACGAGTTCGCGGGCGACTGCCGCAGCTGGGAGGATCAGGTCCGGTATTTCAACCGCAGATACCGGGTCATCACCTACAACGCGAGAGGATTTCCGCCCTCCGAGGTGCCGGAAGACGCATCGCAATACAGCCAGGATATCGCCGTGAGCGACCTGGCCGGCCTCATCAGAGATTTGGACCTGGCGCCCGCCCACGTCGTGGGGCTTTCCATGGGTGGCTATGCGACCCTCCACCTCGGCCTGCGCCACCCCGAACTCACCCGTTCCATCGTCGTGGCCGGGTGCGGCTACGGCTCCGAACTCGACAAGCGCGAGCAGTTTCAAAAAGACGCAGAAATCGTGGCCGATCGGTTCCTGAACGAGAGTATGGAGAAATTCGGCCCCGTCTACATCGCCGGACCCACGCGAATGCAGCTCAAGAGAAAAGACATGATCGGCTATCAGAAATTCATCGATCACTTCATGAGCCACTCTCCTCTGGGTTGCTCCAACACGATGCGCGGGGTGCAAAGCGCGAGGCCTTCTGTCTATGAACTCGGGGAGCAGATGAAGAACTGCTCCGTGCCCACGCTCGTTCTGACGGGAGATGAGGATTACCCCTGTCTGGAGCCCGGGCTTTTCATGAAGCGCAACATCCAGACGGCCGCCCTCGTCACCTTCCCCAACGCCGGACACCTCATCAACCTCGAAGAACCCGCCATGTTCAACCGGGTCGTTCTCGAGTTCATCACCGAGGTGGACGCCGGACGCTGGCCGACGCGCGACCCGCTCTCGATGGGGGAATCCGCGTTGCTGCCGGATGAGGAATAGTTTTTCATGTCAAGGAGCAAGACATGCCGGGCAAGCTGGAAGGAAAAAGAGTCATCGTCACGGGCGCATCATCCGGCATCGGCGCGGCCATCACGCGCAGATTCAGCGCGGAGGGCGCATCCGTCTGGGCGGCGGGAGGCTTCAACCAGGAACGCTTGGGTGGAATCATCGCCGAGTGCGGAGCGGGGGGCGGCGAAATCGATGGCCGATGCTATGACTTGAGAGATGCAAAAAAAGCGAACGATGTAATGAGCGACGGCGCGCAATACCTGGGCGGTCTCGACATCATGGTGAACTGCGCCGCCATGCGGGGGCACAAGAGTTTTCTTGAATTCACGGATGAGGAGATCGACGACCTGTATGAAGTGAACGCGAAATCCGTGTTCATCGCCACGCGCGAGGCGGCCAAACTCATGGCGCCCCAGGGCAAGGGCAAAATCCTGATGATAGGCTCCATCGACGGCGAGCGCGGCGTCCCCGGCAACGCGCTTTATTGCGCCACGAAGACCTCCATGCACAATTTAACGCGCGCCCTGGCCGTGGAGCTCGGCCCGATGGGGCTGCGCATCAACTGCCTCATGCCGGGCACTACCGAGAGCGAACGCGTAAAGGAGATCCACATCAACGACCCGGTGCGCGCCAAGGCGAAACTTCCCCGAATCCCCGTAAACCGTTTTGCGAGTCCCGAGGAGATGGCCGAAGTCTCGCTCTTCATGGTCTCGGACGAGAACGATTTCATGAACGGCGCCTTCATATCGTGCGATGGCGGCACCCTCGCGATGTAGGCTCCATCGGCGATGCGGGCTCTTCCCTCCTAGGCGCACGGCGGCGCTTAAGGCGTCGCCCGGCGGCTGCCGCCATCCATGTAGATGGAACTGCCGTTCACGTAAGAGCACGCGGCGGAGGCAAAAAACGCGGCGACGTTCGCCACTTCCTCGGGATCGGCGATTCTGCCGGCCGGCGTCCTGGCACCTACCTCTTTCAGAAACTCCTCGACGTCCTTGCCCGCCTTGTCCGCCGGACCCTGCATGACATCCCGCGCGCGCTGCGTATTCGTCATGCCCGGGCATACGGTGTTCACCTGAATCCCCTCCCCCGCCACGGCGTCGGAGAGCGCTCTCGTGTTGTTGAGCACCGTGATGTTCGCAGCACTCGTCGGGATGTTTCCCCGCGCCGGGCTCGCGCCCGCTCCGCCCGCGATGTTCACGATGCGGCCCCATCCGTTCTTTTTCATGTGGGGGATCACCAACTGGGACATGCGCAGATACCCGTAGGTCTTGAGCGTGAGCGCTTCTGTGATGAACTCCGCATCGAGCGCCAGGATGTCTCCGCCTCGCGCCGCGCCCGCGCTGTTGATGAGGACGTCCACGCCGCCGAAATTCGCCACACACGCATCGACCACCTTCTTGCAGCCATCCAGCGAGGTCAGATCGGAGGAGACGGACATACCCTCGCCCCCTGCGGCATTCACATCTTCTACCGCCGTAGCCAAAAGCCCCTCATCACGCGCCGTGACGCACACGCGGGCGCCCTCTTTCGCCAGAGCGATCGCGCATTCGCGGCCGATGCCGCGGCTCGCGCCCGTCACGATGGCGATTTTTCCCTTCAAACCAAGGTCCATCTCTTTTCTCCTTAAGAAATCATGAATAAAGCGATAAAATGATGCTTGCTACACCAGTACGAGCTGGCAAGGGTTCGTGGCCCGGTACTCGGCCTTCTTGTCGGTAATCTCCATCACCCTGGGCAGGTTTTCGATCCCATGCTCCTCATGCGTGATGAGCGAGCGTACGTCAATCCTTCCGCCGGCCACCCACTTTCCGCCCAGGGCCACGGTGTCCGCGCCGTGGCCTTCCGGATAGATCCACCGAACCCCTTGCGCGCGCATGAAGACCGGGTCGAACCGCACCTCGCCGATGAGGCCCGCGATTTGCACGATGCGCCCGCCGATGCGGACCATGCGCGTCGCCTGATGGAGCGTGGCGTGGCCCGAGAGTCCCTGATCCGCATTTCCGCCGGCGCATTCGAAGGCGAGGTCGACGCCCTTGCCCGCCGTTATCTCCATCACCCTCTCTACGGGGTCATCCACTCTCGCGTCGATGACTTCATCCGCACCGAACTTGCGGCTCAAGGCGAGCGATTCTTCCTTCACGTCGCTCACGTAGACGGCTCCCGCCCCGCAGGTGCGCGCGGCTTGCAAGGCATACAGGCCCATGACCCCCTGGCCGGTGATGGCCACCGTCTCACCCGGCTGAATTTTCGCATCGCGCATGGCGGCGACCGTGGAGGAGAGAGGTTGCAGGCAGGAGATGGATGAGTCATCCAGCGTCTGGGGCGGCCTCACGAGCCCGTGCGCCGGAAGACAGATATACTCGGCGAACGCGCCCGGCGTGTTGATGCCCACGTGCAGCTTGTCGACGCAGTACATCTCCCTGCCCTCGCGGCAGAACTCGCATTTCAGGCACGGAACGTGGCCGGAGGTGCACACCCTGTCGCCTGGCTTTAGATGCGTGACGCCGTCGCCCACCTCGACTACTTCGGCGCTCATCTCATGGCCCAGCAACTGCACGGGCGCATATTTGTCGAGCATTTCTTTCAAAAGCGCCGAGTTGATGGTCCCGATCCCCAAGGATCGCTGCACGTCGGTAATGCTCGGCTGCACCCGCCGCACCCTGCACAAGGCCCAGCCCGGCTTCACCTCGGGGTCGGGCACCTCATCCAACCGCATATCGCCAAAGGCGTAGAAACGCCATGCTTTCATACTTGCGAACCCTCCACATGTAAAGGCAAACTCGTAAGCAATAGCTCTTAGCACTCTTTTCCCCATCCGCCAAGACGAGGCCGGGGATTTATCTGCGCGCGGCTATCCTGCCCGCACGAGGAGAAAAGATGGCGGATATCAAGGTTCACCCAAAAGATCTTCATGCGTATCTCGCGCGCGTCTATCAGGCCCTCGGCCTGCCCGAGTCGGACGCCGGAATGTGCGCGGCCCAGATTGTCGATGCCGAACTCAGGGGCGTGAACTCACACGGGTGCGTTCGTTTCGGGGTTTTCGTGGAGCGCCTTCGCAACGGAACGGCGAACCCGAGACCGAGCGTACGAACCATCACCGACCTGCCCGCTTTTTCTCTCCTGGACGGAGACTACGGCATGAGCGCCGTCGTCGCGCGGCGCGCCATGGGGGTAGCCATCGAGAAGGCGAAAACCGGCGGCATCGGCGCGGCCGCGATTAGAAAATCCTCCCATACGGGCCACATCGGCTATTTCGCCTCCATGGCGCTCGAGCACGGCATGATCGGGGTGGTCATCAGCGGCGCGGTGGGAAACCTCGCCCCGTGGGGCGGCTCCGAGAGAATGATCGGGAACAACCCGGTGGCCTTCGCGGTCCCCTCCAACCAGGAATATCCCGTCCTCTTCGACATCGCCACATCCAAGGTGGCGAGAGGCTATGTCCTGCTGGCCGCCAAGGCGGGCGAGGCGATTCCCGAAGGCTGGGCGCTCGACCCCTCGGGCAACCCGACCACGGACGCCGCCCTCGCCGCCAAGGGAACCATGCAGCCCCTGGGCGATTACAAGGGGTACGGCCTGGCGCTCATGTTCACCTTCCTGACGGGCGCCTTGACCGGCAACGGCTTCGACGCCGACCAGCCCGACTGGCTGGAAACTGATAAACCCTTCGGCCTTCCCATGTTCGCCATGGCGATAGACCCGGAGAGATGCCTGGGCGGCGACTACAAGGCGGCGGTCGACGAAGCCGTCACGCGAATCAAGGCGTCGGGCCTGGCGCCCGGGTTCGATGAAATCCGCATCCCCGGCGAAGGCGCTCACCGCAGGTACCGGGCCGCACTGACCGAGGGCATCACGCTCAAGGAAGCGCTTGCCCGGGATTTGGACCGAATCGCGGCGGAAGTGGGCGTGGCGCCGCTGCCCAAGGGTTGAGCCTCATGAAAATCCCCGCCTTTGTTGAAGTGTTTGTTGCCATGCGTTAGGTTTATGGCTCGTTGATTGGACGTTCCTCACATATCCGTCACATGATTGGGTGCGAGGTGCTTTCGCACCCTGAATTTTTGAAGGAGAAGATATGCCGGTAACAGCCATGATCATCGAAAAGGGAGACAACGTCGCCACCTGTCTCGAAAAAGTGTCAAAGGGAAGGTCCGTTCGCCTCATGCTCAACGGAAAGATGGGCGAAACGCTCAAGGCTAACCAGGCGATCCCCTACATCCACAAAATCTGCATCAAGCCCCTGAAAAAGGATGAGCACTGCATGAAATACGGCCTGTCCATCGGTGTGGCGAGCAAGGACATCAAGGTGGGCGACTACATTCACGTTCACAACATAGAGAGCGCCCGCGGCCGCGGCGACCTCGCGTAGAAGAGGAGGTTCATCATGGCCAGAAGAAACGGAACAGGCGCAAGATCATCGAAACGGCCGAGAAAAACCTGGTGGGGATACCCCAGGGAAAACGGAGACGTGGGCGCGAGAAACTACCTGCTCCTGCTGAGCGGCACGCTTTACGCCAACCCCACTTGCGAGCGCGTCGCCAGAACCTTGCGGCATAGCGTCGCCCTCACCCACCCGCTGGGACGCTGCCAGATCGGCCCCGACATCCAGCGCACGTTCGAAACCCTCGTCGGGCACGGGCAAAACGCCAACGCGGGCGCCGTCATCGTCATCGACCACCACCGCGAGGAAGGCTGCACGGCGGATGAGATCGCCCATGAAATCGCCAAAACGGGAAAACGGGTGGAGGCGTTAAACATTCGCGAGGACGGCGGCGCGATAGACGCCACCGCCAAGGCCACGCGCATCGGCATGGAGATGCTCAGAGAACTCACGAACGAACGCCGCCGGGAAGTGCCCATAAGCAAACTTCTGCTGGGTCTCAACTGCGGAACGTCGGACACGACGTCGGGCCTCTCCCACAACAAGGCCACCGGCTGGGTGACGGACCAGGTCGTCAAGCAGGGCGGACGCGCGCTTCTGGCCGAGACCACGGAGATGATGGGCGGCGAGGGCGTACTGGCCGCCAAATGCGTGAGGCCGGCTCTGGGCAAGCGCATCTGGAGAATGGTGGAGGAAATGGAAGAGCGCATCCTCGCCTGCGGCGTCGATCTGAGAGGAAGCCAGCCCACGGGCGACAACATGGAGGGCGGCTTGTCCACGATTGAAGAGAAATCGCTGGGCGCCATCCAGAAGGCGGGTTCGGCCCCCATCGTGGACGTGATCCCCTGGGCGAAGCGCGCGAACCGCAGAAGCGGCCTCCATGTGATGGACACCCCCGGCCACGGAGGGGAGTCCATTACCGGCATCGCCGCGGGCGGCTCCCAGGTGCTCATCTTCTCCACGGGAGGCGGCCATACCATCAACCACCCCCTGATGAGCACCATCCGCATCACGGGCAACCCGCTTTCGGCGAAGTTGCAGGCCGATACCACGGACGTGGACGTGACGGACATCTTCGAGGGCGCGCCCATCGAAGTAGCGGGACGGCGCGTCTACGACGAGGTGCTCGACGTCGCGAGCGGAAAGATGACGAAGGCCGAAATTCTGCATGAGGACAACGCCTTCGCCATCAACAGGAATGGGCCCAGCGTCTAGGAGTTTCACCACAAACCCCCGGGAGATATTTTCCGGAGATTTGTTTGGTGCGGCGCGGCGGGCGCATTCCCCCGTAGAGGCGATTCGCTTTCTCACGGCAAGCGGTGAAGATTCCCCTCGCTCGGGGTTTTAGATGAAACCCCTCCCCTACGCCGAGGCCGTCGCGAGGCTCGCCGAAGAAGAACGGGGGGATGGCTGGCTCGTTTACTGTGAGAGGGAAAACCTCTACCAGCTTCCCGTGGTCGAATGGCTGGATGCGCTGACAAAAGAAATCTCCGCTCTGGCTCCTGAAACACCCCTGGAGGTGGGGGCCGGCGACGGCATGATCGGAAAAGCCTTGCAAGCGGGCGGGGTGAACCTGAAACTGACCGACCCGGCCGGATGCGACGGCATAGAAACCCTGGACGCGAGAGATGCGCTCAGCACCCATGCGCCTGATTTCGTGTTTTCATGCTGGCTGCCGTTTGATTCGGGCGCCGAGCAGTCGATATTAGACACACCGAGTCTCCGCTGGTATCTGGCGGTGGTGCAACAGGGGCCGGGTTACGCCGGGGGTGAAGCGCTACGGGATGCGCCCGGCTGGGGCGTGCGTGCGTTGAGCGGGGTGAACCGCTGGTCGGTTTCCCGGGCGGATTTTTTGAGCGACGTGGACTCAGGCGAACACATCAGACACGGGATGGCGTATCTGTTCACGCGTGAGGGCTGAATGGGCGGACATACGACGGGCGAGAAGCTCCATGTTTTTTTGCACCGGGTCTTCACCAAGCTGGGCCTGGCCGAAGAGGACGCCTCATGGACTGCGGAGACGCTCGTGGCGGCCGAGTTGCGCGGCGTCACCAGCCACGGCGTGATTCGCATGCCGCACTACGCCAGGCGCCTGGAAATCAATCTGGCGAATCCCGCCCCTGATTTCCGGGTCATCAAGGACGCAGGCGCCTTGGCGCTCGTAGACGGCGACAACGGCATGGGCCAGGTGGTCTCCAAACGCGCGATGGAAGAGGCCATCGCCCGCGCCCGCACCCACAACGTGGGCGTTGTTCTGCTCAAGGAGAGCAACCATTTCGGCGCCGCCGCGACATATGCGGCCATGGCCCCGGAAGCGGGCATGGTGGGAGTCGTGACCACGAACACGCTGCGCGTCTTGCCCCCGGCGGGAGGAAAGGAAGCCAGAATCGGCAACAATCCCGTCTCGGTCGCCCTGCCGAGCGACCCGCCCATGGTGCTGGACATGGCGCTCTCCGTCGTGGCCCGAGGCTACATCATCGAGGCGGCGCGCGCAGGCGAACTCATCCCCGAAGGCTGGGGGCTGGACAAGGAGGGAAGACCCACTACGGACCCAAGTCGGGTTCTCGAAAGCTCCCTCCTCTCCCCGATTGCGGGCTATAAGGGAAGTGGCCTTTCCATCGCGATCGACGCCATATTGGGGTCGCTCGCAGGCGGAGGCCACAGCCACGAGATCGTGGGCATCAACGAGTTCAGCGGTAAAAGCCGCATCACGAGCGTTTTCGTGGCCATCAACATCGAGGCGTTGCTCCCTTTGTCGGAATTTCGCGCCGCCGCCAACACCTTCATCTCCATCATCAAGTCCACGCCGAAAGCGGCGGGTGTGGAAACGATTTTCATCCCCGGTGAAATCGAGCATCAAAAAGAAGAGGAGCGCAGGCGAAACGGGTTCGAGCTATCGCCCGAGCGGCTAGCGGAGCTCGATGAAATCGCCCAAAGGCTCGACTTGCCCCCTCTGGAGCGTACGCCATGAACGACCCTACTCCCCAGGACCTGGGCGAGGCGGCTTCCAAATTCGCCCGCGAGGCGGGAGAAATCCTGATGGGGCTTTTCGGCAAGCAGGTGGAGGTCGATTACAAAAACAAGGCCGAAACCGACCCGGTGAGTGAAGCCGACCGCGCGAGCCAGGAGTTCCTGACGAAAGCGATAAACGAGAACTTTCCCGCCCATGGCGTATTGGGCGAGGAGAAGCCCGAGGATGAACAGGAAGCCAAAAGGCAGGGCGCGCGCGAGGTGCCTGAGTATCTGTGGGTTCTGGACCCTCTGGACGCCACGAAAAATTTCCTGAACGGACTACACGTCTGGGGCTGCTCCGTGGGCGTCCTGAAGCGCGGACGCTCGATTGCGGGCGCCATCTTCACGCCCGAGGACAAAGGCACCATTTACCGCGCATTCGAGGGGGGCGGAGCGTTCCGCAACGGGCACCGAATCGGGGTGGCGCAAGAAGACAAGCCCACGGGAAAGCGCATCGTCGCGCTGCCCGGCTCCTATTGGACGCAATTCCGCCCCACGGGGCCGCTAAAAAAGAACCTGGGCGAGGTCCGCTCCACCGGCTCCATGTGCTACGAGCAAGCCCTGGTGGCGCGCGGAGGCCTGCACTATACGCTCTTCGGCGTTCCCAGCATCTGGGATGTGGCGGCGGGCGCCGTCATCGTGAAAGAAGCGGGAGGGGTGACGCTCGCCCGGCGGCGCTATACGAACCAATGGCGAGAGTTGGACACATTCTTCTCCGAGGAGAACACGCCCAAAGATTTGGACGCCGCGCGCAAGTGGCGGCAATCCCTCCTCATAGGCAACCCCAAACTCGTGGAATACATCGCTAGGCACATCAAAAAAGTAAACCGGCCCAGACTCGGGCGCAAGAAGAGATAAGGCTTGAGGGAAAGAGGAAATTCTTCTCTATTCCACTTTAAGACATACCTATTAAATAGTTGATATTTATTATATGTCTAACGTATATCCGGCACTCTTACCGGCGCGAATCGATCGCTTTGGGGGCCTTTGCCGCCTCCGCTCAAACCTTCGATTTCCATGATTCGCTCCTCCTTTGGATTGCGATATGCGGAGCCGGATATCACTTCGAGTTCATAACCGGGAGCAGCACTCCCCCTTTTGGGAGATTTGCCGCGGACGGGAAAAGAAAACGGGCGGCTCTCGCCGGGTCTCAGATGTTTGAGCCAATGCCTGGTGCGGCAGCATCGCCGTCCGTTTCGGATGAGTTCAACCCGCAACCCCACATCGAAGGAAAAATCCGGGTCCGTGTTGTGCAGTGTTCCGTGGACGCGCAGGTAGGGTTTACAAGATTTGCATCTGGGTTTCCTGAACACCTCGACTTCGGCGTTCTTCACGCGCACCCATTTGTTGGCCTGGCGATCCCTCTCTCTCGCCATCGCGGCAATGGAGGAGAGGATTCGCTCTTTGTGAACCGAATGGGGATAGCGCTCGATAAATTGCTCGAGCGCCGCGACGCGGCCCGAACGCTCGGCTCCTTCCAGCGCCCGCGCCTCCATGCGCTGCTGCATGAGAGCGGCTTCTTTCGAACCTTCGAATCTGCGGATAAAGGCCTTCCAGTCCGCCTCTAGCTCCGAGCGCATCGCCACTTCGAATCTCGCCGCGCGCAAAGCGTCTTTCGCCTCGGGAAGATATGAGCTCAGAGGATTGTCAAAGACGAATCTTTCCAGTTCGAGAACATCGCCCGAGGCTTTCGCCGCATCGAGCAGGAGCCTTTCGAGGCGCTGGGTGACCGCTTCGGTCCACTCGCTCCGCGCATTCTTGTATTTTGCAATAAACGCCCTGTAGGAGGAGACGTCGTTTATCTCCTCCAGGGCCTCATATTCACTCTTTTGGAGGTCGACGTTCGAGACCTCCTGGAACCAATCTTCGGGAAAGCCCTTCAGGAACTTTTCGAGGGCGCCGGTCTCTTTCGATTCGAGCGCTTCTTGATACTTGAGCCGCTCCCACCAGTAGCGCGCCCGGCGGACGTGCTCGCCGTCAAAATGATAGCCCAGATACTCTTTGTAGGCCTTGGCCGTATGTATTCGAGACACTCTCTGAAAATCGAACTCGTCGAGTTCTTCCAGAAACACCTTCGATTGGGGATGAGCGGGGTTGTCGTGAACGAACCAGCGCTTTTCGTTCATCTCATCGCGTGGCGCTCTCCTGCGCACGCGCGGACCATCCAGACACCCGACGAGAGTCGCGCATAGGGTAATGAACAGAAGAAGAAACAACAGCCGATTCCAGGTCAGGCTCGTATTGACTCTCATGACCTACACCTCAGTGTTTCACCATTTTCCCGGATTTTATGAAAATTATTCAAAAGACCAGTGAATACGCCTATACTCCTCCGGAGTCGGCAAGCATGGGTTTTCCCTGAACTGAATCACCCTTTCGAGAAAAACATCCACCTCCTCAGGCTCTAAAAGCGCATCCATCTCACCTCTTAAAGAGTTGTCACGATTACCCAAGCTGTCTTCCAGGCGCTTGATATCCTTCACCTGCTCCTCGGGCAGGGAAATTCCCGAGTAATCCCAGATGACGGTTCGCAGCTTCGGCTCGGAATGAAACGTGAGGCCATGGTCAATTCCCCAGACGCGACCGTCTTCGGACTTGAAGCAATGCCCTCCCTTGCGATCCGTGTTGTTCACCATGATGTCGAAAGCCGCCAGCAACAATAACTCCGGGCGCTCCTCCTCCCGGAGCGTGAAATAGTTCGATTTCCCGTCATAAGGCACGCACAACTGCATGGAACCCTCGCCATGCGGGCCTTCGCGAATCACCGTCGGGGGAACGAGATGCCATCCCAAATGGTGGCTCACCAAAAAAGAGCATCTCTCCCGGAAATGAAGCGTCCCGTAAGGAAAATCCCAAAGGGGCCTCTCCCCGCTCGCCGGCTTGTATATCCCCCAAAACTGAAAATCCCCAGCACCCATCTTGACGGCGAACGTATAGTTCGAGCCTTGCGGCACCAGCTCGCCGTCCAGAATTTTTGAATTCAGAAGGAGGTTTTCGATTTCCTCTGGTTCGAACCGATACGCTTGCGATTCCGGCGGATCCACAATTTCCGGGCCTCTACGAGGTGAAGATTTCCGGGCCACGAGATTTTCCTGTCGAATAAGATGGCAGCGATTTAATGATGAAAATGCCCGTTCGTATTGGGGTCGACCTTGCCGGTGGCCACCATGGCATGACGGGAGAGCGCATCCGTCCCCCGCCCGGACGAGCATTCATTCAGGCTTTGGGTAATGAATTCATCCATCTGCGTATGCGCGAGATTCACTTGCAACGCGGCGGGGCCGATAGCTTCTTCTTCGAATTCTTCTTCTGAAGGCTCCTCCTCCGTGGCAACCTCATCGCGCTCATCATAAAAAAAGACCGTAACGCGACCCTTACCCGGACCATGCGCCAGCCCCAAACGACTTACCTTGAACTCGATCGACCCCCCGGAACTCACCGGAGCGGAATCCGCCTCGCCAATGTCCGGAAAATCCGCCTCCTCCTCCACGCGCCCTTCTTCTCCCTTCGCTTCGGCCATCTTCTTCATCGCCATCGAAAGGCCGTAGACCTGTTCTTTTTCCAGCCAAAGCGTGGCGGCCGCCTTCGAGGGGCAATCGATCAGAATGCGAAAAATCCTTTTCCCGGCAACGCCAATCGCTTCTGTTTGAATTTTTCCGACTTCGCCGAAATTATATTTTGCAGAATCCATGTGAGATATAAAACTCCGCGATGCGAATAAGAAACATCTCTTGAAAGATATACCATAAACGGATGTCCCACCCTTGTCTATTCAATTTTCCCTCGCCATCGCTTTCGGTTTCGCTGATGAGAAATTGCGTTTATAATCCCGCAAACAGCCCGCACCACATTAACCTATGGCCCGAGAATACAGCGCATGGCGAAAAAAAATCCCCGCAAACCCGCCGCCGTCAAACACGGCTTGCTGGAGTATCTGCTCTTGAGCGTTCTCGTGCTCGTCGTCGTCGTTACGGCATGGACGCTCTACGACAACGGAATCATCGACACGTTCATGGATATCATCAAAGGCAGCCCCTGAATTCTACCCGCCGGACAACCGCGCTTCCTCTTCTGCGAGGTCCGCAGCCCCCGCCGCACCCTCGAGCGCCTCATCCAGGCGAACGCCCAGACCCAGGGCCACACGGTTGATGAAATTAAAATAGGCCGTCACGGACACCAACTCGACGATGGCGGCGTCATCGAGCCCCGCCTTTCTTAATTCTTCCACGTCGGACCTATTCATATCACTCGGCGAGGTCGTCAGCTTTCGGGAAAATTCGAGCATCGCCCGCTCGCGATTCGTGAGGTCAGCACTCTCAGGCTCTCGCTTGAGCGCCTTTGCGCGATCGTCATCGCCCGACGCCTGACGGAGAAACTCCCCGTGGCTGGTGGTTCAATAAAAACAATCGTTTTCCTTCGATACCGCGGTAGCGATGAATTCGCGCTCGGCTTTCGTCAGATTCTCCTCCGTCTGCATCAGGGTGAGGTAGAGCCGGCGATGCGCGCGCATGATCTCGGGCCGGTTCCCGAACGGGCGCGAGATGTTGACGATATAACCAAGCGCTTTGAGATTGGCGTCATAGGTCTGCTTCACGATTCCCGTAGCCTCCTCCACGGGAACCGTATATACCCAGGCGGGCGCCTTGTCGGCATCATTCATCAATCCACGTTTCTCCCATAAATTCGACTCACCAAAGGCGAAGCATCAAGTCTCCATACCATGGATCCAGGGCAAACAAAATCGGAGTGCGAAAAGCGGAAACCCGCTACACAGCTTCGGGTGAAAAATGGTAGCCTCCATCACATCGTAAACCAACAGAGGACGCTCATTGGCTCGGCTCATATCCAAAACGATACACACTCCCGACGGCCCGCTCGCCTATACGGAAGCGGGGTCACTCGATAAAGATCCCCTCCTCTTCGTTCATGGAGGCTTCGGGGCGGCGAACCACTGGCTCAAGAACCAGGCCTTCTTCGCCGCGCACTACCGCACCCTGGCGGTCGACCTCCCCGCCTTCGGCGAAAGCTACCTGCCGCCGAAACCACACACGGCCGCTTCGGTCACCGGGGGCATCGGGCGTCTGCTCGACGGGCTGGGAATCGGGGAGTGCGCATGCGTGGCCTTTTCTTTCGGCGCTACGATGAGCGTGACGTATTGCCAGGAAAACGCCTCCCGGTTCAGGAAACTCGTTTTGCTGGGACCGGGGGGGCTCGGGCTCACGGGCGACGTCAAACTAGGGGATGAGCGCCGCGTCACCAGAGAGATGAGTCCCGAGGAAAAACACGAGGTATTCGTTCACAACCAAAAGGCGCTGATGTTCAAAAAACCGGAGTGCGCCGATGAAGCGTATCTCCTCCAGGCCTGGGCGAATCTCAAGAATTCGCGAATGAACATCTACGCCATGAACCGCGAACCCTACTTGCCGGATTTGCTGCCGGCGTGTTCCATGCCCTTGCTCATATTGTGGGGGGATGCCGACGTAATCGCCCACCCGACGCCCGAGGAACGCCGGAACGCTTGCCAAAAAGCCGCCCCCCATGCAGAACTGGATATTATTCCGGACGCCGGCCACATGGCCCAATGGGAACAACCCGACGTTTTCAACGAACGTGTATGGAAATTCTTGAGGTCATAAAAATTCATCATCCTCCGAGGAGAACGCTTCATGGGTAATACGAGCTTTGATTTTTCCGGACAGGTCGCCGTCGTCACGGGCGCATCGCGCGGCATCGGCAAAGGATCGGCGGAGAAATTCGCCGAGGCGGGCGCCAAGGTGTATCTCATCGACATCGACATCGATCCCGGAGAGGCCGCCGCCGCAGGTATCCGCGAAGGTGGGGGCGACGCCACTTTTATCGATTGCGACCTCACGGATTCCGTGGCCGTAAAACAGATGATTGAACGCATCGCAAGCGAAGGAGGCAGCATAGATATTTTCGTCAACTGCGCGGGCGGTTTTTACCAGCAGCTATCCACGGGCGATACGTCGGAAGATGAATGGGACGCCGTAGTGGACAGAAACTTGAAAAGCGTATTTTTGACTTCGAAACATCTGACGCCTGTTTTCGAGCGACAAAACAGCGGCTGCGTTATCAACCTGGGCTCCATGTCGGGCATCACCACGCTCCAGCCGTCCTCCCCGCCCTATGCGGCCGCCAAGGCGGGCGTTCATGCCCTGACCCGCGTGCTCGCCTACGAGCTGGGGCAATACAACGTGCGCGTGAACGCCATTGCGCCGGGAACGACGGCGACCGAGCGCGTCATCGCGGTGCGCTCCGAAGAACAGCGCGAGATGATCGGCAAGGGCACGCTTTTGGGCCGCATCGCCGAGGTGGACGACATGGTGGGCTGGGTGCTCATGCTGGCCTCGCCCGAATCCGCCTATCTCACGGGCCAGACCATCGCCGTGAACGCGGGACGCTACATGTCTTAGATGTGGCGATGATTTTACGCACTGACAGCTATTTCGAGGACCTTCGATGAGCGAATACCAGGAATTCGACCCCAACGAGATAGAGCGGCGCGAGGTGTACCGGCTGCTCACCGGCTCCATCGTTCCCCGCCCCATCGGCTGGGCGTCATCCATCAGCAAAGACGGGATTTACAACATAGCGCCTTTCAGCTTCTTCACCTGCGTGTGCGTCGCGCCGCCGATGATATCGCTCACCGTGGCGCGAAATCCCGATGGAACCAAAAAGCACACACTCATCAACGCGGAGGAAACCGGAGAATTCTGCTTCAACGTGGTCACCGAGCGCCACTGGGAGCAGATGGTCGATACGGCGAACGGCATTCCGGCGCAGGAGAGCGAGTTCGACGCCACCGGCCTCGAACAGGTTCCCGCCAAGAAAGTGAAAGCGCCCCGCATCAAGGACGCGCCCATTCACTTCGAGTGCAAGACCCACAACGTGTTCGAACTGGGACCGAACAAACACCCGCTTCTAATCGGAGAAGTCGTCTATTTCCACGTCAATCCGGACGTCATGACGCGCAAATACATCGACATGAAAAAACTGGGTCCCATCGGCCGCTTAAACGGCTTTTGGCAATGCACGCTCGGGGAACTCCTGGAAAGAAGTTTCGAGGACGGCCAACCGAGATAGGGCGGGGAGGCTTCATCCCGGCCGTTTTGGCGATGCGGAGCAGAACGAGCCTGAAAATAACTAGAATATACTTTATATATTCAACATAATATATTGTTTACCCTGCATCGAATCCGGTATCTTGAACGGCGGCGCGCAAGGCGCCGAGAGTCGTCGCCTTTTCATCGAAAACGACCGTCGCCTTGCCCCCCTCCAGATCGACGGCGGCCTCGGCCACGCCTTTTACACCACTGAGCGCCTCGTGCACTGCGGATTGGCACATCTCACAACTCATTCCGCCTACGGCGATCTCCGCTTTTTCCATTTGAAATCTCTCTCCATTCAAGAAAACCGAGTCGATACAGGGTCCACAAAGGCTCCGGGATTACTCCAAAACATGCCTCGGGCGAGAAAACAATGGCCCCGCGGCAAGCCGCCCGCCGAAATCTAGTCCACACTCCCCGAATGGGTGGGCTTCCATTTTCGCAACAACAAGGTGTTCGACACGACGGATACGGAACTGAACGCCATGGCCGCCCCCGCAACGACGGGGCTTAAAAACCCGAACGCCGCCAGGGGTATGCCGAGAACGTTGTAGAAAAACGCCCAAAACAGGTTCTGGCGAATTTTCCGCATCACAGTCTTCGATAGGTGAACCCCCGCCACGACGCCCATCAAATCGCCCTGCATCAGCGTGATGTCCGATGCCTCCATGGCGATGTCCGTCCCCGTACCAATCGCGAACCCCACGTCCGCGGCGGCCAGAGCCGGGGCGTCGTTGATGCCGTCGCCCACCATGCCCACCTTTTTGTCGCCTCGTCTGAGTTGCTCCACCATGGCGGCCTTTTCATCCGGCATCACGCCCGCCATCACTTGGGCGATGCCCGCTTGCGACGCCATGGCCCGCGCCGTTCGCTCGTTGTCGCCCGTCATCATATAGACCTCGATTCCCATGCGCTGGAGCGCTTCGACCGCTTCGGCCGAACCCTCCTTCAGGGTATCGGCGACGCCGATTGCGCCCAGCAAACCCTCTCGATCGGCGATGAGCACCACGGTTTTCCCCTGCGACTCGAGATGGTGAATCTCATCGATATGGCCAGGTGCGCCCACGCCATGCTCGGCCATGAACTTTTCGTTGCCCAGGTATATTTTTCGCCCCCCTACTCCCGCTTCCAGGCCATGTCCGGGGTAGGCCCTGAAATCACGCATCTCGAGTAATTCCGCGCCGCGCGCTTCGGCCTCATCCACTATCGCCACCCCCAAGGGGTGTTCCGAACCTTGCTCCGCACTCGCCGCGAGCCTGAGCAACTCCCCTTCGGGCAACCCGTTCAGCGGCAATATGTCGGTCACCACGGGGGCTCCCCGGGTCAGCGTGCCCGTCTTGTCCATGACGATGGCGTCGAGTTTGTGCGCCGTTTCCAGAGACTCGCCGCCTTTGATGAGAATGCCCGCCTCGGCCCCTTTTCCCGTGCCCACCATGATGGCCGTAGGCGTCGCCAGCCCCAAGGCGCACGGGCACGCGATGACCAAAACGGCGACGGCGTTTATCAGCGCGGGCGCGAACGGCCCCACGGCGTCCCATAGAACATACGTGACGACCGCAATTACCAGCACGACGGGCACGAAAATGCCCGAAACCCTGTCCGCGGTGCGCTGAATCGGGGCCTTGGAGCCTTGCGCCTGCTCCACCATGCGTATTATCTGGGCCAGCAGCGTTTCTTTTCCCACCCTCAAAGCCCGGAACTTCACCGCTCCGTCGATGTTGAGCGTAGCCCCGGTAACGCCGTCCCCCACTTGTTTTTCCGCGGGAATGCTCTCGCCCGTGAGCATCGACTCATCCACGGAAGTCGCGCCCTCCACGATAATCCCGTCCACAGGATATTTCTCGCCCGGCCGCACCATCACGACGTCCCCAACCCGGACTTGATCTACGGGGACCTCGTGCTCCTCCCCGTCGCGGAGTACCCGCGCCGTCTTCGCCTGAAGCCCCATCAATTTTTTTATCGCCTCGGAAGTTTTGCCCATGGCGCGCTCTTCGAGCACCTTTCCGAGCAAAATGAGCGTAATCAGAATCGCGGACGCCTCGAAATACACGTGGTTCGCGCTCAAGCCCCACAGGGTCACCACGCTGCTGTGCAGCCATGCCGCGCTCGTACCCAGGGCGACGAGAACGTCCATGTTCGCACCACCGCCCATCAGCGAATGATACGCCCCCCGGTAAAACCGCCGGCCCACGATGAACTGCACGGGCGTGGCGAGTGCGAATTGCCACCATCTGGGGAATTCCCAGCCCCCTGCGCCCGGGAGCATGCCCGCCATCTGTATGAGAAGCGGTGCGGATAAAACTGAAGAGAGGAGCAAAAGACGCATATTTTTTTGAAGCTGCCGCTCTCGTTTCAGCTTCTCCGCATCTTGTTCTTCATCCATCACGAGACGGGCCGGATATCCCGCCTGCTCCACGTATTCGAGAATCTCATCGGCAGAAACGACGGCCGGCTGGAATTCGACCCGGCCACGGCCCCTCATGTGGTCCACACGGGAGGATAAAACGCCATCGAGCCCGTTTAACCGTTCCTCCAGGCGGGCGGTATCCGTCGCGTTGTCCAACCCTTCTATGGCGAGTTCGACTTGGGAATGCGGAACGCGGAAACCTGTTTTTTCGACCCTTTCGGCGATATCGGCGGGCGTCACCTGGGCGGGAACGAACTCGACCTGCGCGCGCGCCAGGGTCAGATTCACATTGGCGCGCAATACGCCATCGAGCGCGCCGAGCCGTTTTTCCAGCCTTGCGGAACACGCCGCGCACGACATGCCCTCGACCGGAATCTCCAATTTTTCAGGAATGGAATTTATCGACATACCGCACTCCTAGCCCAAGGCCTGAAGTTTTACGCTCACGCTCATCCGGTTCCCGCCGCGCATGTAGTGGACTTCTACGACGTCCCCCACCTTATGCGCATCCAGCGCGTCCAATAAGTCATCGAGCGAGGCAACGGATTTCTCCGCCACGCCTACAATAACGTCCCCGAGCACGAGCCGGCCTCCCCGGCCTCTTCCCGTGCCGCGCAACCCTGCGGCCTCGGCCGCGCTGCCTTTTTGCACGCGAATGATCAACACCCCTCGTATTCCCAGGCGCTGCGTCGTTCCCCTGTCGGCCACGTGGATGCCGAGACCCGGCCTGATGACGCGGCCATGACGAATCAGTTGGGGCACCACCCTGTTCACGGTATCCACGGGAACCGCGAAACCGATGCCCGAACTGGAGCCGGAAGGGCTGAAAATGGCGGTGTTGACGCCTATGAGACGACCGGCGCTGTCCAGGAGAGGTCCCCCGGAATTCCCCGGGTTGATCGCCGCGTCGGTTTGAATGACGCCGCTGATTTTTCGGCCCGACACGCCGTTTATCTCGCGCCCCAGGGCGCTGATGATCCCCGTCGTGAGCGTTTGGTCCAACCCGAAGGGATTGCCGATGGCGAACACCCTTTGGCCCACCTGCAAGTTGCCCGACTGGCCGATGGCGATCGGCTTCAGGCGGGTTCTCGGCGCGTTGATGAAGAGAACCGCCAGATCCCGATCCGGCGATACTCCCACCACGCTCGCATCCCACTCGGAGTTATCCGCCAGGGTGACGCGCAGGGAGCTCGTTCCCTGAACGACGTGAAAGTTCGTGATGATGTGTCCCTGATTGTTCCAGACGATGCCCGAGCCCGTGCCTTGCGGAATCTCGAACGTGTTGAGGCTGAACCTGTCGCGCCTCATCGCCAGCCTCGTGATGTAGGCGACCGACGGGGAGGAGATGCGGAAAAGCTCTATGTTGGATTTTTCTTCGGAAGCGAGATCGCCACGCGGGGTGACGACGCGGGGCACGGCGTTCGGGTCATGAACACCGCCGAAATAGCGCTCCGCGAACAGCCACGCGAGGGCTGCGCCCAGTAAAAAAACGCACCACAGGAGCCATCGCCATCTGCTGGATCGCAGGTGGCTGCCCCGCCTGAATTCATGATCTCCCCCGTTCATTCCGACTTCCCTTTCTGCGCCCAAGGCAGGCTCATGAAAGCACGCTCGCAGTCTTCGTATAAAGATGCCTCATCCCGGGAGCACCTCGCAATGATATGCGCACCCTGAATTTGGGAGAAAAAAGAACGCGCATGTACAAGCGGGTCGACATTTTCGGGAAGTTCCCCCTCATCTTGCGACTGCGCCAATGCACGAGCGATTTTCTCGAAAACCCCGTCCCAAACCCCTTTGAGCCGCAGGCGCATCTCCTCATCCAGGGCGCTGAGTTCGAGCGACATGTTCCCGATGGGGCATCCGCAGCACGGGGAATCCTGCATCGGCATCCGGGCGTAAAGCTCCGCCAGACGCCTTATTTTCTCACGCCCCTTCACTTGTGCATCAAACGAAGGGGAGAGGTAGTTTTCGTCAAGAAGATATTCATAGTGATCGATGACGGCGAGCCCTAAATTTTTCTTGGAGCGGAAAAAATAATACAAACTCCCCCGGTTCACCCGGGCGGCTTGCGCCACCATATCCAGCGAAGTGGCGTGAAACCCTCTGTGATAGACGAGCCTTGCGGCCGCTTCTATGATTTTTTGTTTCGTCGGGGATGCCTTTGGGCCTTTTGGGGGCGCCGTAGCCATTTCCATCTTCTCTCCCCTGTGCAAGTTGAAAACTCGCCTCCTTGAACCAATGCGCCGAAACCAGACCGAAAAGGCGCACAAGGCATATATAATATTTTTTAGTTAGTTAGTCAACTAAATTGGGGATATTTTCATAAGCCCATCGCGAAAATCCGTTACGCAGAGAGTTCTTGTAAGTGCGCTGCGACGGAACGCTCCAGGGCGTCGAGATCGTATCCGCCCTCGAGCAGGCTGATGAGGCGCCCCTCGCACAGGTTTTCGGCAAGCGTCTTCATCCAAGCGGTCAAGCGGGCGAAACCGGCTTCTGTGATCATCAGCCCCCCGAGCGGGTCGTCGCGGTGCGCGTCGAAACCCGCCGATACGACGATTGCCTCCGGTCCATGCGCTTCAACGGCGGGGATGACGGATTCTCGAAATTTCACCAGATATTCTTCCTCGGGAGTTCCCGCCGCTATGGGAATGTTCAGCGTCTTGCCCTCACCGGCCCCTTCTCCCGTCTCGCCCGCGAGCCCCGTGCCCGGGTAGTGGGGATGTTGATGCAGGGAAATGAAAAGCACGTCCGGATCGCGCCAGAAGATATCCTGCGTGCCGTTTCCATGGTGCACGTCCCAATCCACCACGGCGATTTTCTTAGACCCATGTTTTTCCCGTAGATATCGAACCAGGATAGACGCGGTGGCGAACAGGCAAAAACCCATGGATTGAAAGGGCAAGGCATGGTGGCCCGGCGGTCTTGCGGCGCAAAAGGCGTTGTCCACCTCACCGGCGGCGACGGCGTCCGCCGCACTCAAGGCGGCATCCACGGCGGCGAGCGCGGCCTCATAGCTTCCGGGGCCGGCCTGCGTGTCGCCGCCATCCAGAATACACCTGCCCGCCGCGCACGTTTCGCGCACGAACCGGTGGTGTGATTCCTCATGCACCCGCAAAACCCACTCCGAGGGCTCGTGGGGCGTAATCTCCATATGTCTGAGCGATGGGACTTGCGGAACAATCCTCTCGGGCGCGAGGCGTCTGGCGCGCTCGACGTTCTCCACATGGCGGCCATTGTCGTGCAGCAGCGATTCGGGCGTCCAGAAATACGCAGTCCGGCTCAATGGAGTCTCACCCTGGGGTCGAGGACGGAATACATCAAATCAACAATGAGGTTCAAAGACACGAAAATCAGGGCGGTAATGGTCACCGAGGCCTGCACCAGGGGGAAATCCTTGGCGTAGACGGCCTGGATCAGGAGCCTCCCCACGCCCGGCCAGGAGAAAATCGTCTCGACGATTACCGCACCCCCCAGCAGGTGCCCGAATTCCAGACCAATAATCGTAATCACCGGAATCATGGAGTTCCTGAGCACGTGCAGATTAATGACGATCCACTCGGAGAGCCCCTTCGCACGGGCGGTCTTCACATATTCATGACGCAGAACCTCCAGCATGGAGCTTCGGACCACCCGCGTATTTCTCGCAATCGAGTAGGTGGAAAGCGCAATGGCGGGCAATACGAGATGCTCCCAGCCGCTTCTTCCGCTGACCGGCAGCCACCTCAGACTCACTCCGAAGATCAGGATCAGCATCAGCCCGAGCCAGAAAACGGGCATGGATTGCCCCAGGAGCGCGAAAAGCATTCCCCCATGATCGTATGGGGAGCCGCGCTGCGTCGCGCTGACGACTCCTAACGGAAACGCCAGGATAATCGAGAGTACGAGCGCCACGAGGGCGAGTTCCAGAGTCGCGGGCAGACGCTCCATAATGAGTTCGAACGCGGGCTGGCGATAGCGCAGGCTTTCGCCGAAATCACCCTGCACGGCCCTGCCCACGTATCGCCCGTATTGCACGAACCAGGGCTTGTCGAGACCCATGTCCTGGCGGAGTTGCTTCACCTCCTGGACCGTCCAGTCCTCACCCACCATGGTGTCCGTCGGGTCGCCCGATAGGAACAAGACGGCGAACGAGATGAAGCTCACGCCGGCCACGACAACGATGGCCCGGATGACTCTTCTGAAAAGATAAGCGCCCATCTTATTGTTTCGCTTCTTTCAACCGAATCGCGGGCAGATAGATTCTCTCATCCGGCCTCGGCGTCCACTGCGTTCTGGCGCTTAAGCCGAAAAAATCATACTGGTTCCATAAAAATACCCACGGGCTTTCCTCATGAACGATGCGCTGCATCCGGTAGCTGATTCGCCTGCGCACGTCGGGGTCGAACGTCTGGCCGAGCATCTTGTAATTTTCAATAAACTCCCGGTTCCTCCAGGCGGTGAGGTTGGCGAAAAGGTTAGGCCGCAAAACGCCCAGGTCGAGTTCTTCGTTGAAGGCGGAGCTGAACCCGTGAAAATACAGGGGCGCCAGCGTCTTTTTTCTTCTTCTGGCGAGGAAAACGGACCACTCCAGGGGAATGACCTCCACCAGGACGCCCACGGCGCGGAAATAAGCCGCTATGAATTCTGACATCTCCTTTCCTTTCAAGTACCTGGAGGATGGAACTTCAAGTTTCAGTTCAAATGGTATGCCATTCGCCTCCAGGACGCCGTCTCCATTGGTATCCTTGAGACCGGCCTCGGCGAGGAGCGCTTTCGCCTTTTGGGGATCGTAGGCGTCGGCCTTCATGTTCGGGTCGGCGTTCGGGGCGTTCACGATGCTCCTCATCCGCGAGCCGTGACCCAGAAATACGTTCTTGACGATAGCTTCGAAATCAACCGCGTGGTTCAGCGCCCGGCGGACGCGCGCATCGCCCAGCACGCCATGGTCCGTGCGAATTCCCAGATAAATCCTGCGTCCTCCCCGAGCCCCCTTGAGTTGGAGACCCTCTTCCCTCGCCATGATGGTTTTCGACTGATCGGGCGAGATGTTCATGATGACGTCGGCCCCGCCCGTCTCGAGCTCCCCTATGCGGGCCGAAGCCTCGGACACCGGCCGCCAGACCACCTTTCCTATTGCAGGCTCACCCCGCCACCAGCTATCGTTGGCCTCCATCTCGATGCGGTCGTCCTTGATCCACTTCACCAGTTTGTACGGCCCCGTGCCCACGGGCTTTCGCAGCAATTCCTTGGGCGGAGTGGATGAATAGTATTTCGGCGGCAACATGAACGCGTTCACCATCCACACCGGCAGGGTGGCGACCGGGCGCCTGGTGTGAATCTTCACGGTGTGGGAACCCACTTTTTCTATCCTGTCCAGGAAAATCCTGCGGTAGACCGTGATGCGGGGCTTGAGCTTCGCATCGCGCATGCGCTCGAACGTGTATCGCACGGATTCGGCATCGAACGGTTCACCGTTATGAAACCTGACCCCCTTGCGCAGATGAAACGTCCAGACCTTTTTCGTCTCGTCCACCTCCCAGCGCTCGGCCAGGGCGGGCGCAAGCTTCATGTCGTCGCGCCGCTCGATGAGAGGGTCGAACATGTTCATCAAGATGCTCCACTCGATGGTGGCGGTCGCAAAATGGGGGTCCAGCGTATTGGCCTCCACCGAGAGGAGGACCGTAAAGGGCCCTTCTCTCGCTTCGCGGCCGCAGGCGGCGAGCCCTAAAAGCAACAGGCAAATTCCACCGAGCAGGAGCCTTTTCATGCACAAATTCCCTTCAAAAACCAAAATGCCTACATATCATCGCCGAGGCGGGGGTCCATGTAGTCCCGCAGCCAGTCGCCGATGAGGTTGATGCTCAGCACCGTCGCCATGATGGCGAGCCCCGGAAAGGTCGCCATCCACCAGGCGCCGCGTAGATACTCGCGCCCCTCGGACAACATGCCGCCCCAGGTGACGACCGAAGGCGGAACGCCCAGGCCCAGAAAACTCAGCGAAGATTCGGAAATAATGTTTCCCGCCACGGCGAACGTGGCGATGACGATCAGAGGCGACAAGGTATTGGGCAGAATCTGCATGAACAATATGCGGTACAGCGGGTAGCCCAAGGCGTGTGTGGCTTCCACGAATTCCCGCTCCCTGATCGAGATGACCTGGCCTCTGACCACGCGGCCGTAGGCCACCCAACGGCTGATCCCCAGCACGATGATGATGTTGAGGAGACCCGGCCCGAGGACCGCCATGATCGTGATGGCCAGAAGAATGAAGGGAAACGCCAGTTGAATTTCTGAAAACCCGCTGATGAGATCGTCTATTTTTCCGCCGAAAAAGCCCGAAACGAGGCCCAGGACGATGCCGATGACCCCTGAAATCACCACCGAACTCAAACCCACAAGAATCGAGACGCGGCCTCCGTAAATGAGCCGGCTTAGAATATCCCGGCCCAGCGCATCGGTTCCCAATGCATAACTCGCGCTACCTCCCTCCACCCACACGGGAGGCTTCAGGCGCAGATTCACATCCACTTTCCGCGGGTTTTGGGGCGCGATGAGAGGGGCCGAAAGAGACACGACGACGAGCAGGATGAGGAAAACGCCGCCGAGCATCGCCGGTTTGGCGCGCATCATGCTTCGGCGAAATTTCTCCCACCTCAGCTCCGAGGCCGACATCACGGTGTATTCACCCGCATCAAAAGCCGATTCGGGCATTTCTCTCTCTTCCGCCATGTATGAACTCTCGCGCCTTGGTGGCGTTATTTCAGGATGTGAGACATTTCATATCCTAGCATAGCGCTGGGTGAGTTGCAGAAGCCCCCGAGGGTGAAATCGCCATTTCCCAAAACGTCGAATTATGTTGATATCCGCGAGGCTATCGAATTAGAATCTCATGTTTTTTGTTTTGGAATCGGCTGCCTATTTGTGGTGATTTTCCAAAAAGGGATGCCTCCTTGTCTCGATACACGAAAGATGATTTTAACGGGATGTTGACCTCCGCAGTTCCGGCCGGCTCGATATTCGGCTTCCAGGGCCTGCGCTCCACCGATTCGATTACCGTGGAAAATATCGTCCCCCTCGATTTCCTCATTGCCTGTGATTACGGGATAGACGGGCCGGAATGGGACGAACGCCTCCGTTATTTCGCCGTGGAACGCGGCCGGAAAAAACGAATCGTGTGGACGCATTCATCACTCGTGGAGGCGTACGAAGGAGCCCTGGGGCCGCAAATTCGTGAATTTCTCTCGCAAGGGAATGGCCGCCAATACATCATCCCCTATCGTTCCACGGAATTTCTCGGCCAACTCGCGGAACAAGCCGGGGGAAGGCTCCGCATTCTGGCGAATCCGGTGGAAATCAAGACGAGATTCGACGACAAGGTATCCTTCCGCCGCCAGGCCATCGAAGCGGGGCTCGGCGTTCCTCCGGGCGAAGTGGTGGCCCTGGGAAGCCTCGGCGCCAAAGAGCTCGAAGAATTCGGACCCGTCATGATTATTTCGGAGAGAATCGGTTCATCCGGCAACCAGACGCACCTCATCGACTCAACCGAAGCGCTCTCGCAGAAGCGAAATGAACTCATCGATAAACTGGGTCTCGATGCGCTGGTGATCGTGACCGCATTCCTGGATGGTCCCGCCCTCGGCGCAGCGGGGGTGATCTGCAACGGAAAACCCTGGATGTCCCACCCTTCGGTGATGTTCACCGGAATCCCCGGCTGCTCGATGCACCGCTTCGATTACGCCGGCAGCGACTACGCGGCGTATCGGCAGGTTTCACGGGAGAGCCGGCGGAAAATCGAGGAAGCCACCCTCAAGATCGGAGACTGGATAGCGGAGGCGGGCTACCGGGGGATATACGGCGTCGATTTCATCGTCCATCGGGACGAACCCTACGCCATCGAACTCAACCCGCGCGTGCTGGGAACCACCCAATTGATGACCGAACTCGAAGAAATCCATAGCAACGCCCCCACCACCACCTATTGGCATTTGGCGGAATTTCTTGACCGGAGCGACGATATCGACGCGCATCGGGATTTACTCGCCGATCTCGGCCAACCTGATTTGTCCGGTTTTCAGCTTTTGATTCGAAACACGAGCTCTCAGCGAGTGAAAATCGGCCACTCGCTGGCGCCTGGAATCTACACCCTCCCAAAAAAGAGCCCGGAATTCATCAGGCAGGGGCATCGCTTGCGTGAGGTTCAGGAACAAGATGAGGTTCTGGTTACTTGCTCTCCTCCGGCGAAAGGCACCATAGTAGAACCGAGGGGGACGTTCTGTAAGCTCGAGGGCGTTTCATCGATCTATGAGGGAGGGGAAAAACAGATATCCGAAGACGCTCAGGAAATGATACATACATTCATTCGCCATCTCGCTCTTTCTCCTGCTTAGGACATAGTAAAAAATTGAGAGTAGATTTTTTCGCATCCACCGCACGAGGATTGTTCCTGTCCCCCGAAAGCCCCTACGCGTTTCAGGCGGATTTCACGCCCGACCCGCAGCCAGTTCCCTCCAACGGAATCGCCCTGGGTGAAGTCGTCGATGTTCCCGAAAACGCTCCCATCAATCGCCTCGAGACGCTGGAGGCCCTCCCGGGAACGCAGGACGCGTGGAACACGAGTGAAACGAAGCTGCAGAAAAAAATGAACCTGGCCGTAGCGATTGGCGGGCGCTACGCGAATCGCAGCATTTCGGGCCGCGAGCCGGATACGCCCTCCCCACCCGGGACGGTACTGGACCTGCTGAACGTCGGCGGCGTCGCCGGGGTGTGCGGGAACCCCCAAACGCCATGCGTGAAAATAGAAGTGAAAGGAAGCATTCCATTACGGGGGAAACCCGCCCAGCTTCCCCATCTGCCCGTCATCCCCGACACCCGGTGCCCCGTTGACGAGGAAGGAATCCCCGGCGCCCCCATCGTCTTGATCGCAGGCTCCGATATGGACGTGGGCAAAACGACCTGCGCGTCTTCTCTCGCTTCCGCCTTGCACTCCTCGGGCATCCGCGCCTCATACGCGAAACTCACCGGAACGGGACGCATGCGGGATCTGATGGAGGTGAATTACGGGAGACCTCTCGGGTTTTTCGATTCCACGAGACTCGGCTGGGATTTCGTCGATGCGGGTCTATCCTCCACTTGCGCCGTCTCGATCAGCAGAGTCAGGCGATGCGCCCAGAATCTGCTTCGCCACGCTTGTTCGAAAGCAGAGATTGTGATTGCGGAGTTGGCGGATTCCCCCTCCTCGGACGCCAGCCTCCACGTAGCGAGCGACCCCTGGGTGAAAAATTGGCTTGCGCGCAGAGGCTTGATCATCTGCGCATGTGATACGCTGGAATCAACGCTCATCGTTCATTTGATCCGAAGCCACCTGGAGGTGGAGGAGGAAAACATGCTCATTTCCGGAAGACTCGCCAACGAAGAGCACGCACGCGAAGAGGCGTACCGCATGACGGGGATACGCGCCTTGAGTTGCATCGCTCCAAACCGCTCCTCTCTCGCCAACGACAAGGCCGTTGGCGGCGCAATTGCCGACTGGGTGGTCAAACATTTCATGCACCAGCGCAAATCCACGTTCTGAGAATCAAGAGCGAAACCGTGCCCCCGCATAAGACATCAAATCATTCACCCATCGGCCGGGACCCTTCTCTCTACCATCTCACGCCCGATGCGAGCGGCGGCGTCTGGGATTTATACCGGGTGAGCGAAGAATTCGATTCGCACCCCGGCGATTTGAACGAGACCCTGATCGACAGTCTCAATCACTGGGCGTCACGAGAGCCCGGGTTCGCAAATCTGCGCATCCGGGAAGACGCGCCGCCCACCCGGCGTCCGGGAGAAATCCTTTTGCTGGACGGCTCTCCGAGCCGACTGCCCCTCACCATGGAAACGGCGCGGGTGATGAGCGCGCATTTGAACCGCCTGGGACTGTCCATCCCCGTCAGGGTTCTGAACCGCAGAGAAGAGCTTTTGGCGCGCGCCTCCAGGGCGCCCGGAGAACTGCTCGTCATCAGTCAGACGGCTCAAAGAAGCCTGTACGACGCCACCCTGGCAAAGGTTCTGGAGTCCCGGGGAGTCGTCGTCGCACCAGGGCCGCTCACCGCCCCCGGCGGACCGCTGTCGAACAAAAAAACCACTTATGAACTCTTGAATGGAAACGGTGCGAACGAGAAAAACCCGGCGGCGAATGGTCATGGGCATCGGCTGACGGCCGATTACGAGGTGGTGGAACTAAACGGTGGAGGGCCGGAAGGCGCCGCCGCCGCCATTTTGGATGCAGCGTCCGCACTGGCGAAGAAATGGGGTACGCGCACGTTCTTCGTCAAACCCCAGGAAGGCGGTGGCGGGCGCGGATGTTTTCGGCTCGATGTCTACCCCGGCGGATTCGGGCTTCCGGATTTAACCAAACTCGGAATCGCCGCGGACAAGATGATGCCCCTGCCCTTGTCTCTCGACCCCGAGAACCACGACCACCTCCAGGCGATAGGCTGGCTCGCAGATCGTTTCCAGGCCAGCCCGCCGACCTCGAAAGCCTACATCAAGACCCGAAAAGCGGGAGACGACGACTTCCCGGACGTTTTGGGGAAAATGCTCAAAAACTGCGCGCCCAGGCTCGAGTCCGGGCTGCGTGAGTCATCACGCTCCCGGGAAGATTCGATTCGCCTCCTGGCGAGCGCCATCGAGAACTACGAGCAGGCATTCGACGCCCGCTACCTCCCCTTGATATGCAACTGGATTGATTTCGGCCTGTTCAGCGTTCGAGTTCATCTCAGGCTCAGCCGTCAGGGACCGGTTGTGGAAACGCTATACGCCAGGCTGTTCCCGGTGGAGTTTTCCGATGATTCCATCGGTGTCGTCGGTGTGGACAGCATCACGAACCGCACCGAAGGTGGAATGGAACTGAACCGCTACGCGCCTTTGGTCCCCGCCCTGGTCGCATACGCGGGAGGCGCCGAGCAATTGTGCGAAAAGATTCGGGGCGCCTTCTATGCGTTTGCGCGCTTTTTGTCTCTCGTCGGCGCCTGTGAGCGCGGCAGAATTCCGGTTCGGGCCGAATTCGACCTCTCGCCACTGAACGGTCTGATCGCCGAGGGCAACGCCGACCCCGTCCGCGCCCAATGCGCCAACAGCCGTTGGGAGAGATTTTCCGAAAACTGCGTGGCGTGGGCGGAGGACGCCTTGTCGTTCTACTCATGGAAATCTCAAAAATTCTAAGTTAGAATCAAGCGGTTCAGCATCGCCTATGTTCCTGGAACCTCAGAGGGCGAGATACGCGCGAACCCTCATCCGTCGCCCTAAAAGTGGTTGCCATGGCGAAGTTCCTCAAAAAGGCATTCAACATCCAGCAGGAAGAACTGCTCGTTTTCTCCGTGTTCTTCCTGTTCTACTTCCTGATCGGGATCCAGTTCTCCATCGGCCTCACCGTATCCGAAGCATTGTTCCTCTCCGAAGTCGGCCCCGGTTTTCTCCCCTACATGTATATATTCAACGCGCTGGTGATTATTTTCATCAGCACTTTCTACTCCTCCCTGACCGAGAAGCTATCCATTCCGGCGATGTTCAAGGTCGTTTTGATTTTTTTCATCGCGCTCGTCTTCGGCATCAAGCTGCTCATCTTCGCCGATTTCCGCGCCTACGCCATGCCCATCGCATTCCCGCTTCTCCACACGCTGTTCGTGATGTTCACGAACATGCTGCCGAACAATTTCCGCGCCCTGTACGGGCAGTATCTCGACGTCCTGCAGTCTAAGCGGCTGGTTCCGATTATTCTGACGGGAGGCCGCTACGGCGGCATACTGGGCGGCCTGGCCATTCCGGTGCTCATTCCCGTCCTGGGGAGCGTCTCGAATCTGCTCTACGTGTGGATTGGAGCCATCATCATCAGCATCGGGGTGGTGCAATACGCCGAATGGCGGCTGCGCGACCACCTCATCGAGGATGCGCGTCCCAAAAAGCGCAAGACGACGAAGACGGCGTCGAGAGAAGGCAATCTCGCACTCGTCAGGACGAACAGATACGTGTGCGCATTCGCCCTGTTCAGCTTCATCGTGGTGATTCTCAGAAGTTTTCAGGATTTTCAGTACAGCCTCGTCTTTCGTGAAGTCTTTGCCGATCGCGCGCAACTCGCCTCGTTTCTCGGGTATTTCACCGCCATCGGAAGCGCTTTTTCCCTTATCGTTCAAACGTTCATCACCCCGCGCATCATCAAGCGGCTCGGCTTGGGCACGGCGAACCTCCTATACCCGCTGACCACCATCGTCGGCCTCATCGGCATGGCGATTTCGCCCGGCTTCTATTCCGCCGTTTTCCTGCGGTTCAACAACAAAAACCTCCAGGAATCCATCAGAAACGCCATCAACGCCCTGCTCTACAACGCCGTTTCCCCGTCGATCCGCGCGCGGGTGGGCGCGTTCGTCGCAGGCCAGGTGGTCGCCGTGGCCAGCATCGTCAGCGGCGTCGCCCTGCTCATCATCAAGCCGACCGGCCTCGCTCTTTTCCCGCTCAGCCCCGGCTGGGTGGCTCTCATCTCTCTTTTCATCGCGTTCGCCTACCTGGCCACCGGCTTCTTCGTGCGCCATGAATACGGCGCCGCCCTGCGCAGGATGCTCGAAGAGAGAAATCTCGGGTTGTTCCGCTACGCCCAGGAGGGGTTCGGGCCGATTGACGATGAGAGCATGGCGATACTCGGAAGGAACATACGCGAGGGGGATGACGATCTGTGCGTCTTCACCGCCCAGATTATGGCCGATAGCGGCAGAAGGGAAACTTTCCAGATTATTCTCGAAGAAATTCCCCGGCGGAAAGGATATGCGGCGGCCGAATTGCTGAAAATTCTCGCCAAGGTTCCCGGGGCCGAAGAAGGCGAGAAAATACGGGCTTTGCTGGAAGAATATCTCACCTCAGAGGAGCCCGCCATTCAATGCGCCGCGATGGATGCGGCGGAAACTCTCGGGCTGAACGACGAGACGGCGGATTTGGTTCATGAGAATCTCGAGAGCCGCTCCCCGGAAGTCAGAGCACGCGCCGTTCAACTGCTGGTGCGCTCCGACGATCTGTTCTGGCTCGCCAACGGCCTGCAGACACTGCACCTGATGCTCAACGAAGAAGACCCGGCGGCCAGGGTTTGCGCCTTGCGATGTATGGGAGAACTCCAGAATCCGCGCTTCATCAAGCGGTTGATTCCCTATCTCTATCAGGAGGAGGAGAAAGTCCGCGAAGCCGCATTGGGGGCGATAGAATCATTGGCCATGAACCAGGAGGTCGATGAGGAGAAGATGGAGGAAGTCATCCGCGTGGCCACCTCGGACAAGAGCGCGGCGATCAGGCGCAGAGGGGTCCGGCAATTAGGCAACAATGGCGCGCGGGAGAATTTCGAGCTCACCCTCGCCGCCCTCTCTGACGTCGATTCGCTGGTGCGAGGAGAGGCCGTCGCCTCCCTGAAAAACATGAAACGCAAAGGAACCCTCTCTCTCGAAGGCTCCGCTCTGGTTTCATTCGTCGTCCCGTTTTTGTTCAAAAACGCAAAAAACGGCTCCCGGGAGATGAGCGCGCAGGAAATCGTCGATTCCCTCTCCGCATTCGCCGTGGAACACCTGAGGGAAGTGTACGACGTCATCAATCACCTCCACGTCATAGAGAGCCGGGAAAACGCATCCGCTTTCACGATGTTGAGAAAAGCGCTCGAAGACGTCGTCGAGGAAAGGCAGCTCGTCCTGCTGGAACTGCTGGGCGTGATTGGGGATGAGAAAACGGTGGACACCGTGGCGGAATCCCTCGCCCGGGGAGGTTCTTCCTCGAGAGCGATCGCCATCGAGACGCTCTCGAATTTCTCCTCGGCCGGCAATACGAGACTCTTGATTCTGGCTCTCGAGCCTTTGCTTCTCGGGAGTTCGACCGCCGATAAAGTTTCCGAAGGCAGGAAACTCTGGGAAATCCCCGAACAATCGATTGACGACGTGCTGAGGACATACGTGAATTCCGGGAACACGTGGCTCCGGGCCATCGCCATCGATGCGGCGGCGAAACACATCGAAAGCGAAGCCGGTGGCCCAACCGCCGAATGGTGCGCGCAATGCCGGGAGCGAGCGGCTGATGAGGACCCGTTCATCCGAGAGGCGGCGGTTGCCGCCTTGAGGATTATCGGGAAAGATGAAGACGGGGTTGAGGCGTTTTTGAGAACCATGGAGAATGACGAGAGTCAACTGGTGCGCATTCAGGTGCGCCGCGAGCACACCCGTTATGGAGCACTTGGCGAAAATCTGTCCGGACAGGAGAAATTCATGCTCTCGACCATTGAAAAAGCCCTGTTTCTCAAAGGCGTCAACATGTTCGAGACGATGAGCGCGGATGAACTGAAAATACTGAGCAACATTTCCAGGGAAGTCCAGATCCAGGAGGGAGCGGTTCTTTTCGAGCAGGGAGACCCCTGCGATTATCTCTATGTCATCGTCGACGGAGAAATAGAAATCATCCTGAACCAGGAGAGCGGAGAGCCGAAGGTACTGGCCACGCTCGGCCCTACGGCCTCCTTCGGGGAAATCGCGCTGTTCGGCGATGAGGGCAGAAGCGCAGGTGCGCGCGCGAGCAAGGACGCCTCCCTGCTGGGCATCGAGAAAGACCCTCTTTTGCAACTGATCCACGAGCACCCCACCATCTCCATAGCCATTATCGGCCAACTCGCCAGCATCATTCGAAGCCAAAACGGATAGTCTCCGGGCAGGGTCGGCGAGGGGCATGGACACCCGCCGCCGCCTGCGGGAATCACCATGTATTCTCAGCGCATTCTTCCCGTATTCACAAGGAATTAGGCTAAATTAAAACTATTCGCACTATGGTTGACGCCCGCCCTGCCGATACCTATAATCAGCCGGATTTTAGCGAGGAAACCAGCAATTTCCGCTCAGAATGCCGGTGTGGGGGAGCATTTTTTCACAATGCAAGGTCGAGACTTCAAGCCTCCGGAAGAGAAAACCAGTCCTATCCCGTTTTTCATTCTAGGACTCATCATGGTCGCCGTAACGTTCTGGACCGTATGGGACGAAGCGTTCACGCGCAGACCCTGGAAACAGTACCAAAAAAAGTTCAACGCCTATGAGAAAGCCCAGGTAGAGAAAGAACTAGCCGGTCTCAGAAAAGCCACCGGCTCCAGGGTTTCCGATCTCGACAAGAAAATCGCCGCCCAACAAGAAAAACTCGCCGGCGACGCAGAACTCGAAAGCCTCAAGGAAGAACTCGCGAAGAGCGAACTCGACGCCTTCGAGAAAGTACAGGAGCTAGGCATCAGGAAAGCCCTCTACGATCAGTCCTACTTCTCTCTCCAGGAAGCCATCCGGCAAGGGCACGACAACCAGGCCGAGCAAAAAGAAGTCGATGAGGCCAAGGCCCTGCTCGACCAGGCAAAGCCCCTCGCGGAAAAGGCGGAAGCCGCGAGAGACGCGATAAAGGCGAAGATCGCGGCCAAGGAAAAAGAACTGACGACGCTCGAGGCGACGAGGCGACAGGCAGCGAGCGCGATTTCCTTCCAGGAACGGCGCCTCCAGGGCATCGCCCGCCGTACTTACGACATCGACCAGCTCGTCCTGCGCGAATACGAGCGAAACAATTTCAACGAACCGGTGATGAAGGTGGAGCGGTGCCAGACGTGCCATCTGGGAATCAACAGGGCGGGCTTCGAAAACGCGCCGCAACCATTCCGCACGCACCCCAAAAGACGCCTCTACCTCTCGAAGCATGAATTCAACAAAGTCGGCTGCACGCTTTGCCACGGCGGACAGGGGACGGCCGTCACCAGCGTCGATAAAGCCCACGGACACGTGCAATTCTGGGAAGACCCCCTTCTGCACGGCAGCGAATCGCAGACCAAATGCAAAAGTTGCCACACCGAAATCTTCAACATCCCGGAAGCGCCCAAAATTTCACGCGGAATCTCTCTCGTTCGGGAATTGGGGTGCAACGGCTGCCACACCCTGCCGGGCACGGAAGGCTTGCGCAAGGTGGGGCCTGACCTCTCGAGAATTCAGGAAAAAGTGGCCCCCGGCTGGCTCGTCTCCTGGGTCAAGAAACCGAAAGACTACAATCCGCGAACCCGCATGCCTTATTTCAGCCTGACGGAGGAGGAAGCATTCGACATCTCCACATACGTCTGGCGGCAAGGCCCGCGGAAAGTGGAATCGGCCAAAATTCCGAATCTCGACGGCTCCGCGCAGATTCAAAATGGAAAGTCTATTTTTGAGTCCGTCGGGTGTCTGGGTTGTCACATCCGCAACGAAAAAGACCTGGAACTCGGCCCCCCGCTCGAGGGCGTGAACGGCAGACCCATCGTTTACCGCAACCGCGATTTCGCTCCGGCCCTGCAAAACATCGGCGCGAAGATTCAACCCGATTGGCTGTACCGATGGCTCAAGAACCCCAAAGCGTACTGGCACGACACCAAAATGCCCAGCCTCCGCCTCTCGGATGAGGAAGCCCATGCGGTAACCTCCTACCTCGTCAGCCTCACGCCTCCCTCGAAGCGCCCGAAACCCCGGAAACTGGGGGACGCGGCTTCGTTCGAGCGAGGCAAGAAACTCGTGGCGACGCGCGGCTGCTTCGGCTGCCACGTCATCCCCGGTACGGAGACGCTCTCTAAAACCGGACCGGACCTGACCCGTTTCGCCGCCAAAAAGCCGTTCGAGCTCTCATTCGGCAACGTGGTCGACATGCCCCATACGTGGGAGTCATGGACGTTCGGCAAGCTGAAAAACCCGAAACTCTACCAGACGGAGCGCGAAACGCTCCTGATGCCGAATTTCGAATTCTCGGATGCGGAGGTTTCCTCCATGCGCACCCTGCTGCGTTCCATGATGCCGCACGGCGCGCCGCACAGCATTCACCAGGTACTCGACACCCGCGCGAAGCGAATCGAAAAAGGCCGCCGGATGATCGAGAAATACAATTGCAACGGCTGCCACGTCATCGAGAACTGGGGGGGCGACCTCCTCAGGCGTTATGAAGAGAAAACGAACGGCCCGCCCCTGCTGAACGGCGAGGGCAAAAAGGTGCAGCCCGAGTGGTTCTTCGGCTTCCTGCGCAACGTCGTGACGCTCAGGCCCTGGCTGAAGGTACGGATGCCCAGCTTCCAGATGCCGAATGAAGATGCAGCCGCGCTCGTGGATTACTTCGCCGCGCTGGACTCGAAACTCAACCCCTACACCCATTTCGACGTCAAAACCGTGAGCGAGGAAAACCTGAAAGCCGGAAAAGAACTCTTCTCCAAAGCGGACTGCCTGGCCTGTCATGGAGAATCGCCGCCTCCAGCGGGGGAAGAACCTCCGACGGCGCCGAACCTCCTGTTCGCCAAGAACCGCCTCCGTTCGGACTGGATTGTCGATTGGCTCATATACCCGGGCAAGCTGCAGCCGGGAACCAAAATGCCCAACTTCTTCGAAGGCGCGGGCATTCAGGCCGAAATCCTAAAAGGGACCAGAGGCGAGAAGGAAGACGGGCAGTTCACCTACGAGTTGGAGGCCAGCAAAGAAGCCGAACTGGCGGAAGAGCAGTTCGCCACCTTGCGGATCGGCGGCAACACCCACCTCGTGAAGGTGACGGGTCTCGATGAGAAAAAGGTGACCATCTCCTCCCCCACCGATCTGGGGAAAACCATCGGCAAGGCTACGATAGAGAGCCACGGCGAGCCCATCGACGAAGAACTCCTCGGTGGAGATGCGTACCGGCAAATTCGCGCGATGCGAGACTACCTGATGATCGAGAAGAATTTCGTAAAGGCCGCCGAATCCAGCGCCAAGAACGAAGCGCCCCGGACGGCGAAGCCCGAAAAAGAGGCCAAGGCGGACGCATCGCCAAGCTAAACTTGAATTTCTCGAAAAAAAAAAGCGCCTTGAGTGAGGCGCTTTTTTTTATTCCATTTTTCGCCTTACCCTCTCCTCGTTGACGCGCTTGTGGGCTGCGCGTATCACCTCGGGCAGGCGGTACCGGCGAGTGGTCTCCAGCACCCAGTGCACCGAACCTTCGATGTCGACCCCATGCCCGGGAGATACATATACGGGCTTCACGCCCCGCCTCGTCCTGAGAACGGCACCTACCCTCCGCCCATCCGGCGCATGGAGGTATCGCCAATCCCCCTTCTCCTCGCCCGGCGGCTCTACGGCGTCGCCGAACAAGCGGCTTTTGGCGCACCCGATGGAAGGAAGCTCCAGGCGCAGGCCCAAGTGTGCGGCGATTCCGAGCCCCCTGGGATGGGCCGTGCCCTGGCCGTCGAAGATGACGAGGTCCGGTTTTTCGCCTAAACCCAAAAAAGCTTTTTCGAGCAGAAAACCTTCCCTGAAAGAGAGCAGCCCCGGCACGTAGGGGAATCGCAATTCCCCACCATAGAACGATTCATCGACAATCCGCATGTCCGGCCAAGAGAAAACGACCACCCCGCCCACGCCGAACTTTCCGCGCCATTCACAAGAGACGTCCGCGCCCGCAATTGTTTTGGGCGGGCCCGACAGCGGGTGTAAGGCCAGGCGTTTTTGAAGCGCCTTTTGGACCCGAATCGCCTCGGCAGGTGCAATCTCCCAGGAATGGAGGAGCAAATCCGTCATGTATGCGTCATCGATTCATGAAGCGGGCCGGAAGTTCGCGCGCCGTTTTTGTTGGCGGCGAAAGGTTTATGGATGCCTGTCCGGATGAAACGCCGTCGCTCCGGCTCAGAGAGAAACAGGGCCTAATCCGTGCGAATCTGCGGAACCTTCCCCTTGTGCGGCGCCACTTCGGGCGCAATGCGGTTTACGGAGAAGATGAATTTTTCGTCACGAATTTTCTTGACGACGTCGTTCAGGTGGGTCAGATCGTGCACCTGCACGTCCAGGCGGATCGCCGCCTTGTCTTGAGCGGCCTCGGCCTCTACGCGGGAGATATTCGCTCCACAAGTCGCTATGGCTGCGCTTAGGCTCGCCAGCACGCCCGGCCTGTCGCGCGCCTCGACCACGAGCGTCACCAGGTGCATCCGATCCTTCTCGATCTCGCCCCAGGAGACTTCCACGAGGCGCTCCTGGTCATCCATCAACGACTTGATGTTGGGACAATTCTCGTTGTGCACCGTCACGCCGCGTCCGCGCGTGATGAAACCGACTATCCCGTCACCCGGAATCGGCTGGCAGCATTTTCCGTAGCGAATCAATACGTCGTCCTGGCCTTTTACGAGGATACCCGCCTTGTTCTTGTGGCGACTCACCCGGTTCACCAGACGCCTGAGACGGGATTTGTCTCTCTTCTCCCATTCGCGCACGAGTTGTTCGGGCAACAATTTATGCACCACCTGCCGCGCGGATACGCGCCCGAAACCAATGGATACCAGCAGGTCCTTATCGGTTTGAACCCCGAAGAATCGCACGACCGACTCCAGTTCCTTCGGCTTCATGTACTTGAGGGCCTCGTCCTTCTTCACGCACCGGCGCAACTCGTGTTCAAGCAGCTCTTGGCCGAGCGTGAGGGAGCGCTCCCTTTGCTCCTGCCTTATCCAGTTTCTTATTTTTTGCTTCGCCCGGGCCGTGACGACGAATTTCATCCAGTCGGCGCTGGGTTTGCGGTGCGGGTTCGTGATGATCTCGACGATGTCGCCATTCTCTAAGAGCGAGCTCAGCGGCGCGATTTTTCCGTTGACCTTGGCCCCCACGCAGTGGCTGCCCACCTCCGTGTGGATGGAGAAAGCGAAATCGACCGGCGTCGCCCCGCGCGGAAGGCTCTTCACCTCGCCTCTGGGCGTAAAGACGAATACCTCGTCCTGAAACAAATTGACCTTGACGGAATCGACCAGATTCCTCGGATCGGACTCCTCGTTCAGGCTTTCCACGATTCTCCTGATCCAATCGAACTTGTCGGCCAGGCCGTCTTCTGCGACCTCGTCGCCTTCCTTGTATTTCCAGTGCGCCGCAATCCCCTCCTCCGCCACCCGGTGCATCTCCTGGGTGCGAATCTGGAATTCCACCCTCTGGCCCGCCGGCCCCAGGATGGTGGTATGGAGAGACTTGTATAAATTCGCCTTCGGCAAGGCGATATAATCCTTGAAGCGCCCGGGGATGGGAGTCCACTTGGAGTGCAAAACCCCCAGTACCGCATAACAATCCTTCACGGTATCCACGATGATTCTCACGCCGCAAATATCGTATACCTGACGGAAATCGAGGTTTTGCGTCTGCATTTTCTCATAAATACTGGAATGGAGCTTGAATCTGGAGGACGCGGCGCCGTTGATGCCCTCTTCATCGAGACTCTCCTTCAATTTCTCGATGATGAGAGCCATGTAGGCTTCGCGGTCCTTGAGGCCGTCGCGGAGCAACTCGTCGATTTCCAGGAACTCCTTGGGATGCAAATGCTTGAACGCCACGTCCTCGAGGGCGCCCTTCAGCCATCCGATACCGATGCGGTTGGCGAGCGGCGCATATATTTCCGCCGTTTCTCTCGCAATGCGCTCTCTTCTTTTGGGGGGAAGATGGTGAAGCGTAAAAGCGTTATGGAGTCTGTCCGCGAGCTTGATGATGATGACACGAATGTCTTTCGCCATGGCGATCAGCATCTTGCGATAACTTTCCGCCTGGCGAACCTGGGTGTTCGAAACATCGATTTTCGCAAGCTTCGTGACGCCATCGACGAGTTCGGCAACGTCTTTTCCGAAATGCTCGTCAATTTCCTGGAGCGTCGTCGAGGTATCCTCCACCGTATCGTGCAGCAGTCCGGCGCATACGGTTTCGGGGTCCTGGCGCAACTCCGCCAGAATCCGGGCCACCTCCAATGGATGGGAAATGTAGGGTTCCCCGGAGATGCGCGACTGTCCCTTATGGACCTTCGCCGTAAAAATATAGGCTTTGGTAAGCAGTTCCAAGCAGTCGGGCGAGTATTCTTCGACCAGATCGACGATGTCCATGATCCGGGCGGGTGGGCGCGACGTCAGAACTGGAGGCAACGGATTTCCCCCTTCTTTCGACCTGCTCGCTCGCGATGCCGACAAAGAGCGAACCCGGGCTCTCCCCGCAGAGGTGAGCCTTTCTCGACCAAAACGCTACCTGAGCCTCCATATAGCGTCAAGAAGGCCCCGTTCAAAAAAAACTCCCCCGGAATCGGGGGAGTCGCGGCCAAACAGGTATCGTCTTAATATGCGCGCAGGGGCGAGGTGACGAACTCGTGCATGAACGGCACCATGTATTCGGACTCGTCTTCGTGCTTGGGTACGATGATCGCCCCCTTATTGCAAATCTCCTCGCATAGCCGGCAACCGACGCATGTGGACTGATCCACCACGGCCACGGCGCTGTGGTCCCGCTCCACGGACGAGGGAGCCATGCGAATGCAATCGAACGGGCAAACGTCCACGCACCAGATGCAGCCCGTGCAGTTCTCCTCCAGCACGAACGCCTTGGGCATCTCCTTGTGCTTGATATTCTTGATCACGTCGCCCATATCGTCCTGAATGGCGAATGCCGGGCAATACTTGCCGCACACGCCGCAGTCGATACAAAGCGTGGGGTCGATTTTGTAGATCTCGCGCGGGTCGCCCGTAATGGCCTTCGTGGGGCAAACGGGCTCACAAATGGAACACCCGATGCAAGCGTCGAATATAAAGTGGGTCATAACTGCGCCTCTCGGAAAATTTTCTTCTCAAAGGGCGACACGCCGAGAAAGAGAATATCACCTCGGCCATATCCTTCCGATACCAAAGATATATCCATTCCCCGCGTTGGTTGTCAAGGCGTCTCGTGAACGGCAGTCCCCATCTGGGAGCGAAGTTCGTGATTCTCTTGCCCTCGGCCCGAATTTCCGTCAAAATAGGGCCGTTGCCTTTTACCGCCAATTCGACTGAAAAGGATTCGATATGGAAAATTTCCTGGCCATTCTGACAAAGCCCGACAACATCCCCATCGGGTTCATGATTCCCCTGCTGGCGTTTTTCGTCTGGCTGGCTATTTCCCAAGGCCTCAGACACGACAAGCTCATCGAAAAAGGGAAGAAAGACGACGTATACGACGAGATGATCCGATAACCGCCTTGGCTGCTCACTCGCTGTCTCCCGCGTCAATCGCCCCTATTTTGGTCCTTGAATCCCGGATGATCGGTCGCGCGATGCCCTCTCGTTCTCCCATGTCTTGGACATCAATATGCTAGAACTCATCTTCGTCGCGCTCATCCTGGGATTCATCACCATATTGTTCGTCAAGAGAACGACGTCGAACATCGCGCTCGAAGCGGATGCGGAACAAAACGCGAACGATTCGGAAATCGATTCCCTGCGCCGGATTTCTCCACAGGCGTTCGAGCGCATGCTCATCGACCTGCTCGAAGACATGCACATGCGCATCGTCGAGGTTCACTGGGTCAATGAAGAGGAAATCGACATCCTCGCCCACAACCCCGAACCCATTCTCGGCGGCGACTACATCATCCACGGCATTCTGGTGCCCGAGGGCGATTTCGTGAACTCGATACGGGTCATCGGCCTCTCCGACACCGTGCGCGCCGAAAGGGCGCTCAAGGGAATCCTGATATCGACGGGGTATTTCACCGAAGAGGTGCAGAAATACTCAGAAGGCGCTCCCATGGAGCTCATCAACGTCTCGAAACTCCGCGAGATACTCCACGCCCACGACATGGCCTGGCCCTCTTCGGACTGAGGCGGCTCCTCTGCAAGCAAAAGAACACACAAGAACAAAGACCTGACAGGCGAAACAATCAGCCATGCAACGCCGTCGTTCCGGTGTCGTTCCCGACCGAGGAGGGAGGGATTGACAGATGAATTTCTCCCCTTTCGGACATCTTGATCTTAAACCGTAGGGGCAGCCCCCTCCTCGGGCCTGCCCCACCTTTCGCGAACGGCCCTTGCCGGAGGAAACGGGCGCTTCACGAAGCGCCCCTACGGGGGGAGAATCGTAGGGACAGGCCCCTGTGCCTGTCCGGTTCCCCTGTGCCTGTCCTGACGAGGGACAACCCCGGGGGGCAGGGACAACCCAGAAGGGTCGTCCCCTACTACAAAACTGCTTCGCCCTTCCCGGTCGGGACCGATCTCGGTAATCACTCCCCCTCGAGGGTCGGGCTTCCCGAGCAGGAAAAGCCCGGCGGCAAGGTAAGGGCGAAGCCCGGAGCCGCGGATCGATTCGGTGACGCCATGGGGCGCCAAACACCCGATTGCGGCGTCGGGGATGGCGGGATCGGTGATGGAAATTCTTTCCGGGTCCGGGCTAGGCCCTTTTCCTTTTGGCGCGGCTCCTCCGGGGTTTCGGCGCCGGGCGTTCTTTCAGGAACCAGTCGAGTATCTGCTCGCCGTCCCAGCACACCACCCCCGGTTTGGACAAAATATGTTCGAAGGTTTCGCGCACGTATTTTATCCGGTGCGGCGAGCCCGACAGATAAGGATGCATGGCGATGGACATCACTTTGGTGGATTCGTGGCTTTCGGCATAAACGGTCTCGAAGTAATCAAGCGCCCGGTCGCGGAAGACCTGGGACGTGTGGTACTGGATCGCCATCAGCACGATGTCATGAAGCTCGTAGTTGTAGGGCAGCGCCACGACCGATTTGCCGACCGTCGTCTTCAAATGCACTGGTTGGTCGTCGAGCACCCAGTCGCCGATATATTCGATGCCAGCCTCGGCAAGAAAATCGAGCGTCTGGTATGTCTGGGTCAGTCCCGGACCGAACCAGCCGCGCGGCCTTTTACCGGCGAAATCCGTGATCACGGTCATGCATTGGTCGATAACCGCGCGTTCGTCGTCGAGCTTGTGCATCGGCACCTGTTCGAAGGAGTGGGCGTTGAATTCCCAATCCGCTTCCAGACACGCCTCGGCGACGCGCGGATATTCCAGGCAGGTGCGGGCGTTCAGGGTAACCGTCGGGCGTACGCCCAGTTCATCGAGCATGCGTTTGATGCGCCACACACCGACCCGCATTCCGTATTCGTGCCAGCTCCAGTTCGGATGATCGGGGAGCATCGGCACCCCCTGGGGCGGGGGTATCACCATACGCGCCATTGGCCGGACGATGTCCCACACTTCCAGCGCCAGGACCGGCCAGAGCACCAGGCGGGCGCCGCCCGGCAGTTTGAGCGGCTTACGATCGATGATGGCCGAATAGGGCAGGCGGTCACCGGGCCTCATGCCTTGTTTCATGTCTTATCTCCGAATAGGTTGCGTCCGACCAGGTAGAGCGGCGCGCGGGTTATTGTTTGCCGTCATTATACCATAGTCGATGACTGCGTCTGCCGATGAAAATGTCGTTCTGGTTGAACGCGAAGGCGATATCGTCACCGCCGGATGGAACCGGCCGGAAAAGCTGAATGCGCCGCATTCGCACCTGCACTGCACGACTCACTGCTGCGGAATGGACGCTCCAGGGAATCCTGATGCCGACGGGGTATTTCACCGAGGAAGTGCAGAAATACTCAGAAGGCGCTCCCATGGAGCTCATCAACGTCTCGAAACTCCGCGAGATACTCCACGCCCACGACATGGCTTGGCCTAGTTCGGATTGAAGCGCCGACTCGGGGAACGCCCTCACGCGCCCGTCCACGGGTCGATTACCTCAACCCCCATTTCTGCGAAGTCCCGGACGTTGCGCGTCGCCACCGCCATGCCTCGCGAGCGCGCGATAGCCGCAATCTGAGAATCGGCCATGGGGGCAGGACGCCCGGCGGCGCGGCGCGCCGAAGCGACTTCCGCATAGGCGAGCGCCGCGGCGCTGTCGAACGGCAACACGCGGCCTTCGAAATCCTCGCGAAGCATGGCTTCGATCTCCGAAGCCAACCTGTCCCGTCGCCGGCCCATAGGCATAACGGCAACGCCGTAGCGCAGTTCCACTTCGCCGACTGCCGAGAAGAACAGGTCCTCCGCAGGATGTCCCGCAATCCACGCCTCGACGGACGAATCGGTCGACAGGCGCATCAGTTCGGAAACGACGTTGGTGTCGAGCAGGATCATGCCTAGCCGCCTTAATCGAACCGAGGCGGCTCGCGCGCCGGTTCACGCGGCGGCAACTCCAGTTCCACGCCGCCCAAGGGCGCGAAGCGGGCGCGGATGAGGCTTGCGAGGTTTCCTGAACCCGGCTTGCGCCCGACAGCCTCGCGCAGGATCAGCCGCGCTTCCTCCTCCATCGAACGCCCGTTCTCCGCCGCCCGGATACGAAGGCGGGTTTTCACGTCGTCATCGAGATTGCGGATCGTGATGCTCGCCATGGTGATGCCCTCCCTCTGGGTTGAATTCTACGCTATCATTGATTGCAATGCAATCAAACAGCACCCGGCGTTGCACGCTCGCCATCGTCCGTGCGACGCCCCATGTGGACGAGGAAAAACATCCGTTCGTACTTCTTCCCCCATCGGACACCTTGAACCGTAAGGACAAATCGTACCTGCAGGGGCGGACCCATGTGTCTGCCCGCCTATGCCTTTGATCGTCATTCCGCAGTGCCTGAATGCGGAATCCAGCGGCTTTGTCTTTCGCTTTCGTCTTTGCCGTCATCGAGCAATGTCGTCATGTTCACCGGTTCTAGATTCCGCATTTCCTCCCTCCTCAGTCGGAAATGACACCGGAAAGACGGCAATCTTCGATTCAGGTTCCGTAGGGGCGGACCTACGTGTCCGCCCGCGTTCCGTCTAAGAGTGTGATTCCGGCGCTCAATGGCCATGCCGAGCGGGATGAAAAAATCCACCTTTGGAGGGATATTCCTCCGTAGGGGCAAAGGACAGGTACATGAAAACCGGGCGGACACATAGGTCCGCCCCTACAAAAAACGAAGCATTCAAACAAAAAAGCCGCCTCCGTAAAGAAGCGGCTGAGCGCGGTATCGTTATGAAGTTTCAGGAGGCTTCTGCGACCTCAGCTTCCTCTAGGCCAGGAGATACACCACGCCCGAGACTACGAGCAGAGCGACCGCGCCCAATTTGACGCCGCAGGCGTCCCACCACAAGTGTTTTCGCTGTCTATCCTGAACCATCTTCTCCGCTCAAAAAATCTAAATGTTGAACCACGGGGTCACGAGAACGTATTTGACGTTGAACCCGATGCGCATGACCATTTTCGCCACCAATCCCATCATCGTCATGTTCAGGGACGCCTTGATGAGATAGCGCACCAGTCCTACGTTCTTCATGCGCTCACGCCGCCAGATGTAATACGCCGGTATGGTGGCGTACCAGAGCACAATCATCACGGTGCCCGCCGCCGCCTGGCCCCAATAGCTCCTGAAGCCCAGCATGTAGGGGAGGTCCACGTTCGTCAGGGCCACGACCTTGTGCGGGTCCCAGTATTCCCAGGGCATGAAGAAGTTCCATCCCGGCCCGCGCAGGAAAGTCCCCTGCACCACCATCCACACCCACAAGACCAGAAATCCGAACAAGAAGATGAGGATGGCGAACCTGCGCTCGTGGAAGGTGTAGTAGCCGTTCCCCTTGGGGTTCACGTCGATGAAGGGGATGGCCATGAGACCCACGATGATGAGGGTGGGCAGCACGACGCCCGCCATCCACGGGTCGAAATACACGAGCATCTCCTGAAGGCCCAGGAAATACCACGGCGCTTTCGAGGGGTTCGGCGTAACGGAGGGATTCGCCGGCTCCTCGAGCGGCGCGTCGATCACGATGGACCACACCACCAGCAGCACGGTGATGATGATCGCGCACATGAACTCCAGGCGCGTGAGGTAGGGCCACACGTGAACCTTGTCGTTCACCCGCTCCCAACTCGTCTTGGCCATGTCATCGGCAGAGCCGACTACCTTGTCTTCCTTCGCCAATGTTCTCGCCCTTCCCTTTTATGCCCCGAAAAACCTAGAGAGGCCCGGAGATGCCCCCGTCTTTTCGGATTCTCCAGAAATGCACCATCATCAGAATCGCCGCTATCAGGGGCACGACGATGCAATGCAGCACGTAAAACCGCAGAAGCGTGGGCGGGCCGACGATGGTGCCGCCCAGCAGGGCCGAGCGCGCATCGAAACGCGGCGTAACGCCCACCATTTCGGCGAACGGACCCTCGTGCCCCAGCAGGGGCGTGGCCCGCGCCATGTTGGTTCCCACCGTCACCGCCCAGATGGCCAGCTGATCCCAGGGCAGCAGATAGCCGGTGAAGCTGAGCAGGAGCGTGAGCGTGAGCAGCAACACCCCGATGACCCAGTTGAACTCGCGCGGCGGCTTGTAGGAGCCCGTCATGAAGACGCGCATCATGTGCAGCCACACGGAGATGACCATGGCGTGCGCCGCCCAGCGGTGCATGTTGCGCATGAACATGCCGAAGGGGGCGTCGAATTCGAGATACTTGATGTCGGCGTAGGCGTACTCGCCCACGGGCCGGTAGTAGAACATCAACACCACGCCGGTGACGACGAGGTAGAGGAACAGCAGGAACGTCACCCCGCCCATGCACCACGTGAAGCGGATGCGGATGGCGTGGCGCCTGATTTTCGTGGGGTGTAAGTGCAGCCACAGGTTATCCACGACCATGAGAACGCGGTTTCTCGGCGTATCCTCATACCCGTGGCGGAACATCGACCTCCAGACCTGGGAATCAAGAACATTTTTTTTCACCTGATCCAGGTTCAAGCGTTCTTTCAAACTCGGCATCTATAAACCCCCACGCACTCGCTTCAAACGAATATGAAAACCTTTAGACAAAGAGAAAAGAACCCGGGGCGTCCCATTCCCCTTTTTCATGACGAAAAAGCTTGCCCTTGTCGATGAGCAACTGTCCATCCTCGGCCAGCCCTATTTTCAGCCTCTCGAGCGGCCTCGGAGCCGGACCCTCGAAATTCACGCCGCTTCTGCGGAATCCGCTTCCGTGGCACGGGCACTTGAACTTGTCCTCGGAGCCCAAGTACTTAGGCGTGCATCCCAAATGGGTGCATATCGCGCTCAGGGCGTAGAACCCGTTTTGTTCGCGAATTATCCAGACGCGCTCGCTGTTCACGTACCGCGTATCCACCACGCCCACGGCGTAATCCGCCGGCTTGCCCGCCTTGAACTCCGTGGGGGGTTCGAACAGAACGCGCGGGAACATGAAGCGCAAAAACCCGAGCAGCGAGATACCGATGCTGCCCAGGACGCCGAGCCACCCCGTGTAGTTCATGAACCGCCTGCGGTCGATGAACGGCTTTTTTTCTTTCGCCTCCTCCTCGTAATCGGCGGGCAGCTTCACCGGAGGGGCTTTCAAGCGAGTGTTCATGCGGACTCCGCGCTCCTGTTCTGAGACTCGAACCACCTTTCAATTTCGCGCATCCCAAGGCCAATCCACTGCCAAGCGTCACGCGGATATATTATCCCCCATAACGACGGATAATGAAACCGATTCGCTTGGTTTCGCCACGGGCGGCGCATGGCCTCGCCGGACGCCGAGACCACAGGGATGTAAGCAAACGCAAGATTCTTATTACGGACGAAATCGTCTCGTGTCAAGGGGGAAGCGGTTCGGATGCCGAGAGCACACCGAGTTCTCGCTCGCCATTCCGGCGCATACCGCTCGAAGTCGTTCGCAGAGGCAGGGTTATAGTTATAATGTTTTCCTCGTCCGAAGCAATCTCTCCTTCATCAGTCGCGGCAAACACTCCTCCATCAGTCGCGTTTGACCTACAGACCCGCGCGGTTGTCCTCCTTGACGGCTTTGTTCACCACGTTCACGGGCCATTCGCCCGAGAGGACGCGCCGCACCTCGTTGGGCGCGCCCTGCTGGAGACCCACCATGGACTCTTCGCTGTACCAGGCCGCGTGGGGGTTGATGATCACGTTCTCGCGGCCTCGCAAGGGATGCGGATCAGGCAGGGGTTCGGGGTCGGTCGTATCAAGCGCGCACCCGGCTATCTCGCCCGCATCGAGCGCGCGCACCAGGGCGTCGGTGTCGATGATGGGTCCGCGCGAGCAGTTGACGATGAAAGCGGTGTTTTTCATTTGAGAAAACACCTCGTCGTTCATCATGCCGCGCGTCTGGGGGATGAGCGGCGGATGGATGGAGACGAAATCCGATCCCGCGAACATGTCGGCCAGTTCGGTCTTCTCCCCAGGCGCGTCGAATTGCCCCTGCTCCACGAAGGGGTCGTTGAACAGGACCCGCATCCCGAACGAAGCGGCGCGAACGGCCACCATGCGGGCGATGTTCCCAAAGCCCACGAGTCCCAACGTGGCCCCCGCCAGGCGGAACATGGGCTTGCCCGGCGGCACCGCCCACTCGCCCGCGCGCACCCGGCGATCGTAAAACGCCACCTTTCTCGCCGATGCGAGCAGCAGCGACATCGTGTGCTCGGCGACCTCCTCGATGCAGTAGGTGGGGTTGTTCGTGACGATGATGCCCGCCTCGGTGGCGGCGGCCAGATCGATGGTGTCCACGCCGATGCCGTATCTCGCGATGATCTTGCAACGCGGCATCCCGGCCATGTCCTCTTTCGTGATCGGCCCCGCGTAGGTGTTCAGCACGGCGTCGCAATCGGCGGCTTCCGCGAGAAATTCCGGGGGCGTCTTCGTCTGCATGGCGACGATGTCGGCGAGATCTCCTAAAATATCGTTTTCCACGTCCAAAGAATCCCAGACGTAATCGGTCAGGACGACTTTCGCCTTCTCCGGCATGTTTTTCCCCTCTCGTTGATATCCATGAAATGCTTAAAATTTCGCCCAGCGATGCTATCCCACACAAATACGGGAATCAAGGCTTTGGAGCCATTCCTTGACCGCCCGAAGACGCTGTAATAGCCTCTTTTGTAATGTTCATCGTATGCTTGAACACCGAGTCGGCGCGCTTTTCGTCGTTGCTCGTGAGCCCGCGAGCTCTTCATGCGGGAGGCGGAGAGGTTTTTGGATTGCGCCCGAGAGCATTATGAAAAGACGTTTACAGGCGCGTCGTCGGCTCAGTCATTTCCCGTTTCAGGAGAAAAGATGCCGGACATCGATTCGTTTCGCCTCAACCCCCGGGACTGCCTCCTGCTCGTCGTCGACGCGCAGGAGAAGCTCATGTCCGCCATGAGCGAGAGCGTGCGCTCCCAGGTCGTCGGGCAAATCCTGACGCTGGCAGAAACGGCGACGCGCCTCGATTTCCCCGTCCTCGTCACCGAGCAATACCCCAAAGGACTCGGACCCACCGTCGATGCGGTGGCGGCGAAAATACCGGATTTCTCCCCCATCGCGAAAATTTCGTTCAGCTGCTGCGGGGAGGAGGCCTTTTTGCCGCGCCTGCACGAAACCGGCAGAACGAAAATACTGCTCACGGGTGCGGAGACGCACGTGTGCTGCTACCAGACGGCGCTCGATCTGCTGGACAACGGCTTTATCGTTCACGTAGTGGCCGACGCGCTTTGCTCACGCTCCAAACTCAACTGGCGGACGGGGCTTTCCGCCTTGGAGCGCGCAGGCGCCATTCCCTCCACCACCGAGCAGGTGCTCTTCGATTTGCTCCGCGTGGCAGGCACCGAGGATTTCAAATTCCTCTCGAAACTGATACGTTAAGCCCCACGCCCACCTGAAAGGTTTTACCCGCATCCCGCGAGGAAGGATTCGCCCAAGATGGCGTCTGCACCCCAAAAAACAAGCGTCGGCGTGGTATTCGGCGGCAGATCGACGGAGCACGAAGTAAGCCGCAATTCGGGCAAGGCCATCATGGCGGAACTGGACCCCGGGAAATACGACGTCCACCCCCTGCTCATTACGAAATCGGGCGCATGGCTCGCCCTCCCCGACCCGGATGCTTCGGAAGACGAGGGCGAGGAGATACTTTTCTCGGGCACCCCGAACGGCAAACCGCTCCGGTACGCCGCAAGCGATGAAAATATCGATATCGACGTATTTTTCCCGATCATTCACGGCACTTTCGGGGAAGACGGCACCCTCCAGGGACTCTTCGAGTTGGCGGAGGTTCCGTTCGTGGGTTCGGGATGCGCGTCGTCCGCGATAGCGATGGACAAGACCGTGGCCAAGGCGGTGCTGCGCGCGGCGGGGCTGCCCGTTCTGCCGGCTCTTACGCTGTACCCCGATACTTGGCGTGCGGATCGCGACGCCATTTCGGAGGAGGCGGCTTCTAAAATCGAATATCCCCTGTTCGTCAAGCCCTCATCCTCGGGCAGCAGCGTCGGCGTCCACCTCGTGGAGAGCCCGGGAGAACTCGCCGACGCCGTAGAGGACGCCTTCCGGTTCGACCACAAGGTACTGCTCGAAGAACACGCCCGGGGTCGCGAAGTCGAGTGCTCCGTGCTCGAGGGACCCGCACCGGGCGACATCCTCGCCAGCCCGCTCATGGAGATCAGGACGCGCTCGGGCTGGTACGACTACGAGGCGAAATACGAAGAAGGGCGCGCCGAGCTCATCATCCTCGCACCCGTGGAGGAATCCCTCGCCGATCACGCCCGCTCCTACGCGCGGAGCGCATTCCGCGCCCTGGGCTGCTCGGGACTCGCCCGCGTGGATTTTTTCTACCGCGAGAAAACGGGCGAGACCTACATCAACGAGTTGAACACCCTGCCCGGCTTTACGCAGTTAAGCGGATATCCCCGGATGATCCGGGCGGCGGGCGTCCCCTACCCCGAAATGCTGGATCGCCTCATCGGCTGCGCGCTCGAGCGCAGCAAGAGGCTGGGCAGCAGGGAATACGACAGAAACACTTAGGCACGGCGTCTGTTTAGGCTCTTAAACAATTTTCCAAATATTCGAGGGCGCAATCTTCGGCCCAGTAGACCGGCGAGCGCGCGTTCGGACCCGACACGAAACCCACGTGCCCCCCTTTTTTCGATAAAACCCCGCTCAACCACTCGGATTCCCCCACTTGCGCATGGGGAAAAACGCCGGGCGGCACGATGGGGTCGTCCTCTGCGGAGAGGATGAGCGTTTTCACCCGAATACGGGATAGATAAGGCGAAGCGTCGGCTTGTTCGTAATAATCCAGTTCGTCCCGAAAGCCATGCAGGGGCGCGATGACCAGGCGGTCGAAGTGGTGAAAGGTCCGCGCCCGCCTCACCGCCTCCATGTCGATGAGACCGGGGTGCAGTTCTGCGAAACGCTCGGCCTTTCTCTTCACGCTGCTCAGCAGATGCCATCTATAGAAATAGCCCCGCACGGAATCGAGAACCTTCGCGCACGCAGCGGGCCTTAAGCTCGCGGAAATTCCGGCGGCCCCGCATATACGCGAGGAAACCCCCTCTCCGCATTCTCCCAGCCACTTGAGCAGGACGTTTCCCCCCAGGGAGAAGCCCGCCAGAACCAGCGGCGCATCGAATTTCTGGAGAATCCTCTCGACCACGAAGCCCAGATCTCCCGTTTCCCCGCAATGGTAGAATTTAGGCTCTAAGTTCGGCTCGCCGCCGCATGAGCGGAAGTTCAGGGCCAGCGTCCGCCAGCCGAGCGCGCGCGCGCCGGCCGCCGCCCCGCGCACGTAATGGGACTCGGCGGAGCCTTCCAGCCCGTGCAGCACGAGCAGCGTGGGAGCTTCGCCTGCTTCCGCGTCGAGAAAGTCCACGTCCAGGAAATCGCCGTCGGGCGTATCCCAACGCTCGCGCCGCCAGGCGATTCGCGGGCGTTTTCTTAAAAAATATCCCCATATGCTTTGGAGATGGCGGCCCGGGCAATACCAGGCCGGACGGAAAGGGGGGGTGAGCGAAGCGGCGCGCGCGTTCATTCCGGGCGTATGGGCAGGTGCTGATCAGCCATCCAGGCCGAGAAGCGCTTTATAGATATCCTCGCGAGTCGTCGGCGCGTCACGGCCATACTTCATTTTATATTTTTGAGCCAGAACCTGGTAAAGGCCCAGCGAATTGCAGAAAAACGCGTTCGATGAGCAAACCAGCCAGATTCGATACACCCGGTAGGTGCGCTCACCGACCAGTTCCTTTATTTTTTCGGCGTTCTTCTCGAATCTCTCATACCATTGCTTACACGTGCGCGCATAGTGGAGCCTCAGATTCTCCACGTCCAGAATCTCCCAGCGCGCAAGCTCCATCACGTCCTGAATATGAGAAATGTTGTCCATCTCGGCGTTGGGAAACACGTTGCGAAGCAGAAAATCGAACTGGCTCGTGTGTTTCCAGAATTTGTTCGTCGTAATCCCGTGGTTCAGGAACAAGCCCCCGTCGCGCAGACGATTTCGCACCGAAGCGAAATAGCTCGGATAATTCGCAATGCCCACGTGCTCAATGATTCCGATGGCGGAAATTTTCGCAAAAGTCCTCTCTTCGGGAAAATCCCGATAATCCATGTGATGGATTTCGCATCTGCCTTCGAGTCCCTCGCGGCGAACCTGGTCCTGGCCCCATTTCGCCTGCTCGCGCGAGAGCGTCACGCCGGTTGCGTTCACGCCGTAGTGCTTCGCCGCCCATATCGCCAACGAACCCCATCCGCAGCCGATGTCGAGGTAATCCTCTCCGGGGGAGAGCCTGAGCTTCCTGCAAACGAGGTCCATCTTGTCACGCTGCGCCTGATCGAGATCGCCGTCGGGCTCCCGGTAGTAGGCGCACGTATACAGCATGTTTTCGCACAGGAATTGCTCGTAAAACTCGTTGGAAATATCGTAGTGGTGTGAGATCGCCTCGGCATCGAATTCTTTTGTTCTCTCTTTTACCATAGCCGCCTCAATGTTGTTGTTGTTTTTCAGCCTATTCCGAATGCGCCTTCCAGAACCAACCGGCGTCTGAGCCAGGCGTTGCCGCAAATAAACCTGGCCACACCGAAAAGAACGTTGTCGGGAACGCGGTCGACCAATTTGTCGAGCATCCCTTCCCCGCCGCTTCCGTATTTCGCGGAAAGCGCCTCACCGTATTCGACGAGACCCTCCCCCGTCTCCAGATACGCATGCGCGGCCCTCGCCGCCATTTTAGCACTATGGACGGCAGGGCCGATGCCCTCTCCGCTGAAATCCTTGGCGAGACCGGCGGCGTCGCCGATAAGGGCGAACCCATCGCCCACCGGCCTTCGGACGTGCCTGCGATAGACCGAATAGGCGTGGCCGCGGAATTTCGTGAGTTCGAGCTTGGCGGACAGCCTTCCCGTTCGGCGGAATCTGTCGAGCAGAATCTCGAGGCGCTCATGAACGCTCGGGCGCTTGCCGATGCAGCCCACGCCGATGTTCAAAAAATCCCCTTTTGTGAAATACCACGCATAACCCTTGAAGTCGGGTTCCGCGAACAGTTCGGGCAAACCGTAGTTGGGCGCCAGGGCGCGGAGCTTCTCCGCCCCCACGTTTGTTTCACTCTCCTGCGTCAAGACGACGGATTCTTTCGAGGAAACGTCGCCGAAAGTCCTGGCGACGGGGCAGGTATGCCCCCCTGCGCCGATAACGACGGGCACTTCTAACTGCTCGCTTCCCAAATCCACGCGCATTCCCCCGGCCGTCTTCTCGATACCCCGGACGCGGGCGCCCTCGCGCACCTCGGCGCCCTCTTCCTGCGCGCGCCTCAAGAGATAGGTGTCGAACTGGCTCCTGATGATCCCGTAACTCGCAGGCTCGCTCCATTTCGTCTCGAGGAGCTTGTCGTCATAGCCCACGAACACGCTTTGAAACGGCTGTATCGTGTGGGGGTATTCATCAGGCCTGAGTTCCAGATCGGCCATCACCTGCTTCGTCACCCAGCCAGCGCAAAGTTTTACGCGCGGAAACGTGGCCGCATCGAGGAGCAGCACGCGGCGGCCCCTCTTCGCCAACTCCCAGGCGGCCGTGCTGCCCCCCGGGCCGCCTCCGACGATAAGAACATCCCAGGCGCTCATTCGGACAGTTTCCATATGCGCAGAGCGAACATGAATTTCTGCATCATGGTCATCTCCACCTTGTCGAAACTATCGGCCACCTTCATGGCCTCGAACAAATCGCCGTCGAAGTCGATGCCTCCGTCGCAATACGCTTCGGCAAACCCATCCGCCTGGGGATTCAGCAAAACGCGCTTGAAGGCATCCAGCGACGTGAACGTCACGGTAACGGGGAGCACCTCGCGGCCCACCGCCAAAGCCGACCCGTCCCACATCCGAAAGTGGAGTCCGTGTTCGAGATCCCCGAAAATATGCCGCAGAATCTCGGCGGCGCCGGACGCGGCGGAACGGCTCTTTACAGGAGATGTCTTCATGATGTCATCCTCCCGTAGGGCGATAGGGGATGATGTGTTCGACGTACTCTCTACACTCTAACTCGTCCATGCCTCGTGAAGCGCGAAAAAGAAAACCCGGTCATGCTGAAACATTCATCTATTCTGAATTAACGCTCCTCGCGCATTCTGTCAACCCTTTTTTTTGGATGGGGGAGGCATCAGGGTGAGGACGGGGGCGTCAGCAGATGAGCGGGAACGGGAAGAAAGGGCGAAGCATCCCTCACCTCCTTGCGTAAGGAGCGCAATTCCCCGCATTTGCGCGCCGGGGCTACCGGGTGCGCGCGCGTATGATGACGAAGCGGGTCGGCGCGTTCAGCGGCGGGTGCGTTTGTGAAAATAAGTGAAAAAAAGGTGAAAAATAGCGAAAAATAGTGAAAATATCTGAAAATTTAAATAATTGAATAATTAGGGATTATATCGAAAAAAGCCCTTGGCGGGTGATGGGGCCCCACCCCCCTCGCCTAGCGGAGCGAGGTCACCAGAATCACGCCCGCCACGGTGAAGAGCGCGCCCCAAGCGATGCGCCGCGTGATTCTCTCCCTGCTCCCCAGAATCAGGGGCGCCAGCGCGAGCGTAAAGAGCGGCACCGTCGCCACCATGGGCGAGACGCGGGACACCTCTCCCATGCTCAGGGCGGCCATCAGGCACAACTGGGCGGCCCCCATCGCAAGCCCCGCCCAGAAGAAATTCATCAGCGAGGGCCTGTTGAACACGAACGGGCGCCACCCGGTGCTCGCCTTCAGGAAAAACGGCCCCACGGCGCACGCCGAAAGCGATTGCAGGAATCCCCCGAGAACGAGCGAGTCCATGCCCCCCAGCCCCATTTTCCTGAGCATGTGGGCGAGTCCGAAAAAAGCGGCCGAAGTGAACGGCAGAAGCAGAGCGCGCCCCCTTGTGAGCGGACCTCCTCCGCTCGACATCCAGAAAACACCGGCCACGACGAAGAGAATCCCCAGCCACACCACGGCGGGCGGGCGTTCCCCCAGAAATATGAAAGCCCAAAGCGCCCCGAAAATGGCGTGGGTATTGGAGATGGCGCTCGTGGGAGCCACGCCGATTCTCTGGATCGAGCGATACAGGAACAACAAGGAGAGCGCGGGCGAGGAGAGCCCCGCCGCCAGAAAGGCGAGCCAGTAGACCGAGAACGATATTTGGGAGAAATCCACCGCCGCCAGGCAAAAAGAGAAGAACAACAATTGCATGAAGAGGACGACCAGACTCCCCGTGTGCGGCGTACTGCCGTCCAGCCCTCTCCTGGTCATGATGCTCGAGAGGGAGAAGAAAAGAGCCGGGCTCAGGGCAACCAGTTCGAACGGCATTCAAACTCCGACCCGGCCGATGGCATCGACCTGTCCGGCATAGGGAGAAAGTCGATTAAACGACCTCTGGATTCACGATATTCACGGGTTTTTCGCCGGCCAGGGCCAGACGCATGTTCTCCGCAGTGCGATCCATGGCGGCGACCTGCGTCTCCGGCGTCCGGGAAGCATGGTGCGGGCTGATGATGACGTTCTCCAAACCCCACAAGCCATGGTCCTTCGGTAAAGGCTCAGGGTCCGTGACGTCAAGCCCCGCGCCGCCCAGGTGGCCGGCGCGCATCACCTCCAGAAGATCACCGCTCACCACGGCGGGGCCTCTGGAAACGTTGATGAGCATGGCTTCCGGCTTCATTTTCAAGAGATTTTCCTTGTTCATGATGCCCCGCATCTCCGGCGCCAGGGGCATGCACAGAATCAGGAAATCGGCGCGCGGCAAAAGCGCATCGAAAGAGGAGAACTCGAACTTCGCCTCGGGCACATAGGAGGGGTCCTCCGTTCGCGTATTGATGAGCAGTTCCATACCGAAACCACTGCCGATGCGCGCCGCCCTGCGGCCGATATCTCCAAGACCCACGATGCCGAGCGATTTTCCGCCCAATTGCACCGCCGGCACGTGCTCCCAAGTTTCCTGCTCATCGCGCATCCAGGCGTGGCGCGCCAGATACAGCGCCATGAAAAAAGCGTGCTCCGCCACGGAGCGGCCCCGGACGCCCTCTACGTTGCAGACCATGACGCCACGCTCATTGGCCGCATCGACATTGATGTTGTCCACGCCTGCACCCGGCTTGGCCACTACCTTGAGATTCGGCGCCATGGCCATCATCTCGGGCGAGACGGGCCGAAACACCGTGAGTATGCCCTCCGCATCCGGCAACAATGGTTCTATGGCCTCCGGGGTGTATTCGTCCGGCGCGATGACCTCGTGCCCCGCGCCCAGCCAATCAGAAGACACGTTCCATGCAGGAGTCGAGTAAAGCGGATCGATCAACACTACTTTCGCCATGATGTAAGTCCTCATATAAAAATCGCCCGCACTCCCACGGGACGGAAAACACATATCCAGAAAAAGCGGCTCGTGGGCCATCTCGTGGGCCTTAATAACGATTCATTGGTCTATGACAGGATTCTGAACCGAGCCTCCCCGCATGGGGGAGTCATCCTTTCTGTTTTTTTACCCGATGATCTTGAGCTCAGGCACCGATATGGGCCCTGATGCGTTGGCGATAGCCACCTGCTCGGCCACCTTTCTGGCGGCCTCGCGAAACGCCCTGGCCGTAGGATGATCGGGCTCTCCCGTTACGACGGGCATGCCGGAATCTCCTCCCATCCTCACTTTGATATCGAGTGGAATGGCGCCCAGAAACGGGACTTCATAGCGCTGGGAGGCTTTCTCCCCGCCGCCGGTATCGAAAATGTTCTCGCGATGCCCACATTCGGGGCACAGGTAGTAGCTCATATTTTCGATGATCCCGAGGATGGGCACGTCGGTTTTCCTGAACATCTGAAGACCCTTGCGCGCATCGAGCAAAGCGATGTCCTGAGGCGTGCTGACGATAACGGCGCCCGCCAGAGACACCTGCTGCACGATGGTCAATTGCGCGTCGCCGGTGCCGGGAGGCAAGTCCAGAACCAGGTAGTCGAGTTCCCCCCAAATCGTCTCGCTCAAAAACTGCACCAGCGCCCGCATCACCATAGGGCCGCGCCAGATGACGGGGCTGTCCTCATCGACCAGAAAACCCATCGACATGACTTTCAGGCCGTGCGCCTCCAGCGGCCTTATCTTGTTCTCCGCTTCGGCGATGGGTTGCGCCTTGGGAATCCCCAGCATCAGGGGCTGGCTCGGCCCGTAAATATCGGCGTCCAATATCCCCACCTTCGCGCCTTCTCTGCTCAAGGAGAGCGCGATGTTCACCGCCACGGTGGACTTGCCCACGCCGCCCTTCCCGCTTGCTATGGCGATGATGTTCTTCACGCCCGCAACGTCCATCTTGCCGGCCATCGAGGGTCGCGTGGTGACGTGGCTCGTCACACGGACGTTTACCGTATTCACGTTCCCCAAAGAACCGACGGCCAGCTTGCATTCCTGCTCGAATTCCTCTTTGCGCGGATGCGCAGGCGTCGTCAACTGCAGCGTGAAGGCGACCGCATCTCCACAAATCTGCACATCCTTGATCATGTTGAGGCTCACGAGGTCTTTTCCGACCTCGGGGTCTCGCACCTTCTTCAGAGCCTCTAGAATCTGGGCTTCCGTTGCTTCTGACATAAGTGGGATCCTCTAATCGAAAACTGGAAACGCAATGAAAAACCGCTTATCGAAAAGTATTCTATTCAGACGAACTATTGTCATCTTATCCCCCGGATTTTTTGCACTGTCAAACGTGAAAGGCGCAACCCAATTTTACGAAGGCGCACAAAATCGAGAAAAATCCCTTTATTGGTTGACGCATCGGCTCCATCTCATTATTTTTAGGCCGTCTCGTTTTGTTGATTCAGAACACATCCGTGCGCCTCAAGCGACCATGACAGATTCAAGCTAGCAAAAACAAGGAGAATCAACCCTTTGGATATCATCGTCTGTATCAAGCAAGTACAAGACCCCGACATACCTCCCCGCGATTTCAAGGTCGATGAGGAGAAGATGGATGTCATCCCGCCCGCGAACGTATCGCCCGTCATCAACGGCTTTTGCGAGAACGCCGTCGAGGCGGCCATCAACCTCAAGGAAGAATACGGTGGAAAAATCACCGTCATGACGCTGGGCGATCAAAAGGCCAGGGATGGCCTAAAAAAATGTCTGGCCATGGGATGCGATGAAGCCGTATTGCTTCAAGACGATGCCTTTGAGGGTTCCGACGCTTTCGCTACGGCGCGAATTCTGGCGAGCGCCATCCAAAAGCTGGATGGTTTCGACGTCATCCTCTGCGGCAGGCTGAGCAGCGACTGGAGCTATGGAACCACCGCCCTCGCCCTCGCCGAAGCGCTTGAGCTTCCCAGCGTAAGCCAGCTTCAGAAAGTGGAGAAAACCGATGCGAGTCTTCGGTGCGAACGCGCTTTGGAAGACGGAGTGGAGGTCGTGGAAGTTTCGACCCCGTGCCTGCTCACCGCCAGCAACGAGATCAACACGCCTCGCCTGCCCTCGGTCAAAGGCATCTTGATGGCGTCGCGCAAGCAAATTCCCGTCTGGGGCGTGGCGGACATCGGCATAGACCCCGCTTCGGTCGGAAAAGAGGCGGCTACTTTTGAAATCACTAAATTCTACAAACCCGTGTTTGACGGAAATTGTGAATTCATCGAAGGCGAATCACTCGAAGAAGCAGCCGGCACCCTGGCGCTTCGTCTTCGTGAAGACAAAATTATTTAAGGGAGAAAGAACAACGCCATGTCGAACAACGTCCTCATTTTAACCGAGCGCGCAGGGGACAAGCTGGCGCTCGTGAGCAGTGAGCTTTGTGGAATCGGCCGAAAACTCGCCGATGAAAAAGGGGGTTCTCTGGTGGCCCTTCTCCTCGGCGGCTCCGGCACCCAGGAGTTGGCAAAAGGCCTCATCGCTCTGGGGGCCGACAAGGTGCTGGCGGCCGAATCGGATATTCTGGAAGGCTATACCAATGCGGCGTACTTGAAAGTAATCGATGCCGCTATAGCAGAAGAGAGCCCGATCATTTTTCTGGTCGCCAATACCTCTACGGGGCGGGATGTAGCCCCCAGGCTCGCTTTCAGACATGGCGCCAGCTACGCGCACGACTGCACGGACCTGATGATTGAGGATGGCGCACTCGCCGCCGTTCGCCCTGTGCACGGGGGCAGCGCCATCAGCCACATCCGATCAAAAACGGATTCCCTCTCCATCGCATCCACACGCGCGAAAGCCCTTCCGCTGGCCGATATAGAAGAGGGCCGCGAGGGTGAGTTCATGGAAATCAGCGTTTCGGTGGATGCCGACGAAATTCGAATGAATTTCGTAGAAGCGAAAAAAATAGAAGCCGAAGGCGTCCGCTTGGAAGATGCGGAAATCGTGGTGAGCGGTGGTCGCGGCCTGGGAGGTCCTGAGAATTTTGAATATCTCCAAGAACTCGCCAAGGTTCTCAAAGCAGCCGTGGGTGCGAGCCGCGCCGCCGTCGACGCCGGCTGGGTGCCGACGCCCATGCAAGTGGGCCAAACGGGCAAGATTGTGAGCCCCAATCTCTACATCGCCGTCGGCATCTCCGGCGCCATGCAGCACATGGTCGGCGCCGGGCCGAGCAAAAACATCGTGGCCATCAACACGGACGCCGAAGCGCCCATCTTCCAGCGCGCGCGCTACGGCATCGTGGGAGACTACAAAAAAGTCATCCCCGCCCTGACGGAGAAATGCAAGGAATTGATGGATTCCTGACTTTCAGGCGAGCGGCTGATAGGCCCAGACGACACGGCCCACGATTCGATCGGCAGGCTCTTCTCCACCCAAATCGATATGAGTGACCATCTCTTCGCGATTCTCCGGCACCAGCCATAGACGAGGCGGGGTCCACTGCAACCGCTTGAGCGTACACCCGCCGGATTCATCCCGAACGGCGTAAATGCCATCCGAAACGATCGCCTTGTCACGACGATCGATGACGACCACGGCGCCCGGCTGTATCAGGGGAACCATGCTCCGCCCCATTTCCCTGTCCACCCGAACCGAGACCAAGTCTCCTCGCCCGGCGATCTGGGAGACGTGGATGAGTGCATACTCCTCGACTTCTTCATCCACGATTCTGGCGCTGCCCGCCGCAATGGAACCCGACACCAAAGGCACGGCGCGAAATTCCGTATCACTCACCTTGCCCGGCGTCTGCACATTATCGCTCACGCTCAAAGCGACATCCAAAGGCCCGACGCCAGGCACTTCCTGCACGCCGGTTCGGCCCAACAACCAATCGCTGGACACATCGAGCACCTTGGCGATTTCAAAAAGTTTACTCGCGCTAGGCTCGTTTTGGCCCTGCTCATACCGGGTGAGATTCGCCCAGGTGACCCCTGCGGTACGCGCCAATTGGTTGCGGTTCAATCCCTTGCGCTCACGCGCGCGCGCAATGCGGCGTCCTAGTTCGAGCGCATACTCCGATCGGGGTTTGGGGGGCTCGGGCATAGGCTTTGTGGAGGGCTGAAAAATTCCCCTCCCCGGGGCGGATGTCGCAGATAGACACCTAGCCTATCACATTTTGGCCATTCATCGAAAAGACGGGGTCCTTGCCAGAAAGTGCACAAGGACCCCGGAGCATGGACTAATCGTCAAGAACCGCCACGGCGCGGACGGGGCTTCCCGTACCCTCGCGGAATTTCAGAGGCAGGGAAATAAACTGGAATTCTCCCTTGCCCAGCAGCGCTTCTAAGTTGCACAGGCTTTCCAGATGGGTAATCCCCCTCTCCCAGCAGGTTTTGTGCACCAGAGCGTTGATGTCTCCTTCGGGACCGGGACGCATGGAATCGATTCCGAAATGGACGATCCCCTGATCCGCCAGCCATTCGGTGGCCTCGATATTGACGCCCGGATTATCCGTTCCATACGCCTTAGTGGGGAACGTACGGGCATGATGGCCCGTGCAAAGCAGAACCGTACCGCCCTCGGGAATCGAGAGGCCGGTCTTCTTCACCGCTTCATCGAGGTCGTTCGAGCTGATTTCCGCCCTGGGCTCGATGTGCTGCAAATCGATGCAAATGCCGCGGACGATGCAGTTCTCGAGCGGATACTCGTTCATCGGCGTCGCATCCTGGTGAAAATGGCGCGGAGCGTCGAGATGCGTGGTGCCGTGCTCTGGCATGGTGACGAAGTTCAGGGCGTTCCCCCAGACATTGCCCGAGTCCTTGAAGGCCTCTTCATGATTTTTCCACTCGGCGTACAGAATGGGCGGCTGGCCCGGATATGCGGGTGTGCGGTGATAAATCTCTCGTGAAAGGTCAACGATGGTAGCCATAGAATTTTTCTCCTTTTCGCCTAAACAGTACAACGCAATATATGCAGTCCATGGTTCTTGTCCGTCACGTAAATAAACCCCCGCCTGTCCACGATCACGTCCTCGCTCTGGGTGACGAGCGTTTTGGGCAGCATGCCGAGGCGCTTCGTCGGGTCGGCAGGTATATAGTGCGCGATCTCGCGTGGGTGGATGGGCTCTGAAATATCATAGACCCGAAGACCCGCATTGAAATACGTCAGATAAACGCGGTCTTCCCTTTGTTCGAGACAGTCGAGCCCCTGGGAGTGGTGCTGATTGTGCGGGCCGAATCGTCCGCCGCGCTCACAGAAACTCTTGTGGGAATAACCGGGCGGCGGCTCGGGAACCGGGAAGAGAGTCATGAGCCTCGGATCCGCCTCATCTTTGATGTCGACTATCGCCGTGTAGTTGAGCGGCTCGTCACAATTCTCCTTGAGCGCCTCGCTGTTGATGTTGGCGAATCCCCGCTTGAGGTAAGGATACGCCGTGTGCACGGCGATGGCGCTGCCAAGCGGCGGGTAGACGTTGAAGCGGCTGATGAGTTTGGGGCTGGATATGTCCTCTATGTCCGCGATGACGAACCCGCCGCGCGCATAAGGCAAATATGCCCGCCCGTTTTCGGCATGAGCGGGCCCGTGCTGAAACACGCGCATCCCCTCGCTCCAGTCCTCCGAGCTGTCGGCCTCGCTCCCCTCTTGCTCGGGCAGCCAGAAGCGGCCCGCTTCCTTGGGGTTTCTGGGATCGGCCAAATCCAGAATGCGGTAGATGTTCCCCTCATAGCCGGGCGCATATGCGGACAAGTGGGCATAGCGCCCGCCGTTGTAAAAATTCCTGTGCGTTCCGTCGTCCCCCGTCTGCCAGTGCGAGATAAGCTCCGGATCGGCCGGGTCTTTTTTCACGTCCCAGATGTAGACGCCCTCGGCTTCGGGCGGGTCTTGGGGCCTCGGCCCCCAGCCCGGGGGAATTTTCTCCATAGAGGTGATGAGCAGGCCATCCGCCACCTGCACCTGCAGCGTCCAGGTATTGTCGGGACCTTCGATGAACTTGAGGAGTTTCGGATCCGCAGGCTCCGTCACGTCGAGAACGCTCCAGCCGCTCTCCCAGAAATGCGAGAGATACAGATAAAAGCGTCCATCTACTTCCTGAACCGCCGTCTTGAAGGCGGGCCGATCCCCTAAGTCGTGATAGCCGACCAACTCCATATTTTCAGATCTGATTGCCGCAGGCGCTTGCGCGAGACTCATGGCATCCTCACAAATATGTTCTATTTGACTTTTCACCATTCTTGCCAAAGAGAATTCTTATCGAATCCATGTCGGAACCATGCCTTATGTACCCCAGTAGCGCATGGTGGTAAAGTCCTTGAACGACTTTGGAACACCCAAACCGGAAAACACAACGCAGACGCTTTTCTCGAAAACGCAGTATGAGGCGGAGAAAAATGACCTCACCCGGCGTGGATTTAAGCGGCAAGACAGCCTGCATCACAGGCGGCGGCCAGGGGCTCGGCGCTTCGTTGGCCATCGGTCTTGCTGAGGCGGGCGCGGATGTCGTCCTCATCGGCAGGCGGCCGGAACCGATGGTGGAAACTGCGAAAGAATGCGAGAAATTCGGCGTCCGGGTCATGCCCGCCGTTTGCGACATCACGAATTCGGCTCGGGTGAGCGCCTTGTTCGAGCAAGTCAACAAGGAACTCGTCGGTCCACACATTCTCATCAACAACGCGGGCGTTTCGCTCCCCAGCCCGATTCTCGAGATGACGAACGAAATCTGGCGCGAGACCATCGATTTGAATCTGAGCGGCATGTTCTATTGCTGCCGCGCGGCGGTGCGCTACATGCTCGAGGCGGGGGGAGGCAAAATCATCAATCTCGGCTCGAGCGCAGGCAGCCGGGGCCGCCCGAATCAGGTGGCCTATGCGGCGTCAAAAGCAGGCGTCCGGGGTTTCACCGAGGCGCTCGCCGTCGAGCTTGCGGAGAAAAACATTCAGGTGAACTGCATCGCGCCGGGCCGCTTCCCGACCCCGATGACGGTCGAGCGCATCGCCGATCCGGCGCAAAGCGAGGCGTTCCTGCGCTTCGTCCCCATGAAGCGTTATGGCGAGCCTGAAGAAATACGGCCCCTCGTCGTCTACCTTTGCGGCCCCCAGAGCAACTTCATGACCGGGCAGACGGTATATCTCGACGGCGGCAGCAGCGCGCTCTAGGGTCTCACCACGTCGCATCGCCCGCCGTCCACGTTGATGGATTCCCCCGTGATGTTCGAAGCCAGGTCGGAGACCAGAAACAATACGGCGTTCGCGCAATCCTCGGCCCGCGTGAGGCGGCCCATGGGCAATTCGGCGCGCCTTTCGGCGTCCACTTCCTCATATGTGCGATTCGTCAACTCGGCTATTCTCGTCGTCTGCCGGACATATCTCGGAGTGTCCGTCGTTCCGGGGTTGATGAGGTTCACCCGGATGCTCTCGGGCGCGAGCCTGCGGGCGAGCTGATGCTTGTAGGCGGACAAGCCTGCGTTCGATATGCAGCCCGAGCCATGGTATTCCGAGGTGTGCACATGGCTCAGTCCCGAGAAATAGACGATGACGCCCGCGCCCCGTTTTCTCATCTGCGGAATCGCGGCCTTCGTCAAGCGGATGGCGGCGCGGAGTTTGAGGCCGATGGCGAGGTCGATGTCATCGTCCGTCGTATCTATCGGGTCGGAGCGCCGGCTCACGCCTGCGGCGTTGATCAGAAAATCGATTCCGCCCAGGCGGGCGCAGGTTTCCTCGACCACGCGCTCGGTATGGCCCGAGGCGGTGAGGTCGCCCGCCATCACCTCCGCGCGTCCCCCGGCGGCGATTATCGCAGAAGCGGTCTGCTTCAAATTCTCCTCGTTTCGAGCCGCGAGGGCGACGGAGGCTCCCGCCCGCGCCAGCACTCTTGCGCACGCCTGTCCGATGCCCTGGCTCGAACCCGTCACCAGGGCGATCTTTCCGCTCAAATCTATGCTGATCATCGATTCCCCTTTCTTGTCGATCCGTTCATACTCGAATCTGCGTCGGCGCCGGGTGAAGACAAAACGCGAACCTCGAAGACCATCGCCCGGCGCTGGATTTTCATGACGATTTTCCTTATACACCACTTGTCCTTCGGCGACATTCCCGGCGGCGTTCATATCTATAGAGGCGATACTTCATGACGAAGAAAAGCATCTCGAACCTGGACGTGCGCGGTAAGCGCGTGCTGATGCGGGTGGACTTCAACGTCCCCCAGGACGAGAGAGGCCTCATCGCCGATGATCGCAGAATCCGCATGGCGCTTCCCACGATAAACCACATACTGGATGGTGGAGGCCGCCTCATTCTCATGAGCCATCTCGGACGCCCGACGGGAGAAGGCCCACCAGCCGATAGCAAATGGACGCTCAGGCCCGTCGCCGAACGCCTGGAGAAACTTCTGGGCAAAAGCGTCGTTTTTTCGGAAAACTGCGTGGGACCCGCGGCCGAGAGCGCAGCAGCCGCGCTGGGAGACGGGGAATGTTGCCTCCTCGAAAACTTGCGCTTTCACAAGGCCGAGCAGATCAAGGATAAGGCGGCGGCCCAGGATGAAGCGCTAAGAGCGGAAAAAGACACCTTCGCGCAAGGGCTGGCGTCTTTGGCCGACGTTTATGTGAACGACGCCTTCGGCACCTGCCACCGCGACAACGCGAGCATGCTCACCGTACCGGGGATGATGGCGGGCAAACCCCGCGTCACGGGATTCTTGCTGACCAAGGAGCTTCAATACCTCGGCGGAGCGCTGAACGAACCGATGAGGCCTTTCCTCGCCATCATCGGGGGAAAGAAAGTCTCCGATAAAATGATGGTCATAGAAGCCCTTTTGAGCAAATGCGACCGGGTGCTCATCGGCGGGGCCATGGTGTATACGTTCATGAAGGCGAACGGCAAAAACACGGGCGCGAGCCTCGTGGAGGAAGACAAACTCGACGTGGCCGCGCGGCTGCAATCCCTAGGCGGTGAGAAACTCGTTTTACCCACGGACGTCGTCGCAGCGCGCGCCATCGAGAAAGGAGCGGAATTCGAGGTTTTTCAGGGAGAAATCCCGGATGGCCTGATGGGTCTCGACATCGGCCCCGAATCCGCACGTCGGTTTTCTGGAATGATCGCAGAGGCGAAAACCATCGTCTGGAACGGCCCCATGGGCGTTTTCGAGGTCAAGCCGTTCGATACGGGCACTTTCACCGTCGCGCACGCCCTCGCGGAGGCGACGAAAAACGGCGCCACGACCGTCATCGGCGGCGGCGACAGCGCTGCGGCCATCGAGATGGCCGGGTTGAGCGAGAAAGTGACCCACGTGAGCACGGGCGGTGGAGCGAGCCTCGAGTTCATGGAGGGAAAAACGTTTCAGGCCGTCGAAATTCTGGATGATTTGTAGACGAACCCCGCGCGGATACCGCATAATCGTCTCGCAAGTACGAGGTTTTCGGGTCTTCAAGCTGCTTTTAAGGGTGCGACCGGGTGAAGAACAACATTCTGGAGGCCATCGGCGACACGCCGATCGTAAGGCTCAACTCGGTCGGCGCGGAAGTGGAATCGGAACTGTTCGTCAAGGTCGAATACATGAACCCCGGCTTGTCGGTAAAAGACCGCATTGCGCCGCTGATCGTCGAAGACGCCGAGAAAAAGGGCGAACTCAAGCCGGGCGGAATGATTGTCGAGGCCACCTCCGGGAACACCGGCGCGGGACTCGCCATCGTCGCAGCCATCAAGGGCTACAGTTGCGTTTTCGTGATGCCCGACAAGATGAGCCAGGAGAAAATCGACCGGCTGCGCGCATACGGCGCGAAAGTCATCGTCACACCCACGGTGGCGCTGGACGACCCGGAGAGCCACTACTGCGTCGCGCGCAGAATCGTGGAGGAAACGCCCAACTCCATTCTGGCGAATCAATACAACAACACGAACAACCCTAAGTCCCACTACCGCATGACGGGGCCTGAAATCTGGCGTCAGACGGGAGGCGATTTCGACGCCTTCGTCACCGGTCTCGGCACCGGCGGCACCATCTCGGGCACGGGAAGATTCCTGAAAGAGAAAAATCCCGATATCAAAGTCGTCGGAGTGGACCCCATCGGCTCGATTCTGTACGGCCTTTTTTACGGGGAAACGAACCCCGAGGCGGGCTCCTACAAGACCGAGGGAATCGGGGAGAGCTTCAAGCCCGCAACGCTCAGTTTCGACAACATGGACGAAGTCGTTCGGGTCACCGACAAGGAATGCCTCCTGATGGCGCGCAGGCCGGCGAGAGAAGAAGGCATCCTGGTGGGCGGCTCTGCGGGCGGCGCGGTCGCCGGCGCCGTCCGGTACGCGGAATCCCTCGGAAAACCGGAGAGAATCGTTACCCTGATGCCGGATTCGGGCATGTTTTATCTCAGCAAGATATTTTCCGACGAATGGATGGCGGCCAACGCGTTCCTGGATGAGGAAGAAGCCGCACGGGCGCTGGTTGAGTGAACAAGCGCGATTTTTTACACAAAAATACCGGCGTACTCGATGAAGAACGCCTTGCAATAGACATCATCACGAAAACTGGAGTCTCCCCTCGCCTTCTTGGAGTAAAATGAAAATATCCACCAGAGCGGTTCACCACGGAAAAGAACCCAACGAACTTACCGGCGCCGTGAAGCCCGACATCTGCTTGAGCAGCATGTTCAAACAAAATACGCCCGGCGATCCCGTCGGTGATTTTGAATACTCGCGCTCGGGCAATCCGACGCGAGAGGCCCTGGAGATGAACATCGCGGGCCTCGAGCGCCCCGATAACGAGGATACCGAATGCCACGGGCTGGCGTTTTCCTCGGGTCTGGGCGCCAGCGCCACGATACTCTTCGCCCTTCTCTCCCACGGCGACCACATGCTCTGCTCGGATGACGTGTACGGCGGAACGTTCCGCCTCATCACGGGCAAGGATTTCCGGGGGTTTGAAAAATTCGGGATCTCGTGCGACTACGTCGACATGGAGGATGAAGAATCCCTCGCCGGTAAAATCAGGGAAAACACGAGACTCATCTGGATAGAAAGCCCCACGAACCCGCTCCTCAAGATGGCCGACATCCGGAGCATCGCCTCCACGTACGGGAAAGACGGCGCCATCGTCGCCGTGGACAACACCTTCATGAGTCCCTACTTCCAGAGGCCGCTCGCCCTGGGCGCGGACATCGCCGTTCACAGCACGACGAAATACATCGGCGGACACAGCGACGTCGTCGGCGGCGCCCTGGTGACGAAAAGCCAAGCGCTTTATGAGCGCATCAAGCATTATCAGAACGCGCTCGGAGCGACTCCCGCCCCCTTTGATTGCTACATGACGATGCGGGGCATCGACACCCTCCCCGTGCGGATGGAAAAACACCAGGAAAACGCCATCAAAATCGCCGGGTTTTTAGAGGGACACGCCGGCGTGGAGAAAGTTATCTACCCGGGACTCGAATCCCATCCCCAGTTTGAGCTGGCCAAAAAGCAGATGAGCGGTTTCGGGGGTATGTTGGCGTTTTATCTGAAAGGAGGCTTGGCCGAGGCGCGGAAGTTTTTGGAAAACGTCCGGCTATTCACCCTGGCGGAGAGCCTCGGGGGCACCGAATCCCTGGTGGAGCATCCCGCCATCATGACCCACGCCTCCCTTACCGAGGAAAGCAGAGAAGCGCTGGGCATCAGCGATACCCTGATTCGCCTGTCCGTGGGAATCGAGGACGCGGACGATTTAATCGAGGATCTCGATCAGGCTCTGAAAGTGTAGGGACAGGCCCCCGTGCCTGTCCTGATCACATCCGCCAAGAAGAAGGACAACCACGGGGGCCTGTCCCTACGGAAAAATAAAATATTTAATATCATTCCCCCCTTGATGCGCGCTTCGAAATAACTCCCCCCTTGAGGGTCATTTCCGAACGAAGAGGGAGGGAATGTCGCAGAAGCCGAGCGCCTTGGGGGCGAAGGCTGATGCGGTGGGGGGTCAGGCCCGACAGAGGAAGGAGGGCCTGCCTGACTTAAAAAGGAGCAATCGCTCCCTTCCCGGTCGCGATTGACCCCCACCGGCTCGACTGCGGGCTTTGCCCTTGTCTTGCCGACAATCCCTCATTTTTCAATCGGGATTGACCCTCAAGGGGGAGTGAAATTGGGAGCCACGCTTTTTTTCAAGGTCCCATCGACATTCCCTCCCCCGGACGCATCCCATTGTCTCGCACAAAAAAAACCATCCCCCTGCCCTGTTGAGGCCGGAAGATGGTTTTTTGTCTAAATCCCACGCTTACATGAAATACTTCCGGTCGTTCATGTCCGGATACATGTCTCCCACCCATTTCGCATAGCCGTTGAACAGGAGTGTCGGCCTTCTCTTGTTCGTTCCCAGCATGCGCTCGGAGGCCTGGGACCACCTGGGGTGATTGAACTTCGGGTTGATGTTGGCCCAGAAGCCGTATTCGCTGGGGGCCGCCCTCTCCCAAAACGTGCGGGGCCGCTTGTCGGTGAATTCGATGGAAACGATGGATTTTATACTCTTGAACCCAAACTTCCAGGGAACCACCAGGCGCAGGGGCGCGCCATGCTGCTGCGGCAGGGGATGCCCGTAAACGCCCGTCCCCATCATCGCAAGTTCGTTCATCGCCTCCTTCATGGTGAGGCCTTCCACGTACGGCCACGGGTACCAGACCTGGAGCTGTCCCAACGCCACCTTGCGGTTCAGGAAAGTCGTGAATTTGATGTATTTCGCCTTGCTCGTGGGCTCTACTTTCTTGATCAACTCGGAAATCCTGAAACCCGTCCACGGAACGGCCATCGCCCATGCCTCCACGCAGCGGAAACGATACAGCCGCTCCTCGAGCGTCATGCCCTTGATCAATTCATCGATGTCATAGGTTTTGGGCTTCTTGACGTGTCCCTGCACCTCCACTTGCCAGGGGCGCGTCTCCATGCGCCTGGCCAGCCAGGAGATTGCCTTGGAGCCGCCGAACTCATAAAAATTATTGTACTCGGCCGCCACTTTTTCTTCCGTCAGGGGACGGTCCAGAGTGAAAGCAGGGTTCCGCCGCGCCGGGTAAAGACCCACTGTCTGATCCTTAGGATTAGCGCTCCCTTTATTCGCTTTGGCCAGGGCGAGCGGACCGTCGCGCTCGGGCCAGTAGGGAGGCGTCACCATCTGGCTCAGCATCAAACCCGCGCCGCCCGCCAGAAAATTACGACGATTCAAGAACACGGATTCCGGCGTGGCCTCGCGCTCAGGCATCGACCACTCGGGCTTTTTTATGAAATTCATCATCATCCCCTTTTGGATTGCGGCTGGAGTTGCGTTCATCCTCCACACCGGCAAATTCGCGTTTTATATACTATATATGCGAATTCGCCTTCCATGACGGCTCATGGGAATATATCATATAAATCTCACCTGATTCGTGGGGAAACCCGAGTTTAAGGAATCTTTACAGACATCATGGATTATTATCGCCCGAACAAGGCTCGCGAACACGTCCCATAAGGCTCAAAAACGCAAGTCGACCGAGGAGACCCCATGTCCGAGCTACGCTACCCCGTTGAACGCCTGGAGAGTTTCATTCACGCCGTCCTGGTCGCGCACGATGTTTTGGACGATCATGCGCGCATCTGCGCCGTCCGCATGATCGAAGCAGACCTCCACGGGATGCACGGACACGGCATCTTCAGGCTCCCTCCCTATTGCCGCAGAATCCGCGAGGGCGGATACAACTTACGGCCCGACATACGCGCCGAGCGCGAAACCCCGGTAAGCGCATTGGTGAACGGGGACAACGGCTTCGGCCAGGTGGTCGTGACGTTCGCGGCCGAACTGGCCATCCAAAAGGCGAAAGAAAGCGGTCTGGCGTGGATCGGCATACATCACGGAAACCATGCCGGCGCCGCGGGGGTCTACGCCGCCATACCCCTCGCGCACGATATGATCGGCATGTACATGGCCGTCGCCAACGCCAACCACATGCCCCCCTGGGGCGGCGTCGACATGCTCCTGAGCACCAACCCCATCGCCTACGCCATTCCGGCGGGCGAGGAGCCGCCCTTCGTCCTCGACATGGCCACCACCGAGACCTCCTACGGCAAGGTGAAAGTCTACGCCCAGGAGGGAAAGCCGATGCCCGAGGGCTGGATGATGACCAGAGACGGGAAACCCCTCACCGACGCCTCGCGGGCCGAGGAGGGTTTTTTGCTCCCCATCGGGGGACACAAGGGCTATGGCTTGAACATGATGATCGGCGCGCTCGCCGGCGTGCTGAACGGAGCGGCCTTCGGTTCGGACGTCATCGATTTCAACAAGGATTTCAAGACGCCCACGAACACCGGCCAGGTCTTTTTCGCCATGCGGCCGGACATCTTCCGCGACCTGGATGATTTCAAGGCGGAGATGGACCTGAGAATCCGCGAGATCAGGAATTCCGCCCCCATGGAGGGCAAAGGCCCCATCCGGATTCCCGGCGAGAACCTCGCGCGAAGAAAAGAAGAAATGCGCCGCGAGGGCGTGCCCGTCGCCGCGCCCGTGCTCGCCCAACTCAGGGAGATGGCCGAAGGACTCGGCTTAGAGGACAGGCTCGCCGACTGATCACACGAGGCTTATCAGCGCGCCTCCCGCGACGATGAAGGCCGCGCCCAGCACCATGAGCGGCGTCAGCGTCTCCATGCCCTGCGGCAGAAAGCGTGAGAAGAGCAGCACGAACAGGGGCTGCGCCGAGGTGATCGGCGACACGACGACGATGCGGCCCTCCTCGAGCGCGAAGAAAAGCGCCGTCAGCGCCGAAAAACTGGAGATTCCCACAAGCACGAAATAAAAGAGGCCCTTCCCGGTGAAGTCCCTGCGACCGCTTTTGGAATTCGCCAGGACAAATGCCATGACGATGCTCGACGTCCCCGCCATCACGAAAATCGCCAGCGTCTTGTAGGGCACATCGGGAGAGGAGTAGCGGATGATGAGGTCGCGCATGACCCATATGAGCGTGGCCCCGATGGCGTAGGCGATTCCGGTGAGAGCCCACGAGCGCATCTCATCTTTCCTGATCGACAAGACGACGATGCCGCAGACGATGAGCGCGGTTCCCAGGGCGAGGACAGGCGTGAGTTGCTCGCCGAGGAGCAAGACGGCCAGCGTGCTTGAGAAGAGCGGTCCCAGACCGCGCAGGATACCCGAAGGAGCCGCCCCGATGCGCTGGACGCCCGCGAACTGGAACGTCCTCGATATGCTGGGGGTGATCACGCCGAGCCCCACGAACCAGAGCAGGTGCGGGTTGGCAAAAGCGCTCATCGGCACGCTCGCCGCTATCCAGGGCAGATAGAGCAGCGTCACCACGGCCGAGGCCACGAACCCGCCGAACACGGGCGTCGCCTCCCGCGTCGCCATGCGCGAGAAGATGAACGTCAGCGCGAAAAAGGCCGACGCCGCAATGGCCAGGGGAATCTCTGTCAACGCATGCCTCGTCTCATAATGAAAAAGCGCCCCCGGACCTCATGCCAGGGGCGCCGATTCAAGCCAACGCCTGCTCAATCCTGAATGATCAGTTCTTCGCAATAGGGAGCGCGCGTCATATAGACGGGTTCATCCTCGGTGATGAGAATATGATCCTCGATGCGCACGCCAGCTCCGCCCGGAATGCCCGGGACGAATATCAAAGGCTCGATGGCGAACGTCATCCCCGGCAAGAAATCCACGCTCTCGGCCCCGGGCATCACCTCGCCCACATAGGGAGGTTCGTTGGGCGAGATGCCGCAGCCGTGACCGATGAAGAGCTTGATGAAGTTTTCCTCGAGACCCGCGGAGCGCGCCACTTCCAGAAACTCCGCCGCCGAGTCGTCGTTCGTGTAGCCGGGGCGCATCTTTTCGATTCCCGCCCTGAGCGCCTTATACACGGTCGTATACACCTTTCGCTGCATGGGATGGGGCGGGCCGCCCGCCACCTTCGCGCGCCCGCAGTCGCCGAAATACCCGTTCCAGCAGGCGCCGATGTCGATGAAGACGATGTCCGCGTTTCTGATGATTTTATCCGTGGGAAAGCGCGTCGGCGGCGCCATGTGTTCGCCCGAAGCCACGAACGGAGACGCCAGATGCCCGAACTCACCGCCGTGGGTGAAGAGCGTCTTCATGGCTTCCGCCGCCACGTCGAACTCGCGCACGCCCGGCTCGGCGTGGTTGAGCGCCGTGATGGTCACGGCGTCGGCAATCGCGCACGCCTGGTGGAGGCAGGCGATCTCATCCGTCGTCTTCTGCACCCGGCTCATGTACATGAACTGCTCGCCGTCCACGAAGTTGGCTTCGGGGAAGTATTTTTCGATCATCTCCCGCTGGGTGAAGGTGTGCCCGTCGAGGCCGATGGCGCCGTTCGAAACCCCCCAGTCGTCGAATCGCGTCTTGATGTCGGTGCCCACCGTGTGCTCGACGAGGCCCGGCTCCTCCAGGATACCGATGGGCACGTAATCGTCTATCCAGGGCATGCACTCCTCGATGCGGTGCGCCTCGCCGCTCGAGGCCAGCAGCGTCGGATTTCCCTCCTGCCTCAGCAATACGCCGTAGGTGGTGGAGGAGCGGTACTGAATCATGATGACGCGCGCGCTGGTGAGATAGCGCACATTCTCATCCTTCCAGAGGATGAGGGCGTCGATGCCTTGTTCCTTCATCGCCGCCTGGGTCTTCTCGACCCGCTCTCGGCGCATCCGGTCCATGTCGATGCGGTGCTCCCAGTCGACCATCATCGAGCCGCGCGCCCACGTGGGGTAGTCCGTCATTGCGTCTTCCTCCTCGAAAAACAAAGATTTCGGCCTGAAAATATCGAGTCCGCAAAAGATTATTCAAAATATGGAATTTCGCGGCGACGCTAACACCCGCGCCGGAACCTGTCAAGAAAACGCCTGATGGGCGGGGTTCCGGGTGCAAGCGGAAATGCGGGTGGAATCCCCGCATCATTGACTTGATGGCCCGGCCTCGCTACTTTCGGCCCAACGAACATACGCGCGCGCATTCGCCGAATCGAACACGGAGGACCACCGATGAGCCTCGTCATCTATGAAATGAAAGATAAAACCGCCACCATCACCCTGAACCGGCCCGAGAAGCTCAACGCCTACACCGAGGAAATGGTGGACGAGATGTACGACGCCTGCCAGAAATTCGCGAAAGACGATGAGGCGTGGACGGCCATCGTCACCGGCGCGGGCGATCGCGCGTTTTGCGCGGGCCACGACCTCAACCTGGTGGTGGAGAGCGAAGGCCAGTACAAGGATCACGACTCGCCCACGGTGTGGTACGGCGAATTCGAGATTTACAAGCCCATGATCGCCGCGGTGAACGGCTATGCCTTCGGGGGCGGGTGCTCGCTGGCGCTCTCGTGCGACATCCGAATCGCATCTGAAAACGCCGTCTTCGGCTACCCGCAGCCCAAATACGGCGCGATGAGCCTGGGCGGACACCAGCGGCTGCCCAAGACCATCCCGCCCGGCATCGCCATGGAGTTCATGCTGACCGGCAGAAACATCCCGGCGGAAGAAGCGGCTCGTTGGGGCATGGTGAACAAGGTAGTGCCCCAGGACGCGCTGATGGACGAGGCGCGCGCCATGGCCGCCCTCATCAACGAGAACGCGCCGCTCTCCGTCCGGCACACGAAAGAGGCGGTTCTCAAGGGACTGAGAACGCCCGACGTGCGCGAGGGCATCAGCATGGCCAAACTCATCAGCTATCGCCTGCAGACCTCCCGGGACACGCAGGAGGGCCTTGCGGCCTTCATGGAGAAGAGAAAACCCGAATGGCAGGGCCGCTAGAAGACATCGGCTATCCGCCTCTCCATTCGCTTTAGGTGAAACGCACATATGTTTTCTTACGAGGTATCCATTGATGAATGATGCACCTAAAATCGGCATGGCCTTCATCGGGCTCGGCTGGTGGGGCGCCGTGCTTGCGGACGCCGCCCTCGCCTCCGGGAAAGTGGAAGTAACCGGCGGATTCGCCCGCACTCCCTCCTCCCGAGAAGAATTTGTCGGCAAATACGGCGGCAGGAACTTCGCCTCCATCGACGAGGTGATGGCCGACTCCGAGACAGAAGCCGTCGTCATCGCCACGGCGAACTCCGTCCACAAGGAAATCGCCATAGCCGCCGCGCGCGCGGGCAAGCACGTTCATCTGGAAAAACCCATGGCGCTGAGCGTCTCCGATGCGAAAGCCGTCGATCAGGCGTGCAGGGACTTTGGGGTGAAACTCCACATGGGGCAGAACTTCAGGCGCTGGCCGATGTTCCGCAAGGCGAAAGAAATCGTGGAGAGCGGAAATCTGGGGCTGGTGAACTACACGGTCGCCACGTTCTCGAACAACCACGGCTTCACCGCCGGTCCCGAGAGCATGCGGTGGGACGCCACGGAGAACCCGGGAGGACCGCTTTACAGCTACACCATCCATCTCGCGGACATGATGGAATACCTCTTCGGCGACGTGGACGAGGTGAGCGGCTCATGCGCCAAGGTGGGCGGCCCCAACCCCCAGGAAGACGCCGCCGCCGCCATTTTGCGCTTCAAAAGCGGACTGATGGGCACAATCTCGGGCAGCTACCTGGCCCCGTTCCACTTCGCATTCGACGTTCAGGGCACCGAAGCGAACCTGAGCCTCTCCACGACGGAAAACCCGACCCTCAAGCGGCCCATCGACCTGATGGGCGGTCTGGAAACCAAAATCGTAGAACTCGACCACGACCTCGTGGAGGGAAGACTCCTGGCCAACCGCGAGCAATTCGACGACCTTGTCGGCGCGATTCGAGAGGACAGGGACCCCGAAGTCACCGGGCGTCACGGAGTTCGGGCGCTCGCCATCATGCGGGCGATCCTGAAGAGCAACGCGGAGAGGCGGATTGTGACGATCGAGGAGATTCTCGAGAGCGACTAGACCTGAAACAAGGCCCTCGCCACGGGGGCTTGATTCCCGTATAATGCTGCATCGGTAGCCCATCACGCATCTGCGACTCGTTCCGCCCGCCACTTGTCTCGGAAACGGTTTTCCCATGGGCAGGCGACGCGACACGCCGGATTTCACGCGCTCCAACAAATTCCCGGCACTCGAATACCAACCCGCAGCGGAAGAGCGCGAATTCACCAGAAAACTCATCGCATCCACGAGCGCGAACGAGCGCGAAGCGCTGGGCCAGAAACTGCTCGACAACATTTGCGGCAGCCTCAAAATCCCCCGCGCGCGCCTGCGCGTGTACGAAGAGCGGCAACCCCACAAGCTGCGCGGCGGAAAACTCGCCTATAAGCTGTACGGCGTCTATTATTGCGAAAACGCGATGATCGAAATCGCCAACCTGACGTCTATTCGCAAACAGGTCGTCGCAGGCAAGACGTTTATGGATACCCTCATTCACGAACTCATGCACCACATCGACAGAAAATTTCTCCGAATACCCTCCACCCCACATAGCCCCGGCTTTTACGCGCGCATCGAGGACATCAAAACCAAACTCATGCACATGAAGGGCGGGGAGTTGCCATCCCCGCAAGAAGCCGCCTGGGAGAGACCCAAAAACCTGACGGCGGCTCTCGAGACGGCGGTCTCAGGCGCACGAGCGAGAAACGAACGTCAAAACCCCCAAAAGCCGCACGAGGAGACTCCCGGCGACATTCCGCCGAAGAAGAGAAAGCCTAGGTGGACCCCGCCGGGTGAATCCGTATCCCCCGCACATGCACTGCCCGAAGAAGCCGGCGCAACAAACCCACCGAAAAAACCGCCACGCACCCGGGGAGGAGAGTCCACTTTTCCGAATCATCCCCAAAAAGACGTTTCGGTGGAGAAGGAGCCGCAACTGTCGTTCGACTTCCAGTAGGTATAATTTACTTTAGGCAAAAATAATAAATAACTGAAATATAAATTGAAATAAATTCCAAAAATGCGCCTGTCAAAACGCTCTTTCGCTACCCGGCCCAGGCGGTTGTGTTTCACTCTGCGATTGGGTAAACAAGGTCAGTGCATACGCCATCATACAATCAAGCGCATATCGCAGAGGAGTATTTTCATATGAGGCCGGCTAACGATTCAGTCCCGAAACCCTGGGGACCGCTGGCGGGTTTTTGGTCCTGGCAGTACCTGAATCTGTGGAAGACCATCAAACTCGTCACGAGCAAACGGGTCAAAAGTTTTTACGATAAATTTCCGAACGTTCATCCCCCCGGCACCGCCTTCCCCGACTTCGAACTCAAGGATATTCACGGGAACGTCTACCGCATGGCGGATTATCTGGGCAAGAAATACGTGGTGATGACCACGGGCGCCATCACGTGACCGCCATACAGGCGGCAGGTGCCGTTTTACGAAGAGTTGCAGGAGAAATATGCGGATCGCGACGTGGTCGTCTTCAATCTCTACGTGAGAGAACCGCACGCGGGCGAGCGCGGATTCCCGGAGATCAGAAACCATGAATCCTACGAACACAAGCGGAGCTACGCCCAAATGCTGGCCGAGGTCAAGAACATGGAAACCAATATCCTGGTCGACGAGATGGACCAGAAGGTTCACGCCAAGCTCGGAGATCTGCCGAACACCATCTGGCTCGTCGGCAAGGACGGGAAAGTGGCCTATAAGTGCACCTGGTCGAACGCGGAGCACGTGGATGAATACCTGGCCAAACTGGTGAACGAGGACCCCGCATTCGAGGGGATGCCCAAAATGGAGCAAACCATCTTCACTGCCGGCGCCGGCACCGCGATCTAGCGAGACCAGTCGCCCAGAAACGCCCCTGTTTTCGAGGGGCGTTTTTCGTCTCCATCACAAAGGAGGAAAACCCGGTCATGGACGCGCCGACAATCATAGGAGAGCGCCTGGAAGCCTACGGGATGAGGCTTAGAGAAGTCATGGAAGACGTCACCGATGCGGACTTGATGATTCAGCCGGGTTCGAACGACAACCCTATGGGCTGGCTCGTCTGGCACATGACGCGCTTTGAGGACAGGACTTTCTCTTGCATCGCTAAAACCCCGGAACTTTGGATAGAAGAAAAATGGCACGATCGCTTCGGCATGGAGCCCGATCCCGAATGCGACGGCGTGGGCTTCACCCTAGATCAGGTCCTTGAGCTTAAAACCAACAAGGACGCCCTGATGGGCTATTTCGAAGCAGTGCGCGGGAATACGCTCCCCTGCCTCTCGGGATTAAGCGCGGCGGACCTGGACCGGGAAGAAATCGATTTTATCAGCGGCAAGCCCATCAAGATCGGCCTGCTGGTGGGAAGATATCTGGGCGATCACATCTCCCACATCGGACAAATCTGCTATCTGAGGGGCCACATCGCAGGCTGGGGGCGATACCCCGTATAGCTTTCTAGTCGAGTTCTCCCAGAATCCGGAGAGCTCGCTTCATGTCCTCTTCGGGCGTCTCGTCGGGCACGCGGAAAAGCGGCTGCGTGACGCCTGCCTCTCTCAGAGCGGCCAGCATCTCGTTGCACCTGGATTTGGGGCCGCAAATGGCGAGGTCATCCAGCAGCGCGTCCGAGAGGGCTTCTCCCGCCGCCCTGCGGCCTCCCTTCCGCCAGGCCGCCCGGATGCTGTCGGCATCCTCCCCATAGCCCCAGCGCGTGAGCTGGGCATGGTAGTAATCGCCCATCGCCCCGATGTAGAACCCGAGTTCGGGCTTTACGAGTGCGCGCGCGCGGTCGATGTCATCAAAAGGCACCGCGTAGACGAAGGGCGCCACGTCGACCTCGGAGACCGCCCTGCCCGCCGATTCCGCGCCCTCTTCCAGGAATTTCAGCGCGTCTTTCATTCTCGAAAACGGAATGCAGAAAGGAATCCACCCATCTGCTATCTCCCCGGTCAGTCTCGTATAATTCGGGCCGTTCGACCCCAGATAGATGGGCAGGCGCTCCTGCACCGGCTTTCGCCTCAGCCTGAAGCCGCTCATCCGGTAGATTTCACCACCGAGCTCCACGCGATCGCCCCGGAACGCCTGGCGCAGGGCTTCGACCATCTCCCGGGAGCGCTTGAGCGGGCTGCCGAAGGGAACCCCGTGCCAGTTCTCGATCACCGCCTGGCCGCTCGAGCCCAGCCCCAGATGGAAGCGGCCATCGCTCAGGACGTCGAGTTCCGCCGCCGTCTGGGCCATGAGGCCCGGGCTTCTGCCGTAGATGTTGAACACCGCCGAGCCGAGCTTGATGTTGTCCACCGCCTGCGCCGCCATGGCGACGTGGATGCTGCCGTCGCGCACCCAGGTCTCTGGAAACCAGAGCGAGTCGATGCCCGAATCCTCGCACCACCGGGCGAACAGCGGAACCTCGCGCGCGTCGATGGTCTCCTGGTGCCACAAAACGACCCCTTTTTTCCTCATGAACCCACTCCCTTGCAATTACGAGTCCTCGGGATTCGCGCTTGACAGACTCTCACATCTCTCCTATAAACACTCATCGTGAGAATTATCAAACATTTAGCGAGCATCATAAGCTCCAAAAACAAAGAAGACGCCCCCCGGAACCCATCTCCCGCCAAGGTTCAGGAATCCGCTTCCGTGCCATCCGCAAACCATACCGGGCGGAGAGACCCCGACTCGGCCCCAAAGACCGCCGATGGCGAATCCCGGCAGGAAAAAACCGACCCGACGACAACGAATTCCGCGAATCCGCGCCGCCGGCGCAGACGCCCGCGGAGAAAACAAAATAATGGAGAAACATTGCATAAGCAAAACGGAACGAGCATAGAATCGAAAAAACAAACAAGCGGCGACCAGCCGCCGAAAAGCAACAGAAACAAAAGACGCCGCAAGAAAAAACCCGCAACATCCGGGGCGCAGGCCGCACCACAAAAACCCCAGAAAGCCGCGAATCCCTCCTATAACGGCGTTATCTACCGGAAAGACCCCGCCGACTTCGGCGTGGGCGATTTCGACGTCGCAGACGCGCCCGAAGGCTTCCGGGAACTCGGCTTCGGGCCGGAACTGCTCCGCGGGATTCAGGGTCTGGAATTCGGCGCGCCCACTCCCATCCAGTGGGAGGCGATTCCCGTCGCGCGCGAGGGTCGGGACATCATCGGCTGCGCCCAGACGGGCACGGGGAAAACGGCCTCGTTCGCACTGCCGACTCTCGAACATTTACAAGGCGACTCGGGCACGCGGTGTCTCGTCCTGACGCCCACCCGGGAGCTGGCCATACAGGTTTCAGAACAATTCCACCGCCTGGGCAAACACCTCGAAACCTCGTGCGCCGTCATTTACGGCGGAGTGGACTACGAGCCGCAATTCCAGGCTTTCCAGGACGACGTGGACATCGTCGTCGCGACGCCCGGCAGACTGCTCGATCACTTGAACCGGAAATCCGTTCATTTCAGGAAACTGGAGATACTCATCATCGACGAGGCCGACCGCATGCTGGACATGGGCTTCGCCGAGGAGATCACCGATATTCTGAAACGCCTGCCCCAAAAGCGGCAAACCATGCTCTTCTCCGCCACTATGCCCGAGAAAATTCAGGACCTGGCGAATCGCGCGGTGAGCGAGCCGGTCCAGATCAACATCTCGCCGCCATCGACTCCGGCGGAGGGCATCCACCACGGCGTCTACCCCATCAGCATGGCGAACAAGCCCCGCGGCGTGTTGGGCATCATCGATAAATACAACCCCACCAGCGTTCTCATCTTCACGAGAACCAAAGCCGGGGCCGATGTGCTGTGCAATTTCCTGGAGAACGAGAAAATTTCCGTCGCCAAGATTCATTCCGACAGAAACCAGCGCCAAAGAGAAAAAGCGCTGGCGGGCTTTCGCCAGGGCAAGCACCGAATTCTCGTGGCGACGGACATCGTTTCGCGCGGCATCGACGTGACGGGCATCTCGCACGTCATCAATTACGACGTGCCCGAGTACCCCGAGGACTACGTGCATCGCGCAGGCAGAACGGCGCGCGCCGGCCGCATCGGCTACGCCATGACGCTTATGTCGCCCGGCGAAATCACGCCCGTCAAGAACATCGAGCGCTTTATCGGCAAGGCGCTGCCCCGGGTCGGCATGAAAGGTTTTGCGAATGACGTCCACCAACAAAACCTCGAGAACGAGCCCAAACCCCTGCTCGACCAGCCGACCGTCGCGCGCTATGAACGACTTCGCAAAATGCCGCGCCGCACCGGCCTCTCGCTTCGCTAGTTCGCCCCCTTCGGCAAAAATCATGTCCTTTTTGTAAAGATTCTGTAAATTTTCACAAATAATTGATATTGTGTGAGTTACGTGTATAAATCATGCGTTTGGCGGTGCAAAAAATCGCTTTCGTCCCGTTTTCTATTGACCTCTTCGCGCGGCTACGCTAAATTGCCCTACCTACAGAAATACATTCGATATGAAACGAAGACCTTTCATAAGGCCCGTACAATTCTGGGGGGACTCCTGAATGCAGAAATCGAATATCGTAGAAAAAATCGCAGAGGAAGCCGGTATCTCGAAGGCCGCAGCAGACAGGGCTCTTAAATCCTTGCTCGATTCCGTCACGCAAGCCCTGAAAAAAGGCGACCGCGTCTCCCTGGTCGGCTTCGGAACATTTTCCGTCTCAAAGCGGGCCGCTCGCACGGGCCGCAATCCCCAAACGGGCGAGCAGATCTCGATCAAGGCGAGCAAGACGCCCAAGTTCTCCGCAGGCAAAAGCCTCAAGGACGCGGTGAACAAATAAGCGCAAACTTTTGAAGGCGCTTTAGACAAAAATCATCCGATATAAAGTTAAACCCCCGACGCTGGAGGTGCAATGTCCGGTGTAGGGGGTTTTTTATTTTCAAGAACCCATTCCGCTCTGGCGAGGCATGAGACGAGCGTTTAGGGGCCGTTCGCGAACGGCCCCTATGTCTTTGGGGTCGGCAACGTGACTGTAGGGGCCGCATATATGCGGCCCTGCTTTTTCACCGTCAAAACATGGGTCGCATATATGCGACCCCTACAAGGGCATCACGCTGTCCACAGGAACAGGCTTCTACCCCCATGAGGGTATGCCAAACTTCAAGGGGTGAGCATTGATCGTTTTACCGAATTCTGCCGACCCGAAACGGCTTCAGGCGAGAAAATTCGTGAGCTTCGAGAGGAAGCGTTCGTTCTCTATCTCTAGCCCGATGGTTACGCGAATCCAATCGGGACAACCGAAAGCGCTGCCGGGGCGAACGATGACGCCCTCGCGCATCAGCGCATCCATCGCGCCGTCCCCATCGCCCACGCGCACGAAAATAAAATTGGCCTGGCTCTCGACGTATGCCAGTCCCATCTCCTCGAACGCCCGGTAGAGCGTTTCTTTTCCCTCTCGCACCAGAGCGATGGCGCGCTCCCTGTAGTCGTCGTCCTCGAGCGCGGCCAAAGCCGCCGCTTGCGCGAGTTGATTCACGTTGAAAGGCTCACGAACGCGGTTCATGTACTCGACGACGCCCTCCCTGCTCACGGCGAACCCCACGCGAAGGCCCGCAAGGCCATAAATTTTCGAAAACGAGCGCAGAACGACGAGCGGGAAGCGATCGATGAGAGAGGAGCTGTCGGGGTAAGCCGGATCGTCCGTGAAATCGCCGTAGGCCTCATCCAGAAGCACAAGCAAGCCCTCGGGTAATTTTTCGAGAAAGGAAACAAGTTCATCCTCGGTCAATATCCCGCCCGTGGGATTGTTCGGAGAACAGAGGAAGACGATTTTCGTGCGCCCGGAAATCCTGGCGAAGACGTCGTCCAAATCTATTTTCATATCCCGCAAGGGAGAGAAAACGACGCGGGCGCCCATCACCCGGCTCACATGCGCATAGGGGCTGAAAGTGGGCCGTGGTATCACCACCTCGTCCCCGTCGTTGAGAAAAGTTCTGCTCAAAACGGAGAGAACGTCGTCTCCGCCGTTTCCCATGAACACCCGGGATGGCGCAACGCCCAGTTTTTGCGCCAGACGGCCCACCAGCGCTTTCGCCCCGCCATCGGGATAGCGGTGCAGGCCGTCGAGCACGCCGCGAATCGCATCCACCGCGCCGGGCGTGGGGCCGAGCGCATTCTCGTTGCCGGCGAGCTTGACGACCTCGCCCAGCCCGTACTCGGCGGCCACATCTTCGATGGAGCGCCCCGGAACATAGGCATGAAGCGATGAGACGCCCTTTCTCAGCAACTCTTCCACGTTCAAAGCCTTACACCTCTTTTCTTTGACTCGTTATCGTCCTGAACCTCTCGAACGGCGAACATATAGACCATTCAGAGCGATTTGACCATCCCTCGGCAATCGACAAGCGCCCGGGCCTCTCGTTATCAACGAACCGGATATCGTCATACGTCATGAAGCCTGGAATGTCGATGCGTTGCCCTCGGCGAACAGGACGGCTAGAATATGCGGGACCAGCCGTCGAACGGAGATCTATCTTGAGCGATGCGAATCCGGACGTGAAACTCAAAAGACTCGAACGAACCCTGAAAGAGATGGGGAGCGTTCTCGTCGCATTCTCGGCCGGCGTGGACAGCACCTTTTTGGCCAAAGTAGCCCACGAGGCCCTGGGCGCGGGGGCGCTCGCCGTCACGGGCCGCTCCGTCACCCTGGCATCCTCCGAACTGGAAGAATCGGGTGCGCTCGCAGAGCAAATCGGGATTCGCCACATCATCGTGGACACCGACGAGATTGCGGATGAATCTTTTGGAAACAACCCGCCGAATCGTTGTTATTTCTGCAAAAATGAACTCTATTCCGTCTTGAGCCGCGTGGCGTCCCAGGAGGAGATGGCCGTCATCGTCGACGGCTCGAACGCAGACGACGTGGGCGATCATCGGCCCGGCATGCAGGCGGCGCGGGAACTGGGCGTGAGAAGCCCGCTCATGGAAGTGGGAATGACGAAAGAAGATATCCGCACCCTCTCCAAATCATTCGGACTTTCCACCTGGGACAAGCCTGCGCAAGCCTGTCTTTCGAGCCGCTTTCCCTATGGAGACCGCATCACGCCCGAGAAAATCGCCCAGGTCGAAAAAGCGGAAGCCGCCTTGCGGGAATTGGGTTTTAGGCAGTTGCGGGTGCGACACCATGACCGAATCGCAAGAATCGAGGTGCCAAAAGCCGACGTCGCGCGCCTGGTGGACGAAGAAATCTCAGAGCAAGTGATCGCCCGCATGAAAGAGGCCGGCTTCACCTACGTGACCATCGACCTGGAAGGGTTCCGATCGGGCAGCATGAACGAGGTGCTCGAATCCGGGCGCGGCTCCGATCTTCTCATACTCTCGTGAACCCAGACTTCATCCTCGAACTCCTCGAGCAGGTGAAACAGGGCCGACTCGATCCGCAGGGCGCCGTCGCGCGCCTTCGGGATCTGCCGTTCGAGGACCTGGGCCACACGCGGGTGGATCATCACCGCGCCCTGAGAAGCGGGTTTCCCGAAGTCGTCTTCGGCGCGGGAAAAACCAGAGCCCAAGTCGTTGAAATCGCCAAGAGCCTGATGGCGAAAGAACAGACGGTTCTGCTCACGCACGCCAGGGCGGAGCAGGCAGAAGCCCTGCTCGAACTCTCTCCCCACGCGCATCACCACGAAACGGCGCGCATCGTCGAAATACCATCCCAGAATCCGCCCGCTCCCGTCGGCTCTCTCGCGGTCGTTTGCGCGGGCACCTCCGACATGCCCGTGGCCGAAGAGGCGGCGGTGACCGCGCGAATCCTGGGCTCCAAGGTGACGCACGTCTACGACGTGGGCGTGGCGGGTCTGCACCGCCTTCTGGCGGAGGTGAAAACCCTACATGAGGCCAACGTCATCATCGCCGTGGCGGGGATGGAAGGCGCCCTGCCCTCGGTGGTCGCAGGTCTGGTGGCCTGCCCCGTCATCGCGGTGCCCACCTCGGTGGGTTACGGGGCGAACCTGGGCGGATTGACGGCGCTTTTCGCCATGCTGAACTCATGCGCCTCGGGCCTAAGCGTGGTGAACATAGACAACGGCTTCGGCGCGGCCTGTCAGGCGCACCTCATCAACAAACAAACGGCCGCCTCGTGAAGACGATCTACTTCGACTGCTTTGCCGGTGCTGCGGGCGATATGCTCCTGGGCGCTTTGATAGACGTAGGCCTCGATTTCGCGGCGCTCGAAGGCGAGCTTGCGAAACTGGGAATCGATGGCTATTCCCTATCTTCTGAACCAGTTATCAAACAAGGAGTTTCGGCTAGAAAGTTCAGAGTGGACGTTACACAGGAAACCCGCCACCATCACCACGAAGAGGGGGGCTCCCATCACGCGGAACACCACGGCCGCTCCTACAGCCAAATTCGGGAAATTCTCGAAAAAGCGCCGATTACGGAAACTCCCAAAAAACGCGCCATCTCGGCATTTCACCGCCTGGGAGTCGTGGAGGCGGGCATCCACGGCACGGACATCGACTCCATCCATTTCCACGAAGTGGGCGCGATTGATTCCATCATCGACGTCACGGGCTATTTTCTGGGTCTCCACATGCTGGGTGTCGAGCGGGTTGCTGCCTCTCCCCTGCCGGTGGGACGCGGGTTCGTGCAATGCGCGCACGGGCGGATGCCGGTTCCAGCACCCGCGACCGCGAAACTGCTCGAAGGCATACCCGTGGCGCAGGGCGATCTCGAGGGCGAGGTACTCACTCCAACGGGCGCTTTGCTCTTGAGCGAGAGCGCGGAATTTTTCGGTCCCATGCCCGAGATGACGATATCGCGGGTGGGCTACGGCGCGGGCGACAAGGACCAACCGAACACTCCCAACGCCGTTCGCGCCTTTTTGGGAGAAAGCGCATCGATTCCCGAGGGCGGGGGGCCTCCCACCACCATCGCCGTGCTGGAAGCCAACATAGACGACATGAGTCCCGAGCTTTTCCCCCACGTCATAGAAGGCGCCTTGAAGGCGGGCGCGCTCGATGCGTTCTCCATACCCGTAACCGGCAAGAAAGGAAGGCCCGCGCAACTACTCACGATTTTAAGTCCCCTGTCCAGACAAGAGGCCCTCACCCGCTTTCTGTTCCGGGAGACATCGACCCTGGGCGTTCGCCACCGCACGACGGGGCGCGCGGTCGCCGAGCGCGAGTGGATGGACGTCGCGCTCCCCTGGGGCGGGGTGCGCGTGAAAAAAGGAATTTTCGAGGGGAAGCTCACGAATCTCGCGCCCGAATACGAGGACTGCAAGCGCTTGGCGGAGGAAAACGGGGTACCGCTCAAGCAGGTGATCGAGGCGGCCCTCGCGCGCGCCAGAGACGCTCTGGGGGGCGAATCGTGAGAATCCGTTTTCATGGATGCCGGCGAGAGGCCGATGACGGCCCGCCGGGAAGAACCAGAGGGCCGGCCATACAGATCCGCTTTAACAGGTGATGCGTGATGCGCGGGGCAAACCCGGTGAGAAAGAGTCGAGGGGGTCGTCCATGAAGATACGCCTTAAATTGTTCGCCGATTTCGCGGAGAAAATGCCGCCCGAACAGGACCCGGAGGGCGCCGCCGAAATTACGCTGCCCGAGGACGCGCGGGTGTACGACGTGCTCGATCGCTTCGAGATACCTTATGAGGAAGCCTATATCGTCCTGCTAGACGGCCGGCACGCGAAAAAATCGGCCGTGATACCCGAAGGATCCGAGCTTTGCGTGTTTCCGCCGATTGTGGGCGGATGAGGGTGAAAGGCAGGTCAAACCCTCCTCCCGCAGGTCGGACATATATGTCCGCCACCCATACATGCGACCCATGTTCTACGGGCGAAAGGCCGGGCCGCATATATGCCTCCCCTACAAAAAACGATATCTCCCTCATCGGCCGGGAAAGGCGCAAACCCTCGCTCCCCGGGGTTGTTGAAAAACCCCTCCCCGCTAAGAATTGACCACTGCCGTTATTCCGGCGAAAGCCGGAATCCAGTGCCGAGCGGAATGGCAATACTCCGGCTTTTCATCTCCTCGTCATTGGCGGGGATCAATCAGAAAATAAAAAACAAAGGCAAAACACATGGATTCCGGCATACGCCGGAATGACGAACAAAGGCAAGAAGCAATCCCTCCCGCATTGGTCGCCATCCCTCCTCCCGCAGGTCGGACATATATGTCCGCCACCCATACGTGCGACCCATGTTCTACGGGCGAAGGGCCGGGCCGCATATATGCCTCCCCTACAAAAAACGATATCTCCCTCATCGGCCGGGAAAGGCGCAAACCCTCGCTCCCCGCTCGGGTTTGACCTCCCTCATTGGCCAGCAATCCCTCCCTCCTCGGTCGGGATTGACCCCTACCATGGTATTTCCGCTTTACCCGATCAGTTCGATATTCCCCTCCTCGCTCGGGATTGATCGTGCATCTCCCCGCACTTGCGATGCCGGTGAAATTTCGGGGTTTCGGTATGGTGCGGCCGCGCGTGATGTTGTTCGGCGGAAATGAGTGTCTGAAATTAAAGTGAAAAATAGTGAAAAAAGATGAAAAATTCGAAAAATATCTGAAAAATAATCGTGAATATAAAAGTTTATAATATACACTATTTCAAACAATTACGACATAAATATAAAGTAGTATAGTAATAAAATCCCGGGATTTTCGCATAAAAAAAATTTTCAGCCCCCGCATTTCCCCGCATTTGCGCGCGGGGGCTTTTCCCAAGGGGAGCATATTCGGAGCCGAAAAATTCGAGGCGGCTCAAGTCAGGCAAGAGCCGCTCGGATGAGGATTCGAAAGGTGAGAGAAATATCTAGCCTGCGTCCTTTTCCTTGCGCTCCACCATGATGGTGACGTCGCCCTCGTGGATGAGTTCATCCCTTTGATTCAAGAGCCTGAGCGCGAGCGTCACCAGCCCTTGGCCCTTACTGGAAACGCGCCTGGACTTCACTACGACCTCGCCGGCAATCGTATCGCCGAACCGAATCGGACCGCGAAAGCGCCACTCCAGACCCAAAAACGCCTCGACCGTCCCCTCGACGATGCCGAGCCTGGTCACCAAACCCATGAGGAATGAAAGCCCGAGCAGTCCATGCCCCACCCTTTCCCCAAAAGGAGTTTTGGCCGCCGCCTCCGCATCGGTGTGCAGATAGGTGTAATCACCCGTCAGGGCGGAGAAGGCGTTGACGTCGGACTCTCCTATTGTACGCGCAGCAGTCTTCCACGACCTGCCCTCTTCCAATTCCTCATAAAACAAACCCGTAGCCTCGTATTCCAAAACACGTTCCTCAGCGCAAAAGAAAACGGAAAGTGATTTCGCCCCATTGCTCCCTGTCGTCGGCGTCCGGGGGAAGAGGACTAAAGCGCCAGCGCTTCAGGTGATTCGAAGCCAAACCCTCGAGGTAAGCGCTCGCCTTTCTGATCGGGATGACGCGACCGACCGTACCATCCGGCAGCACCCAAAACTTCAAGACAATTTCCGTCGTGCTTTCGAGCCTCTCCAGTTTCGGTGGTTTCGGCTGAAACAGAATTCTCCGTCTTGCCGCCGGTCCTGCAATATCGGCTCGTTTTTTCGTCCTGGAATCGCGGGGAAAACTCAATCGCGATAATTCATCCAGCATTTTGCGGTCCGCTCTGGAATCCGAGAACGTGATTTTTTTTCTCCCCTTCAAACCTTTTGATTTTCCTGTGTTCTCTACCGGCAGCACGATTTCCCCCAGCCCTCCGCCTGGCTCCGAAATCTTTATCGGGGACACTTTTCCGGGCGCAAGCACCGGTTCCGGCATCTCTAACGCCGGAGGAGCAGGCAATGGCTTGCTCTCAGGCAGTACCCCCGGCTCGGGCGCTTCAAATTTCGCTTTCCTCTCAAGATCCAGGTTCCGCTCGATCGTAGTTTTTTTAGATAGCAATCGGCTCAAATCCAATGGTTTCGGCAAGGGAACTTCGGGCAATGGCTTCGGCAGCAATGCTTCGGGTATGGGCACCTCCCGGCGTAAGAGGTCGACTTCCATTCTGTCAGGCTGTTTGGCGAAAATAGGCGATATTTTGACCGCGGGCCCAAGCAGAACCAATCCCATATGAAGAGCGATGGAAACCAATAGCGTTAGAATCAATGAAAAGCTCATGGTATTTGAGCCATCCTCCCTCGGGCTACTTCGTCGTCTTCTTCTGCACCCGCTTCGTCGGCGCCGTGGCAATCGACATTCGCAAAGCTCCCGCCTGCTTGGCAATATCCATCACTTGCACCACCAGACCATGAGGCACTCCTTTGTCTGCCCGAATGATGATCATACCCTCTCGCTGCACTTTCAACTCTTCTATCAATCGACCCCAGAGAGATTTAAGGGGTATTTGATCGTTGTTCAAAAATACTCTTTTGTCACGCGCAATGATGAGGATTAAATCCTTGCGCACAGGATGTTCCTGCGTCACGGTCCGCGGCAACTCCACCTTGACACCCGGTTGCAGAACAAATGAAGAACTCAAGACAAAGAACAACAGTAGCAAAAAGATAATGTCGATCATGGCTGTCATCCCGGGTTCCGCTCGCACGCGCCTGAGGTCTCGAATTTTCACTGTTTACTCACCGCTTCAACGTCTCGACAACCCGGTAAGAGTGTTTTTCGATTTCCAAGATGAGACGGTCCGCCTTATTGGTGAAATAGTTGTAAAAAATGAGCGTGGGTATCGCTATGACGAGGCCCGTCGCCGTAGTAATGAGGGCCTCGCTGATGCCGCCGGCGAGTTGGCTGGGATGAGCGATTCCCTTCTCGCTAATGATGGCGAAAGTACGAATCATGCCGAAAACCGTCCCCGTGAGGCCCAGCAATGGCGATATGGCGGCGATAGTTCCCAGAGCGCCTAAATTCCTATCGAGCACGGTAACCTCCTGCCTGCCCGCATCCTCCACGATGGAACGGAGTTCCTCACGTTCTCTATCGTGATTCGCTATCGTCAGGAGCAGTATCCTCCCCATGACCGAAGGATAGCGTCGGCAAAGCGTCATGGCATCAGACACCTGGTTCTCTGCAACCAAGTCTCTGACTTGTTGTAAAATGTCGATCTGAATGATTTTCTTGGTGCGCAGATTCAGAGTTCGCTCCAAGATGATGGCCAAAGCCAAGATGGAGCAAACACCCAATGGAACCATCAGCACCCCACCCCTGGCCAAAAATTCGAACATCAATAAGCACCTTTGAATAAATGGGATTTTTCAATTTTCATTACTGTACACGACTTTTAATTTGTTTCGTAATTCGCTTAATAGCAATTCGAGCTTTTCGTCTAAATGCAGGATCGTCCACAACTTTTTTCACCTTTTGGTAAACCCGAAGGGCAATGGCGCGTTTGCCGGCTTTTTCATAGAGTTCGCCTGCACGTCCCAAGGCCCGCGCCACCCATATTTTCTGATCCGGGTATCGATAGATCAACTTCAAATACTCAGCAGCCGCTTTCGGGTCCTTGCGTTCATAGAATATCCGCGCGCGCACAAAGAACGCCTCCGCCGCCAGTTCCGGCGCTCCAAGTTCGACCGCGACCCCCAGCGCGCGTTGTGCATTGATATATTTCCTTCGTTTCCTAAAAATCTCGGCCGCCAGGAGCGCGGATTGACTTCGCAAGTCCACGCCTGCGGCGGATTCACTATTCATGGCCATCAAGAGGTGGGGGAGTGCAGCATCGTATTCCACTAACCGAACCAAGCAGCGGCCCAAGGCGAAACGAGCCAGCATTTCATAGCCATGGCCCGGATATGCCTCTAAAAACTCCTGAAGCCTCTGTTTTGCCTCTGCGCACCGGCCGATGCCGGCCAAGGTTTCACCGACGCCAAAAAGTCCATCCGCACGAAATCTAGCCGACGGATATTGGGTCAACAAAATCTCATACGAATCAAGGGCTTTGTCGATGTCTTTTCTAACCTTATGTATTCCCGCTATTCGCAACAGGGCTTGGGCAGCCAGATCATTACTCGCGTACTGGGCAATGACATCCTTATACGCTTTTAGAGCTTCCTCCAGATTCCTCTGTGTGAGCAAAACCTCGCCGATTTGAAAAGCCAGGGAAATACTCAAGTTACTTTCCGGATATTGGTCAATATACTCACGCGCACCCGATAGGAAGTTCACATACTCACCTAGTTGAAGGTGGCTGAGCAAACGACCATAGACGGCTTCTGAGAATTTCAGATGAGAAGGATACCTATTCATCATAAGACGATATAAGCGGTTCGCTTCTCTGTAGCGTCCTTCGTTGTACGATGAATCAGCCAGGCGCAAATATCCATCGCCTGCAAAGGAGGAATCTTTGTGTGATTCGAGAAAATCAAGAAGTTTCTGGCGGGCCAGGGAGTAGTTTCCTTTGCGGAAAGGAATCAATGCTAGAATATATTTTATTTCGGATACCGCTTTGCTCTTGGGGTAGCGCTTCAAAAAAGCATGAAAGTTCTTCTCCGCCGCATCAAAACGGCTACGCCTGAACAGCAATTTCGCTTTTTGGTATAGCGCTTCTTTGGCAACATCGCTTCCCCTGTATTTTTTCTCTACTCTCTCGAAAGATTGTAAAGCGCCATCATAGTTTCTGAGGTTGAAGCGAGCCTCTCCCGCACGGGAGAGAGCTTCCGGCGCCAAAACCCCACTCGGTTTGTGTTCAAAAACCCGGTCAAAGGCAAGTGCTGCTTTTCTCCAGCTCTGTTTCCGGTATTGAACCCAAGCGAGCCCCCCCAAGGCGCGATAAAATTCAGGCGTATTCTTGGGAATTGCTCGAAACGCACGAGCAGCATCGTCAAGATTGCCCAATTCAAAAGCCGCTTCTCCATACCACAAAGCCGCCAGACCATCCTGGGAGACCGCGGGATTCCTGCCCGCCGAGAAAGCCCAATGCTTGAGTACATCTCGGGCGCCCCTGAAGTCCTTGAGCCGAAATGCGGCAAAAGCCGTCGCCATCGCCGCGGAACGAGCAGCATCACGCTCTGCCAGGCGATGAATGGAAACCGGCGGGTAATCAGCACCCAAACGCAGGATGCCGTAAGCGCGCTTTACTTTGCCGAGATGGTATTGAGAAAGACCTTCCACAATCCTCGCTATACGATAGATTCTGCCGAGCGGGAACTCATCGCTTACCCTTCCCGCCAGAATCGATGCTTCTTCATACACCCCGATGCGGAATAACTTCCAAGCCAATTGAAGGCGCAAAGCGCCAACAAGCATTTTTCGGCGATTGGCGCGAGAGAATTCCAGAAGGCGCATCTTTAATTTTTTTAACCTTTCGTCAGATTTTTGGATTGACTCGATTTCAGAGGAAAACAAACCCGCCAGGACAAAAGCCTGGAGGGGATGTTCCGGGTGGCGACGCATGAAAAGAGAAAAGGCACGCTTTGCTCCCTCGATTTGGCCCAAGAACAATCGCGCCCAGCCAATACCGTAAAGCGCTTCCCCCAGAAGTGTTTTATTAAACTTACCTCCACTCGCACCGAGCGCCTCAGCCGCCGTGTAGCGTTTTTCCGCCTGAACATAATTTCGTTTTTGCAGATAGAAATGTCCGAGAGCCACGAGCGCTTTAAGCGCCAGTCGCCCCTTGTTATCAGCTAGTATCGTCCATGTATCGAGCGCTTCATCGATTGAACCTGCTTTCGCTTGCGCCAAGCCTTTCAGGAAAATCGCCTCATCATAGGCAAGTTTACCCTTAACCCACGATTGCCCCTCCAATAGACCCAGACACCCCTCATAATCACGCGCCTCGCAATGTTCTTGCGCAAGGGCATATCTTGCAGCCGACACATAGCGAAGACCGTCGGTCAGAAGCAATTTTAACAAGTGTTTTCTGCGCGCTCTGGCTTCCCCAGTTTTTCTTAAGCGCAGAAGGGTCTCCCCCGCCCAGAAGAGAGCCGCCGCGCTCCAGAAGTGGAGTTTCGTACTTTTCACCAGTCCATCGAAAAGAGAGAGAGCCTCTATCGGCGCGCCTTTTTGCAAATAGGCAAGCGCCGTATCGAATTGTTCACTCTCATCGATAAAATCACCCGGTGAACTACTTAAGAGTTGCACTAAGTCGAGGTCCGGCTTTTTCTCAGGTGGAATCGGGCGCGGAGGCAAGCGAATGGACGGGATTTGCGGCTCCACAAAAACAACGGGAAGGCGGACGCCCAACCGCTTGGGCGGTATGGGATGCACACGAGCAGCAATGATATGCTCGATGCTGGGCGATTCCACCACGACTTCGGGTAAGGAAATCGATAGCTGTTTCCCCTTACCAGCGCTTCCACTTTTGGCCCACGCGATATTTTCACAACCTGAATATCCACAGAATATGGCCACCAAGCCGATGAGAAACCTAGACAGCAAATCATAATCGGGGAATCGCATTTTCATCCCTCTTGTCATCGAAGCAGCGGCTCACGATTTTTCATTTTTCGCTCACGCTCTTTGAGCGAAACCAGATAGGCTTCAAGCTGGCGGATTCTTCCTTTCGCTTGCTTGATTTCTTCTGTCACATGGGCTGCAACATTTCCATTTTCAAGCGCCACAATGCTTTGATAATGACGAATAGCCTTCTCCCATTCTCGACGTGATTCACGAATCGCCGCCGCACGCCAAGTCGCCGAGCGCAGCCACTCCATATGCCCTTCTCCAGAGCGCATTAACGATTCAAAGAGTTCAAGCGCCTTTGTCCTTTCGCCACTTCTCTCAAGCTGTGCTGCGATTTGAAATAACGCAGGCCCAGAAATATTCACATCTTTTGATTTTGAAGCGACTCGAAAGGCCGCCGACGCAGCTTCCGGCCTTTGTCTCCTCATTTCAAGCGAGCCAAGCCGAAAGGCCACCACAGCCGCCTTATGATTTCGGGGAAATTTGTTTAAAAAATCAGTATAGGCACGGACAGCTTTATCGATATCTCCCATATTCTCGAAAACTTCCCCCAGCCTCAATGCCACCTCGGCGTCATGAGGATCAAGAGCTAAAATATGGCGCAGCGCATCCGCCAACTCTCTTAAATTCTCTTCTTGAAGAAAACACGACGCACGAAGCCGGTATAAAGCCAACTTCTCATTTTTCGATGTGGTATTTTGCAACCCCCGCCCTGATATTTTCACTGCGCGCCCACAGTCTTTTCTCTCAAATAACACAAACGCCCACAGTCTAAGCCCTTCCCCAGGATTGGGCGGCGTTAGCGCATCCCAAGACGAAAAGGCCTCATCCGCACCCGGCCAGTCTCGTGCGCCGAATGAATTTCGCGCCAGGAAATACCAGATGGAGCGCCTCCTCGAAATGCTCACCTTCTCATCGCTCGCGAGAGGCAGGAGAAACGTCCGCGCTTTTTGAAAGTCTCCCTGCTCACGATACAAATTGCCGATTTTCAGGCGCGCCTCGCGCTTTAATTCTTCGGGAAGAAGGGACAGCACACCCTGAAAATGTTTCAATGCCTCTTTTTTATTTCCGCGTTTCTCCGCCAACTCACCCAAACGATACCTCGACCGAATGACGAGCTCAGGGCGTCTTTCGCCGGGAAGAACTTGTCGAAAATAAACTCCCGCTTCATCGAGTCGACCGGCACTCCATGCACATTCGGCTCTCAGGAAAGCCACTTCCGAGCGCAAAGGCTTGGGAATATATTCTCGGGGAACTATTTTCACCAAAGGAACGGATCGAGCGCAATCTTTTCGGGCATTATAGATAGACGCCGCCCGCAAAACGCCTTGATATACGGCTTGCATGATCTCGGGCTCGACATTTTTCCCCGCTTTCCGGAGTCGGTTGAATGATCCCAATATCTGTTGATACCGCTTTAGAAGTTCTTCCGCATTTTGCTTCGTGTCTTTCTCCAACATGTCGGCCAAACGCAGCCCAGACCATATCGCCTCGCGTGTATTCGGCACGCGCCGAATGAGCTCGTGATATTGACTTACCGCCTCTTTTTTCAAACCCGCATCAAAAAGGCAATTCGCCATCTGGAGGCGAGAGGAAAAGGGAAGTGGTGCTCCTTTAGTGATAACATCAAGTGCAAAAACAAGATATTTTCTGCCTCTTTCGTTACAAGACCCCGCTCTTTGCACGCTTTGCAAGAAATACAAGAGATACGCACCGTCCTTGGCCGGATTGCGAATCAACCGTTGATAGACCGGTACGGCTTTCGCGTATTCTCCTACGCGCCACCAGGAGGACGCCATGCCTCTCTCCGCCGTCATGCGCTGTGATTTTGAAAGCCTCATTCCCAAAACGGCTTCAAATGCCGCGCCCGCCTTCAAATATTTCTTTTGCGCGAATAAACTCGCGGCTTGCGCCAGTCTCAAGTCAGCCCGTTTTTTCTCTCCGGGATGTCCCTGAAATAAAGAGTCAAAAGTCTTTTCTGCCGAAGCGAATTTTTTCAGTTCCAATTGTATTTTTGCGAGTCGCAATGAAAAAGCATGCACCCGCGGATTTTTAGGGAAACGGCGCACGACCAGCTTATAAGCCGCCTCGGCTTCCCTGATTCGCGGTATATGATCCAGGGCGATGGCGCGCTCGAAGAGGATATCTTCCACCCGTGGGTCTTTGGGTGCGGATTTAATGAATTCATCAAGCGCAACGACTGCACCTCGCCAATCACGCATCGCCAGCCGAAGCGCAGCAACCCTGTAGATACCCTCTATTCGGTAGCGTCTGGATTTCAGGGAAGAATAGGCGCGTATCGCCTTTTTTCTATTCCCGATCCTCTCTGCGAGCACTCCAATTCGAAATCGAACTTCATCGGCTCTTGCATTCCGGGGATATCGGCTCAAGAATACCTGATACGCCGCAATCGCCTCCTTGGGTCGATTATCACGACGCAGCGCTTCAGCGAGCAGATAACGCACGATCGAAGCCTCGTCGCTTTTCCCCGCTGCCTTGAGGTAGGCCCTGAAGGCATCTATCGCAGGCTCAAAAAATCCGTCCCGGTAGGTATTCAATCCAAATTCGAGGTGGGACTGCGGGCTTTCTTTGAATTGGCCCTGAACCGTGGCAAATGGCGAGAATACAAACCCCAAAAGAACGAACACCACAACGGGGAAAAAGCTACGCCTCATCCTCAGGCTCCAATGAGATGTTGTCGATCAGTCTGGTCTCACCGATATGGGCCGCAATGGCCATTCGGGCAGCGCCGTTGATTTTTTCTACTTTTTCGAGTGTCGCAGGGTCCACGATTTCCACGTAATCGACCTTCGACCCGGCTTTTTCCAACTCATCCATGCAAGCTTTGATGATAGTGGAGCAAAGCCTCTCACCGCTCGCCACCATCTTTTTCGCATGGAATAAAGCGCGGCTAATGGAACGCGCACGCAATCGCTCCTCATCCGATAAATAAGCGTTTCTACTACTCAAAGCCATGCCATCGTCTTCGCGGACTATCGGGCAAGGAATAATCTCGACTCCGATATTCAAGTCATGCGCCATACGCTCGATTAAAACGAGTTGTTGATAATCTTTTTCTCCAAAATAAGCCCGATGCGGAAGACACGCGGAGAACAGCTTGAGTACGACCGTGGCCACCCCCTGGAAATGCCCCGCTCGATGACCTCCGCAAAGAGACGCTCCCAAGCCCGGCACGTCTACCCATGTGTCATATCCGCCAGGGTACATGGAATCGGCTTTCGGCGCATAGACGGAACAAACGCCCATCTCCCGGCAAACTTGCAGATCCGCCTCGAAAGTTCGCGGGTAGGTATTATAGTCCTCACCGGTAGAGAATTGGGCCGGATTCACAAAAATGCTCACGACGACGGCGCTACACTCATCCATTGCCCGAGCGATCAGGCTTCCGTGCCCCTCATGCAGCGCTCCCATCGTCGGAACCAACCCGAGCGGCGCACGGTCTCGCCTGAGAGCTTCGGCCAATTCACGCATTTCTTGAGGCGTATCGACAACTTTCATGCGAAATCTCTGGGAAAATGAACAACAGACACCAGAGCGGGCGACGGTAGGGTATCTTCTCAAATATCCAGAGGGAAAAACAAGGTGGAATATACAAGGTCTCGCCTGGGCCATGATGGCGAAGACCTTATTTTTCTTGTTGTTGCAATTTCTCGACCCAGGTACCTCCTGCGGGAAGAGCGGCCAGTAAATCGGAAGCAGACTTTTTTAGGACAGGGTGAATGATGTCGGGCGCCAGTTCGGCCAAAGGAGTCAGCACAAAGCGCCTCTCATGCAAGCGGGGATGCGGCACTTCCAAGCCCTGCTCGCTGATAACCATATCGTCATAGAAGAGCAAATCCAGATCGATTACCCGGGGTCCCCACCGTTCCCTTCTTACGCGCCCCATTTTCTGTTCAATACGCAAAAGGAGAACAAGCAGGTCCTGGGGACTCATCCCACATTCGAGCGCAAAAACGGCGTTGATAAAGGGAGGTTGCGCAATAGGCCCTACGGGCTGCGTACGATAAAGAGACGAGGCGGCGAGAAACTTCACCCCCGGGCTTTTCTTCAACTCATCCAGCGCCTGCCTAATCTGACGAATCGGCTCACCCAGGTTGGCGCCTGCGCCGATAAAAGCGCGCGCCTTGCGGCTCAAAACCCAGCCTTCTCGATTCTCTCGAGCGCTTCTTTTAGCCTGTCTTCCGGAACCGTCAGGGCGAAACGAATATATCCCTCGCCGGAGGGGCCAAAACCGTTCCCCGGCGTCGTGACGACACCGCAATTTCTGAGAATATGTGCCGTAAACTCACTCGACGTGAAGCCGTCCGGGCATTTCACCCAGACATAGAACGTGGCTTTCGGCGTTGCCGCCTCCAGCCCGATTTTCTTCAAGCCGTCAATTATTACGTCTCGCCTGCCCTGGTAAATCTTGCGCATTTCGGCCACACAGCTCTGGTCCGCGCTCATCGCCTTGATGCCCGCTTCCTGCACCGCACCGAATACGCCTGAATCCACATTCGTCTTGACGGCGCCCAGGCCGGCGAGAGCTTCCGCGTTCCCCACTGCGCACGCGATGCGCCAGCCGGTCATGTTGTAGGTCTTAGAACACGAGTGGAACTCGACGCCCACGTCCTTGGCGCCCTCCGCGTTCAGGAAGCTGATGGGCTCGTAGCCGTCAAAAGCCATCTCGGAATAGGCGTTATCGCTGCACACGATGATGTCATACGTGCGGGCGAACTCTACGAGTTCATTGTAGAAATCCACTTCCGCGCAGGCGGCGGTGGGATTGTTCGGGTAGTTGATGAACATGAGTTTCGTGTTTTTCGCCACGTCGGAGGGAATCGCGCCCAGGTCCGGCAGAAAGTCATTTTCCGCGGTAAGCGGCATGAAGTGCGCTTTCCCGTCTGCGAAATACGTGCCGATTTCATAGACGGGATAGGCCGGATCCGGCACGAGCACGTAGTCGCCGGGGTCCACGAACGCCAGGGGGATATGGGCGATACCCTCTTTCGAGCCGATCAGGGAGATCACCTCGGAAGCCGGATCGAGAGAAACCCCGAATCGTGACCCATACCAGTCCGCGCAGGCCTTGCGGTAGGAAGGCATGCCCTCATAGGAGGGATACTGGTGATTCGAGGGTTTTCGGGAAGACGCGCCCAATTCTTCGATGATGTGAGCGGGAGTCGGCAAATCCGGGTCGCCAATGCCCAGGCTGATGATGTCCATTCCCGAATCGGCGACTTCCGCCTTCATCCGGTCGATTTCCGCGAAGAGATAGGGAGGCAAGCGCTTCAAGCGGTGCGCGCGTTCGATATTGATTGACGCCATGAAATTCCTCAAGAGTAGTGTTTGATAGAAAAAGGCATGCCCGTTAAGGACTAAGTTTCAGCAATTTACATGGTTATCCTGATGCAGTTTCTCGCAAGATGCGAGATTGCCGCGTTCCATGAGCCGGAAACCTAGCACGGCTGGAAAAACACGGCAAGGTTTGGGGGTGGATGGGGGATGGCGGGGGGAGTTGGTATCGAATGCGGTGGATGTGCCGAATGCAAGAAGGCGGGGTATTCCTACTGAAATAGGATTGTCGACAGCCCGGTGATTTGATAAAATATTCTATACGACATAAGCACAATGATACGAACTCGACAAACAGTTGAGCAACAACGAACGGCGGACTATTCCATAGATCGTGGGAGCGGAGTTGCAGGCCTTTCTATATGAACGAGAGTGACGCTCGTGGGGGCGTGCTCGCCGATGTGAAGTTCATCAATGGGGTGGACGAGAAGGAGACAGGCAGAGAGGTTACATGGTTCAGGATGCCCATATAATCATATGTCTGTTTTTCTAAACATGTGGAGGAACAAGGTAATGAAAAAAGCCATAAGTTGTGGATTACATCCACGCCGCTACATAGTGTTTCTATGTTTGAGTTTGGTTTTGTTCTTAGCTATGGCTTGGAGTGGCTCGGCTCTTGCCAGTTGTAGAGCACAACTTAACCAGATGCGCATACAACAGATGGGGTCGTGTTCGGCCCAAATGATGAGCGGGATAAGTTCATGCACACGGTATCAATTTATAGAAAAACCATGTGCGATACCTGCCGCTATAAGATGTGGCACTTATGGAAATGTCACAAACTATGATTGCGTTAATCACTATCGAACAGTTGGCACAGAATGTAAACAACAGGTAGAGTCGTGGTATCGGGTTCAGTGGAGTCAGTGCAGAAATTAACTTGTATTTTGGGGAGCGGAACATTAGGGCGTAGTAGTTCAAACTTGTAATGCAAGCAAAAGCTATAGGTGTAAAGGTAACTGGGGGTATAGTTTCTGTAAACGTTGCTGTATTAACTGCTTTGAAGACGCCGCACTCCTTCTGAGATGTACTTTCGACGAGCTTAATTTCAGCAATCTAGAAGACGCGCAGCCCCAATGCACCGACATTCGTCCGTCCCCGCCATCACCCGCTCCAAAGCCCAAAACTGCGCCATAATCCTCCCGCAGATTGTGTTTCCCCGAAAAAAAGTGCTAACATCCCCGCGTTAAAGAGCACCCCGATGAGGTGTGAAACCATATTGCCCGAACTCTGCTGGAGGAGCGCATTCCGATGACCTACGTCATCGCGGAACCATGTATCGGCACAAAAGATACCGCATGCGTAGACGTATGCCCGGTCGACTGCATTCATGAAGCGACGGACGGCACGAGCCCCATGCTGTATATCGACCCCGTCGAATGTATCGACTGCGCGGCCTGTGTTCCGGCCTGTCCGGTGGAAGCCATTTTCGCAGAAAGCGACCTGCCCTCCCAGTGGAACAAATATACCCAGATAAATGCGGATTTCTTCGCAGGCGATGGTGCTGCCGCGCCCGCGGCGGCTGGCACTGGAGTAGCCGCCACACCAGTAAAGAAGAAAGCCGAGCCTGAACCCGAGCCGTTGCCCGAGCCCTTGGAGCTCACGGCGGAGGAAATGTATAAGCAACTCTCTGAAATCAGGGAGGACGTGGCCACCAACCGGGGCAAAGTGGAAGACGGGAAAATAATGAAAAGATCCCCCAGCCTTATTTTCCTGGCTGCGGCGGTGATATTGCTCGTGGTTTACGGCATCTCGAACAATTTCTCGAAATCCGTCAACACCAGCCTGTACGGAAAACTGAGCGCTTTTGCGTTGGGGGACAAGAAACCGACGCTTTCGGGCAGCGTTTACACCGTCAACCAAATGATTGGAGGCAAGGAATATACGCTCCTGGTATCCGATTCGATACTCGGCGGACGGACCTTGCGGCTCCAGGCGCCGACCGGCCCGATTCAGAAGATATACCACAAGGATGAGAAATTCTTCTCGGACGTCTCGAATCAATACAGCCGTTACTACTATATGTTCGTTGACGACAAGAGCGACGGAATAGTCGATTCCATTCTCCAGGTCCGGGAAATCTGGAGCAAGGAAAATCGTTTCCTGGGCCGGTACCACAACCCGATTGCGCCGAATCCCGAGTTACAAGCATCCTACCAGGAGGCGGCGAAAACACTCGCGAAACAATTCGGGATCGCCACATCGGGCGCCTAGCGCAGGGATAAGCCTCACCGTATCAAGTTATTAAAAATTGGACTTATATACACGCCTCGACACTGGGATTCCGTGCTCTGGATGAGAAAGGGAATGACCTTCGCTTTTGCTCACGGTAATTTCGCCGAGGGCGGTGGGCTGAGGAAAAAGAAGTCTTTAACTGAAGTATATAATTCCCTATCAAAAATCAACCTTGTCCGCCTCGTCGGTCTCCGGGAATGGGCCTTCCTTGATCTCGATGGCCTTCGTTCCCGCTTCGAGAAATTCGATGCGGTGCCCCTCGTACATGAGGATCAAATCGCCGGGGTCTAAATCCACGTCGCCCGCATGCTCCCCTTCTTTGGCGTACACCCCGACTCGCATACGGCCTGAGCGGCATATCATGATCTGATGGCGCGTCGTGTTCGTGGGGCGTTCGGTCACCTCGTGGTAGTGCGGGTTCACAACGGCCCCGGGGTTTCTGTTCAACATGACGATTTGTAGCGGGTTTTCATCCGGCGTCATATGCGCCTTCGTTCTTCTCTCCGTTTCCGGGTCGGCGCCCGAGTAGGCTTCCGCCAGATGGGCGCGCTCTTCTTCTGAGTCCAGAAAGGGAGGGAAAGCCGCATAATCGTCAAAATGATTTCTGATGACCAGCGCCAGCGTCCTCCCGTCCGCAGCCTTCACGTATTCGACGCCGGCCGCCTCGATTTCTTGAGCCATCAGCTATCTCCTCACGATGTCATGGACACATAGATTATAAGTAATGAAATTTCTTAAAGCCCCAGCACATCCGCCATGCCGTATACGCCGGGGGATTTCTTGGCCACCCACCGGACTGCGCGAATCGCGCCTGCCGCGAAATTATCCCGGCTGCCCGCCCTGTGCGTGATTTCCACCCGCTCGCCCATCCCGAAGAAATAGACCGTGTGCTCACCCGGCACGTCGCCGCCGCGCAGCGTCTGCATGCCGATAACGCCCTCGGGGCGTATTCCGGTTTGGCCTTCGCGGTGAAAAACCGCGTCCCGGGGATATTTCTTGCCCATCACACGGGCGAGAATCTCACCCATGCGCACCGCCGTTCCCGAGGGAGCGTCCACCTTCTGGTTATGATGAACTTCCATCACCTCGACGTCGTAAGCCTCGCCCAGGAGCCTGGCCGCTTCTTCTATCAGCCGAAAGGTGACGTTCACCCCTACGCTCATATTCGGCGCAACGACGCAGGCGATTTTTTCGCCTAGACCTGCGATTTCCTCGCGCTGCGCATCGCTGAAACCCGTGGTGCCGACGACGGCCGCCATTCCTTTTTCAGCCGCCAGCCGCACGTGGGCGACGCTCGCCTCCGGAATCGCAAAGGAGACCAACACGTCGCCACTCAATGAAGATGAATCTGAAGTAAGGCCGACGCCCAACTCCCCGCAACCGGCGTGCCCGCCCGCATCTCCTCCCAATCCCTCAAATCCCTCACGCTCGAGCGCACCCGAGAGGGAGAGGTCACTCGATGAGACGATTTGGTGGATGATGCGGCCACCCATCCTCCCGCCGGCTCCGGCCACAACGATTCGTATCGACACGGGATTCCCTTTCCAAGGTATAAGAAAAATCAACAAGTTATTGATTCTAAAGCACATTATACTTGTTTTGGCTCAAAGTGGGAACCTGCCGGCGTCATAACGGGTGTAGGAAGAGAAAATGTGAGAATATCTATTCTCGGCCCGTTTATTTTATACTACAAGGCGACTAAGATGTCCTCTTTGGCAATACCGGCATGGGGATTTGGCCTTTTGGAAGCCCCGCACGAAGAGCACGAAGAGTCTGCCTGGATCAAGCGCTGCCAGAACGGCGACAAAGATGCTTTTGAACCTTTGGTTCGCCAGAATGCCGGAAAAATCCAACGCCTCGTGTGGGGGATGCTCGGTGAACGCAGAGAAGAGACCGACGATATCGTTCAGGAAGTATTTCTGAAAGCGTATATCGCATTGCCCAGATTCAGAGGGGACGCCAGGTTCTCCACCTGGGTCTACCGTATCGCGGTCAACCATTGCCGCGATTACCTGAAGCGCGGCGCGCCATTGCCGGCAGAGTTCAGCGAAGAACAAATCGCCGATGATATCGTACCGGAAGACGCAGAGCACCAGGACGAGCAACGACTCATGCAAGAAAGACGCGCAAGCGATGAGCTTCAAAAACTCTTGGCGCAATTGCCGGAAAAACATCGCCGGATCCTGGTAATGCGCGAACTCGAGGGAATGAGCTACGAGGAGATTGGCGACGTGCTCCAGATCAAAGCCGGCACGGTGCGCTCGAGGCTGAACCGGGCGCGCGCAGGCATTCTGCGGGTGGCGGAGAATGCCCGGGAGGAGAAGTCATGAGCTGGTGGAAAGACCTCTTCGAGACCCATCGAAACGCGCAGGGTTGGGATGCTCCCCGACCGGAGAACGAGACGGTCACCGAACTTCAAGCCCTATTCCAGGCCGCGCGAGATGATGCCCCGACGCCCGATGAGAAACTTTGGGAGAAGCTGCGCCCCCAGCTGGCCGCCCATGAAACAGGAGTGCTCCGCCCCCTGTCGTTCATCACGACACTGGCCACTACGGGGCCGAGACTCGCCGTGGCGGCCCTGGGAGTCCTGCTCCTCGTTGCGAGCCTTTTCTGGAGCCAGGGCGCCGAGAGGCAGATGCGCGTTTTGGAACCCCAGACGAATCTGGTGGTCAATTTGGACAGAAATCCCCTGAACCCCATTGTGATGATTGGCAACGGCCTTGAAGCGCAAACGGGCCAGGATTTGCTCCAATACGTCGCCTACGGCTCACCAGAGCGTTAGGCTTTGAGACAGAGACAATGAAAACCTGGTTTACAAAAGAATTCATGAAGGCGTCGGCCGTGCTTTTCATAGTGTTCGCCGCGGGCGCAGGCACCGGCTATATCGGTGGACGCAAAAACGCGGAATACAAGCTTGGAAAGGAGCGAAAAATCTTTTCTGCGCGCGAGAGCCGCTCCCGGCTCGCCGAATCTGTAAAACCCTCCACGCTCCGGCGGGAGCGGAGCTCGAGGCCGAGGTCCGTGCAGGAAGGCAGAACCCGCGCTCCAGTGTCCCCAACACGCTCCATGAGCATGCAGGAGCAGGACTTGAATCTGCGCGCGCGGTTCCAAAAGATGGAGCGCGCGCCCCAGCACTCCCGTCGCGCCAGAGGTGAAAAACGTTTCATGCGCCGGCTGGAGCGGGACCTGAATCTCAACCCCGCGCAGCGCGATAACGTGGATCGCGTGCTCCAGCGCCATTATGAGCGGATTCGCGACATCAGGAACCAATTGAGGCCTCAGATCAATTCCATCATGCAGGAAATACGCAAGGATGTGCGCTCTTTCCTGGATAATGAGCAAAAAATATCCTTTGACCTTATGGTCAAGAAATTCGAGGAAAGACGCAAAAGGAGATGGAGAAAAGGCAGAAAGCACCACCCAGGCGACCCGGCCGGTCCGTCGAAGAAGTAGCAAGACCTTGTAGTAGATGCGATGCCGCCAAGATGAAACGCAAACGCCTTATCGGAGGAATTCGAACATGAAACGTCAGAAACGCCTCACCCTGTCGACAGCCGTCATGGCCGCCGTATTCAGCCTCGGTCTCGCAGGCACAGCCCTGGCCGCCAACGAGGAATCTTCCCAAGACCCCATGCCGAACTTTCCGCAAATCATCGAGAAAATGATGGAAGACGTACGTTTCGGCGGACATCGCAGAGGGCACCGCGAACTTCCTTTCTCGGCGCGCCCGCTGGTTTCCATCTCGCTGCGGAATCACGAAGAGCTCAAGCTCTCCGACGATCAAGTGAAACTCCTCAAGGACATCAGGGACGCGTTTTCCAAAAAGGCGGTCAAACAACGCGCCGAAATGAAGTCCCGCAGAATCGACCTCAAGCGTGCGCTTGATAATGAGAAGGTCGACCTCACCGACGTGGAAAAGAAAATACGCGAGATCTCGAACATGCGGGCAGACTTGAGGATTGCGCGCCTCAAGGCGATTCAGGAGGGAAAATCCGTCCTGAACGCCGAGCAGCAGAAGCAGCTATCGAAAATCGCCCGCAAGCGTCCCGGCCGGGGTCCCAGATTCCACCGGCAAATGTTCAAAGACCACGGCTTCGGGAACCGGTCTCAGACTTATTAAGTATCTCTGCCCCCCTGCGGCATGGCCTGAAGAGCCGTGCCGCAGGGACCCGGGGCATCTTGTTCGGAGCGGACCATGTGGATTTTGATGTATGAGATATATGCCGGTTACGATTTGCTCGATTTCGCCCTGATAAGCGCCATCATCACGGCTTCGGGGATGGTGTGTATTCTCCTGCGAGAACTCTGGCGGGATGATTTCCCAAGCGCAGCCACATCCGAGTAACGCCGGCGCTCCCACCCAAATCCAGTCACTCCAAACGCCAGGCAGGAATTGAAATTCTCCGGCTTTTCATAATTTGATTCCAAGGAAGGCTTCTTCCGTCATCTCTCCCTGGTAGACGAGCCTGGTTTCCCCTTCCATATAGACATCGCGAACTTCCGCTCCGCTGCCTTCAAAATAGATCTTGAGTATCTCCCCGCTGCGCACTTTTACGTCCACGGGCGCGGTTACAAACCCGCGCGTGGCGGCGAGTACCGCCGTGGCCACGGCGCCCGTGCCGCAGGCGAGGGTTTCATTCTCCACCCCTCGCTCATACGTTCTTAAAATCAAAGAACTATCCCCGCTTACCTGAGCGAAATTCGCATTCGCACCCGCCGGAGCAAACTCACCATGGGTCCGAATCGCCCGGCCATCGGCCACGATATCGACCGTCTCGACATCGCTCATGAATTCCACGGCATGGGGGACGCCGGTATTCATGTGATCCAGTAGCACTCCCCTTCCGTTGATATCGAGCCGAATCCCCGCGCGATAATCAAAGGGCCGGGTCATTCTCAGCTTTACCCTTGAATCGCTCATCGTCGCATCGATGACGCCGGCGATGGTCTCGAACGACACCGAATCCGTGGCGATTCCCAACTCTTTCGCAAAGCGCGCGGCGCAACGCCCGCCGTTTCCGCACATCTCGCCCTCGGAGCCATCGGCGTTGAAAAACCGCCACTTGAAATCGGCCCGTTCGCTCGGCTCGATGAACATCAGCCCGTCGGCGCCCACGGACTGGCCCCTGCGGCAGACTCTTTGGACGAACCCAATCATCTCATCGGCCTGGTGCTCCAGATTTCTGTTGTCGATGAATATAAAATCGTTGCCGCTTCCGCTGAACTTGGTGAATGCGATTTTATTCACGAAATCCGCCTTTCCTCGATAAATGCCGGTATGTGCTCGCCGCGAATGAGATCATCATACGTCTCGCGTTCCCTGATTATATGATACGCATCCCCGGACACAAGAATCTCAGGGGGACGGGGGCGCGAATTGTAGTTCGACGCCATGGTGAAGCCATATGCGCCCGAACTCATGACGGCCACCAAATCGTCCCTGTGAAGCTCCGGCAAATCCCGGTCTTTGGCCAGATAATCCCCGCTTTCACATATGGGACCGACCAGATCCGTGAGATGTTTCGTTCTTCCCCGCACCGCTTCCTCCACGGGCCACACATCCTGGAAGGCCTGGTACAGACTGGGCCGGATGAGGTCGTTCATGCCCGCGTCGATGATCACGAAGCGCTTATCGGGATTTCTCTTCTCATACAGCACCCGCGTGACGAGAATGCCCGCGTTGCCCGTGATGACGCGACCGGGCTCGAAAATTAACGTGCATCCCAAATCCTTGAGTTTTGGCAATATGGCCTCCGCATAGTCTTTCGGCAGAGGCGGCGCCTCATCGTTGTAGGTGATGCCGAGGCCGCCGCCCAGGTTGAGGTAGCGGATGTCGTGCCCGTCACCCTGCAACTCGCCCACCAGACGCACCACAATTGCCACCGCATCCGCGAAAGGAGTGCTCGACGTTATCTGGCTTCCGATGTGGCAATGCACGCCGGATGGTTCGATGCCATCGAGTTTCGCGGCCGTCTGGTACTGCTCCCTGGCCCGGTTGATATCAATGCCGAACTTGCTCTTCTTCAGGCCGGTGGCGATATAGGGATGGGTTTGGGGGTCGACGTCGGGGTTTACCCGAATCGCGACTTGCGCTTGTTTGCCCATGCGATTCGCCACCGCGCCGATATTCACCAACTCCTCTTCGCTCTCCACGTTGAACAACAACACGCCTTTTTCGAGCGCATAGGCAATCTCATCATCCGATTTTCCGACACCGGCGAACACGATTCGCTCAGCCGGCATCCCGGCCTTGACCGCACGAAACAATTCTCCTCCCGAAACGATATCCAATCCCCCGCCCATCGCGCCGAACAGCCGGAGTATCGCCAGGTTCGAATTGCTCTTCATGGCGAAGCAGATGAGGTGCGAAACGGATGAGAACGCCTCGTCGAACACGCGGAAATGACGCGAGAGCGTCTCATGGCTGTAGGCGTAAAAAGGCGTCCCCACCTCCTTCGCCAGCCGCGTCAAGGATACGTTTTCGGCGTGTAATTCTCCATTTTTGTAATCAAAATGGTGCATTCCTCAAGCTCTCTTTCCGAGTCCTGTGAGGTACAAGGTTCTTACAAACTCTTGGCAACCGGACTCTTGGGAGGTTTTGGCGGTCCTTTGACCCCGCAACCCATGGACATCCAGGCTATTCCGACCATCAGGATGCTTACAAGTAAAATTCTCTTCATCATTCTACATCCCCAAATGTTTTTTTTCAGCCCGAATCTGGGCCTTGACGCTTCTCCTGGAAGCGCCGCCCGAACTGCTTCTCGAGCGCAGGGATTTCACCAAATCCGTTTCCGCCAAATCACCCATATCGAGGTGGGAGTCGGCCTGCTTCATATCAGAAGCGCTCAACTCCTTGAGAGCCGCTCCTTTGTCGATAGCGATTCTCACCGCGCGCCCCGCCGCCTCGTGCGCCTGACGAAAGGGAACCCCCCGCCGCACCATGGCATCCGCCAAGTCCGTCGCCGTCATATACCCGCCTTCTGCGGCCTGGGCCATTCTTTGCGGCCTAAACCGCATGGATTCGACCATGGGCGCCATGACTTCCAAACAGGCCAGCAGCGTATCGGCGGCATCGAACAGGGATTCTTTGTCCTCCTGCATATCGCGGTTATAGGTAAGCGGCAAGCCTTTCATCAAGGTGAGCAGGGCGATGAAATCTCCGAAAACGCGCCCGCTTTTACCCCGGACGATCTCGGCCACATCCGGGTTTTTTTTCTGCGGCATCAAAGAACTGCCCGTTGCGAAGGAATCCGCCAGTTCGACAAAGCCGAACTCCCCACTCGCCCAGAGAACGACTTCCTCCCCCAGTCTGCTCAAGTGCATCATCGCAATAGCGGCGGCAGACGTGAATTCCAGGGCGAAATCCCGATCGCTCACCGCATCCATACTGTTCTCCGCAACGGAAGCGAACCCGAGCTTCTTCGCTACCCCTTTTCTGTCTATCGGGTGGCTGGTGCCCGCAAGCGCGCCCGAACCCAACGGCAAGACATTCACGCGGGCGCGCACTTCTCCGAAACGCTCCCCGTCGCGCCGCAACATCTGGGAATATGCGAGCAAATGATGCGCCAGGGAAACGGGCTGCGCGCGCTGTAGGTGCGTGTAGCCCGGCATCACCGTGTCGATATGTGACTCCGCTTGATCCAGCAAGGCGCGCCTCAGCTTCAGAAGCGCCTCTTGTGTCTCGTCGATCCGGTTTCTGAGCCATAGCCTGAGCGACGTGGCCACCTGGTCGTTTCGGCTCCGGGCCGTATGCAACCGCCCGCCGGCGGCTCCGATTCGCTTCGTCAGCGCCGCCTCGATATTCATGTGCACATCTTCCAGGTCGGCCTGGAACCTGAATTTATTCGCCTCCACATCCCTTAGAATGGTCTTGAGGCCAGAGACGATTTTCCGGGCATCGGCTTTCGTGATGATGCCTTGCGCCCCCAGCATTTCCGCATGCGCGATGGAAGCGATGATGTCATACGGCGCCAGACGGCAATCGAAAGAAACGCTTTCGGTAAAAGCCTCCACGCGCGCGTCGGTACCCCCCTGGAACCTTCCACCCCAGGGTTTTCGGGTTTTTGCATTTTTAGACTTCACTTCGCGCCTCGACATCTTCAGGTCTTCCTTTTTCAAGCCCTGTCCCCTCCGAGAGTGTACACCCAAGGGGCACAAAGAAAACTGCTTACACGATAGCAGGGATAAAGGGCAACCAAGGGAGGTGGAAATCGGGGAAAATTCACACTCCCCCGTCTCTTATCCTTCCGCCTCTTCGGTGGACACGGCAAAAAACGCCCCGGCCCCCGCAACCGCACTATTTTTCCAAAAGCCTGACCGCGTGTTTGGGATATTAACGCAGGGAAGCGAGGAGAATTCCCCCCGTCCGCTTGCGGGCAAGCACCGCATCTTCTAGGATGAATCCCTTAAAGCCATTTTATCAAACCTTGCGGCTTGCTTTTTGGGAAAACGCATTTGGAACAAAGACACCGTTTATTCTCATCCAGACAATGGATTTTCATCGTCTCCGCTTTTGTTCTCATGGGGCTCTTCTCGGGCCTTAATTTTCTTTTCGGCGTATTCCTGAACCCCCTGATTGATGAATTCGCCTGGAACCGCTCGACGGCCTCGGCGGCGTATTCCCTCAACATGTTCATGATAGCGTTCTGCTCGATGATTGCGGGCGGCTTCTCCGATAAATTCGGCACGAGACCCGTGCTGATCATCGGGATTCTGATCGCCGGCGGTTCGCTGCTTCTTTCTTTCTTCATCCAGAATTTATGGCACTACTTCCTGTTCACCGGCGTGATGGCGGGCACGGGACGCGCGGCCATCGCAACGCCCGTGCAAGCCTTCATACAACGCAACATGAACAGACACCGGGGGCTGGCCACCGGGCTGGCCGGCTCGGGCACGGGTCTCGGCATATTGATCCTGGCGCCCCTCACCGGCTTTTTCATAAGCAATCACGGATGGAGAGCCTCCTATCTGTACCTGGGAATCATCTTTTTCGTTCTCGCCATACCCGCGGCAATGTCCCTGAAGCCGCAAAAACAATCCCTGACGGGCGGCAATGGCCACAACCACCCCTCGGCCAGACAGGAAGAACCCGCCCCGATTCTTCCCGAAGCGTCCATGGGAATGCGGGAAATTCTCAAGCGCAGGCCTTTTTGGATGATCATTTCCAGTCACGCCACCGACTGCATGTGCCACTCGGTTCTCATCGTTCACCTGGTGCCCATCGCGATTGAGGCAGGCATACCGCACCTACAGGCGGCGGGCCTCGTGGGCGTCATGGGTTTGGGGACGCTCATCGGACGAATCGGCATGGGCGTACTGTCGGACCGCATCGGCGCAAAATGGGCGTTGTTCACCACGCTTGTTACTCAAACATCAGCCGTTCCCTTCCTATTCTGGATAGAATCTCCCTTCGCGTTCTATGCCGTCGCCCTGGTGGTCGGGGTCGGCATGGGAGGACACGGGACGATGTATCCCGTGGTCACGCGCGAATACTATGGCCCTAAAAAAATAGGCATCCTGTTCGGGGCCTTCATTACCGGCGCAAGCGCGGGAATGGCCACGGGCGGGTTCATGGGCGGATTGCTTCACGATCTGACGGGCGACTACACGCTCTCCATCCTGTTCAGCTTCCTGACCGGAGTCGCCTCCTTGCTCTTCGTGCTCTCCTACCCCTCCAGAGAGAATCCGGGAAGAAAAAAGGATATGGCGACCACCCTCGTTCAGCCTGCTGGGTAGGAAACATCCATTTCTTCGAAGACCCCCTGTCTTCTCTTGACACCCACCATTTGTGTTGATACGTTCCCGCCCGTAAATTTCGTTGCCGCACTTCTCCTCCGGGGAGAAAGAAGGTATGGCTTCCGATCCTTCTCCAGGACCAAGTCGCGGACCACAGGCGAAGAAAACAACGAAGTCAAGAGATCAGAAAATCCGCAAGGGTGTCCGCAACGTGCATCTGGCGACGCTGGGATGGAATTTTGTGACCGCTCCGCTCGTAGGGGGCGGGATTGGATATGTCATTGATTTGTATGTGGGTTCATATCCCTGGGCGATGGTAGTCGGATTGTTTTTGGGTTTTGTTTCTGCTTTTATCGATCTCATCAGAGGCGTTCGCTGAATGCAAAACCAACCATCACTCGCCCTCAGAAGCATCGAGAACTCCGGCTGGCTGATTCTGGCGATCATGAGTCTGGGAGGACTGATTCTGGGGGATGTTTCGACGGCTATCGGCGTGGCGATTGGCGGAGCGTGCGCGCTTGGAAGTTTCCGGTTGATGGATGTATACTTCGCCCGCTTATTTCGAAAAAACATGAACCGCCCTAAATGGTGGCACCACGTCTTATACATTTTGCGATTCGTTGCTCTCATCGGGATTGTAGCGCTTGCGATAGGTTGGGCTCGGCTTCCCGTCGTGAGCGTAGTGATAGGACTGACCATTCCACCATTGGCCATATTCATCCACGGGGCTCGAAGCGCCCTCCGAACACAAGGATCGACAAGAGCATAACACATGGAAAAATTTCACCCGTTCTTATATTTCGACATCTTCCCCGGCCTGTCCGCATATCCGAACATCGTATACAGCTGGGTGGTGATGCTGCTCCTCATCGTGAGTTCACTGCTCGTTACGAAAACGCTGCAAAAGATCCCCTTTGGCGGGCAAAACGTGTTCGAGGCGATTTTCGATGCGTTTTCCGCTTTCATGGAAGGCCCCCTCGGCAAAGAGGGAAAACCCTTTTTCCCCCTCGTATTCACATTAGGCACCTATATTTTCCTGTGTAACGTCATTGGAATCATACCCGGCTTCATGGCGCCGACGAGCAACCTGAACACCAATGTGGGTTGCGCGCTCACCGTATTTCTCGCTACACACTATGTCGGACTCAAGAGAAACGGGATGGAGTATCTCAAGCATTTCACGGGTCCCATCATTTGGCTGGCTCCGCTCATGGTTCCCATCGAGATCATCTCTCATCTCAGCCGTCCCCTATCGCTCACTTTGCGCCTTTTCGGAAACATAACGGGCGAGGAATTGGTGCTCGGCGTTCTGATGCTGCTGTGCCTGCAAATTTTCCTTCCCCTTCCCTGGGCGATGCAGCTGTTCATTATTTTCGGAAGTTTCATTCAAGCCTTTGTTTTCACCCTCTTGACCATGATATATATCGCCGGGTCTCTCGAAGGACACGACCACGACGAAGAACATGGGCATGAGGCCGCCCACGCTCATTAACAATAACGGGCCACTTAGAAATCACTTCAACAAGGAGATGTAAGGCATGAAACGTTTGGGAATGATCGGATTCACCTTAGCCAGCTTCGTAGCCATGGCCACCAATGCGTTCGCCGCCGCCGCCGGTGATGCCGGAAGCGGTGAAGTCCTGAAATGGAGAATGATCTCCTCGTCATTCGCTTTGGCCATCGCCGCGGTCGGCGGCGCTTTCGCCCAGGGCAGGAGCATTGCCAGTGCGTTGGACGGCACGGCGCGCAACCCGGGGGCAGGCGGAGATATCCGCGTGTCGATGATCATTGGTCTCGCTTTGATCGAGTCCCTCGTCATTTACACGTTCGTCATCTGCCTCATCATCATCCTTGGCTAGATAAAACAGTATTCGCAACACCCAAAAAAGGGGGAGCCCGGCGGCTCCCCCTTTTCGTGTTGCCGGATTTCGGTTGACCGAATGCTTACTTCCCAGAAATCCCTTCAACGAAGAGTTGAAGGATCCCCTTTTTCGATGCCGCGCAGGTTCCACTTGCCCTGCTCTTCAAAACGAATAGAATCTAACCTCGTTCGAGACGACCCATGAACTTCGAGGATTTCTTTTTACCTCCAAATTCCGGGTGGGCAAAAAGTTGATGTGGGAAAGCATGAAAACCAAAATTCCCGAGGCGACCGTCAGCCGATTGTCACCTACGCCCGAATCCTGGATCAGGCAACAAGCGATGGGGCTGAACTCATCGCGTCCGCCGACTTGGCGGAGCAGTGCGGATTCAAGCCCGCGCAAATCAGAAAAGATCTCGCCTATTTCGGTGAATTCGGTGTCCGCGGGAAGGGCTATTACATCAAGGAGTTGAGGTACAATCTCAAGAAAATCCTGGGCGTGACCCGAACATGGAAAGTCGTGCTCGTCGGAGCGGGAAATCTCGGTTCAGCTCTATTGGCGTATAAAGGTTTTCTGGCGCATGGCTTCGAGATCGACGCCGTCTTCGACAAATTTCCCGAAAAAATACCCGCTCACCGAACCGGCTCTCTTCCGGTGTTGCCGATGTCGAATTTGCATGAAGTGGTGCAAGAAAAACAGATCAAGATCGGCATCATCGCAGTGCCGAGCAAAAACGCGCAAAACGTAGGGACATCGCTCGTCAATGCCGGAATTACGGGCATCCTGAATTTCGCTCCCACCCAAATTCAAACGCCGCACCATGTAAAGGTGAAAAATGTGGATTTGGGCAGTGAACTGGAACACCTGTCATTCTATCTCTCTCAAAACACTTGAGGCGTTCGCAACCGGATGGATGAACCACAAACCTCCTGGATCCTGGCCTTCGACACTTCGATACCCAAAGGAAGGTGCGCGGTGCTTTGTGCAACGGGAACCGCCGAGGAGGCGCTTCTCCCGGAAGAAACCCGAATTTCAAATACGCTCTTGCCCCAGGTGGAGCAACTCCTGAATTCAAGAAACATCCGCACAAACATGATTCAGGCCATTGGCGTGAGCATCGGCCCAGGGACGTTTACCGGGCTACGGGTAGGACTCTCTTGCGCAAAAGGGCTCTCGCTGGGTTTGGGCTGTCCATTGTATGGCTTTTCATCTTTAGAAATCATGGCGATGGCTGCGCTGCTGCATGAAAAGCAGACGAGCAGAAGTCTACCCAATTACATTCTCCCCTACCGGGATGCCAGGCATGGAGAGTTGTTCACCGCTTTGTTCCAAGTATCCAGGAACCCGGGATCCCCTCGGGAAAATGCCCTTTTGCGCGTCCGGGGAGATGAAACCATCACACAAGACGAGTTCCGCCCCCCGGAGAATGGCCATACGCTGATCGCGGGAAAAAAAGCGGAATTACCTCAAACCCTTGCCCCTGGAGTTTCAGGAGGAACAATCGGGCATAGTGAAATCGATTCCTCGGCCATTGCGACCGCATGGCTGACCCACAGAGCCCTCCAAAACCAAACACCCATGCATAGCGCCAACATATCGCTGAACTACTGCCGAAAATCTCAAGCGCAAACCAAATGGCCGGACCCTCGGGGTTGATTCCCGGTTCAATATTTCGTAGATTAAATGATTATTCGCCGGCTATAGGGCAAGCCCGAATCAAATTCTGAAATTGGCACCATGATACCTATGAGGAGATTTTCATTGGAAACAACCGAAAAAGTGGAAGAAGCATTGAATCTAGGGGATGAACTCGCACACCTGAAAAAAGAACACGCCGTTTTAGATGAAAAGATTATCGCTCTTGAAAACGTCCGATTCCCATCCCCGCAAGAACAGCAGCAGATAAAATTGCTTAAAAAAGAAAAGCTCGCCATCAAGACACAATTGGAAAAGCTGGAGAATAATTGAAAATCGGGATTTCGCCCGATGAAATATACTAGAGCCTTGAAATAGATGATTTTACGTTTTCATCCTTGACCAAGACGAAAAACATGCAGTAATATCCATCGTTGTGCTCTCAGGATATCAGGGCGGTTATTCGCCCGGGCATTTCTTGAGATGTATTCAGGGTCTTGGCGCGCGAATAACAGGGAAAACGGCCATATGGGTCCGAAAAAGATGTTGTGGAATAAGGAGTCTGGCGTAAGAAGGGGGCGGTGTGCCCTCGTGCGCCGTCCCCTGATTTCTTCTTAACGACCCGCCGGCATCACCGGCGTTTTTCGGATCAACGACTTCATTGCCAGAGTGAGATAAAGCTCAACTGGCTGAGAGGGAATGGCCGTGGCGACCAAGGCGAAAAGCCAAGCAGCAAAACAACCTACAAAACTGAAGCCGAAGAAAATCTCAGGCGCTGAGATTATCTACCGCAGTCTTGAGCGGGAGGGTGTGAAGTACGTTTTCGGACACCCGGGCGCCATTCTGCTGACGGTCCTGGACCTATTCCTTAAAAGAAGCAAAATCAAGCACTTGCTCATCCGGCACGAGCAATGCGCCGCGCATATGGCGGAAGGCTATGCCCGCGCCAGCGGCGAAGTCGGCGTATGTCTTACCACCTCCGGGCCCGGCGCCACGAATCTCATCACGGGCATTACGGATGCCTACATGGACTCTATTCCCATCGTATGTCTCACGGGACAAGTCGCCACTTCGATGGTGGGCAACGACGCCTTCCAGGAAGCCGACATCGTCGGCATGACCAGAACCATCACCAAGCACAGCTATCTGGTTCAGAGCACGGATGATCTCGCTGAAACGGTTCAGGAGGCTTTCTACATCGCACGCACGGGAAGGCCCGGCCCGGTTCTGGTCGATCTGCCCAAAGACGTCCTCCTGGGCGATGGGAACTACCAGCTTCCGGACAAAGTGGAACTTCGCGGCTACAAGCCCACGACCAAAGGTCATCCCAGACAAATTCAGCGCGTAGCCGAAGCCATCAAGGAATCCAAACAGCCCCTGCTCTACGTGGGCGGCGGCGCCATCCATGCGGAAGCGCATTCTGAGATCGTAAAACTCGCGGAAACGGCCGAGATTCCCGTAACGTATACTCTCCTGGGCGCAGGCGCTTTTCCGAGCGCACATGAACTCTCGCTGGGTATGCTCGGGATGCACGGAACGGCATACGCCAACTACGCGACCATGGAGTGCGACTTGCTCATCGCCGTCGGCGCGAGGTTCGACGATCGCGTCACCGGAAAGGTATCGGAATTCGCTACGCGGGCGAAAATTATCCATATCGACATAGACCCCACGGCCATCGGGAAAAACAAGGCGGCGGATATCCCGGTTGTGGGCGACGCGCGCCAAGTGCTCGCCGAGGTCAATAAACTCGTCAAGCCCCAGAAGCGCGCTTTGTGGAAAAAACGGATTGAGAACCTGAGAGCGGAATACCCGCTGACTTTCGATTCGCCGGAGGGTTCGCCGATTAAACCACAAGAGGCCATCGTCGCCTTAAGCGAGGAGGTGGGCGATAAAGCGATTATCACTACCGAGGTGGGACAACACCAGATGTGGACCGCTCAATTTTATAATTTCACTTTCCCGCGTCAGTTCATCTCATCCGGCGGCCTCGGAACGATGGGTTTCGGCTTTCCCGCAGCCATCGGCGTGGCGCTGGCGAGACCGGACAAGCTGGCCATCGACATTGCGGGAGACGGAAGTTTTCAGATGGTGATGCAAGAAATCGCCACGGCCGTTCAATACGACATTCCCGTAAAAGTATTTTTGCTCAACAACGCCACGCTGGGCATGGTTCGCCAATGGCAAGACTTGTTTATGGACAGGCGATTCAGCGAAGTGGATTTCGAATCCTCGCCCGATTACGTCAAGATCGCGGAAGCATTCGGCGCGAGTGGCCGGCGCATCGTGGACAAAGAAGAAATCCGGCCCGCCATTCAGGAAATGATCAACACGCCGGGGCCCTATATTCTGGACGTGATCGTCGACCCCGACGAATTGGTGTTCCCGATGGTGCCCGCAGGCGGTGCGACGAAAGACATGATCGTGCGCGACAGCCGAAAAAAAGTTCTTCAAGGCAAGCTCAGCGCCTTGCCCGACAACTAGGAGGTTTCATTCGTGGAGCTCAATGGCTCGCAAATCCTTATCGAAGAGTTGAAAGCGGCAGGCATAGAGATGGCTTTCGGCATCCCGGGCGGCGCCATCATGCCTTTTTACGATGAACTGATGAAGTCGGATTTCCCCCACATCCTCACCCGGCACGAACAGGGAGCCGCCCACATGGCGGACGGGTACGCCCGCGTGAGCGGCAAGGTCGCCGTCGTCGTCACGACGTCCGGCCCCGGGGCCACGAACCTCATCACCGGGCTCGCCAACGCGCAGATGGATTCCGTGCCGCTCATCGCCATTACGGGACAGGTGGCGACCAACATGATCGGAACCGACGCCTTTCAGGAAGCCGACGTGTACGGCTGCTCCATCCCGGTCACCAAATTCAACTGGCTCATCAAGGATGTCAATGAAATTCAACACGTTACGCGGGAAGCGATTCGCGTGGCCACAACGGGGCGGCCCGGCCCCGTTCTGATCGATCTTCCAAAGGACATCCAAATCACCAAAGCGGAATACACGCCGCGAGAATCGGGTGAATCCCCTCTTCCGGCCGTCAGGCAATATCCGGAGCTCGATACCGGGGGAATCGACAAACTGCTCGAAGCCCTGGAGCGGGCCAAGCGACCCGTCATCATCGGCGGCGCCGGCATCATCAAGTCCGGGGCATCCGCGGAACTCACGAAATTCGCAAAGACCGCCGGCATTCCGGTTATCAATACCTTGCTGGGGCTGGGGGGGTTCCCCGGCACGGACGATCTTTTCCTCGGAATGCCGGGAATGCACGGTACGGCCTATGCGAATTTTGCGCTTTGCGAATGTGATTTGCTCCTCAATCTGGGCGCTCGTTTCGATGACCGCGTAACAGGCAAGGTATCGAGTTTTTGCCCCAAAGCGATTATCGCGCATGTCGACATCGACGCCGCCGAGATCGACAAGCGGGTGCACACCCATATTCCGATTCTCGGGAATGTGCGGGATGTGCTGGCCGAGCTGAATCAGCGTTTAACGCCCGGTGATTACGAGGGCTGGCAGCAGACCTGGACGGATTGGAAGGAAAACTATCCCCTTCAATACGACTGGGACGGCTCCATCAAGCCCCAATACGTGATCGATCAGATTCAGGAAATTACCGAAGGCGACGGCATTTATGTGACCGGCGTGGGCCAGCACCAGATGTGGGCGGCGCAATTCATCCGCTTCAACGAGCCCAAGACCTGGGTGACCTCCGGCGGTCTCGGCACGATGGGCTTCGGGCTTCCCGCCGCCATCGGCGCTAAATTCGCCCGGCCGGAAAAAGACGTCTGGCTCATCGACGGCGACGGCAGTTTCGCGATGACGCTCGTCGAACTCGCCACGGCGGCGACCTATAACGTCCCCGTGAAAGTCGCCATCCTGAACAACGCGTACCTGGGAATGGTCCGCCAGTGGCAGGAACTGTTCTTCGAGAAGCGCTACTCGCACTCGCATTACCCGGAAAATCCGGATTTTGGCGCCATCGCGGAAGGCTATGGCGTAAAGGGCATCAACATCACCGACGTGAATGAGGTGCGAAACTCACTCGAGACGGCGTCCGGGCACGATGGGCCCGTGGTGTTGAATTTCATGGTCAACAAAGAGGAAAACGTCTGGCCCATGGTTCCCGCCGGCGCCGGAAACGATGAGATGCAACTCGCGCCTCCTTCGAGGGAAACAAAATCATGAGACAGGTCTATTCCATTCTCGTCAACAACCACGCGGGCGTGCTCTCCCATGTAGCCGGCCTTTTTACACGCCGAGGATACAACATCGAGAGCATCGCCGCCGGGCCGACGGAGAATACCACCATAACGCGCATCGTCATCGTCGCCATCGGCGAGGAAAACGAACTCGACCAGATCGCCAAGCAACTCCGCAAGCTCTACGACGTGCGGGAAGTCGTGCAAATATCCTACAACCAGGCCGTCACGCGCGAACTCGTTCTTGCGACGATCAAAGCGCCCATTGAGAAGAGAAGTGAAATTATCCAACTCGCCAACGCATTCGGCGCACAGGTAATCAACGTGACCGATGGTACGGTTACGCTCGAGGCAAGCGGCAACGACCACAAGGTCAGAACCCTCATCAAGGCCTTCGAGGGCTACGGGATATCACAAATGGCGCGCACAGGAATGATTTCACTGCCCTACGACGGCATGCCGGACGACTGGGAGCCAATTTCATAATGTCTAGGAACGCCAAGGACGATTCACACACGATAGCGGTTTTGGTGGAAAACAAATTCGGGGTTCTCGCCAAGGTGGCGAGCCTGTTCAGCGCCCGCGGCTATAACATCGACAGCCTGTGCGTGGGCGTGACGCAGGACCCGAGCGTATCCCGCATCACCCTCGTCACGCGCGGGGACGAAAAAATTCTCGAGCAGATTCGAAAACATCTCGGCAGGCTCATCGACACCTTCAAGGTGATGGATATGAGCGAGACGGACAGCGTCGAGCGCGAGATGATTCTCATCAAGGTGTCGGCGCCGAAAGCCGCGCGTCCGGAGATTTTTCAAATCATCGATGTTTTCCGTGGCCGCGTCGTCGACGTCTCCACGGATACCATTACCGTGGAAGTCACAGGCGATGACGGGAAAATTCACGCCATTTTGAATTTGCTCCAGCCATTCGGCATCAAGGAAATAGCGCGCACGGGCAAGGTCGCCCTTACCCGGGGGGCGAAAACTCTCAAGGCCGCCAAAAATTAACCCATGAGAGAAAGAAACCACCCCCGTAGACCATTCATCGCGAGAGAAGGCTGGGGCTACGTTTCGGGTTTATCGGCCGTCTGTCTCATCTCGGTCTTGTTCGGGGGATGGATGTGGGCGACTCTTTTTTTTCTGCTGGCCGCAGCCGTAGCCGGTTTTTTCAGAGACCCCCATCGCACCCCGCCCGATGAGCCGGGCGTCGTCTTATCCCCGGCAGACGGCCGGGTTGTGGAGGTCGCCTCCACCGAAGGCGGTGGAGGCGTGATCCGGATTTTTCTCTCTCCTCTGGATGTGCACATCAACCGTTCACCCGTGGAGGGGAGAATATCGGGCATCAACTATAAAAAAGGCCGGTTCCTGGCTGCCTATAAAGAAGACGCCTCAAGCATCAATGAGCAAAACGCCCTGGAAATTGAAACGAACACAGGCGATAATTTCAGAGTCGTTCAGATCGCCGGCGTCCTGGCCCGGCGGATTATCTGCTGGACCAAGACGGGCGATACCCTCAGCGCGGGAGAGCGCTTCGGGCTGATTCAGTTCGGCTCGCGAACGGATCTTTATTTTCCGGAAGGATATGATATATCCGTAGAACAGGGACAACGTGTTCGTGGAGGAGAAACCATCATTGGACGAACAAGCAACCCGGCAGCCACGCAATAAATTTGGTCGTCGTTCACGCAGGAGAAGGCGTCGTTCCGGAAGACGCTCTTTTCAGCGGGGGATATATCTGGTTCCCAACCTGCTGACGACGGGAAGCCTGTTTGCCGGTTTCTATGCGATTGTCGCCTCCATCCAGGGAGACTTCACCTGGGCCTCACTGGCCATATTATTCGCCATCGTCCTGGATGGGCTCGACGGAACCGTCGCCCGGTTGACGAAGAGCACAAGCGCTTTTGGTCTTCAGTACGACTCGCTATGCGACCTGACGGCTTTCGGCATCGCCCCGGCCGTTCTCATATATACCTGGCTTCTCGCACCTTACGGAAGAATCGGCTGGCTGGCCACATTCATATTCGCCGCTTGCGGGGCCTTGCGACTGGCGCGTTTCAATGTGCTGGCGCAAGCCAGTAGCGGCTCCCTGGATTTCCGGGGGCTGCCGATACCGGGGGCAGCCGGCGTCCTGGCGTCCATCGTATATCTGGCCGAAGATTTTTCGATCAAGGCCCATGTCCCCCTCATCCTGATTGCGGCGCTCAGCTATGTCTTGGCATTCCTGATGGTGAGCACCATTCGCTACAAGAGTTTCAAGGATTTAAGCGGACCTCTCAGAAGACCGTTCCGTGTTCTCGTCGGCGCCGTGCTGGCCCTTTTCGTGGCGGCGGCGATTCCTCAGGTAGTCGCCTGTCTGGCATTTGTCGGTTACGCCGCATCCGGCCCCTTTGGGATGATAGCGAGATGGCGGGAAACCAAACGAGGGGCCACCTCGGAAAATCTCGAAGAAAAGCACTCGGAATCTTCATAATCCTCTCCCTGATCGCGAGCTCACCCCGCGATGAGTGGTTCGGACAATGGCCATCTCCTGTCTTTTTCATCATTGCCCCTGATTGCGATCTCACCAAATAGCATTCATAATCCATCTCATTAAAAACCGTTATCAAAAAGCCCGACTCATTTGAAGTTAGAGATACTTTTCGCGAACCACGATGATGAGAATTTCCGTGTCGAATACTCCGAAATTCGCTTTTTTGAAAACCCAGGCGTTTTACTCGTCACTCGTCATTTTCTCCCTCGTGCTTTTTGGGCAACCATCCCGCCCGCAAGCGCAGTTCCGCCCCGGCGCGCAGGCTCAAACCCCACCCACCTCACCCACGAGAAGCGATGAGGGCCTTCGGATTTTGAAAGAACCCGAAGCCGCCATCGCCATCACGGCCGATGAGATACGAGAAGATCGGGAGCGGCAGCGGATAATAGGCCGCGGACTTGCGGACATCCGGTATTTAGGCAAAAGGATTCGGGCGGACCACATCGAAGTGCAAACATCGACGCGCGATGGCGTCGCCACCGGAAACATCGTCTTTCAAACCGGGAACGACCGCATCGTAGCCGACCGCATCGAGTTCAATCTCGATACCGAGCGCATGGTCGTATTCAACGCGCGCGGCTTCATCGGCGCCACTTATTATGTGACCGGACAGGTGATTCGACGCTTGTCCGAAGATCGGTATGAAATCCAGGGGGGCACTTTCACCACATGCGAAGGCGACCTTCCCGATTGGGCTTTCGGCTTCGACCGGGCGACCTTCCAAATCGAAGGCTATGCCCAATTGGAAGCCCCCACCATGACGGTGAAAGGCGTGCCGGCGGCTTTTTTCCCCTGGGCCATAGTGCCGATAAAAACAAAAAGGGCCACCGGCTTCCTCCTGCCGGGCATCGGCTCGAGCAATCGAAACGGCTTCCAGTTCTCTCCCTCGTTTTTCTGGGCCATCGACGATTCGTCGGACGCCACCTTCGGGGTCGATTATTTCAGCAAACGCGGCACGCGCTATAAAGGAGAATACCGCTACGCACCGAGTCAAAATACATCGGGACAGATAGGGGGTCGTTACATAAAAGACCAACTGGAGCGAGCGACTTTGTGGGACGTCAAAGGCGCCCACCGTACGAATTTCAAGGATACCGGAGCCAGCCTGCACGCCGTGGTCGATTTACAAAAACGCGCAACAAACGACCGCTCCCTCGAAAGCGATTTGCTGACTCGCACGCGCCCGGACACGGACACCCATGTCACTTTCACGCAAAATTTGCCCAGCATTTCCGGGCAATTCGAAGTGGGGATGAGGCGACGCGAAGGATTGAGCGAAAACGACGGACAGTTGTTTCAAAAAGCGCCGGAAATCAACCTGGACATCCACAACAAGCGACTGGGAACGAGCGATCTTTACTTCAACATGGCTTCCTCCTTCACGAATTTCAGAAAAACCGAAGACGAAAACACGATTCGGTTGAGCCGGTTTCACCTCGAACCATCCGTATCGCTTCATTTCGAGACGGTTCCCTGGCTCGGGTTGACGCCCGAAATCGGATTCCGCAAAACCCATTGGACCCATCAAAAAACAGATTCGAGCGTGGGCTCGAACCCGGATGTCACCCAACGGGTGGAATCCGGCCTGTCGCGTGAAATGTGGTTTGCAAAGCTCCATGCGGTCGGCCCGCGATACAGCAAAATCTATAAAACCGAACTCGGCCCTTTCCGGGATTTCAAGCACATCATCTCGTTTGAAACGACGTATAGATACAGTCCGGACAAGGACGCGCAAGACAGACGCCTGATCATCCCTCTGGACGCAGCAGATGCCCTACAGGATGAAAATATCATCGAATACGCCCTTGTGAACCGCGTACTGACGAAAGTACTTGAAAATGAAGGGCTGCAGACAAGGCAGTTGTTCCGGTACCGGATCAGCCAGACATACGATTTCGCCGAGGAGCGAAGGAGCGAAAATTTATCCATAAAACCCAACCGCCCCTTCGGCGACATTACCTTCAGGATCGAATCGCGGCCTACGTCCAAATTTCGTCTGCTGCAACAAATCAAATACAACCCGTATGATTTGGAAATAAGCGAACACTCCACGGGCTTTCTTATCGATGTCGGAAAAAATTGGTACTTCAATATCGATCGCACCTGGACGCGCCAGAGAGACTATTATCCGGAAAGCGCGGAAGGCAGTTATCTTAACTTCGCCGGAGGGTTCTCCATCAACCGCAATCTTTCTCTCGAATACATCACACGCCTGAATAAAACCGAAAATACCACGCTCGAACAAAGCATCACGGCCCGCTACCTCGACTGCTGCTGGGGCCTGGAACTCACCTTCACCGACACAAAGGATCAAAGCGAAGTTTTCTTCGGCTTCAGCCTCATCGGTCTGCTCGAAGGCGAAAGAGCCCTGGGCTCCACAAGCAGACGGAACGTTTTACAACAAGGCGGATTTTGGGGAAGTGGCACATGGGCGCCTTTGCCCTTTGAGTAAAATAGAGCGCGGGTTTTCTTTCCTATTCATTTGCGCAACCTGCCCATTCAGGAAGGATGAGACGACTCCGTGAACATTTGCGTTATCGGTTGTGGATATGTCGGATTGGTCACAGGGGCCATATTCGCCGATTTGGGCAACGACGTCATCGGCGTGGACATCGACCAAAACCGCGTGGATACCCTGAACGCAGGCGGCTGCCCAATCCATGAACCCAGGCTGCCGGAACTCCTGGAGCGCAACCTCAAAGAAGGCAGGCTCACGTTCATTACCTCTATCTCTCAAGCTGTTCTGAAAAGTGAAATCATTTTCATTTGCGTGGGCACGCCGCCCGCCGAAGATGGTGGAACCGACCTCTCCCAGGTGGAGACGGCAGCGACGGACATCGCCCGCGCAGTGAATAGCTACAAGATCATCGTCAACAAAAGCACAGTGCCCGTCGGCACGGGAGATTTCGTTCGAGACGTCATCGAAAAGAATGGCGTCGCTCCGAAAGATTTCGACGTGGTCTGCAACCCGGAGTTTTTGCGTGAAGGACAAGCGGTGCGAGACACGCTCCAGCCGGAGCGCATCGTCATCGGCTCATTTTCAGGGAAAGCGGCCAAAACGGTTCAACTTCTATATCAAGCCCTGAACGCTCCTTTCATCATTACGGACACACAAAGCGCCGAGTTGATAAAATACGCCTCGAACGCATTTTTGGCGACGAAAATCACATTCATCAACGCGGTGGCGAATCTTTGCGAGCAGACGCAAGCAGACATTCGCGAGGTCGCCAAGGGGGTTGGCGCGGACTCGCGGATTGGCCCCGCCTTCCTGGGGGCGGGTTTGGGCTATGGGGGCTCTTGCTTCCCGAAAGATGTGGACGGCTTGCTGCACGCTTCCAGAAAACTTGGCGTTGAAATGCAAATTCTGGAATCCGTGAGAGCAGAAAATAAAAACCGGGTGCCCCGATTTGCGCAAAGAATTATTAACAGAATAGGCGGGAAGAACGGATTGCCGCTCGAGGGGAAAACCATCGCCGTTTTGGGGCTGTCGTTCAAGCCGGATACGGACGACATGCGAGAAGCCAAGAGCATCGAGATTTGCCGTGCGCTCCGTGAGGCGGGGGCCTGGCTGCGCGTATACGACCCCATCGCCACCGAAAACGCCAGGCGAATCATCGGAAATGAGCGCATCGAATACTGCCAAAGCCCCTACGAGGCTGCGAAAGGCGCGAGCGGGGTCGTCATCGTCACCGAGTGGCGCGAATTTATTCAGTTGAACCTGAATCGCCTGAAATCAGAGATGGCGGAGCCGATTATATTCGATGGCCGCAACATCTATTCTGCAGAGCAAGTAACCGATGCCGGTTTTGAATACTTCAGCATCGGGAAAACGCCGACCAAACCTGAAAAATGAAAAACTCTCGCGTTGTGGTTACGGGTGGAGCGGGCTTCATCGGCTCCCATTTGTGCGACAAATTGATTGCTCTGGGCAACGACGTCGTATGCGTCGACAACTTTCTTACCGGAAACCGGCCGAATATCGAACATCTGCTCAAAAACGAACATCCAAATTTTACGCTCATCGCACATAATGTGAGCGAGCATATTCACGTCGAAGGAAATGTGGACGCCGTTTTCCATCTCGCGAGTCCAGCCAGCCCGAATGACTATTTGAAATTCCCCATACAGACGCTCAAGGTCGGCTCCCTCGGCACGCATAATGCCCTGGGCCTTGCGAAGGAGAAAAAAGCGCGATTTCTCCTCGCCTCCACTTCGGAAGTATATGGAGATCCCCAAATTCACCCGCAGCACGAAGAATACTGGGGCCATGTGAATCCCATCGGGCCGCGCGGGGTATATGATGAGGCCAAAAGATTCTCCGAGGCGATGACCATGGCCTACCGCCGGACCCATGGCCTCAACGTGCACATCGCCCGTATTTTCAATACCTACGGCCCGAGAATGCGAATCGCGGACGGACGCGCGATACCCGCTTTTATCTCGCAAGCCATTGGAAATGAACCCATCAGCGTCTTCGGCGACGGCAAGCAGACAAGAAGTTTTTGTTTTATCACCGATCTCACCGATGGCTTCATCAAACTGATGGACAGCGAAATTCATGACCCCGTCAACCTCGGGAATCCTTCCGAGATGACGATTCTCGACCTGGCGAGGAAAATCATCGAGCTCACGAACGCGGACTCGGAAATCCACCACAAGCCGCTGCCGGTCGATGACCCTAAAATTCGGCAACCCGACATCCAGAAAGCGAAAAAACACCTCGGCTGGGAGCCGGCGGTCCCCCTGGAGACAGGGCTCCTGGCCACCATAGACGACTTCAGGGAACGACTGAAAATAACGCCCTGAAATCCTTTCATTCGGCTCTGCACGTCCAGTGTTTTCATGAAACGCCGATCATCCTTACCACTCGATGGAGCGCCTTGAAATAGGGCCCCCGGATCGGCTAGATTGAGGGGCACTGAGCAGATTCACCTTTTCCATCGCCCGTACCGCCCCACGACTCAGAGGTATCCTTTGGAACCATCGGCAAAGGAGTTCCTGGCCGAACGCGCCGTGAGATACGAATCGCTTGCCGCGAGCGACTACCCCCGGCAGGTAGACGATATCTGCAACGTCATCGTCGAATGTCTGGCATCGGAAAAGAAAATCATCGCCTTCGGCAACGGGGGGAGCGCCGCGCTCGCCATGCACTTTACGGGCGAGCTCGTCGGTCGCTTCCTGGCCGAACGCGCTCCCCTGCCCGCCATTTGCCTCACTGGCGACGCGAGCGCCCTCACCGCCATCGGGAACGACTACGCGTATGAAGAAATTTTTGCGCGGCAAATTCAGGCGCACGGGCGAGCGGGAGATGTCGCCCTGGGCCTGAGCACGAGCGGCAATTCCGCCAACGTCGTCTCCGCCCTCGAGCGGGCCGACGCCCTCGGCCTCCTGGGGGTTGCGATGACCGGAAGTGGCGGCGGAGAGGCTTCACGAGCCTCGAAATTTGCGGCCAAAGTGCCGTCGGACGACACCGGTTTCATACAAGAGGCCCATGAAGCCGCTCTCCATTATATTTGCCACCGCATTGACGGGGTTTTCGCCAAGGACACGAAAGAGCAAAAAATCGCCCTCAACCGATGAATAAAAAAACAGCGACGGGACACGAGACGTGGAAATTGGAATTTTAGGCAGCGGGAGCAGAGGAAACGCCGCTTTGGTTCGCTCAAACGGCGCTGCGTTTCTCGTCGATGCGGGCCTCAGCGCGCGGCAAATCACAAAACGCCTCGAAACCTACGGCCTCCGCCCGCAGGATTTGATGGCCATCGTGCTCACGCATGAACATATCGATCACGTCAGAAGCGCGGGCACCCTGGCGAGAAGATGGAATCTGCCCCTCTGGACGAACAAGGGCACATACAAGGCGAGCCGGGAGACGATAGGCGAGACGCCTGCGTGGACGGAAATCGAAGTGGGACTCCCCTTTCACATCGGCGGCATTCGGGTCGAACCCTTCAGCACGCCCCATGACGCGGCCGACCCGTTCGGGATGATACTGAGCGCCGAGGATGGCCGCCGCGTCGGCTTCGCCACCGACATGGGGTTTGTTACGAAATTGGCGCGCCGGCGGCTCCAGGGGCTTCAAGGACTCGTCCTGGAATTCAACCACGACGTGGAAATGCTCATCAACGGCCCCTATCCCTGGCCGATCAAGCAGAGAATCCGGGGCAAACTCGGGCACCTCAGCAACGAGGATGCGGCGCAGTTGCTCAAGAATATCGCCACGGACGACTTCGAATGGCTCATCTGCGCCCATATTTCACAAGAGAACAATGAAAACGGGCTTCTTCTGGAGACGGCCCAAAAAGCGTTGAACGGCCATGGACGGAGAAATCTCCTGAGCGCCACCCAGGATGAACCCACTCCCCTCATGGGCGCCGGAGGCAGAACGGAGGACATCTCGTGATTCCGAGATACACACGCCCTGAAATGGCGAAAATATGGCAAGAGCGCGAAAAACTTCAGCGTATGCTCGATGTGGAGATAGCCGTTTGCGAAGAAATGACCGCGCGCGGCGAAATCCCGGAGGATGCGCTCGAGGAGATCAAATCGAAAGCGGCGTTCGAGCCGGAGCGGATCAAGGAGATCGAGCGCGTCACCAAACACGACGTCATCGCGTTTCTCACCAACGTGGCGGAGCACGTAGGCCCATCCTCGCGCTATATCCACCTCGGCATGACGAGCAGCGACGTCCTCGATACCGGCCTCGCGCTTCAGCTCATGTCCGCGGCCGACATCATTCTCGATGACATTCAGAAACTCAAAAAGACTCTTAAACAACGTGCTTTGGAGCAAAAACGCACCGTCATGCCGGGCAGAACGCACGGGATGCACGCCGAGCCCACTACCCTGGGCCTCAAAATAGCCACCTGGTACACCGAGTTCGAACGCGCGCATGAGCGCATGCAGAGCGCGCGGGAAGCCATCCGCGTCGGCCAGATCTCGGGCGCCGTGGGCGCGTGCCCCCACATCCCGCCGGATACGGAGGAGGCCATTTGCGAGCGCCTCGGCCTCAGGGTCGAGCGCGTGAGCAGCCAGATCATCCAGCGCGACCGCCATGCGGAGTACCAGCTTGCTCTCGCCCTCGTGGCGGCGAGCATCTCCCGTGTGGCGACGGAAGTCCGCCACCTGCAAAGAAACGAGGTGGGCGAAGCGGAAGAATTCTTCAGCAAGGGGCAAAAGGGCAGTTCCGCCATGCCCCACAAGAGAAACCCCGTGGTCTCGGAGCAGCTTTGCGGTCTCGCCCGCGTGGTGCAGGGAAACGCCACCGCAGCCCTCCAGAATGTCCCCCTGTGGCATGAACGCGACATCTCCCACTCATCCGTGGAGCGCGTGATACTGCCGGACAGCACGATTCTCGTGGATTATATGCTCACAAAACTCAACGATTTGATGAAAAACTGGATGATCTATCCCGATAAGATGCAGGAAAACCTCACGCGCTCGAAGGGCTTGCTCCTCAGTGAGCACGTCATGCTCGCCCTGATTCGCAAAACGGGCATTACCCGCGAGGAAGCCTATGCGCGCGTGCAGGCCCCCGCCATGGAGGTATGGGCCGAGGGCGGTGATTTTCAGGCCAAACTGGCGGCGGACCCGCAAGTGGGCGGCGTGCTGGGCGAGGCCGAACTCGCCCACTGCTTCGATATGGACGCCCACCTGAAAAATCTGGACCGGATTTTCGAACGAGTCTTCGGTCCTGATGATGAATGAAACTCGGAATGCGGGGTGACAAACACAAGCTCGTTTATGTTAGGATAGCCAAGTCCTGACCGCCCGGAATGGTCATTTTCTAACCCGCTCAAATGATGGAACAACCCCTAAGACGAATGCTCGAATTTGCGATCCTCGAATGGAGAATTGTTCATGGAACGCGGCAAACAGGTTTACGAAGGCAAGGCCAAGATCATCTACGAGACGAACGACCCCGACTACTATATCCAGTTCTTCAAAGATGACGCATCCGCTTTCAATGCAAAGAAACTGGGCACCATTGAATCCAAAGGCATTTTCAACAACTCCATCTCCTCTCACCTGCTGCAAGAGGTAGAGCGTCAGGGCGTACCCACGCATTTCGTCGAAAAACTCTCAGAGCGCGAGATGCTGGTGAAAAAACTCGACATCATACTGGTCGAAGTAGTTCTGAGAAACATCATCGCGGGGAATCTGGCCAAGAGAATGGGCGTGGAGGAAGGCGCGCGCCTTCCCAACACGATAGTCGACCTGCATCTGAAAAACGATGACCTCGATGACCCGCTCATCAACGAGGACACCGCCGTGGCCTTTGGCCTGGCGACGCGCGAAGAACTCGCCCAGATGCGCGAATACGCCTTTCGGGTGAACGACATCCTCACCTCGTTTTTCTCCGAGCGCAACATAGACCTCGTGGACTTCAAGCTCGAATTCGGACGCTGCGAGGCCGAGGGCGGCAAGCTCTTGCTGGGCGATGAAATCACGCCGGACGGTTGCCGGTTCTGGGAGAAGGGAACGGGCCGCAAGCTGGACAAGGACCGCTTCCGCAGAGATTTGGGCAACGTGGAAGACGCATACGCCGAAGTCGAGAAGCTCGTCATAGAATAACCCGCGCCCGGAGGTAGCGATGCCGAAAGCCCTGGTTTATGTGACGTTCAAAGCCGGCGTGCTCGACCCCCAGGGGGAAGCCGTTCGGGGAGCGCTCTCCTCTCTCGGATTCAAGGGCGTGAACGACGTGCGCGTGGGAAAATTCATCGAGCTCGAACTCGAAGAGTCCGACGACATCCACGCCGACCTCGAAAGAATGTGCCAGGACCTGCTCGCCAACCCCGTCATCGAAGATTACCGCATCGAAATGGCGAGTGAATCCATGAATGGCGAGAGCAGGTAATGCATTTCGCCGTCATCGTCTTCCCGGGTTCCAATTGCGACCATGACTGCTACCACGCCGTCAAGGACGTCCTCAAACAGCCGGTGCGGTTCGTGTGGCACAAGGAAACCTCTTTAGGAGAGGCGGAGGTGGTGATACTCCCCGGAGGTTTCAGCTACGGGGACTACCTGAGAGCCGGCGCCATATCCCGCTTCTCCCCCATCATGCAGGCCGTTTCCGCACACGCCAAGCAGGGGCGTCCCCTACTCGGCATATGCAACGGCTTTCAGTGCCTGGCCGAATCGGGTCTCCTGCCCGGGGCCTTGAGGCGAAACGAGTCGCTTCGCTTCGTTTGTGACGATGTCCGGCTCAAGTGCGAAACATCGAGAACCCCCTTTACCTGCGAGATTCAGCCGGACGAAATCCTTAAAATGACCATCGCGCACGGAGAGGGGAACTACTTCTGCGAACCCGAAACGCTCGCCGAACTCGAAGATAACGACCAGATCGTTTTTCGCTACGCCGACATAGAGGGCCGCGTGCGCCCGGAAGCGAATCCCAACGGCTCTACGGCCAACATCGCGGGCATATGTAATCGCCAAGGAAACGTGGTGGCTCTCATGCCGCATCCCGAACGCAGTTGCGACCCCCTGTTGGGCGGGGAGGACGGATTGCGGGTGTTCACGTCCGTCATGCAGATGGCGGTCTCGTCATGATCACGACGGACGTTCTCGCCACGCCGGAGATGGCTCTCGACCACGGTCTTTCGCCGGCCGAATGGGAAAAAATTACGGAAACCCTGGGGCGCAAACCCAACGTCACGGAACTCGGCGTATTCTCCGCCATGTGGAATGAGCACTGCTCATATAAAAGCAGCCGGGTTCATCTGCAAAAATTTCCCACACAAGGCCCCCATGTCCTGCAAGGACCCGGAGAAAACGCGGGCGTCGTCGACTTGGGCGAGGGCATGGCCGTCGCGTTCAAGATGGAAAGCCACAATCACCCCTCTTTCATCGAACCCTACCAGGGTGCGGCCACGGGGGTGGGCGGCATTTTGCGGGATATCTTCACGATGGGCGCACGGCCCGTCGCGCTGCTCGACAGCCTGCGTTTCGGGGCGCCGGAACATCCCCGCACGCCCTATCTCGTCGGGGGCGTCGTAGGCGGCATCGCGGGTTATGGAAACTGCATCGGCGTTCCCACGGTAGGCGGAGAAACGAAATTTCATCCCTGCTACAACGGGAACATTCTGGTGAACGTCATGTGCGCGGGCATCATGCGCTCGGACGCCATATTCCGGGGCACGGCTTCGGGCGTCGGAAACCCGGTGATCTATGTCGGCGCACCCACCGGGCGAGACGGCATTCATGGCGCGTCCATGGCATCGGCGGGATTCGACGATTCCGCCCTTGGGAAAAGGCCCACCGTTCAGGTGGGCGATCCGTTCCGGGAAAAACTCCTGCTCGAGGCGTGCCTGGAACTGATGAAGCGCGGCGCCGTGGTCGGCATTCAGGATATGGGCGCCGCCGGCCTCACCTCCTCTTCCGTCGAGATGGCGGGCCGGGCCGGCACGGGCCTACTCCTCCGCCTCGATGCTGTTCCTTGCCGGGAAGAGGCGATGTCGCCCTATGAGATGATGCTTTCTGAAAGCCAGGAGAGAATGCTCCTGGTAGCGGAAAAAGGAAGGGAATCCGAGGTGCGGGAGATTTTCGAGCGGTGGGACTTACCGATGTCGGTCGTGGGGGAAGTGACCGGGGACGGCAGGCTTCGCGTGGCGTTCGGAGAGGATGAAGTCGCCGACCTGCCCGTATCATCGCTGACGGATGATGCGCCGGCCTATGACCGCCCGAGAAAACCCGAGCGCGGCCTCCCGCCGGAGGATCCGCTCCATGAACTGCCGGAGCCTGAGGATCTCGGGCCCACCCTGCTCAAGATGCTGGCCCACCCCAACCACGGGGACAAAAAACCGATATGGCGGCAGTATGACTACAAGGTTCGCACGAATACGGTAACCTCTCCGGGTGGAGACGCCGCCATCATTCGTCTCAAGGGCACGAACAAGGCGCTGGCCCTCACGACGGATGGAAACGCGCGATACGGCATGCTCGATCCCTACAAAGGGGGGATGCTCGCCGTGGCGGAAGCCGCGCGAAACATCTGCTGCGTGGGCGCAAGACCCCTCGCGATCACCAATTGCCTCAACTTCGGCAATCCCGAGCGACCCGCCGTGATGTCCCAATTCTCTTTGTCGATTGAAGGCATGACGCAAGCGTGCCGCTCCCTGGACCTGCCCGTGGTGAGCGGAAACGTGAGCTTTTACAACGAAACGCACCAGGTCGATATCTACCCCACCCCGATAATCGGCATGGTGGGTCTGCTCGATGACGTCCATAAAAGAGCGGGGCACGGGTTCGCCTCGGAGGGCGACGCCATCGCCCTGATTCATCCCAAAGACGAAGCGCCGTTGCCAAAAGCATGCGCGCATGAATACGTTTGGGTGGAAACGGGCAAGGAGGGAGGCGACGCGCCGGCGATATCGCCGGATGGGGAAAAAGCCGTGCAAACAGCGTGCAGACGCGGCATCGAAGCGGGTCTGGTGCGCTCCGCCCACGATCTTTCCGAAGGCGGATTGGGAATCGCTTTGGCCGAATCCGCCATCGCATCGCCGAAAAGCAGCCTTGGGGCCGTAATACGGCTCCCCGAACAAGAGGGCAGGTTCGATGGTTTGGTATACGGCGAGGCGGCATCGCGCATCCTGGTGAGCGTCTCTCCCCAAGCGGAAAGTGCTCTGCGCGAGGCCGCGCAAGGCTGCGGAGCGGAACTAACGCGCATCGGTCGCGTTCAGGAGGGTGCTTTCCTCGTCAAAACACCCGATAATGCTCCCCTTATCGATCTGGCCATGCCGAATCTCGTGGCGGCATGGTCGGGCGCTCTCTCCGAGGTGTTGTGAGATGTCTCACTGGATAGATGACCACCCGAAAGAAGAATGCGGCGTATTCGGGATATACGGCCACCCCGAGGCGGCCAACATGGCGTATCTCGGTCTCTACTCCCTTCAGCACAGAGGACAGGAAAGCGCGGGCATCGTGGCCTCCGACGGGGACAGGGTGCACAGCGAGGTCGGCATGGGGCTCGTGGCCGATGTTTTCACCGAAGAGCGCATCTCCAAACTCCAGGGCAGCATCGCCATCGGGCACAACCGCTATTCCACCTCAGGGCAATCCGACATCAAAAACGCCCAACCGTTTTTGGTGAACTATGCCAAGGGGACGCTCGCCCTGGGCCACAACGGGAACCTCGTGAACGGCGGCGCCCTGCGTGAGGAACTGGAATCCAACGGCTCCATATTCCGCAGCACGACGGACAGCGAGGTCATCTTACACCTCATCGCCCGCTCCGCGGAAAAAACCACCGAGGGCGCCATCGTAGAAGCCCTCCGGCGACTGGAGGGCGCCTTTACGCTCACGATGATGACCGAAGACATGCTGATTGGGATTCGAGACCCCCTGGGCTTTCGCCCTCTGGTTTTAGGAAAACTCCCCGCTGGAGAAGCCGGGAGCGATTCCTGGGTTCTCACGAGCGAGACGTGCGCGCTCGACCTGATTGACGCCGAATATATCCGCGAAGTGGAACCCGGCGAGATGGTCATAATCGATCAGGACGGATTAAGAAGCATCACCTATTCTCCACCTGCCGATATTCGGCAATGTATTTTTGAGTTCATCTATTTCGCCCGTCCGGACAGCCTCATTTTCGGGAAAACCGCCTACGCCGTCAGAAAAAAACTGGGGGCTCGCCTCGCCGAGGAAGACAACGTGGAGGCGGACATCGTCACCCCCGTTCCGGACTCCGGCCTCTCCGCCGCACTCGGGTACGCGGACGCCTCGGGCCTGCCTCTGGAGTGGGGCCTGATACGCAACCACTACGTGGGCCGCACGTTCATCGAACCGGAACAGTCCATTCGGCATTTCGGCGTCAAGCTGAAACTGAATCCCATGAAAGAGTTCCTGGCCGACAAACGGGTCGTCGTGGTCGATGATTCCCTCGTCCGGGGCACGACGAGCAAAAAAATCGTCGAGCTCATCCGGCGGGCGGGCGCAAAAGAAGTGCACATGCGCATCAGTTCCCCTCCCATTACCCACCCGTGTTTTTTCGGCATCGATATGCCTACCCTCGCGGAACTCAAGGCATCTTCGAACAGCGTCGAGGAAATCAGGCAATTCCTGGGCGCGGATACTCTTCGCTATTTATCCCTGGAGGGCCTGCTCGGTTGCGCTCACCCGGATGAAGAGGCGTTTTGCACGGCTTGTTTTTCGGGCAACTATCCGATTTCCATCGAGCAGAACGATTACCAGCTCTCTCTTTTCCGGGATTCCCGCACATCCGAGCACCGCGCATGATTCATTTGACCAGGCACATCGGGGATTGTTATTCTTTATAAGGCTCAACGTTTGTTCCGTAGAAATGTTCCGAGAGAATAACCTGAAATTGGAGAGAAAGTATCTTGTTTATAAATCGAAGATGTTTTCTCTTCGCGTTCATATTCGCGGCAGGCTGCAGCACAACGCCTGTCGTTCAGAATGAAATTCTGCCGACGAAATTCCCGGGCGACGCCTCCACCGAGACGCGCGCCCACGCCGCCCCCCGAAAAACAGTTCTACTCTCTCCCCCGGCTCCGAAACGCACACTACCCGAACCACCCGAAGCCGGCCGGAAAGAATCGCCGGGCGCCCCGGCGTCCATACGCCCAAAAGACGACGGCGCGGATAAAATCGCCAAGCGGACAGATCCCGCGGACGCAAAGGATGAGAAGGCGGACAAAGACTCCGAGCCCTCTCCTCACGACATCAGCCTGCCGATGCCCGAGATCGAAGAAAGCTTCCCGGCTCCACCGACACCGGAAACCAAGAAGCCCAAGGCTTTTTTGTATGACGTACCCGTCGTTCGCAACGCCATCGTGGACAGGTGGATTGAGTATTTTACGGGTCCCGGACGCGCCAATTTCTCCATCTGGCTGAGCAGAGGCGGGCGCTATATCACCTTGTTCCGCGAAATTCTAAAAGAACACGGCCTGCCACAGGACCTGGCGTATCTTTCCCTGATCGAAAGCGGCTTCAACCCCAAGGCGCGCTCGAGAGCCGGCGCGGTCGGCCCCTGGCAGTTCATGCCGGGCACGGCGAGACTCATGGGCCTGAAAATCAATTATTATCTCGATGAGCGCCGCCACCCGATGAAATCCACCCGCGCGGCTTCAACCTATTTAACGAAACTCCACAAGGAATTCGGCGACTGGAATCTGGCGCTCGCCGCATACAACGCGGGCGAGCACCGCATCGCCAGGGCCATGCGCAGATCGAGGAAAAAAGATTACTGGTCGCTCGCCAGAACGAGATACATACCCAACGAAACCCGCAATTATGTAGCCAAATACCTCGCCGGGATGATAATCGCCAAAAACCCGGAAGTTTTCGGCTTCGTGGGCATCGATTATGAAATCCCCTGGAATTATAAAGCCGTCAAACTCCCTCACGGAACCAGCCTGAGAGCGATTTCCAGACTATCGAGCGTCTCTCTGCGCACGTTGAGGCAAATTAATGCGGAGCTGAGGACTTCCGTCACGCCCCCGGGCAATGGATATCTTCTTTTTCTGCCGAATGGACAGGCCGACAAGCTCGTCATGCAAATGGCGAAACTGACCGAAAATTATCTCTCATCTCCCGGCTTTTACCATATACGGCCGGGCGACACTTTCGGCGAGATCGCGCAAAGATTCGGGATTCGCCTGAACAGGCTGTTGGAGATGAACACCCATCTCCATCCCAGAAAACTTCGGGTGGGCGCCAAAATCCTTTTGCCCAAACCGATAAACGGCCCGAATGCGGCGCAGGCGAAAAGCAACGGCGAGATGCCGGAACTGCATGTCGTGCGGCGAGGGGAAAGCTTTTGGCTAATCGCCCGAAAATACAACACCTCCACCCGGAAATTGATGCGTCTCAATGCCCGGCTCAATCCGAAGCGCCTGCGCATCGGCATGCAAATTCGCCTCCCGTCGAAAAAGCGCCTCGCAGAAGCCGAGAAAATCAAGAAAAAAGAAAATCGAGACGGGCCATTGCACCACCTCGTCGGCCCGGGAGAGAACATCTGGCTCATCGCCAAGCGATACGGAGTTTCAACAAAATCTCTTCTGGCCTGGAACCAACTGAGCGCATCGGCCAAGATTTTTCCCGGAAACAAGCTCATCGTTCGCCGCTAGAATCAAAGGATTCTTGACACCTGCTTTCATGCTCTCCTAAGATTTAGGTTGAACACGGGGATGCACGGCGATATTTCCTTTTTCGAATAGAGAATAATATGCCCAACCGCGCCAGAGACCACGTCGTACTCGTTTTTTTCTGTTTGGCTTGTTTGCTCCTCGTCCTGAGCGCTTGCGCCGTCTCGCGTCCCAAGCAGCAGACCTCGCCCGGTGAATTGCTGGTCATCGGCGAGGAGGACCTGCGAGCCGAGCGCTTCGAGGCGGCGCGCCTTGCATTCAAGCGCCTGCTGGATGAGTACCCCGACAGCAAACACCGGCGAACTGCACTCTTGCGCCTCGCGGATTCATACTACCATGGGGAAGAGTACATCGAATCGAAGTTGCAATACTCCGAATACGTGCGCTTTTATCCTGTGAGCGCCGGAACCCCGAAAGCGTATTATTTCCTCGCCATGAGCGATTATCGGCGAAACCTGGAAATCGATCAGGATGCAACCGTTGCGAGGGATGCGCTCAGGAATTTTCAAACCCTCATACGTCGTTTCCCTGGTTCGGAGTACACCGCCGATGCGAAACGGAAGATATTGGAGTTGAGAGAACACCTCGCCAAAAACGCCCTATTCATCGCAAATTTTTACTTCCGAACACACCTGCGCGTCTCCGCGATTCCGCGCTATAAAGAAATTATTCAAGATTTCAAAGATGTCTCCCACGTTCGCGCCGAAGCCATGTACAAGTTGGGGGAAAGCTACAGGATAGAGCAGAGTTTCAAGAAAGCGGGAGAGGCCTATCGTTCACTTCTGGAGTCGTATCCCGATAATCGGTTTGCCCCACCGGCATACGACAGGCTCCTCGCGCTCACGGGCAAGAAATGATTTCCCGAACCATTTCTCCAAACGATCCGGCCGCATGCGGGTAAACTTTAGATGACTGAGCCGAACGAAGGCGGGTCCGAAGACAGAAATGTACCTGCCGGGCACGGCGATGTTCCCGAGACGAAAGAAACGGATTCCTCTCCTGTAAACGAAACAGACGATGCGCCCGCATTTTCCGATTCGTCGGGCGGTTCTGACGAGCGCGCATCCGATTCCGCCTCCATGGATACATTATCCCTCTATATGAGGGGCATCGGCGCCCACCCCATTCTCACACGCGAAGAAGAGCACGCGCTCGCCCTTTCGGCGAAAGACGGGGATGAGAAGGCGTTCAACAAACTCGTTCGCTCGAATTTAAGGTACGTCGTCAGCGTGGCAAAGCGATACAAAAGCCTCGGTCTTTCACTGGAGGATTTGATAAATGAGGGCAACATCGGGCTGATCAACGCAATCAAGCGCTTCGAACCGGAACGCGGCGTGAAACTCATCACCTACGCCGTATGGTGGATTCGCCAAAGCATCATGCACGCGCTGGCCGATCAGAGGAGCACCGTCCGCCTTCCCGTTAAACAGGCCGGCCTTCTGCATAAAATCTCCATCACGTACGAAAAACTCCGCCAGGAGTTCAAGCGTGAACCAACCACTTCCGAACTGTCCGAACGATTGGAAATGAAAGTAGCGGACATCGAGAAACTCGTCCGCGCCAACCGGAACTATCTTTCCCTCGACGCCACAATCTCCCCCGACGATGACACCAGCTATCTCGATTTGCTCGAAGAGCAAAGCGCCGTATCCGTGGAAGAAAACGTGGTGCAGCACTCTCTCGAAGAGGAGGTGGAGGACCTGCTCGCGGAACTCGACCCCCGGGAGCGCGACATCATTCGCATGCGCTATGGCTTTGATGGAGAAGCCATGACGCTCGAGGAAATCGGACACAAACTCGGCCTATCGCGCGAAAGGATCAGGCAGATAGAAAAAAAAGTGATCAACCGCTTTCGCGCCCATGCCAACAACCAGACGCTGCATGATTTTTTGAGTTGACCATGTCCAAAGCGAAACCAGAAGACCCGGGCCCTCCTCCCGCAGGCTGGCGCGAGGCCACCTCGCGCCTCATCGCGAGCGGAACCGGAAAAAAATTTACGCTCGCCAACAGCCTCACTTTCGCCCGCATCCTTATGGTTCCATTGCTCGTCATGTTTCTACTCGAGGGCTCGCCCCCCGCACAATACTTCGCGGCCGGCTTGTTCATCATGGCCGCCTTCACGGACTGGCTCGACGGCCACCTGGCCAGAACACGCGACCAGATTACCCCATTGGGCGAGATTCTCGACCCCGTGGCCGACAAACTGCTCATACTCGCCGCCTTGATACCCCTGGTCTCGCTGGACAGAGTGGACGCCTGGGTCGTGGGAATACTTTTGGGCCGGGAGCTTTTGGTGACGGCCATTCGGGCAGTGGCCATGCGTCAAGGCCTGGTGGTGCCTGCAGGCTTTCTCGGCAAAATCAAGATGGGCCTGGAAGTCGCGGCCATTTTTTTCCTCATCCTGGGCTTGTTCCCGCCCCTGGGCACCATTTTGATTTGGGCCGCCATGATAGCGGCGGTGATCTCGGCGGTTGACTATTTCCGGCAAATCATCCAGGCCGTCTCTTGATTCCCGCACTCTTGCTCGTCATCCTGGTCGGCGGGTTTCTGGGCGCCGTTCCCTTCGGCGTGGTGATCACCCGATTGCTCGGCGCCGATGACCCGCGAAAATCAGGAAGCGGCAACATCGGCGCAACGAACGTCTTGCGGACGAGCGGATGGAAAAGCGGAATACTCACCCTGCTGCTGGATGTTCTCAAAGGCGTCGCGGCCATTCTTTTCGCTCGCTATGTGGCCTCGCGCATCGCCTCTCCGGACCTGGAACCCGTCGCCGCTCTCGCGGCGGTGCTCGGTCACATGTATTCGCCGTTCACGGGGTTTCGCGGGGGCAAAGGCGTGGCCACCGGACTGGGAGTTTTCGCCCTCTTGACGCCGGGACCAACGGTTCTCGCCGCGCTCGTCTTCATCCTCGTCGTGGCCGCGACGCGATACGTCTCTCTCGGCTCCATCCTCGCCGCGGCGACGGTGCCGCTCGCAGGCTTTTGGATGAACTACCCCGAAGCGGTATACACCGTATCCGGCCTGATCTCCTTGTTCGTGATCTGGAAACATCAGGACAACATCGGACGATTGATGCGCGGGGAGGAGAATCGCATCGGAGGGAAAAAAGAGTGAGGCTTCCTTGAAGACGACGGGACATCCGATAACCGCGAATCATCAGCGTTCTTGAATTATTGGAGAAAAAATGCTCACGGGTTGTTCCCCGGTTTTTCTTCTCGTCATCCTGGGCGTGGGAATCGGGAGCTGGATGTTTGGAGAGCACACCGCCGCCCGAATCACGGGGCTTCTGGCGATAACCGTCTTTCTCGCCTACTTCGCCCTCTTGAACTGGACGGCGCAAAACCGCCAAAAACAAGAAACCGGCGCCGCGCAGGAGAAGGATTTGTATCAGGAAATCACCGGCCCGCACGACGAGGGGACGCGCAGGGAGCGATTCACCGAAGACGACAAGGCGGAATGGCAAACCTATCTCAAAACAGAGGGGAAGATTCTCTGGTTCGGCGTGGCGGGACTTCTTCTGGCGCTGCTTTACATGACGCTGAAAAACTGAATTCCCGATCCACGTGAATACATCATGAAATTCTATCCGAAAAACCGGATCACGCTATCCGCCACGATATCGAGGTCGGCATCCGGCAATTCGGGATAGACGGGAAGCGACAAAACCCGGGCCGCCACGGCCTCGCTCTCCGGAAAGTCTCCTTTTTGATACCCATCGAAGCAGGGATGCAGATGCAGGGGAGTGGGATAATACACGGCGCAACCAATGCCGTTTCGCAATAAATGTTCTTTCAAAGCGTCCCGCTCGGGCGTGCGAACCACGTATTGGTGAAACACATGTCCCTCGCCCGGAATCGAGGGAGGTGTGAGGCGCTCCCCGATGATGCCGCCGGCCTCGAATCTTTCCTGGTATTTCCGCGCGTTTTGGCGCCTCTTTGCGTTCCACTCCTCCAAGCGCTTTAGTTTGAGGGACAAAACCGCCGCCTGCATCGTGTCCATCCTGAAATTTCCGCCTACCTCGGAATACCCGGAATTATCGAGCGAGCCGTGAACCCTGAGCCTGCGCACCCGCTCGGCCCGCGCGCCGTCTTTGGCCAGGACCATGCCGGCGTCGCCGAGCGCGCTCAGGTTTTTCGTGGGATAAAACGAGAGACAGCCCACATCCCCCATCGCCCCGGCCACGCCCAGATTCATCCGCGCGCCGACGGCCTGGGCGGCGTCTTCCACCACGAAGAGCCGGTGGCGTTCGGCTATTTCGAGAATCTGCGCCATCTCGGCGCAGCGGCCGTACATATGAACGGGAATGATGCCTCTCGTAGCCGGCGTAACGGCCTCTTCCACCCGCTCGGGCGCGAGATTGAAGCTATCGGGGTCGATATCCACGAAGGCGGGTCTGGCGCCCAGGCGATGGATGACGCCCGCAGTGGCGAAAAACGTGAACGCAGACGTTATGATTTCATCACCCGGCCGCACGTCGTTCGCCATGAGCGCCAACAGCAGGGCGTCCGTGCCCGAGGAGACGGCGACGGCGTGCCCGGCGCCGCAATAGGCCGCCATCCCGGACTCGAATGCGCCGATCTCCTCACCCATGACGAACCTTTGGTGGCCCATCACGTTTTCGATTGCCGCCGAAATCTCGGCTTTCAGCGGCCCGTTTTGTGCTTTCAAATCATAAAGAGGTATGCGCATAAAGACTTTCCGGCCTTATCGGGCTTCCTATGGGGAAAATTCAAATCGGTGCCGGAGCAAAAGCAAATTTACAATATAACCTATTGTATTTATTTATTTTATATTTTCAATCCCTCTCATTTTCCCGCGCCGGCTCACGCTCGCAACACGGGAATATACGGGGCCTATTCATACCCCAGCAACCCGCTTTTCGCAAGGCTCGGTTACCTGAGCGCGCACCGCTTGGCCGCAGGGGCCGCCTCGTCATTCCGGCCTCACGCCCGGCCGGGAAAGGAAGGTTTGCCGAGGAGGTTCTAGGGGCGATCCTTCCTCGGGACCGCCCCACGCATACATGCGGCCCATGTATTGGGGGCGCGGGACGCATATATGCGTCCCCTACGCGCGATACCCCCCTCCTCGGTCGGGATTGATCCCCCGTATTCTCCCTGACGATATATGGTGCGGGCGGACACGCAGGTCTGTGGAGCGGCCCCGAGGAGGGAGGCCTGCGTCTTCATTCTTGTGGCGCAAAAGCGGGCGGACACAAAGGTCTGTGGGGCAGTCCCGAGGAGGGACTGCCACTACGGAACAATCCACGACACTCCCGTGAGCGAAGAGAAAGGGTTCATCCGCGCATCTGCCCGCATTTGCCGTCATGGCGGGGGCCTGAGCGCGTGGCAAGATGGAGCGCACCGGGCGGTGTGATGGTGAATAAGTGAAAATATCTGGAAAAAAGGTGAAAAATAGCGAAAAAAGGTGAAAATATCTGAAAATTTAAATCGTTGATAAATAAGGGGTTTTCTGTCTTTTTCACCCCTGGGAGGCTAAGGGGGGGGGCTTTCGGGCCATGCGGTTTTTTTCAAACGTTTTCAGGAAAATCACACCTTCGAGAGAGGCATGCCATGTTCTTATATGCTTCGAGAAACCGCCAGGAACGAGCGAGGGGGTGTGATGGTGCCGGAGGCCGGACTCGAACCGGCAAGGGGTTGCCCCCGGTGGATTTTGAGTCCACTGCGTCTACCAATTCCGCCACTCCGGCAGAAAGAGCGTGTAACTTAGCCTCTCCTCATACCTTCTGGCAAGATGCGTCTCGTATTTTTCCCATACGCGAGATTCATCCATCATATTCCGCCCAGTTCGACGCAGAAACCTCCTGCGCTTCGACTCGCCAGGAGACGGAATCCTCGCACTCGGGGCACAAAACGATAAAGCGCCCCTCTGGTTCTTCTTCCATCTCGTCGCGGAACACCTTGAGGCAGTTGCGGCAATGCACACGGCCGCAGGCGGTACACGCATTGGGATGCGCATGCCGGAATCGCAAGCCGCATGCGGGGCATTCATGGGTTTCCACATCTTCCCCTTCATCTGCATCGCCGCGCAAACACGCTTTCATGGCGGCGTTTTCTGATATTTGCTACATTTCGGTTGAACCCGAAACCATCAAACTCGCCTCGTCTTTTTTGGAAGGATGAATATATCATGATAATCGACACGGACCGCCTGGATGATTACGACATCATCGATTTGAGCCACCCCTGGGGGCATGGCGCCCCGCTTTGGCCCTACTTTCCGGATCTCAAGATCGAAAGATTTCACTATCACGCCAAAAGCCAGGTGCTGAGCCAGCAAATCACCACCTTCATGCACTGCACCACCCACACCGACGCTCCGGCGCACGTCATCGAGGGCATGCCGTTCATGGATCAGGTGCCGCTGGAAAGCTATTTCGGCAACGCCGTCTGCGTCGATATCCCCAAGGAAGAATGGGAAGTCATTACGCCCGAGGACCTCGAAAACGCAAAACCGGAGATTCGGCCAGGCGACATCGTCATCGTGCATACCGGGTGGCACCATTATTACGGCGACAACACCAAATATTTCATCTACTCCCCCGGCCTTTACCAAGAGGCGGGCGAATGGTTCGTGGAACGCGGCGTGAAGGGAGTGGGCGTAGACCAGCAGGCGCTCGATCATCCGCTGGGGACGAAAATAGCCTGGGGACCTCAGCCCATCTGCCCGTTCACCCTCGATGAATACGAAAACCGCTTCGGGCGCCCCACGAGCGAGGCTTTCCCCGATTGGGAGCCCTGCCACCGGGCGCTTCTGGGGAATGGAATCGTCGGTTTCGAGAACGTGGGTGGAGACATCGACAAGGTCGTGGGCAAACGATTCGCGCTGGCCGCATTTCCCTGGCGCTGGACGGGCGGCGACGGCTGTATCGTGAGGATGGTCGCGTTTTTACCGAAAAACTAGCCCGCAGCTACCGGTTCGGGTTTTTTCTTGTTGGTCTGCTTCGAGGTTGATTCACTCTTGGCCGCCGTCTCTTTCTTTTCAGAGGATTTACTATCTGATTTCGAATCGGAAGCGGTGCTCTGAGAGTCCGCCTCTTTGCTCTTGCCGTTCGAGGCGTAATCCGTTACATACCAGCCGTCGCCTTTCAGGTGGAAGGCGGAGCGGGAGATTTTGCGCCTGAGTCTGAGCGCGCCGCAACTCGGGCATTTCCGGAGAGCGCTGGCCCCCATTTTCTGAATAACTTCGTGCTCATCTCCACATGCGCTGCATTCATATTCGTAAATCGGCACTTCGAATTTCTCCTCGTCGTTAAATAAACGTCAGCCAATCGAGCTTGCTCTCATCGCGCCCGTTCACGATCTCAAAGAATGCGGATTGAATTCTCTTGGTCACCGGGCCGGGTTCTCCCGCGCCGATGGTCCTGTCGTCCACCTCCCGAATGGGGGTCACCTCGGCCGCCGTGCCGGTGAAGAAGGCCTCGTCCGCCACATAGACTTCATCTCGGGCGAAGGGAGCGACCTGCACTTCTACGCCCTGCTCATCAGCGAGCTGCACGATAGTGTCGCGCGTAATTCCCGCCAGCACGCCATGCAGCGGCGGTGTTTTGAGCACGCCGTCTCGAACGATAAAAATGTTCTCGCCCGAACCTTGGGTCACTAAACCCTCCGGGTCCAGCATGAGCGCCTCATCATATCCCGAACCCACGGCTTCGAGCTTCGCCATCTGGCTGACGGCGTAGTTGCCCGTGGTTTTCGCCTTGGTCATATAGCTGTTCGGGTGATGAGACGTAAAGGATGAAACCTTGACGCGAATACCTTTCGCCAACCCCTCCTCGCCCAGATACGCCCCCCAGCTCCAGACGCTACCATCGCATGAGTGGGCGCCCCTTTGGGGTTCACCCCCATGGACCCGTAACCGAGCCAGATGAGCGGGCGGATGTAGCAAGCCTTCATATCGTTGGAGCGAATCGTCTCCAGCACCGCCTCGGTGAAGTCATCCTGCGTGACGGGCACGTCCAGACCCACAATCTGCGCGGAATCATAGAGCCTCCGCATGTGTTCTTCCAGGCGGAAAACGGCGGAGCCACGCTCGGTCTGATAGCAGCGAATCCCCTCGAATACCCCCAATCCGTAGTGCAGCGAATGCGTAAGGACATGAATTTTAGCTTCATCCCAGGGAACGAATTTCCCGTCCATCCATATTTTTTCTGTTGCGCCTTCCAAAAAAACATCCTCCAGCACTGTGGGATTGTGAGACCCGGAGTTTCGGACAACCGCGCAAGTATAGTGATTCGATACGGATGGGCGCAAGCCTCCGAGACAAATAAATCATGCGCAATTTCCGGTCAAAATCAGCCTTCGTACACCTCGGGGTTGAGCAGGGTCGCGGGATTCACCCGCTCTCCTCTCAATGCGGCCAGCACGTTCTCGCCGGCCAGCCGGTTCACACGCTCGCGCGCCTCGTGGCTCGCGCCGGCGAAGTGCGGCGTCACCACGGCATTCGGAAGTCCGAAAAGCGGATTGTCCGAATCCGGGGGTTCCTCCTCGAAAACATCGAGGCCCGCCGAGGCGATTTCGCCTTCCCTGAGCGCGTGGGCCAGTGCCGTCTCATCGATAATCGCCCCACGCGCGCAGTTCACGAGCACCGCCGATTTTTTCATCATCTGAAACCTTTTGGCATCGAACATATGGCGCGTCTCGGGCGTCAGACTGCAATGAAGCGATATGAAATCAGACTGGCTAGTCAACTTATCCAAATCCACCGGTTCCACACCCGCTTCTCGTATTGCCTCATCACCCACGAACGCGTCATACGCCATGATGCGACCCTGAAAACCGGACAGGAGCCGGGCCAGTTCCCGCCCGATGTTCCCGAAACCGACGATGCCGAACGTCGCCCCGCTCATCTCGTTGGCAATCCAGATGCCCTCGCGCCATCCCCCTTTTCTCAGCTTTTCCATCCCCTGGGGAATACGTCGGCTCGCGGCCAGCATCAGGCCCAGACCCGCTTCCGCCACGGCGACGGCATTCGCACCCGGGCAGTTCGTGACCGGAATTTTTCGCCTCGTCGCCGCGGGAATATCGATATTCTCCACCCCAACGCCAATCTTGGCGATAAGCTTCAGGCGAGTCGCGGCCTCGATTACCCGTTCGGTAATTTGCTCTCTTGAGGTCACCAGCAGGGCGTCCCATCCATGGGCATCACGCACCAATTCGTCTTCCGACCATTTTTGATGACCGCCGTCGCGGAACTCACCATGCGGCTCCAGCATGCTTCGCAACGATTCGATGGGCGCGCGCGGCTCCGGCACGAAAATAACGACGTTCTGGCTCAAAAACCACCCTCCATTCAGACCACCTCGCCAATCAGCTAGGTGCCGACAATCAATGTGGATGTTCGATCTCTGAGAAAGGAAAAAGCCGATAGATATGTCAATATACCCGTTCGATAATTTTCAGACGGCACGTTTTCAATACGGATAAAAGAGCGCCCGAATTCCCCCACCGCTTCGACCTCGTGGATGTTCCGATTGACCGTGGGATCACACACAATCCGTAGTTTCGTCCTGCGCGGCCCGATGCCCGCGAAGCTTACGGCGGCGGATACGTTCACGTTCGCTGGAAACGCTTTGCACGCTTCCAAGGGATTACCCTCAAAAATCACCGTCGGCTCATCAATGGCGTCGAGATCAATACCCTGGGTTTCGATATAGGGGGCCCCTTTGAGGCTCTCGGGTGGTTTTCGCGTCGTCATGGTGACGGATTCCATGCTGCCGGCCGAGGCCCCCTTGAGACCGTCCAAACCAATAATGGCGCCCGAGGGAACGAAAATGCGGGAACCTCCCCGCTTCGCCTCTTCGATCAAATCATCCCGATCGAGAAGAGCGCCCACGGAATTGACGATCACGTCTTTTCCTCGCGCGAAACTCTCATGGCAAATCGCCTCCACGGTATTTCCTCCCGAGGCTTCCATTACGACGTCTGCTTCTTGCGCCACGCCCGCCAGATCCGTCATGCGCGGCGGATTCTCGAGACCTGCCAGAAAATCTTTTACCTTTTCGAGCGTACGAGTCGCGGCAACCGGCACATCGACGGGTATTCTCCCTTCATCCACCGCCTTGACCACGGCCTTGCCTATGACGCCCAGACCCACGACCCCGAGTTTCATGACGCGCTCCATGAGGAAACGGAAGTTATTTCAGTAACTTTACTCGATATACCTCAACCTAAATCGCCAAGGCTCGCAACGCGTTTCATCACGTTGTTGAATCCGCATAACTTACAAAATCCATGATGGACTTCCAAAGGCGCTCAATCGGGCTCACCGATGCGGCTCCCCAAGCCGAGACGCCAATGATCCGCCAAAACGAGCGCCATCATCGCCTCGCCGATGGGCACCGCCCTCGTCGCCACGCAGGGGTCGTGCCGTCCCTCCACCTTCACGGTCGTTTTTTCGCCTGAGGTCGTCACCGTGTCCTGTTCGAGCAAAATGGAGGAGGTCGGCTTTACGGCGAAGCGAACCACCACCGGCGCGCCCGTGGATATGCCGCCCAAAATTCCGCCCGCGTTGTTCGTCCTCACCCTCGGCTCTCCGTTTTGCATCTCGAACGGATCGTTGTTCTCGGAACCCCGCATTCCGGCGGCCCGAAAGCCGGAGCCGATTTCCACCCCTTTCACCGCGTTGATGCTCATCATCGCCGCCGCAAGATCGGAGTCGAGACGCCCATAAAGCGGCTCTCCCCAACCAGGGGGAACGCCATCGGCCTGAATGGTGATGGCGCCGCCCACTGAATCGCCCTCCTTGCGGGCCTCGAGAATGGCCGCCTCCATCCGGGACGCCGTTTCCGCATCCGGGCAGCGAACGATGTTTCGCTCTATCTCGTCCGCATCGAAGCACGCGCCGTCCCAGCGAATCTCTCCTACCTGATCGACGTAGCCCAAAATCGAAATGCCGAGGCGGGCGAGGAGTTTCTTGGCTATCGCTCCCGCCGCAACGCGCGCGACCGTCTCCCGCGCACTGGAACGCCCCCCGCCCCGGTGGTCCCGAATCCCCCACTTCTGGATGTAGGTGAAATCCGCGTGTCCCGGGCGAAACAGGTTGCGCAAGGGTTCGTATTTACTCGAATCGGCGTCTTTGTTTCGGATGAGTATCGAGATGGGATGCCCGGTCGTCTCGCCCTCGAAGACGCCGGACAATATCTCCGCCCGGTCCTCTTCTTTTCTCTGGGTCGTCACCCGGCTCTGGCCCGGCCGCCTGCGATCCAAATCCCGCTGGAGGTCGGCTTCATCCAGCGGCAGACCCGCCGGACAGCCGTCCACCACGACGCCCAAGGCGGGGCCATGCGACTCCCCCCACGTTGTAAAACGAAACAAACGGCCAAACGTGTTCGACACGATTTCCCTCTCTACAATTCAGTCTTCGCCAGCTCCGCGAGTATTTCAGGCAGAACCGCCGCGACAACCTCCTCAGGAGCGCGCGAGTTCTCCACGATCAATTTCGCGAGTTCTTCATAGCGCGGAACGCGCTTTTTGAAAAGCAGACGCAACGCTTCTTCGGGATTCGCCTCGTTTTCGAGATAGGCGGGCCAGCCATCGGCCCGCACCCTCTCGATGATATCATTCTCCGGCACCTGGAGATAAACCACGCAGTGGGGAGCAAGCAGCAAATCGACACTATGCGCCATCGGGGTTCCACCGCCCAAGGCGAGAACTTGGCACTCCCGGCCCAATCGTTCGCGCAGCAACTGATTTTCGAGCGCACGGAAGGATTCTTCTCCTCTCGTTCTAAAAACCTCGCGAAACCCCAGCCGCTCTCCTGTCTCCTCGAAATGTCTTTGTTCGATCAAATAGTCGAGATCATGAAAAGTAAACCCCATTTTTCCGGCGAGTAAATGTCCGATGGTCGACTTACCACATCCCTTGAAACCGATGAGCACGACGCTCAAGAGGAACCCTCCATACGAGACTCCAGTTCCAGATACCGAGATACCTTATCATGCGCCTTTTCCAACATAACCCCGAATTCCTTTTCCAGGGGTTCATACCAGTCAACGCCCTCGAGCTTGCGGAACCATGTGCGCTGCCGTTTCGCGTAGTTGCGGTGCAGCCTGGAAATTGCCAGAACCGCCTCATCCTCGGCCATCTGTCCCCTGCGAAACGCGAGGGCTTCCTGGAATCCAAGACCCTCGAAAACCCGGGCGCCGCTGAGATTCATCTCGGCCAGCATCGCCACCTCATCCAGCATCCCGTTCTCTAGCATCCGCCGCACCCTGTGCTCGATCAGCTCGGCGAGGACAGATGCCGGATACCTGAGACCAATATACAACGGAGACGTGAACCTGGGCCCTTTTTGCTCGGCCCGCAAGCGTGAAACTGGCCGCCCCGTCGTTTCATAGACCTCCAGGGCGCGAACCACCCGCCGCAGGTCGTTGGGGTGTAGTTTCGCGGCTGTTTCGGGGTCGACCGCAGCGAGGCGCTCGTACATGGCCACATGCCCCAGCTTTGAAGCCTCTGCCTCCAATCGACCCCTTATTTCGGGCTGCGCTTCAGGCCCATCGAAAAACCCTTCCACCAAAGCGCGGATATATAAACCGCTCCCTCCTACTACGAGCGGGTATGCGCCTCTGCGATGAATATCCGCGATGCAAAGAATCGCCTCATCCGCATAGCGCACTGCGCTATACGTCTCCCCCAGTTCCGCGACATCCATCATATGGTGCGGCACGCCGCCACGCTCATCCAAACCGGGCTTAGCGGTGCCCACGCCGATACCTCGATAAATCTGCCTGGCGTCGGCGCTGACTATTTCTAGAGACACTCCCTCCTCCCGGAAGCGCCTGGCCAGCGCCACGCCAAAAGCCGTTTTGCCTGAACACGTGGTTCCCACAACAATGATGATGGGGCGTGGATTTCCAGATGGCTTGCGATTCATGGGTTTGGAGCTTCAGGCGGAGGTGAGTTGCTTCGCCAAAAGATGAAAAATTCTTGGAAGCATCTCATTTCCAGGTCGGGCATGAGAGCGAGCAAAGGGGTCGACTCGCTTCAAACTCAAAGCGCTTCGAGCGCGTCCTGAAACGCGGCCAAGTCGGCATCCGAAAACAGGACGAACTCTATACGGGTAAGCATACCTGTCGGCGTCTGCAGGTGCGCCATGCTGGCCTCGAGCATACGGGAGGCGACCATCTTCACATTCAAGCCACCGACGCCTGTGCCGATGGCTGGAAACGCGATGCTGCTCAGCGAATTCTCCTCGGCCACCTCTAGGCTCGCCCGGGTGCAGGCTTCCAAGATATCGGGCGAGGTTCGCAGGTCCGTCCCCATACCAGCCGCATGAATCACGTGTCGGGCGGGGAGTTCGCCGCCATCCGTGATTACGGCATCCCCGATCCGAATCGGCCCTTTGGATACCGCCTCGTCCTCTATCGCCTCCCCGCCCTTTCTCTTGATGGCGCCCGCCACGCCCGCACCCATCCAGAGATGGTTGTTTGCCGCGTTCACTATGGCATCCACATCGGATTCGGTGATGTCGCCCTGCCGAAGAACCACGCATCCACGACCGACGCGCTTTTCATTCATGAGAAAAAGTTCCGATTGGGCGGGATTGTCCCGGGGGACGCGCTACCTGAAAACGCTTTATTAGAAGAGGGAATCATCCTCCGACGATTCCCCATACGCATCTGAATCAGTCGGCGCGGAAGCGCCACTACCTGAGGGATCGGGCACTCCCCCATCATCCCCGAAAGAAGCGGGTCCGAAGTGATCGACCATCTGCCTTAATTCTTTCCCCGCCTTGAAGAAAGGCACCTTCTTGGGCGGAATCGCCACCGCCTCACCCGTTCTCGGGTTTCGGCCGTCACGACTGTTGCGCGAACGAACGCGGAAACTCCCGAAACCACGCAACTCCACCTTATCGCCTTGCGACAAGGCGCCCATGATGCTCCCGAAAACGATATTCACAACGCGCTCGGTGTCTTTTTTCGTGAGATTGATTTTCTCAGCTATCTGCTCAACCAACTCGGCCTTAGTCATGAGAATCATCATCCTCCCTAGGAGCGCGATGGATACATTCGCGTTTCGGGGAATTCAAGTTTCTGACTTTTAGATTTGGCTCTACTCCAAGTGTAGTCAGTGAATCAAACGAGAAAACATACGCGTCATGTTTCATAGCCGTTACTACTTCGCGCCACCCCCACGGTGCGGGCGATCTTCTAAATCCCCGCCTCGGATGCCAAACATTCATGGCATACCCGACAAAAAATGCGGGAACAGCACATACAAAAGAGAGTAAATCCGCACCTCCTCGCCCACCGTTCAAACGACGAGGCGTCTCGCAATCCTGAATACCACACAATTTATCGGATGGGCTTCATACCATCCAGTCGTTATTCCGCTTACTCATCCGCCTCGGGCGCAGCCTCCGCAACAACTTCCGCCTCTTGTTCGTCCTCTACCTCTTCTACTACCTCGTCCGAGGGCGCGCTTTCTTCTTCGATCGGCTCTAGGGGCTGAGGCGCCCGGCTGATGAGTGGATCCTCACCGGTAGACTCCACATAAGCGCGGATGCTCAAACCCAGCCTTCTTTGTTCCCGATCGATTTTGATGACGCGCATTTTAAACACGTCGCCCACATGCACCACATCCTCGGGCTCTTTCACCTTATCCGAATCCAATTCGGAGATGTGGACCAGCCCCTCCAAATCTTCCTCAGGAGCCGCGAATACACCGAAGTTCGTAATTTTCGTGATTTTGGCCTCGATATCATCATCCTTCGCGTAGCGGTCATTGATGTCGTCCCAGGGATCCGGGGTGATTTGCTTCATCCCAAGAGAGAGACGCTCCTTCTCTACATCCACGCTCAAGACTACAGCCTCGATCTCCTGGCCCTTGCGCAGGATTTCAGAGGGGTGTTTGAAGCGCTGGGTCCAGGAAATGTCCGAAATATGGATGAGGCCGTCGATGCCCTCATCCAGGGCCACAAAGGCGCCGAATTCCGTCAAATTGCGGATGCTGCCCGTCACGCGCATCCCCACGGGGTATTTCTCCTCCACCGTAGTCCACGGGTTGGCCTCCACCTGCTTCATACCTAGGGAGATTCTGCGGCCCTCTTTATCCAAATTCAAAACGACGGCTTCCACCACATCGCCCACCGCAACGAATTTCGAGGGATGGCGAACGCGCCTCGTCCAGGACATTTCAGATACATGCACCAAGCCTTCCACTCCCTGTTCGAGTTCAACGAAAGCGCCGTAGTCGGTGATGGAGACGACACGGCCCCGAACCTTGCCAGTCATGGGGTATTTGATTTCGACATTCTCCCAAGGGTCCGGGGTGATTTGCTTGTGCCCCAAGGAGACGCGCTCGCGCTCCTTGTCGTACTTGAGCACGATGACCTTGACACTGTCTCCGATGGAGAGAAGCTCGCTCGGGTGGCTCACCCGTCCCCAGGACATATCCGTGATATGAAGCAAGCCGTCTATTCCGCCGAGGTCGATGAACGCTCCGTAGTCGGTGATGTTCTTGACGATGCCTACCTTCTCCATGCCTTCCGTGAGGTTCGCGAGCGTCTCGCGCTTGAGTTCCGCTCTTTCATCCTCAAGCAGCACGCGCCTGGAGAGAACGATGTTCCCGCGCTTTCTGTTGAGCTTGATGATCTTCATGTCAAAAGATTTGCCAATAAACTGATCGAGGTTCCTCACCGGCCTCAAATCGACCTGGGAACCCGGCAAAAAGGCCTTGAGTCCGATGTCGACCGTAAGGCCCCCCTTGATGCGGGCGACGACCTCGCCCTGGATAATCTCGTCGTTGTCATGAGCTTTACTAATCTCGTCCCATATCTTGATTCGGTTGGCTTTCTCTTTCGAGAGCACGATGAGACCATCGTCATCCTCACGCTCTTCGACAAAAACCTCCACCCTGTCTCCAGGCTTAAGATCCCGCCCGCGGCTCGGAAATTCAAAACGTGGCACCAAACCCTCTGATTTATAACCTACATCCACGAGCACATATTCACCTTCCATCCCCACAACCGTTCCTTCGATGATTTCTCCATCCTGCACCAGCATAGTGGAGGCGTATAAATCATCCATTTGCTCAGGGGAAAGAGTGTCAGGATCCACTTCATCCGGGAGCAATTCGGCCACTTTCGATGAGAAGGCGGGCTGAGCCTCGGATTCGTTAGAGGAAGTTTCGTTCATCTGTTTGCGTTACCTCGTTTTGAGAAAAGAAAATTGCCGTCACGGCTCAAGCGTCCATCGCTATCGCAGTCACTGGCATGAAATTGGTGGAAAAAAATCATACTACACCCGAGAAAGGAGAGAATCAACTCGCAACTCAAGCATCCTCAATGGCTTCCCCGTAAACCAAGCGGATTTTCTCTAACATGAGCTCAAGCACCTGATCAACGCCCATATCGCTTGTTTGGATATCCACGGCGTCCTCGGCCCTGCGCAGCGGTGCGCTCGCCCTGTGGCGATCTCTCTCGTCCCTGCGCTTCAAGTCTTCGCGCAGATGATCGGGGTGAAAGGAGACTCCCCTCGCCTTGAGTTCGGCGAAGCGCCGCTGGATACGCACCTCGATGTCCGCGTCGAGAAAAAACTTAAGCCTGACTTCCGGGAAAACGACCGTGCCTATGTCGCGCCCATCAATGACAGCCCCGCGCTCTCGTCCAAAATTCCTTTGAAAATCGAGCAGCACAGCCCGCACTTCAGGCATCGCCGACACTCGCGACGCCATATCGCTTATCTCTTCGTCGCGGAGAGCATCGGTAACGTCTTCTCCATCCAGAATGTTCTTCCAGCCACTCCCCTCTTTCCGGCACTCGAAACGCAAATCACGCGCGGAGGCGATGGCCCGGCCCTCGAAATCACTTTCTCGATTTTTCTTCAAAACCTGATAGCCTACCGCCCGGTAGAGCGCCCCACTCTCGAGGTAGTCGAAACCCAACCTCTCCGCGATCCCTTTGGCCGCCGTGCTCTTGCCCGAACCAGCCGGGCCATCGATGGGAATGACGATGCCGGCTGATTTTCGGCGCGATTTCTCTCTCAAGCCCACCCCTTTTTCCGCGCCCATTCATCCCGGCCGTCTTTGGCCCTCAAAAACGCGCGTTCGAGCGCCTTGGAATCCGAGTCTTCCAGCAAACGGCGAAGCCCCGCCAATTCTCTCTCGAACCTGTCAAGCGCGCCCAGCAGCGCCTCCTGGTTGTCCTCACAGATTTCGCGCCACATTTCCGCTCCTGAGGATGCGATTCGCGAAAAGTCCCGAAACCCGCTGGCCGCATGCCGGAGCGCCTCGCCCTCAAGGGCTGTGTTCATCATGGCGTAGGCCACCAGATGCGGGAGATGGCTGATGTCGGCCATCACTCGATCGTGGGTTTCAGGGTCGAGAATCTCGACGTTTGCGCCCACTCCCTCCCAAAGCGCGCGCAGGCGTTCGATGGTTCCGGGATCCGTTCTCGCCGTTGGCGTCAAGATGGTCTGGTATGCATCGAAGAGAGAGGAAAAACTCGCCTCCACGCCGGATTTCTCGCCTCCGGCGACGGGATGGCTCGCCAGGAATTTCACATCCCCTAAATCCAGCGCCTCCACCGCCCGCACGTAGGGCGCCTTTACGCTGCCCACGTCGGTCAATAGGGCCCCGGGAGCCATCTCGGGCAAGATCGCCTCCGTCACCCGCACCGCCGCACGCACCGGGGTGCACACCACAACCAGATCCGAATCGCGCACCGCCTCCAGGTGGTTCGTCTCAATGCGATCCACAACGCCCAGTTCAAGCGCACGCTCGAGGTTGCCCAGGCTCCTGCCCGCGCCGACGAATCTCGAAACGAGACATCTCTCCCGGGAGGCTCTGGCCAGAGACCCGCCGATGAGTCCTACGCCGATGATCGTCATCTGCTCGAAAAGCACCCTGACATCCTTTTCATTATTCTATAAAATACATTAAATAATATATGTATCTAGTTGTTATAATTATATTTATAAAATTTTTGACAACGCAGATAGAACCTGCTCGTTCTCCTGCGGCGTGCCGATGGAAATTCGCAAATGGCGCGGAAAGCCGTATCCCGCCACGGGCCTGACGATGACGCCCTCCCTGAGCAATTCTTCGTATACCTGCATCGCTTCGCCCACCTCGACCATCATGAAATTCCCCTGCGTGGGCACGAAGGGGAGGCCCATAGCCGATAGTTCATACACGAAATACTCCCGGCCCTCGGCGTTCACCGCTACCGTCCGCTCGACGTGCTCGACATCTCCGAGAGCGGCTTGAGCGGCCACGAGGGCCAGGGAATTCACATTAAACGGCTCGCGGACGCTCTCCATCGCCTGCGCGACTTCCTCATCCGCCACGGCGTAGCCGACGCGCAGGCCAGCCAGGCCATAAACCTTCGAGAAGGTGCGCATGGCGACGAGATTCGAGAATTCGGCCAGCATCCGCGCGGCGTCGGGATAATCCTCCAAATGCGCATAGTGGCAGTAGGCCTCGTCCATCACCACGAGTGTGGTCTGCGGAATTTTTCCCAGAAATTCGCGGAGTTTCCTCTCGCCAACCGCCGTTCCCGTGGGGTTGTTGGGATTCGCAAGGAAGACGATTTTCGTCTTTTCGCAAACCAGGTCCGCCATGGCGTCTAGGTCCTGGTGATAATCGCGCATCGGCGCGCGCCTGATCTCGCAAGAACTGAGTTGAGAGACGATGTGGTAGACGATAAAGGCGCCCTCGGAAAAAACGACGGGGTCGCCAGGGTCCAGGTACGCATGAGCCAGAATCTCCAACACCTCGTTCGTTCCGTTGCCGAGGACGAAATTTCCAGGCTGCAACCCATGATGTTCGGCCAGCGCGTTTTTGAGATAAAAACCCCCGCCGTCGGGATAGCGGTGCAATTCCTCGATGGCGTGGTTCACGGCGTCCACCGCCTTGGGCGACGGCCCCAGAGGATTCTCGTTCGAGGCCACCTTGATGGAACCGGCGATGCCGAGTTCGCGTTCGAGCTCTTCGACCGGCTTTCCCGGCTGGTAGACGATGATGTCCGAAACGGGCTGCGCCCTTTGATATTTCATCCCCTCTCCTCATGAGCAAAAGGCGCAAGATGCCTGTAGGTCTTCAAAATCACCCAAGTCCAACAATATCAATTTCTTGCGCGCTATTATTCCAGCACGGGATAAGAACCCAGCACGCGAATAAAGTCCACCCGATTTTTCAGTCCCAGAATCCCTTGCGCAATTTCCGGATCCAACTCGTGGCCATCAATTTCCATATAGAAAACATATTCCCACGCTGCTTTTCTCGAAGGGCGGGATTCGATTTTCGTCATGTTCAGCTTTCGCTCGGCAATCGGCTCAAGCGCTTTATGGAGTGCGCCCGATTCGTTCGGCAGACCGAAGAGCAGGCTCGTCTTCGAATACACCCCGCGTTCGGGCTTCTCGGTTCCGATGACGAAAAAGCGCGTCACGTTGATGCTCTCTGAATCCAGCTTTTCCTCCAAAATCTTCAGGCCATAGTGGTCGGCCGCCAGCCGGCTGCCCAAGGCCGCGAGCCGCGAGTCCCCCACCGCCATCTTCGCCGCCAGCGAGGTGCTCAACACCTCTTCCGTCTTGACGCCCGAGGCATTTTCCCGAAGCCAGCGCCGGCACTGAGCCACTGCGTGGGGATGGCTGAGAATGCGCTCAAGCTCCCGGATCGACCCTGCGTTCGTGAGCAGGTGGATGTCGATAGGCAGCCGGATTTCGCCCTCCACCAGCAAAGGGGATTCCAGCAGCCTGTCCAGAGTAATGTTGACCGTACCCTCGATCGCATTCTCTATCGGCACTACGCCCCACCGGGAGCGACGACCTTCCACCTCATCGAAAACGGCATCGATACTCGGCTCGGGCGTGAGGGTGGCTCCATCACCAAAGCGCAGTATCGCAGCTTCGTGCGTGAAGGTAGCCTCCGGCCCCAGATAGCTGACTCTCGGCAGTTCGCTCATAACCAACACCCCGCTTTCCAGAATGTCCACTCCAAGAACCGGGCTATCCTACCCCAAGGCCCACCGATTGTGAACGCCCAAAAGCTCTGGCAAACTAACCCCGGCCTTCGAAAAACATTCAATGTTCATACGAAATCGTGAGGAAAAACATGAAGATTACAGATGTGGAAGCATACATGCTCACCGGCCCGCCGGAGGAGCGTGGCCACTGGGTCAGCCATTACCCCGTTCACCAGGCGAACGAGCTACTGATTCGGCTCAAAACCGACGATGGGCTGGAGGGTTTCGGCCTGGGCAGCAGCCGCCTCCTCATCATGGGCGCGGCCGAGATGTTCAACGAAGGACTCAAGGAAATCATCATCGGCGAAGACGCCCTCGCTCCCGAGAGGCTCTATGAAAAGATTTTCTCCATCACCCACCAAAAGATCGCCTTTCTGAAGGAGTGGTCCCGAAACGGACTGCTCATCACCAGCGCGGCCATCGACCTCGCCATGTGGGATATTCTCGGAAAAGCCTCCGGGCAGCCCTTGTTTCGACTCTTCGGCGGATATCGGGAGGAAGTCCCCTGCTACGTCACCTGCGCCTATTACCGCGACGGAAAAGATTTGGGTGAGTTGCGCGAGGAGATGGAAATGCTCAAGGCTCAGGGGCACAGGGCGTTCAAGGCGAAAATCGGCGGCGCGTCGCTCGATGAGGATATGGCGCGGCTGCGGGTCATCCGCGAGGTCATCGGTGATGACGCCCAGCTCATGCTCGACGTGAACGGCGCCTGGGATCTGCCCACCGCCATCGAGGGAGCACGCCTGCTCCAGGAGATTCGTCCCCGGTGGCTCGAGGAACCCGTGCGCTGGTTCGACGACAGGCGGGAACTCAGGATTTTGGCCCGAAAAACAAACATCCCCCTCTCCGCCGGGGAGAGCGAGCAGACGGGGCACGGGGTCCGAGCGCTGCTGGAGGAGCAGGCGATAGACATCGTGCAGTTCGACTGCACGCGCATGGGCGGATTCACCATGGGGAAAAAACTCGCGGCCCTGGCGGAACTCAACCACGTGGAAATCGCTCCGCACCACGACTGCTTCATCCACGCCCACATCGTGGCGGCCTCGCCGGCGGGCTGCATCGTGGAGTCCTTCACGGACCCCGAGCGCGATCCGCTCCAGGCCGAATTGTTCGAGAACCCGCCCCGCATCGAGAACGGGACGCTTCATTTGAACGATGCGCCGGGTCTCGGGCTTACGCTCTCGGAAGATGCGATAGAGAAGTTCGGGACAAGGATTGCGTGAGGGGGGGGGAATCCCCCGGTGAACGAGAGTTTAACGCGACCTAAGAATAAGCAAGAAATACTCCCCCCTTGAGGGGGTTGTTGAAAAAGCCCCCCTGACAAGGGGGGTTGGGGGGTTCGGAGGGAATAATGCTTCACCCGCTCCGCTCGCCATCCCTCGGCTTAAGAACTAACCCCCCTGTCCCCCCTTGTCAGGGGGGTAAAAGCGACACCCCCGGCGAGGGGTTTTTCAACAGGCCCTTGAGGGGGAGTAGCAGAAGCCGAGCGTTTTGTGCGAAGGCTGATGCGTGGGGGGTCAATCACGACTGATGAAGGAGTGATTGCAGGCGGATGAGGAAAAATCGGTCCGTAATTCCTCCTTCTTAGGTGGTTTCCTCCCCCGAAATAACTTGCAAGCAATTCTTCTCCTCTACCGGACCCCCAGATCCCATCGAGTTTCAAAGCGGTTGTTCACCTGCCAATTTTTCAATGCGACGGAGTCCCTGCATAAAGCAATAAGGGGTTCACGATGCCTGGAAAATTCAGCGTCTTTTAATCTACCAAAACCGCCCAGCGGGTCGATCGAGCCCATAGTGTTCTCGCAACGTCTTGCCTTTATATTCTGTCCGGAACAGCCCGCGACGCTGAAGAATCGGAACCACCTCTTCAACAAAAGCATCCAGCATCGTGGGAAAAAGCGGCGGCATCACATTGAAACCATCGGCGGCGCCTTCGCGGAACCAGTCCTCAATCAGATCAGCGACCTGCTCGGGCGCGCCGGCAAAAGTAAAGTGGCCGCGAGCACCGGCAAAACGGGCAAGAAGCCGGCGCAAAGTAAGGCCTTCGTTACGCACAAGATTGACGACCATCTCGGACCGACTACGCATGGTTTCGACACTGGAGGGTGGAGGGAAATCGTCCGGCGACAGCGGCCGGTCCAGCGGCAAATGCGAGAAATCATGTCCGTCGAACCGTGAAGAGAGAGTACGGCGACCGATCTCCGGGTCATTATTCTCATTGAGATCCTGTTCCATTCGTTTTGCTTCGGTCTCGGTCGACGCAATCATCGGGCTCAGACCAGGCAGAATCAGGACCTGGTTTGCATCACGACCTGCTGCGACCGCTCGCTTCTTGATATCCGTGTAAAACTTCTGCGCCGTCGCCTTTTCGAGGTGGGCCGTAAATACCGCCTCGGCGTGACGCGAAGCAAAATCACGTCCGGCATCCGACGATCCTGCCTGCACCAGCACCGGTCGCCCCTGCGGACTGCGCGGAAGGGTCAGCGGCCCCGCGACGCTATAATACTTGCCGTTAAAGTCGATTGGACAAATTCGATCACTTTTGGCGTAGACGCCACCGTTACGATCATCAACCACGGCGTCATCGGCCCAACTGTCCCACAAATCTTTGACGACCTGGACAAATTCCTCGGCCATTATGTAGCGGTCCGCATGACTATCCTGACCCGCATCACCGAAATTGCGCGCGACCTTCGCCATCCAGGTGGTGACGATATTCCAACCGGCACGGCCATTGCTAATGTGATCAATCGAGTTAAACTGCCGCGCAAGGTTAAAGGCCTCAGAATATGTGCTCGACCCCGTCGCGATCAGCCCGACCCGCTCGGTTGCGACGGCGAGCGCCGCTAATAAAGTTATTGGTTCAAGCCAGATTCGCCCGGACCGCGGAGCATCCGGTGTCAACATCAGTGAATCAGCGAAAAAGATCGAATCAAAAAGCGCCGTCTCCGCACGTTGAGCTAAATCCACATAGTAGTTTACATCGGTAAGCGAGGCCGTCGAAGAATCGGGATGGTTCCAGGCTGCTTCGTGGTGGCCCCGAGATTGGACGAACAAATTGAGGTGAAGTTGCCTAGTCATTGAAGATAACGGCTCTCATTAGGGGAAGGCAAGATCATTGAACATCATACCCAATTTACGAACAGGAGCACAAACTGAGCAAAATCCCATCAAGCCGGCTCTGAAAAGTCCGATTGAAAAATTCATTTATGTATCCTCGTTTTGCTGGATGATTTGTAATTCAAGATTCACCTAGTGCGTCTCGAAAGATATCTTCCATTTCCTTCTCCAACCAAGCTACAATTTTTTCTTTCCCAAAGCCCTCGTGCGCATAAATCTGTTCGACGATGTTGATCATCTTTGGTTGCTTTATTGATGCTGACATAATAATCATTCATTCTTCCAAATCTCATCCGGTATTCGCCTTCCGCATCACGTGAGCGAGTTACTATCAGATATGATGTATGACCGTCTTGAATCAAGCGGCCAACCCGCTCCGCCTATCCAACTAGTCAAACCACCAATCCAGAAGTCATAAATACTTCTTGAACCAGTCGATGGCCTCGACCATGCCGATTTCGTGGTGTTCGGGGCTACAGAAGTAATACGACTCGTAATGCTGGGCGCCCGGGAGCTTGACGATCTTCTTCGGCTCTCCGCAAGCCTCATAGCAACTGATTTGCTCCTGCACCGGCACGAGAAAATCATTTTCCGAATAGATGAACATAACGGGACGCGGCGCGATTCTGTCCGCCACCCACTCGGGCTTGTAGCGCCAGCAGGCCTCGGCGCTTTGCAGGTCGTAGTCCTTCACGTAATCGTCGTGTTTCTGGTGATTCTCCTGGATGACCTTGAGCGTGTGGGGGTCGCAGATCATGATCTCGGGCAGCGGCATCGTGGTCGGCTCGCCGGTGGCGACGCGCTTGCGGGCGGCCTCCATCACTCGTTTGTGAAAAGAGTCCCACTCGTGCGGCCTCCTCACAGAGCGCATCCAGCGCTCGCCCTCGTGCACCCCCACGGAGGAGACCACCACCTTCACGCGCTCGTCGAAGGCCGCCACCCAGATGGCGTTCGCCCCGCCGAAGCTCGTGCCGAAAATGCCGATTCGCTCCGTGTCCACGCCCTCGACCGTCTCCATGTAGGAGATGGCGTCGTAGGTGTCCTGCGCCTGCTCCAGGGGCCGCTGGCGGCCGCGCGCTCCCTCGCTCTTGCCGAAGCCGCGATGATCGGGCGCAAAGATGAAGTAGCCCTCCTCCCAGAGGCGTCTGGGAACGTCCATGCCGTAGACCTCCTTCATCCCGCTGTAGCCGTGCAGGCAGATGATGGCGGGACCGGGCGGATCGCCCTCTCGCCAGCCTTTCGGCGTATAGAGGTGGGAGGCGATTTTGAGGCCGTCGCTGTAGTAAACAATCTCTTCGTACATGCAGGTTTCCCCTTTAGGCTATGCCGCGAAAATCGGATTTAACTTAAATTATCAATTCCTTACGGCGAATGCGCCACCGGACATTTCTCGCTATTCGACCTCGATGCCCCTCAACTCTCGCAACAATTCACCAGAGTCGGGCGCGCGCATGAGCGCCTCGCCGACCAGGATGGCGTCGACCCCCTCATCCACCAGGGGGGCCACCTCCTCCCATCCGAAAATCCCGCTCTCAGAGACCAGAACGATATCTTCCCTCTGCTCGGGCGTTAGCCGAGCGAATACGCGGGATGTATGCTCCGTATCGACCTCGAAGGTCTTGAGGTTCCGGTTGTTCACGCCGAGCACGCGGGTTCCGGCTTCCAGGGCGCGCCCGAGTTCTTCCTCGGCATAGACCTCGACGAGCGCGTCCATGCCCAATTCTTCTGTGAGCGCGCGCAAATCCTCCATCTGCGCCGTTTCGAGGATGGCCGCGATGAGCAAGACGGCGTCCGACCCGCCGGCGCGGGCTTCCAATATCTGGTACTCGGTGAAAATAAACTCTTTTCTGAGGACGGGGAGAGCCACCGCGTCGCGCACCCCTTCGAGATGAGCCATCTCGCCCAGAAAGCGCCTCCGCTCGGTCAAAACCGAAATAGCGGCCGCGCCACCAGCTTCATAAGCTTGGGCGATTTCGGCCGGCTGGAAGCTCTCGGCTATCTGCCCCTGGGAGGGGGAGGCTTGTTTCACCTCGGCGATGACGCGCATCAGGCCGCCGTCCGCATCTTCGCCCGAATCGGGCCTCTTTAGCGCGCCCGCAAAATCCACAGTCGGCGGCGCGTCACGCGTCTGCGATTTGAGATCGGCTTCGGAACGTCTTCTCTTGTCCGAGGCGATGTCCTCTCGGACGCCTTCCACGAGCTTATCCAGAACCGTGTGTGTCGCAATCGTCAAAATTTCATACTCCCTGGAGAAATCGACAATCTATAGGCTAGCGAAGCCGGGCTTGATGAAAAAGTCCTGATTTCGCGATTTGGGATATGTAGCAGACCTAGGAGGGAAGAGACTTCATTCCCCTCTTAAGGTTTTTCCCAATTTAGAAGAGGATTCACTCCCCCCTTGAGGGGGAGTCGGTGAGGTGAGGGGGATTTTGCCCGAAACCGAACCGGTGGGGAGAGTTTTTTCTGTGGCATGTCCCCCCACCGAATCGCTTGCGGGCTTTCGCCCTTAGCTCTTCGACTCCCCCTCAAGGGGGAGTGATGTCTCCTCTCTCCCAGGTCGGTTCCTTACGACGAATCACGAAATCCGGTCTTTTTCAACAACCCCCTCAAAGGGGGAGTGGTTTGGCCCGACCCGCAAGGTCTTTATCAACAACCCAAGCCGCACCCGCCTCACTCAGGAATTTGACACTTCCTCGAGACGCGCCAGAACCCCGGCCGCCTCGCCCGAATCTATCGCCGCGGCCGCCTGCGCGACGCCTTCTCTCAGATCCCCCGCCCTGTCCGCGGCGATGAGCGCGGCGGCGGCGTTCAAGAGCACGATGTCGCGCTTTGGGCCTTTCTCACCGGCGAGGATGGCGCGTGTGATCTCCGCGTTCTCCTCGGGCTCGCCCCCCTTCACGGCGTCCGCGCCTGCGCGTTCCAGGCCCGCATCCTCGGGCGTGACGTCATACGTCCTGATCTCGCTCCCGTCCCACTCCGAGACGCGCGAGGAACCGGTGAGCGTCAACTCGTCCATGCCGTCGGAACCATGAACGACCAACGCCTTCTGACAGCCCACCTGCCGCAACACGTCCGCCACCAGCTCGGTGAGTTCGGGCGCGTACACGCCCACCAACTGGCTTTGGGCCCGGGCGGGGTTCGTGAGCGGCCCCATGACGTTGAAGATGCTCCGCATGGCGATCTCGCGCCTCGGACCGATGGCGTGCTTCATCGCGCCGTGGAGCATGGGCGCGAACAGAAAACCCACGCCCGCCTCGTCGATGCACTCGCCCACCTTCTCGGGCGTGGCCTCGATGTTGACTCCCAGGGCCTTCAATACGTCGGCTGCGCCCGATTTGCTCGACACCGCGCGGTTGCCGTGCTTCGCCACCGGCTGTCCCGCCGCCGCCACGACGAGGGCGGCGCTCGTGCTGATGTTGAAGGTGTGGGCGCCGTCGCCGCCCGTGCCCACCACGTCGACCACAAAGGGGTGTTTCGTCTTCACCCACGTCGCCTTGGCCCGCATGGAGCGGACGCTGCCCGCGATCTCTTCGGGCGTCTCACCCGCCATGCGAAGCGCCACCAGATAGGCGCCTATCTGGGCCTGTGTGGCCTCGCCCGTCATGATGAGGTCCATCACCTTCTCCGCCTCATCCGCGCTTAAGTGCCGGCCTTCCACGAGCTTTCCGATGGCTTCCTGAATCATGAACGCATATCCTCATAGAGTTGTAGGGTTTTCATTTGTTCCCTCTGCGTTACAGCCTCAGCGATAGACACGTATTCCCGAAACACGGGTGCCGGAAAGTACGAGAATATCGCCGATTCCGGGCTACCATACCGCGTCCGCGCTCATTCCCTCAAGGCCGCTCGATGGCGCCTTCGAGCGCATTTTTGAGCAGCGCCTTGCCTTCGGGCGAGAGTATGGATTCAGGATGAAACTGAACGCCCGCAACCGCCATACCCCGGATACGAAGCGCCATGATCTCACCTTCCTCCGTCTCCGCGCATACCTCGATTTCGGAAGGCATGTTCTCGCGCGCAAGCAGGAGGCTGTGGTATCGCGTCGCCGTCATCGGATTTGAAAGCCCCCGAAAGACGCCCCGCTCGTCGTGGCGAATCTCAGAAGTTTTTCCGTGCATGATCCGCTCGGCGCGAACGACCTCGCCTCCGAATACCGAGGCAATGGCCTGATGACCCAGGCATACGCCAAGTATGGGGTATTCACCGGCATATCTCTCCACGAGCGGCATCGAGAGACCCGCGGATTCGGGCCGCCCCGGCCCAGGGGATATGACGATCAACTCGGGAGCGAGTTCGGCCACCTCATCGAGTTCGAACTGATCGTTTCGCCACACCGTCACATCCGCGCCCAGTTCGGCCAGATACTGAACGAGGTTGTAAGTGAACGAATCGTAATTATCGATCATCAATACGCGCGTCATGTCGTATTCTCCGCCCTAGGGAAGTCCGCCCCGCGCCACGTCCAGAGCGCGGAGGGAGCCTCGGGCCTTGTTGATGGTTTCCTCGTATTCGAAATCGGGCTTTGAGTCCGCCACGACGCCCGCCCCCACCTGGAGGTAGAGCTTGCCTCCGCGCGCATAGAGCGTGCGAATCGCGATGCAGGTATCCATGCTTCCGCCAAAACCGAAATACCCCACTGCGCCCGAATAGGGGCCCCGGCGCACCGCCTCCATCTCGTCGATGATCTCCATGGCGCGCACCTTGGGCGCGCCCGAGACGGTGCCCGCCGGAAAGGAGGCCCGCAGCACGTCGAACGCATCCTTGCCCTCGGCCAGTTTTCCCACCACGTTGCTCACGATGTGCATGACGTGGGAGTAGCGCTCCACCACCATCTGTTCGGTGACCCGGACCGTGCCGCGCTCACACACGCGGCCGATGTCGTTGCGGCCCAGGTCGACGAGCATGATGTGCTCGGCCCGTTCCTTCTCATCGGCGAGCAGTTCATCCGCCAGGGCCCGATCTTCCGCCTCATCGCGCCCGCGCCGACGCGTGCCGGCGATGGGGCGCACCTCGACCTTCTCCCCTTCGAGCCTTACGAGCACCTCGGGGGATGCGCCCACGAGCGTGACCTCGCCGAGTTCCAGGTAAAACATGTAGGGGGAGGGATTGACCGTTCGCAGCGCCCGGTAGATGGCGAAAGGGTGCACGTCCAGGGTGCTTTCGAGGCGCTGGGAGAGCACTACCTGAATCGCCTCGCCCGCGTGGATGAGCTCCACCGTATCGGCGACGACCTTCTCGAACCCCTCGCGCGTGAAAGACGAGTAAAGGCCCGGCATGTTCTCGACGGGATGCCCGCTACCGCCGTCCAGAGGCGTTTCCTCCGGCTCGTAAGGCGGGGCGACGGAAGGGCCTCTGAGCTTTTCGATGAGCGCATCGACGCGCGCGCACGCATCCTCGTAGGCGGCCTCGGGGCCGTCATCCGTTATGTGCGCATGGGCGAGGACGTACATCTTCTGCGCCACGTTGTCGAAGATGATCAGGGACTTCGTGATCATGAAAAGCAGTTCGGGCAGTTCGAGATCGTCATGCGCATTCTCGGGCAGGCGTTCGATGAAGCGAACCGCGTCATATCCCATGTAACCGATGGCGCCTCCCCAGAACCTCGGCAGACCGGGAAGATCGACGGGTATGTACGGCTGTATCAACTGCCTGAGCGCATCGATGGGATCATCGACGGTGAATTCTTCGCTCTCCCCATCCTCCGTGATGCGCACCCGCTTTCCCTTGCTCTCGAAGATGAGGGAAGGCTCGCTGCCCAAAAAGGTGTATCTCGCCCATTTTTCCCCGCCCTCAACGCTTTCGAGCAAAAACGAGTAGGGACCGTCGACGATTTTTAGATAGGCCGACACCGGCGTATCGAGATCGGCGAGGATCTCCCGATAGACCGGAATGATGTTGCCCCGCTCGCAGAGAGCGAGGAAAGTTTCCTTGTCCGGCGCATGATTTTCTGGGTTCATTTTTCTTCGAGGCATCGTCTTTCAAGCGATGCCTCGCCTCCATACAAAAAAAGCCACGGGACCAAACAGGCCGCCATGGCTCGGGGATTCGCTTTTAAAAAACTCAGACAACAACCCTTATGGCGCACCTCCAGATTTGGCGGGGCATCGCCAGGGCCAAGCCTCCATGCATGTTTCTCGCGTTCTCATCCGCCGCCATCCCCATATATGAAATTCCGCTACTCCGTCGAAGATACCCAATTTTTTGAGAAATGGTCAAGCGTCGGTTTCCTCGGGCCCCGGAGCGGCTTCGGGCGGAAGCTTGTCGCCATAGTCCACGCAGACCAGGGAAAGCCCCTGTGGCGGCGCGTTGACGCCCGCCAGAGCTCTGTTCCTGCCCGCAAGCACCTCCCGCACGGAATCGGCCTCGCGCTCCCCGCGGCCCACCTCCACCAGGACGCCGACCAGATTTCTCACCATGTGGCGCAGAAACCCCTCCGCCGTCGCCTCGATGAGCACTTCATCGCCCGCGCGCTCCACGCTCAGGCGATCGAGGCGACGCACGGTGTCCTCGGGCCTCCCCTTCTCCCGACAAAAGCTGGCGAAATCATGCTCTCCCTCGAGTATTCCCGCCGCCTGGCGCATCGCTTCGACATCGAGGCGTTTTCGCACGTGCCAAGTGTATGGTTGGCGGATGGCGCTCGGTGAACGGCGATTGAGGATGCGGTAACGATAGGTCTTGCGAACGGCGTCGAACTGGGCATGGAAACCGCCGGGCGCCTCCCTGCAATCGAAAATCGAGACGTCACGGCCCATCACGGTGTTCAGGCCGATGCGCACCTTGTAGGGTTCAATTTGCGAGCGCGTATGAAAATGCGCCACCTGTCCCCATGCGTGGACGCCGGCATCGGTGCGGCCCGAACCGATGATGCGTATCGGCTCGCCGCACATCTTCGTGAGCGCATCTTCTATTTCGCTCTGTACGGTTCGCTGACCGGGCTGGGTCTGCCAACCGTGAAAATTCGTGCCCTCGTATTCTATCCACAGGACGAGGCAACGGGTATTTTCGGCGTTCATCGGCAAAGCGGCTAGGTGAGCGTCCCGTTCAGCGCTCCACGCAGGGAAATGCCCGTGGCGGAGGTCTCGATTTCGGCGATTCGCTCGGGCGGGCCTTCGGCGAGTAGATAACCGCCCTCCTCCCCTCCCTCGGGACCCAAATCGATGATGTGATCCGCCGATTTGATGACGTCCACGTTGTGCTCGATGACGACGACGGTGTTTCCTTGATCGACCAGGCGATGCAGCACACCCAGCAGCTTTTCGATGTCGGCGAAGTGAAGCCCCGTGGTCGGCTCATCGAGAATGTACACCGTCCTGCCGGTGGCCCGTTTGGCGAGTTCCCTGGAGAGCTTGATGCGCTGGGCCTCTCCGCCGCTCAACGTCGTGGCCGGCTGGCCCAGATGCAGATAGCCCAGACCCACGTCCTGGAGCGTCTTCATCTTCCAGCGTATGGCGTTGATGTTCTCGAAAAACGCTAACGCCTCATCCACCGTCTTCTCGAGCACCTCGGCAATGTTCCGCCCTTTGTAGCGGATGTCGAGCGTGTCGCGGTTGAAGCGCCTGCTCTGGCATTCCGAACACTGCACGAACAAATCGGGCAAAAAGTGCATTTCCAGACGAATGTAGCCATCTCCCTGGCAGGCCTCACAGCGTCCCCCTTTGACGTTGAAGCTGAAGCGCCCGGCGAGATAGCCGCGCTTTCGCGCCTCGGGCACCTGGGAGAAAAGATTCCGAATCGGGGAGAACACGCCCGTGTAGGTGGCCGGATTACTCCTAGGCGTTCGCCCGATGGGCGATTGATCGATGGCGATGACCTTGTCGATGAGTTCCACGCCCTCGATGGAATCGTGCGCGCCGGGCGTGGCGAGCGAGCGGTATATGCGCCGTGAAAGCGCACGATAGAGAATCTCGTCCACCAGCGTGCTCTTGCCGCTGCCGCTCACGCCCGTGACGCATATGAGCAAGCCAAGCGGAAAATCCACGTCCACGTTCTTGAGATTGTGTTGCCGCGCCCCCCGGATGGAGATGCAATCTCCGCTCGGCGCGCGGCGCTGCTCCGGGCGGGGAATATCGACTTCGCCAGAGAGGTATCGCCCCGTCAGCGAATCGGCGTTCGAGCAAATATCGTCAGGCGCGCCGCAGGCCACGAGGTATCCGCCATGCTCACCCGCGCCGGGACCCAAATCCACCACGTAGTCGGCCGATTCGATGGTCTCCCTGTCGTGTTCGACGACGATGATCGTGTTGCCCATGTCGCGGAGGCGGCGCAGCGTATCCAGAAGGCGGCGGTTGTCGCGCTGGTGCAGGCCGATACTCGGCTCATCGAGCACATATAAAACGCCGACCAGACTGGAGCCGATCTGGCTCGCCAGCCGGATTCTCTGGCCCTCGCCTCCCGCAAGCGTTCCCGAAGGTCTGTCTAGCGTGAGGTAGTTCAGCCCCACTTTTTCGAGAAATTCGAGCCGTTCGATGATTTCCTTCAAAATCCGCTCTGCCACGAGGTCGCTCCCACCCGCGCGGTTTTGTTCTTCAAAAAAAGCGCGCAGGTTCTTGATGCTCATGGCGGAGACCTCGGCGATGCTTTTTCCGCCATAGGTTACGGCGAGGCTCTCGGGCTTTAAGCGTCCACCCGCACAGGCCTCACACGGCATGACGCTCATGTATTTTTCCAAATCCGCTCTCATGCCATCGCTCGCCGTCTTCTCCATACGCTCGGCGAGGGCCGGCACGACGCCCGGGAAAACGCGCTCGCGCCTGAGCGTGCGTCTGCCCGTCTTGTGGCGGATTTTCAGCTTCCCGCCTCTGCTCCCGTAGAACAGGATGTTCTTGTGTCTTTTGGAGAGTTTCGCGAAAGGCTTGTCCACCGGGATCTTTTCGGCCTCCATGAACGCGCGCAAGGCGGAAGCCAGAAAACTCTTACTCCCCGCAAGCGGGGCGATGGCCCCCTCATCCAGCGTGAGCTTCGGATCGGGAACGACTTTTGCCTCATCCATCCGGTGAACCACCCCCAGGCCGCCGCACTCCGTACACGCCCCGTAGGGGCTGTTGAAAGAGAACATGCGCGGTGCCATCTCGGGAATGTTCACACCGCACGTCGCACAGGTGCATTCCTCGCTGAAAAGATACTCGGTGCTGTTGTCCTCGAGAAGAATCACCAGCCCTTTGGCGAGCCCGAGGGCCGTCTCGATGGATTCCCCGAGACGTTTTTCTACGCCCGGGCGGAGGACGACATAGTCCACCACCACCTCGATGTTGTGCGTCATGTGGCGGTTGAGCGATATCTCATCGCCGAGCTGGAAAAACCGTCCGTCCACCCGCACCTTGAGATATCCCTTCCGCTCTAAGTCCTCGAACTCCCTTCGGTATATCCCCTTGCGGCCACGCACGATGGGAGCGAGAATCTCAAGCGCTTTCCCCGCGCCCAAGCCCATCGCCCGGCTTACCATCTGCTCCACGTTGAGCGCGTTCATGGATTGTCCGCACGAGGGGCAGTGCGGCAGGCCGAGGCGTGCGTAGAGAAGCCGCAGATGATCGTAGATCTCCGTCACCGTGCCGACGGTGGAGCGCGGGTTATTGCTTACCGTTTTCTGTTCGATGGCGATGGTGGGCGAGAGGCCCTCGATGGAATCGACGTCGGGCTTGCCGATCTGATCGATGAACTGGCGCGCGTAGGCGGAGAGGGATTCGATGTAGCGGCGCTGTCCCTCGCCGTAGAGGGTATCGAAGGCGAGAGAACTCTTGCCCGAGCCGCTCAGGCCCGTGATGACGATGAGCCTGTCGCGCGGCATGTCGAGGCTTAAGTCCTTGAGGTTGTGCTCGCGCGCACCCCGGACCCGGATTTTCCTCTCTCGCCGTGTTCTTCCGTTCAGGGACGACATGAACTCTCCCGGCGCGCGCCGCCGCGCGGAGGCGGGGCCTCGCAAAGAGCGAGACGATGAGCGGGCTAGTACCAGATGAGCCCGCCCGTCACGTTGATGTCCTGGGCGGTCATGTGAGCGGCCTCCTCAGAGGCCAGGAAAACGCACAAGGCGGCGTGATCTTCCGCGTCGACGAGCGTCTTGAGAGCCGCCGGCGCGGTGAAGGTCTGCTTCGCCTCCTCGAAGGTGGTGCCGAAACTCTGCGCCATGTTATCGATGACGCTGTCGATCCTGGGGCCCGAGGTGGCTCCGGGGCAAATCGCGTTCACCGTGACGCCGTACTCGCCGAGTTCGAACGCGAGGGTGCGCGTCAAGCCGATGACCGCCATCTTGGACGCCGTGTAGGGCGTGCGGTTCGGCAGGGGGCGCTTGCCGCTCATCGAACTGATGTTGAGGATGCGCCCGTATTTGTTCTTCTTCATCGTGGGGATGACGTGCTTCGTCATCAGGAACGTGCCCGTGACGTTGACGCCGAAGCACTCCTCCCATTCCTCGCGCGTCACGTCCTCACACGCCTGCGTGGGGCCTGCGATACCGGAGTTGTTCACGAGGATGTCGATGGTCCCGAACTCGGCGAGCGTCTTCTCGACGAGGGCCTGAACCTCGGCCTCGTCCGTGAGGTCGGTGGGCGCGACGAGGGAGGCGCCGTCCGGCATCCCGGCGGCGGTGTCTTCTAAATTCGCGTGTGTGCGCGCGGCGAGCACGACCTTGGCCCCCTCGCGCGCGAACGTCAGCGCGATGACTTTTCCGATACCCTGCCCCGCCCCGGTGACGATGGCGACTTTATCCTTCAAACGCATATTATGACTTCTCCCGTTGAGCCAGGTACGAATGTATGAATGTTCATTCCGCCGAGGGCAGTTCCGCTCCCGGGAACCAATAGCCCAACTCGAAAGCGGCGGTATCGGGCGCGTCGGAGCCGTGCGTGGAGTTGCGCTCGATGCTCTCGCCCAATTCCGCGCGAATCGTTCCCGGATCGGCCTCCGCGGGGTTCGTCGCGCCCATCACGTCGCGCCAGCGCCTGATGGCGTCCTCGCGCTCGAGGGCCAGCACCACCGTGCGGCCTGAGGACATGAACGTCGTGAGATCGCCGAAGAAGGGGCGTTCCCTGTGAACCGCGTAAAAACCCTCGGCCTGCGCTTTCGACATGCGGACGAGCTTCATGCCCAGAACCTCGAAACCCTCCTCCTCGATGCGCGAGAGAATCCTGCCGCTGAGGCCGCGCTCGGTGGCGTCGGGTTTAATCATCGCGAACGTGCGTTCCATATGCTGTTTCCCTTTCCGTGTGTGGCGTTATGCCCCACCCAGCGCCTTGGCCATGGTCAGGCCCATCTCGGCCGGGCTTTCGGTGACGTGAATGCCGCATTCGTCCATGACCCGCATCTTCTCGGCCGCGGTGCCCTCCCCGCCGGAGATAATCGCGCCCGCGTGGCCCATCCGCCGGCCCGGAGGAGCCGTCTGGCCCGCGATGAAGCCCACGAGCGGCTTCGTGACGTTCTCCTTCGCCCAGCGCGCCGCGTCCTGCTCGGCGGAGCCGCCGATCTCGCCGATCACGATGATGGCCTCGGTCTTCGGGTCGTCCTCGAACATGCGCAAGAGATCGATGTACATCGTGCCGATGACGGGGTCGCCCCCGATCCCCACGCAGGTGGTCTGGCCCAGACCCTGCTCCGTGAGCTGGGCGACGACCTCATATGTGAGCGTGCCGCTCTTCGAGATGACGCCGATGGTGCCTTCCTTGTGAATGTGGCCCGGCATGATGCCCATCTTACAGCCGCCGGGCGTGATGACGCCCGGGCAGTTGGGGCCGATGAGCACGGCTTCGCCCTCTTCCATGTGGCGTTTCACATACACCATGTCGCGCACCGGAATGCCCTCGGTGATGCACACCACGAGCGGGAGCCCTGCGTCCACGGCCTCCACGATGGCGTCCGCCGCGAAGGGGGGCGGCACGAAGATGAGCGAGGCGTTCGCGCCCGTCTCGCGGACCGCCTCGGCCACCGTATTGAACACGGGCGCGCCGTCCGCCTCCTGGCCGCCCTTGCCGGGCGTCACGCCGGCCACCACCGCGCCGCCGCCGCCCGCGAACTCGCGGCTGTATTTTTGACATTGTCCCGCGTGAAAGCCTCCCTCGCGCCCGGTGATGCCCTGCACGAGGATGCGCGTCTCCTTGTCGATCAGAATACTCAAAACCAGACCCCCTAGCGTTTAAGGGCCGCGACCACCTTCTCGGCGGAATCGGCCATGGCATTGCCCACGGTGAAATCGAGACCCGAGCCTTCGAGTATCTCGCGGCCCTTCTCCACGTTCGTCCCCTCCATGCGGATGATGATGGGCACGTTCACGTTCACGGTCTTGACCGCCTCCACGACGCCTTCGGCGAGAATGTCGCAGCGCAGAATGCCGCCGAAGATGTTGATGAAAACGGCCTTCACGTCCGGATCGTCCATGAGGATGCGAAAGGCGTTCTCCACCATCTCCTTGCTCGCGCCGCCGCCCACGTCGAGGAAGTTCGCGGGGGACGCCCCGGCGAGTTTGATGATGTCCATCGTCGCCATGGCGAGGCCAGCGCCGTTCACCATGCAGGCGACCGAGCCGTCGAGCTTGATGTAGTTGAGGTTGAATTTCGAGGCCTCGACCTCGAGCGGATCTTCTTCGTCCTCATCGCGCATCGCGGCCACCTCCTCGTGGCGGTAGAGCGCGTTGTCGTCAAAATTCACCTTGGCGTCGAGCGCGAGGATGCGGCCGTCCTTCGTCTGCACCAGGGGGTTGATCTCGAGGAGGGAAGCGTCCATTTCGTCATAAAACCGATAGAGATTCGTGACGAATTTGACCCCCTCGCGAACGAGGTCGGCGGGTAAATCCAGTCCATAGACGACGCGCCGCGCAGTCGAGGGCCAAATGGATAATGCCGGGTCGACGGGAACCTTCAGGAGTTTTTCGGGCGTTTTCGCGGCCACCTCCTCGATGTCCATACCGCCCTCGGTGCTGGCCATAATGGTGGGGCGGCCCGTGGCGCGGTCGAGTACGATGCCGAGATAGAGTTCTCGCTCGATGTCGCTCGCCTCCTCTACCCAGACCTTCTTGACGAGACGACCTTCCGGCCCCGTCTGGTGCGTCACCAGCGTCATGCCGAGAATCTGCGAGGCCGCCTCTTTCGCCTCCGCAGGCGTCCCGGCCAGCTTGACGCCGCCGCCCTTGCCGCGCCCGCCGGCGTGAATCTGCGCCTTGACGACCACCGTGCCGCCCAGATCCGCAGCGATGCGCTCGGCCGCATCCGCCGTCTCGGCGACCCCGCCCCTCGGGACGGCCACGCCGTATTTCGCAAGTAATTCCTTGCCTTGGTACTCGTGGATGTTCATCCAGCCCCTCCAGAATCAATGCGAAAATGAATTTTAATGCTGAACCCTCACGTGCAAATCCCGCGTCTCGAAAACCGATGCCGAAACGCACGAGCGGGCCTCACTTTGCAAACTTCTTAAAGCCTTCCGCGAAAATATCTTGCCCCCGGCTGTCCACGGCAACCACGACCGGAAATTTTTCGACCACCAGCCTGCGAATCGCCTCGGTCCCCAAATCCTCGTAAGCGATGAGTTCGACCTCCTTGACCCGCTTCGCCAGCAGGGCGGCCGTTCCGCCAATGGCCGCGAAATAGACGGCGCGATGACGGGCGATGGCCTCCACCACCGCCGGGCTCCTGCCCCCCTTGCCTATCATTCCGGTGAGGCCGAGTTCCAGCATCCTGGGCGTGTAGGCGTCCATGCGACCGCTCGTCGTGGGTCCCGCCGAGCCGATGATGGCCCCCGGCTTGGGCGGCGTCGGCCCCACGTAGAAGAGCACCTGGCCCGCCACCTCGATAGGCAGGGTTTCTCCGCGCGCCGCCTCCTCAAGCATTCGTTTGTGGGCTGCATCCCGCGCCGTATAGAGGACGCCGCTCAACTCGCACATATCACCCATCGAGAGGGATTCCACCACCTCGGGGTCGAGCGGCAGGCCGATCGTCCGCATCCTAGAGCACCACCTCGGCGTGGCGATGCGCGTGGCATTCCACGTTCACGCAAATCGGCAGCGCTCCGATGTGGCAGGCGTAGGTTTCGACGTGCACGGCGATGCAGGTGGTGTCCCCGCCCATGCCCATCGGCCCTACGCCGGTCCTGTTCACCGCCTCGAGTATGTCACGTTCGAGTTCTGCGACGAGGGGATCGGGGTTGGGCGCGCCCAATTCGCGAAACAATGCCCACTTTGCCTGAAGCGCCGCCTTTTCAATCGAGCCGCCCAGACCGATGCCCAATAAAATGGGGGGACATGGGTTCCCCCCCGATTTGAAAACGTGGTCGACAATCGTCTGAATCACTCCCTCGCGGCCATCCGATGGCTTGAGCATGCGCGCCATGCTCATGTTTTCGGCACCCGTTCCCTTCGCGGCGAAATAGAGTTTTAGGCGATCACCCTCAACAACGCGGTAGTGGATGACCGCGGGCGTGTTGTCCTTGGTGTTCACGCGGCGGAGCGGGTCGTTGACCACCGAGCCGCGCAAATAACCGTCCCGATAGCCCTGGCGAATCCCCTCGTTGATGGCGTCCTCCAGAAGCCCGCCTTCTATGTGGACGTCCTGGCCTACCTCGGCGAAGACGATGGAAACGCCCGTGTCCTGGCAATAAGGCACGCGCTCGGCGGACGCCAGCGCCGCGTTCTCGGTAATCTGGTCGAGCACCATGAGGCCGAGAGAGGAGGTTTCACCGGCTTTCGCCTCTTCGACCTTCCGCACGTAGGCGGGGTCGACATGGTAGTTCGACTCGATGGACATCTCGCGAATCCTGGCCGTCACTTCGCCTGCGTCTATCGTTCGCATCGCACGTCCATCCCCCAAGTATTCTTCGGTGAAGCAGCGCGCTCAGGGTTCCAGGGTTTTTATCAGCTCGCGCACGTGATCGGCGGACGTATCGAACGCCGCCTTTTCCTCGGGCGTCAGTTCGAGTTCCACCACTTGTTCCATCCCGCCCGCGCCGAGCTTGGCCGGAACGCCCATGAAAATGCCCTCCTGGCCGTATTCACCCTCCAGCAGAGCCGCGCAGGGAAGAATCCGCTTCTTGTCCTTCAGGATGGATTCCACCATCTGAACGATGGACGCGCCGGGCGCGTAGAACGCGCTGCCAGTTTTCAGGTAATTCACTATCTCCGCCCCGCCATCGCGCGTTCTCTGCACCAGCGCTTCGATGCGATCGGCCTCCATGAGCGCCGTGATGGGAATGCCCGAAACCGTGCTATATCTCGGCAGCGGCACCATGCTGTCCCCATGACCGCCGAGCACGGTGGCCGTGATGTCCTCGACCGAGACGCCCAGTTCCATGGATATGAACGTCCTAAAACGCGCGCTGTCGAGTACGCCGGCCATTCCCATGATGCGCTCGCGCGGGAAATCGCACTGCATGTGCGCCTTGGTGACCATCACGTCAAGCGGGTTCGAGACGATGATCAGGATACAATCGGGCGAATGCTTGACGACTTCGTCCGTCACGGAGCCGACGATGCCGGCGTTTATGCTGATGAGATCGTCGCGGCTCATGCCCGGCTTGCGGGCGACGCCCGCCGTGACAACGACGATGTCCGAATCCTTCGTGTCCGCGTAGTCGTTCGTGCCCGTGATGCGGCAATCGAAACCCTCTACGGGGGCCGCTTCATACAGATCGAGCGCCTTGCCCTGGGGCACTCCCTCGACGATATCAATGAGCACGATGTCGCCCAATTCCCTGGCCGCCGCCCAATGGGCCGCCGTGGCGCCCACGTTCCCGGCGCCCACAATGGTGATTTTTGGCCTCGCCATGATTCTCTCCCGTCTCCTTTAGATTACATGTTCTAGATTACATGTTCGCGATAATGGCTTTTCCGAAGCCAGAACAGGAGAGCTTTTTGGCGCCCTTCATCTGGCGGTGCAGGTCGTAGGTGACCGTCTTTTTCTGAATCGCGCCCTCGATGCCCTTGACGATGGGCTTCGCCGCCTTCTCCCAGCCCATGTCCTCGAGCATCATGACCGCCGAGAGAATGAGGCTGCTGGGATTCACCATGTCTTTGCCTGCATATTTGGGCGCCGTGCCATGCGTAGGTTCGTAGAAGTGAATCCTGTCGCCGATGTTCGCGCCCGGGGCCATGCCGAGGCCACCGACCTGGCCGGCGATGGCGTCTGAGAGATAATCGCCGTTCAGGTTGGTGCAGGCGAGCACCTGGTATTCCCGCTGGCGGGTGAGCACCTGCTGGAAGATATTGTCGGCGATGCGGTCGTTTACGAGTATCTTGTCCTTGGGCATCTTGCCGTTATACTTCTTGCTCCAAAGCTCCTCTTCCGTGACGATGTGCCTTCTGTACTTCTTCTTGAGGAAGGCGTAGCCCCAGTCCTTGAAGGAACCCTCGGTGTACTTCTGCACGTTGCCCTTATGGACGAGCGTCACGACTTTCTTTTTCTGCGCGATGGCGTAGTCGATGGCCTTCTTGACGATGCGTTCGCTGCCGAAAACGGATATCGGCTTGACGCCGATACCGCTGTCCGCACGGACGTTGCAGCCCATCTCCTTGTTCAGGAAGTTAATCACCTTCTTCGCCTCCTTGGAGCCCAGCTCCCACTCGATGCCCGCGTAGACGTCCTCGGTGTTCTCGCGGAAGATGCACATATCCATCCATTCGGGATGCACCATGGGAGAGGGAACGCCCTTGAAGTAGCGCACCGGACGCACGCAGGCGAACAGGTCGTTCATCTGCCGGAACGCGACGTTCAAGCTCCTGAACCCGCCGCCGATGGGCGTGTAGAGCGGGCCCTTGATGGCGAAATAAAAGTGGCGAATCGCCTGCATGGTCTCATCGGGCATCAGTTCACCGTAGGTCTCCATGGCGTCCTCGCCCGCCATGACGCGGAACCACTCGATGCGCTTCTTGCCCCGGAACGCCTTTTCGACGGCGGCGTCGACCACATCCCTCATCACGGGCGTGATGTCCACGCCGATGCCGTCGCCACGAACGTAGCAGACGACGGGGTCGTCGGGAATCCGGGGTTTGTTTCCCCGGAAAGAAATGCGCGTTCCCTGTGTTGGTGCTTCGAGTTTGTCGAATTTGATGCTCATTCAATGCTCCCCTTAAGTTTCGTCATGCGAAAAAATACGTCGCCGAAAATACGAGAAAACGGAATAGCGGTTTCGTTCAAAGATAAAATTCGCCGAACGGCACCCGAAAGAATTTTTGGGGCAGAACGCTCGCCACTCATCAAAACGAACTTTACCGCCCTCTCCATATCACGTCCCCCGCTCCGATGCCAGCCGGGGGGAGAAGATTTTTCATCTCCCGGAGGCATCATAATCCGGCTGGAACCCAGGGGTGAATTCTGATAGGGTGGGGTTGATTTTCAGGTGGCGCGACGCCGGTCGGCAAACCTGAACAATTCGATAAATTTAGATAAATTGACGATGTTTTTCGATAAATTTCCGAGGTATTACTGAGGCGCGCTACATCAAGGATGCTCTCATAAAACTCGTTCAAAGTCAAGCAGTTATCCTCCCCCGACACGCGGTTTCCCATGGCACATCACACAAGACGAAAACTCGGCCAACATTTCCTGCACGAGAAGAAGTATCTCACGCAAATCATTGATTTAGCAGATATTACTCCCGGAGAGCATGTGCTTGAAATCGGCGTGGGCGAAGGCGCTCTCACGCGATACCTCCTCAATGCCGGCGCCATCGTCCACGGCATCGAGATAGACGAAGCCCTCATCCCTGCGCTCAAGAAGATGGAGGATGAGCACGAGAGATTTCATCTGATTCACGGCGACGCGCTCACCCTCGACTACGCCGTTCTCCCGGAGAAGATGAAGCTGGTGGCGAATCTGCCCTACCAGGTCGCCTCGGCCATCACCTCGCAAGTTACTAAAAAGATTGACCAATTTCCTCTCATGGTTTTGATGGTGCAGCGCGAGGTGGGCGGGAGGCTGTGCTCCGAACCAGGTGGAAAAGACTATGGCTCACTCACCCTTTGGGTGGGGTATCGCTACGAGGTGAAGCTGTGCCAGGTGGTGCCACCGGGCGCGTTTCGCCCGCCGCCCAAGGTCGATTCCGCGATCATGCGCCTCACGGCGAGAGAGGAACCCCAGGTGGAGGTGGCGGATGAAAATCTCTATTTCCAGATTATTCAGGCGGGTTTCGCCCACCGCAGAAAAACGCTGTTCAATAATCTCAAATCATTGAATTTACTTGAGTTAAAAGATGTGAACAGATTCTCCTCAAACCCCGAGGCTTTGCGAAACCTTCTTGGAAGAGCAGACATCGACCCCGGCCGGCGCGCCGAAACCCTGGACGCTCAAGAATTCGCGAGAATTGCCCGAGCCATGGAATCTCTCATGGGTGGTGCGTAGACGTTGGCAACCAGAATCTTGATTTACCGAATGGGAGCATTCGGGGACACTCTGCTATTGGCTTTATTATTCAAACATTTACGTGCTTACTATGAAAACGTTCACATCACGCTGGCAGCAAACCCCAATTATGCAGCCTCACTACTCGACTCGGGGCTGATTCACGAAATTCTCGATGGGGGAGCAGCCCCTTTCCACCTCCTGTTTCACGACCAACCACTGGAAAACGACGCGTTATATCAACTCATCGAGCCCTACGATACGTGCATGTTCTACACTTCGGACATTTCAGGAGATCTCGCTAAACGGCTGAAATCAAGTGGGTCGGATAAATTTCAGATCTATCCGCCTTTTCCTCCTGCCTCAGAAGAAATTCACATTTGTGAGTGGATAATGCGTCCTTGGCCATCTTTGGGTCCTACCAAGAATGAGAAAGTCACACTGAAATCTTCACAAAAAAATTTAATTTTAGCTGATAAAATATTGAATAAATATGGAATAAAGGATTATTTCTTCATCATCCATCCGGGCGGCGGGGGGAAGAACAAATGGGTTCCCCTGAAGATTCTCACCGAAGTCGGGCGAATACATGCGGATGAAACGGGCCATCGATCCATCCTGGTGGAAGGGCCTGCGGATTCGGTGGCCTGCGGGGAATTTCAAAGGCTTTGGAACGATCCCATCCCGACCTTCAAGGAAGTCCCACCCAAAGTTCTAAGCGCTATTTTATCAAAATCTTCTGCGTATTTTGGAGGGGATTCCGGCGTTTCTCATCTCGCGTCTCTTTATGCGCCGGACGCCACGATACTTTATGGTCCTTATTCCAACATGCGGGTTTGGCACCCCATAGGTTCTCACACGCACTGTGTTCCATGGGAAACAATATGAGGGGTTGAGTCTTTTTATTCTTTGAGTCTATTTTTGCCAAGACAGACGAAACCCCAACAAAAACAAACATCAACCAATAAAGTTGGCCAGCCTGCCCCAGCGCGGTGAACCCGAATCTCCGTTCCAAGACCAATAAATCATGAAAGCGGAGCCACGGAGTTTATCGTCCCAACACGGCGTAGACCATAACGAACAAGGAAAAGGCAATACAAAAGCATAACCCGCAAAACGGACAGGTATATGATTCACACGCTCACCCATTTTCAAAAAACCCCAAAAACGGCTGTCTTGGCTGTTGTTTCGGTTATCCCCAAGCATAAACAGATGATTCAGCGGGACTTTCTGGGGACCCCATTTACTCTCAAAACCCACGGCGGCATCATTTGGCTTAAACCGCACGTATTTCTCATCCAGAGACGCACATTTTTCCGGCGTGTTCGGCGTGGCGCAATTGATGAACACTTTTTTTCCGCGAACCATCACCTCCTCGCCCGGCAAAGCTATGACGCGCTTGATGAAATCCCGCCGTTCATCTTTAGGAAATCTGAACACGATAATGTCTCCGCGCCTAGGCTTACGGAACCAAAATATGAATTTATTGACCAGTATATGATCTCCGACAAGGAGAGTATTTTCCATCGACCCCGAGGGTATCTTGAATGCTTGCACCACGAAGGTGCGTACGAACATAGCTAGCAATAAAGCAATGATGATCGCTTCGCTGTATTCACGAAAAGTTGATTTTGATTTGCGCTTACTCTTCGCGCTCTTGCTCGTTGCTAAACTAGCATCCGACACATCTACTCCTTGCCCACATCCAAAACCGCCATAAATGCCTCCTGAGGCACTTCCACCGTCCCTATATTCTTCATGCGTTTCTTGCCTTCCCGCTGCTTCTCCAGTAGTTTTCGTTTTCGCGTGATATCACCACCATAGCATTTCGCCGTAACATCTTTTCTCAACGCCCGAATCGTCTCCCGCGCAATCACCCGGTTCCCAACCGCGGCCTGAATGATGACCTCGAACATTTGCTTTGGGATAATCTCTTTCATCTTTTGTACCAGCGCTCGACCATGATAATAGGCTTTCTCTTTATGAATGATCGTGGAAAATGGATCGATCGGCTGTCCGTTCAACAAGATATCCAGCTTTACCACTTCCGCCGAACGGAAATCCAGATGTTCATAATCGAAACTCGCGTATCCGCGGGAAACGGATTTTAATTTGTCATAAAAATCAAAAAGAATCTCGCTAAAGGGTAGTTCATAGACGATTTGCACTGTGTTTGTATCGATATATTCCATGGAGCGCTGTATACCACGCTTCTCCTGCGTTAATTTTAGAACGGCACCCACATATTCTGAGGGCACAAGAATAGTTCCCAAAATGAAAGGTTCCTCGATTGCCTCAATCCTTGATAGTTCGGGTAATTTTGCTGGGCTATCGATTTCCTCTACCGTTGCATCACTAAGCAAAACTCGAAAAATCACCGTCGGGGCCGTGATGATAAGCGTGAGATCATATTCGCGTTCGAGCCTTTCTCGAATGATTTCCATGTGCAGAAGACCCAAGAATCCACATCTAAAACCAAATCCCAAAGCGACCGAAGTCTCTGGCTCGTAGGTAAAAGCCGAATCGTTTAGCCTGAGCTTCTCAAGTGCAGTCCTTAAATCTTCATATTCGGCGCTGTCCGCCGCATATAAGCCGCTATATACCATCGCTTTCGGCTCTTGGAAGCCTTTAATGGCCTGACTCGCAGGTTTGTGGGCAAGCGTAACGGTGTCGCCCACCCGGGTATCGCTCACCTCGCGTATCGAAGCCGACAAGATTCCCACTTCACCCGGCCCGAGTTCTTTCACTTTCACTTCATGAGGCGTAAATGTGCTTAAGCTTAAAACTTGGTATTCCTTTCCGGTCGCCATGAACCTGATGATATCGCCCTTGCGGATGGTTCCCTCGAACATGCGGAACAAAGGAATAGCTCCCTGGTAGGAATCATACCAGGAATCTATCACGAGCCCTTGCGCGGAACCTTGTGGCTTTCCTCTTGGAGGTGGAACCCGGTCAACGATCGCTTCAAGCAGGGCTTCCACTCCTTCCCCTTGTTTCGCGCTCACCAGAAGGCATTCTTCCCTATCAATTCCGATGACATCTTCCACTTGCCTCATCACACGTTCAGGGTCCGCCGCCGGCAAGTCGATTTTGTTGATCACCGGGATAATGGCTAAATCCTGTCCCAACGCCAGATACGCATTCGCCATCGTTTGCGCCTGGATGCCTTGGGTGGCATCGACCAGCAACAAAGCGCCCTCACAAGCTTGCAGGCTTCTGGAAACTTCATAGCTGAAATCCACATGACCGGGTGTATCTATGAGATTAAATACATACTCGTCTCCCTGGAGCGATTTATACTGTAAACGAACCGTCGCCGCCTTGATGGTGATGCCCCTTTCCTGCTCCAAGTCCATAGAATCTAAGACCTGAGACGACATTTCACGCTTTGAAAGCGCCCCGGTCATTTCCAGAATGCGATCCGCCAGGGTGGATTTTCCATGATCGATGTGCGCGATGATTGAAAAGTTCCTGATTCGCTCGATGTTCACAGCTAGGAAAAATCTCTCTGGGAAGGGAAATGGCGCAAATGCCGGAACTGCGTGATTCTAGCCGAAAATCTCATATCCGCTCTTCGATTCCCGAGCGTATGACAAAAACAATTCTCGATAAACCTGCTGAATTCCCTCATTACCGAGCGAACACGCTATATCAAACTTGTCCAACCTTGGTCAAATTGATTGCCTCCGGAAATACACGATGTTAGCATATGCAAAGCGCGATGTTTCAGCCGTTTATGCGTATTTCGGACTCAGCGAACAGGGTACACTCAACCATGTGCTACCGCAGCCGACATATTGGTGCCCACCTCTGTCTATTATCCACTTTCTTGTTATTCGCAGCGCCCACCGCGGCCGCAACGGCTCATCCCTTTGGTAGTCACCTCATCATCAATGCGGTCAAGAAACTACAACCTTCCGTCGTGCATATTCGCGTAAAACCAAGAGGAAACGAGGGAAATCCGTTGCTTAACCTCTTCGGCAGAGGCCGCCGAAAGGATAATCCCCCCAAATTTGACCAGGGCGACGCGCCCTTCAGCGGCCACTACAACGTGGGCGCCGGAATTATTGTCTCAAAAGAAGGCCATATCCTGACGAACCACCACGTCATCAAGAATGCGCAAGAAATTATGGTCAAACTTCATCGAGGAGAGGAGTTCTCGGCCCGCCTGTTGGGTGTGGATAATAAAACCGACCTTGCGCTACTCAAAATAGAATCGCCCAAAAAACTCCAGGCGGCGCCTCTCGGCGATTCCGATAAAATTGATGTCGGCCAGTGGGTCTTGGCGATTGGCAGCCCTTTCGGCTTGGCGAATTCCGTATCCGTAGGAATCATCAGCGCCAAGGGCCGGGACTTGAAAGAAGGCCCCTTCGATGAATATCTCCAAACCGACGCTTCGATAAACCCGGGCAACTCTGGCGGACCGCTCGCCAATACGGAAGGGATCGTCATCGGGATAAACACGGCGATATTCTCCAGCGGATCGCGCGCCTGGAGTTTAGGCATCGGTTTCGCCATTCCGATAAACCAGGCCAAAGCCGTTATCGATTCCCTTCGCCACAAAGGCTATCCCGTGCGAGGCCGGCTGGGTGTGTCTATAGCCGCAGTCCCCCGGCAAGAGGGGAAAAACCTGGGTCTTACCCGATTCGAGGGAGCCAAGCTCACCGAAGTCACACGCGGCGGCCCTGCCTATCGCGCCGGCCTGCGCAGAGGAGACGTGGTCGTTGAATTTGACGGAAAATCGATCAGTACATGGCAGAGCCTTCCCCGTATAGTAGCCCGCACGAAACCGGATTCCCTCGTGTTGGTAAAATATTACCGGGAAAAGCGTCTCGAGAGCGCCTATATACGCATAGGAAGCCGCTCGGAGGCGCTCCATTCGCAAAAGACGACCCTACATCCGCTCATGGGCATGAAGGTAGAGGCGCTTACCCCGCATCTCGCTCAGCGCTTCGGGTTGCCCTATGAGGAAAACAAACTGGTGGTCTCCTCGATTCTGCGGGGCGGCGTTGCCGAGCGGAGCGGAATCAGGCCGGGCGACGGCATCGAGGAGGTAAACCACCAGCCCGTGAAATCAATCGAGGAATTTCGCTCGGCAATCGACAAGTCCCGCCTCGAGGGCTCCGCCCTCCTCCTTTTGAAGAGAAAAGAAACAAACCTCTTCGTCGCCCTTCGCATCAAGTAATATATCCCGTTCCTGAACTCCCTCGATACATATCATGCTTCTCCCTAAGGTGTGACTTTTCCGTTCGCCTCCCGTGAATTCCCGCACGGAACTTGGTGGTTTTCGTGAAAACGGCCGAAAAAACGCTACGGCCCGCACACCCCCCCCCTTAGCCCCGCCGGAGCGAAAAATCCATATAACGCCTTATTTATCAGCTATATAAATTTGCAGATATTTTCGCCTTTTTTCCCTGTTTTTCCCCTATTTTCACTTTTTTTCATTTATCCGGGGCGAATCGCCCGCCGGGCGGCATCTTGCCACACGCCCGGCCCCACGCCACTGCGCCAAATGCGGGCAGGCGCGCACCCCGGTTTTTGCTATCAAACCCGACCGATGAAGGGTTTGCGTCTTTTGTAGGGGCCGCCCCTCCTCGGGGCTGCCCCACCGTTCGCGAACCGCCCACACATATATGCGTCCCGCGCCCTGTCGCCCCCAATACATGGGCCGCATGTATGCGTGGGACGGCCCTGGGGAGGGGTTCCGTCCCCTACAGGTCATTCGCGACCGAGGAGGAAGGGTTTGTGACTTTCGTAGGGGCGGACCTATGTGTCCGCCCGCCTTTTTTCTGTGATTCTCATTTCCGAGCGAAGAAATAGAGACGTCATTCCGGTGTCAAACCCGACCGAGGAGGGAGAACAAACCCGACCGATGAGGGGTTGTTGAAAAACCCCTCCCCGCTAAGAATTGACCACTGCCGTCATTCCGGTGTCAGTCCCGACTGAGGAAGGAGGGGCTGCGGAATCCAGTGCCGAGCGGAATGGCAATACTCCGGCTTTTCATCTCCTCGTCATTGGCGGGAATCAATCAGAAAATAAAAAACAAAGGCAAAACACATGGATTCCGGCATGCGCCGGAATGACGAACAAAGGCAAGAAGCAATCTCTCCCTCATCCCGAGTAGGCGCGCTCGCGCGCCGTATCGAGGGTTTGACCCTACCGAGGAGGGAGGGTCAAACGGGGCCCTTCGATACAAACGCTCCTTTCTCAGTCGCGTTTGACCTTCGGCGGCTACTCAGGGTGAGGTCGATACCGCGGCATGCAAGACGAGGGTTTGACGCGACCGATGAGGTCAGTTCCGACTGAGAAAGGAGGAACTGCATTTGCGCTCGCTCCCAGGACCGGGTTTTTCAACAACCCCGAGGAGCGAGGGTTTGCCGACCAATGCGGCATGAATTCCGGGTCCCTGCTATTCACGACCCCAGCCATCGCTCATGTTGCTGCAAAGCGTAGCGGTCCGTCATCCCGGCGACATAATCGCAGACCATCCGGTGCAGCCCGTCTATTTGCTCCATTTTGCGTACGTGTTCCGGGATTTTATGGGGATCGGCGATATACAAATGAAACAACCCGCTCAATGATTTCCGGGCGCTTTTCTCCAGGCTCACGACGCGCTCGTTCTTGTACATCCGCTCCATCAGGAAACGCTTGAGTTCGGTGTTTCTCTCATTCATCCCTTCACCGAAAACAACCACGTCGTGTCCACCTTCCCTGACGTCCGAAATGTTTTTCAGCTTGCGGCTCTCGATGCGCTCACATGCGGAGGTGATGATGTCCTGAACCTGCGAGTTGATAATTCGCCGAATCGTGTCGTGTTTGCTCTCTCGCGAGGAAGAGGCGGGAAAAGATCTTTTTGAGCTTTCATAGTGTTCACGCCAAAGGCGCGTATCCTGCAAGTCTTCAAAGTCGAACAGCCGGGACGACAGCCCATCGTCCAAATCATGGTTGTTGTAGGCAATCTCATCCGCCACATCGACCACCTGCGCTTCGAGGCTGGGGGAGATCCTGTTCGTCAGACCCGAAGGCATCGGGCCCTCGTAGCGATGGAGATATTTTATGATTCCCTCGCGGGTCTCCCACGTCAGGTTCAAACCCGGGAACGAGGGGTAGCGCTTCTCCAAAACCTCGACTATGCGCAAGGCCTGCAAATTATGCTCGAACCCCCCATGCCCTTCCATGAGCTCATCCAGAACCTTCTCTCCGGCATGCCCGAAAGGGGGATGCCCCAAATCGTGCGCCAGGGCAACGGCCTCGGCGAGTTCTTCATTCAGGCCGAGAGCGCGCGCGATGGAACGGGCGATCTGGCTCACCTCTATGGTGTGCGTCAAGCGCGTCCGGTAATGATCCCCCTCATGATTCACAAAAACCTGGGTCTTGTATTCAAGCCTCCTGAACGCCTGCGTGTGGATGATCCGGTCGCGGTCGCGCTGAAAGGCCGTCCGCATGTCGTGCTCGGGCTCCGGATGCTTCCGCCCGAGAGAATCGGCGCTATGGGCGGCATAAGGCGCCAGCAAGGCCTTTTCCCGCTCCTCGATGGAAACCCGCGTGTTGTTCATATATTCACCTGACCCTCGAGAATTATTCCGTTTCACTCGCAGACGGGACGCCCGCGCGCCATGCGGCGAACAGGTAGGTCGTCGCCAGAGAAGCCCACGGATGCCACCCGTCCGCCCGTCTGCGCGCAGTCTCCTCATCCACGCGCTCTTTCCCGAAACAATATCGCGCCACGACCTTCTGCACTCCCAAATCACCGCCGGGAAACACTTCCACGCGGCCGAGTGCGCGAAACAGCATTTGCTCGGCCGTCCAGCGGCCCACGCCCCGTATCTCGGTCAGGCGCGCCACCGCCTCATCGATGGGGAGAACACGCAGTTCGCTCTCGTTCAATCGGCCCTTCAGAGCGGCGCGCGCCACACCAATCACATATTCCGCTTTTCGCTCCGAGAACTGCATCGCGCGAAAGGTGGATACGCGCGCCCCGGCCAGGCGCTCCGGGTGCGGGAAAGCGTAATGCGTCTGCCCGTCGATGCGCAATTTTCTCCCCCACCGCTTCACCATGCGCCCCCGAATGGCGCCGGCGAACGTCAAATTCACCTGCTGCGCAGTAATAGCCGTAACAAGGGCCTCGAATACGCTCATGTACCGCACCGGCTTGAGGCCTCTGAATTTTTTCACCACCGGAGCCAGATCCGCGTCGCCCCTCGCCATCCTGTAAAATGGCCTCAAATCGAGGTCAAAGGCCAAAACGTGTTTCATGGCGTCTGTGCCCGCACTTTGGGCTGATTTCGTCATCCGCCCTTCCGTGGCTATCCGGAGGCGAACCGCGCCCCGGCCCTCGCCTTCGTTTTCAGCTTCCAGGAAAACCAGATTGCCGTTCGCATCCTCCACGACCCTGCGGTACACCCCGTCCGCGTAGGAGTTGACGAACTCCTCATTGGAGACGCGAAAACGCAATAAACTCTCATGAAACAAAAAAGGTTCGGGCGGATGCAGGATTTTCGTCATGGACCCCATGATTACTCCACCATCCGCCTGCTCACCAGAAAACAGGCGACGACCAGGAATAGAAGCGTAAAACCGAGCAGAAAAGAAAAATGCCAGATGAAATTCTCGACATGTCCGTAAATAAACAAGCCGCGCGAGATTCTCACCGCATGGGTAAGCGGGAGAGCGTCGGATAAGCGTTCCACCCACACCGGGAGCCCCTTGATGGGAAACAAGGTGCCCGCAAAGAAAAACATGGGCATGACGATGGCGGAGAAATAAAAATTGAAAAACGAAAAACTATGGGCCAGTGACGTCGCAATGAGCCCCAGGGCCGCGAACATCACCGCCTCGATAAACAGAACCGGAAGTATCGCCAGCGCCCACCATGAGCCGACCAGACCGAACAAACTCAAAATGACCAGCATCAACGTCGAGCCAATCAGCGCGCGGCTGGCGCACCAGAGAAGATCGCCCAGCACGATATCTCCCACCGTGAGCGGGGCCATCAGCATGGACTCATAGATATTCTGAATTCTCATTCTTGAATAAGCCCCGTATGTGGACTCATAGGTGGCGTTCCACATCGCGACGGAAACCATCAAGCCGGGACCGATGAACTGCGCATACGAGATGCCGTCCAGACTCGGCACCAGCCGGCCCAGGCCGTAGCCAAACGCCACCAGCCACAAAATGTGCTCTCCCAGGTTGCCCGCCCATTCCGCCAGGTAAAAAGAGCGGTAGTACACCAGATGGCGAACCCAGACGCGAAAGGCGCGATGACTCGGAGCTTGTGGGAGGAACATCAATCTCTAAGCTCCCGGCCCGTGAGCCTCAGAAACAAATCCTCCAGGGTGGCCGGCCGCCTCAGAAAATCCTTCCGCCCGCAAGAAATCAAATGCTCCATCACCCGCATCCCGTTGTCGCTGTACAGGTACAATATATCGGCAACGACCTCGGCGGTTACGGGGAGGCCCTCTAATGAGCCGAGCAATTCTTCCGAGGCGCCTCCCCTGAGCTCGTATACCTCATCGCCCACTTTTTCCTGAACCAGGGCTTGTGGTTCGCCTTCCACGAGAAATTTCCCCGTATCCATAATCCCGATGCGGTCGCACATCTGGGCCGCCTCCTCCATGTAATGCGTAGTGAGAAGGATGGTCAGGCCCTGCGCCTTGAGTTCCCGGAGCCTCTGCCAGACGAGGTGCCTCGCCTGCGGATCCAGGCCGGTGGTGGGTTCATCCAGAATCAGGAACTTCGGCTCGTGAATCAGGGCGCGCGCGATGTGGAGGCGCCGCTTCATTCCGCCGGAGAGGGTCTTGATTTGTGAATTCCATTTTTCGCGGAGTTGCATGAAATCGAGCAGGTGCTCGATGCGGGATAACGACGCCTTCCTGGAGATGCTGAAAAACCCGGCATAGACCCAAAGATTTTCATATACCGTCAGATCGCGGTCCAGGGTGTCTTCTTGCGATACGATGCCCATCTGCGCGCGAATGAGCCGGCTCTGGGTGATTACGTCTCTCCCCAGCACCCTCAGACTGCCCGCATCGGGATGAACGGCCCCATGCAGCATCTTGATTGTCGTGGTTTTGCCGGCTCCGTTCGGGCCCAGAATCCCGAAACACTCCCCGGACTTCACCTGAAGCGAGACGCCGTCGACGGCCTTGAGGGTTCCGAAGGATTTTTCGATGCCTTGAGCGTCTATCACGAATCCAGACAACGAAAACTCCATCAATATGACTGGGCCTACAAACCGCGAAGGCGCTCCGCCTCCGCCACTCTTTGCACCGCAATGATAAAGGCCGCCGTGCGCAAGGACACGTTTTTCCCCCTTGCCAGTTCATACACCTCCGTAGTGGCGCGCGCCATGATTTTCCCCAGCTCGCGATTCACCCGCTCCTCATCCCAGCCGAATTGCTGGATGTTCTGCACCCACTCGAAATAGGAGACCGTCACGCCGCCCGAGCTCGCCAGTACGTCGGGGATCAGCATGACGTTGCCGCCATCGGCCAGAATGTTCTCTCCCCCTTGGGTTACGGGAGCGTTGGCCGCTTCCAGAATAATCCGGGCTTTTACGTTTGCCGCATTACCGGCATGAATGGCCCCGCCGAGAGCCGCCGGGAGCAAGACGTCCACGTCGAGCGCCAAAAGCTCTTCATTGGTGATCGCCTCGACTCCGCCGAGCCCCTCCAGCTCACCCGTCTCCTTGCGGTGCGCCACGGCCGCTTCGATGTCGACCCCATCGCCATTGAAATGAGCGCCCCTGCTGTCCGAAATCGCCACCACCTTCACTCCGAGGTCCTTCATGAATCCGGCGGCGAAAGAGCCGACGTTCCCGAAACCCTGTATCGCCGCCGTCATGGATGCGGGGTCCCAGCCTTCCCTTTTGGCTATCTCTTCATACACCATCACGGCGCCGCGCCCCGTAGCGGCCTCCCTCCCCGGGGAGCCGCCCATGGCCAGAGGTTTTCCCGTAACACAGGCCGGCGTATACCCGTGCCGGCTGCTGTATTCATCAAAAATCCACGCCATCACCTGCGCGTTCGTGTTCACGTCGGGGGCGGGAATATCGCGGTATGGCCCCAGAATGTGGTCGATGCGCGCGATGAATTTTCTGGTCAGCCGCTCCAGCTCATACACGCTGAGCTCTCTCACGTTGACGCTGATGCCGCCCTTCCCGCCGCCAAAGGGAATATCGACCAAAGCCGTCTTCCAGGCCATCAAGGCCGAGAGTCCGCGCACCTCGTCCATATCCACTTCGTGGTGGTAGCGGATTCCTCCCTTGAAAGGGCCTCGGGAGCCGTTGAACTGAATGCGGTAGCCTTGCCAAACGCCCAGGGAGCCGTCGTCTCTGCGGATGGGAATTTCGACTTTCATTTCACGGAAGGGAGTCTTGAGGAGAAGGCGCATTTCATCATCCAGATCGATGAATTCCGCCGCTTGGTCGAACTGCGCGCCCGCGGTTTCGAATACACTGACTCGCTCGTCTTGCGACATATCGTCCCCTCAAAAATTTTCCAAAGGATAGAACGCAAGCGGCTTGGCGAGAGAATCTAAACCCGACCCCGGGGGGTTAGTGGCACGAACACATACCTCCGCAGCCGCCCCCGCCGGCCGGGTATCCACCACCAAAAGCCGACGTCGACGCCGCCGCGCCGGAAGAGGATTTGGCGAACACGGAAAGTTTTTTGTGCACTTTCCCCGACCCGCATTCGGGGCATTCCACCAGATCGATGGCTTGCGCGGATGGAACGATCTTCTCGAAATCTTTTTCACAGCTTCCGCAAAGAAATTCATACATCGGCATGACTGTTCTACCCTCCCGGAGGATCAGCGCATTTCATTCGCCCGGCGCCAGTCCGCCAAAAATTTCTCCAGCCCGATATCGGTCAATGGATGCTTGAGAAGCTGCGCAATCACCTGAAAGGGCACCGTTGCGACGTCCGCTCCCATTTTCGCGGCTTCGAGCAAATGGATAGGCGTTCTGATGCTCGCCACCAATACCTCGGTGGCGTAATCGTAGTTCTCGAAAATCTGCACGATGTCCCGCACAATCTCCATGCCCGGGTTCGAGATGTCGTCCAGCCGGCCCACGAAGGGACTCACGAACGAAGCCCCCGCCTTGGCCGCCAGCATCGCCTGGACGGGGCTGAAGATGAGCGTGACGTTCGTGTTGATGTTCTCCTCGCGCATGGCCTTGACGGCGCGCAGGCCCTCGACGCCCACCGGAACCTTCACGACGACGTTCTCGTGGATGGCGGCCAACTCGCGGCCCTCTTCGACCATCTCCTTCGACTCCGTGGCGATGACCTCCGCGCTCACCGGCCCGTCGACCACCTCGCATATCTCCTTGATTCTCGTGTGGTGGTCCGCGCCTTCCTTTGCTATCAGCGAGGGATTCGTCGTCACGCCGTCCAGAATGCCGGTGGATGCCGCTTCCCTGATTTCTTCCACGTTCGCCGTATCGATGAAAATCTTCATGTTCTCTCCCGACGGATGTGTTGATACCCCCCACGGGGTCGTGCCCCGCCTCTTCGAAGATTACGCCACTGCGCCCAAATGTCAACACGGGGAGTATGGGTCGGTTTCGGCTGAAATCGCCATAACCCGCCTGAAATCAACATGTTGAATTTTCATTTTTTTCAGATATTTTCAGAATTTTTCACCTTTTTTCACTTATTTTCAGATATTCCCTTCGCCCCGAACGAGGCGCAGGCGGCGGGAAGCGGGGTTGCCGGATCGGCGAATGGATGACGCTACAGGAAACCCATTTCCGCGCAGTACGCCAGGAATACGGAACCCGCGTACCCGGCATAAGTCTCCTGGTCTAATATCGTGTGCTGAAGGTTCCTGCCGCGTACCACATTCTTCATCGGTTTAGCGTAACTACTGTCATAAAACTTGAATCCGGTCTCGCACATATATAGATGACCGGATTTATTGTCCACCAACACGTCATGCGCGTAGAATCCCGGGCCCAGGGCGCGTCCGATACGATTACCCAGCGCATGAAGTTGTTCCAAGCGCGGCGCAACCAGATTTCTATACAGGTGTTCCAGAAGTTCAGAATTTTTCGGGGTATCCTTGTTGTGCACCGATGGGTCGTTTTCTTCGACGTCTCGAGCGCGAACATATATCTGCAGCGTGCGTGTGCCGATACAAACCAGCCTCACACATGTAAAATAGACGGAGTCCTCGAACGGGACCCTGGTGTCGATAAATTCCGCATTGTAGCGGCCATCATCTATTTCCTCGAATTTTTCGACGACAAAGGCATTCTCTGCAGAACCAACTCTTGCGTTGCTGAATATCTTCTTGCCTTCATCCATCTTCAGGCTCGGCATCCTTATGCCTTGCCGGGACAATGTTTCGTTCGCCTTCCGCTTGTCTCTAATAATGCCGGCGGTTCGATGAGAATTGAAAACTGCGTTTGCTTTCTTCAGTATATCTTCCGGAATATCGTATTCATCAAGCTCGTCATATAATTCATGAATGAGACTAATCAGAACCGTCGGCACTCCTTCGGAAATTTGAAGCTCGTGCCTCAAACCCTTGAAGTCGATTATGCACGACGTTGCAATTCCGCATTGTCCCAAAAGTCTGCAAAACGGCGGAAAAAAAAGATTCGGCTGCGCCTTTCCGCGATTCTTCAATGCATGAGCGCTTAATGCGCAAATGATGACTTTGCCCCTGACTTTCGCGGGCTGAAATCGTCGAATCGGCAAATTTTTCTTCCAATGCCTGTTTCTGTAATTTTTGGGGAAAAAGCGAAGAAAGCTATGCTCGATTGTCGTCAACATGGTATTTTATGACCCATAGCGAAAATGGCGGGCAAAGACGAGGCGAGAAGCCGGCCTAGGCTAGCGAAATTTACAGCCCTGCGCAACAATCGACGGAAACAAGATGGTGATGACATCCAAGGCGCTGACGCGGGCGCTCGCATCCCTCCGGTGCGCTCATAACGATCTGCGGATTATAGCGGGCGATCATGTCAACCCGTCGGGTTTCACCCTGCTGGCAATCCTGAGAAACGAGATGTATTTCCTGCCGGATTTCCTCGCCCACTACCGCAGGCTCGGGGTCGAAAGGTTCGTTTTTCTGAACGATCGCTCGGATGACGGGTCTTCCGAATATCTCCTGGAACAGCCGGATGCCGTCGTTGTGGAGAGCGCCAGGACCTATGGGGAGAAGATCGAGATGCCTCCTTCGTTGGCGCGACGCTTCAAGGATCCCCAAATACTTCTTCTCTGGCGGTCCATGCTTCACGAGATGTTCGCCCGGGACCGATGGGCGCTGCAGGTCGATCTGGACGAATTCGTCCACCTCCCCGAGGGAATGACCTTCCAGGACCTTGTTGCGCGTTTGGAAAAACAGAGCGCGCGCGCAGTGTGGGGCGTCATGCTGGACGTCTATCCCAAGGATATCGCGGAACTGGTCGTTCAGAAGGGTTCGCCGCGCCTCGATATGTCCAGGACCTGGTATTTCGATGGAGAAAGGCACTTGCGGCTGCGGTGGGGACAGGGACCCAAAATCGTTCATCCGGGGGCCCGCGCAAGGCTCTACCGGGCGTATGGCGTCGACTGGCTGAATCCTGAATCCGGAGTCTCGATGTGGAAGGTATACAGGGAATGGCTGCGGAAAGTTTTTTTCAGCCACAAACTGCCGAAATACAACTCTCTGGTGAAACCGACACTCCTGAAATGGAAGGACGACAACTCCTTCACTTCCTCGCACCAAACCAATCTGCCGGCATCAACGAATTATCTTCTTCCGATCCGGCACTTCCGCTTCGCCGGGTCGCTGTACGGGAAGGTGCAGACGGGGATTCGCGAAAAATCCTACCATCGCGGCTCCTTCGATCATCGCCTCCTCTCGGAATTGCTGCGCACAATGGAGGAGCGCAACGGCTCCTTTCTCTACCCGAAATCGAGACCGATCGAGTCTTTCGAAGATCTCGCCGGGACCCAAAACGCGTTCGGCCTGTGAGTCTCCGTGCCGGTTCAAGCTCAAACACCGGATGCGCGCTGCGGAAAAATGGACAATCGAAGCAACATGGCGCTGCATCTCCTGTCGATGGGGTCAGGCTTTCCCGAGGAGGGTCAAATCCGACCGAGGAGGGAGGATTTGCGTAGGGTCAGACATATATGTCTGCCACCTGCGTGTCCGCCCGCAGGGTTTTCGTGGTGAGTCGGGCGAGCAAGACCGATGGACTACGCCCTAATCCTCCTCCAGATGGCGGGGCAGGTCCATCGCATCGTGCAGCAGACGAAGCACATCGATCAGAAACGGCTCGCTTTCACCCCCGACGCGGTAGAGTACGAAATGCCGGCCCTTTCTTCCTCCTCTGGCGACGTGAAGCGTCATCAGCCCCTCTGCGATGTCGCCGCGTTCCCTTGCTCCGGCGATATCCGGCCCTTCTCCTAACGCCTCGATGGCTCCGCTCAAGGTGTCGGCGTAGATGCGCGCCTGTGTCTCACCGAATCGCTCGGAGGTCCAGCGCAGGATGTTCTGGAAATCGGTTTCGGCAGATGTCGTCAGTCTGACCCGCCAGCGGCGGCGATCCGCCACCCCTTATGCCTCGGCCTCGGCAGCGGGGCCGGCAATAGCATCCTCGGCAATGTTCGAGAGATGTCGGCGAAGCGATTCCGACGTATCGAAGGAGCGGAATCGGCCCTTCTCGATATCGGCGACACCCCGGGCTGCGGCCTCGCGCAGGGTCTCCACCCTGTCTTCGTGCTCTTCGAGCAGCCGCAATCCGGCGCGCACCACGTCGCTGGCCGAGTTGTAGCGGCCCGACGAAACCCGCTCGTCGATGAACCCCATGAAATGATCCCCGAGTGAAACCGATGTATTGCGCGGCATGGCGATACCTCCTTCCCGCGCACTATACCAAAAATTGGTATTCATGCAAAGGGGTCGGTGGGAGGTCATTTCCGACCGATGAGGGAGGAAATGCCGACTGAAGAGGGTCAGGCTTTCCCGAGGAGGGGAAGCCTGCGTTTGCCGACCGAGGAGGGAGGAACTGCGTAGTGGCGGCCCCGCCTCCGCCCGCTTTTGTATGGCCGCTCCCGTCATTCCGGCAAATGCCGGTGGCAACCGCAGGTTGAGCAGGCGGACGGGAAACGCATCTATTCTGGTCCCGGATAAAAGCAATCCGGGATGACGAACAAAAACAAAATAGGGGGACACAGGGGTCTGCCCCTACGGTTCATTTCGATTTGCAGGCCCCTGTAGGGGCGGTTCGCGAACGGTGGGACAGCCCCGAGGAGGGTGGCAGACATATATGTCTGCCCCTACGAAACCACCACGCCTCCCGCATTGGTTGGAATCGCAAACCCTCCACATCGGTCGGGTTCCCCCCTACCCCCCACCCAACCTACGATACGCCTCCGTCCCCCATAAACGAAGAACCGGACTTGACGCCCTCTACCGGCGTTTTGCCCTCGATATCTCTCGCGGCGGGGTCGGCCCCGGAGTCGAGAAGGGCTTCGACGACTTCGAGGAGGACTTTGTCTTTCGCCGCCGCGTAGTGAAGCGTGGTGCGCCCGCGCTTGTCGCGCACGTCGGGGTCTGCGCCCGCCGCGAGCAGGGCCTTCACGATGGCGGGGGCCTTGCTGCGCATCCCCGCCCAGTGAAGGGGAGCGAGACCTCTTCTGTCCGGCGTGTTCACCCGGGCGCCCCCCCGCACACAGTATCTCCACGTTGGTCCCGGTTCTTTTGAAGGCCGTCGCCGCATGAAGGGGCGTCCATCCGAATATGCCCTGCGCGTTGGGGTCGGCCCCGGCGGCGAGGAGCGCTTCGAGGATCTCGGGAACCTCGCTGAACGCCGCCGCCGAGTGGAGCGGCGTCCGCTCCCCTTGCGTCGCGCGCGTTCGGGTCGGCCCCGGCCCGCGTCAGGACGGCTATCACCGCCGGGTCTTCGGCGTGGCGCGCCGCCCAGTGCAGGGGCGTCCACCCGTTCTTGTCGCGCGCATCTATTTCGGCTCCGGCTTCGAGCAGGCTCTCGAACGCTCCCGCGTCCTCGCCCAACACCGCATGGTGCAGGGGAGTTGCTCCGTCTTCACCGCGCGCGTTCGGGTCGGTCGATCCACTCGCCATCCCGTTTCTCCTGTTTTGAGGATGCCCGTTCACACGCATCCGGTTTCCCGGTTTTCATGCGGCGGCTATCCCCGTCTCCCCTCGTTTCTCTTGGAACTTTATGCGAACGGATCGACAGGCCCTAACTCTCCGCCCCGGGCGGGCCGCCTCTTTCGGCGAATTTCTCGGCGCACGAGGTGCTGCAGAACGAATGCCTGCCGCCGCCCGCGCGCTTCGTAATACCCATGCGGGAGGGGAAAAACGTCTCGCACTCGGGGCAATTCAGCATCTCGTCGTCCAGGGCGTCTTGCGTTTCCCGGTTTTTTTGCGTCATGCCGCTGATCAAACTGCGAATAAGGTAGTATATCCCCCAGGACAACGCCAGATAAAATATGAATCGAAACATGAGCGGGGCCTCATGAGGTGCGGCGAGAATCGGACACCGCTACTCTACACCCTGAACCGCCGGATGAAAAACTCTACGCGCGCGCGGCCTCGCGCATATTCGCGTGGTAATCCTGTAGGGAGCGCACCGAATAATCCTGCTCGCGCAGAATCCGTATGGCGCGGATGGCCGCCTGCCCGGCGGCGAGAGTCGTGGAATAGAAGATGTTCCGCAAAAGCGCCGTTCTGCGGATGGAATAACTGTCCCTGATCGATTGCTTGCCCGCCGTGGTGTTGAGCACGAACCTGCACCTCGCCCGCCTCCATCTGCTCCACGATGTGGCCCGGCTCGCCGTCGATCACCTTATAGGCGAAATCAGACTCTATCCCGTTGGCTATCAGCGTAGCTCTGGTTCCCGCCGTCGCCACCAGGGAAAACCCGAGTTCGACGAGCAGCTGCGCCAGGGGGATGATGGCCGCCTTGTCCCCGTCGCGCACGGAAATAAACGCCCGGCCCTCCAGCGGCAGGACGGAACCGGCCCCCTCCTGGGCTTTCAGAAACGCCGTGGGGAAATCCGCCCCCAGGCCCATCACCTCGCCCGTGGATTTCATCTCGGGTCCCAGGATCACGTCCACGCCCGGGAATTTCTTGAACGGAAACACCGCTTCCTTTACGCCGAAATGTTTGGGCTCCACGTCGCGGTGAAGCCCGAGCGCGTGAAGCGTCTCTCCGGCCATCACCCGGGCGGCGACCTTGGCGAAGGGCACGCCGACGACCTTGCTCACGTAGGGCACCGTGCGGCTCGCGCGCGGGTTCATCTCCAGGATGAAGACCTGACGCTTGTGGATCGCGAACTGCACGTTGTTGAGTCCCACGACGTTCAGGGATTTCGCCAGAATCCTCGTCTGGCGCTTCAACTCCTCCACGATGTCGGGCCCCAGCGTGTAGGGAGGAATCGAGCAGGCGGAATCGCCGCTGTGGATTCCCGCTTCTTCGATGTGCTCCATCACGCCCGCGATGATCACGTTCTCCCCGTCCGAGACCGCGTCCACGTCGACTTCCACGGAATCCTCCAGAAACCTGTCGATGAGCACGGGCCGCTCGGCGGAGGCGCGGACGGCGTCTCTCATATACGCGGCGAGTTCTTCCGCATCGTGCACGAGCGCCATGGCGCGCCCGCCGAGCACGTAGCTGGGCCGCATGAGCACGGGATAGCCGATGGCGCCGGCGATATCGAGCGCATCCTCGGTGTTCGTGGCCGTGCCCGAGGGCGGCTGGGTGAGATGGAGTTGTTTAAGCATGTTGCTGAACCTGTCCCTATCCTCGGTCAGGTCGATGCTCTCGGGCGATGTTCCCAGAATCGGTACGCCCGCCTCCTTGAGCGCCAGGGCGAGCTTGAGCGGCGTCTGGCCGCCGAACTGCACGATGACGCCCCGGGGGTTTTCGCGGTGCACGATTTCGAGCACGTCCTCCAAAGTGAGGGGCTCGAAATAGAGCCTGTCACTCGTGTCGTAATCCGTGCTCACCGTCTCGGGGTTGCAGTTCACCATGATGGCCTCGAAGCCAGCTTCCGCCAGCGCCGTCACGGCGTGCACGCAGCAATAATCGAATTCGATGCCCTGGCCGATGCGGTTGGGGCCGCCGCCCAGGATGATGATTTTTTCGCGCGCAGTCGGCGCGGCCTCATCTTCCTGCTCATAGGTGGAATAGAGATACGGCGTATGGGCCTCGAATTCCGCTGCGCATGTGTCCACCTGCTTGTAGACGGGCCGCACGTCCAGGCGGTGCCTCGCCGCGCGAACCGCGCTCTCCTCCACCCCCTGCCTCCGGGCGATGTCGATATCGCTGAAGCCGTTTTGCTTCAAAAACCTGAGAGTGAACTCATCTTCGAGCAGGCCGGGGGCTGCGGCGTATTCTTCCATTCCCACGAGTTCGGCCAGATGCGCGAGAAACCACGGGTCGACCCCCGACGCGCCGTATATCTCCTCCTCCGTCCATCCCTCGCGATATGCGCGGGCGACGCTCCACAGGCGATCGGGGCCCGGTATCCGCAAACCTTTTGAAATCAGTTTCTTGCGCGCATCGGCGGATAATCCCTCCAACTCCTCCGGCTTTGGGTCCGCCAGTCCGTAGCGGTCGATCTCGAGCGAGCGGACGGCCTTCATCAGCGATTCGCGGAACGTCCTGCCGATGGACATCACCTCGCCCACCGAGCGCATCTGGGTGTCGAGGACGGGGGGCGTTTCGGGGAATTTCTCAAACGTGAAGCGCGGTATCTTCGTGACGCAATAGTCGATGGAAGGCTCGAAAGAGGCGGGCGTTTGCCGCGTGATGTCGTTGGGTATCTCATCGAGTGTAAGCCCCACGGCCAGCTTGGCGGCTATCTTGGCGATGGGAAACCCGGTGGCCTTGCTCGCAAGGGCCGAGCTTCTCGACACCCTCGGGTTCATCTCGATCACGACCATCCGGCCGTCCGCGGGGTTTAGGCCGAACTGGATGTTCGAGCCGCCGCACTCGACCCCCACCTTGCGGATGCAGGCGATGGCCGCGTCGCGCATCGTCTGGTATTCGCGGTCTGAGAGCGTCTGCGCGGGGGCCACGGTGATGGAATCGCCCGTGTGAACGCCCATGGGGTCGAAATTCTCTATCGAGCAGATGATGGACACGTTGTCCTTCAAGTCCCTCATGACTTCGAGCTCGAATTCCTTCCAGCCCAGGGCGCTTTCTTCCAGCAAAACCTGATCCACCGGACTTTCGGAGAGGGCCCAGGCGAGTTTTTCCCCGAATTCGTTCTCCGAAAACGCCACGGCCCCGCCCGAGCCGCCCAGCGTGAAGGCGGGCCTCAAGATGATCGGAAACCCTATGTCCCGCGCAGCCGTCCAGCCCTCACTCATGGTGGTGACGACCTCGCTCCGGGGCAGATCGAGGCCTATCGCGCGCATCGCCTTCTTGAACAAATCCCTGTCTTCCGCGCACCGGATGGCGGGCAGCTTCGCGCCGATGAGTTCCACGCCCCAGGCGTCGAGTACGCTGGACTCGGCCAGGGCCACCGCCGTGTTCAGCCCCGTCTGGCCGCCCATGGTGGGCAGGAGGGCGTCGGGGCGTTCTTTCTTGATGATCTCCTCCACCACCCTGGGCGTGATGGGTTCGACGTAGGTGGCGTCGGCCATCTCGGGGTCGGTCATGATGGTGGCGGGGTTCGAGTTCACCAGCACCACCTCGTAGCCCTCCTCGCGCAGCGCCTTGCACGCCTGCGCGCCCGAATAGTCGAACTCGCACGCCTGGCCGATGACGATGGGGCCGGAGCCTATGATCAGTATTTTGGATATGTCCGTTCTTTTCGGCATGAATCAGGCCACCCGTTGGAAAAAGGAAAATACATGGGCCGTTTGAAAGTTTTTTCGGGGAAAGCGTTTTCCCGCGCTTTTTAATTTCCGGGCTTTCTGCAAGGAATCAAGACTCTTTTTCTCGCTCACTCTCTTAATCCCCTACGCAGAAGCTGAAAAACGCATCGAAAAGCGCGCCCGCGTCGTGCGGGCCGGGGCAGGCCTCGGGGTGATACTGCACGCTGAACACCTTGGGGGAGTCCGACCTCAAGCCCTCGCAAGTGCTGTCGTTCAGGGAGGAATGCGTGACGGCCACGTCCGCCGGCAGGCTTTCGGGGTCCACGGCGAACGAGTGGTTTTGCGAGGTGATGTCCACCTTTTTCGTGCTCAAATCCTGGACGGGATGGTTCGCCCCGTGGTGGCCGAATTTGAGCTTGTACGTCCTGCCGCCCAGGGCCTGCGCCAGAATCTGGTGCCCCAGGCAGATGCCCACCAGGGGAACCCGGCCCATGATGTGTTTTACGTTTTCGACGACGTAGCCGAGCGCCGCCGGGTCCCCCGGACCGTTCGAGAGGAAAACGGCCGCGGGTTTTCTCGCCAGCACGCTCTCGGCGGTTTCAGTAGCGGGCACGATTTCGAGATCGAACCGCTCCCCGAGTTCGCGAAAAATGTTGTCCTTCGCCCCCAGATCGTAGGCCACGCAAAGCGGGCGGCCTTTCCTCTCGCCCCAGGCGTGCGCGGCGGCGCAGGTGACGTCGCGCACCATGTCGCGCCCGTCCAGCCCCGGACTCGCCTTGGCGCGGGCGATGAGGTTTTTTTCGTCCAGATCCGTGGAGGAGAGTATCGCCCGCAAGGCGCCCGCCTCTCTGATGTGGCGCGTGAGCGCGCGGGTATCGACGCCCTCGATGCCGGGAACCCCCTGTTTTTTGAGATAAGAATCCAGGTCCTCGTTCGCCCGGAAATTGCTGTGGCGCCTGCACACCTCCTTCACGATGAATGCCTCGACCCAGGCGCGGCGGGATTCCTCATCGCCGGGGATGACGCCGTAGTTCCCGATGTGGGGGTACGTCATCACCACCATCTGGCCTCGGTAGGAGGGGTCGGTGAGCACTTCCTGGTAGCCCGTCATCGCCGTGTTGAAGACGAGTTCACCTTCGGCGTCCGAATCCGCCCCGAAACTCACGCCCCGGAAGATTCTGCCGTCTTCCAGGGCCAGGAGCGCCGGTTTTATTTTTCGACCTTTCACGGGACGAGCGCCTCCTTCGCCGAGATCTTCATTTCACCCGCAAGCCTGCTCATCCGCAGGTTCCCGGCAACGACCGTGGCCACGGCGCAGCCCTTGAGCTTCCAGCCGGCGAAAGGAGTGTTCCTGCCGTTGCTCTCGAAAGTGTCGGGGTCGACTGTGATTTCGCGTTCGGGGTCTAAAATCGTCACGTCTCCCGGAGCGCCTTCTTTCAGCGTGCCGTAGGGCAGGCCCAGCACCTCGCACGGAGCCGCCGTGAATTTCGCGATCATCTCGGACAGCGTGAGCACGCCCCCGCCCACCAGCCTGTCCAGCGCCAGGGACACGGCCGTCTCCAGACCCACGACCCCGAACGGCACGGCGTCGAACTCCCGCTGGGTTTCCGCCTCGTAATGCGGCGCGTGGTCCGAGGCGATGGCGGATATCGTGCCGTCCTTAAGGCCTTCTAAGAGCGCTTGCCTGTTCGCCTCATCACGCAGCGGCGGCGCCATCTTGGCGGATGAGTCGAAGTCCTGAATCACCTCGTCGGTCAGGGAGAAATGGTGCGGCGTCACCTCCGCCGTCACGCGAACCCCCCGCGCGCGCGCCTGACGCACCAGGTCCACCGCGCCTGCGGAGGATATATGCAGAATGTGGAGCCTGCCTCCCGTCAGTTCCGCGAGGCGGATGTCCCGATAGACGCAGATGTCCTCGCTCGCCGCCGGGTTCCCCGCCAGGCCGAGCAGGGTGGACATCGCCCCCTCGTTCATCACCTTGCCGCCCGAGAGCGTCATATCCTCTGCGTGATCGAGCACGCTCACACCGAGCATTCCGGCGTACTCGAGGGCTGCGCGCATCAAGGCGGCCGTCTTGACGGGCACGCCGTCGTCGCTGAAGGCCACGGCGCCCGCCTCTATCTGCTCGGCCATCTCGCTCAGTTCCTCACCCTCGAGGCCCACCGACACCGAGCCGATGGGGAACACGCGGCACGAACCCACCTCGCGCGCGCGCTTCAGGATGCGCTCGGTAATGGAACTCGTATCGTTGACCGGGTCGGTATTCGCCATGCACGCCACGCCGGTGAAACCGCCCGCGGCGGCGGCGCGGGTGCCGGTTTCGATGTCTTCCTTGTATTCCTGCCCCGGTTCCCTGAAATGGACGTGCATGTCGATGAACCCGGGCGCAACGACGAGCCCCGCCGCGTCGATGATTTCATCCCCGCCGCGCGGTAATATGTTCTTTTTTCTGTGCGCGATTTTTCCCTCTTCAATCAGGATATCGCATTTCTCATCGACCCCGTCGGAAGGGTCGATGAGGCGTCCTCCCCTAATGAGCAACGGCATCTCTCGCCTCCTTCCTCGATTTCCCGGAAGCGGCGGCCTCGCGCGCGGCCTCCGCCTCCTCGGGAGCCGCATCCCCGGGCTCCTCTCCTTTTTTCACCGAGAGGAGATAAAGAATCGCCATCCGGCAGGCGACCCCGTATTCGACCTGCTCCAGAATCACGGAAAACGGCCCGTCGGCCACGTCGGGAGACATCTCCACCCCGCGGTTAATCGGCCCCGGGTGCATGATGAGCAGATCGCGCTTGGCCCCTTGGAGCTTCTTTTTCGTGATCCCGTAGGTATTGGCGTACTCACGCGCGCTGGGGAAAGCGCTCCCCGCGCCCCTTTCCAGTTGAATCCTGAGGGCGATGAGCACGTCCGCCCCGTCAATCGCCTCATCGAGACTCGTCGTCACGCGCGCGCCCAGGCAGTCCACCTCGGCGGGCAGCATGGTGGAGGGGCCGCAAAAGGTGACGTTGGCGCCCAGCTTCAACAGGCCGGCCACGTTCGAGCGCGCCACGCGGCTGTGCGCGATATCCCCCACGATGGACACGTTCAAGCCTTTGAACTTCTCCTTGTGCTCCCTGATGGTGTAGAGGTCGAGCAGCGCCTGCGTGGGGTGCTCGTGGCAGCCGTCGCCCGCGTTCACGACGGCGCAGCCGAGCTCCCTCCCCAGATAGGCCGGCGCGCCCGACGCCCAATGCCGGACGACGAGCACGTCGGTGGCCATCGCCTCGATGTTCCTGGCCGTATCGCGCAGGGTTTCCCCCTTGTTCGTCGAACTCGTGGAGACCGAGAGGTTGATGACGTCCGCCGAGAGGCGCTTGCCCGCGATCTCGAACGAAGCGCGCGTCCTCGTGCTGTCCTCGAAGAACAGGTTGACGATGGTTTTCCCCCTGAGGGTGGGGACTTTCTTGATGTCGCGTTCGTTGATCTCGCGGAAAGAATCCGTCTGATCGAGAAGAAACACGATCTCTTCGGGAGTAAGCTCCCGAATCGAGAGCAAATCCTTTCTCCGGTAGGTCTCCATGTTCATATCCTTCCCCCCGTAGCGCCTGGGTTTCTATGAGCGTTTGAAAACGGCGTCCTGGCCGTCGGTTTCCTCCAGATGCACCCGGACCTCCTCCGGATGGGCCGTCTCGATGTTCTTCCCCACGAAATCGGCGCGAATGGGGAGTTCCCGTCCCCCCCTGTCCACCAAAATGGCGAGCCGCACCCTGCGGGGCCGGCCGAAGTTGACGAGCGCGGCCAGGGCGGCCCGCGCCGTCCGGCCCGTGTAGAGCACGTCATCGACCAAAACGACGTCCTTACCCTCGCAAGAAAACGGCAAGTCCGTTTTCTTGAGACCGGTTTTCACGCCGCCGCCCTGGTTCAGGTCGTCGCGGTAGAGCGTGACGTCGAGCGCGCCCACCAGCGGACGCACGCCCACCAGAGACTGAAGCTCCCCGGCCAGTCTTTCCGCCAAGGGCACGCCCCTCGTGCGAATACCGATGAACACCAGATCCGATAGATCCGCCGTGCGCTCCAGTATTTCGTGCGAGAGACGCCTCAAGGTGCGCCTTAACTGCTCGGCATCGAGTTGTTTCATCGTCAAGGCAAAATCCGATGTTCGGGCGGCCCGGTATCAAAAAAGACACAAAAAAAACTCCATGCCCAAGGGGCATGGAGTTCGGAGAACAGACGAGAAGATGGCAAGCATCCGCGCTTCCTCCTTCGCCGCCTCACGGGACGACATTAAAGGGGAATTTCTATGTCACCACATTATTTCCACCCGGCGAAGAGCCGGCCGGGCTATTTCCTGAAAATTAGCAGTCTTTCCGTGAAAGAGCAAGAGGGAATTCACGCGCGCTTCAAAAAATCCATCGGAGCGTTCGAGGGGCGTTCCTCCTCATCGGGGACGTGAGGCGATTCCTCGATAATCTCGAACAGCCCGGAGGCGTCTTTTTTCGGTAAATGGCGCTCCGACTCCCCCAGGACGCGGATTCGCAGGGTCTTGTTCTCGAGCCGCAGCCTCAGCACGTCTCCCACTTCTACTCGAGAGGAGGCTTTGGCCGCTTTCCCCTCGATATCAACGGCCCCCCCATCCGCCAGGCTCTTGGCTACCGGCCTGCGCTTCACCAGGCGGCTATAGCGCAAAAACTGATCCAGGCGCATCTTCACACCATCATTGGGTGATTTCCTTGGGGTCCGCCACGATGCTGCGCGTCCTCTGCACCTCCACCTCGAACTCGAGCCGCGCGGCTTTCGTATCCGTATCGAATGCGAATGTCTTCGCTTTGTCTTTTTGCTCTTTGCCCCCACCTTCGGCCTGGAGCGAAAACGCCTTGATCATGTCCGCGAAACTGATTTTGCCGATATACGAATCGGGGAACAGATATACATATTTGAACAAATAGATATTCGCCGAAGGATCGGGATTGATGAACAATCGCTGCCCCGCTTCCAGTGTCCCGATATCGTCCCTGCCCACACCGGACTCGGCGTTCACCTTCACTTTATCCGATTTCCAGCGGGGCTTTTCCCGCTTCGAGCCATACGCCCACAGGATTCTTCCCTGTCCGAACAAACCCTTGCTCTCCTGGAGCTTGATCCCGACCAGCCTGAAAGTGACCTGTTCACGAACATTCTTGAAAACGGAAGACAAACCACTGGGCGAAGCGCCGGGGTCGTAGCTGATTTCCAGAAAAGCGGCTCTCTTGAGTTCCGCCATCCATTCGCGGCGTCTCTTGGTGAATTTTTCCGCGAAGAGCTTGTTGCGGATTTTGCCCGCCACCTGATCGAGGGTAATCAATTTCCCCGGCTTCACCTCATCGACGTGGACGATGTGAAAGCCCACCCTCGTTCTCGTCGGCTTGCTCGTCTCGCCCTTCGCCGTCGAAAAAATGAGTTGCTCCAGTTCCGGGAAAATCTCGCCTTTCTTCACGGCGCCCAACGATCCGCCACGGCTTCTGGCGGGACCTTCGGAATATTTTTCAGCCATTTGGGAAAAATCAGCACCGGGCTTCACAGCCTGCTCGTATGCAAGGGCCGCCCTTTTGCGCTGCGCTTCGATATCCGCAGGGGAAGCCCCCTTGTTCACGGGAAAGAAAATCTGCCGCACTACCCGGCTCTCGGCCTCCCGGTAATCATCGGAATGCGTATCGTAATAATCCGCAATTTCCTGCTCACCCACCGAAACGCGCGAGCCGACTTCAATGCCCTCCACTCTCCGCGCCAACAGCCTCTTGCGAAGTTCACTGCGATATTTGGCGAGAGTTATGCCCTGCGTCGACAAATAAGCGCGCAATTGGGCCGTCGTCGATTTATTCTCGCGAAGTATGCCCGCAATTGCGTTTTCAACTTCGTTTTTATCAACGCCCACCCCGAGAGCAGCGGCCCGCTTCAGAATGAGCTTGTTCCCGATCATGGCGTCGAGCGCCTCGAGCTCCAACTCGCGAATTCGCCGATTCAGTCGATCTCCCTTGTAGGTTCTCTTCAACTTGTCGACATTCGGCTTCACCAAATCCTGAAGCTCGGAAAGCATGATGATTTCATTGTCGACCTTCGCGACGATTCTCTCGATCGTCACCGCGGCGGACATCGCCAATGCGGGTGCGCCCAGCAGAGCGCAAAACGCAATCGTCAAAACACAAAAACGCTTAGCCTGATACGACATTTTCAAGATTTTCCCAATAGTATTTAACTTTAGCATTTCGCTTCAGTTCCCCGAGCCAGTTCTCGAGCCGCGCTCTTCCCTTATCAATCAACAATTGCTTCCTGATGCTGTCCCGTACGGACGCCAGTGTTTTCTGAAACGGCAACCTCCGCTCGGGAACCTCGAGCAAATGGAAGCCTGATGGACTTCTGACGACCCGGCTCACCTCATCCAACTTCAAAGATTCAACCACATTCTCGATGTTTTCGGGTAGCTGCCCTCTCTCGAAATAACCCAAATCGCCACCCACGTCACGCTCGGGACCGATGGAATGTTTTCGCGCAAGGGCCGCGAATGATTCCCCGTCCAGGACGCGCTTCCTCAACCGAGAAGCCATTTTAGACGAAGAGACGACGATTTGGCGAACCCGCCAGCGTCGCCTGACCCGGAATTTCTCCTTGTTGCGGGTGTAGTAATCTTTTATCTCGGAGTCGGAGACATGCAACTTCGAATACACTTCCTTTTCCAGCAGCAGTTCAATCTCGAGCGTCTCGCGCATTGTTTTCAACCACAACTCCTCGTCGATTCCCTCTTCTTTCATCAAAGCGCTCAAATCCTGCCCGTCATACTGGCGGCGAACGAATTCGACGAAACGCCTTACCTTCCCCTCGCTCACATATTCGCCCACCTCACGGAAACGCTGAAGCAAGAGGCGTCTCTCCACGAGCTGCTCCACCAGTATCTTGGGTATGAATTTTTCGGCCTTGCCCGAAACCTGCTGCTTGCCGCGCGCCATGAAATGCGCACGCACGTCCCCGCGGGTAATCGGCTCGCCGTTCACGCGCGCCACCAGGGCGTCTTTTTTCTCGCTTCGCGTCTCAAGCGAAGAATCACAACCAGCCAGGATGAACGGCAACACCGAACAAATGCACGCCCACCGGGCTCGGCCGCCTCGAATCAGAAGCCGCGCGCTCCTCTCATTTTTCATCATGAGAGCCTATGCCTCTTCCGCCGCCAACTCGCCTTCGGAAACCTTGCATACCTCCAAAGCATCAAGGACTTCGACGAGAAAGTCAAAATCCTCCGGCCAGCGCCCGCTGATGCTCGCTCGAAAAGCGTGGGTGTCGGTGAACACCATCCCCGGCATATCGAGAAAAGCGACCGTCAATTCGTAGTCCCCCGGGAAAATCTCCAGATGCGCCTCCTTGCCGCGAAGGTGGAGAGACTTGATTCCGCAAAGGCGGGCGCGCAACCGGATTTCCCCCAATTGCAGAAGGTGGAGAGCACGAACCGGCATTTCTCCGTATTTATCCTTGAGTTCCACGCCCAGTTCCCTCAATTCGCCCGGCATCCCGGCCGATGCGATTCGGCGGTATACGTCCAGGCGCTCGGCCTGGGCCGGAATCCAGGAAGGCGGCAGCGTGCCCGCCACCGGCGCTACTATCTCGGGTTCATGGCGATCGACCGTCTCGCCCTTCGTCTCCTGAACAACCTCCTCCAGCAGGCGGCAATACATGTCGAACCCCACGGCCGAGATTTGCCCCGATTGGCGATGCCCCAGCAAATGCCCGGCGCCGCGAATTTCCAGATCGCGCATGGCCAGCTTGAAGCCGCCTCCCAGTTCGCTCAATTCCTCCAGGGCCTGGAGCCGCTCTCTCGCCTGCCTCGTCAGGGAGCCTGCGCCGGAGACCAAAAGGTATGCGTGCGCCTGAAACCTGTCGCGCCCCACCCGGCCGCGCAACTGGTATAACTGCGCCATGCCGAACATATCCGCCCGATTGATCATAATCGTGTTCACCGAGGGAATGTCGAGGCCGCTTTCGATGATCGTGGTGCAGAGCAGAACATCGGCCCGCCGGGTCACGAACTGCTCCATCACCTCTTCGAGATCTCTTTCCCTCATCTGGCCGTGGCCCACGAGAATTCGCGCGTCGGGCGCCAATTTTTGCAGGAGCCGCCGCATGGCGGGGAGGCTCCTCACCCGGTTGTGCACGAAAAACACCTGCCCGCCCCGGTCGATTTCCTTGGTGATGGCGTCTTTGATGAGTTTTTCGCTGAAGCGGGATATATACGTGCGCGGCGCGACCCGGTGGCGCGGGGGCGTTTCGATGACGCTCAAGTCACGCGTGCCGGAGAGCGCCATCTGCAAGGTTCTGGGAATGGGCGTTGCGGTCAAGGTCAGTACATCCACGTTGACGCGAATTTTTTTGATCTTCTCCTTGTGGGAAACGCCGAAACGATGTTCTTCGTCGATTACCAAAAGGCCCAAATCCCGAAACGACACGTCTTTTTGCAGCAGCCGATGGGTGCCGATGACTATGTCCACACGCCCGAGTGAGAGGCCTTCCAGCACGCCACCCTGCTCTTTTTTGCTTCTGAAACGAGACAGCATCTCCACATGAACCGGCAGCGATTCGAAACGCTTCCCGAAGGTGTCCCGATGCTGGTGGGCCAGCAGCGTCGTCGGCACGATGACGGCGACTTGCTTGCCCGCAGAAATCGCCCTGGCGGCGGCCCGGAGCGCCACTTCGGTCTTTCCGTACCCGACATCCCCGCAGATGAGGCGATCCATCGGCCGGGAATGCTCCATATCCGCCAGCACGGCGCGAATGGCTTGCTCCTGATCGGGTGTTTCCTCGAACCCGAAGCCGGCGGATATTTCATGGTCGAATCCGCCCTCCGCTGAAAAAGCGTGTCCCTCGGCGGCGCTTCGCTCCGAATAGAGGCGCACCAGGTCGCGAGCGATCCCCCGGAGCGATTTCTTGACGTTATTCTTCGTCTTCGTCCAGCGATTCCCCCCCAGTTTGTCCAGGGGCGGCGCGGAGCCCACTCCGCGATATTTGTGGATGCGGTCGACGTCGTCCATCGGAACGTAGAGCTTGTCGCTGCCCGCATACTGGAGGGTGAGAAATTCATTTTCCCCGTCGCGATGCTCGATGACGCGCGTGCCCATGTAGCGGCCTACGCCGTGCTCCACGTGCACCACCAGGTCCTTTTCGCTCAAATCCTCAAAACCCTCGCCGGGCTTCGACTGGGGCAGACGGCGGGAATCCCCGCCCAAGGCGCCGACCAGCAAATCCTGCGCGCGAAAGAAAACCCTCTTCTCCCCGGGCAGCCGGAAGCTGGTGCTGAGCCTGCCCTCCACCAGAACGACGTCGTACCGCGCGTCTATGAGAGAAACGCCTTGCGACAAAATTTCCACGCCCACTTCATGCTCGCGCAACAATGCCTGTATCCTCAGGGCGAGGGTCTTCTCCTCCGCCACGATGACGACGCTTTCATCTTCCCGGCGCCATGCGCGAAGCTGGTCCACAAACGCCTCCACCCGCCCACGGAAGGGATTGATGTTTTCCGAGCGCAAGACCCCCTGGGGCTTCAAGTCTTCTTCGGGACTCGCGGCGTCCAGCCCCAGGGAATCGAATTCGAGGCGCGGCCAGATGGAGAGTTCCTCGCGAATTTCCTCGGGCGCGAGCCATAAACGCTCGGGCGCAAAGGAGACGAGGCCCCGCTCGGGCGCAAGACGCGCCTCCTCGTTCACTTCATCCCACAACTTCTCCATCGCTTCGCCCAGATTTTCCGCTTCGCTCAAAACCCAGAGCGCATTCCCCGGCGCCACGTCGAACAACGTCGTCATCTCGGACAAGAACATGGGCGCGAGACCTTCCATGCCCGAAAAATGCCTGTCCGCATCCAGGTATTCGAGAAGACGTTCCACTCTTTGGCTCGTCTCGGGTTCGGTCATCTTTGAAAGAGCGCGCCGCCCCCTCTCCACCTCTTCGGGCGAGAGAACAATCTCTTTGGATGGAAAAACGTCCAGGCTTTGGAGCGAGTCCAGATTCCGCTGTGTCTGGGGATGAAAATGCCGCAGGGAATCAAGTTCGTCTCCGCGAAACTCCAGGCGGGTCGGATATGCGTTCTGGGGAGAGAAAAAATCCACAATGCCGCCTCGCACCGCATATTCTCCGGGGGATTCGACCAGCGACCTCCTTAGATACATCAACGATTCGAGCGAGCCCATGAACGCATCCCGCTCCATCGCCATCCCCTCGCTCAACCGAATCATGGCGTCGTTCAGACGTTCGGGCGGAGGGATTCTCGTCCCCATCGCCGCCAGGCTCGTCAGTACGACACCCCGCTCCCCGCTACGCAAAAGTCGCAGCGCGGACATTCTTTCGCCGACGACCTCACTGGATGGAGACAACCGGGAAAAGGGATACGCATCCCATGCCGGGAACCCCGGCACCGGCAAATCCCGCGCACCCGAAGCGCCGAGGAGGAGCTTCATGTTCGCCTCAATCATCTCGAGGCGGCGCTGCTCCACTTCGACGAAGACAACGGGCCCGGGGTGTTCGCGCGCGATCCGCACCAGCCACCAGGCGATTGACGCTTCGCTCGCGCCTCGCAAGTGGACTCGTTTGTTCCCATCGAAGCCCCGAAGTGACAAAAAGGATTCATTCATCATGTGAGATTTCGGATTTCGAATCGAAGCGCACGAGAAAATGAAATGAGTTGGAGCATCCCGTATAACATAAAAACTTTCAGAAGAAGCCCTTAATTCAGATACTTCTTGGTGATAATGAAGTCCCTGAGCACGTTGGAAGAATTCTTGGGCAACTCGACCTCCGAGCCGTTCAGGGACATCTGTGTTCCCGATACGTTCCCCACGGTGACGACGAATTTTTCCGACGCCTTCCAGTTCCTTTCCTTGCCCGCCAACAAAAGTAACTCTTCGGTATTTTTCGCATCGACCACGATTCGCAGCCACGTGTCTTCTGTCGCAAAAATCTTGAGCGTCAACGGAATACTCGCAGGGGCGGGCGGGGCGGGAGCGGGGGTCGCCGGGGTCTGCTCTCCTTGCGGCGCCGCGCCGACATTCGGTGCGGTGTTGCGGGCGACCTTGTCTGCGGCTGGAGCACTCGCTTGCGCCGAGGGGTTCTCTGAAACCGGCGGAGTCTCTTGAGCCGCGGTGTTTCCCCGGGCCGGGGCGCTTTGTGGACCCTGCGCGCTTTCTTGAACCGGGGCACTCCCTTGCGGCGGGCTCGGCGGAGCCTCTTGAACCACGGGGCCCTGTTGGGCCGGAGGGCTCCCCTCGGCTACAGGATTCTCCTGCACCGGGGCGCTCGCCTGCACCGGAGGCTTCTCCGCAGCCGGAGAAAGCATTTCCTCCTTGTCTGAAGCCGAAGGTTCTTTCAAGTTCGCCGTCGAGGCGGGAGGACGCTCCGGCTCGGTGACCTTCTTCTCGACAGCGTCCGCTTCTTTCCGTGTTCCACCTTCATTTTTCGCTTCTTCGTTCACGGCATTGGGTTGAGGGGGCGTCTCCGCCACGGGCGCAACCGCAGATTTTATTCTACCGACAATCGATTCAATCGGAACAAGTTCCTTCGTTCTTCCTTTCATGAACCAGAGAAGCCCGCCGCCGGCGAAAAGAAAAACCAGCACGAAAATAAAGGTTGCGGCAGATGAGAATCGGTTCGTCTGGGGAGGAGGGCTGAAAATGGTTCGGGGTTTCTGCTCTAACTCATGGTCTCCCGGTTGCAGTACACCCGTAGTTTCCCGTTTATAGCTCTCGACCACGGCCTTGCTGTCCACGCCAACCGTATCCGCAAAGGCGCGGACGAAACCCAGACCGACCGGGCCTGTCGGCAACCTGTCGAAATCGCCGCTTTCGATACTTTCCAGATAGTATGTTCGGATTCGCGTATGCTCGGAGACCGAACGCAGGGGTATCTCTTTTTCCTCGCGCGCACGACGCAGGAAGGGTCCTACACCCTCTTTTTCTATTCTCGTCATCAATCTCGGGTCGATATTTTCCATCATGCGCCTCACTTCGCAAAAATCCAACAAAAACGACCCGAATCATGAGAAATCACTCTATTCATAATAGGTTCGAAAGTCAATGTTGGAAAAGCGGGAACCGCCTCTTGCGCCGCCCGTACAAAACCGCAAACGGCGAATGAGGCATCGATTGATTTTTACGAAATAATGGAGAGAATCAAGGGCGTTACATGGCAGATACTCGGATTCGCGACGTCTGCGAACAGGGTGTTCGCACCTTTGCCGTAGAGCACTATGGGGACGGGGTTCGTCGTGTGAGCGGATGTTTCCATGTCTTCCACATTCCCGTGGTCACTGCTGAGAATGAACGTATCCTCATCCGGGTCTATATGCCGCAAGGCGGCCCGCAAGAAGCGGTTCAAACCCGCCAAAACCTCAAAGGCATCCTCAAGGGTTCCGCGGTGTCCGACGTGATCCGTCTGAAAAAACTCATAGACCAGCAAATCCTTCGTCCGCGCCATTCCCCCGAGGCGGGCGCCCGCCTCCTCGGCGTCGAGCCTCGCCACATCATGGCCCTGCCCGGCGATTATCTCGTTCGTGTAGTCGCGATAAACTGCCCTGCCCTCGATGAGGTCCTCGAGGCGATTCAGCGGAATTCCCGCGCTCTCGGCCATCACCGTGCTCACCGAACGTCTGCGGTTTCTGCCGCGCCTGAAAAAAGGAGGGGTATAGGCGTTGGCGAATCCGACGACGGCGCCCTTCTCGCGGGCGCGCCTGAGGAGGCCGTTTCGAGAGACGATCCGGCGCAACTGCGTATTCGGCAGGCCCTGGAGATGCTTCCCCACCGCTTTGGGCGCATTTACGCCCGTGAACAAAGAGGCGCCGCCCGTCGCGCTCTGGGGGATACCCTCGACGCCGAGGCGGGCATCCGCCTCGATGAGCCGGAAGCCCGGCGCTTCGCCTCCGCACAAAAGCCCCAGCGGAGGCTCCCCCACGCGGGAGAGCGGATTGCCCGGCGCAGGCTGAGCGACCCCCAGGCCATCCACGAACACGAAAAGAACGGACATGCTATAGCGTTCTTCCGCTGGCCTCTGCGAACACCTTGAGCTCCTCGATCAGGGCGGCGAACTTCTCTGGTTTGAGGGATTGCGGGCCGTCGCTCATCGCCTTCTCGGGCTCGGGGTGCATTTCGAGCATCAGGCCGTCCGCCCCGACCGCCACGGCCGCCTTCGCCAGGGGCGCGACGAATCTCCAGGCGCCCGCCGCGTGGCTCGGGTCCACCACGACCGGCAAATGCGTCTGTTCCTTGAGCACGGGCACGGCGCTGATGTCCAGCGTGTTGCGCGTGGCCGTCTCGAAGGTGCGTATCCCCCTTTCGCACAGCACGACGTTCGGGTTCCCCTGGCTCATGACGTATTCGGCCGACATCAAGAACTCTTCTACCGTCGTGGACATGCCGCGCTTCAGGAAAATGGTCTTGTCGGTCTTGCCGACTTTTTTCAGCAAGGAGAAGTTCTGCACGTTGCGCGCGCCGATTTGCAACACGTCCGCATATTCGCAGCACACCTCGATGTCTTCTGAATCCATGACCTCCGTCTGGATGGGAAGCCCCGTCTTCTCGCGCGCCTCGGCAAGGAGCTTCAAGCCGTCTTCCGCCATGCCCTGGAAGCTGTACGGCGAGGTGCGCGGCTTATAGGCGCCGCCCCTCAGGACGTGGCCGCCGCCCGCCCGTACCACTTCGGCGGATTCCATAATCTGCTCCCTGTTCTCCACGGAGCAGGGCCCGCCGATGATAATGATCTGCTCACCGCCGATTTCCACCCCCTCGCCCATCGGCAACTGGCTGCGCTCTGGCCTGCCCTCCGAGCTCGCCAGTTTGAAGGGCTTGAGAATGGGCATCGCGCTTTCCACTCCATTCAAAGAAACAAGCGACTCCAGCATGTATTTCCCCCGTTCATCCCCGATGGCCCCGATCACCGTACGCTCCACCCCTTTGATGACGTGCTCCTGGTAGCCGAGTTCATTGATCCTTGCGATGGCTTTTCCTATCTCTTCATCCGTTGCGCCCAGCTTCATCACGATAATCAAAACAAATCTCCTTTTTCCCTCTCGGAATTTCAGTTGTTTCTCAAAAAAAATCGCCGTGAGGCTGTCCCACGGCGAATGTTTCTCTATTGTCCGTGGCGACCGGGCCGTCCACCCGCCCGCCGTAGGTTTTTACATCACGGCGCGCGGACGGACGGTGATAAAACCGAAAAAGCAATATCCCTCAAAAAATCTTCTCATCGTCCGCATCTTGCTCGCCTCTGGAATTTCAAAAAATGCATCTGTCTGGAAAAAGCGCCTTAAGATAATCCCGCAAGCCTATAAGAGTCAACCCCTTGGCCGCGGAAATTTTCAGGTTCTTTCGACTTTCACGCCACTTCGGTGAGCTTGCGCCGTCCCGCCCCCGATGGCCTGAGCAGCCGGCCGCCCAGAACCACGTGCGTCGCCTCGAGCATCTGGTTTCCCTTGCGACGCGCCCCCAGGGAGTCCTCGAAAACGAACCTGCCCTCGCGCATCCGGAACACGGCCACGTCGCCCCTGGCGCCTTTTTTGAGCGTTCCCACCTTTCCTTTCAGGCCAATCCACTCGGCCGCCGTCTGTGTACTGAGCCGCACCACTTCCGCAAGGGGGAAGCCCAGAGCCAGAAACTTGCTCATGAGGCTTGGGAAATCATACACCGGACCATGGATGCAGTGCGTATGGAGGTCGGTGCTCAGATTCCCCGGCATCAGGCCCTGCGCCATGGCGCGCTCCATAATCTCGAAGCTGAAGCTCGAGCGCCCATGCGCCACGTCGAGCAGAACGCCGGAATCCCGCGCCTCCCACACCGCGCGGCGCACCCGTCCCCGTGTGTCGAGTATGTTCTCCCGCCTGCCGTGAAACGCGTGCGTAAGCACGTCCCCCGCGCGGAGGCGCTTCAAAATGCTCGGCAAAGAAGACGGCGTGTTCCCCACGTGCGCCATAAGCGGTACTTTCAGGAACTCCGATGCTTCGAGCGCCGCGTCCAGGGGTCTCATGCCGCTACGCTCCACCACGTCGTCGCTCAGGCGCACCTTCATGCCGATGAGGTATTTCCGGTGCTTCTGGTAGCACGCCACGGCCCTGTCCACGCGCAGCGCGCGCATGTCGATGTTCTCGCCCAGGCCGTCGATCAGGAGCCCGCCTTCCGAGATGTTCAGGTAAGCGCGCACCGTCGGACGGGCTTTATCGAGAAACCACTCCTGAAAACTCGGGTACGTCTGCGCTCCGGCGCTGCCCGTATCCACCGCCGTCGTCACGCCGCGCGAGAGCATGGTGGCCTCCAGGTTCACGCCGTAGTGCGTAAAACCCTCATAAAAATGGCAGTGGAGGTCGACCAGACCGGGGGTGACGATTTTTCCCCTGGCGTTCAGCGTCCGCCTGCCCCCCGGCTCGATGTGGGGGGCCACCCGCCTCACGCGGCCGCGCGCGATTTCGACGTCCATCGTCCCTTCCAGACTCTGTGAGGGATCGACCACATACCCGCCGCGTATGACGAGGTCCATGCGGAAAACTCCTTCGACGAAACGGGGCGCACGCCGTAAATATGGACGAGCGCCGGAGCGGTCAAAAAGCGGATTTGGACCATTATTCCCCCCGAAGCGTTGACATGCAATCGCCGCGGGGCGCTCAAGCGATGGGCCGGATAAATGAATCATTCAGAGGGGATGTAACAAGGAAAATTGACAAAGTTAAAGTGATCTATTTATATTGCGAACATAGTTGCACATACTGGAGAAGAGAAATGGGGCGAAATACAGCGAAAAATCTTGAAGATGTCGCTTATGATGAAGTAGCGAAGGAACTTGAAGATGCCGTTGACGCCAAAATAGCCGAGAAAATTCTAAGCGATATTCAAGAAGGCCGTGAAAAACTCATATCAGGACAAGAATTAACCGAGACCCTTGATCGCATTATCAAATAGTGAATCCGTACGAAATCATATATACGGAGAGAGCCCTACATGCTCTCGAAAAACTGCCAACCAAAAAACTAAAGCGGCAAATAACGAACAAGATCGATAAATTGGTGGACAGCGAGGCGCAAGGAGGAATAAGAGTCCGCGGGATTTCGAGCAATGTTTACCGGATAAGATCGGGTGATTATCGAATTCTGTATACCATTGATCGGGATTTCAAAATCAACATTCTCGACATCGGGCACCGAAAAGACATCTCCCGTTAAGATATGTTCTTCAATCGAATTATTTTGCCCCGATTCCATAACTAGCTCATCCTGGATTCATAAGGCGTCTATCAATTTGCGTATCTCATTCCCATCCAAAACCAAACCGCTGGAGCCATGAAATGAGCCTGCAAACGGAATCCACGCTGCAATTCGACCTCGACGAAACGCAAAAGATGCTTCGCCAGACGGTCCGCGAACTCTCGGAGCGCTACATCGCCCCGCGCGCCGCCGACATCGACGAGAACGAGGAATACCCCGAAGACATCTACCAACTGCAAAAAGACCACGGCCTGCTCGGCATCTTCTTCCCCGAGGAATACTCAGGCGGCGGGATGGGCTTTCTGGGCGGCTGCATCGCCATCGAGGAGATCGCGCGCGTCTGCTCGAATTCTCCTCTTTTCATCGTGCTCAACATGCTCTCGAGCCGCGTCATCGACTTGAGCGGTACGCAGGAGCAGAAAAACCACTACATGACGGGCCTCGCCAAAGGCGAGTTGAGAGGCTCCTACGCCCTTACCGAACCTCACGCGGGCTCAGACGCCGGCAACATCCGAACGCGCGCCGTCAAGGAGGGCGACGAATGGGTCATTAACGGCACCAAGTGCTTCTGCACGGGGCCCGACAAGGCGGACTTCATCACCGTCGCCGCCAAGACCGACCCCCACGCGGGAACGCGCGGGATCACCTACTACATCATGCCCACCGACACGCCGGGCTTCAGCATCGCCAAGCACGAGCGCAAGATGGGGATGCGGGGCATTGCAACCTGCATGCTGAATCTCGACAACGTGGCCGTCCCGCTCGAGAACCAGGTGGGTGAGTTGAACCAGGGTTTCAAGACCGCGATGGTAGGCTTCAATCAGATGCGGCCCGCCATCGGCTCGCGCGCGGTGGGTCTGGCCCAGGGCTGTCTCGACTACGCGGCCAACTACGCCAAGGAGCGCGAGGCGTTTGGAAAGCCCATCGCCCAGCACCAGGCCGTGCAGTTCATACTCGCCGACATGTTCATGGACATCGAGGCGGCGCGGCTGCTCGTCTACCGCGCGGCGGCCATGGTGGATGCGGGGCAAATCGGCAAGGAGAACGCCAGGTATTTCTCGACGGCCAAGACCTATGCGGCCGACATGGCGATGAAGTGCGCGATAGACGGCATCCAGGTCCTGGGCGGGGCGGGCTACATGAAGGACCACCCGCTCGAACGATTCATGCGCGACGCCAAGCAGATCCAGATAGTCGAGGGAACGAGCCAGATACAGCGGATGATCATCGCCCGGAACCTGCTCGACCTCTAGGAGCGCGCGGAGGTGACTGGAAAGCCAGGCTCTCAAGGCGCGTTCGAACTTAGCGAAGCCCAGCGTATGCTGGGCGAGACGGTGTATGAGCTGAGCCGACGCCACATCGCGCCGCGCGCCGCCGAAATCGATGAGAACGACGAATATCCCGAAGACGTCTTCGAGCTTCTGAAATCACACGACCTGCTCGGCCTCTATGTTCCCGAAGCCTATGGCGGGGCGGGGCTCGGCATCCTGGAAACTTGCGTCGCCATCGAGCAGATGGCGCGGTTTTGCTCGAACTCTCCCCTATTCTTCTCCGTCCACCTGCTCGCCACGCGGCCCGTCGCCGGCGGCGGAAGCGAGGCGCAGAAAAACCGCTATCTTGCCGGCGTCGCCCGGGGCGAGTTGCGGCCCGCCTTCTCGCTCACCGAGCCGCACGCGGGTTCTGACGCCGCGAACATATCGACGAGGGCGGTCAAGGATGGGGATTCGTGGGTGATCAACGGCCATAAATGCTACTGCACGGGTTCGAGCGTGGCTGATTTCATCACCGTGGCGGCGAAGACGGAACCTGATAAGGGGGCGAGGGGCATATCTTTTTTCATCGTTCCCAGGGGCGAGTTCCGCGTGGGCCGCCATGAGCGGAAGATGGGGATGCGGGGCATCCCGACGTGTGAGATTTTCCTCGAAAAGGCGCGCGTTCCCTTGGAAAACATGATCGGCGAGCCGGGCCTTGGCTTCAAGACCGCCATGCTCGGCTTCAACCAGGCGCGGCCCGCCATCGGCGCGCGGGGCGTGGGCCTTGCGCAGGGGTGCCTCGATTACGCATCCGGGTACGCAAAGGAACGCGAGGCTTTTGGAAAACCCATCGCCCAGCACCAAGCCGTTCAATTCATGCTCGCCGACATGTTCATGGAAACCGAGGCGGCCCGTCTGCTCGTTTACCGCGCCGCCTCGATGGTGGATAATGGCGACTACCAAAAAGAACATGTGCATTTCATTTGCGCCGCGAAATGCTACGCCACCGACGTGGCCATGAAGGCCGCCGTGGACGGCGTTCAGGTCTTGGGCGGCGCGGGCTACATGAAAGACCATCCGCTCGAGCGGTTCATGAGAGACGCCAAGCAACTGCAAATCATCGAGGGAACCAACCAGATTCAGCGGATGGTCATCGCCCAGAATTTATTAAGTTTATAGTTCAAGTTCCCCATTACGGAGATTCGAGATGAGCCAGATGATTGAAATCGTAAAACCCACCTCCTTCGTTCGCGCGGGCGACCACCCCCTGGCGGAGCGCCCCGAAGACCTGGGGGGACTCCGAATCGGCTTTTTCCACAACAACAAGCCCAACGCCGACGTTTTGCTGGAGCGAATCGAGGAGCTTTTCTCCCAACAAGACGAAACGCTGCGCTTTATCCGCTGGGGAAAGCCGAACCCGACCCTGCCGGAGGATCGCCTCGAAGAATTCCGCGAACAGGTGGACGTGGCCGTCTGCGCGGTGGGCGACTGAGGGAGTTGCACGTCATGGAGTATCCATGACTCGGTGGAGATGGAAAAGGCAGGCGTTCCGACGGCCACGTTCTGCTCCAGTGAATTTTCGGCCCTGGGCGCGAACGAGAGAACGGCTTTGGGGATGCCCGGCCTTCCGATAGTCGTCGTGGCGCATCCGGTGGGGGGAATCGCGCCCGAAAAAGCGCGCGCTCTGGGAGACGGCGCGATGGAGGAGGTGCGGCGCATCCTCACGAGCGATGCCGAATCGCTCCGAAAGGAATACCGGGAACGCGAATACGTCCCGCCCCGAAAGACGGTGCGCCACAAGGCGCTCTTCACATAGGCGGGCCTACAATATGAACGACCACTCTCAGGAAAATCTTGCACTTGAAAGCGAGCGCGTAAAGGTTCGCAACACGCCCGAGGCGCTCGCGCGCCTGCTCGAAGCGCGGGGATGGGGAGACGGCCTGCCCGTCGTCGCCCCTACGCCCGAGCGCGTCGCCCGAATGGTGGAGGGCGCAGGCCTGGCCCCTGATGCGGAAATCGGCCTCATGCCGCCCCGCCAGGGAGTCATCACCATGGAGGCCCTCGCCGTGAACGCCGTGATGGCCGGCTGCCTTCCGGCGTACATGCCCGTTCTGGTGGCCGCGGTCCGGGCGGTGCTGGCGCCCGAGTTCTCGCTCCACGCGATTCAGGCGACGACCCACCCGGTGGCGCCTCTCATCATCGTGAACGGCCCGGTGGTGGAGGAAATAGGCTTGAACGCCGAATATGGATGCTTCGCCCCCGGCAACCGGGCGAACGCGACGATAGGCCGCGCGTTGCGCCTGGCGCTTTTGAACATCGGGGGCGCGAGCCCCGGCGTTCTGGATCGCGCCACGCAAGGATCCCCTGCGAAATACGCGTTCTGCATCGCCGAGAACGAGGCGGCCTCCCCCTGGGAGCCGCTGCACGTAGAGCGCGGTTTTGCGCCCGAGGAGAGCGCGGTGACGCTGGTTGGCTGCGAGGGACCCCACAACGTCAACGATCACGTGAGCCACACGGCGGAGGGGATTCTCGCCACCGCCGCCGATACGATGTCCATCATGGGGAGCAACAATTTCTATCTGCGCGGAGAACCCGTTCTCGCGCTCGGCCCCGAGCACGCGGCGACCATCGCGGGGGACGGCCACACGAAAGCGGACGTGAAGCGGAGAATCGTCGAACTCGCCCGCAAGCCCGTGCGCCGGCTAAAGCTCGGCGCCATGTGGGGTATGCAGACCTGGGGCGAGGAGATAGCCAAAAACGAAGGCGATGATGATTTCGAGATTCCGCTTCTCGACGGGCCCCAAGACTTACTCCTCATCGTCACTGGCGGGGCCGGCAAGCACTCGTGCTACCTGCCCACCTTCGGCCCCACGCGCTCGGTGACCCGGCGGATCGAAAACGGCTGAGAACAGAAGGGATTGTAATTCCCTGCCTTTCGTTTTTGCTCGTCATTCCGCAGTGTTTTCATGCGGAATCCAGCGACTTTGCTTTTCGCTTTCGCCTTTCGTGGTCAAACTCGACCGAAGAAGGAGGTATTGTTCCGACTGGAGAGGAGAAAATACCGCCATGTCGTCCTTCCCATCGGCTCTGGATTCCGGCATGCGCCGGAATGAAGGCGTTCTATGATCAGTGCTTCCCTTATCGGTCGGAGCAATCCCTCTCCCGTCGGAACAATCCACCCGTTTGCGTTGCCTCGTGTTCGACCCCGTGCTAGATTTTCGTTTCTAGGAAAGACGAGTATTCTTTTCTGATGAGATGCGAGAGGGAGAACCCATGGGAAAACAACAAATTAACTCGGAGAAGGTAAAGCCGGTCGGCGCGTATTCCACGGGCTGGAAGGTATCGGACGGGCATCTCATCATGCTGGCGGGACAGGTGGCGACCGACCTGGACGGAAACACGGTCGGGGGGGACGACATCAAGGCCCAGGCCCGGCAGGTGTACGAGAACATCAAAGCCGCGCTCGAGGCGGCGGGAGCGGGGATGGAGGACGTCATCCGCCTGACCGTCTACCTCACCGATCATGCGAATTTTCCGGGCAGCATGGAGGTGCGGCAAACCTATTTCAACGAACCGTATCCGGCGAGCACGCTTCTGATTGTGAGCGGCCTGGCGAAGTCCGAATGGCTCATCGAAATCGACGCGATCGCCTTCGTGGAAGACGAGAGCCCATGAGGAGCCCGAGAACCATCGCCGAAGCGCTCGTGGTCGTCAAGGGAGGCGGCGACCTCGCCACCGGCGTGGCGCACCGCTTACACCGCGCGGGCTTTCCGGTCATGATCACCGAGATCGAGAACCCCACCATGGTCAGGCGCACCGTCTCCTTCGCCGAGTGTCTCTATGCGGATGCGTGGCATGTGGAGGGTGTAACCTCCATGCGGGCGGACGGCGAAACGCCTGCGGAGAAAGCAGCGAACGCGCGCGCCATCCTGGAAGCAGGTTCGATTCCGGTGATGGTGGACCCGCGCGCCGAAACGATTCCCCTCGTTCAGCCCGCCGCTTTGGTCGATGCGATTCTGGCCAAGCGGAACCTCGGCACGCGCATGTCCGACGCCGAGGTCGTGGTCGGCCTGGGGCCCGGCTTCACCGCGGGCCTGGATTGCCACGCCGTCATCGAGACCTCCCGGGGACACGACCTGGGGCGGGTGATTCTGGAGGGCGCCGCGAAACCGAACACCGGCGTTCCCGGCCCCATCGGCGGCTACACGACCGAGCGGCTGCTGCGCGCGCCCCAGGCCGGCGTATTCACCTCCATCGCCCGGATCGGCGACGCCGTGAGAGCGGGAGAAACCCTCGCCCGTGTGGACGGGGCGGAGGTCACCTCCGCCATCGACGGCGTTTTGCGCGGCCTCCTGAGGGACGGGGTCGAGGTGAGCGCGGGCTTCAAGGTGGGAGACGTCGACCCGAGGGCCGAGCCCGCCCACTGCCACACGATATCCGATAAATCGCGCGCCATCGGCGGCGGCGCGCTCGAGGCCATCATGATGTTCCTGTTCGGCGTTTCAGCCATGGAGTATGTGAATTGAGCACTGAAATCTTGACGGAAACGGTGGAAAACGGCGCCTACCGCATCGGGCGCAGCAACATTCCGATCAACGAAGCGAACGGGAACTCCTTCGTTCCCCCCGCGCAGTTCTATCTGGCCGCGGGCGATGCGCTCGAGCGCACCGCGTGGGCGGTGAGCCGGAACCTGCCCGTTCTCCTCGTGGGGGAAACCGGCGTCGGCAAGACGCTCTCGGTGCGCCACCTGGCCCACATGACCAACAACGGCTTCAGGCGCGTGAACCTGAACGGCATGACCACGGTCGATGAATTCGTGGGCAAGCTGATGATCAACGAACAGGGCACCTACTGGGTGAACGGCATTCTGGTCGACGCCATGCAATCGGGCGATTGGCTGCTCATCGACGAGATCAACGCGTGCCTGCCCGAAATCGCCTTTTGCCTGCACAGCCTGCTCGACGACGACCGCATGATCGTCTTGTCGGAATACGACGGCCGCATCGTCAAGCCCCATCCGAACTTCAGGCTTTTCGCCAGCATGAACCCCCATGAGGACCGCAGGTACGGCGGCACCAAGCCCCTGAACGAGGCGCTTCTGGATCGCTTTCCGGTCACCGTGAAAATGGACTACCTGCCCTTCGAGGCGGAAGTCGAGGTCATCATGCAGCAGAGCGGAAACCACGACGAAGAGTTGATCAAGCGCATGGTGCGCGTGGGCCACGACGTGCGCGAGGCCATGAAGAACGAAAAGGTGTTCTGCACGTTCAGCACCCGGCGCCTCATAGACTGGGCGCGAATGGCCGGGCAGTTCGACCCCATGGAAGCCGCCGTCTCGACCATCTTCAGCAAAGTGAATTCTTTCGACGCCAAGGTGCTCGAGGATATCGTAGACAACCACTTCTAGCCGGGAGATGAGGCATGGAGCGCCGACGCGCTCGGCTCGAAGCGCTGGCGCAGGTCACCGCGCACGATTACGACCTCGCCCTGAGCTTCGGCCCCAAGGCGAAGAACGGGGAAGACGCCATTCACGTCGAAGACCCCGAACAAACCCTCGCGCGCCTGGGCGGCGGGTTGAACGACGAGCACGTCCTCAGATACCAGAAGGGCATGACGCTCATCGAGGTGGCCCATAAAATCCAGGGGACGTTCCGCTGGGCGGGCCGCGCCGCGCTCGCGAACCGCGAAAGGCCGGGCCTTTTCCATATATGGCACACGCTCGAGGACGCGCGGTGCGAAAACCGCCTCGCGGAATCACTGCCCGGCACCAAGAAGAATTTCAGGGCCTTCATCCGTCCGGCCATCGAAGCCGCCGAGCGCAACCACGCGCACGGGGAACTCCCCCTGTTTTTGCAGATCCAGTGGGGAATCTACCTCGCGGGGGTCGGGCAGACGCCCGGCGTCCCCTCCTCACGGCCCGGAGATCTCCCCGCGGCCTGGTTCGACCCGGCCGTCGTCCAGATTTTTCACAGGCTCATCCCGCTGATAGATCGCGCCTGCTCGGCCAGTGACCCGAAAACCGCCTTCGATTGCGCAAACGAGATTTACGACGCCATCCAGCGCTATCTCACCGAAGAACAGCTCACCCGGATGAACGAGCAGGAAGAACTCTCCGACGTTCCCGAAGAAATTCTCCAGAAAATGGAGAATCAGAACATGGAGGGAGATGAAGACGAATCGCTCGAACTGCTGCACCCCGAAGCCCTCGATGAAATCGATGACGAGGAAGGGGAGCAGATAGAACTCACGCCGGAGGAACTCGCGGCCCTGGGACACTGGGCTTCGCCCTGGTTCGAGCTCGAGGGGAACAAAAAAGAGATCCACCCCACCGCAGATCATCCCGACGAGCGGACCATCGTATTGCCGCCCGAGGGCAAGGCCGAGGAATACGCGGCGATCATGGACAGGGCGGGCAGCGCCATCAAGGTGCTGGTGTGGAAGCTCATGCAAATCATCCAGGAGAGAACCTATACCCGTTTCAGCGGCTCGCATCGCTCCGGCAAGCTGAACCTCCCCAAACTCTGGAAACAGCGGCTGGGGAAATTCCATCTTTTCCACCGAAAAGAAGAACCCGACAAGCTCGACGTCTGCTTCACGCTGCTCGTGGACGAAAGCGGCAGCATGAACCGCGAGTCGAAATACATGGCCGCGAGAGAGGCGACCATATTCTTCGCCGAAGCGCTCGATCGTCTCGACGTGCCCTTCGAGGTCATAGGCTACTCCACCGAGAGTTCCGAAGCCGCCATGGCGGCGGCCCTCGGCCACATCCCCGCGTTCAAGTTCCGCCACATCCGGCACTCTCCGCTGCAACACCGCGTCTACAAGGGATTCGAGGATAATTTCCCCCAGGTCAAGAACCGGCTCGTCAACATCTATCCCCGCTTCAACAACTGGGACGAGGAACACCTCCTGTTCGCCTATCGAAGGCTCATACAGCGGCCCGAGGAGGAGAAAATCATCATCATCACATCGGACGGCCAGCCCAACGGGGACGCCACCCATCTCGTGAGCACGGTGAACCGGCTGCAAAAGCTCGGCGTCCGCGTCATCGGCGTCGGCGTGGTGGACCCCTTCGTGGAGCAAATCTACCCCAACCACATCGTGGTGCAGGACCTTTCTCAGCTTTCCACCGAACTCGTGAACATCCTCCGGCGCGAACTGCTCGGCGGAGTCGAGGCCCGCACTTGGTAGCGGGAGACGGCATCGTTCGCTCCCTCGGCATCAAACCGGGGCAAAGCGTCGCGGCGGTCGGCGGAGGCGGCAAAACGAGCCTTCTGACGGGCATCGCAAAATGCTTCCACGCGCAAAACGGGAAGTCTGCAATTCTCACGACGACCACCAAGATTTTCGCGCCGCTCCCCGAGGAGGGGCTTCAACTGGTTCTGGGCGATATCGAGACGCTCTCGGAAAACCTCCGCCCCTACATGGACGCCTGCGGAATCTCCTGGTTCGCCCGCAGCCGCGAGGGGAAGACGCCGGTTCCGGGCCGGGAGAACGAGCAACGCATGAAACTAGGCGGCTTCGCGCCCACAGAAATCGCCCGCCTCAAGCTGGGCGATGGCCTCACCCTCATCGAGGCGGACGGGGCGCGAAGACTGCCCATCAAGGCGCCGGGTCCAGATGAACCCGTATTGCCCGGAGGTCTCGACGCCGTATTGGGCGTCTTGGGTGTAGACGCTCTGGGCGCGCCCCTGGGTGAGGCGCACGTCTTTCGGCCCGAGTTGTTCGGGCGAATATGCGGTCTGAAAGCCGGTGAGGAGATAACGGCGGAAGCCATAGGGAGATTGTGCGCGCATCCCGAAGGTCTTTTTCACAAGACGGAAGCCGGCGCGCGCAAGTGGATCGTCGTGAACAAGGCCGATTTGGAAACTTCGGTGGAAAAATTGGAAAAAACGGCCTATACTATATGGGAACTGGCTGGGAAACCCCATGGTCCGGCGGACGGCATTCTCTTCACGTCTTGTCTGAATGGCGAATGTGAAGTATTCATGCGGATCATACCGGATGTGTAACTACTGCAATTCCACGTAAGCGGAGCGGGAAATGAGCAAGGACGTATTCAAGGAGATGACCAGGCTGAAGGAAGACGGCCAGAGCGGCGCGCTCGCCACCGTCGTGGCCCGCAAGGGGTCTGCGCCCATGAGCGGCGATGCGAAGATGCTCGTGCGCGAGGACGGCAGCACGGAAGGCACCGTCGGGGGCGGCTGTCTCGAGGCGGAAGTCTGGGAAACCGCGATGAGCGTCCTCGAAACGGGAGAACCCGAAAAACTCACCTTCGACCTCACCCAGCAGGAAGCGGAAGACAGCGGACATATCTGCGGCGGCGTCGTGGAGATACTGGTGGAACCGTTCCAGGCGTTTCAGGAAGAGTTGCTCGGGGAGATCAACCGAATCAGGAACCAGGGCGGCAGCGCGGCGCTGGCGACCATCGTTCAGCCGGGCGAACTCGATATCCCGACGCCCGAGGCCAGAAAAATGCTCTTCCGGCGCGACGGCAGCTCCGTAGGCGAAATTCCCAACTACTCGACGGAAATCTGGGCGGAGAGCACGCAAATCATCCGCCAGGGCAGCCCCACGCTCTTGCAGTTCAACAGAGACGCTGCGCGCGCGGGCGGCAAAAGGTCCACGCTCGAGGGGGCTACCGAAATCTTCGTCGAACCCATATCCGGCCAGCCGCTCGTCTATATCTTCGGCGGCGGTCACGTGTCTTTCTGCGTCGCGCAGGCGGCCTACCTCGGCGGCTTCCGGGTCGCGATCGTCGAAGACAGGCCCTCGTTCGCGAACAAGGAACGCTTCCCGATGGCGGAGTCGTTCTTCGTGGGAGAATTTCCCGAGATTTTCGAGAAAATTCCGGTCGACGAGTCGGACTACCTCGCCATCATCACCCGGGGCCACTCGAACGACGAGGTCGTCCTCGAATGGGCGATGAAGACGCCCGCGCGCTACATCGGGATGATTGGCTCCAAAAGCAAGGTGCTGCTCACCTATCGCCACCTTCAGGACAGGGGCTACGAGCGAGGCGAACTCATCGGGCGCGTTCATGCGCCCATAGGTCTCGACATCGGCGCCGATACGCCGGGAGAGATCGGGGTCGCCATCGTCGCCGAACTCATCCGCCACCGCCGCCGGGGCGTGGCCGAGGGCGAGGGCACGGGCAGCAAAAGGGTGCAACTCAGAAGAAAATCCTAGAACGTCCAGCCGCAAACGGCCCGCGCGAGGGGGCCGCATTCCACTATACCCAGGACCCGAAGCGAGTGCATCCCAGGGATCATGGGTTATCTCCGCAGGCTCATCGGCGCAGCGACGGATTTCCTCATCCCCCCGAAGTGCCTTTTGTGTTCGGCTTCCATGCAAATCGGCGACCCCCATGCGATATGCGCCCCTTGTACGGACGCTTTCGAGCGTTTCGAACCGCCTTGGTGTCCCAGGTGCGGCGACCCCTTCCGCTCCCAAGCCACCCTCGCCCACTCCCCGGCCCACGTTTGCGCGGATTGCCTGGAAAATACCCACCATTACGACATGGCCCGCGCCATCGGCGCGTATGAAGGCTCGCTGCGAGAATCTATCCACCTCTTCAAATTCCAGGGTTTCACAAAACTGGCGCGTGAGTTCGCTCCCCATCTCGCCGAACTCGCGACGGACGAATTAGGTGCGGATGAAGACGCCCGAAATGTGCTCCTGACGCACGTGCCCATCGACCCAGCCCGCTGGAGAACCAGAGGCTTCGATCAAGCGATGCTGCTCGCACTCAGGACGGCGGAGCACCTGGGCGTGCCCCACGCGGATTGCCTCGAGCGCGCGAAGGCGACCCGCTCGCAAACGGGATTATCGGCGAGAGAGCGGCACCGGAACATGCGGGGCGTCTTCCGGGTTCGCTCCAAGGGTAAGCGCCGAGATATTGAGGCGGCCACGTGCATACTCGTCGACGACGTCGTCACGACCGGCGCGACCGCCTCGGCCTGCGCGAGAGAGCTCAAAAAAGCGGGCGCCGAAGCCGTGCACCTGCTCACCATATGTCGCTCATGAGGGGTTTGAGGCTTTCCGTGGAAGGAGAATATATTATTCAATGATAAATTCATGAAAAATAAGTAGAACTCTAGGTAACAATGAGGGGTAGAAAATGCAAGATCAGTACATAGGTGATGTAGGGGATTTCGGCAAATATGGTTTACTCCGCGCTATCACACAACCTAACATCACGGAGACAGGCAGATCAGAAGCCTTGAGTCTCGGCGTCGTCTGGTACCGACATCCCGACGAGCAAAGCAAAAACGATGGAAGCAAAATTAATTATCTCGACACTTCAAAGCGTGACAGCTTTCGGGTGTGTGACCCTGAACTATATGATTGCCTAGCAAAGATCGTAAGATATGATCCCCGTACCAAGACAGCTAAGGGTCGCAGAGCGATATCGAGAATCGGGAATAGCAAGATACTCGGTCCAAAAACCCGTTTTGGGGGCAAGAGATGTCCAAGTGGAGACCCCGTTGCTCGGGAAAAATGGCACAGAGAAACATTGAAAACTATGAAGAGATGCGACTTAGTATTCCTAGATCCGGATAATGGCCTGAAATGCGACCAACAGTTTGTCAGTGGAAAACATGCGTATCTTGCGGAGGTGCTGGGCTTTGTTTGTCAAGGAAATGCCGTAATTTTCTACCATCATCCGGGCCGGATAAAAAATACTACTCCTGACAAGTCTTCGCACGACACGCAAATTGAAAACCTCGCGAAATATCTTGCTCGCAAACTGAATAGCAATCATCATGTGTCAGCTTTCCGCTATCGAAGAGGCACTTCTCGAGCATTTTTCGTCATTTGGCCCACAGATCGGCATGAGATATTCAAGTCCCGTATACAGGCGGTGGGAGATGGGCTATGGGGTAAGGCAAACCATTTTGAACTTACTGTGCCTTCTCTCCGTGGGAAAAAGCGCAAATAGTAACGGAGGCGCAGAGAGTTGGGCGGACACACGGTTCCGCCCCTACGAACGAAACTCGCCTCCCCTGCTTCCGCCGTTCACGACCATCCGCGCCGCGAGGATGAGGGCATCCACCATGCTGGAGGGGTCGGCGATGCCGCGTCCGGCGATGGGGTAGCCCGTCCCGTGCTCGACCGAGGTCCTGATGATGGGCAGGCCCAGCGTCACGTTGACGCCGCGAACGCTGCGAACCCGAAAGCCGACTGCCAGTATCATCGGTAAGGCGTAATGGTGTATACGGTATTCCTTGCCATCCGAGGCAGTTATTAAAAAATCCTTAACAACTGAATTTTTATCTAACTCTCTTTCTTTCAATATGTTGGATATATGGATACTGATATTCGCCTTGGAGGTGGCAAAAAGTTCGGCGAGTTGACTTTGATTCAACCAGATAGTGCCGTCATGGGTGTAAAGCCCCACGGCAATTTGACCATCCGGAGTGTTGTAGATGATTATGTCCTGCTTATCCAAGACTACCTCCAAAATTGGAATTCTCATTCCCTCAGATCTGTATATCACCCATCCCGAAAAATGCGTAGTGAAACACCCGCATCTCCCAACATTCGCAATGAGCTTCGCTCTGACCCATGCGCTATTTTCATTGAGGCTGCATTTGAGTTCTCGCCGCTAGCCCGAGCAGAAGTCGGACTTTTCTGACAAAGATTTTATTTTTTATCTATTCACGACCATCCGCGCCGCGAGGAGGAGCGCGTCCACCATGCTGGAGGGGTCGGCGATGCCGCGTCCGGCGATGGGGTAGCCCGTCCCGTGCTCGACCGAGGTCCTGATGATGGGCAGGCCCAGCGTCACGTTGACGCCGCGAACGGCCCCCTGCCCTTGTGAGTCGAAGCGAAAACACATTAATTTTCCCGGAATATGGCCCTGATCATGATACATGGCCACCACACCAGAGTAGTAGCCGCCGCGCAGCTTGCCGAAAATCGTGTCGGGCGATTCAGGCCCGTGCGCGTCGACGCCCATCTCCCTTAGGTCCGCGACCGCGGGCGCGATTTCCTCCACTTCCTCCCTGCCGAACAGCCCGGCCTCGCCCGCATGGGGATTGAGACCCGCCACGCCGATTCTGGGTTGCTTGCGGTCCAGAAGGCGCAGGGCATCGTCCAGAACGCGCGCCACGTATACGATTCTTTTTCTCTTGACGCGCCTGAGCGCCACCCTCAAAGGACAATGGGTGGAGAGGTGCGCGATGCGAATCTTGCGGTGCGCCAGCATCATAACGGGCCGCCCCTTCCCGCACAGGGCGGCGAGCATTTCGGTATGTCCCGGGTAGTCATACCCCCCGGCCTGTAAGGATTCCTTGTTTATCGGCGCGGTGGCGACGGCGTCCGCCCGGCCTGAGCGCGCCATCGAGACGGCCTTTTCGATGTACTGGCCGGACGCTGCGCCCAATTCGGAGAGAACTTTTCCGAAAACGCGGTGCCCGGAAGCCACGTTCTTGAGATCAACCACGGGCGTGATATCCGACCCATGATATCGCGCAAGCGCTCCTTCGTCCTTGACCCGTTCCAGCCGGGCCGGAATCTTCATCCTCCGCGCGTGTTTCCTCAAAACGGCCATATCGCCGACGATGAGGGGCACGCATTTTTTCTGGACGCTCTCCACCCGGGCGGCCTTGAGGCAAACCTCGGGTCCCACTCCCGCCGGGTCTCCCATGGTCATTGCGATTACGGGTCGTCGTTTCAATACGGATTCCTTTTTTCTCTCCGCGCCGGATAAGGGAAAATATCGTCCCGCCTGAAAAAGCCCGGGCGATATCGACCGCACAACATTATCATATCCGCGCCATCTTCGATTCGAGAGAATATTTTCCGGGAACTCTTGACTTTGGCAATGCGCGACACAGAAGATGGGTCTCTTAATATAAAGAATATGAAATTACCATCGAGAGGCAAATCCTTGAGCGAAAAAGGCGCGAGCGCAAGTAAAACAGTTGCGAAACTCCATGAACTCGGCTTCACGCACGTTCTCATGATTCCGGACAGCGAGAGCCGGCTCCTGTACGAAACCCTGGGAAACGACCCGAAAATCGACCTGATCACCCCCTGCCGGGAGGGAGAATCGGTCGCCATCGCAGCCGGGCTCTGGACGGGTGGCCGGAAACCACTGCTCGTGATTCAGAACACGGGGCTGATGGAGGCGGGAGACTCCTTAAGAGGCTGTGGAGCAGGCCCCAAGGTGCCCCTGCGCATGATGGTCGGCTGGCGGGGATACGGCGGAGCGATGGCCGGCAAGTCCCCGATTGATTCGGCCTATACCTTCACGGAACCGCTGCTCCAGGCGTGGAGAATCCCGACCTGGCGGCTCATGTCGGATGACGATCTGGGAACACTCGAACTGATGGACCAAACGGCGTCAGCCACTTCTTATCCGGCGGCCGTGATCACCGGCTACGCATTCCAACCTTAAAGGGCGGGGCATCTTGATTGAGCGCATGGAATTGTTCCGGGCCTTGGCGGAGCAAAGAACAGATGAAATCGTGGTGATGACCATGACTGCCACCCTGCAGTGGCCGCTGGTCTCTGAGAGTGAGCTTGATTTCGATTTCCTGGCGTTCGGCATGGGACACGCGGCCGACTTCGGCCTGGGGCTCGCCATCGCCCGGCCCGAGCGAAAAACCATCGTCTGGAAGGGGGATGGGGGCATGCTGATGAGCCTGGGCTCGCTGGTGACGCTGGCCCGGTATGCGCCTGAAAACCTGGTTGTTTTCCTGCTCGAAAACAGGAGCTACGAGATGGTGGGCGGGCAAGAACTCCCGCCCCGGGCCGATTTCATCGAACTGGCGCTCGCCGCCGGATTCGAGGGCGGCGGCGCAACGGCAAAAGGCAAAGTGGCGCGTATCGATTCTCTCGAGACGTTTCGGGAAACACTGCCGCAGATTCTCACCGAGGCGGGCCCTCATTTCATCGTATTGCCGATCACGAACAAGGAAAAACTTCCGCCCGTCAACCATTCCGATCATGCGGGCAGGATTCAAACCCTCAGAAAGGCGCTGAGCGTCTCGTAAGAAAAGAGACGAAAGAGCGTCACTTATTAACGAATATCCCTTCCAGTTCTTCGAGTGAGGAAATTTCCGCGTCTATCTCGTGTGGAACGCGCTCTTTTTTCTGAGCAAAGCGATTGACCCATACGACGCGATAGCCAAAATACGATGCTCCCGCGACGTCCCAGCCATTCGAGGAGAAAAAGCAGATTCTATCGGCCGGAACGCGAAGCCGATCGACCGCCAGTTGGTAGACCGTTGGGTGTACCTTGAATATCCCTACGCTCTCTACGGATAAAATCTCTTCGAGATATTCCTCGATTCCGGCATTTTTCACCGCGCTGCCCAGCATTTCGGGAGAACCATTGGAGAGAATCGCCGCCCGCACCCCATTTTCCTTGAGATTTTTGAGCACGCTTTTCACTTCAGGATATGCGCTCAATTGCTTGTAGAGCATCATCAGTTCTTCGCGAAGCCCCGGATTTCTCATTCCCAGGGTATCCAGCGCAAAATCGAGCGCATCGCCCGTCACCTGCCAAAAATCGGCATGGGAGCCCATCAGGCTTCTCAGCCACGTGTATTCAATCTGCTTCGTGCGCCAAAGCGAGGAGAGCGCCTGCCACTGATCGCCCAAGTCAGATTGCTTTTCCACCGCGGCCGCCGTTACGTCGAACAACGTGCCGTAGGCATCGAACAAACACAGGTCAATTTCATGATCATTGAGCAGGAGCATCTCTGCGCTCACCTCATCAGAATACGACCATATCGCTCTAGGGAACCAGGTTTACCTTACCCAAAAACTTTCCGCTCAGAAGAAGTTCGTGAGATTCATTCGCCTTCTCCACGGGAAGTTCCCGCCCAATATGGGGTTTGATGGCTCCTTTTTCAAGCAAAGGGTTCAGGCGCCTCAAAATGCCCGGGACGAGAGGATTCAAATTTCCCGAAGAAAGCGCCAGAATCCTCGCATCCCGACCCATGGCCGCCGGCAAGGGGATCGTCACCTCCGGCCCTTTGCCCGTTCCCGTTCCAACGATGACGATCCGGCCATTGACGGCGTTGAGCCTTAAATCAGCAAGCAAATTATCACAACCAACGGTTTCAACGACGACCTCGACGCCTCTCCCGGAAGTCAGTTCCATCACACGTTCGGGCACGTCTTCTTCTCTGTAGTTGATGGCCGCCTCGGCGCCGGCCGCAAGACAAAAATCCGCCTTTTCCTTCGAGCTTACCGTCGCAAACACCCGGCAGCCTATCGTGCGGGCAAGCTGGATGGCCAGATAGCCCACACCACCCGCTCCGCCTTGTACGAGCACGCAATCGCCGGGAGCCGCTTCTCCCTTCACCACCAAAGCGTTCCAGGCCGTGAGGAGGGGTATGGGCAGTGCGGCTCCTTCCGCAACAGACATCGAATCCGGCAGCTTTCCCGTCGAGCCTGCGGGCAGCAGCCCTTTTTCGGCATATGCGCCCGTGGAAGCACGGCCCCATACCCGATCGCCCGGCGCAAACGCCTCGACGCCCTCGCCAACTGCTTCTACTTCGCCTGCGACGTCCGTGCCGCACGTATAGGGCAGAGTCATCGCTTTGGCGCGCGGATGATTTCCCGAGCGTATTGCGACTTCCAGAGGATTCACGCCCGCAGCCGCTATGCGCACCAGCATTTCGCCCGGCCCGGGCGTCGGCTCTTCCACATCTTCCGACACCATCGGATGCTCGAGCCCGAACCGCGTCACTCGTACAGCTTTTATCTCATTCTCCTTTCGCGCCCAATCTACATTCAGGGGGTCAAGACGACTTTGCCCAAAAACTGACCCTCCAGAACATAATCATGCGCTTCGTTCGCATCCTCGAAACTCGACGTTTTATCGACGTTGACTCGGAACGCGCTCTCGCGCAGCAAAGGCGTGAAGCGGCGCACCAACTCCGGCATTTTCGGAAACAGGTTCACCACGGCCAATCCCAGCACCACGGCGTCTTTGGTCATGACGGCCGGAACCCGAAATTCCGCACCCGGGCCTTTCCCGGTACCCGTACCGATGACGATAATTTTTCCGTCCACGCGGATGGCGTCTAAATCCTTATCGAAATTATCGCAGGCGCAAAGCTCGACGACGACGTCGACGCCGCGTCCACCCGTGAGTTCCATGCAACGCTCGGCAAAATCTTCTTCGCGGTAATTGATCGTCTCATCCGCGCCCATCTCCTTGCAGAATTTCGCCTTCTTATCGGAGCTCACCGTCGCGAAAACCCGGCACCCCAGGCGCTTGGCGAGTTGAACCGCCGCCATTCCGACGCCTCCCGCACCGCCTTGAATCAGCACCGTCTCGCCCGGGCCCGCCTGCGCCTTTATGACGAGCGCGTTCCAGGCCGTATAGAACGCCACCGTGATGCACGCCCCCTCTTCATAAGAGTAAGACTCGGACAATTCCGCCGTCGCATCCGCTACGAGCCGTACATTCTCGGCGTAGCTTCCGCCCATGGCGCGGCCATACACACGCTGCCCGATCCGCCATCCCTCCACGCCATCTCCCAAAGCGACAATTTCTCCCGCCGCCTCGGCTCCTGGCACATAAGGCGGCGTAACCAGCTTGGCATAAGGGTGTTTAGCCGCCCTTATGGCCAAATCCACCGGGTTCACGCCTACGGCGCCTGCTTTTATCAGCACTTCTCCGGGTTGTGGCTTCGCGTCTTCCACGTCATCCACCCGCATGGGAACATCCATATTGAATTCATGTACGCGCACTGCTTTCATCGGAATTTTCACTCCTCGGTTTGGGGAACCAACTTAAAATATCGGGTAGCGAAAAGGGTTCGGCCCATATCTCATAGAGGCATACGGCAAAACCTAATAATCCTGCGACCAGTTGTTACGGCGCTTCTCGCCCGCATCGCACGGTGGGGCCATTCTGGATATTAAACCAGGGGTTCGTTTCGTGTCCCGCACTTCATGCGCCTGAAACGGCTTTTGCGGCGCCGGCGAGCCGACAATCTCCAGGATCAGCTTTCTCCTGATGGCGCGTCCGAAAGACCTGAAATCATTTGCGACCACCAGGAAAGAACGCCTGCCCCCGATAACGCATTTTCTATAGTATAAATCCAAATTCGGCATCGGCATTCTTCCCCAGGGGCTCGGCCGGTTATTCATGATCGGAAGGCCGTTTATCGTCACCCCCGCCCGTATAGCCTTTTCCCGCGCCGTGGTCACGTAATCTCCGCTGTTGTTCGGCCCATCGCCGGAAATATCGATGACGCGACGCTCACTCGTGAATCCGTTGTCCCCGAACATCGGCAGGGCGAATTCTATCGCGCCGCTGATTGATGTGTAGGGCCCCACCCCCACGGGTTTTTCAGAGAGCAGGGAGGCGAACTCCTCGGCGCTCGCTTTATCATGAACTTGCCTCCAGCCCACTACGCTTTGCTGAAAATCGAATCCGGCCCATTCCATATAGGTAACCGCAATGCGCTTGTACCGTCCGGATTGGATGGCTTGCAAAACAGACGGGGAGCGAAAGGCGTTCACATATCCCATCCGCTGGAGCTTTCCCTCTTCTTCATCCACACTTCCGGAAACATCGACGGCCAGGACGAGTTCCAAATCCACGCTGACTTCAGCAGACCATGCGAAACCCGCATGCAGAGGAATCGCCAAGGTGGTCATCAGGACCACCAACCCAATTCGCATGGACGGATAGCTCAACACTTCTCCCGACTTTTCGGGTTTTCGTAAATCATCGGAGAATCATTTCTTTTCCAAAACACCAGACGCGGATTCTAATTCCAGGCGAATCTGTTCAATCAAAGAAGCATACATGTAGTTTTCGGTGAACAATTCCTCGGTTTCCTCCTTCACTTCCTTGTGATTGCCCAAGGCATAGTCACAACGAGCAATCCGCCACTCCGAAAACTGCCGATACAGTTTCAAAATGTCACTTTTGGGCCGATTCAATCGCGACTTCAATTTTACGTATTCCGCCCGCGCGCGAGGATAATCATCTGTCAAAAAAAAGCTTTCCGCATATGCAATGTCGTACAAGAGATTCTTCGGATAGCGCGCACGCAGGAACTCGACATCTTTTCTCGCCTGTCGGAATTTTTCCGCCCGGTATAGCGCCCATATAAGAGCTAACCGCGCCGAGTTGGAAATCCAGCCATGTCCATCGACCGCGCGGCGCAGATAGGTTCTGCCCAATTCGCTCGTATCGCCTATGAGAAACCGGAACATTCTGACCCAGCTTTCGGTGCTTCCCCTGATATGATAAATCCCCAGCCCGTAGTAGGCGTCATGGAGTTTCGGATCCAGTTCGACCGCTTTTTCCAGGTATTTCTGCATAGAACCGGCCCGCAAGAACGCGGAGAAATAGCTGCTATTATCAAGGGCGTCAACAATCCGCATGCCTTCCGTCAGACCGGCAATGAGAAGCGCTCTTGTGTCTTTTGGGTTTTCGTTCAACAAATCCTTGGCGAGGGAGAGTGCTTTATCGGCATTTTTCCGCCAGTTCTGACGATAGACCTTGCGTTGTATATGCCCTTTCAGGATATGAAAAACAGACGCCTTGAAAAAATACCCCTCCGGGCGCTGCGGCGATGATGTTGTAATACGAGTAAATGTATTCAGCGCGGCCGAATAATCGCCGGCGGCAACTTGCTCAAGTCCAATATCGGCCGATTTCTCATCCAGAGGCGCACCATAAGATACATTCGCCGGCGCCAGGAGAATAACGAAAAAAACAAATGCTCTCATATAATGGCGAATCATCGATCCTCCAATGGACAAGACCCCGGCGACCGTATCCAAAATGGGGCGAGCGTCTCCATCAACCACGGTTTGCCCGCGCTCAGGATTAGGCCTATCGTAGTATCGATGATTAGGATATTTCAACCATGGCGAGTTGATAATGTCGAGTATAAAGCCTCCGAAAGCGGCGATTCAGATTATCCAAACCCTACAGAACCTGGGGTACAGAGCGCTTCTTGCGGGAGGATGCGTGCGGGACGCCCTTCTGGGCAATGAACCGAAAGACTGGGATATCGCCACGGATGCAACGCCGGAAATCGTGCAGGGCTGTTTCGAGAAAACCATCGCGGTGGGAGCGCAGTTCGGTGTGGTGCTCGTACAGGTGGGTGGCCATGAGTTTGAAGTTGCCCAATTCCGGGAAGATGGCGCCTATAACGACGGGAGACGTCCCGGTTCGGTTCTCCCCTCCGATGAAAAGGGAGATGCGAGGCGGCGCGATTTTACGATCAACGGGATGTTTTATGACGTATCGGAAGACCGGGTACTCGATTATGTCGACGGCCTGCGTGATATAGACAACAAAATCATCCGGGCCATCGGTGAGCCGAACCTGAGGTTCGGGGAAGATCATTTGCGAATGATGCGAGCGGTGCGTTTCGCGGCGAGGTTCGGTTTCACCCTCGAGGCGGGGACTGCCTCCGCCATCGAAGCCAATGCAAGTCACATCGAGAAGATAAGCGCGGAGAGGATTCGCGAGGAACTCACGATGATGCTGATTCAAAAGAATTCCGACCGCGCTTTCTCCATGCTCGATTCTCTGGGGCTCCTGAAACACGTACTGCCCGAAATCGCCGCCATGAAGGGGGTGGCGCAACCGCCGGAATTTCACCCCGAAGGGGATGTATGGGAACATGTCCTCCGCATATTGCACATCAAGCGTTCCACTTCGCCGGTGCTCTCCTGGGGCGTATTGCTTCATGATGTCGGAAAACCCGCCACGTATACGGAAACCGACAGAATCCGCTTCAACGGACACGACAAGATGGGTGCGGCGATGAGCCTCGACATTTGCGAGAGGCTTCGCATGTCGAGAGCGCGTGCATCGAGAATCCGGGAGTTGGTCGCCAACCACATGCGTTTCATGCACGTGGAAAAAATGAGGGACAGCCGCTTGAAGCGATTCTTGCGCGAACCTTATTTCGAGGAATTGCTGGAACTCCACCGCATCGATTGCCTCGCCAGCCACGGGAATTTAAGGACCTATGAATTCTGCACCGAAAAACTCCGTGAGCTTCAAGAGGAATCCCTCCGCCCGCCGCGCTTGATCGATGGTCACGAACTCATGAAAATGGGCTATCCGCCGGGTCCGAAGCTGGGAGAAATTCTCGTTGCGATCGAAGATGAGCAACTCGAAGGGCGCATTTCCACGACGGAGCAGGCCAAGAGCTTCGCAAGGCGAAACTTCCCCATTCCGAAAAATGATTGATTGATCCGCCCAACCATAAGCACTAGGATGCGGTGAATCGGTTTCCGACAACTCCGGGTATCCTCCATGTCTGCAATATCCATCATGACGGCGCAAGAGCTTGAATTATCGCTGAAAAGAATCGCCTCCGAGATGATGGAGGCATGCGCTGCGGATAAGAACATCGCCTTGGTCGGGGTGCTCACCCGGGGAGAACCGCTGGCCAGACGGCTCAAGCAGCATATCGAAGAACTCGAAAACATTGCCCCCCCTCTCGGCGCGCTCGACATCGGGGTTCACCGGGACGATGCGGGACACCCCACGGAAGGACGCGGTTTCGAACCCACCCTCATTGATTTCGACATGACGGATCGCCAGGTCTTTCTGGTCGACGACGTGTTTTTCACGGGCAGGACCGTGCGCGCGGCCCTGGACGCCATGATGGAGATGGGGCGGCCCAGGAAAATCTGGCTCGCCGCCCTGATCGACCGGGGACACAGGGAGCTTCCGTTCCGGCCCGACTTCATCGGCAAGAACGTGCCCACCTCCCTTCAGGAGCACATCCAGGTCCGGATGCGGGAGGTGGATGGCGAGGACGGCGTGTGGCTCCTGAAAAAATAACCTCTCCTCAAAGGTGAAAATTCTCTATAACCACATATATATCAATAAGTTAAATTTTCACTTATTTTCAGATATTTTCCCCTTTTTTCCCCCTTTTTTCCCCCTTTTTTTCAGATATTTCGGATGGCCTCGACGCACCGGCTCGCGGCGCGATTCACGGACGTTGCGGGACTTGGGCGCCCCCGCATGCGGGTTCTTTTGGCGTGGGGGGTGGTGACGCGGACTCTCTCCCGCTCCTGGGCGCTGCGGCCGCCGCGCTGGATGGAACGCGGTGAACCGATGCGGCGGCCTTTGCGACGCTCCCATGCCCGGCCACTTCCTTGAAGATATCGAGCCCAACCAGATTCATCTTGCGCGACCCCCGAAGACTCGTGACGATTGCGTCCTCCGTATTTCACTTTTCAAGAATATGAAGAAACCCTATACTCGGGACATGGAGAGCCCGGGCCCAAGTCGCGGGGAGCGCAGCGAAAACCGTCCCTTCACGGCGCGTCGCCCCGGCCGCCTGGCGCCCTGCGGCGCACCGGAAGGACGTGTCTTCGTGGCCTCGGCCCCGCTGCCGGTTCGAGGAGCGTCGACCGGAATCAGGCCCTGCATCACACACCCGGCGCCTATGAGGACTCGCGATGTCATCTTCTGATCACGCTCTCGGGGATACCTGGCCGGACCGGAGACTGCTCGATCTGGCCGGCGTCGAGCGGCCGCTGATTCAGGCGCCCATGGCGGGCTCCAGCGGTTCCGCCATGGCGATCGCGGTCTGCGAGGCTGGAGGGCTCGGTTCGCTGCCCTGCGCGATGCTCGACGTCGCCGCCGCGCGCGCGGAGATCGGGGTCATCCAGGAACGCACGACGCGGCCGTTGAACGTCAATTTCTTCTGTCACCCGACTCCCGGGCCCGATCCCGATCGCGAAGCGGGGTGGAAGGCGCGACTGGCCGCCTACTATGTCGAACTCGGCCTGGATCCCACCGGCGCCGCCCCGGCTGCGAGTCGGACCCCGTTTGACGACGGGATGTGTGAGGTCGTCGAAGACCTCGAGCCCGAAGTCGTCAGCTTTCACTTCGGGCTTCCGGAGAAGACGCTCCTTCGCCGCGTGAAGGCGGCCGGATGCGCGGTGCTGAGCTCCGCGACGACGGTGGAAGAAGCTCGCTGGCTCGAGGACCACGGTTGCGACGCAATAATCGCCCAGGGTTACGAGGCGGGGGGGCACCGCGGGATGTTTCTCACCGATGATCTCGCGACGCAGGTGGGCACGCTCGCGCTGGTCCCGCAGGTCGTGGACGCGGTCCGTGTGCCGGTGATTGCCGCCGGCGGCATCGCCGATGGGCGCGGTATCGCCGCGGCGCTCGTCCTGGGCGCGTCGGCCGCTCAAATCGGCACCGCCTACCTGTTCACGCCGGAGTCCCTGATTTCCGATCTGCACCGAACCGCCCTGGGCCGATCACGCGACTACCCGACGGCGCTGACGAACGTCTTCTCCGGCCGGCCGGCGCGTGGCCTGATGAATCGAATCGTGGAAGAGGTCGGGCCCATGTCCGGCGAAGCCCCGGCGTTTCCGACGGCCGGCGGCGCCCTCGCCCCGTTGAGGTCGAAAGCCGAGGCCGCGGGCGTTTCCGACTTCTCCCCCCTCTGGGCCGGGCAGGCCGTGGGACTGGGTCGCAGACTCGGCGCCGGCGATCTGACGCGCGAACTGGCCGCCGGCGCGCAGCGGGTACTCGGCTCGCTATCCCCGGGAAGACGGTGCTGACCACGCTGGACCGGCGCACGGCTCAACCTTGGCCGGCTGCAAGTGCAGGCGCGGCCGACGGCATCAAGTCGACCGGGGTTCCAGCCGCGCGAGATTTAACGAAGCGCCCACAGCACACCTCGGAACGACTGCCAAAACCACTGGAAATGACTGCCCGGACCGATCGCGATCGCCGCCTGTGCGGTCGTAATCAGCCTCTCGGTGTGGATTGCCGGGTGGTGGCTCGCTCGGGGGCGCACATAAACGCCCCCTCGCGGAATCATCGCAATCCCTCCCTCATCAGTCGGGATTGACCCCGTTTTTCTCCCTACCCCCGCATCCCCCACTTATTGTAAGATGCACCCTCCCGGCCAGTGGGACCGAGTGGTTTTCCGGCCCGGAACTCCATTCTCCCGTCGGCCTTGATAATGGGAGATACCGCCGATGGCCCCCTCTCCCGAACTACCGGAGCGCCTTCTCGTCGCCGTGGGTGGCAACGCGACCCATCCGCCCGAAATCAGGGGCACGGCCGAAGAACAGGCCGCCATCGCCGAGGCGACGGGCCGCTCGCTCCTTCCCCTCATGAGGCTTGGCAACGAACTCATCGTCACGCACGGAAACGGCCCGGTCGTGGGAAAAATCCTGATGCGCCAGGCGATCTCGAGCGAGCAGGTGACCCCCATGACGCTCGACATCTGCGTCGCGCACAGCCAGGGGGGAATCGCCTATCTGCTCATGCAGGCGTTCGAAAACGCGCTGCGCCGGGCGGGCGACCCGCGCCACGTGGTCTGCCTCCTGACCCAGGTCGAAGTCGACCCCGGCGATCCGGCCTTCGGTGCGCCGACGAAGTTCGTGGGCTACACCTACACCGAAGATGAAGCCAGGCGATACGAACGCGAGATGGGCTGGACGATGCGAGAAGACTCCGGGCGCGGCTGGCGGCACGTGGTCGCCTCCCCGAAACCAAAGCACATCGTGGACATCTCGCTCATCCAGACCATAGCGCAAAGCGGCGCCGTGGTTATCGCAGGAGGAGGCGGGGGCATTCCCGTCGTGCGCGAGGCCGACGGCGCGCGCCGGGGGCTCGCTGCCGTCATCGACAAGGATTTGACTTCCGCGCTCATGGCGAACGTCTTGAAGATAGAGACCATGATGATCCTCACCGCCGTGCCCAGGGTGGCTATCCACTTCGGGACGCCGCAGCAGCGCGAACTGGAGCGGGTTTCGCTCTCTGAAATCAAAGAGTACCACGCCCAGGGCCACTTCCCGCCCGGCAGCATGGGCCCCAAGATAGAGGCGGCGGTTCGCTTTCTCGAAGGGGGCGGGGAGCGGGTCCATATCGCCGCTCTGGAGGACGCCGTCCCCGCCCTGCTCGGCGAGGCGGGAACCTGTATTTATAAGGATGAGGGGTGACCCTCAGAGAGAGTGGAAGAGAGAGGAATTGCTCTCCGTAGGGGCGGACCTGCGTGTCCGCCCTTTGCGAGCGCCCATGAAGCCACCGCGCCATCGGGCCGAATTGAAAATCGGGCGGACACGCAGGTCCGCCCCTACGCCACTTCGAAAACCGCAACCGCTCATCATAAATCGGTATTCACCCCCCACCGGCGCGCCTTTGGACACGCGCTGCGAAGGGGTGCTACGTTTTTTCCCATAACGATTCCGGTTTCCATCCGCGCGCAAGGGCGCGCACGAGGCGAAAGGGGGTTTGGACATGCAGGCCGATCTGTTCCGCGTGGCGATGGATTCACCAGACGACATATCCGGCGTGGTCGCTCTCGTCGAGGAGGGAAAATGCCGCCCCGAAGAAATCGTCGGCATCATGGGGAAAACCGAGGGAAACGGCTGCGTGAACGATTTTTCCCGGGGATTCAGCAATTTCGTTCTGCTCGATTATTTCTCAAAGGCGATGGGAAAAGCGCGAGAAAAGGTGGAAGAACAGATCGCCCTCATCATGTCCGGCGGAACCGAGGGGGTCATGTGTCCCCATTTTTCGGTGTTCACCAAGTCCGCGAGCGGGCCGGGAGACGGAAGCGCAAAGCGCCTCGCCGTCGCCTCGGGCCATACGGCGGACTTTTTGCCGGAAGAAATGGGCAGGATGCCCCAGGTCCACGCGACGGCGGATCTCATCCGGCAATTGATGGAAGAGGCGCAAATCGATAGTGCTGCGGATCTGCATTTCGTGCAGGTGAAGTGCCCGCTCTTGACCGGAGATCGCATGGCGGACGCCTTTAGGCGCGGAAAGACGGTCTGCACCGAGGACACGTATAAGTCGATGGGGTACTCGCGCGGCGCCTCGGCGCTGGGCGTGGCTCTGGCGGCCGGCGAGGTGGAAGAGAGCCTCTTGAGCGACGACGTGGTTTGTAAGGACTGGTCCCTGCAATCGGGAGTCGCCTCGACTTCTGCGGGAATCGAACTGATGTGCAACGAGGCGATGGTCATCGGCAACAGCGCGGCCTGGGGCGGAGAACTCGTCGTCGGCCACGGCGTCATGCAGGACGCCATCGACCGCGACGCGGTTCGAGACGCCATCGTGAACGCCGGGATTTCATTCGACTGGGCGCTCTCGCCCGAGGAACGCGCGCGAATCGTCAACGTATTCGCCAAATGCGAGGCCTCCCCCGACGGCCTGGTGCGGGGCCGCAGGCACACGATGCTCGACGATTCGGACATCAACAACACGCGCCACGCCCGCTCGGTGGTGAACGCCGTGGTCTCCTCGGTCGTCGGCGACACGATGATGTACGTCTCGGGTGGTGCTGAGCACCAGGGCCCTCCCGGCGGCGGGCCCGTCGCGGCGGTCGTCCGGGCGGAGTAGCGCATCTACATCACTGCGCTCGAAGTCGCCGTCCCCATCCTCCGCGGCGATACGGGCGCCTGTATTTATAAGGTCAAACACGATTGATGAATGAGTGTTTGCCGACCGAGGCGGGAGAAAAATCACTCCCCCCTTTTTTATAATCACTCTCCTCTTCTCGCTCGGGTTTGACGGTTTTGACGTCATTCCGGTGTCAGACCCGACCAATGCGGGAGGGTTTGCGGAATCCATTGGTTTTGCCTTTGTTTTTTATTTCCTCATTGATTCCCGCGAATAACAGGGGGATGAAGATCCAAAGCATTGTCTTTCGGCTCGGCTCTGGATTCCGGCATGCGCCGGAATGACGGCGGTGGTGAATTCCGACCGAGGAGAGAGGTTATGCGAATCGTTGATTTCCTCATCTGTAAGCAATCGCTCCCTCTTCGGTCGCGATTGACCTCGCTTATCCCGCCGATAAGTTGCGCCTGGCTTGTACGAACACCACCGTGAGCACGATGATGGCCTGAAAGACGAACACCGCGGCGCCCGGCAGTCCGATGCTGCGCTGCAGTGAATCGGAACCCGAGACCAGCACGGCGAACACCGCGGCGGCTATCGTCACCCCCAGCGGGTTGTTGCGCCCGATGACCGCGATCAGGATGGCCATCGCGCCGTAGTTGGGCGCGCCCTCCGCCCCGCTGATCCCCAGAAGAAGGCTCTGGTGGAATCCCGAGACCTCGATGGCCCCGGCCAGACCCGAGAGCGCGCCGCAGGTCGGCATGATGATCAGGGTGATGCGCGCGACGTTGATTCCCCCAAAACGCGCGGCCCGGGGGTTGTCCCCCACCGCGCGGATCTCATACCCGACGATGGTGCGCGTCATCAAGAAATACATGCCGAGAGCCGCCGCCAGCGCGATGATGAAGCCGAAGTGCGCGCCCGATTTCGGCATGACCTGGGGCAACACGGAAGCGTCGGGGATCGGGAGCGAGATGGCTTCTCCCGCCAGGGGGTCGTTCCAGGGGCCGTTGGCGAGGTAATCCACCAGATAGAGCGCTACGAAGTTCAGCATCACCGTCACGAAAATCTCGCTCACCCGGAAGCGCACGCGCAGGATTCCGGGAATGAATCCCCAGAACCACCCGCCCAGAATGCCGCCCAGCATCCCGAGCGGAACGAATATCGGCCAGGGCAGGTTCAAACCTTCTAAAGCAAAGGCCGTGCCCGTCATGCCGATCGCGCCCGCGTATATCTGCCCGTCCACGCCGATGTTGAAGTGGCCCCCCCGCATCCCGAAGGCGACCGCGAGCGAGGCGAGCAGAAGCGGGCAGAATTTGTTCAAGGTCTGAGCGAATCCGCCCCACGTGCCGAGCGAGGAGCGCAAAACGGTCCCGAGCGCGACGAGCACGTCCCCGCCGAAGGCGACGATGAAGATTGCGCCGCACGCCAGGGCCAGTATAGCCGCCGTCGAGTAGGTGATCGCGATTTCAATGGCCGCTTTTTTCTTCTCGCTCACACTCGCCGCGCTTAAACTCGCCATTTTAAGAACCCGCCCCCTGTTTGTGGCCCGCCATGAGGGCGCCTATCTGGTAGATGTCGTACTCGGGGCCGTCAAAAGCGCCTGAAATCTCCCCCGCATAGATCACGACGATGCGGTCGCTCATGAGGCGAAGCTCGTCCAGGTCTTCTGATATCAGCAACACCCCGGCTCCGCCCGCGCGAAGCTCCCGCAGTCGGCCGTGGACGAACGATGCGGCCATGACGTCGAGACCGCGCGTGGGGTTGTTGGCGATCATCACCTTTCCGCCGGTCTTGTGGGCGAGCATGACCGAGCGCGCCACGATGGTCTTCTGGATGTTTCCGCCCGAGAGATGCGCGGCGGGCACGTGCTCGTTTCGAGCCAGGATGTTGAATTCCGCGATGGCGTTTCTGCCCATCTCATGGACGGCCTCGCGCTCGAATATTCCGCGCCGCTTGAAGATGTGCGGGTGCAGGCCGAGCACGAAATTCTCCGCAAGGCTCAGGCCCGGCAGAATCCCCTCCTCGATCCTGTCCTGCGGCAGGAGGCTCATCCCCCGCGCGATGCGCCCCGACACCGAAAGGTTCGATACTTCCTCGCCGTCGATGTGGACCTCGCCCTCTTCTATTTCGATGAGCCCGGCCAGGGCTTCCGCCAGTTCCTTCTGGCCGTTTCCCGAGATGCCCGCCATGCCGACGATGAGCCCCCGGGGGACGTCGAAGGCGACGTCCTTGAGAGGAACCCCCCACTTCGCCGAGGTGCGCACCCCCTGGACGGACAAAGCGGGATGTCCCTCCCGGGCCGCCGAGGGTCCGGTCGGCCGCTCGCCCTCGGGAGGCATGCCGCGCTCGCCCATCATCATCTGGACGAGTCTTTCGCGGGTGGCCTCTTCGCGGGGGATCGTGTCGATCTTCAGCCCGCCCCGGAAGACGGTGATCCGGTCGCAGTTGTCCAGAACTTCTTGGATTTTGTGCGTGATGAAGACGACCGTCAGACCCTCCTTGGCGAAGGACTTCAAGATGGAGAACAGGCCGTCCACCTCGTGGGGGGTTAGCATGGTCGTCGGCTCGTCCAGAATCAGGATGTCCGCGCCGTGATACAGCGCCTTCAGGATTTCGACCTTCTGCTGAATCCCGGCGGGAAGGGTTTTCACCTGCTCATCGAGCGGGATGGAGAGGCCGTAATTCGCCGCAAGCTCCTCCACGGAACTGCGCCGGGCGTCCACGTCGAGCTTCCAGCGCGAGCCCTCTTGTCCGAGCAGAATGTTCTCGAGCGCGGTGAAATTGCCGATCAACTCCACGTGCTGGTGAACCATCCCGACGCCGACCGCGATCGCATCCTGGGGCGAGCGGATCTCCACCTCGCGCCCTTCGATCGCAATCTGTCCATCGTCCATGCGGTAGAGGCCGCTCAGGATGTTCATGAGCGTGGTCTTGCCCGCGCCGTTCTCTCCCAGGAGGGAGTGGATCTCCCCCCTGGCGGCCTCGAAGTCCACCGCGTCGAGGGCGCGGACTTCCCCGAAGGATTTGCTGACGCCGTACATCTCGACGCGGGAATTCATTTTTTCCGTCATAACGCCTTCCGTTCGGAGCGCCCCCACCCTCGCTCGCAAGTCCGGGAGGGGGCGCTCACATCTTCTATTTCGCCAACATGACCTTTTTCATCACGAGCCGGGGCTTGATAGCTCCGTTGCGCACCTTTTCATACGTCTCTTTGGTTCTCTTCATGGCCTCGGCGGATACGTTCCCCAGCGAACCGAGCTCGAAGCCGTTCCCCGAGCGCATGGCGACGTATCCCCCGGGGGATCCTTTCAGGATTCCTTCCATGACCTGCCGGTAGGGAGGCCGGAAGTCGATGATCAGCGTGCCCGCGAAATGCTTGGGCGCCTTGTCCGTCTTGTCGGTGTAGAACGTGGTGATCAGCACCTTGCGCTTCGCCTTCTTGGCGGCCTCTGCCACCCCGTACACGCCCAGGTTCACCATGTTGATGATGAAGTCCACGCCGCCTGCGATCATGGCGTCGGCGGTCTGGCGCGCCTTGACCGGATCGTTCTGGTTTCCGGTGAAGGCGTAGGAGAGCTTCGCCTTTGGGTTGGTCGCCTTGAGGGCGTCCGAGATGGTGTTGATGGAAGCCTTGAAATCCGGAAGCGGGATTCCCACGATGACGCTCACCTTGTTCGTCTTCGTGGCGAGGCCGGCAAGCACGCCGAAGGGATAGAAGGCCTCGAAATAGTGGCGGTGAATGTTCCAGACGTTTCCGGGAACCTTGAACTTGCCCGAACTCTCCATGACGAAAGTCACTTCGGGGAATTTCGGCGCCAGCTTCTGCACGAGCCGGACGTATTGTCCGCCGTGGAAACCGATGATGGTGAAGCCCGAGGAGATGTACTCGCGCGCCACCCGCTCGGCGTCCGCCGGGGAGATGCGCTCGGAGTAGGAGGTTTCGATCTTGAACCTCTTCTTGATGTCCTGGGCGACCTCATAGCCCCGGAAGTTGTAGTCCGCATCCTCGATGGGTCCGGGCAGGATGACGGCGAACTTGTGGGCCTTCGCGGCGAGCGCCGGGACGGCCAGGGTCAGGGATAGGGCCGCGAGCGCGGCGGCGGCGAAGAACAATCGGCGTGTCCATTTGGTTTTCATTTCACACTCCTCCTTGATGAGAAAGCACATTATCCCGGGCGCGGGCTCAATCCCGGGTTTCACGGTCGTAAGGCCTCGTAAGCGCGCGGGGGCTCTCGGCGCCCCGCGCGACCTGGACCAGAACAATCATGGCGAACACGTACGGCAGCATCAGCAAAAACTGCGGCGGAATGATTTTGGCGAACTGCGGCAGGGCGTTCACCTTGAACTGAAAGGCGTCCACGTAGGCGAAGAGCAGCGCGCCGACGAACGACCATACCGGAACCCACCGCCCGAATATCACCAGCATCAGGGCGAGCCACCCCCTTCCGTTCACGATGTTGTCCGTGAACGAGCCCGAGATCACGAGCGGCAGGTATGCCCCCGCCACGCCCAGAAAAAGTCCGCCCACCGCGCACGCGCCGTAGCGCATGCGGGCGACGTCGATCCCCACCGTGTCCGCCGCGCGCGGGTTTTCCCCGCAGGCGCGCAGCCTCAGGCCCAGCGGCGTCTTGAAGAGGAAAAAACTCACCGCCGCTACCAGGAAATAGGACATGTAGACGAGTCCGTTCTGCGCGAAGAAAATCTCGCCGATGTAGGGGATTGCGCCCAGAAGCGGGATTTTTATCTCTTGTAATGTCGGCACCTGGGGGATGGATTGCACGACGCCCACCGCCAGCCGGTAGATGGTGGGCGATACCCCCAGTCCCAGGACGAATATTCCCAGCCCGATGACGATCTGGTTCGCGCGCAGTGTGATGGAGAAATACGCCAGAAGCAACGTCAGCACGCTCCCCGAGAGCGCCGCGACCATGCAGCCGATGACCGCGCTGCCCGAGTAGTAGGTGAGCAGAAAGCCCGTCACCGAGCCGAGCGTCACGATGCCCTCGATGCCGACGTTCAGAATCCCCGAGCGTTCGATGATTGTCTCGCCCAGGCACGCGATGATGAGCGGCGCCATCATGAGCATAGTGAGCTGGAAAAGGGATATATCGAACAAAAGGGACAAGAAGGCGTACTCCCCGCAGTGGTATGAAAATGTGAACACTCGTCTCCGCGCGCCGCTTCCCGGGAGACGGGGCATATTGTCCTTGTGGCTTGGCGGTCAGTATGCCTCATGTATTTCTCAAATTCAAAATACCGCCTTTATGTTTCCGGCGTGTAACGCGGATTTTTCCTTTCCAATTTTTCATTCCGTTCCCTCTAATCAGCCTCGGCGCGCCGTCCGCCGCGTTGCGTTCGCGATGAAGGCGGATGCGTTGCCCGCCGCGTTCGGTTCATACATAATGCGCCCATTGCACACGCTTCCCTATGAACCGACTGCCAAGATGGAGATCGTTTCTTTTCTTCGTCCAAAAGGAGACCTCCGAAATGGAATTGATCGATCTGAGCATGGAAATATACCGGGACATGCCGATTTACCCGGACCTGCCCGGCCCCTCTCTCACCGTCGATGAAGACTGGGACACCGTGGCCCGGCGCACGGGCTCGATCAACTACGGCGCCCCCATCGTGACGAACCACTGCGTCATCTTCATGAGCGACCACACCGGAACGCACATCGACTCTCCCTGGCACAACAACCCCGAGGGCTTCACGACTGAGCGCATCCCGATAGAATGGTGCATGTCGGACGGCGTGGTTCTCGATTTCACCGACAAGGAGGCGGGCTACGCGATCACGGCGGCGGACCTGGAAGGCGCGCTCCGGAAGATCGACTACACGCTCAAGCCTTTGGACATCGTGCTCATCCGCACCGACGCGAGCGTGGACTGGCAGACGAACCCCGACTACACGATGAACCAGCCCGGCATGAGCGCCGAGGCGACCCACTACCTCATCGACAACGGCATACGCGTGATGGGGATCGACGCGAGCGGCTGGGACGTTCCGATCTGGAAGATGCACGAGACGCGCAGCTACTGGGAAGCCCACCGGGTCATGCTCGAGAAGGACTACTGCCACATGGAGAACATGGTGAACTTGAACCTGATCCCCAAGTCCCACGGGTTCAAGCTCTCGGTGCTGCCCATCAAGTTCCGAGGCATGTCGGGCTCCCCCATTCGCGCGGTGGCGATCATCGAGTAGCCCTCGGGCAACTGGAGCGAGTGAAATGGCGCTGGCCGTCCGCGTCCTGGCAGGCGCGTACCACGATTCGGTGAAGCTCATGCGCATCAGCGCCTCCGCGTGCGAAAGGCCGGGGGTCCGGAGGGCGGTGGCCCTCATGGGCACGCCGATGAATCTGGAGCAACTCGCATCGAGCGGCCTGTTGGCGGAAGAAGCGAAAGGCGCCGGCCCGAACGACCTCGTCCTCGCCGTGGAGGCGGATGGCGCAAGCGCGGCGCAAAAAGAACTCACCATTATGGAAGCGGCGCTCACAGCCCCCCGCACGGGCGCGGGAGCGGGCGCGTTCGCGAACCTCTCGGCGCCCACTCTGGATGCCGCGCTCGACAATGACCCTCTCATCAACCTGGCGCTTTTCTCGATTCCGGGCGCAAGCGTGCGCCGCGAGGCGGAGCGCGCGCTCAAAAAAGGTCTCCACTGCCTCATCTTCAGCGACAACGTGACTGTTGAAGACGAGGTGGCGCTCAAGCGCATGGGGCGCGAGCGGGGTCTGCTCGTCATGGGTCCCGACTGCGGCACGGCGCACATAGGCGGCGTGGGCCTCGGGTTTTGCAACGTCATGCGCCCCGGCGGAATCGGGATCGCGGGCGCGGCGGGAACGGGGATTCAGGAAGCCATGGCCGCCATCGACGCAAGCGGCGGCGGAATCTCCTGCGCGCTCGGGACTGGCGGGCGCGACGTGTCGGACGCGGTCGGTGGGCTCGCCATGATCCAGGCTATTGAAACTCTTAGCGAAGATACGGCGACGGAAGTTCTCCTCGTTCTCGGGAAACCGCCCGAGGCCGCCGCGATGGAAAAAGTGTTGGAGACGACTGCGCGAAGCGCAAAGCCCGCCGTCATTCACTTCGTCGGAGGCCGGAGCGAGGATGTCCGCAAACATCCCGGTCTTCACGCGGCCGATTCGCTGGCCGCGGCGGGAAGGCTCGCGGCATCTCTGAGTGAAGGGCGCATCGACGCAGCAGCTCCTGAAATCGACTCTGAAACGAGAGAAAGAATCGCCGAATGGAATCGCGCGCGCGCGCAGGGGCGGAGATTCCTGCGCGGCGTCTACACGGGCGGAACGCTGTGCGCCGAGGCGCAGGCGCTCATCGGAAGAACCGTGGCGGGGATTCGCTCCAACGCGCCCCTCGATAAAGCGGGCGGCAAGATGGCCGACCCCATGAAATCACAAGGCCATGCGGTCGTGGATATGGGGGATGACCTCTTCACGCGGGGAAAACCCCATCCCATGATCGAGCCTGCGCCGAGGAACACGAGACTCCTTCAGGAAGCCGAAGACCCCGAGACGGCGGTGGTGCTCCTAGACTTGGTACTGGGGTTGGGCGCGCATGATAACCCGGCGGAAGAGGCGGCGGGAGCGATCGAGAGTGCGCGAGAATCGAGTCCCGGCGTCTTGTTCATCGGCTCCGTCACGGGGACGGAGGGCGACCCGCAGGGTTTGGAGGCCCAGCGCGTCCGGCTGGCCGAGGCCGGAGCCTTGGTGGCTGATACCCACGCCGGGGCGTGTCTGGCCGCCGCCGCCGCACTCGAGGAGCTTGTCGAGTGAACCCGAAAAAACTGCTGGAGGGCGTTCGCGTTGCGAACATCGGAGTGGAGTTGTTCGCGGAAAGCCTCGTTTCGCAGAATGCGCCCGTTGTGCAGGTGGACTGGCGTCCCCCCGCCGGAGGAGACCCGGACATGATCGAACATCTCGACCGGCTGAGCGTTTGCGATGCGGCCAACGATGCCGCGATAGAGCGCCTTCAGGCCGCAAGGCCCGTGTGGGCGGATATAGGCGTCGCCATCGAGGAGGTACCCGGCATGGGAGAGCGAACCCTCCTGCACTCAGGGCCTCCCATCACCTGGGAGAGAATGTCCGGCCCCCTGCGCGGCGCGATGATAGGGGCGGCCCTCTTGGAGGGCTGGGCGAACGATGCGGACGCGGCGGAAAGACTCTGCGCGAGCGGAGAAATCGCTTTTGAGCCCTGCCACCACCATTCGGCGGTGGGGCCGATGGCGGGCGTGGTGTCGCCCTCGATGCCCGTGAGCGTCATCGAAAACCGCGCGGCCTCTGAACTCGGGGGCGGCAACAGGGCCTATTGCACCTTGAACGAGGGCTTGGGCAAGGTGCTGCGCTACGGCGCGTATTCGCCCGACGTGCTGGCGCGCCTCCGCTGGATGGCGGACGAACTGGCCCCCGCCCTGCGCGCGGCGCTGCGAGCGACCCCCGAGGGACTCGACGTCAAGAACGTCATCGCGCGCGCCCTGCACATGGGCGATGAGGCGCACAACCGGAACCACGCGGCGACCTCCACGGTGGCCCGCGCCCTCATGCCCTACCTCGCGGATTCTGTGAGCGATACGAAGGTGATCTCCCGCGTGGCGGAATTTTTCGCCGGAAACGATCATTTTTTTCTGAATCTGGCGATGCCAGCCGCCAAGGCGAGCCTCGACACCATGCCGGGGATCGAGGGCTGCTCTTTGGTCTACGCCATGTCGCGCAACGGAACGGATTTCGGCATCAGAGTGGGCGGCCTGGGAGACGCTTGGTTCACCGCGCCAGCGAAGCACCCGGTCGGCCTGTTCTTCCCGGGCTATTCCCAGGAAGACGCAAATCCCGACATCGGCGATTCGGCCATCATGGAGACCTTGGGCGTCGGCGGATTCGCGATGGCCGCAGCGCCCGCCATCGTCGAGTTCGTGGGAGGCTCGACCGCCGAGGCCTTTCAGGCGACGAACGAGATGTACGGAATCACCTGGGCGAGGAGCCGCGACTATACCCTCCCCGTATTCGATTTCGCGGGCGTCCCGACCGGAATCGACGTCCGCAAGGTGATCGAGACGGGCATATACCCCAACATCAACACCGGAATCGCCCACCGCGATCCAGGCGTAGGACAGATAGGCGCGGGCGTTCTGCGCGCGCCCGAGGAGCCGTTTCAAAAGGCCTTCGAAGCCCTCGCCGAGAAGATGGGCAGGTAGTAGGGACGGACCCCTTCTCCGGGTTGTTCCACAGGTCGAGACTTGTCCTTACGGTGAGAGAGCAATAGAGTTGTCATTCCGATATCATTTCCCACCGTCATTCCGGCGAATGCCGGAATCCAGCGACTTTGCCTTTTGTTTTTCACCGTCATTTCCAACCAATGACGGAGAAAAGGGAATGCCGTAATATCTTCATCTTATCGGTTCTGGTCAACCTTTCGGTTGCCACCAGCATGCGCCGGAATGACGAGCAAAGGCGAAGATCGCTCCCCCCCTTGCGGGTCAAATCCTCCCTCTTCGGGGTTGTTGAACAGCCCCGAGAAGGGAGGGTTTGCAATGGGTTTGTAGGGTCAGACATATAGGTCTGCCACTCCCCGTGGTTGTCCCTCCCCGGGCGGACGCGAACCGGACAGGCACGGGGCCTTTCTCTACGCAATACCCGCCATCCCCATCTGCTTCCCCCCATCGCCTAGCTTGACAGGGAACGGCCCGAGCCATACGATTTCTCTAACTTCACAATACAGAACCGGATTCGAGAAAGCTTCCTGCACGAAACCAGGAGGCGCTTGTGATGGATTCACCCTCTCTCCTGCGAAGGCCGTCCTCTCGAAATCCGTCCGCGCGGTCCGCGGGCGGCAAGCCGTCTTCCACATCGAGTCCAGGGATAAATCGCAGCGCCCCGGCGGATTACCGTCCGGGCGCTTTTCTTTTCAAAGGGGGCCGCAGCGCCCGAAGCCTTCCTCCGGCGATGCGGACCCTTCATTTGGAGGAACAAGAATGAGCGCACGCATGAAACGAGGATTCGCTATTTTTGTGGGATTGGCGTTCGCCTTGGGCGTCGTTCTTTCGGTCGCGCCCGCCCAGGCGGCGAAGAAGCCGGTCGTCATCGGGGTGGCCATCGCACTCTCAGGAAAAGTTTCCAAATCCGGGAAACTCACCCTTCGCGGATATGAGATGTGGCAGCGCGAAGTCAACGCGCGAGGCGGGCTGCTCGGCCGCAAGGTGGTGCTCAAGGTCTACGACGATGAGAGCAACCCCACCACCGGGGCGAAGCTCATCGAACGCCTCATCAACCGCGACAAGGCGGAAATCATCTTCGGCCCGTTCAGCAGTCCGGTCACCTACGCGACGAGCACCGTCACCGAGAAATACAAGTATCCCATGATCGCAGGCGGCTCGAGCAGTTCCAAGCCGTTCTCCCGGGGCTACAAGTATCTCTTCCAGGTGATGCGGGTGAACAACGACGCGCTTCTCGGCAACCTCTCCCTCTTGAAGGAAAAGGGCGCCAAGACCATCGCGGTCATCCACTCGGCGAGCATCTACCCGTCCTCTCTCGCCAAAGGGGTCGTGAAGCTAGGCAAGAAGCTCGGCTTCAAGGTGCTTTCGGTGGACAAGTATCCCCCGAAGACGACGGACTTCACCTCGCTCCTCCTCAAGGCGAAGGGGATGAACCCCGACGTGCTCTGCCTGTTCGGCTACTACCCCGACGGGCTGGCCATTTCCAAGCAGGCCAAGGAGCTGGACGTCAACCCCCGCCACTTGAACGTCATGCTGGGAGCCTCTTATGAAGAGTACGGCTCGAAGAAGGGCGTGGGCCTGGATTCGAATTACGTGAGCGGCTACACGGGCTGGGAGCCGTTCATGAACACGCCGGGCAACAAGGCGTTCGTGAAGAGATATTTCGATGAGTACAAGGACGACCGCTTCATGGACTCGCACGTCACCTACGGCTACATCGTCGGCCAGGTGATGGAAAAGGCGGTGAACAAGGTCGGCTCGTTCAATCGGGATAGAATCCGCGACGCGATCGCCGCGATGAAGTTCGACAGCCTCATGCCGGGAGAGTTCCGGGTGGACCCGAAGTCCGGCATGCAGATCGGACACGAGTGGGCGGCCTTCCAGTGGCAAAACGGCAAAAAGGTCATCGTATGGCCGAAGAACGTCGCCACGGGTGAATTCGTCTACCCGACGCCCAAGTGGAGAGCAAGGAACTAGCCTCTTCCCGGAACGAAAAGCGGAGAGAAGAAACGGTTTCAAGGCGGCGGTTCCGCCTTCCGCTCCGAAGCGGGGGGCGGGCGCCGCCGCCCGGAGGAGCCGCGCCGAATACAAGGGGGAACGTGCGCCGTGAGCATGGAAATAATGCCGCTAATGTTCACGCAAGCCGTCATCAGCGGCATACTGATGGGCGCGGTCTACGCCCTTCTGGCCTTGGGCCTCACGATGATCTTCGGCGTCATGCACGTCATCAACATCGCCCACGGCGAGATGCTCATGCTGGGTGCCTATGTGAGCTTCTGGCTCTTTCACCATTTCGGCTTGAGTCCCCTGCTCTCCATCGTCTTCGCCGCCCCGCTCATGTTCGCCGTCGGGGCGCTTCTCGAAAAGGGCATCATCGAAAGGGTCGTCGAGGACATCGAGACGAACTCTCTCCTCGTCACCTTCGGCATCTCCATCTGCATCGTGAACATCGCGATATGGCTGTGGACCACCGATTTCAAGGCCATCCCCTACCTCTCGGGCTCCTGGTTCTACGGCTCGCTGGTGTTTCCGAAACCCCGCGTGGTGGGTGCGGCTCTCGCCCTTTTGCTGACTTCCATCGTCTACTTTTTTCTCAAATTCTCCCGGCTCGGGAAGGCCATCCGCGCCACGGCGGGCAGTCACGATCTCGCGGCCACCTGCGGGGTTTACGTGAAGCGCATCTACTTGATCACATTCGGCCTGGCGAGTGCGATGGGCGGGGCCGCGGGCGTCCTCGCCAGCATCATGTTCGCGATCTATCCCGAGATGGGCGATTCCTTCCTGATGCGCTCGTTCACCGTGATCGTGCTCGGGGGAATGGGTCACGTCATGGGCGCGGTGCTCGGCGGAATACTCCTCGGGCTCGCGGAGGGCATAGGCAGCCTCTATCTCAGCGGAGAAGGCGGGGGGGCCATCTCGTTCGCCATTTTATTGCTCATCCTCATTTTTCGCCCCTCCGGACTCCTGGGCCGAAGGGAGGAATGAGCCGAAATGAAGAAATACGCAATGATAGCCCTCGCCCTGATCGCGCTTTGCCTCTATCCCTACTTCGCGGGGCCGTATTTCATATCCATGGCGCTCCTGATCTTCATGTACATCAGCCTGGCGGGAAGCTGGAACATCATTTCCGGTTTCGCAGGGTATATTTCACTCGGACACGCGGTTTTCTTCGGGTTCGGCGCGTATCTGGCGTCCTTGCAGATAACGAACTTCGGCACGCACTGGCTGCCGGCTTCCCTGCTCGCAGGCTTAGGCGCGTCCTTGCTGGCGGTGCCCGTGGGGGGGCTTTGCCTGCGCCTTCGGGGGCCGTTTTTCGCCATCTTCATGCTCGGACTGAACGAGTTGATGGCCATCATCGCCTCGGTCTACGACAACATCACGGGCGGCGCAGAGGGACTTTCCCTGCCGATTCTGCGCCAGATCCTCCCTCTCTACTTTGCCATGGGAATCGTGGCCCTATCGGTGTTTCTCGTGATGCTGTGGCTCGAATCGAGCCGGTTCGGCCTCCGCCTGCTCGCGATTCGAGAAGACGAGACGGCGGCGGACACGCTGGGGACGAACACGACTCTCTACAAGCTCATCGCCTTCATCATGAGCGCGTTTTTCCCGGGCGTCGTGGGAGGGATTTACGCCCGCTATATCACCTATATCGATCCCGAGACCGTGTTCAACATCCTGTTCAGCGTCCAGATGGTGCTCATGTGCATCCTGGGCGGGCGGGGCACGGCGTGGGGCCCCGTCATCGGGGCGACGACCCTGTACCTCATCCTGGAATTCACCTGGGCCAATTTCCCCCACTTCCACAAGCTGGCTTCGGGCGCCTTGATCGTCTTGATCATTCTCTACGCTCCCCGGGGGATCATGGGCTTCATCTACGGGAGGGGGATCGCCCGCCTGCGGCCCTCTTTCAGGAACTGAAACGCACCCGCCGCGTCTTGCGGCCCGTAGGTGGTATGATGGGGGAATTTTGGGGGGAAAATAAAGCGCCGGTTGCATGGTGGCCGGCCACTTGTTCGTTCTTTGGTTTCGTACCGTATTCGAGGAGAGGAATTGATTATGGAATACACCAAATCCGAAGCGAAAGCCTATTGCAGGGAACACATGACGGGCGTCTGGACCGCCTTGACGACGCCCTTCACGCCGGAGGGCCAGGTGGACGAGGAGGGCCTGCGCAGACTCGTGAGAACCTGCATCGACGATCTCAAGATCGACGGGTTCTTCTGCAACGGGCTGATGGGCGAGTTCTGGTCCCTTTCTCCCGAAGAGCGCAAGCGGGTGCAGCACATCGTCTGCGAGGAGAGCCGAGGAGGCGCGCAGACCATCCCCCACACGCCGCACATCAACATCGCCGAGGCGGTGGAGCTCACGAAACACGCCGAGGAAGTGGGTGCGGATTACGCCATCATGATCAATCCGGTGTACGGAGCGCACGACGACGACGAGATTTTCCTCTACTTCAAGACCATCTGCGATCAGATAGACATCGGCCTCTCGCTGTTCAATCAGCCCAAGTCGGGAACGACCCTGAGTCCCGAACTCATCGAGCGGCTCTGCACGCTCGAGAACATCTGCTGCATCAAGAACGCCGTCCCCAGCCTCGCCCACCAGAGCGAGGTGCGCCGCCGCGTGGGGGATGAGATCGTCGTCTGCGACCCGGACGAGGAGCGCTTCCTCGTCAGCCTCACCCATCTGGGAATGCAGGTGCACATGTCCTCGCCCCTGCCGTACCTGTATCAGGTGCCGGGCTACACGCCGATTCGCGACTACTACGAGGCGGCGATGGCCGGGGACATGGAAAAGGCCTGGCAGATCAACTATTCGCTCGAGCCTTTGCGCGCGATTCGCAAGAAGTATTTTACGACGGGCCCGAACGGACGCACGACGGCGTACTTAAAAGAGTGGACGAGACTGCTCGGCCTGCCCGCGGGCGCGCCGCGCCCGCCCGTCGTGCCCCTCACGCAGCGGGAAAAAGACGCGTTCAGAAAAGACCTCGAGGCCACCGGCATCCTGGATAAGGTGCAAAGGTAGAACAGCCCCTTCGGGGACCAAAGATTCACTAGGCCCTTCGAAATCACCCCTAACTTGAGACTCATTTGCGTCCAAGACGCGGGGATTATCGCAGATAACGAAATTTGGTTAAAGCTGATACTGTGTCGCGTCAATCGCGATCAATACAGGAGTAAATTGTTTCGAATATTTTAGCCCTATGTTGAAACTTTGCAGAAGAAATTAATAGGCAAGAATCGCTACCGCATCTTAGGTATCAAGACATATGCACCTCGGTACGGCCAAGTAGAACTAATACAGGTGAGCGAAAAATGTCCCTAAAACCAGTCTTGAATAAATGTTATTTGACACAATGTTTAAATTCTTTCCTCGGCCATACAGAATTATTCACATGAGGCCTTATGCGATATAGGAGTGTCACTGGTGGTGTCGGCTTATCTTTGGCTTTAGTTTGTATTTGGAAGCCTGACAACAATAATTGCGCAGATTTTCCTCGTCCGATAGGTTCACCGTCTGAGAATATTTCAACCGAAACTGAGCCCCTGTCGCAACTCGCCATTGCAGTAATTACTAAACTCTTTCGACCCTGTACATAGTACCAATGGCACGCTTCAACTAACATTTTTTTTGCGCCCAAATTGGTGTTACAAAAAATAAAGTCCCTACCAAAAAAGTGACGAGAACGCAAACGGTCCTGCTCATGTCATCTCCTTTTTTTCGTCAAAATTCATATTTCTCAACTAGATTTAGGAACAAAAATAATGTCTGCAAAACTTAGGACCAACTCAAAATGTAATTTAAGAATTGACCTTATAGTATACACATCTATACGCAATTTTTCAAGTTATAAATAATGCGAAGCGGAAGCCGCACAAATATCCCCATGTGGGAAGTGTAAACCCCTTCACTCTTAAGCCGCCTGCCAGATGATCACCACCATGCCGATGAACAACAAGGCGGCGCCCACCGTTTTCTGCCAGGTAATCTCCTCCTCTCCCTTGAGCCATATCCGGGCCAGCAGCAGGGAGAACAACGGGGCCGTATACACGATGGGGGCGATGATCGATACGTCGCCGTAGCGGTACGCCGTGAAATGGCAGAAAAAAGAAACCGTGAGAATCGAGCCCGCCAGCGCGAATCCCGTGACGCCCGCCCGGTTGAAGGAGAGCCGCTCATCTCCCGGCAGGAAGGGATAGAACATGAACAATACGGGGATGGAAATCGCATAAGAAAGCGTGGCCCCCAGCAGCGGTTCGGGCATGAGAGTGAGCGCTTGTTTTCTGATGGATGCGGCGAAGGCGAACGAGACGGCGTGGGCCATCGGCATGAGGATGAAAATCCTCCGCCAGGGCTTTTCCCCTTCCCTCTTGAGCGCCAGCAGAACGCATCCCGCAACGACGAAGAGCGTCGCGCCTAACACCACGACGCCCGGTCGCTCGCCGAGCCAGGCCATCGCCACGAGCGTGGAGAAAAAAGGCGTCACCGTGATGAGCGGCATGGCGCGGCCCACCCCGATATTGCTGATGCTCAGGAACATGAGCGCCTGCGCCATTCCGGGCGCGAGCGCGCCGCCCGCCAGAAACCACAGGGCGACGGGCAAGGTGAGTTCGCTCCATGAAGAAAAAAAGGCGGAAACGACGACCAGAACCGCCGTCCCGATGCTCAGCGTGACCAGGCTGCCCGTGAAGGCGCTCGCGTGGCGCATGGTCCGTCGCGCCATGACGCTGAAGACGGCGAACAGCACCGCCGAGGCGAGCGCAAAAAACGAGGCCAGCAAAGGGTTCAAGGCGTTCTCCAGGCTGAGGCTTTTTCCATTTCGCCTACGCGCTCGCCCAGGCGATGATGGCCGTACCGCAAAAGAGCAGCGCCGCCCCGGCCCATTTTTGCCACGTCAGTTTCTCCTCCTCCTTAAGCCAGACCCGCGCGAGCAGGAGGGAGAACAAAGGAGCCGTATAGCTCAAGGGCATCACGATGAACACCTCTCCATACTGAAACGCGGCGAAAAACGCTATATACGCCACCGCGTTGATGACGCCCGCGACCGTGAACCACAAAAGTCCTTTCCTGTCCATCCGGAAACGCTCGGCCTTGGGCAGGGCGGGAGCGAGCAGTAAGAGCGTGGGCAGGGAGACGGCGTTCGCAATCAGCGCGCCGATGATGAAGTCTCCATAGAGGAGCAATCCATAGCGCCTTGATGTAGATACGAAGGCCATCATGAAGGCGTGCAGAAAAGGATAAATCATGTGAATCCGCCGCCAGTCGGAATCCCCCTCGGGCTTGGCCGTCAGGAACAGGCACCCCGCCGTGACGAAAAAAATGGCGAGCCAGACAGCGAGGTCCGGCCTCTCCCCGAGCCAGGCGATCGCCACCAGCGTCGCGAGGAAAGGCGTTATCGTCACCAAAGGCATCGTGCGGCCCACGCCGATGCTCCTGTAGCCTAGAAACAGAAGTAACCGGCTGAAGCCCGGCGCGAAGATACCGCCCACAAAAAACCACAGCGCCGCCTTGTACGTGAGCCCGCCCCAGTCCGAGAAGACGAGGGAGAGGCCGCCCAGAATCGGAATCCCTATCGCCAGACCGATCACGGCGCCGACGTAGGGTGTGGTTGCTCCCAGAGCCTTGCGCGCGACGATGCTGAAGACGGCGAACGAAACCGACGCCGTGAGACTGAAAGCGATGGCGAGTTGGTGATCCAAGGAGAGGACTTACCGGATCGGGAATACGCTGAAGCAGAAAAACCGGAGGGAAGGATTCACGCCCGCGCTCCCCCGTCGATGGCGGCGGGCGGCGTCCACCGCATCCCGAGCGCCACTGGTTTCAGTAAGGGCCATGCGCAAAGCCTCAACAGCCCGTTTTTATACACCTGATGCACTCGACGATGCTGTCCGGCTCGCTCGGTCTGGAGGAATTTCTGACATCGTAGCCTTCCATCTTTCCACTGCTGAACAAGCCGATGAGCATTCGCCCGTCTTCGAGGACGATGTAATCCCCGATGAGAACTCTTCCGGTGGTTGCATCCCGAGCGGCGCGTCGATAAATTTTCCGGGTCTTAATTTTGTGGTTGCACGAAGACGCGTATCGGGTTCCGTTCTTCAAGACGTGGGCTTTGCCGTCCACGATGTCCGTATGCGTTCGGCGCCCCTCCCCGGAAAGCCAGCCGTCCGTGAAGTTCACTCTCGTAATTCCGTCCTCACCCACATGAAAGGATATTTTCATATAGCGAATTTTGCCGCAAATCCACTCGCCGATCATCTCCGGGCTGCACTCGGAGACCGGGTCGGCGACCTTCCCGACGGGGCGATCCGGCCGTTCGGCGGCGGAAGCGGTTCCAGTGGGAACGGCCAGGACGAGCAAGAGAAACAAGGCATTCAGGCCGAAAGAAAACATGAGCGCCTCCCGGGAAACGTCCGGTTTTGCGGAATTCTACACCAGGCAGGCGAAAAGCGCCGCTCGCATTCCGGGAAGCATCAGGATGTCTCTCGGGATGGTGGGAAGCAGGGTTCGCTCGGAGCGCGCGAAATTGACCAGGGGACCAAGCTTCGATATGATAAGTGTGTATGCGTTTATGTGTATATACACAGGAGATTGTCCCATGACTCGATGGAACCTTTCCATTCCCGAAGAAACAGACCGCGCGGTCCGCACCTTTCTTGCGCGCAACGGCGGCAAGAAAGGAGACCTCTCCCGGTTCGTGGACGAAGCCGTGCGCCGCCGCGTGTTGGAACTCACCGTGAGCCGGGTCAAGGACCGCAACGCTCGGTATGACCAAGAGGAACTCCTCGATCTGATCGACGAGGAGGTGGACGCCGCGCGTGCGGGTCGTTCTTGACGCCAACGTCCTCATCGGCGCGCTCATCTCCAGCGGCACACCGCCGGACGGGTTGTATCGGGCATGGCTGCGAGGCGAGATCGAACTCGTAACGTCCGCCGCGCAAATCGCGGAAATAGCCGACGTCGTCTCCCGGCCTCGTCTCAGGAAATTTATCGACCCCGATGAAGCGGCGGACATCCTCGATAACATCGGCTCCCGCGCCCTCATCCTCGATGAATTGCCGGAGGTGAACCTCTCCCCGGATCCGGGGGACAACCCGATTCTGGCGGCGGCAATCGCAGGCGAGGCCGACCTGATCGTCTCAGGCGACAAGAAACACATGCTCACCTTAGGAGAAATCGAAGGCATTCCCATCGTGACCGCTCGTGCGGCCTTAGCGCGCTTGGGCGGAGCATAGCAACCGTGAAAGACTTTCGTCTTCCCGGATACTCCTAGAAATACACCTCTCCGGGTCTCACCGGCGGCGTCCACTCGCACTCGCCGAACGGGCCGTCGCTTTTCTCCTTGACGTAGGCGATGCGGTTGTCGTTCACGCTCTCGCCTATCAGGGCGCGGTGCAGCCAGTCCAGAATGTATTGGTGGTTGTCCATGCCGCCGAGATTCTTCAGGCTCACCAGGGGGTGGAACTGGTTCTCGAACACCCACATCTCTTTCTGACACGTCAGATCCTCATACACCTCGATGGCGTCCTCGAGCGGGCAGAGCGGGTCGAACTCGCCCGTCACCAGAAGCGTGGGGCACTGAATCTTGTCCATGTAGCCCTTTACGGTCATGTTGCGCGCCATCTCGTCGAAGGCGTCCTCATCGTCCATGCCCGCCATGTACATGAACACCTGCTTGAAGCGGGGAGAGGACTGCGTGAAGATGGTGTTGTTGGGGTTGAAGCACGCCACCGCGCTCGCCACCGCCGCCGCCCGGTGGTCGTAGCTCGCCAGGCGGAGCGACCAGAAGCTGCCCATGCTGATGCCGTAGATGCCGATTTTGGCGGGTTCGATTTCCTCGCGCCCCAGGAGGTAGTCCATCACCGCGGCGCCCGCGCGCTCGTAATTGTCGCCTACGGCGCGGATTTTCTGGATGTTGGAATTCCCCTGCCCCGGTCCGTCCATCGCCAGGACGTGAAAACCCCTGTCCGCCGCCACGTTGCGCCGCGCGTGGGGGAAGACTTCCTTGCTCTGGTCCATGCCCGGCACGTAGATGATGCAGGGTGCTTTTCTGCGGTCCGGCAGCAGGTGCAGGAGGCAGGATATCGTCTTGCCGTCGTCGAAGGGCGCCTCGACGCGCTCGATGGGATAAGAAGCCGTTTCCGAGCGCCTGTCGACCATCTCCTTGAGCTTGTTGCACAGGTAAATCTTCACCGGATTGTCGTCATAGAAAATCGGGTGCTGCGCCATGCGGTAGGCCTCGATGGCGTGGTCGTAGTGCTCCGTGGCCGTGGCGTCAAAGCCCTCTCTCTGGGCTTTCTTCCCGAGTTTTTCGTGTTCTTCTGCGGACTCGCGCCAGACCTTGGGCAGCATCTGGTAGTTGTGCGCGCGCTTGCCCTGGGGGACTTCCAGGTAATCGCGCTCGAAGTTCTGGACGCGGCCTCTCATGTTCAAGGCCAAATCGAGCATCCACTGCTGGTTGTCTCTTTCGGTGCGTAGCTTCCGAATCATCTTTTCTCTCCACGTTTTGATAAAACGGCAAAAAAATTTCGCCGAAAAGAATCTTCTCTCTGTACCGGATTCCGGCGGAATGCTAAGCGAGCCGTCACCCAGTGGCCAACGGCGCGCAACGCAAAATATAAAATCCGCTAGCGGACGACGTCCTCCGTTCTAAGAGCGGCTATCTCCTCTTGGGAGAAGCCCATCTCCCCGAGCACCTCATCGGTGTGCTGCCCCAGCATGGGCGGCGGCCTCCGCACGGAAGACGGCGTCTTGTCGAACTTCACGGGCACGCCCCCGATTTGTAAAACGCCGTATTCGGGATGCTCCGCCCGGGCGAGATAGCCCATCGCCCGCATCTGCGGGTCCTCATAGAGGTCCGTAGGCTTCCTCACGCGCGCGCAGGGCACGCCCTCGCCCTCGAACTTGCGCACCCAATCTTCCGCCGGTGCGGTGCGCAAGACCTCCTCCACGCGGGGGATGATGACTTCGCGCGCATCGTGCCTTCCCCGAAACACCTGCCAGGCATCGTTTTCGAGCAATTCGGGAAGGCCTAATATTTCGCAGGATTTCTCCCAGAAACCATCCACGTCCATGTAGAGGTAGATGTGCCCGTCCGAGACTTCATAGACGCGGGCGATCCTGTCGCTCAGGGCGTCTTCCACCTTCGAGACGGGTTCCGAGTCGCTGGCCCACATGAGGCGGCCGAACTGCATGGCCGTGGCCCCGCCCAGGAGCGATGCGTCGATGCGCTGGCCCTCGCCCGTGCGCTCGCGCACGTAAAGCGCCATCATCACCGCGCCGAGTGCGAGCGCGCCCGTCATGTAATCCACAAACGAGCCCTGCACCAACTCGGGCGCGCCGCCCGCTCCCTGTTCGGCGGGAATGCCCGCCGTGGTCTGGATGATGGGGTCGATGCCCCGGCGTTCGCGCAGAGGCCCCCCCTGCCCGTAGGCGGAAATCGAGAGATAGATGAGCCGGGGGTTTTCGCGCATCAGGGCGTCTGCGCCGAGTCCGAATTTCTCAATGGCTCCGGGACGATAACTCTCCACGAACACGTCCACTCGGGAGGCCAGTTTTTTGGCGATCTCCCTGCCCTGCTCCGTGCGCAGGTTGAGGGCGAGGCTGCGTTTGCTGCGGTTCAGGCCCAGGAACAGCCTGCTCTCCCCGTCGAAGGAGGTGGGGAAATTACGGACGCGATCGCCGCTCGGCGGCTCGAGCTTGACGACGTCCGCGCCCGCGTCGCCCATCATCAACGTGCAGAACGGACCCGCCACGTAATGCGTCAGGTCCAGCACCCGAATTCCTTCCAAACCGTCCACTTCTTTCCTCGATATTACATGAAATATATCTAATATCTATTTGAATTATAATATATTGTCAATGTAATGATTTATGGATCGTTCTCTTGATGTTGCCTATGATTTTCATTGTGGTTTTTCTCCCGAAAAGGCGAGAAGGCAACCGGCCACAAAAACCAGCACGACGATTATCGCCCATCGCCGCCGCCCCCGAGGACGCGAAACGCTCCGGCGCGGGAGATCCTGAGCAGACACGGGCTTCGGAGGCGCATCCGGTTCGGGAGCAGGAGCCGGTTTGGGAGCGGGCCGCGCCCAATCCCCGCTTTTGAGCATCTCGATGAGCGCGTGGGCTTCATGCTTGGTGAGGTCGGAAACGCGGCGCTTGCCTTCCCCCCTCCATGCGCCCAACAGGATCGAGTGGTGCTGTTCCAACTGCTCGCCCTCGCCGGAGATGAAGCGGGTGAAAAGGGTCTCGGCAATCTTCACCAACCCCTCGTCGGAGAAGTGGTACCCCCCCTCCCGGAATAAATCCCCGATGTAGGATTTCTGTTTTTCTGTAAGCCTGTCGGCGTTCTCGGCCGCTTCGGGGCGGTTCTCCGATTCGGCGGTGCTGAGCGCCTTGCGGAGCGTGGTGATCATCCCGTGGCAAAGATCGCAGAGGCCCGTGAGATGGTCGGGCATGATTTCCACATCGGAACTGTAACGCCTTTGCCAGTGGTGGGCCGCCGTCGCCCGGAAGTGTCCACATGCCTGGCATACGCCGTTCGATCGAGCCAGCGCCGCCTCTCGCGCCTTCTGGAATCCTGGGCCATAGGTTTCGTCTGTCATTTTCCTCATTCTCCGGGAAGCGATGAAATCTGCCGCCGCTCGATTTCCTCAATTTTTCGCATGAGTTTTTCGTTCGTGCGCTCGCGGGGAACGATAAAGCGCTCGTTCGTCCCCCGGGCGACGACCTCCACCTCGTCTTGAATCTCCACCTCGAAGGCGCAGCGCCTGCCCTCGCGTTCGACCAATCGCGCCCGCGCCTCAACCCGCATTCCCTTGGGCGTTCCAGCCATGTAGGTGAGAGATACTTTCGTCCCCACGCTCGTCTGATCGGCCCCAAGATGTTTTTCGAGAGCATCCATGGAGGCCTTTTCCATAAACCGCACCAACTCGGGCGTCGCCGCCCCCTCGGCGTTCGTACCCCTTAGGTGCAGGGGCACGTGCTCATCCGCCACGACGACGGAATACGTCCCCGCAATTCCCGGCTGAATCGTATCGTCATTCATGTGGGTTCACCAGATGCTCCGACGCGGCGGCTAGCCGCCCATCGTAAGCACGATTTTTCCAAAGACCTTTCCCGTCATGAGCACGTCGTGGGAGCGTGCGGCCTCTGCGAGCGGCATCGTCTCCCCCACCGAGGCGCGCACCCTGCCATCGGCCAGCAACAGGTCGAGTTGACGCACCATTTCAGGAAAAACGGGGTCCGAATTGAACAGGCTCATCCCCCGTACGTCGATGTCTTTCGAGTAAAACGGCGGGTAGTTCACCGAACCCACCGGGTTTTTGCCCGTTCCGGCGCCGAGCACGACGATGCAGCCGCATTTCTTCACCGCCCGGCAGTCCGCGTCGAAATTCTCCACAACCACCATCTCGATCACCGAATCCACCCCGACGCCGCCGGTCTCGGCGAGGCAGCGTTCGGCGAAATCCTCCTCGCGGTAGTTGATCACCACGTCGGCGTCGAACCCACGGCAAAACTCCGCTTTTTCTTCCGAACTCACCGTCGTGATGACGCGCGCCCCGGCCGCTTTTGCGATTTGAATCCCGATGCAGCCCACGCCGCCCGCGCCCGCGTGGATGAGCACCGTCTCGCCCGCCTTGATGCCCGCCTTGTAAATCAGCGCGTAATAGGCCGTGTACAAGACCACCGGCAAGGACGCGCCCTCCTCATAGGAGAGATTATCGGGGAGTTTCGCCGTGCGAAACGGGTTCAAGAGCGCCTTTTCGGCATACGCGCCGCTTGTGGCCGCGCCGAAAACCCTGTCGCCGGGGGAGAAGGCGCTCACGCCGTCTCCAACGGCTATCACATCGCCCGCCGCATCGATGCCGGGCGTCCAGGGCAAGGCCAGGCTCTTCGAGAGCGGATGCGCGCCCGAGCGAAAGGTCATGTCCACGGGGTTCACGCCCGCCGCCTTCACATCGACCAGGATCTGTCCCGCCGAGGGTGCCGGGTCCGCCTCCTCCTCCAATACCATCACCTCGGGGTCTCCGAATTCATGCACGTGTATGGCCTTCATCATCTTCTCCCATCGAATTGAGACATCATGGAGTTTGAATTTCTCTCAACAGTGGAGCAATGGATTCCGTCTGATTTCCTATTCCTTATCACACATCGTAAGAAAATGCTCTCGCGGCCGGGACCGCCCGCGTGGGAGGGCGGAGGCCTTGACACGGAGTTTTCAGCGGAGATAATGAGGCATACTCATCAGCGTAAAGAAAGACGCGCGCCCCGCCGTGCGAATGAGGGGCGGAGAATACCGGAAGGCAGAGGACTTGAGTTCACGGGGAACTCTGAAACCACCTAGGCGTTCATCTGGTGATGAGGCGTCATCATCAAAATTCGTGCATGTTTTCAACATGAAAAGGAGCCCGTAATGAAGAAATTCGCATTCTTGGCAACAGTGGCGGCAGCCGTGGCGTTCACGTTCTGCACGGCGGACGCCGCCGAGCGTTATCGTTTCGGCGGAGGCCCCTCCGGAGGCGGGTGGCATCCTTCCATCAGCGCGGGAACCCAGCTTCTCAACAGGAAGCTCGGACGAAAATTCTACTTCCAGTATTCCCCCTCGGCCGGTTCGGTGGCCAACGTCCGCCGCGTGAGCCTGGGTGAGTTCGCCACATCGTGGGGACACGTGGGCCAGGTCTATCAGTCCTGGACGGGCACGGGCCTGTTCAAGAAAGACGGCGCCAACAAGAACTTCCGCATCGTCGCCAACGTCCGCGCGCAGTCGCAGATCATCGCCGTGCTGGCGGACAGCACCATCAAGTCCTACATGGACATGGCGGGCAAGCGGGTGAACCTGCTCAAGCAGGGAACGGGCAGCCACGTGAACTGCAAGAACATATTCACCTCCGTCGGGCTTATCGACAAGATCAAGCCGCGCTACCTGGGCTTCGCCGCCTCGGGCCGCGCCCTGGGCGACCGCCAGGTCGACGTGTTTTGCTCCGCCGGCGCTCCCTTCACCATCCCGGCGCTCACCCGGCTCTCCATCCAGAAGCCGGTGCGCTACATCGGCCTGAGCGAGGCCGAACAGAAGACGGTGACGGGCGATAACAAGTTCTACGTGCCGATCACCATTCCCGTTCAAAAGGAAGTCCGGGGAATGAACGCTCCAGCGCGCTCCATCGCCTATGACGTCTGGTGGATCGCGCACAAGCAGATGTCCAACGACGCCATTTACAACATGCTCAAGGTCATTGCCGATCCCAATAACCTCAAGCAGTTGACCAAGACGGCGCGCTACTGGCGCGACCTGAGCGGCAACTTCAACGCGCTGAAGGTTCACAAGATCTTCGTGCACCCCGCAGCCGCGCGTTACTGGAAAGAACGCGGCGTGAAGGTGCCCGCCGAGGTCGTGAAAGGCTTCTGATTCTCGCAACGACAACCCCGGCGAGAAATCGCACCCGGGGAGGAGGAGATACCGAGAAACTTCTCCTTCTCCCCGGGATTCTTTCGCCTAGCGCTTTTTCTCGCAATTGACGGCCCAATCGCCCAGGCCAGATAAGGACGCCATGTTTCGAAATCTCTTGCCCATATTGATGAAGCTCGGCCTCATTTCGGACGAGATGGTCGTTCCGCGGGACCTGAAGGGCTTCTCACGGGTTGTCGTTTCGATTATTTCCGTCGCGTTTTCCTACTTCTTCGTTCATATCTCCTACTTCGGTCCCCCGCGTTCGGAAATCTTCAAGGGCGTCTACATTCTGGCGACCGCCACCCTGTGCATCCTCGTTTATAAAAGCAGGCAAAGGCCCGTCCGCGAAGGCTTCGCCTATCTCGATGAAATCTTCTCGTTCCTGGCGCTCGTCACCATGTGCGCCTCACTGGCCCTGTGGGCCTACTGGGGCGCTTTCTACCGCGACGGGCTGTGGAGCGAATTCCTGGGCGTCGAAACCTACCTGATCCCCCTGTTCGGCGGGTTCCTCGGCGCGTTCCTCTACCGGCATGAAGCCACCAGGGAGCGCATTTCGGAGCTTCCCGCGCTTTCGGACTGGCTGTTCATCGTATCTGCCGTCGCCCCCATCATCTGGTGGAACATCTACAACATCGAACTCACCACGCGCATCGGCGGCCCCGTGCCCACCTCGGTGGTGATATACACGCTGCTGCTCACGGCGGTGAGTTTCGACATCGCAAGGCGCGTCATCGGCCCCGTCATCCCGCTTATCGGCTTCTTCTTCCTGATCTACAGCTTCAAGCCCATCGCGCAGATGTCGCCGGGACTCCTGTTTCACGACGGCTTCGGGCTCGACCGCGTGACCGAGTTCCTGATGCTTGAGGCCGACGGCATCACCGGCCTCATCGTGGAGGTGTTCGCCACCTACATCGTCATCTTCGTCGTTCTGGGCGCATTCCTGGAAAAAACGGGTCTGGGCGAATTCCTCATCGACGCCACCTACCGGGTGACGGGCCAGAAAACGGGCGGCCCCGGCCTCACGGCCGTCATGTCGAGCGGGCTGTTCGGCATGATCTCGGGCAGCGGAGTGGCCAACGTGGTGACGACGGGAACCTTCACCATCCCCCTCATGAAGCGGGTGGGCTATCGCTCGGAGTTCGCCGGAGCGGTCGAGGCGGCCGCCTCCACGGGAGGGGCCTACATGCCGCCCATCATGGCGGGCGGGGCCTTTCTCGTCGCGCAACTCACCGAAACCTCTTATTTCGAGATCGTCAAGATAGCGACGCTCCCGGCCATTCTCTACTATCTCTCGGTGGGCTACATGGTCTACATCCGCGCCGTGCGGCGGGGACTCCACGGCGTCGACCCCTCGGAGTTGCCCCCCTGGAGCAGAATCATCCCGCGTCTCCACTTCCTGCTGCCCATCCCCGTGATGGTGTACTACCTCGTCATCGGCGATTCCGCGTTCCTGGCGGCCTTCAAGACCATCTGCCTCATCGTGATGCTGAAAATCTGCGAACTGCTCTCGGACCTCAAGACACCGACGGCGGAAAAAACGGGCCGTCCGTTCCTGTTGATTTCCATCGCCTTCGGCGTCTTCTCCTATTTCTTCGGCCTTACAGTCGGCGCTCCTTTCGCCTGGTTCGCGGACACGCTGCGCGGCATGAACTGGGGAGACGCCCTGTTCTGGACGGTAGCGGCGTTCATCGTCTTGAAGCTCGGCGAAATCCTCATGGCCGCGACGCAGGGCGAATCCGCGGATCCCGAGTATGAAACGGGCCCAATCCTCTTCACTCGGCTCGGCCAACTCGCCATTCAAATCATCAAGGTCACCTGGATTTCCCTGGAAGCGGGCGCGAGGAACACACTCGTCATCGGCTGCATCGCGTGCGTGCTGGGCATCCTGCTCTCCTGCGCGACGCAAAGCGACCTGTCGGGCCGCATCTCCATATTGTTGACGGAATTCAGCTTCGGCCTCCTGCCGCTCACCATCATCTGGGTGATCGTGGCGGGCTACATCGTCGGCATGGGCCTGCCCATCACGGCGAGCTACGTGGTGCTGGTCATCTTCGGCGTCATCGCGCTCACCAACCTGGGCGTGCCGACCGTTCACGCGCACCTCATCTGCTTCTGGGTGGCCGTCGTAAGCGCCGTGACCCCCCCGGTCGCCCTGGCCGCCTACGCGGCGAGCGCCATCGCCGTGTCGGACCCGGTGAAAACGGGTTTCCAGGCGCTGAAACTCGCCTCGTGGCTCTTCATCATGCCGTTTCTGTTCGTCTACACCCCGCTTCTCTTGAGCGGCACGACGACGGAGGTGGCCATCACCTTCGGGGCGTGCGTCATCGGCATCGTCGGCTGGGCCGGATGGATGGAAAACTTCATGACGCGGGACGCGAACGGCCTGGAGCGCGCGTTGATGTTCATCGGCTCGGTATGCCTGCTTCTGCCCGTGGGAAATTTCGTGGTATTCATTACCCCGCTGGAAGGAGATTTGAGGTATCTCGCCTACGCCGCAGGCGTCATCGCCCTCGTGGCGGTGTTCGTCTTGCAACGCACGCGCGGCGGCGAAGATCCAGTGCCCGCCTGATTCATATTCATCCCGAGAAGGAGGCACCATGAGCGCTACTCCTCCTGCCTTGAAACGCATCCAGCACGTGGGCCTCAAGGTCCACGACCTGGACGAGACGGTGGCCTTCTACCGCGACGTCATGGGTCTCAGGGTTTCGGATCGCTACGAACCGGGCGACAACCCCCACAGTCCCTGGGGGATATGCTTCATGCGCTGCGGCGAGGGCCACCACGAGGTCTCCCTCATCGCCTACCCCAAAGAAGCGGGCCTCACGCCCAAGGAAGGCGACATGAGAGCGCCCGAGGTCGGCCTCCACCACGTGGCCTTCGAGGTGGACTCCCGCGAGGAACTCGAAGCCTGGGCCGCGCACGTCCGCTCGAAGGGAATCAAGATTGCGGCGGGGCCGATCGTCCACAGCCCCACGCATCCGGAGGGCGACGGCACCCTGGGCGAGAACCGCGCCTTTTATTTTCACGACCCGTGCGGAAACGGGGTCGAGATTTTCTGCGACATGGCCAGGATGGACCCAGACTCCAACCGGGTGAACGAGGCCTGGTACCGCGACAGGCTCGAGCGCGACGGTTTCTCGCGCGACGGTTCGGACCCGCCCCCCGCGTGGCGGCCCGGCGTTTCGAGCATGGCGGGCGCGAAAGAGAAATTTAAGAGCCCTTCCGCATGTCGCACCCATGATGCAGGAGGGAAGCATCAAAATGACACACCGCGTCTTGAGCGTCAGGACGATGATTGTTACCGCCTCCGTGCTGGTGCTGACAGTTCTCTCCTCTTCTGGAGCGTTAGACAATTACGCCAAAGACCGAGTCAAGGGAACGACAGATGAATCCATTAAGATCTTTGCCCTATCGAAAAGTATCAATGCCGGGATTTCCGTATTGCAAAGCTCCCAAGTCAAGATACCTTTTTTTGCGTCAATCCAAGTTGGCGAGGCGCTTGACCCGATAAATGATGCCGTCGAGCGACTCTCATCCGCGATGGTTTGGGCAACGGGAGCACTGTTTCTCCAGCAAATTGTTCTCGAAGTTGCTTCGAGTTCCGTTTTCAAATGGGGGTTTTTTGTGATCGGCCTTGTGGCGATATCAGCCCTGTTGCTCGCTGCTCGGGAACGCTTCCGCAATCGGTTTTGCGAAGTATTCAAAGTTTCCGAAGCCACTTTAGTTCACTATCGCGACTCGCTCGTTCGGATATTTATTGTCACCTCCATCTTTCGTTTCATTGTTCCAGCGTTCGTCATCATCAGTCTTCTGCTCAGCCAGATGTTTTTGTTGGACACGGAGATCGACAAACTCCAGAAGAATTTATCCGAGGACAAGAAGAATTTGCCGTTGATTACAGAACAAGTCTCGCGCAATGCCAATATAGATTCTGTCGATACTCAGCACCTTGAGAAAGAAAGACCGCGTTTGGAGTCCTCGTTGGCTAGGCTCAAAAAATCTCTATCATCATACCAGCAAGAAGCTGAAAAACTGGACAAGAGAATCGACCAATTCAATGAGAAAGTCGGTTGGGGCCAGTGGGTTCTGGAGCGTGTTCCGGAATTTCTCGGCGGCGCGACTCCCGAAAAAGAACTAGTATCAGCAAAAGAAAAACGCGAGAAAATCGACCAGAAGATGGAGGGAATTCAGGAGCGAATCCATGCCATGAAGGATGAACTCGAATGCATCAACAAACGCCTCGCCGGGGAGAGCTGCGATTCTTTGCTAAGCAAATTATCTACTATACCTAGCACTATTTTATCTGATGCAATCAAACCATTTTTCACGGGTATTACGGAATTCCCCGACAAGGCCAACGAGATGGTTAAAAACATAACAAAACTCTTGGCTGCCATTATTATAAAAAACATTCTGCTCCCGCTCGTTTTCTTGATAATCGCCATAAAGTGCAGTCTGCCCATTGCCAGATACTCGGTACGGCTTGCCTCCGGTTTGAGACGGGACTCGAAGGAATTACAGGGTTATCTCGAACGAGGGGACTGAGAAGGTTCGCAACGTAATTTTGGAAGCATATCGTGCGGTAGCATCATCTTATGGAGGAAAGTATCAAAATGACACACCGCGTCTTGAGCGTGGATGAGCGAACCCTTACGCAACCCGTGCGCAGGGCCTTCATGGAGGAATACCTGCATGAGGGGTATGAGTTCGTAGAGCCGGAATCCTTCGATGAGGCTACCCTGCGTGAAGCGGCCGCGAGCGCCTGCGCGCTGTTCACCGGCTTTGCGCCCATCACGAGAGAGCTGATGGAGGCGGGGCCGGACATCAAGGTGGTCGGCAAGGTGGGCACGGGCGTCGACAACATCGACGTGGCCGTTGCCACCGAGCTCGGCATCCCCGTCGCCAACGCGCCCGGCTGGATGCGCTGCGCCCCCGTGGCGGAACACGCCATGGCGCTCACCCTCATCATGGCGCGAAGGCCCTGGCTCTGGCCGACCGGAGAGCGCAGGCTCCACGTTCAGCTTCAAGGAGCGACGCTGGGGGTCGTGGGTCTCGGCAACATCGGGCAAGCGCTCGCCGGGCGCGCCGCAGGCTTCGAGATGAAAATATGCGCCTACACGCGCACGCGGGGAAAATTCAAGCCGGTGGGCTTCGAGGTGGAAGAGGTGGAGACGCTGGGTGATCTCTTGCCGCGCGCCGACTTCGTGGCGCTCACCCTGCCCTTGACGCCCGAGAACACGGGCATGATCGGCGAGCGAGAACTCGAACTCATGAAGGAAACGGCGTTTCTCATCAACGTATCGCGCGGCCCCCACGTGGAAACCGACGCGCTCACCGAAGCCATCCGCCGAGGGGAAATCGCGGGCGCCGGCCTCGACGTTACCGAGCCGGACCCTCTGCCGGAGGGACATCCACTCCACGGTTTTCCCAACGTCGTGATATCCCCGCACAACGCCGCCCAGACCGAGAGCGTCCAGCGTGAGAGCTACCGGCTTTTGTGCGATAATATCAAACGGGCGGTGGAGGGCGAGAAAGTCACCTCGCTCGCCAATCCCGAACTGTATGCGTGAAACGCGCCGCAAAGGAGACCATCATGGAAGATACACCCATTAGAGGCCTCGAGGGCGTCATCGCCACCGACACGCGGATATGCGATCTCGACGGCGTGAACGGCGTTTTGGCGTATTGCGGATACGACGTGCCGGAAATGGTGCGCAAGAAAGTCACCTTCGAGGAAATCATATACCTCTTGTGGCACGGCGAACTGCCCACCCGCGAACGCCTGAAGGCCTTCGACGAGGCGCTCAAGGCCGAGCGTGCGCTCTCGCCCGATATGCTGCGCGCCTTGAAGCAGATACCCCCCGGCGAGCAGAGGACGGCGGCGCTCAGAGGCGGCGTCGGTATCCTGGGGCTTTTCGACCCCGAGGCGGAGGATACCTCTACGGAGGCGAACCGCAGAAAGGCGCTCCGGCTCACCGCGAAAATTCCCACCATCATCGCGGCGCAGCACCGCCTCGCGGCGGGCCTGAAACCGCTCAATCCCAGAAGAGGACTCGGGCATTCGGCGAATTTCCTCTACATGACCACGGGCGAGGCGCCCGATAAAATCGACGCCCGGGCGCTCGACGCGACTCTCGTCCTCTACGCCGAACACGAGATCAACGCCTCCACTTTCGCGACGCGCGTCGTCACCTCCACGATGTCGGATATCTATTCCGCCGTCACGGCGGGCATCGGCGCCCTCAAGGGTCCGCTGCACGGGGGCGCGGGCCTCGCGGTGATGGAAACTTTAAGGGAAATCGGCGATATCGAGAACGTGGAGCCATTCGTCGAGGCGGCCCTCGCCAGGAAAAGACTGTTCATGGGCTTCGGCCACCGGGTGTACACCAGGAGCGGAGACCCGCGCGCGGGCGTGCTCATCGAGTTGGCCGAGGAGGTATGCCACCGCCCCGGGCGGGAGGGCAAGTGGTTCGACATGGCGCGCGCGCTCGACCACGCGGTCCAAAGCAGAAAGGGCGTCATCCCGAACGTGGATTTCTACTCCGCTCCCCTCTGGCAGGGTCTGGGGATTCCCATGGAGTTGTTCGTTCCCATCATCGCCATGTCGAGAGTAGCCGGCTGGACGGCCAACATCCTGGAACAACAGGCCGACAACCGTCTCATCAGACCCCGGGCGCGCTACGTCGGCCCCGCCAAGCGGCCCTACAAAACCCTCAGAAGCCGTGGCTGATCCGGGTTCGGGCAGCCTCACCCAAAAGCTCCTGGACGCGCACTTCGTCTCGGGCGCCACGAGAACGCCGGGCGAGGAGGTCGAGATAAGAATCGACCAGGTGCTCTTACAGGACGCCTCGGGTCCCACGGCCCTGCTTCATTTCGAGGCCATGGGTTTCGAGCGGGTGAAACAGAAGATAGCCGTCATGTACGCAGACCACCAGACCATCCAGGTCAACAGCCTGCACACGGACGCCCACCGCTTCATGCTCGGCTTCAGCCGAAAGCACGGCATCCATTTCTCGAAACCCGGAAACGGCATCTGCCACAACGTCCATCTGGAGGAATTCTCGGTTCCCGGCGAAAGCCTCCTGGGAACCGATTCGCACACGCCGCAGGGGGGCGCCGTGGGAATGCTCGCTATCGGCGCGGGCGGCATGGACGTGGCGACCGCCATGGCGACGGGAGCGACCATCATCCCCCGCCCCCTCATCGTCGAGGTCGCGCTGTCCGGAAAACTTAAAAACTGGGCCACGGCGAAAGACGTCATTCTGGAGCTTTTGCGCCGTTTGGGCGCGCGCGGAGGAACCGGCAAATTCTTTGAATACACGGGCCCCGGCGTCCGCACCCTCTCGGTGCCCGAGCGCTTCACCATCGCGAGCATGGGCACCGAACTGGGCTTAACGGGAAGCATCTTCCCCAGCGATGCGCAGACCAGGGAGTTCTACGAGCGCATCAGCCGCCCCGGCGACTGGTCGCCGCAGGAGGCGGACCCGGGCGCGGCTTATGATGAAGAAATCGAACTGGATTTAGGCGAGGTCGAGCCGCTCATCGCCCTGCCCTCGCACCCTGAGAACGTGGTGCCGGTCTCGGAAACTCTCGGCACGCCGATCCACCAGGTCATCATCGGAAGCTGCACGAACGGCTCGTTCACCGACATCGCATCTTTCGCGCAGGTGCTCAGGGGCCGCAAGGTGGCCGACGGCGTCGACGCCATCGTCTTTCCGGGCAGCAGGCAGGCGTTCGAGGAACTCGCGAGAGCGGGCCATCTGGCCGATCTCCTCTCCGCGGGCGTCTGCGTCTCGGAAGCCACGTGCGGCTCTTGCCCCGGCTACGCCCACATCCCCGCGCCGGGCATGAACTCCCTGCGCGCGTTCAACCGCAACTTCAAGGGCCGCTCGGGGCTGAACGAGGATTCGGTATATCTCGCGAGTCCCGAACTGGCCGCCGTAGCCGCTCTGCATGGGGAGATAAAAGACCCGAGAAACGAGGGAAAACCGCCCGAAATCCTGCTGCCCTACCGCTTCATGTGCGACAGGACGGGAATCGTCGCGCCGGCGGAGGAGCCGGCGGAGGTGGAAATCATCCGGGGGCCGAACATCCAACCCGTTCCGGTGGGAGAGGCTCCGGGCGATTCCTGCACCGGTGAGGTCCTCCTCAAGCTGGGCGACAACGTATCGACCGACCACATCAGTCCGGCGGGGGTCGAGGCCATCACCTACCGCACGAACATGACAGCACTGGCCGATTTCACCTTCACGCGCGTGGACGCGACGTTCGCCTCCCGCGCGAGAGAAGCGGGCGGCGGAATCATCGTCGGGGCGAAAACCTACGGACAGGGTTCCGCCCGTGAGCAGGCGGCCATCTGCCCGATGATACTGGGAGTCCGCGCGGTCATCGCCAAGAGCTTTGCGAGAATCCACCGGGCGAACCTCATCAACTGGGGCATCCTGCCCCTCACGTTCGTCAATGAGGACGACTATGAAGAGATAGCCCAGGGGCAGAGCCTCTCCATCTCCAACATTCAGGATTCCCTCATCACGGGTCTTTTCCAAGTCGAAAATCAGGCGACGGGCCACGCTTTCGGCGCGGCGTGCGCGCTGACCGAGCGCGAGAGACGCATGCTCGCTGCGGGCGGTGCGCTCGCCCTCGCCCGCATCGAAGGGAGTGGCTCCCCACCGGCCCAAACGCAGGACGGCTCCTGACATGAGACAGATGAAATATCCGGCGGTCTTCATGCGCGGGGGCACGAGCCGCGCCATCGTCTTTCACGAAAAAGACCTTCCAAAAGATCAAGCCGAGCGAGACGCCATATTCCTGAAAGCCTTAGGCAGTCCCGACACGAACGGACGCCAGCTCGACGGCCTGGGGGGCGGAATCTCGTCACTCAGCAAAATCGCGGTCGTAGCCCCCTCTGCGCGTGCGGACGCGGACGTGGATTTCACCTTCGCGCAGGTGAGCGTTACCGAAGAAATCGTGGACTACGTCGGCACCTGCGGGAACATATCGAGCGCCGTGGGGCCCTTCGCCGTGGACGAGGGGCTGGTGCGTGTGGATGAGGGCGGGACTGCCGTCGTCCGCGTCTACAACACGAACACGGGAAAGACTTACCACGCCCGTTTTCCGGTGGAAGACGGCGCGGCCGGCGTGAACGGATCGTTCGAGCTGCCCGGCGTTTCGGGGACCGGAGCGAGAATCACCCTCGAATTCATGGACCCGGGAGGGGCCGCCACCGGAAAGCTCCTGCCTTCGGGGAACGCGGTCGACCTCTTCGAGATCGAGGGGGTGGGGAAAATCGAGGTGAGCATGGTGGACGCGACCAACCCGATGGTATTCCTCCGCGCGAAGGACGTAGGGCTATCCGGCGGAGAGGGCCCGGGCCTCATCGACAGCCGGGTCGAGGTGATGGTGAATTTAGAGCAGATTCGCGCCGAGGCCGCGGTGCGCATGGGGCTTGCGCGCGACAGGAGAGAGGCTTCCGAGAGCATACAGGCGGTGCCGAAGGTGGTCCTCGTAGCGCCTCCCGTGGAATACATGAACCTGAAGGGCGAGGTCGTCCCGGCGGACGCCTGCGACATCGTGGGCCGCATCATCTCGATGGGCAAGACCCACCGCGCCTTCGCGCTCACGGGCGCGATGTGCCTCGCCGTGGCCGCGCGGGTCCCCGGCACCGTGGTGCACGAGGCCGCCCGAAGCGGGGACGGCGACATACGCCTCGGACACCCCTCGGGCGTGCAGACGGTGAACGCCGAAGTCACGAACACGCCCCAGGGAGTCAAGGCCGAAAAGGTGATCGTCTACCGCACGGCGAGAAGGCTCATGGAAGGCATGGTCTGCGTGCCCGCGACCCGTTGAAAGTTGATTTTTTTTGATACATTACACATTCAAAAAAGTGGACCATTTCATCGTCTCATTCGGGGAGAGAACAAGATGAAAAAAATGCTTGTCCCGGCATTATGTTTCCTGTTTTCCATGGCGTTGGCGTCGGCGTCTTCGGCGGCGGACCTGAAGGTCTCCTTAATGGATTCGGCATGGAACGGCTCAGCCGTGCCCGACAAGGGAATCTGTAAATACAAGGATGGAGAAGGAATGTCACCGGCCCTCAGAATCTCCAACATTCCCGCCGGAGCGGCGAAAGTGGAGCTTCACTTCACGGATGAGGATTGGGATTCCGAGGGTTTTCACGGGGTAGTGGCCGTCAAGGTTCCCGCCGGCGGCAAGAGCGTGGACGTCCCTTCCTTCGAGGGCGAAACCCCTAAATTGCCCTCCGGCATCGAATCAATCCGGTCTCATGGATGTTTCGATTGCGATTCGGGAGCGTATCTGGGCCCATGCTCCGGCGGCCGGGACCACACCTATACCGTATATGTCTACGCCATGGATGCGAAAGGCGAGACACTCGCGAAAGGAGAGTTGACGCTCGGCAGCTACTAAAACAAACGGATTAGATTCCGGCACATCGAGCGAGGAGCGCTCCGTTTTCCCGCAACGCTCCTTCGCCGAAGAATGGCGGGTTTGAGCGGGAACTATCATCCCCGTTTCTTCTGGCCTACCTCCTCTCTCCCGTCACGAGCCACACGCCCGTCGCCGTCAGGGCGGCGCCGATAAGCAGATGCCATCCCAACCGCTCGCCCAGGTAGAGGGCGCTTCCCACCACGCCGACGATAGGCGTCATGAAGAAGAACACCGATATTTTGGCTGGCGAATAGCGGAGCAGCAGATGGCCCCAGTAGGCCAGCAGAAGCGCGCTCGCAATCACGCCCATGTAAAACACCGCGAAAATCTGCGCGCCGCCGAAATGCGTGACCCCGAAATTGGGCTGAGAGAAAGACAGGAGAAAATAGGTCGGCGCTCCGATGAGCATGGCCCATCTGGCGATCGAGGTAACGTCGGAATTTCCGAGATACCGGCGGTAGTGGATCGTTTGCGTCGCCCATCCGGCGGCGGCGATCAGGATGTAGGAATCAGCCTGTAAGGAGCCTCCCGCTTCCAGGCTGTTCGAGAACACCGTCACGGTGCCCGCCATCGCCGTGGCGAAGCCCAGCGCCCGCACGAGGGTGATGCGCTCGCCTGTGAGAAACGCGGCGCTCAGGAGCATCACCCAGACGGGTTGCGAGTAGAGCAGCACCGAGGCGCGCGCGGCGGCGGTTCCGAACATCCCCTGGTAGAGGAACCAGATATAGACGTTGTGCATGAGGGCGTTCAGGATGCGGTGGCCCTTCTCCTTCCAGGGGTCGTGGTGGGTTACCCTGTCGGGAATGCGCATCAGCAGCCTGTAGAGCGTGAGTGTCAAGACCCCCGTGCAGCAGCGCATCCATATCATGGCGTAGGGGGTGATGCCCGCGTAGGCGCCCTTGATGACGGGCTGCGCCATGCCCCACACCATCGTGAGGAGCAGCGAGCCCAGCACCAGTTCGAGCGTCATGCCCCCATCGGTGGATGATTTCGGGGAGGCCGGGCGGCTGGTCAATCGCTCTCCCCGGAAGCGCTGGGCCGCTCGCATATTTCGATCCGAATGTTCTCGGGCCCCTTGATGAAGGCGATCATGCGGCCTCCCACGCCCGCGGCCACGGGCGGCATCGAAACCTCCGCGCCGCGTTCTTCCAAGCGGGCGACGCTCGCCGCCACGTCATCCACCGCGACGCCCAGATGGTCGAGGCCGTGCGTCAGCGCGGGCGCTACGGCGTCTGGTTCATCGCCTGCGCGGTATCCCCTGATACGCAAATCCCCCTCCCCGAGTTTGTAGATGGCGTAGGGTGCGCCCTTGAATTCTTCTTCGTAGGAGATGAGCTCCAGTTCAAAGATATTCTCAAAGAAATCCGCCATCGCGCGGACGTCGCGCGTCAGGAAGTGTACGTGGTCGTACCTGAATTCCACTTGAAACCCTTTTTTGTGATTTTTCATTTTTCCGCACTCGTATTACGCTGAACCGAGAATCCCACAGGAAGCGCCACCAACACAAACGATTTTCACTTATCAAAAAGGAACCCCATGCCGAAAACAAAAATCACAGGATGCGAACACCGGGCGCATCACGACGGGGCCGATCTGTTCTTGTGGAGAAAGCGAAAAGCGGGGCCGGAAAAACCGCGAGGCGTCGTCCTCCTCGCGCACGGCTCGTCCATGGCCTCCACGCCCACTTTCGATCTTCAGGTGAAAAGCCGGCCCGAATACTCCCTGATGGACTATCTCGCCGAGCGCGGCTACGACGTCTGGTGCGTGGATTGCGAGGGTTACGGCAGATCCACCAAGACCAGACGCGTCTCCAGCGGGATCGAGCGCGGCGCAAGGGACCTCCTGGCGGCGGTGAACGAGATCCGGCGAGTCACCAGAAAGAGCGCGCTTCACCTCTACGGCATTTCATCCGGCGCGCTGCGGGCCGCTCTTTTCGCGCAGAAAAACCCCGGGCGCGTGAAGCGGCTGATTCTCGACGCTTTCGTATGGACGGGCGAAGGAAGCCCGACCCTCGCGGTGAGAAGCAAGCGCTTCCAGGGCGTGGCCTCCACGTCGAGAAGACCCGTCGATCCGGCCTTCATCAAGAGCATCTTCACGCGCGATCATCCCGGCACGGCGTACCGCGACGTCATCGATGAATTCGCAAAAGCCATCTGCGCGCTCGACGACACGATTCCCAACGGCACGTATATCGACATGTGCGAGCGCCTGCCGCTGGTGAACCCCAAGAAGATCACCGCTTCGGTGATGATTACGCGCGGGCAGTTCGACGGCATCGCCCATCTCGACGATCTGCTGGAATTCTTCAGGCTGCTGCCGAACCCGGACAAGCAGTTCGTCATGATGCCCGGCATCGCCCACGCCAGCCTGCAGGAGAAGAACCACGGAATCGTCTATTATCTCATCGAGCGGTTTTTCAGCCAGCCGGACCCGATTTTCAAGGGCTGAAGTCCTGGATGACCGAGAATCCGCGGGCTTCGCCGAACCCCGCCCCTCGCTTGATTCGGGCGGGGCAATGGGGCTAGATTAAGGCCATCTAATCTTACAGATGGCAGGGGCGAGGACGCCCCCATCGAAAGGCGAACGAATTCTTATCCCTCAAGCAGAAAGGCGCTTCCATGGAAACCCAAAACTGGTATTCCGTAAACGAATTCGCACCGAACAGCTACCAAATCACCGAGGGCGGCCGCTTCAACATGCTCCTCCTGGTGGGAGACGACAAGGCGGTCGCCATCGACGGCGGCATCGGCATCGCGAATTTGAGGAAACTCTACGAGAGCATCACGGACAAGCCCATCGACTTCATCGCCACCCACACGCACTGGGATCACCTGGGCGCGGCTTCGCAATGGGAGAAAATAGGCGTTCACCCCGTCGGCAAGAGCCTACTCGCCAACGATTTCTCGAAACTCGAACAAGGCTTCTTGAACATGTGGAAGAACAACGGGAACACCTTCCCCGAGTGGTTCGACGAGGCGGCCTACACCATCAAGCCCGCCACGTTCGGCTGGACGCTCGATGAGGGCGACACCTTCGACTTGGGGAACAGGAAGTTTCACGCCTACTACACGCCCGGTCACTCGCCGTGCAGCATCTCGCTCTATGACGAGCGCGAGAAGATTCTCGTCTCGGGCGATCTGATTCGCTGTGAGGAATACCTCTTTCTCCAGGTGCCCACGGCGGTGCTCTCCGATTATGCGCCCTCGCTGCGCAAGCTCGAGAAAGTCGCTGCGGAGAACGAGGTGCGCTGGATCACATCGGGTCATACCGACCCCTATCCGGATTCTTCCATCATCGGCGAGATGGCGCAGAACATGGAGGACTTGGAGGCGGGGGTGCACGACCCGCCCGCCAAGGTGGACGGCGGCATGTGGGGCGAGGTGGACGAGTACGTGTTCCCCCGCGTCAAGGTGTGGATTCAGGATCACGCGAGAAAGTAACCCGAATAGACGAGACGCCATGGACACGCAAGACTGGTATGAGGTCATCGAGTTCGCGCCGGGCGCCTATCAGATATCAGAGGCCGGGCGGTGGAACATGTTCCTCCTCGTGGGAGAGGAGAAGGCCCTCTCGCTCGACGGCGGAATCGGCGTGGGCAGCGTCCGCAGGCTATGCGAGTCGATTACCGACCTGCCTGTGGAGCACGTCTTGACCCACACGCACTGGGATCACGTGGGCGCGGTGCATGAATGGGAGTCGGTGGGTGTTCACCCGAACGGCAAGGATAAGCTGGCGAACGACTACACCGCGGGTTGCCGCGATTTCGTCAAAACCTGGGACGGCAAACCCTTTCCCGAAAGGTTCGACCCCGATACCTTCACCATACCGCCCGGAAAGTTCGGCTGGGCGGTGTCCGAAGGCGACACAATCGACCTCGGCGGCAGGAAAATTCATGTCTACGACACGCCGGGCCACTCGCCGTGCAGCATCTCCTTTTATGACGAGAAAGAGCGCGTGCTTATCACAGGCGATCTGGTGAAGCCCGGCCAGCCGCTGTTCATTCAGGTGCCGACGGCCGTCTTGTCCGAATATGGACCCACGATGCGGAGGCTGGAGAAAATCGCGGTGGAAAACGACGCGAAATTCGTCTGCTCGGGCCATACCGACCCGTGCGAGGATATCGCCGTCATCGGGCGAATGGCGCGGTTCGTGGAGGAAGTGGCGGCGGGCGAACACGACCCGCCCGCCAAGGTGGAAGCCGGCAAGTGGGGCGTGGTCGATGAGTACGTCGCGGATGGTTTCAAGGTATGGACGAACGATAATGCGAGAAGAAAATAGCGGAGGGTAGATTCAAGTGAACGCCTCGGACATCATTTGGCGGCCGGATGAGGATTTTCTCACGAACAGCCACGTCGCCAAGCTGATGAAAAAGCTCGGCATCTCGGATTACCGCGAGTTTCTGCGCTGGTCGGTCGAGGACATCCGCCGCTTCTGGGAGGTCGTGCTGGAAGACATGGGGCTTGAATGGTACAGGCCTTATGATGAGCTTCTCGATTTGAGCGGCGGCTTCCCGTGGGCGAAGTGGTTTATCGGCGGGGAGACGAACATCGTCCTGAACTGCATCGACCGCCATCTGGAGAACGGCCGCAAGGATCAGACCGCCCTCGTCTGGGAGAGCGATGGCGGAGAAACCCGCACGTTCACCTACGCCGAACTCTCCGCGGAGGTATCGCGCCTTGCGAACGCCATGCGTGAGATGGGCCTGAAACCCGGCGACGTGGCGGGCGTGTTCCTCCCCATGGTGCCCGAAGCGGCCATCGTCATGTACGCCTGCTTCAAGACGGGGGTGGCCGTGCTGCCCGTCTTCTCGGGCTTCGGCCCCGAGGGTCTGGCCGAGCGCCTCATACACGCGGAAGCGCGCATCCTCTTCACGGTGGACGGCGCCGTTCGCAGGGGTAAGAAAGTTCCCCTGAAGGGCACGGTGGACGCGGCGCTCGAGCGCGGCACGACGGTAGAAAAAGTGGTCGTCCTCGAACGCTCGGGCGACGCCGTTCCCATGCAGGAGGGGCGCGACGTCACCTGGGATGATTTCGTCGATGGACAATCGACCGAAGCCGAGACCGCGCGGCTTCCCGCCGACGCCGTCTCGATGATCATGTACACCTCGGGCACCACCGGCAAGCCCAAGGGCGCCGTCTACACCCACGCAGGGCTGATGAGCGGCCCGGGGCGCGAACTCAAGTATTGCCTCGACATGCGAGACGGCGACACGGTCTTCTGGGTCACGGACTTCGGGTGGGTCATGGCGCCCTATGAACTCGTGGGTTCTCACTTCAGCGGCCATTCGTGCCTGCTCTATGAGAGCGTGCCGAACCACCCCGCGCCCGACAGGCTGTGGCGGATCATCGCCAGACACGGGGTCACCCACCTGGGCCTTTCGCCCACGGCGGTGCGCGTGCTGATCAGCGCGGGCGATGAGTGGGTGGAAGGCCACGATCTTTCTTCGCTCAGGGTGCTGGGTTCCACGGGCGAACCCTGGGACCCGGAATCCTACATGTGGTATTTCAACAAGGTGGGCGGCGGAAGGTGCCCCGTCATGAACATATCGGGCGGCACGGAAATAGGCGCCTGCCTCTTACAACCCCTGCCCGTCATGGACCTCACCCCGTGCACGCTGGGCGCCCCCTCCATGGGCACGGACACCGACGTGTTCGGAGAAGACGCCAAGCCGATTCGCGGCGAAGTGGGCCACCTGGTGCTCAAACAGCCCCTCCCCTCGCTCACCAACGGCTTCTGGAAGGAGCCCGATCGCTACCTCGAAACCTATTTCTCGCGCTGGGATGGAGTGTGGTACCACGGCGACTGGGCCAAGGTGGACGAAAAGGGACTCTGGTATCTCTACGGCCGCTCGGACGACACCATCAAGGTGTCGGGCAAGCGCGTGGGGCCGAACGAAATAGAATCGGAACTCATCAAGCATCCCGGCGTCATCGAGGCCGCCGTCGTGGGAACGCCGCACCCGGTGAAGGGAGAGGGTTTAACCTGTTTCGTCGTCATGCACGACACCTATCAGCCGAGCGACGCCCTGCGCGAGGAATTAAAAGATCAGGCGGTGAAATATCTCGGCAAGAGCCTGAGGCCCGATGAGGTCAGGTTCGTCAAAGCCCTGCCCAAGACGCGTTCCGCCAAAATCGTGCGCAACGCGATCAAGAAAGTCTACCTGGGCGAGCCGGTGGATCACATGGATCTCAACTCGCTCGAAAACCCCGCCCACCTGGACGCCATCAAGGAGGCGGTGTAGCGATGCCCGAAGACATCATCTGGCGGCCCAATGAGGATTTTCTCCAAAACTCGAACGTCGCCCGCTTCATGAAGAAACACGATCTGGCGAGCTACGAGGAGTTGCTCGATTTTTTCAGAGAAGACGTCGCCCGCTTCTGGGAGGCGATTGAAAAGGACATGGGCGTCTCCTGGTACAGGCGCTATGACCGGATAATGGACCCATCGGGCGGACTGCCCTGGACGAAGTGGTTCCTGGGCGGGGAGCTCAACATCGTCCACAACTGCATCGACAGGCACTTAGAGACCCCCACGCGCGATAAGACGGCTCTCGTCTGGGAGGGGGACGGCGGCGAAGTCCGCCGCTACACCTATGCCGAGATGAACGCGCAAGTCTGCCGCCTCGCGAACGCCATGCGCGGGATGGGGATGCGCCCCGGAGAAAGTGCCGGCATCTTCATGCCCATGATCCCAGAGACCGTCTTCGCCATGTTCGCGTGTCTCAAGATCGGCGTCGTCGCGATTCCCATCTTCTCTGGCTTCGGCCCCGAGGCCGTCGCAGAGCGTCTCGATCACGCCGAGGCGCGGCTCGTGTTCACCTCGAACGGCGGGATGCGCCGGGGCAAGGAAGTGGGCGTAAAAGCCCTGATGGATCAGGCGCTACAAGCCGGGACCCGGGTCGAGAAAGTCGTCGTCTTCCAAAGAACCGAAACGAGCGTCCCCATGCAGGCCGGGCGAGACGTTTATTGGGATGATTTTGTACGAGGCCAACCCGAGGAGGCAGAAACCGAGCGCCTGCCCGCCGAGGCCCACTCACTCATCATCTACACCTCGGGCACCACGGGAAAGCCGAAAGGCACGGTGCACACCCACGCGGGCTGCATGCTCAACGTGTCCAAGGAGATCCGCTACTGCATGGACCTGCGCGATTCGGACGTCTTGTTCTGGGTGACGGACATCGGCTGGATGATGGGTCCGTGGGAGATGATAGGCGTTCAGTTCGGGGGCGGCACTTATCTCATCTACGATGGCGCGCCCAACTGGCCCGAACCCGACAGGCTCTGGAAACTCCTGAGTGATCACGGGGTGAGCATCTTCGGCGTCTCGCCCACCGCCGTGAGGCTGCTCATCAGCCTGGGCGATGAATGGGTGGAAAAACACGATCTCTCCTCGCTGCGCGTGCTGGGTTCGACGGGCGAGCCCTGGGACCCCGAATCCTACATGTGGTATTTCGAAAAAGTCGGCGGCAGTCGGTGCCCCGTCATGAACATATCGGGCGGCACCGAGCTTTGCGGCTGCATACTCCAGCCCTACCCCATCGTTCCGCTCACGCCGTGCTCCCTGGGCGGCCCGGCCCTGGGCTCGGACGCCGACGTGTTCAACGAAGAGGGCGAGCCCGTGCGCGGGGAAATCGGCCATCTCGTGTTAAAGCAGTCCGTCCCCTCGATGACCAAGGGTTTTCTGAAAGACGATGCGCGCTTCATCGAGACCTATTTCACCCGCTGGCCGGACGTCTGGTACCACGGCGACTGGGCGCGCGTGGACGAGGACGGGCAGTGGTATCTCTTCGGCCGATCGGACGACACCATCAACATCGCGGGCAAGCGCGTGGGACCCGCCGAGGTGGAGGCCGCCCTCATCGGGCATCCCGCCGTGGTGGAGGCCGCCGTCATCGGCGCGCCGCACCCCATCAAAGGCGAGGGTCTTTGCTGTTTCGTGGTGCCGGCGGCGGGCCATGAGCCGAGCGACGCGCTCCGTGAGGAACTAAAAGAAGAGACCGTGAAATATCTGGGAAAAAGCCTGCGTCCCGAAGAAGTAAAATTCGTCGAGGCGCTGCCCAAGACGCGCTCGGCCAAGATCGTGCGCGGCGCCATCAAGAAGGTCTATCTGGGAGAGGACCCCGCGAACATCGACACCTCTTCCATCGAGGCGCCGGAGTTTCTACACGCCATCAAGGAGGCGCGATGAAATGGCGCTCCTCAACTGCCCCGAATGCGGGGGTCTCCTGAGCACGGAAGCCGCGTCCTGCCCGCACTGCGGCTATCCTTTGAGAAAAGGCGGGATCGGGGGCGTCTTCCACGCCATTGCCCAGATCCCGTGTTTCATCGCCGGCCTGATTCTCATCTTCATCGCGCTCTTCATCGCCCTGATCCTTCTGGACGTCTATTACTTCCACGGCCTGATCCCCGGATTGTTCGGGGTCGAGACTCACGTCTCCAAATTCTAAACGCATGCGTACGGAGTTGTTGAAAAAGTCCCCCAAACAGGGAATGGATTTCTCAATCGACATACACTTATGAAATGGCTCCCCCTTGAGAGTCGAGCACCCTCAAGGGGGGAGTAATTTTCCTCTCTCCCCGGTCGGCTAAATTCGCCAAATCAAGAAATCAAGCTTTTTCAACACCCCCTCATAGCTGGAGCTTGCCGTCATTCCGGCGAAAGCCGGAATCCAAAAAGAGACGAGGTACGCATATTGCGGCATTCCCATTTCTCGATGATCGGGTTGTAAATTACAGTAAAAAAACGAAAGGCAAATGGATTCCGGCTTTCGCCGGAATGACGGTGAACACTCTCGATTGATGGAGGTCAACAACCCCTTTACGGGACTTTTTCATCAACTCCCACACAAATCCGACCTGCCCTTGTTCCAGGCCCCCCGAGTCGCTAAGCTGGCGCTTCGTTTCATCACAGGCAAGCAGGGGATCGTTTGATTTTGGACTACACGGCGCATCAATTGTTCGCGTTCGGAATCGCCGCCTTTTTCGTCGGCTTTCTGAAAACCACCTTCAGCTCCGGGATCGGCATCCTTCTCGTCCCGATCATGATCATGTTCTGGCCCACGCGCTTCATCATCGGCATCGTGGCCGTCATCATGTGGGTAACGGACTTTTTCGCCATCCCCATGTTCTGGAAGCAGTGGGAGAGCCGCTTTCTGCGCTTCCTCGTACCCGGCTTCTATATCGGGATCCTCATCGGCGTCTACTGGCTGGTGAACCTGCCCGATTACTGGCTGAGAAAAGGAATCGGCTTCACCTGCGCCATCTTCGCCTTGCTGCTCTTCTGGCGCGAGGCGCGCGGAGAGATGAAGCCCCCGCCCATCAGCCTCCCTGCGGGGGTGGGCATCGGCGTGGCGGGCGGAATCATCAGCGCCATGTTTCACTCGGGAGGCCTCGTGCTGAGCCTTTTCTTCATCAGCCAAGGAATGTCCAAAACGGCGATAGTGGCGAGCGTCATCGTCGTATGGTTCTGTGTGAACCCATTCAAGGTCGCCTCGCTGTGGTACGGGGGCGTCGTGGAGACACCCATGCTCGTGGCGGGCGCTCTCGCCTTTCCCCTCGCGTGGGCCGGAAGCTGGTGCGGCAAGCAGACGCTCCGTCAAATCCCCCAGAAAGGATTCACTTTCATCCTCCTGCTCTTATCCCTCGTCACGGCCCTGCGCCTTCTCCTGGAGTCGAGCTAGCGATGCCGGATTTCTCCTGGGTAGAGTGGGGCTTCGTCCTGGCGGCGGCTTTTTGCAACGGTTTTCTGGTGCGCACGTTCGGAGCGGGCGTGGGCCTGGTTATCACCCCCTTCCTCATTTTCGCATTCTCGCCCTCTTTCTCCTTGGGCCTCATCGCGCTGTTCAGCTGCTGGTCGAGCCTGGGGGCGGCGCCCGATTTCTGGGGAAAGTGGAACCTGCGCTACGTGTTCCTCCTGGCGCCTGGCATCATTATCGGGCTCGCAGGCGGCGTCTGGCTGCTCACCTGGCTTCCCGGAGCGGGACTTAAAATCCTGATCGGCGCCATCTGTTTATCCCTCGCCTCCTACCAGGCGCTCGTGGAAATAAGAGGCAGGCCCTTTGAAATTCCCCCCCTGCCCGCGTGGCAGGGCGGGGGCTTCGGCGTCATGAGTGGCCTTTGCTCCTCGCTCGCCAACAGCGGGGCGATTTTTCTCACACCCGTTCTCATCAGCCAGAAACTGGAAAAAATCACCCTGGTGAGCACGATATGGGCTCTCTACGCGGTGATGAACCCCATCAAGGTGGTCGCCTTCTGGCAGGTTTCCGTCGTCACGATGGATACCCTCTGGGCGAGCGTGGTCGGCCTGCCCGTGCTGTGGCTGGGCATCAAGGCCGGCGCATGGGTGCAGGAGAGGCTGAGCGGACGCACGTTCAACCTGTGCGTGCTGAGCATCGCGCTGGGCGGATCGATACGTCTTTTGCTCGTCTAGGACACCTCCGCCGCTCGCGTTCTCGTGCTAAAATACAGAGACATCGCATGGAGGAGGAAAAATGAGCACGACCACGCAAACCGCGAAAACGTCCCTGCCGGTTTCTGAAACGAGCCTCGGCATGGTGGACGCCGACATCCACCACGTACCCTCATCCCTGGACGCTCTCAAGCCCTATCTGCCGATCGAGTGGCGAAACTACGTGGAGGAGACGGATTACACGAAACTGCCGAACGCCCCTTATCCCAAGACGGCGGGCGGCGGCGTTCGCAAAGACGCCATACCGCCGGACGGCCCGGCGGGTTCTAGCCTCGCCATGCTTCAGGAACAGGTTCTCGACGCCTACGGGGTGCGCTACGCCGTCCTGAACGGGGCGTATTACAACGTCTCCTTCATGGGAATCCCCGAGTTCGGCGCGGCTTTGGCGCGCGCGCACAACGACTGGACGGTCGAGCACTGGCTCGAAAAAGACGCCCGCCTGCGCGGGTCCATTACGGTCTCGCATCAGGACCCGCAACACGCCGTGGATGAGATAAAGCGCGTCGGCGAGCGCGCCGACATGGCGCAGGTGCTCTTCCCGGCGGGTTCGCACGCCCCCTACGGCCAGAGAAAATATCACCCCATATACGCGGCGGCCGAAGAACGCGGACTCCCTATCGGCATCCATTTCGGCGGCTCGGGCGCGGGCAACGCGCCGCCGCCCACGGCTTCGGGCTGGCCCACCTACTACATCGAATGGCACACGGCGATGAGCCAGTGCTTCATGACCCACGCCGTGAGCTTCATCTGCGAGGGCGTGTTCGAGTTGTTTCCCCGTCTGAAAATCGTCCTGATCGAGGGCGGCCTCTCCTGGATTCCCGGGCTCCTCTGGCGTCTGGACAAGAACTACCGGGGCATGCGCGCCGAAGTCCCTTGGCTCAAGAAGCTGCCGAGCGAATATTTTTATGAGCATTTCAGCGTAACGAGCCAGCCCATCGAGGAACCCGAAAAAGACGAACACCTCCTCCAGATATTCGAGATGGCCCACGCCGATAAAATCCTCCTTTTCGCCACCGACTACCCCCATTGGGACTTCGACTCGCCCGTCCACGCCCTGCCCCGCCAGATGGACGCCGAATTGCGCGCGCGCATCATGCGCGACAACGCAATGGCGCTTTACGGGTTCGAGGGTTAGGGGGGGATTTTGACGGGTGTTAATGGGTGGAATATATTGCGGGGCGGTTCGGGTAAAAGAGCTGCCAATTTAAGTAGTATCTGGTTCGCCTTGGAGATAGTACGATGATCCGGCACGTCAACCTCAAGAATTTCAAGGCTTGGCGCGAACTCGACATAGAGTTCGGCCCGAGGATCACCGGTCTGTTCGGAACCAACAGTTCGGGCAAGAGCAGCCTCATCCAGTTTCTCCTGATGTTGAAAGAGACCAAGAACAACACGGATCGCAAGCTCGTTCTCGATTTCGGAAAACCCGGCGGGGTGATCAACCTGGGCGGCTTCGGCGACGTCATCCACCGAATCGACAAAAGCCTGAAACTGGAATGGCGATTGTCCTGGAAAGGGCTGGAAAGGCCCTGGATCCCATCCGACTCTCACACTGACGAAGATGAGATTCAATTCGACTATAAAGAAGTGTCCATACATTCCGTGGTGGAAATGGCGAATCCTGAAACATCAAAGTCTCTAAGTGTGCAGTCAATGCGCTACACCATCATAGATGAGGATGATGGACAAGAAACGACATTCGGAATTGGGCCGAACCTGAAGAAAGAAAATCTTTTTCGTTTTTTCGATGTGAAGGAAAAAACACCATCTGGCGACGTGTCTTATGGACACGGATACATCGACTCTGGCCCCATTAAAACCCATCTATTTCCCTCTCAAGTTTACTTTCATACCTTTCCTGAAAAACATGATCAAATAAGAATGCTGGAAGAGGATTACGAAAAACTAATGGATAGAGTTTTTTATCTCGGCCCTCTTCGAGATTATCCACAACGGGAATACACCTGGAGCGGTGGCAGACCTTATGACGTAGGATTGCGCGGCGAATTGTCGATCAACGCCATCCTCGCCGCCTCGGAAAAGGGAAAAGCCTATCAAATGGAGAAAGGGAGCAGAAAATGCTCCTTCCAGGAAGTAGTTGCGAGATGGCTCCAGAAAATGGGCCTCATCGACTCCTTCTCGGTGGACGAAATCGCCAAGGGTTCCAACATCTATCAAGCCAAAGTGGAGGTAGACAAGGGAAGCCCGGAGGTGCTTTTGACGGACGTGGGCTTCGGCGTTTCCCAGGTTCTTCCGGCCATCGTCCTGCTCAACCACGTCCCCGAAGGCTCCACGGTCATCTTTGAGCAGCCGGAAATTCACTTACACCCCGAAGTGCAAAGCGGTTTGGCGGACGCCATGGTCGGCATCGCCGAAACGCGGGACTTGCAGGTGATTGTAGAGAGCCACAGCGAGCACCTGTTGCGACGGCTCCAGCGGCGGGTGGCGGACGAAACCGTCCGTGCGGACCTGGTGAAGCTCTACTTCGTCTCGCAGGAAAGCGGCGAAGCCCGTCTGACGGACATCGGCCTGAACGAATACGGAGAGATAGAGAACTGGCCGCCTGATTTCTTCGGCGATGAGATGGAGGAAATCGCGGAAACTAGAAAAGCCGCTATCAAACGCAAGATGAAAGTCGAGGAATGACGGACAGGATAGTCGTTGATACGAATGTCTTGATAGTGGCGAATGGCAGAGACGACACCCCGGCGGATCTTAAATGTAAACTCGCGTGTATCGAAACGTTGCAGAGAGCAAAATCAGGGAAACAGGTCGTTCTGCTCGACAAATCCGATCTCATCATGGCCGAATACAGAAAGTATTGCAGTCATAAGGGAGAGCCCGACGTTGGGGATATCTTTTTTAAGTTCCTGAATAACTATCAGCATTCAACAAAGAATGTCATTCACATACCAATCCAAAAGACGCCAGACGCAGAGGGTGGATTCGCCAACCTTCCTCCGAATGATTTTGACCGGGATGACCGGAAATTTCTGGCCGTCGCAGAGGCCGGAGACGGGCGAGTCGTGAACGCCACGGACTCGGACTGGACGGAACACGCCGCTTTCATCGACTCCATCGACGTCCAAGTGCTTGAACTCTGCCCGCAGTGCCTTAAATGAGTGTGCCGTCAACCGAGAAATCTAGGAGCAATAGCCGGAGTGAAATCGTTCGGCGCCAACTGAATATAATCGAGTAGCAATCTGACGAAAGGAATTTAACAATGACGGAAACACGAGGGCTTGGACGCATCGAAAGGATTGAAGACCTCCGCAAGGCTTGGCCGCACGAGGCCAACGACTTCACGCCTTGGCTCGCGGAGCACATATCAGAGCTTGGAGACGCCTTGGGATTGGAAATTGAACTGCAAGAACAAGAAGCGTCGGTCGGTTCATTTTCATTGGATCTGTTGGCTCGTGAGTCGGTAACGGACCGCACGGTTATCATCGAGAACCAACTGGAGCCGACCAATCATGATCACTTGGGCAAACTGCTCACATACGCAGGCGGCTACGATGCGAACGTGATCGTCTGGGTGGCGAAGAACTTCAGGGACGAGTACAGGCAAGCCCTCGACTGGCTGAACCAGCGCACCGACGAAGACACGGAGTTCTTCGGTGTAGCGGTCGAATTGTGGAAGATCGGCGATTCACTTCCCGCGCCTCACTTCAACGTGCTCTCCGCTCCTAACGAATGGCAACGAGAAACCAAGCACAGTGTCCGAGATGCGAAGAAGTCGGAGAGGAGCCAGCGTTATCAGGCGTTTTTCCAGAAACTCGCAGACGCCCTCAGTGAGCGGGGACTCACGAATGCACGCAAGGCACTGGCTGAAAGTTGGTTCTCATTCTCGGCGGGACATGGAGGGCGCGTGCAATACGGCGCCGTTTTCGGACATGGCAACACGGCCAGAGTTGAATTTTATATCCGCCATACGGTTCAGGAGTGGAACAAGGAGCTGTTCGACCGGCTCATGGATCAAAAAGAGGCCATCGAAGCTGAACTTTCAGAATCTCTCGAATGGCAGCGGCTAGACGATAAAACGGCGAGCCGCATTTCAGTGCAGCGCCAAGGCAGCATTGACGACGACCAAGAGACACTGGACGAGATAAGAAACTGGATGATTGAAAAACTTCTGGACTTCAAGCGCGTTTTCGGCCCGAGACTGGATGAATTGGCGACGTAATCTTGGTTCTTCGTCGCTGAAAATCCCTATTCACAGCTTCAACTCCCCCCTTGCCCATCGCTCCGAAATGCCGTAGGGCAGAAAAAGAAAATATAATCTACCCTCGAATCGAACCCGAGGAGAAAAGGCGATGGGCTTGAACATCAAGAACGAAGAAACCTGCAGGCTCGCCGGCGAACTCGCGCACCTGACGGGAGAGACCAAGACGGGCGCCATCACTATCGCGCTGCGCGAACGCCTCGCGCGCGAAAAACGCCTGCGTGACGCCGACGCCCTGGCCCGGGAGCTTCACGCCATAGGCCGGCGTTGCGCCGGGTTGGTGGGGCCGGGGCCTTCCGCCACCGAGCATGGCGATGCGCTCTATGACGAGCGGGGACTACCCGGATGATCGTCGATACTTCGGCGCTCCTGTTCAAGGGCGATGATTTCGCTCGAACCGATATTGATATTACACATTAAGTATTATACATAAATAATTGATATTAGTTATAATAAACTATTTTATTTCGACTCCGAATTCACGAAATATATGCCCGATGAGATGAAAACCGCGCCTCCGAGCATGAGCAGCGTCAGCGGTTCCGCGAGCAGCAAGGCGCCCATCAAGACCCCGAACAATGGCGTCAGGAACATGAATACGCCCACGCGGCTCGCCGGGTAGTCCGTCAGCAGCCACAGCCAGGGGATCATGGCGAAGCCCGTGCCTATCAGGCCGCTATAGCCCACGCCGGTGAGCACGTTCGCATCCGTGAGGTCGGGCCAGGGCTCGCCCAGAAACGAGGCGATGAGAAAAAACGGGAGCACGGCCAGAACCTGGGTCCAGGCCGTGATTCTGAAGGCGTCGAAACTCCTCAGCCTCATTTTCAGGAAAACCGACTGCACCGCCCATATGACGGCCGCCAGGACGACGATGGCGTCCCCGTACCAGGTGGAACCGCCCGCCGAGGAGAGCTTGTCGCCGAAGAGGAACACCATGCCCAGGCTCGCGGCCATGAAGCCTAAAATCGCGCGAACGCCCACCCTCTCATGGGGCAGAATCCACGCCGCGAGCGCCGTCAGGAACAAAGGCTGGGAATAGAGGAACAACGAGGCGCGCCCCGCGGTGGTGTTGTCCACGCCGTGATAATAGGTGATGAACATGACGTTGTGCAGGCAGGCGTTGATCCAGAAATCGCGGCTTTCCCCCGCCCATCCCGGGCGCGGCGGCAGAACCGGCATTTTTCGGATAAACATGATCAGGAAAACGCTCGACGCCGAGATGATGCCCCGGAGCCATAAAAACGTGAAAGGCTCCACGCCGCGAAGGCCTATCTTGGCCGCCGGGAAACTCAGGCCCCACAGAAATGTGACGGTGAAAATCAAAACGAAAAATCGCAATTCCTGCCTGTTCCTTCAGCAAATCCGCTCAATTCGGGGAATCGAACAGCGGGTGAAATCAGAGGAAAACGCGCCTTTAGCTATCAGATTCTTTTTTCTTGGGAAAAGGCTCCAGGGCCTCCAAATCCACTTTCTGCTCCAGTTCGTCGTGACAGACATCACAGCGCGGCTGCGCCGTGGCCGCCACCATGAACCCCTTTTCCCTCTCGCCGTCCAGCCGGTGCCCGTTGTGGCACTGCACGCAGTCGGCCTTCAGTTCCGCGTGGTCCGTGATGGCGTGAAACGCGTCGTCCGCCAATTCCAGGAGACGCTCCTCGTCATGACACTTCACGCAGTCCTTGTCCAGAATGGGATGAAAAACGCGCGAGGGCTGTTCGTAATCCCCGATGATGAATTTGTACAGATCCTTGTTCGCCAGAATCGTCGTGCGAATCATCCCCGTGATGCCCTCTTCCCCGTGACAGGATATGCACCGCACGCCGCCTGCGCTCTTGTGCCATCCGCCGAGCGTCTTCACCACGTTTTTCGCGCGCGCGCCGTCATCGAGGTAATCCTGGTGATCCTGTAAGTGACACGCCGTGCAAAAAGGATCGTAGGACTCCACGGCGCGAATGCCGTACAACCCGCCGACCCCGGCCAGGGGGGATAAGACGATGATCAGAATCAACCATCTCCACCATCGCCCCCGAGAGCTTCGCATTCAGATTCTCCTTGGAGCAAACATGCTAACACCGCCACTCCCCACCCGCCAGGATACGGAACCGCCATCCCATCTTCCGCGTTTTAGATCTTCCTCATTATAGCGCGATTTGCTAGGATGGCTCCTGATGACTGGAGGGTCGATCCGATGGCGAGAACAAGATTCAGCGCGAACAGACGCCGCCCGGGGCGCAGGAGCGCTCCCAAGCCGGCCGCCCCTACCGGAGAAAACGCGAAACAGATCGCCGCGCGCCTCAAATCCTCGGCGAGCGTGGGCAAGAACGCACAGGATTACAGGCGCAAGTCGCTTGAAATTCACGGCTGGTTCTGCGCGAAATGCGGCCGGGATTTCGATGAGAACAACCTCCACATCCTGACGGTGCATCACCGGGACGGGGACCACAAGAACAATCCGCCGGACGGAAGCAACTGGGAGAATCTGTGTGTGGAATGCCACGAGGACGAACACTCCCGCGACATGCTTGGCCGTTACCTGAGCGATGATCGCTAAAAACCCCATCTAATACGCTGATCACTATGATATTGTCCGTCAAACCATCGATAGCGAAGGGAACCACCGGCGTTCCCGGTTCAAAATCCCACTCCATCCGCGCCGTCGCGCTCGCATCCCTGGCATCGGGGAAAAGCACGATATCAAACCCCCTGGATTCCGAGGACGGCCTCTCGGCGGCCGGCGTCTACGCGAGCTTTGGCGCAGAAATACGTAAACAAGAGAAGGTCTGGTCCGTGGAGGGTTTCGGCGCCCGGCCCAAGGCGCCGCGCGATGTCCTCGACGTGGGGAATTCAGGAACCACCTGCCGGATGGCGCTCGGCACCGCCGCGCTCATACAAGAGGGCGAAGCTTGTTTCGACGGTGATTCCCAGACCAGAAAACGCCCGATGGGGCCGCTGCTCGACGCCCTCCAAAACCTGGGCGCAAGGGCGCAGTCCAAAGGCGGTGGCTACCTCCCCGTCACGGTGGGCGGCCCGTGGCGCGGCGGCCGGACGAAAGTGGACGGCGCGACCAGCCAGTTCACGTCTTCCTTGTTGTTGAACGCGCCCTTCGGCGAGGAGACGAGCACCATCGAACCTATCGATCTGAACGAGCGGCCCTACGTCGAGATGACGCTCTGGTGGCTCGATCACCTGGGCCTGCGATATGAGCGCGACGAATACAGAAGTTTCACCGTTCCGGGCGGACAGACGCTCTCAGGCTTTGAAATCGCCGTCCCCGCCGATTGGAGTTCCGCCGCCTTTCTCGTGGCCGCAGGCGCGCTGCCGGGCGGTGACGTCACGCTCCGGGGGCTGGACTTGAACGACTCGCAAGGCGACAAGGAGATTCTTGGATTCGCGGAAGAAATGGGCGCGGATGTGCTCATCGCCGAGGACGGCATCCGAATACGCGGCGCGGCCCTGCGCGGAGGGGAATTCGACCTGAACGCCACGCCCGATCTGCTGCCCATAATGGCCGTACTCGGCGCGTTCGCCGAGGGAGAAACCAGACTCTTGAACGCTCCCCAGGCCCGCATCAAGGAAACCGACAGGATATCCGCCATGCGCGAAGTCATCGAAGCGCTGGGCGGCGAAGCCGAGGAACTGGCGGATGGCATCATCATCAAGGGGGGCGGCCTCAAAGGCGGGACCGTTCACGGTTTCGGCGATCACCGCATCGTCATGTCCGCCGCCGTTGCCGGACTCGCCGCGCCGGAGGGGATATCGGTCGACACGGCCGAGACGATGGCGGTAACATTTCCTGATTTTTGCGAGCGCATGGCGTCGCTGGGCGCCGACATGAAAACGAGGGATTCACTCGATGCCGATATATGAGTATGAATGCAAGGGGTGCGGCTTCATTTCCGGCCATTTGGTGATGAAGCCGGCGGACAGGAGAAAACTCACCTGCCGCTCCTGCGGGAACAAGAAACTGAGAAAAATCATGTCGCGCTTTTCCTCTCACCAGACCGAAGCCCAGCGTCTCGAAGCGTTCGACCCGTCGAAACCACAGGACGGTTCTTTCTACAAGGACGACCGCAACATCGGGCTCTGGGCCCAAAAACGCGCCCGGCAGATGGGCGTCGACCTGGGCGATTCTTTCGGTGAAACCCTGGAAAAGGGCCGCTCCAAGAAAATTCTCGATAACCTTTGAGGTCGTTTTGACTCCCGAAACCACGATGAGCGAGGCGCTTCGCGCCGAGGCCGAACCGCTTTGGCGAAAAATCCACGCGCATCCCTTCGTCCGGGGTCTCGGGGACGGCACGCTGCCGCTTGCGCAATTCCGTTTCTACATGCGCCAGGACTACATTTTTCTGAAGGAATACAGCCGCGCCATCGCCCTGGCCGTCGTGAAGGCCCCCGAACTGGCGGAGATGGGGCGTTTCGCCGACCTGCTGAACGCCACCCTGAACACGGAGATGGAACTCCACCGGGGATTCGCGGCGAAATTCGGCATCTCGACCGAGGAGATCGAAGCGACGAGGCCTGCGCCCGCGTGCAAGGGATACACCGATTTTCTGCTCGAGGCGGCCTATTCGGGTACTTTTGGGGAAATCGCCGCCGCCATGCTCCCCTGCCAGTGGGATTACGCCATCATCGGCGAACTGCTCGCCGCCAGAGGTATTCCTGAAAACGCGCCGCTCCACGCCGAGTGGATAGAGACCTACGCGTCCGATGAATTCGCGCAACTGGCCCGCCGGCTGCGCGAAATGCTCGACCAGGCCGCATCTACGGCGGGTCCGGCCGAGCGGGAGCGCATGCGCGCGCACTTTCTGATGGGCACGCGGTATGAATACCTCTTCTGGGATATGAGCTGGAACATGGAAGAGTGGCCCCTGTAACCCCGCCGTCTGAGAGTCGATATGTCCCCCAGAACGAGAAAAAACATACCAAATCCCACACGGTGCACATGGGCCGAGGGCGACCCCTTGATGGAGAAATACCATGACGAGGAATGGGGTTTTCCCGTGCGCACGACCCGGAAACACTTTGAACAACTGACGCTCGAAATCTTTCAGGCGGGCCTCTCCTGGCGCACCATCCTCCATAAGCGCGTGGAGTTCAGAAAGGAATTCGCGGGGTTCGCGCCCGAGAAAGTCGCCCTCTTCAGCGAGAAGGATATCAGGCGCATTCTCGGAAACCCGGGCGTCGTTCGGAACCGCAAGAAAATCGAGGCGACCATCGAGAACGCGAAGAAATTCCTGGCCATCCAGAAAAAACACGGCTCGTTCAACCGCTATCTCGCCTCCCTGCCGGACGATCTGGAATCCCTGCAAAAGATATTTCGCCAGGAATTCACCTTCATGGGACCCAAGATCGCAGAAGCCTATCTCGAGAGCGTGGGCAAGATACCCGAGCAACACGATCCGCGCTGCTGGCGTGCGTAAGGAAAATATATAACAGAATAATATTTTATATATCAACTATTTATATAGATATAATTAAAGTATAATTTTATCATCTTGTAAGCCCCCTTCATCTGTTTGATTTTAGAGAAACCAGCCCGGATATATCAGATATCCTTGTATTCATAATAAATGTAAGGCATTATTTAATTTAGTAAGGAAAAAGGAGGACTCCACGGATGGTTGAATCCACGATTACCTCAAAGGGGCAAACGACGCTGCCCAAATCCGTGCGTGAGGCGCTCGGCGTGCGTCCGGGCGATCGCGTGCGCTACGTCGTCTCGGGCGATGAGGTGCGCATCATGCCGGTGCGGCCCCTCGCCCGGCTGTTCGGCGCACTCAAACACGACGGGCCGCCGGTGACGCTAGAAGACATGGAGCGCGCCGTCGCCAAAGGGGCGAATGAGGCGTGATCGCGCTCGACACGAACGTCCTCGTCCGGTATCTGGTGGCCGACGACGCGGGGCATGCCGAAGCGGCTCAAGCGTTGCTGGCGGGGCTGACAGGCGAGCGGTCCGGCTTCGTCTGCCGCGAGGTGGCGGTCGAACTCGTCTGGGTGCTCGAGCGGGCGTATCGGTTTTCCCGGGAACAAATTGCGGCGGTGCTGCAAGAACTCGTCGCCACAGAGGAATTGGAACTCGAGGCGGCGGACGACGTGGCCCGCGCCGCCTTCAGCTACCGGCGCGGCGGCCCCGGTTTTTCAGACCTCATGATCGCGGCGGCCGCCAACCGGCGCGGCGCACTCCCCCTCTATACCTTCGACAGAGGAGCGGCGCAGATGGAAGGGGTGGTGTTGGCGGAGACATTGAGTTCATGAGCGCGCAGGTGGGAGTAGAGCTTAGACGGCAATCGGCGAGCCATCCTTCTTTCATTGATGAGGGGCTGCAACTGCCCTATGAATCGCCCCTGATCGCTTCAAGCACCGTCTTGGCTTCGAGCATGATCAGCTAGAGGCCACGCGCTATGACGGGAAATGCGGGGGCAATCCCGCCCAAGGAGGGTTGCACTCTCCCCCGAGGAAGAGACGCGGCGGCGAGACTTGGGGTCAGCAGCGGTTGCACTGGTAAAGACTGCGAAAACGCCAGTGACCGGTATGCCCGTACTTCGGATACACGAATCCGTTCGGCCAACGGCAACGAAACAGCGCATCGACGCACTTCTCCTCGGTACCGTACTCGTCCATGAACCGGGTCAGGCTCTAGTCCTTCTGAAATTGGATGCGATTTTGAGGCATGATATTTCTCCTGATCTTTCAGATAGCTACGAGCATAGACCGACTCAGGCTCGCAGGATGAGCTTCATAAGTAATCAGGTATATCTATTTTTCTACTTCCGAACATCCATTACTATTTTGTCCCAATAATCTTCCTCTTCTTCGGTTTCTCTCAGACGCTCTTTTAGTGTCTCTCTTGCCATCCCTAGCATTTCCTCTATCCTTTTCTCTGTTTCTTCCTTGCTTTCTTTCTGTCTTCTTCCGTGTACCACTGAAGATCTTAGATCATAGAACCTTTTGACCTTTCTTTTTATCTGTAATCGCTCTTCTGGAAGCTCGTACCTTCCAAGATAATGAGCTGCTCTTGTTCCGAGTTTTTCTGTTATTTCCGGTCCTGTTGTTCGGTACAGCGTCTCCAACGCAATTGCTATATCGAGTATTCTGTCTGCTCCTTCCAGTTTTCCTCTCCGGTTTATCGCGCTTTCAATCCTGTTCATTGCTCTATCGCATCTTTCCTTAAGTTGCCTGCTTTGTTCTTGTCTCCCGTTCATCATTTCCCATATCTTAAATATATCTTCTGACTCTATTCTATAGGGCGTTCCTATCCCCCCTTCTCCTCTTTCCGCGTATGGCCAGTCTGGTGCTAGCGTAATTCCGTCCGTCAACGAATCATTCCGTATATATAGCCCGCTTGCTCTCTCTATTCTTTTGTTTAGGCCAATTGCTACTCTTGTTATTGCTTCATCGGTGTTCCACTCCGACTTGTACTTCCTTTTTACTTCTCGCGTCGCGTCTCCTAACGCTGGCCCCCACGTAAACTCTCTCACGATGGAACTATCTGCTTCAGACCATTCTTTATGCCATTCGTTAAGCCATTTGTCGTCTCTATATATAAATAATGGGTCGATTTGGTCCTTCGTCCATTCCGACCCTGCTATCAATAACCCTTCCTCTATTATCATTAGTTCTTCTACCTCGATTCCATTTATGGGTTGTATCTCGTACCCTCTGATTTCTTCTTTGTCGGAATCTTCTATTAGCCTTTCGAGATCCTCCGCAGCGTTCCAGCTTCCTCTCACCATCGCATGCTTTATAGCTGTCCCGAGTACCACCTTGCCTATTTTTTCTCTTCCTCCGTACACTTCTTCGTCGCATCCTCCCATGCTCCTGAACACTGTGCACTCATATGGTTCGTTCTCTTCCTCTTTGTTCGTAAATGCTCCTTTTTCCTCTAACAAATCTACCGCCCCTTGCCATCCTTCGATCACTTCTATCTCATCATAATAGTCCTTCGATTTCCTTATTAGATTCCAGCGTTCCTTCTTCTCCTCTTGGTATATCTTCTCCAGAGATCGCGCTTTTCCGTCTAGCCTGAATGTCGACTGTTCGATTATTCTTCCGAAGCGCTCCGACCACTTCTCTGTCCTGTTTCCTTCTTCTCCATTATTCGATTCCATCTTCTTTGTGTTCTCCTGGTCATCTTTTCCGGGCACGGCGTTCCCGGACTTATTGTCTTGTGTAGGCCTCTTAACCGTCTCTGCTGCGATTTTTGCTCCAGCCTAATATTGGTTCAATCCTTTCAGCCTCTTTTCTTCTTCGTCCCTAAGCTCTCTGCGTCCCATGAACATCAGCTATGGCCACTATACATCCTGTAATCATCTCGCTTGAGTTGAATACTGCCATTGTCTCGATTCCACTCATCCTGTCTGCATCCAGCATTCCAGCGCCCCGCCGTCACGAACTCCGTCTCTCCGGGCGGGACGATATAGACGAAGCACTCGCCCTCAGAAGTCATTGTCGAGTCTGCTTCGGCGCAGCTAACATAAGTGAAAACTCAAGCGAACATCAATTTCGCCTGTGAACCTCTCGCACTGCATTGGCGAGTTCGTGATAGGGGACGGGCGAAACGAGTTTTTCCAGAGCGGACAACGAGATCGATTTGCGGTCATCAAGCTTTTGGGTGGATAGCGCGTAGAACTTCCACTGATCGAGGTCGAGTGGTTCAATCGGCATTTCCCGTTGCGCAAAGAGCGCGAACACGTAGACATCGGCGCGGCGCTTAGGCTCGGAGAGAAAGCGGCCGCTTTCAGAATCCCATTCGCCCGTCTTGGGCGTTCCGAAGCTGATCCGTGAGAGGCGAGACTGCTTCCAACTCTGGACATACGCCGCGGATTTGACCTCTATCTTTATCCCATCCGGCGTTTCGAGGTCGAACGGCGCCCACTCGTCGCGAATTTCTTCACCAATCGGTATCTTTAGGGCGCGGGCCACGATGTATTCCGCCAAAACCCCTCGGGCGGTGTTACCGACCAAATCAGAGGTCGACCATCGCCAATAATCGAGTAGGCTGAAATCAAGAGTAGCCCCGTGCGCATGAAAATGCTCGGAGCCGTGTTTCTTCACAATGTCGAGTTTTTCTAACGGATCCGACATGAATGCCACCGCAACAGAGGCAAGTTTACTCCCCCCTACCTCTTCAACTCGCGCGCCTCTCTCTCCCCACTCGCGCCGCCCGCCCCGTCCTCGAATTTTTCCTTCACCGCGCCGAGATTCTCCTTGACGGCGTTTAGGTTCTCCTCGATATCCACGAGGTCGAACTTTTGGATATAGGCGCTTACCTGCCGCATGTAGGGCAGGATTTTGTCGGTCCCTCCGCTATCGATCGGATAACCGGGCGCGTAGGCCTCCATCCCCGCCAATATGAGGCCGACGAAGAACGCGCCCTTGGCGCACCCGATGATGCCGCCGCCGAGCCTCGAGAACCATTCGGGCGTGGCTATCGACAAGACGCCGAACATCATGCGGAAAAACAAGGCGGCGAGCACCCATGAGCCGAAGAAAAGCATCGGTTTGGTGAGCGAATCGAGCCAGTCCGCTTCACCGAGGAAATAGGAGGCGTAAGAGAGCGCGAGGTCGCTGAACTGCATCGTGAGGAGAACGGCGATTCCGAGCGCGACCACGGAGAATGTTTCGCGGAAAAAACCGCGCACGCAACCACGAATGAGGAACCCACCGACTACGATGGCGATGGCGATATCGGGCATGGTGAAGGAAATCATGAAAAATCCAGAGTCTTTGTGGGCGAGCACTTGGCTGGAATCAGCCTGAAGCGCGGCTAATGTAACAAATTACAATGTGTTTGTCATTATATTTGTCATTTCAGAGGCGTTTCAAATTTTTTCCTTCCACATCACGAGGGCGTCTTCCTGATTATCCGGGTAATAGCGCGGGCGCATGGCCGCCGCCGTGAACCCCCATTTTTCATACAAGGCGATGGCGGCGGCGTTGCCCAGGCGCACCTCGAGCGTGGCGCGGACGAGATCCTTGGCCCTCGCGTCCTCGATAATTTTTTCGAGCAGGAAATCGCCCACCCCCCTGCGCCTGTGCTCAGGCGAAACCGCAAAATTCGTGATGTGGCACTCATCCACCACCTCCCACCAGCAGGCGTAGCCCATGACGCAGGCCACTGAGGGTTCAGACTCAACCGGGCCCTCTCCATCCCCCGTCACGACCGGGAGGTGGGAATTATCGATTTCGCGTATCTCTCTTAAAAAACTCTCCCTGGGCCACGGAAGCGGGAAGGAGCGCCGCTCGATAGCGAGCACCGCATCTACGTCTTCGACCTGCATGGGCCTTATCTTCACGGCTTCCCTTCCCTCATGCGCACCCGAAAACCCGGAACGAAGCGAAATCCCCGCAAACTCTTTCGCCAGGAAATTTTCGGGACTATAATGCGCCGACTACGAACATCCGATTCTTCTAACATTTGAACACAAACCGACGCCGCAAACGAAGCCCGGTTGCGGCCGATTCGAAAACCCGAAAACCGATACGGAGGATTATCATGGGCGCGACTCTCACATATCTCGGACATTCCACTTTCGTCGGGCAATCGGACGGTGGCCAGACGTTCTACATCGACCCCTGGCTCGATGGAAACCCGCGCTGCCCCGAGGATCAGCAAAGCGCGAAAAAGGCGGACTTGATCGCCCTCACCCACGGCCACTTCGACCACATCGCCGCCGTCATGGACGTGTACGGCCAGGGCGGATGCCCGGTGGCGGGCCCCTATGAACTGGTGAACCTGATCGCACAGTCCGAGGGTTTTGCGGAAGAACACGCGGGCGCGATGGGCAAGGGGGGAACGGTGGATTTCGGCGGCATCGGCGTCACGCTCACCCACGCCATGCACAGCTCCAGCTTCAACGACCCGGGCGTCTACGCCGGAGAACCCGCGGGCCTCATCCTGACCTTCGAGGACGGAAAACGAGTCTACCACGCGGGCGATACCGCCGTTTTCGGCGACATGAAGATCATCGGCGACCTGTATCAGCCGGATCTCTGCCTCCTGCCCATCGGCAGCCGGTTCACGATGGACCCGCGCGAGGCGGCCCTCGCCGTCGAGCTTCTGGGCGCCGGCCGGGTCGTGCCCATCCACCACTCGACCTTCCCGCCGCTCACGGGTACGCCCGAGCAATTCGCAGAAGAAGTGGCGGCGCGCGGGCTCTCGCCCGAAATCACCGTGATGGAGCCGGGAGAATCCATCAGCGTATAAGCGCACCCGTATAGCGAAAACCAAAAGGATGAATTTCTTTTTTCAAGCCAATGAAAGGAACCACGCATGAGTGAGGCCCCCCAAGTAAACACACGCACCGAGGATCGCGACGGAATGCGAATCACCTGGCACCAGCCCATCGAGATGGACGACGGCCTCGTGCTTCGCGCCGACGTGTTCCGGCCCACCCAAGAGGGGAAATACCCCGTCATCTTGACCTACGGCATTTACGCCAAGGGGGTGGCCTACCAGGAGGGCTATCACCACCAGTGGAACAAGATGGTGGCGGATTATCCCGAAATCCTGGAGATGTCCACCAACAAATACCAGAACTGGGAGGTGACGGACCCCGAATGCTGGATTCCGCACGGCTACGTCTGCATTCGCGTGGACTCGCGCGGGGCGGGCTGGACGCCCGGCTTCATGCAGCCCAACTCGCCTCGGGAAATAGACGACCTCTACGAGTGCATCGAATGGGCGGGCGGGCAGGAGTGGAGCAACGGCAAGGTGGGGATGCTGGGCATCTCCTACTACGCGCGCAACCAGTGGCGCATCGCGGGCCGAAAGCCCCCCCACCTCACCGCCATCATCCCCTGGGAGGGCGGGAACGACAATTATCGCGATTCGGGCTATCACGGGGGAATCCTGAGCCAGTTCGCCGAGCAGTGGTCGAAAATCCAGGTGATGAACGTCCAGTACGGACGCGGGGAGAACGCGCGGAAACACCCCGTGACGGGAGAATCCACCGCCGGGCCCATTACGCTCACAGACGAGCAACTCGCGCAAAACCGCATCAACGCCTTCGTAGAGCTCAAAAAACACCCCTTCGACGACCAGTGGCACCGCGATCGCTCCGGAGACCTCTCGAAAGTCACGCTGCCGCTTCTCACCTGCGCCAACTGGGGCGGACAGGGCATCCACCCGCGCGGGAATTTCAACGGCTACATCGAAACGCCCTCCGAGCAGAAGTGGCTCGAAGCGCACGGGGATTCCCACTGGTCGCTGTTTTCGAGCGCCTACGGCCTGGACTTACAGAAGCGCTTCTTCGATTATTTCCTGAAAGGAATCGACAACGGCTGGGAGGAGACCCCGCGCGTGGCGCTCAACGTCCGCCACCCGGGGCCGAAATTCGTCCATCGCTACGAGAACGAGTGGCCGCTGGCGCGCACGCAGTGGACGAAGTTCTATCTCGATCTCGAGAACAAGTCGCTCGGCAAAGAGCCCGTCGGGGGAGAAGCAAGCCTCGAATACGACGGCATGGGTGAGGGCGTGACGTTCTGGATGCCCTCGATGGAAGAGGATACCGAAATCACGGGACCCATGGCGTCCAAACTCTTCGTCTCCTCATCCACCGAAAACGCCGATTTGTTCATCATCGTCCGCGTGTTCGATCCCGAGGGTAAGGAACTCACCTTCATGGGCTCCACAGACCCGCACACGCCGATAGCGAACGGCTGGCTGCGCGTCTCGCACCGAGCGCTTGATCCGGAAAAGAGCAGTTTCTACCGGCCCTATCATCCACACGATAAGGCGGAGCCGCTCACGCCCGGCGAAGTGTATGAGTGCGACATGGAGATCGTCACCTCGTGCATCGTCGTGCCCGCCGGCTGGCGGGTGGCGTTCACCGTGCGCGGGAAGGACTATGAATACACGGGCGAGCTCAGCGAGTTCGGAAAACAGTTCCACTACTCCACGAAAGGAACGGGCGGCATGACGCACAATGACCCCGACGACCGCCCGGCGGCGATTTTCGACAACAAGGTGACCTTACACGCCGGCGGCGGACGCGACCCCTATCTACTCCTGCCCATCATCCCGCCGAAAGAAGGGGTGTAGGCGAAGCGAGTAAGAGCTCTACTTTTGGTTGAAGCGTAACAAATTGATGCTCCTCCTCCTGAAGGGAGGGGGAAGTATCAATATCACCCCGCCGCGGCGCGGCCGCCGTCCACCACGATGTGCTGTCCGGTGAGGTAATCGGACGCACCGGAGCATAAGAACAGCGCGGCACCGGCGACGTCCTCAGGACTTCCTGCGCGTCCCGCAGGCGTGCGCGCGAAGACTTCCGCCATCTTCTCGGGGTTGGCGAACAGGCCTCCCGTCATCGGCGTTTTGGTGAGTTGCGGCCCCAAGGCGTTCACCTGGATGCCGTGCTGCGCCCACTCGATCGCCAGCGCGCGCGTCAAGGAGACGACCGCGCCCTTGGTGGCGACGTAGGCGGACTGGTTCGGTACCGCGCGCTCGGCCACCATGGAGGTGAGGAAAACGATTTTTCCGCCGCCGCCCTGGGCGACCATCGCCCCGGCGGCTTCTTGCGCGCAGAGAAACGCGCCGCGCACGTTCGACTTCAGGAGCGCGTCCAGGTCGTCCGGCGTGTGATCGAGGGCGGGTTTCACGATGTTCATCGCAGCGCTGTTCACCAGGGCGTGCAACCCTCCGTGGCGGGAGACGACCTCTTTCACGAGAGCGGAAACCGAGCCGGCGTCCGCGATGTCGCAAGGGTGGAAATCCGCGTTAAGACCATCCGCGCGAAAGGCCGAGAGCGCCTCATCCCCGCGCTCGGCCGAGCGGCCCGAGAGCACCACGCGCGCCCCTGCGCCCGCAAGCGCCTTCGCGATCGCCAGACCGATGCCCGACGTGCCCCCCGTGACGAGCGCGACGCTGCCGTCCATCCTGAATTGCTCCATCATCACTTCACCTCCGAAAAATCGAGAATCACAGGCGCGCCCTTAGATATTCCATCGTCTTCGTCGCCGCCGTCTTGAAATCGGGCTTCTGGGCGAGTTGGGCCGAGAGATAGCCCGTATAGCCCACCTCTTTTAGCGCGGCGATGATCTCACCAAAGGGAATATGGCCCGAACCCGGGTAGGTGCGCGTGTTGTCGGCGATGTGAAAATAATCGATTCGCGCCCCCGCCTCGCGAATCGAGCCCGCGAAGGAGGCGTCCTCGATGTTCATGTGAAAGCTGTCGATCAGAAAACCCACCGCCTCGTGGTTCATCGCATCCAGAAACGCGAGTCCATCTTGTGTCGAGCGCACGAAGTTCGTGTTGAAGCGGTGGTGCGGCTCGAAGAGCATGCGTATGCCGCGCTCCCCTGCCCTGTCGGCGCCCGCCCTCAGAGAATCCCACATCCAGGCTTCGGACTCCCCTCTCCGCTCGTCCTCCAAGAGATTCCCCCGGAAGCGGCCGATGTTCACCGGACAGCCCAACTCGCCCGCGAAATCGATGTGGGCGAACAGCCGCTCCAGAGCCTGTACGCGCGTCTCCGCCTCGGGGTGGCAAAGTTCAATCTCGTCCTGATAGGAGATGGGCGCGGTGCCGATGAGAGAAACTTCCAAGCCCGATTCATCGAGCGTGCGGCGCAGTTCGTCCTTATCGAAAGCGGCGGTGTCGCGAACCGCGAGTTCCACGCCGTCAAAGCCTAAATCTTTCAGGAACATGAGATTGTCCCGGAACGCGCCGCGCACCGCGGGCATCAGCGGCGTCGTCACGTCGGGCGTTGCGACCACGTAACCGATTTTCATTCTGCCCTGCTCCTTTCAGCCAATCGTTTCATCAAAATTCCATCGGTACCGATACCAGGAAAACAAATCACTTCATCTGCTGCGGCGACACGGGAGAATAACCCGCCCGCTCCCTATTTTCATAGGCCGCCCGGGTGTTTGGGGAAAATGGCCGCCCCATGTCCCCGCCCCTTCGAGACCCATAGGCGGATAGGGAGGACTATCCCGAAACCCCGTTGATGATTTTTTTGATTACACCCCGAACAATCTTCTCGCCGTGCCGCCCAGAATTTTCTCCTCATCCGCAGCGGGCAAGCCCAGGCTCTCGACCTGCGATACGACCGCCGCAGGCTCGTGCTCCGGCCACCAGGAGCCGATGAGCAGCCTATCGGCGCCGACTTCGGTCACCGCGCGCCGCATCCAGCTTGTGGGCGCTACGCCGATCTCCAGAACGAGGTTCTCACACTCCGCCATCGCCGCGAGATAATCGGGCCAAAAGGCCCACGTCCAGCAGCGGCTCATCAGCACGGGCCGCCCGGGCAGGGCGTCGGCCACGATGCAATCGCTATACACCGCGCCGCCCAGGGTGGGCATGTGGCCTTCGTGCTCGATGGCGAACAGGATGCCGCGATCCGCGCACCTTTGCGCGACGGGCACGTAGAAGCGCTCTATCAATCCCGTGCCCGGCGTGAAGCCCCAGGAGGTGAATAGTTTCACGCCCGACAAGCCGAGTTCGGCGACATGATCCGCCTCGTCCGGGCCGTCGTAGTGGTTCAGCGCGCCCCATCCGGCGAGCCGATCCGGATGCGCGCGGCAGGCCGCAGCGACCGCCTCGTTCGCCTCACTCCAGTTGAATTTCTGGGTGGCCTCGAAGGGCTGAAGCGCCGCGCGTTCGACGCCGGCCCCATCCATCGCCTTTAATATCTCAGCGACCGAGTGGCCCTGCTCGAGATGGGGATGCTTTAAGCACACCGCCGTGTCGAAAATCATGCCGCCTCCCCGTCCAGGCCCAGCAGACGCTCGATGTTGCCGCCCAGAATCAAATCCTTCTCCTCTCGCGTGAGGTCCAGGGTTTCGATCAGGCCCTTACAGGCGATGGGGTGGCTCGTGGGGCTGTCCGAGCCGAACAACAGGCGCTCCGGCCCCACCGCCGCCAGCGCGTTTCTGAGCGGCCCGCCGTGGTTCATCGAGGTGTCCACCCAAATGTTCGGGTATTTTCGGGCGACGTAGCAGGCGTCGGCGAACATGGCATGGCCGATGTGGCCCAGGATGATGTCCACGTCGGGAAACGCGCGCGCCAGATCGGCGCAGAGAATCGGGCCGCTGTGCGGCGCATGGCCCGTGTGGATGAAGATGGGGACCTTCAACTCCCGGCATTTTTCCATGACGGGATAGACGTATTCGCGGCTGTTCGCGGGATGAGAGTCCGACACCGGGTGGAGCTTCAAGCCCAGGTGGCCCATTTCGCGCACCGCCTCGTCACAGTGGCGCAGACACGCATCGATTCCGTAGAGCGGGGGATGGAGATAGGCGAAGCACATGAGCCTGTCCGCGTGGCGCTTACAAATCTCGGCGGCCTCGCGGTTTCCGAGGCGGTAATCGCCGCCGTAAAGAGAAGCCAGATCGATCACGATGCTCTTGTCCACACCCGCCTCGTCCATCGCGCGCAAGACTTCCTCGGCCCCCGTCTTGTGGCGATGGCCGTAGTTGAGGGCGAGGTGCGCGTGATGATCGATAATCGCAGGCATGAACGCCTCAGCAAAGATGAAAAACCATTGCGTGGACGGCGAATACTATAGCCGCAACTTCGGGTGGAGGAAAAGCGGAAGTTCCGTTGCCCGAACGCCGGTGATTCTGTAGCCTTAGGGCCGTCTGATTCCACACAAAACCCGGAGAGCACGTACATGAGAGAAGACCAGAGGCTGCTGCACGGCGCAATCGACACCCACATCCACGCATCGCCCAGCCTGTTCCCGCGCGTTTGCGACCACATCGAGTGCGCGCGCGGGGCGGCTTCGGCGGGGATGCGCGGCGTGGTTTTCAAGATCCACCACGGGGACACGTCGGGCCGCATCCCCATCGTGCGCGAGGTGATGGGCGACGCCATCGAGATTTACGGGGGTATCACGCTCAACAGCCCGGTGGGCGGGTTCAACCCCTTTGCGGTGGACACCGCCATCAAGATGGGGGCGAAGATGGTGTGGATGCCCACCATCAACGCGCTGAACCATCTCGAAAAGCTGGGCGCGCCGCACTTTCCGGGCATGAAGCAGGTACAAGGCGTGAAACTCGAAGAAAAGGGCCTGACCATCTTCTCCGACAAGAGGCGAACGAAGATACACCCGGAAGTCAGAACCATCTGCAAGCTCATCGCCGATGCGGGAATCTGCCTGAGCACGGGGCATCTGAGCGTGGATGAGGTGCGCGCCTTGATCCCCCTAGCGAAAGAAGAGGGGGTCAAGCACATCATCGTGCAGCACCCCGAATACATCGTGGACGCATCCATTGAGGAGCAGGTGGAGTTCGCTAAAATGGGAGCGTACATCGAGCATCTGGCGATCTTCTGCTTCACCCACTGGGGCGCGTACCCCACGGATAAGAGCGCCCCGCCCATCTCCGTAAAGGAGCAGGCGAAGATGGTGAAGGCCGTAGGACCCGCGCGCACGATTCTATCCACGGACCTGGGCCAACTCCACAACGCGCCCCCCTGGGAGGGTCTGCGCGTGTTCGTTCAACTCATGCTGGAAAACGGCATCAAGCCACGGGAGATCGAAACGATGCTGCACAAAAACCCGGCCCGGGTGCTCGGCCTGCCCCTGAAAGTGCCGAAGAGAGAGGCTGAATCCGTTTAGAAATTGTGTGGGGGCGGTTCGCGAACCGCCCGACTCTCTCGAAGGTCAAACCCAATTGAAGAAGGGGGTGTGGTTTTGTAGGGTCAGACATATATGTCTGCCACCTGCGTGTTCTCCCGAAACCGCGCCGAGGTAAACGGGCGGGCATAACGGAGACGGGCGGACACACAGGTCCGCCCCTACGGGAGCAAATACGAAAGGTGACGGTTTTTGATCGTCATTCCGGCGGATGCCGGAATCCAGAACCGAAGAGGGTGAAGACATTACAGCATTTCATTCCCTCTCCGGCTGGCGGGAACGCAGGCAAAAAAGAAAAGACAAAAGATAAATTCTTTGGATTCCGCATTTCCTCCCTCCTTGGTCGGAAATGACACCGGAATGACGGATACTGAAGCTTGGGTCCTAAAGCGAATACGTCGAATCCCGAACGAACCGGCCCAGATTCGCCTTCGTCTCGTCCCCGAAACTCTCGAACATCTCGAGCGTGGCCCCCTTGCTTCCCTCGACTGCGGGCTGATCGAAAGGGTTCACCCCGCGCAGCAGACCGCCGTACACCGCCGCCCACTGCCAGAGCGCAATGAGGCCGCAAACCTCGGGGGCGGCCAGGGAATCGAGCGTGAGCACCATGTGGGGCGTTCCCCTGCTCTCGGCTTCGGCGACGACGCCCGCGTGCTCCATCTGGAGAAATTCCGTGCAACTCACCCCGCCCGCCAGGCGTGTATCCTCCTGAAAACTGCCGACGCAAAGCGACAGGCCCACCACGTTCTCCCGCCCGCCGAAATATCTCTGGTTCGTGTGGTGCTGGCTCTCGGGCGCGCCCGCCCGGAGGATCGTCTGGCCGCGCCCGGCCTTACAGTAGCTCTCGTGAACGAGCTGCACGATGAGTTCACCCACGCCCGAGAGCGCATGGGCGTAAATCGGCATGAAAACCTCCGTATAGCCTGCGTTCTCGGCCCGCCAGAGTTCCAGGGCCAGATGTTTCGCCATGTTCTCGTTTACGGGCGAGGCGGCTCCGAGCTTTTGGTGGGCGTCGGCGAAGGCGGCGTCTATCTCACCGGCCAGCGCCGTATTCCCGTGGAGCATCGCAAGGGGCAGGAGCGCGTTGTTCTGCGCGGCGGTGAAGCGCCCCCCCACGTCGTCGGGGTGCGGGAAAGTCTCGAGCCGTGCAGCGGCGACCATCTCTGCCAGCTTGCTAGGTCCCGAGGAGGTAATCGCGAGAACCGGATAGCCGTGCTCCATCAGGAGGGCGGTTTCCTGAATCACGTTTTCCGTCTCGCCGGATTTGCTCACGGGTACGACGAGCGTGTTCTCCGGATCAAACGCGCCGTCTCCCCGCAGGAGTTCTCCGAGCAATCCGCTCATGTCCGTGCCGTCGAGCAGATGCAGCTTTTTAGGGAAATCCCGCTCGAAAAGCGCTAGATAGAGCGCCCATACATTTCGTATCGACCCCCCGTTTCCGACCACGACGACGTGCTCCTTGCCCTCCGCCGCCTTTACCTTCTCTTCCATGCCGCCTATGTCCGCGCGCTCGACCGCGAACCAGGGCTCCCCCGGCCCCGCCTGATAGCGCGCTATCAGTTCAGCACACCGCGCAGCGTCGTCGAGCAAGTCTCTCTTCTCACGCCAGAGGCCGTCTTTACCTCTCTCGCCGAGCGGCGCTTCAAAACTTTTCGCATACAGATGCAGGCTCAAACCCAGGCTCCTCAAACTTAAGGTGGCGGGAAAATCTCTTTTTTATTATATCGGCCCCGCATCGAGATGGGCCTTCATGCTGCGCACGACGATGGGGATTAGTCCAAAGCGCGGCAGATTCAAGCGCGCGAAAACGAACTCCGCCGCCTCTTGGGGTGAAACATCATCTCCCTTGAGCGACACGGCCTCCCGAACCAGGCCGTCGATTTCCCTCATATAACCGGCCCCGCTTTCGATGTGCTTTGAGACCGCCTCATCGCGCGAGACCGCCCGGCTCATGGCCGATAGCAACACTTTCACTCCCGGAACCGCCTTTAGTTTCTCCAGGCTTTGTAAGGTCGTCGACACGCTCTCATAAATGGGCAGCGTGCCGGGTTCGGGCAGCACGTCGCCGCAGATGAGCGCGCCGTCCTCAGGGACGAAGAAAGAGAGGCTCCCCGCAGAATGCCCCGGCGTATGAATCACCCGGACCGATACGCCGCCCGGCGATATCTCATCGCCCCCAGAGAGAAAGCCTGAGAGCTTCACCGGGCCAGACACCGCCTCGCGCATTCTTCCCACCGGACGGACGTCGTGCTGATAGTCCAAATCCTCAATCATCCGCCTTTCAGCTTCAGGGCCCAGGAATTCAGGCCGCGCGCGCTCCGCGATCAGGCCGTTGCCGCCGATGTGGTCGAAATGGGAATGCGTGAGGAGGACGTGCGCAATTTCTTCCGGCTTTCTGCCGATGGATTCGATGTAGCTGAAAATGCCGGGCGCGGTGGAGGCGACGCCCGTATCGATTATAGTGAGCGAATCGCCCGTGAGTATGTAGGATGTCACGAACCGGGGAATCCGCTCGCCCGTGGGCGTTTTGATCTCGAATTCCAGCCAGAGACAATGCACGTGAGGCGTGATCTGCACGGAATCACCCATAAGAATGGTGGAAAGTTGATTGGTTCACCCGACATCGGGAATCTATCAAAACAAGAGGCGAAATGTGAAACACTCTCCCGCCTTAAAAATTTTCGCCCGGAGGTTTAATGACGCTCCGGCCCATCTTTTCGCGGCGGTTTTATTGAAATCACGAAACCCTCATCTTTTCCTCGCCTCTATCTTGCTGTATAAAGCCGCTTTGCGGTGAGTTGGCCGTAATACGCCTTTTTCGACAAAGCGGCCCGCCGCGCCCGGAAAACATTTATGGGGAGCCTGTGATGAATACGACTGCCTTAAGTTTAACCCTACTCGCCGTCTTGTGTTTCGGCGTCTGGGGATTTTTCATGAAGCTGGGCCAGGAGCGCCTGGGCGCCATGCCCCACCTGATGGGAATGGGCGTGACCACCGTCGTCGTCGTCGTCATCGCCGTTATAAGTAGGCAGTTTCCGCTTCCGCCGATGCGTTGGGAGGTCATGTGGCTGCCCGTGGTCGCCACGGTGGCCACCCTGCTGGCCATGCTCTTTCTGGTGCTGGCCCTGTCGAAGGCGCAGGGGCAGACGGCGGGCGTGGTGGCGCTTTCGGCCCTTTATCCGGGCGTCACGGCGATTCTGGCGGCGCTCTTTCTGGGCGAGGGTTTCACGCCCGCCAAGGTGGGCGGGCTTCTCTGCGCCGCTCTGGCCGCGTTCCTGTTCACCCGCTAGGTGAGACTTTAACGCCATGACTCCTAAACGCGGACTTCGCATCGGCATCGACACGGGCGGCACGTTCACCGACGTGGTCGGCGTGCGCTCCGACACCGGAGAGGTCTTCACCACCAAGACCCCGACGACGCCCGCAGACTTCAGTGAGGGCCTCATTCAGGGAATCAAGAAAATACTCTCTGAAACCAAGATTCGTCCCGCTCTGGTGAACGGCGTGTTCCACGGCACGACGGTGGCGACGAACGCCATCCTCGAGCGTCGCTTCGAGGATCTGGGATTCATCGTCACGGGGGGATTTCGCCACCTGCTGGAAATCGGGGGAGCGAACGGCAGGGCGAAGGCCCACTACGCGGCCTCCCTGCTCGCAAAGCCCCGCGACGCGCTGGTGCCTCCCGAGCGGATCCGGGAGGCGAAGGAGAGAATTTCCGCATCGGGCGAGGTTCTCGAATCGATTAAAGAACAAGACGCCCTCAAGCTCGCGAGATGGTTCAAGGCGCAGGCGATCGGCTCCGTCGGGGTCTGTCTGCTCCATGCCTACGCCAACCCGGCGCACGAGCAAACCATCCTCGAAGCATTCGGGCGCGAATACCCGGAATGTTTCGTGAGCATATCGAGCGAGGTGATACCCGAACCCGGTGAATACGAGCGCGCCATCACCACCCTGCTCGACGCGTGCATCAAGCCGCGCATCAAGGATTATCTGGAAAGCAGTTCCCGGAAAATCGAGGATACCCTGGGCGGCGCGCCCTTCATGGTCATGAAGAGCAACGGCGGGGTTTCCACCGCGCGGGAAATCGCAAGAAGGCCGATAGGCACCGTGCTTTCGGGACCGGCCGCGGGCGCGCTGTCCGCAGCCTATCTGGGCAAACTCTCCGGGCACGAACAACTCATCACCCTGGACGGAGGCGGCACTTCCACGGACATCGCCGTCATCGAGGGCGGCGAGGCGAAGCGCGCCACCCGGCACCAGCTCGATGAGTTTCTCTTGAGGATGCCGATGATCGACGTCGTCACCATCGGCACGGGGGGCGGCTCCATCGCATGGCGAAGCCCCGAGGGGAGGCTCCGCGTGGGACCCAGGAGCGCGGGCGCGGACCCGGGGCCCATCTGCTACGGAAAAGGCGGCGAGGAGCCCACCCTCACCGACGCGAACCTGCTTCTGGCCCGCAGCCCGCTCCATCTGGCGGGCGGCGAGGTGAAGCTCAACAAGGCGCTCGCCATGAAGGCCATGCGCGAGCTTGCGCGCGGGTTCGACATGAACCCGCACGAAATGGCCGCCGGCGTCATAGAAATCGCCGCATGGAACCAGACCCACGCCGTGCGGCGTGCGACGGTGCAAAGGGGAATTTCTCCGAAAAACTTCGCCCTGATGGCCTTCGGCGGTTCCGGCCCGCTGACGGCGGGCCTCGTGGCCGAACTGCTCGAAATCGACACCGTCATCGTTCCGCCCTTCGCGGGCATGACGAGCGCATTCGGGCTGGAGGTCGTCGACCTCGTGAACGACCACGCGGCGGCGCATTATCAAACCGAAGAGAACGTCCACCTGGAAACCCTGGGCGACGCGTATGAGAAACTCGAAGCCCAGGCCGCGGCGGGTCTTGATAACGAGGGCATCCCCGCGCACCGGCGGATGATGCGAAGGGCCGCCGAGATGCGCTACCAGGGAGAGGCCACCGAGATTGAAGTCGACGTGCCCGGAGGCTACCTTACCCCGCCGGTTCTGGCGGAAGCCTTCGAGCGCTTCCACATGCTCTACCGGCGCCGCTACACCTACAACCACAAGGGGAGCCGCCCGGTCGAAATCGTGCACCTGCGCGTCACGGGCGTCGGCATGACGGAACCGCCGAACCTGCCCCTGATTCCCGCCGGCGAGGACAGCCCCGAGGAGGCCTACAAGGGCGCGCGCCTCGTCTGGTTCAAGGAGTTGGGCGGATTCCACGACACGCCGGTCTACTACCGGGAGAGATTGCTGGAGGGCAACTACATTCCCGGACCCGCGGTCGTGGAGAGTTTCGGCAGCACGGCGGCTATCTTCCCCAGACAGGAAGCCCGCGTGGACAGATACGGAAACCTGGTGATGCGCTTCCGCTCGGAGGTCTTCGAGCGCGACGAGCGCGCAGGCAGGCCGACGGGCGATCACGGCGTGGGAGCGGCATGGAAATGAATGCGAACCCGATTGTGAGCGAAATTCTGGCAGGCGCCCTGCGCGCGGTCGAGGAGGAAGTCGAGGATCTCCTCGCGCGCATCTGGCGCAGCCCCTCGCTGCGCGACGCGGGCGATTTCTCGGTCTGCCTGTTCGATTGTTTCGGACGCGCGCTCACCGGGCGGGTGCTGGCCTCAGGACCCGCGCCCATCATCCGCGCGTATCCCGAGATGACCGAGGGCGACGTTTTTCTCCATAACGACCCCTATATGCCGCCTGCGGGCCTGGGCGAAGCCGCCGAGTTGTGCCTCACCCGCCCCCTGTTCGCAGGCGATGCGCTCATCGCCTTTTTACAGATCAGGGGACGCCACGACGACCTGGGCGGCGCGCTGCCCGGCGGGGCGAGCGTCGGCTCGCGCGAGAGCTATCACGAGGGCATCCTCATCCCGCCGGTGCGGATAGCCCAGGGGGATGAAACCGCCCAGGACATCAAAACCCTGCTCTTGCGGAACAGCCGCCAAGCCCATTTCCTGGGTGATGACATCGACGCCCAACTCGGCGCGCTTCGCATAGGTGGTGCGCGGCTCATGGATTTGACGCGAAGATACGGGGCGGAGAACCTCTCGGCGTGCTTTGCCGATTTGCTCAGGGAGTGCGAACTCGCGTTTCGCGCCCAGCTCATCCCGCAGCTTCCCGAAAAAAGCTGGACGGCGCACACCTCGGTGGAATCGGACGGCATAAACGGCCCCCATGAGTTGACGCTCACGCTCACGCGGCGCAAGGACGCCCTGCGCATAGAGCTGGACGCCACCCCCCAGGCCCGGGGGCCGATAAACTGTCCCTTAGAAGGTGAAGGCGCGCAGTTCCTGACCCGCCTCCTCGCTCCCATGCTGCTCCACCTGCAGGATGACATGAGCGAATTTCCCTTGAACGACGGGGCTTTAAGAGCATTCGACGTTCAACTGCCGGAACCCGGAACGATACTGACCCCCCGCTTCCCCGCGCCGACGGGCTTGAGGGCGCTCACCCTGGGGAAACTGCTCTCGGCGTTCGGCGAGGCGCTCTTCGAGGCGTCGGGCGGACGCACGCCCACAGGCTTCGACAACCTGAGAACGCTCAGCTTCTGGGGACATGATGAAAAAGGCGGCTTCCACCTGCTGAGAGAAGCCCTGGGCGCAGGCGCGGGCGCGCACATGAAAGGGGACGGGGCATCCGCGGTTCCGCCCATCGGCGCCACCGGCGGCATGCCCGTAGAGGTGATGGAGGCGCGCTATCCGGTGCGTGTCGAGTCGATGGGACTGGCCCGGGACTCGGGCGGCGCGGGCGAGCGACGCGGCGGCCTGGGCGTTTACAGGGAATACCGCCTGCTCATCGACGGCACGTCGGCGAGCGCCGCAGGAAGCGCCGAGGGGGGGCCTTCGGGCGGTGCGGGCGCATCGGCCGGAAAACCCTACGAAATACGCCACCGCTCCGGCAAAAAGAGCGCGCAGGCGCCTGCGGTCGGCGCATCCACCGCGTTTTCGAGCGGCGACGCGATTCGCGTCTCCACCCCCGGCGGCGGCGGATGGGGCGACCCCGGAGAGCGCGACCCGCAAGAGGTGCGCGCCGACGTTCTGCGCGGCCTCGTCTCCGCAAAGGCGGCGGAGGCGGTCTACGGCGTGGTTTTGGGAAGCGCGCCCGGCTTTGCGATCAACGAGGATGCGACCCGAAAACGAAGAAGAAAAAAATAATTTTCGGCTTTTCTCGCCTCCAGGGCGCATCGCAGGGTGTGAGGGAGAAAAAAACCTCCGGGCGCACTTGGAGCCATCCATCGTATCGGGTAGAATCCGCCCTCGCAGGAAGCGGGAGGCGCCCGCGAAACCAGGGCGAGAAAACGTATTTCCATATCCCCTAAACTCTTCACGGGAGAGAGGTTCAGAGAATGGCCATCAAAGTCGGCATCAACGGTTTTGGCAGGATTGGACGAAACCTGTTCCGCGCGGGCCTGGAAGACCCGGACATCGAATTCATCGCCGTCAACGATTTGACGGACCCGAAAACCCTGGCCCACCTGCTCAAGTTCGACTCCGTGCACGGTCGCTTCCAGGGCGAGGTGGAAGTGGGCGACGGGGAGATCAGGGTGGACGGCAAATCCATCCGGGTGCTTTCAGAGCGCGACCCGGCGAACCTCCCGTGGGGAGAGATGGGCGTACAGGTGGCCATCGAGAGCACCGGAATCTTCACCAAAAGACCGGACGCGGAAAAACACTTGAAGGCGGGCGCCAAAAAAGTCATCATCTCCGCCCCTGCGACCGATGAGGACATCACCATCGTCCTGGGCGTGAACGACGATAAATACGACCACGCCTCCCACCACATCATCTCGAACGCGAGTTGCACCACGAACTGCCTCGCGCCCGTGGCCAAGGTGCTGCACGAGAAATTCAAGGTCAAACACGGGTTGATGACCACGACGCACGCATACACGAACGACCAGAAGATACTGGATCTGCCCCATTCGGACCTCAGGCGCGCGCGCGCAGCGGCGGTGAGCATGATTCCCACCTCCACGGGTGCGGCGAAAGCCGTAGGCCTTGTTCTTCCCGAACTCAACGGCAAACTCGACGGCATGGCGATTCGCGTTCCCACGCAGGACGTCTCGGTCGTCGACCTCGTGGCCGAGGTGGAAGACGAAGTGACGGCCGAGGAGGTGAACGACGCATTGAGAGAGGCGGCGAACGGCCCGCTCAAAGGGATACTCGACTACACGGATGAGCCCCTGGTATCGGTCGATTACCTCGGAAACCCGGCGTCATCCACCGTGGATGGCCTCTCGACGAAAGTGCTGGACAACAAGATGGTAAAGGTCATCTCCTGGTACGACAACGAATGGGGATTTTCGTGCCGGATGGTGGATCTCATCAAAAAAGTGGGCGCGGCGCTCTAAGAGGCTTGGGTGTAATGGGGACAATCACGAGCAACATTGAAAACGGCGACCCGAAACTCGGCGTGGAGGATATCGACGTCGCGGGCAAGCGGGTTTTCCTGCGCGTCGATTTCAACGTGCCGCTCGATGAGCAGGGACACATCACCGACGACGCCCGCATCAGAGCCGCCCTGCCCACCATCAACTATCTCCTGGATGAGGGAGCGCGGGTCGTCATCGGCTCCCATCTCGGTCAGCCCAAGGGAAGGTTCGACGCGAAAAATTCCCTGGCCCCGGTCGGCAAACGCCTGTCCCGGCTCCTGGAAAAGGAATGTCCCCTGACGCCCGATTGCACGGGAGCAGAGGCCAGGAGCATGGCGGAGGAGATGAAGCCGGGCCAGGTTCTTCTGCTGGAGAATCTCAGGTTTCACCCGGGAGAGGAGAAAAACGACGAGAAGTTCGCCCGAAGGCTCGCCTCCCTGGCCGAAGTCTACATCGGCGATGCGTTCGGCAACGCCCACCGCGACCATGCCTCGATGTCGGCGATCACGAAGTTCCTGAACCCCGCCGGCGCCGGTTTTCTGATGATCAAGGAAGTGAGCTACCTGAGCGGAGCGGTGAACAACCCGATGCGCCCCGTGGTGGCGATTCTCGGTGGCGCGAAGGCGAGCGCGAAAATCGGCATCGTAGAGCGAATACTGCCCAAGATGGACAAGATAATCATCGGGGGCGGCATGGCGGGCACCTTCCATCGCGCGCTGGGCTACGAGATGGGAAACAGCCTGGTCGAGGAACACATGGTGGACACGGCGCGCTCGATCATGAACAAGGCGAAGGAACTGGAGGTGAAGTTCTATCTTCCCAGCGACTACGTGATCGCGGACAAGTTCGAGGCCTCGGCGGAAACCAAGGTGGTGCCCGCGCAGGAAGTGCCCGAGGACTGGTATGCGCTCGACATCGGACCCGCGAGCACCACTTTATTCGGCGAGGTGCTCCAGGACGCGAAAACCATCATCTGGAACGGCCCGATGGGCGTGTTCGAGGTAGACGCCTTCTCGCGCGGGACATACGCCATGGTGAACCACGTGGCGAACTCCTACGCTCTTACGATAGTAGGCGGCGGCGATACGGACGTGGCCGTTCACTCGGCGGGGGAATCGAGGCGCATTTCATACATCAGCACGGGCGGCGGCGCCTTCCTGGAACTGCTCGAAGGCAAGGAACTGCCCGGTCTGGCCTCCCTGACGGATAAACACTAAATCACCCCAAAAGGAAAAAGAGGAATTTTGAGATGCGGCGCGCCCTGGTGGCCGGCAACTGGAAAATGAACAAGACGATTGGGGACGCGCGAACGCTCGCGCGCGAAGTGGCCGGGGGCGTAGCAGGCGAGGACCTCTCGGGCGCCGACGTCCTCCTGGGTCCCCCCTATCTATCGCTTCCGGCAGTGGCGGAGGCGGTCTCTGCGAGCCCCGTCGGCGTTGCCGGGCAAAACTGCTCCCATCACCCCGACGGCGCATACACCGGAGAGGTGAGCGTCTCGATGCTTAAGCACGCGGGCGCCACCCACGTCATTCTCGGGCACAGCGAAAGGCGCGAGATGACGGGAGAAGGCGACGCCCTCATCGCCCGAAAGGCGCAGGCGGCGAGCGCGGGCGGCCTCACGCCCATCATCTGCCTCGGGGAACCGTTTTCCACGAGGCGGACGGGAACCACGCTCGCACGCATCGCCCATCAGGTGGAAACCTCGATTCAGGGCGCGTTCTCCTCCCCTCCCGCCGGCGGCCTCATCATCGCGTACGAACCCGTATGGGCCATCGGCACGGGCCTCACGGCCACGCCCGAGCAGGCCCAGGAGGCGCATGCCTTCATCCGCGAGCGACTCGAGAGAATTTTTGGCTTGGAATGCGCGCAAGAAACGCGTATCTTATACGGTGGCAGCATGAAACCGGACAATGCAGCGGAGTTGTTCTCGCAGCCGGATATCGATGGCGGTCTCATCGGCGGTGCGAGTCTGGACAGCGGGGATTTTCTGGCGATCATCCGCGCCGCCTGCGCGACTTCCGCATAACATGAAAAGAGTGAGAAAATGGCGATAGTATTAACCGTTTTGCATGTAGCCGTGGCGCTTTGCCTGGTGCTTTCCGTGCTTCTCCAGGCGGGCAAAGGCGGCGGCATCGGAGCCGCCTTCGGCGGATCGAGCGATACGATGTTCGGCTCTCGGGGACCCGTGAACTTCCTGAGCAAGATTACGACCGGCGCCGCCGTCCTCTTCATGGTAACCTCGCTTCTGCTCACCTACATCGGCTCGCACGGCGGCGGTCAGGATGCTTCGATAATGCCTGCCGCGCCGGTGCAGACCACGACGGCACCCTCGAAACCTGCCGCCCCGGAGAAGAAATAGCGCGGGCGAGACCGGCTCCACCATTCGCGCGCGCTGAGGCCCCACGATGCTGATCAAGCGCCTCTTGTTGTTGCTCCCCTTCGTCATCGCGGCGGTGTTGTTCCAGTCCTACTTCTGGGTCCCGACGTTCTCCGACCAGACCAAGGGAGGCGGCGAGCGCCTCCGCCAGTTCATCACCGGCTCCATCGGCGATGCGCAAATCCTGAACCCCATTCTTCACGCCGACACGGCGAGCGGCGCAATCGTCGACCATGTGTTCGAGGGCCTCGTCGACAGGGACCGCGATCTGTCTTATCGGGGCCGACTGGCCACCTCGTGGAGAATCCATGAAGAGGCGTTCTTCGTGCCCCATCCCGAGGGACCGGGTGCGAAGGCCCTGGCCGCGCGCATCGCGCGGGCGCGCGACGCCGGTGAAGCCGCGTGGCTGAAAAACATCGAGAAAATCGAGGTTATCGCTCCCGCCGAGGGAAAAACCTTCATCCGCACCCCGCCGCCCAAGGGGAAGAAAAAACCCGGGCGGATGCCCATCCTCATCTCCTATCCCGAGCGCGTGAAGATGACGCTCAAAAACGTGGATCAGGACCTGTTCAAGCGCCTTCGAAAGTGGCTCGGGGAAAACGGGATCGCGACCGACGCCGCCGCCTACGTCAAGACCACCGTGCCTGAGCCTCTGCGCCCCCAGGCCGCGCGGCGCGTTCAGCTCACCGAACACAACCCCGTCATCATCTTCAAGCTCAGGCGCGGAGTGCGCTTCCACGACGGCCACGAATTCGACTCGGGCGACGTGCGTTTCACCTACGAAGCCATCATGAATCCCAAAAACCTCTCCCCGAGAGTGCCGGATTACGAACCCGTCAAGCGCGTGGAGACGCCCGACAGGTTTAGCGCAAAAGTCACCTACAAGCGTCTCTACTCGCCCGCTTTCGGCACCTGGGCCATGGGGGTGCTGCCCGAGCATCTGCTGAACGCCCAAAAGCTCGCCCAAGAGGCGAAGCGCGCGGGCAAGGACCCCAAGACGTTCAGCGTGCGCGACAGCGCGTTCAACCGAAAACCCGTCGGCACGGGGGCGTTCGTCTTCAAGGAATGGCGCTCGGACGAACTCATCCGGCTCGCGCGAAACGAGGACTACTGGGAGGGGCCGCCCGAATATCACGAATATGTCTACAGAATCCTGCCCGACCCCCTCACGCAGGAGATCACCTTCTACGCGGGTACGGTGGACCGCTACGGGGCGGGCGCCCACCAGGTCGAGCGGCTCAGAAAAGACCCGAGATTCCAGGTGTTCTCGGGCCTGGGCTTCGGGTTCACCTACGTCGGCTACAACATGCGGCGCTGGCCGTTTCAGGACGTGCGCGTGCGCAAGGCCCTAGGGCTGGCGGTGAACACCAGGCAGATTCACCGCTACGTGCTAAACGGCGAGGCGGAGGACATCACCGGCCCGTTCGTCAAGCAGAGTCCGCATTACAACCGGAGCATCAAGCCCCTGGCCTACGACCCCAAAGGGGCGGTGCGCCTGCTTCACGCGGCGGGGTTCAAGAAAAAAGACGGAATCCTGATGAAGGACGGCAAGCCCCTGGCCTTCAACCTGATGACCAACCACGGCAACGAGATCAGGCGCGCCGTCGGCACCGTCGTGCAGGACGCCTGGAAGAAGATAGGCGTGAAAATCACCTTCTCCCAAGTCGAGTGGGCCGTGTTCATCAAAAAACACGTCAATCAGCTCAATTTCGACGCGGTCGTCCTCGGCTGGAGCATGGGCCTGGACCCGGACCTCTACCAGATCTGGCATTCGAGCCAGACGGGCAAGGGCCGGCTCAATTTCGTGGGCTACAAAAACCCCAAAGCCGACGACCTCATCATCAAGATCCGCCAGGAATACGACCTCGCGACGCAGGTTCGCTACGCGCACGCGCTCCACCGCATCATCGCCGCGGATCAGCCCTACACGTTCCTGTACGTCGGCAAGTGGACGGCGCTGCTCGACAGAAAAATCGCCATCGCCAGACGCCTGGCCGACGGGAAAATAAGGCCCCGAAAAATCCGCCCCACCATCACGGGAGGCTATTCGTTCGATTTCAACGAGTGGCTCAAGTTCCCCCGAATCCCCAAATTCGAGAATTAAAGTGGGCGCCTACATCATCCGGACGACGCTGTTCAAGCTGGCGACGCTGTTCATCATCTCGATCGTGAGTTTTCTGATCATCCATCTTGCGCCCGGGGAGCCGAGCCAGATAGACCCCTTAAACCCGCGCTTCACGCAAGAAGACCTGGCGCGCTACCGCGCCGCCTTTAACCTCGACAAACCGCTTCCGGTGCAATACTGGCGCTTTTACAAGAAATTCTTCACCGGCGAACTCACGAGCCTTAAGGACAACCAGCCCGTTTTCGGGAAAATATGGCGGCGCTTCCTGATCAGCCTGCCCCTGTTCATCGTGGGCACCATCATCACCTGGTGTCTCTCGTTTCCGCTCGGAATCGCGGGCGCGCTCAGGCGCTACAGCTTTTTCGACCGCTCCACCACCTTCATGAGCTATCTCATGATCTCGATGCCGAGTTTTTTCCTCGCCTACATCCTCATCATCGCCGTCGTTCAGGGGTTTACGCTCCCGTTCGTCGACTACCGCGTGCCGGGCCTGGAAGTCTCCGTCCTGGGAATCGAGACCTTCGGCCGGGGCGACGCCTCTCCCCTGTTCAGAATCAACGATCGCATCTGGCATCTGGTGCTGCCCAGCCTCGTGGGCGCAATCGGCGGCATCGCCGTGCTCTCGCGCTACGTGCGCGGCCAGATGATAGAGGTGGTGGATTCGGACTTCATCCGCACGGCCCACTCCAAGGGCCTGGATGAAGACACCGTGAACTACGTGCACGTCTTGAGAAACGCGGCCCTTCCCTTCGTCACCATGTTCGGACTCATCCTGCCGGGGCTGATAGGCGGCTCGGTCATCATCGAGAACATCTTCGCGTGGCCCGGCATGGGGCGCATGGGCTTCGAGGCCGTGCTGGCGCGGGACTACCCGGTAATCCTGAGCCTGAACTTCATGTCCGCCATCCTGGTCGTCATCGGCACCTTTATCTCCGACATCCTGCTGGTCGTCGTCGACCCGAGGATCCGCCTGTGAACGAAACACTCGATATGCGCGAAATGGTAGAGGAGATGGGGGAAGAACTGACCCCGCGCGAGCGCGTATGGCGGCATCTCCAGAGAAACCGGATGGCGATGGCGGGCGGCGTGGTGCTGGTGTTCTTCTTCGCGCTGGCGGCGCTCGGCTTCGTCAATTCCGCCCTCATGAGCGAGCCGATGTTCGACGCCAACCTCGTGCGCCTGCCGGACAAGCTCAAAGCCCCCCTATCCGCCCCGACCGAGACCCAGATTCCCAAAGAAAACCTCCCGCGCCTGGGGATATACCTGTTCGGCACCGACGATCTGGGCCGCGACGTGTTCGCCAGAATGCTGGAGGGCACCTTCATCTCGATGTCCGTGGGCTTCGTGGCCATCGGCATCGCCACGTTTCTGGGGGTCGCGATAGGCGGAATCGCCGGGTTTTACGGAGAGATCAAACCGAGCGGCGCGCCCCTGTTCGGCTTCATCGGCGCCGGCCTCGCGGGCTACGCCGTATGGAACGAACTGGGGTTTCTCACCCTTCTCTTTTGCATGACAGGCGCAGGTCTGGGGCTATCGGTGCGCCGCGATGAGCGCTCCCTGTTTCTGGAGGGACTCGCCTTCGGCGCGCTTTTGGGATTGGCGCTCGGCCCGTTCGAGCCTTTCGAGTGGAGCGGCTTCGCATCCGACCTCGGTCTTCAGGTGCGCACGCCTTATTGGAAAGAAGGATTCCTGGGCGCGCTCTGCCTCCTCACGCTCGCCGCCTTCGGCGGGGCGCAAGGGCGGAACGCGGAGGAAAGCGCGGCGGACGGCGTATCCTTGAGCGCGGTCACGGGCGGGGGACTTGTATATTTCGTTCTTTTCCTCGCAGGCCTCTACCTCGCCTATCCGGGCCATGCGCCGCACCTGTGGACGAGCCTCGCAGGCGCTGGAGTTTGCGTTTATCTCTACCAGAGATTCGGCGTCACCACGCTTCTGCAAAAATTCAGGCTGCCCAAGGTGGACATCATCTACACCACGGTCGTGGACGTGCAGCTTTCTTTCCCCTCGTTTTTCGTGCTCTTGACCATCCTGGCCCTCGTGACGCCCAACATCTGGATAATCATGGTGGTCATCGGCGTCCTGGGCTGGGTGGGGCCCGCGCGTTTCGTGCGGGCGGAGGTGCTCTCGCTGAGAGAACAGCCCTTCGTGGAGTCCGCGCGCGCCACGGGCGGCTCGGACCGCCTCATCATCTTCCGCTACCTGATACCCAACTCCCTCGCCCCCGTGCTGGTCTCGGCCACCATCGGCATCGCGGGCGCGATTCTCACCGAGGCGAGCCTGAGCTTTCTCGGCTTCGGCGTTCCGCCGCCCCAGGCGAGTTGGGGCAACATCTTCTCGGACGGGAAGAAATACATCTTCGACGCCCCCTGGCTCACCTTCATCCCGGGGTCTGCGATCTTGATAGTCATGCTCGCCTTCAACCTCTTCGGCGAGGGCCTGCGCGACTCCATGAACCCGAGGGCGAACTCCAGATAGCCTCATCGGCGGGGGGGCAGCCACCCCCATGCGCAACGCCTGATACGCGGTTTGGCTCGCGGATGCGAAACGCCGCTCAAGTCCAGCGATTAAAGGGCGTTGACAGCGCAGCATACGCAACGCTATATAGCCTCTTGGCCTGAGCGTTGCTCCAGATAGAAATGCTCGGACATCATGCCCAAGTGGTGGAATTGGTAGACACGCTAGCTTGAGGGGCTAGTGGGGGCAACCCCGTGTCGGTTCGAGTCCGGCCTTGGGCACCAACATATCTTTTCCTTCCGGTCCCCGGGATTCCTGAAAATCCCCCAAAACCGCAACCCGGTCCCGAACGGCAAGGGAGTGGCGAATTACGCAGACAAATTGGAGGCACAAAAAATGTCGCAATATCTAATAGTTGATGTGGATAGTTGGCCAACCCATAAAGGAAACGAGAAACCGTGTCTGGATGTTGCAATTCCTTCTGTCTTGGAGTCTGTCTTCTGCGCGCTGGTAGGTGCTTTCGGTAAGTTACCTGACGAACGAATTGAAGTCTCTTGGTGGAAAGATTTACCCAGAGTCCTTTTAGATTCCTGTCCCTATCAAATCCGTATTAATGCTCAAAATAGGAATTGGTGCCAATACGTCTATCAGTTCTCGCACAAACTGTGCCATGTAATGACGAACTACAATCGCAACAAAGTACATCGCCATAGTTGGTTTGAGGAAAGTCTTTGCGAAATGGCGTCGTTGTTCGTTTTGTATAGACTCTCGGAGACTTGGAAAACCAACCCGCCTGTGAATGTCCGTGGAGCTGCCGAATTTGCACCTTGCCACGCAAAATACTGTGAGGATTTCGCAGACAAACACCTGACACCAGAACGCAAAAACTTACCAAGATGGTTATCATTAAATCTTGAGGATATGCAAAACAATCCTTATCTTCGCTGCCGCAATGCAGCTGTAGCCCTTGCCCTTCTTGAAAATTTTCGGAGCGACCCTTCTCTTTGGGCGGACTGCGGATATATCAATTATTGGAATGTTCATGACGACAAAACTTTTGAAGACTATTTGAATTCATGGGAAAAGTGTTTGAAATGCAATGACTCTGATTCGGTTCGAGTACCTGCCCTCGTTAGAAAAATGTTTTACGAGTAGCAAGTCGTGAAGATAAACCAGTTGATCGCAAGTCTTGAATCCGCGCCCGTGGGCGACGGCGATCTTATCGACGAGCCGTTCCTGTGATAGCCATATTAGCGTCGCCCCCTTCATGCTGCTCTTGCACCCTAGTATTGTGTACGGGCCTTTCCCTTGATGTGATGGCGTGAAGTCCGGGTTTGGACAAGCCCTGTGCCTAGACATCGTGTGAGCCCGAGCGTGGACCGGGTGCTCTACTCGGCCTCTTCTTTGGGCCGCGGGGCGTGGTATCTGCGGTATTCCTCCCCGAAACAAAGAGAAGAAAAATCCCCCATCCTGTCTATGAAGATAAACCCGTCGAGATGGTCGTATTCATTCCGGCGGGTCGAGCCGGACGTTCGCGCGGAGCCAGTCCCTCAACGGCTCGAAGGAGAACGCATCGGTTTCATGGAGACCGATGATGAAGGCATAAATACTTTCGGCGTCCGCCGTGATCCGCACCCCGTTGATTGCGAGAAACGTATAGGTGACGGCGAAAGCCGCGCGCTTGTTTCCGTCGATGAACGGGTGGTTCCGCCCCATACTCTCCCAGATCGCGGCCGCCTCTTCGATCAGATCGGCGTAATAGCCCGTCTGGGGACGGAACAGGGCGGCTTCGAGCAGACCCGGATCGCGCACGCCTTCGGCTCCGCCGTATCGCTCTATCTGGTCCCGGTGGATTGCGAGAACTTCAACGACGGTCGGATAGTCCGTCATTCAGCGAGTTTTTTGTAGAGCGGCGCGAACCTCTCAAGGCTCGCCTGATAGATCGCCATGACGTGGGCGCGCGGCCTGCTCCCCCTGCGCTTCTCGAGCAGGTCGGTCAGCGCCTCATCGACCAGGGCCTGAAGCTGCCGTCCCTCGCTCTGTGCAAGGTTGCGGACGGCGGCCAGAACCTCCGAATTCACCTGGGTTGCGAATTTCTCTCGTGGCCGGGTCGCCATGGGACGCCTCCAATCTTGGTCCGAAGTTTATCATGACGTATCATGAAACGTCAAGAAATCAGGCGGAAACCCTCTACCAACCAAGCGTTCGCCGTATCGGCCATGCCAAGATGGGAAAACCGAACGCACGTGCGTCAGCCTGAGTGATCTACTCGGCCTCTTCTTGCGGTCTCGGGGCGTGGTATCTGCGGTATTCCTCACCGAAGCAAAGCGAAGTGAAATCCCCCATCCTGTCGACGAAGATAAGCCCGTCGAGATGATCGTACTCGTGCTGGCACACGCGCGCGGCGAAGCCCTCTAATTCCTCGGCATAGGCGCGTCCCTCCGCGTCCAGAGCCTCTAAGCGCACACTCGTGCTGCGCGGCACGCGGCCATGAACGTCGGGGATGCTGAGACACCCCTCCCAGTCCTCCCAACCCTCCTCGCCTAATGGCGTGAGCCTGGGGTTTACCGCCACGCGCAGCGTCTCCTCATCGTCGGGGTCGGTCTGCATGACGAACAACCTGAGCCCGTGGTGCACCTGCGGGGCGGCGAGGCCTACGCCCGCGTATTCGGCCATGGTCTCGATCATGTCCTCCACCAGGGCCACGAGACCGGGACTGCCCAGTTCCTCGGGCGTCAGTTCGCGCGCTTTCCCCCGCAAGACGGGGTGGCCCATGCGGGCGACTTTCAGGATGGACATCTCCCTCTCCTATCCACTTTGAGGCGAGGCGGGCGGCAAAGCGGCGAACCAGGCGGCCAGTCCGCCCGGGTCCACGGTTTCTTCCAGCGAGTCCACCACGCGGTCGGCCCCGGTGAGTTTGTCTGCGGGGTAGCTCGTCGTCACCGCGAGCGTCCGCATGCCTGCGGCATTGCCCGAGCGCACGCCTGCGACGGAATCCTCCACCACGAGACACGAAGCCCCCGGAACCGGTTTGCCAAGACCCTCGTTTATCCGCGCAAGGGCGGTCAGGAAACTCTCGGGGTCCGGTTTTCCCCGGCTCACCATCTCCGCCGTCACGATGATCGGGAAACAATCGATCAGGCCCACCCGCTCGAGCACGGGGCGCACCTCGTGGCCCAGGGCCCCGCTCGCTATGGCGAGGGGCCAATGGCAGGCGGCCGCGCGAATCATCTCCGCCGCTCCGGGCAAAATCTGGGGCGCCAGCGCGATTTCCTGATAGCGCGCCTCTTTTCGCTCCAGAAGCTGCTCGAAGCGATCCGGGTCGAGAGCCACGCCGCGATCGTTCAGCACGTGGGTGAACAGGAGCCTGTCGTCGAACGCGAGATAGCGCTCGGCGTATTCCTCCTCGGTCAAATCCAGGTCCAGTTCCTCAGAGAGCACCGCCTGAAACGCCGCCAGATGGAGCGGCTCGCTGTCCGCGATGGTGCCGTCGAAATCGAAGATAATCGCTCTCAGTTCCGTCATCGTTTTTTATCGGGATTTACAGCCATCCCCCTCCATCTTCAAAGATACTCTCGCCCGTAATGTAGGCCGAAGCCTCGGACGCCAGAAAAACCGCCAAACCCACGATGTCCCCCGGCTCGCCCACGCGCCCCAGAATCGTCTTCTCCTTCAGCCGTTCCTCGACCGATGGGTCTTCCAGAGCGGGCGCCAGCAACGGCGTGCGGTGTACGCCCGGGCAGATGCAGTTCACGCGCACGCCTCCCGCTCCCCATTCGGCCGCAAGCGCTTTCGTTAAGCCCAAGACACCGTATTTGCTCGCGTTATAGGCCGCACGCGCGGGCCTGTGTCCCCGCTCGCCCAGAAACGTGCCCACGTTCACGATGCTGCCCGCACCGCGCGCAAGCATCCCCCGGCCTGCGGCCTGTGCGCAAAGAAAAGCGCCCGTCAGGTTCACGTCGACCACGAAGCGGAAATCCTCCGGCCTCACGTCCACACTCGGGTCGGCGTTCAGCACGCCCGCCCCGTTTACGAGAACGTCCACCCCGCCCAGCGTCTCCTCGGTTCGTTCTACTGCGCGCGCCACGTCTTCTGCGCTCGTGACGTCCGCCGCGACCGCGAGCGCGCGTCGTCCCAAGTCTTCGATGCGGCGCGCCGTCTGCTCCACCAGACCCTCACGCCTGCCCAGGGCGGCCACGGCGGCACCCGCCTCGGCCAGACCCAGCGCCATCGCAGCCCCCAGGCCCGTGCCCGCGCCCGTCACCAGGGCCACTTTTCCGTCCAGACGAAATTTATCGAGTATCAAGGCCTACGTTCCTTTGGCGTCATCAAACAAAAAGCAGCGACAAGCGCCGCCCGCATACTCCCATAAAAGCGCCCCAAGCTAGGGGATGGCGCATGGGGGTGTCAATACGAGGACTCAATAATTTTATGTGGGGGCGAATCGCTTGGGCGGAACGCGCCTCGTTGTCGAGAGCGCGCAGGAGGGATAAAATCGCTTCCGATGCGCGCACGACCATCAAGCCCGAAAAAATGGTCGCCTCTGCTTTTCCACCCGCCGAGATGAGTTTCCCGAATGGCCGACACGAAAAGCCATACCCCGAGAGACGGGAAGAATGAAACCTGCCCCCTGTGCCGGTCGAACGAGGGTGAATTCCATCTTCACGCCGATATACGGGACTATTTCCACTGCCCCGTCTGCAGGCTCATTTTCGTGCCGCCTGAATTCTGGCCCGCGCCCGATCAAGAAAAAGCGAGATACGAACAGCACCAGAACTCGGGCTCCGATGAGGGCTACGTCGCCTTTCTTCGTCAGTTGAGCGTCCCCTTGGCGGGAATGCTGCCCAAAGGAGCGCGGGGCATTGACTTCGGCGCGGGGCCGGCGTCCGATGGACACCCCGTCTTGTGTGAACTCCTCGCCGACGCAGGAATCAAATGCCTGCCTTACGATCCGTATTTCTTTCCCGAAACCCCCGAAGGACCCTTTGATTTCATCGCGTCGAGCGAGACGTTCGAGCACTTGAGACACCCGAGGGAGGAAATCGGAAAAATCCACGCAAACCTCGAAAAGGGCGGGCTCCTGGGCGTCATGACGGCGTTCTGGGATGAGGCGCTCTTCGCCGACAACTGGCACTACAGGCGCGACTTCACCCATCTGTGCTTCTACCGGCTCGAAACTTTCGCGTGGATTCAGGAGAATTTCGGGTTTTCGTGCCGCTGGACGGATAATCGCCGCGTCATCATTTTGGAGAAGATTTAATGCGGCTCGACCCTCACCGTGTGCTCAGCCCTTAGGGCGGGGAAAATCCCCGCTTGCCCAAAGAATTTCCATTAGGCTCACTCACGCGCTTGTGTTTTTCATATTGCTTGTTCACGTCCATCCGGTGTGGCATTCTTCTGCCCGTGGGAACAACCTCTTGATTCATGTGGGGAAACAGACTCTTGCGCACGATGAAGACGGACATCCTCATCCTGGGTTCGGGCGGGGCGGGCCTCCTGGCCGCACTCGCCGCGCACACCCGAAACGCAGCCCTCGACGTCACCGTGGCGGTCAAGGGTCTTTTTGGGAAAAGCGGTTGCACGCGCATGGTGCAGGGCGGCTACAACGCCGCCCTCGCAGAAACCGATTCGGTGGAAAACCACTTTCTCGACACCCTGATGGGCGGAGCCTGGATTAACGATCAGGAACTCGCATGGACGCTCGTGAGCCGCGCGCCCGGCTGCGTGGAGCGGCTCGAAACCGTGTGCGGGTGTTTTTTCGACCGCAACGAAGACGGCACGATCCACCAGAAAGCCTTCGCGGGCCAGAGTTTCGATCGCACGGCGCACAAGGGCGACCTGACGGGCATCGAGATCACCAACCGCGTCTCCGAGCAACTCGCAAGGCGCGGGGTGGACGTTATGGAAGAGGCGCGCGCGGTGGCGCTCCTGCCCGCAAGGGGAGAGCCCGAGCGGGTCGCGGGTGCTCTGCTGCTCGACATCCAGAGCGGGGAATTCATCGCCGTGAACGCGAAATGCACGCTCCTCGCCACGGGCGGCGGCCCCACGCTCTATAAAATCTCCGCCTGCGCGCAGGAACTCGCCACCGACGGCATGGCTATCGCCTGGGAGGCGGGCGCTTCTTTTTGCGACATGGAGATGGTGCAGTTCCACCCCACGGGCATCCTCACGGGAGACGGCCTGCAAATAACGGGCACGCTCTTGGAAGAAGGCCTGCGCGGCGCGGGCGGACACCTCAAGAACGCAGCGGGCGAGCGCTACATGGAGCGCTACGACCCGGAGCGCATGGAGCGCGCCACGCGCGACGTCGTCTCGCGCGCGGGCTACACCGAAATTATCGAGGGCCGGGGTACGGAGCGCGGCGGCGTGTTCATCGACGTGAGCCATTTGGGAAAATCCTTCGTGCGCAAGAATTTCAAGGGCATGGTCGAGCGCTGCGCCGATCTGGGCTACGACCTCCTGAGCGGTCCCGTGGAGGTGACGCCCACCGCGCACTACCTGATGGGCGGCGTGAAGATAGACACCAGATGCCGCACGAATCTGGTGGGGCTTTACGCCGCTGGCGAGGACGCGGGCGGCACGCACGGCGCGAACCGCCTGGGCGGAAACGGGGTGGCGAACGCCACGGTGTTCGGCGAGATAGCGGGCGAGGCGATGGCCGAGGAAGCGGCGGACTCCCCCCTCTTCCCCTATGACGCGGAGGCGCTCGCGGGGGCGGAAGCGAAAACGCTCGACGCGCTGGGCGAAGGCGAATCCCCCTACCCCATCCGGGAGGCGCTCAAGGAGACGATGTGGGATAAGGTGGGGCTTAGAAGAAACGGGGCAGACATCCAGAGCGGTATCCGGCGCCTTCTCGACTTGAAAAAGCGCGCAGCTGACGCCCGCGCGGAGGGTTCTCGCGCCTACAACCTCGCCTGGCAGCACACGCTCGACGTGAGAAACCAGGTCTGCGTCGCGGAGCTGATAGCGTATTCCGCGCTCGAGCGCGACGAGAGCCGGGGCAGCCACTACCGCGACGATTGCCCCGAGACGCAAGGCGAGGACCTCTATAACGTCTATATCAGACGAGAGGGTGCGGCGGCGGTCATCGAGCGGAAACCCGTCGCGTTCCCCCGCCTGAACCCCAAGGCGGAGCCGGCCGCCCTGGGGGAGCCCGATCCCAACTTCATCGACTGACGATAAAACGGAGCGAAGACAAAAGATGACGAGCGTAAAAGACCCCACGACCAATAAACCACCCGTCTGGAAGATCAGCGCCTGGCGCTCGATGTATCCGGGCATGTGGTCCTGGGTGCTGCAGAGAATCTCGGCCCTTGCGCTCATCGTCCTCTTCCCGATCCACGTGATGAACCCCTACATCGATTCGGTGAGAATCTCCATGCTCGCGCTCGTCGTCTGGCACGCCATGCACGGCATCAAGGTGATCCTGACCGATTTCGGCTTTCCGGATCGCCACCAGAGAAAACTCCTGTGGATGCTGTGCGTCTTGGGAATAGCCGCCTTCTTCTGGCTGGCCTTCATGCACAAGGAATACTGGAGATTCACCTCGTGAGCGAAGAAGCGCAGGAAAAAGGGGCGCATGAGGAGCCGGCACAGGAAGAGGAGACGACCCCGGAAGAAAAGGCGGAAAAGCGCCCCACGGTGCGGGTCAGAATCCGCCGGGGAGGCGCTGCGGATGACCCCGATGCGCGCGTGGACGTATTCGAAGTCGAAACCGGCCCGCGCATGACGGTCCTGGACGCCCTGGTCGCCATCCAGAGCGGGCAGGACGCCACGCTTTCGTTTCGCTACTCCTGCCGGGTGGGCATGTGCGGCACCTGCGCCATAAAAGTCAACGGACGCCCCGCCTGGGCGTGTAGGACGCGGCTCGACGGCCTGGGCGATGAGGTCACGCTCGAGCCGCTCCCGAACTTCCCGACTTTAAGCGATCTGGCGGTCGACATGTCGCCCTTTTTCGAAAAGATGAAAAAAGCGCGCGGCTGGCTAGAACCCACGAGCGTGGCGGCGAAAGCCCCCGCGCTCATCCCGCCCACCGTGCGCGAGCGAAAGCGCATCGAACCGCACATCGAGTGCATCACGTGTGGCATCTGCTATGCTTCTTGCTCTATTGTAGGGCATGATAGTGATTACCTGGGGCCTGCGGCCCTAAACCGCGCCTATACGCTCGTGAACGACAGCCGCGACGCCCTGGGCCTGGAGAGGCTTTTGGAGGTTTGCACGGAGGACGGCGCCTGGCGCTGTCATTCGCAATACAACTGCACGGAGAGCTGCCCCAAGGGCATCAGCCCCACGGGCGCCATCAAGGGCCTCAAGCGCCGCGCCGTATCGAGCGGCGTCAAACAATTCGCCGCATCCATCTTCCGGGGCCGCGCGCCCGGCGCATGAACGCGGGGAGGACACCAAAATGCCGACTCTCGAAACTCACGCCATCAGCAGCGAACTGATCCGGGAAGTGGCCTTCGAGCTCAACCGCCGCGCCGCCATCGGCATTCCCAAGGACGTGGGCGATTCCATCGCCGACATGGCCGAGCGCGAGACCGAGAAGCTCTCGAAGTTCGTGCTTCTCGAAATCGTCAACAACTACAAGGTCGCCGTGGACGAACAGCGCCCCATGTGCGCCGACACCGGGCTTCCGCGCTTCTACGCCAAGGTGGGCAACGACGCCGCGGTCGAGGGCGGCTTCGTGGCGCTGGAACGCTCCGTCCGCCAGGGAACGGCGGACGCCACCGAGCGCGTGCCCCTGCGTCCGAACAGGGTGCACCCCATCAGCCGGCACGATTACAACAACAACGTAGGGATACACGCCCCCACGGTGGATTATTCCTGGGAGCCGGACGCCGACTGGATAGAACTCACCAGCTTCCACAAGGGGGGGCTCTTCGGCGGGGACTACCGGATGCTCTTCCCCACCGACGGGATAGACGGCATCAAGCGCTTTTTCCTGGACGTGATCAGCGAGTTCTTCAAGCGCGGCCTCTCCTGCCAGCCCGCCATCGTGGGAATCGGCATCGGCGGAACCAAGGACACCTGCGTGCGCCTCGCCAAGGAGGCGGCGTGCCTGCGCGTGGTGGGGGACAGAAACCCCGATCCGGAGATTGGGAAATTAGAAGAAGAGCTGAACGACCTCGGCAAAAGGACGAGCCTCGGCCCCATGGGCTTCAAGGGCGAGGGCGCGGTGATGGACACCCACATCGAGGTGGCCTACACCCATACGGGCGGCATGCCCATCTCGATCCACCACCAGTGTTTCGCGCTCAGGCGCGCCACCGCGCGCATCCACCCCGACGGCCAGGTGGAATACCGCGAAAACCCACATTGGTTCACCGACTACTACCGCCGCGACACCATCGGTTGAGCGGCCCGGGAGATTTTTGAATATGAGCGGCACAGCCGACCTGGAAATGAAGGAGCACCGCCTCACGGCGCCGACCTCGCCCGAGGATCTCGCGAAACTGGAACTCGGCGACGTCGTCTATTTCGACGGCGTGATCTTCACGGGCAGAATCGGCCTCTACAAGAAACTCTTTGACGAAAAGGCGCCGCCGCCCGTGGACATCGCCTCGCTCACGAACGTGACGTTTCACTGCTCGCCCGCCGTGGGGCGAAACGACGCGGGCGAGTGGGAGGTGGCCGCCGTTACGGCCACGGCGAGTTTTCGCTTTGAAAAACACCTGCCGCTCCTGCTGGACGAGTACGAAACACGCTGCGTCATCGGCAAGGGCGGCATGGCTCAGAAGTTTTATGAAGAACATTTCAAGCGCCTGGGCGCCGTGTTCCTGAACACGGTGGGCTACGGCATCGGCGCGCAGTACGGGCGCGGCATCACCGGCGTCAGGGACGTCTACTGGCTCGATGAACTCGGCATCGCCCAGGCGATGTGGGTGTTCGAGGTAAAAAACTTCGGGCCCTTCCTCGTGGAATGCGACGCCCGCGGGAACAGCCTCTACCAGATGGCGCTCGCCGAGACGAACGAGGAGTTGGTCAAGCTCTACGAGGGGCTGCCCCTCCCCGCACTCAAGCGCATGGGCGAGGTGCACAACCCCGAAGACGAGGTTTTCTAGCAAATTCCCCGGAAATTCGAACGGAAACACCAACGAGAGGATAGGAAATTGTCGAAAGGAATCGCCTGGGTCACCACGAGTTGGCTGAGCGGCCTCGAAGACCCGATGCGCCACTTCAGGCGGCTCGAAACCGAAGCGGGCCTGGAAGTGCGAATCGAATCGAACGGCGTGGACAAGACGGCAGACGAACTCATCGCCTCCCTTCCCGGCGTGGTCGTCACCTTCCCGAGCAACGACCCCTACAACGAGCACACCCTGGCGGCGGGAGTGGACCTGAAACACATCGCCAGAACGGGAGTGGGCTTCAACTCCGTCGACCTCGACGCCGCCACGCGCCACGGGGTGGTCGTCACCAACGCGCCGGGCCAGAATTCCGATTCCGTGGCCGAACACGCGATAGGCCTCATGCTCTGCATCGCGCGAAAAATCGCCTCGAGCGATAAAAAAATGCGCGCGGGCGAATGGGCGGACCTGCGAGTTCCCCTATCGCCGCTCAGGGGCAAGACGCTGGGCATCATCGGGCTGGGCAACATCGGCAAGCGCGTGGCGAGGCGCGCCGTGGCCTTCGGCATGGAGGTCATCGCCCATGACATCGTGCGCGATGAACGCTTCGCCGCCGAGGTGGGCGTTTTCTATGAGGCGCGCGAGGAGGTGACGCGCAAAGCCGATTTCATCACCTGCCACGTACCCCTGAACGATGAGACGCGCGGCATGGTGGATGAGAAATTCCTCTCCTCGATGAAGCCGGGGGCCTACCTCATCAACACCTCGCGCGGCCCCGTGGTGGATCTGGACGCCGCGGCCACGGCTCTCGAGCGCGGGGTCATCCAGGGCGCTGCGCTGGACGTTTTTCCGAACGAGCCTGCGGATCACCGCCACCGGATTTTCTCGCTCGACAACGTCGTCCTCACGCCGCACATCGCGGGCCTGGGCGAGGACGCGTGTGAGCAATCGCTCGAGTTCGCCGTCGCCGCCGCGCTCGACGTCATTGCCGGAAGACGCCCTGCCGGTCTCCTGAACCCGGAGGTGCTGGACAAAGCGGGCATTAGAGACTAGAAAACTCGTCATCTTTCCCCGGGCCTCACCCCCGGGGCGCTCGAAACTCGCCGCCGTCATCGAGGATGGATTCATGCGGAAAACAAAGAAACTGCGCGCACTCCTCGCCGCCGCCTGCCTCCTCCTTCCCTTCGCCGGGCAGGCTCTCGGGGCCGACGCCAAGCCTGAGGCCGCAGCCCTGCGCGTTCCCTGGAACGTGACCGAACACAAGATGAACAACGGAATGCGCGCCCTGCTGCTGCCGGACCACAGCGCGCCGATGGTGGTCATGAAGGTCTGGTACGCCGTCGGCAGCCGGGACGAGCAACCGGGCCTCACGGGCATCGCGCATTTTCTGGAGCACATGATGTTTCGCGGCACCAAAAAATACGGGCCCAAGGAATTCAGCAAAATCATCAAGAAAAACGGCGGCTCGCACAACGCGTTCACGAGCTTCGATTACACTGCGTACTACGAGCGCATCGCCTCGGACAGGCTCGAACTCATCATCGAACTGGAAGCCGACCGCATGGTGAACATGGTGCTCGAAAAGGCGGCGTTCGACGCGGAGAAAAACGTGGTCCACGAGGAGAGGCGCACCCGAAGCGACAGGCCGACGGGCAAGTTCTGGGAACAACTCCGCGCCGTCGCCTACACGAACCATCCCTACAAGAACCCGATCATCGGCTGGCCCGAGGACGTGGAGGCCATTACCACCCAGGACATGGAGGCGTTCTACAAACGCTACTACAGCCCCGATAACGCCGTGGCCGTCCTCGTGGGCGATTTCAAGGTCGAAGAGGCGGTCGCTCTCCTGAAAAAACATTTTGGGAAAATCCCCGCATCCCCCACTTTCAAGAAAAGACCCAGGCTCTTCGAGTTCCCCCAGCGATCGGAGCGCAGGGTGTACGTGCGCGCGGACGCGCAGCTTCCCTATGTGGCTATCGGCTACCACGCCCCCAACTGGAAGAGCGGGGACGCGCCCGCTCTCGTGATGCTCGAATCCATCCTCGGCGGGGGGGAGACCTCGCGCCTCCACCAAAGGCTGGTGCGCAAGGACACCACCGCCCTGGGCGCGGGCGCCGATTACACCTACATGTCGGTGGACCCGATGGTATTCTATCTCTACGCGAGGGTGGCGCCGGGCAAGAAGGCCGCCGACGCGGAAAAGGCCCTGCTCGAGGAGGTGGAAAAACTCATCGAAAAAGGCGTTGCGGACGAGGAGTTCCGCCGCGCGCTCAGGAACATCGAGGCGAACACGATTTTCGCCATGGATTCTCACTACTACCGCGCGAGGCTCTTAGGCCAGGCGGCGGTGTCGGGCGACTGGCGGTTGCTCGAAGGCTACCTGCCCACCCTCAGGAAAGTGACGCCCGCCGACGTGGTTCGCGTCGCCAAAAAATACCTGGACCACAAGAACAAGACCACCGCCGAACTCATACCGACCAAAAAGAGCCGCCGCGCAAGCGCCGCCAAAAGCCGGGGAGGACGCTAGCATGAGGCTCCACCGCATTCTCTGGACGCCGGCCGCCATACTCCTCCTTCCCTCCCTGGCGGGCGCCGCCGTCATCACTTATGAGCGCGAGGAACTGCCGGGCGGCGGCGTATTGCTCGTCAAGGAAAACAAACAACTGCCCATGGCGCGGATCGCCGTCTCGATTCCGGCGGGCGCGCGCCACGAGGCCCCCGAGCAGGCGGGGCTTGCGAACCTTGCCGCCGCACTGCTGGCCCGGGGGACGAAAGCGAGAAGCGCATCCGACATCGAGAAGACGAACGACGCCCTGGGCGGCGGCGTGGGCGTCGAGGCCGGCCGCTCAAGGGCGGAGGCGTCCATGCGCGTGCTCACGCGGGATCTGGATGAGGGACTCTCCCTGCTGAGCGACGTACTCAGAAACCCCACCTTCCCGGCGGAGGAGATGAAGAAGACGAAGCGGCGCATCCTGGGCGCGTTGCGTCAAAAACGCGAGCGGCCCGCCCATCTGGCGAACAAGGCGCTCCGGAAGAGCCTGTTCGGCGAAACGCCCTATGGCCGCATGGCCGAGGGGACGGAAGCGTCGATCAAGAAGCTGCGAAGAGAAGACCTCGTCGGGTTCCACAAGAAATGGTACGGCATGAAGGGCGCCGTCTTCGTCTTCGTGGGCGACGTTTCACTTCAAAAAGCGCGCGCTCTCGTTCTGGCCCGCTTCAAGGACTGGCGCGCGAGCGGAGGAAATATCCCCGAGGCGACGCCGCCCGAGGCGCCCAAGAAGATGCAGGTGATCAAGATCGACCGCCCCCTCGCCCAAACCACGGTGATGCTGGGCAACCGCTCGCTCAAGCGCACGAATCCCGATTTCTACGCCGCGCGCGTGATGAACTACATCCTGGGCGGGGGCGGTTTTTCCAGCAGAGTCATGGACAACCTCCGGGAGGAGAAGGGCCTCGTCTACAGCGTCTACAGCTATTTCGCCGCGGGCCGTCACGCGGGCCACTGGCGGCTCATCCTGCAGACGAAGAACAAGAGCGTGAACGAGGCCATCGCCGAGGCGATCAAGGAGGTAAAGCGCATCCAGACGAAGGGGGTGAGCGAGGAGGAGCTTCAAGACGCCAAGGATTTCATCACCGGAAACTTCGCCACGCGCTTCGGCTCATCGGGCCGCATCTCGGACTACATTCTCGCGGTGGAGATTTTGGGTTTCTCGCCCGGCTACGCGGATGAATACCTGAAAAAGATTCGAGGCGTCACGAAGGAGCAAATCCTGGCCGCCGCGAGAAAATACATCAAGCTCGATGAATCCACCCTCGCCGTGGTGGGAAAACTGAGCGAGGCGAAGCTGGCCTATTGAGGCGCGCCGACAAATCAGGAGGAATGAAAATGAAGCGCGAAACGCTGGCTCCAGAGACGCTGGCCGAACCGGCCGGACATTTCTCGCACGGGGTCATCACCGAGGGCGGGCGAACGCTCTACGTGGCGGGCCAGACGCCCGTGGATGAGGACGGCAACCTCGTCTGCGCGGGCGACGCGGAGGGGCAGGCGCGCCAGTGCTACAGAAACATCCAGAAGGTGGTGGAGGCGGCGGGCGGGCGCATGGCGGATACCGCCAAGATTCAGGTCTTCGTCACGAGCCTCGATTACAGGAGCGCCGTCGGCAAGGTGCGCACCGAGTTTTTTCCCGACGCCCCGCCGGTGAGCACGTTCCTGGTGATATCGAGCCTGGCCGACCCCGATTTTCTGGTCGAAGTCGAGGCGATCGTCCCTCTGCCTGCATAAGAGAATAAAACCGGTGAACGCAAAAACCGCCCTGCGCTGGCTGCTCGCGCTCGGGTTGATGGCGGCGATTCACCTCTGGACGGCCACGGGTGCGCTCAATCCTTCTTCTCCCCTTCCCTTCGGGGTGGACAAAATCGTGCACCTTTGCGAATTTGGGCTTCTCGCCCGGCTGCTCTGGCGGCCCTGGCGGGAGACGCTCCCCCGCTGGCCCGAGGGGAAAACCGCCGCCTTCGTCTTCATCCTCACCGCCCTGAACGGTGCGGGCGATGAGTTGCATCAGCTTTTTCTGCCCCACAGGGCCGCGGCGTGGGGAGACCTGGCGGCGGACGCCGCCGGCGGCGGAATCGCCGTTTTCTGGTGCCTGCACCGCGAAAAGGCAAGGACGCAACGATAGGAGAACACTCGTGTCCAGCATCCGGGACGCCCTCGCAGAAGACATGAAGACCGCCATGCGCGCGAAGGAGACGCTCAGACTCTCCACCATCCGGATGGCGTGCGCCGAGATTTTGAACAAGGATAAGGAAAGCGGCGAAGAAACATCGCCGGAGGAGATTCTCAAGCTACTCCAAAGTATGGTAAAGAAACGAGAGGAAGCCGCCGAGCAGTACGCAGCCGCCGACCGCGAGGACATGGCCCAAAAAGAACGCGATGAGATTCGGATCATCCAGGGCTATCTCCCCGCGCAGATGGAGGATGCGGAAATCGAAGCCGCTGCCCGGGCGGTCATCGAGGAAACCGGGGCCTCCTCGATGAGAGACATGGGCAAGGTGATGGGAATTTTGACACGCAAACTGGCCGGGCGCGCTGCGGGCGCCCGCGTTTCCCAGGCGGTCCGGAAGCTCCTGGGCGCATGAGGAGGAGGTCTCCAAATGAATAAACCGACCTATCGCTTAGAAGATGTCGCCACGGCGTATCAATGCGAGCCCGAACAGGAGGAGATCATCTCCGCTCTGGCCGAGCGCGACTACCGCGTATTCGAGGTCGAGCAACCCGCCGGAGCCTTCGTGCCGTATCACACGCACCATGAGGAAGAAGCCGTCATAGTCATCGAGGGGCAGATGCAGTTCAACGTGGAGGAAGAACTCGTCCTCGTCCGGCAGGGCGAGGTGATCACCATCCGCGAGGAGGCGATCCACAGCGCCGCCCAGGTGGGAGAGGAGAAGGCCAAACTCCTGCTCGCCTTCCCGAACGACGGGGACGACCCGCCGGTCATCGACCTCGACTGGGAGGGCGATGAGGAGGACGACAACATCGGCTACGCCTGAGTCATACTACTTCGCCTACGGGGCGAACCTGCACCTCGCAAATATGAAATCCCGCTGTCCGAAGAGCGCGCCCGTTTGCGCCGCGCGCCTGGAGGATTACCGCCTCACCATCGCCCTGCCCGCCACCGCGCCGGAAAACCAGCCCGGCTGGGCCACCGTGACGCCCCAGGAGGGCGCACAGGCGCCGGGCGCATTGTTTCGCCTCCACGCCGAGGACCTGCCCGCGCTGGATCGTTTCGAGGACTACCCGGCGCTCTATGACCGCAAGGATGTGGAAGTACGGACGACCGACGGCGCCCGCCGGGCCATGATCTACATCATGGCGCACCCTCTGAGAGCGGCGCGCCCCACAATGCCGTACGCCCAAACACTCAGGCAAGGATACGCGGATTTCGGTTTGCCGATGGAAGCGCTGGAAAACGCTCTAAAGGAAATTTCCTCTTATCATCCCGGAACCGAAACCAGCCCGCCCTAGAAATCTCCCTTCTCCTGCAGATACGGCACGAGGCCGCCCGCCTCGATCATCGCCCACAGGCCGTCCGGGAACGGGGCGAAAGTGATGGTCTCATCCCCTGCGCGGGCCTCGCCTTTCACAGGGTCGACCTCAATCTCATCGCCCGCTCTTATCGCGTCGGTGTCGCACGCGATGACGGGGAGCCCTGAGTTGATGGCGTTTCTATAGAACATGTGCCCGAAGCTCCTGGCGAGCACGCAGCTCACGCCCAGTTCCCTGAGCACGACGGCGGAATCCTGACGGCTGCTGATGAGCCCGAAATTCTCCCCCGCCACCACCACGTCGCCTGCCCGCACGTTCGCCGAGAAATCAGGATCCAGCTCCTTGAAGGCGTCTCGCTTTAACTGCTCCAGCGAGGTGCCGGGCGGGCGGTATTTGACCGATAGATGCACGTCGGTGCTGATGTCGTCGCCAAAGCGGTGGACGCGTCCTCTCATCGCCAAAATTTCATCCTCCCCGTCATGCCGCCATACTCGTCACACCAACCATGCCTGCCATACGCGCCATATCCACTATAAAAATTCCCGGGGGTCGGTGATGCGGCCCGTGAGCGCGCTCGCCGCCACCGTGGCCGGCGAGCCTAAAAATATCTCGGCTTCCTTGCTGCCCAATCTCCCCGGAAAGTTCCGGTTGGCGGAGGATATGGCCCGCTCGCCGTCGGCCAGACAGCCGTTTCCCGTCATCGAGGCGCACGGCCCGCATGCGGCGGTGAGCACGGCGGCCCCCGCTTCGGCCAAAGCCCCGATGGCCCCGCTTGCGGCTGCGGCCTCATAGATTCTCCTGCTCGTTGGCGCGACGTAAAAGCGCACGCCGGGGGCGATTTTCCTGCCCCGCACGATTTTTGCCGCGATCTCGATGTCCTCGAGCCTTCCGTTCGTGCACGTGCCCACGAACGCCTGATGGACCGGGAGGCCCGCGTATTCATCGACCGGATGCGCGTTCCCCGTGGAGGGAGGAGCGGCCACGACGGGCGTGAGTTCAGAAATATCGAGATGGATTCTTCTCGCGTAGACGGCGTCCGCGTCGGGTGATACCACCCCGTCCACAGGCGCACCGTGCGCCCGCGCCCAGTCGAGCGTTTTCTCGTCCACTTCCATAACCCCCGTCTTCGCCCCCATGTCGACCGACATGTTCGCGACCGTGAAGCGCGCGTCCATCGACAGATCGGCGAGCGCCGAGCCGCCGTATTCCACCGCCATGTAGTTCGCGCCGTTCTCGCCCATCTCGCGCGCGAGGACGAGTTCCATGTCTTTTGAGAACACGCCGCGGGCGAGCGCGCCGGTGAACTCCACGCGAACGCTCTCGGGCGTCTTGAACCACAGTTTTCCGGTGGCGTAGGCCGAAGCTATCTCCACGCTCTCCACGGCCACGCCCATCGCGCCCAGCGCCCCGTAGGTGCACACGTGGCTGTCGCCCCCCACGGTGAGCGCGCCGGGGCCGACGCGGCCTTCTTCGGTCACCACGGTGTGGCAGACGCCCGCGCCCGGCTCGAACACTTCCACGCCGAACTCGGCCCCAAAAATTCTCAGTTTCTTGTGATGGTTCGCCCAGAGAACGTCCTGAGCGGGCACGAAATGGTCGATGATGAAATCCGTTTTCTTCGGATCCATCCTGAACTCGAAACCCGCATCCTTGAAGATGTCGATAGCCTTCGGCCCCTTGGCGTCGCCCGCCATGACGTAGTCGAGCTCGGCGATAACCAGATCGCCCGCCCCGGCCTCACGGCCCGCGTGTGAGGAAAGGATTTTCTCCGCCATCGTCTGACCCACGATTTTCTCCTTGCGCAGTCTTTCATACCGAAAACCCGGAGCCACCTGTATACACCAAAAATCAGGCCTACGGATAGTTTCATGAGGTCAATCCCGACTGATGAAGGAGGAATTGCGGAATCCAGGGACATCAAGCTTCGGACGCCCGTAGGGGCTGCATATATGCGGCCCTCAAAGAAAAACACCCGCCGCTCATCGGTCGGGTCGCATATATGGGTGGCGGACATATATGTCCGACCTACGGAGGGAGGGATTGACTCTCAAGGAGGGAATGATCCCGAAGCGCGAGCGGGCTGGAGTCAAGTTCGCCGTCGTTTTGGTTTTCACGCAACATCCGCCGGGGAGCGCCGGAAAATCGCTTTGACTTTCCACGCGCCCCGGGAGACACTAACCAGGTGATCTCCACGGGCAGACGGGAGAAACCGAATGACGGAATACGAAGCCGCAAGCCTCGCGCTGCAACAAGCCTCCATATGGGTCGCCGCTATCGTCGGGGCCTCGCAATGCTCTTTGATCGGGTATGGGCTCTACATCATGCGCCAGGCCGCGAAGCACCGCGACGCCCTACAACAGGAAACCATGGCGCAGCATCGAGAAACAATGGCGGTGCTAAAAGGTCAGAATGAGGCGCAAAACGATCAGCATCAAGAAACCATGGCCCAACATCGAGAAAACATGGCGGTGCTAAAAGGTCAGAATGAGGCGCAAAACGATCAGCATCAAGAAACCATGGCCCAGCATCAAGAAACCATGGCCCAACATCGAGAAAACATGTCGGCGCTGGAAGGCCAGAACGAGGCGCTCATGGAACTCATCCGCCGTACGTCTGCCTCACCCGCATAGCAGGACCATGGAACGAGCGTCGGCGGGAATCCTCTTCGCGCAGGAGCTTTTTTAATTCCCTCGTGTAATTCCCCATCGATCAGGCGAACCGGACTTCTCGCTCAAACGCGCTGAAGCGCATTTTCACCCGGCCCTGCGCGTCAGTCGGCGGGGCGATGGCGCGCCAGAGCGTGGGCGAGGATATCGCGCGCAGGCGCCGTGCCGTCGAGCGGGCGCAGCTTCCGGCTCTTGATCTTCCAGCCCCCGGGCGCGCGCGCAAGCTCCCAGCGGTTGGCGAGGACGCGGTGGATGCGGTAGCCGGTCGAGACGCCGTGATTGGGCAACTCGCGCTCGGCCCCCTCGGCGTCGGGGTGGATGAGCTGCAAGTAGGAGGTGACGTAGGCCGCATCGCCGTCGAGCTCGACGTGCGGCAGCCCGGCGAAGTGGGCGAGACCGCCCTGGATCGCTTGTTGATGCGCAGGCGTCTGGGTGATGGCGCCGATGGCCTCGCTGCCGACTGCTCCCGCGAGACTCTCCCCGCGGTCGAAGACGCCGTCCTCGGTGAAGACGGCGCTGGTGTAATAATCCGCGCCGGTATCCGCGCTCGGCGGGTGCGACGCGATCAGGTTGTAGATTTCGAGCCTGTCCTCTATGTCGCGGAGCCGCGCTTCGAGCGACGCGGCGTCCGGTGTTCTTTCGTTTTCAGCCATACCTTTTCTCCCCGGTGAGACGTTTTCGCTTAAGCGCCATCCAGAAGATGGGCGTTCAACTCCAAGAGTTCGGGAATGAGGATTTTCAGTTTATCTTCCAGTTCCTCGGGCGTGGGCGCTTCGGCGACGAGTCCGGGCACGTCCTCGCTTTCGGCCACCCATACCCGCGCCTCAAAATCCCACTTGGCGAAAATGTTAATCCTGCTCCGCGCCATCGCTTTCCCCATCATTTGTCCGCCATGCGGCGGCGGATGTTTTTATGTTAACCCTTTTGCATCTCGCGTCAATTCACGTCATCTCGGCGGAGAAAGTTGGAGTATCATTGCTCATAATGCGGCAGTCGGACAACGAGATTTTCGGCAAATCCGCATCAGGATTGTGCACCTTTTCCGCCGCACGGCGAATCATTCTCTCGACAGCCTCATCGAGAAAACGGCTCTCTTCGTTCGTCAGATCATGTGAAACGCCTCTACCTTTTCGCGCTCCCGAAGGACCGCCTTTGGTGGAGGAGAGACGACCGATTTCATCAAGAACCTCTTTATCAATCTGAAAATATCGGGAAGCTGCTTTGCGCTTCCCTTCACCATCCCGTTTTTTTCCTTCCGCCATGTTTTCAAGCACGGTCAGGCAAAAGTAAGCCGTTCCCGGAAGGGGTTCTTGCTTTCGACGATAATTCATATACCGATCGAACATCGTTTGTATGTCGGGGTTGATACTGATGCTTGAAGGAAGCAATGGGTAAGAATGCTTTTTGACAGCCGGAGTAATTGTCACACGTGGCATACTTGTCCTGAATTGAAAATACACCACACCGGGTGTCGGATTCCGATCCACAATCTCCGCTTTGTGGAATTTTAACTGGAAGGAATCCGGCCCGCTCTCAAGGCAAGCACTAAACTCCCAAGCGCGAATGTAGTCTTCAATTGCTTCCCGCGCTTCCTCTTCCGTAGCGTAATGATTCTTCAACTCGAAGCGAGCTTGATTGTCTTTGACTTCCAGACGAAAGGTGGGCTCTTCGAGAACGAGCGTCTCCGCCTCTTTGTAAGAAACCGATTCGCCATGCTCGACGCGGTATAACAATGCGGCTACATGGGGGTCGTTCATCTTTTCCTCCTCCGTCTCCGCCTCCCCCGCACCCTTGCCTCAAGCGGCGCGCGCATTTTCTCGTACAGGGCGAAGAGGTGCTCCACGCGCTCGCGCTCGGAGGCGAAGCCGGTGCGGCGGTAGAGGCGATCCACGGCGCGGTCGAGGGCTTGGTGGGCGCGTCGGAGATCGGGCGGCATGAGGTCCGGGTCGTAGAGGTCGGCCGGCGTCGCTTCGGGGTGCGCCGCGCGGGCTTCGAGAACGGCTTGGGCGAGGGGTTCCAGCTTCGAGAGGTCGGCGTCTCCCGGCGGGGTGGGGAAGGTGTTGTAGATAACGCCAACGGAATACATATAATCGCTCTTCATCCGCCCCGTTATCGCCCGCATCCAGGCCATGTGCATGGCGGAGGTGAGCAACGCGAAATCTTGAAGAGTCGCATCAGGAAGAATCCGCAACTTCTGATTCGCTATAACGTCATTTCCAAGCCAGCCAATAGGAACATACTCTCGACGCTCGGAGCTTGTATTCGGAATCACCAGATAATCCGTATCTAGTCTCTCGTCTACGCCAACCAAAGTGGGATAGTCCGCCATTTTCTGCGTACTCGCCCGTTTGCTGGCTGCACGATATGCCCGAACCTCCGCAACCTTTCCTGCGGTCATCGGCAGTTTCCTCAATTCGGATGAGGAAGCATCTCGAAGGTAAAGAATCCAACGATGAAAGCCATTGATAAATTCATCTCCGCCTATATATCGCCGGAAAAAGCGGGAAGCGTCGGGTTCGGATGCAAGGAACGCTTCTTTTTCATCCTCATTGAAAGTCAGGATTCCATTATCTATCATTTGGACTCCGGTCTTTAACTTCTTCATTGCGTTAATCGGCCTGCTTTCCACCCGCACAGTCAGATGCGGATCGGCGAGACCGCCCGCGTCGAACAGATAGGGCGAGAGAGCGGCGTGGCGGCTCTCCTGCGGCTCGCCGTTAATGTCGGGATAGCTGAACAGGCGTTTTTCCGCCCGCGCCGCTTCCCGGGCGTCCAGCCCGATGACGACGACGTGCACGTGCGCCACCCCGCGCGCGTCAGAACCCCAGGCGAAGGTGCGGTGGGCGAAGGCGATCTCCAGCCTCCAACGCTCGAAGAGGAGAGGCCAAAGCTGCGCCGCCTGCTCCCCCTGCGTTACCGAGTTGGTGGCGACGAAGCCGATGCGCGTCGCGCTCTTTTGCAGGTACTCCCCCGCCCGGATGAACCACGCGGTCACGTAATCCAGCGTTCCGCCGCTTTTGCCGAGATCGGCGACCCTGCGCGCCTGCAAACGCTGCTCGCCCGTCTGGAACTTCGCGCCCACGAACGGCGGATTGCCGAAAACATAAGAACAATCCGCAGGCGGGAGAAGCGCCGCCCAGTCGGTCTCCAGCGCGTCGGCGCACAGGACGTGCGGGGCGGTCGTGAGCGGAATGCGGGTGTAGGTCTGGCCGAATTCGAGGCTCAAGCGGTTGTTCATGATGTGGTCCATCATCCAGAGCGCCGTCTCGGCGATGCGCGCCGGAAACTCGCCCAGTTCTATCCCGTAGAACTGATCCACGGTGATGCGGGAGAGTTCGGCCACGTCGAGTTCGCGCTGCGCTTCGGCGGCGCGGAGTTCTCGGAGCACTTCCATCTCCAGTTCGCGCAGTTCGCGGTAGGCGATGATCAAGAAGTTCCCGCACCCGCAAGCCGGGTCGAAGAATTTCATACCGCCCAACTTCTCCTGAAACCGCCTGAGTTCGGCCGAGCGGCGGCTGTCCCTGCGGGCTCTCAGCCGCTGGAGTTCCTCGCGCAGATCGTCGAGAAACAAGGGTTCGATGACCTTCAAAATGTTCTTCTCCGTGGTGTAGTGCGCCCCCTGTGCGCGGCGCTCCTCAGGCTCCATGACGGATTGAAAGAGCGCGCCGAAGATGGCCGGGGAGATGTTCGACCAGTCGAAGCGGCATGTTTCGAGCAGGGCGTTCCGCATGGCGGCGTTGAAGGATGGAATACGCAGGGAATCCTTGAACAAATCGCCGTTCACGTAGGGAAAGCGGGCGAGGTCTTCATCGAGCGTCCTCTGGCGGTCGCCCTCCGGCGTATCCAGCACCTGGAAGAGTTCAGACAGCCGGGAGCCGGTATCCGATCCGTCCTCGTTCGTGCGCTCTTCGATGTAGTTCAGGAAAATATCGCGCGGCTCGAAGATGCCCGTATCGTCCGCGAAGAGACAAAAGACGACGCGCACCAGAAAGCGTTCGAGATCGTGGCCCCGGTAACCGGCCTCCGCGAGGGCGTCGTGGAGGTTTCCCGCGAGTTCGGCAGCCTTGATGTTGGCGGGGTCCTGGTCGCGAAAGGCGCGGCGGCGAAGCCCAAGGATGAAGCCGAATTTTTCGACGTGGGCGGGCAGGTCGGCGAGGGAGAAGACCGCGTGAGTCCGCTCATCCAGATCATGAAGCTCGAAGGTTTGAAAATCACTCACGAGGATGTGGCCGGGCTTGTCCCGCTCGGGCAGGGCGTCGAAGTATTCCCCCGCCTGCCCGTAGGCTCTCGTCAAATCGCGGCCCGCGCTTTTTTGCTCCACGATCAAAACGCGCGGCCAGAAGAGGTCGATATAGCCGTGCGTGTCGTCGAGACGTCTTACGTGCTCCTCGTAGCGGGCGACGGAGCGGCGCTTTACACCAAAGATATGGAAGAACTCGTTATAAAAACTCTGCGTCTCGCCTTTTTCATACGCAGCACCCGCCCAATTCCGGGCGAAGCGCGCCGCGCGCACGCGCATCTCGTTCCAGGAGAGGCGCACGTTCAGCCTCAGGCGATGCCGGGCTGCGCGGCGGTTCGGGAGGTATGGCGATGCGAGCTATTCCTCGTGATTTTCATGGGATGAGAATATCGCACATTTCGGGGCGCAATTCCTACCTACCCGCAAGCATTTCCTCCTTCCGTAGGTCGGACATATATGTCCGCCACCCATACATGCGACCCGTGTCTTGCGGGCGAAAGGCCGGGACGCATATATGCATCCCCTACGGGTAATTCCCTGCCGTAGGGCGGACACACACACTCTTCCCCTCCTCGGGGAAGAGCGACACCCCTACGACAAAACATCCCCCCGTCGGCAAGATAAGGGCGCAGGTCCGTAGGGACAGGCCCCCGTGCCTGTCCTGACGAGAGACAACCATAGTGGCCGGACAACCACGGGGGGTTGTCCTTACAACACCTCGGGGTCGTCCTGTTCGGGCTCGTTTCATGTTTCGCGTGGACACAGGGGTCTGTGGGGCGGCCCCTGAGCAATCCCCCCTCCCGTAGGTCGGACATATATGTCCGCCACGCATACATGCGACCCGTGTTCTACGGGCGAAAGGCCGGGCGGCGATCCGAGGAGGGGGGGGATTGCCGACGCGTGTGGTTTTCGCTCGTCCGCACGGGCCGCATATATGCCTCCCCTACGGGTAATCCCCTGCCGTGGGGCGGACATACGAGCTTGCGGGCGGGGGCGTTTTCGAGAGAGCATGAGAGGGTGCCGCGAGGAGAATTCCGGGCGAATTTCGCGCGCTAAAAGGCTCTCGATAATATGTGAAAAGTGGTGAAAAAAGGGGGAAATAGGCGAAATATAGTGAAAATATCTGAAAATTTAACCTATTGAAAATAAAGGCGTTACTTGAAAAAGGAGAGGGTTTTGGACTTAACGGGTTTTGGACTCCTGTTCCGGGCGCGATGGTGGGTACGCTGAACGCGGCCACCGGCGTGGGCTGGGGCATCATCATGATCCCCACCCTGTTCCTCATCCCCGCGCTCACGCCCCAACAGGCGGTGGCGGTCTCGCTGCTCGCCTACCTGTTCAACTCGCTCGTGGCCTCGTTCGAGAACGTGAGGAGCGGCCTCATCGTCTGGAATTACGCGGCCTACCTGAGCGCCGGGGCCATCATCGGCGGCGCGGCCGGGGCCTATCTGCTCAAGAACGTCTCCGCCCTCACGCTCAAGAGAGTCGTGGGCGTCCTGGTGATCGCAGCGGGCGCGAACCTCCTCTGGAACCGCTAAAAGAAAACCCCTCATCAAGACGAGGGGTGTCCTCCGGTATGCCCGGGCGCCAAGCTTCACGACACGGGAGGGGCGCAACAATCGGCCATATGGTTTTCGGGTTCGCTACCCGATGATCTTCCTCTTCATCCAGCCGAAAACCCACGCCACGGCGCGGAACATGCCGCCGACTCACGTGGGGCAGGCATTATCCTCCGGCGGAATTTCATGCTTATCCTCCGCCGTCTCCTGCGCGCGGGTATTCACGCTTCAGCCCTCCCCTTCGCCTACGCTCTTCGCGCGTTCGGGGTCGATCTCGTAGAGATAATCAAAGGAATAGATGCCTGCGCCGCACCCGCCGCGCCAGATGAAATTGATGGCGTAGCGCCCCACCATCTCGGCGTTTTCAAGCTCCGTAGGCCCGCTCGGCCCCGTGAGGACGGCGAGGGGGTTCTTCTCGCGCGCCTTGCGCTCCTCCTTGCAGTTCGCGCAAGGACAAAGGGCTGCGAGGTAGTCGAAGCCATAGGCGCTCTTCTCACCCCCCGCCCACTCGACGCGAAGCTCGCGTGCGAGCTTGTCCACCGTGAGATCGACGGGATGGGCCTTGTCCTCCGCTTCGCTCATGGCCTGGAGACTCCTCGATGGCGTTTATGGCGCATTATCTCGCCTTGATTCCGTATTTCTCGTACTTCTTCGCCGAGGAGGAGCTGCGCTTGGCGGATTCGGGCGTCTTGAGTTCCAGCAGATAGGGCCGCTCGGCGGAGGTGGCCTTCACGGCGTCCAGCAGTCCCCCCTCATCCCCCTCGTTTTCCCAGTCGCCTTCTTCGAGCTTCACGAAAACGGGCTTGCCCTCGCCGAAATCAAGGGTGGGAACGCCGAAAATGCCTTGTTCCGCCGCGTCCTCATGCTCTTGCGCGATGAGGGGAACCGTGGCGCCGCTCTTCATGTCCTCCTCCCAGCGCTCGACGTCCAGGCCTACCTCCACGGCGATGTCGCGCAGGACCAGTTCGCTGGTGATGTCCTTGCCGTCCCGGTGCTTCGCCCGGTGCAGCGCCACGTGGTACTTGTCGAACTGGGTCTCGCCCTGTAAGGCCGCGCACTTGGCCGCCTGATGCGGGGGAAGATCCCTGCTCGGGAAGGCCTTATCCTCCCAGGCCTTCCAGTCCTCGCCCCGCGCCGGGCCGAAATTCGCCTGCTCCAGCACGAAGGCCTTGTAATCCACTTTCAGATCGCTTCTTTTCTCCTGAAGGCGAACGAGCCACTCCATGGCCCTGTAGGCGTAGGGTCAGACGTAGCAGTTCCACATGGTGACGTTCATGGTTTCCTCCTTAAAATGCGCCATAACGAAACATAATTTCGGCATCATACACCACACGAACAAAGATGAGAACACAGAGCGAAGCCTCATGAAACAGCCGTTTTACGCTAATTTCGAGGCTCCAGCGCCTTGTTCAGCAACGCTCCCGCGCCCGCATTCAAGGGAATCTCCCTGGCGATCTCCTGTCCGCGCGCGGACATTTTCGCCCACGTTTTCCGCAAAATACCGACGATTTTCTCCTCGTCATGAAGCCGGGAAAAATCCCAGAAATAGCTCTCCAAAAACACCAGGCAGGCGACATCCTCCAGCGTTTGGGTTTCAGGGTCGGACTTCAAACCTTGTTTTCTCAACAACATCCGCACCCGGGTTATCGTTTCCTCGTCATAACCCACCTTTTCGAGAATCTCGGCAACTTTTTCCCCATGATAGTCGTAAAGACGGGTCCGCCATTGGTGATAGCCCTTGCGATCCAGAGGATAATCCGAGCGTGGAATCTCCCACCTGCATATATGCTGGCTGCGAACCGCCAGACGCAGGGCTTCAGAGGCTTGCGGTTCTATGGTTTCGAGCCACTTCGTCATTCTCATCGAGTATAAAAGCTCTTTGGGATAATCCTCGCCCTCGAAACTCTCGGTATTCGGATCCTGAGAATTCGCTCCATCGATACAACGCAACGCATCTTCAAAACGTGTGAATTTTTCACTCATCGCTTTTACCTTCTTGGTGGTGATAGATATCAACAGCATCATTCTAAGCAAAACGGCATTAGAATAAACTCCTCTTTGGGTTGACAAAAATGAGGAACAGGAATATTTTCCAAGAAAGTTAAGTAATTTACTTAACAATAAAAAGAAAAAATTACACTTCATACAGGAATCTCTCATGTATTCAGGAAATGTGCAGATCGTGGGAGCAGGCCCCGGGGATCCGGACTTGCTTACACTCAAGGCGGCTAAAGCCTTATCAAACGCAGATGTGGTTATTTTTGATCGCCTCGTGAACCCTGAGATTCTTCAACTTTGCCCGGAAAACTGCCAATTCGTCGACGCTGGAAAATCCAGCGGGCGCCACACTATGAGCCAAGACGACATCAACGAATCTCTCATCCATTTCGCTCATCGTGGCTTTCAGGTAGTGCGCCTGAAAGGGGGCGACCCTTTCGTATTCGGGCGTGGCGGCGAAGAAGCGCAAGCCTTGGCCGAAGCCGGTATCCATTATGAAATCATACCGGGTATCAGTTCCGCCTTGGCTGTGCCCGCCTATGCCGGAATACCCGTCACACACCGAAATCTCGCTTCATCATTCACCGTTGTGACAGCCCATGAAGACCCGAAGAAACCAGAAACACAAGTGGACTACGCGCATTTGGCAAAGGATAATGGAACGCTCGTTTTTCTCATGGGGGCGCGTTCCATCGGTCGCATATCAGCCGCTCTCATGGAAAACGGCATGTCTAAAGACACGCCCACCGCGATAATCGAAAATGGAACCACGAACAGGCAATTGGCCTATCGCTCTCCTTTGGGAGAAGCATCGAGCCTTGCACAACGCGAAGAAGTATCCCCACCCGCCGTTTTCCTGGTGGGACCAGTCGCCGGCATTGAAGACCTCATTTGGTTCGAGGCAGATGAAAGTCAAGAAATCTCCTGGCGCTGTTCCACGGAAGAACTCCTCAGTAAAGCTACTTCATAAATACCGGGTCTCGGCCTGGCTCCAAATTCATTATCCGATATTTGCATAGTTGTTCATGTGAGGAGCATATGATGCACGAAGAATCACTAAAATTAGTGTCTCAAGAAAAATTGGGCGTCATCCCGGTGATTCCTGAAGAACTCGATGACTTTGAAACGGAAGCCACAAAATTTCAAAATGGAGAAATCGACAACAGCGCGTTTCTTCCTTATCGCTTAAGACGCGGCGTATATGGCCAACGCCAGGCGGATGCGCAGATGGTGCGCGTAAAAATACCATTTGGTGGTCTGAGCGCTTCTCAGTTCGAAGCCCTGGGGCGCGTATCTCGTGATTACGCGCCATTGGGAAAAGGCCACGTGACGACACGGGAAAATGTGCAGTTTCACTTTGTGCCGCTCTGCCAAGCCACTGATGTGTTGAGGCTTCTCGGCGAAGTGGGGCTCACCACGCGAGAAGCGTGTGGAAATTGTGTGAGGAACGTCACCGGTTGTCCCTATGCGGGTGTCTGCAAGGATCAGGTTTTCGATACCACACCTTATGCAGGCGCATTCGCACGTTACTTTGTGCGCAAGGACTTCACGCAGGACCTCCCACGCAAATTCAAAGTAGCCTTCTCCAGTTGCGCTTCGGACTGTGTAGTCGGTGGAATCCATGACATCGGTTTCATTCCCGTCATCAAAGAGGTGGAAGGAACATCCGTCCATGGATTCAAGATGCTCGTCGGCGGCGGACTCGCCACTTTCGCGCGCACCGCCGAGGCGCTTTACGAGTTCGTTCCGGTGTCTGATTTCTTGAGGGTGAGTGAAGCCCTCATCCGGGTTTTTGATCAAGCTACTGAACTCAGGAAATCCCGCTTCAAGGCGCGCATCAAGTTTCTGGTGAGCTGGATCGGCATAGACGGACTGCGCGAACGTGTTGAGGAAGAACTCAAACAGGATTGGACGAAAGAACCCGTCAATCCTGAACCCTATCTTTGGAAAGACGACGAAGACGCAGACGCTCCACCCGTCTTGAACACTTTCCACGGGGCGGGATTAAACCCAAATGGTGATACGGCGGATTATTACGCCTGGAGGAATACGAACGTCACCGAGCAAAGGCAAGGAGGCTATTTCGCCGTCGAGGTTAAACTACCATTAGGAAACATTCTTACGGATCAGTTCTTCACTTTGGCCGATCTTACCCGACGTTTCGCGAGAGGGCGCGCAAGAACGAGTTTCGAGCAAAACATTGTCCTCAGGTGGGTACGCGAAGGAGAGCTTTATCCCCTCTGGAAAGAGCTTCAGCGTATCGGACTAGCCGAAAGAGGCGCCCGTGAGATATCCGATGTGGTCTCCTGCCCGGGCACGGATTCATGCAAGCTCGGCATTACCTCCTCCATGGGCTTGGCGAGCGCCATACGCGAAGCGCTCCAGGAAACCGAGCACGACGACCCTCTCACGCGGGAGATACACATCAAGATGAGCGGTTGTCCGAATTCGTGCGGCCAGCATCACATTGCCAATATAGGCTTTCATGGGGGAACGCTCCGGGCAAATGGCGCGATGCTCCCCGCTTATGAAATTTTCCTCGGCGGCCAATATGAAGAAACCGATGGCAAAATCCGCATCGGCAAGCGCATTCAGGCTCGGATTCCCGCAAAGCGTGTTCCCGATGCGCTCAAGAAAATGTTGTCTCACTACCAAGAAAACAGGAGCGAAGACGAACGTTTCAATGATTTTTTGGACCGTGTCGGTAGTGTTTCTTTCGAGGACTTATTGCGAGAGTTTCACATTTCAGGTCAATTCAACGATAAACCTGATTCCGATTTGTTCATCGACTGGAGTCAGGAGAAACAATACGTACTGGAAAGAGGAGAAGGTGAATGCCTGGCCTAGAAAAACAATTGGAATTTTTAGACGAGAAATCCGAGGACAAAGTGAAAACGGCGGTATTGCTCGTTGGGCACGGCAGCCGCGCCCAAAATGCCAATGATGCGCTTTTCCTCGTCGTGGACCATTTTCAAAAAGCATGGTCGCATCGCATAGTAGAGGCCGCATTTTTGGAGATCAGTCACCCTTCCATTCCCGAAGGAATAGATCTTTGCGTAAATAAAGGGACTGAGAGAATTATCGTCATCCCCTACTTCCTTTTCAAAGGCAATCACGTAAAAATAGACTTACCCGTTTTCATTAAAGAAGGCCGCAGCAAATACCCGGATATCGATATCATTTTAGGCCCGCATCTCGGGTTTCATCCTAAAATGATCGAGATCGTCGAAGAACGAATCCAACAAGTGCTCGATACGCTAAAATTCAAGGAGAATGTACTCCAATGACCCACAAAAATGGTTCCGCCCGACCTATCGCCATTTATTATGAACATCCCGAGTGGTTCAAAAAGCTCTTTGACGAACTCGACAGGCGAGGCGTGGAATATGAAAAAATAGAAGCCCACAACCATCGCTTCGACCCGACGGAAACAGAATCGCCTTATTCGTTGATTGTAAACCGGATGAGCCCATCTGCATGGGCGCGCGGGCATACGCATGCGATACCCTACACACTCGAATATTGCGCGCATCTCCAAGCAATTGGTGCCAACGTGATCAACGGCTACGAGGCCTATCTCCATGAATTCTCAAAAGTGCGGCAAACCCGTCTACTCAAGAGCCTGGGCGTCAACCATCCAAAGTCACGGGTGATAAACCATCCCTCCCAGGCCCCTTCGGCGGCTGAGGGATTCGGTTTTCCCGTCATTACGAAGGCAAACATCGGCGGCAGCGGCGCCGGGATACAAAAATATGATACGCCTCAAGAACTCCAAAAGGCTGCGGATGAAGCGAGCATCGATTTTGGCATCGACAATGTGGCGCTCGTTCAGGAATACATTCCGCCGCGTGGAGAGCAAATCGTCCGCGTCGAAGTTTTGAACGGTAAATTTCTTTATGCGATCCAACTGGCTTTGCTGGACCCGAACTCTTTTAATCTCTGCCCGGGCAGTTATTGCCGCCGAAATGATGAAATTGCGTGTGGCGTGAACGGCAGAAACGCCTTGATTGAGAAGGTCGCACCGCCGCAAGAGGTAATAGACACAGTCGAGAGAATCATGCGGGAAGCTGGCATAGAGGTCGGTGGGGTCGAGTATTTGGTGGGTGATAAAGATGGGGAAATATATTATTACGACATCAATGCACTTTCCAATTTTGTGGACGATGCGCAAAATATTGTTGGCTTCGACCCCTGGCCGCTGATGGCCGACTTCGTCCTCGAACGCGCGCAACACCCCGCTTCCGTACTGAGAGTTTAACGAACACCAAAAGCGCTTTGATGCGCACGCACACTTTTCTATAATGCGGGGGTGTTAGAGACAGCCGCCGTATACGCCCTCATATCAGCAATTCTACTTGCGCTAAGGGATATCTTCGGACGCTTCGCGGTTCGTGGCATAGATCCCATCACGGGAACAGCCTTCACCGCTGTAATCGGTCTTCCCATTCTCTGGACCGTCTCCGTTTTGAGAGGAGATTTTTCAGACCCTTGGCCGGATTTCGGCTGGCCTCTTCTTTTCATCGCCATCGCGGGGATTTTCAGAGTCTGCGTTGCGCGTACGATGCTCTTCGCCGCCACGCAGCACATCGGGTCCGCACGTACGAGCACCATCGTCGCGACGAATCTGATATTCGCCGTATTCTTCGGCGTCGTCTTGCTGGGAGAAGCGCTTACATCAACCATCGGGCTGGGCGCCCTCCTGGTATTTGGCGGATACCTTTTCATTGCCGGGAGTCATGCCAATCATCAAGGGGGGGAATCTCCCAAAAACCTGTACATCGGAATGGGATTGGCTCTCGGTTGCGCACTGGCCTTTGGAGCGGCCGCGGTGCTTGTGCGGCCATCGGTGGGGTTCTTCACCTCCGCAAACGAGGCGAACTTTTATTCCAACATTTTTGCGGTAGCAGCTTTTTTGCCTTTCCTCTTCCGCAAAGGAAAAATAAGCGAAATCAAAAGCTGGACCCCAAGCAACTGGACATTTCTCGCATTGGCCGGTTTGTCCGCAAGCATCGGCGTCACGTTTTTATATCTCGCGCTGGCACATGCGCCCGTTGTCTATGCCTTCCCCATCTCGCAATCAAGACCTTTGTTCGCTATCGCGATATCGTGGGTTTTTCTCCAGTCAGAAGAGAAAATGAACTGGCGCGTCGTGGCAGGTGCGCTTACCATCTTTCTGGGTACGATTATTCTGATTTTCAACAAGTAAAACATTGTGACATTTTGTGAGGGAGAATTGACAAGATAGTCGGCCCTTCATTCTGGAATCAATGATTGTGTGAGGGTCCTCGCGGGAAAAAAATGTGTTGCATGCAACTGGACGTTGGACTACATTTGCAATGAACACTAAATTGCACTAACCATTCAGGAGAACACCACGCCATGATGAATATCGGGGAAGAAAAATCGGATTCTGTGATCGTCCTTACGATTGAAGGGCGTGCCGACGGCCTCACCGCACCGGAACTGGAAAACCGAATTTCGGAAATCGTCGATCGTGGTGATACCAATGTCCTGCTTGATTGCGACAAGATGACATACGTCAGCAGCGCCGGGCTGCGCATATTTCTCACCGGCGCCAGAAAATGCCAGCAAAACGGCGGCAAATTGATGATCTGCGCGCTACAGCCCGATTGCAAGTCAGTGATAGAAACCAGCGGTTTCCATACCGTAATCGATTGCCACGACACCCGTGAGGCAGCACTCGCGGCGGTTTCATAAAGGAGCACTCCATGCTGACATTTGTCGATGAAATCCTGTTGCTGATGCTGGATGACGAGAAAGGTTCGTTCCTCCCCATTCGCGAAAGCACGATGGGATATGTGCTCGCGGGCGCGGTGCTAATGGATCTGGCATTTGCAAACCGCATCGACACCGACCCCAACCAGTTGATGGTTCTGGACAAAACCCCCATCGGTCACCGGGTGCATGACCGGATTCTCGACAGCATCGCGGCTTCCACCGAAGCCAGGGATACAAAGGCCTGGATTGAAACAATTTCCCGGGAGGCGGCCGAAATACGCAGTCAATCACTCTCCAGCCTTGTTGATAGCGGTATTCTGGAATCCCAGGAGGAAAAATTCCTGTGGGTCTTCCGGGCGCGGAGATATCCGACGATCGATGGCCGCGCCGAGCGTGAAGTGAAGCTGCGCATCACCGGCGTATTACTATCGGATGAAACTCCGGATCCAAAAGATGTCGCTATCATCTGCCTCGCTGATGGATGCAACATTCTGCGTGACGTGTTTTCCGACAAGGAGATCAACCGGATCCGCCCCCGTATTGATCAGGTTCGCAAGCTGGACCTCATCGGCCGTGAAGTCAGTGGCGCGATCATGGAAATAGAACAAGCGATCATGGCGGCGATGACGCATGCCCACCACTAATAATCGGGGATTTTGAACTTTCACTGAAACGACGGGCGACACCATCTTCGATTCAAGGGCAGCCGAGGAGGAGTCTATCCTCTCTGGCTGAAACCAGAAGAGTCGGGCACAAACGTATCACATACGCCTTGCCTATATATTTCCGATATTTCGCTTGCGCACCAAATGTACGCCTCGCATCGAGAGCACCAGTTCGTTTTCCTGGTTGAATGTCCTGAAATCCATGAGGACAATCCCACGCCCAGGCTCCGAGCGGGAGGCTCTCGTCTCGAGGACTTCCGCCTCGACACGCAAGGTGTCTCCAGGGCGAACGGGCTTTATCCAGCGGATGGAATCCATGCCGGGCGAACCCATTCCCGTGGTTCCGATAACGCCCGTATCGATAAACAGACGAAACGACGTGCCTATCGTATGAAACCCACTCGCAATAATTCCGCCGTATGGAGACTCGGCCGCCGCTTCCTCATCGATATGGAATGGCTGCGGGTCATATAACTTGGCAAACTCTATGATTTCTTCTGTCGAGAGTGATTTTTCTTTCGTATGAAACTTCTCGCCGACCCTGAAATCCTCAAAATATTTTTCTCTCATCGGAATTAACCATGCAATCTCATGTTACGCCGAGGTTCCGGGATATTTCTTCTCTGCTTCCTCGGCCCCTTGCGCCATGTTGTAATCCTCATCGAGTTCCCCCGTTCCGGCAGGGAACTTGACGGTGAAAAAAGTGGCTTCACCATCTACGGCCCGGCTTCTGTGGTTCGTATACCTGGGAATATGAATCAAATCCCCACGCTCTACGATCTTATCTTCCTCGCCGAGTATATAGTGCAGCTTGCCATCCAGAATAAGTGTGAACTGCTCTTCATTCGGGTGCATGTGCAGCGGAGGGCCCTCACCCTCCGGCTTCGTGACGATACCCACTTTCATGAATTCGCCCACAACGCTTTTGGCCCGGACTTTGGGATTCGTTTTGCTGTTGCTTTCCTTCATTCCCTCGATTTCATAAAAAGGCATTCATTTTCCTCTCTATCATTTGAGCTATCTATAATTCCTCATACTCGTTGATGGCCATGGGAAGTTGAACAGGCGCTTTTCGGTTTGCGGAAACATCCATCGCCATGGTGAGCAGCAGATTTCTGTGTCCGTCTTGCACGGTGGCATGTGGTGTTTCCAAACCTGTATACACACGCCCGAACCAAGCGTTGGTTTCTTCGCGCATCGGACCCCAGAGCTGATCGAATGCGATGTCTCCAGGTGGATAACTCGTCAGAAAATCTACGTTTCGCTTCACATCGGGCGTATAACCCGCCGGTTGCGCATTTTCACTGGCGAGCACCAAATCCCTATGCGTATCGTCGATGGTGAGAACACCCTCGGTGCCTACGATGCCGATTTCCAGGCTATAGACGGAGCCGGGCCAAACCGTCGGCAGCGCCCATGAGATATTCATGCTCCATATCGTCCCATCATCAAAGGTAAAGATGCCCAAAGTCGCGTCCTTGGTGCCATAAGAAGCGCCGAGCACCTTATCCATCGAACGCGCATAGACTTCGACAGGCGTTTTCCCGTCCATCAGCCACATACAGATATCGAGACTGTGCGTCCCCGAGACGACCATAGGCGTGAGGATGCCCCGGTATTCCGTTTTCGTTACCGTGGCGATGGGCACCAGGCGGTTCATGAACGCTCTCGTGACCACCGTGGTGACGTCTCCCAATTGACCGGTGCGAATCTTTTCCTTGGCGACCAAAAACCGCCTTCTGAAACGCTGGGTATAGCCGACAACCGCATCCAGGCCTGCGTCTTCGACGGCTTTGAGAACCCGGGCGGAATCAGCCGCATTCGTGGCCAGGGGTTTCTCGATGAACAAGGCATGGCCTCCATCCACCGAAGCCAATATAGGACCTACGTGCTCGTTTTCCTCCGTGGCGATGATGGAAGCCGTCACCTCCGGTCGGTCCAAAAGCTCCTTATAGTCCGTAGTGAAAAAATCGGCATTCGTTTCCTCGGCGAGTTTTCTCCCCACTTTCTCGTTGATGTCACAAAGGCCCAGCCACTCGACGCCCGGATAATCGCGGGCGAATTCAGCACGGACTCTACCGATCGTCCCGCAGCCGACTATGGCCAAACCGATGGGTTCTCTCTTTCCATTTTCACTACTCATTCCCTACTCCCTGGTATGTGCGAGTAAACTTCCATGAAACACGCCCTGAGACGACCTCTCCACTCAACGAGAAATCATGCGAGAGCGCGCAAAATTCCAACGCCTTAGAAATTAGTCTTTGAGTTCGACGCGAATCGCTACAAGAGGTTTATCTCCATGATTTTCTACGGCGTGCAAACCCTCTCTACCCAGCCAGAAAGGGATGCCTTCTTTGCGATCTTCGCTGATGGCGCAAGCCTCTCCCTTATCATTGTAATAGCTGATTTTCGGAAAATTCACGATCGTAAAGACACTCTCCCATTTATGCGTATGCTCGTTTTCCAGCTCTCCGGGTTGAATCGTCACACGCAAGACGCGGACCCGCTCGTTCTCGAAAATAATTTCGTGATTATCGGGAGCCGCGAATACGGCATCCAGTTCCTCGGGCGTTCCGGGAATATACTCTGGCCGCTTCGGCGCAACATTTTGGCTCAATTTTATCCCTCCATGAAAATACAGGCACACCGGCTATGTGAATAATGATTTCGGCAGCATGGCATGAACTCCTTTCACTCCATTCACGATTTGCGTGACCCGCAAGTCTACGGCGAGGCTGCAAAGCGTATAGGCATCATCCTTGCTCATGCCTCGCAACTCTCCGAGGAATTTTATCGTCTCCCGGAGCGCCATTTTGGCCGCGTTATCGAGTATGGGATCAAACCCCATCAGGATATAATGCGTATCGGTTTCCGCACGGGGATTTCCCAAGTGCAAATCCTTTCGGACGATAATTTCCATCGTACCCGAAAGACCCGTTTCAATGGCCGTCAAGCAAGCCTCCCCGTCTCCCTGGCAACCATGCCCATCGCCCACGGAAAACAGCGCGCCCTCGTTGAAAATCGGGAAATAGGCGATAGAACCCGAGATGAGCTCTTTATTGTCTAAATTTCCGCCCCAGGCGCTTGGGGGATAACTGCCCACACGACCCACGGAGGGCGGGGGCGCTACGCCAAAATTACCGAAATACGGCCGCAGAGGCACCTTGACGCCCGCACCCCAGTCTCCCGTTTGCGCATCTAAATCGAGGTCCACTATGACGGCGCGCGTATACGGAAAATCTTCCGGCAATCCCCCCATCATCGGCCTGATGGCGTTATATCCCCAGTCATAGCGCGTCTTGACTTCATGGATACGAACTTCCAGCACATCCCCAGGCTGAGCGCCTTCTACGGCGACGGGACCCGTCATGATATGGGGGCCAAGCTCTTGGGGGACTTGCGAAACAATATCCCGCAAATTCTGCGATGCCCGTTCGCCGAGTTCGGCCAGATATTCTTCTCTGCCCGATTCCGTATGAACCTCCAGCGTATCGCCCGAGCGAATCCACATCACAGGTTCGAGGGAGGCGTCATAATGACCCCAATGAACGGTATCCGGGTTCGCAATCAATTCATGAGTCGCCATCAAAATGCTCCTTCATCAAGGATATCCTTCGGCAGCATCGCGTGAACGCCTTTGACACCATTCACAATCTGCGTGATGCGCAGATCCACGGCCAAGCTGCACAACGTATAGGCATCATCTTTGCTCATGCCACACAATTTCCCCAAAAACTTGATTGTCTCCCTGAGAGCCATTTTGGCTGCGTTATCAAGAATAGGGTCGAATCCCATGAGGATATGATGCGTGGCCGTCTCTGCGCGGGGCATCTCCAAGTTCAAATCTTTTCGGACAATGAGTTCGACTCTTGCGGACATACCGCATTCCAAGGCCGACAGACAGCTCTCTCCATCCCCTTGGCAGCCGTGTCCATCGCCTATGGCGAACAAAGCGCCATCCTGGAATACGGGAAGATAGGCGCGAGAACCCGCGATGAGTTCCTTGTTGTCCATATTTCCTCCCCAGATTCCCGGAGGAGTGGATGGAACACGACCAAAATCATCAGGTGGAGCCACACCAAAATTACCGAAATAGGGCCTTAGCTGCACCTTCACGCCTGCTCCCCAGTCACCCGTATTCGCCTCTTTGTCAATTTCCACAATCACCGTTCTTGAATATGGGAAATCCTCGGGCAAACCACCCGCCAGGGGCCGAATCACGTTAAAGCCCCAGTCATAGCGCGGCCAAACATCCAGAAACCTCACTTCCAGGACATCGCCCGCCACGGCTTCTTCCACAGCAATGGGTCCCGTGAGGATGTGGCCGCCTAAGTCTCTTTTTCCACTCTCAGCGATATGACGCAGGTTTTCAGACGCTCTTTCTCGAATTGGAGATTCAAGGGTCCGGATCCCCGGTTCCGTATGAACTTCGAGCACATCGCCCGAAGCCACGGTGAGAACCGGAGAAAGATCGGAATCATAATAACCCCACTGAATGTTGTCGGGGTTTTGCGTAATCACGTGCTCGGGCAACGATGGCCCCTTCTAAAAATGAAACTCATTCAAATAAAGATTTGGGCAGCATGGCGTGAACGCCCTTGGTGCCGTTCACAATTTGAGTGACGCGCAGATCGACCGCCAAGCTGCACAATCTGTAGGCATCATCGGGGCTCATGCCGCGAAGCTCACCCAGGAATTGAATCGTCTCCCGTAAAGCCATCTTCGCCGCATTATCCAGAATCGGGTCAAAACCCATCAAAATGTAGTGAGATTCCGTTTCCGCGCGCGGGATTCTGATGTTCATGTCCTTGCGAACGTTCATCTCGAAAGTACCGATGAGGCCCATCTCTATCCCGTTGATATTCGCCTCACCGTCCCCCTGGCAGCCATGCCCGTCTCCCGCCGAGAATAATGCGCCTTCGTTGAAAATCGGCAAATAAATCGTCGAACCGGCCGTAAATTCCTTACAATCCGTGTTTCCTCCCCACTCCCCGGGCGGAAACGTGGGCACACGCCCAAGCGCTGATGACGGCGCTACTCCGAAATTCCCGAAAAAAGGCCCGAGCGGCACCTTGACCCCTGCTCCCCAGTCCCCCGTGCCGCTTTCCTCGTCAACCTCGACAACCACCATTCTCGTATAAGGGAAATCCTCCGGCAGACCGCCCACCAAGGGTCTGAATCCGTTATAGCCCCAATCATAGCGGGGTTTGACCTCATGAATCTTGATTTCCAGCACGTCGCCGGGTTCGGCGCCCTCGATGGCCACGGGACCCGTCATAATATGCGCCCCAGGGCTCGGGGACATGGTCTCCAGAATTTTTCTGAGATTTCCAGAAAGTCTCTCTGGATGCTTTTCCAAAAAATCTTTCCGCCCTGATTCGGTTTTCACGACGAGCGTATCGCCGGAAGCTATCGTCAGGACGGGAGCAAGGGCGGCATCATAAAAACCCCAATGGCAGGTATCGACAGTGGTATCCAGTTCGTGCGTGGCCACAAGCGCTCCTCCTTCTTGGAATTACAGCGCAAAGAATATTCCACAAGGATGTCATCGAACATCTATCGAATCCCTGGGCAATACAAATCTAGGGATGTAATCAGAATTCACCATCGACTCTATCATCCAGAGATTTGAAGATCAAAAATCCATCGTCTGAACCTCTTCAGGCAAGAACCGCATTTACGAGCGCAGGTAGAACATCACCCGTTTTTCCCTGAATCCGTATGTCCGCTTTGGCGTCAAAACGAGTGGGGCCTTCGTTCACGATGATGAGGCGCGCTCCTACCCTTCGAGCGCGCTCGGGCAAGCCGCCCGCCGGCCTCACCGCCAATGAGGAACCGGCAACCAGGAAAACCTCGGCCTCCCGAGATGCTTCAACGGCCCGGGACAATTTTTCTGGAGGTAAACCTTCTCCAAAGAAAACAGCATTTGGTTTCAGCAAGCATCCGCAGTCCTTGCATTTTGGTATGCTCTCACCGCCCTGAACCCGCGCGTGCACCTCGAAACGAGGCAATTTAGACCCACACCCCACACAAACACACAGATGACTCGTCCCGTGCAACTCCACGATCTTCTCCGGGTCATGGCCCGCTTTTTGATGAAGGCCATCCGTATTTTGCGTCACGAGTAATTTCAAGCGATCGTACTCGGACAATCTCGCCAAGGCGATATGGCCACCAGAGGGGAGTGCGTTTCGGACCAGATCGTACCCGTCTTGAGCGACCTCCCAATAGCGTTTTTGTATGTCGGTCGAAGCCAGCCATCGACGAATATCGAAATCCTTGGGGTCGAATCGATCCCAAATCCCTCCTTTGGACCTGAAATCGGGAATGCCGCTCTCGGTGCTTATGCCGGCCCCGGTAAGACACACCGTCGAGTTAGATTCCAAAACCCATGCCGCTGCTTTCTCGATGAGTTTTTTTTGGGAATCGTTCAATGCTTCTTCCCCGGGTTGAAATAAATAATGGCAATAACAACAATGAGATGTGAAATTCAGCCGCCAATTGATGTATGGTACGCAAGAATAGAGCGCATGCAAATCAAAAGTGATGAATCGTGGGGATACTGAAAATTGTATGACGCGAAAAAGCACTTGTTCAGATTGATACCGCTCTTCACCATATTCGCCATCGGGATAAGCCTGTCCGGTTGTAGCGACGCTTTCCTCCCCAAGGTGAAACCGGGTTCCGTCAAAATTCTGAAAAACGCCATTGAAGTGGAATTCACCCAATTGACCCGTGAGTTCGACCAACTTGACCGAAAAGGCGACCTGGGGCTTTGCGACCCCGTGCTTTTCGGAGTGGCGCGGTTCGCCGTTTATCAAGCAGTCGAAGAGAAAAGAACCGCCACTATGGCGCAACTGACACGGTTCATCATGCGGGCGCGCGCAGCCATGAGGCGTGCGAAAGAAAAGATGCAGAAAAAACAATGTGTCGACCAAGATGGCGATGGCCTTACCGACATCACGGAATATCGTAAATATAAAACGAAGCCCGACAATGCCGATACAGATGGAGATAAAGTTTCCGATGCCCTGGAAGTTCGCCGCTACAGGACCAACCCACTCAAAGCGGATACGGATGGTGATCTTCTTGACGATGGAGATGAAATAGCACGCGGCTTGAGTCCCCTCCTCGCCGATAGTGATGGGGATGGATTCATTGACGGGATAGAAATCGCCCATAGTTCGAATGCGCGCGACCCATGTTCTCAACCCCTGGATGCTCAACGTCTGGACCGTCTCCGCGAATGCAGAGAGAAAAAGATTCACATCAGAAAAAATCGGGTTCAAATACCCCGAAAACAAACTCCAAAACCCGCACCTAAAGCAAAACAAAACCCAAAGAAAAAAAGAAGATTCAAGGCCCAAAAACCAAAAATGAGACCCTCCTCCAAGTCTGCCAAAAGATGGGCACAAAACATCAAAAAAGTGAATTTCAACAAGAAAAAACCGAAACCGACGACTAATCACAATGGTTCGCATCCTGAACAAAGGGTCCAGGCGACCCAAGCCCGCCAGGCGAATGTAGCTATTTCTTCAGGCCAGGAACCGCAAATTGAAATCACCCAGAAGAAAAAAAATACCCTCACCACAACGCGGGTACAAACGAATCAACGCTTAGCAAAGAAAGTAAATCACGAGGAGAAACAAACGAAGACAAACCACAAAGAATCACCGAATCACGCACCCGTCGCGGCTTCTTTCGTGGAAAACGCCGATAAAACAGAAAATCCCGCCACGACTCCCTCCAAAACCAAGTCTCCAAAGTCAAAGGAGAAAAAACCTTCTCCACATGCTCCTCAGACCTTTCCATCCGCGATTTTCTTGAGGTTATGGTAGAGTCATTCATGATGTCGCCGCATTTTCAGATGCGCCGGAGACTGCGCGACCATTTGATGAAGATCGACCCGTCTCAGATGCCAAAAATCATCGCATGGCGATTTGAACCGTTTTCATCATCAGAACAACGAAGAGAATAGGAGAAAAGAACATGGCGGAGCAGAAGACAATGTTGAACCGATTTAGCCGGCGTATCACCCAGCCGCCTTCCCAGGCCGCTTCTCAGGCAATGCTCTATGGTGCGGGGCTGGATGAAATAGACATGAAAAATCCCCAGGTCGGCATCGCCAGCATGTGGTGGGAAGGAAATTCCTGCAATTTTCACCTCAATCGGCTCGCTGAATACATCAAACAAAGCGTGAATGCCGATAAAAAAATGGTCGGTCTTATTTTCAACACGATCGGGGTGAGTGATGGCATATCCATGGGCACGGAGGGCATGAAATACTCCTTGCAATCCCGAGACCTCATCGCCGATTCGATTGAAACCGTCGTTGGCGCGCAATGGTACGACGCCCTGGTCACGCTTCCTGGATGCGACAAGAATATGCCCGGCTCCATCATCGCTATGGCGCGACTCGATCGGCCCAGCCTGATGGTCTATGGCGGCACCATCAGCCCCGGGTTCCTCAATGGGGACAAGCTGGATGTGGTTTCCGCCTTCCAGGCGTATGGAGAATATTTCTCCGATAAAATTGACGAAGAGCGCTTTCAGTCGGTTATCCGGCATGCCTGCCCGAGCGGCGGTGCTTGCGGGGGCATGTACACGGCGAACACGATGTCTTCATCCATCGAAACGCTGGGCATGAGCCTGCCATACAGCGCATCGAATCCCGCTATGAGCGAGGACAAGAAAAACGAGTGTCTCGATGTGGGAAAAGCCATTTATCATTTGCTCGAGAACGACATCAAGCCCAGTGACATCATAACAAGAGAAGCATTCGAGAATGCGATTACCATCATCATGGCGCTCGGTGGCTCCACCAACGCCGTCATGCACTACATCGCCATCGCCAAGGCCGTCGGGGTCGAACTCACCATTGACGATTTTCAGGAAATCAGCGACAGAACACCTTACATCGCGGATTTGAAACCCAGCGGAAAATTCGTCATGGAAGACTTGCACGATGTGGGTGGCGTGCCGGGCGTTCAAAAAATTTTACTGAAAGAAGGCCTGCTCCACGGTGATTGCCTTACCGTCACGGGCAAGACGCTTGGCGAGAATATCGAAGCCTTACCCGATCTCCATGCAGGTCAAAAAATCATCGTGCCGCTTTCATCCCCCATCAAGAAAACAGGACACCTCCAAATCCTCTACGGCAATCTCGCGAGCGAGGGCGCCGTCGCCAAGATCACGGGAAAAGAAGGGGAGCGTTTCGAGGGTCCCGCGCGTTGTTTCGACTCCGAAGAGGATGCCCTCAAAGGATTGGAAGAAAAGAAAATTCAAAAAGGGGATGTCGTCATTATTCGTTATGAAGGCCCCAAGGGCGGCCCCGGTATGCGGGAGATGCTCACGGTTACATCCGCTATCATGGGGGCCGGCCTCGGGAACGACCTGGCCCTCATCACGGACGGCAGATTCTCGGGCGGCACCCATGGTTTTGTTGTGGGGCACGTCACGCCCGAAGCACAAACCGGCGGCCTCCTCGCTCTCATTGAAGACGATGACACCGTTTTGATTGACGCCCAAAACCGCATCATGGAACTCAAGGTGCCCGAGGACGAGATAGAAAGGCGGCAAAAGAATTGGAGCGCGCCCCCGCTTAAATTCACCAAGGGTACGCTCTACAAATATGCCAAATGCGTATCTTCCGCATCCGAGGGGTGCGTGACGGACGAATAACGATTCATCATGAAAAAGGGGGAGCAAACAACTCCCCCCTTTTTCATGATGACAATGCAAATCTAGAATATATTATTTCTTTTTTCTTTGGTTGGCAAATTCTTCAAAATATCCCCCGATGGAGGAAGCCGCCCAGTCAAAACCAATCTCCTGGGCTTTTAGCAGCACTTCGTCTCCGCTCAGGTCTTCTTCTTCGGCCAAATGAACAAGCGAGCAAATCCCGGCTCGCCCCACACCTTTTCAGTGGACGAATACGGGGCCATCTTTTCTGGCCTCATGGAGCGCTTCATGGATTTCTTCCGATAACGCATCGTCCATATTCGAGGCGCTTACGGGAATATGGACGAAATTCATCCCTAACTCTTCCGCCGCTTTTCTCTCCGCCTCGGGTGGTAGCTCAGGCTCTTCCTCATCGGCAAAACGCAAATTCACCAGGGTTTTTATCCCCTTGTTCACCAGGGATGCCATATCCTTCCGACCCGGCTGGCTCCCGAACGCCAGGTTTTCAGTCAACTCAAAATAGTTCATGCCGTTTTTCCTTGTGTGATGGCCTTATCCCCGCTGCACCAGTTCCCGGCACCGAAGCAAGCAGGTTACTATTTCATTCTCCCCATCGCGCTTGTAAATTCCAAGCAAATTATTGAGCATTCTCTCCACGATACGCCGAGGAGGGGTTTCCTGTAAAAATCGCATGTCGAAATGATATCCCAGCCCCCTCACAATTGCAGCGCAATCGCCCACGCTCAAACGTTTCCCCCTATCGAAGGGGTCCAAAAATACAGGTTCCGCATCACCTTGGTATTTGACGATAAAATGCCCCGGCATCCCGACTCCGTGAAACGGAAGTCCCAATCGCCTGGCGAGAATCAAATACAAGGCGGAAAGTGATATGGGAATGCCCCGCCTGCGCTCCAACACACGATTCATAAAACTGTTCTGCGCATCATAGTAATTATCCCGAGCGCCATCGAACTGAAGATCTCCGTGTAGATATTCCACGACTTCGGCGACAATCGCGTCGGCTGCACTCATACCCTCCAGGCGTTCACGCAAATGATTTTCCATTCTCAACAATTCGTCTTTTTTGATCTCCATGTCTTCGAGGGGGTGGCCGAAGGACGCCAACAAGAAACACGCATCTTCCAAATCCACATCTCTTATCGAAGAAAGAGACCAATCCGAAAAAGCGATTTCGATTTGCCCGTAATGGAAATCCCTAAGCGATGGCGGCAACATCACCCCCTTCGCTTGACGCTTTTTCAACATCCACAAGAGTCTCTTCTGTTCCTCAGTCGAGAATCCGGAAACCTGGCGGTCCAAAGCCGTCGTCACATTTGCCGAACCATCACCCAGCAAATGACAAACGGCCTCTAGTTGAGAGTCGCTTAATGACAAAATGGCACCCCTTGTTTCAGCGGTCGTCCTTCACTGGCCCTGCCCTCGGAGTATGGTATTATGATTCGAACATATCCACAATTTGCTATCGCCGGGAGGAGTCACATGCCCACTTACACCGATGTGGTGGCGGATGTTCTTCAAAACGCGGGCATTGAATTCGTTTTCGGGGTTCCGGGAAGTTTGAGTTCCGTCGAACTCATCGAAGCCGCCAGAAAGCGCGACATGCGCTACATCCTCTGTAGCAACGAGAGCAGCGCAGCCGTGAAGGCGGGGACATATGGCATCATGACGGGACGGCCGGGGGTCGTGAGCACGGGGGTCGGCCCAGGGGCAGCCGCCGTCCTTCATGGCGTGGCGAACAATTATCTCGAACGCGCCCCATGTCTCATTTTGACCGACCGCTTTTCCGATGAGCAGTTTCGCCGCCAAGGCCGACAAAGGCTCGACCAGGATCGTCTGTTGCGCCCTATTACGAAAGGCACTTTCAAGCTCGCGAAAGACAACGCCGCGACAGCCATAAGACGCGCACTGGCTTTGGCCACAGAGGGAAGACCGGGCCCCGTGCATGTGGACCTCCCGTACGACGTCATGCTCGCGAGCGCCGAAGAAAGCGATTTCCCGCCCAGGGAGAAACCGCAAAAATATATAGGGCGCATCGGGTCGGCCCACCCGGGCATCCGCGCAACCATCACCGCGATTTCAGAGTCGAAAAACCCGGCAGTGATAGCTGGCCTTCAGGTAAACAGATCGGGACGAGAAGCGGAAGAAGAATTCATCTCTTTCGCCGAGAAACTCGGAGCCCCAGTATTCGCCGCACCGTCGGCGAAGGGTGTATTGCCGGAAAATCACCCCCTCGCCATGGGAACCTTCAGAGGCGCGCCCTCCGAGCGGGAACTGATAGACAAATCAGACCTGTTCATTTTGGTGGGCTTCGACACGGTGGAAGTATTCGCCCCCGGGCATTGGAACTATCCCCAAAAAGTGATCAATCTGGATGAAGTGCCGCATCTCGATGATTTGATTCGGCCGGAAATAGAAGTGGTCGCCGATCTCGCCGATATCCTGAGAGAGTTGAGCGTCTCCGTCTCCGCCAACCATGCCTGGAACACCGAGGAGATGGATTCTTATAAAAAAATGAGACAATCCGCGTTATTTCCCACCGGAGAAGGATTGATGCCCGGCGCCGTCATTCGGATTGCCCGGGAATGTCTCCCCGACAACGGCATCATGACCGCCGATGCAGGAAGCCATAAAGTCCTGGCCAACGACATTTGGGAGACGAGACGTCCTTTGGGTTATCTGACCTCCAGCGGGCTGGGTTCGATGGCGGTCGCCATACCGGCTGCCATGGCCGCCAAATTAACGGAACCAGACGCGCCTGTTGTCTGCCTTACGGGGGATGGTGGTTTTCTCATGCGCATTGGCGACATGGAAGTCGCCGTTCGCGAAAATATCCCCTTCGTCGTCGTCGTATTTAACGACCGCTATCTGAATCTGATCAAAATCAAACAGGACAACCGATCTTTCCCGCGCTTTGGCACCGAGTTTCGTGATTCCGATTATTCATCCGTCTCGAAAGGATTGGGCTGTGAGGGCGAAAGAGTTTCCACAGGAGAGGAGTTGAAAGATGCGCTCAACCGGGCATTTTTGTCCGATAAACCCTGGGTGATAGACGCAGTCATCAATCCCGATGGCTATGTGGGTTCAAAAGATGTCCGCGCAGAATAATGAGAATTTTTTGCTTGACACGAACCTCTCAACAAAGCATCTTATACGATATCTTGTGTAACCAGATGGGGAGAATTTAGATTTCCCTGTGAACAGACGTCCAGGCAGGGTCTGGGCATGATATCCTCGACCCTATAAGGGGTCTCCGCGCGGGAGGATTGTAAGTGCCAGAGGGAACAGTAAAGTGGTTTAGCGACAAAAAGGGGTATGGTTTTATTTCTCGGGAAGATGGCGACGACATCTTCGTTCACTTTTCAGCGATCGTTGCAGATGGATTTAAATCACTGAAAGAAGGTGAAAAGGTTACATTCGAGGTCACTCAAGGTCCCAAAGGACTTCAGGCTGCGAATGTAGCAAAACAAGAAGAGTAATTTCCCTCCCGCTATCGCATCTTATTATCGGGGGCAAGCTACGCGCCGGCCCTGATATGCTCCAGGACCGTCTCTGCGGCTTTGTCCCCGCTTCTCACCGCACCCTCTACGGTGGCCGGTAGACCTGTGCGCGTCCAATCTCCAGCCAAAAAGAAGCCCTCTACAGGCGTTCGGGTATCCATCCGGGAGCTTTGTTCGGCCACCCCATTCGCCCAGGTAGCCGCACGCTCTCGCACCATTACGATATCTCGAATACGGTTACGGGGAATTATGCGGCTCAGGCAATCTCTTGCAGAAGATTCTATGGTCGACCGAGCCCTGGATGCGATGGAATCCTCGGCCCCGGCCAATAGACACACCAGATTTTCCCCCCTTTCTCCAACAACATCAGGGCGAAACAGCCAATCCCAGTCTTCATCCAAAATAGCTTCGAAACGAGGTCCCTCATCCGGTTCTTCGAGCCAACAATATGCGCTGGCGATAGGCCCCGGGCATAGTTTCCCCAGATTCGAAAAGGGTGTTTGTCCATTGAGTTCCCGACCCAACAATCTAGCCAGAACGTCAGGCGGCACGGCAGATATAACTGCGCCTGCTCGTAAAATCTCACGCTTTCTCACAAGCACACCGTTTATTTTTGAATTTTTGACATCAAAACCAAGCGCGGGCTCCTGAAGTCTCACCTCTCCGCCTAGACGCTGGATGCTTTGCGCCGCTCTATTCGCCCACAGCGTACTCAGAGCCTTCATCGGTACGCCCAGGGCAGCTCCTTTCGGGCCATGGGCGAAGGCTTCGCGGATCACCGCCTGGAACAACTCCGCACTTCCCTGCTCCAAAGGCAAATTTAATACCGCGCGCGCAAACGGCTCCCAAAACCAACGCACCGCCTCATCCTTCTGGCCAAGGCGCTTAAGCATTTCACGCATGGATTCATTCGGGTGCTCATTATTCGATTTTGAAATGATCTTTGAAAGACCTTTCAGAAGACTCACTTTCTCCAAAAAGCCAGGCCCTCGCCACCTGAGCAAACCCCGGAGTTGCGCAAAAACCCCTCCACCCTCCGGAAACAACAATTTCGTCCGTCTGAATGAATCCATTTCGCGAATACGGTAGCTCACCTGCAAGGAAGGAGAGAAGAAAACATCATCTGCGGCGCCCACCCTTGCCAGCAGAGAGCGAAGCGCCGGATTCGCCGCCATAAACAAATGCGGACCCCAGTCCAACTCCAAACCCGTGGGTGCGTGCATGAAACTACGCGCCCGGCCCCCGAGAAGCTTCCCCGCCTCGAGCACCACCACTCCGATGCCCGACTCGGCAAGGCGCAAGGCGGCGGACAGGCCTGCGGCGCCGGCTCCGACGATGATAACCGGCCGTTCGGGCCCGAGAGGTGCAGGCATTTATGATTCCAGAAAACAGCGGAGCGCTTCTTGTAGTTTTTCCCTGGACTTCAATGAAGGCCGATAATTCATGTGCCGAAAATGATTCTCATCCATTTCACTTAGAAGCCTCCTGTAAATTCGGCCCATGATTCTGGCAGGAAGAAGGTTCTCTTTTTTCTCATGACGCAACGCCTCATTCGCCCGCTCGTAATATCCACGCGCCCGTTGCGCCAGAAGCCGAAGAAGACTCAAAACCTGAGAAGTATCTTTTTTGTCTCTCAGATCGGAGGCTGTTACACCATATTTTTCCATTTCGCTTTGCGGAATATAGAAACGGCCCTGTTCCGCATCCTCCCAAACATCTCTTAAAATATTCGTCATCTGAAGCGCTCTTCCCAAACAAACGGCATAGTCTTTCGCAAATTCCGATTTCACGCCGAAGATGCCCAGGCACGCCAGCCCGACCGCAGAAGCCACCTTGTCGCAATAGTTTTCAAGCTCTGAGAAATCTTCGAATCGACTCTCCTCCAAATCCATCGCCACGCCGTCACAAATCGTCCGGAAATGCTCTGGCGGCAAGTCATATTTTCCCGCCGCCCACGCGAGTTCCCCAATTATCGGATGGGATGGACTCTCCTCGCACAAATGAGCCAGCGCCTCTTTCCATTCGCGCAACGAGTTTTTTTTGCCGGGTATCTCGCCCGGCTCATCGGCGATATCGTCGGCCATGCGGCAATACGCATAAACCGCTGTAATAGCGCGCCTTTTCTCCGCAGGCAGGCTGAAAAAAGACAGATAAAAATTCGACTTGCTCGCGCGAATAAACCAGCGGCAATATGCGCGGTTCAACTCTTCTTCCGCACGCCGATCCACGCTGGATTCGAGTCGATAGACCGGACGAAACGCAGCGAGCAACGACCTGGCTTTATCCCAAGCATTCAAAATCGGAGAGCCTGAGCAAACGTTCCACTTCTCGTGGGAAATCGAGTCCAGTGCTGCAACGCCACCTCTCCAAATCGCACGAAGTTCACGACCCAATGCGCCGCGGGTCCGGTACAGGAGCGGCAAACCTCGTCTGAAGAGACGCTTCGTCCTTTTTATCTGAAAAACAAGAAACGCGCGCAGTTGAGGCGTCGCAACGTCCGCGATCAAATCAGCCTCGGATAAGGCGAATCTTTTCATTTCATCCTGAGGCATGTAGACGATGCCTCGTTCGGCATCTTCTTTTACATCTTGTAAATGATTCGCAATCTGCAAGGCCGTGCATATAGCATCCGAAGAACGGAGGGCTTCCTCATCACGTATCCCGTGCAACATGAGAACTATCCGCCCAACCGGGTTCGCCGATCGGCGGCAATAATCGAGCAAAGTTTCGTAGTCTGGATACCGGACAACCGTGACGTCTTGCCGGAATGCCGAGAGTAGATCCTGAAAAGGCTGCAAGGGCAAATCAAATTGCTGAATCGTGTGAGACAGCGCCATGAAAACGTCCGTTTCCGCGACTCCCTTCCGGGCCAACACGAGCTTTTCTTCCCATTCATCGAGGCGGGCGAGGCGCTCATGGGCGGGACTGGTCGTATCCGCGATGTCATCAGCGCCTCTGGCGAACGCGTATACCGCGGCGACATGCGGCCTTATCTTCGCCGGCAGCAATTTCGAGGCGACGGGGAAATTCTCGTAGTGGCCCGCTACGATTTTCATGCACACATCATAAGCGGCGCTTACATCATGCTCAGAAATGTTTTTTGTCTCTTTACCCAAATCTCGTATTTCCTCGCCCTTTATGAGAGATTCTATCAATCGCGCATCCGCAGGCAAGAAATCAAAATCCCCCAAAGAGGAAGGATGCACCCATTCATGCCTGCTCACCCCTAAATTCTTCGCCACCCCGCTTTCCCATTTACAACCATAAAAACGAAGGTGAACACTTCTATCGGGATAACGATGCCGGGTCTCCCAATGAAGACGACCAACGCGCACTTCGATCCCAAGTTCCTCGCAAATTTCCCGGTGTAAGGCATCCTGGGGATTTTCGCCACACTCTATTTTACCGCCCGGAAATTCCCAGAGACCCGGCATGTGTCCGCCCGCCGGACGCCGGCAGATGAGAATACGCCCCTCATTCCAAATAATTCCGGCGACGACGCTTAGCTCTAGAGCAGGAGCTTCATCTTTCATTCAGGCTCCATGGGTTTGATTCCGCGCAACTGTATCTTCCGAATATCCCGACAATCTTCTTAGAATACTGGAAAAGACAATGGGCTCCGCCATGGGTAACGCTTCGGCTAGTTCTTGTTCATCCGCAAAATGCACGCCTGGCAGGACCAATCCCGGCATTCGCAGTTTAATGGAATCCTTGGCGAACGGCCACGGAGAAATTTCCAAATCATCCACGTTTGCGGTTTTCACCTTCAAGCCACTTTGCGTCAAGGGATGGACGGCCTCATCGGGCGGTGTAATTTCAGGCGCCCGGCACGCCAGGAGGGATAAGGTATCGCAAACCCTGAGCAAGGACACGGAATTTTCAATCGCATCCCTGTGTTCCGGCCCGATGAGGGAGTCCAGCTTTTTCCGCCGCTTCAATTCAGCATGAATGAACCCGTTCAGCACTCTTGAAACCTCTCGCAGAGCGCCCTCCCTCCCCCCAGCGGCGAGCGAGGAAAAATGGAGGCTGACCAGATAACCGGTAAATGGATGAAAAGACGCACAAGAATCTACGCCCTCCGCCCATATTTCTATCGCCTTGTCCGCCGTTATGCCAAAAAAACTATAAGGCAGTTTCGTCATTTCATCCCATTTCGGCGTGGCATCCGAGCGACACCACCCCACATCATGGTTGTCGACAGCGAACAAAACCTTCTCTCTGAGTTCATCAGGGGGGGGAGGCAGCGATTCAATCCCTGCCCAGTTTCGCGCAATCGTACCTGCTGCCCGGGCGTGGTCATGCTGAGAGATGAGGCGAACTTGATTATCTCGTGGACGAACTATCATTTGCGACACCACAGAAACGGCGGCGAATACACCCTCAGTGCGTCGACTTTCCCGGTCCAAATCCCCAAAAACATTTCATTTCGCTGACAAAAAATGTAACAACCACCACTGCGACAAACAAGAGAAAAACGAGTAAATGTAGCATCTACTTGAACAAACGTGTGCAAAACACATAATTTTGCTACAAGTCAGTATATATTCTGATCCTGGAAATAAGGAAATCGCGCCAAATCATGAGTCAAAAAAATTCTCCGCAGGACCCCGGTTCGGTCGGCCTTGCGAAAACACATACGATTACCCTTCCCGAGCCGTTCCAGACCGATTCGGGCGAAACATTGCCCGAAATCCATGTTGCCTACGAGACATACGGAGAACTCTCCCCGAGTGGTGATAACGCGGTTTTGGTTATCCACGCTCTAACGGGCGATGCGCATGCAGCCGGCTTTCACAGCCTCGATGATCCGCGCCCGGGCTGGTGGGACCCGATGATCGGCCCCGGTAAGGCCATCGACACCCGAAAATACTTTGTCGTCTCCTCCAACAACCTGGGGGGATGCTCGGGATCTACCGGACCCACTTCCATCAATCCCGCCACGGGACACGCTTATAATATCGGCTTTCCCGTCGTCACGGTGGAGGACACGGTACGGGTCCATAAATTGCTTCTTGAGCGTTTGGGCGTAAAGCGCCTCAAAACGGTTATCGGCGGTTCGCTCGCAGGGATGCAAACCCTGGAATGGGGCTTGCGCTACAGCGACTTCTGCGACTCCGTCATACCGGTCGCAGGAGCTACACGCTTGGACCCGATGGGAATCGCCTGGGACAAAATCGCCCGCAGGGCCATCATGGCGGACGGCGGTTGGGAAAACGGCGACTACGCCGCAGGCAAAGGCCCACGCAAGGGCCTGAGCGCGGCGCGCATGCTGGCCCACATTACCTACCTGAGCAAGGGAATCATGTGGGAGAAATTCGGCCGCGAGATTCGAGATAAAGACAAAATGCTGGACGATATCGCCTCCCGGTTCGAAGTGGAGAGCTACCTCGATCACCAGGGAGACAAATTCGTCGAGCGTTTCGACGCGAATTCGTATTTGTATATATCCCGCATGATGGATCTATATGACGCCTCCTTGGGTTTCGAGAGCCTCGAAGCGTCCTTATCCCGACTCAAGACCAAATGTATGCTCGTATGCTTCATATCCGATTGGCTCTTCCCGCCGGAGAGAAGCATGGAGATTGCCCAGATTCTCCAAAAACGAGAGCAGGAAGTAGAGTTGCACACGGTGGAATCCACCTACGGGCACGATGCCTTCCTGGTTCAATACGATAAACTCACCGAGATCGTCGGTGGTTTTCTGGCCAGACTCGAACGTGGCGGCCCTATCGGCATCAACGCGACTCCCATACCTCGGGGGTGCAACCGGCTCGTCCTCTCCATACCGGGTCATTGTGTAAACAAACCTATTTTGTGGGAACTCGGCAAAAAATACTCGTTTTCCATCAACATCATGAGAAGCGAGATAGATGCCCAATCAGGGTGGCAGGTATGTGAATTCGATGGAAACGAGGAAGAAATCGTACAAGCGGTGGCAGAACTCCGAAATATGGGGATCTGGGTCGACCCCGGGGGGCATGACGCCATCGACCACGACCGTGCCGAAGTGGTATAAATCGAAAATTGCGGCGATACATTCACCGGCATTCAAAAGATCCATTAAAAACAAGACGGAGGCAACGCCATGGGTGAGTTGAAAGAACCGATTGTTGTGGTGAAATACTCGGATTACACCTGACCATTTTGCTATGTCGCCACCGTTGGTGGCACGCCTGTGATTGAAGAAGACCCCGACGTGGTCGTCGAGTGGGTCAGCTGGGAGGGAAGACCCCCGGGGCGGGAGTTCGCCGGCTACTCTCCGGAGCAGAAAAAAGAAAGTTACGAGACGAACCACAAACCTCTCGCCGATAAGTATGGCGTACCCATCAGGGTCGCGGGAGACGACTACCGCACCACCAACCTCCACATGGCCACCTATTACGCCCGGGACAAGGGGAAATTCAAGGAATTTCGGAATCGCTGCTACAAGGCCCGCTGGGTGGAGAACCTGAGCCTGGAGGATTTGGACGTCATCGCCAAACTCGGCGAGGATGTCGGCCTCGACGGAGAGGAAATCAAAGCCGTCATCGCCGAGAAACGCTACATCGGCGCGCTGCACAGCCAGCGCGCCCAGGGAAAAGGTCTGGGTATTTACGGAATCCCCACATTCGTGGTGGAGGGAAAACTGTTTTGGGGTATAGACGTTATCGATGACGTCAAGGACGAGGTTGCCCGCGTGAAGCAGGAACGGCTCGAAAAGGAAAAAGAAGAGAGCTGAACCTGCTCACCGGCGGTTCCGCTCCGCCCATACGAATGAATGAAACACCCTGCTCGGTGAGCAGGGTGTTTTTTCTCCTGCCTTTTTGCCCTTTCACTCCCGATTCGATAAGCTGGAAGTTCTCTATCCACCATATGAGGAGAGAATCCGATGGCGCAATTCGACGGAGTCGTGATCGGGGCGGGACATAATGGCCTGGTATGCGCGGCGTATCTCGCCCGGGCGGGGCTCAAAGTCGCCGTTTTGGACAGTGAACCCGAAATCGGCGGCGGGTCGAGCACGAAAGATTTTCTGCTGCCCGGCTACCGCTCCAACATGCACGCGAATTTCTTCATCGGTCTCGATGATTTTCCAATCGTCAAAGACCTGGAGTTGACCAAATACGGGTTCAATTGGCTCACGCCCGACGTGCAGCACGCCACGCTGTATCGTGACGGCACGGCCATTCTGCTGCACCGCGACCCGGAGAAAAGCGCGGCCTCCATCTCTAGGTTCTCGCAAAAAGACGCTGAATCATACGCCTATCTGCACCGGCGATTCGCCGTGGAACTCGCCCCTCTCCTGCGCAGTTTTTTGTTCCATCCGCCCTTGCCTCCGGTCGAAATCGCCTCCCGCATGGAAAGCGATGCCGGACGGGAGATTTTGAGCTTTGCCAAAATGTCGATTTTCGAGGCCATCGAATCACACTTCGAGCATCCCAAAATGCGGGCCTTGTTCTTCTTGTTCTCTCACGCCATCACGGTGGAGGACGCGCCGGGCACGGGTATTTTTCTCCCGAGTCTGTTTTCCACCCACACGACGCTCGGGCTTCCGGTGGGAGGCGCGATGCAACTGCCTTTGGCGCTCGAGCGCATCGTCATCCAGAACGGTGGCGTTGTCTTGAGAAACAGCCATGTGCGGGAAGTGATACGGGAAAACGGACGCGCAACGGGCGTCATGCTCGATAATGGAGAGAGGATGATGGCGACGCATTTCGTCGCCTCGAGCCTCAATGCGCCGGCATCCATCAAAATGGCCGGAGAAGACGCCTTCCCCGATGAGGTGAACGAAAAGGTGCGAAACTGGGACTGGGGTTTCCATTCCCTGAGCACGTTGCATCTCGCCCTGGCAGAAATCCCGCGATATACCGCAGAGAATTTCGACTCAGACGTGGGCGAAGCGTACAACATCATCTTCGGTGCGGATTCCGGTGAGGAGATGGCCGAGAACACGGAAGAGCGCAAAAACGGCCTGCTGCCGTCGCGCCCGATGGGCAACGGCTCATGCAACAGCCAGCATGATCCCTCCTATGCGCCCCCAGGCGGCCACGTCGCCTTCTGGTGGCCGGGAGCCCCCTATGAACTGAAAGACGGCGGCCCTCAAAAGTGGGATGAAATAAAAAAGGAATACACCGAGCGCCTGGTGGACGTATGGCGAGGCTACGCTCCCAATCTCACGCCCGAGAACGTTCGCGCGGCGGATATCTACACCCCGCTCGACGTGGAACGCGGAAACAAGAACATGGTCCGTGGCGGGGTGCGCATGGGGGCGTACATTCCCGAGCAATTGGGGATCAACAGGCCCCATCCCCTGCTCTCCGGCATGAGGACTCCTCTGGAAGGGTTCTACCTGTGCAGTTCGAGTTGCCAGGGGGGTGGTTTGAACGGAGCGCCCGGCTATAACGCAGCCGGCGCAATTGCGGATGATTTAGGCGTCGAGAAATGGTGGGAGCCGCTTCCTGCGCCTGCGGCGCCCGCCAACTAAACTAATTCTTCGTATCGGGAATCATCACCACCGCCTCGATTTCTACGATGTCGTCCTGATTCAACCTACTCACTTCTACAATGGTGCGCGTGGGGAGATTCGGCCCGAAGTATTCCTCGTACAGCCGGTTGATGGCCGGGCGATGGGCATCCATGTCTCTCACGTAGACGACGGTGGAAACAAAGGTCGCAAGCGACCCTCCCGCCGCCTCGGCAATGGCTTTGAGATTCTCGAAAGTCCTTCTGGCGCGCGCCTCTATGGTTCCTTCAACGAGTTCCCCGGAATCGGGGTCGATGCCGCGTTGACCGGCGATGAACAACAGATTCCCCACGCGGCGCGCCTGAACGAAAGGGCCGGTGGGTGAAGGCGCCAGGCTTGTTTGAATGGTTTGAGGCGACTCCAAGGCGTTCCCCCGATTTGAACGCTGGAAAAACTGCCCGATGGGACTCTCTAGTGCGTCGCTATTTTTTCTTGCCCTTGGGCAATTCCGCCGGAAAAGCGATCTTGAGCCATTGCTGGGTGAGTATCGTCGCGGCATTCTCATCTTTTCCCGGAATGAATGCGATGGGCTCCCTGGGCTGGTCCCCATCCTGCTCGAGCATAAAGACATCCACGCCAAACCCGTACAGATCATGCTCGCGGGCTGCGAGGTTATATTTCACCCCATTGTTCGTCAGTTGGTTCATCTCGGATTATCCTTTCAAAGTCTCTGGCGAAAACTCGACGATGACGATTTCGACTCTCCCTATCATAGCGGATGGCTTGAACCCCCGTAAAGTTTGGAGGGCGATCTCAAACCCATTTTTTAATCAACCTTTCGCTGGTTCACACTCCAAGCCCGATAGTCCGGCCCGACACACCGCGCCCCTGGAACCCATCTGCCTTGACCCCATTTGGGGCCTATGATAAACGCAAAAACCATGGGCCGTTAGCTCAGTGGCAGAGCGCTGCCTTCACACGGCAGAAGTCACTGGTTCAAATCCAGTACGGCCCACCATTTTAATTTCGTACAGCACTCAACGGAAAACGACTGTTCCTAGATGTCGATGCCGTCCAGAAGTTCTTTCATCTGTATTTTTCTTCCCTCTTCCGCCGAGCGGCACGAACCTTCCACCAGTGCGAGGGCATGGACGGCCTCGCGAGGACCGGTTTCTGGGGCAACTCCCGTGCGGGCGCAATCGGCGAACTCTTCTACCTCATCGATTATCATATCCGCCATTTCAGGCACGGGCAGGTCCGTCCAACCGGCCTCTCCCGCCTTTTGAATCGCCAGCGTCGTCTCATCGTTGGTTCGGTGGGCCAGGATGATGTTCTCCCGCACCATCTCGAGAGAGACCACCGCCTGGGTGCCGTGCAGCTTGAGCGTGAATACGCCCGGCGTCACGAAACTCGTCATCAGGGTGGAGACGGGGCCTCCCTCATGCTCGGTAATCGTCATCGTCACGTCATCGATCTCGGCCGGCGTGGCCAGTTTTTTGTGGATCCCCGATACGCTTACGGGTTCCCCCAACAGATAGTTCAGCGTGTCGCAGTGGTGAATCCCCATCTGCATGAGGGGGCCGCCCGGACACTCATCCCGGAAAAAACGCCACTTCTCCGGCGTGAAAAACTGCCCCATGTGGTTCGAGAACACCGCCTCCGCCCAAAGCGGCTTACCAATAGTTCCATCTTCTATCAGCGCCCGGATTTTCCGGTGCCCCGCCGCGCGCCGGTAACAATGCCCCACCGCCAGAATCTGTCCGGACGCCCTCCAGGCTTTCAGCACTTCCGGCGTCTCGGCCAAAACATTCGTTATCGGTTTCTCCACCCAGACGTGCTTGCCCGCCTCGAGCGCGGAGATTATCTGGGCCGCATGAACCTTGTTGGGCGTGGTGAGCAGCACTCCCTCTACATCGGGATTCTCCAGCATCGCCTCATAGCTCGACGCCGCCTCGCAACCATGCTCCTCGGCGAAAGAGGCGCGCTTTTCCTCATCGCGCGTGTAGCAGGTGATTAAATCTATCTTTTCGCTTCTGCGCAGGGCGTCGGCTATCGGCGTCGCCCACCACCCAAGGCCCACGAGAGCCGTTCTGAAATTTTCCTGAGACATGAAAACTCCTCGTTTTCAACATCCGGTTCCTGAGAAAGATTTCCCACCGAAGTGAGAATCGTCTACATCAAACTTATCGGGTCGACATCCACCGCCAGGCGAACGGAAGAAAAGGCTGTCTGCCCGTCAAATTCCGCCGTCAGCGATTTGAGCGCCTCGCCCAGGCGCCTCGACGTCCTGGCCTTGAGAATCATGTGATACCGCCATACGCCGCGAATTCTCAAAAGAGGCGCAGGCGCGGGGCCCAGGTATTCGACTCCATCCGTATCGGCAGTGCGCCCGGCGGCTCCGGCGCCACGTTCCCTCAGATAAGAGGCCGTCCATTCACCGGCTTTCGCGGCAAGATGCTTGTTTTTCGACTCGAAACGCAGTCTGGCCAGGCGTCGATACGGCGGGTAGCCCATCCGCTCCCTCGCCAGGGCTTCTCTCTTGTAAAACCCGGCGTAATCATGCGTACGGGCGCACTGAACCGCGAAATGATCCGGCCTGAATGTCTGAATGAGGACCTCTCCCGGCAAATCGGCGCGGCCCGCCCGGCCGGCCACCTGCGTCAATAGCTGAAAAGTCCGCTCGCTCGCCCTGAAATCCGGCAGATGAAGCCCGACGTCGGCCACCACGACGCCCACGAGCGTCAGTTTCGGGAAATCATGGCCCTTCGCCACCATTTGCGTCCCGATCAATACGTCGATTTCCCCGTTTCGCATGGCGCCGAATATCCGTTCGTACGCGCCCGCGCGACGGGTGGTGTCGCGATCCAGACGCTGCACGCGTGCTTCGGGGAATCGCGCCCTCACGGCCTCCTCCACGCGCTCCGTCCCCACGCCGAAATAACCCACGCGCTCGCTACGGCACGAAGGGCACCTACTGGGTGGATGCGCGCTGTAATCGCACCAATGGCACTGCACCCTTCCCCCGCCGTCACGGTGAAAAGTCAAGGGAATCGAACAATTGCGACACTGAAGCGCCTCGCCACAATCGCGGCACAGGATCACCGAGGAGAACCCGCGCCGATTCAGGAACAACAGCGTCTGCTCGCCTTTCGCCAGCCGCTCTTTTATGGCCGCCACCAAATCGCGCGTCAAAAGCTCGGGCGTCTTGGGATCGGAGCCTGCCTCTTTTCTTAAATCCACCAATCGCACTTCCGGCAACGTTCCCCCCGTGGGTCGATGTGACAACGTGCGAAGGCGGTAGCGACCGCTTCTGGCGCTCGTATAGCTTTCAATCGATGGCGTCGCCGAACCCAGCACGACCGGAACCCCCAAGTTTCTGGCGCGCACGATTCCGGTATCCCTCGCGTGGTAGCGGGGGGATTCCTCCTGCTTGTAGGAGCCGTCGTGCTCCTCGTCCACCGCGATCATTCCCAGGTTCGGAATCGGGGCGAAAACGGCGGACCTCGTGCCCACGACGATGGACGCATCCCCGCTCTTGATTCGCCGCCATTCGGATATGCGTTTTTTTTCCGAATAGGCGCTATGCAGACAAGCCACCAAATGACCAAAACGCTCGTGAAACCGCCCCAACAATTGGGGGGTCAGGCCGATTTCCGGCACGAGAATCAAAGCGCCCGACCCGTTATCGAGAGCCTTTTGCGCCAGTTGAATATAGACTTCCGTTTTCCCGCTTCCCGTGACGCCGTGAAGAAGCGTCACCGAAAATTCCCTTTTTTGAATATCCCTACTCACCAATTCGAGCGATTCTTTCTGCTCATCCGTAAGGTCCATAAAAGGCGCACCGGGGTTTGGACGCAGGTCGCGCACATCCTCCTCATCGGGCGCGAGGTCTTCCTCCATCTCGATCCATCCCTTTTTCTCCAAAGCCGCGCATGCAGTGCGCGCGCCTTTCGAGAGGATTTCCAGTTCCTGCACTCGCATCCGCCCACCATCCGCCTGGCCCAAGAGACGCAGGATTTCCGCTTGGCGTTTCGCGCGTTTTTCCAAATCCTTCAAATCATCCTCTCCGGGCTTCTCGCAAAGACGCGCGTACTTGGTCTTTCTGGGTCTTGAACCACCCACGGCATCGACAATTTTCTCCACGAAGCCCGCATCGAGAAGGCGCATGAGTTCCGGGCGCGTTCCGCGTCCGAACGAAGCCGTAAGGGAACCGATGGTTCTCGGAGCCTTGCGGAGCGCCACCAGAATTCCCGCCTTGTGGCTTCCCTTTCCCTCTGAGGGTTTCAGCCCGGGCAAGCCCAGGCCGCCTTCCGCGAACGCGGCCTCGCGCCTGCCCGATTCACTCAGCCGGTAACGCTCTACGGTTTTCTTCTCTTTGTGGGAAGGAAGCGCGAATTTAAGCGCCTCCCCCCAGCCGCAACAATAGTATTCCGCCACCCACTTGGTGAGTTCCAAAAGCTCCGGCGTGAGCAACGGCTCATCGTCTATCATCTCCAGAACGGATTTTATCGAGGCAGGCTCCACCCCGGCCGGCGGACTCTCGCCCGGCGGGCCGACGACGTATCCCGTAACCTTCCTTTTTCCCAGCGGCACCAGTACGCGCAGCCCGGGCGCCAGCCTCTCCGCGAACTCATGACCCGCCCGGTAGGTGAGCGGCTTGAGCTGCGGGACGCTGAGCGCAACCTCGACATAAAGACTTCCCGGTTCTCGCGCTTTCGCGACCTCTTTTTTGATGGTGTATTTCACGGACGAGGCGTCCCGCCGTTCATGATGGTCTGGAGGTGATCCCGGGTGAGATTCCGCCCGCTCAGGATTCCGGCGACTCGTTTGCCCTTCAGGTCCATTTTCATCGCAGCCGCCGTCGCGGCGGCGCCCGCGCCCTCGGCGATGAGGTGCGTTTCCGAGACGAGCAGACGAATGGCGTCGCACAATTCCTCCTCGCTCACCATCACGATTTCATCCACATATCGCCTCATCATCGAGAACGTCAGTTCAAAAGGCATCCTCGTGGCGAGACCATCCGCAAAGGTGTTCGCCGCCGGCTGGGGCAGCATTTCTCCTGCGTAAAAACTCTTGAAGAACGCCGGAGCGTTTTCCGCCTGAACCCCCACGACATGCACTTTTGCGTTGATGTGCTTGGCGACGAGGCCCGCGCCGCACACCCCGCTGCCCCCGCCGAGGGGAACGATGATCACCTCGACATCCGGTTCGCGCTCCATGATTTCCAGCGTCTGGGTCGCCACGCCCGCGATGAGGTGCGGCTCGTTGGCCGAGTGAACATAGCGCATACCCCGCGCTTCGCATTGCTCCTCACACCACACCCTGGCGTCATCGAAATCCTTGCCCACGAATGCGACTTCCGCCCCCAGTCTCTCGATGGCCGAGATTTTATCCGGATTGGCTCCATTCGGCGCCGCCACCAACGCCTTTACACCGAAAATCCGCGCGGCATAGGCGATGGACTGCCCATGGTTGCCGGTCGACGCCGTGATGAGGCCCGATTTCTTCTCATCCGGCCCAAGCTGGGCGACGAGATTCACGCCGCCGCGCACCTTGAATGCGCCGATGGGCTGCATGGACTCGAATTTCATGAAATACCTACACCCCATGCGCTCAGAGAGCACCGGCACCTCGTGAAAGGGCGTGGGCTGCAAATATGCGGCAATGCGTTTTTGCGCCGCCAAAACATCGTCAAACGCAGGCTCGCTCATGGTTCCTCCGGTGGTGGGCGTATCCCGTATTCTTATAGCAAAATTTACGCCGCCGGGAGCCACCACGAAACGAGAAAAAGACGGTTTTTTCTATCCATCTGAAATCTCGGGCATTACACCCCGCTACGTGCGTGATCGAGGAGGGGCCATCCCGGCCGGCTTTCGCCCGTAGATGCGGATGTTGACCCCCTTCGTCGCGCAACCTAGAATGCCTGCACGAACAAAAACGATTTCTTTGCCGTGGAGGTTTATTATGAAAAGCGCTCTGGAAATAGCGATGGAGAAAACTTCCGCCATCGGGGAGAAAGCGCGCCAGGAACTGGAAAAACTCACCCCCGAGCAAAGGGACAAGATTGAGGAAATCAAAAAGGTATACGCGGGGAAAATCGCTGAAAAAGACGTTCTCCACCAACAGGAATTGCTGAAAATGACGGGCGGCGCTCCCATCGAAGCCGTCGAGGCGCAACTCGAAACCGAGGCCAGAGAGGCGCTTGGCGCATTCCGCCAGAAATTCCGGGACGAGCGTGAGGCGCTCGAAGCCGAGCGTGACGAGAAAATAGAAGCCATCAAACAAGAAAGTTGACCCATCCATGAGCCGTGTTGCGATTGTCCGTTGTCGAGATTATGAGAGAGAGCGCGTAAGCGACGCCGTCGCCCAAGCCTTCGAAGCCCTGGGTGGCGCAGCGCAATTCACCTCTAAAACCGATGAGATTCTCCTGAAACCCAATATCCTGAAAGGCGCGCCGCCGGAAAGCGCGTTGACCACCCACCCCGAAATACTCCGGGCGGTGGCGGAGCAAATTCAGAACTCGGCCTCCCCTCCCCGAATACTGTCCATGGGCGACAGCCCCGCCTGGGGAAGCCTCGCCAGTTGCGCCGAGCAAGCCGGTTTATTGGAAATATGCGAGGAACTCGGACTTCCGCTCACCCAATTCCGGCAAGGGGTAAAAATCCCCAATCCGGACGGGGTCGTTTATGCGCACCTCACCATGGCGAAAGAGGCCATGGGCGTAGACGGAATCATCAACCTGCCGAAGCTCAAGACCCATTGCCAGCTTTATATGACGGGCGCGGTCAAGAATCTGTTCGGTTGCGTGGCGGGAAAAAGAAAGGCGTGGTGGCACTTCAAGGCGGGAACTTTCGAGGATTATTTTCCGCTCATGCTCATTGAAACGGCGCGATTGTTGAATACGAGGCTCTCCGTTCTGGACGCCGTCTACGCGATGGAAGGCCAGGGTCCCGCACAGGGAACCCCCCGCCGGGTGGGCGTCATCATCGCGAGCGCAGACCCGGTGGCGCTCGACCGTGTCGCCTGCGAGGTATCAGGACTCGCGCCCGAAAAACTGAGAACCCTGGAAGCCGCCCGGCTGACGGGCTTCGGTGAGGCGGATTTGGACAAAATCGAAGTGGTGGGACTGCCCCTTCAGGAGGCGAAACTCTCCAGTCCCCTGGTCGAGCCCAGAATGATACCGATAGGCTTCAGCATCCCGCGCGTCGTCAAGAGCACGCTGAAACAACAGTGGCTCACGCGCGTGCGGGAACCTCTCCGGAAAATTTCATAGATTTTCTTGCTAAATTAGATATTCGAGCGGCTTTGCGAGCCGTCCACGTTCCAGCAGGCCCCATGCACCAGGCTCGCTCTCGGGCTCACCATGAAGACGGCCACGGCGGAGAGTTCCTCGGGGCGACCGAACCGGCCCAGCGGCATTTCCGAGTCGATGAAGCCCTTCAATCCATCCACCGCCTCATTTGTCCTCCGCTCCCAGACCCCGCCCGGGAAAATGATGCTGCCGGGGGCGATTGAATTGACCCGAATGTTATCCTGCGCCGTCTGCTGTGCGAGGCCCTTGGAGAAGCTGATGAGCGCCGCCTTGGATGCGTTGTACGTCATCGCGCCCTTCGATTCGCGGCCATAGATAGAGGCGACGTTCAGGATAGAGCCTCCGCCTCTTTTTTTCATCTCCGGTATCACGAGACGCGAGAGCGTCACCGCATGATAGAGGTTGAAATCGAACCCTTCGCGCCATTCCGCGTCCGTGATGTCGAGAAACGCCTTGGGGTTGCTGCCGCCTACGTTGTTCACGAGAATATCGACGCCGCCGAACGCATCGAGCGCCTTGCGCAAAAAAGCATCGGGCACGCCCTCTTGCGTCACGTCGCCCACCAAACCCGCCGTGCGGCCGCCGCCCAGCGCGTTCAGTTCATCGACGGCCTCACGCAGGCGCTCCTCTCCCCGCGCGCTTATCGCCACGTGGCAGCCCTCGCCCACCAGATCCTTTGCGATATGAAAGCCGAGGCCCCGACTGCCGCCTGAGATCATCGCCACTTTATCGGTGAGCATCAAATCCATTGTTTTTCCTCCCGAGCCGGAGAGTGCGGAGGCACGCGGCGAGCGGCCCCGAGAAGCATCACATGATGTCCCTAAGCGGGCTCGTCCAGCGTCTGCGCGGCGCGCAGCAGCGTCATCGAGTCCGTCCCGTCGCCGTGCAGGAAGGTGAGCAGGTCGCGCATCATCTTCTCCGTCGGCGTTTCCTTCATGATGCCGATGCCACCGAGAATATCCGTGGCGAAAGCGATCGTCTTGAGCGCCACCTGATCGCTGAACACCTTTCCGTAGCGCGTGAAGCGCGTGTTGTAGCTCTCATCGTTCTCCACGCCCCAACTGATGCGCCACATGAACTGCTCGGCCACCTCGATGTTCATGAGCATCTCGGCGAGTTGGTGCTGTATCGTCTGATGCTCGATGATGGGCTTGCCGCCCTGTATGCGCTCTTTCGCGTGCTGGAGACAGAAATTGTAAATACCGCGCGCAATGCCCGTATTACACGCCGGAAGCTCGGCGCTGCCCCGGAACACCGTGCCGAAGGTGTGAAAACCCTTATTCACCCCGCCCAGGATGTCGTCCTTATGAACGCGCACGTTGTCGTAGTAGCTCTCGGCATTGGGATACAGCCTGTAGCCGAGCTTGTCGTGCACGTTGCCGTAGGTAACGCCCTCCTGGTCCCCGTGTACGAGAAAGCAGCTAGTCCCCTGATGAAGCGGAACAGTGGGGTCCGTCCTCGCGAAGACCAGCAGGATTTTCGCCCAACTCGTGAGGGAGGTGAACCGTTTCGCACCGTTGATGACGTAGTAATCGCCATCCTCGACCGCCGAGGTTTTAAGGCCCAGACTGGGGTCGGACTGGCGGTAGATGTTGTCCGAACCGTAATCCGGCTCCGTTATCACGAACGAGCCCACGCAGTCGTGATCCTCGACGAACATCTTGCCCCATTTTTCGATCTGCGCCTCCGTGCCGCATTTGAAGAGCGCGTTCGATATCTTCCAGCACTGGCTCAGACACTTGATGACGCCGATCTCGATTTGCGCGCCCGTCCAGAGACAGAGAGCCTTCGTCGTCGTATCGGCCCCGATGCCTCCATGTTCCTCGGGAACCGCCATGGTGCGCAGGCCGAGCTGCGACGCCTTGTTGAGGAGCTCGCCCGGATAGCAATCCTTCGGGTCGGGCCGCCTGTCCATTTCCGCGGCGACGGGCGCGACATCGCGCTCCATGAAATCCCGGGTCAGATCCGCCAGCGCCAACTGCTCTTCAGTGAATGGATATTGCATAACTCCTCCAAATCTTTGAGAAGAACTCTCATCAAAAGTAAGTGCGTATTCCTTGGTTATCCTCTCGCGCCCATGGTGTCAACATGAATCCGGCATACCACCCAGCGCCTCAAGCGCCCGCATGGCGCGCCGCCGCCTCACGCAACTCATCCCCTATCGGGACCCTCTGGTGCGCCGGGGCGTCATCAGGCCCCAACGATACATGGATGTTGGCCAGCCAGTTCTCATCATCGCGCTCGGGAGAATCAGACCTCGTATGCGCCCCCCGGCTTTCGGCGCGCATGGCCATCGAGCCCAGCATCGCCTCTGCGGTAAGGCACATGAGCCTCGACTGTGCATGGCGCGAGAGGAGCGAACCGGCGGACGTCATTCCCGCTATTCTCTCTTTGTGAGCGGCTATCTTCGTGATGCCCTCTTGCAGCGCCGGCGCATCGCGCTCAATGCCGCCGGAGGAAAACATGATTTCGCGTATATTCTCTTCTATTTCATCCAGTTGGTCCTCATCCACCACGTCCACGCCCGCTGCGCCCACCTCACCTTTTTCAGGCGGCCCGCCCTCTCCCGCCACGTGGGCGGCGGCCCGGCCCGCCCGGTCACCCATCACCGCGCACACGGTGAGGCCCCCGCTCGCCAGGCGATTCGCTCCGTGCAAGCCGCCTCCGTTCTCACCGGCGGCGAAAAGACCGTCCACGTCCGTTCGCCCGTTCGTGTCGATGAGGACGCCGCCCATGCACGAGTGCGCGGCGGGAGCGATTTCTATCGGCTCTTTCCGCACGTCGAGACCCGCCGCCTCGAAATCATCGATGATCTCGCCCATCACGTCTCTCAGCCCCTGGTAGGGCACCTGTGTCAAATCAAGATACACGCCGCCGTTTTCGCCTCCCCGCCCCTCTATGATTTCGCGGTGCATCGCGCGGGAGAGAACATCGCGCTTGGCGTGTTCCATATCGTCGGGCGCATAGCGGGTCATGAACCGTTCATTCAGATTGTTCCTGATTCTCGCTTCGGGGAAGGAAAGGGCCATGCCCCCTGAGTTTCTGCCCCTGAGCTGCGGCGGATGGGCCAGCGCCGTGGGGGTGAACTGCACGAATTCCATGTCCCGCAATCGCGCCCCGGCGTCGAGCGCAGCCCCGTAGCCGACTCCCGCGACGCCCGGCGCATTCGTCGTTACGGGATACATTCCCCCCAAACCGCCCATCGCCAGAATCGTGGCGCGCGCATACGCCCGAAGCAGATTCCCGTTTTCTTCCACCTGAAAATCGGCTCCCACTACCCTCCCGCCGGCATCGCGCAGCAACCCGACGAAGGATAGCCCCTCCAGAACGCGCGCTCCGCTCTGCGCGAGTCTCGCGCCCAGAACCATCATCATCCGGGGGCCGCCGCCTGGCACGCGCGCTCCCCGGGGGTAGGTATGCCCGGGAAGTTTCGTGGGCGTCATTCGACCGTTTTTCTCCAAAAAAGGAACCACATGAGCGCGCAGACGCTCTATCGCGGCTCCCGATTCGGATGCGACCGTACGCACCAGGGCAGGGTCTGACATGAACCATCCGCTGCGGAAATTATCCGCCACCATGGTTTCCACGGAATCATCCGGCAGGGAAAAACCCTCGAGTATCGTTGCGAAAACACCGCCCGCGCGCGCGGAATTTCCGCTCAAACCGGCCTCGCCCTTCATGGCGATGCAAACGTCCGCCCCTTCTTCGCGCGCCGCGAGAGCAGCCAGCGTTCCCGCCAGCCCTCCGCCGACGACCAATACATCCGTGCGTATTTCTTCCACGATTTCTCCGAACATCACATATCGGGATAAGGGAGCGGGTCCCGTTCACCGATTTCCTCGAACCCCTTTCGCCTCAGGATGCAAGCGTCGCATGACCCGCAGGGCCGCCCCTCGTCCAGCGGATCGTAGCAGGTATGGGTGAGAGAAAAATCCACTCCCAACTCCAGACCTTTAAGCACGATGTCGGACTTTCGCATTGTGCTCAAAGGCGTATGGATCACAAGAGGCGCGCCCCCCACGCCCGATTTCGTGGCCAGGCGCGCCATGCGTTCATAGGCTTCGATGTATTCGGGGCGGCAATCCGGATAGCCGGAATAATCGAGCGCGTTCACCCCGATAAAAATATCACTCGCGCCCTTCACCTCGGCCAAGGCCAGCGCATAGCTCAGAAAAATGGTGTTTCGCGCGGGCACATAGGTAACGGGTATGCCCTCTCCGATGTCGGCGCGCTCCTTGGGCACCTCGATGTCGTCGGTGAGCGCGCTCCCGCCGATGGCGCGCATGTCGATGGACAATACGGCATGGCCCGATGCGCCGATTTGTTTCGCCACTTTTTTCGCGGCTATAAGTTCACACCGGTGCCTTTGCCCGTAGTCGAAACTGAGCGCCTCGCAGGCGAAGCCTTGCCCGTTCGCTATCGCCAGAACGACGGCGGAATCCATGCCGCCGCTCAGGAGAACGACCGCCACTCTTTTCCCGTCCACGTACGAACTCCTGCCTCTGCCGGTTGGATGAGCCTCTCTGCGAAAAAACGCATAATAGGGTATTCTAGCGCTTCGGCAAAGGTGAATGACGTGTTTCTTCCACCTGGAGGAGAGGACGATGCCCGTTGCGACGGTGAATGGAGTGAACCTCGCGTACGTCATGAAAGGCAGGGGAGCGCCCCTCGTCGCGATGCACGGATTCGCCAACTCCATATACACCTGGGAGCCGGTGATGGATGCGTTTTCCCGGCGTTTTCAGGCCTTCGCATACGATCATCGCGGCCACGGGGGGTCGAGCAAAAAACAAAACCCTTATGAGATTCAAACCCTCACCGATGATCTGCTGGGTCTCCTGAACTTCTGGGGACTCGACAGGGTCCACCTCATGGGACACAGCATGGGCGGGCGCGTCGCCCTGTTGTTCGCCTTACAACACCCCGAGAGACTCGAGAGCCTGATGCTCATCGGCGCCTCCGCAGCAGCACCCGAAGGAGAAGTGAGACGACGATTCGAACTTCTTCGAAAAATGGCGCTCGATGAAGGAATGGCGGCGGTTCTCAAGAGCGAGGATATGCGGGCAACCCTCCCCCGGGACTACATCGACGGCCCAAGTGCGGAGAAATTCAAAAGGCTATTCCTCAAAAACACACCCACCGACTACGCCGCGGCGGCAGACGCCATCCTCCAAACGCCGGACATGACGGCGCGCCTGGGTGAAATCCAGGCTCCCGCCTGGGTTTGCACGGGCGAGGGAGACGCCGGGGCGATGGCATATGGGGAGATGTTCGAGGAGCGAATCCCGGGTTGCGTGAGAACGATTATCCCCGCCTGCGGGCATTTTCCGATGCAGGATGCGCCCGAGGCTTTTTGCGCCGCGTTCGATGACTTCGTCGAGGCGGCGATTGATTCGGACTCATAAGGAGAACCTCCATGACGCATGACGAGGCGGTGGCCTTCCTGAGCGAGCAGCACTACGGCGTCCTGAGCACCCTGCTCGAGGACGGGAGATCGCACCCCACGCCCATCGTGTTCGACTACAAAGAAGGAGTCGCGGAGATTTCCATGACGTGGGACCGCGTGAAGGCCAAAAACCTGAAGCGCGACCCCAGGGCAACGCTTTGCGTGATGCCGCAAGACAGCTTCTATCCCTACCTCTGCGCGGAAGGCGAGGCAGAACTCATCGAAGACCCGGACGGCACGAAAAACCTCGACCTCTACAGGCGCATCACCGGAAAGGACCCCGACGACCTCGATGAATACTTAGGAGCGATGAAAAACGAGAAACGACTCGTGGCCAGACTGAGCGTCAAGAGGATGTATCCGATTGGGTGAGCCGGCCCTCGTTTGTGTTATGATTCGAAGTGAACCCACCAAATAAGGAGGATGCTTCATGGCCGTCACCGCAATCGTCCGTTTCCCGTTTCCTGAAGAAAAAAGCGAGGAGGAGCTGGTTGCTGGTTTCGAGAGTTCGTCGGCCCTCTACCGCGATGTACCGGGCCTCTTGCGTAAATACTATCTGTTGTCCGAGGACCGGCGGACCGGGGGCGGGGTCTATATCTTCGAATCGCGCGCCGACGCCGAGCGCGTCCATGACGACGTATGGCGCGCCAGGCTGCGCGAGCGCATGGGAGTCGAGCCCGAGGTCCAATACTTCGACTCGCCCGTCATCGTCGACAACGAAGCCAAGGCCGCTTCCACCGCATAAGGAGGGTGCTCTATGGCCGTCACCGCAATCGTCCGCTTCACGCTTCCCGAGGGGAAGACCCACGAGGAGATGGCCGCGGCCTTCGAGAGGTCGGCTCCTCTCTACCGCGACGTGCCGGGGCTGGTGCGCAAATACTACCTGGTGTCGGACGACGTGCGCACCGGCGGCGGGGTCTATCTGTTCGAGTCGCGCGCCGACGCCGAGCGCCTCTACGACGACGCCTGGCGCGCCGGGCTGCGCGAGCGCCTCGGAGTCGAGCCTACGATCGAATACTTCGAATCGCCCGTCATCGTCGACAACGAGGTCGGGGCGATCTCGACCGCGTCCTAGTTCGCGCGGAGGTTCTCTCCCTTTCGAGGATGTCTCCCGGGCGACTCGATGTATCCGCTCGTTCGTGTCCAGCAGGACGGAATAGTTGAAAAGGCGGGGGGCCATATGTTCCGGGCCAACGCGCTGACGCTCTGCATCGTCTTCCTGGTATTGGGCGTAGGCGGAAGAATCGCGCTTCAGTATGGACTCACCGGCGACCACGGCATACGCCCGGTGCGGCGGAGCGCTTCCAAAACAGCCAAGTGCGCATGCGTTCTTCTGATTACATCGTTTATTGGGACGCTCGTTATTTCTCTGCTCGAAGCTACAGGAACGATTCGGCCGCAAATCCATCTCGGCGCGTCCGGGAACCTCATCGGCGCGGCAGCCTCTCTGGCCGGCATCACCACCATGATAATAGCTCAATGGCAAATGGGGACAGCATGGAGATTCGGCGTCGATGAAACCGAGCAAACCGATCTGGTGACGAGGGGCTTGTACTCTCTCGTCAGAAACCCGATCTACAGCGGCGTGTTCCTGTTCGGCATCAGCTTGCTGGTATTGCTCCCACACGTATATATGCTGTTTTTTCTGATCCTGGCTTATCTGAGCATCGAGTTGCAGGTCCGCTTCGTGGAAGAGCCGCATCTTCATCGTCTACACGGCGCGGCTTACGAAAAATACGCCAATCAAGCCGGTCGCTATTTTCCAAGATTTGTTACCGGCTCCGGATTATCGGGGAAATGACACACGCTCCCGGTTGAGGCGGGCATACAGGGAACCGCGCTCGGCTCAGCCTACGAGCGCCTCCAGACGCGCGCGGATTTCTTCGGGGAGAGCGTCGCCGCCGGATGCCGCCGCGTTCTCGCTCATGCGGCCCGTCCTGCCGGTGGCGGGAATGATGGAGGAGACGCTCTCGTCCGCAAGAAGGTATTTCAATAGCGCCTGCCCCGGCGTTCCGTCATGGTGGGCCTTCAACTCCGGCATACGGGCGATGCTGCCTCCCGGGCCGAGCAGGCCACACTTTAAGTGACTGAAAGGCCGCATGACGATCACGCCCAAGTCCATCTCCCGGGCCAAAGGCAGAACCTCCTCGCGGCACTTCACCTCGCCCAGATAGTAGGGTATCTGGATAGTGTCGTATGCGCCCGTCTTCATGGCTTCGATGAGTTCGGGGAAATTCTCCGGCCTTCTGTCGGTGATGCCGAAATGCAGGATTCTCCCCTCTTTTTGAAACGCCTGCATGGCGGGCGTCACCTCGCGCCAGCCCGCCATGTTGTGAATCTGCAACAGATCTATCACGTCCGTGCGGAGCCGTTTGAAGGAGCGCTCGATGCTCGCGCGGGCCGCAGAAGCGCTCGACTCCCACACCTTGGTCGCCAGAACGATTTTATCCCTGCTCCCGGCCAGAGCTTCGCCCAGCACCCGCTCCGATTCCCCGTATATGGGCGCGGTGTCGAAAAAATTGATCCCGCACGCCAGGCATTCGCGAACGATCTCGACGCACCGGGCGGGGTCGCTGCTCGCCATGTGCATGAAATTATGGGAAGTGCCCAGGCCAATCTCGCTCACGTGCAGCCCGGTCCTGCCGATACGGCGATGGTTCATGGTCTTATTCCTGGTGATGAGTCAGACGTTCCCCCATCATCCCGTCGCTCTCGTAAGAATCTCGCGGTAACCCTGGTACACCGCCTCCCCGTAGGCGGGCGGGGCGTGCACTTCGGTGAGCTTTCCGCCTTCTATCGTCTTATCCGACGCGTATGGGTTGAAGACGGCCTCTCCATCCGGGAAGATGAGGGTGGGACTCGTCATCGGCAGACCCTCCTCGTCCCTTAAGCGCATGGCTTCCCTGTAATCGTCCATTACCCCTTCTTCAAATACGCCCGATTCCAGGTCCGCGCCCACCCTGGAGCCATCGAGACCCGCCTCTTCTGCGATCTCGCAAAGAACCGAAACCTCATCCACGCGTCTGCCCTCATAAAAAAAACCGCGCCTGAGCTTCAAATCATAGACGCGCGCCTTTACCGGGTCTTGCGCGTATGCGCTCGCGTAGGCCTGAAAGGCAAGCATCGTGGTTCTCAGGTATTCTTCGTGCGGCCAGCTTCGACACGGCGAGAGCGGCTCCTGAACCGCCACCAGGGGCCATTCCTGATCCACGATGTAGCGAGGCGCAGGCCGGTCGTTGATGACTTCCAGCGGGAACGCGCGCCACTTGAGATGCAGTTTGCCCTCGAAATCCGGCATCACCCTGTCCAGCCGCGCCGCGGCCAGGTATGCCCAGGGTCAATGGTATTCATGAAAAATCTCGACAACCGCCATGTTCGTCATCACATGCCCTCACTGAAAATAAGAATGCCCTATGAGCGAAAACAACGAAGTGAAGCGTCCCCTCTCCCCGATGATGTACACCCCGGGTTCATCGAGGGCAAGTTGTTGCTCCACCCCGACCCCTCATACACCGGATACGAGGTATGGTATCATCCGGAAAAATGGAGGAGACCGCTGGAATGAACCCTGAGAACGAAACGATCGCCTGCATTCTGTCTGCCGCCGAGACCATCGCCGTGGTGGGTCTTTCGGACGATCCCTCGCGCGCGAGCCACCGAATCGCCGCCTATCTCAAGGAAGCGGGCTACCGGGTCATTCCGGTAAACCCCAGAATCGAATCCGCCTTGGGAGAAAAAGCCTATCCGCGTCTGGGAGACGTCCAAGAGCACATAGACATCGTCAACGCCTTCAGGCGCTCCGAGCAAATCCCCTCCCTGGTGGATGAGGCTATCCAAAACCGCCCGCGCGCGTTCTGGATGCAAAGGGGCATCGCCCATCCCGCCTCCGCGCGCCGCCTGGAGGATGCGGGCATCACGGCGATTCAAGACCTCTGCATCAAGACCGTCCACCGGGAACTCGCGCAAACCCCTCGATGAGAACGGGCCGCTGGCATTCTCCCAAAAACTCCATCGCTACCTGCTCCTCGGCGCAGGTGTGCTGATAGTTATGGGGATCTTTGGCCTTTTGGAGAATTTCCTGCTCTATCATCCCTACCGGGAAATCGAGCAAACGCCCAAAACCTACGGCGTCGCTTACGAGAACGTCTCCTTCAGCGCCGCAGACGGCGTGCGCCTGCACGGCTGGTACGTCGCGCCGAAGACCCCGGACGGCCCGGTTCTCCTGTGGGCGCACGGCAACGCCGGCAACCTCTCCCACCGCGCGGAGAACATCGCGCTCATTCAAGTGCAGTTGGGGGCCGGCGTCTTCATCTTCGACTACCGGGGGTACGGGAAAAGCGAGGGCAGGCCGAGCGAGGAGGGTCTCTACGCAGACGGCAGGGCCGCTTACGCCTGGCTCGTGAAACGCATACCTCACGAGCGCGTTTTTCTGTTCGGGCGCTCCCTGGGCGCGGCCGTGATGGTCAAGCTCGCCGTGGAGGGAAAAAAAGCGCGCGGCCTCATACTGGAGAGCCCCTTCGAGAGCACCCTCGCCATGGGGAAGAAGATGTTTCCCTTCCTGCCGGTGGGCTGGTTCATCTCCGCAAAATTCGACAGCGCGGCCATGCTCCCGGAAGTGGAGATGCCCTTGCTCGTTCTGCACGGCGATGTGGACGGCATAGTGCCCCACGCGCAGGGAAGGCGGCTCTACGAGGCGGCGCGCACGCCTTATAAACGCTTTTTCACCATCAAGGGCGCGGGCCACAACGACACGTATTTCACGGGGGGCGCCGCCTACTGGGCGGCATGGCGGGATTTTCTGAAAGATCCTGAATCAAGATGAACCGGAAGTCGGCTCCCTTCTCCTGCCCCGGCGTCTCGCGCGAAACTCCCGCAGCAGCCTCTCATGGTGTACGCTCGTGAAGAAACTCTCGACGAATGCGTTCACCGGGCGGTTGATGAGGTTCTCCGGCGTATCGACCTGAACAATTACGCCATCGCGCATCACGGCGATCCTGTCTGCGATTTGAAACGCATCCGTCAAATCATGCGTCACCAGCAGGCTGATCGCCCCGATCTCATCATGCACCCTTCTCAACTCTTTGCGGACCTCGAGCCTGGCGACCGGATCGATATTCGCCAAAGGCTCATCGAGAAGAAAAACGCGAGGCGGTATCGCGATGGCGCGGCCAATCGCGACTTTCTGCTGCTGGCCCGCGCTCAGGCTGTCCGGGCGGCGGCGGGACCATTTTTTACTGATCCCCAGACGCCGCATCACATCCTGCGCTCGCTCGTTCAGGATGCCCGGCAGCCATCGGCGGATTTTGAGCGCGAAACTCAGGTTCGAGTATTTTTTTTCATCGAAAACCTTCATGTGCGGCCACAGCGCGTAGCTCTGGAACACGAGTTGCACCCCGCGCCGGCCGGGCGGGATGCCGTTCAGTCGCACGCCGTCCAAGTAGATATGGCCCGCATCCTCATCCTCCACGCCGGCTATCAAGCGCAACAGGGTCGATTTCCCGCAACCCGTGGGCCCGACGAGCACCATGAATTCCCCCTCTTCGAGCGCAAGGGAAAGATTATCGACCGCGCACACGTCGTCAAAATCTTTTTTGAGTCCCGTAATCGTCAGACGGCTCATGCTTCTCTCCGGCCCGTTCATTCCCCAGGCGCTAGTTCGTTCAGCGCCTCCATACCCGGCGTGAATATCTCCTCCAGAACGAGCGGCCCATCGCCCGCGTTGCTTGTGGCGTGCTCCTGGTTGGGCGGAAAAACCACGACGCCGCCCGGCCCGAGCACCACCTCCCGTCCGGCGCACCCGAACCTCGCGCGTCCTTCGAGAACAATCGTCATCTGCTCGTTGGGATGCGAATGGGGGTTGTATATGTCCACACCGGCGCGAATCGTCTGGCGAAGCACGGTAAGCTTCTCACCCGCCACCACGCGCTGAATCCTCTCTCCGGTATCGTGCGCTTCCATCTCCTCGAAATGGTAGTATTTCACTCTCTTCTCCATCTGAATGGATGAAACTTTACAGAAAAATTAAGTTCGGGCCGGAGAACCAACCGATTCATCGTATAGAAGTATTTGCATCCGCTCAATCGTTCTCCTAAAGTGTTTGCAGGCCGCTTAACCGTATGGAGACCGTCATGAAGCGAACCCCTATTTACATCGCCGCCATCGTCTTTCTCGCCGTGTTCTGGACGTTTTATCAGGCAGGCGCATCGGGGCTCGGACCCGGCGCGCGCGCGCCCGAGCTCAAAGGCGGGCCCTGGCTGGGCGGCGAACCACTGAAACTCTCGGAATTACGCGGCAAGGTCGTGTTGCTCGACATGTGGACGTTCGCCTGAATCAATTGCGTGCGGGAGATCCCCACGCTGCGCTCGTGGCACGAGCGATATGAGGACAAGGGGCTGGTCGTCATCGGAAACCACGCGCCCGAGTTCAACTTTGACAAGAAAAAAGCGAACGTGGAAGAAGCCATGGCCAAGCTCGGCATCAAATACCGCGTCGTGATGGATAATGAATTCACCAACTGGGACGCCTTTCAAAATCGCTTCTGGCCGACAAAATACCTGATCGACAAAAAAGGCGTCGTGCGCTTCAAGACGATTGGAGAGGGCAACCACGCGCGCACCGAGGCGATGATCATGAAACTGCTCGCCGAATGATGGAAACCGAAGAAACGGCGCAACCGGCGAGCACCCCCGCCTATCCCTACTCGTCTCTCTTAAGGATCACCCACTGGCTGAACGTCCCCCTCCTGCTCCTCATGATGGCGAGCGGGTTTCAGATATGGTGGGCATACCCCGCGTTCGGGCCGGACAGGCCCAACCCGGAGGCCATCTTCGAATCACTGCGGGGCACGGAGGTACAGGCCGACCCGCGCGCCATCAACCTGGGCGCCGACTACAGGGTTTTCGTCCAAGGCCTCACGAAAACCTTCGGCATCGGGGAATGGCTCGCGGGCGCGCTGCGCTGGCACTTCGCTCTCATGTGGCCCTACACCATCAACGGGCTGATTTTCCTTCTTCTCCTGCTCTTGACGGAGGAAGGGAGGCACTACCGAATAAGGCAGGGAGATTTCTCCGGCGCGAAGGAGATGCTCTTACACCCCATCAAAACCTTTCACCATCCTCCCGGAGAGGGAAAATTCAACCCGATACAAAAACTCGCGTACAACACCGTCATACTGGCCGGGGTGATGTCCGTCCTCACGGGTCTCGCCATCCTCAAACCCGTCCAGTTCAAGTGGCTGACCCGGCTTTTCGGGGGCTATCAGCCGAGCAGATTCCTGCATTTTCTCGTCATGTTGTTTCTCGTCATTTTCATGATCGGCCATTTTCTCATGGTGATATCCCACGGATGGCGGCGAGGGCTTGCACCCATGATCGTCGGAATCAAGGCGGAGCGCGACGCTTTTCAGGCCAGACAAAGGCAATTCGCCAAAAATCTCGGCCGCGTAGCCGCCGAGGGAGCGATTCTGCTGGTTTCCTTTTGGCTCGGAACCCTCATCGCGGATATGATGAACGCAGCCTTGGGCGGCGAGGCATCGGGCGCGTGGTTCGGCGCGCTCGGCTACCTCTTCGTGCGGGCGGGCCTCATGCGAGGGGGGCGCATCGAAGGCTTTCGCTGGAAGCGAAGCCTCGGGAGTTGAGCGAATGAGCACGGAAGAACAAATGGAATTCATACTGCCGACCAAACTGGCGAAGCGTAGGCTTTTCGTGGGCAGGCTGGTTTTGAGCGTCGTTTGCATCAACGCGCTTCTCTCTCTCCTCGCCGCATATCTGCTGAGCGGGCCGATGACCTGGCTAACGCGGTTTGAGTTCGGGTTCCTGGCCTGGGCCTCCATCTTATTCCCGACTTCTCTCGTTCTGGCGGTCCCGATAATGGCGCCCATCATCATTAAAATACTGAAATCCCCGCCTGCGTCCTCTGAAGAGAGAAGATGAAAAAAGGCGAAAAGCGAAACCCAGGCGTTGGCGTGGACAAGTCTTCATCGTCCCGGCGCGGATTCATGAAAATGCTCCTTGGCCTCGCCTCCGTATTCATGGCCGGGTGTTCCCGCCTGAACGAAGAGCCCAAGGTGCAGGCCGTCCTCAGTTGGTTCGATCGCCTGAACCACAAGGTGGGCCTCATGACGGACAGCAACCACCGACTGGCGCGCACCTACCCCAGAAGCGCCGTTCAGCCCGAACAAATGCGGCCCAACGGCTCGGTGGTCTCGCCGAACTCCCAGCTCATCCAGACGCCCCCCGAGAAGTGGCGCCTCGTCGTGGGGGAAGCCCATCTGCAAAAGGGCCGGATGATGAAAAGACACTGGGCCAGGGAATACACGCTTGCGCAGCTTCGCGAGATGCCCGTTCTCGAGCAGACGGTGGAGCACGTTTGCGTCGAGGGCTGGAGCGCCATCTGCCACTGGCAGGGAGTGCACCTCGCGCGCTTCATCGAGATGCACAAGCTCAGGCCCGAGAGCCGCTACGTGTTCTTCCTGTGCGACGACATGCTCGCCACCGCGAACGGGCACGAGCGCTACAGCGTGACGTTCGACTTAAAGCAGGCGATGCACCCGCAGAACGTGCTGGCGTATGAATACAACGGCGAGACGCTGCCCGTGAACCACGGCGCTCCCATCCGCCTCGCCTCGCCCGCGAACGTGGGCTGGAAGAGCGCGAAATTCCTGCGCTACGTCTTTTTCACGAACGAGGACCTGGGCGGATTATGGGAGAAGCAGGGGTATCCGCGCTATTATGGATTCTGATGCCCCCGAAAGTCTTGACAAGCCCCCGCCCGCCTACATATAAACCCCTTACGCTTGGGAGCCGGCGCCGATTCCGGTAGAATGCCGACTCAAGCGGAACGCCTCTCGATCCGGCGTAGCTCAACGGCAGAGCAATCGGCTGTTAACCGATGGGTTGTAGGTTCGAATCCTACCGCCGGAGCCAGGAAATACTATAAGTATTTGATTTTATTATCCTTAATAAATAGAAAGAAATGTCCGACCCACCATTCGGCCCACGAAGAATTACTGAATAATGGGCATCCGGCACCAGTGAAAAGACGGAGAAGTGCAAATGAGTGTGTTTCAGGCCAATTGTCCGTACTGCGGGACAAAAGCCGTTGCATTTAAGATCGTTACAAGCCGACGAGTGCAATCGAGGACAAATAATCGGTGGGACTCTCTCGCGACTTGTGGATTCTGCACCCGCGGGATACTCGCGACCTTCGAGACGCTACAAACCAATACCATTCCAGAAAAACTACTGGATTCAAACAGGGATAACGAAGTGGAGCTAAAGACGATTTCTCCATCGCCGCCAAGTACGGGAGCCCCAGCAGACACGCCTCCCAGGGCTGCGAACTACTACAGGCAAGGAATGGAAAACCTACGAAACAACTACGACGCCCCCGGCAGCATGTTTAGGTCAGCACTAGAGGCCGGCCTAAAAGAGAAATTTCCGGACATCGACGGCTCGTTGTACGAACGGATCGAGAAAGCGGCGAACCAACAAGGTTTGACTCCTGACTTGGCTGATTGGGCACATCGGATTCGGCTCGATGGCAACGACGCGGTACATGGCGACGAGGAATTCTTGAAGGAGGATGCGGAGCGTCTTCACGCCTTCACCGAACTGGTCTTTCTATATCTGTTCACCTTGCCCGGGATGTTGGAGAAGGCCCGGGACGAACAGACGGATGGCGGCTGATCTGACGCAGCGCCTTGCGATTCCCCTCAAACGCCGTTTTTCGCTTTTTCGAGGGTGGCGACGTTCATCGGGTGCGCATTGCGGCGGCGTTTGTCGAAGCGGACGCCCAAACGCGCGGCCTCGGCGAGACTCAAGCCCGCTTCTCGCAATTCGTCTCGGCTGAACCCCTTGCCGGGCCTCCATTCTCCGCGCGCATCTCTCACGAGAGCGGAAAATCCATTTTGCGTGGCAAGCATTTCCGATGGTTCATTCGGCTGCTCCCGAGGCGGGTCGGCGGCAACCTCGATGAGCGTCGAGAGCCCATCTTCCCCGGACGGTTCGGGCTCATCCGGCAATTCATCCGAGACCGCTGCCGCCAAGGGTTCCTCATGCGCAGGGGCGAGGTCGCCGGTAATTTCCGGTTCGCTTTCCTGAGGGATATCCGGCCCGGGTGCAGACGCCTTCACAACGCTTTCAGCCACAGCCGGGACGGCATCCTCATGCTCTTGCGGCGGCTCAGCCTCATCAGGCAAATCACTTGATTCCGGCGCAGACAAAACCTCGAAGTCGGCCCCATATCCTCGAGGTGGCTCGGGATCGTGAGAAGGCTCAAGTTCATTCGGCGACTCGTCTGCTCCCGACGCCGCCAGCAATTCAAAATCGGGGCCATAGTCTTTTTCCTGCATATCCATCCCGCTCCTCGAATCGGAGCGCGTTTGTTCACCGGAAGCCAATAAATCGAAGTCAGCGCCATATCCGCTTTCCTCCGCCCCAAGTGCGGAATCCGGGGATTTTCGCTTGACGGCAAAAGGCGGCGGGATTTCATACCCCTCTTCCCCCGGCCCGGGGGGTGCGGAGCGCTTGGAGCCGGCGATGCGGTTTAAGAGTTTCTTTCTGATTTGCATGCCCCCTCTTTCAACTCAGAAATTCATTGCGTGGATAATCTCTCGTCGAGGTATTACAGGGGGGGCGGTAACAAAACTGGATAGGCTACGGGTTAAAACTAACGATTCCAGAGGCTCGCTGTCAAGGCGCTCGCTCCCGAGCGCGCGCATGCGCCGGGGATGATCATCGGCGCGGGACGTCCACGAGGACGGGCGAATGCGCCCTCCTCCGTCAGTCCGCTTTTATCCGCCCCCCCTTGGCGCCGGTTGTATTCTATCCATCCCCCTGATGGATGGTTCTCAGGTCTCGCTCGAGATCTTCAAGGTCGTATTGGGCCGGCGCTTTTCTCGCGCGGGCATAATCCGTCATCTCCCACAAGGACACCCCGGCATCGCGAGCGGCCCGCGCGAGCGTGAGCTTTCCATCCCCGTACAGCCGGACGTAGTGCTCCAGCTTCCATTGCCGGATCGCGCTCGAGAGCAGCCGGCGCACGGTGGTTGAACGATCGGACTGCTCCACATCCTCGATGAGTTCCAATTCGCGGACCAACTCCAGGGGGAGTCTGGCGCCCACCATCCGTTCTTTCTTCATCTCTTCGCCTCCCGTGCGAGTCTCAATACTTCCACCACGACGGCCGGGGAGAGCCATAATATCCGAGTGATATCCCGAATCGTGGCCTCGAATTCTCCCAAGTCAAGGTATCCTCGCAAGTACGCTTCCAACAATGCGCCGACGGCGCCCAAGTGTTCTACCCCGACCGCCGCGGCCACGCTTCGGGCTTCCTTGTCATCAGCGATCAGTCGCAGGCCCCGCAGGTCCGCGAGCGCGATGGACTCGGCCTCCCCCCGGTCCAGCCGGGAGCGCCCCATCAGCCGTTGCATCAGGTCTTGCTCCTCGGCGGTCAAGCGCACCGTCCGCAGCCAGCCGTCTTCCATAGCGGTCTCAAGTTGTTCCACGCCCAGGGCGCGAACAACCCTGCCGGTATCGATTGTCTCCTCCTTCACGACAGCCCCTATCAGCACCTCGCCGTAGAGTTCGTTCAAGAGTCCCAGACGCCCGAGCTTGGCGAGGACAATCAACGAAGAGGCGTCGGCTACGATCATTCAATCTCCTTCAGAAATCTCACCACTACATTACCTGATGATAACATATTTTACAATTGTTTACAATTCGGGATTGACATGCTCTCCACCGCTGCTTGGCCACACCGGCTGGTGCACCCCTCCGCCGTCAGGCTCCTACCTCTTCCGCCAACTCCTCGGCGGTTTGTGCGATGAGCGCGATGTCCTGGGGTCTCGAGAGCCTGTGATCCCCATCCTTTACGAGCGTCAGGCGCACGTCGTCGCTTTTGAGGGCGCGCGCCAGGCGTAAACTCGTTTCCCACGGCACGCTCTCATCGCGCATCCCGTGGATGAGGCGAACGGGGCAAGCGAGCGGGATATCATCGCGCAGGAGCAGATGGTTCGCTCCCTCCTCGAGCAGTTTCCTGGTGATGGGGTATGGCGCCTCGTATTCCGATTCACGCATGAAGTACCCCTGCGCATCGAGTTCCCGCCGCGTGGCTTCGGCGAGCGCGCTGCGTATCAAATCCTCGGTGAAGTCGGGGGCCGCCGCCACTCCCACGATGCCCTCCACGCGCCCGGGCCGTGCCAGGGCGGCGAGCAGCATAATCCATCCGCCCATGCTCGATCCGACGAGCACCTGGGGACCCCGGGCGACGCGGTCCAGTATCGCGACGGCATCCTCCGCCCACTCCCCGATGGTTCCCTCCTCGAATTTTCCCGAAGATTCCCCGTGGCCGCCGTAATCGAAGCGGACGTAGGCGCGCCCCACCTCTCGGCAATGCGCCTCGAGCGCACTCGCCTTCGTCCCGCTCATGTCCGAGTGAAAACCGCCCAGGAACATCAGGCCGGGAGATTTCCCCTCCAGCCGGAACCAGGCGAGCGAAGTCCCGCCCGGTCGAGAGAGGAAACTCGAAGCGGCGTCAGCCATTTTTCGTTCTAGGATGATTTCTTGAGATGTTCGAGCAAACGAGCGGGGACGCCCCGGACCGCAGCTTCCGCCGCTTCGTCCAGGCACCGCCCATCCTCGTCGAATACCTTATGGACGCTCCCGATGGAGGCCTGGCCGGGCAGAACTTCTCCGCCGATATGGGTGAGAATGTGTCTTAAGTGCGATAGCGCGTTGTCCGCGCTCGGCCCCATCGCCACACCCAGGATGGCGATGGTCTTGCCCTCGAACGTCGAGGGGTAGCCCAGGTTGTCTATAGCCAGTTTGAGCGTGCTGCTGATGCTGCCGTGATACTCGGGCGTCGCGATGAGGATTCCCGCCGCCCCCGTCACCAAACCTTTCAGCATCTCGGGGTCTTTCGATTCGCTCGGCTCTCCGGGCAGGGGCAAATCCAGATCGCCCAGATGCACGCGGGTGATCTCGAAATCACCCTCCCCCAACTCGTCGAGCGCGAGCGCAAGCGCCTTGTCCGTATTGTTTTGCGGCCTGCGACTACCGCCGAACACGAGAATATAGGGGGGCATTTCCGTCTTTTCGATTAAGCAGCGACGCCCGCAGGCTCGGGAAGTACGATGGGCTCGGTATCCTTGAGAAGCGGCAGAACCTCCCTGCCGAAAATTTCCGCCTCTTCCTTGTGCGGCCATCCGTTCATGATGAAGTGGCGCACGCCCGCGTCGTAATACTCTCTAATGACGCCGGCGACCATCTCCGGCGTGCCGACGAACATGGTTCCAGCACCCCCACGCACCTTGTTCACCCCCATCCAAATCGTATCGGTGAGCCAGAGACTCCCCCGGGAGCCCATCTCGTTGATGCGCATCTGGCCGGTGGATTCGGTGTTGTTCTTCATGTCGGCCCACGTACCCGTGTTCGAGATGTCGCTCCTGTCAATAAGCGCCTCGGCGGCGCGCACCGCCTCTTCCCTCGTCTCGCGCACGCAGACCAGATGGCGGATGCCGTAACTCAGCGGGCGCTCGCGGCCATATTCCTGCGACTTCTTCACGCCCTCCTCGATGTCCTTTCCGACGATTTCGGGTTCTGCGGCGTACATCACGTGCACATCCCCGTGCTCCCAGGCCACCCGCTTTCCCGGGTCCGAGCTGCCCGCCAGGAAGATCGGGGGGTTGGGCTTCGTCACCCTCTCGGGGAAGATGGCCGCATTTTCGATTTCAAAGAATTTTCCCTTGTAGTCCAGCGGACCGTCCGAGTCCCACAGCTTGCGCACCACGTCGAGAAACTCCCCCGTGCGCGCATAGCGATCGTCATGCGGCATGAAATCCCCGTATCTTTTCTGATCGACGGGCGTGCTGCCCGTCACCACGTTCAGCGTACAGCGCCCGCCGGTCAGATAATCAAGGCTGTTCGCCTGCTGCGCCGCATAGACCGGGCCGGTGATTCCGGGCCTGAAAGCCACCAGAAACTTGATTTTTTTCGTTCGGCTCGATATCGCGCCAGCCGCCGTCCACGCATCGATGCAGTGCGTGCCGCACGGCACCAGGATATTGGCGAAACCCGCCTCCTCGGCCGACCTCGTCACCTCGGCAAGATAGTCCAGGGTGGCGGGACGATCAGGCGTCTTCTGGTTCACCTGCGTCCCGTCTCCCGCCCTGTGGGAGCAAAGCGCCCAGATATATTCGGTAGACATATATGACCTCCTGGATGCGTCCCTGACCGGCGCGACGCACAGGCCGAAAAAGCGTCAACATCTCAACCGGGGTACGTCCACCAAGATAAAGCCATCGCCATCATGAATCAAGCCCATGCGTCGAGCAGCCCGAAGATGCGCAGCAGCTTGAGGCATCGAGAATGAACGTACCGGAATCAGGCGAATATCCCGATGAATGGATCACGCGGGCGCGATAGCCTGCACAAAATCACGGGAACCCCGAAGCGGCCCGGTCGAGCCGAATACCGATCGAAGCGAACTTTTATGGCTTTTTATCCAGGACGACCATGTAGAGACGCTCCCGCTTGCGTTCTACGATGACGTTGCGGCGCTCCATCTCGTGCCCCGACAGCCGCAACCACATCGAATACTCGCCAGGGCCAAGACTCTTCACTTCGAGCGCCGGATCGGCTTTGCCGTAATACCGGCTGTCGATGAAGACTTCCGCACCCGGCGGGTCCGAGCGGACGACCATGCGCCCGGCTCCGTCTCTCGTGAGCGTCATCTCGATGGGCATCTTCTTCACGCGCAAATCGACTTCCAGAACCTGGCCGGCAAAACCCGGAAACTCCGCCCGTATCGAATGACGCCCATAGTCCACGCCCTTCACCTCGACGGGCCTTAGGGAATACGCGGCCCCGCGCGGATTGCCGTTAAAAATAATGGCGGCGCCCTCAGGCTTGCTCGTCACGATGACGTCGCCCTTGCCCCTCGGGGTTTCGGCGGGTTTCTGCCCCCGCAAACACCCCGCTCCCGACGCCAGAGCGCAAAGTGCGAACAAAACGAGAATTGAACGGATGGAGCGCTTCAGTGGCCACATTGAAGCCGAGAGTCTTTTATTCATGCTCATCCCCCCCTGTCTTGCTGAGTCCTGAGCCTTCCTCAAATGAGCCTTCCTCAAATTTACCCTGTTTGGCGCATGAGTGAAAGTCGCCGCAACAGAGGAACCCGGAGTACGCTTGCCGATTCACCGCCCATGAGGAATGATGGGATGTATTCCAGAAAACCTACACCTACGGGAGAACATTTCAAGATGCGAGGCCACCTGAGAGGACTGACGAACTACGGCGATCCGGGCTTCAGCGTTTTCGCAAGAGGCGCTTACGTGCGGGGCTTCGGCCTGACGAAAGAGGATTTGGAAAAACCCATCGTCGGCATCGCCCAGACCTGGAGCGAACTCAATCCGTGCCATCGCCACTTAAGGGAAATCGCCGAGGCCGTCAAACGCGGCGTCTGGCAGACGGGAGGACTGCCGCTGGAGTTTCCCACCATCTCTTTGGGGGAAATGTACTTAAACCCCACGGCCATGTTCTTCAGGAATCTCCTCTCGATGGACACCGAGGAGATGATAAAGGGCCAGCCCATGGACGGCGTGGTGCTCCTCGGCGGCTGCGACAAGACCCTGCCTGCGCAGCTCATGGGCGCGGCGAGCGCAGGCATTCCCGCCATCTGCGTGACGGCGGGGCCGATGATCGGCGGACGCTTCGAGGACAAGGTGCTGGGCGCGTGTTCGGATTGTCGCGGAACGTGGGCCGAATACAGGGCGGGCAATTACGATGATGAGCGGCTCGAGGAGGTTCAGGGTTCGCTCTTCCCCTCCACGGGCACCTGCATGGTGATGGGCACGGCCAGCACCATGGCGTCTCTCACCGAGGCGATGGGCATGATGCTCCCGGGCCTTGCGGCGGTTCCGGCGGTGAACTCGCAACGCATCCGCCTGGCGGAGCAAAGCGGGCGGCGCATCACCGACCTGATCGAAAAAAACATAACGCCCGATAAGATCATCACACGAAAAGCATTCGAGAACGCCATTCGCGTGCTCATGGCCGTCGGCGGCTCGACGAACGCCGTCGTTCACCTGCCGGCCATCGCCGGACGCCTGGGTCTGGACCTCCCGCTCTCCCTATTCGATGAAATTTCCAGAACCACGCCCATGCTCGGCAACATCCGGCCATCGGGGGATAAATACCTGATGGAGGACCTGGCTGCCGCGGGCGGAATCCCGGTGGTGATGAAAGAACTGGAACCCCTGCTTCACGGGGACTGCCTGACGGTGACGGGAGAGACCGTGACGCAAAACCTCAGACAAGTCCAAAGGGCGCAGGATTGGCAGGACGTCATCTACACGCGGGAAAACCCAATTTCGGAAGAAGGCGGCCTCGTCATCGTCAAAGGCACGCTTGCGCCCGACGGCGCGGTCATCAAGATTTCGGCGGCCACCTCCGATTTGTTGACGCACACGGGCCCGGCGGTCGTCTTCTCATCGCAGCAGGACCTGATCGAACGAATCGACGACCCCGACCTCCCCGCGACGGCGGAGAGCGTTTTCGTCCTTCAGAACACCGGGCCCATCGGCGCGCCCGGCTTCCCGGAGGCCGGCTCCCTGCCCCTCCCCAAGAAGCTGCTCGAAGCGGGCGTGCGCGACGTCGTCCGCGTCTCGGACGCGCGAATGAGCGGAACGGCGTCCGGAACCATCGTGCTGCACGTGGCGCCGGAAGCGGCCGCGGGAGGCCCCCTCGCCCTGGTTCAAGACGGGGACATGATCACCCTGGACGTTCCCAACCGAAAGCTCGACCTGAACATGCCGGAGGAAGAACTGGAGCGCCGCCGCGCCGCCTGGGAGCCTGTGCCGCCCCATTACGACAGGGGCTACGGCAGGCTGTTCATCGAAAACGTGCTCCAGGCGCCCGATGGCTGTGATTTCGGTTTCCTGCAAAAAGTGGAGTAAAGCCCTTGCGCCGCGTTCGCGTCGTCACACGCTTGCTGCCCTGCATCCGGGCCTTGCGCGGCAGGCCCGTCTCGCCTGCGACCCAAGAACGCCTGGCCCGCGCGGTGGATGAGGAGAAAATAGAACTCATCATCGAACCCGAAGCCGAAAAGCGCATGGCGGCGATGGAAGAGGCGGATTTTTTCTTTTGCGAAAACGACCCGCTTCCCGGTGATTTTTATGCGCGCGCGAAAAAACTGAAACTCATCCAGGCGGGCGGCTATTTCTTTGAAAAACTACAAATCGAGCGCGCCACGGGGGCGGGAGTGCCCGTGATGACCTTCCCGATGCCGATCACCGATTCGGTGGCGGATCACGTCATCATGCTCCTGCTCGCGCTGGCGAGAAACTTTGAAGTTGGAGTGCGCGCCGCCCGCGAGGGTTCCGAAAACCCCCCATCTCCCCAAAGGGCCGACGGCAGCGCGTACAACTGGACGCAAACGCAAGGCATCGCTCCCCTTCGCGGGGTGCGCCTGGGCGTCCTGGGGATGGGCGACATCGGACGCGGCGTGGCGTTGCGCGCCCGCGCGTTCGGGATGGAGATTATCTACTGGAACAGAACGCCGCTGCCCGAATCCGTGGACGAGGCGCTGGGCGCGCGCCCCGTGGGGCGGGAGGAGTTGTTCCGAAACGCGGACGCGCTGCTGGTCGGCGTGGGCTTGAATGAGGAGACGCGCGGCATCGTCGGCGAAGAGGAAATCAGGGCGCTCCCCAAAGGGGCATACATCCTCAACATCGGGCGCGGGGCCCTGATCGATCAGGAAGCCATGTATCACGCGCTCGCGGACGGCCACCTCGGCGGAGCGGGGCTGGACGTGTTCGATCCCGAACCGTTTCCGGCTGAACACCCCCTGCTGCGCCTGCCCAACGTCATCCCCACGCCGCACTGCGCGGGCGGAGACGATGAGAACATCATCACCGAAATCGAGCTTTTCTTCGCGAACGTCCACCGCGCCCTTGCCGGCGAAGCGCCCTCAGGGGTCGTGAACGGCGTCGCCTGGCGGGGTTTGTAGGCGATGTGCGGGCGCTTCACCCTCACCAAACCCATTCCCTGGCTCGCGGAAATTCTGGGTGTCGGGAACCCCGAAAGCGTGGGCGAGGTTCCGCCGAGATACAACGTCTCACCGGGGACGGACGTCCTCATCGTCCGATCCCGGGAGCGGGAGGCGCGCGAGTTGGGCATCACCCGCTGGGGCCTGGTGCCCTTCTGGGCGAAGGACCCCGATTTCGGGGCCAGAACGATCAACGCGCGCTCTGAAACAGCCGCCCAGAAACCCGCCTTCCGCGCCGCCTTTCGCTACAGGCGATGCCTCATCCCCGCGGATGGATTTTACGAATGGGCGGGGAGCGGGAGAAAAAAACAGCCCTGGTTCATTCACCTTCAAAACAGAAAACCCTTCGCGTTCGCGGGTCTGTGGGAGAGTTGGAGCGGGGCGGACGGGAGCGTTCTCGATACCTGCACGATCCTCACGACGGAAGCGAACGAGAAACTTGCCGAACTGCATCACAGAATGCCCGTCATCCTGCCCGAGGATTCCTACGCGGAGTGGCTGGACCCGAGCGAGAACCGCGCGAAAGCCGTCCAGGAGCATCTACAGCCATATCCCTCAGACGCCTTTTCGTATTACCCCGTGAGCGAGCGTGTCAACAGCCCGAGAAACGATGACGCCGCCTGCCTAGAAAGACACGTAGAGCAAGAGAAGCCCCCACGGCTTCAGGGGTCGCTGTTCGGGGATTGAGGCTCCGGAACCCGTAGTGACACGGTTCCTCCCTCTTCGGTCGGAATCGACTCATCGGGGCTGTCCCACGGGCCCCTGTGCCCGCCCGCAGAACTGCGGCGCGCGCCGTCAAACCATGCGGGACGCATATATGCGTCCCCTACACCCATCTGTTCGGGTCATCACCCCTAGGGGCGGTTTGAAAGGAATATCCCTGGATTCGCAAGGCCATTCGCGTGAACGGCCCTACGTTCGTGAAGGGTGGGAAAACAAAAGGGCGGACACGCAGGTCCGCCCCTACGTCCAGATGCCGCAACCTCCGTTTCCATCGCGGGGTGCGCGCGGCATGGGAAATCCGGGCGGACACATAGGTCCGCCCCTACGGAAGAATATTCATATTACGGGATGCCAGTGTTATCAATCTCTTACAAGCTGAATCTCAAGAGATGGATGAGCCCTCCGGTTGCTCTTCTATCGGCGCATCCGTGGTGAGGCGCTTTTTCGCGGTGGGCGCGTAGCCGCCGCCCGCCATCGTGGAGGCGATTTCGAGAATCTCGCGCATCGCTTCGGGCATCCCCGAGGGATAGGCATCGTCGGGACACTTGCTGTTCGTCATGTAGGCGCACGGCTTGCACTCGATGCAGCGGATGACCTCCCCATCCCGCGCGGAGAACGCCTTGTTCGCATAGTCCGGGTCGGTGAGCATCGCGCGCCCCACACCGACGAAATCAGCGCCTGCGTCGAGATAGTCCTGAATCCGCGCAGGCTCGAAGGCGGCCCCGTTCGCAACGAGAGGAACGTCCACCACCGCACACAGCCGCGCGAACGCGGGGTTGTACAAATCGGGCATGACGGGCAGCCCCACGCGCGCGTTTCTCGAACAATGGAGAATGTCGACCCCCGCCTCCACGAGCGCGGGCGCCAGAGCAAGCATATCCTCCACCGTGAATCCGTTCTCGAAGGGCTCCAGAAGACCCAGGCGATAGCTTATGACCATAGCGTCGCCCCCGCCCTCGCGCACCGCCTGCGCCACCTCGAGCGGAAAGCGCATGCGGTTTTCGAGCGAGCCGCCGTAGCCGTCCGTCCGCTGGTTCGAGGCCGGGGAGAAGAACTGCTGGCACAGATACCAGGTGGCCCCGTGAATCTCGAGCATCCGGCCCCCCGCCTCGCGCACCCGCCGCGCCGCGTCTCCGTAAGCCTTAACGGCGGTTTTGATATCCGCCTCGCTCATTTCGCGCGGCACCTCGTCCTCGGTGGGGTGCGGGACGGGAGAAGGCCCCACGGGCTCCATGCCCGTGATGGCGCTGAGCGCCGTTCTGCCCGCGTGATAAATCTGGACCGCGAGCGGAGCGCCCGCTTCTTCCACCGCCTGAATCAACTCGCGAAGAGCGGGTACGTGCGCATCCTCATGCGTGCCGAGCTGGTTGGGAAACCCCTTCCCCTCCTGGTTGACGTAGGTCGCCTCGGTGAAGCACACCGCAGCGCCCCCTCTGGCGCGGGCGGTGTAGTGCGCGTGCGACCAGGCGGAGGGCGCGCCGTCTTCTTCGGCGCGCGAGGTCGTCATCGCGGACATCAGAATCCGGTGCTTCACCCTCTGGCCGCGCACTTCGATGGGATCCGTAAATTTCGCCATGTAGAAAATACTCCCGAAAATCACCCTTGAGAATACCATCGCGGCGAGCACAGCCGCGCCCGCCGCGATGCGTTCTCCAATCAGGAAGCGGGGGCCACGCCCGCTCCCTCGTTTAATTTCGCGCCAGAAAATCCTCGATGTCCTTCAAGGATTCCTCAAAGCACTGGATGAGGAAGAAGTGGCTCGCCTCCTCGTAAATCTTGATCTCACAACCCGGTACGCGGTCGGCTATCTCACGCGAGGCGCTCGCCGCGCACAGCACGTCCTGCCCGCCCGCGAGCACCAGCGTCGGGCACTTGACTTCGTGCAAGCGGTCGAGCGCATCGTGCGTGAGGCAGGCATGGGTGGAATTGACGTAGCCGGGTATCGGGCGAGCCGGGTCCGCGAGTACCGTCTCGAAGGCGTCGAGTTGCTCCTGGTTTTCGTTGAAATAACGAGGCGGGAAGAAGAAAAGCGATTGATGCTTGGCCGCCGGGCCATAGCCCTGGGCCTTCACTACCTCGTTGATGTTGTAGAGGATTTGATAGCCGTAGCGATCCAGCTTGCCGAAAGAGGCGGTGATGAGCAGGCTCCGCACGCGGTCGGGATAGTCGAGCGCCATCATCTGGGCGATGGCTCCCCCCATCGAGCGGCCGATGACGTGCGCGGGCTCGGTGATGCCCACCGCATCCATGAGGCCGATGGTATCGGCCGCGAAATGGCTGGACGTGTAGGGATAATCGGGCGCGGAACTCCTGCCCGCTCCCCGGTTGTCGAAGGCCAGCACGCGGTAGTTCTTCTCCAGACTCGCGATTTGCGGCTTCCACGCGCTGCAATCGCCCGCGAGACCATGGATGAGAACGACGGGCACGCCCTCCCCGTAATCCTCGTAATAAAGCTCTACATCACCCACCTGAACCTTCGGCATCTCGAAAACCCTCTTCTGTTAGAAGTCAAAAACTTACCCTTGGCCGCATTTTGTCGATCGAGCCTTCTTACAAGGCCGGGGAATACTCTTTCTCAACAACCGAAATCAGTTCTTCTTGCCCTCGGCGCCCTCGGCCACCTTCTCCATGAATTCCTCGTTGTCGAACACCCAGCCGAGGCACCGCATGACGTTCTGCATCCCGAAGACGTGCAAGTCGGGCCCGTACATGCTCGCCACGCAGTCGGAGAGCATTACCACGCGGTAATCGTAGTTGAAGGCGGTGAAGGCCGTGTTCAGAACGCAGGTGTTCGTGTTGATGCCCATGAGGCAGATGTTTTTGGTGTTCAAGGAATCGAGGAGCATCTGGAGGTCCGTTCCCATGAAGCAGTCGAGGCGCTTTTTGTTATCGATGACGTAATCGCCCTCTTCCACCAGGGAGGGAATCATCTCCGTCGTCACCTCGCCCATGATGTTGTGATCGTTCACCGTGCTCTTACGCCCGAGGGTCAAGCGGTTCTTCTCGTCCTGAATGTCGTGGAGCGCCTTCCAGAAGTGGACCCTCATGCCCTCGCTTCCGAGGCCGGGAATTTTCCTGAAGATGAGCTTCACGTGGACGACGGGAATCTGGTGGCTTCTCGCGAAACCGAGGAGTTCCTCCGCGTGGCCGATGACGCTCTCGCAATCCTCGTCACTCGCCGGCATGGTGGCGACTTCGGGGTCCAAGTGGCCCCTGTGCATGTCGATGGTGACGATGGTGGTCTCCTTCGGGTCGAGCGACACCATTTCCTTCAACTGATCCGTCATTTCCGAGCGATCGAGAATCTCTACTTGCGTGGCCATGGCTTCACCCCTCTGCTTGAATGTAGATGTTCAGATTCCCACAGGATTTTTCCAGCATATTACATATCGCCCGGATTGAAAACAGGGGGTTTGGTCGAAATGGAGGGTGAGGCAGGTTCATATCCCGCCTTGGCGCCGGGAGCTGGGGATGCAGACAGGGCGCTTTACCTCATCGGTTACGAGTGAACACCGGCTTCATCCGAAAAAAAAGCTCCCCGCTCGGGGGAGCCTCCTCGCAACTGGCTGAAAGGTAAACCTTAATCACCTCGCACGGTCGCGCGGATGAACTCGCGGTTCATCTTGGCGATGTGGCTTATGCTGATGTCCTTGGGGCACATGGCCTCGCACTCGGCGTGGTTGGTGCAGTTGCCAAAGCCCTCTTCATCCATCCGGGCGACCATGCCGAGCACCCTCTGCTCCCGCTCGGGCACCCCTTGCGGCAGATGCGCGAGGTGGGAGACTTTCGCCGCCACGAAGAGCATCGCCGAACCATTCGGGCACGACGCCGCGCAGGCGCCGCAGCCGATGCAGGCGGCCGCGTCCATGGCCGCATCCGCGTCGGGCTTGGGGATAGGAACCGCGTTCCCGTCCGGAGCGCCTCCCGTATTCGCGGAGATGAACCCGCCCGCCTGGATGATGCGGTCGAACGAGGTGCGGTCGACCACCAGATCCTTGATGACGGGAAAAGCGCTCGCGCGCCAGGGCTCGATGGTAATCGTGTCGCCGTCCTTGAATTTTCTCATGTGAAGCTGGCAGGTGGTCGTCCCGTCAAAACCCCCGTGCGCCTTGCCGTTGATGACCAAAGAGCACATGCCGCAGATTCCCTCGCGGCAATCGTGATCGAAGGCGATAGGTTCTTTGCCCTCCATAATCAGGCGCTCGTTCGTCACGTCCAGCATTTCCAGAAAAGACATGTCCGGAATGATGTCGCTCACTTCGTAGGTTTCGAGACTTCCCGCCGCCCGCTCGTCCTTTTGCCGCCAAACCTTGAGGGTGAGGTTCATTACTTGTAACTCCTCACGCTGAATTCGACTTCTTCAAACTCGAGATTTTCCTTGTGTAGTATCGGCCGCCCGCCGTTGCCGGGCGCCTCCCACGCGCTCACGTGGCTGAAATTCTCATCATCACGAAGGGCTTCGCCCTCTACGGTCTGATATTCCTCTCGAAAATGCCCGCCGCAGGATTCTTCCCTCACCAGGGCGTCGTAACACATCAGTTCCCCAAACTCCAGGAAATCGGCCACGCGCAAGGCTTTTTCAAGTTCGGGGTTGAGTTCGTCGCCTCCTCCGGGCACGCTCACGGTTTCCCAGAATTCCTCCTTGAGCGCGGGAATCAAGTCCAGGGCTTTCGTCAGGCTCTCCTTGGTGCGGGCCATTCCGCAATAATCCCAGCAGATGAGGCCCAATTCGCGGTGGAACGAGGACACCGTGCGCTTGCCGTCAATCGAAAGCACCCTCTTTACCCGGTCTTCCACATCGTCGGCGGCTTGCGTGAATTCCGAAGAATACGCAGAAAAATCTTCGGGCGTCTGGCTCGCCAGGTAGTTGCCCACCGTATAGGGCGCCACGAAGTAGCCGTCGGCCAGTCCCTGCATGAGGGCGCTCGCGCCCAGGCGGTTCGCGCCGTGGTCCGAGAAATTCGCCTCTCCCAGCACGAACAGGCCGGGGATGTTGCTCATCAGGTTGTAATCGACCCAGAGGCCGCCCATGGTGTAGTGAATGGCCGGATAAATCCGCATGGGTACTTGATAGGCGTTCTCGCCCGTGATCTTCTCATACATGTCGAAAAGGTTGCCGTAGCGCTGTCGCACCAGGTCCAGACCCAGGCGCTTGATGGCGTCCGTGAAATCGAGATAGACGCCCAAGCCCGTGTCCCCGACGCCGCGCCCCTCGTCGCACGCGCGTTTCGCCGCGCGCGAGGCGATGTCCCTGGGAGCGAGGTTCCCGAAACTCGGGTACATGCGCTCGAGATAATAATCGCGCTCATTCTCCGGAATCTCACCGGGACCTCGCGGGTCCCCTTCCTTCAGCGACACCCAGATGCGGCCGTCGTTTCTCAAGGATTCGGACATGAGCGTGAGTTTCGATTGGTGATCCCCCGAAACGGGTATGCAGGTGGGGTGAATCTGCGTGTAGCAGGGATTCGCGAAATAAGCGCCCTTCATATACGCCCGAATGGAAGCGGTGACGTTGTTCCCCATGGCGTTCGTGGAGAGATAGAACACCGGGCCGTATCCGCCCGTCGCCATGATAACCACGTCTGCCGCGTGTTTTTCGATTTCTCCGGTCACGAGGTTTCTGGTGATGACGCCCTTGGCCTGGCCATCGACCAGGACGACCTCGAGCATCTCGGCGCGCGAGTGCATCTTCACCGTGCCAGCCGCTATCTGCCGGCTCAGGGCCGCATACACGCCCAAGAGAAGCTGCTGGCCCGTCTGGCCCCTGGCGTAGAAGGTTCTCGAAACCTGCGCGCCGCCGAAGGAGCGGTTCGCAAGCTGCCCGCCGTACTCGCGCGCGAACGGTACGCCCATGGCGACGCACTGGTCGATGATGTTGGCGCTCACCTGGGCCAGGCGATATACGTTCGACTCGCGGGAGCGGAAATCCCCTCCCTTGATGGTGTCGTAGAACAACCTGTAGGTGCTGTCCCCATCGTTCTGGTAGTTCTTCGCGGCGTTGATTCCGCCCTGCGCCGCAATGGAGTGCGCCCTGCGGGGACTATCCTGATAACAGAAGCAATCCACGTTGTAGCCCAACTCGCCCAGCGTGGCGGCGGCGGCGCCTCCGGCCAGCCCCGAACCCACCACTATCACCTTGTAGCGGCGTCTGTTGGCCGGGTTCACGAGCTTCATGTTGAAGCGGTGGTTGTCCCACTTCTCCGCCAGAGGACCCGGTGGAACGTTTCCGTCCAGGCTGCCGTTCATATTCATACCCTTCTCCTCACTCAGGGAGAACTATTTCAACACACCCGCCAGGACGGCCAATGGAATCGACATGAAACCAACCGCGACGAGGACGCCGCTCCAGGGGCCGAGCCGTTTGATGAAAGGGTTGTACGATGGATTGTTTATCCCCAGAGACTGGAACAGGCTCGTCACGCCGTGACTCAAATGGAGCCCGAGAAGAATCATCGAAACCAGATACGCTCCCGATACCGCGGCGCTCCCGAATCCCAGAATCACCATCCTGTAGACGTCGTGGCGGCCCTGCGCATCGTGTAACTGGGCGAACTCGGGGTTCGTGGCGAACAGCGTGAAATGAAGCAGATGATAGGCCGCGAAGGCCAGAACCAAGGCGCCCGTAAACACGATCGAGCGGCCCGCATAGGTGACCACGGTGGAATCGACCACGGCGTACTGGTGTGGCCGGGCCGCCTGATTCATCCGCCAAAGGCGCATGGCCGAGCCTATGTGGATCAAAAACACGACCAGCAGGCCGACCCGCGCCACCCACAGTAAAGCGCCCAGATCCTTCAAGCCCTTCGCGTAGGCGTTCGTCGCCTCGGGGCCTGCGAACATCAGCAGATTGCCGAGCAAGTGGGCGATGATGAACAAGACCAGGAGAATCCCTGTGACGGCCATGGCTATCTTCGCGCCAATCGATGATTGCAAGACGTTCGCAAACCGGCCCATTGACTGCTCCCCACGAAACGAAGACTCTTGAAGTTGAGGGATCACCCTGCTCAATCGGGTGTGCAATGTATAGTTTCATGCGCACGTGGTCAACCGCATTTTGGAAAATCCTCCTTTTTCACCAGACCCCGTTTCAGCGCGTGGCCTATTCTCGATATTTGCGATATTTTAGTCTGGATATTGCCGAATTTTTTGACGATCAACCCTGGAGAGGGAGGCTCGCATGCTCAACGGTGACGTCTTCGTATTCGACAACGTGGTGCACATGTACGACTTATCGGACGAGAATCTCGCGCGGCCGGACAGCGGGCTCGATCGCCTTTGGCACCTGCGAATCGCCAAAGGGAGACGACCCGAGGGCCAGGAAGACATATACGCGGGCGGAGACCCCATCGGCGGGTTCGCCAAGAAATGGACTTGTGGGGAGTTGGGGAAACTGGTCTTTGAAGATTCCGAGACCGACATGGCCATGGCGCAGGCCGTCGTGCTCTACGACGTCTACAAGGAGGGCTTCTCCCCCGTTCAGGCGCAATACGAATTCGCCAGGGCGCACCCGGAGCGCGTTCTTTTCTGCGGCGGGGTGGACCCCAAATATCCGAGCGTACAGGGCGCGCTCGAGGAACTCGAACGCCAGGTCGCAGAGATGGGCGCGCGCTCGATGAAATTCTACAACGCACACATCGACGGGAATTCCTGGCGATGCGACGACCCCGAACTCGCCTATCCGATATACGAGAAAGGGCGCGACCTGGGGATCAACGTGTTTCAGTACCACAAGGGCTTTCCCATCACCCGCGCGCGCCTCGAAGACCTCACGCCGCTCGACATCCAGCAGGCGGCCATGGATTTCCCGGACCTCACCTTTGCGATTCATCACCTCGCGCTCCCCTATTTCGAGGAATGCGTCTACATCGCGGCGCGCTTCGAGAACGTGGCGCTCGTCCTTTCGGGCACGATGCACCTGCCCCTCGTCGCGCCCTGGCAGTTCAAGGAGTACATGGGCAGGCTCTTGCGCGACGTAGGCTCGGATAGAATCGTCTGGGGTTCGGAAGCGCCCCTGCTGGGGAATCCGCAACCCATGATCGAATGGTTCTGGGAGATGGAGATCGACGAGGAACTCCAGGATCGATACGGGTATCCTCCCATCACGGAGGAGGACAAGCGAAAAATTCTGGGCGAGAACCAGGCCAGACTCTTTGGAATCGACTTAGAAGCGAAGAAAAAAGAACTCAGACTTCTCGCCTGAGGCCGAGGCGCGGCTTCCATGAGGGTGCGGCCCTCGAAGCCTTGCAGGCTCATCGGCCGGCGGTTTCATTTCGCGCGGTTTCGGTTTGACCCCCGCCGCTTCCTGGGCGAGGATAAATCGAACAACAGACAATCATTTCAGAAATCTCTGGGCGAATAAGATACGGAGGATTTTTCCATGAAACCACCCTATGATGGGGAAAAACTAGACCGCCTCATGGAAGAAGCGGGGGTCGACGTCATTCTGGCCAGTACGCGGGAGAACGTCCGGTATCTCTGCGGCGGATACTATTTTCATTTTCACGAGAGATTCACGGCCATTGGACGCGGCCAGTACATGGCCCTTGCCGGAATCCCGCGCGGTGCCGCCGAAAAATCATTCCTGATCGGCGGGAGCGGAGAGTTCGGCCAGGCGCAGGACCAGAATCTCTGGATACCCGAACTCATCCCCTCGGGCAGGCATCCGGCCGAAGCCGCCAAAGACGCCGCGTGGGCCATCTCGCAGCGCGGGCTGGGAGCGGGAACCATCGCCGTAGAGGGCAATTTCCTGCCCGCCGTCGCCAAGGAAACGCTCGCGGGTGAACTCCCGAACGCGACGTTCGTGGAGGCGCTGCCGATCCTGGAGGAGCTGCGCGCCATCAAGACGCCCGAGGAGATCGAAATCTACCGCCGCATCTCCCAGGCGGATGCAGAAGCCATTCGCGACGCGTTCGAGACCGCAAAGCCCGGAGCGACCACCAGAGACGTCGCCCACGCCGTGGAGCGGGGCATGACGGACAGAGGGCTCCACTTCCTGTGGGTCTTCGCCGCGGCGGGGCCGGGCATGCTGCGCGCTCCGTCCGAGAAGGTGTGGGAAAAAGGAGAAGTGCTCCATCTCGACGCGGGCGGTTCCCAATCCGACTACCTGACCGACATCTGCCGCATGGGCGTGCGGGGCGAGCCGTCGCCCCTGGCGGATGAACTCTACAAGGCGTGTCTGGGAACGCAGGATCGCGTGCGCGCAGAGATTCGCCCGGGCGCCGTCTGCGGCGACATCTACGAGAAGGGCCTGACGTATCTCCAAAACACCGAGCACGGCGAATACGGCAGCTTCATCATCCACGGCATCGGCATGGTCTCGCACGAACAGCCATATTTCGGCCCCGGCGTGGAGAGAAAACTCGAAGAGGGCATGGTGGTGTCGATTGAGACCGACATCCGCCACCCCGAGGTGGGCTTCGTGAAGGTGGAAGACGCCGTGGCGGTGACGGCGGACGGCTACGAGCCCCTGGGCGACCTGGGACGCGAGGACTGGGTGGTGATCGACTGATGAAGCCGCTTTACGATCAAGAAAAACTCGATCGCCTGATGGAAGAAGCGGGCGTCGGCCTCGTGCTCGCGCACACGCCCCACAACCTCCGATACCTGACGGGAGGCTATTACTTTCATTTCCGCGAAAGAGTGACCGCCATCGGGCCCAGCCAGTACCTCCCCTTCGTGGGGATTCCGCGGAAAAACCCCGAAAACGCCTTTCAGGTGGCCTGGCGCGTCGAGGCGTCGCCCCGAAACGAGGTGGACACCTGGATACCCGAGGTCATCTACACGAAGGCGCGGGGAACCGTCGGCGCTGCGGAAACGGCCGCCGAGGCCATCAGGAAGCGCGGTCTCGGTGAGGGAACCATCGCCGTCGAGCGCGGGTTCTTGCCCGTGGATGCGATGGAAACCCTCCAGAGCGAGTTGCACGGCGCGCGGTTCGTCGATTCCCTGGGCATTCTGGAAGAGCTTCGGGCCGTGAAGAGAGAGGATGAACTGGAGATATTCCGGCGCGCCGCGCTTGCGGATTCAGAAGCCATACAGGCCGGTTTTCAGGAGGGGGCGCGCGACGTTACGACCCGTCGGGTGGAGCAAAGGGTGGAGGAGGAAATGGTGCGGCGCGGGCTTCATTTCCACTACGCCTTCACCGCGGCGGGACCCGGCATGAGGCGCGAGCCCTCCGGTAAAATCTGGGAGAAAGGAGAAATCCTACACATCGACGCGGGCGGCTCGGAGGCGGGCTACATGTCCGACATCTGCCGGATGGGGGTGCGGGGCGAACCCTCCGCTTTAGCCGAGGAGCTCGGAAAAGCGTGTCTCCACTCGGTCGACGCCTGCCGGGACGCCATACGGGCCGGCGCGAGTTGCGCTTCGGTTCAGGCGCAAGGACAGGAGGCGTTTCAGGATACCGGCTTTTCGGATTTGGGCGTCTTTGAAGTGCACGGAATCGGCATGGTGCAGCAGGAACTGCCGCGTTTCGGCCCCGAGGTGGAGCGAACGCTCGAGGCGGGAATGGTGGTATCCGTCGAGTGCGACATCCGCCACGCGGAAGTCGGCCACGTGAAGATTGAAGACGCCGTCGCCGTCACCGAAAGCGGCTGCGAGGGCCTGGGAGATTTGGGCAGGGATTCCTGGGCGTGCGTTGATTCATAAAAACTGAGGAGATTTTTCATGCAAAGACCACCCGAGGGCTTGATGCGGCTTCAGCACGCCGCCATAAAAGTGCACGACATCGACGCGGCGAAGGATTTTTACGTGAACACGCTGGGCTTCTCCATATCGGAAATATATGAGCCGGGCACGGTGGGCGATTTTCCCTTCGGCCTGTGCTTCATGAGATGCACGGAGCTTCACCACGACATGAACCTCATCTTCTGGCCGGAGGGAGAAGGCCCCGCCCCGCCCGAGGGACGCTCCTTCGACACCTTACAGACGGGCCTTCACCACATCGCGTTCGAGGTGGAAGACCGGACGCAACTCGAAGCCTGGGCTTCTTATCTCGAAGAGAAGGAGGTCGAGATTTTCTGGGGGCCGTCCATCCACAGCCCCACGCATCCCGAGGGGGACGGCTTCTGGGGGGAGAACCACGCGCTCTATATCTCGGACCCATCGGGCAACTGCATCGAAATTTTCTGCGATCTGGCCGTCATGGATTCCTACACGAACCGCGTGAACGAAGAGTGGTTCCGGGATCGGCTGTCCCGGGATGGGCACCCCCGTGACGCCGCCGATCCGCCTAAAGCCTGGCAGCCCTGAACGCCGGGCGAAGAGTTCGATTTCCTCCCCGATGGGATGAGAATGGCGAGCGTCTTGTCAGTGCGACTGAAAAGGGAATGACACAGAAAATTCACGCATCCGGATTGATGCCGTTTCTTGCTCCCTTCCCATCCTCGAATTAAGAGCATACCCCGGAGAAACGCTTCTCGTTTCATCCCTTACTTGACAATTCCATCTCCATATCCCACCTTGGTTCTCGGCATACAATCCATGCGCGGTTGATCCACGGACTACCCGCCGAATACGAGACGACCCTTCCCAGGGGTTGAAAGGGGCGGGAATCCGCTTTTCTTCCAAATCGTGGCTTGTGTGTCGAACGGCCCCGGACTGCGTCCGAGGGCTTCGAGGGCACTGTTTCGTGCGGTGATTCGGGAGGATCGCGCCTTCATCATCACTTTCATCATATAACGTCAAATTCCCTCCCCGACTCTCGATCGAAATAGGCTGAAAATTCAAGGCGGCATTCATATAAGGAGGTACGTGTGCCCATGTTTGTTTGCGCTCCAGAAATGTGGCGTCATTTCATCTCCGGTCTCCTCGGTCCAACCAAGAGGCAAGGCATGAGCGCGCGGGCGCCGATGGGCGCACTCGCCCTGGCGCTGGCCGCCGCGCTCGTTCTCGGCGCGGGTGAAGCGCAGGCCCAGACACCCGTGTGCAGCAATGCTCCCGAACCCGGGGAGCGGATAGAATGTACGGAGCCCGCCACTTCTATCGATGTTCCTATCAACATCAACGTTCAAGACCTCACCATCGAGACGATGGACGCTGGCGCACACGGCATTCATGGCAAACATGAGGGCGAAGGCGCCATCTACATCGATGTCACAGGAGGCGAGATCACGACGGAGAATTTGAATGCGCACGCCATCTATGGCTCGCATAGAGGCGCCGGCAACGTCGACATCTACGTGCAGGGCGCCGCCATCGAGACGATGGGCAGAACTGCCTACGGCATCCATGCCTATCATGCTGTCTCGCCAATCGTTGGCAACGTCGACATCTACGTGGAGAACACCACCATCGAGACGATGGGCGCTAGCGCCTTTGGCGTCATCGGCTGGCACCAAGGCGACGGCAGAACCAACATCGACGTGAGGGACGCCACCATCACCACGGCGGGACGGAATGCCTTCGGCGTCTATGGCCTTCACCAAGGCGACGTCACAACCAACATCGACGTGAGGGACACCACCATCACCGCGACGGGCGGGACAGCCCACGCGATCTTTGGCAGATCCCTAGGTACCGGCGACATCCACATCACAGCGAATGAGGTCGACATCACGACCGCTTCGAGCGGCGTCGTGGGCTTTGTTAATGACGACGGCGATATCACTATCGACGTTCTGGGCGGCTCCATCAAGACGACGGGTCGGCTTGGTTATGGCGTCTATGGCATCCATGCCACCGCGGGGATCACCGTAAGGATCGGCGACATCGACATCGACGTACTACGGGGCGCCACCATTGCCACGATGGGCGATAATGCCTACGGCATCTATGCCCATCATTATTTATTGCCAAGCGTTGGCGACATCGACATCAACGCTCGGGAGGGTAGCGCCATCACCACGACGGGCGCCGGCGCCCACGGCATCTATGCAGAGCATGATTCCGGCACGGGAGAGATCAGGATCGCCGTTCTCAATGGGGGCTCGGTCCACGCCGACGGGGCGGGCGCGAGCGGCGTCCGGGTGGGCAGCCTCAGCGCCCAGGGCGCCGTAGAGCGCGCCGCCGGGATGGACGAGGAGGGCTATCGCAGGCAGACGGTCACGGTGAACGGCCGGGTATGGGGAGGCACGGGCGAGGCGGCGGGCGTTTATCTCGCAGGCGGCGGGCGGGTCGTCATCGGCCCCCAAGGAAGCGTCGGCGCGGAATCCGGCATCGCGATTCTCGCTACGGGAGATACGCCGGGCGCCACCGAGCAGGATCCGCCCATCAAACCCAAGCTGTATCTCGCCCTGAATCCCGGCGGCCGCCGGTTGGCGGAAGTCATCGGCGACGACTATATCCTGAACGACGGGGGCGAAACCACCATCGTTCTCAACAACGTGAAGCTGCACGACGGCGCAACGGGCGCCACCGGTCTCACGGCCCCGAACGGGGCGTGGGACGTCACCATGCGGGCGGAGGGGAGCACGGTGGATCGCACGACGAACCCGGGGACGTTGACGCCGACCGAGCCGACCGCGGGGGTCATCGCCGATCGGGATTTCTCGGCAGGGGACCTCGACGAGAAATACACACCACGGCCCATCCCCGCTTCGTCCGCGCCACAACCAGAACCGGAACCCGAGCCGCCGGTGGAACAGCTCACTTTCACCGAGGTCTACGCACCCCGCGCGGCTCTTTACGAGGCGCTTCCGGGGCTGCTGCTGCGGCTGAACGGAAGGGAACCGTTGGGGGGGAAACGTCTGGGGTTGCCCGGCCCGCCCGTTTGGGCGCGTCTCTCGGGAAGCAGGGGATCGTATGCGTCCGAGCGTTCGACTGTTGGTGCGGCGTATGACTTCAAACGCCTCATAGCGGAAGCGGGGCTGAACGTGTCGCTGGGCGAGAACCTCACCGGCTCGCTCTCGGCGCGCAGCGTTCAGAGTTCTGCGGACGTGGACTCACCAGTCGGCGGGGGGGAGATCGAGGCGAAGGGAATCGGTCTGGGGTTGGGGGTCTCCTGGCGCAGGGCGAGCGGTTATTACGTCGATGGTCGCTTCTCGCTGACGGACTACGACGCGGAGGTTTCCTCCGACACGCGGGGGACTCTCGCGAGGGACGCCGACGCGCTCGCCCATTCGCTGGACGTCGAGGTGGGCAGGCGTTTCCAGATCAACGAGAAGATAAGTCTGACTCCCCGGGCGTGGCTGACGCGCTCGGCGATGGACGTCGATGCGTTCACCGACGCGGTGGACGCAAGGGTCTCGCTCGCAAAGGCTGTGAGGTTCACCGGCGGCCTGGGGGTGGTCACGGAGACCTTGCGCGTCTGGGAGGGCGGGGCGCTCTCCCTGCGCGGTTCCCTGGACATCGAGCAGACGCTGGACGACGCGGAGACGCTCGCCGACGTGTCGGGAACGAAGCTCGAATCGAAAGCCGCAAAGACCAAGCTCCTGCTCGGGCTGGGAGGCGTCTATCGCCGGGGCCGCTTCTCGATAAGCGGCGAGGTCTCGATGGGCGGCCTGGGTTCGGATGAGGCGCAATACGCGGGGCAGGTGACCATCGGGATGAGGTTCTAGGGCGAACGGTTTGGCGGGGACAGGCCCTTCCCGGGGCCGTCCCACAGGTCGCGACATATCCCTGCCGCCGCTCCTATCGGGAGTCCGCGCATCACCAGGGAGAACACACGGGTTCTCTCCTACGAAACCATCGCAAACCCTCCCGCATTGGTCGCAATCCCTCCTCCCGTAGGGGACGGAACCCCTCCTCGGGGCCGTCCCACGCATACATGCGACCTGTGTTCTCCAGCGAAAGGCCGGGCCGCATATATGGGTGGCGGACATATATGTCCGACCTACAGTTAGAATCCCTCCCCCCTCGGTCGCGCACAATTCCTCCCTTCCCGGTCGGGTGAATCCCTCCCGCTTTGGTCGGAATTGATCCGCATTTGCGCGTATCGCGCACGGGTCGAGATTCTCTATACTTGCGCGCAAGGCGCGCCGCCGTGGCCGATCCTGCGCCTTGCGGGCGGGGGCGCTTTCAAGAGAGCATGAGAGTAGACGTGAGCGGGCGTCGCGAGGGGAATTGCGGGCGAATTCCGCGCGCTAAAAGGCTCTCGATAATATGTGAAAAATGGTGAAAAAAGGTGAAAATATCTGAAAATTTATCTTATTGATATATATGGGGTTATGCGGAATTTTCCCCTTTATGGGTGTGAGGGGGGGGTCTACGCGTTGATGGAGCAAAGCAGCGCGTGGACCGCGGCGTTCAGAGGTGTGGGGATTCGGTGCCTGGCGCCCAGCCGAACGACCGCTCCCGTCATGACGTCCGCCTCGATGCGGCGCCCGGCTCTTCTGTCCACCAGCATGGAGGTGGTCGCTTCAGGGTCCGCATCCTGTAAGCGCTCGATTGTTCGCTCGGCGACGTCAACCGCCAGTTCCGCGCCCTCCGCCCTGCCTACAGAGGCGCATTCGCGCACGAGTCCCCGGCAAAGTTCGGCAACGTCCGGATCGAGCAACACGCCTCTGCCCTTATCGGTCAGCGCGGTGGCTGGCCCGGCGCCGATATTGTTGCACAATTTCGCCCAGGAGACGGTCGTAAAATCGGAAGTCGGCTTTACGGGCACGTCCGTGCCCTCGTAAAGGGAGGCGAGAAGCCGTCCACCCCGGCCCTCTTCGGGAACAAGCCCGGCGCCTCCTTGCTGCGCCACACGGCCGGGAGCCAGCCTGTCCGCCGGGCAGTTCACCACGACAGGAACGACCTCAGCCCCTCTGGAGTATGGCTCCACCCGTTCTTTGTGCTCCACGCCATTTTGCAAAACGGCGATGATGGTGTCGTCTCCCACGAGAGCTTCCAGCCAATGTGCAACACCTTGCACCTGGTGCCCTTTCACCGCCAAGATGACGCAGTCGACGGGACCTGCTTCGGAGGGATCGGTGACGCACTCCACTTGTGATTCGATAACGGAATCCTGCATTTCCACAACGAGCTTGTCGATAGGCTTTCGTACACAGAGCGTAACGTCGTGCTTATTCGATTGACACAACCGAACCCCGAACACCCCACCAATGGCGCCAACCCCCAACACGGCTACCCTACTCATCCATCACGCTCCAGGAAATTTCATACCAAAACACGATGGCCCTTCCATGAGGCCACAGATACGAAAACACACACGATGCCGGCCAGAGAATCCCAACCCGAGGTATGTCCTATTTTATCCAGCGCACGCAAAGCGGAATCCAAACGTGCTTCATCCGCCATACCCATCGCCGAAATCATTTCATGCAAAGCCTGCGCACCCTGTCCCCTGGCCGCACACTCCAAATGCGCACAACTAATTTTATTCGTTCGCTCTGCGGCCTGATTCAATATGACGCTGGATACCTTCCTTAAAACATCGAAATATCCCAGTGCATACAACGCTATCATCACACCACACCAAAAATCATCTCCGGATGGCGTGAGTCCCGGGCCGAGGCCAACGAGCTTGTGATTGATGGAAGAAAATTCCAGGCTCTTCTCCCCATTGAGAGTACCTGAGAGCCAATTTCTAAAATCGGCAATCTCCTTCCAGGAAGTTTCTTGAAAAAAATCCTCACCTGAGACTTCCTCGCCGCTCACAATGTACGGGATAAGCGGGGCCAGACCCTCTCGAGGCCCTCTTTTTACTATCCTCTCAACGGGAACTGAGAGGCTACGCCGAACATACCCAAAATCCCAGGCAACGGGCAGTGGCTCCGGTTTCCATTCTTCCCGCTGGGAAGTATCGATTCCCATGCTCGGACCGAACTGGATAAAACCATTTTGGATTGTGGCTCTACCTTTGGCGGCTATTTTCTTTCTTAAATCCATACCATCCGGGAATTCACAAAGCGCATTCAACGGTCCGGGCCCAATGCTCCATGCCCCGATGCACGCGAACTGCCCCGATGTATTTTCAACATACAAACTTCTGCGAAACACGCTGATTATTTTCGCTTCGCCCTGTAAGGCAAGAAATTCTTGAACAAATGCACCCACAAGAACCACTCGGAATGCATTCGGCATTATATGGGCTGGCATCATAAAATGATCATTTCATCTCGCAAAGAAAATCCCCTCACCCTTTCGTGAGTGAGGGGATTTTTTCATTCACGATACTTATGCACATCCAGGTCCTCTAACCTCACTCGCAGCAGCACCAGATGGTACAAGCGTCTCGGCAAAGTTTGGATCGGCTTGTTGTTTCTCGACCAGTTGGCCTATTTGCGAGAGTAACATCTCACGTTTCATCAATCCCAAACGATAGATGCCCATCGGATTTACAAGTTTCATATAGTAATGGTTTCCAGGGTCATACTCCGCAGAGCAAGCAGAGGGTTTTTGGGCGATAGAGAGGGCATAGCTAAAAACATCCGCAAATTGAGCCAGCACTTCCTCATCATGTAAGTCTTCGGGTATTTCGGGAAATCTGGCCAAGAGTTCCTGGACGTTCATCGTTAAAACTCCTTAAAGGGATGACTTATCTCAAGCGGAACGATTCATTAAGCTTATCATATATTGAACTGACTAGCTCTTTACCTCCCTGCTTTTCCAAGGTCGAAAAGGATGAACCCAATAAAAGTGTGAGGATTACATTTCTCTGATGAACCTCGCAGCATAGCTTCTAATATTTTTTCCGTTGAGAACATGAAAACGACGAACGCGGGCGATGGTTTCTCCAGAAAATCGACCAATGGGGATGTGAATTAAATGCTTTTTATATAAACGTGCGAACTGGCGCCAGCGTGTCTTGGGTGGGTGCGGGCTCACCAGAGCGATGAACCGTTCTTTCGAATGAAAACATGCTCCTGCAATCAATCGTTCGTCCAATGTCTGTGTGTAGTGAAATCGTGAATCCCGCCAGACATCCTCGATATATCGGGGAGGAAAAACAAAAAACGCCCCGCCATATTGTGATTCCGCGATCCCCGGACCCACCAAATTATCCTCAAACGGGGTAGCATACATACAGAGCGTTGATTCTTCACTATGTTCCGCATACCACATCGTACGCCAAGAATACTTCTCGGCATCCGCGGGCGTATCGAACAAAAAAACGACAACCTCCAAATTCCCTCGTGCCGGGGGAATTTCTTTTACGTACAGGTCGCCCGTATGCCAGTTGCGGAGCGTTTTCCGCATATCAAGACCATCTTTTATCGATGTCGTGAATTTTTCAGTACGGGCCAAATCCTCTCCCAATAGTGCCTTGGCCTGCTCGCGCACATGGGTATGAAAACTCTCTATCGCCTCATCTTCTGGCGGCCAGGAACACATACCGAAAGGATTCCACCTCTGGGCCCATTCCTGTCTTTCAAACGGAGTGGGTCTAGGTTTGAGGGAAATACGCCTCCAAATAGCGGCAGAGCCACCCAACCGACTCTTGATCGTTCCGACGCCTATATCAGGGAATACCGCACGGATCATACCTACATGGACTAAATCACTTTCACTGGCTGAAGAGGTTTCACGCTGATACGGATATTTCCGCGCGGTCTCTAATAGTGCCAGAGCAAAAGCATCGCCTGCGGTCTGCTTAGCGGCAAGAGTGAGGGTAAACAAATCCGGCGTCAATCTTCTCGCTTGAAGCGTCAAATTCCGGACGTATTGCAAGAAAACCTGAAGCCTTTGAGGCGTCACCCAGTTTTGCACGGGTCGATGTTCTCTTAACCATGCCGTTCTCGCCTCCAATAGGAGTTCCTTGACACCGTCGATAGATAAATTGAAGTCACCAATGAATTCTTCGCGTTTTTTTTCGTATAAATAAGTCAGATAGGGAAACTCCCCCAAGAAAAAGGCCAAAGTACCTTCCGATACTCTATACCTTTGGGGCCGGTTGAGGGATATGTCTAAACGGGGCCCAAACAATTTTTTGTCACCAGACGGACCTTCTCGACAGGCTGAGTGAATCCAGGGCCAATCCATCGCAGAACACACGAAAACGATGCGCTTGTATCTCGCCTCGAGTTCGAGCAAGGCATCGGCCATCCAGCGGATTCTCGCAGCACGCTGTGATGAAGGAGGAGGCTTGGGTGCTACCGTCAAAAGAGACGCAGCAAAGGCTTCCATCGGTACTTTTTTGAGTACATAAGGATCTGGCAACACATGAACATCCTCATGAAATCGTTCCACTTCTAAATCTACAAAAAATCTGGGGATACGTTCTCCCATTGCTACCCTGAGAGCTGAGATCACCGGCTGACAAGGATCAATCGGCACATAGTTATGGGAAGGCAAAACTGATTTATCCGCCATAAACTCTTCTTGAGCGTTCAAATCATCCTCTGACTGTGGGTATTCATCCCATGACTCATCAAATTCCGCTTCACCTCCTTCAAAATATGATTGGGCATCCTCATTCATCGACACCATGGAGACATATGGAAGGTTCTCAACACCTGCTTCTACCTCATCTTGAAAAGATGGCGGCAGAGGAACCGCAACGCAGTCAGGTTCAAATTTCAAAATCCTATCCCGCACTTCGACGGCAAAGTCTCCCGACCCATGGATGACGGGAAGTACACTGATCCGATTGGTGATGCCCAGAAAATCTTGCGCGGCCATAACTAATCGTCTTGTTGGGGGTGCAATGGGCTATCGTCACCAAAGAAAAGATCGCCGAAATCAAGTGGTGGTGGCTCATCGCCGAGGGCTTGTTGTCTTCTACGCGCCAGATCTTTCAAGTCCAACGCATCATCTCCTAAAACCTTGGTGAGCGACTCTCTCCACGCTTCGTCTTGAGCAAGTGGATGATCTGAGTCCTGCGCGAGACGTTTAAGCGCGAATTGAAGGATATGGATTCCATCCCGAGGGGAATATTCAAGGTCCAGTTCATGGGCTTCCTGTAAAAACTCCACTGTCAGGGCCAACATCTCATTGGGAGCAAACGGCAAGTGATACTTGAGGATAGCCAGTTCATCATTTTTGTTTGGAAATTCAAGCCCTAAAGTGGGTTGCAGTCTCGAGAGAATATAATCGGGCACCTCGTACGTTGAAGCATCTTCGTTCATGGTCACGCAACAGCGAAAATCTGGGTGTGCCTTCACCGTTGCACCCGCTACGATGGACTCCACATAACGGCGATGATCGAGCAATGGTGCCAGTGAGGCCCAACTTTTTTCGCTCATCCGATTTCCTTCATCCAGCACACAGACCCCTCCCCTTATCATCGCTGTAACAAGAGGCGATGCGTGATAGATAATTTTTCCTGATTCCGCCAACACGGGTGTGATCAAGAGATCCTCAGGACGCGTATCAGAAGTGCACTGAAAAATATAAAGCTCTTGGTTTCTCTCCCGCGCCGCCGCCATCGCCAGTGTTGTTTTCCCGATTCCCGGAGGACCAATAATTCGCGGAGAGAGAGAAAAATCCTCTTCCGCGACAACCAGCCAGCAGGCGTGAAGCTGGCGCAGAACCTCTATCTGGCCGATCCATTCCTGATCAGCATCGATGTGTCTGCTCAGGTGTAGGAATACCCCTTCAATTTCCACCAACCCCACCCCTAATTTTTCATTGACTGATGTCTTCTCATGCACAATCAACTCCTACGTCCAAAATCCCACCGTAAAAGATAATGACATCTCGCTCTTATCATTCGGGAATATCTTCTTTAATCGGTAAAATACCCTCCGTTTACATCCAGTGCTTCACCAGTGATATGCGCAGCGTCCTCACTAGCGAGAAATAGAGTGGCTGGAACCAATTCCGAGGCCATAGCAAACCTTCCCATTGGATGTTTCGCCAGTGCTTTGTTGTATAAATCCGGGCCGAATTCCCGCATTAAAGGCCCATCAATCGGCCCGGGAACTAAGCAGTTCACGGTCACTTTCGTTTTCGCTAATTCGCGAGCGAGGTTGAACGTCATGGCTAAAATACCACCTTTTGAAGCCGCATATGTGAGATTATAGCCCAGCCCCCCTGATTTCCCAGCCCCAGAACCATATAGAATAATTCGCCCCGCCGGAGAATTCATGAGTGCGGGCATCGCCCCTTGAATGCAAAAATAAGGCGCTAAGAGATTCACGCGAAGCGCGCGCTTCCAATCAGACGCATCAAGCGAGAGCGGGGCTTTCACCAACATGTTCGCCGCTGTGTGAATGAAGACATCACATCCACCAAGCCATGCGATTGCTTCTTTGGTCATGGTCTTCACCTCATCAAAATTTTCCAAATCACAGGGTATCTTTTTCATCATCTCACGGGATCCTGAGATGAGGTGCAACTTTTCTGAATTTCGACCCGTGGCGACGAGTTTCGCCCCCGTATTCAGAAATCCCTCAACAAGCGCTTTGCCTACATCTCCCGTGGCCCCGGTCAGAATTACCCTTTTGCCCTGAAAATCAAAACGAAGCGCCATCCCGCTTCCCTCGAAAACCGGTGACCCAACTTTCAGCAAGCCCCCTGCCCTGATATATATCGAATAAGATACAATATCGACTGAAGAATAACATTCTTATAGGGAATCACCTTGTAGCCGCTTCATATGCAACAGGAACACTGTGGAGAGTACTCATGAATTTGTTTGATGAACTTAAAATCCGCGGCTTAGTCCGTGATCACACGGATCAAGCGGAAATGCTTAGTGCTTTTGAAAAAGGCGGTATGAGCCTCTATAGCGGCTTTGACCCTACGTCCGACAGTTTGCACGTCGGGAATTTGGTTCCCATTACAGGACTCATGCGTTTTCAACGCGCGGGCCACCGGCCGATTGCGCTCATCGGCGGTGGAACCGGGATGATAGGAGACCCATCGGGAAAATCAGAAGAACGAAACCTTCTAAAGGCAGAAGTTTTAGAACACAACCTCAGAGGAATCAGGGCCCAGTTCGAGAGGTTCCTGGATTTTGATGCAAGTCCCAATGCCGCTCGGATGGTGAACAACGCAGAATGGCTGAACGAGATTCACCTCATCGATTTTTTGCGCGATGTAGGCAAACATTTTTCTATCGGCTACATGATGGCGAAAGAATCCATTAAGTCACGCATCGCCAACGCGGGAATATCATACACCGAGTTCAGTTATATGGCGCTTCAGGCGTATGATTTTTTGCACCTGTTCGAAAAAGAAAATTGCACCTTACAAATCGGCGGCTCTGATCAATGGGGTAACATCACAGCAGGCATCGAGTTGATTCGGCGGGTTCATGGAAAACCCGCATACGGAATGACTTTCCCGCTCATCACGACTTCCGATGGCAGGAAATTCGGTAAAACAGAAAAAGGCAATATCTGGTTGGACCCAAAGCGAACCAGTCCATACCGATTCTCGCAATACTGGATTCAGACAGACGACAGGGATGTCGGCAGGTTTTTAAGATATTTCACTTTTTTATCGATTGACGAGATCGATGAAATTGAAAAAGAACACCTCAAGTCTCCGGAGAAACGAGAAGGACAACGTCGCCTCGCAAAGGAGCTGACGACGCTCGTACATGGCAAAGCCGCAGCGCGGAGCGCGGAGCGCGCCGCCAAAATTCTTTTTGGAGTTCAACTCGATGGCATTGAGGAAAACGATTTACTCTCGGCGGCAGAGGAAATGCCAAGAACCCTGCGATCAGGAGCACCACCATATCCGCTAATAGATACCCTGGTGGAAACCGGACTTTGCAAGTCGAAATCCTTGGCGCGAAAAGACTTAAAAGGCGGTGGCATCTATGTGAACAATCGCCGTATTACGGGAGAGGGCAGTATGTTATCTGTCGATGATATATTGTTTGGTCGGTACATTCTCCTTCGGAAGGGAAAAAAGAACTACCATCTGATAGAATGTCATCCATAAGCAGATACAAGAATCGTCATTCGCCGCATTTTGCAGGAGAGATGAGTGAATCTTCTTGAAAATCCCAAATCACCAGAAGATGGTGAAGATGAATTTGCTTCTCGGCCTGCGTTTAGGATTTCCTGAAACAACCCTTCAAGTATGAACGAGCGAAGAAGTCCTATCCAGGTCGAATATCATGACCTGCCGCCTGAGTTCCACCAGTGGAAATGGCGTGTTCTCATCGCCTTTTGCGGCTTCTATGCTTTCAACTATCTGGGCAGATTCAACTTCAGTCTGGTGCAATACGCCGTCATCCAAGATATGGGCATCACGCGAGTCGATACCGGATGGATCAACTCATGGATGTTTTGGGGCTTTGCGTTCGGCGATTTGATTTTTGGACGAATCGCGGAAAGAATAGGCTATCGAAACACCATTCTTTTCGCCGCAATCGCCACGTCTGTATTCAACTTCATCGCGAGTTTTGGAAACTCCATCACCACGCTCGCCATACCCTGGGCGGTAGTCGGTTTTGTGAATGCGGCGACATGGGGGCCGGGGCTTGGCCTGGTGGCGCAATGGTGGCCCAGACGCGAGCGGGGGCAAGCGATTGGCCTCGTGGGAACAGCCGCCGGAATCGCGCTCCTCATCGTTTGGGCGATCGTTCCCTGGGTGGCGGCGCAATATGGCTGGCGAGCCGCGATTCGCTACCCCCCCATGATTATTGCCGTCATGGGAATCATTTTTTATTTTATCGCCAAAGACAAGCCTTCAGAACTGAATCTCCCTGAATATAAGGAGTCGGATGACGTATCCCGCGAAGCAGAAGCAGCAGGAAGCGATAGTGAACATGGCCTAAAGGCGTATCTTCACCTGATGACAAATCTGCGCTTTTTCTTGGCGTGCCATGTCAAAGGACTGGACAATGTGGTTCGCTACGGCGTCGTCTCATGGGCGCCTTTGTATTACGCCCAGGTGGGTGGGTTCAACCTCAAACAGATGGGTTTGCTCACCTTCGCCTATCCTTTGGGATATTTGTTCGGGCCCATATTCGGCGGAATCATTTCTGATCGATTCTTCAAGAGCAACCGCTCCATCGTCATCATGCTTGCCGCCTTTCTGAGCGCTGCTGCGATGATGGGAATCGCCTATGCGCCGGCCGATAACATTCCGCTCGCCGTCGTTTTGCTCATCGTCGGTGGATTTTGCGTCAACATGTCTACCGTACAGGCGCTGGGGGTAGATCTGGCCGGGAGACGGCTGGCCGGAACAGCGGCAGGTGTATTGGATGCCCATGGGTATATTTACGGCGCGCTTCAAGCCATATTCTTTGGGTGGCTATCTCTCGCCATTGCAAATGGATGGTTTTGGGTGTTCACAGCCATGGCGGCCAGCCGACTCATTGCCGTAGCCCTCGTCTGGAGGGTGCGAGCGTAAACGGACGATTTTCCTCAGGAAAGCCAAGTAGCCCACGCCATCAGACGAAGTCAACATTTTTCATTTTCCCGTTTCATCCCTTTCAATATCTCTAACCGAATCCTGTCTTCATCACCTTCAAGTTTTTCCGCTAGGAAAGAAAGCAGGCGTTGAACCCAAATCGCTCGCTGTTCGTGTGGCATCACTAAATAAAAAGAGGTACCGAAACGCCAAATATTATCCATCCCTCGAATGATGATGTCGAATCGAACATCATCCTGAGCCGTCAAATATAGCGCTGCCAAAAGGTCTTTCCCATTATTCAGATGGAATGGAAATGATTTTTCCGTTCCATCTCCAAAGCGAACACTCAGTCCAAGGGTATTCAAATCCGTCCGCTCCGGTAAACCCAAAACAACCGAAACCAATTCAGGCGAAGCCGACTCATCAATACCAGCAACGATATAAGTTTCTCCGCCAACGATGAATCGTCCTGATGAGAGAACTCTATCCTCTTCATTTGTTTCTCTCAAAAAATCCTTCAACCAATCGGGCAACCTCTCCCGCCCAGGACATGCTGTAGGCGTTTCGCCTTCATTCAACAATTGGAGTTTGTTTGCCCATGTAAGCAAAGAAATTAACAATGGTGGCGCGGGATGCAAAATTTCCGACTCCCAGGGCGTAATGCCGTCTATGGCGCCTTCAAGGCTTTTCATCAATCCAGCCCGCATATTCTCCCACGACTTTGTTCGGTCAATATCTTCTGTAGCTTCAATCGAAATCCCCAAGCCCTCTATCACCGCCAATCGATGAACCATTTCAAATAGATGATGATTTTCCTCTACGTTCCTATACATTTCCCGAGCTTCGCCGACATAGTCGGTTAAACCGTTGCTCTCAAGCCATGAATCCAAATCCATCGGCAGAGGCGTCAACCCGAGATATGAATCGCCATAGCGTCGCCAAAGGCCACGAGCGCCTTCTAATGTGGCGCTTGTGGCCGGTTCTGAATGAATCTCCCAAACATCGGAAAGTTCTTTTCGTATGGCGTCTTCACCCATGCCATCGTCGAGCATATTCGCCAAACGACGGAGCAGTAAGCTGAAAAACGCTGATTGCGCCTTCACCATAGACGACAATTTTCCGGGTCTCGACGTCAGAGCCGTCAGCATCAGATACAAAGCACCGATTGACGGCTTTGCTCCCTGAACACCAAAAAGCGTTGTCATCTTCTCCAGGTACTGAAGCACAAAACTCAACTCCTCACCGGCCAACAACTTCAAGTGTATAAAAGAAATCGGAAGGGCTTGCTCAGGCAAGGTAGGTTCCGCCTGGGGAGGAAAAAGCATTTGGGTGAAATTTTGTCTAATTTGTTCGCCTACGTCACCAAAACTCTCACGGAAGTAGTGGTTACAAGACGACTCCCACCAGTCGTAAAGCAAACTTTGCCGTCCAGTTGGAGACACCCTCATTCGCTCTCGGATACAGATGAGCGATCGCGCTCAGCGATTGATGGAACATGCGCTTTTTTTTGAATCAACCGCCCAAGAGAAAATAGAATGACTGCAGAACCTAAAATGACGAGTTGGAGCGCATAGGCCGAAGGGTTCAAAATTCCGATGAGCAGCGCAATGCCGCAATCCACCATGGCAAGAATTTGAAGGGCTCGTCCCAAGCCATACATTAACCAAGTTGTCCCAAAGCCGCTCTGATTCGCTCAATCCCTTCTTTTACGTTTTCCAGGGTAGTCGCGTAGGAGAAACGCACGTAATCGTCGGCGCCGAATCCTGCTCCGGGCACGCCGGCGCATTGGGCGTGTTCGAGGAGATACAGCCCCACATCCATTGAATTTTTTAATACTCCATTCGGCCCTTGACGCCCGAATACACCGCTCACCCGCGGAAAAGCGTAAAAGGCGCCCTTGGGGTTCACAACGCTTAAACCTTCTATTCCGTTGAATCCCTCGACAATCGCCTTTCTTCTCGCGTCGTACTGCGCCAGCCATTCGTTAAGGAACTCATGCGATCCCCTGAGGGCTGCAATCCCCCCATATTGAGCGAAGGAAGTGGCGTTGCTCGTGCTCTGGCCCTGCAGCGTGTCCATGGCAGAGATGATTTCAGGTCTTGCGAGCGTATACCCCATCCGCCAACCCGTCATCGCATACGTTTTCGAAAAACCGTCCAAAACAAGCGTGCGCGCCTTCATCTCGGAAGAGAAGCAGGCGATCGACACATGCTCCTCACCGTCATAGGTGATTTTCCCGTAAATCTCATCGGACATGACCATCGCGTCGGTGGATAAAACGACTTCGGCAATCGCTTCTAATTCCTCGCGGCTATACACGCAGCCAGAAGGGTTGCACGGGCTGTTGAGCACCACGACTTTCGTGCGCGCAGACACGACTTCGCGCAATTCCTCGGCCGTCATTTTATGGCCGTTTTCCTCACTCGTCTTAACCAGAACCGGTTTCGCCCCGGTCAGGGTGGCGACGGGCTCGTACGCCACCCAGATGGGCGCGGGGATAACGACCTCATCGCCACCTTCGACGAGGACGTGCAGGGCGTTGAAGACCGATTGCTTTCCGCCCACGGTGACGATCACTTCCGTTATCGGGTCATATCGAAGGCCCTTGTGTTCTTCGGCCCAATCGCTAATCGCCTCTCTCAAGGAGGGCACGCCCCGAACCGCCGTGTATTTCGTAGCGCCGTCACGGAGACCCTGGATGGCTCCTTCCTTGATGTGCTCGGGGGTATCGAAATCGGGCTCTCCTGCAGCGAACGAGATGACGTCGAAGCCTTGCGCCTTCATTTCCGCCGCTTTGGTATTCATCGCCAGGGTCGGAATGGGAGGCAGCTTGCTCATTCGGGATGCAAAACGCATGAAGAACTCCAGGGTTAGAAAATAAATGTTATTTGCGGAATCGTTCGCCAAGCGCCTCACGCACGGATAAAGACACGTGTTCGCTCACGTCTCCGCCGAGTGAAGCGACTTCCTTTACAAGACTGGAGCTGAGGAAGCTATATTGTTCACTAGGCATGAGAAAAATCGTTTCGATCTCCTCGTTCAACCTTCTGTTCATGAGCGTCATCTGCATTTCATAATCAAAATCGCTCACGGCGCGAAGACCGCGAATGATGGCTTGGGCATTTACATTGAGGGCGAAATCCACGAGCAACTCACGCTCGAAGCTCGTGACTTCGAGTTGCTCCGAGCCCTCGAATTCTTCGAGGAAAAAATTTCTCCTCTCCTCGAAACTGAACAAAGGCTCTTTCGAGGGGTGAGCGGAAATAGCTACGGTGACCTTCGAGAAAAGTTTCTGGCTCCTGCGGACGACATCGAAATGCCCTTTTGTCGGCGGATCGAAGGTTCCCGGGTATACCGCGTGACTTTCCATGAAAATAAACCTCATCAGGAGCGAAAGGTCTTCCCCTTTCAAGGGAAAGGGGCTTATCCCCTGTGCGAAATCCGCGTTAAACCTAGTCTTTTTGGATATCTCGTGTCAACTTGACGGATGAAAACGCCGCGAGGAGAACCAAGCGGGGTTTGTCCCCCATTTCGCCCGCATTTATGGCAGGATCCCGAGCTCTATTCGGCATTTTCCCGTGTCGCCGGGAGCCGATTGGCACCCTGAATCGATGACGGAATACCCTATGGTTTCAAGACCTCTCGCACCATGTGGCTGATTTCGGGAAGAATGATTTTTTCCATTCCCGTGCGGCAGGCGTTCCCCGAGCCGGGAAGCGTCATGATGATGGTGTCCCGGCAAGTCCCCGCCGTTGCCCGGGTCAACATGGCGGCCGTGCCGACATCCTCGAAACTCACGTGACGAAACAGCTCGCCGAAGCCGGGCATCTCCTTCTCCAGGATGGAAACGACGACATCGTATGTCGTATCCCGTTTGGTGATGCCCGTGCCCCCGTTCGATATCACCACCTGGATATCGGGATTTGCGCACGCCTCGAACAGGGACTCGCGAATTTGGACCGGTTCATCCTTCACGATGCGGTAAAAGGGCACTTTATGGCCCCTGTCGCTCAGCATGTTCATGATCAATTTGCCGCTCGTGTCTGTTTCTTCCGTGCGCGTATCGCTTACGGTGAGCACGCCGCACGTTACGGCGTCCGGCCCCTCGGCGCGGTGCACTTCAAAAGTTTTCAGATCGGCCGCCTGCTCGACTTCCCAGCGGGATGGACCCTCACTCTGGCTCATTCTTATCTCCTGCTCTTCGGTTTTCATCGATATCCGTTTTTATGCACTCGCGCCGGAGAATAAAAGAACCGGAGAATGAATTCTCCGGCTCTTTTGTTGGCTTACTCGGCAATTACGGAGAACGCCGACCGGGAGTCTGCGCCATCCCTCCGGCTGGGTCATCGCTCACAATTTCAAAGTTTATTTCTTTTTGAAGCCCTTGGCCATCATGCAAGAATCGAACTTGCTCTGCGCATACGTGGTTTCGGAACTGATCGCGGTAGGGCCGCCTTTGGCTTTCGAATCGAATATGAACTCCTCGCGATCCGAACAACCCTTCAGGTCTTTCACCGCCTGGTCCATTTTCACGCCTACGCCGCGCTTCACCCAAACCTGATGTTTGGGCGGCGTACATCCCGCAACCACAAAAACCATTGCACCCGCTAGAACAATACCGGCCATTTTTCGCATGAGTCGCATTCTCCCATAAAATCAACGCCTCGCTTATTTTCTGAAAACCACGAGGTCAAAACGCTCTCCAATCAAGGCGCTTCATAGCAATCAAAATTTACCATTCTATTTCCCCATCGTCCAACACAAGATACACTAGCATCCCGTCCGGTCAAAATCGAGTCCTTCCGGCAGCAATTCGGATGCGCGGGATACGGCTGACTGCATTCAAAAATTCAATATATCTATTTTCCGTTTTACCCGTTGATTCATCCAGTTTTTCGCGTTTTTAAGAGCACGGGCCTGCGCGGCGAACGGCGCACCCCCCTACCCCTCCCATAGGGGGAAAAATACGTATAACTCTTTATATATCAACAAGATAAATTTTCACTTATTTTCAGATATTTTCCCCTATTTTTCCCTTTTTTCCCCTGTTTTCACAAATTCCGCGCGCTCTCGACGCACCGGCTCGCCGCTAAAGCCTAACACGCCCGCACGCCCGCCCCATGACGGCAAGTGCGGGCGCATGCGCGTCGGCACCTTGCCGGTCGTTTCCGGCCGAAGGGGGAGGGTGCGGTTTCGCAGGGGTCGTTCGTGAACGACCCGGCATTCGGTTCGTCGTTACGGGCCGTCCGCGAACCGCCCCTGCGGGTGGATGAGCGGCCGCCGCCGCGAATCCACAAAAGCGCGCCTCGCGCAAGGCGGACCCCAATCCCGCCCGGATATGCTATAAACAAGAAAAAATGCGACGCTCCGCACAGCCTGAAAAGGAGAAGAACAAGGTGAGGAAACCGGACTTGGCAGGGAGCTGGGCGCTCATCCTGGGAGCCAGCAGCGGCTTTGGAGAAGCGAATGCGCTCAAGCTCTCGAGCCTGGGGGTGAACATTTTCGGCGTTCACCTCGACAGAAAAGCCACGCTGCCGAACGTGGAGCGCATCCGTGAGGAAATTAAAAAAAACGGCGCCGAATCCCTCTATTTCAACGTGAACGCGGCGGGCCATGAAGAGCGCGCGAGCGTTCTGGATCAAATAGAGGAACACCTGGGCGGGAACGCGAAGGGCGCCGTGCGCATCCTGCTCCACAGTCTGGCTTTCGGCACGCTCAAGCCCTACATCGCCGATGAGGAGAAAGACTCCATCTCCCCCAGGCAGCTCGAAATGACGCTGGACGTCATGGCGAACAGCCTGGTGTACTGGACCCAGGCGCTCGTGCGGAGCGGCCTCATGGGCTTCGGGGGCCGCATCTACGCCATGACGAGCGCGGGCGGCCACCGCATATGGAAAACATACGGCGCCGTATCGGCGGCCAAGGCCGCGCTCGAAAGCCACATCCGCCAACTCGCCGTCGAACTCGCGCCAAAGGGCATTACGGCGAACAGCATCCAGGCGGGCGTAACGGACACGCCGGCACTCCGCAAAATCCCCGGAAACGCCGAGATGATCCACAACACGAAAAAAATCAACCCGCACGGGGAACTGACGACGACGCAGAAAGTAGCCGACGCCATCGCGACGCTGGCCGCCTCCGGCACACAGTGGATGACGGGCGATTTGATTCGGGTCGACGGAGGCGAGGACATCGCGGGTTGAAGCGCGTTTCCAAGGACCACGGATCCATTCCCCGGGAGGAAACCCGCCCGGGCGCGAGATAGCCGGGAAACGCCTGGGCCGCGCGCTTCGGGAGAGGTTTTATATCCTCTCCCATATTCTCATGCGCCCGGACGCCCATGCTTCCCACCGCGCTTCGAGATGAACGCCCCTCCTTTCCCTTAGGTATCACATGAGCGAGCCGGAAGTCGTTTTCGTCGTCTGCGTTCTCTTCTTGGGAGGATTCGCCAAGGGGTCGATCGGTTTCGGCACTCCGCTGGTGGCCGCGCCGCTTCTCGCGCTCTTTCTCGTCCCCCAAAACGTCGCCACCCTGCTTGCGTTCTCTCTCCTCGTCTCGAACGTCGTCGACGCCTACCGCCTCCGTTCGGAGTGGCGCGCCATCAGGGAAATTTCGCTCTATCTCCCGTTCGCCCTGGCATTCGTACCGGTCGGGGTGTGGTTTCTCAGATTCGGAGACCCCGATTCGATCCGCCTCATCATGGGCCTCATGGCGTATACATACCTGCTCGTGGAGCGCCGCCTCGGCTCCTTCAAGGAACTCGGCGCGGGGCTGCAAAAAATCGTGGCCGCCGTCATGGGCGCGACCCTCGGTTTCGTATACGGGACGACGACCATCAGCGGCGTCATCAGCACGATTTACTTCAGCATGCTGAGACTGCCGAAAAACCCCTTCATCTTCTTGATGAACATCTTCAACGCGGCGGGCATGGCCGTCATGATCTTGAGCCTTTCACACCAGGGCATTTATACGAAGCCCCGCTTTATCGAAGGGCTGCTGGCGACCATCCCCGTGTGTATCGGATATCTGGTGGGCATCCGGGTTCGCGAGCGCATCGACCAGGCGCTTTTCTTCAGGATCATCCGGATCGCCTTGTTCTTTATCGCCACGAGCCTGGTGGTCAAGTTCATCTTGGCGAAGATGTGAGGGTTCAGGGGCTTTTGTGAGGAAGGGGAAGGTCGTCGGGAAGATAAGCAAAGGCGAGGCTCACTCTCCCCTTGAGGGTCAGCCTCGACTGAGGAAGGAGAGGCTGCGCTTCCCGAGGGGGAAGCCCGACGCAGAAGCCGAGCGTTTTGAGCGAAGGCTGATGCGGTGGGGGGTCAAACCCGACCGATGAGGGGTTGTTGAAAAACCCCTTCTCGGTCGGAATTGACCGCCGTCATTCCGGTGTCAGTCCCGACTGAGGAAGGAGGGGCTGCGGAATCCATTGCCGAGCGGAATGACAATACTCCGGCTTTTCATCTCCCCCTCATTGGCGGGAATCAATCAGAAAATAAAAAACAAAGGCAAAACACATGGATTCCGGCATGCGCCGGAATGACGAACAAAACCGCACCGCCTCGTAGGGACAGTCCCTCCTCGGGGCTGTCCCACAGGTCGCGACCTCGGACAGGCAAAGGGGCCTGTCCGCTACGGACCCCCCTCCCCGGTTGGTTCCATACGCCAAATCACTAAATCAGGACTTTTTCAACAACCCCGATGAGGCAGAGTTTGCAACCTGGGAGGCGATGTCGTTATCGTAGGGGCGGACCTGTGTGTCCGCCCCTACCAGCAACTCTCGTTTGTAGACAGGTTTTCGTTCGTCATTTCATGCCCATGCCTTCCCCGTCTGTGCGGGCCGCATATATGCGTGACGGACATATATGTCCGACCTACAAAACCACCGCCGCCCAGGGTTTCGTCGTAGGTGGCTCTCCCTTCTTGGGAGCGCCACATACATGCGACCCGCCGTTTTTACGGGCGAGCACAGGGGCCAAGTCCCTACGGGGCTCCGTCAATTACCCCTCCCCACTCGGGTTTGACCCCCCGCTGGCGCCCGGCTTTGCTCTCGCGATAGAATCGGCCCGAAGCCGCCGGGAGGGAGATCATGAGAACTTTATGGAAGAATGCAATACCGGGACCACGATTCAGGAACTATACGGCGGCCCTGCCCTGGCTCCTCGTTTTCTTGCTCCTGGCGTTCTGCGCCGCGCCGGGATGGGCGGCGCAGCGGCGGACGGCGACAGGCCCGGTTTCGGTCGAGGCGGTGGCATCGGGCCTCGATACGCCCTGGGGGCTGGCGTTCCTTCCGGGCGGAGCGTTTCTGGTCACCGAGCGCGACGGCGCGCTGTTCCACTTCGATTTCGCGGGCCGGAAGACCAAAGTCTCGGGCGTCCCGGAAGTCTATGCGTGGGGGCAGGGCGGGCTGATGGACGTCGTCGCCGCGCGGGATTTTCCATTAACCCGCGAGATTTTCCTCACCTACTCGAAACGATACCGGCGCGGGGGAGGCACTGCGCTCGCCGTCGCCGCCCTTTCATCCGACAACCTGAAGTTAGAGAACCTGCGCGTCATTTTCGAAATGGCGTCTCCCTCCAGAGGGGGCCGGCATTTCGGCTCGCGGGTCGTGGAGGCGCCGGACGGAACCCTGTTCCTGACGCTCGGCGAGAGGGGAGACCGTGATGCGGCGCAGGACCTTTCTCTCCACCACGGCAAGATCGTTCGCATCCGGCGCGACGGGAGCACCCCCCCGGACAACCCGCTCGTCGGGCGGGCGGGGGCGCGGCCTGAAATCTGGTCCCGGGGTCACAGGAACCCCCAGGGCGCTGCGCTCGACGCGAGCGGCGCGCTCTGGGTCGTCGAGCACGGCGCGCGGGGCGGAGACGAGATCAACCGGGTCAGGAAGGGCCGGAACTACGGATGGCCGGTCATCTCCTACGGCCGCCACTATTCGGGCGCAAAAATCGGCGTAGGCGTCGCAAAAGAGGGCATGGAACAGCCGGATTTCTACTGGGACCCCTCGGTTGCGCCCTCGGGAATGGCCATCTATTCGGGGCGGCTTTGGCCGGAGTGGCGCGGGCAGTTTTTTGTCGGTTCCCTGAAATTCGACCATATCTCCCGGCTCGACCCCGCCGGCGGTTTTAGGGAAGTGGAGCGCCTGGCCTTCCCCGAGACCGGCCGCGTCCGCGACGTTCGCGAAGCGCCCGACGGCGCGCTCTGGTTCCTGTCCGAGGAGAGAGGAGCGGTTTACAGGATCAGGCCTTCTCAATAGCGGTCGCCCTCGCCCCGAGGTACGCACAAGAAAGAAACCCCGCCCGGGCGAACCCGGACGGGGTTTGATGCTTTCAGGCGGGGTGCCGGGCTGTAAGGCTAGCTGCCCTGCTTCGCCATGATCGCGCGGGTAATGTCGCCCTCCGGCGTCGACCCCTCCGGCGAGCCGTTCATGCCGGGGAACTTGAGGTGGTTCTTCACCGGGTCGATGCCCGCCAGTCTCGCGAGCGTGCCGCCCAGGAAATCCGCCTTGTCTTGTTTTGTGATGGAGGGATATCCCCACTTCTCCTGTAATTCCTCGTCGATGTGGAGCTTCAGGATCGCCTCGACCGACTGATAGGGGTCCGAAGCCGGCCAGTCGCTGCCCCAGACGAAACGGCCGGGGCCTGCGATCTGCAGCGTCGTGCCGACCATGTGCGCGAACCGGTGCGGCGCGCGCATGAGCCAGGGCAGAAGAATCGAATAGCTCACGTAAATGTTCGGGTGTTTCCAGAGCAGCATGACCAAGTCTTCCCAGTAGGGATAGCCACCGTGGTAGGCCACGATCTTGAGGTCGGGGAAGTCCGACGCCACCTCGTCCAGCAGAACCGGCAGGGTGTAGCGCGTGGGACCCAGCCGGATGGTGATGCCGGTGTGGAAGAAAGCGACGATGCCCTTGTCCTGGCACATCTCATAGGCGGGCCAGAGCCTGCGGTCGTTGATGGGGCAATCCTCCGGCTGATAGAACTTCGTGAACTTGAAGTTGTAGTTGTCGTGGAGGTATTCCATCTCCCAGAGGAAATCCTTGGTCTTGCGCTTGGAGAACGGCCCCACGTTCGAGACGCCGATGACGCGGTCGGGGTATTTCTCGATCGCGTCGATGACGTGCTGGTTCGTGGAGAACGGCGCGCTGTCTCCCGCCGTGTCGATGAAGGACTCACGCATGAGGGCTATCTGATCCACGCCCGAGCGATCCATGTCGCCGATGATCTTGTCGATGTTCCAGTCCATACCCGGGTGGATGGCCGACTGCCTGTTGTTCCTGTGGTCGATCCACTGCCACTGGTTGCACATCTTGTGCGCGTACTCGAAGGTTTTGGTGCCCTCGAAATACTTGATGAAACGCCGGTAATCCTCAGGCATCACGTGCACTTCGCAATCGATGGTGTAATAGTCGTTCGCGTCCTCGCCCGTCTCGGGATTCGACGGCAAGGGCATCTTGGTGTCCCAGGTGGGGGGGACGAATTCGGCCTGTGCCGTTCCGTCCTGCGCTGTTGCGTCTGTAGTCATTTTCTATTACCTCCAGAAGGGTCAAATGTAGGTGAAGGCGATATCACGCGTTCCGCTCTATGATGACGAACACCATTTGCTCAGAAACAGAAGAAGCCCTATGTTAGAATGCTGAATAAATCGTGTAAAGCGGTGTCTCCACCGAAAACGACGAGAGAATGCGATGTCCGAAGCGCATAAGAAAACCTATACGCTCTGCTCCCCCCACTGCGGGAACAACCCATGCAGTTTCGAGGTCGAAACGAGCGGAGGAGACATCACCTCGTTCCGGGCGAATCCCAGAATGCGCATCAAGCCCTGCATCAAGGGGTTCCAGTTGCCGGACAGGTATCATCACCCCGACAGGCTCCTCTACCCGATGAAGCGCGTGGGCGAGAAGGGCTCGGGCCCAGGCGGCGCGAACCGCTTCGAGCGCGTGAGCTGGGACGAGGCGCTGGAACTGGTCGCCGGAGGGCTCGAGGCCGCCAAGGCGAAGGGCGGCAACGAATCGGTGATGATGTATCACTACTCCGCCCAGCACACCCTGCCCGGCGGACGCGACGCGGAACCCGCCACCATCATGCGGCTTTTGAACATGTGGGGCGGCGCGGTGCAGCCCTACATGCGCGGCAGCCTCTGCTGGAAGGCCTTTCTCGGCGCGAGCGACGACGTATTCGGCCACTGGCAGGTGAGCAACAAGCCGAGCGATGATTGCGAGTGGATCGTCCTCTGGGGCAACAACCCGGTGGAGACGGGATACCGCGGCCTGCTCCAGTCCTTACAGAGAGCCAGGAAAAAAGGAACCCGCTTCATCGTGGTGGACCCGGTTCGCACGCGGACGGTGGAGCGTTTTGGTGAGATGCACGTGCCGATTCGCCCCTCGACGGACACCGCGCTGGCGCTGGCCGTGCTTCGCCTCATGCTCGCAGAAGGCGCGCCCGATGAGGCCTTCCTCGGGGAGAAGACCAACGCCGCGTTTCTCGTGGATACGGACACCGGCCGCTTCGTGCGGGATTCGGACGGCGCGCCGCTCGTCTGGGATGAAGCCTCCGCTTCGGCCAAGCCGTTCAACGCCTGCGAAAAGCCGGCCTTAAGCGGGACATTTCAGGTGAACGGAACCGGATGCAGGCCCGCGCTCGATTATCTGAGGGACGCCGCCGAACCCTGGACGCCCGAGCGCGCGGCGCGCGAATGCGGCGTTTCAACCGAGCACGTACACGCCATCGCCCGGGCGATGCGGCGAGGCAAAGTCATCGTCTACTACGGGTCTTACCAGCGCACCGTGCACGGGGAGCAGGCCGTTCGGGCGTTGCACATACTGAACCTGATGGCGGGCGCCTCGGGCGGCGTGTTGCGCCACGGGGCGCGGGAGGCGGGCTTTCCCTCGGACAGGGCGCATGGAACCGGCTTGGAGGAAGTGATGGCCGATCGCTGGGCCGTCCCCAATCCGGTCACGCGCACCATCCCGACCGGACAGATCGGAGAAGCCATCCTGAACCCCGATTCCCACGGCGGCCCGGTGAACGCGGCGCTCGTGATGTGGGGCAACCCGGTCGGCCAGGCCGGAAACGCGCACAAGACCGAGCGCGCCCTGCGCTCTCTGGATTTCTGCGCGGTGGCGGACGTCTTCATGACGCCCACGGCGAAATGCGCGGACGTGGTGTTGCCCGCGTCGACCTGGCTCGAGCGCTGCGCGATCACCGAGGGAATGGAGACGGGCAGCACCTTTTATCACCTCGCTCACGAGTTGACGCCCAAGCACATCCTCCTCTATACGCCGGGCGTCATGCCGCCGCGCGGGGAGTCGCTCGATGACTTCGAGATCGTCTGCCGCCTGGCCGAAAAAATGGGCTACGGCGCGCATTTCCCGTGGAAATCATCCAAAGAATGGGTGGAAGAGCTCCTGGCGGCGGCGCGGGCGGACGCGTGCTTTCCCTGGCTCAAGGATGTCACGATCGAAAGGCTCGAAGCCGAGGGGCAAATCACCGTGGACGTTCCCGACGCCGCCCCGGGCTGGGACCTCACCACCCCGCACGGACGCGCGCAGGTTTATTTCGAAGAGATCCCGCAGCAAGTGCCCACGCATTTTCCGCCCGAAGAAGACTTGGGCCGCGAGGGGGCGGACTATCCGCTTCAACTCCTTACGCCGAAAACCTATTTCCGGGCGAGTTCGACCTTCAACAACGCGGCGAAGCTCCTGCGCCACGGCTGGAACGTCGCCACGCTCCATCCGGCGGACGCCGCCGCACGAGGGATTGCGAACGGAGACGGCGTGCGTCTTAAAAACGGTTTTGGAGAATCGGTGTTCGAGGCCAAGGTGAGCGAGGGCATCAGGCCCGGGGTCGTGCACATACCTGCGGGCGGTTTGCCCGAGGACGGCGCGGCCAATCAACTCACCGGCGACGCCTTGTCCGAATACGAAAACGCCACGTTCAACAGCTACCACGTGGAGGTGGAGAAGCGCTGATTATCAGGGAGCGCATCCACCTCGCCCGACGATTTCATCCCTACTTCCACTCCCAGGCCTTGTGCTTGATGAGCACCACCTCTGTGGGGGGCGGCAGCGTCCTGCGGCTGAAGACGTAGGTGTCGCCCTCGATTCTCCTGACGCGCCTGAAAGCGCCGAGAAAGACGTTCAACTCCTCGAGGGATCGGACGTCCATCGGAACCGCGACGTTGGGCCTGAGTCTTTGGACGAAATCCGCCATCACTCTGGGGTTCATGGCTCCCGGGTCCGAGATGATGGCCAGGGCCACGTGAATCTTCCCCAGCCTTCGTAGCTGCTCGGGGTTCATCGGCGCGCCCAGATCTCCCAGATGGGCGATGCAAAGCCCGCCCGTCTCGAACAGAAAAGAAGAGGCCTTGGACTCGCCGGCGTCAAAATCCTCCCCGCCCCCGCCCTGCACGATGGGCACGTTGCGGATGCGCACGTCGCCTGTCCGGTAATCCACCTCGTTCCATTTTTCTCCATCGCCGAGCACGCCCCGCAAGACGACGGGGTTTCCGCCCAGAATCTCGACGGAGCTGTGGTTCATCGCCTCCTCGCTCGTGGTGGCCACGTGGGGTTTGGTCTTCGGGACGGGATAGCCCCGATGCGGGGAGAAGGGATCGGTCACGACCCGGATTCCCCCCGGTGAGACGATGCGGAAAAAAGCATGGCCGAACCACTGGATGCTGATCCGGCGCGGGGCTTTCACCATCCGGGCGTAGGATACGGGCACGGCCTTCCTGAAGGGCATGTAGCGAACCAGGCCGGGTGAGCATTTGGCCGAAACGACGCCCGGCGCGGCCAGAAAACAGACGAGCACAGCGAAACAAAGCGCCTTTTTCATCCAATACCCCCTATGGGTTGAGTGCGCCGATGCTGGATCCCCGAGAAAATTCTATCCCCAAAAGGGGGACGGGGGAAGCGACGCGTTCTGGTCAGAGACAGGCGTTTCGGCAGGGAGAGCGGATGAGCCGGGGCAGGAATCCCCCCGTCAAAGTTTTTCAAAAGGCCCTCTTTATGACAGGATGAACCCGATTTTCCCGATAAACACAGGATGACACGTCGCTCATATCATACGAAGGAGTCCCGATGCCCATCATCGATTTGAGTCTCGCCCACTATGACGAAATGGACCCCGTTGCCGCCGCCGTAGGCAAGATGATGAATGCCGAAACATCCGTGCGGCGTAAATTCTTCCCGCCCCAAAAAGAACCGGACGTCGTGTTCGTCGATAGCTGGCTTTCCATATTCGCGCACGCGGGCACGCATCTCGATTGCCCGCGCCACATCTACCGCTGGGGAAAGACGACGGACGAGGTGGAACTCGACCGCTTCATGGGGCCCGCCTGTCTGCTCGATTTCTCATCCAAGGGGGCGGACGAACCCATCTCCGCCGAGGATTTAGAAGCGCATGCGGGACTCGTCCGGGAAAACGACATCGTTCTCTTGCGCACCGATTTTACGGACAAATTCTGGGGCGCAGACGCTTATCTGAGAAACTCGCCCTACCTGACCGGCGACGGCGCGAGGTGGCTCGTGGACAAGGGGGTCAAGGCCGCCGGTTTCGATTTCTTGCAGGAAGAGGAAGTGAAAAAAATTCCCGAGAACGTGCCCGAGAACTACGTCGTCCACAGGACGTTATTGGGAAACGGCGTCATCCAGATCGAGCACATGACGAATCTTTCGGCCATACCGCAGGAGCGCTTCCAGGTCATCGCGCTGCCGCTCAAGATGCCTGGGATCGAAGGCTCCCCCTGCCGGGCCGTGGCCGTCGTGGACTAGGAACTCTCGATTATTCAGGTGATTTTTGCCCCGCCAGATAACCCTCGAACATGCCTTCGAGACGAGACGTTTTCGCGTCCACGGACGACACACCCGCTGCCAGGGAGGACACGCTCGCATCCAGGGATGAAACCCTGGCTTCCAGAGAAGACATTCTTGCTTCCAGGGCGGAGAGGCGGCTGTCAAACTTCCTCTCAATCCGGTAAAGATAGGCTAGGATGGCGATTCCAAAAACGGCGATCTCGATCATTTCGGCAGTCATTATTCCACGCACTCCTTACGGACTTGAAATTTATATTGGGTCCTCTGGAACGCTCGTATTTCGAAATCGTAATATATCAAGGTCTGAATTTCAAACAGGAGACTCCACGAAGCTCATAGAAATCCTCGTAACCACGCTTTTCACCTGATGGAGAAACCCATGGAAGACGCTCTCGAATTCTTCTCCCGCGCGCCGACGACCGCCATCGCGGACGCTTCGATATTTTTAGGATTAGATCTCATCATGAAAGACGTCGCCCCGCTCACGCCCTTCACCGAGGAGCGCGTCGCCGCCCCTGCGGCCACCATGCGCTTCGAGCCCGTCCGGGGTGAGGTGAACCCCTCCCGCGTGAGTCTCTACGGAACGCACGAGGAGATGGAGCCGGGCAAGTTCGTCGTGCTTGCGACTGGGGCGAGCGACATGGCCGTTCTGGGGGCCAACGGGGCGCGCGTCATCCACCGGCGGGGGGCAGCCGGCGTCGTTACGGACGGACGGGCGCGCGACGTCCTGGAAATCAGGGAATTGGGATTGCCCGTGTGGTGCTGCGGCGCGAGGCCCCTGCCCTATTCCAGACGCCTGGTCGCCACGGAGCGCGACGTTCCCGTCACCTGCTGCGGGGTAAGGATTGCGCCCGGAGACATCGTCGTCGCCGATGCGGACGGCGTGGCCGTGGTGCCGCAGGATGAAGCCGAAGCGGTGCGCGAGCGTACGCGAATCGTCATGGAAATCGAAGAGGAATTCACCCGAAGATTCGATGCGGGCGAGTCGGGCGCCGAACTCGTCAAGATGATGAAAAGAAAATGGGAATGAATACTCCCGGGAGTCATGGCCCTAAATTTTTTGTTTCATCCCGCCGGGAGCCTTGCTATATTCTGAAGGTTGAAGCGCACTATTCCAAAAACTTTTTCGGCGGGGCATAAGGTGAATCGCCCGAAGAAAAGGGGTGAATCCCTCCCATTCATGGTGCAGAAAGAAAATGAGCGAACCGACGCCTCTGGAAGAAAACCTGAAACTGGTGAAATATCGAAGCAGTTACTGGATCGTGCTCGAACCGGAAGGAATCCCTTTGGCGGAATTCGCCTCCCAGCACCACGATACGCTCGGGGAGCCGCTTTATCGGTGGATGAAGAAACATCTGTCGCGCGAATCCATCCTGCGCTTTCATGAATCCGACAAATTCGATTGGGACGAGTTCAAACAATTCATGGAATCGAAGGGATGGGATATCAGCCGAAACGAACCGGGCATCATCAACACCTGACTTAAAGACCCGGAAAAACGGATGGTAGATGAATCCATGAAATCAGCAGGAAAACGAGGCCATCAATGACGAACCAAAGCGAAAGACTCATCACCTTGAAGAGCGGGCTGGACGCGCAGGAACTCCATATCCTGAACATCGAACTCGACCGCCGCAGGAAATCAGTGGGCGTCGCATACGGCCTGTGGTTTTTTCTCAGTTGGCTGGGCCTGCACAAATTCTATCTGGGCAGAATCGCGACGGGCGTCATATACGTCGTCGCTCCGTGGGTTTTGATTCTCGCCTTCGTGGTCGGCTTCGTCATGGCGGAATCGAATCCCGAGGCGGGCGGGGCGACCGCAGGCTTAAGCCTGCTCGCCCTGATCGTCTATGGTCTATGGTGGATCGTGGATTTGTTCACGATTCCGAGACAGGTGAACGCATACAACGAAAACCTGGAACTCGAGATCATCGCCTCTTTGAACGCGAGAAAACAGGCGTCACCGGGTTTATCGCCAAATCCCACGAGGCCGGAATAAAAAACGGGCGCCTTACTTCCGCGCGTATTTCCTGCCCAGATTCTCCTCCCAGGTGAGATAGCCCTCCATCGCGCTGCGTCCGATGTCATAAGGCTTGAGCTGCACGTCCTTTGGCTGCTCATCCAGCCCCTCGCGTCCGGTTTCGAGAGAAAACCCCGCTGCTCCCCAGGCCGCCTTGCCGCCTTCGAGATAGCCCGCCCTCCGGTACCCGAGTCTTTGAAGGGAAAGCGCGCTCAGGGCGGATTTGCGCCCATCCTCACAGACGCACATCACCCGCGCGCTTTTATCCCCTATCTGCTCGGACGCCTCCTCTTCGAGCCGGCCCCTGGATATCCAGGCAGAGCCCGGCAGATGGCCCCGCTCATAGGAAGAACTCAAATCCACGTCAAGGATCGCGCCGATTTTCCGGGCGCTCGCCTCCCCAGATCCATAGGCGCGCGTTTGCGCCCGCGCTTCTTTCAGGAGAAGAACCTCTCCCGCCCCGGCCGGGCTTTCTCCCGAAGACGCGGCGCTCAGTTTTTCGAGCGTTCCTCCGGCTTCGAGCCAAGCGTTAAGGCCTCCCCTCAGCACGCTCACGTCGAGCCCCATCTGGCGAAGCCAGTAGGCCGCCATGACGCCGCGCGCGTTCTTATCGCAATAGGTCACGATTTTCCCCGCGCGCACCGCAATCACCTCATCCGTGCGCTGCGCCGCCTGCCCGCCGGGGATGGAGATGGCCCCCGGAATATGGCCTCCCGTAAACTCGGGCGCCAGGCGCACGTCGAGCACGTAGAGCGTGCGGCTGTCTGATTCCGCCTTTAGCGCGCGAAGCTCCTCGACCGAGATAAACGGAACCCCCTCCTCTTCGGCCACCTGCGCGCCGAGCATTTCCCCGTGGGCGCGGCTTTGCTCGGAAGGAGCCGGAATCTCGCTCGGCTTTCCCTCATCAAGCTGTAAGCCCTCGAGTATGATTCCCATCCCTCCGTTTTTGAGCGCGCGCGCGCGCGTGACGCCCAGGCGGTGGAGCGCCTGCGTGCCGATGATGCTGCGGGTGCGGCCCGCGCAGTTGATGATGAGAGGCGTTTCCTTGTCCTGGTCCAGATCCCATGCGTGGAGGATGAGTTCGCCCCCCGGCAGGCTCCGCCCCGTGGGGACGCAAAAACGCTCGAACTCCACCTCGGTTCTCGTGTCGAATATGCGCGGAGGCGTATCGCCTTCGATCAGCGCATAAAGCTCTCTGGCCGTAATTTCGGGCACCGCGTTTTCCACGTGAATCCGCTCGCCGAAATCCTTGCTCGGCACGTTCGTGCCCGAAGCCGTCGGAAACCCTTGGGCCTCCCATGCGCCCAGGCCGCCCCCCAGCACCGAAACGTCCGCGTAGCCGCATTCTTCTAACAGCGAGGCGACGCGCTCCGCCCTAGGACCGCCCTCGTCCACGCAAACCACGGGTGTGGACTTCACGGGCACGAGGCGCTCGGCCAGGAATTCCACCGCGCCGCGCGGGGCGTTCGTGGTCATGAAAATCTGTTTTTCGTGAAATTCCATCGGGTCGCGCACGTCGAGTACCGCGTGTGCGCGGGAGCTTTCCATCCATTCCTTGAGTTCAGCCGGGGATATCTTTTTCACCATGTCTGCGAGTCCTTCGTTTGGGGATGCACACCATACGCCTAGCGGGAGGGAATGCCCGCCATGCGCCTGAATACCTCGATGATGGCCGCCGTGTCCGCATCGGCGAGCCCGCCCAGTTCGGCGGCCTGGAGCACCTGCTGGTGCACGGTGCTGAGCAGCATGGGGGAGCCGAGTTTCTGGCCTTGTTCCAGCATGAGCCGCACGTCCTTGTGGTGTTGCTTGATGCGCGAGAGCGGATTGTCGTAATCCGCGTGAATCATGCGGGGGCCGCGCTGGTCCATGGCCTTGCTGTAGGCCGCGCTGTCCTTGAGGACTTCGAGCAGGCCCTCCATCTCCAGGCCCGATTTCATGCCCAGAACGAGGCCTTCCGAGAGCGCCAGGCGCGTGAGTCCCAGAACGAGGTTGATGACCAGTTTCGTCCGCGCGCCCGCTCCGTTCGGACCCATGTGGTGGATGGAGCGGGCGAATTTGGCCAGAACCGGCTTCGCCGCCTCGAAATCGCTCTCCTCGCCCCCGACGACGGAGACGATCTGCCCGTCGAGCACGTTGTTGCGCGAACCGCTCAGGCTCGCATCGAGAAAACCGATGTTCCTGGCGCGGAGATCTTCGCCGAGTTTCGCCGAGTCATCGGGGCTCGCCGTGGAGGTGTCGATGATGATGAGGCCCTCTCGCGCCACGCTCGCAATTCCCCCAGCTCCCAGGCAGGTCTCGCGCACGACGTGGCTGTAGAGCAGGGAGATGATGACGAACTGCGCATCCTCCGCCGCTTCCGCCGCCGAGCCCGCCGGGGCGCCCCCGTTCGCGGCGAGCGCATCGAGCCTGCTCTGGTCGATGTCGAACCCGTACACCCGGTGCCCCGATTCCATCAGCTTCCGGCTCATGGCCGTACCCATGAGGCCCAGCCCTACGATTCCGATGTTCTCCGCCATCTCGCGTCTCCAAACACACGAAGCCATCCCTGCATAGGGAGTATGAAAATTAAAATTTGGGTCGTCCCTTGGGAGCGTACCCCGTCATCTCGATAAAGCCCACCCCCGTGAGCTGTTTTTCGCCCGAAACGCCCTCGGCGAAGACGCCTCCTTCCCAGTAGGTGATTCCCGTGCTGCCCTTCGATTCGATCTCCTGCGCGCGCGCATAGGGTTTTATTCGCAAATGAAGGCCGTGCGCCGGAACCGCGACCTCCCACCCCATGGGATAAACGCCGCCGCTTCGCTCGCTCTTCCAGCTACCGACGCCCTTCAGGCTGAAATCCCCGAGGCGCAGGTGCGTTGCGCGGCCATCCGCCTCCACCAGCGTGCCGCTGCTCGTGGGCTCCACGCTCCCGTCTTTTCGCCTTAAGAGATATAACATCAAATCCCGGCCACCGGACAACTGAAGACTCAGCCAATCCCATCCCACCTGATCTTTCGATAGCTGGTTCGAGCCGAACTCATGGTCCATCCAAGCCGATCCGCGCACGTCGAGGGTTCTCCCCCCGATTTCGAGAACGCCCGATGCGAGAAGCCGCGTGTAGGAATAATAGTGAGAAGCGCGGCCGGGACCCTCCGCCTTCCGGCTCACTCCGCCCTCGCCGTGAATCACGAGCGGTTTCGCAGGTTTCAGCTCGAGGCGCAGCTTCATTTGGGGAGTCGCCGCGCTTATCCTGAACGTGGATGGGCCTTTTTCACCCGTGCTCTCGGCGCGCCAGTCGCGAAGCCAGACTTTAAGGCCCCCCTCCGACGCGCCCGCCTGCTCGAGTGCGCCCCGGCTGATTCGCTCTGTAAACCGGTGCTTCCCGCGCTTCGCGTCCAGAACCGAGAAATGCCCGAAATAAAGATTCCTGAGCGCCCAGCGGCTTTTCGATTTTGGAGGCGCACCCGGCCTGAGCCCCACCCTGAAAAACGTGAGCATGAAGGAGTATTTCTCACCTCCCGCATCCTGTAAGTTTCCCGAGAAATACCACCACTCCGTCCGGAAGGCCTCGTGTGCGCCGTGGTCTCGGGGAAACTGATAGCGATAGCCGGGGAGCGCCTGCCGCCAACTCTCGGGATGCGCGGGCGCAGCGCCCAGGATGAAGACGGCGGCCAAAAGAGGTGCGAAGAGTTTCTTCATTCCTCGCTCAACGCCTCCCGAATGGGTATTCTCGCCGCGGCTCTCGCCGGGAGCCAACTCGCGGCCAGAGAGGCGGCGACCACCACGAGAAGATAAACCGCCATGCCCTTCCAGGCGAAGATATACTGAATCGTCCAGCCGAAACTCAGCTTGTTGACGACGAAAATCAGGATGGCCGCCAGGGATACGCCGGACGCGAGGCCGACGAGCACGGAGAGAACGCCCAGAATGGCCGCCTCCCCCATGATGGTGGATACGATACCCTTTTGGTTTAAGCCCATGGCGCGCAGCGCGCCGATTTCATGCACGCGCTCCAGGATGTTGGAACTCAAGCCCGTGGCCACGCCGAGCAGGGCCACCAGAACGGCGATGAACTCCAGCGCATACGTGATGGCGAACGTCTGGTCGAAGATGCTCAAGACGCGCTTTTTGAGACCTGCGTTCGAAATAAGCACCATGGTGGAATCCAGGGCGTTTTCGAGTGATTTGCGAACGTCTTCCGGCCGCGCGTTTTTTTCGAGATATATCGCCAAAGAACTCAAGCGATCATCGCCCCAATGTTTTTTCAGAAACTTACGATCCACCACGACGTAGCCGCCATCCGTGGTGTAATCATAATAAACGCCCGCCACGCGAAGCGAAATCTCACCCTTATGCGCCGGGAGACGGACGACGTCTCCTTTTTTCACCCCGTAGAGGTTCGCGAAAGTTTCCGTCACGATCGCCTCGCCGCGCATCCTCGCTCTGGTGAGCGTTTCTTTCGAGTCGCCCTCCAGGAAGAGCAACCGCCCCCTTTCGGCCACGATGCGGAAATCCCCCGCTGCCAGGGTGATGCTCCTCCCGCGCCAGGGCAGGCGTATGGCCCGGAAGCCATCGACCGCCGCAACGCCTGAAACGCCCCGGATGGTCTTGATCGCATCTTCCGAGATGCTCGCCCGTGAGCCCTTGATGAAGCGCGATGCGGGTGCTGCGTAGAAATCCGCCTTGAGCGTCTGGTGCGTCCAGACTTCCACCGTGGCCCTGAAACTCTCAATCATGATGATGAGGCTTACCAGCATGGCCACGGCGATTGCCAGCGAGGAGAGCGTAACCCCGTTTCGGTGCGGGTGCCGTCCCAAACCATGCGCGGCGAGCCGGCCGTTTACGCTCCCGCCCAGGAGCCGACGGACGACGAAGGAGCCGAACAAGACGACAGGCAAGCTTAAAAGCGCGGTGGCCAGAATGACCGCCGCCGCCGAGAGATAACCGGGCAGGGGAGTTCCCCTTGCCAGGGCCTGCAGATTCAGCCAGTAGGCGAGCAAGGCGATGAGCAGGGCGCTCCCAACCAAGGCGGCGATGGCCGCAGGCCGCACCTCTACTTTTCCGCGTCCCTCCACGACGCCCTGGCGCGGAGTCTGGCGCGACGCCGCAATCGCCGGGAAAAGACCGGAAACGAGAGATACCCCGATTCCCACGCCAAAGCCTGTGAGAAGCGCCTCGGCTCCCATGAGAACATGGCGCACTTCCAAGAATGCGTACAGGTTCCTGATCGTCTGGGAGATGAACGAAAGCGCGCCCTGGGCCATGAACACCCCCATCGCAACGCCCAGACACGAACCCGCCGCGCCGATGCAAAGCGCCTCCGCACCGTAGAGGAAAATAATCGCCTTGGCCGTCATCCCCAGCGAGCGCAGGGTGGCGATTTCGCCCCTGCGCCGCAGGACGGAAGCCGACATCGTGTTGTAGATCAGGAAACAACCCACCAGCAGCGCGATGACGCTCAAAACCGTGAGATTGAGCTGGAACGACGCCAGCATTTTCTCCACGTCGCCTCCGCGCCGCGCAGGCCGCGCGGCCACGGCGCCGGGCGGCAGCAGGTTTTGAATTTTTTGGCGAACCGATTCGATCGCGCCTTCATCTTCCAAAATCAGACCGATCCGGTCCAGACGGCCGAAACGCTCAAAAACCTCCTGCGCGACGCCGATGTCCATAATAATAAGGCGGCCGTCCATGGATTTCGCCATGCCCTCCGGCTTCAAGACGCCCCGTACGCGAAAGCGCATTCTCCGCACGGCTTCGAGTTCGACGAAATCACCCGCCCCGACGCCCAGCGCATCGGCTACGCCCCGGGCGATGAACAAGCCCTGCGGATCGGCGATGCGTGAGAGTATTTCTTCGCGCGCGTGTTTTTCTTCCAACGCATAGCCCCTGAAATCGTTATCCCCCAGCAAGTCGAGCCCCAGAACCAGAACCGCGCGTCCTTGCGAAGGCGCGCCGCGCCGCCACCTGGCGCCTGATCCGCCCGCTCTCCTCACCCAAACGTGCTGCTGTATGACGGGCGCCGCTCTCTTCACTTCCGCCATCGCCCGGAGCCGTAAAATGAGATTCTCATCCACGCCCAGCCCGCCCCCGGAAACTTCCAGTTGCGTCTTGCCGGAAATGGCCACCAAACTGTTTTGAAACGCCTGGGTGGCAGCCCCGTTCGCCAGCTTGATGGCGATGAACACGGCCACGCCCAAAGCCACACCCAACAGGGTGAGCAACAGGCGAAAAGGCTCTTCTTTCAGACGCCGCCAGGCGAGAAGTCGCAAAAGAGCGCCTAAGGTACTCATCATCCCGTCGTCCCCAGGCGTCCATCGGTTATCCCGACCCCTCGGGTGGCGTAGCGCAAGGGCATCTTGTCGTGCGTCGCCATGACGATAGTAAAGCCATCTTCCCGGTGGAGTTCCGAGATGAGTTCCAGGACGTTCTGTGAGTTCTCGGTATCGAGATTTCCCGTCGGCTCATCGGCGAGGATGAGGCGGGGCTTGTGGATGATGGCGCGCGCGACGGCCACCCTTTGCATCTCACCGCCCGAGAGTTGCCTCGGGAAGCTGCGCATCCGGTTCGTAAGCCCTACGCGCGCCAGGGCGCTTTCGACCATTTCTTTGGCTTGCCCTCGTTTTTTGCCTTGGAGCACGAGAGGAAGAGCCACGTTTTCATACGCGGTCATCGTCGGCATGAGATGAAAAAACTGATGGATGAACCCCACGTCTTTCAGGCGGATTTCGCTCAACCCCTCATCGTCCAGGCGCGATATTTCCCGCCCGTCGAAAAATATCTCGCCGCTCGAGGGGGCGTCGACCGCGCCCATCAGGTGCAGAAACGTGCTCTTGCCGGAACCGCTCGGGCCTGAAACCGTGATAAACTCGCCTGGCTCCGCCCGGAAGCTGACGTCGCTGAGCGCGTGGACGAGCGTACCGCCCGCGACATAGCTCTTGCACACTCGCTTCATTTCGACCAAAGGATGGGGCATATCGTTTCTCCAGAGGCGAACCCAAGAAAATGAAGGAGCCTTCATCTTGTTCGAATCGCTGCCCGCAATCTTTCTCATCACCAAAGACTATGAGGCGTCCTGTCGTTTTTATACCGAAACGCTGGGGCTGAAAGAAGCGAGCAGGACGAAAGACCACGTGCGCTATGAACTGGGAGGCGTCTCGCTCATCATTCACGCGCCGATTCCGGATGAGGAGATGCGGAAATGGAACCTCGAACCCCTCCGGGAACCCAGAGGCTCGGGCGTCGTCGTCACGCTCACGCCCGAGGATGTGGATCGCGCCTATGACGCGCTCACCGAAAAGGGAGCGGAGGTCGTGTTCCCGCCCCGCAACGCCCCGTGGGGCGTGCGCATGTTTATGCTCAAGGACCCGAACGGGTTTTTGATCGAGGTCAGCAAGCCCCTGCCGGCCGACTCAGGATAGGCCTTCGAACACCGACCGCTCGTTCTTCCGCACCTCTATCTGCGAGTGGGCGCAAACGAAGGATTCCTCGTTGTAGAGCCAGCGCCCCGTCATGCGGACGAACCACCAGAAGAAATTTCCGTTTATTTGGCTCTTGTGCGCGATGAGCGCGCGCCATTTGCGGCGAAGGTGCCTGCTGATGTTCACGCGGGTGGTGATGAGCTCATCCGGCGTCCCGTATTTATCTTCTCTGAAATCCGGATCATCGAGCGGCGTTTTTTGACCGAGAAACCTCATCCAGCGCCAGGCGCGCAGCATTTTAGAGCGCGCCCACGCCGTGTGGTAGAACTTGGGGACCCGCCAGGCCTCTCGCCCGGCCTCGGGGAATCGAGCGGGGTCTGCGGCGGCCTCTATCGCCTCCGTCGTGACCTTGTTGGCCATCACGTGATCGGGGTGGCCGTATCCGCCCTGCTCGTTGTAGGTGACGACCACGTCCGGGCGATAGCGGCGTATGTAGCCCACTATCTTGCCGACGACTTCTTGCTTATCGGCGTTCTTGAACGCCTCGGGATGCCCGTTGCCCTCCCAGCCGTCCATTCCCGAATCGCGATAGCCCAGGGTGTGGGCGCATGAGACGTTCAAAATCCGCGCAGCCCGCTCGAGTTCTTCGATTCTGATTTCGCCGAGCCTGTTCCTGTCCGTCTCCGAATCGGGGTCCAAATTCATGTCCAGATGCTTCATCTCGCCCATCTCGCCGTTGGTGCAGGTGATGAGCACGACGCGGTGGCCTTCGCGCGCGCTCTTGAGAATCAGGCCGCCCGTGCTGCTGCACTCATCATCGGGGTGCGCATGAACGATAAGAAGGGTGAAGGTTTTGGACATGGGTTCCAAGCGTTTGAAAACGCGAAAAAAGGCCGCCGGACGAACCCCGGCGGCCCTTTGGAGGCGACAATACTAGTGGTGCTCCCAGGTATCTCCCGAATTCAAGAGCGCGTCGATATCGCCCTCGCCTTTCGCCTGGGCCGCGGCGACTTGCTCGCCCATCAATCCCTCGAAGGGCGGACGCTCCACTTTTCTCAGAACGCCCAGGGGCACGGGGCCGCCCTCGAGTTCGACCCGGCTCAGGATATGGGCGTAGCCGCCCGCCTCATCATCCACGCGGTGGACGGTGACGTCGGGAGAATCGGCCTCGACCAGCCGGACCTTGTAATCGCTCAGGGAAATTCCCTTGCGGTCGTCCGCCGGGCCATACACGAGGGGCTGGCCGTCTTCTAAATAAACCACGTTTTGTTCCTTGAGGCCTTTTTCGGTGTACTTGTGCCACGCGCCGTCGTTGAACACGATGCAGTTCTGCAGCACCTCGAGCAGAGAGGTTCCCTCGTGGTTCGCCATCTCCTCGAACATCGCAGCCATGTGCCTCTGATCCCTGTCCGAGGTGCGGGCGACGAAGCTGCACTCCGCCCCCAGGGCCAGCGTCAGCGGGTGAAGCGGATAGTCTACCGAGCCGATGGGCGTGGACTTCGTGCGCGAGCCCAGAAGCGAGGTGGGCGAATACTGGCCTTTGGTCAACCCGTATACGCGGTTGTTGAAAAGAATGATCTTGACGCCCACGTTGCGGCGCATGGAGTGAATCAGGTGGTTCCCGCCGATGCTCAGGGCATCGCCGTCGCCGCTGATGACCCAGACGGAGAGGTCCGGATTGCTCACCTTCACGCCCGTGGCGAATGCCGGCGCCCGCCCGTGAATGGTGTGGAAGCCGAACGTGTCCATATAATACGGAAAGCGCGCCGCACAGCCGATGCCGGAGACGAAAACGAATTTCTCGCGCGGAATATCGAGGTTCGGCAACACCTTCTGCATCTGGGCGAGAATCGCGTAGTCTCCGCAACCCGGGCACCAGCGCACGACTTGGTCGGACTGAAAATCCTTGCGGGTGAGGCCCAATCCACCCCCGTTCTTGGCTGTCGTCGTAGCCATTTAGAGTAACTCCTCAATCTTGGTAATCAGTTCGCCGACCTTGAAGGGCTTTCCCTGTATTTTGTTGAAGCTGATCGTATCGACGAGATACTGGTAGCGGAGCATTTTGGAGAGTTGCCCGAGGTTCAACTCGGGGACGAGAATTTTTTCAAAACCGCTCATCACTTCTTCGAGGTTCGCCGGGAAGGGGTTGAGGTGCCGGAGATGAACCTGGGATACCGAGGCGCCGCGGGCTTGAAGAGCCTCGATTGCCGCCGTGATGGCGCCGAAGGTTCCGCCCCAGCCGATGACGAGAACCTTGCCGCTCTCCTCGCCGATGACCTCTACGGGCGGGATGTCCTTTGCGATGCCCGCAATTTTCGCGTCGCGCGTGCGCACCATGAACTCGTGGTTCTCGGGCTCGTAGTTGACGTTGCCGGTCCCGTCCTCTTTCTCGATTCCGCCGATTCTGTGCTCGAGCCCCGGGGTTCCGGGAATCGCCCACGGACGGGCCAGCGTTTCCGGGTCCCGAAGATAGGGCAGGAACCCTTCCGGGTCCGTTCGGAAGGCCACCGGCATTTCGGGAATGTCGGAGGCCTTGGGCAGGAGCCAGGGTTCCGAGCCGTTGGCCAGATAACCGTCGCTCAAAACCACCACGGGCGTCATGTATTTCACCGCCAGGCGGCACGCTTCTATCGCCGTCCAGAAGCAATCCCCCGGCGTGGCCGCCGCCACGACCGGCAGCGGGCTTTCGCTGTTGCGCCCGAACATCACCTGGAGAAGGTCGGCCTGCTCGGTCTTCGTGGGAAGGCCCGTGCTCGGGCCGCCCCGCTGGATGTTGGCGATGACCATGGGGAGTTCCGTCATCACGCCCAGGCCCATGGCTTCGGCCTTTAAGGCGATGCCGGGACCGCTCGAGCAACTCACGCCGAGCGAGCCGGTGAAGGAGGCGCCCAGAGCGGCGGAGACGGCCGCGATTTCATCTTCCGCCTGGAAGGTCTGCACGCCGAAATTCTTGTGCCGGGAGAGTTCGTGGAGAACGTCGCTGGCCGGCGTAATCGGATAGGCGCCCCAGAAAAGGTTGATCCCCATCTTCTTCGTCGCCGCGATGAAGCCGAAGGCCAGGGCGACGTTGCCCGAGATGTTCCTGTATTTGCCGGGCGGATACGTCGCCTCGCGCACGATGTAGTTGCTGGTGAAGACCTCGGTGTTCTCACCGAAGAAATAGCCCGCCTCGAGCGCGCGCGTGTTGGCTTGCACGAACTCGGGGCGTTTTCCGAATTTCTCCTCGATCCACTGCTTCGTCGGTTCGAGCGGGCGCGAGTACATCCAGTACATGAGGCCCAGCGCGAAGAAGTTCTTGCACCGATCCGCCAGGTTGGACTGAAGCTCCATGTCGTCGAGCGCCTGGCGCGTCATGGAGGTAATCTTCACCTCGTGGACATCATAGTTGTTCTTGAACTCCTCATCCTCGAGGGGGTTGGACGCATAGCCCGCCTTGTCCAGATTCTTCGGGCCGAAGTTATCCACGTTGGCGATAATGATTCCACCGCTCTTCAAATCGATGAGACTCGTCTTGAGCGCAGCGGGGTTCATCGCCACCAGAACGTCCACGGCGTCGCCCGGAGTGTGAATGTCCTTGCTCGAGAAATTGATCTGGAACCCGCTCACTCCGGCGAGAGTCCCGACAGGCGCGCGAATCTCGGCGGGAAAATCGGGAAACGTGCTCAGATCGTTCCCGGCAATGGCGGCCGCGTTCGTAAACCTGTCTCCCGTGAGCTGCATTCCGTCGCCGGAGTCGCCGGCGAAGCGAATCGCCACAGTTTCGAGTTCAACCAGCTGCTTCTCAGCCCCGTTTTTACCTGAAGACTCAGCCATCGTTTTTGATGTCCTTTAATTGGATTGACTTGGTATAGGAAAATACGTGGAAGGTTTTATTCACTGGTGGATACCATAAGTCCTGCATATTTTTTTGAGCCTGCCCATTGCGAGTCCGAGTGGCGATTCATCGACCAACCAGCCGAGCGCAAATTATGCTTAAATCGATCAAGGCCGTCAACGCAAAATCAAGGTTTTTTTCAAAAAAAACAAATACATCAACGAGCGCGCGAGCCATCGAGGCCCAAATCCGCGGCGGCCCCCTGCATGGCTTCCAGCGTGAAGGCGATATGCTCCTCTAAAGGCACCCCCAGTTCGGAGGCTCCCGTCTCCACGTCCTCGCGATTGACGCCCTTGGCGAAATTCTTGTCCTTCCACTTTTTCCGGATGCTTCTCGGTTTCACCTGGCGGATGTCTTTCGCCGGATTCACCAGGGCGACGGCGGTGATGAGGCCCACCAGCTCGTCCACGGCGAAAAGCGCTTGAGCCAGGCGCGTTTCCCTCGGAACGCCCAGATACTGGGCATGTCCCAGTATGGCCTGTATCATCTCGTCGGGATAGCCCGCCTCCCGCAGGGCCGCGCAACCGGTTTCGGGATGCTCTGCGGGCGAGGGATGCTTTTCGTAATCCATGTCGTGCAGCAGACCGGTGACTCCCCAAAGCGCCTCGTCTTCTCCGAATTTCTTCGCGTAGGCGCGCAGGGCGGCTTCCACCGCCCGGGCGTGCGCTCTCAAACCGGGACTTTCGGTCCACTCGAATAAAAGCGCCTCGGCGCTCGGGCGATCCAGGTCCACGCTCGACTCCTTCTCCTCACGATGACGAAATGAATAAAGAACCAACCGCTCTCGCTGTTATTAAACCTTGCGCTTCGGAGCGTTTCTGTCAAGGCGCATCGCCTCGCCCGAAACGCTTTGGTTGTGGTACATATTCCGCAAAAGATATTTTCCGATGAAATTTCGTGTACCCCAAGAGTTTTTTCAGGGAGAAAAACATGCTCTACAACAGGGAACGCGCGCTGGAACTGATGAGAGAACACGACGTCGTGGCCATGATAGGCACCACGCTCGAGAACGTCACCTATCTGACGGGCCACATCGGCTGGGCGCAGCGCGTCTACCGGGCGCGGAAAAGCTATTCCCTGCTCACCAGCAACCCCGACGCCGGCGCCGACCTCATCATGAACCGCGCGGACAACACCTACTACGCCGCGTATGGCGGACACGCGGAGAACGTCTACGTCTGGGGAGGACAGGCGAACCACATCGAGCCGGAAGGGTATGAGCCGCACGACGATGAAATGAGGCGCTACCGGGAGCTCCATGCAAGCGGAGGCAAGCACGCGACCCTTTTCGACGGGCTCCTCGCCGCACTCAGGGACCGGGGGATCACTTCCGGCCGAGTCGCCCTGGACGAGGAAGGCTGTCCGGACAGCCTGTTCGCCACATTGCAGGAGAAACTCCCCGATTGCGAATTCATCCCGGGCTCGGGCCTGTTCCTGATGACGCGCCTCGTCAAGACGGCGGATGAACTCGACCGCCTGCGCGAGGCCGCCCGGGTGAACGAAGACGCCATTTCCGAAGTATTCGGCTTCGTGCGCGAGGGCGTGAGCGAGCGCGAGGTGGCCGAGGTCTGGCGTCAGGCGGTGGCCCGGCCCGGCGGCATGTGGCACTGGTTTCACTTCAACAGCGGCCCGAGGGGCGTCTTCATCTTTCCGCCCACGGAGAGAAAGCTGCAAAAAGGCGACGGCTTCATGTTCGACGCGGGGCTTTTTCACAAAAACTACAACGCCGACACGGGAAGCTGCGGCTCCATCGGCGAGCCGAGCGCGCGAATGCAGCGCGAATGGAAGGGGGTCGACGAGGGATTCCACGAATGCCTGGAGGTCATAAAGGCCGGCTGCACGGGAAACCAGATATACCAGGCCCTGGTAAAGGGAATCCAGTCGCGCTTTCCCGAGTTCGACGCCCCGTTCGCCGGCCACACGATTGGTCTCGAAGCGAGAGAGTTCCCGTTCATCCTGGGTCCTGAATCGAAGCACGACCAGCCTTTCTACCCGGACACTTCCGAGATTCCTTTCCCCGTCGATTCGGTGATCAACGTCGAAGCGCCCATCGGCACGTTCGGCTTCGGGGGATACCAGATCGAATACTCGGTCGTCGTGAAGGAAAACGGCTGGGAGATGCTCATCCCCCAAGACAGGAGTTTCCGGGTCATCGACGCGTGATTTTATACTGGAGGCTCAATGCACGACTGCGAGCCTGGGGGCGATTTGCACGCAGAGAGAGGAGCGTTTTCGCCCCAAGAACCTGCGAACACACGAGGATGCCGAGCCAATGTAGCTAGAACGTCATCGGTTCAGTGAAAGTAAAAAAGAGTTGCGCCGAGACCTATCTAGCCATTGCGCAGGCATGTGAGTCAGGTAGCAAATATGATGCGCTTAAACATCTGTGCCGACTGCGGGCGGCGTATACGCCTCCGCTACACGCGCTGCTACTCCTGTCAGATGCGTCGCCGCCGAAGCAAGTGGCGCGACCCGGAGCATCTGGCCGGCCAGGCCGAGCGTGATGCGAAGTTGGGCCGCAACAAGTTCTTTGTGTACCTGTTGGATACCGACTACGGCCACTATGTGGGACATACCGCCAACGTGCAGGCGAGGTTAAATGCTCACATAGACAACAAAGTCCAATCCACCGCCGGTAGTGATCCGAAACTGCTTTGGACGTCCAGTCCCTTCTCTACACGCGAGGATGCCTCAGGATTCGAGGCGGCGCTTAAGTCATTAAGAGATCAGTCGGCGGATCGGTTCCAGGAAATCACCGGCCATGAGCCTATCCCGTTCGAGCAGGTTCCGGCGTCTGGCTCTGGATGTGGATTGCAGGGCATCGTCCTGATTGCAGCCGTTGCCGCTGCGGTGCTGATTATGCTGAAAATTTTCTCGTAGTTTTGACTATGGCAAGGACTCAGCCTTTTCATAGGATTCTGCAGAGATAGTGAAACGCGAGCGAATTCCGCGAATTGACCCGGAGCGAAAAATAAGGTGAGATAGGCGGGTCGCCACAATTCTCTTGCCTGGAGAATGCCGATGCCCGATCATCCCGACTCTTTGCCGAGACGCGATTTTATCCGAAAAAGCGCCTTCGCCGGTCTCGGCGCAGGCCTCCTTCCGTTCACGCAGGCTATGGATGCGGACGCCGCGCAGAACCGGGTTCGCCGCTACGTCAACCTGGGAAAAACGGACATCAAGATGTCGGACATTTCCTTCGGCGGCAGCCGGTTGGGCGCAGGCGAGGAAGACCTCGTTCTCCACGCCCTCGATTCAGGGATCAACTATTTCGACACCGCCGAGAGCTACAGCTGGGGAGAATCCGAAACCACCATCGGCCGCGCGCTCAAGGGAAAACGCCAGGAGGTCTACCTCACCTCCAAGACGCATACGAGCTCCACGGACAAAAAGGAGTCGATGATGCGCTCTCTCGAAGCGAGCTTGAAAAAACTCCAGACCGATTACGTGGACGTCTATTTCAACCACGCGGTGAACGACGTGGAGAGAATGAAAAATCCCGAGTGGGGCGAGTTCGTCGCGCTGGCGAAAAAACAGGGGAAAATCCGTTATTCCGGCATGTCGGGCCATGCGGGAAACCTGATCGAGTGCCTTAACTACTGTGTTGATAAGGACGCCGTGGACGTATTCCTGGTGGCGTACAACTTCGGCCAGGACCCGGCCTTCTACCAGAGATTCACGCGCGGTTTCGATTTCATCGCCAGATTCCCGAAACTGCCCGGGGTCCTCGCAAGGGCGAAGGCCAAGGGCATCGGCGTCGTCGCCATGAAAACGCTGATGGGCGCGCGCTTGAACGACATGCGGCCCTATGAGAAGGGGGGCGCCACCTATTCGCAGGCCGCTTTCCGCTGGGTGCTCTCGAATCCCAACGTGGATTCCCTCATCATCTCGATGACGAGCAAGGAGAACATCACCGAGTTCGTGGGCGGCTCGGGCTGGAAGAAGATATCGCGCCGCGAGGTGCCGATTCTCCAAAAATACGCGCGGCTCAACGGAGCGTCCTACTGCCGCCATGCGTGCAACGACTGCGAGGGCGCTTGTCCGGAAAATGTCCCCATCGCGGACGTGCTCCGCACCCGCATGTATGCGACCGACTATGAGGACGTGCGATTCGCAAGGGCCGAGTACTCCCTGCTGGGCGCGGGCGCATCGGCATGTCTCACCTGCACACACCAAAGCTGCGCCGGCTCTTGTACGCACGGGCTGCCCATCGAGAAGATGACCGCGCCGACCCACGAACTGCTCACGGTGTAGGCCGAAGACCTCCTCCGGATCGCGTTAGACGATCAAGGCCCCACTGCGCATGGCCGCCTTATCCGTTCATGGGAGAAGCCCCATCGACATCGCCATCACGGGCGCGAACGGCGCCGTCGGCAAAGCGCTCATCGAACGCCTCGGGGCGGATTCGGCCATTGAGCCTGCGCGCCTGCGGGCGCTTGTCCGGGATATGGGGCGAAGCGAGAACCTGCGCGATCTCCCCGCCGAAGTGATGGAAGTAGACTACGACGACGCGGAAAGCCTAAGCCGTGCCGTGGAAGGTGCTGACTGCGTGGCGCATCTGGCGGGTTCGCTGGTTCCGAGAGCGGGTGATTCCCTCCTTCAGGCGAATCTGCTCACCACGAAAAACATCGTGGATGCGAGCATCCCCCGCGGCGTGAAATCCTTCGTGTACTTGAGTTTCCCGGGCGCGGATTCTGAGTCTGAAAACGAGTATTTGCGAACGAAAGGCCAGGCGGAGGATTTGATTGAAGAGAATTTCGGGTCGGGCGCCATTTTTCGCGTGCCCATGATACTGGGGCCCGACACACAGGCCACGAACCAGATAAGAAGACTGCTCGCCTCCTCGGTAGTCCCTCTCGTGGCGGGAGGCGCGGTTCGGGTCCAGCCGATATACCTGGGCGACGTTTTGAGCGCGATCGAATGGACGATCCTTCATCCCGAGGCGCCGCTTACGCGTATGAACCTCGTGGGGCCGGACACCCTGCTCTACCGCGAACTGCTCATGCGCGCCGGGCAAAGGCTCGGGAAACGGCCCCGCATCCTGACGATCCCGAGGGGACTGGCACGCGCCGCGTCGAGCATCATCAGCCTGCTCTCGCCCTCTTCTCCCATGAGCCGCACCGTATTCGACATTATATTCTATGAGCATCTGTGTTGGGATGCGGAAGCCCGAAGCGCCATGCCCATCTCATGCACCGGAGTCGATGAAACTTTGGACCTCTCGCTGCCGCGTCACGAATAGCCTCTGCGCATTCAAGGAGTTTCGCTTTGGAACAAGACACGAGCCCGCATCCATCAGGCAAGGGCAGACAACTCATCCCCATCGGGCTGACGGTGGTGATATTCCTCATCATCTTCTGGCGAATCCCCTTTCACGAGTTCGTACTCGCCATTTCGAAGGCGAGGCTCGCCCTCTTCCTCGTGCTGATGGCGTGTTTTTCGATCTGTTTTTTCCTGATGGATACCTTCGTCCTGAGCAAGATGATCCGCTGGTTCCACGGCCCGCTGACGTTCCCGACGCTGCTGCCCGTGCGCGCCGTCACCTACGTCGTCTCCATCATCAACACCCAACTCGCCCAGGTGGCGCTGGCGCTTTATTTTCACCGCAGGTTCCAGACTCCGCTCGCCGAGATCACGAGCACCGTCGCCATGCTCATCCTGCTCGAAGTCACGAACCTGATCTCGTTCGCCACGGTCGGCGTCATCGCCTTTCCCGGCGGAGCGCCCCTCGTTCTCATCATTCTGCCCTTGGGGCTCGCGTGCTTCTGGCTCCTCATCACCCGGGTGGCGCGCGGGGGACTCGGCGTCATCGGCCAAAAAATCGGGAGCCACACCCTGCTCAACACTTTCAGGGCCATCCGCTTCAGGCAGGGTCTCCTGGTCCTCGCGCTCAAGGGCTCCGTTTTTCTGCTCTCCTTGTTCGTGCACAAATACGCCCTGACCCTCTTCGGGATGGACATACCGCTGTTGCGGCTTCTGACGTTCCTGCCGCTCGTTTTCATGATAGGCGCCCTGCCGGTGACGGTGGCGCACCTGGGCACGTCCCAGGCCGCGTGGATATTCTTCTTCAAGGACTATGCGCCCGAGGCGGACCTGCTCGCCTACAGCCTCGTCTCCCACCTGACCTTCATGCTGGCGAACGGGACCATCGGCTTGTTGTTCATGCCGAAAGCGTATGCGGATTTATTCGGAAAAAAGAAGCAGATCACCTACAGGCGTCGATGAGGCAAGAGGCCGTTTCGGATGAGTAAATATAAAGCGTAGAGAAAAACCAGGCGACCGAGCCAGAGGAGGACAGGCTTCAGCCAGTCCCACGAAAAGCTAATCTCGAAGACGACTCCACCCACCAAGGCGTAAAAAAACACCCCCGCCCACTTGCCCGCCACATCCTCGGGCAACGAATCGCCCGCGCTCCCGGCCCCGTCCCGGCAGCGCCACAGGAACTGCGCGCCCAGCGCCAATACGCCCAGGGGCGCCCAGGGGCCGATGCGCCCCGCCCATGCGGCGACCGAGAGCGCCGCCGCGTTGAAGGCGACATCGGAAAAAGCATCCACCCCTCCCCAGAAATAACTCTTAGCGCCCGCGCGCCTCGCCAGTGGGCCGTCAGCCAAGTCGCTCAAGACCGCGTAGGCGTAAACGGCGATGAGCAAAATCCGCCACCTGAGGTCGGGAGTGGACTCCAGGCGGAAGAAAACCCATAAGAAGACAGGAATCGCCAGTATACGGGCGAGTGTGAGGCCTCTTGCCAGGCACGCGAGTTTCGGCTGAGTGAAGCTTCCCTCCGTCATCCGGCCTCCTCCCAAGCCTCAATCCGCGCGAAAACGTGATAAATCGGGATCACCCTGCCTCAATTGACACACCCGCCGCAAAGTTCTAGTAATGGACTAAGCCAAATGATTAGAAACACGTTTCACCACAAGTGAGGATTCTTCATGACCAAGTATGCAATGGCGATTGATCTCGAATCCTGCATAGGATGTCATGCTTGCACAATCGCGTGTAAATCTGAACACGATATTCCCATCGGCGTCTGGCGATGCTGGGTGAAGGAAGTCGAGAAAGGCTCCTTTCCGAGCACCAGAAGGGAATTTCTGCCTGTCCTGTGCAACCAATGCGACGACGCGCCGTGTCAGAACATTTGCCCGACGAAGGCGCTCTTCAGGCGCAGCGACGGAATCGTGGACCTCGACCCGGACTGGTGCATCGGGTGTAAATCCTGTATCGCCGCCTGTCCGTATGATCAGCTCTTCATCGATCCGAACACGATGACGGCGGAGAAATGCAATTTCTGCGCGAACCGCCTCGAAGCGGGCCTGGAACCCGCCTGCGTGGTGGTCTGCCCCACGCAATGCCGCGTGTTCGGCGACGTGGAAGACGCGGATTCGAAGATTTCCAGGCTCACCACGCAGCGCCCCTACCAGGTGAGAAAGCCCGAATACAACACGGCGCCCAACATCTATTATCTCGAGGGCAGCCGCCAACTCCTGGATCCCACCGAAGCGGGCCAGTCGGGCATCTACAAGCAGGGCGAGATGGACATGGAAAGAGAAGACGTCGTACCCGAGTGGGAGAACAAGCCAGGCGATAGCCGCACCGTTTACGACACCTTCCACGAGGTTCCCTGGGAGACGAAAATCATCACCTATCTGCTGACCAAGGGCGCGAGCACGGGTCTTTTGGTCATCAGCCTGTTTCTGTGGGCGTTCGGCTTCAAAAGTTCGCTGTTCTCCTTCTGGATGCCCGCGCTGAGCGGAATCCTTCTGGCCGCCACGGGAGCGGTGCTCGTCACCGACCTCAAGCGGCCCGAGCGGTTCTACTACATCATGCTGCGCTCGAACTGGGGCAGTTGGATGGCGTGGGGCACGTGGTTCATCGCGCTCGACGGCGCCCTCACCCTCCTCTGGATGCTGGGCGCCATGTTCGGCGCGACGGGTTTCATGGGCCTCATTCTCTGGCCCACCATCGTCATGGGCGTGCTCTCCTCGATATACACCGGCTTTTTCTTCGCCCAGGCCTCGGCGCGCGACCTGTGGAAAGGAAGCGAGAACACTCTCGACATCGGCGTGCAATCGGGCCTGAAGGGCGTTGCGATCCTGCTTCTCTTCGCCACGCTCTTCCCCATCGAGGATCAGGCGTCCGTCCTGAACGTCCTGGGCGGGCTGCTCGCCGTCCTCATATTGCTGCACCTGAGCATCCTGGTGTTCTCGATTCTCGTGCATCGCTTCGGCTCCGTCGCGCACGAGCGGGCGATTCACCTGCTGACGAACGGACCGTTCAAGAACGATTTCTGGGGAGGCGCCGTGGTCGTGGGTTGCCTCGTTCCCCTGCTCCTTTTGTGGGCGGGCGGTTTCGGCGGCTTCGGCGCGGTGCTGGCCGGCATCATGGCCATGGCGGGCGCCTATCTTTGGGACAAAATCTGGGTGAAGGCCGGACAGGCCGTTCCCCTTTCGTAATCCGGGAGTTTCAAGAACATGAGCACAAGCCATCTTCAAGCCGGCAAGGGCGCGCGAGACATCGCTTCTTTAGGCCGTCCCGACCTGCTGGCCAAAGCCCCGCCCGCAGCCCCGGCGGGCCAACTCAACTACACGAACACGAACGGCGCTCTCACCTCCTACCCGAGTCCCGACAAATGGGACAACTGGACGGAATACGAAAGCACCAAGTGGCCGCAGAAAGTAGCGAGAAACTACGCGCTGGTTCCGACGCTTTGCTTCAACTGCGAGGCGGGATGCGGACTTCTGGCCTACGTCGACAAAGACGACATGAAGATCAGAAAAATCGAGGGGAATCCCCTCCACCCCGCCTCGCGCGGGCGCAACTGCGCCAAGGGATGGGTGACGCTCAACCAGGTGTACGACCCCGACCGCATCTTCTATCCCCTGAAGCGCGTGGGCGAGCGCGGCGAGGGCAAGTGGGAGCGCGTGAGCTGGGACGAGGCGCTCGACGACATCGCCGGGCGTATTCGCGAGGCGATTCAGGCGGAGCGGCGAAACGGCGTCATCTATCACGTGGGACGCCCCGGCGAGGACGGCTACATGTTCAAGACGCTCGCCGGCTGGGGCGTGGACGGCCACAACAGCCACACCAACGTGTGCAGTTCCTCGGCCCGCATCGGCCAGTTCCTCTGGAACGGATCGGACAGGCCTTCGCCCGATTTCACCAACGCCGACGCCATTTTGCTGATCAGCAGCCACCTCGACACGGGCCACTACTACAACCCCTCGGCCCAGCGCATCATCGAGGCGCAAACCAGCGGGGCGAAGCTCATCGTCATAGACCCCAGGCTCTCCAACACGGCGGCGAAGGCCGACTACTGGCTGCCCGCCTACAGCGGAACCGAGAGCGCAATCCTGCTCGCCATCGCGCGCTATCTGCTGGATACCGGGCAGTTCGACGCGCAGTTCGTCGAGGAGTGGATGAACTGGACCGAATATATGCGGACCGTTCACCCTGATGAAGAGGCGAGCTTCGATAACTTCATCGAGAAACTGAAACAAGAATACGCGGAGTTCACCTTCGAGTACGCGGCGGAGGAGACGGGCGTATCCATCGACTTGATCGCCGAAGTCGCCCAGGTCGTCGCCCGCGCCGGGAGCCGCCTTTGCATCCACGTCTGGCGCGCGGCCGCCACCGGCAACCTGCACGGCTGGCAGGTGGCGCGGTGTCTGCACTTCCTGCCTTCGCTGACGGGCGCGGTGGGCACGGTAGGCGGAACCCACCTGGCGAGCACGCACAAATTCGTGCCCAAACACCCCAACCCCGCTCCGGGGCCCAAGGACTGGAACGAACTCCTCTTCCCCCGGGAATACCCCCTCGCCTTTTTCGAGATGAGTTTCCTGATGCCCCATCTCGTGAAGGACAAGGGCCACAGCGTCGACGTCTACTTCACGCGGGTCTACAACCCGGTGTGGACGAACCCCGACGGCTTCATGTGGGTGGAGATGCTCAAGGACCACGACAAGATAGGCTGCCACGTGGCGCTCACCCCCACCTGGAGCGAAACGGCGTGGTTCGCGGACTACATTCTGCCCATGGGCAACGCCACGGAACGCCACGACAACCAGAGCCAGGAGACGCACCCCACGAAATGGGTGGGCTTCCGCCAGCCCGTCCTGCGGGCGCTGCGCGAGAGGATGGGCGAGACGTTCGAGAGCTCGCGCGAGACGAACCCCGGCGAGGTGTGGGAAGAAGACGAGCTCCACATCGAACTCTCCTGGCGCATCGACCCCGACGGCTCGCTCGGCATCCGGCAGTATTTCGAGAGTCCCTACAGGCCGGGCGAGAAGATCACGGTGAACGAATACTACCAGTGGATGTTCGAAAACGGCGTTCCGGGATTGCCCGAAGCCGCCGAGAAAGAAGGCTTGACGCCGCTGGAATACATGCGCAAATACGGCGTCTTCACCGTGCAGGAAAACGTGTACGAACCCCACATGCACGAGCTACCGGATGAGGCGATGCACGACGCCCACGTGGATGAGACGACGGGCTCGGTCTGGAAAGACGGCGCGCTCATCGGCAACATGAGCCGGGGCAAGGCGAGGGAGGGCTTCCACACGCCTTCAAAGAAACTCGAGTTCTACAGCCCGACCATGGCGGCCTGGAACTGGGGCGATGAGGCGATACCCAAATACATGAAGACCCACGTCTACTGGCGCGACATGGAAAAAGGCAACAACGAGTTCGACCTGCTGCCGAACTATCGCCTGGCCACTCTCATCCACACGCGCTCGGCCGTGAAGTGGCTCTACGAGATCACCCACAACAACCCGCTCTGGATACACACCGACGACGCCGCGCGTCTCGGATTGAGCACGGGCGACCTCACGAAAATAGAGACCGAGATAGGCCATTTCGTCACCAGATGCTGGGTGACGGAGGGCTTGAGGCCCGGCATCGTCGCCATGGCGCACCACCTGGGCCGCTGGCGCCTGAGCGAGAATCAGGGTGCGCCCAAGATCGCTTCCGCCGTCGTGCGTCTCGATGAGAAGGGTGACGGGGAGTACACCATGCGCCAGGTGCACGGCGTCCAGCCCTTCAAGAGCGACGACCCGGACACGGAGCGCATCTGGTGGCGCGAGGTGGGCGTGAACCAGAACCTCACCTTCCCGGTCAACCCCGATCCGGTGAGCGGAATGCACTGCTGGCACCAGAAGGTGCGGGTCACGAAAGCGGGGGCGGCGGATCGCTACGGCGACATCAGCGTCGATACGAAGAAGAGTTTCGAGCACTACAAGCAATGGCTCGAGATGACGAAGCCCGCACCCGGCCCCGACAACCTCAGGCGCCCGCTGTGGTTCGCCCGGCCCAACAAGCCCCAGGCCGAGGCCTACACCATCTCCGAATGAGTCTTTCCTGGAAGCGTCGCGCATCGAACACGGAATACGCCGAGCAGGCGAGGCTCCGCGCCGAGCTCTACCGGGTTCAGGCCCGGGCGATGCTCGACCCGCTCGACTCGGAACTCGCGGCGTTCCTACAAGAGAACTACCCGTTCCTGTTCCCGGAAAAATTCGAGGTCACGGAAGAATCCCTCCAAAAACTCCGGGTCGATTTCACGAACCTGTTCGTGCTCTCCTCCCCTCCCTACGAAGCCGCCCTCATGGATGAAAGCGGACACCTGAATTCCAAGGCCACGGATGCGGTGGCCGATTTCTACCGGGCCTGCGGCTACAACCCCGGACGGGGCAGCGCCGGTCTCGCCCACCCCAGCGTCCTGGCGATGGATCACTTGAGCGTGGAACTGGAATTCCTGGCCCGGCTCGCCACCGAAGAAGCGGACGCCTGGGAGGAAGGAAACGCCGACTTGGCGCGGGAGAAACTATCTTTAAGCGCGCGCTTCATGGACGAGCACTTCATGCGCTGGATGCCCGTCTACACGTCGAGCATGGAAGAGGACGCGGAAACGCATCTGTACCGCGAACTCGCCAAATGGATACGGGAATTCGCCTTCTCGGACAGAAAATACATCGTCAAAGCGCTCTAGTCGCATGGGCGGCGATTATTTCTCAATGATTCGGATTTTCTTCTCAACGCTTGTGACGACTAGGAAGCATCCTCGTTCATGGCGCGCGCCCATTTCCGGGCTTGCGAGAGGTGGCGTCTGAGCGCGCGCGTTTTCCGGGACCAATCGCGCCACGCGGCCTTGGACGGCGGGCACGCCTTCGCCCAGGCGCGGTACCGGGCAAGGTTCTCCCCCGCAACCTCATCGATGCGCCCGAGCAGTTCCTGAACCCGGCCGTCCGAACCCGCCTCGCGAAAAAGATTTTCCAGCATTCTGGCGCGGTTCTGAACGCCCGCGCGCAGCCCCATCTCCAAGGCCAGGCCGCGAATGCGGCTTCGTGTGAGGAATATGCCCGAGCGGGCGGGCGTTACGAGAAAAGCGGACAACTCGTGCAGGTTCCCGCCCTCGAATGTTCGTGTGATGTCGGAACTCATAGCGCGTCCATATTACGCCAAAATGAAATATATGCCACCGCGCCATGCGATTTTCCGCGAATCCGGCGCGCCGAGGCCTGGTGATTCCCCGGGGGGAAAATGCCCATGCACCGCCCTTCCACAAGAATATCGGCGCGAAAACCCGTTTCGTTATGACAGGTCGCCCCCCTTCGTGCTATGAGAAAGAAAAACGCAGCCCGCACCGGGGCGGCATGACGAACAAAACCTCCGGCGCGGACGTATACAAATTTCCCTATTCCCCTCACACGTCGATTTCATTTTATGGACGAGCCAGTCGCTTTGGAAGCAAACACCGATTTCGCCATTATCCTCGTGCGCCCGAGGGGTGCGCGCAACGTGGGCGCCATCGCGCGCGTCATGTCGCATTTCGGCTTGTCGGACTTGCGCCTCGTCTCGCCCCAATGCGACGTCAAAAGCGTGGAAGCCCGCTCGATGGCCATGAACGCGCAACCCTTGCTGGCGGGAGCGGAGCATTTCGCGAGCCTCCGCGAGGCCTCTCACGATTGCGGGTGGCTGGTGGGTACCTCGAGGCGTCTGGGCAGAAAGCGACAGCCCACCATGCGCCCGCGCGAGGATGCGGGAGCTCTGCTCGCGCGCGCATCGACCATGAAAGTCGGCCTGGTGTTCGGGCAGGAGGACAAGGGCCTGTTCACGGAGGAGCTGAGCCTGTGCCAGGAGAAACTCCTCATCCCGGCGCTGCCCGGTGGTGAATCGTTCAACCTCTCCCAGGCCGTTCTTCTCGTCCTTTGGGAGCTTTTCAGCCAGAACCAAATGACTCCTCCCCGAGAGAGCGACGCGAAGCCGGAGTACGTGCATGAATATGAACCCGCATCGCGCGAGGAAATCGAAGGCCTCGTGGATCATCTGCTCGAATCCATGGAGCAGATAGGTTTCACTCCCCACAACGACCCGGATCGCGTGGCCCGGACTTTCAGGAAAATGCTCGACAGACTGGGGCCGGACGAGAGAGAGGTTCGGGTGATGCGGGGCGTGCTGCGGCAAGCGATTTGGAAACTCTTTCATCCGGGGAAAAAAGACGGGTCGCAAGAGTCCATCGTCGCCCCCCGCCCGGATGAAGCGGATGAAGAACGCTAGCTCCGGGCGCCGTACCGAGAGGAATCGATTCGGGGTGCGTGACGCATGAAACTCGATGACTTCGACTATCACCTGCCCCGGAATCTCATCGCCCGATACCCGCCTCCGAACCGCGAAGACGCGAGGCTCCTCTACCTGCCCAAGGCGGATGAGGCGCTCGGGCATCTCCGGATCACCGACCTGCCGCGCTATCTGCGCCCCGGAGATCTGGTTGTCCTGAACGACACGAAGGTCAATCCCTGGAGGATTCACGGCTGGCGCAAGAGCGGCGGGCGGGTGGAAGCCCTGCTGCTCAAACAACTCTCGCCGCGAAAATTCCGCGCTATGCTGCACGCCAATCGCCCGCTGGCGGAGGGCGAAACCATCGTTTTTGACGAGGAGCGCCACGCCACGCTAGGGCCGCAGGGCCGGGAAAGAGAGCTCGAATTCTCCTCTCCAGACAATCTTGATGATTGGCTGGAATCTTTCGGGGAGATGCCGATTCCGCCCTATCTGGGCAGAAGAGCCGAGGCGGTCGACAAGGAGCGCTATCAAACCGTTTTCGCCCGAAACCCGGGGGCGGCGGCCGCCCCGACGGCGGGCCTGCACTTGAGCGCAAAGATGATGAAAAACATCTCGGCCGCCGGCGCCCGCATCGCCAGGCTCACCCTCCACGTGGGAGCCGCGACGTTTCGGCCCGTTCAAACGGAAAACATCGAAGAACACGAGATGGACGCGGAAAACTATATTCTGACCGAAGAAGCCGTCGCCTCGATTCATGAGGCCAAAGCGGGTGGCGGCCGCATCCTGGCCGTGGGAACGACGGTGGTGCGGGCTTTGGAATCCGCGTATATCGAGGCGGCCGCGCGCGGCCAATCCCTACAGCCGGGAGAATTCAGCACCCGCTTGTTCATCAAACCAGGATTTCGTTTTCAGGTGGTGGACACGATGCTGACCAATTTTCACCTGCCGCGCTCGACCCTGTTCATGCTCGTGGCGGCGTTCGCGGGAAGGGACAGAATTCTGAACGCCTATGCGGAGGCCATCAAGCAAGGCTATCGATTCTACAGCTATGGGGACGCCATGCTGATAGGCTGACTGAAAAGCGGCGAGTCAAAAGTTTAATGGAATTTTACTTCGGCGCCGTTCACCGCTTCCTTGAAGTGTTTTCCCGCCTTGAAGCGCACGACCCGGCGGGCGCTGATGGGCGCTTCCCGGCCCGTCTTCGGGTTGCGTCCCACGCGAGCGTTCTTCTCTCTTACCTGGAATGAGCCGAAGCGCCGCAAAATGACGGACTCGCCTCCCTCGAGGGATTCCTTGATAGTCTGGATGATCGTTTCGACTGCTTCTTCCGCTTTGACTTTGCTGAGACCCGTATCGTCCGACACGAAGTTGATGATGTCGATTTTCGTCAAAGAACTCCCCCCTCGCTCGGAGCCTCGCACCTTGTTCAAAGTGAACAATCCGGGGCGAAAAGTTCCCCAATCCTTAGGCCATCGCCTTGTTAAAAAAATAGATAACGTCTTGAGTTCAATGAAGTTTACCACTAGCCTTACAGGCGAGCAACTACCCAAAAACCATCAACACCCGAGGGGCGAAAAAAGATGATGGAACACTCCGTGCCGGAGCGAATCTCGGACATCAAACCCTTTTTGGTAATGGACATCATGGAGCGCGCCCATCAGTTGGAGGCGCAGGGCCGCGAAGTGATCCATCTCGAAGTGGGGGAACCAGATTTCGACACGCCCGAGGTCATCACCCGCGCCGCCGAAGCCGCCCTTCGCGCCGGCCACACCCACTACACGGCGGCACTGGGGATTCCCGAACTGCGCGAGGAGATAGCGGATTTTTACAACCAAAAATATGGAGTATCCGTAGCACCCGAGCGCGTGGTGGTGACGAACGGCACGAGCCCGGGCTTGTTGATGCTGTTCTCCGTCCTCGTCGAGGAGGGTGATGAAGTCATCATTTCAGACCCCCACTACGCCTGCTACCCGGCTTTCATTCAGTCCGCCTGCGGAAAACCCGTGCGAGTCCCCACCCGCGCGGAGCATGGCTTCTCGCTGGAGGCCGAGGTCGTTCGCGACTTCATCACCCCGAAAACCAGGGCCATTCTCATCAACTCTCCATCGAACCCCACGGGGGCGTCCTTGTCCCGCCAGGAGATGGCGGCGCTCGCCGAGCTGGGAAAACCCGTCATCTCCGATGAGATATACCACGGGCTCAACTATGAAGGTGCGGAATACACGGCTCTTCACTTTAGGGAGGATTGCTTCGTCATCAACGGTTTTTCAAAGTATTTCGCCATGACGGGCTGGCGTATCGGCTATCTCATCGTACCTCCTGAATATGTCCGCCCCCTGGAAATTTTGCAGCAAAACTATTTCGTTTCCCCCAACTCTTTCGTCCAGCACGCGGCGATCGCCGCCTTGAAAGAAGGCCTGCCGGAGGCGGAGCGCATGCGCGGCATTTATGATGAAAGACGCAAAATCATGCTCGCGCTCCTCGATGATATCGGCCTGAAAATGCTCCACGAACCTACAGGCGCGTTCTACGCCTTCGCCGATGCGCGCCCCTATGGAGAGGGCAGCCTGGAATTGGCCAAGGAAATCCTGGAGGCCACCGGCGTGGCCGTCGCGCCGGGAGCGGATTTCGGACCGGCGGGAGAAGGATTCCTCCGATTCTCCTATTGCAACTCTATTGGAAACATCGAGGCCGGCCTCGAAAAAGTCGGGGCGTTTTTGAGGAGGCGATAAAAAACCCGCTGCCCGGTCGATCGGGCAGCGGCCAGCGTGGGCTTTCAAGCGAAACTAATCTTCGTCGTCGAACCCGCTATCCATGATCTCGTGATCCATATCGGCCAAATCAAGCGCCGACGCAGTCTTTCGCCACTCCAGTTTTTCTTCGATAATTTCGCGGAACACGATCTGCTCGGGCGTCTCATTGGACTTTGAGGCAACCAGAGGCTCCGCACCCCGCCTGAGTTGCGCCACCCGCTTGGCGAGCAGTACCGAAAGCAAAAAACGATTCTTGACGATACCGAGTGCTTCTTCGAACATCTCATCATAAGACGTTGACACGGCCATATAGTCTCCCGCATGAGGTAAATAAAAGATGATCGGGGATGATGCGCATTCAACCGGCGCATCGCCAATCATTCGGACCTAATCGAACCCTACTTGTTGAACATATATCATTTGCAAATCGGAGTGAACCTGATTCAGGAGATTCTCCTCCTCCGGAGAAAGATTGCCTTGCGTCTTCTCCTTGAGGGAGGCGAACAAATCGACGAAAATTTTTGAACTTCGCGGATCCGCCGTCCCCATGCGCTCACCCGTTTGCGGATGAATGCCCATCGCCGCCAAGGCGTTTTGCTGCACGATGGCGATGAGCATCTCGAAACTCTTGTCCTCCTCCTCATCCTCGTCCGCCTCCTCGCCCGGAGGCTGCGCTTGTTCCTCGGCCTCTGGTTCCGGAACCGCCTGTGATGGAACCGGTTCTGGTTCCATTACCTCCGGTTCGGACGAAAGCGCGTCGGGCTCGGGTTTCACATGTTCATCAGCCGCATCCGGGGGGAGAATCAGCCGCTCATCGCTCGGAGCCGACGACTCTTCATCCTCATATCCCCTCACGGAGAATCTTCGGTCGGAAACCTTGAATCCCTTGCTTTCTATATTTTCATCTTCCATCGCTTACCCTCCGGCGCCGGGTGTCGGGGAAATCGGACCCCGCCTCCTCCCGTTTCGCCTGAATGCGCGCTTATCCCCAAAGAGAACCCAACTTACCGAGAATTCCCTTTTTTCCGGCGCCATTCTCCTCGGCTCCTCCAGCCCCATTCTTTTCCGCCTTTTCACGTTCGATCTCCGACAATTCGCCGAACAGCCTCTCCTCGTCCGGCGTCAATTTCGTCGGCGTCTCGACGTGCACCAAAAACATATGATCGCCGCGCCCTTTCCTGCCGAGACGCTGAAATCCCTCGCCCCTCAGCCTGAGAACATCCGAGGACTGCACCCCCTTGGGTATCTCGAGCTCGGATTCTCCATACAGCGTCCTGACCTTCACCGTGTCGCCCAGCGCCGCCTGCGAGAACGTAACGTACACCTGACTCGCCACGTCCGCTCCGTTACGCTCGAATTCCTCATGCGAGAGCAAGGAGACGACGACGAACAAATCACCCGCCGGCCCGCCTTTGGCGCCCCCCTCCCCCTCTTCGCGAAGACGCAGTCTGGCGTCCTCGTCCACGCCGGGGGGAATCTTGACCTTCACCTTTCGCTGCTCCAGGCGGCGTCCGGCCCCATCGCACTCCGCGCAGTGCTCGGTGATTTGCCTGCCTGCGCCGCCACAATCCGAGCAGGTGGTGGAATAAGTCATGAACCCCTGGCGGTAGGTCATCTGGCCGCTGCCCCCGCACGATGGGCACTCGCGAATCGCATCGGGCGACTTGGCCCCACTGCCGCCGCAGTAGACGCATTCCGTGGGCCGTTCGAACTCGATCTCGCGCTCGACGCCCGTAGCCGTTTCCTCGAACGTCATGTCCAACTGATAAGCGAGGTCCCGGCCTTTTCGCGGCCCGTCGCGGCGCCCGCGTCCACCGGAGAACACACCGCCGAACAAATCCCCGAAAATATCCCCGAACGAGGAGACGATATCGTCGAAACTCGAAAATCCCTGATGCCCCATTCCCCGGAGCCCCTCGTGGCCGAAGCGATCATAGGCGCTTCTCTTCTCGGGCTCGCTCAGCACCTGGTAGGCCTCGGAGGCTTCCTTGAACAATTCCTCGGCCTTCGCATCGCCCGGGTTGCGATCCGGATGATGCTTCATCGCCAGCGTGCGATACGCCTTCTTGATATCGGCGTCGCCCGCATCGCGGCCTACGCCCAGCACTTCGTAGTAATCACGCTTGCTCATGCTTTCCTTTCACCCCGAAAATCGAAAACACGCGACGATACTATGAGCACGAATCTGGTTCAAGGGCGCGAGACCGGCTATTCGCCCGCATACTTGCCCACCGAGACGCGCGCGGGTCTTAGAACCGCGTCGCCCAGCTTATAGCCGCAAGCCAGTTCCTCCACCACCATGCCGTCTAGCGCCTCATCGCTCACCTCGACCATGCGCACCGCCTCGTGTTCTTCGGGATTGAAGGCGACGCCCATCGCCGGGAGAGGCTCCACCCCCAGATTCGAGAGTTCCTGAAAAAACCGGCCCTGAATCATCCGAACCCCCTGCACCAGGGTTTCAAGCGCACCTCCTGCTTCCTCTTCGGGGACGCCGCCATCCACGGCCGCCGTGGCGCGCGCCAGATCATCGGCAATGTCCAAAAAACCGGACACCGCCTGTTTTTTCACTTCCTGGGTCCTGCGCTCCATCTCGCGCTCCTGGCGCGCCCTGAAATCGGCCGTATCCTTGTCGATTTTCTCGACATACTGCTTGAATTTCTCCTCAGCCGCGGCGACCTTCGCCTGGAGCTGCTCCACGTAGGCTGGCACGCGCGGTGTTTCTTCGGCCTCCCCGGCCCCCTCCTCGCTCATCTCGCCGTCTTCGCGGACGCGCCGCCTGTCCACGACGCGCGGCTTCTCCTTGGCTTCTTCTTCCGCCTCGCCCGCATCCACCGGCTCTGCGGCTTCGGCCTTCACGCCATCCCCGTTTTCCGCCTCGACCTCTACATCCTTCGCTTTCATGAAACGCCTTCCTCCCAAATACCTAGTATCTCATTTCCATCAACCGCCGAATCCTCTCCTCCATCGGCGGATGCGTACTGAAAAGACTCGCCATCCCCCCGCCCGAGAGCGGGTTGACGATATACATGTGGGCCGTCGCCTCGCTCGCGCAGTGGAGTTCCTCGTGACGCGAGGCCTCATCCAGGCGATGCAGGGCGTTCGCCAGCCCGACCGGCGTGCCCGCGATGCGCGCCCCCGTGGCATCGGCGAGATATTCGCGCGAGCGGCTCACCGCCATCTGGAGCAGCGTCGCCGCAATGGGAGCCACTATCGCGGCGACGATGATTCCCAGCAAGCCTCCGCCGCCGCCCTCCTCGTCGTCGCCCCTGCCGTAGGCGCCGAAAAAGGCGGCGAACTGCGCCATCTGCGCGAGATACATGATGGCGCCCGCCAGGGAGGCGGCGATTGTGCTCAGAAGAATGTCCCGGTTTTTGATGTGGGCGAGTTCGTGCGCGGCCACGCCTTCTAGTTCCTCGCGGTTGAGATCGTGCAAAATCCCCTCGGTGAAGGCGACGGCGGCGTTCTCGGGGTTTCTGCCCGTGGCGAAGGCGTTCGGTGCATCCTCGGGAATGACGTATACACGCGGCATGGGCAGGTTCGCGCGCCGCGCCAGGTCCGCCACCATGCCGTAGAGTTCCGGCGCGTGTTCGGGGAGCACCTCGCTCGCGCCCGTGCTGGCGAGAACGATTTTGTCCGAATACCAATAGCTGTATCCGTTGATGCCCACCGCGAGCACCAGGGCGATGACGAGCCCGGTCGTGCCGCCGAGCAGATTGCCGATGAGCAGAATCAACCCCGTCAACAAACCGAGCAGCAAAAAGGATTTGATGGAATTCGTGCTCATGCCCGTCTCCTCCTGACACGCACGAGCTTGGCGGAGAACGCGGGGATCATGGCCTGCATCTCGGGCGTCGCGTTGCTCATCTGCTCGCGAAAATCCTCGAACGCCCGGCTCTCGATCAATTCCTCGAGTTCGCCCAGGCGCTCGAGCGCGCTCATCAGCTTCTCGCGAAGCTCGATGATGACCTGCACGCCCGCCAAATTCACGCCCATGTCCCTCGTGAGCGCCAGGATGACTTCGAGCCGCTCCAGATCGTCTTCGGAGTAATAGCGCGTCCTGCCCTCGCTGCGGGCCGGGTCGATGAGACCCTCTCGCTCATACATCCGGAGCGTCTGCTGGTGAACCCCGAACATCTCGGCCACCGCGCTGATGGTGTAGCGTCCGTTTCTCACGCTTCTACGCGCCATCGCCCTCTCCCGACTCTCTCATCATCGGACGTCTGCTCCCGCCATGCCCGTATCTATTCCTATCTATAAGCTCACGCCCGTCATTTTCGCTCGTGGCGAGGTGGGGTTGCGCCTCTCTAGTTCGCGGACGATTTCCTTACTTTCCTCATCCATCTTCTCCGGCAGCAGTACCTGGACCCTGACGAACAAATCGCCCTTGCCGGAGGCCTTGAGCTTCGGAGCGCCCTTTCCCGAAAGCCTGAAAACCTGGTCGTTCTGGGTCGAGGGAGGAATCGTCATCTTCGTCACACCCTCGAAGGTGTTGATTTCCACGCGCGCGCCCAGCAGCGCCTCGCCGAGACTGACCGGAAGATCGATATACAAATTATCCCCTTTTCGCTCGAAGAAGGGATGCTCCCGCACCTTTGTGACGATGAAGAGGTCCCCCTGCTGTCCCCCGTTCAGGGAGGCTTCTCCCTTGCCCGCCAGGCGAATGCGCGAGCCGTTCGAGACGCCGGGCGGTATTTTGACCTGAATGCGCTCCGTCGTGTGCTGGATTTTTCCGTTCTCCTGCGTGGTCTTGGGCACGGTGATGGTGGTGTTGAGCCCCTTCAGGGAATCGTCGAAACCGATTTCCATCGAGTAGTTCACATCCTGACCCCGCTGTGGGGCCTGTGGCTGCGCGTGGAAGCCGCCGCGCCCTGCGCCGCCGCGCGCTCCTCCGAAAACTCCGCCGAAAATATCACGCAGGATGTCTTCCATCCCGGGGGGCGCGCCTTCGCCCCAGGGGCTGCCCCCGCCGAAGGCGGCATGTCCCATGGCGTCATACTTTCTGCGCTTATCCGAGTCCGAGAGGACGGCGTACGCCTCGCTGATCTCCTTGAAACGCTCCTCCGCATTCGCATCCCCCGGGTTGACGTCGGGGTGATACTTACGGGCCAGCTTCTTGAAGACGCGCTTCAGTTCCGCTTCCGAAGCGCTCCGGTCGATTCCCAGCACCTCGTAATAATCACGCTTGGGCATACCATCCTCATGCGGGCAAGACTTTTAGGGCTTGTCCTTATCCACTTCCTCGAACTCCGCATCCACGACGTCGCCCGCGGGCGCGCCGTTCTCCCCGCCGCCGGACTCCGGGGCGTCGGCGGCGTCTGCCTGACTCGCCTGCTCGTACATCGCCTGCGCGAGCTTGTGCGAGGCCGCCTCGAGTTTTTCTTGCGCTTCTGTGATCTCATCCACCGTCACGTCTTCTTTCTCCAGAACCGTCCGGAGCGCGGCGATGGCGTCTTCTATCTCTTTCTTGTCCTCGGCCGAAACCTTGTCCTCGTTCTCCTTGAGCATCTTCTCCGTATTGTACGCCATGCTGTCGGCCATGTTTCTCGCCTCGACGGCCTCGCGCCGCTTCTTGTCCTCCTCGGCGTGCTCATCCGCCTCGGACACCATGTTGTTGATCTCATCCTCGGAGAGGCCGCTCGAACTCGTGATGGTGATCGCCTGCTCCTTGCTGGTACCCAGGTCCTTGGCGGAGACGTTCACGATGCCGTTGGCGTCGATGTCGAACGTCACCTCGATCTGGGGAACGCCCCGGGGCGCGGGAGGAATGCCGACCAGGTGGAACTTGCCCAGCGAGCGGTTGCCCGTGGCCATCTCGCGCTCTCCCTGAAGGACGTGCACCTCGACGGAGGGCTGGTTGTCCGCCGCGGTGGAGAAGGTTTCGCTCTTTTTGACCGGTATCGTCGTGTTGCGCTCGATGAGCTTGGTGGACACGCCGCCCAGCGTCTCGATCCCCAAGGAAAGCGGGGTGACGTCCAGCAGCAAAACGTCCTTCACGTCTCCGGCGAGCACGCCGCCCTGAACGCCCGCGCCGACCGCCACGACCTCATCGGGGTTCACCCCCTTGTGGGGTTCTTTTCCGAAAAATTTCTCCACCGTCTCCTGCACCAGCGGCATCCGCGTCGAACCGCCCACCAGCACCACCTCGTCGATGTCTCCGGGCTGAAGCTTGGCGTCGTCCAGCGCGCGCCGACAGGGAGCCAGCGTCTTCTCCACCAGATCGCCCGTCAACTGCTCGAGTTTCGCGCGCGTGAGCTTCAAGTTCAGGTGCTTGGGACCCGAGGCGTCCGCCGTGATGAACGGCAGGTTGATGGACGTCTCCATCGAACTCGACAGTTCGATCTTCGCTTTTTCGGATTCTTCACGCAGGCGTTGAAGCGCCATGGGATCGCCCGAGATGTCGATTCCCTGGTCTTTCTTGAACTCCTCCGCCATCCACTCGATGATCCGGTGGTCGATGTTGTCGCCGCCCAGATGCGTATCGCCGTTCGTGGCCTTCACCTCGACCACGTTGTCTCCCACCTCCAGGATGGAGATGTCGAACGTGCCGCCGCCGAAGTCGTACACCGCGATGGTCTGATCCGCCTTCTTGTCGAGTCCGTAGGCGAGAGCGGCGGCCGTCGGCTCGTTGATGATGCGCTTCACGTCGAGGCCGGCGATTTTTCCGGCGTCCTTCGTCGCCTGGCGCTGGCTGTCGTTGAAATACGCGGGCACCGTGACGACCGCCTCGTTCACTTTCTCGCCCAGATAATCTTCCGCTGCCTGCTTGAGCTTTTGCAGAATGCTCGCCGATATCTCGGGAGGGGCGTGTTCCTTGCCGTCGATTTTGATGCGCGCGTCGCCGTTGTCCGATTTCACGACCTCGTAGGGAACGATGGTGACTTCCTCGGGCACCTCGGCGAATCGCCTGCCCATGAAGCGCTTGACGGAGTATATGGTCTTGGTCGGGTTCGTCACCGCCTGGCGCTTGGCCACGAGGCCGACCAGCTTCTCGCTGTCATCCGTGAACGCTACGACGCTGGGCGTCGTGCGGTTCCCCTCCTGGTTGGCGATGACCGTAGGCTGCCCACCCTCCATGACCGAGACGACCGAGTTGGTGGTGCCCAAATCGATTCCGATTACTTTCGACATCAATCTTTCTCCTTATCAGGATAAACAATCAAACTTTCTCAACTAAATTCCAGATATGTTCGCTCTCATGGACGCGGAATGGAAATATCCACCCGCATCCAAAGGCATTCAAGTCTTTACCGCTTCGGCCTCCATGAGTACGGCGAAGGAGAGCGCATCCGCCCCCGCCGGGTGGTCGGCCTCCACGGTTTCTCCCGCCTCGAATTCCCCGGCGAGCAGCTTCTTGCTGAGCGGATTCATGATGTGCGTCTGAATCGCCCGCTTTAAGGGCCTCGCCCCATAGACGGGGTCGTAGCCGCGCTCGGCCAGGAAGTTCTTGGCGGCGTCCGTCAGGTGCAGCTTGATTTTTTGCGCTTCGAGGCGTTTTTCCAACTCCCTCAACTGAATCTCCACGATTTCGCCGATCTGCTCTTTCGTGAGCGCGCGGAAGACGATGATCTCATCCACCCGGTTCAGGAACTCGGGCCTGAACACTCCCCGAAGCTCCCCGAGCAGTTGTTCGGACTGATCGGTCTCCTGCACCCCGCCTCCGGTGAAGCCGATTTCGGTTCGCGCAAGCTCGGCGGTTCCCACGTTGCTCGTCATGATGATGACGGTGTTGCGGAAATCGACCGTGCGGCCGTGCCCGTCCGTGAGGCGTCCTTCATCGAGCAGTTGTAAGAGCAGGTTGAAGGTCTCGGGGTGTGCCTTTTCGATCTCATCGAGCAAAAGCACGGAATAGGGTTTTCTCCGGACGGCTTCGGTGAGTTGTCCCCCCTCCTCGTAGCCGACATATCCGGGCGGGGCGCCGATGAGCCTGGCCACGGCGTGTTTTTCCGTGTATTCGCTCATGTCCACGCGAATCATCGCCGCCTCGTCGTCGAAGAGGAATTCCGCGAGCGCGCGGGCGAGTTCGGTCTTGCCCACGCCGGTGGGTCCCAGGAAGATGAACGAGCCGACGGGCCGGTTCTCGTCCATGATGCCCGCGCGGGCGCGGCGCACGGCTTCGGCCAGCGCCTCCACCGCCCGATCCTGCCCCACGACGCGCTTGTGGATGTTCGCCTCCATTTGCAGGAGCTTCTCCCGCTCCGCCTCGAGCAGCCTGCTCACGTTGATGCCCGTCCAGCGGCTCACGATGGAGGCCACGTCGTCTTCTGTGATTTCCTCTTTCAACATGCGGCCACTGGAGCCTTCTTCGAGGTGCGCCTCCGCTTCGGCCATCTGTTTTTCCACCGCGATAATCTCACCGTAGCGAAGCTCCGCCGCCCGGCCCAAATCTCCCTCGCGCTCGGCGCGCTGGGCTTCGGCCTTCATTTCCTCGACGCGTTCCTTGAGTTCGCGCACCCGGGAGATGGCCTTTTTCTCATCCGCCCATTGGTTTCGCTGCGCCTGGCTCTGTTCATCGAGGGTGGAGATGCGCTCGCTTATCTGCTTCAGGCGCTCCCGGCTGTCCTCGTCTTGTTCCCCCTCCAGGGCGCGCTCTTCAATGCGAAGCCTGAGAAGCTCGCGCTCCTGGCGGTCGATTTCCTTGGGCAGGCTGTCCAGCTCGAGGCGCAGACCGCTCGCGGCCTCATCGATGAGGTCGATGGCCTTGTCCGGCAGGTAGCGGTCGCTGATGTAGCGATGCGAGAGAGCGACGGCGGCGACCAGGGCGTTGTCCAGAATGCGGACGCCGTGGTGAATCTCGTATCTCTCCTTCAAGCCGCGCAGGATGGAGACGGCGTCCTCGACACCGGGTTCGTCGACCACCACGGGCTGAAAGCGCCGCTCGAGAGCCGCGTCCTTCTCGATGTGTTTTCGGTATTCATCGAGCGTGGTGGCGCCCACGCAGTGAAGCTCCCCCCGGGCGAGGGCCGGCTTCAAGAGATTGGAAGCGTCCACCGCCCCCTCCGCGGCGCCCGCGCCCACGACGGTGTGAAGCTCGTCGATGAACAAGACGATCTCGCCCGCGGATTCGCTCACTTCCTTCAACACGGCCTTGAGCCTGTCCTCGAACTCGCCCCGGAATTTCGAGCCTGCGACGAGGGAGCCGATGTCGAGATTGAGCAGGCGCTTGCCCTTGAGACCTTCGGGTACGTCGCCGTCCACGATACGCTGAGCCAGACCTTCGACGATGGCGGTCTTGCCCACGCCGGGGTCGCCGATGAGCACCGGATTGTTCTTCGTGCGCCGGGAGAGCACCTGCATGACGCGCCTGATCTCCTCGCCCCGTCCCACGACGGGGTCGAGCTTGCCGGAGCGGGCCCGCGCGGTGAGGTCGATCGCGAAGCGCTCGAGCGCCTGGTAGCGGCTCTCCGCATTCTGATCGGTGATGCGCTGGCTTCCCCGGATTTCCTTGAGCGCTGCGAGTACGGCCTCGCGGTCGAGGGAGGCTGCACGCAGGATTTTCTTGACTTCTGCGTCGCTATTCTCCAGTGCGCCCAGGAGCAGATGTTCGCCGCTCACGTATTCATCCGCCATGGCTTTCGCCTCGCGCTGCGCCGCCTGAAAGAGCGTCGCCAACTCTTGCGTGACGTACAAGGGTCCGCCGTTTGCGGCGATTTTCGGGAGTTTCTCCAAAGATGCTTCCAGTTCGCGGTTCAGCACATGTACTTTCAGCCCCGCCTTTTCGACCAGCGGCGTAAGCACGCCTTCGGGCTGATCCAGAAGCGCCATGAGAACGTGCGCGGACGCGACGCCCTGGTGGCCTCTCATCTGGGCCGACTCCTGGGCATGCTGGAGCGCTTCTTGCGTCTTGTGGGTGAATTGCTCAAAATTCATGAGAGTATGCTCCGGATTTTTATGTGAAAATTTATAAAGATTAGATAAATTTCCACAAATTCCGATAAATTTCTCGGCGCCGAAAACCTCGTCAATTCCGCATGGCGGAGGCGGCCAAGGCTTTTGACACAAGAAAAATATAATATCTTAGTCTGTTATTGTCAAGTTTTATAATAACAAAATATGTAGAAATTTTTAACCCTCGTACAGGAAGGCACCCGCTCACTCGGCGGGGAAAAGGCGGTTTCCTCCGTAAACAAGCCCACATTTCAAGGATATATGGGAAGCAGGCCTTTGCAAAAAGACAAAAAAGGAGTATATTCAAAACTGTAGAGACAAAAACAAATTTCAATCGCCATCATCAAGGTCAAGGAGAGGCAACCGATGTCGGATGGAGCGATCAATTTGTTCGATCAATCTCAAAAGAAACCGCAAGCGCTTGAAGGCATTGCCGTTACGCCAACCGCCGCCGGGAAAGTGATCGAGATTCTCGAAGCGGAAGGTAAAACCGGCCACGGCCTGCGCCTCGCCGTCACCACAGGTGGATGCTCCGGTTACAACTACGGCCTTTATTTCGAGGAATCCGCCAACCCGGAGGATAAGATATTCTCCGTCGATGGGTTCGACGTGTTCGTGGACCCCCAGAGCTATCCCGTCATCGCGGGAACGGAGATCGATTTCGTCGATGGCCTGCAAGGCTCGGGATTCAAGATCAACAACCCAAACGCCATGAGCATGTGCGGTTGCGGCAAATCGTTCACCACCTGATCGAACAATGCCTTACGAGCCCCGGGCGTGATGAGTCCGGGGCTTTTTTTTATGATGAACGAGAGATTTCGCCATGAGTCGAAACGATAAGACATCTAAGTGGCAATCACCCGGCGCCGTCGTCCTCATCTCCTGCTACGAATTGGGACACCAGCCACTGGCCGTCGCCTCGCCCCTGGCTTTTCTGCGCGAAGCGGGTTTTCAGCCCTGGGCGATGGACGTGGCGGCGGAGGATTTTTCCCAAGAGAAAATAGCGAATGCGAAATTCGTCGGCATCAGCGTACCGATGCACACGGCGCTCAGGCTCGGCGTGGAAGTGGCGGCGAAAATTCGCGAGACGAACCCGGAGTGCCACATTTGCTTCTATGGCCTCTACGGCCTGCTCAACAAGGACTATCTTCTCGAAAACGGCGCGGATTCGACCATAGGCGGAGAGTTCGAATGGCCGCTCGTCAAGCTCGTTCAGGAACTGTCCCGAGCCTCTGGCATCATTGAGGTTCCCGGCGCAGCCACGAGAGAGCGCACATCCGGCCCGTATCTCGAAAAAATTCCCCTGCTCAAGCCCGAACGAGGGGGATTGCCCCCGCTTCAGGCATACGCGCATCTCATAAGCGGGGAGAACCACTATCCCGCCGGGGCCGTCGAGGCGAGCCGAGGCTGCAAGCACTTGTGCCTCCATTGCCCCATTCCACCGGTGTACGAGGGCCGTTTCTTCATCGTTCCCCAGGAAAAGGTTTTAGAAGACATCGAAGATTTGGCCGCGCAAGGCGCGCGCCACATCACCTTCGCGGACCCGGATTTCCTGAACGGCCCATCTCACGCGCTTCGGGTCGCGCACGCCTTACACGAGAGATTTCCCGCGCTCACTTTCGACTTCACCGCCAAGGTGGAACACCTCATCAAGCATGAGGAGCTTCTGCCGCAGTTCGCAGAATTCGGATGCGCGTTTTTCGTCACCGCGGTCGAGTCTTTGAGCGACCTCGTGCTCGGGCATCTGGACAAGGGACACACCAAAGAAGACGTCTTTCGCGCCGTGCAAGCGGCCCGGGAAGCGAACGTCTCGATTCGGCCATCCCTGGTCGCATTCACCCCTTGGACAAGCGCACAGGATTATTTTGATTTGCTGGATTTTATTGAAGAAAACGCCTTAATCGATGAGGTCGACCCCATTCAAATGGCCATCAGGCTTCTGGTGCCCCCGGGTTCCCATCTGCTCGACTCCCCCTACATGGAGGGATACATCAAGGAGCTCGACGCCGAGAATTTCATCTACCGCTGGGAACATCCGGATGCGAGGATGGACAAACTACACGGGGAGGCGCTCCTCCTCGCCGAGGACGCGGCTGCGCGCCTCGAGGATGCCGCCGTAACTTTTACGAGGATTCGCGAATTGGCGGCCGATATTCTGGAGCGCCCCGACGAAGCGCGGGCAAGAGCCGTCTTCGCACCCGATCGAACCCGCCCGCCTCGTTTGAGCGAATCCTGGTTCTGCTGAGCGGAGCCCACCCAGGGCCAGTTGGCCCTCTAAATCGCCGGATACGATTTATTTCAAAACCTGTGCGTATGTCTCCTCATCGAAGCCCACGATGAGGGTGCTTTGATGTTTGATGACAGGGGCTCTGAGCGTGCCTGAACGACCCATCAAAAGAGCCAGCACGTCGTCTCGCGCAGGCTTTTCTTTTTTGACGTCCAAGTGAATCACCTTTCGGCCCCTGGTCGAATACACATCCGCTACGCCATCCAAGACAGAATCGACGTTGCCTTCATCCACCACGTCTTTTCTGGAACTGGCCTGCTCGGATACCTCGATTCCTTTCGACGCAAGAAACGCTTGCGTTTTGGAGCAGGTCTTTCAGCCGGAGCGATGATAATACCAATCCACTGTCTTCGACATGTCTCAAAATCTCCTGATGAAACGAGAAATCTTCTCGTCCAAACAAACATGGCGGCGGCAAAATGATTCGAGAGTTTCTCGCCCTCAACAGACTCATGATGAAGGCGAGAATGCCACCTTTTACTCAAAGGTTCATCACGGCGACGGCGCGCACGGGAGAGCCCGTGCCCGCGCGAATCTTGAGGGGGAGCCCCACATAGAGAAATTCCTTCCCCGCCACCGCTTCGATGTTCGCCAGGTTTTCCGTGTTGTGGCGCTGGAGTTCCCGGCAAAGCACATGACAGGGAAACGTCAATTCCGTGGTGTTCACGCCGGCGTCGATGCTGGGCGCATCTTGGCCGATGTTCACCACGCCGCATTCGCGATAGAGGAAGTTCGCGGCATCGTAGCCCAGGCCCGGGTACGTGGTGAGATAATCGTCCGTCGGATAAGTGCGCTTGAAATGTCCTCCCGTGAAGAGGAGCGTGCCGTCTTTGGGCGGCGTCAGGTTCGCCGCCGAAAGCTCATCCTGCAAGAGTTGTAAGGATATCTCCTCCATCGGCTCCACCTTGCCCGTGAAATCCAGCGCAATCGCCCGGGTGATGAACCACTCGAGCGGCGCCTGATCGATGTTCGGCGCCGTTTCGCGCTCATCGATATGACTCACCGAATCGGTATGCGTCGGCCCGTGGTCGCACATGTGGAGCATCATGGCCGCATAGGTGATGTCCTTCGGCTTGATCGGCGCATTGGCCGCGTCTTCGTGCCGGGCGACGTACTCGATTGTCGTCGCCGGATGCCCGGGAAACCTGGGCGCACCGGTATAAATCTCCTGGCTCAGATCGATGATTTCGTACATGCTAGTCTCCTCAAAAACGCTATATAAAACCCCCGCATGCGAATGCGGGGGCTTCCTCGACGAGAAAAATGTCAGGCGACGCCGCCGACGGTGACGCCGTTCGAGACCGGACACTCCAGGTCGGGCCACACTTTCGTCATGAACGTTTCCAGCTCATAAATGACTTCTTCCTTGGGGCATTGCGCATAGTGCCAGATCAGGGTGATGAACTCCGAAGGCACTTTTTCGTACGTTTCCTCCCATTCCCGCTTGAGCCTGTCCACCGGACCACCCAGGAAGATGCCGCTTTCCTTGATGTTCTGAATCCAGTCGATGCTTTCCGTGTCGTCCGGGAACTGGGGGAAGAAGGGCACGTAGAAGTTCTGGTAGATATCCTGATCGTATTTTCTGAGTTTCTCGTCGTACTCTTCTTCTGTATCCGTCACATGAATCCACCGGCAAACGCATTGCCGCTCACCATGGGCGAAGTTGTGGCCCGCCTTGGCCGCTTCTTCCACGTAGATATGGGAGAATTCCTCCATCTTTTCCAGTTTGGTGAAATATACGGGCCGGAATCCGTGTCTCGCCGCGAATTTTATGGAATCCGGGCTCGCGCTCACGGCTTGAAACATGGGCGGATAAGGCTCCTGATACGGTTTGGGAACGACGCTCACCTTTCTGACCCGATTGTCATCGCCAATCTCGCCGATCCCGCCGGCGTCCCGGGCGCTCTTCCAGGCCGGATAATCGATGCCCTCTTCGTAGGGATAGGGAATCTCGTAGTAATCACCCTTCACTTCCACCGAATCTTCCTGCCAGAATTTCAGGAGCATCTCGACGCGCTCTTCAAAGATGTCACGGTTCTTCACGTCGTCGGCCCCGCCGAGGGCGTCGGAGACGGTGGCGCGGGTGTCGCTGAATTGCCCCAGGACGTTCGACCATCTGGACTGATACCCGCGCGCCAAGCCGCAGAAGAATTTACCCTTGGTGATATGATCGAGTATGGCAGTCTCCTCGGCCACGCGGATCGGATCCTGCGTCGCCATGACGTAACCAAGAGCGCCCACTCTCGCATTTTTGACATGAGGGGCCCACCATGAGTTCAGAACCCCCGGATTGGGTCCTACTTCATAACCCTCGGAGTGCAGATGATGCTCGATGGTGCTGATGCCCCATACGCCCATCTCATCGGCCGCCTTCACGATGTCGAGCCATTCATGAAGCACGTGATGGTACAAATCCTTATCCCTGGCCAAAGGTCTTTTTTGCTCGCGCTCCTCTCGGCTCTCCGTCGGCAGCATGGGATATAGCTGGATAATCACTTTGGGTTTTGCCATCGCCGTATTCTCCTTCCTCGACAGGAATTTGCTCCTTCAAGTATCCGAGCAAAGATATTCTTCATCTTTGAGCGCCGGTGGCCGGCGCCTATTTCGATGAATACATTTTGTTCTTCACTTTATGGAGAAGCATGGATAATTTCTCTCTTTCCTCATCCTCTAAATCATTCATGAGATCCGCTATGCGCGAATAATAGTCGGGGAAAATGGAATTCAGGCTCTCTTTTCCCTTGCGCGTCAGACGCACGATAGCTTTTCTCCTGTCGCCATCATGGCCGAGGCGCTCGATGAGTCCATCGCGCTGAAGTCCCTTCATCAGCCCCGTCATCGTCGCGCGCGTCACGCCCGCTTGCTTGGCCAATTCCGACGGGCTGAGGCCCGACCCGTTGTTTCTCACTTGCGAGCGCAGCAACAACAACAAAACGATGAACCTGCCCTGCGAGACGCCATGATCGGCCAGATACGTTTCAAAGGCAGTGAGCATATCGCTGCCGACTTGCAGAAAAAGATAAAAGAGCATGACCGAAGAAGTATCCAGAGAGGAATATTCCGGTACGAGGGGCCTGAAATCTTCCTCGTTAGGCAGTTCTTTCATGTAGAACATGGGTGTGCTCCGAAAGCTAAATGCTATGGGGCCTAATTATATGGGGCCTTACAATCCAAGTCAACCAGCAGTTACCCGCTGACGTTCCATAGCCACAGAATATAACAACGCCGAAAGAAACTCTGTTGTCGAGGTACTGGAATTTCAACGGAATGAGATATACTATCGTGGGGATGTTGATATCCTGAAAGAGAAAGGATATCAGAGATTAGTGAATAAACTTTGGCCGCTTCGCCTAAGATATTAAAAGATTGGATATCCAGGAGGATTTCTCAAATGCGCTCTCAAGACTTCACTCGCACGACCGGGCAAAGAGTCATCGCGCAAGACGCTGCCGCATTCATGCAGCGCGTTTATGGATGGATGACGCTGGGGCTCTTCGTCACCGGCTTTAGCGCGCTCTACGTCGCATCCAGCCCCGCCGCCATTCAATTCATCTTCGGAAGTTCCATCTCGGTATTTTTGGTCATCGGCGTTCAACTCGCCCTGGTTTTCTCCATCAGGCCGGTAATGCGCAGCAAAGGCTGGCAAGCAGGCGCGGTTCTGTTCTTGCTCTACAGCGCCACATTGGGAGTCACCGTTTCCACCTTGCTATTGCGCTACACGTTTACTTCCGTCGCCCAGGCGTTTTTCGTTACCGGCGGCGCGTTCGGCGGATTGACCCTTTTTGCCTTCGTAACGAAAAAAGACCTTTCGGGGGTGGGCAATTTCTGCATGGTGGGCCTCATCGGCATCATCCTCGCCAGCGTCGTCAACATGTTCGTAGGCAGTTCCGCCGTTCATTTCGCCATCAGCGTTTTGGGCGTTCTCATCTTTGCGGGACTTACGGCCTATGACACCCAGAAGATGAAGGAATACGCCTACACCCAGGAGACGGACAACGAAACGGGCAGGCGCGCCTCCATCATGGCGGCGCTCGAACTCTATCTTGATTTCATCATGATGTTCATTTACCTTACGCAGCTTCTGGGCGCCTCGCGCGATTGAAGAAAAGGTCTTGCTTAAAAAAGCCGGGGCTCAGGCCCCGGCTTCGTTATAGTGAAAGCTTCACGGCGAATCTATAACCCGCCTGTTTAATTTCCCGAAAATAGTGTTATAATGAGATTTATGATAGACGAAACGCCCATAATCGCCCTCATAGGAGCATAACCTTATGGGCATTCGCATCGCTATTGGGGCGATTATCGCCGTACTTCTCGGTGGAACAGGATATCTCGCTCAGCAATCCCATTCAGTAAAAAATTTGTTGCAAAAACGAGAGAGCGAGCTTTCAAAAGAAAAAGATAGTTCCGCTAAGCTCAAAAGCGACATCCTCCGTTTCAAAACAAAAGAACAGCAGATGATGGGCTTACAGTCCCGACTCGAAAAAGAGGGAACCTCCGCCAAAACCCGGCTCCAGGAGATGAGCCGACTCATCGCCGAGAAAAGCGCCAGCATCGAGCAGGAAAAAGCAAAAACACAAAACCTCGAAGCCGCGCTCACGCAAATCCAGACGACTCTCGCGAGCGAACGCAAAGCGCGAGCCGAGGTTGAAAAATCAAATCAACAAAACATCGCGCTCGCCGGAAATCGAGCCGAGGAGATAAAGCGCCTCGAGACCCAGGCGCAAGAGATGAGCCGACTCGTCGCAGAGAAAAGCACCGGTATCGAGCAGGAAAAAACCGAAATCCGAAACCTCAAAACCACGCTCGACATACTCAACAGCTCCCTCGATCACGAACGCAAAGCGCGAGCCGAGGTTGAAAAATCAAATCAACAAAACATTGCGCTCGCCGGGAATCGAGCCGAAGAGATAAAGCGCCTCGAGACCCAGGCTCAAAAGATGAGCCACCTCGTCGCAGAGAAAAGCGCCGGTATCAAGCAGGAGAAAACGAAAACCCAAAACCTCGAAGCCGCGCTCAAACAAATCCAGACGAGCCTCGAGAATGAACGCAAAACGCGCGCCGATGTGGAAAAATCAAACAAACAAAATCTCGAACTCGCGGCCAACAGGGCTGAAGAGATAAAACGTCTCGAAACCCAGGCGCAAGAGATGAGCCGACTCGTCGCGGAGAAAAGCGCAGACATCGAGTTGGAAAAAACGAAAGCCCAGAATCTCGAACGCGCGCTCAAACAAATCCAGACGAGCCTCGAGAATGAACGTAAAACGCGCGCCGATATGGAAAAATCAAACAAGCAAAACCTCGAACTCGCAGCCAGCCTGGCCGAAGAGACGAAGCGTCTCGAAGAAGTACGAGCGCTTCTCCAGACCCAAGTCGTAAAGATGCGCCAACTCATCACAAATAAAAGCGCCGACATCGAGCAGGAAAAAGCGAAAACACAAAACCTCGAAAGTGCCCTCAAACGTATTCAGACAACCCTCGAAACTGAGCGGAAGATGCGCGCCGAGGCGGAAAAATCAAGCAAACAAAACCTCAAAATAGCCGGCAAACGGGCCGAAGAAATACAGCGCCTCGAAAAAGCCAGGGGGCGCCTCGATACCCAGGTGGGCAAGATGCGCCAACTCATCGCGGAGAAAAGCGCAGACATCGAGCAGGAGAAGACGAAAACCCAAAATCTCGAACACGCGCTCGAACAAATCCAGGCGGCTCTCGAAACTGAACGCAAGACACGGGCGAAGATTGAAAAATCAAGCAAACGAAACCTCGAACTCGCTAAAAAACAGGCCGAGGAGATAAAGCGTCTCGAAAAAGTACGCGGGATTCTCGAGACCCAGGTTCTAAAGATGGATCAACTCATTGCGGCCGAGCAGGAGAAAGCGACAAAACGCAATCTCACGGATGAGCGCAAGGCACCAGCGAAAGCGAAGGCGGAAAAATCAAATGTGCAAACCACCAAGCTTGCGAGCAATCAAGCCGAAGAAATGAAGCGCCTCGAAAAAACCAGAGAGATTCTCAACACCCAGGTTCAAGAGATGAACCGGCTCATCACGGAGAAAAACGCCAGCATCGAGCAGGAAAAAGCGAAAGCTCGAAACCTCGCGCTCGCGCTCGAACAGATCCGGACAACCCTCGTTGATGAGCGTAAAACACGAACGAAGGCCGAAAAATCAAATGCGCAAAACGCCGAACTCGCGAGAAATCGAGCCGACGAAATAAACCAGCTCCAAAAAGCCAGGGAGCTTCTCGGGGCCCAGGTTCAAGAGATGAGCCAACTCATCGCGGAGAAAACTTCCGTGGCCGAACTCATTAAAAACAAACTGAACCAGACGAACTTGAGCCTTTCGGAAACGATCAAAAAACACACCCTGGCGATCGCGCGTTCAAAAATACTCGAGAAAAAAGCGCAAGAAGAAGCCGAACGCTCCCAAAAGCTCGCATCAGATCTGAACGAGATGAACAGCAGGTTAAAGAAACAATCCATCACGCTGGAACGGACCAAGGATTTGCTCCGCGTCACCTTCGTAAACAGTCTTTTGTTTGATTCCGGAAGCGCTAGGCTCAGAGAAAAAGGCTTAGAGGCACTTTCAAGTGTTGCGGAGTTTCTCCAAAAACAAGAAGACAAAGTGATACGAGTAGAAGGGCATACGGACAATCGGCTCATCAGAGGCAATCTGCTCGGTCGCTATCCCTCGAATTGGGAACTTTCGTTCGCGCGCGCCGTTTCCATCGTCAAATTCTTGGAATCGAAAAATATATCGCCTGCGCGCATGTCGGCGACCGGCTACTCTTTTTACCGCCCGGTGGCGAGTAACGACACAGAAAAGGGTCGCACCAAAAATCGTCGAACGGACATACTTCTAAGCAGCCATCGGTCAAACGTTGAGGCGGCAACCCCCTAGTATTTGTCTGGAATTAAATTTTGAGCACAGCCTCGATTTCGGGACCGAGTTGTTTTTCCGCAATCACGGCGCCCGTAAGCCTATCTTCCTGAAACACCTCTTTGGCTACACGCTGAATATCTTCCTCGCCCACGGAGTCGATATCCGCCAACTCCTCCTCCACGGAATACACCTTCCCCCTGAGCATGAGATTCGAGCCGTTTCGACCCGCATGATATTCCGAGCTCTCATGTATCTGGAGATTTCCCTTGATGTATCGCTTTGCTTCTTTCAATTCTTGACTCGTTACGTGTTCGGTCTTGAACTTTCCTGTTTCAGACAATATCACTTCGGTCGCCTCTACCGCCTTTTCGAGGGCTACGCCCGCCTTCATTTCAACCATGCCCGTATCGGTGTAGCGATGCGGCACGGCCCCCACGCTGTATGCAAGGCCCCGCTTTTCGCGTACTTCGGTGAATAACCTGCTGCTCATCTTCCCGCCCAGGATGTTGCACATCACCCGGAGCGGGGCGGCGTCTTCGTGATCCAGTCCGAAGGCGCGAAACCCGAGAGCGATGTTCACCTGATCCGTCTGGCGAGCCTGATCTATGATCTTGGCCTTGCTCTCCTCTGGCAAGCCGGGTGAGAGAGGCTTCTCGATGCTCCCGTCTCGATCACCAAAATATCGCTCGGACAACTCCATCACCTCCTCGTGCCTCACGCCGCCCGCCACGGAGATCACCGTGTTGCCGGGGATGTACCATTTCTCTATCAACTCGCGCATGTGCTCGGGTTCTATCGCTTTGATGGTCTCCCGGTTCCCGATAACGCCCATTTGCAGGTTGTACACGGTGGTCTCCAGCATATCCGACACCCAGATGCGCGGCATGTCCTCATACATCTTCAACTCTTCGAGAATGACCATCCGCTCCCGATCCCATTCGTTTTTATCCAACAGGCAGTTATTCACCGCATCCGCATAGACTTCCAAGACAGTGGCGAACGCATCGGCCGGCGCCGTGAAGTGATAGCAAGTGCGCTCGGACGCCGTATTGGCGTTGATGGATGCGCCGTTTCCCTCCATCTCACGCGCGATGTCGAGCGTCGTCCTCGAAGGAGTGCCCTTGAATACCATGTGCTCCAGCGCATGGGAAACACCCACCACCTCGTCGTGCTCATGGCGTCCGCCACAACCGAAATATATATGGAACGCCACCGCCGCCGACTCGGATCGTTCCGCAGTCACTACGCGAATCCCGTTGGAAAGTTTGTCCTCGACAATCTTCATGCGGCCTCCTGAATTGAAATACGCGAATCTTCGCCTGAAGGATTTTTATTTTAATGGTGCCGGAGAGAGGACTTGAACCTCCACGGGCCGAAGCCCACTAGAACCTGAATCTAGCGCGTCTACCAGTTCCGCCACTCCGGCGAGAAGATTGGTAGTCATTCCCTATATCGGGGGGTGAATGCATTGTCAAGGATTCGAGCCGATGAATAAAAACTATCTCGTCATTTGGTATAGTTGCTGGAGAAGAAAACAGCGCCGAATCCGACAAGGCTTTTGAGATATGCGGAAAATCACATTTTATACGCGAAGCGGGTGCCATCTATGCCATGAGGCGAAAGCGGCGATGATGCGGCATTTCCCGGACCTCATGATCGATGAGGTCGATGTGGATACGAATCCTGAACTAAGACGCTTGTACGGCGAGGAGGTGCCCGTCGGCTTCTTGGGAAAGATTAAGGTTTTCAAATTTCATCTCGACGTCAAACGATTGCGCCGCCTGCTCGATGAACTGGAATGAAGACATGAGCCTGCTCGCGTTTTACGGATTCATCGTCGTCATTTCCTTAAGCGGTGTCATGTCGCCGGGTCCTCTCACCGCATTTCTCATCACACGCGGCAAAGAAAGCCCGTGGGCCGGAATCTGGGTTACTCTCGGGCACGCCCTGGCCGAAGTACCGCTCATCATCGCCCTGTTCGCCGGACTGCAGCCTTTCTTCGAAACCCAGGGAATACGCGAGGGCATCTCTTTACTGGGCGGCGGCGTGCTCATTTATATGGGAAGCGGGGTATTCAGGAATTTCCGCTCCGCCGCCCCCGAGCAAAAGAGCGTTCTTCAGTGCAACGCCCTCACCGGCGGCGTCTTGCTCACGGTACTGAACCCCTACTGGGTTTTATGGTGGCTCACCATCGGCGCGAACCTCATTGCGAGGACGAACGACTTCGGATGGCTGGCCGGCCTGGTGGGAATGACCGTCGTTCACCTGCTGGCGGATGCCGTGTGGGCCGTTTTCATCACATGCTCATCGAACCAGGGGAGTCGCATGATCGGTGAAACCGGGTGGATGCGGATCGAGCAGGGCTGCGGGTGGGTGATGCTCGGATTCGGGGTTTTCTTCGCCTACGATGGCCTGATGGGCCTTGTGGCCTAGCCGCTCAATTTTTTTCGCCCATTTTCAATATCCAGGTGAATCTGCGCGACGAGTTCTTCGGGGCCTGAGAACTTCTGCTCCGCACGCAAGCGGGAGACGAATTCCACCCGAATGGATTTTCCGTAAAGATCCCCCTCCCAATCCAGCAAATGGGTTTCGAGAGTCACCTGCTTTTTGTCGAACGTGGGGCGATTCCCTATGTTCGTTACGGCGGGATATCGTCGGCCATCCCTTCCATCGATCTGCACCCGACAGGCGTACACCCCATTTTCGGGAATCAGGATGGCCGGGTAATCCACGTTGGCCGTCGGTATGCCGATTTGCCGGCCCCGCCCGTCGCCACGAACCACCCTTCCTCCTATCATATGGTGCTGCCCCAGCAGGCGCGCAGCCTCGTCTACCGCCCCGCTCAGCAGCAGCTTTCGTATTTCCGTACTGCTGACGCGCCTTTCCTCGAACATATAAGGGTCCAGTACGTGTGTTTCGAACCCGGCGTTAGCCCCCTCTTCCTGTAGGAGTTCGACGTTTCCCGCACGCCCTTTTCCGAAACGGAAGTTGAAGCCGATGACCACCAGCGAGGCTTTGAGGCCCTCGCCGATAATCTGCCGCACGAAATCCCTCGCCTCGGTTTGCGCAAGACGGGGCGTGAATTTCTCAATCACCACGGCGTCGATATCCTGGGCTTCCAACCGGGTCAGCTTCTCTTCCAGAGTCGTCATCAGAGGAGGGCGTCTTTCGGGAGCAACCACGGAGAGCGGGTGCGGCTCGAACGTCAATATGGCGCTCCGGCCACCGCGCCGGGCGGCCTCTTCTTTTATGAATCGGCAAATCTCTCTGTGAGCGAGATGAACGCCGTCGAAATTTCCAATGCTCAATACCGAGGGAGAATCCTCGCAGCCATAGGCTTCTACTCCCTCAAAAACTTCCACCGCTCGTCCACCTCAAAAGAATTTCACCTTACGCGAAGCAACCACGAACCAAATATCTCCCGCAGAAATCTTTCTAACAGAGCGTCGCGCATTTACGCAAGAAAAGAATGCGATTCTTCCTATGTCCCCCATTTATAAGGAGTAATCCATATGGAAACAAAAATTCATTTCCCTTTTCACCCTCACCTGCGTAATATAAGGCGAAAGACGCCAGAAAACTGGACCGCGAAAATGATATATAGATTCACGGTAAAAGCGATGTACGATCTACGCCGCCAGTAACGTGGAGCAAGATTTTTCATGAATCCGTCCAGATTGTTTTCTTTCTGTATCATTGCGCTTTCAATTTTCATCTCCTTATCCCCACTCCATCTCGCGGATGCGGCCTCCGCTGCGAAACCCGCCATGTCCGCGGACATTTCATTACAACGTCCGCGCAGCAACGTGGCGCCTCCGACTGTGCGGGGACATCGCCTCGCGCTATCCATACGAGAAGCCGTGAGCATCGCTCTTGCGCGCAATTTCGACATCACCATCGCCGGGTTCGCCCCCGGTGTGGCGGAAAGCAACATCCTCAGGGAACGCTCCGCCTTCGATCCCGAAGCCGTCGTGGATACCTCCGTCGGAAAATCCAAAATAGGATCGGCGAACAGCGTATTTAATAGGACCGGGGGAATACGAGAAACGGACACCCTGGGGATAGCGGCCGGCATTCGTCAAAGGCTCATCACGGGAGCCCAGTACTCACTCATCTTCCGAAACATCAAAGAATCGACGAATTCTCCACAAAATGTCTTCGACCCCAATTATCAAACCAGCCTCACTTTCACGATCGAACAGCCCTTGCTCAAGAATTTCGGGATCGATCTCAATCAAGCCAGAATAAAGGTGGCCATGGCCACGAAAGAACAAACGCTTCACGATTACCGAATCAAGGTCATCGAGACGGTGGACGCCGTTCAACAAGCCTACTGGAATCTCGTCTTCTCCATCGAAAATCTTGAATTCAGACGAAAATCTCTCGACCTCGCAAAAGACCTCTTGCGCCGAAACAAGATTCAAGTCGAGGTCGGTACCCTCGCACCGATAGAGATAACGGAAGCGCAGGCCACCGTCGCCTTCCGGGAAGAAGCCCTTCTCGTGGCGCAGCAAGAAGTCAGAGACCGCGAAGATATCCTGAAAATGCTCCTGAACGTCACGGATACACCTGCTTCCTGGGGCATCCAGATCCTACCGACCGAAAAACCCAAATATAAGGCCGTCAAAGTGAATGAGATGCAACTCATACTCAACGCCTTGCGCAAGCACGCGGAACTCGAAAACGCCCGAATCGAGATCGACAAAAAGAAAATCGACCTGAAAGTAGCGAAACAAAACTTGTTGCCCGAAGTCAATCTGAACGCATCCGCGTCCAACAACGCTCTTGCGGAAAACCAGGGATCCGCCATCGAAGAACAATTCAAAAACGAGAAATACACTTACTCTGGCGGACTCTCGTTTCGCATCCCCCTTGGAAACAGGCGAGCGAAGGCGGACTACCGACGGGCGCAACTCAGACACGCGCAATCGCTGGCCTCCTTCCATCAAACGCGGCAATCCATCATGGAAAAAGTTCACCGAAGCGCGCGCCGGATTCACCTGGACGTCAAAAGAATCGAAGCCACGCGCGTAGCCAGAAGACTGGCGGAGGAGCGCCTGGACGCCCAGGAGAAAAAATTCAAGGTCGGCCTCTCGACGAGCAGAGACATTCTCGAAGATCAGGAAAGGCTGGCCAACGCGCTGGCGCAAGAAACCCGGGCGCTCATCGACTACCGCAAATCCCTCGCCTCACTGGACAGGGCGACGCATTCCACGCTCGATCGATTCCAGATCGAAATGGTCCACCCCGGCGAGGCCGAGGCGAAATCAACCAAAGCGAAAACAACCAAAAAATGAGTCATCCCCGAATTTTGGGAATGGACTTCGGCGAAAAGCGGGTAGGCCTCGCCATCAGCGATTCTCTAGGCCTGACATCCCAGCCGCTCGGCCTCATCGAAAGAAGAAGTGATGAACAACTGCTGGACGAGATGATGGGCATCATCCGTGAGCGCGATGTTCATCTTCTGGTCGTAGGCCACCCCGTCGGCATGTCGAACCGGGATACGTCGAGGACGAAGCGCACCAGAAGACTCCTGAAATTCTTCCGGGAAAATCTCGATATCCCCGTTGAAAAATGGGATGAACGACTCAGCACGACGCAGGCGGACCGGATTTTGAACGAAATGGAAACAAAACCGAGCCGGAAAATGAAAAAGCGCGACGTCGTCGCGGCGCAACTCATACTACAAGCGTATCTGGATCACCAGAACATGAAACGCCCGCTTTCCCCATGACTGAAAACGAAAATCCCCAGCAAGAAACCGACCCCTCCGAAACAGCGCCTCCCGCTAAAAAGCGGCGGCTCGGAAAACTCCTGGTCGCGCTTTTCTCCCTCATGATCCTGAGCGGTTTTGTCGGCTATCAATATCTCGACGAGGAATTCAACCGGCCCGCAAACCCGAGGGCGGATGAGACGATGCGCATCCACATCCGCCCGGGCATGTCCTTCGCCCAGATTCTCGAAATGCTGGAGAAGAGCAATTTAATCGGAAACCCCGTGTTGTTTCGCCTGCAAGCCAGGTTCAGAGGTGGGGCCAAAAACTTTCAAGCAGGCGTCTATGCGCTAAAAGCGTCCATGTCGCCAAGAGAGATATACCGCCATTTGTCAGAGGGCAGAGTCGTCCAGCGCACGATCACCATTCCCGAGGGCTACAACATTCGGGCAATCGCCCGAATGATTCGCCGCGCGAAACTCACCGGCGAAGGAGAAATTCTGAGGCTCTCCCGAGACGCTTCCTTTCTGAGAGAACTGAACATCACCGCGGCTTCACTGGAGGGATATCTTTTCCCCGACACCTATCATTTCCCGGTGGGCACTCCAGCCAAAAAAATCTTGGGTTTCATGGTTCGCACGATGCGGAGAAAATTCTCTCCCGCTCTAAGAAAACAAGCGAAAAGGATGGGATTCACAATCCACCAGACGCTTACGCTGGCATCGATCATCGAAAAAGAAACCTCATTGAGCAGCGAACGTCCACTCATCGCTGCCGTATTCATCAATCGGCTCAAGCGGAGCATGCGCCTCCAAAGCGATCCTACCGTCATATACGGGCTGCCCCAATTCGATGGAAACATCACAAAAAAAGATTTGCGATACGATTCACCCTATAACACCTACCTCCACCGGGGACTCCCCCCCGGCCCGATCGCCAGCCCGGGGCTCGAATCCATCAAATCGGCCCTGAATCCCGCAAAAGTGAAATATCTGTATTTCGTGGCCACAAAGAATGGCGGTCATCAATTTTCCCGAACTTACCGCGAACATCGCCGCGCCGTGAATCGATATCAACGCAGATAGGGACAGGTTGACCCCGGAATTGCGGTAGTGGCATGATTGTTAATTGGCGAACTCGTGCAAGAAGGCGCAATGGCTCTAAAAAAATAGAGCGCAAATCCCTAATCTCTTATCCTCACTCGCCTCATCCAGAGGACGCCCGGACGGGGACTCGAATACATGGCGATCAACTTACTCCTCCTCGACGAAAGCCTTCTGGTGCAACGCGTCGTGGAACTGGCCTTCAGGGATACAGGAGTAGATGTCCATATGGCGGAGAATACCGATGAGGCCTTCGAAATCGCGGAGAATGCGCCACCGGACATCGTCGTAGCCAGCCTGGACATGCAGAATTCCGATGGACTGGACTTTTGCCATCGCCTACGCCAAAAACCGGAACTTTCCCAGGTGCCTCTTCTCGTTTTAACGAGCACCCGCAACAGCGCCAGCGATGAGGAAATCCAGAAGTTGGAAGCCACAGGAAACATCGAAAAACCGTTCAAGCCGATTGTATTTACGACGGAGGTGGAACGCATTATCGGCCCGGGGGCCGGCCTACCGACTCCAGACCCCCAAGAACAGGCGGAGCCCGATTCCCCGGAAAAAGCGATGGACGAAGAAATCCTGGAAGAAGCGCCCCAGCCTCCCGAAGACACTATAGAGGACTCAGAAGAAACTCCTCCCGCTCCGGTTGCGGAAGAGGCGCTCGAAGAAACGGAAGAATCTCCCGGCGAATTAGAAAGAGTGGCCTCTTCGAGCGAGGAGGAAGAACAACCACCCTCTTCCGGCCTTGGGCTAGACGGCGAAAAAATCGACCCCATCATCCAGAAATATCTGGAAGAAACGGCGGAAAAGATCGCCCCCACATTGTTGCGCCGCATCGAAGCCGTTGTGGTGGCGCAACTTCCCGATATAGTAGAGCAAATCGTTCTTAGAGAAATCGAAAAAATCAAGCGCGGAGAATAACCTTTGCTGGAACCTCGTTACGACCCGGAAGGGGCCGAAGATCGCTGGTATGCCGAATGGATGAAGCGCGGATATTTTCACGGCGCGCCCAGCGAGAGCCAGGACCCCTATTCCATCGTCATCCCGCCACCGAATGTGACGGGCTCGCTCCACATGGGACACGCCCTGAACAATACCTTGCAGGACATCCTGGTCCGCTGGAAACGCATGAGCGGCCTGCGCGTCTGCTGGATGCCGGGCACCGACCATGCGGGCATCGCCACCCAAAACGTGGTGGAGCGCCAACTCGCCGAGGAGAACCTCTCCCGCGAATCCCTGGGGCGTGAGAAATTCATCGAGCGCGTCTGGAACTGGAAAGCCGAGAGCGGCGGAACCATCATTCGCCAACTCCACCGCCTGGGCGCTTCGTGCGACTGGGAGCGCGAGCGATTCACCATGGACGAGGGTCTCTCCCGCGCCGTGCGCGAAGCCTTCGTGAGGCTCTACGAAGAGGGGCTGATTTACCGCGACAATTATCTGGTGAACTGGTGCCCCAGGTGCGAGACGGCCGTTTCCGACTTGGAAGTCGAGCACGAAGAGCAAGACGGCCATCTATGGGAATTCCACTATCCGCTCTGGAACGGCGGGGATGGCGTCACCATCGCGACGACGCGCCCCGAGACAATGCTGGGCGATACGGCCGTGGCCGTTCATCCCGATGATGAGAGATACAAGAACCTCGTGGGCGAGATTCTCCGCCTGCCGCTTCTGGACAGAAAAATTCCCGTCATCGCGGATTCTTTCGTGGACGCCGCGTTCGGTTCCGGCGCCGTGAAGGTCACGCCCGCGCACGACCCGAACGATTTCGAGGCGGGACTCAGAAACGACCTCCCGCAAGTCAACATTCTCACCCCGGATGCGAAGATCAACGAAAACGGAGGACCCTACGAGGGGCTGGACAGGTTCGAGGCGCGGAGGCGGATCCTCTCCGACATGGAAGCGCAAGGGTTGATGCGCGGGGTGGAATCCCATCGCCACGCCGTGGGCGGATGCTATCGCTGCGGCACGGTGGTGGAGCCGTATCTCTCGAAACAATGGTTCGTGCGCGCGAAACCGCTTGCGGAGGAATCGATTCGCGCCGTCGAGGATGGGCGGATCAAAATCATTCCCAAACAATGGGAATCCACCTATTTCGAGTGGATGCACAACATTCGCGACTGGTGCATCAGCCGCCAGATTTGGTGGGGCCACCAGATACCCGCCTGGTACAACGACGACACCGGAGAGGTCATCGTCTCGCGCGAAGAACCTGACGACCCGAACCTGAGACGCGAAACCGACGTGCTCGACACCTGGTTCAGTTCCGCTCTCTGGCCTTTTTCGACGTTCGGCTGGCCGGACGAGAACCCCGACCTGAAATATTTCTATCCCACGTCCGTTCTCGTCACCGGCTTCGACATCATCTTCTTCTGGGTAGCGAGAATGATCATGACGGGGCTCAAGTTCATGGATGACGTCCCCTTCCGCGACGTCTACATTCACGCCCTGGTGCGGGATGAGCAGGGACAAAAAATGAGCAAGACGCGGGGGAACATCATCGATCCGCTGGAGATCATCGAGGAGTTCGGCACGGATTCGCTCAGGTTCACGCTCACCGCCATGGCCGCCCAGGGACGCGACATACGCCTGTCCACGGAGCGAATCGCCGGATACCGGAATTTCTGCAACAAAATCTGGAACGCGGCCCGCTTTACTCTGATGAATCTGGGTGAGCAAGTTCCGCCCATGCCGGCAAGAGAGGCGCTCTCTCTCGGGGACAGGTGGATACTGAGCCGCTTAAACGGCGTGACGCGCCAGGTGGACGAGGCGCTCGAGGAATACCGCTTCAACGACGCAGCACTGGCGCTCTACCATTTCACATGGCGCGAGTTGTGCGACTGGTACCTGGAGGTCATCAAACCCGCCCTCATCTCGGGAGAGCACGGAGACGCCAGCCGCGCGGTGCTTGCCGAAGTGCTCGAGCGCACGCTCCGCCTTCTGCACCCGATCATCCCCTTCATCACCGAGGAAATCTGGCAGAAACTTCCGAACCGGAGCGGGGAGAGCATCATGATGGCCGAATGGCCGAAGCCGCAGGATGGGTGGGACGACCCCGAAGCGGAAGCGGAATTCGAGGCACTGATGGAGATGATCGGCGGCATCAGAAACATTCGGGGAGAGTTGAACATTTCCCCCAACAAGGAGATGGAAGCCCATATTCAGGTGCGCGACCCCGGCAAGCTCGACATCATCATGCGCGAATCGGAATGGATACGAAGACTGGCGAAAATTTCCCCCGACTGGAAGGTCGGCTCCGACGTAGAGCGGCCCAAAGCTTCGGCGAACACCGTCTTCGACTATGGGCAGGCGTTCGTCCCCATCGGTGGACTCATCGACATCGAAGAAGAGTTGAAACGTCTCGACAAACAAATCGCCGATGCAAGCGATACGATATCCGGCCTCGAGAAAAAACTCGCCAACCCCTCGTTCATCGAACGCGCACCCGCTGAAATCGTGGAAAAGGACAAAAACCGTCTGCGCGAGACCCTAGAGCGCGCGCAAAAACTCCGCGAGAGTGCAGAGCGCATATCGGAGTTCCAAAACTAGATGGACTCTATCGACGCCGGCCAAAAGGTGCTGGACTGGCGCATCGAAACGATTGACGAGCCGAGTTCCACCAACGATTTGCTTTCGGCCAGGGCACGAGAAGGCGAAGCCGAAGGGCTCGTCATACGGGCAATATCCCAAACCAAAGGAAGGGGAAGAAGAGGACACTCCTGGTTTTCTCCGCCGGGGTGCGGATTGTACTTCTCGGCCCTGCTTCGCCCGAATGGAGAAACCGAAATTTCAGCCCCTCTGACGCTTTTGCTCGGCGTCGCCGTCGCAGAAGGCCTCGAAGAGGCGACGGGCCTTCGCATCGGGCTCAAATGGCCGAACGACCTGAGGGTGAATGGCAGAAAAATCGGCGGAATCCTGTGCGAATACATAAGCCTGCCGAACCAGTCTCCCGCCGTCGTCGCAGGCGTGGGGGTAAACCTCACGACGAGGGAAATTGATTTTCCTCCCGAACTGCGTGAATCGGCCTCCTCGGTTCTTCTCTCGGGGGGACGGGTTCCCGACGCGGAGCATCTTCTCCATCTCCTTCTGAGGCGCATCGCTTTCTGGTACAAGGAATACGAATCGAGTGGTTTCGGCGCCGTCCGGGACCGATGGCTTCGATCATGCGACAATCTGGGCGAGACGATGTCCGTTCGCGTCGCGGATGAAAAGTTTTTTGGGAAAAACAAGGGAATTGACCAAGCGGGCCGCCTGCTACTCGAAAAACCCGACCGGTCAATCGAGAGAATAAACTCCGGCGAGGTGGAACTCCCATGAGCGAAAACTCCTATTTGCTGGCCATCGACGTAGGCAACACACAAACCGTCGTCGGGCTTTTCGACGGGGAGGACCTTATATCGAGTTGGAGGCTCGGCTCCGTGGCCCGCCGGACGACGGATGAACTGGCCATCCTCATGGAAGGCTTGTTCCGGCTTGGGCGACACCAGATGTCGGACGTGGGCCGTGTGGTGATGGCGAGCGTCGTTCCTCCCCTGGGGCCGAATCTGGAAGACATGGCGAAACGCTATTTCGGCGTCAAGCCACTGGTGGTCGGCCCGGGAATACGCACGGGAATCGCCATAAAATATGATAACCCACATGAGGTGGGAGCGGACAGAATCGTCAACGCCGTCGCCGGCCACCACCTGTACGGGGGACCTTTGGTCATCGTCGATTTCGGGACGGCCATCACCTTCGATGCGATATCCGCCGCGGGGGAATACCTGGGCGGCGCCATTTCGCCCGGCATGGGAATCGCCCTGGAGGCGCTCATCGACAAAACGGCCCGCCTTCCCAGGGTCGAAACCGCCGTTCCGCCCTCGGTCATCGGAAAAAACACGGTCCACAGCATTCAATCCGGCATCGCTTATGGATATCGAGGCCTGGTGAAGGAAATCGTCGGGCGCATGAAAAACGAACTAGGGGAAGATACGAAGGTGGTCGCAACCGGCGGACAGAGCCTGTCTTTCAGCGAAGAAGGAGGGGTATTCGACCTGATCAACCCCGATTTGACTCTTCTGGGTCTGCGCCTGATCGCCGAACGAAATCCATGAGGGCCACGAGGTAGCGGCTCTCTCATCGAGCAGATGCCTCCGGCAAGACACCCCTACTGAAACGCATTCCGGATAAGTTCTTTCGCCTTTGGTTTTTTCCCCGTCTCCGCCTCCAGTAACACCACATCGAAGCGGCATACGGAAGATTGCTCATGCGGGTGCGTCAGCAGATAGTGCTGCGCGGCTTGCGCGATTCTGCGCTGTTTCTCGCGATTGATGGCCTCAGCCCCGCTGAGGGACTTGCCCGGCGCGCGGGTCTTCACCTCGATGAACGAGAGAACACCGCCTTCGCGCGCGATGATATCCACCTCGTAGCGGGAACCGCGGTAGTTTCGCTCGATGATTTCATACCCACGGCGGCGCAGGAATTTCACGGCCACGTCTTCCCCGATTTTTCCACTCTCGCGGCTCATCGCGTCCTCACGCCCCGACCACCACAGGCACCCCCCGGAAAGTTCGCCGGTGAATGCGGCAGGGGCCATGAAGCTCAAGAGCAGCGAGATGATCCCGCGTGGGATAGCCCTTGTGCTTGCCGAATCCATAGCCCGGAAAACGCCCGTCCATCCGCGCCATCACCCGGTCCCGGTACACCTTGGCGACCACGCTCGCCGCGGCGATGCAGGCGCACCGCGAATCCCCTTTCACCAGCGGGGTTTGCGGCAACGAGACGGGAATCCTCTTGTTGCCGTCGATGAGTATGTGAGCGGGCGCGAGCCCAAGTCTCTCCACGGCGGTCGCCATCGCGCGAAGGGACGCCTGGAGGATGTTTATTCTTTCGATCTCGCGTGGTCCGGCCGCCGCCAGAGCGACGGCGCGCGCTTTGGCGAGAATCTCGGGCAACAGCGCTTCCCTGCGGCTTGGGGAGAGTTTTTTGCTGTCATCAAGGCCGGCGATCGGATTCTCCGGGTCCAGCACCACGGCGGCGGCCACTACCGGGCCCGCCAAGGGGCCGCGCCCCGCCTCGTCCACGCCTGCGACGATGGAGGCGCCTTCGCTCGCGAGATCAAGCTCGATGGAATACATGAAAGACCATACGGGGCGGTGGATTTTCTTAATATATCGATGAACCAGAGAGTTCTCAAGGGGTGATCACGCCATCCGGCTTGGGGGACGGGCAAAAATCTGAGAAGATGCGCATATCCATAAAATGCAAGAAAATACCGACCGGAGAAGACACGTTGGCAAAGAAAGATATTTTTCAAAAAGACCACCTCATCAATTCGCACGACGAAGGCATCAAGCTGCATTTAAGAGAGAAAAAACTGCGCGGAATGAAGAAGTCGGAAACGGCCAACGCGCTGCTCATGGTGCATGGGCAAAGCACCCCGTCGCCCGTCGCCTTCGACCTTCCGCTGCCCGGCTACTCATGGATGGATTTCGCCGCCGTCCGTGGTTTTCACGTCTACGCCCTTTGTATCCGGGGCTACGGACCCTCCACGCGGCCACCGGAAATGCTCAGGAGCGCCGCCGGTCAACCCCCGGCCGTACGGGGAATCACGGCGGTGCGCGACATCGACGCCGCCGTGCGATTCATCTGCGAGCAAAACGCCATTGGGAAGCTGAACCTTCTCGGCTGGTCGTGGGGCACGACGACCACGGCCGCCTTCACGGCCGGAAAACAGGCTCGCGTCCGCCGCCTCGCTCTCTACGCTCCGTTTTACGCATACGACAATCCCCAGGCGGCGGCCCTCTGGGAAGACCCCGCGCGCCCCGGACACTGGAACCCTCGAAAAGGAGCGTGGCGCTGGGTCACGGAAGCCTACCAGCGCGAACGCTGGGACGGGAGCATTCCCAAGGGGCAGCACGCGAAGTGGAGAACCGAAAAGGCGATCAAACGCTTCTGGAGCGAACAACTCAAATTCGACCCCGAGGGCGCCCGCAGAAAAACACCCGCCGTCCGCGTGCCCAACGGCGCGATGGCGGATGGCTACGACCGCGCGCGCAACAAGCCGCTTTACGATGCAAGCAGAATCACCTGTCCGGTCCTGACCATCCGGGGGGATCACGACAGGAGCTCGACCGACCCCATCTTCGCCGCCGTCTATCGCGCGATGGTCAACAGCCGCGGGAAGCGCTCGGTCGTCCTGGGCGACGCCACGCATTTCGCCCAGTACGAATGGTGCCGCGAGGCCTTATACAAAGAGGTGCAGAATTTTATAGAAGGTTGAGCGGGGATAGAAAACCAACAGCAAAAAGACCCGGGGCGATGTCCCGGGTCTTCTCTATTTTTGAAGTTGTCTCGTCCTATCTTCTGTGAATGGTCTCCAGGTCGATCGAGCGGGCATCCGCAGTCATTGGACGAATCACCTACCTGCTCGCGCCAAAAGCGCCGACTACATCGTGAGTGTTGAATGTCCCGCCGACTTCATGATGATTCGGCCCATAGAAAGAGCCGTTAATGTTTACATGGTAAAAAGTGGGAATAATTAAGCAAAGTTGACAAACATAAGTTCAATACTGAGCCCTCAAAAATCTAACACCAACCTTTTCACAAGCCTTCATTATTCTGTATTCATACTTTCCCAATTTTCCATCTCTATCATAGATAACCACAACAGGTTCCTTTCCCGTTAGAACAGAAAAGAAAACAGCCTGTTGCAAGCTATCGAGACTGCTTCTCTTATCTAAACCACCTTCATAAACAGAATCCGAAGTCTCACAATCCACCTTCACATAACCCTTGGGATATTTATGCCGAGTCTCGGTAACACCACCAACGCTGGCGCAAAAGATTTTATTGTATTCGTCTTCACTCATTTTCTTTGTTTTTGATTTTACAGGTTGTTTAGGACTTCTTTCATCGGGAGAAAAACTAGGACTTCTATGGCAATGTCTTATTCCTGTTCTCCGATTATAATGACAACCATCTGCGGCCAAACCACCACCATGCGCAAACGATAAATCGGGAATCGAAATTATAGCTACAACCAGAATTCCTAAAAAGAGTACGGTCGGGAACCGTCCCATCCCTTATACCCTCCTCGTAAGGGTAAAGTTCGAAACACCATGCGCCTTGAATTGGGTCTTGTTGCGGCTCTACATGGTGCCGGGAGAAATTATGGTAGTGGGCTGAACAGCGATGGTCAAGCAAAAAATATCAAAGCCCTGAAGGGCGAGAAATTCCGTTGCGCTCTACCTTCTGCGCCGCTCTTTCACCTGGGCCGCCTTGCCCTTGCGGTCTCTCAGGTAGTAGAGCTTCGCTCGGCGCACCCGGCCTTTTCGGGTGACCTCTATCTTGTCGACTCTTGGGGAATGCACCGGGAAGATGCGCTCCACGCCGATTCCGTACGAGAGCTTGCGGACGCGGAACCTCTCGCGCAGCCCGCCGCCCTGCCTTCCGATGACGACACCCTCGAACACCTGGATGCGCTCCTTGTCGCCCTCGACGATTTTCACGTGAACGCGCACCGTATCTCCCGGTTCGAATTCGGAAACGTCCTTGCGCATGCCCTCGCGCTCAATTTTGTCGATAATGTTCACCCGCCTGCTCCTTTTCCTCGAAATATCAGCAATGAACCACTATACCCGTCTCTCGCCGAGAATGCGATCTACCACAATCGCCGCCGCACCGCGAACCGACAGATGGTTGAATCTCACATCCGCCTCCGCCCGTACCGGCAGCAAAACCACCTCGGACATCTCCAAAACCTCATCCGCCAGACCCCAACTCGTGCCGAACAAAATAATAAGCGGGGCGTCCATCCCTTTCATCTCGCCGCGCAGCGCTTCATATCCCACGGCGCGAGGGACTCGCCTGGCCGTCGTGGCCACACATCGCGGCCTTTTCGATTCCTTGCGCTCCACCTCCTCGACGAGCGCATCCAAAGACGGCAGAACTTCAAGGAATTCGAGCGTCTCTCCCCTTTGCGGATGCAACGCGCGGCCCGGACCCTCTACGAAATGCCCTACCACCCGCTCGACGAACGCCCGCTGGGGAGCAGAAGGGTGTACCACAAATACGCCCGAGATGCCATAGGTTCGGCCCACGCGGGCGAGATCGTGCAAATCGAGGCTCGTGACCGAAGAGGTCACGACGACGCCGTCTCGATTGAGAACCGGGTAGTGAATCAGCGCGAGATAGACGTTCCCCAATACCCCTCAATCCTTTTACTTCCTGGAAGATTCCAGTAGGCGCAAATCTTCATCGCTCAATTCCGCCCGCTCGAACAGGTCCATTCGTCTTTCTCTCGTTCTTTTGAGAGCCTGGCGTCTCCTCCAGAGCCGAACCGCTTCATGATCGCCGGACAAAAGCACGTCCGGTGCGCGAATCCCCTCGCACTCCGCCGGCCGCGTGTAGTGTGGGTGATCGAGAAGCCCATCGGTGAAGCTGTCCTGCGCGGCGGAATCATCGTTGCCCAATACGCCGGGGATGAGCCTGCCGACGGCGTCGATGACGGCCATGGCCGGAATCTCCCCTCCCGAGAGCACATAATCACCGATAGAGATTTCCTCATCCACGCACAATTCGCTCACCCTTTCATCCACGCCCTCGTACCGGCCGCAGATGAGGAGCAACCTGGGAACTTTAGAGAGCCGAAGGGCGGTCGTCTGGTCGAACAACCTTCCCTGCGGAGTGAGCAACACCTTGAGCGGCTCGGACTCCCCATCCTCTCGAATCTCCCGAACGCCTTTGAGGACGGGTTCCGGCTTCATGACCATGCCCGCTCCGCCGCCGAAGGGGGCGTCGTCGGTTTGCTGGTATTTTCCCTCGGCGAAATCCCGCAAATTCCAGACCTTGAGCTCCAGTAGGCCCTGCTGCGCCGCGCGCCCCACAACGCCCTCTCGAAACGCTTCGGCCACCATGCGAGGGAGTATGGAAAGAATGTCGATGCGCATGAGAACTCCTCAATGCTCGTCATCGAACTTAGGCGGACGAAAAATCCAGCGCCCATCTTCGCGCCTCAATACGACCTCGCGCGTCGCGGGCACGAGCAAATCCTCTCCCCCCGGCGTGCGTATGGCAATGACGTCGTTTCCCCCGGCGCCGAACATGTCCACCACATGACCGAGAAGACGCCCCTCTTCGTCCAGGATTTCACAGCCCTCGAAATCCTCGAAATAGAGAACCCCCTTCTCGGGACCATCCAGGAATTTTCTATCGGCCAGGAAAACTATCCCCCGCAGCGTCTCGGCGTCCTCGGGGGTGTCGGTTCCTTTGAGCTTCCAGACAACGGCTCCCTTGCCGCCCTGATGGCAGGCCTCTATCTCGAATCTTTTCGCAGGCTCATCCCGCGAGAACACCTCCAGGATTCGTCCATAAGCGTCGACGTCATCGAGCCAGGGTTCCACTCGAACTGCTCCCTTGAGACCATGGGGCCTAAGCGCAACGCCCACGGCCACCTTCTCGCTCATGGGACGTCCCTAACCGTTGATTCCCGCCTTGTCGAGCAGATTCTTGACCGTCCGGGTCGGGATGGCGCCTTTGTCTATCCAAGCCTTGGCTTTCTCGAGGTCGATGCCGATGAAGGCGGGGTCTTGTGAGGGATCGTAGCGGCCGATGCTTTCGATGAAACGACCATCGCGCGGCATCCGCTCATCCTGGACGACGACGCGGTAGCGCGGCGCTTTCTTCATACCGCCCCGGGCAAGTCTGATTTTTACTGCCAAAATATTTCTCCTTAATAATTAAGCATTTGACGCATTCTCTGCATCTGTTTTTTCTTCCCACCCTTGGAAAACTGCTTCATCAGCTTCTGTGTTTGCGAGAATTGCTTGAGCAGTCGATTCACGTCCTGCACTCGGGTTCCGCTCCCGGCGGCGATGCGCTTTCTACGGCTACCCTTGATGATTTCAGGCTTCATGCGCTCGGTGGGCGTCATCGAATCGATGATGGCCACCGTGTGTGAGAGCTCCTTCTCGTCGATATCCACGTCGGGCATCTTGTTTCCCAGACCCGGAATCATGGACATGACCTCGCCCATCGAACCCATCTTCCTCATCTGAAGAATCTGCTCTTTCATCGTCACCAGGGTGAACGCCCCCTTCCCGAGGGATTCCACCATGGACTGCGCGTCATCGGCGGAGATGGCGGCCTCGGCCTTCTCGATGAGGGACATGACGTCCCCCATGCCCAGAATGCGCGACGCCATTCTCTCGGGATGAAACTCCTCCAGCGCATCGAGTTTCTCGCCCACACCGACCAGCTTAACGGGCACGCCCGTCACCGCGCGCAGCGAAAGGGCGCCGCCGCCTCTGGCGTCCCCGTCGAGCTTCGTGAGCACGACGCCCGTAATCCCGATTCGCTCGGAAAACGCCTGGCCCAGGCCGACCGCCTCCTGGCCCGTCATGGCGTCCGCAACCAAAAGCACCTCCTCGGGCCGCGCCGCCTCCTTCATCCGCTTGAGTTCATCCATCAAAGAATCATCGATGTGCAGCCTGCCCGCACTGTCAACGATACAATAATCAAAATGCTCGAGGCGTGCTCTTTCCATCGCTTGCCGCACGATCTCCAGGGGACTCGACATGCCTTCAGAATCGAATGAGTCGGCGCCGGTCTGCTCGGCCAGCCTCTTGAGTTGGGCGATGGCCGCCGGCCGCGCGACGTCCGCAGGCACGAGAAGAACGCGCAACCCCTTGCTTCTTAGTTTCAGGGCAATCTTGCCGGCCGTCGTCGTTTTCCCCGAGCCTTGGAGGCCGACGAGCATCACGGTGGTGACACCGCTCGCGACGCGCTCGAGCGGAGCGCTCTTGGCCCCCATGAGTTCCGTAAGACGCCCCTGGACCACCTTGATGACCTGCTGGGAAGGATCGAGGTGCGCGACGCACTCGGCGCCGACCAGATCCTCACGAATTTTCGCCACCAAATCCTTGGCGACCCGAAAGTTCACGTCGGCTTCGAGCAACGCCAGGCGGATCTCGCGAAGCGCGGAATCGACCTGTTTTTCTCCCAAAACACCCCTGCTTCTCAAATCCCTGAAGATTCCGCCAAGGCGCTCTTTCAAGCCGTCAAACATCGAACTCCCCAAATGATTGATATTCAATATGTTTCCGAGTTTCCACCCGCAAGCCCGAAAGAGGAAAACCAACTTATAAGGATTTTACACGGGAAGTGTCAACCGCGTATAGACCGCCCGGCACCTCGTCCAGGTCGGAAAAGAAAATAGCGCGGATGCAAAAGGCGTCCACCGCGCCTGAAGCGCTCAGCCGCCCCTGATGCCGCGTATGGCTTCCGCATAGTCTTTCGCCCCGAATACGGCCGAGCCCGCCACAAGCGCCTCCGCGCCCGCCGCGCGTATATCGGCTACATTTTGCGGAGTGACGCCGCCGTCGACTTCTATCAGAACCGAGGAGCCTCCCGCTTCGATCATCTCCCTCAGGCGCCGTATCCGCTCCAAGGAAGCGGGGATGAACGCCTGGCCCCCAAAGCCTGGATTGACGCTCATGACGAGCACCATATCCACCTCAGGCAGCAAATTCTCGATTTGCGAAAGCGGCGTTCCGGGGTTGAGCGTCAGCCCCACACCCAAGCCAAGCCCGCGTATCCTCTGGAGGGTTCGGTGAATGTGCCTGGGCGCCTCCACGTGAACCGTCAAGATGTCCGCGCCGGCATCCGCAAACGCTTCGATGTATCGATCCGGATCCGCGATCATCAGATGCACGTCTAGCACCATATCGGGAGCGGCTCTCCTGGCGGCCCGAACACCCAAAGGCCCCACCGAAATGTTCGGCACAAAATGGCCATCCATCACGTCGAAATGCAGCCAGTCGGCTCCGGCTTCGCGCACCGCCCCTATCTCTTCGCCCATCTTCTCGAAAGAACAGGACAACAAAGAGGGCGCGACCCGGATTTTTCCAGGCGACATATCCGGCTTGGGCATATTGGTTCCTCTCCCTAATGCTTTTGCTCTTCGACCAGACGGCCATCGAGAAATATACGCGCTCTCGCTCCGCCCTTCACCCGCACCAGCAAATGGATCTCCTCGCCCGCGCGCACCTCGCGGGAGATCTCCTCGCGCGTTTCGCCGTTCGATTCCATCTCCACGCGAAGTTCGCGCCTCGGCTTTCCGTGCGGCACGCGGTAGCGCAAGACGATGAAATTCCCCGCAATCTGGTCCGCGCCCCGCGCCACGTCCACATGCACGCGATGGCCCGCGAGGACGCGCCGCCCGTGCGGTGGTATTTGAGAAACGATGGAACCTCGCAGGGAACCGGGGCGATCCACGTAGCGGACGCGCCCGACCTCCAGGCCGAGCGCGCGAACCCGGTCGAGGGCAGTGTTGACGGGTTCTCCAATCAGGGAAGGCATGACGTAGGCCCGCTCACGAGAACCCTGGCTGACGACGAGAACCACGCCTTCGCCTCGCCTGATGTTTTCACCCTCATTCGGCCAGACGCCCAAAACCTGGTCGATGGGTCGTTTGGGATCATACAACCGCTCCACCAGGCGAACACGAAGGCCTTCGAGGCGAATGAGAGTCTCCGCGCGACTCAGGTTCTTGCCCACCACCGTCGGCACCGCCACATCCCGCGGACCTTTGCTGAGAACGAGCGATACGATTCTTCCCTCGCGGATGAGGCGTCCGCCGGGAGGATTCTGGCGCACTACGTGATTCATGGATACCGCATCGCTGAACACGTGATCGCTAACCTGCATGGGTATTCCCTTCTCCCCCAGCAATTCCAGCGCGCGAACCACGTCGAGGCCCGCGACCTGGGGTAGGAAAATACCCTCTCCCCCCCTGAAGACGTAGAGGCCCACAGCACCTCCGACGCCGCCCAACGCGACGAGGAGCACAAACCAGAAAACGCCTTTCAGTATCCCTCTCAGCAACTTCTACCCTCTTTGCGCCAACTCATGGCGAAAAAACCATCGAGGTCCATTCCCGGCGTTATCCGCAAGGCCCCGTCCGGGCCCAGAAATCCTCTTGCGCTTTCGGGAAGAGCGCCTCCATCCCGTATGGGGACGAATCCCGGCTCTCGAAACGAAGAAGCGACTTCTTCGGTTTCCTCGGGCTCATTCGTGCAAACCGAATAAACCAATCTGCCCCCACGGCGCACAGCACCGGCCGCTCCTCGCAAAATCGCCATCTGCCGACGCGCCTGCGCCGCCAGTTCTTCTTCCCTCACCCGCCATCTCGCATCGGGATGCCGCCTGAACACTCCCAGTCCGCTGCACGGCGCATCCACGAGAACGAGGTCGAATTTTTCATGAAAAGGCGGCTTCGCCCCGTCCATCCGCAAAACCTGCACATCCGCCCGAATCCTAGCACAATTACGCTTCAGGCGAGCGAGCCGGTGGGACGCCTCATCCCCTGCAACGACGCTTCCGCTCACCCCCGCGGCCCAGGCGAGACAAGCCGTTTTGCCTCCGGGCGCCGCGCAGATATCGAGAATTTTTTCTCCGGCGGCGGCACCGGCAAATCGCGACACCAGACTCGAACCCTCGTCCATGACGATGAACTTCCCCTCACGATAGGCCGTCGTTTCGCTGAAGCGAACTCCGGGTGTGCTCTCGCCCGGAAGAAATATCAAACAATCCGGATCGGCGCATCCGGGCCGCGTGGCGACGCCCTCACTTTGGAATTCCGCCATCAGCCCCGGGAGGCTTACCATTTTCGGATTCACACGAAAGACGACCGGGGCTTCTGCGTTATTCGCCCGGCATCGCCTCTGCGCCTCCTCCTCCCCCAGTTCGCGCATCCAGCGCCTCACCAACCATCTTGGATGGGATTCCCATATCGTCAGATAATCTTCACGATTCTCGGGCGGCGAAACTTCATGCTCCGCCACCTTGCGCAAAACCGCATTCACCAACCCCTTCGCCCAGCCCAGGTTTCGGCGATTCACCAAAGAAACACTGCCGTCCACCGCACTGTGCGGGGGCACGCGATCCATGAACAAGAGCTGGTAGGTTCCCAACCGCAACGCTTCTCGCACGGGAGGCGCCACATTCGGCTTATCCAGAAAATGGCCGTAAACGAAATCCAGACGATTCCGCCACCTCAGGACGCCATAGATCAAATCGCGCAGAAACGCGCGGTCGCGTGGGTCGAAATCCGCCGATGAAAACCGCTCCGCCAACTGGTCTGCGGCGATGGGGTTTTTCTCGAAGGAGAGAAGAGCGGCGTGCGCCGCCCGGCGAACGAGGTCGACAGAACGCCCGTGTTTCTCACTCACCGCGAGATTCCGGCTCACGCGCTCTCTCCGAGCACGAGGCCGGGCCGGGATGGATATCCCCTGGCGAAAGCCCGCGCATCCATCTTCTTCTTGCCCGGCGGCTGTATCTCCAGAATCACCAAATTGCCCTTACCCGTGGATACGCGGATTCCCTCTCCCTCGGGCGTTTCGGCCAGCCCGAGAATTTCACCGGCGGCTCCGCCGGATTCGCCTGGATTCGGCCAGGCCCGCCACATCCGCACCGGGCCATTCTCCACGCCCGGCCATGAGGTCTGCGCCACAGGCCAGGGATTGAGCCCTCTTATCAATCTATCGAGACGGCTCGCTGGCAGACGCCAATCGAGTTTCGCTTCTTCTTTTTGGAGTTTTTCCGCATAGGTGACCAGCGATTCGTCCTGGGGCTCTTCGGCGGCCTCGCCGTTTTCGAGTTTCAGCAACGTCGCTACCATCTGCTCCGCACCCAAGTCGGCCAACTTGTGGTGAAGGGCGCCGGAGGTGTCCCTCGGCCCAATCGGAAGCGAGCGCCTCGCGAGCACGGGACCGGCGTCGAGTTCGGATACGACCCGCATCACGCAGACTCCCGTCTCGTCGTCCCCCTCGAGAAGAGCGCGCTGAATCGGCGCCGCTCCCCGCCAGCGCGGAAGAAGCGATGGATGGAGGTTCAACAATCCCAAACGGGGAACATTCAAGAGTTTTCTGCTCAAAATCTGCCCGTAAGCCGCCACGACGCCCACGTCGGGCCGAAATTCCGCAACATCCGTCGAGCGAATTCTCTCCGGCTGCAGGACGGGGAACCCCGCCTCGAGCGCGCATATTTTGACGGGCGGTGGCGTCAGCCTGCGTCCCCTTCCCGCAGGCCTGTCCGGCTGCGTGAACGCGGCAGTCACCTCTATGGGGGATGCCATCAGCGCCCGGAGCGTCGGCGCCGCGAACTCGGATGTCCCGAAGAAAACCGCCCGCATGGATTTCTCCCCGAAAAAGCGCGCATCCACCAAGAACAGGGCCGTGCGCGGATGAGACCCGAAAATATAGCACGGGAAAAGAGGGGATTCCTAAGAGGCGGCCTTGGCCTGTTTCTTGAGGCGGCGCTTCACGACGTCGCGCTTCGTCTTGTTGAGATGATCCAGGATGAGTTTTCCGTCCAGATGCTCGATTTCATGCTGGAGGACGAAGGCGAGAACTTCGCGCGCATCGAGAACCACCTCCTCACCGTTTAAGTTCAGCCCCCGCACCCGCACCGCCTCATGACGGCGGATTTTCTCGGTCACGCCCGGCAGCGAGAGGCAGCCCTCCTCCACGATGCGCTCGCCCTCGGCGCTTTCGATTTCGGGGTTGATGAGAAAATGCACTTGGCCCGGGTCTTTCCCGAGCGAGACGTCCACCACGATGAGCCGGATGCTCTCGCCCACCTGGGGAGCGGCGAGGCCGACGCCGGGCGCATCATGCAGGGTGGCGAGCATCGCGCGCGCAAACTCCTCTATCCGCTCCGTAATCCGCTCGACGGGAAGGCATTTCCGGCGAAGGGCGGGCGCCGGATATTTGAGAATTTCCAACACGGCCATGAGAGATTCCCGAATGAAATGAACACGCGGCCATCACACCCCGCCGGCTCGCCCTAGGGTTTGAGAAGGGCAAGCCGCTGGAACACCAAATCCCTCGCAGCCACTTTGGTGCGAACGGAGGCGTTCAAATCATAAAATATCCTGGACCCAGAATGAAGAGCTTGACTTTCCAAAATAATGAAAATATCCAAAAGGTCTATTTTCTGCTTTCGGCCCCTATTTCGGCGTCGCCGCCTGGGGCTGGGGCGTCTCTTTCGGCTCTGCGGTCGCTTTCGGCGCGTCGATTCCGACGGCGGCGCGCACCTGCCTCTCGATTTCCGAGAAAATATCCGTGTTCTCCTTCAAAAACCGCTTCACGTTCTCACGCCCCTGGCCGATTCGCTCCTCGCCGAAGGAATACCACGCCCCCGTCTTGGTGACGATGTCTTTTTCGACGCCCAAATCGAGCACGTCGCCTTCTTTCGAGACGCCGAGCCCGAACATGATGTCGAATTCCGCCGTGCGGAACGGGGGCGCAAGCTTGTTCTTCACCACGCGCACCCGCGTCCTGTTGCCCACGTTGTTCTCGCCTTCTTTGATCGCGGCGATTCGCCGAATGTCGAGACGCACGGAGGAATAGAATTTCAGCGCGTTTCCGCCGGAAGTGGTTTCAGGATTTCCGAACATGACGCCGATCTTCATGCGAATCTGGTTGATGAAGATAAAGCACGTGTTGCTGCGGTGCACCACGCCCGTGAGCTTGCGGAGCGCCTGGCTCATGAGCCGCGCCTGGAGACCCACATGGTGATCCCCCATGTCTCCTTCCAGTTCCGCCTTGGGCACCAGAGCGGCTACGGAGTCGATGACGACCACGTCGAGCGAGGCGCTGCTCGTCAAAATCTCGGCTATCTCCAGGGCCTGCTCTCCCGTATCGGGTTGGGAGACGATGAGGTTATCGGTCTGCACCCCGAGCGCCTTGGCGTAGCTCGGGTCCAGAGCGTGCTCCGCATCCACGAAGGCGGCCATTCCGCCTTTGCGCTGCACCTCCGCGATGATTTGTAGTGCGATGGTCGTCTTGCCCGAAGACTCGGGCCCGAATATCTCCACGATTCGCCCGCGCGGCACGCCGCCACAGCCCAAGGCGGCATCGAGCGATACCGAACCCGTCGAAATGGCCGGAACCGCCTCCATACCCGGCCCTTCGCCCAGGCGCATGATGGAGCCTTTGCCGAATTGGCGGTTGATCTGGTTGAAAGCCATGTCCAGCGCCTTGTCGCGGCGCTCACGCTCTTGCGGGTTCTCGGATTTCGAGGAGGGTGACCCGTTTTTGAGGTTCATCGGAAAACTCCCTTGGATGAAGGAATGCGCACCGGTTCGGGCGATGGCGGACATAGGTTGAATGTAGGGGATCGACCCATTTTCTGCAATACAACAAGCGCCATCAATTCCAAAAGGACTTGCGCGGAGCAGGCCGCATCCCCTTATCCAGCCATATTTTCGAACAACGGCGGTGACTTACTTTCGCTAAATATACGTGAAATGGCTCTGCAGATCAAGTACAAAAAGCGAAAATTCATGCCCAAAGCCACTTTTTCCCGTTAAATAGAGCAAAATTGAGGTTTCTGAGTCTGATTGGTATCCAGGGCGCTTCAAACATTGACATCACCCTGGTCAGGCGTGGGCAGACCTCACATAGACCTGCGGATTTTCAGCGCTCAAGCCCCGGGCAGGCACGAGACACGATGCAGCGGACGGACTATCCCCCGCCGGGGCTTACGCCTGGCCCAACGTCACTTTTTCCAGCGTGGTGTGTATGGCGCCAGAGGGATTGAGTTCGCTTCTGAGCAAAACCGCCTCGCGCGCACGGCAGATGAGAGGGGGCGTCAACCATCTCTGCTCGGCGACTTCAAGCTCTCCTTCGAGCCCTGCGGGTGGACGATCCCGGGAGCGTCGCCTCGCCAGCGTCATATGCGGGCGAAAAGGTCCCTCCCCGGAGGGAAACCCCGCTTCGGCCAGATAACGAGAGAGGCTTGCTTCAAGTTTCACCAGTGGTTCCGGCGTTTCCGAGGGACCCACCCAAAGCACATTGGGACGCTTGAGATGCGGGAAGACGCCAAATTGGTTGATTGAAATATCAAAGGCAGGCGCGCTCTCTCCCGCACGAAGCAGCGCCTCTGCGGCGGCTGTGGCCTGATCTTCTTCGATGTCGCCTAAAAAACGCAAGGTAACGTGGATATTCTCGGGCCTCATCCAGCGGAAATCATCGAGAGCGGACATAGTTGCAAGCGAGGTTTGAAGCGATTCCAGGAGTCTGTGTTCATCTGCGCTGAATGGAATCGCCAAAAACGCGCGCATGGGGAATCTCCTTAAACATCAGGCCTGCCGCATGGCCTCAGTGCACGAGAAGGCCCGCTTCACACGGGGAAGAACCGCCCTCACGCATCATTATAGTCAGTCCAGCGCTTCGAGGGCATCACGCACCATCTCGAGCGCGGTTTGCGCCGTCTGGGCCTTCACTTCCATACGAGATCCTCCGAACACATGGTGTCGGCAAATAGTGCAGGAAGGCGTGGCGACGGCCATATACACCGTGCCCACCGGCTTCCCGACGCTTCCCCCGGTGGGGCCGGCGATGCCCGTAACGGACAGCCCGAAATCGCTGCCCGCCGCCGCGCGAACGCCCTCCGCCATCGCGCGCGCGCAGGCCTCGCTCACCGCGCCCGGCCCGCCCTCACGCGCAACGATATCTTTCGGCACGCCCAGGAGCGCCATTTTCGCCTCGTTGCTGTAGGTGACGAAGCCCTGCTCGAAATAAGCGGAACTGCCGGAAACGTCGGTGATGCGGCTGGCTACCAGACCACCCGTGCAACTCTCCGCAGTGGCGATGCGCCAACCCTTTTCACTCAAGCGTGCTCCGAGCCATTCCTCCACAGATTCCGCCATTCAGCTTTGCTCCCCAGAAATCAGACAAGCCCGAAATATGACAGGCCAAACAAGAACACCCAACCCATAACCCCCGCGGCGATGTCGTCCGCCACGACGCCCACGCCACCCGATAACCCCTCCAGGCGCCGAAGCGGCGGCAGCTTGACGATGTCAAAAATACGAAAAAGGAAAAAACCCGCTACCAGTGCGCTCGGGCTCGGGTCAATCCCGATGAAGCAGACAAATTGGCCCACACATTCATCCACGACGATTTCCGGGGGGTCTTGCCGGTTCGTGATCGCCTCATATTTGCCGGACACCCATACGGCGAGCGGAATCAGGAGGATCAAAAACAAGGCCGGAAGATAGCAGCTTATCCGGTAGAGCAAAAAATACAGCAGAGTGGCGATTAGAGAAGCCACCGTGCCCGGCGCCAGAGGAACCAGCCCGAGACCGCCCAGGGTGGCTACAAGCCGGGACAAAGCCTCGTTTTTACCTTTTCGGTTCATTGATTTTACTGGCTTGCGGCGGTTCCGTTCAGCCGGGCGGCGACATATTCCCTCGCCCAGCGATCCGCCTCCAGAATCGTCTCCAGCGCATCCGCCTCCATGTTCTCGTGCGCCTCCAGCGCAGCCCCCACCACATCGGGAATATCCATGAATTTAGACGCACCCGACAAGAACGAGGCGACGGCCACCTCGTTCGCCGCATTGAGAACGGCAGGCGCCGTCCCCCCCTCGCGCATCGCGTTTCTCGCATGGACGAGACAGGGAAACCGATCGGGGGCCGGCGCTTCAAACGTCAGGGAACCGACCTGCGCCAAATCGAGTCTCGGCGAATTGATGGGCAATCTCTCCGGAGAGAAAATGGCTTGCGCGATGGGAATCCGCATGTCGGGCATGCTCATTTGCGCCACGAAACTCCCGTCAACGAACTCCACCATGGCGTGCACGATGCTCTGCGGATGAACCAGCACGTCCACTTGTTGGGGCTTTAACCCGAAGAGCCACCTCGCTTCGATGATTTCAAGACCCTTGTTCATCATCGATGCCGAATCAATCGTAATCTTGGGTCCCATCTTCCAGTTGGGGTGATTCAGCGCCTCTTCCAGAGAAACATTCCTCATCGCCTCTATGGAATGGTTCCGAAAAGGGCCGCCCGAGGCCGTAAGCACTATCCGCTCCACCTGGGAGTGGGGCCTGTCCGCCAGCGCTTGCGCCACACCCGCATGCTCGCTATCCACAGGGAGCAACTCGACCTCCCGGGCCGAAGTTCGCGACGTGACGAGTTCCCCGGCCATGACGAGCACTTCCTTGTTCGCAAGCGCAATCGAGGCGCCCACGTCGATGGCGGCCAGCGTCGGCCTAAGTCCCGCCGCGCCCACCAGGGCGGAGACCACGAGGCTGGCGCCCGCACCCGCGGCCACCTCGCTCAAGCCCTCATCTCCCGAAAGCACCCGCGTCCCGGGAGGAAGCGCATCTTGAATGCGCGCCGCGTCCACGTCATCAGCCACGGATACGATTTTGGGCCGAAATTGCCTCGCCTGCTCCACGAGGCGCTCCCAGTTTCTTCCGGCGGCAAGCGCCACCACATCGATTCTTTCGGGAAATTGCGCCACAACATCGAGGGCGTTTTCCCCGATGCTGCCCGTAGATCCCAATATGGCAATTTCCCGCCGTTTCATTTTCCGGCTCATCCCCTATGCGTGGTGACCTAAAGCTGTATCCAATACAAGTAACAGTAAAACGCGGGACCCGCCATGAGCAAACCGTCAATCCTGTCAAGCACCCCCCCATGGCCGGGGATGATGGCGGATGCGTCTTTTTCCCCTGCCGCGCGCTTTAAGATCGATTCACCCAAATCCCCCATCAACGCGAACAACCCGATTCCCCCCGATACAGGAATCGCAAGCCATGGGTCGACGCCGGGAACATCCATGTAGAGCGTCGTGAGAACACCCACGAGGACGCCTGCGAGGATTCCCCCGATTGCTCCCTCCACTGTTTTTCCGGGGCTGATTCTCGGCGCTATCTTTCTTTTCCCCAACGTCTTGCCGGTGAACATCGCCGCGATATCGTTCGCCCAGACGACGACAAACAAAAAGAAAGTGGCCTCCATGCCACCCGGGAAAGTTCTGATAAGCACGATCAAGCCACCGGCACCGCCCACCCAAATCACGCCAAGAAGCGACATCCCCGCCAAGGAGAGGCTGTCCCGAAGGGCCTCGCTCGAAAACGCCTTGAGAAAGACGCGAAACAGAATCACCGCGAGGACCAACACCGGCAAAACGCCGCCCACCCACACGGCGAGCACAAATGCGCAGGCATCCAGAGCTCCTTCCCATGCTCTCACGCGCCACCCGCAAAGATTGACCAGGGCCTGAAATTCCCATCCCGCGCGAAAAACGAGTAGAAGCGCCACACAGAGAAATACGATTGAGGAGGTAAAAAACAAGACGACGAGAATCGGCGCCGCAAGCACCAAGGCGCTAATGAGGCGGGTCAAAACTAATTTCTCCGAGTCGTGAACTGCTCCTCGGTGAGACCAAATTTCCGCACCCGGGACTGGTAGGCGAGAATGGCGTCTTCGAGTTCGCGTTCCCCGAATTCCGGCCATTTGATATCCGTAAAATAAAGTTCCGCATATGCCGCTTGCCAGAGAAGATAGTTGGAGAGCCTGAGTTCACCGCTGGTTCGAATCAAGAGGTCGAGTTTGGGCAAATCCGCCGTATACAGATGACGCTCGATGTCACCCTCATCGATTTCCTCGGGTTGAAGAACTCCCTTTTGAACTTCCCTGGATATGGCTCTCGCCGCGTCGGTGATCTCCCGGCGCGCGCCGTAACTCAGCGCCAAGGTCAGAGTCATCCCGTCCAGGTCTGCAGTCTGCTCCTTGACGCGCTGGATGACCTCCTGCGCGAACTGGGGCAAGTCCTCTTCGTGTCCGATGGTGTTGAAACGGATGCTCTCCCGGAGCATCCTCTGAAGTTCGCGCTCGAGGTAATCCGCCAGAATATCCATGAGCGCATCTACTTCGTCTTTGGGTCGGTTCCAATTCTCGAGGGAAAAGCTGTACAGGGTGAGAGCCTTGATGCCGATGCGGCGCGCATGCGCCACCACTTTGTCGACAGACTTCACGCCCTCACGGTGACCTGCAACTCGGGGAAGAAAGCGTTGTTTGGCCCAGCGGCCGTTCCCATCCATTATGATGCCGATATGGTGGGGAAGGCGTTCGAGATCGATGCGTGGGTCGATGCGAGATTCCATGCGCGCTCCGGTGGAGAACTAAACCTCGAGAATCTCTTTCTCTTTGGCTGAAAGCAAGTTGTCTAATTCGGACACGAACTGATCCGTCAGCTTTTGGACATCTCCCTGTCCTTTCCTGAGGTCGTCCTCCGTGATCTCTTTTTTCTTCTCGAGGTCTTTTATGCCATCGTTGCCGTCGCGCCGAATGTGGCGCAGCGCAACCTTGTGCTCTTCCGTCATCTTCTTGAGCAGCTTCACCATCTCCTTGCGACGCTCCTCCGTAAGCGCCGGCACCGGCACGCGGATGATTTTTCCGTCATTCGATGGGTTCAAGCCCAACTCCGCCGACTGAATCGCCTTTTCTATGTCGCCCAAGGAGTTGATATCGAAAGGCTGAACGATGATGAGCTGAGGTTCCGGTACGTTCAAGGTAGCAAGCTGATTCAGCGGCGTGGACGTTCCATAGTAGTCGACCATCACGCCACTGACGAGATTCGTAGAAGCGCGCCCGGTTCGCACGCGGGCGATTTCGGACTTGTATGACTCCACGGTGGATTGCATTTTTTTCTTTAACGCGGCGAGAACTTCATCCATCGGCCATCTCTCCCTGTTGGAAGCCCAAAACCATTATTTCACGCCCTTCATCCCCCGCCCAAACCCTTCACCGCGCGCCCTGAATCTCACCGAAGGCGACTCGCGTCGCATCAATCCTTGGCGGCCTTCACCAAAGTTCCCACCTGCTTACCCTCCACGACGCGGCGAATGTTGCCGGGTTTCAGAAGGTTAAAAACAATAATGGGCAAATTATTGTCCATGCACAAGCTGACGGCGGTGGTGTCCATGACGGCGAGTTGGCGATTGAGCACCTCGATATAAGTCAATTCATCGATGAACTCGGCCGTATAGTCCTGATTGGGATCGGCGGAGAAAACGCCATCAACGTTCGTGGCTTTGAGTATGCACTCGGCGCCCACTTCTATGGCCCTGAGGCTCGCGGTGGTATCCGTCGTGAAGTAGGGGTTCCCGGTGCCGCCGGCGAAAATGACGACCCGGCCTTTTTCCATATGGCGCACCGCACGCCTTCTGATGTAGGGCTCGCACAACTCGGCCATGTGGATGGCGCTCTGGACGCGGGTGGCGAGGTTCACTTTTTCAAGCGCGTGTTGGAGAGCCAGAGCGTTGATGACCGTGCCGAGCATCCCCATGTAATCGGCGTTGGTTCGCTCCATACCGGCGGCGGCGGCGGCAGCGCCCCGGAAGATGTTCCCGCCACCTACGACGATGGCGATTTCAACTCCCATCCGGTGGATTTCGTCGATTTCTTGCGCGATATCGTCAACGACGTTATGGTCGATGCCGTATTTGAGATCTCCCCCCAGGGCTTCGCCTGAGAGTTTGAGCAAAATCCTCTTGAATCGCAGGTCGCCGCGCATGGACATCCCCAAAAATTTCAAGCCAATGACAACGGGCGGTGCGAATGATTCGTTAGAAGGACCTACCCTTCATTCGACGCGGAAAGCTCACCGAGTTGAAAGCGAGCCCAGGAAGAAACCCGAATTTCCTCACCCAACTCCGCGCTCCTGTCTTTGAGATACGCCTGAACCGTCTTGTCGGTATCCTTGACGAATAGCTGATCGAGCAGGCAAATCTCTTTTTTATATTTGTTGATGCGTCCTTCGACGATTTTCTCCAGAATATTCTCCGGCTTACCGGAATCTTTCTGCTGGGCGAGGAGAATCTCGCGCTCACTCTGAAGGACCACCTCCGGTATCTGATCCTCAGAGAGAAACTGCGGGCTGCTCGCCGCAATGTGCATCGCCAGATCGTGCGCGGTTCCCGCGAATGCGGAATCACTCGCTTTCTCTGGTGCTTCGCATCTCAAGTCAAGCAAAACGCCGATGCGACCGCCTGGATGAATATAGGAAACCACTTTGCCCGCGTCGCCGTCTTCCAACGAGAGGCGCTGCCCGCGGGCGACAATGATGTTCTCGCCCAATTTGGCGATGGCCTCCGTCGTCACCTCTTTCAGCGCTCCGGAGAGACCATCTCCTCCATTGTCCTTTGCATGGTTCGCGACGGTTTCGAGAAGCGACTGAAAATCCTCCGTGCGGGCCACGAAATCGGTCTCGCAATTCACCTCGACGATGACGCCCATACGGCCGCCCTCCCCGAGAGAAGCATATACCTGGCCCTCGCTCGCCGCGCGCCCCGCTTTTTTGGCGGCGCTGGAAAGCCCTTTTTCCCGCAAATAGCGCACCGCTTCTTCAAAATCTCCCTCGTTCTCCTTGAGGGCTTCCTTGCAATCCATTATACCCGCACCTGTGCGGGTTCTTAACTCCTTGACCATCTGAGCAGTCACTTCCATGCCCTGAACCTCTCCTCATGCAATCCGGCTGTCGATGAAAAAGTAATGGTTGTCCTTCTGCCTATGTTTTATCGCCGCTTGCCGTGGCCGCCGCAGCCATCATCTCCGCCGCCACCGCATCACCCGATGCGACGACGGCTTCGACGTCCTCGGCCTCAGTCTCCTTGCGCACGGTGGCTCCCTCTGCGATGGCCTCCGCCACCCGTGATACGAAGAAGCGAATCGAGCGCAGGGCGTCGTCATTGCCCGGCAAGATATAATCCACCCCGTCGGGGTCGGAATTCGTGTCCACTACCGCGATGACGGGAATACCCAGTTTCCTGGCCTCGCGGATGGCGTTGTACTCATGTCCCGTATCGATGACGAACATGGCCTGAGGCAATTTATCCATATGCTTGATGCCGCCGAGAAACTTCTCGAGCCGCGCCATGTCCTTCTCGCGCCTGACCGCCTCTTTTTTCGCCAAAAGCTCAAAGGTGCCGTCGTTCTTCATCGTCTCCAGATCGAGGAGGCGCGCGATGGAATTTTTTATCGTCGAGAAGTTCGTGAGCGTCCCGCCGAGCCAGCGCTGGGTGACGAAGGGCATTCCCACGTTGCGGGCCTCTTCCATCACGATTTCCTGGGCCTGTTGCTTCGTTCCCACGAAGAGCACCTTGCCGCCCTTCGCGGCGATGTCGCGAATCACCTCCCGAGCGGTGTTGAACAACTTGAGGGTTTTTTGAAGGTCGATGATGTAAATCCCGTTTCGCGCGCCGAAAATATAAGAGCGCATCTTGGGGTTCCATCGGATGGTCTGGTGCCCGAAATGGGCGCCTGCTTCCAGCAATTCGCGCAACGTAATCGGGTTCACGGGAACTCTCCTTTTGCCCCGCCTTTCATCGAGGGGAGCTCTGCCAGCCTATTGGCGGATCAGGCCGAATTTTTAAGCATTTGATTTTATTTGAGTAATCTGCCGACCAACTCCGCCACCACGGCGTCCGCCACCGCTCGGCGCATGGAATGTCTCATAAGAACACCGACGATTCAAGTCGCCGAATCAAAAGCGTTCAAGTCTTGTAATCCGCGTTGAACCGCACGTATTCCGCGCTCAAATCCGTCGTCCAGAAAACGGCCTCCGCATCACCGACTCCGAGTTCCAGTTCGAGGCCGTATTCGGGCTGCTTGAGCAGGGGAGCCAAGTCTTCGGCCCAGCCCGGGACGGGCGCGCCATCGCGCATCACCTGCACGTTCTCGATCGTGAGCGACATCTTTTCGGGCGCCAAGTCCGCGCCGCTGTAGCCGGCCGCCGCAAACATCCGGCCCCAGTTGGGCATCTCGCCATGAATCGCCGTCTTCACCAACAGGCTCTCGGAAACCGACTTCGCGGCCAGACGCGCCTGCTCCTCGCTGGCTGCGCCCGTAATTTTCACCTCCACCACCTTGTTCACCCCCTCGCCATCACGAACGATGGACAGAGCCAGTTCCTTGCATACCCGGTAAAGCCCCGCCTCGAACCGCTTCAGGGCTTCCGCCGACTCCACCGCCACGCCAGATGCGCCCGTGGCGGCCAGGATTACCGTGTCGTTCGTCGACGTGTCGCCGTCAATCGTCACGCAGTTGAACGTCTTGCGCACGACGGCGCGCAGGATAGTCTGGAGGTCGGCTTGCGAGCAGGCGGCGTCGGTGGCGATGTAGGCGAGCATGGTCGCCATGTCGGGGGCGATCATGCCGGCTCCCTTGGTAATGCCGCCGATGTGGAAAACGCTCTCATCCGCACGCACCCGGACGGCGTGCTCCTTGGGCCGTGTATCGGTCGTCATGATGCCCACCGCCGCCTCGTGCCCATTATCCGAGGAAAGGCCGGACATCAGGTTCGCGATTTGACCCTTCATGGCGTCCACCGGAAGCGGGGCGCCGATAAGCCCGGTGGAGGACATGGCGACTTGCGCTTCGGGGCAGTCGAGTGAATCTGCCACTTCTCCGCACAGGCTCACGGCGTCCTCATAACCTTGTCGGCCCGTGCAGGCGTTCGCGTTGCCGCTGTTGACGAGAAATGCCCGCAAAGGCGATTTCCCGACCCGCTCCCTGCACAGGGTGACAGGAGCGGCGCACATCTTGTTTTGGGTATACACGCCCGCGGCGGCGGCCGGGGGGTCAAAGGCAAGCAGCACCATATCGGGCTTGCCCGAGGGCTTGATGCCCGCCGTCACCGAAGCGGCCCTTACTCCCTCGGCAGCGCAGATGCCGCCATCAATCGCCTGTATGAATTCCTGTTCGCTCACATCCAAAACCCCGGGTGAAGGAGACCTTGCGTCTCGGGAAGCCCCAGCATCAGATTCATGTTCTGAACCGCCGCTCCCGATGCGCCTTTTACCAGATTATCTATCGCCGCGACAACGATGAAGCGCGACGTCCGCTCATCATGCACCAAGCCGATGTCCACGTAATTCGAGCCGGCCACCTGCGTCACGTTGGGAAGCGCGCCCTCGTGCATCAGGCGGATGAACGGCTCATCCGCATAGGCGTCGCGCAGCGCCGCCCGAACCGCCGAAGCATCGGCGCCGCCCTCGCTCTCGGAGTAGATGGTCGAGAGAATGCCCCGTGTCATAGGCGCCAGATGCGGGGTGAAGGAAACCTGCACGACGTCGCCCAAGGCGGCGGACAATTCCTGCTCAATCTCGGGCGTATGGCGATGATTCCCCACACCGTAGGCCTTGAAGCCCTCGTTCACCTCGCCGAACTGAAGACCCAAGTCCGCCTTTCTACCCGCTCCCGAAACGCCCGACTTCGCATCCACGATAATGGAGTTCGGCTTGATGAGCCTCGCCCTTAAAAGAGGAGAGAGGGCCAGAATCGCTCCCGTGGGATAGCAACCCGGGTTCGCGACGAGGCGCGCTTTTTTAATATCCTCGCGATAGAGTTCGGGTATGCCGTAAATGGCGTCCGCTATTCTTTCGGGCGAGGTATGCTTTGCCTTGTACCAGGCTTCATAGACACCAAAATCCCGCAAGCGGTAATCCGCGGAAAAATCCACCACCCGGTGACCGGCCTCCAGCAAGGAGGGCACGGTGTTCATCGCCACCCGATGGGGCAGGCAGCAGAATACGAGATCGGCTCCATCGCAGACGGAGAGCTCGAACTTCTCGAGCACCCCGCCGTGCACCGAAGCGAGGGCGGGAAACACCTCATGCACCTTCTTGCCTGCATAGGTCTCGGACGTGAGGGACATCACCTCCACACCCCCGTGCGACCCGAGAAGCCTCAATAACTCAAAACCCGTGTATCCCGTGGCGCCCACCACGGCAATTTTCGGCATCTCCTTCTCCTTCAGCATCCTTTCGCTTCAGATCAAATCTTCATCAAAAGGGTATCTGTCACAATCCATTTTTTCGCACAAAAAAAGGAGCCGGCAAAGCCAGCCCCCGAATCGACCACCAGAGTGGTTAGCGTTTGGAGAACTGGAAGCTCTTGCGCGCGCCTTTCAAGCCGTATTTTTTGCGCTCTTTGACACGAGAGTCGCGCGTGATGAGGCCCGCTTTTTTCAGAATCGTCCGGAATGCGGGGTCCACGTCCAGCAGGGCCTTTGAAATGCCGTGGCGAACGGCGCCCGCCTGGCCGGTGAGTCCCCCGCCCTTCACGGTAGCCCGCACGTCGTAGCTGCCCCAGGTCTCGGTCAATTCGAAGGGCTGCTTGATTACCATGAGCGAGGTGTCGCGGAGGAAATACTCGTCCGCCGGCGTGTTGTTGACCAGAATTCTGCCGTCGCCCGGCTCTATCCAGACGCGCGCGACGGCTGTTTTCCGTTTTCCCGTTGCGTAGTGCTTCGGTATCGTAGCCATATCGATTTCAAAAACCTCTTGGAGTTTCAGTCAAACTGCACCGCTTCGGGGCATTGCGCCTCGTGCGGATGTTTATCGCCCGCGTATACTTTGAGTTTTTGCAGCAAGGAGCGCCCCAGCTTGTTTTTGGGCAACATTCCCCTCACGGCGTGTTCTATCACACGCTCGGGATGCGTTTCCAGCATGCGCTCCGCGCTCACCTCCTTGAGATGCCCCGGATAGCCGGAATGGCGGTAATACTTTTTCTCCGAAAGCTTTCGGCCCGTGAGTATGATGCGCTCCGCATTGATGATGACGACGTACTCGCCATTATCGACGTGCGGCGTCCAGTCCGGTTTGTGCTTCCCGCGCAGCAACGTAGCCACGCGCGTGGAAAGACGCCCCAGAGTCTGATCCTTCGCATCCACCAGCACCCAACCGCGCTGGGCGTTGGCCTTCTCTTTCGTGAGGCTGACTGTCTTGTGGTACATTCTCATCGGCTCTCTTCTCTTCTGTGCGCAAAAACAATCTTCTCTCAAGAAGACGAAGGTGTAACTAAACCCCAGATGGCCGGACGATGTCAACCACCTCGGGCGGAATTTTCCGGGAAAGGGACCCATACGCGGACGCAGTGCGTATCTCATTGTTTTTTATGAATTTAAGACCCCGTGCCGACCCCAAGTGAAACCATCGGCCAAAGAAAGCCGCATCACAGTTTGAACAAACGGCCGTTTTGCTCGAAATCCGCGAAGGCGTTGCGCGTATCCACGATGCAATTCGCATGGGCGTGGATGCACTCTCTGTCCAATAATTCGTGATTCGCGAGCAGGACCACGCAGTCGTATTCACGCAGCGAATCGGCGCTGATGGGCCGGGATTGCGCTTTTACAGGATGCACTTCGATTTCCGGCACATAGGGATCCGAATAAAAAACGCTCGCCCCGAGGCGTTCGAGACCGCGCCAGACGTCGAGGGCAGGACTCTCCCGGATATCGGTGGCCTCCGCCTTGTACGTCACCCCTATCAGTAAGACCCTGGCTCCCTTGAGCGGCGTGCCCGTCTCGTTCAGGGCGTTGGACGTGAGTTCCACGACGAACTGCGGCATCGAATTGTTGACCTTCTCGGCCAGGTCGATGAACCTCGCCTCGAATCCCTCCTGTCGGGCCTTCCAGGACAAGTAGACGGGATCAACGGGGATGCAATGCCCGCCGAGGCCCGGCCCGGGATAAAAGGGCATGAAGCCGAAGGGCTTCGTCTTCGCCGCCTCAATCACCTCCCACACGTCCACGTCGAGGGCATGGCACATTTTCGCCATCTCGTTCACCAGGGCGATGTTGACGCTGCGAAACGTATTTTCGAGCAACTTCACCATCTCCGCGACCCGGGGCGAGGCGACCCGCACAATCTCCTCGACCCCGCCTTCATACAAAGCGCAAGCACAATCCGCACAGTTTTGCGTCACACCGCCCACGACTTTCGGTATATTCCTCGTGGTGTATCGCTCGTTTCCGGGGTCTAGGCGCTCGGGCGAGAAGGCGAGGTAGAAATCCTCGCCCACCTCCCAGCCCTCTTCGGACAAAACGGGCAAAATGATTTCCTCGGTCGTCCCCGGATAGGTAGTGCTTTCGAGCACATAAAGCTGCCCTCGCCTGCGGTGATGCCTGATGCTCCCGATGGCGGACTGCACGAAGGACAAATCCGGGTCTCCGGTCTTGCCCAATGGAGTGGGAACGCAAATGCTGATCGCGTCCACCGCCGCAAGCATCCCATTGTCGGAGGTGAACTCGAGCCGATTCGTCCCCAGCCCCGCCGACACGCTTTCTGAGGAAACATCCGGAATGTAGCTCTTCCCTTTTTGCAGGTCACCAATGCGGCCGGGGTTCGAATCCAGCCCGACGACCCGGTAGCCTGCGCGCACGAACTCCAGGGCGAGCGGGAGTCCGACGTACCCCAAACCCATCACACACGCGTGAACCTTCTTTTTCCGAATTTTCTCGATGAGTTGCACAGACCCCTCCACAAGACAAACGTATGGGGGTCCTCTGAGAACGATCATTACATGGTTGGTGACTCGCCGAATTCCTTTTGATCCATTCGCCTGGAAGGGAAACCAAAAGGATTTCCAGCGAACCGATCGTTCGCGGCCAACTCATGACGCGGAAAAGTACGTGAGATGCCGATAGTGCTCGCCGCGCCGATTGACATTCCTCCGGTGGCTGAACACTATAGAATATCGACGTGCATTTCTACAGCCTGGTTCGTTTCAATCGACGGCCATCACGGCGTTTACACAACGGGGGACCCGAGCATGAAATGGTTGACGGGACTGGCCGCGGGCCTGCTCCTCTGGACGGGCACTGCCCATGCGGCGGAAAAATGGAACATGCCGACGGCGTATGGGACCGCGAACTACCACACGCAAAACGCCAAGCTCTTCGCCAAGGCGGTGAACATATGCACTGAGGGGAAACTCGATATCGTGGTGCATGGAGGCGGTTCCCTCATCAAGGGCGGCGAGATCAAACGCGCCGTGCAAACCGGCAAGGCTCCCATCGGCGAGCGCTTGCTGAGCGCGCACCAGAACGAGAACGCCCTCTTCGGGTTCGACTCCGTACCGCTGCTGGCCACGTCCTTCGAGGAGTCCGAGCGGCTTTGGCGGGCGGCCCGAAGCCGACTGGCGAAGATTCTCGCCGAGCAGAATCTCGTACTGCTCTACTCCGTCCCCTGGCCGCCGCAGGGGATGTATTTCAAACGCGCGGTCGGCGGCGTCGCCAACATGCGCGGGCTCAAGTTCCGCGCCTACAACGCCGCGACGGCGAGGCTGGCGGAACTCGCCGGAATGCCCTCGGTGCATGTTGAGGCGGCGGAACTCAACCGGGCGCTGGCGAGCGGGGCGGTGGAGGCCTTCATCTCATCGAGCGCGACTGCCTACGACCTCAAACTCTGGAAACACGTGAGCCATTTCTACGACACCCGGGCCTGGCTGCCGCGCAACTACGTGTTTGCGAACAAACGAGCTTTTGAAGCGCTCGACCCGCATGGGCGCAACTGCCTGCGCTCCTCGGCGCTGCTGGCGGAAGCGGCAGGAACCGCGCGGGTGCGCGAGTTGACCGGCTTTTATCTCAAACAACTCGTCGCCAACGGCATGAGCGTACAGAAGCCCGGGAAGCGCCTCGCCGCCGATCTCGCCAAAATCGGAGAAACCATGTCCGCCGAATGGACCAAAGCCGCAGGGGCCGGAGGCGCCGCGATCATCAAGGCCTTTAGGGGGAAGTAGAGGTTCGGGAACCTTCTTCAATGAGGGGGCTTGGCCTTCAACATGGATTGCGAAACAGGGTTGACGTTTTCCTCCATTCCTCCGATAATTATCTTATGGAGGAATAAGCGATGCCACTGAACATCAAAGATGACGATACCCATGAGTTGGCAAAAAAACTCGCGAGCCTGACCGGAGAATCCATGGCCAAGGCCGTCAAGCGCGCCATACAGGAAAAGCTGGCGCAGGTGGAGAAGATGCGGGGCGGGACCCCGCTTGCCGATGAACTGGACCGCATCGCCTTGTATTGCGCCAAGCTGCCGAGACGTGACGAGCGAAGCAGCGAAGAGATCATCGGGTATGACGAAAGCGGCTTGCCCGCTTGATGGTCATCGACACATCGGCGCTCATCGCCATCATGGGCGATGAACCCGAAAGGCGCGCCTTCAATGAACTAATTGAAAAGGCGGCGGTCACCTGCATCAGTGCCGCGAATCTGCTTGAAACCCGCATAATTTTGTTTGCCCGATTCGATGATAGCGCGACCTTGGCATTGGACGCTTTTTTCCAGAAGAGCGGCACGACCATCATGGATGTGTCGCCTCGCATCGCCGACATTGCTTTCGACGCTTACAGACGTTTTGGTAAGGGCACCGGCCACGGCGCCGCCTTGAACTATGGCGATTGCTTCTCCTATGCCTTGGCCAAGTATCTGGATGCACCGCTCCTGTTCAAGGGCGATGATTTCTCTCAGACGGACATCGTATCGGCCATGGACGAAGCGGCGAGAAAAGAAAAATCGTGAGCGATTTTCACTCAGGAAGCGTTGTTTGAAGAATCTCTCGTGATGTCCCCGCACCAGAAAGCGTGTGGGCGGACAACATCAAATGTTCATGGCGCGGACGAGGGGCGCACCCTCGTGAAGATCGATCACGTTCAAGGCCGCAAAGTCCTGCTCCAGCCGAAAAAAGCTCTCCAGCGGAGCGCCCAGCGCATCGCACAGAATCACCCGGTTCACCGCCGCATGGGCGCAGATGATGACGTTCTTGTCTTTTTCCCGGACGCAGATGCCGCGAAACGCGGGCAAGACCCGCGCGGCGAGTTCTTCGAGAGATTCCCCATCACCCGGCGGTTTGGAGCGCACGGAATTCCGGTAATGCGCGGCCAATCGCTCGGGTTGGTTTTTCGTGAGGGAGGCGTGCGTCTCCCCTTCCCAGTCGCCCAGGTGAAGTTCGGCGATATCGGAAACGATCACGGGCTTGAGTCCCAAGCCCATCGCATCCGCTAATATCTCCGCCGTCCTCGCGGAGCGGATGAGCGGGCTGGCGTAAAGAGCCGCTTCACCCTCCATCAGCCAACCCTTAACGCGCGCCGCCGCTTCGCGAACCTGCGCCTCGCCTTCCGCCAAGAGCGGCGCATCGGTGCTGCCGTAGAAATAACCCTCTTTCGATCCCTCTGCCGCGCCGTGTCTGAGCAAAAGGACGCGCGTGGTGGTTTCGATCCCCCGGGGCATGGAAACGGTGGAATCGGCCCGCCTGTCGGTCACGTTTTTTCTCCAACGTAAAAATCAGGCGGGCAAGCCCTCCGAGCGTGCTCAAAACCCGCTTCGACGCTATTTCGTGGCCAGAGATATATCCCGAATCCCCGCCCCGGATATAAGGCCCATCACCTTGATCACATAGCCGTAATCGAGGCGCTTATCCGCCTTGACCGTCAAGGAAGGCTTGAACTTTCCACTCTCGACGCCCGCCTTCAATTCGTTTTCGAGGTGATCGAGCAGCACCGTCTTTCCGTTTAAGGAGATTCGCTTCTCCACGCCGACTTCGATGAGAAACGATTTTTTCTCCACCACCTCGGCGCTCGATTTCGCTTCGGGGAGTTCAATGTCGAGCCTGCGGGTGAAATCCACGAAAGAGGTGGAGACCATGAAAAAGATCAGGAGCAAAAAAACAACGTCAATCAACGACGTGAGTTGGAGGCTGTAATCTTCCTCTGAATCGCCCTGAAAGCGCATTTACATGTCCTCGCGCTGCGGACTCAAGCTCTCCAGACCCTGCGCCTCGTCGTGGAGCGCATCATCCGTGTTCTCGCTTGGTCCTCCTGCTTGCGCCGCCAGGTTCTGCAAAAGCGCCAGGGCGATCGATTCCATCTCGAACAGGAGGCGACCGCTGCGCGAGCGGAAAAAGTGATACGCCGCAAGGGCCGGAATGCCTATCAAAAGGCCCGCCGCCGTGGTCAGAAGCGCTTCCGAAATCCCCTCCGCCACCAGATTCGGGTTTCCCGTGCCTGCGCGGCTGATGACGTCGAAGGCGCGAATCATGCCGACGACGGTGCCGAACAGGCCCAGCATCGGCGCCAGGTTCGCGATGACGCCCAAGCCGCGGAGGTTGCGCGACAAGACGGTCGATTCGTGCCGGCCCGCGCCGACCATGGCGCGCTCCATCTCGCCGAGTCCCAGGCGCCGCCTCGCCAGACCCGCCTGCAGTACGCGCGCGAGGGGCGCGTCGAACCGCTCACAGATGCCGGCGGCCTCCGCGAAATCGCCGCGCCGCCAACACCTCTCGGAGGCGGACACGAGGGCTTCTGGAAGAACTTTCTTTCGCCTGAGAGAGATGAGCCGTTCGAGCGTCACCATGAGCGCAATGACCGAGCACAGCCCCAGGGGGATCATCGTATACCCCCCCTTCTTCAAAAGCTCCCACACCCTGGGAGTAAAACCCCACCCGGCAACGTTCCAGGCGGCGAGCGCCTGCGTCGCGGCGAGCAAGAGAAAAACACCCGCCAAACTCGTGGCGAAGATCCATTTGCGGCTTACACCTTTCGGTTCACGAGACACCGGGGAGAACTCCTAAGACCCGCGCCGGGTCGGTTTCCATCGTGATGTCCGCATCGAACGTCTCCTCGCAAAGGGGAATCAACTCGCGCGCGAGTTCCGCCAGCGGAGGCGAATCCCCCAATAGTTTTTCGAGGGAAGTCACGCGTCCGTCCACCTCGCCGCAGGGGTGCATCATCTCGAAATATCTCAAATCAGGCGATGCGTTGAACGAAACCCCGTGCATCGTCACCCAGCGCCTCGCGCCCACGCCCAGGGCGAGAATTTTTTCATCACCCACCCACAGGCCCGGATTCCCCTGCCTTCTCTCGGCGCGGAATCCTTTTTTATCGAGATAGCGCCGAAAGACCTCCTCCAGCCGCCTGCAGTGGAGGTGCACGTCGCGCTCCCACTCGCGAAGATCGCATATGGCATAAAGCATCAATTGGCCCGGGCCGTGAAAGGTGACCTCGCCGCCCCGGTTGATTCGAACCAGGGGAACCTCCGCGCCATCGACGGGAGAACGCCTGAGAAGCACGTTTTCCTCGGCTCCCCCTTTGCCCAGCGTCATGACCGGCTCATGCTCCAGGAAGAGAAAAACATCCTCCCGGAGGCGGCCTTCGGCGCGCTCGGTCCACAAGCGCTTTTGCAAATCCCATGCCTCATGGAACGCCACCCGACCCAGGAAGACGGCCCTGACGGATGGTTTATTCAAAATGAACGGCTCCGGCGCCCACCAAATCCCCGAGTTCGTCCGTCAATTCCGCCGTGGGCGCCACCACGTATTCCTGGCCCGCCTCGATGCGCACCTCCCGGTCGGGGAAGCGCAGCGTAAAGAGCACGGCGCAGTTGCCCGGATGTCTGGCCAACACCTCGCGGATGGATTGCAGGCGATTCGGCGTGCGGCACTCGGGCTCCAGATCGACCAGAACCCTGCTCGCGCGGTTCACCTCCACGCCGGACAAAAGTTCGATGGCGCGCACCACCACCTGCACCCCATCGTCGGAAACCTCGGCGACACCCTCGATGAGAACGGGTTCTTCACTCTCCAGGATTTCATGGCAATTCTCGAACACGTCGGGAAACAGCGTCATCTCCGCCGTGCCGACTTGATCCTCGAGCACGAAGTTCGCCATGCGCCGGCCTGCGCGCGTCGTGCGCAGCCTAGAGGAGCGGATGAGCCCCACCATCTTGAGCTTGCGCGCGGTCGTGACGTCGGCGAGCCGCAGCGTGTCGATGTTGGCGAAACGCTGGATGAGCTCCTTGTGATCATCCAGCGGGTGTCCCGAAACGTAAAAACCCAGCACTTCGCGTTCGCTGGCCAGACGTTCCCCATCCTCCCACTCGGCCACCTCGGGCAGGTGAAGCGCGCTCCTCGCGGCTTCATCCCCCCCGAACAAGGAGCCCTGCCCCACGGCGACGCTTTTTTGCTCTCGAATCGCGGCCTCGAGCACGATGTCCAGCGAGGCCGTGGCCTGTGCGCGCCCCACATCCAAAGAATCGAAGGCGGCCGCCTTGATGAGGCTCTCGAGTGCTCGCCGGTTGAGATGCCGGTGCTCCACGCGCCTGCAAAAATCGCCCAAGTCCGCAAACGGCCCCTCCTCGTTCCGGCTGGCCAAAACGGCGTCCACCAGGCCCTCGCCCACGTTCTTGACGGCCGCCAGGCCGAAGCGGATGGACTCTCGCTCGACCGTGAAATCCTTCTGGCTGGCGTTCACGTCCGGCGGAAGCACGGCGATCTTCATGCTCCGGCACTCGGCGATGTCTTTAATCACCTTGTCGGCGTTCTCCCTGTCGCACGTGAGAAGCGCCGACATGAACTCACGCGGATGGTGCGTTTTCATGTACGCCGTGCGGTAGGCGATGAGGGCGTAGGCCGCGCTGTGGCTCTTGTTGAAGCCATAGCCCGCGAATTTTTCGATCTGATCCCACAAGGATTGTACTTTTTTCCTGTCATGGCCGCGCGCGACGGCCCCGTCCACGAAGTCGGCCTGCTGCTCGGCCATGAGTTTCTGACTCTTCTTGCCCATCGCCTTGCGCAGCACGTCCGCACGCGCCAGTGAGAAGCCAGAGAGCGCGTTCGATATTTGCATGACCTGTTCCTGATACACCATGACGCCGTAGGTGCCCTCGAGGATGGTCTGGAGTTCACCAAAGAAATAATCGATCTGCTCGCGCCCGTGCTTCCTGTTGATGAACGCATCCACCATGCCGCTCTCCAGCGGGCCGGGCCGGTAGAGCGCGACCATGGCGATCAGATCCTCGAACGTCGTGGGGATGAGTTTTCTGAGATACTCGCGAACCCCCCGGCTCTCGAGCTGGAAAATGCCGGTCGTTTTCCCCTCGGCGAGAAGGTGGTACGTCGCCGCATCATCGAGGGTTAGCGTCTCGAGATCCAACTCCCCGCCTCCATCGCGCACGAGGTTCACGGCGCGCTCGAGCACCGTGAGCGTCTTGAGGCCCAGGAAATCCATCTTGAGAAGGCCGATTTCCTCGATGTCATTCATGTCGAACTGGGTCATCATCTCACCGCCCGAGGCCTTGTACAGCGGCACGAAGTCGGTGAGCTTAGACGGCGCGATGACCACGCCGGCGGCGTGCGTCCCCGCGTGGCGGATGTTGCCCTCGAGCTTTCTGGCGGTGCTCATCAACTCGCCCACCTTCGGGTCGCGCGCCACGGTATCGCGCAGGCGAGGCTCTTTCTTCATCGCGTCATCCAGGGTGATCTTGAGTTCGTTGGGCACCAGCTTGGCGATGCGGTCCACCTCGCCGTAGGGCATGTCCATGACGCGGCCCACGTCGCGCAAGACGCCCTTCGCCAGCATGCTCCCGAAGGTGATGATCTGGCACACGTTCTCGCGCCCGTATTTCTCCTGCACGTAGCGGATGACCTCGTCGCGCCGGTCCATGCAGAAGTCGATATCCACGTCGGGCGGACTGATGCGCTCGGGGTTCAGGAAGCGCTCGAAGAGAAGAGAGTATTTGAGCGGATCGATGCCCGTGATGCCCAGCGAGTAGGCGGCCAGGCTCCCCGCCGCCGAGCCCCGGCCCGGACCCACGGGAATGCCCTGCTCCTTGGCGTAGCGAATGAAATCGGACACGATGAGGAAATAGCCCTCGTAATTCTGGCTGTTGATGACTTCGAGTTCCATCTTCAGCCGCTCGTGGTAGCGCTCGGCCTCGGCGCCGTCGATTCCGAACTGCGCGATCTTGCGCGCGAGTCCTTCCTCCGCCGTGCGCCTTAAGTACTCCTTCTTGTCGGCCCCGTCGGGGGTCTGGAAATCCGGGTAATGGGCCGCGCCGAAGGTGAAATCGAAATCGCATTGCTCGGCGATGGCGAGCGTGTTGGTGAGCGCCTCGGGCGCCTCGCCGAAGAGCGCCTCCATTTCCGCGGCGTCTTTTAAGTAGAACTCCTCGCTCTTGATCTTCATGCGATTGGGATCGTTGAGCGTCTTGCCCGTCTGGATGCAGATGAGCACCTCCTGGGCGCTGTGATCTCCCTTGTCCAGATAATGCACGTCGTTGGTGGCGACGAGAGGCAGCCCCATCTCCCTGGAGAGGGCGATGACTTTCGGGATGACTTGTTTGTCCTCCTCCATACCGTGGTCCTGGAGTTCCAGATAGTATCGGCCCGGAAACAGGTCCTTATAGAATCCTGCCGCCTCGCGTGCCGCCTCCTCGCGGCCATGCAGGAGGTGGTCGTTCACCTCCCCTCGCAGGCAGGCGGACGTGCAGATGAGACCCTCGGCGTTCTGGGTGAGGAGTTCGCGGTCGATTCTCGGAAAATAGTACATGCCCTCAGTGAAGCCCCGCGTGACCAGTTCGCACAGGTTGTTGTAGCCCGTCTGGTTCCGGGCCAGCAGCAGCATATGGTACGCGCGTCCCCCGCCGTTCGTCGTTCCTTTGTCGAAGCGGCTGCCCGGGGCGACGTACACCTCACAGCCTATGATGGGCTTCACACCCGCCCTTCTTGCCGCCTCGTAGAACTTCACCGCTCCGAACATGTTCCCGTGGTCGGTAAGCGCCACGGCCGGCTGCCCGAGTTCGGCGGCGCGCTTCACCAAATCGTCGATTCGCGTGGTGCCGTCCAAGAGACTGTATTGAGAGTGCAGATGTAAATGTACGAATTCAGACGGCATGTCTGCTCCTCGGGGGCGGTATCTAATGCGGGCCTGCTCTTTCTGGTTACTGCTTTTAGTGTAGCGCCTTCAGTTTACCGCTTTTGTCGTGCTCGTTGCATTTTATTTTGGTTTCGCAAGGGCGCATCCGGGATTTTTCGCTTTCTGCGGGGGTCTTCGCATGAATCACCCGGCATACCCCAGAAGCTCGCTGATGTATCTGCCCGGCATCATGGCGAACCCGCCCGCGATGAGAGCGCCTATCATCGTGCCCGTCATGAACGCCGCATGCCTCCGCACATTTCCCCGCCGTATCGAGACCACCGCGACTATCATGCTGAAAATCGTCCATATCGTCAGCAAGTGAATCCAGCTGAATTCACCATGGTTTAACTCTCGTATCCAAAAGGACGAGACCGTGACATAGGTCATCACGACGAGCCAGCACCAGCCGATGATGCGGTGCCTGCGCGTTCCCTTCGCAGAGGCCAGATTGACCATGCCGAGCCCGATCGCCAGCACCGCCAGAATGAGATGCGTCCATATCAGCAAGGTTTCACCTCCCACAAACCATAGACAACCCGCGCCGCACACTCGATGCGGAAACGCCCCTTCCGCGCCGCCTCATGGCCATGAACGCTCGCCTCCATAAGAAGCGAACCCAGGAAAAAGAGCGGAACCACAGCGAGCGAGGTCTTCAATACGCGATACATTTCATGCAACCCCCAAAGAGAATTTCAGAAGCGATGTGAACCTCGAACAGCGGAAAATTTCACGGGCGCGATGACGAGATAATTTCATGCAATCCATTGTTTCTAAAGCGTTAAAATCTACTCTCCTCGAATCGTTTATTCTTGTTTTTTATCCAAAAATGTCTAAAATTCAGGATAGCGTTCCTATCCCAAATACTCGATGAAAATTGGAGAAAAAATGCGCAAATTTCTTCTCTTGATTATTATCGTCTTTTTGGCGGGATGTAAAACTTCATCCGACATGATTTCATCCGCCGGGTATTTCGACACGGGTGGCAGGACAACATATCAAGACAAAGACTGGAACGTTGAGTTTTATGAAAACTGTGATTTACCGGACTCCTCTTCGGTCCGATGGGTAACAGAAGGAAAAGAGACGTTCTTGCGCTTTAAACTGAAAAACAAACAGGTAGGAGGATGTAGTTCTGACGGAATACAAAGGCACGGCGCGCCATACTGGGAGCGGGCGGAAATAAAACAGGCGAGTACCTTGGCACAAGACGCAGACTATACTTTGACCTTCAAGGTTCGGTTCGTAAAGGGATTTTCCTACGAAAGAGAAGACTTTTTTCAAATGCATCAATCTGTTTCAGGTTGCAGAGTCGGCCCTCCTATGATGTTCAAATTTTCAAATGAGCGTTTGACAGCTAAACGTTGGTATGAGCGCTTGAAAAGGAATGTCCACATCAATGAAGTCATCGGGAAATGGATAGACGTAAAGCTGGAGGTTAATTTCACAGAATCACATTACAACCTGTATTTTAATGATGAAAAGCTCATAGACGAGGGAAATTTTAGTGTCACGTCATGCGGAGAGCCGCATTTCAAATTCGGAATCTACAGACCCGGCGACGAGGGGGCGACCGGCGAAAGAATCTCCGTATTGGATATCGACAAAATCAGATTGGTTAAGAAGAAGAAAAAGTAGTTTTTTATTAACCTATTGACTTTTATTGCCTTCCGCTTACTCCCACTCGATCGTTCCCGGCGGCTTGGAGGAGACGTCGTACACCACGCGGTTCACGCCGCGCACCTCGTTGATGATGCGCGATGAGGCCTCGGCCAGCAAATCCGGCGGAAGCCTGGCCCAGTCCGCCGTCATCCCGTCCTGGCTGGTGACGGCCCTGAGCGCGAGAGCGTTCTCATAGGTTCTCGCATCGCCCATCACGCCCACGGTATTCACGGGCAGCAACACGGCGAACGCCTGCCAGACCTTGTAGTAGTGATCGTGCTTGCGGAGCGTTTCGATGAAAATGGCGTCCGCTTCCTGTAAGGTTTTCACGCGCTTCTCCGTCACCTCGCCCAAAACGCGCACGGCGAGGCCGGGTCCGGGGAACGGATGCCGCCAGAGCATCTCGCGGGGCAGTCCCAGTTCCTCTCCCGCCTCGCGCACTTCGTCCTTGAACAACTCGCGCAGGGGTTCGATGAGCGCGAGCCGCATCCACTTGGGCAGTCCTCCCACGTTGTGGTGGCTTTTTATCGTCGCCGAAGGCCCCTTGAACGAAACGCTTTCGATGACGTCGGGGTAGAGCGTTCCCTGGGCCAGGAATTTCACGTCGCCCAGCTTCTTCGCCTCGCGCTCGAACACGCGGATGAAGATCTCGCCGATTCTCTTTCTCTTGGCTTCCGGGTGCGTGACGCCGCGCAGCGTGCTCAGGAATTCCCCGCTCGCGTCCACGTGGATGAGGTTCAACCTTTCGCCGAAGGTCGACACCACGCTTTCGGCCTCGTTTTTTCTGAGCAGGCCGTTGTCCACGAAGATGCAGGTGAGCCGCTCGCCTATCGCCTCCTTGACGAGCATCGCCGTGACGGAGGAATCCACGCCGCCCGAGAGGCCGCACACCACGCGCTTCGGCCCCACCTGCTCCCTGATGCGCTCGACCGCCTCCTCGATGAAGGAGCGCATCGTCCAGTCGCTCGCGCATCCGCAAATCCTGCGCACGAAATTGTAGAGAATCTCCTTGCCCCGCGGGGTGTGCGCCACTTCCGGGTGAAACTGTATGCCGTAGCGCCGTCCATCGTCGGACATCATCGCCGCCACGGGCGACCCCTCCGAGCGCGCGAGCGACCTGTAGCCGGGCGGCGGCGCTTCTATCGTGTCTCCATGACTCATCCAGACGGTCTCGTCGCCAGAGGAGCCGAGAAAAATACCGACGGACTCCTCAACCTCCACCTGCGCGCGTCCGAATTCCCTTTTGGGATAAGGGCCGACCTTTCCGCCGAGAAGGTGGGTCATGAGCTGCATGCCGTAGCAAATCCCCAAAATGGGGAATTCGCCCTCGAACAGCGCAGGGTCGACCGAGGGAGAGCCGTTCTCGTACACGCTGTTCGGCCCGCCCGAGAGGATGACGCCTTTCGTGTGCGGGCCCGTTATCTCGCGCCAATCCCGGGTGCATGGTTGAATCTCGCAATACACGTTCAACTCCCGAACGCGCCGGGCGATGAGTTGCGTATACTGCGAGCCGAAATCGAGAATGAGTATCTGGTCGCGCATCGTCATCTTCGGATAGAGCAGAACGAACCGCCTATCCTCCCTCCACTTTCAAGCCCGTTCGAAGTCGGGCCATCGGCCAGCATCCCCGCGCGGGTGCGTATGAACCGGAAAACCCGTCATCCGGCCACCCTGCGCGTTCGTCTTTTTAGGCGATGGGCGAAGCACTCATGCGCTCATCTGCGCGCGCACCCGCACCGACTCTAACGGGCATCGCCCTGGATATACCCTCTATCAATCAATCGCGCTGGTAGTTGGGCGACTCGCGCGTGATGAACACATCGTGCACATGGCTTTCCGTGAGGCCCGCCGAGGTGATGCGAACGAACTTCGCCTCCTCCCTCAACTCCTTGAGGTTGCGGCAACCGGTGTATCCCATGCCGGCGGCCACGCCTCCCATGAGCTGATAGACGGTGGATGAAAGCGGCCCCTTGTAGGGAACCCGGCCCTCCACCCCCTCCGGCACGAGCTTCGAATCGCTGAAGGCGTGATCCTCCGCGTCCGAATAGCCGTTTTGCACATCCTGGAAATAGCGGTCCCGGCTCTTTCCGTTGCTCATCGCCCCGACCGAACCCATGCCGCGATACACCTTGTAGCTTCTTCCCTGATACAGCACCCGCTCACCGGGGCTCTCCTCCACCCCCGCGAGCAGGCTGCCTACCATCACGCCATGAGCGCCCGCGGCGAGGGCCTTGACCATGTCGCCCGAATACTTGATGCCGCCGTCGGAGATGATTTTCACGCCGTAAGGTTCCGCCGCCGCAGCGCAGTTCGCCACCGCGCTCAACTGGGGCACGCCCACACCCGCCACCACGCGCGTCGTGCAGATAGAGCCCGGCCCGATGCCGACTTTTATCATGTCCGCGCCATGGGCTATGAGATCGCGCGTGCCCTCCGCGGTGGCCACGTTCCCGGCGAGCACCTTCACGTCCGGCCATGTCGTTTTTATCTCCTCCACCGCCCGGAGCACCCGCTCGGAATGGGCATGGGCGCTGTCGACGACGAGGAGGTCCGCTCCCGCCTCTCTGAGTGCGGAAACGCGCTCGCGCATATCCGCGGCGACGCCCACAGCCGCCGCCACGCGCAGGCGGCCGAACTTGTCCTTGGCCGACTTCGGGTAGCGACGCACCTTTTCGATGTCCTTCAAGGTGATGAGGCCCTTGAGGTTGAAGTCCTCGTCCACGACGAGGAGTTTCTCGATGCGGTGGCGGTGCAGGATTCCCTTGCTGTCGTCGAGCGTCGTTCCCACCGGCGCGGTGACCAGCTTGTCGCGGGTCATCAACTCCGCGACCGGTTTGTCCAGGTCCGTCTCGAAGCGCACGTCGCGGTTCGTGAGAATGCCGACCAACCGCCCCTCCTCGGTGATGGGCACTCCCGAGATGTGGTAGGTCTGCATGACTTCGAGGGCCTCGCGTATCCTCTGTTTGGGCCGCATCGTGATGGGCTGGGTGACCATTCCGCTCTCTGAGCGTTTGACACGGTCCACCTCGGCCGCCTGGCGTTCGATGGACATGCTGCGATGCACCACGCCCAGACCGCCCTGCTGAGCAAGCGCGATCGCCAGGCCCGCCTCCGTGACCGTATCCATGGCCGCACTCATGAGGGGAATGCCGAGTTCGATCTCCTCGCACAAAGACGTGGAGAGATCCACATCCTGGGGGAGCACGTCCGAGTGAGCGGGCAACAGCATCACGTCGTCAAAGGTATAGGATTCTTCTATCGGGGTGTTGAGCATTTTTATGCGCCACTCCCTTGAATGAGGGAAAACAGAAAATGCTCCTGCGGTTTCCCGGTGCAGATAAGGAAAACGCCCGCCACTATTGCGCCATGAAGGCCAAAAGTGAGCGGGCGTAGCGAATACCTCCTGAACCACCGGCGACCGATGGCCTTTGCAAGAAGCTGGAATCGAAAGGCTGCTTTAGAAGGAAGCGGCATCAAAAGCCCTCCTTGATAGCCCTCCTATTTCTTGCCGCGCCATTGTGTTGCGCGCGCGCGCGGGTGTCAAGAGCCTCCCCGGTTTCGCGCGAGAATCGGCTCAACTTCGCAGAAAGCGCCTTCGCACGAGGCCTGCGCCCATCACCAGCATGACGGGCCGCCCGTGCGGGCAGGTCCATCTGCCCGGTGTTTTCTCGAGTTCCTCGACGAGGGAGGCCACTTCTTCGGGGCGCATGGCCTGCGCCGCTTTCACGGCGCCCCGGCAACTCATTCTCGCGATGATGCCGTCGATCAGATCGGCGAAGCTCACGGGCTGCTCCAGATCCGCCAGACCCTCTACAATCTGGCGCACCGCTCCGGCAGGATTCCTGTCCGCCAAAAGCGCGGGCACGGCCCGAATCCGGTATTCCCCGGGACCCGCGCACTCGAGTTCGAACCCCGAGCGCAGCAGATCTTCACGATGCGCCTCGAGGCCGAGCGCCTCTTCGGGCCTCAGGCGAATCTCCTCCGGCACCAGACACGCCTGGCTATCCACGCGCCCATCCTTGAACTGATCGCGAAACCGGTTGTAGAGCACCCGCTCGTGCGCGGCGTGCTGATCGACGAGCACAAGCCCCTGCCGAGAGCCGAACAACAAAAAGCACTCCTCCCATTGACCAAGATAGCGGCACTCGGAGAGGACCACGGGATCGGCCGGATGGGGCGGCTCGAGGGTGCGCTCGAGCGGCGAGGGCGCGGGGGATTCTGGCGGGGAGGCCGGAAGCCCAGGCGGCTCGGGGTCCACCGGCCCGGCGTCGGGTGTGGGCCGCGAGGCGTCGAGTGTAGACCGCCCGGCGTCGGGCGGTCTCTCGGCACAGACGCCATAATCTCCAGTGGCTCCATAATCGCCAAAGTACCCGCCGCCGCCCAACAAAGAGGGAGCCGGCGGTCGGGTGGGGAGCGACGCGTCGGTCCCCTCGGCAAGACTGCCCGGCGCCGCGCGGCCTACGTCCTGGTGGGCGAAATCCCGCCGTACTCTTTGGGGCCGCGCGCCCAAAACGGCGGCGACGCTCTCGCGCACCAGATCGTAGACGCTCGATGCGAAGCGGAAGCGCACTTCCTGCTTGGCGGGATGGGCGTTCACGTCCACGTCCTCGGGCGGCATCTCCAGAAAAAGGATGAAGACGGGGTGGCGCTTCACCGGCATGAAGCTGCGGTAGGCCGCATACGCCGCATGGACGAAAAGACGATCCCGGATGGGGCGTCCGTTCACGAAGAGATACTGCGCGTCGCGGGTGGAGCGGTTCAGGCCGGGCGCGCCCGCCCAGCCGCCGAACATCATGTTTTCGGATGAGGCGCGCGGAATCTTCAGCAGATGCGAGGCCGCCGCCTCACCCACGAGTTCCACAGCGCGCGCCAGAGCTCCCCCTGAGCCGTCCAGATCGAGCAGCGTTCTCCTGCCGTGGCGCAGGGTGAACGCGACGTTCGGGTTCGCCATGGCCGCCTGGTTCGCCACCTCCAGGCAGCGGGTGAGTTCGGTTTCTTTTCTTTTCAGGAATTTACGCCTCGCGGGCACGTTATAGAACAACGAGCGCACATCGACCCTGGTGCCGGGCGCGGCGCCCATCTCCGTGACGCGCTGAAGCTTCCCGCCCTCCACGCGCACCTCCGTGCCCAGGGCATCCCCCGGCCTTCTGGTGGTAATGGTCATTTTCGAGACCGAGGCGATACTCGGCAGCGCCTCCCCCCGGAAGCCCAGGGTGGCCACGCGACCCAGATCCCAATCCGTCGCTATCTTGCTCGTCGCGTGCCGCTCGAGACACAAGAGCGCGTCGTCCTCGCTCATGCCGTGCCCGTCGTCGACCACCTGAACACGCGCGGAGCCGCCCGATTCCAGGTCGATTTCCACCCGCTCGGCGCCTGCGTCGATACTGTTTTCCACCAACTCCTTGAGGACGGAGGCAGGGCGCTGCACCACTTCGCCCGCGGCGATCTGGTTCGCGAGCGATTCGGGCAGTATGCGTATGCGTGATACTTGTTTCATAAGGGATTCCTCGTGTTTCCTGACAAATCAACTTCTCTCATTTCAAGAGAGATGTCAAGCACAAACCACAATATTTTGTGTCTACAGGAATTTAGTTACGCCATATGATGGGATATTTGCCCGTTGCGGCGTTTTTGAGGCGTCCATGTGGATTTTGATTGCCCCGGTGTGCATTTTATGCCATAGTTAGTGTCCCCAAGGTAGTAGATCGCCCATCATATAGTATCTGCACATAAAATCTGCAAAACCAAACACCCGACCTACAAATCAAAGTACGCACCTATCGCCCGAGTAGTCTGCGGCTGCACCGCCAAAGCGAGCTTGCTCGTCTGGCGGCTTGAGCCTCGCGCCACCTGATAAAGGGGAGGTGGTGTGAACACGCGCGCGGTGAACAGGCAACCCGGGAACGAATCGAGCAATCAGGCGAAGGAGAGCCTGAAAATTGAAAAGTCAGATGATGATAGTAAGGAAAACGGGTGGAGCAGTTCCCCGCATTCGCCTTGTGCGGGCCACATCACGTCCGCGAAAGCGCCTCCGCGCGTTCGCCTCTTGCATCCTCGTGCTCTCGCTCTTCATCTATGCTTTCTACGCCATAAACTCCACGGCGCAGACAACGGAAATCTGGTCAAGGCAGATGACGGTGGGAGCCGAGGGAGGCAGGGGGTTATATGGATTTTCCGGCTCCAATTTTAATTTTACCGACCCCACCAAAGGCTACGGCAGTCTCGGAAACTTCAACGCCGAAACCAGCGAAGCCGGCGGCTACGGAGAGCGCAATTTTTACATCGGCCCTAAATCCTTCTACATCGAATACATCAGGTGGACCAGCTACTGCCTGTATTTCGGCCTCAACCGGCAATTGCCGGATGACAACTACGGCGATGGCAGCGCGACGCCTATAGACGCCGCGAGCACCAGCAACCTGATTCTCCGCATCGGCGGGCGGGATTTCCATTTGGGCAACGCGAGGGCCGGCGCACCCTCGTTCTATGAATGGCCAGGCCCCCCCAACCTTCCTCTGAGCGCGGGCGGTTCGTTCACCGCCAGCCTCAGAACGGGCGAGGCTTTGAACCTGGACAGGATCGATACCAGCATGTGCCGCAGCAACGGCAACGGCGGCAACCCGGACAACGGAACTCCACGGGTGGTGAGTCTGGAGTTGGTTCCCGATCCGATTTCGGAGAATGGCGGGTTCAGCACGGTGCGGGCGAGCGTCTCGCCGGCGTCCGCGACGCCGTTCACGGTGACGATCTCCGCGCAAGCGGTATCGCCTGCTACTTCGGGTGATTTCACCCTGAGCGGAAACACCACCCTGAATTTCGCGGCGGGAGCGACCCAGAGTTCGGGGACGGTGACGATCGCGGCGATGAACAACAACATGGACGCGCCGAACAAGAGCGTACGGGTCTCGGGGAGCGTGAGCGGCGGGACGAACGTGACGGCCCCTGAAGACGTGTTCCTCACGATCACCGACGATGATGGCTCGCCGACGGGTCTCGCGCTCTCGGTGTCTCCGGATTCGGTGGCCGAGAACGGAGGATCGAGAACTCTTAGCGTGACGGCGACGCTGACCGGCGGGGCCGCACGGTCCGTGGCCACGGAGGTGACGCTGAGCGCCCTCGATGGGACCGCTACGAGCGCCGATTTCTCGGCCGGCACGGCGACGCTGGAAATTCCAGCGAACAATCTCAGCGGAACGGGCACGCTGGCGCTGACGCCGACAAACGATCAGGTGGCCGAGGGCCCAGAGACGCTCACGATAAGAGGGACGGCGACGGGCCTCACGCCCGGCGAGGCGACTATCACCATCACCGATGATGATGCGGCAACGCTCTCCGTGGGACCTGCAACGGTGAACGAGGGCGAGGCGGCGCACTTTACGGTGACGCTCTCGCGCGAGGCGGCGGCGGACGTGCAACTCAACTGGACGACGGAGGACGGGACGGCCACGGCGGGCTCGGACTACAGGGCAGCCTCGGGGCCGCTCACCATCTCCGCCGGGCAGACGAGCGCGACGATAAGCGTGACGACGCTGGAGGACTTTGTAACTGAAGAGACGGAGGCCTTCACGGTGCGTATCACCGCGCCGAATCTACCGCCCGGGGTGAGCCTCGGGACGGAGAGCGCGACGGGGACGATCAACGACGACGAGGCCGCGCCGGTGGTGAGCCTGATCCTGGGCCCGGATTCAATTTCAGAAAACGGCGGCGTCAGCGCGGTGCGGGCGAGCGTCTCGCCGGCGTCCGCGACGCCGTTCACGGTGACGGTCTCCGCGCAAGCGGTATCGCCTGCTACTTCGGGTGATTTCACCCTGAGCGGAAACACCACCCTGAATTTCGCGGCGGGAGCGACCCAGAGCACGGGAACGGTGATGATTCGGGCCGAGAACAACAACATGGACGCGCCGGACAAGAGTGTAGTGGTCTCGGGGAGCGTGAGCGGCGGGACGAGGGTGACGGTCCCTGCCGACGTGACCTTGGCCATCACTGACGATGAAGGCTCGCCGACGGGGTTGACGCTCTCCGTGTCTCCGGATTCGGTGGCCGAGGGGGCGGGGTCGACGACCCTGAACGTGACGGCGACGCTGACCGGCGGGGCCGCGCGGTCCGTGGCCACGGAGGTGACGCTGAGCGCCCTCGATGGGACCGCTACGAGCGCCGATTTCTCGGCCGGCACGGCGACGCTGGAAATTCCGGCGAACAATCTCAGCGGAACGGGCACGCTGGCGCTGACGCCGACGGATGACGCGATTGCCGAAAGCCCCGAAACGCTCACGATAAGAGGGACGGCGACGGGCCTCAGTGACGGCGAGGCGAGCATCACCATCACCGACAACGACACCCCGCCCGACGCACCCTTGAACCTCTCGGCCAGAGCGGGGGGGTCGTCGCGAATCGACCTCTCCTGGACTGCTCCAGAAGACAATGGCAGCCCCATCACCGGCTACAAGATCGAGGTTTCCGAGGATGAGGGATCGAACTGGGCTGATCTGGAGGCCGACACCAGTTCCCCCGCCGCGAGCTATGCCCACACCGGGCTTGCTCCCAACACCACGCGGCACTACCGCGTCTCGGCGATCAACGCCGCCGGCCCGGGCCAGGCATCGAACGTTGCGAACGCCACCACGCAAAGCGGGAACGGCGAGGACGACGGCGACGGCGGAAACAATGGCGGAAACATTGAAGGAGAAACTCCTCTTACGCCGATAACGCCGCCGCAGCTGCTTGACGTGACGGTGGACGGAAACAAGGTGGTGCTTACTTATAACGAGCCCCTGGACGAGGGGTCCGTGCCGGACCCGGGCGACTTCATGCTGAGTACGGGAGACGTCGAATCGGTCGACGTCAGTGGCCCACGAGTTACGCTGACCCTGGAATCGCCGATAAACCCCGGTGAGGGGGTGACGCTCTCCTATACGCCCGGGACCAATCCGATCCGCAACAAAAACGATGTCGGCGCCGAGCCCATCACGTCCATGACAGCGCAGAACATCGGAAAAGCACCGGCGCTGGTGGAAGCGATTGTGGTGGGCAATCGTTTGACGCTCACCTACGACGAGATGCTGGATAAGACTTCCGTCCCGACGCCGGCCGCTTTCTCGGTGATGGTGAATGGCGAGGACCGGGCGGTCACCATGGTGAAGATCGATGGCAGGAAAGTAAAGCTCACCCTGGAATCGCCCGTAGAGCCCGACGAGGAAGTGACGCTCAGCTACGACTCCGAGTCGGTCGGCAGCCCGTCCATCTTGGACCTGACCGAAATTCCCGCCGCACCCCTGAACAACCTGGCGGTAACCAACCTCACCTCGACTGTCCAAGACAACACCCTGGCGACGACTCACTGGCTCTCGCATTTCGGACGCACGGTGGCGATCCAGGCGGTGGAGATGGTCGACAGCCGGTTGAAATCGCCTTCCATGAGACAGGAATCGAGAGTGACGCTCGGCGGACGAAACGTGGATTTCTTTGGTAATCCTGCAACCTCTTCTTCCGCACAGGACGATTCGGGCCTCGGCGACGCTTCCCGCCTCGCAAGCCTCGCCCCGGGCTTCGGCGGCCTCGCGCGATGGAGTGGCGCGAACGGGGCGGGCCTTGCGGGAGATGATTCCCCGGTGGATTACCGCGAAATATCGATGAACGATCTTCTACTGGCGAGTTCGTTCCATCTCGCCTCGGCGCAGAGCGCAGAAAACGGCCTGGGCGTGCGCTGGACGGCCTGGGGCCGGGGTGCGCGGGCGGGCTTCCATGGGGATACGGGCGGTATCACCGTCAGTGGCGACGTGACGACGGGCACGCTCGGGGCCGATTACGAATGGGATCGCACCATGGTGGGCGTCGCGCTCTCGCACAGCCGGGGCGAAGGGCACTACTCACTCTACGGGCAGCGAAGTGCGGTGGAAGCCAAGCTCACGAGCGCGTACCCCTACATCCGCTATACGGTCAACGAACGCCTCTCGATTTGGGGCATGTTCGGCTTCGGGAACGGCGATTTTACGCTGAATAAGGGGGAAATCGACGAGGAGGTCGAAACGAACATCTCCATGCGGATGGGGGCGTTCGGTTTTCGCAGTTCGCTCTTTCCGATGGCACGCCAGGTCGGCTACGACCTCGCGCTCAAGTCCGACGTCATGGTAGTCGAGATGGAGGCGGATGAAGTGGATAACCGCCTGCTCCCGGTGGACGTGAAAACGAGCCGCTTCAGATTGCTTCTGGAGGGTTCACGCGAGTATAAGCTCCGCCGCGGCGCATCGCTCACGCCCTCGCTGGCGATAGGCCTGCGCTACGACGGCGGCGACGCGGAACAAGGAGGCGGCATCGAGCTGGGCGGCGGCTTCCGCTTCTTCGATCCCTCGCTGGACATGGTGATAGACGTGAGCGCGCATGGTCTGCTCTTGCACGAGGAGAGCAGTTACAGAGAATTGGGCGTGGGAGGCTCGGTTCAACTCATGTGGGGCAATCGCAAGCCAGGCCTCTCCATCCGGGTGGGCTCCTCGTGGGGCGACGCACCGAGCGGAGTGGAGCGGCTCTGGTCGCAGCCCGGCGTGGCGGGTCTGGCCTCGGACGCAAAGGGCAACGGCGCGCACTTCGAGGCGGAAGTGGGCTACGGGATGAATGCGCTGGGCGGTCTGCTGACCCCCTACGCCGGTCTTGCGGTCTCGGAAGGAGGAAACGGGACCTATCGCGTGGGCGGGCGCCTGAGAGTGGGCGAGCGCCTGAGCTTGAGACTCGAAGGAGATCGCCGCGAACGCGTGGGGGGCAACTCCTCCCACGGCGTCGCCCTGGTAGGCTCCGTGCGCTGGTAAAACGAGCTTTCCCTGGGCACTGCACGATTCTTCTCTGCTCGGAAGAACCTATTCCCTCCTTTGAGGCCTCCACTCCGCGCCGTGCGGCGCCATCTCCCATCACGACATATTGCGCTCAAGCGCTTGTGATTCTCCCATATCATGCGATGTTTCCCATCGGAGCGTTATTGCTTGTTTTCGGCGGTTGCGCGTATACTGCGCCCGTCGGAATTCCCAAAGCGTGAGGCCCGCCTTGAGCGAGAAAAAAAGCGGCTTTGAGCGCGCGGTGGAGGTTATGGCCCGCCTCAGAGCGCCCGACGGATGCCCCTGGGACAAGGAACAGGACCACCATACCCTGAAGCCCTACCTCATCGAGGAGGCTTACGAGGTGATGGAAGCCATCGAGGCAAGCGACCCCGCGATGCTCAAGGAGGAGCTGGGCGACCTCTTGCTTCAGGTGCTCTTCCATTGCCGGCTCGCCGAGGAGAAGGGTCTCTTCGACGCCCAGGAGACCGCCCGCGCCCTCGCGCAAAAGATGATCGACCGACACCCCCACGTATTCGAAAACACCCTGGCCGAGACCAGCGGCGAGGTGCTCAGGAACTGGGAGATCAACAAGAGAAAGGCCCGCACGGAGGATGAGAAAGGCGCCGCCTCCATTCTCGACGGCGTGCCCGCCGCCATGCCCGCCCTCCAGCGCGCCCAGAGGCTTCAGGGAAAGGCTTCGCGCGTGGGCTTCGATTGGCCCGATGCGGCCGGGGCGGCGGAGAAGGTGGAAGAAGAATGGGCGGAACTCAAAGCGGCGATGCGGAAAGGGGACCAGAAGGCGGTGGAAGAGGAGATGGGCGATTTTCTTTTCGCGGCCGTGAATCTCTCCCGGAAGCTCGGGGTGAACGCCGAAGAGGCGGCCCGCGCCTGCATCGGGCGCTTCACCGCGCGTTTTCACCATATGGAGGAGGCGCTGCGCGCCCAGGGACTCTCCCCCGAGGACGTATCGCTAGAAGCGCTCGAAGTGCTTTGGAGTGAGGCGAAAAAGCCGGTACGGGCGAGGGACTTCCCTGACTCTCCGTAGAATCCCGGCCCATGCCCATTCGATAAGAAACCGGCCTGCCCGCCCGGAAACGACCAGGATCGATCGATGACGCGAAAACCCCGAACGCATCGTCCCAGAAGAACGACGCCTCCCCCCCAGACGGGCCTGTTCCCCGAGGACGGCAACGAACTGACCGGCGTGGTGGAACGGGTACGCTTCCGCGCGGAGGACACGGGCTACAGCGTCTTGCTCGTCCAGCCGGACAACGCGGATTTTCCGCGCGTGGCCGTGGTGGGCCATCTCTCCTCCATCCGAGAGGGAGAGCGCGTCCGGTTCGAGGGCGTCTGGAAGGATCACCCCAGGTTCGGTCGCCAGTTCCATGCCGAACTCGCCCGTCCGCTGCCGCCCACGACGGTCGAGGGAATCGAAAAATATCTGGCCTCGGGCATCGTGAAGAACATCGGCCCCGCCCTGGCCAGGCGCATCGTGGCGCGCTTCGGTGAAAAATCGCTCGAGGTGCTCGACAACCATCCCGAACGGCTCACGGAAGTCAACGGGCTGGGCGAGAAGAAGCTGGAAACTATCATCGAGAGTTGGAAGAGCCAGAGCGAGGTCAAGGAGATCATGCTCTTCCTCCGGCAATACGACATCCCGCTGCACATGTCGGAGAAAATTCTGAGAACCTACGGCGAAGCCTCCATCTCGATTCTCCGCGAAGACCCCTATCGCCTGGCGGCGGAGATTCACGGCGTGGGCTTCAAGAGCGCGGACCGCATCGCGCAGCGGCTGGGGATTCCCCCCGACTCGCCCAAGCGCCTGGCGGCGGGAGCCGTCTACGTGCTGAACCAGCTCGCCGAGCGCGAGGGCCACTGCTTTCTGCCTTATGGGAACCTGGTCGAGACCGCCGCCGAAATGCTCGAGACCGAAGCAGACGCCCTCACCTCCATCCTGGAAAATCTCGGCCGGAGCGGCTCCCTGGTGATCCAATCGGCGAACATGATCGAAAACCTGGCCTCGGCCGAGGGCAAGCGGGTCTATGCCCGCCCCCTGTACGCCGCGGAATGCGAGGTCGCCCGCCGTCTCGCAGCACTCATCCAGACCCCGCGCGACGAGGCGCGTCTGGAAGCCGCCATGCGGGGACAAGGCGTGCCCGGAAGCACGACGGGAGAGCGCCTGGGCCACCTCGCCCGGCGCGCCCTGGAGGGCGGCATGGCCACCAAGGATCAGGGCGCCGCCATAGAGGGCGCGCTCACGCAAAAAGTACTCATCGTGACGGGAGGCCCCGGTACCGGCAAGACGACCATCGTGAGCGCCGTCACCAACCTCTATACGAAACTGGGCCTCCAGGTCATCCTGGGCGCACCCACGGGCCGGGCGGCCAAGCGCCTCTCCGAGGTCACAGGCCACGAGGCGGGCACCATCCACAGGTTGTTGGAGTTCAGCTGGCACTCGGGCGGCTTCACCCGCGATGCGGAAAACCCGCTCACCGGCGACATCGTGATAATCGACGAGGCCTCGATGCTCGACGTGCACCTGACGGCCCACCTCTTGCGCGCGGTGCCGGACGCGGCGACACTCGTCCTCGTGGGCGACGTGGATCAGCTCCCCTCCGTGGGTCCCGGCAACATCCTGAGCGACGTCATCACCTCCGAAACACTGCCCGTAGTAAGGCTCACCGAGGTCTTCCGCCAGGCGCAGGAGAGTCTGATCGTCGAAAACGCCCACCGCGTGAACCGGGGAGAGATGCCCAGAAACGGCAAGGGAGAGCAAGAGGACAAGCCGCTCGATTACTACTTCATCGAAGAGAGTGAGGCGGAACGATGCGCGGACATCATCATCGAACTCTGCCGCGAGCGCATTCCCGAGAAATTCGGGGTCGACCCCATCGCGGAGCTTCAGGTCATCTCCCCCATGCAGCGCGGCGTGCTCGGCGTACAGAGCCTGAACGCGCGCTTACAGGAAGCGCTCAACCCCGCGGGCGCCGCGCCCGCCCTACAGAGCGGAGGGCGCACGTTCCGCACGCGCGACAAGCTCATCCAGGTGCGGAACAACTACGAGAAAGACGTGTTCAACGGCGACATCGGCGTCGTGCGCAGCGTCGCGCCCGAGGACGGGAGCATTCGCGTGGCCTTCGATTCGAATGTCGTCGAATATACGCGCGGCGCGCTGGATGAGGTGATGCACGCCTACGCCATCACCGTGCACAAGAGCCAGGGAAGCGAATACCCCGCCGTCGTCATCCCGCTGCACACCCAGCACTACCCGATGCTGCAAAGAAACCTCGTCTACACCGCCCTCACGCGGGCGAGGCGGCTCGTAGTGCTCGTCGGGGCGAAAAAAGCGCTCGGCATCGCGATAGGAAACGCGCGCGTGAGAAGAAGATGGAGCGGTCTGCCCGAGAGAATCCGCCGCGAGGCGAATCTCGCCCCGCTCCTCGAGGAGGCCTCCCCTCCCCCGCAGGACATCGAGGAAACACAAGACACCGGGGAGGACGAGGCGCAATTCACAGAAGACGCCCCGCCCGATTCCCTTTACGAGGATGAAGCGACCGGGGACGACGAGGACTCCCCGCCCGATAACGAACTGACCTACCACCCCGTGGACGAGTAGAAGACCATCGACGGAATAAAAAAAAACCCGTCCCGGAGGACGGAGGCAGGATGGCTGCCGGGAAGCGGGTGTTACTTCGCCGTTCGCTCGATTAAAGTCTTGAGCGCGGTCATGGATTCGGCGTGATTTTTCATGACCTCCTCATGCCGTCTGGCACCGGTACTTTCCCGCAATTCCGAGGAGCGGCTCATCTGCTTCAAGCCCATCCAGATGAGCCCGCACTGCGCGAGCCCGATGAGGGACTGCATGGCGTAGAACCCGAGTGTCGCCGTCTCAAAACCGCTCATTTCTTTCCCCTTGCGGGTCCTTGACTTTCCAATGCGAAACGCCGTGGCCTCGCCCCCATGGCTCGCAACCTGGGACAAAATACTAGTCCCTTTTGCGCTCCCCCGCAAGATTCGGCTTTGCGCGCTACAGAGAGAACCGACCCGCCACTCCATGGATGAGGAATAGTGGACGTCATCGTCTCGCCTAAATTTGTTGCTCATTTTATCGTTGTGTTATCTTGTCCCCAAGAGATTATTTTTGCACTCGGGCCATGAACGGGTACGAAAACAAGGAGCAGGGAAATGGGGGAAATAATGGACGCTGATGATCCGAAAAATGGCGTGGCGGAGAACGAGAAGAAAGGCGAGGAAGTAATGATCGAAGAAGAAACTTTTGTCCTTCGAGTATTCTATCATGAGAGCCATATTCTCACGACGGGTGAGGCGCAAACACTCAATCAATCACGGCATAAACGCATCCGCAAAGCTGGTTTCGAGTTCAAAAAACAGGCCGACGACCTTACAAGCAATATAGCAAGCCACAACCAGTTGGCCGAGGTGTTCGAGTCCCCCATGGTGTATCGTAAGGGTCATCCACTCACAGCGGACGATGCGAAAGAATGTGACGAATTACGTCGTGAGAACATTCGCGAATACGCAGAAAAACTCATCAGGAAGGCAAACGATCCAGAAGATTCAATGACAATGGAAGTGGCTCGCAAAGCCATCATGGATCATGACGAAACATATAAGTTACGGGCTAAGCCGAACCTTGTCGAGGTCGAGAAAGAAGCGAAAGAGTTCGCGGAAAAGGTCATCAAGCGTGAATTGAAAAACAAAGGCCACAAAATCACAGACATTGATAAAGATGAACTCAACACGGACATTGAAAAACTCGCGAAAGATCCCCGTATTGTTGAATACGCCGAACGGAACGTTTCAGGTATAGACGCTCTCTCTGAGGAATTAAAATCAAAACTTTCAAAACTTTAGTGGTGTTGGGGTCTTGGCGAGCTATCGGATTGATCTTCTCTGTACAGTGAAGACAGGGGCAATATTGCCGAATCGCCCTCTCTGCCCTCCTTGAAAGGGGCAGGAATTATTTTCCCGTTCGTTCGATGAGCGCCTCGAGCGCGGTCATCGATTCCTCATGCCGTCTGGCACCCTCCCTTTCCCGCAATTCCGAAGAGCGGTCCATCTGCTTCAAGCCTTTCCATATAAGAAAACATTGAACGCTTCCTACGATGAGAGCTACAGTGCTCTGAATGCCTGATGCCCAAAGTGTGGCTGTTTCAAAACCCGTCATTCCTTCCCCCTTACGGGTCCTCTGTCGTTACATTGAAAACCTCGTGGGCCCAGGGCGCCGCACCCTGCGTTGCTCGCAATCTCAGACAAAAACACTACCCGCTTTTCCGCTCTCCCGCAAGATTCGGCTTTGCGTGCGATCAGGGCGTGAGCACCACCTTGAGAGACTCGCCCGCTTGGGCGACGAGGCGGAAACCCTCCTGCGCCTGCGCGAGCGGGAGCCTGTGGGTGATCATTGCCTCGGCCTCTATGCGTCCGGCGCGAATGAGCGCCAGCGCTTCTTCCAGGTCGAGCGGGGCCGCGCCGTAGGTGGTGGTGATGCTTATCTGCTCGCTCCAGATTCTGTTCAGGTCCATCTCGGGGTGATGGCCCGGCGGCGTGGGGGCGAAGAGCTGCAAGACCCCGCAAGTTGCGACGCACGAGAGAGCCGTACTCAAAGCCTCGGGGGCGCCAGCGCACAGGATGACGCGATCCGCCAGCCGGCCGTCGTTCGCCTCCCGTAGAGCCCCCGCCATATCCTCGCATGGAGGCAGGGCATGCGCGCCGAACCGCTCGGCGGTCCTCAGACGATAGGGGTGAATATCCGTCGCGAAAACGGGCCCCGCTCCCAGGAGACGCGCCGCCTGCACGTGCAATAACCCTGACATGCCGCTTCCCACCACGAGGACGCTCAGACCCGGCGTCATCCGAAAGCGCCTCCAGCCGCGCAGAACGCAGCCCAGCGGCTCGACGAACACGCCCGCATCGTCGGACACCTCATCGGGCAGATGGAACGTGCCCCGCTCCACGTTGATGGCGGGCACCCGGATGAATTCGGCGAAACCGCCCGGGTCGAAATTCGTGCTTTTGAGAGTCGCGCAGGCGGTGTGGTCTCCGCGCAGGCAAAGCGCGCAGCGGTTGCACGGCACGTGATGGGTGACCATGACGCGATCGCCGGGCCGGAAACTCTCCACCCCATCGCCCGTCTCTGCGACCACGCCCGTCACCTCGTGGCCCAGAACGCGCGGCGCGCTCTTGACGCGGTACCACTCCATGACGTCGCTGCCGCAGATGCCGATCGCGCGCGTCTCGATGAGAAGCTCGCCCGCTCCGGCGCGGGGTTTTTCTACCTCCACGATTCGCACGTCATCGTTTCGGTAATAAACCGCCGCTCGCATGGTTTCCGGCATTTTCATACTTCCTGCGTTTTGCCCCTGACTTCACTCGACGCGGGAGGCCGCGCTCAAATCCTCGAACATCTCATAGGCCGCGTCGGGGCTTGAGTCCTCATGCACGACGGCGCGCACCGCCTGGATCATCGCGACGGGGTGCGCGCTCTGGAAGATGTTCCGGCCCATGTCCACACCCGCAGCACCCTCATCAATCGCCCGGCGGCAAAACGCGAGCGCCTCGCGCTCGGGAACCTTCCTGCCTCCCGCGATGACGATGGGCGCGAAACAACCGCGCACCACGCGCTCGAACCCATCGCAGTAATACGTCTTCACGACGTCCGCTCCGTGTTCCGCCGCGATGCGCGTGGCCAGCCCCAGATAGCGCGCGTCGCGCGTCATCTCCTTGCCCACCGCGGTGATGCCCAAGACAATCAAATCGTGCTTGCGCCCCTCATCGCTCATGCGGGCGAGGTTCAGGATGGATTCTTTCTGGTAGCGCGCGCCCACGTAAATCGACACCGAAACGCCCGCCACGCCCAGGCGCGCCGACTCCGCCGCCGAGACGGTGATGGACTCGTTCGAGAGTTCGCGGTTCACGATTTCATCGGCGATGCGTTCTCTCAAGGCTTCGCGTTCCGCTCCATCCTCTACCCCCGCCCCCCGGATGCTGAGCTCGCGCTCCAACTCCACCGGGTCGGAATAGACGATGGCGTTTCCCCCCGAGGCCCTGAGAATCACCGGCGTTTTGCTCTCAGGCGGCATACAATGCAGGAAAACACCCTTCGTGGGACTCATCGCGTCGCAATAGGGCAAGAGGGGTTCGATGGTCTTTCCGGGTTCTTCGAGACCCGAGGTCGGTCCCTGAAAATAGCCGTGGTCCACCGCCAGCATGACGATGCGCCCCGTCTTCTCGTTCATGATCTTTTTTGTGTGCTCAGACATCGCTTCCATCCTCAGAGGGCGGAGCGGGCCGAGCCGCCGCCAGATATATGCGGGTGACGAGATTCATTTCACATTCGGACATTCTATGAATTCTCCGGCGGCAGGGGCGGGCCGCCCTTGTAGAAGACGCGCCCCATGGTGTGGTTTCTGGCCGTAAAATCCTCTTCACTTCTGTCTTCGGCCACAGCGCGCTTCAGCAGGTTGAACTTGGCGTCTATGTCGTCCGCGTAGTGGAGCAGGAGCGCCTCCGCCGACATGGGAACTTTAACGGTTCCCCAGTCGGGCTGTCCCTGATGCGAGAGGATGAGGTGCTCCAGATGCAGCAGGAAATCCTCGGGCAAAGCCTCTCCCTCGGGGAAAACACCCTCGCGCCGCGCCCAGTCGCGGGCGATGTCACGCCCCAGCACGATGTGGCCGACCAAGCGGCCCGCGGCAGTGTAGTGCGTCGCACCCTCGGTGGAGAGTTCTTCGAGCTTACCGATGTCGTGCAAGAGCGCGCCCGCGACGAGGAGGTCTTTCGAGACGTCGTATTTATCCGCCAGATAAAGGCACGTTTTCGTGACTGACAAGGTGTGCTCGAGCAGTCCGCCGAGATAAGGATGGTGAATGCGCTGGGCGGCGGGCCACTCGCGGAATTTCTCTTCATAGGCGTTCAGTATCGCGGTGAGATAGGCGGCCACGAGCGGGTGGCAGCCGCCCGCGATGCGCTTCGCCTCCTCCCACATCACGTCGATATCGTAAGGCGTGCGCTGCACGTAGTCCTCGGGCTTAAAGCCGCTCTCGTAGTCCTGCTCGTTCACCCGGCGGACGCGCTCCACCCGAAGCTGCAAGCGGCCCTGGTAGTTCTCCGCCATGGCCCGCACCTTGATGAAATCGCCCGCCTCGAGTTCTCCCTCCACCTGCGTGGCGGGCTCCCAGACCTTGGCGGGAACGTCACCCGTTCCGTCTTCCAACATTAAATCGAGATATTCCCTGCCCGCCCGGCTCTGGCGCGCCTCGTATTCCCTGATCCTGAAAAAAGAATCGAACCGCTCGCCCTCTTTCAGCGCCGCCACCTTCGTCACGAACCCACTCCTGAACGAGAAAATGAAACCGCGATGCGAATCGCCATTGTAGGGGGAAGGTGGTGCGAATCGCAATGAAAGAGCTTTCATATAGGCGGGCTGCGTGGAGGAATCGAATCTCCCGCAGGGGCGGACCTATTTGTCCGCCCCACAGTTCGCGAACCGCCCCTACAAAGACACAATGCCCCTTCATCGGTCGACAAACAGAACACCGTCATCCCGGCGAACCCGGCGTCAGAGAAAAAAGGGACGCATATATGGTCGACCTTTCGGTCGTCACCTACAACCACCACCTAAATCAGGCAATCCGTCTCACTCTTTCTTGCAGGGGCCTCGCTCACACGGGTCACGGCCGGTGTTTACCCAGTGAATCTCGCCCGATTCGCGCTTCAACCCCTTGGGCGTCGCGCCGGTTCTGGCCGCTTCCTTTATTCGCCGCGGCGATTTCGGCTGTTTCTTTCGCTCGTTGCCGCGCGCGTTTGGCTGCCCGGCGCATCGCGACATCAGAACCTACGAAGTCCGGGTCGCGAGGCTTTAGCGTCAGGTTTTGTTTCCGTGAATTCATTCACTCGACTCCTCTACCAGCAATTTCGGCTCATCGCCCGAATTATCGTACAAAATCCATCCATCGACCAGGTTCCGATAGATTTGCTCGAAATTGCTCCAGCCAGCGTCGAACCGTCTTCGGATCACCGACTCCGGCACGTCGTGTCCTCCTTCCAGAACACGCTGCGCGACGCGCCCGATCGCCATTTCGGGCGTCGGCAGTTGCAAGAAAAACAGCTTGACCCGGTAGCCCTGCTCCCGCCAGCAGGGAATATGGCGCACATAACTCCGCCCGCTCAAAGTCGTTTCGAAGGCGAAACTCTCTCCTCGCAGCGCGTGTTCGCGGATTTGCTCCAACATCAACCTACCGGCCTGAAAGCCGACCAGATGAGGATCGGAAGGGTTCAGCTCCGCCGCGATGACATCGGCGTTGATGAAAAGCGGGCAATCCGCCTCGTTCGGCAGAAATCCCGTGGCGAACGTCGTCTTCCCGGCGCCATTCAGCCCGGCAATAATGAATATCCTCTTCTCGGTCTCATCCGCCACGGGTAGCCTGCATCTTTTCAAGTTGCTTCATGCGCCGCGTCTATTTTTCTACCCTGCCTATTCCCGCCATGCGCCACCCGACATGCAAGGTCGGACCAAAGCGCATCGGCTCACCCTGTGGTATATATAAGCGCCGATGGGACGGGAAGGCTTCATGCGCCCCGCCTCGCCATCAATAACAACGCGCGGGGTTCATGGCGCGGAATTATGGGACCATGAAAACGCGTAAGATTTCGGGGTTGTCCCCATATGGAGCGAATGAGGCGACGATGAAAAAAACGGTTTCCTTTCTGTGCGCGCTTGCGCTCGCCGTCATCATGAGTTGGCCCCTGCCCGTCCAGGGGGAAGCGCCCCGAAGACGCCTCACCGCGCGCGTCACCAAGGTGTACGACGGAGCGAGCTTTCAACTGGGCGGCGGCCTGCGCTCCGCCCTCATCGGCGTGGCCGCCCCCGCGCCCGGCGCGCCCGGCGCGAGCCAGGCCCATGCCTACCTGAAACGTCTCATCGAGAACAGGACCGTGAGCCTCGAAATCGACGAAAAACCCGTGGACGCCTACGGACAGACCCTTTATTACGTTTTCGTGGAAGAAGGCGGGCACGTGAACGTGCTCATGGTGCTCCGGGGTCTGGGCCGCGCCCTCGTGAAACACCCCAACGTGCGCTACCGCAAGGAACTGATAGAAGCGGAAAACCTCGCCAAGAGATACCGCCGGGGCGTCTGGGGAAACGAATTCGACCCGCGCGACCCGGTGGACCGCCCCCTCGGCCGCTGAAATTTCATACGGGCAAGCTCAGTAAGACAACCAAATCTCTCGTAGCCGTTTCATAAGGGAGGGCTTGGGAGAAGAAGCAGGGGCGGGCACATGGGTGGCGAACATGTATGTTCGACCCTACGAAGCATCACACCCTCGACCTTGCATTTCACCACCTCGCCGTTGCGGTGTCATTCCCTCCCTGGTCGGGTTTGATGCCGGAATGACGACGAACCTAGAGTCTTCAGGGTCAGATCGCGGCCTGTCCCTACTTTTTTAACGTCGGCGCACTTGGGAAGATGCAGCCACCGCCGCGTGGGGGATCCCACACTGGCGGAGTCACGGGAAAAACCGAATCTTTCGTATTTCCCGGCAGCAACGGCCGCTCGGCCGGCAAGCCCTTCCTCATCGGTCGGGTTTGAACTCGCATTTACCCCCTACTCCTCACCGCCTTCTATTTCTCCTTTGGCGCGCCGCCCGCGTCCGCCTCGACGAAGGGCCTGAGCAGGTCGAGCGGCAAGGGGAAGACGATGGTGGAGTTGTTCTCTGTCGCCACTTCGGAGAGGGTTTGCAGGAACCTCAACTGAAGCGCGCCCGGGGCCGTGGAGATGGTGGCGGCAGCCTCGGCCAGCCGCTCGCTCGCCTGGTATTCGCCCTCCGCGTGGATGACCTTGGCGCGGCGCTCGCGCTCGGCTTCCGCCTGGCGGGCGATGGCGCGCTGCATCTCGTTGGGAAGGTCCACGTGCTTGAGTTCCACGTTGGTGACCTTGATGCCCCAGGGGTCGGTGGCGTGATCGAGAAGCTCCTGGAGCTGGGAGTTGATTTTCTCGCGTTCGGAAAGAAGATCGTCCAAATCCATCTGTCCCAGTACGCTCCTGAGCGTCGTCTGGCTCAACTGGCCCGTGGCGTAGAGGAAATCCTCCACCTCGATGATCGCGCGCTCGGGGTTCAGCACGCGGAAGTAGACCACGGCGTTCACCTTCACCGACACGTTGTCTTTCGTGACGATATCCTGCGGCGGCACGTCCATCGTCACCAGCCGCAGGCCCACGCGAGTCATGCGGTCGATTACCGGAAGCACGATGATGAGGCCGGGCCCCTTGGTGGAAAGGAAGCGCCCCAGCCGGAAGATGACGCCGCGCTCGTATTCGTTCAGGACGCGGATGGCGCTCACGAAGAACAACAAGATGATGATAGCGCCGATGATTAAGCTCCAATTCATTTACCCACCCTCCTTCTCTACGCGGAGCCTGAGGCCATCCACCGACACCACGCGGACTTTGTCGCCGATTTCCAGGGGATCATGAGAATCCGCCTGCCATATCTCGCCGTGCACCCGAACCTGGGCCGGCGACCCTAGCCTGGGCGAGGCGCTGACGATGCCGGATTCGTCGAGCATTCCTTCCGAGCCCGAGACCGGCCGCACCCGCTGGGCGCGAAAGCCCATTCCCACGAGCCAGACGAAAAACATGGCCGTTCCGGCAACCGCGGGCAGAATCACTTTCAGGCTGATTTGCAGGTAGGGGTCCGGAGAATCGATGAGCATGACCGAGCCGAGCGTCATGGCGATGATTCCGCCGATGGTGAGCCCTCCATAGCTCACCACCTTGATTTCCAGGAGAAACATGATGATGGCGAGCCCCATCAAAAGAAGACCCACATAGTTCACCGGCAAGACTTTCAAAGCGTAGAGCGCCAGGAGGAGGCTGATGGCGCCCACCACGCCGGGAAGAATGGAGCCTGGATTCGAGAGTTCGAAGAACAGCCCGTACATGCCCAAAAGCATCAAGATGTAGGCGATATTGGGGTCGCTCAAGAGGGTGAGCACCTTTTGGCGCCAGCTTCGCTCGAGCACGATTTGCGCAGCGCCCCTCGTCGACAGTGTGACGGTGGCCCCGCTGGCGAGCTTTATTTTTTTGCCGTGAACCGCCAGGAGAAGGGATTTGACGTCCGCAGCCACCAAGTCGATTACTTTTTGCTTCAGGGCCTCCGCCTCATCCACGGATATCGCCTCGCGAACCGCACTCTCCGCCCATTCGGTGTTGCGTCCCGTGCGAGAGGCCACCGCCCGCGCAAAAGCGGCTACATCGTTCATCGCCTTTTTGCGCATATCTCCCTGAATCTGCTTCCCTCCACCCGAAACGGGCGAGGCTGCGCCGATGTTCGTTCCCGGCGCCATGGCGGCGATGTGAGCCGACATCGTGATGAACGTACCGGCGGATGCGGCTCTCGCCCCTCCCGGAGCGACATATACGGCCACGGGGACGCTCGAACCGAAAATCGATTTCACGATATCTCGTGTGCTGGTAACCAGACCACCAGGGGTATCAAGACGGATGACGAGAAGCTGCGCCTGTTTTCGGGCGGCTTCTTCGATGCCGAACGCGATGTACTCGGAAGTGCCGGGAGATATGGCGTCGGCCACGTCCAACACCACGACGGGAGGCGTCTTTTGCGCGGCGGTGGCGTGGTAGAGGGTCAGCATCGCACCCATAGACACCAGGGAGATCAAAACCGCCAAATGGATTTTTTTCTGGAATTTCCTCCGCATGCCATCCCTCAAAAGCGCCAAGACCAATTGCTCCATCTTAACACAAAGGAGAACATTTTATTTCTCGCCTCAAACGGGTCTCCTAAACATCCAAGTCGAGCAATACCTCGTCCACGATGCCCACGGCCGTATCCACTTGCTCCTCGTCGATAATCAGAGGAGGCAAAAACGCCAGAACATTCCCGTGGTGTCCTCCCGGATAGATGAGAAGACCTTTTTTCAAGGCCATATCACTCGCCTTTTTGGCGACGCCCAAAGGTTCGCGCGTCGTCCGATCGGAAACCAGTTCGGCCGCTATCATCAACCCGCGCCCACGGACTTCACCAACGATGGAATGGCGTTCTGACAGCTCCTCCAACCCTCGCAAGAAATAAGCACCCATCTCCAGGGAACGATCGGCGAGTTTTTCCTCCTCATACACCTCCATGGAAGCCAAACCGGCGGCGCATGCCATGACGTTTCCCGCGTAGGTGCTGCTTTCGGTTCCAGGACTTGAAGCATCGGCTATATCTTTTTTCGCAACGCAGGCAGCGAGGGGAAGCCCTCCCGAAATCGACTTTCCCATCACGACCAGATCGGGCTCGATATCTTCATACTGGTAGGCGAACATTTTTCCCGTCCGGCAAAATCCGCTCATCACCTCATCGATAATGAGCAAAACCCCGTGACGATCGCATATCTCTCGAAGCGCTTTCAAAAACCCTATGGGGGCCGGAATCATGCCGCCGTTTCCCTGAACCGGCTCGATGATGATGGCCGCCACATCGCCCCAGCCGCTTACCGGATTATCGAGAAATTCATTGATGTAGCGAATCGTCCCCTCCGCGCATTTTTCCGCTCCATCACCGAAAGGGTTTCGATAAGGATAGGGATAGGGAACGTGATGAACCCCCGGAACGAGCGTTCCCAGTCCTTCACGCTGGTTCTTTCTGCCCATCAGGGCCACGGCGCCCAAGGTTCTGCCGTGGAACGCGCCCGTAAAGCCGACGATTTCACCGCGCCCCGTCGCCCGGCGGGCCATCTTGAGAGCGGTTTCCGCCGCTTCACTGCCCGATGAGCCGAGAATCATGCTCTTGGGGGTCGCGCCCGTATGCAACGAGAGAACTTTTTCAAGAAATTCGTTTCTCACCCTCGAGCCCAGCGACATGGCTTGATGCACCTGTTCCGCTTGTTTTTTCATCGCCGAGACAACCCTGGGATGACAATGACCGGCATTCAGTGAACCAAAACCCGCGACAAAGTCCAAAAACAAATTGCCATCAATATCCTCGATAACCGCCCCTTGCGCGCGTTCGACAACAACGGTTTCGGGACTCATCCCGAAGCTGAGGGCCGCGCGGCTCTCCGTGTTCCTGAGGCGTTCAAGTTCTTTTCGGGTTTTGGGACCGGGATGTGAAACCAGAAAATTCGGTGCTTTCAATGGAAACCCTCCTCGTTATTCACCAATACCTCTATCATATTCTAAAAAGCATGGGGAACAACTCCGTTCATTCGGGGAAACTGCGTCCTGAGCGCGTGTCTTTCTTACCTTAATGTTATAGGATGCGCGCCAAGCGAAAATTACGCACACTTAGAAACCACCCGCGCTTGAAAACATCGAGGTATCTGTGAGCCAAACCGCTTCCCCGAAAAGAATATATTACGGCTGGTACATTCTTGCCGGGTGTTTCACGATGATGTTTTTGGGCTTGGCGACCAGAAATTCCTTCGGCCTCTTCCTGAAACCGATGATCGAAGATTTCAAGATCAGCCGCGCCGCGTTGTCACTCCCCTTTTCTCTTTGCCTGATTCTCTACGGCGCATCCCAGCCGTTGGGCGGACTCATGATGCGCCGCTGGGACCCCAAAACGATCATCATCTGGGGGTCGGCGCTGACGACCATCGCCATGCTGGGAATCAACCAGGTCGACTCTCTGTGGGGCGTGTATCTGTTTTTCGGCATCCTGCTGGGCATAGGAGGAATCGGCAACAGCGTGACCGCCTTTACGCCGCTGGTGTCCAACTGGTTCCCGGACAGGCGGGGCCTGGGCATGTCGATCGTGAGCGCCGGCTCGAGCATGGGCCAACTCATGCTGCTTCCTTTCTTCGCGTATCTGATGGGTTTTCTGGACTGGAGAACGACTTCGCTCACCATCGGCATCATTTTCATATTCACCTTGATGCCCATTTCGATTTTCGTTGTCAGAAATTCTCCAAGAGCCGGGGAGAGCCTCCAGAGTGGGACGACTTCCGGCGGCAACATCAAAATGGTCGTTCCCTACGATTTGCCCTGGGTGCAGTGTCTTCACAAGATGCCGTTCCTGCTTTTGCTTACGAGCTTTTTCACCTGCGGCTTCACCGTAACCGTCGTTTCCGTTCACTGGATCCCGTTTGCGACGGACGTAGGCTTCTCCGCGGCTGTTGCAGCCACTTCATTCGCCCTGGGGGGTGGCCTCAATACCGTTGGCGTTCTGGCCGTTGGCCCCCTGTCGGATAAAATCGGCAGGAAAATCCCCTTAAGCGTGGTTTACGCCTTCAGGGGTCTTGGATTTGTCCTGTTCATTTTCTTCAAGAACGATTTCACCGTCTGGGCCACGCCCATGATTATTGGTCTTTCCTGGATAGCGACCGTCCCGCTCACTTCGGCACTGACGGGAGATTTCTTCGGCTCGAGAAACGTAGCGATTCTGTTCGGACTCATCACGTTCAGTCATCAACTCGGTTCGGGCCTGAGCGCCTGGTTGAGCGGATACATCTATGACGTAACGGGCAGCTATAACCTCGCATTTGCGCTGGCCGCCTACCTTTGCCTTCAGGCGGCGGTGATAGTCACTTTCATCAATGAAAAAGAGGTCCGCATTACCCAGGTTGCTACAACATAATTCCACATGAATGGAATTCAGAAACCGCACGCCACGAAATAAATATGCCGATTTGCCACCTGGAGTCGCCTCTGCAATAATTCCATCCCTATCGGGCGAGGCCAAGCTTCGCCTTTTACTTTTGGTGATGATATGGACTGCAACTGCTGGTTCCAATGTATCAATCCTGAATGCGAAGCAACCTATTCCATTTTCGATTCCGTCTATCAGTGCCGCGAATGCGAGAGTCTTCTGGAAGTCACGCACGATCTGGAAACCCTGCGAATGCGAAGCGCGTCGGAGTGGCGCCATTTGTTCGACGACCGCTACCAGCGCAACATATGGCCGTATGGCAGTGGTGTGTGGGGCAAAAAAGAGTGGGTTTGCCCGTTGATAAATGATGAAAACATCATCTCGTTCTACGAAGGCGGGACGAACCTTTTCTGGGCCAACCGTTTGGGCCGGGAACTCGGAATCGGTGAGTTGTGGATCAAGCAATGCGGGAACAGCCACACGGGCTCTTTCAAGGATCTGGGCATGACGGTGCTCGTATCCGCCGCCCAGCAAATGATGTCCGACGGGAAAAAACTTCGCGCCGTCGCTTGCGCATCGACGGGCGATACTTCCGCCGCACTGGCTGCGTATGCAGCAGCGGCCGATATTCCTTCTATCGTTTTCCTGCCGCGAGAAAAAGTATCGGTGGCGCAACTCATTCAGCCTATCGCGAACGGCGCCATAGTGCTCGCCATCGATACGGATTTTGATGGCTGTATGCGCATCGTGAAACAGGTGTGCGAGGAACAAGGCATATATCTCGCCAACAGCATGAATTCACTGCGAATCGAAGGTCAAAAAACCATCAGCATAGAACTCGTTCAGCAATTCAACTGGGAGGTTCCCGATTTAATCATCATCCCTGGAGGAAACCTGGGAAACGTAAGCGCGCTGGGCAAAGGTTTCATGCAGATGCGCGACCTGGGGCTTATCGACAAGCAGCCTCGCATCGTTTGCGCTCAGACGGAAAAGGCCAATCCCTTGTATAGAAGTTTTATGACCGATTTCCGGGAATTTCACCCCATAGCCGCCGAACCAACGCTGGCGACAGCAATCCAAATCGGTAATCCGGTAAGCATCGAGAGAGCCATCAGAACCCTGAAAGCATTCGAGGGCTCCGTGGAACAGGCGAGCGAAGAGGAATTGGCCAACGCTGCTGCCCGCGCGGACAGAACCGGAATGTACAACTGTCCCCAGACCGGCGTGGCATTGGCCGCCCTTGAAAAAATAATCGCGCGTGGAGAAATAAATCCCAAAGACCGGGTCGTAGTCATCTCTACGGCGCACGGGCTAAAATTCACTGAATTCAAGGTCAATTATCACAAAAAAGAAATTCCGGGTTTTGATAGCCGATTCGCGAATACTCCCATTGAGCTTCCAGAAGATATCAACGCGGTTCAAGATGTAATCGAGAAAAAACTTGGAGCATTGTCCGTCACGTAACACCCATTTGCTTTTCGTTTCCTCGTTCTGCTAATGCAACAACAGGAGATGAGTACATTGTCGAAAAACATGAGGAGAGATGAGCGCCATCAGCCGAAAAACTCGCTTGCGCCACCGATTTTTCAAACCGCGACATTTACTTTTGACAACTCAGATGATTTAGAAGCCTTTCACAGTGGCGAGAAAGACGCGTTTTTCTATTCACGATATGGAAACCCGACAAACGCATCCGCCGAACGCCGGCTCGCCCTCATGGAAGGCGCGGAAGCCTCCCTCTTATTCGCCAGCGGTATGGCGGCCGTCACTTCCGTGTTCCTCTCACTCCTGGCGCCAGAAGCGCGAATCGTCATCCCGCGAGAATCCTATAGGCATACCAGGGACATCGCAGAGGGTCTCCTTTCACGGTACGGGGTATACGTTGATATCCTGGCGGAGAATTCGGTGGAATCCTTAAGAGCGCTCCCTCACGAGCAAGTTCGGGTGTTGTTCGCAGAAATTCCTTCCAACCCCACGTTACGCATACCCGATATCGAGAAAATGGCTGAATGGGCCTCCGAAAGAAAAGCCAGGTTCATTGTAGACTCGACCATCGCATCCCCCGCTTTGTTTCGCCCGCTGGAGCATGGAGCCGATTTAGCTGTTCAAAGCGCGACGAAATATATCGGCGGACACAACGACGTCATCGCGGGTGCGGTTTCAGGCCGCCTGGGCATAATAGACGCGCTACGTGAACAACAAGCTTTGCTGGGTTCCATTCTCGGGCCGCAGGAGGCATTTTTGCTTGAAAGAGGATTGAAAACGCTCGAATTGCGCGTGGGGCGTATTAGTGACACGGCTCTGAAATTAGCCGAATTTCTTTCAAGCCACTCCAAGGTGTCCCGTGTCCATTACCCTGGCCTCGAGTCTCATCCGGATCATACACAGGCCGTTAAATATATGGGTGCTTTCGGCGGGTTGGTCAGCTTTGAAATCCATGGCGACCCGGAAAAAGCCGACAAACTCGTGAATTCTCTGCAAATTCCTGTATTTGCTCCCGGCTTCGGCGGCACGGAGAGTCAAGTAGAGCATCACGTAAAGATGGCATATGCAGATATTGGAATAGAAGGCGCCGGGAACCGGGGCGTTTCCGCAGGATTGATTCGGTATTCCGTGGGACTCGAGGATTTTGAGGTTTTGAGAGACGACCTCAGCGAAGGGCTCAAAAAACTATAGAATCAACTCTTGCTGCGTATACGTTTGGGGGCCCGTTCGGTAAGCCAGCGGGTGCGCACCCACATTTTCTTTCCTTCCCAACGGCCTGATTTCACCTGAACTCTGGTAAAACCGCGTCTGTCGCTGGAAATAACGGCTACGAGCGTTCCTGGTTTGAGTTTGTATGGATAACGGGAGCTACGCGGATCGTTATAGCCCCCTGCATAACTAAGCAATAGTCCCCGATATGTGCGGCGAATATATCTGGCGCCCATGGCGGTTTCGTTTTGGCCGGCAGGTTTCCGGGCCGATTCTTTTTTTCGATTCGGCTTTGCGTAATCCGCCATCTTGGTGGGCTTTCTATTCAGTTCCTTCACTGTTTTCTCTACAGTTGACACTGCATGACGAATCTGCAACTTAAATTCATTCAATGACTTGCCATGATTCGCCAAAATTTGCGTATGCGCCAGAAGCTGGCTGCGGACCGCGTTGACTTCTCTCTGGTTTCTTTCTTTATCCTCATTGTAATCAGCTTGCATCACAACCAAATTACAGCCAGAAAGCATCATCATGAACACGCAAATAAGCACCATGCGTAACTGGGGGTATTTTTCGTTCCGCGACTTGATTTGTCGACTATGCTTCCGGCTCATACCGGGTACCATCCCTCGATAGGTGGCATGACGACCAATTCGCTATTCAACTCGGCCACTCCGTCATATTCTCTGGCAATTGATTCAGCCAATTCTTTTTCTTCATCGCTATTGACGCGTCCGTGTAAAAATAATTCACCGGGTCCGAGACAGTCCACGACAATGCCACTCGCATCAATGCGCTCATCCGTCATGATTGTCGCTTTGATCTTCTGCGCAAAAGCCAGATTTTGGAGCTTTTGAGATCCTGATGGCTGAGATTCCGAGAATTGCTCACTTTGCAATATATTCACCAGCAACCGTATCGACATTTCCTCATTGAACAACCCGGTATTTAATATGAGATCAAAATGACTTGGATCTCCCCATCGGACATCGAAAAAATGACGCGTATACGCCATCCTTTCATCATCGTTATGACGTATGAACTGCTCCGCCATAGATAGGGTAATTCCCTCGTTATTCACCAATGTCCGTTGCCGATAATCTCGAGGAGCTACTATCCGCGCTCGAAACACACTTTCGATTCCCTCGAGGAGTATATGGGAGCCGCGGCCCAGAATGACGAAATTATTTTTCAAGGCCGATTCATACACGATGGCGCGCATGATATCGAGATATACAAGTTGTCTGTCCCGAAAAAAGCGGTCTACCAAACCGGGCTTTCTCTCATCCACTTGCTCCAGTTCGGCTCGAACATAACCATACGATTGTGCGGCATCCGCAAATCCATCGTTATCCAACAGGGACCAGCCCAACTCTTGCGCAACTTTCTTCCCTATAGCATCACCACCGCTTCCAAGCTCTCTTGAGATTGTCAGAACACCCATTTCTCAACCCTCCACACTAAGGGTGGCGCCACCAATGGGGCGGGATGCATAATGTTTCCACATCCCTTCATACCATTTGTCTCGAACTATCGCATCAGTCTGGTCGTTTGCGGCTATCATTTACGACTCGCCTTCTTGAATTTTTCCAGTTGCAGACGAAAATAGCGATTTCCGGGCGCTATTTCAATCGCCCTCTGAATAAGTGGAAGCGCCTTCACGGATTGTCCGCTCCGATAATATAGTTCCGCGAGAGTATCCAAGTATGCCGGCGTATCAGGCTGGACTTCCAGCGAACGTCTCGAAAGCTTGATGCCGTGTTCCAGTTCTTTTTTTTCCGTCGCATGAAACCATGCCAAACGATTCAACGCCGGTGCTGAATTTTTGTCTATTTCGAGTACCCGCATGAACACCTTCTTCGACTCTTCGGATTTCCCGATTTCCCAAAGAAAAACGCCAAACTCAACCAAAGCGAGAGACGAGCGCGGGTTCTTCTCCAGCAAATCCGAAAGTATTTTATGCGCGAGTTCTTTTCGACCCCTTGATTTGTGAAGTTTGGCGATGCGAATTCTCATCTCGATGTCGTTCGAGTCCAACTCACCCGCTTTCTCGTATAGGGAAATCGCAGCTTTGTCTCTACCTATAGATTCCAAAAGAGCACCCAGACGAACATAACCATCCAACCAGTCGGGGGATAATGAAACAACTTTCTCATAAGCCAGAATTGCTTCATCGGTACGGTTCATTTCAACCAAAGCAGCGCCCAGCAAGAAATGGAATCTCGGATTATCCGGTATTTTTTCGATAGCGTCCTTGAGTAAGCTTACAGCTTGCGCCGGACGCTTGTCGGATATAAAGCGCTCCGCATCTATCAAAATCCGGGTCGGCTCCAGGGCGCGATTCGCAGGGCCGGTTGATTTGGGCTGAACGGAATGGGCACGTGATTCAACAATCCGAAGCCGCCTTTTCAAGACAATATCCTCGGGTTCACGTCGATAAGCTTCTCTATATATTTCCAGCGCTTTCGAGAATTGCCCACTGCGAACATACAAATCACCGAGGAGGATCATGGCTTCTATATGCCCCGGAGTGCGTTGGAGCAAAGATTGTATTTCACGTATAGCGTCTCGGGAATGGTTTTGCTGCGCAAGGATTTTCGCCAAGCGGTATCGGGCGACATTCTGGCGGCTCCCCTTGAGCCCCAATGCTTTTTTCAAACTAGTGACCGCTTTATCGAACTCCCCTTTACTTTCATATTGCGCCGCTTCTGCAATATACCTTCTCTGTTGCCGTTCGGCCTTGAGTTTCAGGTTTTCCGGGGCGCTGGGCTCCAGCCATTCGCCAACTCTCGCCTCCCAAATTGCGTCGAGGCGCTTCCAGATATTGCGAAAATAATCCGGAGATTCACGAGAAATCGCCGTGGAGGCAATACCAGCAGCTAAAAGCAACACCAGCCCCGCCGCAATTTGCATGCCCCTTTTCGAAATCCTCGGCTTGGGCGCAGGCACTCGCTCGATACCGAGCATCATCAATTTGCCCTCAAACTTTGCTTCTGGATCTATATGAATCTTGGGAGCCGTCACATTTCCCTGGTGAGAACATCCGGCTTTGAATTCAACACGATTTTCCGCATGTATAGAGCCTTTCGTTTGGCCATAATTCACCAGTTCCGTTGCATGGATTTCTCCTTCGGTCTTTCCTGTCTGGGTAATCTCAAGATGGCCGTCGCCCTGGATTTCGCCTTTGAACTCACCTTCCACGAGAACTTTACCGGTGAAACGCAGCGAACCTTCCAGGCGCGCATCGGCGCCTACAAAAGAAAGTTTAGGCTGCAGACGAGAAAGCGGGCTTTTATATTGCACGGGACTCTTCCCACAAAAGTGTTCATTTGAAATTTTCAATCAACCAATACGAATTATATCTTACCAAAATGTTGAAAAGTTGCGCCAATTTATATTTCCCATCCAAATCGGCGGTTGGAGGGCAGGTGAAATCCCAAAACTTCCACCCCACCCATCGTAGAGAAAAAGCGATCCTGCGCGGCTAGCGGCCGGCAGGACGCGCTTTTCGCCGCATCGGCATAAAGAGACGTGCTACCGCCTCCGGGCAGCCCAAGCAGTCTTGGGTGACCGGGTTTTCCCCTCATTTTCATTACTTTTTTTGAAATTCAGCGTTTTTCACGATTCCGCCGGCGAACCAAACCATGCGCAACTTTCGTGACGGGGCAATGACGCAGAATCACCTCGCGCCGAGGAATGGATTTCATATCGAGCGCAAGACGACGTCAACAGCGCGCAAGAGAGGAAAAAACCTGCGATAAAAAGATGAGACGGATTTCTCTGAATTTTATTGCGCGCCGAGGCGCGCCGCATCTATCGCCTGTAAAGAGATGAGAAGCGGGTACAGACCTTCGATATCCAACATATTCGGGCCATCGGATAATGCTTCATCCGGTTCCGGGTGACATTCGAGGAAAAAAGCGTCGACGCCCACGCCCGCCGCGGCGCGCGCAAGATGAGGAACCATGCTTCTGTCCCCTCCTGAACTTTCCCCGAGTCCGCCTGGCGACTGAACGCTGTGTGTCGCGTCGAAAACTACGGGATATCCGGATTCGCGCATCTGCACGAGCGAACGCATATCGGAAACCAGGTTGTGGTAGCCGAAACTGGTCCCTCTCTCCGTAAGAAGTATTTGCCGACAACCCGCTTCTTCGAGTTTTCCTACTACGTTTCTCATATCCTCGGGCGCCATGAACTGCCCTTTTTTCACGTTTACGGGCTTCCCCGTTCGTCCGGCTGCATGGAGGAGATCCGTTTGTCGGCACAAAAAAGCGGGTATCTGGATAGCGTCCAAAACGTGGGCCGCTCGTTCGGCCTCCTCCGGGCTATGCACGTCCGACATCACCGGAAGGCCGGTTTCGCGCCTCACCAATTCGAGTATTTCCAATCCCTCATCGATGCCGGGGCCGCGCGGTGACTTCCCCGAGCTGCGATTCGCCTTGTCATACGAGGCCTTGAAAACCCCGCCGATACCACATCTGTCTACCGCATCTTTTACCTTTTCGGCGCACGTTCTGGTTATTTCTTCGCTCTCGATCAGGCAGGGCCCCGCGATGACGCATATCGATCCTTGTGCGCCGAAGGCCACGTCCCCGATTCTTGCAATTTTTGTTTTCGCCATACTCTTATCTTTTCCAGGCCTCATCCCGCATGGACGGCATGAAAGGACACATCAGGAAAACAACTCCCCGCTCGCTTTTTTCGCGGCGGCGATGAACCCGTGAAACAACGGATGCGGTGCGTAGGGCGCGCTCTTGAACTCGGGGTGAAACTGGCACCCGATGAAATAGGGATGCCCCGGCAACTCTATCATCTCCACCAGACGCTCATCCGGCGAGAGGCCGCTGAAGCGAAGTCCGCTCTCCTCCAAAGCCTCGCGGTAGAAATTATTCACCTCGTACCGATGGCGGTGCCGCTCCTCGAATTCCGACGCCCCGTCATATATTTCCGACGCCAGAGAGCCCGGCTGCAAAACCCCCGGGTAGGCGCCCAGCCGCATCGTGCCCCCCATGTCCACGCCCTCCTGGTCCGGCATGAGGGCCACCACGGGATGGGGCGTGTCATCCCTGAATTCCGAACTGTTCGCCGCCTCCAGGCCGCAGATGTTTCTCGAATACTCCACAACCGCGCATTGCATCCCCAGGCAAATGCCGAGGAAAGGAACCAGCCGCTCCCGCGCGTACTTCACGGCGGCGATCTTTCCCTCTATGCCGCGTTCGCCGAATCCGCCGGGTATCAGGATCCCGTGCGCCTGCGAGAGCAACGGAGCGCTCCCGCGCTCCTCTATCTCTTCACTATCGACATAATGCAGGTTCACCTGGACGTCGTTTCCGAAACCCGCATGGCTCAAGGCTTCGGACAAGGATTTGTAAGACTCCTTGAGGTCCACGTATTTCCCGACGATAGCGATGTTGCTGCTGACTTTGGGTTCCCTCTCCTTGCGGGCGATTTCCTCCCAAACGCTCAAATCAGGCGCTTGACGCGCTTTTTCGAGTTTCAGCAAATCCACCACAATCCCGTCCAGGCCCTCCTGGTTGAACTTCAGGGGCACCTCATAGATGCAGTCCACGTCGATCGCCGTGATCACGGCGCTGGGAGGCACGTTGCAAAACAAGGAAATTTTCCGCTTCACGTCCTCTTCGAGAGGCCTCTCCGTTCTGCACAAAAGGATATCCGGCTGAATGCCGATTTCACGGAGCTTCATGACGGAGTGCTGCGTCGGCTTGGTTTTCAACTCCTCGGAGGTCTTGATATACGGCACCAGCGTTACGTGGAGATGAATGACGTGCCCGGGCTCGTGGTCGAACCGGAATTGGCGAATGGCCTCCAGAAAGGGAAGGCTCTCGATGTCGCCCACCGTTCCGCCGATCTCGCAAATCACGACATCCTCTCCATTGTCCACATGGCGGATGCAGCGCTTGATCTCGTCGGTAATATGGGGAATCACCTGGACGGTTCCACCCAGATAATCGCCTACGCGCTCTTTCGTGATTACGCTGTAATAGATGCGGCCCGCCGTGTAGTTATTCTCCTTTCTCATCCGCGCATGGGTGAAGCGTTCATAATGGCCCAAATCCAGATCCGTCTCGGCCCCGTCGTCGGTGACGAACACCTCCCCGTGCTGGAAGGGACTCATCGTTCCCGGATCGATGTTCAGGTAGGGGTCCAGCTTCTGGATGTTCACCCGCAGGCCACGGGCTTCGAGGAGCGCGCCGATGGATGCGGAGGCGAGACCTTTCCCCAAGGAACTCAAAACACCTCCCGTTACGAAGATATACTTGGCCACCTGCCCTTTTCCTCCTCGAGTGCACTGCGCATCGCGTCATCCCCCAGCAGACGCTCCCGATCCTCGGGAAGGTCCACCCCTATCGCATCTCTATCGATTTCCACAACACGAATGGCCATCCCGTCCTCAAGCGCGCGAAGCTGCTCCAATCGCTCCCACTTCTCCAGCGGGGACGGCCTCAACCCCGCAAATCGCAACAGGCTTTCTTTCCTGTAAGCGTAGAATCCTATGTGCTTGAGCGGCTTCGGTGATATTTCCTCCCACTTTTCCGCGATTTTCTCATATACCCTGCCCTCACCGGAGAGAACATCCCTCGAATATGGTATGGGGGCGCGAGAAAAATAAAGCGCATTCCCATTCGCGCTTCTCGTCACTTTCACCACGTTCGGGTCCAGAAATCCCTCCGGCGAGTCGAGGGCCACCGCCAGCGTAGACATGCCTAAGCCACCCTCATCAATCAAAGGCTTGACCCCGGCGTCGATATCATCAGGATGAATCAGGGGTTCGTCTCCCTGTATGTTCACGATCACATCCGCATCTTCGCCGGCGGCGACCTCGGCCACCCTGTCGGTGCCGCTGGCGTGGTCATCGCGCGTCATCTTCACTCTCCCGCCGAATCCGCGCACCGCATCGGCTATCCGCTCATCATCGGTGGCGACGTAGACGGAGTCCACCAACGCAGACCTCGACGCGCGTTTGTAGACATATTCAATCATGGGACGGCCGCACAAGGAAGCCAGCGGCTTTCCCGGAAAACGCGCCGAAGCCCAGCGGGCGGGTATGACGGCGATAACCCGGATGCCGCTCACTCTCTCCACCCATGACGCCGTCTAATACGCATTTTTATTTATCAACCCCTTCCAGAGGGTGAACCATAAAATTTTGACGTCAAAACCCAGGGACCAGTTCTCGATATAGTGTAAATCGAATTCGATTCTTTTTTCTATCGACGTGTTTCCGCGCCACCCATTCACCTGCGCCCAACCCGTCATCCCGGACTTCATCTTATGGCGCAGCATGTAATCGGGAACGGATGCCCTGAATTCCTCCACAAACCCCGGACGCTCGGGCCTCGGGCCCACGAGGCTCATTTCGCCGCGCAACACGTTGAACAACTGCGGCAGCTCATCGAGACTCGTCTTTCTGAGGATAGCGCCGACCCGGGTGCGCCGCTCATCGTCTTTCCGGGCCCAGGCCGGGCCTGATTCCGCCTCGGCATCCACCCTCATGGAACGAAACTTGTACATGCGAAACCGGACGCCGTCCAGACCCATTCTCTCCTGGTGATACAGAACGGGACCGGGGCTCGTCCATTTCACGATGAGCGCGATGACCGACATGAGCGGACCGAGAACGAGCAGCGCCAGAATGCCCAGAAAATAATCCACCACCACCTTCGCCCAGCGATTCCAACCCAGAAGAGGGGTCTGCGACAAGAGGATCACCGGCAAGCCGTCGAGTTCTTCGATTCCGGCGTTCAGCCGCATGTGTTCGACGATATCGGGCACCAGGCGGACGTCGACGCTCGAATCCCCCAGAGCGTTCAACAATTCCTCTTGCGCGGCGCGCAAATCCGGAGGAAGCGCCACGTAGACTTCATGGATTCTCTCTTGCGCCACGACTTCGCGCACCTCCCCGAGTTTTCCCAGCACGGGCGCGTCTTCCGCAGCATCCCCCTCGGAGAGATATCCCACAACCTGAAAACCAAGATATCGATACGTCTCCAAATGGGTGGCGACCCGGTGGGCGAGGGAGTTTGTTCCCGCGATGAGGATGCGCCGCACGTCCACGCCCCGGCGCCTCAAGCGGCGAATGAAGGACCAAACCAACCGCCGAACCAGAAAAAGAAAAACAGGCCCCAGGCACATGAAAAGAATTACCAACAGACGGCTGTAGCTTTGTTTTCGATAGAAAAACGTGAAGAAGACGAAGAACAGAACCGTCCATGCCAATGTGCTCGTGAGACGAACGATTTCCTGGGTACTCTCGAGCCCGGCCCGGTACTGGTACAAATGCGATATTCCCGAGGCGAGAAGCCAGGTGAGGAGAATTACGGGAAGCGAAACCAGATAAACGCTGAAGTCAGGGTACCCGAAGGGAACGGGAATTATCTCCACGACGAAACGCAGCCAGTACGCTGCGAACCAGGCCAAAACCAGCGCGATGACGTCTCCCCCGAAAAGAAAGAGCGCATTCAACTGCCCGTATTTGCGCAGCACGACCTCACATTCCTTGTCGAGTCCGGCCAAAGATTTCTCGTGAAGTCGCTTTCAGACAGCCGTATTTTACCAGTATTGCTTAGTAATTATCACTCAATCTATCCAGACGCTCCTGGTGATTCCGCCAGCCCTGCCGGAAACGCTCTCTCGCCGTATTCTTGAAATTCTCGCGACCGAATCGCTCCGCTTGTCTGCGCGCGGCCTCGGGCGAGAATCGGCCTTCCATCTTCTCGAACGCCAGGACGGCCTCTTCGATATGCGCCGGGTCCGAATGGGCGAAAAACATTCCCGTAGGCTCCGCTTCGCCATCCCCGACTTCACCCCATGGGATGAAACCCGGCGGCGGTTCATATTCTTGCGCATTCACGCCCACAACGGTCTCGAGCGCACCGCCCGCACCCAGGGCCAGCACCGGGCGACCACATGCCTGCGCCTCTAGCGGCGTGATGCCGAAGTCCTCTTCTCCAGGAAAGATGAAGGCGCGGCACCCGCCGTAAAGCTCCCGGATGGTCTCATCATCCTGCCAGCCCAGGAATTCCACGTTGGGTTTTCCCAGCGCGCGGACCCGCTCGAAATCCTGACCCTCTCCCACGACTTTGAGCGGACGGCCAAGCCGCCCAAACGCCTCTACCGCCACGTCGACGCGCTTGTAGGGAGCGAATCCCGTGACCATGAGGTAGTAATCCGAGGTGCGTCCGCTCCGGGAGTGGTAGAATTCCGTATCCACCGGCGGGTAGAGCACGTCCGCTTCCCTGCCGTAATACCGGCGGATGCGCTCCGCCACCGTATGGCTGTTGGCGATAAAATCATGCACTCCCCTGTTGGCTTCGTTGTCCCACCTCCTCAGGTATTCGACGAGGGGAGGAAAAAGCCACTTGGCCGCACCACCCAAGCGCGCAGAATAGTCCTCATACCCACTCCAGGCGTAGCGCATCGGCGTATGGCAATAGTCGAGGTGGTAGGTTTCAAAGCCTCCCTTCGCTCCTTTTGCGACGCAATGCGAACTCGAAAGGATGAAGTCATATTCCCTGAGCGAGAACATCCTCACGCTCATCGGCATGAGGGGAAGCATGTGGCGATAGCGGCGCTTGATACCGGGAATCCACTGCAAGGGGCTGGTATGGATGCGGTGGCGCTCGATGGTGTCCGAAACCGAGCCCGGCAGGTGAAGCAGGGTAAAAATATCCGCCTCCGGGTATATCTCGCAAAACACTTCGAGGCATTTCTCTCCGCCTCTCATGCCCGTGAGCCAGTCGTGCACGATCGCTACCCGCATGTCTGCTCCTGAGGTCTCACGGCCTGAAGACAGATGGCGAGGCGGGAATTCTCCCAGGCGAACACAAAAGGGCGTCGCAGTAGGCGCGCTGCGTTTCGGCGGCGAGTTTTTCCCAATGGAAAAAGCGCGCCCGCTCTTTCGATTTCTCAGCGAGGCCATCTCTCAGGCCCGGTTCTCTGAAGATGCGCAGCATCGCATTTCGCAGGGCGTCCTTGTCCCCCCGGGGAACGATCAGGCCGGCATCCCCGACCACTTCGGGCAGGGCGGCCGCGTCCGATACAATCGGCGGCGCGCCGCACGTCATGGCCTCCAGGGGAGGATAGCCGAACCCCTCGTAGTGAGAAGGAAACACCAGCGCCCGGGCGGAGCGATAGATTTCGGGCAACGCCTCCTGAGGCATATTTCCCAGAAACACCACCTCCTCGCCCAGGTTCAAAAAGCGTAGAACCTCACCGAGGTTCTCTCGCTCACCCGTCAGGACGAGGCGAACCTCGCTCGTCTCTTGCAGAAGACCCGCAAAGGCGTCGAGCAGCAGATGCAGGTTCTTATGGCGTTTGTGGTTTCCCACATACAGGAAATAGGGGGTATCGCCCAGCCTTTCCAGCGCCTCGGGTTTGGGCGTGCGCCCGTCCTCCCAGCCGGGCGGCAGGGCGTTGTGCGTCACGCGAACTTTATCATCCGGGACGCCCACGTGCTCCACGATATCGTTTTTCGTGTGCTCGGAGACGGCGAGAATCAGGCGCGCCCTTCGCGCCGTTCTCCGGATCATCCACTTCGAGGCGCGCCAATGCAGCGGCGACGGGCAAAGCGCCGGAAACAACTGATGGATCAAATCGTGAATCGTCGCCACCATGGGCGTCTTGCCGAAGAGGGGGGCGAAATAATGAGGGTGATGTATCAAGTCCAGGCGCTCACGCTCCAGCAGTCGGGGCAGCGCCACCTGCTCGGCGAGCGAATACGGAGCCGCCCCGCAAACCAGCCGTCTGAAATTACCGCCCAAGCCGGCGCAACTTTCCATATCCTTTTCTTGCAGGAACACGACGTACTCCGCATCGTCGTCGCGCCTGCTCAGCCCGGCAAGCAAACTTTTCAAATAGGTCCCGATGCCGCCCATCGATACCATGCGGGCGTCAATCCCTACGCGCATCTCTTTACCGCCTGGTACACGCGCTCGAGTTCGCGATTCTCTCTGTCCGCCCCGACGCCGCGCGAGAATGCGGGCCGCTTTCGCAGCACCACCACGTTCGGGCCGCGCGGCCCCCATACGCTCGGCTCAGCCGGCCCCTGAAAGATGCAGATCACGGGAACGCCGAGCGCCGCGGCGATATGGGTGGGGCCCGAGTCGTTCCCGATGAAAAGCCGACAGGCCTTCATCACCCCCATGAGCGACCGGAGGCTCCGTACCTTCCCGCACATGTCCACAACAGTGCCCCGGACACGGACGCCCTTCATGGATTTCAGTATCTCATCGACGATTTGCCGATCATCCGGCCCTCCCAGCAACAAGACCCGTGCCGGGAGACTGGAAACGACCCGGCTGATCAGTTCCCCGTAGAGTTTCGGTCTCCATATTCTCTCTCTTCCTCCGGCTCCCGGGTGAATCCCGATGAAAAAATCAGAGCCGTACTCCATCAGGGATGATAAGGTTGCGCGCCCTTGCGCCTGTTCTTCTCGAGAGAGCGTCAGTGCGGGGTTTTTCGTCTCGAACGGACCCAGCCCCGCACATTCGAGCAGACCCAGATTAAATTCCACCTGATGGCGCTTGGGGTACTCCTCGGCTTCGACATCCAGCCCGAAGCCGAATCCTCTGATGCCGCGCCCGACCAGATAGCGCGCGCCCGCGAGCCTCGCCGCGATGATCGACTGAAAATCGCCCGCGAAATCGACCGCCAGATCGTAGGACCCGCCGATTTCCTCCGCTCTCAATCTGAGCAATCGCCTCAGTCTGCGCATCGAGAGAAAACCGAATTTTTTCCGCTTCGGCCTGTCGCGCCAGGACGCATTGAATACGAGAAAATCCACCCCGCCCAACTCTTCGTCCAAGTCCATGAACAAAGCGCGGGCGGATGAGCGAACGAGAAGGTCGATTTGCGCATCCGGCAGGCTTTCGCGAATCGCATGAACCGCGGGCAGCGTACAGACGAGGTCGCCGATATGATCGGAGCGCATCAAAAGAACACGGCGAATGGCCGGGGGCCTTTCTCTCGTTTTACCGAAAAAGGTCTCCCCCGCCAGGTCGACCGTGCGAAACGCCAACCTCGCCAGAAGACTCCTATAGTCGTAATTGCGCTGAAAAACGGGAATCCTGCGGCCCGGCTCCGGACTGAATGCCGCCTCCACCGGGGGCACGGCGGATTTAGGGGGCAGGCGCAGGTGAGCCTCATCAAAAAAACTCGCCGCCTCGAGCGGTGATTCGCGCATTCCCACGTTTTCTGATTTATCCATCGTGCGTTCTCAAAACGAATTTCAACTCCACAGGCAGTAATGAATATAGCGCGCTTCGCCCCTCGGCGGAAATTCCGCCATCCCAAATCCCTCCCACGACATACACAACGCCGCCGGCAATCACGGGGATGATGAGCGATGTAGGCAGCCAGGGCAAGATCATACCCGCAAAAAGGGCCGCCAGACAGGCCGCCTCACCTCCTCCATCCACTATCCCTTCAAGCCCGCAAAACATCCTCATAAAGACGATGCGTCTTCTCGGCCACCACATCCCAGGTGAATTCCTCGAGCACTCTTTTGCGACCGGCTTCCGCCACCCGTTCGCGTTCACGGGGCTCATTCTTCAACTTTTGGAGAATTTTCCCCAAAGCCTCCGCATCAGCTTCGGGAAATACGAACCCCTCCGCACCGATGACATGCGGGATTTCGCCCGTGGCCGCTCCCACGGGAACCACGCCGCAACCCATCGCCTCGATCAGCACGCGACCGAATTGCTCTCGCCAGTTCACGGCCGCTCTCGATGGAAGCGCCAACACATGCCATTTGCGCAAATACCAGGGAACCTCGAAATTATCGACCCAGCCGATGAATTCCACCTGCTCCCCGATTCCGAGTGCGCGCGCGAGCCGCTCCAGATTTTCCCGCACATCCCCATCCCCTACGATTTGCGCTCTCCAGTCTCCCGCAAGACCCGCAAGCGCCCCCAAGAGAACGTCGACCCCTTTGGGGTGAACGAGCCTTCCGGCATACCCGACGGTAAATACATCGCCGCGCTCACCCGGCTCAGGCGGACGGAAAAGTTCCGGGTCCAGTCCCCATTGGGGGAGCGTTCGCACTTTTTCCGGCGGTGCGCCGAGACGCGAAAGCCTTGTCCGGGCGGTATGGGCATAGACCAAAAGCGCGTCCGCGCGGCGGAAAATGATTTTTTCGATCCTGCGGGCGCGCCAGGGGAGAGCGCTATCGGAATTCTCCGAGTTGTTGACAATGAACTTCGGCCGCGTTCTGAGCATAGACAGATAAAGTAATACCTGGGCCGCGGCGAAGCCGTAGGACTGCTCTTCCAGGTGAATGATATGCGGCCGCGCTTGCCTGAGCGCCTTCCATAGCCCCCGGCGGTAGACGTGGCCGCCCACCCTGCCGCTGAAAACCAGGGGGCCGGTGAAAATCCGGTATCCGTTCTCCTCGCCCTCATGGCAGGTGAGCACCCGCGCGCCTTCTTTCCACTTTTCAGGCGCGAGCAAAAAAACCTCGAGCCCCGGCCGCTGCGCGAGCGCGGCGATCTTCGCCCGATGAAGCGGCGACGCGCAGAAGCGGGAAATGACTAAAACGCGCATGACGGCCTCCCCATAGCGCCTACCCTAAACGCAGAAAAACGCCTTCGACGACCCCGCTGAACCAGCAAATGGGAGGAATTTTGGATAGCCGGGCCTCGGCGCCCAACCATATATGCGGATGCGCTCCCAGTGATTGCCTGAGCCCTTCCGGCAGAGGGGTCAGATTCTTCGGCAGGGTGTTCGAATACCATGTCTTGACCGCCTGAAACCCGAACCGGGAAAGGAGTCGGCGCATTTTTTTGATGGAATAGAGCCGGTCGTGATCACTCGCTTTGAAGATATTTCTCGCCAGGAACTCCGCGTAACTCCACTCGTTGGGCAACATCATCACGACAAGGAAACCCTCGGGGCGCAGGGTGCGCGAAATTTCCGAGAGCGAGCCGCTCTCGTCTTCCACATGCTCCAGTACCCCGCATGACAAAACGACGTCGAAAGATTCGTTCTCGAAGGGAAGCCGAACGGGGTCTTTGCCGTACACGACATCGAGGTTTTGATCGCGGAGAAATACATTCGAAGGAGATGGTTCTTCTGCTTCAATCGTGTAGGAAACGACCTCGAAACCCCGGTTTCTCAGAAGATAAGACATCTGCCCGTAACCGCACCCCCAATCCAGCAACCTGCCGCCATGTGGTTTCAGGTTTTTCACGATATCCGCTTTTCGCAGATAATTGGCGCGCCCAAGCGGCGTGGACAAGTGGTGGAGACCGCAGCAGGCCTCCGCCGATGAGCGTTCGACGGCGCAGGCGAGCACAGCCATCTCTTCGGACTCGGGTCGAGGAGAGCGTATCGTCGGCATAGGACGCGAACCCTGTTTTCATCGTGGAGGCAAGATCTACTCTATCCCCGGGACCACGCGGAACACAAGGCTCGCTTGACACGAGGCCGGTGGGTGGGAGAACTTCCGAATAGCCACCATCCACCCATTCGAGGGATAAAACCATGGACCATTGCGGAGCGCGCCTCCGGGCGCTTTTGGAAGAGAAACGACCCGTGCTTGCTCCCGCCTGCATCGACGCCTTCAGTGCGCGCATGGTCGAGCAGGCGGGGTTTGCGGTGAACTATCTGACGGGCAACGGCGCCTCGGCGGCCCTCCTCGGCAAGCCGGACGTGGGCTTCATGACGCTGCGCGAGGTGGCCGACGTTTGCCGGAACATCGTACAGGCCACCTCGATTCCCCTCATAGCGGACGCCGACACCGGTTACGGCAACGCCGTCAACATGATTCGCACCGTCCGCGAACTCGAATCGGCGGGCGTCGCCTGCATCCAGATCGAGGATCAGGTGACACCCAAAAGGTGCGGTTTCCTGCCCGGCTCGATCCCCGTCATTTCCCTGGACGAACAACTCGGCAAGCTGAAGGCGGCGCTGGACGCCCGCCAAAGCGAGGATTTCCTCATCCTCGCCCGCACGGACGCAGCCTCCGACCATGGGCTGGACGAGGCTATCCGCAGAGCCGTCGCCTATAAAGAGGCGGGGGCCGACCTCACGTTCATCGAGGTCGAAGGCACGGAGGAGGAACTCAGGAAAATCGGCGCCGAGGTTCCTCCGCCCCACGTCACCACGCTCGATGAATCGAGGCGCGAGGCGGCCCTCAGCGTGGATGAACTCGGAGAACTCGGCTTCGGCGTCATCATCTATCCGGGCATCGTGCGCTGCACGTATCTCAAAGCGGTGAACGACGTGCTGCGCATCCTCAAGGAAGAAGACTCCACGCGCTCCGCGCGCGAGATGATGGCCACCTTCCAGGAATACAACGACGCCCTGGGCATCTCGGAAATCCAGACGTGGGAGCGCGAATACCTGGGATGATTCATCAGCATCACGCAAGGAGCGGAAAATGATCACCGTAGGCATGTATTACGAAGTGCTGCCGGGCAAGGAGAAAGAGTTCGAAGAAAAATTCGAGGCCGTGGCCAACGCCCTGGAAGGCCAGGCCGGCCACGTGCAGAGCCTTCTGTATCAACAGGTGAAAAACCCGAATTCCTACACCATCCTCTCGGAATGGGGCACCCAGGAAGACTTCATGACCTTCATCAGGAGCGATGCGTTTCGCGCCGTCACGGACTGGGGAAAAGCGGAGATTCTGGCGGGCCGACCGCGCCACAAGCTCTATGGCCGCGAGGGCGATCTCCACTAGAGGAAAACCCGTATGCCAGACATGCTCCCCTGCCCGCCCCCGGACCCCCATCCCAGGGCGCCTCGCTTCAAACTTCCCCCCGGCGCCTGGGACACCCACGGCCACATCTTCGGGCCCGAGAGCAAATACGCCTACTCCCCCAAAAGGGGCTACACGCCCCCCGACGCTTCCTTAGAAGCATTCGAAGCACTCCACCGGACACTCGGGGTGGAGCGCGGCGTTCTCACCCAGCCCAGCGTCTACGGGGTCGACAACACCGCCATGCTCGACGCCATGGCCCGCTCCCGGGGGCGGCTCATGGGCGTGGCCTCCGTGGACAAGGACGTAAGCGAGGAAGAGCTCGCGAATCTCCACGAGGCGGGCGTTCGCGGCCTGCGGATCAACCTGGCGGACAAGGGCGGGAATCCATTCGATTCGTTCGCAGACGTTCAGGCGATGGGCGAGCGCATCAAGAGCATGGGCTGGCACATGGAGTTTCTCATTCACGTGCATGAGTTCGCGGACCTCGGGAAAACCTTCTCCTCCCTGCCCGTTCACAGCGTTTTCGGCCACATGGGCTACGTACCGACGACCGAGGGGTTGGGGCCGCTTCAGGAATTTATCGATCTGCTGAAAGAAGGCCGAACGTGGGTGAAACTCACGGGCGCCTACCGCATCACGGGCCTCCGGCAGACGCCATATACGGACGTCGACCCCGTCGCCCGCGCGCTCATCGAAGCGGCGCCTGCGCGCATCATCTGGGTACGGACTGGCCGCATCCCGTCTGCAAACTCCCGATGCCCAACGACGGCGATTTACTGGATCAGTTGCTCGACTGGGCGCCGGATGAGAGCGTTCGCAATAAAATACTCGTGGACAACCCCCTGAAACTGCTCGGGCTCGATACATAGGAGAGAAAAATGGCGCGCAAGGCTACAAAAAAAATCGCATTCCTCGGCTTGGGCCGCATGGGCGGATTGATGACGAAACACCAGATCGACGCAGGCTTATCCGTCACGGGCTACGACCCCTCCCCGCAAGCCGCCGCGACGGCTAAGAAAAATGGCGCCAAAATCGCCAGAACCGTCGCAGCGGCGGTGAAGGGGGCCGACGTGGTCTGCAGTTCGCTCCCCACGCCCGCCGTCGTGAGGAACGTCTACCTCGGTCCCAAGGGCGTGCTCGATACGGCGCGGCGCGGGGTGGTCTGTTTTGAGCTTTCGACGAGCAGCGTCGCCCTCGCGAAAGAGATCGCCGAGGCGGCAAAGAAAAAGGGAGTCGCCTTTCTGGACGCTCCCGTGAGCGGGAGCATTCCGCACCTGGAGCGCAAGGAAGTCGCCGCCATCGTCGGCGGGGACCAGGCCGCGCTCAAGGAACACCGCGACGCGCTCGACGCCTTCAGCAAGTCCATCACCTACATGGGGAAATCCGGAAACGGCCTGATCATGAAGCTGGTGACGAACCATATTCTGAACATCCACCATTCCGGCATGGCCGAAGGGCTCGCGTTCGGGATGAAAGCGGGGCTGACGGCTCCCAAAATGATGAAATTCCTGCAAGGCAGCGTGATTCCCCTGCTGATCCACTACAAAGGCGCGACCATGGCGGCGCGCGATTATTCCGACGTCATCGCAAACCTGGGGATAAGCTACAAGGATTTGGGCCTCAGCATCAACGAGGCGAACGATCTGGGCGTCCCCGTGCCCCTGGGCGCCGCCGCGCGCCAGCAGTACACCTCCGCCATGGCGCTCGGCCTCGAAGATGCGGATTTCAACGCCGTTTTCGAGTCGTTCCTGAACGCCATGGGCACGAAGCCGAAAAGAAAATAGATTTTACAGGGGGCAGAGCGGACGCCTGCACCGCGTCGGGAGACGCCCGGGCTGATTTTTAGGGATGGCATCACCGGTACTCAGGCGTGGACGGCCTGCGATGGCGCATTCAACTTCAGGAGTGTGAATAAATGGCGCGCAAGGCTACGAAAAAAATCGCATTTTTAGGCTTGGGGCGCATGGGCGGATTGATGACGAAACACCTCGTAGACGCCGGATTCGAAGTCACGGGCTACGACCCTGCGCCAAAAGCCGTCGCGGCTGCAAAGAAAAACGGTGTTAAAATCGCAAAAAACGCCGCGGCGGCGGTCAAAGGCGGCGACGTGGTGTGCAGTTCGCTGCCCAAAACCGCCATCGTGCGGGATGTCTATTTAGGCGCAGGCGGCGCGCTCCAGGCGATGCGGCGCGGCGCGATCTGTTTCGAGCTTTCGACGAGTTCCGTCGCCCTCGCGAAGGAAATCGCCGCCCAAGCCGCGAAGAAGAACATCGCCTTTCTGGACGCTCCCGTGAGCGGAAGCGTGCCGCATCTGGAGCGCAAGGAAGTATCCACCATCGTGGGCGGAGATAGGGCCGCGCTCAAAGAACACCGAGGCGTACTCGATGCGTTCAGCAAGTCCGTCACCTACATGGGAAAATCAGGAAACGGCCTGATCATGAAACTGGTGGCGAACCACATTCTGCACATCCAGCACGCCGGAATGGCCGAGGGACTCGCGTTCGGGGTGAAGGCGGGGTTGACGGCCCGGAAAATGATGAATTTCTTGCAGGGAAGCGTGATTCCGAACCTGATGTACTACAAGGGCACGGAGATGGCGGCGCGCGATTACTCCAACGTCATCGGGAACCTGGGACTCAGCTTCAAGGATCTGGGACTCAGCATCGAGGAGGCGAACGATTTGGGCGCGCCCGTTCCCCTGGGAGCAGCCGCCCGGCAGCAGCACACCTCCGCCATCGCGCTCGGGTTCGAACAAGCGGATTTGAACGCCGTTTTCGAGACTTTCCTGAACGCCTCGGGCATGAGGATAAAGAGAAAATAATTTTATCGGAGGCAAACGGAAGTACGCACCCACGTCGGGAGACGCCTCTCCTGATTTTATGAGGGATGGGCCTGTCCCCTCCCCGCCCGTCGATTCGCAGGATGGGCGTTGCGTGATGCCGTATTCAAAGGAGTGATGAGAAATGGCGAAAGTGGTTGCTTTTCTGGGTCTCGGCAACATGGGCTCCGGCATGTCGGAGAATCTGGTGAAGGCGGGATTCGACGTTCGAGGCTTCGACCCCGTCCCCGCCGCGCGCGAGCGGGCGGCCTCGGCCGGCCTTACAGTTTTCGAGACGGCGGCGGAAGCCGCATCGGGCGCGGAGGTCATCTGCAGTTCGGTGCCCGAAGTCGAACACGCGAAAGAAGCCTATCTGGGCGAGACCGGCGCGCTCACGAGCGCGCCCGAGGGTGCTGTTTGTTTCGACCTGTCCACCCTCACGGTCGAGGGCAGCCAGGAACTCGCCGGGGAGGCGAAAAAACGCGGGGTCCGGTTTCTCGACACCCCCGTCAGCGGGAGCGTGCCCCACGCGAGAGCGGGGACCCTCGCCATCATGGTGGGGGGCGATGAGGCCGCACTCGAGGTCCACCGCGACGTTTTGGAAGCCTTCAGCGCCTCGATCCACTACTTCGGCGCGAACGGCGCGGGCCTCCAGATGAAGCTGGTGACGAACCACATTTTTGCGATCCACATCTCCGCCATCGCCGAGGCGCTGACCATGGGGACGAAGGGGGGCCTGAGCCCCGAGCAGATGGTCGAGTTCCTGAAGGCGAGCGTCATCCCAAAAATTCTCGAATACAAGGCCTCGCCCATGATCGCCAAGGACTACACGCCCACGTTCACGGTAAACCTGATGCTCAAGGATTTGCGCATCATCGCGGCGATGGCCGACGGCCTCGCGACGCCGATCCCTCTGGGAACCATGGCGCGGCAGGTCTACATGGGCGCGGCTGCTATGGGGCACGGGAACGCGGATCAAAACGCCATCCTAGATTTTTTTGAAAAAAGCGCAGGGATGGATTAACGCGCATGGAACGAGAGGCTTTCGCGAAACCAAGGCATACGCGCAAGCGCGCCCCTGCGCACATGGCGATGAAAGTCATTTTCCGGGATAATGGCTCGACTTTGGGGTTCTCGTGGAAGACTTGCTATTCTTGAGTAATTTAGTTTAGTATTTAATGGAATTATGGAACGGGCGTTGCGCGCTCTTCCATGCCGAGGACTTACGATAGAATATTTTATCCCATATCCCTTTTCAGCGAATGCTGGCAGCAAAGGAGATCAAGAAATGTCTAAGACAGGACGGGACCTGCTCGAAGCCGCGCGGGGCGATGTTCCTGAGGTCACGGCGGAGGAAGTGAAATCCGCGGTCGATTCAGGCGCCGAGGTGGCGCTCATCGACGTGCGCGAACCCGATGAATTCCGGGGCGGCTACCTGCCGGGCGCCGAGCACGTGAGCCGTGGATTTTTAGAACTCAAGATCGAGCAGGTCGTTCCCGACAGGACGACGCCCATCGTCGCCTATTGCGCGGGCGGCGTACGCTCGCTGCTCGCGGGCCAGGTGCTGCAATCCATGGGCTATCAGAACGTGAAATCCATGGCGGGCGGCTACGGGAAATGGAAAGACCTGGGCTTTCCCGTCCAGGTGGACAAGCAGATGAGCGCCGAGCAGTTAAACCGCTACAGCCGCCACTTCCTGCTCTCTCAAATCGGGGAAAAAGGCCAGTCCAAACTCCTGGACGCCAAAGTCATCATGATAGGCGCGGGCGGCCTGGGTTCTCCCACCGGGCTTTATCTGACGGCCATGGGCGTGGGGAACATCGGCATCGTGGACATGGACGTCGTGGATATGAGCAATCTTCAGCGCCAGATCGTCCACACGAACGATCGCGTGGGCACCTCGAAGGTCGAAAGCGCGAGAGCCACCCTCACCGCGCTGAACCCGGACGTGAACATCATCTCGCATGAGGAAAGAATCAACCGCGACAACGCGCTCGACCTCCTGAAGGACTACGACGTCATCATCAACGGGGCGGACAATTTCCCCACCCGCTACCTCGTGAACGACGCGGCGGTCTTTCTGGGAAAACCCATCGTCGACGCCTCCATCTTCAAGTTCGAGGGGCAGGCCACCGTCTACCACCCCGGAGAGGGCGGGCCCTGCTACCGCTGCCTCTATCCCGAACCGCCGCCGCCCGGCATGGTGCCCTCCTGCCAGGACGCAGGCGTGCTGGGCGCGCTGTGCGGCACCATGGGCTCCATCCAGGCGACGGAGACGGCCAAGCTCATCGTGGGCTTCGGGGAACCGCTCATCGGCAAGCTGTTGATGTACGACGCGCTCAAATCGCAGTTCAGGACGCTCAAGATCAGGCGCGACCCGGCCTGTCCCGTGTGCGGAGACAGCCCCTCGATCACGGAACTCATCGATTATGAGTTCTTCTGCGGCCTCACGGAAGCCCCCGCCGGCACCGCCGCAAACGGGCATTGATGGGGGCGACGCAAGCAGTCAAGCTGGTGTAAACGGATGTAGGGAAACAACGAAAGTCTAGCCACAAGACACCCCCGGAACAAGATGTTCCGGGGGTTTTTCTACGTGATTTCTTCCAGTCTAGCCGCATCCACCACCGGACGGATGGGGTAATAACCCCGCAGGAGTTCGGCGAGAAAGCCCAAATGTTCGGAGAGGGCCGACATGTGCGCGGCTGCGTAGTGCGATGAGAGCGCATCGGCTCGTTGGGCGAGGGCTTCGCGCGAATCGGGAGCGGGTTCATCCTGCGCGGCCAGGGCGTTATAGGCGCCTAGCAGGACGCGTACGTCTTCATGCGAATCTGCATAGTCAGTTTTCAACGCATAGGGGCTTCTCAGGACAAGATGGACGGGGTTTTGCGTGTTCGAGGACTGATCGAGCATGCAGCGGCTGCGCCTATGGTCGTAGTTCTCGGGCATGGCGCCTCCTGTAAGTCTTGGGCCTCAACCGCCCCGGGCGTCGTGTAGCGATATCCCCTGCTCGCCCTTGCCCCGGAACTCGTTGTAGAGCTTCATCACGGCTTGTTCGACGCGGTCGGGCTTCATCCACTTCGCGTATCTCCCCAAAGAAATCTCGCGCGCGGCGCGCCTGGCGGGGGTTCCCTTTAGAAAGCGTTTTTTCGCCTCACGGCGCACGAGCTTGAGATAGCCCAGGGTTTCCTGAAGCGCGCTCCTGTCCCCCGGGGGCCCGTGCCCCGGAACGACCCTCTCGATAGGAAAAGTTTTCAGTATCTTCTCGGCGATCCGTATCCACCCGCCGACGTGGGCGTCGAACGTGGCGGGCGTGACGAAATGAAAGCAGATGTCGCCGGTAAAGAGAACCCGCTCTTCGGGCAGATAGACGATGGTGTCGCCCTTGGAATGCGCGTGGCCCAGGTGGTGGAGTTCCACCACGCGCTTGCCCAGGCGCAGCGTCATGCCCCCCTCGTAGGTGATGGCGGGAAAGCGCTGTTTGAGCCTCTTTAGTTCTCCCGCGTATTCCGGGTTCACGCCCCTGTAGTGCGCGAGGTCGAGGCCCGTTTCCACCATTCGCTCGCGCATGTAGCGGTGCGCGATGACGGGGATATCCTGATCGAACCATGTAAGCCCCAGGGTGTGATCCGCATGGTGGTGGGTGCAGACTATCTTGCGCACCGGCTTTCTGGTCGCCTCTTGAATCGCTTGCTGAAAGGCCTGCGTCATGGGCCGCACGTAGAGCGCGTCGACGACCAGGGCCTCAGCATCGCCCACGACGAGCCCTGCGTTCGAGACGTTCAGCCCGCCCGCCTGAATGTAGGCGTAGACTCCCGGGGCCATGCGCTGAAGCCCCGTTTTCCAACTGGTGGGCACTTTCTGCATCCCGGCCATGCGCGTCTCCTTCTCCAGATTCATCATTCTACATCATACAAGCGATTGACCACACGCCCCGAACGGGCGACATTGGCCCCCACCAGAACGAGGAGTTCCAACCGTCATATAAAGGGAACCATCCATGCGCTTATCGTTCGATCATGCGCACATCATCTGCAAGGATTTGGGAAAGATGGTCGCGTTTTTCGAGGACATCTTCGGCGGCGAGGTCATCTACCGGGAAGAAAACTTTCACGGCGCGCCCAACGCCGTCGTCCGCGTCGGGGAGGCCAGGCTTTTCTTAAGGGGCGTGCGGCCCGGCGAGGCCGTCGGAGAGAACCACGCAGAGGCCGTCATGGGTCTCGACCACTTCTCCTTCGCCGTGGACGACATCCACGGCCTCGCAGCGCAGATGAAGCAAGCGGGCGCCGATTTCATCCGAGACCCCTCTCCTTCGGGCATGGGGGGCAGAACGACGGCCTACATCAGAGGGCCCGAGGACGTGCGAATAGAACTTTCAGAGCGCGCGGGAGAGACCTACGGCGGCGGTTGATGCGCCCTGCCCTACACTCACCAGCAAAAAACCCCCGGGCCTTGAAACCCGGGGGTGCGTTGTCAAGTGAAGAACCTATTTAGGATCGTAGCGCGCGGGCAGGCCGTTTCCGTTGAACTCGACCTGATCGCTCGCACGCAGGTTGCCTGCGATGAACTCGTCGATCATTAGGCGCGATACGGAATCGGGCACCTGCACCGGCGGGTGTTTCATCAGATATGCGCTCACCGGGAAGAGCGGCCCCGCCTCGCCCCTGTCGCGCGCGATGCGCGCCAGGCGAATCGCGTCGATGACGACGCCGCCCGAGTTGGGAGAATCCTCGACCGAGAGGCGCGCTTCGATTTCGAGCGGCACGCCGCCGAAGCCTTCCGCCTCGATCCTCAGGAAACAAATCTTGTTGTCGTCCTGCCAGGGCACGTAGTCCGACGGGCCGATGTGGATGTCGTCCGCGTCCAGAGGCTCGGGCAACTGGCTCTGCACGGCGTCCGTTTTCGAGATTTTCTTCGATTTGAGACGGGAGCGCTCCAGCATGTTCAGGAAATCGGTGTTTCCGCCCGTGTTCAACTGATAGGTGCGCTTTAACTTCACGCCCCTGTCCGCGCACAGCCTGGCGAGTGTGCGGTGGAGGATGGTGGCGCCGAGTTGGGCCTTTACGTCGTCTCCCACCACGGGAATGCCCGCCTCGGTGAAGCGGCCCGCCCATTCGGGGTCGGAGACGATGAAGACAGGCATGCAGTTGATGAAGGAAACACCGGCTTCCAGCGACGCTTCGGCGTAGTGGCGCGCCGCCTGCTCGGAACCCACGGGCATGAAGTTCAGGAGGATTTCCGCGCCGCTCTCCCGAAGCTCTGCAGCCACGTCGCAGGGTTCGGCCTCGGCGGACAAAAAAGATCGATCCGAAGCATATTCCGCCATGTGGGACGCCACACCGTCGAGGATGGGCCCCATCCGCACGTTCACGCGATAGTCGGGCAGGTTCTCCCAGATCGTTTTGGTGCAATTGGGCTTGGCGAAGGCCGCCACGTGCAGCGGCTGGCCCACCTTGCGGACATCGATGTCGAAAGCCGCCACGACCTCGACGTCCTCCGGCCCGTAGCCGCCCAGATCCCGGTGCATGAGGCCCAACTCTTCTTCGGGATGGTGGCGGTAATACTCGATGCCCTGGAGCAGGGAACTCGCGCAGTTCCCGACGCCGGCGATGGCGATGCGAATCGGAGACATATATGCGTTTCCTTTCTTGCCTTTGTAGTCGCTGCGGCCTCAAAAGGCGAATCCGAAGTCGAGTCCATGGGGCAGGATTCTCGCCGTCGACCACGCGCATGCGGATTCAATGTCAGATCAATCAGTGCTGACAACCGCGTCCGCAAAGAGGCGACTATATCCCAAAACCGGGATTTTCTCCAAGAGGAGAACAGAAAATGACTTCAGACGGCCTCAGGGCGGGAGCGCGGCTAATATAGCAGACAGCGGACGAAGTGCCCGGGGGATACCTCTTTGAGTTCCGGCTCATGTTCCAGGCACATCGCCTTCACCTCCGGGCACCTCGGGTTGAAGCTGCAACCCGTCGGCAGGCGGTTCAGGCTGGGCACGATGCCCTTGATCTCCTCCAGTCGAATCCGCTCGCCGGACTTGATGAGATTGAGCTTCGGTATCGAATTGAGCAGCCCCCGGGTGTAGGGATGGAGCGGGTTTCCGAAAATTTCCTCCGTCGGCGCTTCCTCGACCACCTTGCCGGCGTACATGACGACGACGCGCTTACACGTTTCGGCCACGAGGCCCAAATCGTGCGTGATGAGGATGACCGCCGTGCCCAGGTCTTCCTGCAATTTGACCATGAGGTCGAGAATCTGCGCCTGAATGGTCACGTCGAGCGCCGTGGTCGGCTCATCGGCCAGGAGGATTTTCGGGTTGCACGAGAGCGCCATGGCGATCATCGCGCGCTGCCTCATGCCGCCCGAGAGCTGGTGGGGATATTCCCGGACCCTTTGACGCGGCAGGGGGATGCCGACCAGGTCGAGCATCTCGGCGGCCTTGTCCATCGCGTCCTTTTTCGTCATCCCCTGGTGGAGCATGACGGCCTCGGCGATCTGGAAGCCGACGGTGAACACCGGGTTCAGGCTCGTCATCGGCTCCTGGAAGATCATCGAGATGTGGTTGCCCCGAATCTCGCGCAACTCCCTCGTTTTGAGCTTCGTCAAATCGCGGCCCTCGAAGAAGATGCCGTCGCCGAATATCTCGCCCGGCGGCTCGGGTATGAGGCGAAGCACCGAAAGCGCCGTCACCGTCTTGCCGCACCCCGACTCGCCCACTACCCCGAGCGTCTCCCCCGATTTTAAGCTGTAGCTCACGCCGTCCACGGCGCGCACCGTGCCCTCGGGCGTATGGAAGTAGGTGTGCAGGTCTCTCAGTTCTAAAATGGTGTCGGTGCCGACGGCTGCGCCATTGGCCATGGATAACCTCCGGATTGCGGGTTCGACTTCACAGGACGAATGAGCAATACCTGATTATAAGGACTCGGAAATTCAATTGTCCAGTCGGATGAGAAAAAACCCGAAAGATCATCACGAAGAAACCACCTCCTGACCGTGGGGACAATCCTTGAGGATGGGGCAATCCGCGCAGAGGGGTTTTCTCGCCGAGCAGCAATTTCTCCCGTGGTGAATCAACAGCAGGGTGACGCGGCCCCACCATTTTTCCGGCACTGCGTCCATGAGCTGAAACTCGGCCTTCACCGGGTCGCGCGTCGATATCCAGCCCAGCCGGTTCCCCGTGCGCAAGACGTGGGTATCCACGGCGATGGCGGGCCGCCCGTAAGCCTCGTTCAAAACGACGTTGGCCGTCTTTCGCCCCACGCCCGGAAGGGTCACGAGATGCTCCATCTCGGCGGGCACTTCACCCCCGAATTCCTTCACGATGCGGCTACAACACGCGCGGATGGACTTCGCCTTCTGGCGGTAGAACCCGCACGAGTGAATCAACCCCTCGAGTTCACCCGGTTCCGCTTCCGCATAAGAGGCGGCATCCGGATAGCGGGCGAAAAGAGCGGGGGTGACCTTGTTCACCCGCTCATCCGTGCACTGGGCCGAGAGCATCGTCGACACCAGCAGTTCGAGCGGGTTTTGGTAATGAAGCGCGCAGCGCGCGTCGGGGTAGGTTTGCTCCAGTATGCGCAAAAGACGCGCGGTCGGGGATGCGGGCATATGAGCTCCGTTTCACTTCAAAAAGAGGGCCTCTCTTACCTGCGCCACACGAACCGGCGGCCTTGCGGCGCAGCCTTCTTTTCAAGGGCGATGATTCGGACTAGAATACCGGACGAATTTCATATCGCCTACCGCGTCGAGACAAAGGAGAACGCATCGATGGCCGACCCCCACGTGGCCCAGAAATCGCCTTATATCTATAAACCGGAAAAAGATGAGAAAGTCGCCTGGTGCGCGTGCGGCATGAGCCAATCGCAGCCTTTCTGCGACGGCTCGCACAAGGGATCGGAATTCCGCCCCATCGTTCTCGACGTGCAGGCGGGCAAGACCTGCGCCTTTTGCGGCTGCAAGCAGACGGGCAACGCGCCCATGTGCGACGGCACGCACTCCATGCTCTAGGAACGAGATGTAATTCTTTGATGAATATGCGCGTGTAGCTCAGAGGATAGAGCGCCTGCCTCCGGAGCAGGAAGTCGCAGGTTCGACTCCTGCCACGCGCACCAACATATTTTCCCATCCTGTTCCCGTAACACCGCAAACCTGACGGAAATGTTTTTAATTTCAACGGATTAGGCGCCCTTTCCACGAAAATACAGCCTGAGAAAATTCCCATCGCCCGTCCTGAGCCCTCCGGCGCGATTCATCGGCGCGAGGAGTCGCCGGGCCAGAAAATTCATCCCGAGAGCGAATTTTTTCTCCAGCCCGAGCAAACGGTGTGATAAAATGTATTCAGATTTTCGCGGTTTTGTTCGAGGAGGAAGAAAAATGAAGAATGCCGAGTTGGTCGAATCGAACGGGACTGCCGCCACCCGGACGTCGGAGGGAAAAGCGATCTTCTGGGATCGTAAATTCCAGGCGTCGTACAAAACGACGATAGAAGCCGCCTGGAGGTGTGGACGCGCATTGCTGGAGGTGAGAAAGAAAAAAGCGCATGGACAATGGATGGACTGGCTCGATAGCGTCGGAATCAGCTACACGAGGGCGATCCGGTGCATGGCCCTCGCGGGAGTCGAAATGTCGCGCGTGCTCAACTTTCCCAACATGAAGCAGGCACTTGCGGTCGTTTCATCCATGCCGAGGCTTACGGGCATCCAATCCCCGGTGAAGGAGAAGGCCCTCATCGCGAAGACCTCCATCCGCCTCGGCAAGCCGAAGGTTCCCGCCCGCAAGGAAATCGAGCAGCTACAAGCACGGGTTCTCGATCTTGAAAACACGGAGAAAGACTTGCGCACCGAACTGAAACGCTCGAAGCGGGCCGTCAACCGGTACAAGAAAACGCTGAGCGAGAAGAACAGGCGCATCGAAGAACTCGAAGAAAAACTCGCACGGACCAACGGCTACATCGAGAAACCGCGCAAGGCGACTCGACGCAGCTAAACGAGACGACCGCTAAAGAGACGATAGATCGGCCGGCGGGGACTGCAAAACCTCATAAGGCGGTCGCCAACAACGATTGGACGCCGTGCACGCGCACCAAAATCAGGATCGCGCCAGAGCCGGGGACGGGCGTCTCCGGCCTTTGGTTTTATGGGGGTTCTCTCCCCCGCCGCTCCCTGTTTCCACTCCTCCCCCTTGACCACCGGTGTTCATGCGGATAGGTTGACCTCAAAGCATGAAACCAGGGGAGAGGTTCCGATGTTCGGCGAATACATCGACAGCCACAACCACATGCACGCCCTGAACTGGGACGAGTGGGAACTCCTCGGCACGACGGGCATGCGCGCGGCGGTGCTATCCTGCGGCAACCCCCACCTCTACCGCGAGGTGTGGGACGAAGCGCCGGGTTACGACGACATCATGCGCTTTTGGGAGGGCCCCATCGAAATGGCCCGGGCTCTCGAGGCGCAGCACTTCATCAAAATCTACTGCGCGGTCGGCATCAGCTCGATGACGCGGGTGAACGACTGGGAAAAATTGTTGGCGGAACTCCCCGGCTTACTCGAAAACCCCAGCGTCGTCGCCTTCGGGGAGATCGGCCTGGACCCCACGCAGTATTTCTCTCTCACCTGGCCGCTGGAAGAACAGGCCGCTTGCATGGAAGCCCAGGCGGAGATAGCCAAAGAGCACGATAAACCCATCATCCTGCACACGCCCACGCCCAAAAAGAGCAAGGATTTTCTCGGCGAAGTCGCCGTGCAGGCGGACGTGCCGCCCGAGCAAATCCGGCTCCACTACATGCAAAAAGATTTGGAAGTGCTGGCCAAGGCCGGTTTCGATGAAGCCCAAGTCGCGGTCGATCACACCGACGGCACGACGGTCGAATACATCCACAAGAACACGCGCGCCATGTGCGCCATCAGCATCGGCAGCGCGCTCAGGCCGCTTCAGCCCGCCCAGGTCATCGAGTGGGTGGAGACATTCGGGCCGGACCGGATTATGCTCAACTCGGACCACCTGGGCTACCGGCCCATCGACATCCTCTCGGTTCCCAAGACGCTGCGCGCCATGCGAAATGCCGGCATATCGGATGAGGCGATTCGCAAGGTGTCGTTCGAAAACGCTAGAAAGTTCTACAATCTCACCCTCTAAGGACGCACGATGAACCAGACGACGGACCCTTTCGAGTATTTCTTCGAGATGCCCTGGTCGGACGGGCTTCCCGTAGTGACGCCCACGCCCGAGCGCCTCGCCTGGATGCTAGGCGGCACGAGCAGGGACCCGGACGAGGTGCTGGGGGACGTTCCGCCCTCGCTGAACCAAGCGACGGTGGAGAGCGTCGCTCTTCACGCCGTGATGGCGGGCTGCAAACCCGAATATCTGCCCGTGGTGCTGGGAGCCATGGAGGCCATGCTTATCGAGCGCTTCAACTTGGTCGGCATTCAGGCCACCATGTTCACCGGCGGGCCCTTGCTGATACTGAACGGCCCCTACGCGCGTGAGATCGGCGTCCACGGGGGTTCCGGCTGTTTCGGCCCCGGCTTCCGGGCGAACGCCACCATCGGCCGGGCGATAAGGCTCATCATGATGAACTTAGGGGGAGGCATTCCCGGCGTTTCGGATATGAGCACCTTCGGCAGTCCCTCCAAATTCACCTACTGCGTCCGGGAGAACGAGGAGCAAAGCCCCTGGGAGCCGCTGCCGGGCGATTTCGGCTTCGGCGAGGATGCCGACGTCCTCACGGTCTGCAACGCCGAGGCGCCTCGCATGGCGATGGACGACGTGAGCGCAAAGCCCGAGGGCGTCCTCACCACGCTTGCGAGCACGATGTGCGCGATGGGCGCCACGACGGCCTACACGCAGACGAACTGGGTGGTCGTCGTCGGCCCCGATCACGCCGATATCCTCGCCAGGGGGGGCTTGAGCCGAGCGGACGTGAAACGAGAACTCTTCGAGCGGGCGAGAATGCCCGTGGGTACTCTTAAAAAAGGCGGGCGCTACCGGGGACCCGAACTATCGCGCTGGCCGGACTGGGTGGACCACGATGACGATGATTCTCTCGCCCCGATGGTGCACGAGCCCGAAGACATCCTCTTGATCGTCGCAGGCGGCGTCCCCGGCCCCTCTTGTCTCGTCATACCGGGCTGGAACACCTCGAGCCAGACCATCACGCAGGCCTATCGCACGGATTGAGGTGGGGGTCTTTCTCATCGGGCGGGAATGATCAAACCACGCCGGAATGACGGCCATCTGAATCGCTGTACGGGCCGTTCGCGAACGGTGGGGCGGTCCCGAGGAGGGATTGCCCCTACGGTGAATCCCCGCCTCCAAACCAAACATGCAGGCGGGCGGACACACAGGTCCGCCCCTACGAGACGATCGCGCCTACCAATAATATCCACCCAAAACCGCCTACCCATCTGGATCACGAAGCCCAAGGCCGCTATAATCCCCGCGTTCACCGAACCGACAAACCCGAATGAAAGTTTTCAGGGCGGTCATTCGCGCCGCCTGCTCTAAAACATCTTTGATGACCTGAGGAGAAGGACAGAATGAGCGATTTCAAGACCGAAGACAGAGACGGGATGCGCATCGACTGGGACGCGCCCATCCCCATGGAAGACGGCGTCGTTCTGCGGTGCGACGTATACCGCCCCCAGGATGAGGGGAAATACCCCGTCATCTTGACGTACGGCCCCTACGGGAAATACCTGCACTTCGAGGACTTGTATGAGACCTGCTGGACGCGCATGGTCGAGGAACACCCCGACGTGCCCGCAGGCTCCACCAACAAGTACCAGAACTGGGAGGTCGTGGACCCCGAGAAATGGGTGCCCGACGGCTACGCGGTCGTTCGCGTGGATTCGCGCGGAGCGGGCCGCTCGCCGGGCGTCATCGACATCTGGTCGGCGCGCGAGGCGCAGGATTTCTACCAGTGCATCGAATGGGCGGCGGCGCAGCCCTGGAGCACGGGCAAGATCGGGCTGAACGGCATCTCCTATTACGGCATGAACCAGTGGCAGGTGGGCGAACTCCGGCCGCCTCACCTGACCGCCATGTGCGTCTGGGAGGGGGCTGCGGATTATTACCGCGAAATGGCCCACCACGGCGGCATCTTCTGCAACGGCTTCGCGCGCAACTGGCCCGAGATGCAGGTCTACAGCGTGCAGCACGGGCGCGGCAAGCGCGGCTTCAAGAGCCGCTTCACGGGTGATTGGGTCTCAGGCCCCCCCACGCTCACCGAGGAGGAACTCGGAGCGAACAGAAACGATTTCGGCGAGGATTGTTTTTCCCACAAGCTCAACACCGAGGATTACTGGCAGTCGAGAATGCCCGATTTCAGCAAAATCCAGGTGCCGCTCCTATCTTCGGCCAACTGGGGCGGGCAGGGCCTGCACCCGCGCGGGAACTTCGAGGGTTTCCTGGAAACCGGGTGTGAAGAGAAATGGCTCGAAGTCCACGGCATCGAGCACTGGACGGAGTTTTACACCGACTACGGCGTCAACATGCAGAAGAGATTTTTCGGCCACTATCTCAAGGGCGAGGACACCGGCTGGCCGGATCAGCCCCGGGTGCTGCTCCAGGTGCGCCACCCCGGCGAGCGCTTCGTCGAACGCCACGAGAGCGAATGGCCCCTCGCGCGGACGCAGTGGACGAAATACTATCTGAACGCGAACACGCACTCACTCGAAGACGCCCCCGTAGCGGATGCTGCTACCACCACCTACGCGGGCTTCGGCGACGGCGTCACATTCACCACGCCGCCCATCGCCGAAGACACGGAAGTCACCGGCCCGCTGGCGGCCAAGCTCTTCGTGTCCTCGGAGTCCAAGGACGCGGACCTCTTCCTCGTCGTGCGCGTGTTCTCGCCCAACATGGAGGAAGTCGTATTCCAGGGCGCGCTCGACCCGCATACCCCGATCGCGCAGGGCTGGCTTAGGGCGTCGCACAGAAAACTGGACCCCGAAAAGACACTGCCCTACAGGCCGTATCACACGCACGATGAGGAACAGCCCCTGACGCCGGGTGCGGTATATGAGCTCGACATCGAGATATGGCCGACCTGCATCGTGATTCCAGAGGGCTACCGGGTCGCCTTCACGGTGCGCGGCAAGGACTATGAATACCCGGGCGGCGCGGGCGGCGGCCTCTCCAACATGAAAAACGAGTTCACGGGTTGTGGTTGTTTCATTCACACCGATCCCAAGGACAGGCCGGCCGCGGTGTTCGGCAAGAACGTGACCCTTCACTGTGGCGGAGAGCACGAAGCCTACGTGATGCTGCCGGTGATACCCGAGAAATAGGACAAAGGATGGAAAGCCCGTTCCGGGCGCGTTGCTTTCACATTGAACCGATGAGGTGAACATGAGCGATATCGACCTGAGCACGGACCCGCAATACCGAACCGAGAAACGAGACGGCTTTCTTATCGAATGGGACGTCCCCATCCGGATGGAAGACGGCCTGGTGCTGCGGTCGAACGTCTACCGGCCCGATGACGACGGACAATACCCCGTCATCCTGAGTTACGGCCCCTATGCGAAGGACCTGGCATGGCAGGACGGCTACGAGACGGCGTGGGAGCTTTTCGCCACCGCGCATCCGGACGCCATCGCGGGTTCCTCGAACGTCCACCAGAGCTGGGAGGTCGTGGACCCCGAGAAATGGGTGCCGGACGGCTACATCTGCGTGCGCGTGGATTCGCGCGGCGCGGGCCGCTCGCCGGGCTATATCGACCACTTCTCCCCGCGCGAGACCAAGGATTTCGCCATCTGCATCGAATGGGCGGGCGAACAACCCTGGTGCAACGGCAAGGTGGGCCTCACGGGAATCTCCTATTACGCCATCAACCAGTGGCAAGTGGCGGGCCTGCAGCCCAAATGTCTCGAAGCCATGTGCGTCTGGGAGGGAGCGGCGGATTTCTACCGCGACATGAGCCACCAGGGCGGCATGCTCACGACGTTTCTGGCCAACTGGTACGACATGCAGGTCAAAAGCGTGCAGCACGGCCTGGGGGAAAACGGCCCGAAAAGCCGCGTCCACGGCGGCCTCGCCTGCGGCCCCGAGACCTTGAGCGAAGAGGAGATGGAGAAAAACCGCTCCGACTACGGGGGCGACATTCTGGAGCGTCCGCTCGATGGCGAGTGGTACCAGGATCGCTCCGCGCATTGGGAGAAGATAAAAACGCCCTTCATCTCGGCGGCGAGCTGGGGCGGACAGGGCTTACACCCGAGGGGGAACTACGAGGGCTTCATGCGGGCGGCGTCCACGGAAAAATGGCTGGAAGTCCACGGCTTCGAGCACTGGACGGAGTTTTATACTCCCTACGGGGAAAAGCTCCAGAAACAGTTTTTCGGCCATTACCTGAAGGGCGAGAACACCGGCTGGATGGAGAAGCCCCCCGTCATGCTCAAGGTGCGCCACGTCGGGGAAAAATTCGTCGAGCGCGGCGAGAACGAATGGCCCCTCGCCCGCACGCAGTGGACGAAGTTCTATCTGGACCCGGCCCACATGAACCTGGGTTCCGCGCCCATCGAGGGCGAGCAAAGCATCACCTACGCGGGAATGAGCGACGGCGTGACCTTCATGCTGCCGCCCTTTGAGGAAGAAACCGAGATAACGGGCCCCATCGCCTCCAAGCTCTTCGTCTCCTCAGAAGCCGCGGATGCGGACATGTTCCTGGTCTTGCGCCTGTTCACGCCCGACATGAAGGAGATTACCTTCCAGGGCACGCTCGACCCGAACACCCCCATCGCGCAGGGTTGGCTGAGAGCCTCGCAGAGAAAGCTCGTGCCCGAGCTATCGACCGAATGGAAGCCCTACCAAGCGCATGATGAGAAACAATACCTGAACCCCGGCGAGATATATGAACTGGACATCGAGGTCTGGCCCACCTGCATCGTTGTGCCTCCCGGCTACCGGCTGGCTTTGAGCGTGCGCGGCAAGGATTATGAGTACAGTTGCGTCACCACGCACAAACTCTCGAACATGAAGAACGTGTTCCGGGGCTGCGGACCGTTCTTACACGACGACCCCACGGACAGGCCCGAGGAGATTTTTGGGAAGAACGTGACGCTCCACTGCGGACCCGAACACGCCTCTTACATCATGCTGCCCGTGGTGCCGGAGAAGTAGAACGAATACATGGCAGGGGCGGCCCCGAGGAGGGCTGTCCCTACGGGCGAAGACGGGGTCAAACCCGACCAATGAGGGGTTGTTGAAAAACCCCTCTTCGGTCGGGTTTGACGATGCGTTTCTCGTCCGCCTGGATTCCGGCATCCGCCGGAATGACGTCGGTCCAATCGCAATCATCCCTCTTCGGGCGCAATCCCTCGCGCATTGGTCGCAATTCCTCGCTCTTCGCTCGGAATTGACCTTGCCCCGCCCTCTCGCCCGGTGGATAATGGGATTTTCCCTTATCTCGGGTTTTCCACTTGCTCGAATCACTCCATCCCAACCTGATGGCGCTTCTCTCGGCTTTTTTCATCTCCGTCGCCAGAACCCTCTACCGTGGCGCGCTCATGAGCCTGAGCCCCCTCGTGACGATGGTGATCGCGACGATCATCACGACGTGTTTCGCGCTGGGTCTCTACGCCCTCGGCGAGGGGCTTGCGCACTGGCCGCTCTACGGGGTCTTGTGGTTCGCCCTCGTGGGGATGGTCGGCGGGCTGGGCGGGCGCTACATGGGGATGATATCCATCAAGCTCGTGGGCCTGGCCCGCACGCCCATATTGACGCAAACAGGCCTCATCTGGTCCTCGGGGCTCGCGGTTCTTCTATTGGGCGAGAGGCTCACCCCCCTGGTGACGCTGGGGACGCTGGGCATCATGGCGGGCGGGGTACTGCTCTTATACGAAAAGAAAGCCATCGAGAGGCGAATTCCGCCCACCTACTACCTCATCCCCGTGGTGGGCGCGGCTTTCGCGAGCATCTCCCACATCGTGCGGAAATACGGCTTCGTCCACATCCCCTCGGTCTCTCTGGGAATGAGCATCTCGAACATGACGACCCTCACGCTTTTGATCGCGAGCTTTTTCTTCCTCCCTACGCTCAAAATGAAAAGCGGCCCCTTCACCCGCCATTCGCTTGCGATCACGGTGCTGGGCGCGACGTGTAATTTTCTGGCCGCGTTCTTTTTCTGGTGGGCGATCAAGGCCGGTGAGGTCATTCAGGTCGTTCCCATCAACCGGCTCTCGATCCTGATCGTCATCCTCTTCTCCTGGCTTTTTTTCAGGAAACAAGAACGCGTGAGCGCGCAAGTCATCATCGGCGGGGCGTGCTCCGTCCTGGGCGCATGGGCCGTCGTCTGGGGCAAGTGATTCCTGCCGACACCCTTGCGGCGTGGTGTCCCCGCAATCCCGGCACGATAAAATTCCCGGGTCGCGACTGCCCTTCTCGCGGCGCATGGATTAGGATGCGACCTTCTTACTCGGTGAGGAATTGATATGCCGTCATATATTAAAGGAAAAACCTGCATCGTCACCGGCGCGAGCCGGGGCATCGGCCGTGGATGCGCGCTGGCATTAGGGGGCGCGGGCTGTAGCGTGGCGGTGAACTACCGCGAGCGCGCGGACGAAGCGGGGGAAACCTGCCGTCTCATAGAAGAGGCGGGCGGGGAGGCGCATCCCCTGAAAACCGACGTGTCGAAAGCCGCAGAAGTGCGCCGCCTCGTGGATGAGACGAGGGAGCGTTTCGGCCCCGTATCGATTCTTATCAACAACGCAGGAATCGCCATCAAGAAGCCTTTCCCCGAACTCACCGAATCCGATTGGGACGCCACGCTCGACGTGAATCTCAAATCCGCGTTCCTGCTCACCCAGGCCGTCCTGCCCGATATGAAAGGGGCGCAGTGGGGAAGAATCGTCAACGTTTCATCGAACGCCGCCTTCACCGGCGGGCGCGTCGGCCCGCACTACGCGGCGTCCAAGGCGGGAATGCACGGACTCACCCACGCCTACGCCGCCGCTTTGGTGAAAGAAGGGATTACGATGAACAGCGTGGCGCCCGCCGTAATAAAAACCGACATGATGACGCAAGACTTACAAGTATCCACCCCGCATACGCCGATGGAGAGATTCGGCACGGTGGATGAGGTGGTCGACGCCGTCATGATGATGATTAGAAACGGCTACGTTACCGGCCAGACCCTCCTGCTGAACGGCGGCATTCATTTCCACTGAATCTTGGCATGATGGAGGCGAAATTCCAGGCGGCGCACCGCAGGAGCTTTGAGGGGAAAGAAACTCAGGCCGGTTTCCAGCCCAGGATGGTCAGCCGTTTTCTGGCGATGGAGAATTCCGCTCCCTCGCCCTTTTCCTCATACCAGCTTCCGCCCGCATCGCGCAGGGCCTCGAAGGCGCGCCTCAGCTTCGGGAAGACATCGGCGGAAGTCTTGGAGACATCCATCCAATCATCGAAGGGAGTGTCGGTCCTGTCGACCACGACTTCCTCTATCCGGATTCCCTCTTCCCGAAAAAGATCTTCCATTTCCTTTTGGGATACATGCCGCGTGATGGTCGGCTCTCTCAGCCTGTCGAGCGCTTCAATCTTCTCGCGCTCATCCGCATCGTCGGGGTAGTGATAGTCGATGAGGAAGACGTGGCCGCCCGGCCGGACCGCGCGCGCCATCTCGCCGAAAACTTGTCCGGGGTTTTCGAGATGATGAAACGTGTGCCGGCAGATGACCGCGTCGGCGCTCCCCTCCGCCAGGGGCGCGTCGTGCGCGTTCGCCATGACGTAGCGGGCGTTCGCGTCGAGACCCCATTCGCGCAAGCGCTCGCGCCCGCTTCGGACCATTGCGGGGGTGAGATCCAGCCCCACGACGTTCCCGCCCTTTAGAAGAAAAGGCCGCGCGGAAGTGCCCGTGCCCATACCGAAATCGACCAGCCAAGAGCCTGCGCCGAAGCCGATGCGCTCCGCCATCGCGCCCAGGCGCGCTTGTTCCGCATCGCTGTAATAGCCGCCGTAGCTCTCGGCCATTCGGGTGAAAGTCTCGATGTTTCGCTGCTTCGCCGTATCCATCAAAAGCCTCCTCGTGGAAGTTCACCTGCGCGCGCGTCAAATGAGGTATCAGAGAATCATACACCCGATTCATAATAACCGCTCCCCGCCACGGATTTACAAAAGGAGCGTGCTGCCGTTAGAATGGCGAAAAACCCTACTTCTTAAAAAAAGGAGAGCGCATCATGGGTGAAATTCTCGATAAGTTCACCGCCGAGTGCCACGACATACTGAAAGCGGATTCGAGCAAGGCGGGCCTCCAGCAGGTAAGCGACAGCCTGGAGAAAGTGCTGGTGCAAGAGGAGTTCGTCCAGGAGCACCTGGGGCCGGACAACGATTCCCCCCGCAAGCTCCTGTATCAGGACGCGGAACTCGGCTTTTGCATCTTCGCCCACGTGCACAAGGGCGTGACCGGAAGCTCCCCGCACGATCACGGCCAGTCGTGGGCCATCTACGGCCAGGCGGTGGGCACCACCACGATGACGGATTACGACCTCGTGGAAAGGCCGAACGGAGCCGCTCCGGGCAAGGTGACGCCCGTGCGCAGCTACGACTTAACGCCCGGCCTCTCGAAGGCCTACGACGTAGGGGAATTCCACTCGCCCAAGCGCGAGGGAGAGACGCGCCTCATCCGCATCGAAGGCATCGATCTGGACACCATCACGCGCGACAAATACGAGGCCGTTTGACCTCGCCTCGATTTGTAGCGCGCTGATTGTTCGAGCAGTATAGTTTTTCTGAAGTGCTGCAGGGGGGCTTTCCTCAGGAAAGCCCGGGAAGCCGGTGAGAATCCGGCGCGGACCCGCCACTGTAACCGGGGACGAAAGCGGCCGAAACCACCGGCGTAAGGCGCCGGGAAGGGGTCGTGAGTAGGTGGATCCGGAAGCCAGGAGACCGCCCTGCGGCAACCTTTTGACCCGTCACGTCCTCGCGGAACGGGAGATGGGTGGCATCTTGCGCATCATCACACCCGAAATCGACGGCACTACAGCACGCGCGAGTATCACGCACGCGCTGCGTTAAAGTTTTCGCCATAGGAGCGGTGGACCCGTCCGCCGCCAAAACAGCCGGCAGGTGTTCGGGAATCCGGTGTAAGACCGGAGCTGCCCGGCAGCTGTAAGCGACGCGCTTTTCATAATATCCACCGGGACACCCCCGGGAAGGAATGAAGAGCGGCCATCGGCGCGAGCCAGAAGACCGGCCTGTCGGCATCTCCCCTGCGACCCTCCGGGGTCGGTTTCGAGCGCTTGGGCCGCTCAAGGAGTGTAATCCCGTGAACCATCCTGCAAGAAGCGCCACCCGATTTCTCATCCGCCTCAAACGAGGTCTCCTTATCCTGGGGGCCGCAGCACTCATCTTGTGCGCAGGAGGGGCTCCGGCCGAGGCGCAAAGCACAGCACCCGAGGAGGAGCTTTATCTCGACCCCATTACCGTGACGGCCACGCGCACGCCCGAAAGACTCAGCGACGTGGCCGATTCGGTGGAAGTGTTCAGCCGGGAGAGAATCGAGAGCCTCCTGCCCGGCGACGCGCTCGACTTCCTCACCGGCGCGGCGGGCGTCGTCCTCCCGCAGACAAGCGGCAGGGGCGGTCAGGCGAGCCTTTTCCTGAGGGGCGCGGAGAGCAACTTCACCAGCGTCATGATAGACGGCTTCAAGCTCACCTTTCCGGACGGGAGCGCGTATGACTTCGGGCATCTCTCGCCCGAGTGGGTAGGCGCAGCCGAGGTGCTCAAAGGCCCGCAAAGCCCTCTCTATGGCTCGGACGCGGCTTCGGGCGTCATAAACTTTCTGCCCGATATCGGAAAGCCCGGAGAAGCCTCCTCCTTCACGGTACACGCCAGGGGCGGCAGCGGCGACACGTTCGAGGAGGCCTTCAAGCTCAAAGGCGGCGGCGCCAAGAGCGGATACGCCGCCACCTTGAGCCGCCTCGACACGGAGGGCCACCTGCCCAACGATGGATATTACCGCACCGTGGGCACGGTGGGGCTGGATCATTTCTTCTCGGAAACGGCGAAGCTGCGCTTTCTCTATCACGCCAACCAGAACCGCTACGACATCCCCGGGCCGGGCCATGCAGGCTACAGAGAACCCGACAAATACGGGAAAAACACCGAGCAACTCATAGGCGCGCGCGCGCATTTGAAGCCCTTCTCGTGGCTCGAGTACGTCCCGCGCCTCTCTTTTTACTTAAGAGACACGCTGTTCGAGAACCAACCGGATGCATTCAGCCCCGATTCCGACAAAACGGATTCGAGCGGAACGAGGCTTCATTTCGACAACCAGATCAACGTGAGGCTTTCGGGGAAACAACTGGGGTTCAGGGGCCTCCGCCGGTCCATATCCACGCTCGGCGTCGAATGGGAAGAAGAGGATATCTCCGTAAAGGGCAAATCCGCCTTCGGGGACAGCGAGTACGACAGCAAGAGACGGGCGGTCTCTTTGTACGCGCAACAGCAGTTCCAGTTCCACAAGGGCCTCACCCTCGCGGGCGGGGTGCGGCTGGATGATTTCGACGTCGGGGAAGACGAGGTAACCGGAAAAATTTCCGCTTCCTATAAAATCCCCGGAACCGGCGCGCGTATCCGCGGCGCGGTGGGCGAGGGAATCAAGCGTCCCTCTTTCGCCGAGTTGCTCGACGTCTATGGCCCCGGAAACCCGAACCTGAAGAGCGAAAGACAGAAAAGCTGGGAGGCGGGCTTCGATCAGTTTTTCGCGAAAAATAAGTTCAAATTCAGCGCCACCTATTATGAAAACGAAATCGACGATCTGATCGCGTATTCGTTCAATAAATTTTCCAACGGCACGAACTACGAAAACATCCGAAAGGCGCGGGTCAAGGGCGCGGAACTCTCCTTGTCCCTCATCGATTTCAACGACTTCTCGGCCCATGCGAGCTTGGGCGCCATGGACACCCTCACGCTGGATGAGGGAGGGGTCGACGGCGCGCCGAATTACGTGGAGGGAGAAGAGCTGTTAAGACGCCCGAAGTGGTGGTGGAGCGCCTCGATCAGCTACCACCCGAATCGCCTGAGAGCGACTTTGCGGGTGAATACGGTGAGCGATCGGCAGGACATCGACGATTCCCAACCCTGGCCCTACCCCCGGGTGAAGAATCCGGGGTTCACGCGGGTGGACCTCGCCCTCTCTTTGGATGTCGTGAAGAACCGCATATCAATGTTCGACAAGACGAAAAAATCGAAGGTCAAGGATTTGGCGGTGGAACTCAAGGTGAACAACGCCCTCGATGAGGATTATGAGAGCATCTACGGTTTCAGCGAGCCCGGGATACAGTGGTTCGCGGGCTTGCGGGCGATCTTCTAGGAAGACCCCTCGGCTGAAGAGGGATTTCGCGCAAAGGACGGGAGATGCGAGCGAGCGGAAGGATAAAAATCTTTTTCATGACGGCGGCCCTCTTGTTGGCGCCGGCTCCTGCGGGGCCGGGAGAGCCTGCGCATGCGGCTCGAAAGCCAGAGCGCCTGATCGCCATGACGCTCGCCACGGCGGAGATGCTCCTCGCCCTGGCGCCTCGGGAAAAAATCGTCGGACTTCACAAGCTGGCCGGAAACGCAGGCTATTCGAACATCGCGGATGAGGTTCGGGATATTCCGCTCATCGGCAGCGTGCCCGAGCGAATCATCTCCTTGAGGCCCGATATGGTGTTCGTCGCCTCGTATTCGAGCGCGGAATTCCTGAACCACCTTCGCGCAGCCGAGGTGCCCGTCTCGAAATTCTCTTCTTTCAGCAGCGTGGAGGATGTTTTTGCGAACATCGAGAAGATGGGACGCCTGATCGGAGAACAAGCGAAGGCGCGAAGACTCATACGGGACGCGCGAGAGAAAATTCGCGCCATCCGCGCGCGCATCCCCAAAAACGCAAAACCACCCCGCATTTTGACTCTCGTGCGGGGCGGCTGGGCGACCGGCAGCGGCACCTCGCACGACGCGCTTATCCGCCTGGCGGGTGGTGAGAACGTGGCCGCCGAACGCGGAATCCGGGGAGCGCGCAGGATATCGGCGGAGAGGGCCATCGCCTGGAATCCCGACGTCATCATGGTGGGGGTGAACCCCGAATCGGGAGAAAGCATGAAGGCCGCCATTCGCGCGAACGCGGTCTACGCCCCTTTGAGGAACAAGAAAATCATCGAGATCCCCTATCCGCGTTTTTCGAGCGTATCCCAATACATCGTCGGCGGACTCGATGATCTGGTGAGGGAATTGTACCGGTGAGAAAATACGCGCCGGCGGCGGGGATGATCGCCATCGCCTTGCTGGTCGCTTCTCTCAGCGTCCGCCTGGGCGTCACGGACATCACTTCAGCCAAGATTCTCGAGGTCATCCTGAGCGAACTGGGCCTCCTCTCGCCCGAGGGGGCGGGCGTTTCCGTCCACGAGCGGACCATCATCTGGCACATTCGCGTCCCCCGGACGCTCACGGGCGGTTTCGTCGGGGCGTCGTTGGCACTTTCGGGCGTGATGCTCCAGGGCCTTTTCAGAAACCCGATGGCGAGCCCCGTCGTGGTCGGCATCAGCACGGGCGGCGCGCTGGGCGCTACGAGCGCCATCGCCTTGGGCCTGGGGGCCGTCTCGATCTGGTCGGTTCCCCTGGCCGCCTTCGGCGGCGCGCTCTTGAGCGTGTTTCTCGTCTCCCTCGTGGCCTCCCACAAGGGACACACGCCGCTGGGCGCGCTCATTCTTTGCGGGATGGCGATGAATTCCATCGCGGGCGCGCTGACGACGCTCGTGCTGAGCTACAGCGTGAGCGACTTCGAGATCGCCCGCCAGATTCTCTTCTGGCTCATGGGGAGTCTGACGAACCGGACGTGGGAGCACGCCTTTCTCATCACGCCCTTTTTCGCCGCCTCGGCCCTCGCCGCCACCTTCTTCGGGCGCGAACTGAATCTCATGATGTCGGGAGAAGAATCCGCCATGGCGCTGGGCGTGGACACGGCGCGGGCGAAGGCGTGGATTCTCGTCATCGCCGCAGCGGCGGCCGGGGCGTCCGTCGCCGTATCGGGCGTGGTCGGCTTCGTGGGCCTGCTCGTCCCCCACATCGTGCGGATGCTCGTCGGGCCGGACCACCGCAGGCTTTTGCCGCTCAGCATGATGGCGGGCGCGGTATTCGTGATGGGGATGGATTTGCTGGCGCGAACGATCTCGCCCGCCGGGGAGATACGCCTGGGCGTGCTCTCATCGAGCATCGGCGGGCCGTTTTTTCTCTATCTGATCGTCAAGAATCGCGCGCGCGCGGAGATGTTCTGATGATGTTGAACATGCAAAACGCCCGCGTCGAACTCGGCGAACGGGACGTGCTCAAAAACGTGTCGGCCGATTTTCATCCGGGCGCGCTCACGGGCGTCATCGGCCCGAACGGGGCCGGGAAGACGACGCTCCTGCGCGCCCTTGCGGGCATTCTGCCGATAAAGGCGGGGCAAATTTCGCTGGACGGCGAACCCATCGAAGCGTTCACCAGAAAGGAGACGGCCCGCCGCGTGGGCTATCTCGCCCAGAGACAGGAACCGGCGTTTCCCTTCCCGCGTCGAGGAGACCGTGATGATGGGGAGATACCCCTATCTGGGCAGGCTCGCGCCCGAAACCGATGCGGATCGCGAGGCGGTGGATGCGGCCCTGCGCGACGTGGACGCCGCCGGCCTCGCGAGCCGCACGCTCAACGAACTCTCGGGCGGAGAGTTGCAGCGCGTCCTGATCGCGAGAACCCTCGCCGCGCAAACGCCCATCGTGCTGCTCGATGAGCCCTTTGCGAATCTCGACGTCAAACACTGCCTCGACATCCTCGCGATCCTGCGCGCACAAGCCCTGGAAGGCCGAACCGTAGTCGTCTCGGTGCACGACCTGAACCTCGCGCACCACTACTGCAATGAACTGCTTTTGCTGTATGAAGGAGAAATCCTGGCCCAAGGAAACGCAAGCAGCGTCCTGACGCCCCGGCTCATCGAAAAGGCGTTTCACGTACGCGCCCAGATTCTCACGATGAACGGCGAGGAGGAGCGATATTTCATCATGCGAGCCACGAAAGAAGAACGCCCGCGCGCGGAGGGGAGAGAGCGAAAGCCGTGAAGAAAATCTCTTGCGCGAAATTTCTTGTCCGGGTCCTGGTCTTTGCGCTCACTACGCCCGCACCGCTTCTCGCCCAGGAGATAGAAACCTCCGTGGACGCGCCATCCGTGAAGACGAGTCGTCCCGCATCGTCCGAGGCGCCCTCTTTCACTTTCAGGAAAAGACGTGTGCGGGTGGATGCGAACGCGCAGGTCGCGGCCATCATCGAGCGTATCAAGCGTCACCAGCACTACCCGGACATCGCGCGCGAATCAGGGGCCGAGGGCGCATCCACCGTGAGTTTTCAGATTCTGCCGAACGGGCGGCTGCGTGACCTCAGAATCAAGAAAACCTCGGGCAACGCCTTTTTAGACGGCGCCACGCTCGAGGCGGTGCGAAAAGCGGCTCCCCTGCCCTATCTGGATAAGACACTCGTGCTGACCATACGCTATACTCTTCTACGAACGACCGATTAGCCTGAATCACGCCGCCCAGGTCCCGCCCATGTGAGCGGCGACCTCCGCAAACGGGGACTCGCATGAAGGCGAAAGCGCAATACCGGGAAGAAACGGGTGCGGACGGGAGCCTGCATTCCATCTGGGAATTCAAGCCCGAGCGTGAACTCCTGGAAACCCTCTTGCGCGACTTGTTCGAGAACCACCATGAATCGCTCGTCTTCGGCCCCTGCATCCAGGGAGCCGTGTTCGAGTGCCGCGTGAAATCCCCTCCGCACAGGATCAGCTATCTGGACGGCTACCTGACCGTCGACTTGGGCGAGTGGCATTTTCACGTCTGCATCGGCGAGCACCGGGGCGACGCGCTACACCCCTGCCCGCCCGAGTTGGCGCGTTGGCGGAAGTGCGCGCGGGGGATGCTCCAGCGGGCCTACCAGAATCCCCCCATCGCGGGCCACGCCCCGGTGAGCTATTCGCTGGTGCTGCTGAACGGGCGCGATGAGCAGATGATGACCTTCTTTCTCCCCAATCCTTTTTTCGACACGGAATACCGGGTTCTCGAAACGGCCGACTGGGCGAAACTCGCCCTGTGGAATCACATACGTACCGTATATCTGGGGCTGGGGGAGGACGCAGGCCCTTTCGCGGAGCTTAGGTAAGAGAGAAATTCGACAACCAAGGAGCACGCGGTGAAAGCCATTCTGATGCACGGCTACGGCGGCCCGGAAGTGCTCGAATACGCAGATACTCGCGACCCCGTGCCGGGGCCGGGGGAAATCGTGATCGACATCCATGCGGTGAGCGTGAACCCCGCCGACTGGAAGGTGCGCGAAGGACTCCGCAAAAAGGACGTACAGGCCCGCTTCCCCCACATCCTGGGGAGGGATTTCTCGGGCGTCGTCCGCGAAGCGGGGGCCAGCGTCTCGGATTTTCAGCCCGGAGACCCCGTATTCGCCATCAACGAACAGGGTTGCGAGGGGGGCTACGCCGAAGCCATCGCCCTGCCCGCGGCCCTCGCGGCCCCGAAACCGGATTTCCTCTCACACGTGCAAGCCGCTGCGCTCGCCATCACGGGATTGACGGCCCTGACCGCCCTCGAAGACTGCGCGAAACTCAAGGCCGGTGAAACCATCCTCATTCACGCGGGCGCGGGAGGGGTGGGCGGCTTCGCCGTCCAGTACGCGAAACACGTCGGCGCGACGGTCTACACCACGGCGAGTGCGGCCAACCACGCCTACGTCAAGGAAATGGGGGCGGATTTCGCCATCGACTATAAAAAAGAAGATTTCGCCGAAACAGTCCCCCCTTGCGACGTGGTTTTCGACACCATCGGAGGCGAAGTGCAGGCGCGCAGCTTCGCGGTCTTGAAACCGGGGGGACGGCTGGTGCACATCGTGGCGAGTCCGCAGGGCTTCGAGCCGCCGAGGGAGGACGTATCCATCATCCGCCCGGACGTGCGAAGAGATCGCGCGCATTTGGGGAGAATCATCGAACTCGCCGCATCGGGAGCGGTTCGCCCGCCCGAGATACTGGAGATGCCGCTCCAAGAAGCGGCGGCGGCGCATGAACTCTGCAAAACGGGGCACGTGCGCGGAAAAATTATCCTGAGGGTGCGGTAGGGAGAGTGTAAGGCTCGCCTACAAAGACTCCGCAAGCGCGATCGCGGCGTCGAGACCCGTGATGACGCGGTTTTTCTCGCGCAGGATGCGCGTGTAGATGACTCTCCCCGCATCGCTATCAGGGCCTTTTTCGGCGTAATTCCCGATACACTGAAGACCGGGCATCCTGAACGCGCCGCTTGCCGGGTCGTGATCGAACGGCCCCGCCAGCGTGTAGAGAACGGGATTCACCGCGTGGCTCATCTTGAGAACAAGGCGGTTGCCCTCGGCGGAATCCACGCTTTCCAGCTTCGCGCGCAACGCCTCGCATGCGCGGGCAAAGCGCACGCCCGCCTCGCGTAAATCGTATAAATCCACCGCTCCTCCTCCCGAATCCGCGAGCCTGGCTATCTCCTCGTTCACGACGGCTGCCGTCGTAGCGGGGTTCAGGGGCACCCGCTCAAGACTACAAAGCTCGTGCAGCGCCCCCGCGTAGAGGCGGCAATGCTCGGCGAGCAAGTCCTTATCCATCTTGTCGAGCGTGTCGGCGGGATGGTGCCAGTATTCGGGAAAGCCGCTATCGGGGTGATCTTTTTGTAAGTCGGGATGCCCGGGCGGCAGCACGGGCAGGAAGGAGAACGAGGGAACGCCCACCCCCCAGAGGGACTGGTCGGCCATCTTGCGGGGATGATCAGGACTCGTGCGCTGGCCGCCCAGACGCTCCACGACGCCGCGCACCCAGTCGCGTACCTCCGCCGTGCAGAACGGACGATAGAGCGTCGCCCCCCGGCAGCCGGGCTGATCGATGTTCAGATAGGCGACGCAGTTTTTCCTGAGTTCATGAAACATGTGGTCCGCATACCAGGTGGAGCCCGAAAACCGCCCGTGCGAGTGCCCGTTCCACCAGGCCACCTTGAGACCGCGCCTGAGCTCTCCCCGCATCTGGTGCGCTATGCGCGCCAGTTCCATGAGCGTGGCGTCGCCCGCCGCGTTGTCGTTCGCGCCGATGTGCCATGAATCGACGTGCCCGCCCACGAGGGCGTATTCCCGGGCTCCGTTTTCAGGCGCGATGCTCGCCACGGGCATGAGGGTCTCGCGCCAGGCGGTGTCCGTCTTGGCATGAACGAGGAGTTCCACCTCTTCTCTTGATCGCAGGCGCTCGAGGAGGCCCGCCCCCTGTTCTCGAGATAAGGTGAGGACGGGCGTTTTCGGCAGCCGCGCGATGCTCTCGGGCGTAGGCGCGCCCCAGATGGTGGAGACCGTCATCTCGTGCGCATAGCCCTTGTTCACGTACACCTGGGCGATGGCGCCTCTTCGCTCGAAGAAATAAAACCGCGCGGGACTCACCATGCCCTCGGCCACGACTACCCGCCCGGCCACGGGGGGCGCGCTCGATTCATTCCCGTAAAAAGGAGAGCCGAACGGCGTATCGGGCGCTCCCGCCTCCCCGACGTAGACGGCATCCCCGATCACGCCAGCCTCGCCTGTGGATGCGCCGAAAACGGCGGTGATGGCGGGAATCCGCTCCCCCCCTTCTCCCAGGATATGGAGCGCCGCCTTACCGGGTATGCTGATCAGGGATTCGAACGCATGGACTTCGACGTCAATGCCCAAGCTCGATAATTCCGCCTCGATGTAGCGCACCGCCTCGTTCTCGCCCCCGGTTCCGGTGTATCGCTCCCACCGGCAGATGCCTTCGAGGTTTCTCCACAAGGAATCCGCGTCCACTTTTTCCTGAACGGCCATGTCGTCTCCCGAGATATATATAAGAGGTAGCGTCCGCCCATTCTAGTACATCGGCCCGGAGAAAGCCCAAGCGCGCGCGTTGTGGAAAACGCCGCTTCGGGGGAGAATCAACGATACGGCCATGCGTCCATGCGGGGGTAGCGACAATCATGTGGGGAAAAATATCCCGTCCATTTTTTCTGGCGCTGGGCTGCGTTTCTCTGGGCTTAGGCGTCATCGGCCTGCTGCTGCCCGTCCTGCCCACGACGCCCTTCATCCTGCTGGCGGCGTTCGCGTTCTCCAAAAGCTCGGAAAAACTCCACGGGTGGCTTTTGAACCACAGGCTCTACGGGCCGCTCATCACGAACTGGCAGCGCCACGGCGTCATCCGCCCCCGGGCCAAGTGGACCTCGGTCTCGCTCATCGTCATCCTCGCGGGGCCTTCGATTTATCTCGTAAGCGCGCCGGTGTACGCGAAAGTCCTGCTGGCGGCGATATGCGCGTGCGTGGTGTGCTTCATCATCACGCGGCCGGGCGTCATCCCGGACAAGAGCGATTGAGGTCAGACCCGGCCGGGGAGGGAGGGTTTGCCGGAATGACGAACCAAAATCCGGCCGGGGCGGAAGGGCGCGAACATCTTTACGACCCACTGTTGGGGCGGTCCCTCCCTCTCCGGTCGGAACCGACTCCTCGGGACCGCCCCACCATTCGCGAACCGCCCTCGCCGGAGGAGAAGCGGGCGCTTCACGAAGTGCCCCTACGAAATCTTCGCCTCTTTATCTGAATGCCGACGGAGAGGGCCGCATATATGCGGCCCCTACACCGATACCGCCGTGTCTTTGTAGGTCGGACATATATGTCCGCCACGCATATATGCGTCCCGCACGGACGAGGAAAACATCGACAAGGAATGACGAACCAAAACCTGAGCAGGAAACGATAAATTCACCTGCCCAATTCACCGCCACTGTATACAAGGAGAACCCCATGAACGAGGAGCGATACGAACGCGGTCTCACGATAAGAAAATCACTCGGTATCTACGGCGAGGACGGCCTCGCGGGCACGTTCACCGAGATGGGCGAGCTTGCGCCGACGCACACCCGCGCCATCGTGGAGTACTGCTTCGGCACCTGCTGGAGCCAGCCCCTGCTCGACAACAAGACGCGCGAGATGCTCATCGTCGCGGCGGCGGCGGCCCAGGATTTATCCGGCGAGGTGGAGATTCACTCGCGCGGCGTGCTGAACCAGGGGCTCGCGCCTGAAGAGTTGATAGAGGCCATCGTTTCCCTCACCCCCTACATCGGCTTCCCGAAAACGAACCACGCCCTCGCGGCGGCGAAAAACGCCATCGAGAAAAAGGCGGCGGGGTGAGGTGAAAACGCGGCCGAGGAGGGAGGGTTTTGCCGACCGATGAAGGAGGGTTTGCCGAAATGACGGTTATCGGGTAGGGACCGTTCGCGAACGGCCCCTACGAGGGTGGAATCCCCTGCAAAGTTCACACCGCAGTCACTCCGGCGCATGCGGGTGGCAACCGAAAGGTTGGCCAGAACCGAGGAGAGAAGAGATATTACGGCCTTTCATTCTTTTTTCGATGGGGTCGGCATGACGGCGAAAGGGAAAAGAAAAATTCCTGGGTTCCGCAAACCCTCCCTCATCGGGGTTGTTGAAAAACCCCTCCTCGCTCGGAATTGACCACTGCCGTCATTCCGGCGAAAGCCGGAATCCATTGCCGAGCGAAATGACAATACTCCGGCTTTTCATCTCCCCGTCATTGGCGGGAATCAATCAGAAAATAAAAAACAAAGGCAAAACACATGGATTCCGGCTTTCGCCGGAATGACGAACAAAGCCGCACCGCCTCGTAGTGACACGGTTCCTCCCTCTTCGGTCGGAATCGACTCCTCGGGGCTGTCACACTGCCCCTCCTCGGGGCTGTCCCACAAGTCGCGACCTCGGACAGGCACAGGGCCTGTCCGCTACGGCCCCCCCCCGTCCCTGGTTGGTTCCATTCGCCGAATCACGAAATCGGGACTTTTCAACAACCCCTTCATCGGTCGGGTTTGACACCGGAATGACGATCAAAACAAAGGCGGGCGGACACGCAGGTGGCAGACATATATGTCTGACCCTACCCCTTCATTCGGAGTGTAGGAGTCGCATACATGCGACCCGCATACCGAACGGGAAGAGCCGCATAGCGAACGGGGAGGACCGCATATATGCGGCCCCTACAATTCCTGCGACTGCGCCTGCGCGCCGGAATGACGATCCAAAACAAAGCCGGGCGTGATAGGGTGGGGCTACATACACCAACGAAAAAATCTACAAACGCCAACCCCGGAGCGCGCCATGAACGAGATGGATGAATTCGAATTTTTTCTGGAAAAACCCTGGTCCGACGGCTTCCCCGTGGTCACGCCCACCGAGGAGCGCATCGAGCGCATGCTCACGGGAACGAAGAGACCGCCCGATGAGGCGCTCTGCAAAGTCCCGCCGCTCGATGAGGTCGCCACCGTGCGGAGCGTCGCCGTCCACGCCGTCATGGCGGGGTGCAGACCCGAATACCTACCCGTCGTCATCGCGGCTTTGGAGCTCATCGTGGAAGAGGCGCTCAACCTGCGCGGCGTGCAGGCCACCATGCACAGCGTAGCGCCCCTGCTCATCGTGAACGGCCCCTATGGGAAACGCATCGGGGTAACGGGCGGGCAGGGTTGTTTCGGCCCCGGCTTTCGGGCGAACGCCACCATCGGCCGCGCGGTGAGGCTCCTGCTGCTCAACCTGGGCGGCGGCGTGGCGCGCGTGGCCTGCATGAGCATCTACAGCCAGCCGTCTCGCTTCACGTTCTGCATAGCCGAGAATGAGGACGAAGGCCCCTGGGAGTCGCTGGCCGTATCGCGGGGATACGGCCCGGATGAGGACGTCATCACCGCCGTCATGGTGGAAAACCCCCACATCGTCTTCAACGACGTGGACCGCGACCCCAAGCGCCTCCTCGTCTCCCACATGGACAACATGGCGGCGATGGGTTCGTGGCCCATCTGGGTGAGGTCCGACACCGTGCTCATCCTCTCGCCCGAACACGCCCGCCTGTGCGAGCGGGCCGGGTTCTCGCGCGCGGACGTGCACGCATATGTTTGTGAGAACGCGGGGCGCACCGTGGGGGAACTCAAGCGCGGCGGCCCCTGGAGGGAGGATAAGCCGAACGGGCGGTGGACCTATCCGGTGGACAGGGAGGATGATGATTTCTTCATCCGCGTCGTGAACGAACCGGAAGACCTACACCTCATCGTCGCAGGCGGCAACGGGCCGCTCGGCGCGGTGATGCCCGGCTGGAACGGCGCGAGCCGGGCGGTGCACCGGGCGTATACGCCGTAGGGGCAATTCCGACCGAAGAGAGAGGGATTGCTCAGGAAACACCGTCATTCCGGTGTCATTCTCGCCCGATGAGGAAGAGAATGCGGAATCCGGGGAATTTGCTTTTGCATCTTTTGCCGCGATTTCCACCTCCTCGTAGAGGAAAAGAAATACCACAATAGTTTCACCCTCCCCGGTTCCGGCCAACCTTTCGGTTGCCACCCGCATGCGCCGGAATGACGAGGATAAAAACACGCTCGAATCAAGAAACCACCCCTCCCTGAAGTCAGTTCCCTCTTTTCACTCCCTCTTGAGACACATTTCCGACCGTAGCAGGGGCACCTATAGAAAACGCATTTCCTCCTCTCATCGCTCGAAACAGCAGTCTTCCCCTCCTCGGGGAAGACTGACCTTTCACTCAAAATGGATGAAAAAATCATTCCTTGACAAACCCAAAAAAGCTATCGCAAGATGTACATTGCGATGCAATCCACGAGGTGAAGAGGCTTCGGCTGTTCGCCAACCACGAGGCGATCTTCTTCTGGAAGGTCGAAAATCGGCGAGAAATTCACCTTGACAAAATGCAAAAAGCTGTAGCAATATCAGAGTTGCGACACAGATCCATGAGGTGCAGTCGATTTCGGGCTGCTCGCTGAATACAACACGTCTTTCTTCTTGAAGGACGGAATAGGCGAGAACCCACCTCAAGAACCTATACCTCGTGGATTGTGTCGCAACCAGCCCGGACTGCGTGTCCGCAAGGTTGCCGGCCCCGGTGCTGCCCAAAGACTCACAAGTGGTTTTGTTGCGGCCCGTATAGATACACAAGGTAAGAAGGTTAATCGTAGAAAACCGGAAATATGCTGAAAAATCCCTTTTTCTACTCCGGGTTCGCAGCAGCAGGCGCCTTCGGCGTGAGAGGCGGCACGGGTGACGCCGCCATGAGCCTCATCGGCGCTTACAAACAGTAGAGCAAGACGCCTTGCCTTGGCTCTTGGGTTTTATATACGACGCCCGGGGAGAAGGCGGACAAATAAAGAAGAGTAAAGGGGGCTGCTCATTGGTTGCTTCCCTCGTGATTGAGCAAACTGTACCGCTCCTTGCTTAGAGTTTGAGTCCTCGAGCCGGGAACGGGAACAATGGGCAACCCCCGCTTTTTTTATAACGCGCTTTGGCGACGCCTGGCAATTCCGAAAAAGGGGCTATCCCCTCCCCGTTTTTGACTGGAATCAAGAATGTTCGCCGAGAGGTGAATCGGGAGAGGGGGCGAGCCCTTTTTTTTTGCGTAGCGGCGTTTTACTTCTCCCGTTCCCTCCCTTCTCGACCCGAGCAGTACCTCCTTCATCAGTCGGCAATGACCACCGCCTTTGATCGTCATTCCGGCGCATGCCGGTGGCAACCGCAAGGTTGACCAGGGGTTAACCTGTTGCCTTTATCCTGCGATATCTTCGGTGCAAATCTGTCGGGCGGCATATATGCCGCCCCTACGAAACGAATCGCTTCTCTCCCGATCATCCGTAGGTGGCGGTCCCTCCCTTTCCGGTCGGCAAACCCTCCCGCATTGGTCGGCAAACCCTCGCTCCTCGCTCGGGTTTGACCCTCCCGAATCCGGCTTGGATCCACCAAGAAAACGGGGGCGCATTTCCGCGCATTTGGCGTTACCGCGCAGGCCCGGGCGTGTGGCAAGGTGTCGCCCGCCGGGCGAAACGCCGGCGCATAAGTGAAAATGTCTGAAAAAAGGGGGAAAAAGGGGGAAATATCTGAAAATAAGTGAAAATTTATCTCGTTGATAAATAAGGGGTTTCAGTGATTTCCCCACGTATGGCGGCCTATGGGACGCTCCCGGGCCATAAATGTTTTTTCGGCCATTTTCACGAAAATGTTGACCCGCCAGCGCGCGTCGTCGGCTTCGGGGCAATCCGCCCGGTAGTGCGCGCCCCGGCTCTCGGTTCTGAGCAGCGCGGCCTCCACCACCGCCTGTGCGCTCAGGCACATGTTCTCCGCCTCGACGGCCTCGAGCAGGCGGGCGGGTGCGCTCCCCCCACACGAAGCCAGAGCGCCCTGGATATCCCCGAGCGCGCCCCGCGCCTCTTCGAGCGGGCCCTCCTCGCGCACGATGCCCGCCTTCTCCCAGCAGAGCCTCTTGAGCTTGCGGACCAAGTCCACCGCGCGATTCGGCCTGCCCGCGCGCTCCGAGAGCGCAACCGCGTGGGCCTTCGCGAGCGCAGGACCCGGCGTCGCGCATTCTGAGCTTCGCGCAAGCTCGCTTGCGGCCTTCCCCGCGCGCCAGCCCAGCGTATGGGCCTCGGTGAAGGCGTTGTTCGAGAGGCGGTTCGCCCCGTGCGCACCCGCGCTCACCTCGCCCGCCGCGTAGAGGCCCGGCATGGCCGTCGCTCCCTCGCCGTCAATCGGCACCCCGCCCATGAAGAAGTGGGCCTTGGGCGAGACGTAGATATCGCTGCCGTGGGGCGAAACGCCCCTCCTGGCGAAGAGCTTGAGATTGTCGGGGGCGAAATGCTCCAGATCCTCCACCGAGATGCCGGATAAATCCATCTGCACGGCGCCATCCACCCCGCCGCCACGCATGAGTTCGAGATAGACCGCCCGCGCCATCAGGTCGCGCGTGGCGTCGCCGCCGCCTGGCACGTCGCGCATGATGTCCTCCCCGTCCCGGTTCAGGAACCGCGCACCGAGCGGGAACAGCGTGGGCGCCACCACCATGTTGCTCTCGGGCCGCTTGATGACGGCCGGGTAGAACTGAACGAACTCCATATCGGAGAGCGCAAGGCCCGCCCTCAGCGCCATCGCGAAGCCGTCTCCCGTGATGCCGCCCGCATTCGTGTTCTCCGCAAAAATCTGCCCCGCGCCGCCCGTGGCCAGTATGGTGGCGCCTGCGCGTATGGCGTACACCTCGCCGCTCCTCGTGTGAAAACCCATGACGCCCCCGCAGACCCCATCATCCACGAGCAAATCGACGGTCATGACGTTTTCGAGAATACGGGCGGCGTCTGCGTCGAGTTTCTTGCGCAGCGGCCTCGCCACCTCCACGCCCCAGTTCTTGATCGGGTAAATTCCGCGGTCTTGTCTGTGGCCGCCCTGGGGGTGTAAGTCGAACGACCCGTCCTCGCGCGTGATGAAGGGAATCCCCCAGTCGTAAAGATCGCGTATGCGAGCGGCGGAATCCGCGCACATGGCATGGGCGACGGCGGGGTGATTGAGGCGTGCGCCTCCCTCCAGGGTATCTTCCAGGAACAAAGCCGCGCTGTCATCGGGCGCGAAATTCGCCGAATGTCCCGCGCGGGCCATGACGATATTGCCCGAACTCCCGGGAGATTGCTTGCAGACCAAAAGCGCGTCCGCGCCGCTCTCCATCGCGGCGATGGCCGCCGTCATGGCGGCGGGGCCGCCGCCCAGGATCAATACGTCGCAGGAGAGATTCTGCACGGAAATACCTAGAACTTTGAGTGAATTATCGAGAACTTGAAAGACGGGGAGTATTCGTTCACTTTTTCAAGCCCTCGGGGACATGCGGAGAGTAGACGGATAAACCCCAGGTTCACGGGCCGCTCAAGCGGTCTTTTATTTTCTTGCTTCTTCTATCGCTTCGAGCACGTGCTCGGGACTGACCGGCAGGCTGCGGACTCGCGCGCCGCCCGTTGCGTGATAGATAGCGTTGCAAATCGCCGCCGTGATCGGGTTTATCGCCACCTCGGCCAACCCCTTGGCGCCATAGGGGCCGTGAGGGTCCATCGATTCAAAGAAATCATGCTCAATCGGGGGCGCATCCATCGAGGTGGCGATGAGGTAATCGTGAAAATTTTTCCCGCGCAGATGCCCCTCCAGCGGCGCGAGACCTTCCATCATCGCGTAGCTCATCCCCTGAACCGCACCACCCTCGACTTGCCCCTCGGCGCCCAACCTGTTGATCACCCGGCCCGGGTCATGACCACAGCAAATCTGCAAAATGGTGACGACCCCCGTCTCCATATCCACTTCCACCTCGGCGCCGTGGGTGCTGAAAGAATACGTGGTCGAGGGATTTCCGAATTTTTCCTTATCGAGCACATCTCCCCCGGCCAGCCATTTCCCGTTGCCTTCAATCACGCTTCCCGCCCGCCTGACGACTTCGCCCACCGTCATTTTCCGCTCGGGCAGAGCCTTCGCCTGGACCTCTCCCTCTACAATTTCGAGTTCATCCGCCGGGATTTCCATGATTTCCGCCGCCGCATCCAACAGATTCCTGCGCGCGTCCTCTGCAGCGAGCTTCACGGCATTGCCGCCAATCAAGGTGATGCGGCTGGCGAACGCCCCCATGCCGAAGGGCATGTAGCCCGTATCCGTGGGGGGCACCTTGAACCGGTTTAGCGGAATACCCATGACTTCCGAAGCGATGTAGGCCATCACGCTCGTGGCGCCCTGGCCCAGGTCCGACTCACCCGACCAGATTTCGACTTTTCCTTCCTCATCCAGCCGAATCACGCCGCTCGAGGGGTCCGTGTCATCCGGCCCGAGTTCCACCGAGAAACCTTTATTTCCCGAAACATGAATGCAACTGGCAAGACCTACACCGCGGCCTTTTCCCCCTCGGGCGCGCTTGGCTTTCCAGTCGATCTTATCCACCACGTATTTCGTGGCGTCGGCCACGGCGCAACTCGCGATTTTCCAGCCGTGAAGCGAAACGTCGCCCTTTTCGGTATAATTCTTAAGACGAAGCTCGGCAGGGTCCATCCCCAGACCATCGGCCACGTTGTCGAGATGACTCTCCCAGGCGTAAGTCGCCTGCACGTTTCCGAACCCCCGCATCTGGCCCGAGGGGATGATGTTCGTGTAGACGAGTTTTCCCTGAATCTCCGCGGCAGGCGTTTTGTAGAGATTGTCCGTCCGCAGCGCAATGGAACTCATGATGGCCGGGGACAGCGAGCTGTAAGCGCCGTTTTCCGCCACGATTTTGACGCGCTTGCCCGCCAGCGCGCCATCGCTCATCCAGGCGGATTCCAAGGATATGTGCACCGGCATTCTCGGGCGCATGGCGGTTAAATCTTCTTCGAGGCTCATGATGAACCTGACGGGCTTTTCCGCCGCGCGGCTCAACATCGCAGCCATGAGAGCCGCTTTCACATCCAGCTTGCCTCCGAAGGCGCCGCCAGGTTTGGTTTGCGTTACGCGAAAATCATCGGGGGACATGCCCATGACGGGCGCAAGCATGAAAGTGCGAATCAAAAACACCGACTGCAAACAACCCCATAGGGAGATTTTTCCGTCCCGATGCCACTGCGCAGCGCAACCCGTGGGTTCGATATACGCCTGGTGCGCAAGATGGGTGTGGAACTCATCCGAGAACCTGGCGTCAGCTGCATGAAACGCCTCGTCTATCTCGCCGCGTTTGATATGGAACTCATTCGCGATGTTTCCAGCCACGGAATCATGGACGAGAGGCGCATCCGGCGCTTGCGCCCCGAAAGGGTCCGCAACCGTGGACAAAATTTCATATTCCACGCGAATGAGCGAAAGCGCTTCGCGCGCCGTTTCCTCATCCACCGCCGCCACGGCGGCGACTTCATCCCCCACGTAGCGCGCCTTCTCGCGGCAAAACGCGGTTTCATCCTTATGATTGATGCCGAAGGGGGCATTTGGCGTGTTATTCATGGAAAGAACGACGGCGACGCCCGGCAGGCGCTCCGCATCCGAGGTATCGAGGGTCAAAATCCTCGCGTGGGGATGGGGACTTCGCAGGGCCATGCCTGTGAGAGCGCCCGGAAGCTCCAAATCATTGATGAATATCGTGGCGCCGGAGACTTTCTCCACGGCGTCGATGATGGGATGAGGCCGGCCGACGACGCGCGTGCTCATGAGTCGCCTCCTTCGTTCATCTGCCGGGCGGCCACGGCGAGCGCTTCGAAAATCTTTTTGTATCCCGTGCAACGGCAAAGATTTCCCGCGAGGCCACGCTGTATATCTTCACGCGTAGGCGCGGGATTCTCATCCAGAAGCGCCTTCGCCGCTACCACTATCCCGGGTGTGCAAAAACCGCACTGCACACCTCCTTTTTCGATGATCTGCTCCTGAATGGGATGGAGGTCGTCTTCTGTTCCGATGCCACGTACGGTGATTATCTCGGAGCCATCGGCCTGCGCGGCGAACACGAGGCAGGCGTTCACCGCGACGCCATCGAGTAAAATGGCGCACGCACCACAATCACCCCCCTCGCAACTGAGCTTCACTTCCACATACCCAATCCGCCTGAGCGCACGCAGGAGCGTCTCATCTCCACGCACGGCGAGGGTTTCATCCTTTCCGTTCACGCGTAATTTTATTTCATATCCATTCATCATCTTATCATCCAAAATCCAAAGGTTTTCATCACACGACCACGGCCTGCGGCATACCCAACGCTTTTCTTAACAAGCGGCGAACCAGCACACCGCACATTTTCTTGCGGTACGCCGCACTCGCCCGCACGTCGTCAATCGGTTGCGCGCTATCCTCTGCGGCCGCAGCAGCAGCCTCGATTTCAGCTTCCCCAATTTCCTTTCCGCGCAGAAACACCTCGGCGGCACGCGCGCGGTACGGGATTGCAGCCACCGCCCCGAGGGCGATGGCGGCCTCCGCGCAGACGTTTCCTTTCATCCGAAGAGCGACCGCCACACTTATGACGGCTATCGCCATCGCACGCCTGAGTTGGAGTTTGTAATAAGCGCACCTATCAGCCCCTCCCAGGGGCTCAATGACGATGGCCGTTACGAGTTCTTCCGACCGTACCGCCGTTTTCCGGTAATCCAAGAAGAATTCGGAAAGCGGCAGGGAGCGTTCACCTTCCACCGAAGCCAATTCAACGACGCCATCTTGCGCCAGCAGAGGTGGCGCCAAATCGGCGGCGGGCGAGGCATCCATCAGGTTGCCCGCCACGCTCGCCCGGTTTCTCACCAAAGGACCCGCGAACTCGATAGCGCTCTCATACAAAGGCGGGGCCGCTGCGCGTATCAGTTCCGAATCCAGCAAATCCGTGACCGTCGCCAGCGCACCGATTCTGATTTTCCCGTCCACCTCCTCGATGAAGCGAAGCTCATCGAGACGGCTGATATCCACTGCGCGCGCAATTTTCTTTCGCCCGAAAAGAACATCCGGCACGAGGTTCGTGCCGCCCGCGACAAAAGCGGCGCCATCGCGCGCAGCCGCCAGCGCCTCATCCACCGATGTAGCGCGAAAAAATTCCATTCTCCGCCCCAAAAATTTCCGTTTCGCCAAGTGCCAAGCCTATGCCTGAAACTATTCACGAATCACGGTCTGATGTCGGATTCAATCTGCATTCCCGTCGCCAGAGAGTTAAAGCTGTTGTAGTGGTCCACCACCCCAAAAATCTCCAGGATTCGCCCCGGGTCCCAACCCATTTTTACCAAATTGGCATGAAAATACCGTATAAAATATTTAGATCCGTTCGTGGCGCTCACCCCCAAACCTACCGCCGCCTTGGCCTGTTTTTCGAGAACGCCTCCATCGAGCAAGAGTTTGTGTTTGTTCCACGTCGATTCGAAATAATGGCGGTTTCGGGCCAAGCAGCGCCAATAGCGCGGGACTCCATCTTCGCCCAGGCGCGCCGATTCCATCTTCTCCACTTCGCCCATCAGATCCCGAACCGCCGGCTCGACCTCCGAGTCTTCCGGATAAGGCAGAAGGGGCGAAGCGTCCTCATCTTCCAATAGAAGACCGAAAGCGACCTTGTTCATCCCCGAGACATGATCCGTCAAGCCAACCAATTCCGTGATCCCCACCTCATCGACTCCCATCCGCATGACCGCGGCGATGTGGGAGTCGATTCAGTATTCACACGCATTGACGATGGAGACCGCCGAGGCGACCATCTCCTTCACCAAAGGAGGCACATCTCCGCGCTGCATCGTGGCCCGCGAGCGTTCCCAACTCGCTTTCATGTAATCGGGGTGATGGGTCATGGAGCGCCAGACGTTCGAGAGCGTATCGATACCGAAAACGCGTTTTTCACGCGTCTTGATGCGCTCGACGAGATCGCGCGCTGCCTCAGGCACCTCATCATCGGCCAACTGGCGAATCGTCGGCATAAACTCCTCAACTCCCCAGGCCCAAGAACGCCGCCTCAACCCAGGCGGCGCTCCCGAACCCGGCTAAGAAACTATCTTGGATACCTGAACTTCGCGTTCGCCACGCTCTTTGGTCCCACCGTCCGGCGCTTTCCGTCCTGCACCTGGAACAAAACGATGGCGCTCGCCGCGTTCATGTTGCGCTTGTCGAACTTCACGGGGCCGAAGAAAGTCTGCAAGTCGATGTTCGCAATCGCGTCGCGAACCTTCTTCTTATCCAGCGTTCCCGCCGTCTCGATGGCCTTCTGGGCGACGATGCCCGCAGCCGTCGATGCCGCGGCGACGTAGTCCGGCTCCTGCTTGAACTTGCCGCGCCAGATTTTCCCAAAGTCCCGCGCCGTGCCGATGAAGCCGCCCTTGTAATCGAGCGCCTCGCCCCACCAGGCGGCGGTCAGGATGTTGTTGGCCGTGCCTCCGAGAGATTCCGTGAACTGGGCGTAGACCGGACCCACCATGGTGAACAGGATTTTGGGCTTCACTCCCAACTCGTTCGCCTGCTTGGTGGCGAGGAGGGTGTCGGGAAGATAGCCGGCCACCATGAGCACGTCGGGATTCTTGCCCTTCACGATCGTGAGCCAGGTGGACATGTCCTTGGAATCTTTCGGGAATTCGGCGTAGTAAACGTCCGTGAAACCTTGCTTTTTCGCCGCTTTTCTGATCATCCTCGTGACGGCGCGCGGGAAGAAGTCGTTGCGCGTCACGAACGCTATGGTCTTCGGCATAGGCTTCTGCTCTTTCAGGAGCGTAAGGAAGTTGTTCGGCAAATACGCATTCGGCGCCAGGAGGCCGAAGAGGTATTTGTAGCCCTGGTCGAAAATCGGCTCGGAACTCGCCACAGGCGCGATGAGGGGAACCTGATAGCGCTCCGTAATCGCGGCGACGGATTTCGTCGCTCCGCTTCCGAACGGGCCCAGCAGGAGGTCCACCTTTTCCTTGGTGATGAGCCGCTCGGCGAGCTTGGTGGCAGTCGGCGTCTTGCTCTCATAATCGTAGTAGACGATTTTCACCTTCATCTTCTTGCCGCCTACGTTGATGCCGCCCGCCTTGTTCACGCGCTCGCGCCAGATTTCATAGCCCGCCTGCTGCTTTTTCCCCTCGGTTGCGAGCGGACCCGTGAGCGGCAAGGCCGCGCCGAACTTGACCTCCGCGGCCTCGGCTCCATCCAGACCCTGAAGTCCTGTTACGCCGAAAGCAAAAAACAAAACCACTGCGATGAAAAACAACAAATTCCGATTCTTCATGATCTGCCTCCTCATTAGGTGAGCGCTACCCTTTGGTTCTCGATTTTTCACGATTCTCGCACATCCTCATTCCAGAAACACATATAAAAACAGGCTACATGCCCAGGTACGCCTTTTTCACCTGCGGATTCGCCAACAGTTCATCCGACGTACCGGAAATCGTTACACGCCCCGTCTCAAAAACATAGGCCCTGCTCGCAAGTTCGAACGCGGTCAGCACGTCCTGTTCCACGAGAATGATGGCGACGCCCTCCTCGTTTATCTGCTGAACGAAACCGCACAATTCCTCCACAAGCCTGGGAGCAAGGCCCAAGGAAAGCTCGTCGATCAAGAGCAGCCTGGGACGCGCCATCAACCCCCGGGCAATCGCGCACATCTGCTGTTCTCCGCCGGACATGCTCCCCGCAAGCTGGGATTTTCGCTCCCCCAATCGCGGGAAAAACCCGTACACCCTCTCTAAATCCGCCGCCAATGCCTGATCTGTCATATTCCGGGCATAGGCGCCCATCAAAAGATTCTCCTCCACGCTCATCGCGGCGAAGAGCCTGCGGCCCTCGGGCACATGGGAAATCCCCTTGGCGACGATGCTCTCCGGCGACATTCCTCCAAGGGACTCGCCATCCAGCGCTACCGTGCCCGCCCGGTGGGGGAGCACGCCCGAGAGCATTCGCAAGAACGTGGATTTTCCGACGCCGTTGCTGCCGACGATGGCGACAATCTCTCCTTCGCTCACGCTCAGGTCGACGCCCCACAGAACCTGCACATCGTCATAACCACCCGCCAGGCCGCGTACTTCCAGAAGGCTCGCCCCGCCGTGCGATTCATGCGTCACCACGCCTAGGACTCCTCTTCCAGTTTTTTCATCATCGCCACATACTTCTCGCCCAGATACGCCTTGATGACCTGCTCATCACTCGTCACCTCGCCGGGCAAACCTTCCGCTATCTTCTCCCCATGGTGTAAAACGATGACGCGATCCGAGAGACCCGTAATCACCTTCATCAAATGCTCGATCACCAGGATGGTCACGCCCTGCTCCCTCACCTTGTGGATGAGGGAAATGGCGTTCTCGATTTCCGTCGTGTTCAGGCCGGCATTCACCTCATCGAGAAGAAGCACCTCCGGTTCGGTGGCGAGAGACTTGGCGAATTCGAGGCGCTTTCTCTCGGCGAGCGTGAGTTGGGAGGCGAGTTGCGCGGCTTTATCACTCAGACCCACGAACGCCAGCATTTCATCCGCGAGGCCTTGGGCGCGCTTCACTTCTTTTCTCGACTTCTGGGAGCCGAACAGCGCGCCCATCACGACGTTCTCGCGCACCGCGAGACCCGGAAAGGGCTGGACGATCTGAAACGTCCGCGCAATTCCCTTTCTCGTGATGGTATGGGGCTTGAAGGTTTCGATGCGTTCGCCGCGAAACAGAATCTCACCCTCATTCAACGGATCAAGACCCGTAATGCAGTTGAGGAGCGTCGTCTTCCCCGCACCGTTGGGACCGATGACGCCCAGGATCTCTCCTTTCCGCACGGTGAAATCCACCGCCGAGACGGCGGTGAGTCCGCCGAAACGCTTTGTGACGCCCCTGCCTTCTAACAGTGTTTCGCTCACACCTTGAACCTCTGTATGTTGCTCTTAAGGATAACCCCCAAAGACCCCCACCCGCGGCTTTTCACTTCCTGGGAGACGGCCATCAGGCCACGCGGGAGGAACAAGACGACGAGTACGATGATGATTCCCAGAAACACGCTGTGAAATTCCGTGAACGCTCCCCACAGGTAATCCGCCAGGTATTCCATCATCAACGCGCCCACGATCGGACCCATCACCGTCCCCACCCCGCCGAGCATCGACATCACGATCGCCTTGATGGAGAACATGATGTCGAACACATCGATGGGTTCTAAAAATGCGGCGCGGTAGGCATACACGCCGCCGCCCATCGCGGGGAAAATGGATGAAAGAACGAAGGCGATGATCTTGTATTTCGTCGTATCCACACCCGTCATGGAGGCCGCGTCCTCATTCTCCCGAATCGCGACGAGCCCGTAGCCCAGGCGGTGACGCGTAACGAAGTACTGCGTCAAGACCGCGAGCACGGCCACCCCGAGCATCGAGAAGTAGAAAAAGCGCGTGAAATAATCCGGCCCGCCCGTAATCTGGGGAAGATTGATCCCGTCCCCCCCGCCGGTGATGCGGAGATTATCCGCCAGTTCACGTAAAAATTCCGCCACTCCGAACGTGGCGATGGCGAAGTAGTGGCCCCTCAGCCTCAATATGGGAACGCCCAGGGCGAGCGCCACGAGAGCGCCGAAGCAGGCGCCAATTCCTAAGGTGATGAAAAAATTGAACCCCGCGTTCATCAGGATGGCCGTCGTGTAGGCACCCAGCCCGAAAAAGGCTGCCGGCGCGAAAGAAGGATAGCCCGTCAGGCCGCCGATGAAATTCCAGCTCGTCGCCAGTATGGCCACCATCAGGATGTCCATCCACTTGCGAATCTCGTCGTTTTCCACGAAAGAGGGCAAGAGGATGAGGGCGAGCACGCCCGCTCCCATGCCGAGCCATTGAATGTGGGCCCAAGGCTTGAACATGTTAATCAAAACCCTTTCTGCCCAGCAGGCCCGATGGTTTGATGAAGAGCACCAGGATCAAGAGCACGTAGCCGATGGCGTTTTGTAGTCCGGGGCCGAAATACAGGGCCCCGAAATTCTCGGCGAGTCCCAGAATCAGCCCCCCGGCAAGCGCACCCGTGATATTCCCGAGACCTCCGATGGTGCAGATGATGAAGGATTTCGAGAGGAACTCCACGTCACTCACCGGCGAGATGGCGAAACCCACGCTCACGAGAGAACCCGCCGTGGCGGCGACGGCCGCGCCGATTCCATACGTGATGGCGTAGATTCTGCCGATGTCGACGCCCATGAGCTGGGCGGAATCCAAATCCATCCTCGTCGCGCGTATAGCCCGACCCGTGCGCGTACGCCCCATGAACCAGAAGAGAATGCTCGTGAGAATGACGCCCAGCACGAATATGGAAATCCGGACGAATGGTATGGAAAGACTCATGACGGGAATGGAGAAACCAGCATAGGAGGGCTGAACCGACCTGTAATCACCGGTGAAGAAATATATCGCCAGCCTCACGACGATCAATTGAAGACCGAAGGTGAGAATCAAGGACATGAACATGGGCGCGCGCACGATTTTGTTGATCAATCCTCGCTGCACCACATAACCGGCGCAGAACATGACGACGGCGGAAACAGGAAGGGACAAAAACGGGTCCACGCCGTATAGCCTGAACATCCAGAACGTAACGTAGCCGCCCAGCATCAAAAACGTGCCGTGCAGGACGTTTAAGATGTTCATCACGCCCCAGACGAGCGAGAAACCGACCGCGATGCAGGCGTATATGCCCCCAAGTAGAATGCTGTTAATCAGAATTTGGGCATAAAGCATATGTTCTACCCGCGGCAGATGCTAGGTGATGATTTCCCATTCGCTCGAATACCGATCGAGTTGCGCCGCGCTGTATGGGTCCACGTGGTGGTCTCGTTCGGGAATCTCGACGTGTTTTTCCTCCCCGCATAAGGCGGTGGTGAAATAACGCTGTCCCGTATCGTTGATGTTCGTGACGATGTTGAGCAGTTCCGGGTGCCTATGGGCCAGCTTGATGGCGGCCATCACGTTGCAGCCCGAGGAGATGCCGCAGAAAATCCCCTCCTCGCGCGCCAGGCGTTGCGCCATTTCGACCGACTCATCCGTCGTCGTCGTCACGATACCTGAAAGCTGCGACAGATCGAGCGCCTTGGGTACGAAACCATCCCCGATGCCCTCGATGCCGTGCGGCCCCCAGCCCCGCTGACTCAGGAGCGGACATTCCTGAGGCTCCACCGCGTAGAGCCTTACATCCGGGTTGTCCTCGCGCAGGAATTTCCCCACGCCGCTCACCCATCCGCCGGTTCCTTGCGACGCCACGACGGCGTCGACGCGCCCATCCAACTGCTCGAAAATCTCGGGCCCCGTCGTGAGATAATGCGCCTCGTTGTTGTCTAAATTGTCGAATTGCGCGGGAACCCAGTATTTCTCGGGCGAAGCCGAGCGGATTTCTTCGAGTTTCTCGAGTGCCAAGTCGACGTCGCTCTCCCCGCCCGGCGTAAACACCAAATCCGCCCCATAGGCGCGCATGAGCTTTTTGCGCTCATCGCTCATGCCCTCGGGCATGACGACGATGCAGGGGTAACCCTTGACCGCGGATACGAACGAACAGGCGATGCCTGCGTTGCCGGTGGAGCATTCAAGCACCGTCATGCCCGCGGTCAGATCGCCACGTTCCTCCGCTTTCAAGAGCATGTTGAAGTAGATGCGATCCTTGAGGCTTCCCGAGGGTGAATACCACTCCAGCTTCGCGTAGACCTCGGGCTCCACATCCGCCGCCACCTTGTTCAAACGCACCAGAGGCGTGCCCCCGATGGCGTCGAAAATGTTTTCAGAATAGCGTCTGTAAGAATCCCAAGCTCGTTTCCGAATAACCATTTCTTACGCCTTAATAAGAAGGGAAATACCTTATTCGATGATCTCCCATGAGGCCCTGAACTTTTGGAGCATCATCTCCCTGTCCCCCTCGACGACTTCCTGTAGCGCCGCCTCCATACCCGATTCGTCATGGCAAAGAGGGGTGGAAAAATAGCGCTGCCCCGAGTCTCCGAAAATGGTGACGATTCGACCGGCTTCGGGATAAGAGCGCGCGAACTTTATCGCCGCCGCCAAGTTGCAGCCCGAAGATATTCCGCAGAAAAGACCCTCTTCGCGTGAAGCGCGCCTCGCCATGCGGAGCGACTCTTCCGTCGAGGCTGTGATGATGCCGTCGATGATGGACAAATCCAGAATGTTGGGGATCAGACCATCACCGATACCCGCGATGCCGTGCCCACAGCAGATTCCCTCGCTGATCAGGGGTGATTCCGTCGGCTCCACGCCGTAGATTTTGAGTTTCGGGTTTTTCTCCCTCAAAAACCGCCCCACTCCCGTGAGCCAGCCACCCGTGCCCACCGCCGCAACGAGCGCATCCACGCGGCCGTCGAGTTGCTCCCAGATTTCAGGACCCGAGGTTGTGTAGTGCGTATCCACATTGTCCATATTCTCGAATTCGGCGGGAACCCAGTATTTCTCGGGGTCGCTCGCGGCTATCTCCTTCATGCGCTCGAGCGCGACGTCCACGTCGCTCTCTCCGCCCGGCGTCGTAATGAGTTCGGCACCGAAGGCGCGAATCATTTTTTTGCGCTCAGGGCTCATCAACTCCGGCATGACGATGATGCACGCATACCCCCTGACCGCGGCCGCCGCCGCGCAGGCGATGCCCGCATTGCCGGATGAGCATTCCAGAATCACCTTGCCGGGCGTCAACTCCCCCCGCTCCTCGGCGCGTGAGATCATCTGTTCATAAATACGATCCTTCAAGCTGCCCGTGGGGGAAAACCATTCGATTTTGGCGAAAATATCCGGGCGCAGTCCCCTTGCCACCCGATTGAGTTTCACCAGCGGGGTACAGCCAACGGCGTCGAAGATCGTCTCGGAAACCGAGGACAAACTATCCCACGCTTGCGATGTCGCTTGCATTTCTCTACTCCCGTGCGGCGGCGTATGACTCCCTCACCCTAACCCGCTCTCAGACGAGGGATAATTTCTTTCGCCACGATTTCAACCTGTTCCATCTCATATTTATAGGGAACGAAAATGAGCCGGTTCACCCCGGTGTCGATGTGGGCCTGTAGCTGCGCCACGCACTCATCGACATTCCCCATCACGGCGCTCTCGGCCGTGGATTCACTCCAGGAAGCATAGTCCCACTCCGTGTGGAGCCATTCGTTCATCGGACCCTCGATTTCAGCGCGCGAATCGCCCACCATGACGGGAAGCTGGTTCGTGCTCTCGAGCGCGGCGGGGTCGCGCCCCGCCTCCTCCGCAAAGCGGCATACCTTCTCCCAGGACTGCGTGAAGCTCTCCGGCGTATAAAAATATGTGAGCCAGCCGTCGCCTTTTTCTCCGGCGCGCTTGAGCACGCGGTCGACGTAGCCCCCGATGAGAATGCCCGGCCTCGGGCTTTGCACGGGCTTGGGGAACATGACGGAATTTCTGAGGTTGTACTGCCCATATTCCGCGCGCACCATATCCTCGGTCCACAGCCTTGTGATGATTTCGATGTTCTGATCCATGATGTTGCCGCGCTTCTCGAAGGGAACGCCCACGGCATCGAACTCGCGCTTGTACCAGCCCGACGCCATGCCCACGATGAGGCGGCCATTCGATATCTGATCGATGCTCGAAAGCTGTTTCGCCAGGACGAGCGGATTCCTGAGCGGCAAGACGAGCACGCCCGTGCCGAGTTTGATTCTGCTCGTCCGCGCGGCCACCGCCGTCAGAAGCGTCAACGACTCGATGATGGGGAAGTGCGGCTCCACGCCCAGCAGAATATGGTCCCACACCCACAGGGACTCGAAACCCAGCTCCTCCATGGCGACGCCGTATTCGATGAGCGCCGCCGGGTCGGGGAGTTCGGGATAAGCGGTGAAATTCCGCATGGCGATTCCGTATTTGACGTCTTTTCCTGACATGTAGGTTTCCTCGCTTTATTCCGCCCCGCACCAATCCAGGATGGAGAGCGCCAGTGTTTTCGTCGCGTCGATCACGTCCTCCACCGCCACCCATTCGTTGTTCGCGTGCATCTGGGTGGTGGGGCCCGGGCCGAAAATCACCGTCGGGATGCCGAAGCCGTTCAAAAAGCGCGTATCGGCCGCTCCCTGACGTCCGGATATTTCAGGCGTTCCGCCCGATATTTCCTGATAGGCGTTCGCCACCGTCTTGACGATTGCGTGGTCGGCATCGACCGCGGCCGATTCGGCGTAATACCCCACGAAACGAACTTCGGGCGGATGATCCTTCATCCAAGGGTCATCTTGCGCAGCCTGCACCACCTGATCGACCAGGCTCTGCTTGGCCGCGTCGTGATCCTCGCCGGGCACGGTGGCGAGACTCCCCTTGAGCACGCAGGTATCCGGGAAAGCGCTCGGAAAACTCCCGGCCTCCATGGAGCCGACCATGCAGGGAATCGCATCGATAATTTTGGGATACAGCGGATGGGATACCGTCTCCAGGCGTTTTTTCTCGAGATCGGCCACCGCCTGGACGATCTTGTAGCCCAGGTCGATGGCGTTCACGCCCTCATACCTTCGCTGGATGCCCGCCGCCTTTCCCCTCACGAGTATCTCGAACCATATTCTGCCGATGCAGCCGGGCTGGACGGCGTTTCCGCTCGTCTCGCAGCAAATCCCCGCATCCGCCGTATAGCCCCGCAAAATGGTGTCGAGCGTGCCGTGGCCGCTCAACTCCTCATCCACGACGAAATCGAGAATAACGTCTCCCCTGGGCCTGAGCCCCGCCGCCATGAAGCATTTGGCCGCCATCATGATGGCCGCCACTCCGCTTTTCATGTCCGAGGCGCCGCGCCCGTACAGACGGCCGTCCTCGATGTCCGCAGAGAGCGGCCCATGCTCCCAGGCGTCGTCCGGGCCGTTCGGGACGGTATCGGTGTGGCCGTTCAGCAGAAGCGATTTGCCCCCGCCCGAACCCTCGATCACGGCGACCACGTTCGGCCTCCCCTCATAACCCCTGGTGACGGGCACGTATTCGGGGTGTTTTTTGAGTTCCTCCCAGTCCGACTCCCAGACGTCCACCTCGACGTTCATCTCGCGAAGGAAATCCGCGATGTAGCCTTGAATCTCTTCCTCATCCCCCGTCACGCTCGGTATCTGAACGAGCTTGGCGAGCAAGGCGATTATCTCATCCCTGTGGGCGTCGACCTGGGCTAAAATTTTCTCTCTGTTCTCAGCGCTCATGGCGGCTCCATGTGTTCATGCGGTGTAGATCTTCTCCGGGTCCAGATGGCGAAGCGCGGCCAATTCTTCCGCCGTAGGCGGTTCCGTGGTCGAAACGGAGGAGTCGATGAGGAGTTCGAAGCCCGTGTTCTCCTGCGCCTGCTCCGGTGTGACGCCGGGGTGTAAGGCCTCGACGCGCATCCGGCCCGTCTCGTCGTCGAATCCCAGAATCGCCAGGTCGGTCACCACGCGGTACATGCCGCCGGCTATCAGGCCCGAATCGCGCCTCGAGGTCCCGCCCCTGATGTAGCCGGGGCTGGTGATGAAATCCACGTTTTCCACGAAACGGCGCTTTTCCTGCGGCATCGCCACGATCATCCTGGTGAGGCTCGAAATGTCGTTCCCCCCGCCCGTGCCGGGCAGCCGCACGGACGGATCATCGGCGCTTCCGATGAAGGAGCTGTTCAAGTTGCCGTACTGATCGATCTGGGCGCCCCCCATGAAGCCCACGTCCACATAGCCGCGCTGAAGCAGGAGCAAGACCTCGGTGATGCTCACCAGCATGTTCGCCTTGCGCGTGCAGCGCTGCTCGTTCGTGGTGGGCGGAAGCTGGCCGGGCACGACGTGCGGGCCGATGGTGCCGCCCTCGAAAAGAATCGTCACGCCCGGGGCATGGAGGCGCTGTGCCAGCGTGGCGGCCAGCAGCGGAATCCCCACGCCCGCGAAAACAACCTGCCCGTCCTCGAGCGCGCGGGCGCTCATGACGCACAAAAGCTCCGACGCCGTGAAGTCTTTCGTCTCAGTCGTCATAAATGCTCCTCCCCCTGCGGGCCGCATCCAAAAGCTTCTCCAGACCGATGAGTTCGAGATACTCCGTCCAGTTCTTCGGCGCGTAGAAGTACTCGTCCAGATACGCCTTCACTCCCTCCATCGGTTCTTTCCTCGTGAGTTCCGCATAATAGTCCATATGGGAAAACAAGGGTTCATATACGCCGTAGCATTCGTGCGGCGCGCAGCCATAGGGCGCCTCCACCACGGCATCGACGGTGAAAAAAGGGATTTTCGTCTGGTCTGGCGCTCTTCTAATCTGATCGTTCGAGATGATGCGCTCGGTGGTGATGATAACGCGGTTCGCCGCCATCGCCATGTCGATATCCATGAACATCAGGCCGTCTAGTTGCGCGTTGCCGTAAGCGTCGCATCGCTGGGCGTGAATCAGGGCGACGTCGGGATTCAGGGCCGGGACCAGGAGGATTTTCTCGCCCGTGAAGGGACACGTCATTTCCTCGATATTATCGAGCCGGCCCGCCACGTCCGATCCCATCATGGAGCGCATCGGCATGAACGGAACGCCCATGGCCCCCGCCCTGTAGCGCAGGCCGATGGACATATGGCTCCATTCCTCGAAACGGGCCAATCTGTTTTCGGTGAAATGCCGCATCACGCGCGAGACGCCCCAGACGATTCCCTGGCTGAACCAACTCGTGAGAATGTGATTCCCCAGCCCCGAGGCGAAGATGAGGTCGCCCTCGGTGGAGACGATGCTCCGCGAGAAGGACAGGTTCTTCTTCCTCGCGCGGATCAACGCCCATATCATGGCGAAGGGGGTTCTCGAAGCCGTGGAGCCGCCCAGGCTGACGTGCTCGCCGTCGCTCACGAAATCACAAGCCTCCTCGAGCGTCATCACCTTGTCTCTCAGGCTGCGATCCCGCGCCTGGGTTTGCTCCCTGAGTGAAAGATAATCTTGCGTCACGCTTTTCTCCATCATACGGAAGGCGAGGATTTCCCTTGCTCACAACGCCCTGAAATCCTCATCTTGGCTTCTGAAAATACAGATTTTCCCCTCGTGTAGATTAAACGCAAGACACCGGATTCGCAACGGGAAAAATGAGAATTAAAACCATTGAATAATTTAATGAATTTTGGGTATAATTTTCCGGTGCCCCGGAGCGTTGACTTCATTTTGTCTCGTTTTTAGGGTAATCCAGGGAAATCGGGAGCCGGAACGCCGTCTCTATATCATCAAAATACACAATGAGACAAGGGATCCACGCAAACGGTTTCGCGAGGTTTTCATGTTGAATTTGAGGCAACTCGAATACTTCTATTATGTGGCGAAACACGAAGGCTTCACCCGCGCGGCGAGGCAACTGCCCTTCTCCATCCAGCAACCCGCCCTCAGCATCCGGGTGAAGGCGCTCGAAGAAGACCTTAAAGTGAAGCTCTACCAGATCGTCGGCCGCAAGTTTCAACTGACACCGAGCGGCGAGTATCTCTTAGACGCCGTAAAACCTTTTTTCGAGTCCCTCGAGACGGTCGAACGGCACCTGCGCGGAGAAACGCACGGGCGGCTCATCGTGGCGGAGGCCGCCCCCATGCTGATCCTGAAGGGCCACAGGGCCGCGCTCCTTCAATTTCGCGAACGCTACCCGGACGTCCAGATATCCGTGCTGGAGCGAAACTGGACGAATCTGCTGGAGCACGTCTCTGAAGGAGCGGTCGATTTCGCCTTCGGCTCGGCACCCGAGGCGCGGGGGAATTTCTCCTTCGAAGAGTGGACGGAGACGGACTATCTCCTCTTTTATCCCGAGGGGCACGTCGTTGCGAAAGGGGAGAAGATCACTCTCGAAAAGCTCGTGGCGCATCCTCTCATCCTTCTCGAACGCGGGACGGCGGACCGCCAGCACATCGAGCACACCTTCGAGAAGGAGAACTTGCCGAGCAACGTCGTTTTCGAGACATCCTCCTACACCCTGATCAACGAAGCCGTCCTGAACGGAGCCGGAATCGCCATCGTCAACGCACTCTGGCCCCGGCCCGAAACCAGAAGCGGGTGGCGTACCATCAACATATCCCATCTTTTCGGGAAAAAGCGCATCGGCCTGTTCCGGCGAAACGACATCTACCTTCCCCCCTACGCCAACGATTATCTCACCATGCTGAGAGAAACTTTGATGACGCAAGAAATGTGACACGGCCTCGCTCCATGCGCACTTTTGACGCTCCTCCCCCCATTTGCCATGATACGCGCATGAATGCCCACGACCTCAAAGGCTGGCTTGCGCACCTCGAACGGGGGGGATTGGTCAAGCGCGTATCGCGCGGCGTTTCCCTGCGCCATGAACTCGCCGCTTTATCGCAAAAAGCGGATGGCCAAACCGCTCTCATATTCGAGCGAACCGACGGCGCGCCGATGCCCATCGCCGCCAACATCGCCTGCAGGCGAGATTGGTACGCCGACGCCATGGGAGTGGTGCCCGGGGAATTGCTTCATGAGGTGCAGCGTAGACAGGAAATCAAGATAAAGCCCAACGTGGTTTCCGGTGCGCCGTTTCTCCACACGGTCATCACGAAAGAGATCGACGTTCAGAAAATTCTCCCCCTGCCCATCTACCATGAACTCGACGGCGGGCCCTACATTTCCGCCGGCGTCTTCATCGCACAGGACCCCGATTCCGGGGCCGGCAACGTCTCGATTCACAGGATGCACGCCCTGGAACCCGACCTTTTCGGTCTGCTCGTCCTGCCGCGCCACCTGAAGGGGATGATAAGGCGCGCCGCCGAGCGCGGAGAACCCCTTAGAGCGGCTGTCTGCGTAGGATTAGATCCCCTGCTCCTGATGGCGAGCCAACTCGTGCTCGCCCCCGGAGAAGACGAACTAGAAGCGGCGGGCGGCTTGAGGGGCCGCGCCGTGGACGTCGCCCCCGCCCCCTGGTCGGGGATTCCCGTGCCGGCGGGCGCTGAAATCGTGATCGAGGGGGAGATTCCGCCCGACGAGCGCAGGCGGGAGGGTCCTTTCGGCGAGTTTCCGCGCTACTACAGCCCGGCGGGAGATCGGGAAGTCTTCCGGGTGAAATCCATCGCCATGCGCGAGAGCTCAGTTTTTTATTCCATCGTGGCGGCGGGGTATGACCATCTGCTGATGGGCGCCGTGCCCAGGGAGGCGGGACTCCTGCGAGACATCCAGAAGGCGGTTCCGTCCGTGACGGACGTCGTACTCCCCCTCTCCGGCGCGGGCCGTTTCCACTGCGTGATCCAAATGCGAAAAACAAACGAGGGGGAAGCGAAAAGCGCCCTCATGGCGGCGCTCGCCGCGCATTACGACGTCAAGCACGCCATCTGCGTGGATCACGACATCGACATCCACAACCCGGCGCAGGTCGACTGGGCGCTGGCGACGCGCTTTCAGGCGGATAAGGATTTGTTCACCGTTCCCGGCGCCTGGGGCAGCCGCCTCGACCCCTCCGCCGAGGGCGGCGTCACGGCGAAGATGGGCCTGGACGCCACGGCCCCTCTGGGCGGGCTGGACGGCCATTTCCGCTCTCTCAAGATTCCAGGCGCCGAGGACGCGGAATTTTAGACGGCTCGACGCACTCCTCACCACGCAAGACGGCCAAACCTCCCCAATAGAGCATCAACGGGAAAATGTCATGCGCGGCTGCGCCCTTTTAGCTCGTGAAATCGGGAATGATGCAAGCAGGCACGGGGACTTGTCCATACGGCATCAATCTTGAGCGATGAGGGAGGTTTTTATTTTCTTGTAGGGGCGGACCCCTGTGCCTATCCGCATTTGTTTTAGGTTTTCAATGTAATGTAGGGGCCGCATATATGCGGCCCTTTTGTGGCTTTTGAAAAAGCCCCTTTGGGGTTGGCTTGCGGGTCGCATGTATGCAACCCCTACACCCCGAATATGCAATGATGGAATGCGTCGGACATATGGGGCCGCCCCTACAACCCCCCCCTCATAGCTGGGGCTTGATCCACTGCCGTCATTCCGGCGAAAGCCGGAATCCAAAAAGAGACGAGGTGCGCATATTGCGGCATTCCCATTTCTCGATGTTCGGGTCGTAAATGACAGTATAAAAACGAAAGGCAAATGGATTCCGGCTTTCGCCGGAATGACGAACAAATCCGAACCACCTCGTATGGACAGGTCGCGGCCTCGGACAGGCACAGGGGCCTGTCCCTACAATACGAAGAGCCGAAAAACCTCGCTTCCCACTCGGGTTTTGCCACTTGTCGTTGCCCCTACCCTGTTTCTCCTTTGCCGGATGGACGGCAGTGTCGGAGAGAAACCGCCTTATTCCAGATTCAGGTGCGGCAGCACCTCCCGGGTGAATCGCTCCAGTTGGCCCATCTGATCCTTATGCGTGAAGCGCAGGGAGATGTGCTCCGCCCCCGCATCGATGAAGGCGTTGATGCGCTCTATCAAATCATCGGCGGGGCCATACGTTCCCCACTTCTCGATGGAATCGCCCCAGAATGGGGTGTAGTAATAATCGAGCAAGAATTCCTCGCCGTTTTTCATGGCGGATTCCTTGTCGTCGTCGATACAAGTCGTCATGTACCACGCGGGCGTGCCCGGGTCGCGCTTATTCTCCCCGGCGAGCCGGGTAATCTTTCCCCAGGTTTCGCGAAACTCCTCGGGCGTCACGCGGTTGGGGAACCACCCGTCTCCATACCTGGCAACCCGCTGCCATGCGGTGTCCACCACGGCGGAGGCGATCCACATGGGCACGGTTTTCTGGATGGGCCTGTGCGCCAGCGTCACGTCGCGCGCCTGGTAATACCTGCCCAGATAAGTCACGTTCTCCTCCGTCCAGAGCCTTCGCATGAGCGTCATGTGTTCCTGCATATAGAACATGCGCTTTCTGAACGGAACGCCCAGGGTCTCGAACTCATGCTCGCACTCCTGGGGTTTCGGCGGGCCGATGCCGACGCCGAGAATCACGCGGCCGCCCGAGATGACGTCGAGCGTCGCCACCTGATAGGCGAGAAAGACGGGGTCTCTGAGACAGGGCAGAAAGACAGCGGTGCCGAGCTTTACGCGCTTTGTTCTCACGGCGACGGCAGAGAGCACGCTGAGCGCCTCGAGCCTCGGCTTGGCGAGCACCGAATCGCCCACGAACACCGAATCGTAGCCGAGTTCCTCGGCACTCACGGCCAAGTCGATGATGGGGCCGACTTCCGGCACACCTTCGTTCCACAGCAGCACCCCACGCGTGGGGAGAAGCACGCCGAGTTTTACTTTTCTATCCGTCACGTTGAGGCCTAGAGGCGGATGCCCGCGCTCGCGAGGATTCCGCGCACGCGCTCTCGCTGCGCGTCGGGTATATGGAGCCGTTCCGCGAAATCGCGTCCCGCGGGCTTCGTGGCGTCGATGCCCACTTTCGTCAGGGTGTGATCCTCGGGGTCCGAGGTCGGGTCCAGGATGGCGCCCATCGCCCCATGGATGAAGTTGATGTCCTTATCCGCCCGCGTTCTCGTGATGACCGCCCAGGCGACGTCGGAGAGATTGAAGATGTCCACGTCCTCATCGACGACCACCACGCATTTGCAGTAAAACTCGGTTCCGAGCGCCGCCATGATGGCCTGCTGCGGCTGGCCTTCGGCCGTTTTTTTCATCTGCACGATGGCCAAGAGCGCGCCCGCCGTGGTCGAGGGAACGTGCACGGCCGATACGCCCGGCAGGTTGCGTTTGAGCGTGTTCAGGATTTCCGCCTCGCGGCTCACGCAGGAGATGAGTATATGGTCCGCCGACATGCCCGAGGCCACGCTGTGGAGCATGGCGTCGCCCCGCATCTGCACGCGCTTCACGACGAACACGTTTTGCGTGCTCCGGTAGGAAGCATAGCCGGTGAACTCGCCGAAGGGGCCTTCGGGTTCGCGCACCTCGGCCAGAATCTCTCCTTCCAGAACGATTTCCGCCCCCGCAGGCGCTTCCAGGTCCGCCGTGCCGCACCTGGCGACGCGATAGGGCTCGCCGAACAAGGCGCCGATGATCTCGTATTTCCGCACCCCCGGCGGGTAGTGATAGGCCATCGAACCCATGTAGTGAACCGGGTGAACGCCGATGACGACGGCCGCGGGCAGGGGCTTCCCTAAGTCTTCGGCTTTTTTGTGGAAATGGTACATCCGCCGCCTCGAGTGCAGGGAAAGCCCAAGCCTGTTTTTTCCCTTGAGCTGCAAGCGGTGAAAACCCGTGGTGTCGACACCCGTCTCGGGGTCTCGTGCCACGATTTGGCCCGCCGTGATGTAGGGAGCCGCATCCACGGGAAAATGGAAGGGGATGGGGAGTTTATTGAGGTCCACCTCGTCTTCTTCCAGCACGACTTCGCGCCAGGGGGCGTCCTCCACCACCTCCACGGGCCGGTAATTCTGGCAGCGATCCTTGTACGCCGTCGGCAATTCGCCCGGCTCCACGTCGAGACACGCCGCCAGGAGATCCCGGTTGGCCGCGATGTTGGTGACGACCGAACCCTCGAAACCCTCCACGTGCTCGAAGAGGATGACGGGGTATCTGCCCGCGCGCTCGAACTCGAACACCGTGGCCGTGATGTCCTCCCTGCCGACGGGTTCTTTGATGCGCACCAGTTCTTCGGGGTGGTTTCGCTCCACCATCTCCAGGAAGCCGCGCAGGCTTTGGTCTACCATGTCGCGTCTCTTTATTTGGCCCAGGAGCCGCGATCCGTATAGGGATTCTCGAGGGGCGGCAGGGGAGGAGCGCCGTCGCGGGGTGGTTCCTCGTCCCAGAACTCGATGGCGATGACGCGCGCGGGCGCGCCTTCGGTGTCCTTGATCTTCACCGCGCCCGTCACGAGCAGGACGCGCTCTTTCTGGATGGCGCCCATGTTCGTGCACCACTCGATGAGGCATATCCCGCGTTCCAGAAACTTGATGTGGTTGGGGCTCCAGTTCGGGGCGGGCCACTTGCGCTCCTCGGGGGGATAGAGCGGCGAGTCGCACGTCATGAAATCCTGCACGAGCGCCTTGATTCCCTTGTCGATGAGCCAATCGGCCGCGTCGGTCGAGAGATAGACCATGTGCTCCCAGAAATCGCGCGACCCCCACATGCGGTCGGTCCATTCCGTGCTGACGATGGCGATGTCGCCGGGGCGCACCTCCACCCCCGTGGCTTCCAGGTCCTCGGCCGTCACGGTCTCGGAATTGCCCTTGCCCGGCACCTTCAGCACGCAGGCGTCGCCGCATACGTGATCGAGCGGCAACTCGTCGTTCTTCAGCCCGTCGTGAAAAAAGTGATAGGGCGCGTCGTAGTGCGTGTAGCTCTGCGTGGTGGTGGTGAAGCCGAAGTTGCAGATGTGGTCCACGTCCAGCGTCGCGATGGGGGTGATGGTCGTGCCCGGAGCCGGCTTGTCGTAAATCTCATCACGCGGAAACTGAACGTAGGTATCTGCCGGGTCGACGGTGAGCGTGAGATCGACGAAGCGGTACGGCATGGCATTCCCCCTGTTGGAGCGAACGGATTTTGGAATATAAGGCTCCCGCCGTCCATCAAAAGACGGACGGCGGGAGTGAAACCTTCATCTATGAACCGATACTTGTTCTCGTTCTTGCTTTTCGCTCGGCGGAATTCCTCTTCCCACCGCTTGAGTCATCAACTAATTCCAGCCCTTCTCCTTGCAGTAGCGGGCCGCGCCGTCATGAAACGGTATGCCCATCTGCGATTCCTTGCAGCCGGTTTTCGCCGGGTCGAAGCCCCTGAGACCCTTATGCCCCGCCCGCAGGTCTTTGACGTTGTCGAGCAGCGCCTTCACGATATTGTACGCCGCGTCGTTGCTCAGGGCGGTGGAGGCGAGGACCGCGGTTGTGAAGCCGAACGTGTTCTTGGGCTTCTTCTGCCCCGGGAACGTGTTGGCCGGCATGGTGGCTTTCAGGAAGCCGATGCCCAAAAGCTTGTTGCGGAACTCATCGGCGATGCCTAAGAATTTCAGCTTTTTCTGGATCGCGATCGAGGTGAGCGCCGGGTGGCCCGCGTTCACGGTGTGGCTCAGCATGTCGGCCTGACCGTCCTTCATCCGGCTCTTGATCGCGCCGAAGCCGGTGTGCGTGGCCGACCCGCCCATCTTCTTGATGCCCTCATAGGTGATGCCGTGCGCTCCGAGCATGGCGCGCGTGGCCCACTGGCCCAGCCCTCCGCGCGGAACCGTCACGTAGTTCACGGGCACTTTCTTGAGATCGAGGATGCCGTTCACCTTGGGGTTCGTGGTGACGATGCCCAGGTAGTATTGGTCCAGGCCGCCGATCAGCCCCCGCAGGTTCTTGTAGGGCTTCTTGTAGGCCACCTTGCCCTGATACGCCCAGGCCGCCGCCACGCTGAAAGTAAGCCCCATGTTGAACTTGCCGGTGCCGACGAGCTTGGGGTTGCCCACGCCGCCGCCTTTGGAGAGGGCGTCTATCTGAACGCCCACTTTCGCGTTGTTCACGATGTTCGCCATGGTGGCCGAATACACGTGCCAGCCGCTGCCTTTTTTCCAACTGCCCATGGTGAGGCGGTCGGCCGCTTCGGCCTGAGCGGCCAGGAAGACCCCCAAGGCCACCGCGAGAACGAAACCCATTTTCCAGGATGTGCGCTTCATGTCGAAAACTCCTCTGTTGGAAAAAACACGAATTGTTCCGCCTATAATGCGTTTTTCGCTAAGAAACCGGACCCGCCGATTCTACAGCGAGGGCGCTTTTCTTGGCGCGCACCATATGGCGCCAGAAAACAATGACCAGCAAAACGGAGCCGATGACGTCCGTCAACTTCTCGGGAACGATCAGCCCCAGGCAGCAGATAAAGAAAACCGCCCGCTCCCAAGCCGCCAGGGGGAGCGATACGTGCCCGGTAATTGCCGCCGCCAGGGCCGCCACACCGATGATGCAGGTGATCGACACCCAGAGCGTCTCGCCGAGCGGACCGATGAACAGCATGGACGGATTATATACGAACGCGAAGGGAATGAGAAATCCCGCCAAAGAAAGCTGAAACGCCTTCCAGCCCGTGGCGGTCAAGTCCGAATTGGCCACGCCCGAGGCGACGTAGGCCGATAGCGCCACCGGCGGCGTCAGCATCGAGAGTATGGCGAAATAGTAGATGAACATATGCGCCGCCAGAACGGGAAGCCCGAGCTTGAAGAGCGCGGGCCCCAAAAGCGTGCCCGCCATGATGTAGGCGGCGGCCGTGGGCATCCCCATGCCCATGATGACGCAGCCGATGAGCGTGAGAACCAGTGCGGGCAGGACCATGCCGCCCGAGATGTTGACGATGAGGCCCGAGAATTTGAGCCCCAGGCCCGTATCGTCCACCACGCCGACCACGACGCCCGCGATTGCGCAGGGAACCGCGACGGGGACCGTCATGCGCCCGGCCTTCTCGAGCGCTTCGATTATCTTTTCGGGCCCCATGCGCGTCGCCCTGCGCACCCAGCTGAGCACTACCACGCCGATGGCCGCCGAGGTGGCCGACCACATCAAAGTGAAACCGGCGATCATGTAGCCCAAGAGCAGGATGATCGGCAAAAGCAGAAGACCGCGCTCCAAGATGATGCTCTTGAGCTCGGGCATCTCGTCTTTGCTCAATCCTTTGAGGCTCAGCTTTTTCGCCTCGAGATCGACCATGAAGAACAGAGAGACGTAGTAGATGACGGCCGGAATGGCCGCCGCGCCCGCCACCCTCAAATAAGGGGTTCCCGTCATGTCGGCCAGGATGAAGGCCCCCGCGCCCATGATGGGCGGCATGAGCTGGCCGCCCGTTGAGGCCACCGCTTCCACCGCGCCCGCGTAATGGGGGGCGAAGCCCAGGCGCTTCATCAACGGAATTGTGAAGATGCCGGTTCCCACGACGTTCGCCGTCGCGCTGCCGCTGATGGTTCCCATGAGGCTGCTGCTCACTATCGCCGCCTTGGCCGGACCGCCCCGGAACGAACCGGTGAGCCGGATGGCCAGATCGATGAACATGCGTCCGCCGCCCGAGACCTCGAGCGCCGCCGAGAAGAGCACGAAATAGAACACCACCTCCACGCTCACGCCAAGCGGAACGCCCAGTAGGCCCTCGATGCCCAGGATCTGAAACTCGATAAACTCGGGCAACTCGATGAAGCGGTGCCCCAGGGCGCCCGGAATCAAATGGCCCAGAAAATTATAGGCCAGCGCGATGACGGCGACCGAGGTGACGCCCCAGCCGAGATAACGGCGCGAGGCCTCTACGGTCAGGAGGATATAAATAAGGCCCAGGTAGATATAGCGCACGGGAACTTCGTCCACGTCGCGGATGCGCTCGTTCAGGAAGTTCCACTCCCACAGATAGAGCAGCGCGATGACCATGGCGATGACGGTCAGGGCGTAATCGACCACGCCGACGCGGCCTTCCTTGCGAAACGGTTTTGTGAGAAAGACTATCCCTAAGGCGAAGCTCAGATGAAGCGGTCTGGAGGTAAAAACATGCAGCATCCCGAAAAAGGCCCAGTAGAGCTGGATGACAGACCAGACGATGGCCAGCATGGCGATCGGGTTCAGGAACCGCTTCATGGAAATCCCGTCCCTTTGATGAGGCGTTTTCCGGAACAAACGCCAGACGCAACAGGAAGCGTCTCACACAAAATTACCAGCGCATTACGAGCGCGTGGGAACTGATTCTTACTTATCGGGCGATTTCATCCCCTACCATGCGGTGCCTAACTCATTCCGCCCACGGGCGCGTGGTGGTCGTCGTGAGGAGTTCGCATCCATCATCGGTCACGAGCACCATCTGCTCGATGTTCGTGCCCCCCACCTCGGGCAGCACGAACTGCGGCTCCACGCAGAGCACCATGTTCCGCTCCAGTACCATCGCGTTGTCCGGCCTGATGATGGGCGCTTCCACGGTTTCCAGGCCGATGCCGTGCCCCGCCATGGGGAATAGATACTGCCCCGCCCCGTCCGCGTTATCATCCAGGAACCGGCTCGCCGCCGCATGAACGTCCGAAGCCCTGGCGCCCGCTTGAGCTGCGCCCATCGCCGCTTCCGAGGTCGCGACCGTCAATTCCAGCATCTCCTCCACGCTTTTTTCAAGTTTCTTGCCGGGAACCACGGCGGTGCGGTTGACGTCGAATCCATAGCCTTCCACCGCACCCACGTAGTCGAAGCGAATCAGGTCGCCCGCCTCCAGTTTTCTTTGGGTCGCCTGCGGCCAGCGCGAACCCCAACTCGCCCACGGGCCGCTGTGAACGCGGACGTAGCGCACGAAATCAGCGCCCGCGCGCATCCCCGCCGCATGGCCCTCGGCGCACAGATCGCTCTCGCGCACACCTGGGCGAATTGCCTCGAAAATAGCGGCGTAGCCCGTCTCGACGATTTCCGCCGCGCGCTTGAGGTAGGCGACCTCGGTTTCGCTCTTCCTCGCCCGAAGCCGCTCCACCAGGGCGTTCGCGTTCGAAAACCGCGCGTCGGGCAGCGCGGAGGTCAAGTCGATATACATCGTCGCCGGCATGATGTCCTCTCCGGCGACGCCCACACGCGCGCTCGCGGCTCCCAGGCGCTTGAGCTGATTTACCAGCCCGGCGGAGATGTTCGCCTCCACCTGGACATTCTCGACGTGCACCATCTCGCGGCGATAGTTCCGGTGGTCCACGAAAAGCAGCGGCTCTTCTTCTAGCGGCAGGACGAGCACGCCGTGGCCCATGCCGCGAACGGTCTCGCTGAACGCTCCCGGCGGAAACGGCGGAAAGTGGTTCGTGAGGTAGGTCAGGCTCCCCATGCGGTCATAAAATGAGCGCCCGATGACGAGCAGAACGTCGAGTCCCTCCGTGCGCATGAGGCCGCGCGAATCCGAAATTCTCTTTTGTATTTCCTCGCGGGAAGCGCCCGTTCCGTTCTCTAAGACCATCTACCTGAACCTCGGCAAAAGTTCCGAGACGAAATTCTCCAGTTGCTCCTCCTGGCTGCCGCCCGCGAAGCGAACGACGAAAACGCGCGCGCCCTCCCCCGCATATTCCCGGAGCTGTTCTTCCGCCCTATCGCCATCCCCGGCGATGACGAGGAGTTGCTTGCGCACCTCATCGAACGTCTTGTGGTAGTACCTGGAGAGAAATTCCCCGCACTGCGCTTCCGCTTTTCCTCCGTCGGGATTCACGTTCATCGTCACGTAGAGGCATTGGGGAATTTTCTGAATCTCCCCGGCTCTGCCGGCCTCATCGGCATAGCCAAGAATCTTCTCCCAGCACCGGCGGTAGAGATCCGGGGTAATCGAATTCGTTATCCAGCCGTCGGCCAGGCGCGCCACGCGCCTTAAGCCTGAATCCACCAGATTGCTCGATAGCCAGATCGGGGGGCCGCCGGGGGTTTTGGGTCGAGGTTCGAGCGCCACGCCGTCCAGGGCGAAATGCCTGCCCGCGTAATCCGCCCGGGATTCGCGCATGAGGAGCTTGAGTATCTCCACGGTCTCCGAGAAACGGCGCGCGCGTTCGTTCAGAGGCACGCCCATCGTCTCGAACTCGAACTTGAGGTCCGTGCGCCCCACGCCCAGGCCGGGGATGACGCGCCCGGGGAACATGCAGTCGAGCGTGCTCACCGATTGGGCGAGCATTACCGGGTGTCTGAGCGCGGCGAGCATCACCGCCGTACCCACCTGAACGCGCTCGGTCGAGGCGAGAACAGCCGCCCAGGTCGTGAAGCTCTCCATGCGCGGCTTGGCCAGCACGCTGTCGCCGAGCCACACGGAATCGAGGCCGAGATTTTCGGCCTTTTTCGCGAGAGAAAAAACAGGTTCCGTATCCGGCGCTCCGCCCGCCGCCGCCACGACGACGCCGCGCGTGGGCAACAGATAGCCGAAATGAAAATTTCCCGCCTCATTCATGGAATCGAATCCCAACCTCATCGTTAAAGGACGGATGCCCTCATCTGGGGGCGAACGAAAATGCCAGATTTTCATACATTAGTAACACTTTTGGCGTTCCCCCGCAAAAACGCCGCATTTGCCGTCACCGCGCGGGCGCCCGCCCGTGGCACGATGGCGAGCGGCCGGCGACTCAAGGCCGCACCCGCGGGAATATCTGAAAATAGGGGAAAATAGGGGAAAGTAAGTGAAAATATCTGAAAATTTATATAATTGATAAAAAAGGGGTTACACGGAATTTCCCGTGCATGGCGGCCTTTGGGGGCCTACGTGCGGCGGGCGCCGAGCGGGCCATCATGATTGCGCGTCAACGCGACTTCGGAACCACCAGGGTCTTGGGACGGCGCTCTTCCGCCGTCTTGAACAGCGAGAAAGTCTGGTTCACATAGTTGACCGCCCCCGAAATGTGTTCGAGGTAGGCGTCGAGTTCCGGCGTGTGCGCGGCTTCGACCAACTGGACCGGCCGGTCCTGGGGCGTTGTTTCGAACTGGCAATAAAAGAGCGGCTCGCCGCGAGAGAGCCGCAACTCCTTTTCGACGTCATGCCATTCGAACGCCCACATCAGCGCTCGCGGCCACACGTCGATCGGAAAGCGGCCGCCGAAAATCGTGCCCGGCCAAGGCTCCGCGCGGTAATGCATGAAGGGCGCAATCTGGGACATATAGACCGGCTCGTCCGCAATGAACACATAGGGAAGGGACATCTGGATGGTGGGTCGCTCCGGATAGCGCCATTCCGCCTCGGGCGTGAGATGAATGAGGGTGCGGAGTTTATTCGGGCGCACCGGAGATCTCTGGCCCAGGAGGTTGCGCAGCGCCGGCTTGCCCTTCTTGTCCCGGGCGAAGGCGAGATGCAGGTCGAAAGGGCATTTCACCTCGAAATACCGGCTCTCGAGATTGAGTGTCGCCGGGCACCGCGAAGCCGATTTCGCATGGCGCTTGTTCATCTCCACCGAGCGCACCCGGGCGGGCGCGTCATAGATGACTCCGCCGCGCTCCTCGTTCAGCAACCAGCCGATTTTGACCGGGCCCGAACCCGGGCCTTCGCTCGGCAACTCGTGGGTAACGTGAATATCCATGACCCATCCTTATACCGCGAAGACGGGGAGTGTCAACGACTTGTGAGCGCACCGATGGTCTCTATCGCGCATCTGTTGCGGGTAATGAAACTACCATAATGGCCTTATGCGCCTGAGTCCGGCGGCCATGGAGTGACGCCGATTTCCCCGCGCATCAGGCGGCGGAATGCGGAGCGTCGCTGCGCTTCCCGAATGAGGGCGCCTACCATCTGCCTCCAGAACACATACATCACACCGTCGGCACGCTTATGTTTTTTGCGCGCAAGTTTGCGCTCGCGTTCGATCTGGGAATCGTTTTGCTCGTCGTGCGAGACGACGGGCGGATCGATATAGAATACGTTCAACCCACTTTCCCAGAAACGGGATAGCGCCTGGTCGATTTCCCGCATCATCTTCGGCGTGTTCTCCAGAAAGTGGCGAGCCGCATCGCGCGTGATGACGTAGCCTTCACTCCCGTAGTCGTGGTAGCGTACGCGGCCCACTCGATGTCCCGTCTCGAGGCGCTCGCACGGAATGAAGGTTCTGAGCGAGCGCCGGTTCAGTTTCACGACGTCGAAGGCGAACGGCCTGCGCTCCAGCGCGTCGAGAACTTCCGGGAGTTCCGGCGACAACCCGGCGTCGTCCTCCAGTATCGCCGCGGTTTCCGGGCCGTTTTCCGCGATCTCCCGCATAATCTGATGATGACTCATCCAGCAGGCGATTTCCGCATCGGCCTGGGGCCAGAGACCCAGTCGCCGTCTGGTTTCCCTGTCGACCTGGGCGTAGGTCTCCTGCGTAAAGTCTCGAATGTCGGCGGCGGGGTGAAACGCCGCTTCCAGACCAAGCGACGCGAACTGCTCCTCCATCCGGCGGCGGCGCTCGCAGGCCCCGGCGAGATTGATGACAAACAGTTTCATGGTTGGGTCCCCTCGTGTCGGCGAATCTTCTTCATCATTTGCCGGACAATCTTGACACATATCCTCCTGTATATTCAGAACTCCTGTCGATGGCGACGCTCGCGGACTCTGGATATCTTTCGTCTTGTCTCTTTGCTCATCATAAATCACTGCTATTCTTCGCTTTCCATACCTTGCGATAAAAAAACACGCGCTTGAGAATCTCTTCCCTGAGAAGACTGACCGCGCGGTGCGGCAATTTCCAGAAATTCCGGCTCGGGCGGGAATCCGCTGCTTCCTGAAGGAAAGAATGGCCGCCCGCCTCGTTTCCATCAATCACGACGGGATTTTCCAAAGAGAAAACGTTCAACCCTGTTTCCCAGTATGCGTGCAGCGTATGATCGGGCCCATGAACTATTCTTGGACAGTGTCTCAGCAAGCGATTTGCTCCCTTTTGGGAAACTACATAACCTTGCGTTCCCCAGTCCGAAAACTTGGTGATGCCTAGTCTGATACCCTCATCGACTCTTTTTAGCGGCGCAAAGGCTTTATCCTTCCTGTTTCGATGCAGAAAAACAAAGTCGAATTCCCAGCCCGAGGAATATAGCCGCGCAAGCGCATCGAGCGCGTCGCCGATTTCCGCAGCCAGAGTTACATCGTCTTCGAGGATTGCAACCAATTCATCATCGCCGGCCGCAACGCCTTCCAGCGCCTTTCTGTGACTGAGATGGCAAGCGACCATGCCGTCCGAGAGCGGACGGCGGCCCTCCAGGTCACGGGATTTCCTGTCCACGAGGGTCCAGTCTTCTTCGCCCAGATCGCGCCAGTCGATGGCGTCTAAAATCTCGAATTCCATATCAAGAGCGCTGAACTGCCGGGACATTGCTTCGCACCGCTCTTTGGCGCGCGGCAGATTGATGACGATGCACTTCATCGCGCGTGGGTCATGGGCCACTGCCTTACCTCGTTTATCGTTTCAAGACGGAATCCGGCAAAATTTTTACTTCATGCCGGCCGGCTCCATTCCAACTCCGGGGGCGATAATAGCATTTCTTCGTCGATGGGGTAACGAGGCGGGAGGGGAATCGGCGGGCGGAGAAAGCGCGGTGGCGTTGTATTGGCAGGGGCAGGTCGCGCTACAGAAGGCTTGTAGGGGACCATCGCGTCCCGCAGGCGCGAACTCTCCTCGGGTGTGGTTTACTCGTCATTCCGGCGCATGCCGGAATCCAGAAATGCCCCACACGGGACATTTCACTTTGCCGTTGGTTTTCATCTTCATTTCCGGCAATTGAAGGGAAGAGGAAATGCCACAATTTATGACCGCCTCATCGGTTCTGGTCAACCTCGCGGTTGCCACCAACATGCGCCGGAACGACGGCGATTCGGCAGGGGGCGCGGGCGGACACGCGGGTCCGCCTCTACCATTTCCTCATACCTGCCGCAGGGGCGAACCCCTCCTCGGAACCGCCCCACGCATACATGCGGCCCGTGGTTGGGAGGCGAAAAAAGCAGGGTTGCATGTATGCAACCCCTACAAAAGCGTATTTCCTCCCCCCGCCGTCTTTCCCGATCCGGTCAATGCCAGGACAGGTTGATGTAGGGCCGTTCGATGCTTCGGGCTTTCTCGTAGAGTGCATTGATCCGCGGCTTGTGAGCCGGGATCCGTTTTTCGTGCGTTTCCGCGAAGATATGGTCGATGCGCGCCAGGACGTCCGGCCGGTCGAACAAGGATTCGAGCAGTTCGACCTCGGCGCCTTCGATATCGATCTTCAAAACCCCGACCTCTTCATCGAGACCCTCGAGATAGCTGATGAAGTCTATCTGTCGGACCTCGACGGCGTCCTCTTCGGCGACGTTCCTCGCGTCGGCAATGACCGAACTTGATTCCGAATATAAGGCGGGATTGTTCTCGAATCGGGTATGCCGATAGAGAAAAACCTTATTCTCGCACGCGCCCGCCGCTGCGTTCACAATCGTGACGTTGTCGAGATCCGCAACGTTGGCCCGAAGCTCCGCGCAGGCCCACGGGTCGGGTTCAAAGGCGATCACCTGTTTGGCCCTGAGCGCCATCTTTCTGGTGTACACGCCGATGTTGGCCCCCAGATCGATGCACGTCATGCCTTCTGAGCGGCGGAGCGCCTCCTCGAACGCCGCCAGAGCGTGCAGCCCCAGAAATTTGCGTTCGTAATAGCGCCCCCATTCCCCCGGCAGCCGACGCAACAGGTTGTATCTGAAATACTTGTAGGTTCGATAGAGGCCCGATTTCTTCATCGCTTCCCCTCGGCCGGCTCTATTCCATGTCCGGGAGCGGACAGTACCATTTCTTCGTTGATGCCGTAACGACTCGAAGCGAGGGCCGCGACAGGCGCGCTCTCTGCCGCGCCGACGACTCAGGGCGCGCGGCAGATTGATGACGACGCATTTCATCGCGCGCGACGCACGGGCCACCGTTATCTCCCATTCATTTTATCTGCTGATTCCGGGCGGAAGATGATGCAACAAGCAGAAAACAGGCATAGAAAAATTCGCTCAACGGCGAAATCTCCATAAATCATAGAATTTATTGGTGGAGCTGAGGGGGATCGAACCCCTGACCTCATGACTGCCAGTCATGCGCTCTCCCAGCTGAGCTACAGCCCCATACAGAAGGAGACCTTCGAACCCCGAGGGGTGCGAAGGAATGTAGCGGAAACCGCCCATTCTCGTCAATGGAAACCGGAGCGAGACGCGCAGATGCTCAACCGCCGGGGTCGGGCTCCTGAACGAACGCGCGCACCTGCCCGGAAAGCTCCGCGAAATCAGAACTTCCCGCCGCATCCTCCGCGAGAACCTCCACCTCCTCCGGCCCGCGCGCGCCGAGCCCGAGTTCGACCGCGCGCCTGATCTGCCGGTGCGACCAAATCGGATAATCGCGCAGGAGTTCAGACCCCATGGCGCGCACCACCGATGCGCCCACGACGTCCACGGCGACCCGATCATCGCCTACTATCATCACGTTCGGCTCACGCTCCTCTCCGGTATAGGGACCGCCCGATATCCAGCATTTCGTCCCGTCCAGCACGATGAGGGAGGGGGAATAGAGCAGGTTCGTCTCCATGATCATCTCCGCCATCTGGGAGACGAAATGGGCGCGAACGCGATCCCTCGGGTGCACGAACCCGTATACGTTCTTGAGCGAGAGGCTGAAGCGCGGCCCCCCGCCGTGGCTCTTCATCGTGGGCAGGTTGACGACGTGCCGGCCGGGCCTTAAGAGGCGCTCGATGCAATGCACCCATCCGCCCCAGCGGATCGCCTCGGGCGCGCGGGCCTTCACCCACGGCTCCTCGTCGAAGCGCAAGACGCTCACGCCCGTTCTCTCCTGAAAATCGCTCATCCCCCAGCGCTCGAAATTCCCGCGCGCGGGCAGGGAGAGGAGGCCGCCCATCTCGCCCACGGCCAAATCGTCGCAACCCGCTTCTTTCAGGAGGGCGACGACGGTTTCGAGCGTATCGGGATGCGTCGAGGCCGGGAAAGGATCGGCCGAGTTGAAGTTGGGTTTCAAGAGCGCGGGCGCGGGAGAATCGATGATATGCCGGATGCCGCCCAGTTTTTCCACCGCCAGGCGTATGGCCTCATCGCGCGTCTCCCCCCGAACCATGGCCACGAGGCTCCTGCCCTCTTTCCTAAGACTTGGGCTGCGAAGCGGAGGGACTTCCGCTTCCGGGTAAACTTGTTTCGTCTCCTGCAACTCCCGGTAGGCCGCCGATTCATCGTAATCGAGGACTTTCCTGAAATTCTCGGCCCGCGTCGCCACGGGCGTATCGAGTGGAACTATCATTATCACTCCTCCGGGGGAAGATGATTATCGGTTTCCATTATTGGAGGCATTCTACACCCCCAAGGCCGATTTTGTGAAACCATCCCTCGATGATTTCGCACCTCCCGATGATGCGAGAAAAAAACCCGGATGCAAGGAGATGTCGGCGGAATGATGACCTCTTTCGCTTTCCTCTCTCCCACAAGCACTAGCTTACTATTGAAACTAAAGCAGTATTCCAGTTTCTTTCGCCTTTATCCTGTATTAGACTCAGGCTCCATCAGCGCAAGGCAGGACAAGCGAGTCCAATAGACATATTGCCTCCCCATACCTCCCAAAGCGCCTCGACGACGTTTGCTACATCTGATGGAAGGTTTTTTCATGCTTTTTTTCATTCAATTCCTGGCGATGGGCTTAGGGGTCGGCTTCCTCGGCACGCTGGTGGGAGCGGGAGGCGGCTTCATCCTCACGCCCCTGCTCTTACTGATCTTCACCGAGCAACCCTCCGAGGTAATCGCCGCCACCTCGCTCAGCGTGGTCTGCCTGAACGCCCTTTCGGGTTCGGTCGCCTATTACCGTCAAAAGCGAATCGACCTCAAGACCAGCGCTTCTTTCGCCCTGGCGGGCGCTCCTTGGGTGATCGTCGGCGTCTACGCCACGAGCGAGGTCGCGCGCGGGCCGTTCGACATCATTCTGGGTCTGGCTCTGCTCATCCTGTGCATCTCCATCATCAACCCGCCGCCTCCCCTGGAAGCGACGCGGGAGAGCGGCGGCGGTCTGGCCGCCCTGGCGCAACGCCGCATCGTCGACAACCAGGGCCGCGTCTATGAGTACGCCTTCCGCTTCCGGCTCGGTGTCTGCCTGAGTTCCATCGTGGGTTTTCTGGCGAGCTTTCTGGGCATCGGGGGCGGCCCGATGCACGTTCCCGTGATGATAAGAATCCTGCGGATTCCTCCCCACATCGCCACCGCCACGTCGCAGTGCGAGCTTCTCTTGACCACCGCGCTCGCCGTGGTGGTTCATTTCTTCCACGGAAACCTCCATGCGATGAAGAGCGTGATTCTCCCCCTCGCGATCGGGATAATCGTGGGCGCGCAAGTGGGAGCCGCGATATCGAACAAGGTGAAATCCCTCACCCTCACACGCATTCTGGCGGTGCTGATGACGCTCGTCTCCCTGCAGCTTCTCTATAAGGGCGCTCGCGCGTGGCTGTGGTGAACCGCGCCTCGGTCTGGCAAATCGGCGCGTCGTGTGTGAGAATGCGGCCTCTGGTTAAAGACCACTTGGACAATTACATTCAACAAGGCGTCAGCCCGGAGAGGCGGGCGAGAAGGAGATTTTGAACATGTCGGAGAGAGCAACCGTCGTAGAGGTCAAGGACAAAACCCTCTGGGTGGGGCTGAACCGTCCCAAAACGCTGAACGCGATGAATTTTCAGATGATCAACGAAGTCATCGAAGCCTTCACCCGGCTCGATGAGGACCCCGACATCGGCGCGGGCGTCCTGTACGGCCTGAACGGGAATTTCTCCTCGGGCGGCGACATGGACATGATGCTGGGCTTGAACTACCAGACGGGCCACATCTGGAACAACAAGATGAGGCGGCTTTGCATGACGCTCAGAAACTCGGGCAAGCCCACCATCGCCATGGTGCGCGGCTGGTGCATCGGCGGGGGCAACGAATGGCAGCTCTATTGCGATTTGTGCATCGCGAGCGAAAACGCGACGTTCGGGCAATCGGGCGCGCGCGTGGGCGCACTGCCGGTGGTGGGCGCCACGCAATACCTCCCCCTGCTCATGGGCGATCGCAGAGCGCGCCAGATGCTGTTCCTGGCCAAGCGCTATTCCGCGCAGGAGGCCAAGGAAGCCGGGCTGATCAACGAAGTCGTGCCCGACGATGAACTCGAAAAGACGACCGAGGAGTGGTGCGCCACCATCAACTCCCACGCCCCGGCCACGCTGCGCTACATGAAGACGAACTTGAATTTCCTGGGCGACCTCCACTATCCCTCATGGATGCACGGCAGCGAACTTCTGAACGCCGTGTGGAACAACGAGCAATCCGTCGAGGGAATGAACGCGTTCAAGGAAAAAAGGCCAGCCGATTTCAGCCGCTTCCCCCGCTAGGGGCGGCGGAGAAATCAGGGGTCGGAAACTTGCTGCGAACAAGGTAGGGGCGCGCCATATTTTGCATGGCGGGGCCTTACACGCTCTACTTGTACGCCTGCCGGTTCACTTCATCATGCCGCTTCACTCGATGTCGTTGGAGGAAAATGGGTGGCGCGCAAGAAAATCGGGCCGCGCCCCGGTTATATACGCGGCGAATCAGGCGCGAGCGGTAAGGCGGCGGGCGCAAACGCGCGCTTCGTGGATGAGGAGACCCTGAACTGGCTGCTGCTCCCCCGGGAGGAGTTCGGCCTCGAGGCGAAAAACTGCGTCGGTGTCGAGATTTTCGGGGGCAGCATGGAGCCGCTCCTGCCGGAGGGATGCCTCGTCCTCATCGACACGAACGACAAAACCTTGCACAAAGACGGCATATACGCCCTGCGCGGAACGGATGGGCGGTGCGCGGTCAAACACGTCGAGATACTCGACGCCAGGCGCATCGCCCTCATCCCGGCGAATCGTGCGGAGTTTCGTGCGGAAATATGGGAACTGGCCGTCGGGGAAAATCTGGAAGATAGAATTATCGGCAGGGTGGTCTGGCGCGCCCATCACCTCAAGAAAAACATGAACGGGGAACCGCCGGGCGGTTAGCGGGCGTAGCCCTTTCGCTTGTAGACGCCGGGGGAGCCGGGAGCCTGCCGGTAATAGCTCCGCACGCGCGCCGTCCATTCGGAGGCGTTCATGCGCTTCCACTCGGGCGTTTCGCGCACGGATTCATCCTCCATCTCGTAGAGCACGATCATGAGCCTCTCCCCCTCCACGGTATTGTAGCGGCGCATGCGCCTCACCCCCGGCACCTCCTCGCACAAGGGGCCGCGATCCCGGGAGTACCAGCCGTTAAAATCGGCGAGCCACTCCTGTGGAACATGGATTCTGCCGAACTGGATGACGGGACCGAGGCCGGCCGCGTCCACCGACGGGAAATCGGGCTGCCGCGCCGGCAAGCCGGGATAGACCTGCGCGCAGAACAAGCGGATGCACGTCTTGGGGGAATTGGGAGAGCGCATCTCGTCGGAGTTCATGAGCGAGGCGAACTCCTCGCCATAGAACACATGAATGTTTTCAGCTTCGATCAAGTTCAGAAAGCGCGGCGCACCATCGATGGCTTCGTAGCCCGCCCCTCCGTTCACACCGGAGATTTTGAGCATTCTCGAGAGGCGAACCTCATCGAGCCACGCGCGAGCCTCATCCTCCTCGCCTGCTGCAAAATCGAACAATTCGGCAAGCAAACCCATGCCATGTGTGCGCACAAACACTTCTCCGTCTTTCACGTCGGGAAAAGGGAGAACCCGCGCTATTTCTTCTGGAGCGCCACCCGTATCGTTCCCCCATACTGCGCGGCCACCAGATGATGGGGGCGATATCCTTCCTTGAGAATTTCGACCGTGAACGTATCCGCGTAATGATCCTTTATCTTCTTCCAGGGGATGACGACCGGCGATTTGCCTATTTTTTCCTTACCGAGCTTCACGGTGGCGCCCGGAGGCTCCGTGATCACCTCCACGCCTCGCGGCACCACGTCGCCGCACGCACCCAACACGAAAACCACGGCGAGAAGCACCAATCCCATACCGAGGGTCTTGCGCATTCCTTGTTTCTCCTTCATTGCCGTACCCATCAAATATCATATACGAGAAGCGGGCGCGACCAGGAAGCCCCGCCTTGACTTTCAGGGGATTATGAACCCATCGGTTGACAAAATCCACCGCGAAACAGACCCTCTGCGGGATAATCGGGACGGGAGGATTTCCGCTTGCGCCGGCACCGCTACTATTTCGATCTCATACTCAAGGGCGTGGACAAATACAATCTCGCCGACTGCATCGTGGATGAATACCTGCCTCTCACCGCGCAAATACCCATCTGGGAAATCACGGAAAAAATCCGCAAGGGGCACCTCCATTTCGAGCACGAAAGCGTGGAGCCCCTAGAGGAATTCGAAAAAAACCTAATCGCCCTGAGCGCATATCTTCACGAGGTGCTCAAAGGCTTTCACGCGGTCGAAGAAGTACAAGAAGACAGGCTCCGCCTCGTCGAGGCGCAAAAAATTCTGGCGCTCAGGGGCGAGGCCGTCACCCTTCCCCTGCGGCTTCCGCCCATGCTCAGGCTCAACGACCTGGACCCCGACGCGGACGACCTCGACCACATCGAGGCGCGCTGGCCGGACTACCCACGCTGGTTCCAGGACGGGATGCGCAGAAAACACCCGTATTTAAGACGTCTCTAGGGGGTGCAAGCAGAACGAATCAGGGGCTGATCTTCAGGAAGTTCGGGTCACTCTCATCCCCATAGGTCTCGAGCTTCTCATCCGCACCTTCCGCATCGGCCGCGCGCGGGGCCTTCTCTTCGGGAGACATGTGGTCACCCTCTTCCTGCGCATTCATCTTACGCGCTTCAAGCTCCTCGGGCGCTTTCTCTACGGGAGATATCCGTACGACATTTTCTTCCTCATCCGCCTCACGCGCCTGAAGCGCGCGCGGGGTTTTCTCCACGGGGGAAACGAAGTCTATCTCCCCTCCCGGCGCGCTGCCGTAGTCGCTGAATTTTCTCGCCGACACCAGCACCCGCGATTCATAGGAACCCACCGCCTTGTTGTAGGCCTCGACCGCGCGGTCCAGTCCCCGGCCCATGGTCTCGAAATGCTTCGCCAGCGTCTTGAGCCTCGCATAAAGCTCCCCGCCAAGCACACTCACGGCCTGGGCGCTCTCGGCCACCTTCTCCTGCCGCCAGCCATAGGCCACCGCGCGCAACAGGGCGATGAGCGTCGTGGGCGTCGCCAGTATCACTTGCTGACTCACGCCCTCTTCTATCAGGCCGGGGTCTTGTTCGAGCGCCGCGCTGAAAAAGCTCTCCCCGGGCAGAAACATAGCCACGAACTCAGGCGTGGACTCGCACTGATCCCAGTAGGCCTTGGAACTCAGGCGGCTCATGTGGTCTCTAATCTGGCGCGCATGTTCTCCCAAAAAAACGCGGCGCGCGTCCTCATCCTCCGCTTCGAGTGAGTTCAAGTACGCATCGAGCGGCGCCTTGGCGTCGACCACCACGTTCTTCCCGCCGGGCAGCTTCACGATGAGGTCGGGGCGCAGGCGCGCTTCTTCGCCCTCGAGCGTCTGCTGCTCCAGGAAATCACAATGCGCCACCATGCCGGCCATCTCCACCACACGCCGCAGTTGCATCTCCCCCCAGCGTCCGCGCACGTTCGGCGCACGGAGGGCCTTCACGAGATTTCCCGTCTCCGACTGAAGCTCCTTCTGCGTGCTCACGAGGGATTTGACCTGCTCGGTGAGCGCGCCATAGGCCTCCCGCCTGGCTCTTTCCAGGCCTTGCACCTGGTTCTCCACCTTGTCGAGCGACTCCCGGATGGGGACGACCAGATTTTCCACCGCCTTCTGGCGCGATTCGAGGTCGCCTTTGGCCTCGCTCTGGAATTTTTCGAGCGTCGTCTTCGCCAGGTCGAGAAAAGAGGCGTTGTTGCTCTTAAGGGCGTCGGCGCTGAGCGCGCCGAAGCTCTCGCGCATATCCTCCGTCGCGCGGCGCAGCAGGTCGATTTTCTCTTCCGCCGATTTTCGCTCGTGCGTCAAATCGGACTCGAGGCGCGCGACGTCCGACCTTAAGCCCATATTCTTTTCCAGCTCGGCGGCGTGGGCGGCCTGGGCATCGGCCTTTTCCATCTCGGCGTTGCGCAGCATTCGGGCCAGACCCGAAATCCGTGACCTCATGGCGAACCAGAAGCACAAGACGAGAGCGGCGGCTCCCAAGGCGACGTGCCATGCTTCCATGCGGGAATTCTCCCTGGGGCGATGATTTCAAGATTCGGGCGAGTAGCGGAAGTTCCAGCGACTTATTGCTTATTGTATCAGTATTTTCCCAAAAATGCTTCCCGGCGGATTTTGGTACTCATCAAGGCTGCAAGGAGCGAGGGTTTCACTCGGCAAACGCTCGCTCCTCACTCGCGTTTGACCCGCGACGTATTCGCCGCCCTGGCGGCGAATACGTCCCTCATCCCGAGTAGGCGCGCTCGCGCGCCGTATCGAGGGTTTGACCCTACCGAGGAGGGAGGGTCAAACGGGGCGCTTCGATACAAACGCTCCTTTCTCAGTCGCGTTTGACCTTCGGCGGCTACTCAGGGTGAGGTCGATACCGCGGCATGCAAGACGAGGGTTTGACTCGACCGATGAGGTCAGTTCCGACTGAGAAAGGAGGAACTGCATTTGCGCTCGCTCCCAGTACCGGGTTTTTCAACAACCCTACTCGAAGCGCGCGGCATATCAAGGCTACAAGGAGCGAGAGTTCCACTCCTCTCCGCCCCTATGAAATTATTCCTCCTCGAGGCGCACGGCGGTATCGATCAGAATGCGGTAAATCCGCTCGAGGACCTCGGGCGGGCATGGCCCCTCGTTGCCGCCCAGAACCTTGGCGATTACCTCACTCTCGCGCGCCGCGTCCTTGACGGCGATTCCCCGCGCGCTCTTGTATTCGCCGACTTCGAGGCAAATTTTGAGCCGGGTGTTGAGCAGGCGGATAATCTCCGCATCGCACGCATCGATCCGCTCCCTGAACCCGGACAACCCATCCGCCATGCCGCGCTCCACTTGAAGGACGTAGTGAGAATAGAGGCATTACTATACCATTATTCGCGCCTGTTTCATTCCTCCCGGCCCCCAATCTCCCGAAAACGCTTTCAGACGAGTGTTTCCCTCAGTGCGGAAATCCCGGAGAGCCGCACGTTTTTTTATTGTCGCCGGCGGTGTGAATTTGGTATGTTGCTCACACGCGACGCGCGAATCTTTTTGCTATATCGACGTAAATTCTCTTCCGGGAAAGAGGAGTCCTGCACATGCCCCGTCATCTTCGCCTGCTCGCCGCGCTTCTTGTCGTTCTCGTCCTCGGACTCGCCGGGAGGGCCTCGGCCCAGAGCTTCAGCAACGTCGTCGTGTTCGGCGACAGCCTGAGCGATTCCGGCAATGCGGGCCAGGGGCTAGGGCTGCCCGCAGGCACCAGCTTCACCACCAATCCAGACCCCGTCTGGGCCGAGATCGTCGCGCAGGCCTTCGGCGCATCAGGACAAAACTCGCTCGCCGGCGGGCCGAACTACGCCTTCGCCGGAGCCTGCGTGAACCCGGCTACGCCCTGCGACCAGGACGATTCGCCGACGGTGACCGAGCAGATCGACTTACACCTCTCCTCCCGGGAAGGGCGCGCCAACCCGGATGCGCTCTACGCCGTATGGGGCGGGCTGAACGACATCGCCGACTCCGCGCTAAGCGATCCGACTACTGCACTGGGCTACGTTCTGGCGGCCGCGGACATAAACGCCGCGCAGATAAGACGCCTCCAGGAAGCCGGCGCCCGCCATATTCTGGTGTTCAACATTCCCGACGCCAGTGTGGCGCCTTTCGCCGTCACCCAGGGTACCACCGCTCAAGCAGGGCTGAGTGCGCTCGTCGCCCAATACAACAAAAAGCTCTACGCCGGGATTCGTGAACGCGAGGACGGCGTCGTCCCCATCAACATCCATGCCTTTCTCAACGAAGTCGTCGCAAACCTCGGGACGTATGGTCTCACCAACGTCACCGGGACGGCCTGCGGGGAGCCGAACGCGGGGAGTGCGGTCTCCATCACATGCGGGCCCGAGGGCTCCGGCGCTACCGTGACCTATGCGCCCGGTGAGAGCCAGACATATCTGTTCGCGGACCGGAGCCATCCCACCGGCGCGGTCCACGCGATGCTCGCAACCCTGGTCACCTCCACCCTCGCGGCCCCGCTCCAGGTTTCGCTCGCAGGCGAGGCGGGCGCAGAGGCGGCGGGGGTTCACCACGGCGTCATTTCGGCGGAGCGCGCTGCTGATTTCGCGCTGCCCGTCGGGAATTGGCGCGGCTATGCGACGGGGCAGAGCGGGGGGAGCAGCCTGGACGCCCTTCCGCGCCTCGGGGAGACCGAATCCGACATGGCGGTGGTCACTCTGGGGGTCGGCCACCGCGCCGGACCGGACCTCTCCTGGGGCGCCGCGCTGAGCATCGCCCGCCATGAGAACGAACTCTCGGGCGCGAACCTGGACAGCGACGTCGTGATCGGCTCGCTGCACGGCGCGTGGCGCAGCGGGGGCCTACAGGTGAGCGTCGTCCTGAGCCTGGGACAGACATCGATCGATGTCGAGCGCTCGATAATCCTCGGACCGGCGACGCGTTCCGAGCGCGGCTCCACCGAAGCCGCCCAGTTCGGGGGCGAATTCGATTTCGGGTGGCTCCTCGGCGCCTCCGAGGCTCTCCGGCACGGCCCGTTCTTCGGTCTTTCCTGGCTCGAACAGGAGGTCAAGGGCTACCGGGAGAGCGGAGAGTCGTCCACTTCGATGAACTTCGCAGACTTCGATCGCAATTCCATCATCGCGCGCGGCGACTACCAGATGTCCTGGAACCTCGCCGGAATTCGTCCCCATGTCCGCGTCGCCTATGAGCGCGAACTCGAGGACGACCCCGTCCTCGTCTACGCGGGTTCGAACACCATGCCCGGACGCTTCGCGCTTCCGGGCTTTGCGCCGCCGCGCGATTCCGTGAGCGCCAACCTGGGCATAAGCGCAAAACTGGGCGAGCGCGCGAGCGGCCGCCTGGGCTACGCCGGACGCTTCGGTGACAACTCGCTCCGGAACCACCGCCTGTCTCTCGCAGTGCGGATCGTCTTTTGATTTATGGATTCGGGGAAATTTCGAGAGGATGATACAGGATTCTTCCGCGGAACTTAGGGATGGGGGGTGAAGGAAAATGCGGCGCCTGAATCAGGTTTCCAGGTCCGGCTCGACGGCCTCATACGTCTCCTTCGTCATGATCAAGACGTTGCACTCGTTCTTTCGCCGGTATTCGACGCTGTCCATCACCTGATTCACGAGGAACAGGCCCAGCCCGGCCAGGAGTTCGTCTTCTTCCAGAGAACTCTCGCCATCGGTTTCCGCCGTGGCCGACAGATCGAACGGCGCGCTGTTGTCCACGAGCACGACGACGAGTTCTTCTCCCTCGACACGCACGATAACCTCGATCCGATGCGTTTCGTCGTCATCGTACCCGAAGCTGATCCTGTTGGTGAGGATCTCCTCGATCGAAAGATTGACCGCATAACCGATTTGCGGAGCGTAGTTCCTCTGCGCGCAGAATTCGTCAATCTGCGCGGCGACGACGGCGATTTCCCTCAGATCGTTGACAAGCGAGATTTCAAGAGCGTCTTCCAATATCCCTCCCTCTCACAAAAAAGCGAGCCGCCTAGTCCTCTTTCAGGGAACGACTGAAAAAGTCCGTCAGCGGCTTGGCGAGATAACTGATCAACGAGCGTTCTCCGGTCTGGATGTGCACCTCCACCGGCATACCGGGCGTAAGGGCCAGTTCATGAATCGCATTTCGCGGGTCCTGCTCCTTGTTCAAGGGGTCGACCGAATCGCCCGACTCCTCGGGCGAGGTTCCCGTCAACCAACCTATAAACCCGCTCAACGAGCCGCTCGAAGCTTCGGATTTTTCCGCCGGCCCGCCTGCTCCGTTCGCATCGGGTCTGCCCATCGCGAGATCGAGTTCGTACCACGACAGGCCGCTGTTCGGATCGATCACCGCATCCGCCGACACCCGAATCACATGGCCCGGGAACTCCGGCGTCACACGCGCGGGAAAGGAAGAAAACCGAAGCCGCGCCTCCTGTCCCGGATATACCTGATCCACATGAATCGGATTGAGCCGCGCCATCACCACCAGCCCCGAATCCTTCGGCACGACGTGCAGTATCGGCTCGCCCGGACGCACGACCTCGCGCGGAGCGACCACCTTCATGCCGAACACCTTTCCCGAAACGGGCGCCCGCACCTCCATGCGACCGAGGCGCTCGCGCACCAGCGCGAGACGGTCCAGTACCTGGTTCTCTTTGGCCCTTGCGTCGCGGGCCCATTCCTCCGCTTCCTCGATCCGCCGCGCGTCGACCTGTAGTATCTGAATTTCCAACTCCGAGATGCGGCCCCGGGCACCGGCGATGGAGGCGTCGTTCGTTCCCGCCTGGCCTTCGAGGCTCTTCGCCGCGCGCTCGAGCGCGAGAAGCCTGTCGAGCGAGGTCAGCCCCTTGTCGAACAAGTCGCGATAGGCATTGAGTTGGCGAAAGATGAGTTCCGTTTGCTCCTCCAGCGAGACGGCATGCGCTTCCAGCCCCTTGATTTCCTTGCGCGTCTGTCCGATGCGCTCGCGAAGCCGCGCGACCTCTCCGTTGCGCGAGGCCATCCGCGCGAGGAAGAGCCTTTCGTGACCGTCGAGTATGTCGCGCACCCTCGCGTCGGCCTCCGATAACGCGGCGAGTTCTTTCTCCCAGACTATCGTGTCCGCGCCCTTGAGCTCCGCCTCCAGGCGATTGCGCCGGGCCGCCAACTCGGCGTATTGCGACTCGAGAATCGCCTCCTCCGAGCGCGGCAGCGCATCGTCGAAGCGCACCAATACGTCGTTTTTTTTCACGGAATCGCCGTCGCGAACCAGAATCTGGCTTACGGTACCGCCGTCGATATGTTCGACTATCTGATTGCGGTTCTCTACCGCCAGCCGGCCCGAGGCGATCACGGCCCCCGAGAGCGAGGCGAAAATGCTCCAGCCGAGGAGTCCGCCTCCCATCAGGGTCAGTGTCAGAAACCCCATGTTCAGCGCCTTGCGCGCAGAGAACCGCCGCTCGTTCGTCTGATTGCTCATGTCGCATCACCCTGATTCATAGGCGTTTCGGAACCTTTCGGCGGCGCGTCGGGCGCTTGCGTTGACTCATTTTCACCCGCGCCCGAAGGCGGAGCCGAGCCGCTCACGCGCGCGACGGCGCCGGCGATGAGTTCATCACGCCGACGCCTGACTTCAGAAACCTGCCCCTCACCCGCAGGCGCGGGCGTTTTTCGCCCATCACGCGCAGGCGGGCGCACGTCCGCCCTCTCTTGCGGCAGGAGGGCCGCCTGTGCCGCCGAAGCCTCTTTAGGTTTCGGAGGCTGGATCGCTCCCCTCACCCGCGCGATGGCGCCGGCGATTTGCTCATCGCGCCCACGCTCGGCAGGCGCAGGCGGACGTGCGCGAACTCTTTCCTGTTGCGCGGGCGCGGGGCGCGCTTGCGCTCTTTGACGCGGAGGCGCAGGCGGCGCCGGACGGGCGGGCTGCTGCTGCGCCTGACCGCCGCCTCTCGCATCGCGGCGCGCAGGCGAGCGCTGCCGGGCAGCCGCCGGCCTGCCCTCCCCGCTCTCCGCCTTCCTCGCGCCGCCCTCCTGTAATTGCCGTACGGGCGCCGAGCGACCTCCCTCTCCCCCGGTGGCCGGGACGGGACGCCCGTTCTCCATCACGTACACGGTGTCGCACTGGGCGAACGCGCCGTGGCGATGCGCCCCGGTGCGTTTCGCCGCATCGACGATGTCCTCGTCTTTCGCATCTTCGGAGAAGCGGGAGATGTTCTCCGCCACGGTCCCATCGAACAAAACCACTTCCTGCGGCAAATACCCGATATATTTTCCCAGCGCCCCGCCGTACTGGTCGAGTTCCGCCCCGTCGAGGCGCACCGAGCCCGCTATCGGCCGCCACACCCCGGCGAGAGCGCGCGCGAACGTGGACTTGCCCGCGGCGGATCGTCCCGCGATACCCGCCGCCTATCCCGTTTCGAGACGGAAAGACGCGCCGCGAACAGCCGCCACCCGCGCCCCGGGCGCTGCGACCATGAGGCCATCCGTCTCCAGAATCGCGCGTGGAGCGGGAAGCGTCGTCCGGGACGTTTCGGGCGGCGTCTCCCCCAAAAGGGCGGAGAGCGAACGCCACGAGGCCAGCGCGCGCTGAAGCGTCGGCCAATGCCCGACGGCCTGATCGATCGGGGAGAGCGCGCGCCCCAGGAGGATCGAGCCCGCTATCATCACCCCGGGCGTCATCTCGCCCTGAATCACGAGAAAAGCGCCGAGCCCGAGCATCATCGACTGGAGGAACAGGCGCAGCGTCTTCGAGAGCACGCTGTAAAAGCCGTTCCTGTCCGAGGCCGCCAGCGTCCTGTCGAGAACGATGTCACGCAAACCGCCCGAACGCGACACCACCGCGTCCTGCATGCCGAGACCCTGCACGGTCTCACCGCCCGCGCGCATCTGTTCGAGGAAGATGCCCGAACGAGCGCTCGCCTCCCCGACTTCCTGCTGGATATTACCCGTTCCCGCCTGGTTGAGAAGGGCGATTCCGGCGAGCAGACAGCCCGAGAAAACCGCCAGGAGGCCGAGCATCCAGTGGAATGAAAACAGCACGAACAAGAAGACCGGCGTCCACGGCGCGTCAAAAAAGGCGAAAGGACCCGAACCCGAGGCGAAGCGCTGGATCGTTTCCAGATCGCGAAGGCCCGTCGCCGGGCGCGCGCGTTCGGCAGGCGACGTCGAGCGGGAAAGGATGGCCCTGAGCACGCGCGAGTCGAGCCGCGCCTGAAGCCGCGCGCCGGCGCGGGCGAGAATCCGTCCGCGCGCGTGATCCAGCACGCCCATTATCAGGAAGAGAAACGCCACGATGACGACCAGCGCCACCAGCGTCGCCACGGAACGCGAGCCCAGCACCCGGTCGTAGACCTGCAGCATGAACAGCGGACCCGTCAGCATCAACAGGTTCACCACCACGCTGAAAAAACCGCACGAAACGAAGAGCCAGCGGCTCTCGGAGAGCACCGCCCGGATCTCCTTGTCCCCACTCCGGTTCTCTGCCCTTGCGACCATCTACAAACCACCTCACGTTCTCGTCGGCGAATTCGGAATCTTCATACGAATTCACCACCCGCTTGCGGGTAGGTGTACCCCCAACCCCAGTTTTCACTCGTGATTTTGCAAACAAGGGGCCCTCTGTTGCGTCGCAGTTCACAGAATACACTTTCTCCAGCCGAAGCGCATCCCCGCTCCTTCCGTGAAGTCGACGCCGGCGTTTGCACCAGGTCGGGACGTTCAGATTCTCAAAACCGGCAGCGCCGGAGATCGGCGGCATCTTCCCAATCCCCGCACGAATCACCGTCATTGCCCCTGTTCCTTCGATGTTTCGCGCCGTATCCCTTCTCCCTCCCATTTTCGGTCCGGCGCCCGGGAGGAGTTTCGGGGTGGTGGGCCGCTCCGTAAGTTCAAGGTCTCGTTGTGGTAGTATATCCCCGGATAATCAGGGCATCTCACCACAAGGGAGAGGGTGCGTGATGGATCAACCCGAAGCGAAAGAGCAGGAATCCCCCGAAATACCGGAAGGCGAAAAGCGCGAATCGAGGCGAAGCATGGTGCGGGTATACGTGACGTACGCCGCCGCCATATTCCTGTTCGGCGGCGGCGCATTATTGGTGACAACGTTGTTCATCACCGGCAGAGTAGATGACGCCAAAGACCTGTTCCTGGCCATCATGCCGGTCAGCGCGGCGGTGATATCCTACTGGTTCGCCACCCGCCGGCCCGCTTCTGCGGCCGGGGGTGGGGATACGAAAGCCGATGAACGGCAGGGGGGTGCGTAGGCGAGAACCTGCGTGTTCTCCCTTGTGGTTTTGGAAGCGTCCTTACGGATGCGCGCCTTTCGTCAGCATCAAAATCCCCGCGATGCGCCTCGCGGTGTCGGTGAAGACGGCGTATGACACTCCCCCTTTGAGGGGGAGTCGGCAAGGCGAGAACGCAAGCCCGAAGTCGCGCCGGCTTTGTTGTAGGGGCCGCATATATGCGGCCCTCTCGTCGGCATGCGGGTCGCATATATGCGACCCCTACAATGGATGTGGTTTCCGTTCGTCATTCCGGCATCCGCCGGAATGACATGAATTTTTGCTAGTGGAAGCTCAACCGGTCAACATCAAAATCCCCGCGATGCGCCTCGCCGTCTCGGTGAAGTGATGGACTTCCTCGGGCTTGAGAGGGCGCCCCAGGATGTCCTGTTCTCTATACGAGAGCCACTTCTTGAGCACTTGGTAGCCGCCTAACTTGTAGCTCCAGACAGCGGCGGGGACACATCGCCAAAAGGCGCGACCATTCAGATAGACATCAAAAGCCGTATCGCCGAGTACAAAGCGCGCATCGTCCAAGGCGGTGCGTTCCTCAATCGTATAGGCCCGCTCGACGGCGCGGCCTTTGCCGGGCATCACGGCGTCCCCCGCTCCGAAGTGTCCCCATCCAGCCGTCACTGCGAAATCATCACTCATCATCTGGCCTTCCCGCACCGTCTTGGGAACGGCGAGGACGGCCATCTCAGGTCTCAAGGGAGCCTGCGTAACGCAGGGAACGCTTGCGTCGGTATCCAGTAAGCGGGCGAGTTGGCGGCCCCGCGCAGCGGATTGGGCTAGCACTTCCGCAGCGTCTTTCGCCCCGCCGTTCGGCCAGCCGGGCAGGGGTATGCGAGGCCACTCCATTCTGAGCGCGCCCACGTTGGCCTCGCGGTAGGCGGGATCGTGCAGCGTGGCGAGGGTGTGATGAAACAAATCCTCCACGCTCGCGCCGATACGCTTCAAATAGCCTTGCGCCGATTCGGATAGATTCGGACGACGCTCAGAGTTTACTGAATTTAAGCCTTCATCGAAAAGCCATAATGGAACGTAAGTGGTGCTACTATCCATGTGATTGATGTCACCGATACTAAAGGCTACTGGCGGAGGTGACCATTCTTTACGTTGTTTCGCAGGCGTAGCCAACCATATATTTCCCTCGAATACGTGCGGCCTGTAATCAGCGCGCTTCTCATCAAGCAATTTTGTTTCCGCCTCCCAATAAAGCCAACGGTTGTCGAATGGTCGGTAAACATGGCGGATGAAACCGCTCTCGTTCGGACCACCTCGCGCAAGCAGCACGTTGCGTACGGATTGAGCGTTGAACCGCTTGGTGTTCTGCATTACGCGGGGATAAGACCGGGCGATTTCTTCATGACTCAAACTTGGGTCGAAGTAGTCGGTTATGCGGGTTTTGAGGCGTTCAAGTTCGGTATCTACGAGAAACGAGTCACGGCTGGTCTTGACGCCGGGGAACGAGGTGGGGAACAGATCGGGTAGAGCGGGACAGTTGAACCAGCCTTCACTCACTTTCGTCTTTACGGGGGTGAAGGGAAGACCTAGAAGAATAATTGGTTCGACGTTTTCATACATCGTTTCTGGTTTAGCCTCGGATGATTCCAGTAGTTTCTCTCGTTTGAATTTTGCTTCTCCCCACAGATGGCGGAAAGCGATCTCTCGGGCGGGGGCGTGCTCCGACTTGCGCACCAACGTCGCGACTGCCGTGCCGAGTTTGATGCCCCCTGTATTGTCTGTCGTAAAAACATTCCCGTCGGTGTTTCCGTCCGGTGTTTTTCCGCCACTGCGAATGTCCCCGTTCAGACAATCGATTCGCACCATGTCGAATACTTCCAGATAACGTTCGCGCATTCCAGTAAAGGAAGGTTTATCAAGTCATGAAAAGTTGGAAATGAAGCACACGACTCCCCGGCCCGTCTTTTCGACGATGCGCCGCTCCGCCATGCGAAAAAAACGCACATATGGGTCGTTCAATCCCGGACCCTTCTGTTTTCTTACGCGCCGCGTAATACGATAGGCTTCGGTTAGTTGCCGCTCCTCTTCCTCTAATGCCACGCTTGCGTAGCCGTTGTAGGGGGGATTGCCGAGAATCACGAGAACGGGCGTTTCCTGTTTCACCCGCTCCGCGCGGTCGCGCTCTTCCTCCAGTTCGGGGAAGGGCAGCGGTTTGTTTGCCCTGGGTTCCCAGCCAGTCAACGCGTTGGTGAGAAAAACGTCCGCGCGCTCCTCCTCCGCCAGCGGCGCGCCGAGTCCGTCCAAGGCGAGACCGACCTGTAAATGCGCGACGACGAAGGGAGCGGGCATGATCTCGAAGCCGAACACGCGCTTCAAGGCCGCTTCCTTCACCCGCGCGCCCGCGAGCGCGCCTACGCCCTGACCTTCGAGATTGGCGGCGATGCGCCTCAGCACTTCGGCCAGGTAGGCCCCCGTTCCGCAGCAGGGGTCGAGCACGTAGACGTTCTCGGCTGCGAGGCCATCGGCGATCCCCAGATCGTCTTTCAGCGCCTTGTCCACGCGGGCGACCATGTAGCGCACGACTTCCGTCGGCGTGTACCAGACGCCGAGTTGTTTTCTCAAGGCGGGGTCGAAGGCCTCCAGAAACGGCTCGTAGAAATAGGGCACGGCCTCGCCTTCGTTGAAACGAGCGAAAAAGGCTTCCCTGTCCACGCGGTCGAGCGCGGCGGCGGTCCAATCCAGCACTTCGACCAGATTCAGAGAACGAAGGCGACCCGGGTCGGAGAGTTGCTGGAAGAGACTACGCATCACCGGCGCGCGCAGGTGCCAGACGGACTCATGCCAGTTGAACTTCGCCGTAGGCTGAGGGGTTTGCCGCGCCCAGAGGACCCAGGCGGAAAACACGCCGTAGAAGAGAGTCTGCACCAGCGTTGAGTGAAAAAAACGAATCCCTTGTTCGTCATCGAAGCGAACGCCCAGCGCCTCTTCCAATGCGGAACGCACCGCCTCAAGCTGGGGCGCATCGCCCGCCACTTCGACACGCGCAAGGCCGTCGCGGGCATAGGACGCCAGAAGCCACGCCAAATCCTTGGGTTCCGCTATCGCCGCCTGATGCGAAAGGGCGCGGGTCAAGTATTCGGCCAGTCCGGCGCCTACACTTCGGGCGAAGGCGCGGGGGGTATTCAGCCGCCGCTCGAAATCCTCCGCGTCCTCGGCGAGCCTGAAGGATTCCAGCTTCACCTGCTCGCCTGCTCGCTCGCCGAGCAGGAGAAAATCGTGCATGTTCGTCACCAGCACGAGGCGGTAGCGATTCCAGTAGTCGCTCACCTGCTCACCCTCCGCCGTGAGCCAGGCGTCATCCTCTGCGGGCTTCATCTCCACCACGCCGCGTTCGGGCGTCTGGCCCTCGCGCGGTCGGCCCCTTTGTATCTGCCGCGCCGCGTAGAGGCCGAAATCGGGCCGGCCCGCACCCTGATCCGCAAGCTCCGGGACGCAGAAAGCCTTGGGTCTCAGCGCGCCGCCGACCGCGTTCAGCAGGTTCGCGAGAGGGGTGTAGTATGACAGTTCTCCCGTCGCCCCGCCCGATGCGCGCGTGCGCGCGAGATCGGAGAAGTAGGTTTCCACCGCCGCCGTCAAGTTTTGGTTCACTGTGCTCATGGCCTAAGTTTTCGCCGATTGTGCGGGGATGCGCAAGGGCGGGTCGTCCGATGAGGGAGGGATTGTTCCGACCGGGGGAGGGATTGCCGTAGTGGGGACAACCCCCCGTGGTTGTCCCTGCCCCCGTGGTTGTCCTTGTTCAAGGCGGACCCGATCAGGACAGGCGCGGGGGCCTGTCCCTACAAGGGCTCTCTCCAATCACGGCGATTCCCGCAGGAGTCTTGGCAGGGGACGCATACGTGCGTCCCGTATTTCACGGAACCAGGAGGGCCGCATATATGCGGCGCTCCCAAGAAGGGAGCGCCACCTACATGATGGCCGGCGAACCATCTTTCCTCCCCCGCGTTTGACCCCGCATTTCCCCGCATTTGCGGTCGGGGCATATCGGTCGCGCCCGTGTATGCCGGCGAAGCGGGCCGTCACGTCCGGGGATGAGTGAATATCCGAATAAAAATGAAAAAAGGTGAAAAATAGTGAAAATATCTGAAAATAAGTGAAAATTTAACGCGTTGATTTTAATGTGGTTATGTGGATTTCAAGGCGAAAGGGAGGCATGCGCCCCCGTGGTTGTCCTTGTTCAAGGCGGACCCGATCAGGACAGGCGCGGGGGCCTGTCCCTGCAAGGGATCTCTCCAATCACGGCGATTCCCGCAGGAGTCTTGGCAGGGGACGCATATATGCGGCGCTCCCAAGAAGGGAGCGCCACCTACATGATGGGCGGCGAACCATCTTTCCTCAGTCTGGACAATCCCTCCCTCCCCGGTCTGGATTGATTTCCCGGATGAAGCGATCGGCCACTGCTCGCCAACTGTAAGAGGCCGCGCGCTCGATTCCGCATCGTCCCAGTTCTTCGCGTAATTCTTTGTTTTTCAGCAGATTGACGAGCGCATCGGCCAGGGATTCCCCATTGCCCGAAGGCGGCAGCAGAACGCCCGCATCGCCCACTATCTCGGGCGTCGCCGCGAGGTCGAGCGCCACCACGGGCAGGCCCGCCGCCATGGCTTCCAGGAACACGATGCCGAAGCCCTCCTGAAGCGAAGGCAGGCAGAAGACGTCCGCCGCCGCGTATTCACGGAGCACGTCCTCATCGCCTGACACCTCGCCCAAGAGCGTCACGGCGCCCTCGAGGCCCAGTCTACCCACCTGTTTTTGAAGGAGACTCAAGCTCGGCCCCCCGCCGACGACGCGCAGCTTCGCCTCAGGAATGGCCGAGAGGACTCCGGGCATGGCCTGGATGAGGCTTTTGGTGTTCTTTCTGGGATATTGCCGCGCCACCGAGAGAATGGTGCAGCCTGCCGGACGCCTCATCCCGCGCACGCGCCCCCAATGGGCCGGGTGAATCCCGTTTCCCACGACGCCGACTTTCTCCGCCGAGAGTCCATAAGCCTCGCAGGCCACGCCCCGGCTGTATTCGCTGGTGACGATGACCCTGTCGGCACGGCGCGCGTTGGCCCGCTCTAGATGGGAGAGGGCGCGTAGATACTGACGCGGCGCACCGCGCTCGAAGCGCATCTCATCGGCCGAGATTCCGTGCAGATACACGATAAAGGGGGTTTTCAGGCTCAAATCGAAACCGTCGATGTCGAAACCCACGACGAGGTCGTAATCATCGGGCGATATTCGATCCTTCAACTCCAGATTGTACAGGAGCCTTTGGAGCAGAAGGCTCGACGCGCGCTCGTTGGGGCCGATAATCTTCACCATATGCCCGTTTGCTTCCAGCCCGCCCGCCAGGCCCGTGATGGCCGCCGCCGTGCCCGTGCCTTTCGCTATATCGAGGGTCCAGGAGTTCAAAAAAGCAATCCGCAAATCTTCCCTCCCCAAAACAAAAGAGGGCGCAGCCCCGCGCCCTCTTCACCCGTCCTCACGATAAGGATGCTCTCCTTATAAGGCCTTATCCGATTTGGCCGCGAAGACGAAATCGCTCTCCGTCAAGCCGTCTATCTTATGCGTCCAGACGGTGACCCGGACCTTCCCCCACGCCAGATGGATATCGGGATGATGACCCTGCTCCTCCGCCATCTCGCCCACGCGATTCGTGAAATCAAGCGCCGCCTGGAAATCGGGAAACCCGTATTCTTTTTCCAGATGGTGCTCATCCACCACGCTCCAATCGCCACCCAACTGTTCCTGGAGAGCGGAGAGAGCCTCTCCCTGAAGCGGGGGCACGCCACCTTTGCAAGGCACGCATTCCTTGGCCGCAAGCTCGCTGCTCATGGGTTTTCCACTCCTCTATGCAGAATGATGAAATAACCTGGTTGTTCGCCTCGAAAGAACGCCTCATCATCGCGTCTTTCCCGAAAAGCCGCAAGGCCGCATCATCCGCCTTTAAGCGCGGGCATCACCTCCCGGGCGAACTTCTCCATGCTGGATGCGGCTTTCTCCACGCCCAAGTTCCCGAAATGAAAATAAATGACCATGCCGCCGAAATCCATCTTTTCCCTTTGCGCCATCAACTCATCGCGCACCTCATGGGCGGTTCCCACGGCCGCCATTCCGTCGCGCATGAGTTGCGCGGGCGTTCTCACCTCCTCGCCGAGTAGTCCCAAAGGTTTCCCTCGCGCGTCCCCGGTTTCGGGGCCTGAAGGCGCGGGACCCGGCAAACTGCCCGGAAAACGGCGCCTGAGTTCCGCCAGAATCTCGGGCTGTGCTCCATAGAGATTTCGCCAGTAATACGAGAGAGCAGGCCCCGCCTCGTCAATCGCCCGGGAGCGGGAATCCGCCACGTAGACCTGATGTTCGAGCCAGACGTGCTCCGCTCCCGCCTCCCAGCCATGGGCGCGGCAGCGCTCGCGGTAATAGGCCGCTTTTTTGAGCAAATCATTGAAGGGTCGATGGCTCAGCACCACGGGAGTTCTCATCCTGGCTCCCCAATCGAGCGAGGCCTCGGAATCTGCCGGAAAGAGAATCGGTGGATGAGGCTGCTGCCAGGGCCGCGTCCAGAGTTGGCAGCGCGGGTAGTGGAAATACCCGCCCTCCCAGTCGAAAGGCTCGGGCTCGCTCCAGGCCTTGAGAATGAATTCCCACGCCTCCTGAAAGCGCCCGCGGCTCTCGGCCGGATCCACGTTGTAGGCCAGGTATTCCCTGTGCGCGCCGCGCAGGAAACCGGCCACGATGCGTCCACCGCTCAACACGTCGAGCGCCGCAATTTCTTCCGCCACGCGCAGCGGCTGAGGGTATAGCGGCAGGCAATAGCCGAGTATCGCGATTTTGGCCCTTTTCGTCCTCGCGGCGATGTGGCCCGCATAGACGCCGGGCGTGGGCATCGAGCCGAAGTGCGTGCCGTGGTGTTCGTTCAGGCCGATGCCGTCGATTCCCGCCGCCTCCACGCGCTCCCAGAACCGAAAATGCGCCTCCCAGAGCGCGTGGGCCTTCCGGGCGTCGAACTCCGACGCATCGTGCGGATAGCGCGTCTTTCCCTCGAGGTAGGGCCAGGGAATGGTGTCGAACGAATAGATTTCCAAGCCCCGCTCCTCACCGAAAACCGGATTCGTGCACCCTCACCCGGCTCTTTTTAACATATTTCCTCATCCGGAATGATGGCGTCGACGCGATGGAGGCGTGTTCAATGGGTGTCAATCCCGACTGATGAGAAAGGGATTGCCCGGTTTTCCGGATACGTGGTTCATCGCGGATTTATGGATTTCGCTTTGTGGCCTTATTCACCAGGCTTATTTTCACCCAAACCTCATCAATAAATCCGACATCTCCCGTCTACGTCCGCTGCGCCGCCCTCAGCGCCTGAAACCGGGTTTGTTCTTCACCCAAAGGGCCGCGCCCCGCAGCCTGCGGAACCAGGGATAAAAGGCGCGCACGCGCTTTGGATTCGAGGCGAACCACTTGACGAGCCCGCCCAACCAGCCGCCTCCGCTCGTCATCGTCCCGAGCGCCGTCATCGCCTCGGCTCCCTTGTGCCGCCGGCCACCGAAGACGAGAACCATCCCCTCCTCGACCTCGCAGCCTTGCGCGCGCAACCCGGCGACGAGTTCGGGCGCCCGGTTCGCGTCGATGAGCGTTAGAGGCCGACCGGCCTGCGTCTTGAACCTTGATTTTCGCGCATAAAAACTACAGAACGGGCATTCGCCGTCATAAAGCAGAAATTCGTCCTGCGAGGAAATATCGGCGGGTTCACTGCGCTCGGCCTCTGGTGAAGTCATGATTGCCTCCTCCGTTTCCACGTCCGTATTCTCCGCGCGGGAGGACATCGAAAGCAAGCGATAGCGCCCGCGCGGGACTATTCATAAGTTGGAGAGCAGAGTTCTCCGAGGAGGGGGGATTACCGACCGATGAGGCTTCTATTCCTCAGCCTGTTATCCCTCAAGTTTTGCGACTACGTGGTGGACGAGGAAAACCGCTGCTGAGGCCGTCGATATGTTCGAACAATTCCGGAGCGACCGTGCGCCAGAGCGGATCGAGAATGATACGCACGCCCTCTCGTCGCGCGAGTTTCGCTGCAGGAACGAAGTCGGCGTCGCCCGCGACGAGGATGATCGTATTCGCCTGTCGTTTAAGTGTGATCGACGTGATGTCTACCCCGATCCGCATATCCACCGCTTTCTGGCGAAGGCCGAGAGCGAAATCGTCATCTTTAAGTTCGCTGACCGTAAGTTCGCCTTTCAATAGCCGTTTTTGCGGGGTTTCTTTCAGCACCCAGCCGCGTTCGCGTCGCACCTCGCCAAGCCGCACGGCGGTGTTGGGTGCGCGTCGCAGTTGCTCGAACAGGTCGTGCCTGAATTGCGCTTCATCGGTTTTTGCGTAGTCGATACTATGATTGCTGACGGGTTTGTGCTCCTTGCCGTCATAAGGGCTGGCGTCGTAATAGAAAACGCGATAGAGCAACGAGTTCACATTGGCGGCGCAAGCGATCTTGTTCTCACGCTTCAGATGCGATGCTACCAATTGACGTATCGCCAAATTGACGGCTTTCGCGTCGTGATGTCTAATTTTCGGGCGGACTGTCGGAAGACGCTTGAGCAGATAGCCGCCGTCGATGAGAATTGCCACTTTCGCCATAGAAACGCCGCCGGACATAAAGACATAAAAATGCCCCCAGGGATCGGCTGCGCTCATGATCGCTAGGAGCACAGCGTACTGCCAAGGGGCGAATCAAACTTAACATAAGACTTGTAGGCGCAAATGTCAACTCCACGTTTACTCATACATCGGAAGTCAAGCTCCCCCTTCCCCAGCCGGGCTTGCTTCTACCACCCTGCGGCGTAGGATTCGCGCCTCGGGTCGGCCCCGCCGAGGAGGTAGCCCGTCTCGGGGTCTTTCACGATCGCGCAGACGCTGCCCGCAGGCCAGTGGAAATCGGGCCACGAATCGATTCTGTAGCCCAATTCTGAGAGCGCGCCGCCCACGTCTTTCAGGAGCCGCGCCTCCGCGCGTGCGCTCGCGGGTTCGTAATCGTGGGGCCAGAAGGAGTCGGGGAAATTGTAGGTGGCGGCGCGGGGAGCTTCGACCGCCATCTGCGGCTGCATGCCGAAGAGCACATGGTTCAGGAAAACTTGCAACATGACCTGGGGCTGGGTGTCGCCCCCCGGCGTGCCCAGCGTCATGTAGAACGCGCCGTCTTTAAGCGCGAGTGCGGGGTTCGGCGTGAGCCTCGGCCGCTTCCAGGGGGCCAGGCAGCTCGGATGCGCGGGGTCGAGCCAGCTTTGAGAACCGCGTCCAGAAACGGTGGCGCCCACTCCGGGGACGAAGGGCATCGCGTTCGATGGGTCCGAGGGCGTACAGGAAAAAGCGTTTCCCGCTGAATCCACCGCCGTGCAGTAGGAAGTGTCGTGCTGGTATTCGGGCGCAGCTTCTTTTGGAACCCGGTGCGCGCCATCGCAACGCCACGGATGCGCGCCCCCCTGGTGCGCCCAGGGGTCTCCGGGTTCGGGCATATCGGCGAAGGCGGCTCCTGCCTCGACCCGCTTCGCCTGTTGCGCGGCGTATTCGCGCGAGAGAAGGCCGTCTATGGGCACGTCCACGAACTCCGGATCCCCGATGTAGGCTTCTCTGTCCGCAAACGCGAGATTGAGTGCGGCCATGATGGAGTGGAGATACCCGGAGGAATTGTGGGCCAAGGATGCGAGGTCTAAATTGGCGAGAATGTTCATCGCTTCGAGCAGCGTCGGCCCCTGACACCACGGACCGCAGGCGTAGACCTGATGGCCCATAAATTCCGTTACCACCGGTTCTTCTTCCTGAACGTGGAAATCGGCCATATCACCCAGCGTCAGCAACCCGCCGTTTCGCTGGATGAAATCGACCATTAGGCGGGCCGTCTCTCCGGTGTAGACCTCATCGCGCGCCGCGCGCACACCCCCGGCACGCCCCCCCGCCGCTTTTTGCTCCGCGCGCACCATGCGCCTCATGGTTTCGGCCAGATCGGGAATCCGCACCCGCCCGCCCACGGGGATGAGCTCGCCTTCGGGAAAATAGATGGGCCGCGCGGATTCCCACCGGGCGTAGGATTCTTCCGCCGCCTTGATGTGGTCGTACATGAAGTTGTGCATGGGAAAGCCGTCTTCGGCCAGGGAGATGGCGTCCTCACTCACTTCCGCGAAGGTCCTTGTGCCGTAGCGCTCAAGCGCCGTGAGCCAGGCGTCGGCCGCTGCGGGCGTGACGGCGCGCCGGACTCCGGGAGGAATCTCACCATTGCAGTTTTTCTCGAACCACTCGATGGAAGCCGCCTTGGGCCAGCGGCCCAGCCCGCTGATGGTGAGGACGCGCTCTTCTTTCGCCAGATAGATCATCGTGGGCGCGACGCCCAGGAACGAAACCATGTCGGTTTGCAGGACGCTCAGGCAAATCCCCGCCGCGACGCCAGCGTCTATCGCGTTCCCGCCTTTTTCCAGGATTCTAAGGCCCGCCTGGCTCGCGTAATGATGGCCGGATACGACCATCGCCTCGCGCGCGATGAACTGCGGCCTGTGGGAGATGTATTCTTGGCCATCGGGTGTGGTGTGGCGAAACGCCATGTGGAGCCTCCTCACTCCAGGAGCATAGAGTAGTCGATATCTTGCCAGATGTATTCAGAGGAACGCAAAGAGTCAGTTCCGACCGAAGAGGGAGGAAATGTCGCAGAAGCCGAGAAGAGAGAACCCGTCATTCCGGCGCATGTTGGTGGCAACCGTAAGGTTGACCAGAGAATTGATGATTTCGTTTTTCCCTTTTCGCCGCCATTCCCACCCAATCATGGAGGGAATGAGATACCACCATATTTTCACTCGCATCAACTCTGGATTCCGGCATTCGCCGGAATGACAAATCAATTTCCTCCATCCCCGTAGCTGTAGGGGCCGTTCGCGAACGGCCCCTACGCGAGCGCTTGCTCCACGAAGCGCATGTCCACCGCCTGCTCGTATGAAACCCCCGTCTCAATCAGCCCACCGCTCAGGCACGCGGCCCGGAGCCACTCGAAGCTCTCTCGCGCGAGTCGGGGATTCTGGTTCCAAAGACCGAGGCTTTTGTAGCGCGCGACCGCCTGAGCCAGAAGTTCGAAGTCCATATCCTCGAACCAGGACTTCACGAGCCGGGCAATCGCTTCGGCGTCATGCGCGGCGAGCCAGCGCTCGGTCTCCCGCATGGCGCGCGTCATGCCGAGGACGGATTCGGGCTGTTCCTTCAGGAATTCATCCGGCGCGTAAAACGCCGTATAGGTGGTCAAACCCCGCTCCGCCGCCTGATACCAGATATGGCCCGCGCCCTCTCCCACCAACTCCTCCGCAAAGGGCTGAAACACCTGGATGACGTCGGCATCGCCCCCGCGCAGAGCCTCTGCGTTCTCGCCCATCGTCCGGTTCGGGATTCTATCCAGGCCTTGCGGCTCGAGCCCGGCGAGGCGCAAGTCGTGTTGAAGGCACATCCAGGGGGTGGGCACCTCGCTCACCGTGGCGATTTTCGGACCCATCAGATCGCCCATCCGAAACGCCGGGTTCGGCTCCCGCCCGATGAGAAAAAACGGGTCTCGGCAGACGACCTCGCAGAAAACCTTGAGGTCGCAATCCGGATTTTTGTCATACGCCACCATGACGCGCATGGGGCCGCCCCAACTCACCTGGGCGGCGCCTGCCATCAGCAGGTTCGCGGTCCGGGCGGGATCGGGCGAGGCTTCCAGGCGAACGTCGACGCCTTGCTCCTCATAGGCCCCCAACGCGAAGGCGGCGTAAAACGGCGTGTAGAAAACGGCCCTGAAATTCTCGAGCAGCGTGATACTCAAATCGATCTCCTCATAAGATCGGCGTCAGGGTTTTGGCCATCAATTCCCGCTCGTCTATCCCGAACACCCCGGCGAGCCAGTCGGCGGGTATCTCCTGGCCGATGGTGGGATTGTCGTGCTGGCAGTGGTCGGCGCCGGTCTCCTCTTGATCGACGAGCCGCAAAGTGACGTCCACCCCCGCCGTTCGGGCGGCCTCGTAGACTTTGCGCGCCTGGGCCACGCCGAGCACGTCGTATCCCCCGTGGACGATGAGATAGGGACACTTCATGCGCCCGATGTGTCCCTCCAGCGTATAGGGCGCGAGCTTCTCGACGGCTTCTTTCACGCTTTTCGCTCCGAATACCCATTTGATGGAATCGGCCAGGCGGTGGTCCTCACCAGCGTCGCGCCATAATTCCTGTAAACTCCAACCGGCGGTCTGGGAGATGGCGGCGACGAGCCGCCCTTCGTAGCAGGCCGCCCGGGCGGCGAAATGGCCCCCGATGCCTCCACCGCAGACGGCGATCCGCGAGGCGTCCACGTCTCCCCTCGCCTCCAGATAGTCGATGCAGCGGCCCACCGGAACCTCGTAGTCGTGGCGGCTGGTGATGCCCCCCCGCCTGAGTGTGCCGCCCTGGCCGGGGCCGTCGATCATGAGGGTCGATATGCCGCGCTGTAAGAAACCCCGGCCCGCCATGAACCACATTTCATCCTTATAGGCGTCCAGGCCACCGAAGCAGATGAGGGCGGGTTGCTTTTCCACGCGAAAGGGAGCGGGCACGAAATAGGCGTCCAGATGCGTCCCGTTCTCGTAAGGAACGCGCACCACCTCGCCGGGAGGGGTGAGATGGCCGAGAAACGCCTTCGAGCAGACTTCTACCTTCTCGAAGGTCTCGAGCCTGCGCGGATCGTCCGACTCGAGCCAGAACTCCGCACTCCGGTAGTAATCCACCGCGCGCAGCCAGCAGTTGCGCGCCGTCTGGATATGTCCCGCAGCGGCCGCCTCATCCCCGCGCGCGCGGTTGCGATCGCCCACGCGGGTCCACTCCACGTGCCAGCTCTCGTTGTCGCCCGGCGTCATGCGGCTCGCGGCCAGGAAACACTCGCTCACCGAGCCGCCGCCCTCCTGGGTCTCGCCCAGGGCGCGCCTGAACTGATAGGACATCCAAGGATGCTCGGGCCAGTGGTGCCAGCCGTAGGGTTCGTAGTGTGGTCCCCGGGATTCGTCGATCCGGTCGATCGCTCTTTCTTCCATGAGAAACCCTCCCTGTGGTCTGCCTGAATGGTGGAAGCGCTCGCCCGGTCGGCGGATGAAAGGGACTAGCCACACGCGAGCGGAATCAAAATCAGGGGCTGACGGTGAATCCATCCACCTTCATGCGAATCACGCAGCCGTCAAACGGCCCCCGAAGCGGCCCATCCCCCTATGCGGAAGCGGCTCCTCCGGCCACGGGAGCGGGCGTGGGTTCTCCCTCCTCGGCGAGGCGTCTTTTCTGCATGAGGAAAACCGCGCCCAGCATGACCGCGCCCGCCAGGTGGTTCAAATAGCCCGGCCAGAACAAAAGCCCCGCCGCAATAAACAAAAACGCGCGCATCGGGGTCGAGAAGCGGAAATACATGAACCCGACCATGCCGGCAGCCAGGGCCTGGAAGCCGAGAAGCGCCGCGGCGAAAGTCTCGAGTGAGAGCCAGGGCTGGCGAATCAGCAGAATCGGGGTGAAGGCGAACATCAGGGGCAGGATGTACATGCCCTTCGCCGTGCGGAAAGACGCCCAGGCGGCCTTTGCCGGGTTGGCGTCCGCTATCCCCGCCGCCGTATAGGCGGGCACGCACACGGGGGGCGTGAAACAACTGTCCAGGCTGTACCAGAACACGATGAGGTGGGCGGAGATCAACGAGAGCTTGAACGGCTCTCCGAGTTCCAAAAGCGCGGGCACGGCCATGACCGACAAGACGATGTAGGCCGCGCTCGTCGGCAGTCCCATACCGAGCACGAACGAGGCCACGCCCACCAGGAGGATGCCCAGGAACAGGTTGTCGTTCGCCATGTTCGTGACCAAAGAGGAGAACTTGAGGCCCAGGCCGGTCTGGAAGAGCGCCCCCATGATGATGCCCACCGCGCCCACCGCCGCGCAAATGGGAAGGGATTGCACCGCGCCTTTCTCGAGCGCGAGGACGATGTTCCAAAGTCCCCTGCCTATTTCGCTCACTATTTCCTGGAGGCTCGTGCCCTCCCTTCTGGCTTTTTCCAGCAATACGAGTGCGCCCTTTAGCCCCGCCAGAAGCACGACGGAGAGAATGCCGGCGAGCCCGGCTAAGGGTACGGTTCTGCCCGTCATGAGGATTCCCAGAATCACGAGCGGGGGCAGAAGGTAGAACCACCCTCCTTTCATGATGGGTCCAAGAGGGGGTATCAACTCCCGGGGCATGCCCACCAGACCCCCTTTTCTCGCTTCTAAATGCACGATCGCGTAGACGGAGAAGAAATACAAAACGGCGGGCAGGACGGATACCTTCACGATCTCCCAATACGATATGCCCGTGAACTCCACGATCAAAAACGCAGACGCCCCCATGACGGGCGGCATAATCTGCCCCCCCGTGGAAGCCGCCGTCTCGATGGCAGCCGCCGTTTCGGCCTTGAAGCCGGTGCGCTTCATCATCGGGATGGTAAACGAACCCGTGGTGACCACGTTCGCGTTCGCGCTGCCCATGATGGTGCCCGTCATGGCGCTGGCGAAAACCGCCGCCTTCGCCGGTCCGCCGCGCAGCCTGCCGGCGATCGACACGGAGAGTTTCACGTAGAAATCGGCCGCCCCCATGCGATCCAGAAACGCGCCGAAGAGGATGAACAAGAAGATATAGACCGAAAAGACGCTCATAGGCGCCGTCCACAGGCCGTCGTAGGTAAAGTACTGGTGATCGACGATGAGCATATAGGTGGCCCCTTTGTGCGCCAGATACAAGGGAAAATAGGGGCCGAAATACGAATAGACGATGAAGAAACACGATATCAGGGGAAGCGCCAGGTTGATGGTCCTTCGCGCCGCCTCCCAGGTGAGCAACAGGACCGCGGAGCCCAGGAACATATCGATGGGTTCGAGCGGGTCGACGTAATACAGGCGATCCAGAAAATAATCGGTGTACAGTACCGGGTAGGCGATGGAGGCGACCGCCAGGAGGCAGACGGCGGCCGACACGGCGGCGCGCCACCCGCCTCCAGCGGGTTTTCTGTAGATGATGAATATCAGGGACATCCCGAACAGATACGAAAGCGCCCTCTGGTACAGCGGCTCATACCCTCCCGTATAGGCTATCTGGATGTGATAGACGGACATCCCGACCGCTATCACCAGGACGAGCCAGTCCAGAGAGGTCCTTCCCTTGTTATCGCTCACGCTCTCGCCTCTTCGCCAGGATGGTTACATCGAACCCCCGGCTTCCTTGTAGAAACGCTTGGCGCCCTCATGCAGGGGTATCCCGACGTTCATGCCCGCCTTCTTGGGGACCCAGTTCTTGTAGATCTTGTGGACGCCCCCGAGGAACTTGTGCTCGTTCTTCGCTATCTTGAGGATAGAGTAGACCACGTCGGCGCTCATCTTGGTCGTGGTGAACAGGATGCCCGAAAGCCCCATCGAGTCCTTGGGCTTGGGGTTGCCCTTGTACATGCCGCCCGGAATCTGGCAGGGCGTGAAGCCGTGGCTCGCCAACAGCTTCTTCACGTCGTCGGCCATGTCCAGGAACACGAGGTTCCGGCCGATGGCCGCCTGGATGCCCGCGCCGTTGGGGTCGCCCGAATTATGGAAGTAGAAATCGATCTGGCGCGCCCTGATCGCGCGCGACATGCCGCCGGCGCCCGGGAAGGTGAGCTTGTAGCCGCGCTTGTTGAGCTTCTTATAACTCGACCCGTAGTGCTTCACGATCACGCTCGCAATGTACTCCGTGCTCGTTCCCTTCTTTGCCGGGGCCAGTTTGAGCGGCTTTTTCGACTTGATGATGTCGCCCCAGGTCTTGACCCCTGCGTCATACTGCTCCTTGGCGGCATACTGGTGGTAGCAAGAGGGCCAGAAAGCGGCGATGCCCCGGAGGTTCTTGTAGGACTTCTTGTAAGGAGTCTTTCCGGCCATCGCGGCGCCGGCGAAGCTCGAGAACGAATAGCCGAAATCCGCGCCTCCTCCTCCCACACGCGCCGGGTTCGCGCGCCCGCCGCCGGGCGTCACGTTGAGGATGAACTTTTTCTGTTTCCTGTTGACGATTTCGCTGAGGCCCGCGCCCAGCCTGCCCATCGTGCCGCCCAGGCTGCCGACCGCAACGTCGTATTTCGCAGGCGCGGCGTAGGCGTCGCCCACCGTCAGAAACGGCAGGGTCAGAGCCAGAATTCCGAACATCATGACGATTCTCTTCATTTTTCCTCTCCTTGATGAAGTGATGCAGGACTTCGACGATGTGGTTCAAAAAGCTCCCGCTCATCGAGACGCATTCCAGTGAGAACCAACCCACTCGCCGCGTTCTCAAAGAGCGCTCTTTTCTGTATGCTTGGGCCTGAATCTTACAGACGGGAGCGTTTCGCTGTCAATGAATCATGGGCGTCGAGCGAGCGTTTCAGTCTCTAAATCTGGAACGACCCGAAAAAATCGTTTTCTTCGATAAGGAGCAGGAACATGCCGTTTTACCGTTGGGAGGAGATGAAGCGAAAAAACCTGGCGAGGCCGTCCGATTCGGAGGGCAGCATCATCATCGGCGAGCGCGTCACCCTGAACCGCTCGGTGAGCCGGCCGGGCAAGCTGGCCCGCCCGCACACGCACGATTGCGAACAGATCATCAACGTCGTCGAGGGAACCGCCTGGTTCCGGGTGGGGGATGAGGAAAAAACCGTCACCGCAGGCGACATCGTCCACATCCCCGAGGGGACCGAGCACGAGTTCAAAAACGAGAGCGACGGCGAATTCATCTACCTCTCGTTCAAGAACAAATCGGAGGGCTGGCCCCCGCCGACCGCGACGATGGACTAGGTTCTCGCTTTTAACCCCGCATGCAGATCTTCGGGGTCGATGGGGAGTTTGACGACTTGCCTGCGCTTGGCGGATAAATCGCACGCCATGCAGAGCATGAGGTTCCGGTGTCCCTCCGCACCCGTGGCGTGGGGCATGTCCGTACCCGTAAAGACGTGCGCGAGCCAGGCGATGGATTCATCGCGCATCGGACCCCAGAACTGCCCCTTGGACATATCCCCCGCAGGGTAGCTCTCGAGCAGATGCACGTGGCGCTCCTCCCCCCGGTGGGAGGCCAGCGGGTTCTCGGACGCCATGATGAAATCGGCATGGGTGTCGTCGATGGTGAGCGCGCCCTCGGTGCCCACCACGCTGATGGTGACGCCATAGGTCGAGGCGGGCCAGATGGTGGGCATCCCCCAGTTGCACTCCATGCTCCAGATGGTCCCATCGTCGAAGGTGAAGATGCTGAAGGTGGCGTCCTGCGTGCCGATTCCCGTCATCACCCTGGATATCGAGCGCGAGACGACCTCTACGGGCCTTTTTTCCGGCCCCATCACGAACAGCATGACGTCCAGCGCATGGGTACCGGAGATCACCATGGGCGTAAGTGCGGAGCGATCCTCGTTTTTCGACAGCCGGGTGATGCCGACCTGGCGGTTTAACAGCGCGCGCGTCGTCGCGGAGGTAACCTCGCCCAATATCCCCGACTGCACGTGCTCGCGCGCCGTCAGCCAGCGCCTCCTGAAGCGCTGGGTGTAGCCCACCAGAAGCTCCACGCCCGCCGCTTCGGCGGCTTCCACGATTTTCGCCGATTCGGTCACGCTCGTAGCCAGTGGTTTTTCCACGAGTATCCTGTGGCCCTGCTCTATAGATTCCCAAAGCGGCTTCGCGTGCCATTCCTCGTCCGTGGCGATGATGACGGCGTTGACCTCGGGCCTCCGGATGAGTTGCGCGAAATCGGTCGTGAAAAAATCCGCCTCGAACTCCCCGGCCATCGCCCTTCCCTTTTTCTCGTCGATGTCGCAGCAGCCGAGCCACTCCGTGCCCGGGTATTCCCTCGCGCAGCGCGCGCGAATGCGCCCCACCCGGCCGCAGCCGACCACGGCCAGACCAATCGGGTTTTTCTCCCCTCCCAAAACCGCCATCACCCTCTCCCGTAAATTTATCAAGACGTATAAAAAACGCGCCGGAGTCCAATCCGACGCCTTTTGGATTCCCCTTCATACCAGCTTCGGGGGATGCGCGCATCTTCAACCGCCTTTACGCAGATCCATTCCGACTGAAAATAGGAGTTGCGCCTTCACATCGGACGGGACAACACGCCGTAGGGACAGGCCCCCGTGCCTGTCCTGTGTTTGGAAGAAGTCCACGTAAGGACATTTAGGTTCGCCCGTACGAGAATCCCCGTACCGAAGGTTGTCGTCATTCCGGCGCATGCCGGAATCCAGAACGGACGAGGCGGGCATGTTACGGCGGTTCATACCCCTTCGATGAAGTCGGAATGCCACCGGAGAATGAAAGTCGAAGGGCAAATTCCCTGGATTCCGGCATGCGCCGGAATGACGAACAAAAACGAATACCGGGCGCGGACAGGCACGGGGGCCTGTCCCTACCAACTCCCCCTCAAGGGGAGTGATTCACCAAGCTAAACTCCGGGAGAAATAATGATACACGACCCAAAACCTACCGCCCCTCCCGCATGAACAGACCCGTGTCGGCGAGAGCCGCCTTGACGACCTCATCCTTTAGAGAACCGGCGGGTAGCGGCGCCCCGAAGCGCAGTCGTATCCGCTCCTTGAAGATGGGGATCATGAAGCCGGTGCGCATCAGTTCCGCGTTGTCGAGCCTTAATAAACCCTCCGCGGTCCGCCGGACCCGGATGCCGTAGAGAAAAAACTCCTTGCCCTTCACGAATAGGTAGGTGACCGGCCCGGGCGCGTGACGCAAGGCGTTCAGTTCCCGGTAACTGCCCAGAGGAATATCCTCGGGCACGATGAAAAAGTGCTGCGCCGTGCAGCGCATGCAGGGGGCGCCGCCTGCTTTTTCTCTCTTCGAAGTCCTCACGCCCGAAGGCCCGGCGGTATTCATCATCCGAAGCGGGACGCCGCTTCGCCACTCCTGCGGCGCGTCCATATTCTCAGGCGGCGGGGGCAGTTGCTGTACGACCGCATACAAGGCGGCTTTATCCTGGCGGTCCTGCGCGGGATAAATGCCGACGATTTGAGCGTCGGGAGTTTCCGAATATGCCACCAGCGAGGCAAGAACCAGCGCCATCGCCAGAACCGCCGCTTGAAAAAAACGAAACCGCAAGGAGCGAGAATTCACTTATTCAAAATCCTCAGGCGATGCCGGGAGCGATACCGCCCGTCCGGTTTTGGCCGAATGATCCATCGCCAGACACAGCATCAAGTTATCGTGCGCCTCCCGCGCGGTGGTGTGCGGCGTGGGGACGCCCAGATAAATCCTGTCGAACCACGAGCGCGTCTCCTCGCGCATGGGGCCCCAGAGTTGATCGAACACCAGATCCCCCGGCGGATAGCTGGTGAGAAAACTCACGTTGCGCTCCTGTTTCAGGCGCGCCGATTCGTGCGGCTCCTCGGTGGCGAATACGATATCGCGGTGCGTGTCGTCTATCGTGAGCACGCCTCCCGTACCCACGATGCCCAGTTCGAGCGAATAGACCTCCGCCGGCCAAACGCGCGGCAGCGCCCAGCTCACGTTCATGCTCCATATCGTCCCGTCCTCATAGGTGACGATGGCGAAGGTGGAATCCTTCGTGAGGTAGGGCGCCATCGCCTTGTCCACCGAGCGCGCGTACACCTCCACCGGCCGCCGCCCCTCCAGAAGCCAGGAGCACAAATCCACGCTGTGAGTGCCGGAGATGACCATGGGGGTGAATTTCGTGGGAAATTCGGTTTTGGTGGAATTCGCCACCGGGTTCATGCGGTTCAAGAAGGCGCGGCCCGTGACGGAGGAGACGTCGCCCAACTCTCCTGTGCGAATCTTCTCCTTCGCCACCAGAAAGCGGCGGCGGAACCTCTGCGTATAGCCCAGGACGGCATCGATTCCCGCGTCGTCGATGGCGCGCACCAGCTTTTCGGACACGTCGGCATCCACCGCAAGGGGCTTTTCGATCAGCATCCGGTGGCCGCGCTCCACGCCGATGAAGATGGGTTCGAGCCGCTCATTCGCGTATGTGGCCAAAACGGTGCTGTTCACCTCATCGCGCTTTAAGAGCTCGCGGTAATCCGTGGTAAAAAAATCGGCCTCGACATCTTCGGCCAGTTTTCTTCCCACCTTCTCGTTAATATCGCACAACCCCATCCATTCGACCGCCGCATTCTGGCGCGCGAATTCCGCTCGGATGCGCCCGATCTTCCCGCATCCCACCACGGCCAGGCCGATGGGCCTTCTCGTCTCACTCGATAGGGTCATGGATATCACCTTGTTCAGAGAGCGCTGATTCCAAAGCCGGGCGCATCTTCCCACCCGAGCCCTTCGCGGCGCAAGCCGGGGTTCAAAGGCCGCCCTGGTTCCAAAAATTCGCATTTCATCGGAAAATGGGCCATTCTCTTGGTAACTAATCCCGAAAGGAGTGACACCGTGTCCCGCGTACCCATGCTCAAATCCGGCGCCGACGACCCCGTTGTGAACCACCTCTTCGACCATGCGGGTGTTCTGCTGAACCGAATCCCCAACGCCTGGCGCGTGATGGCGAACCAGCCTTTCATCACGAAATTCATGCTGCCGCTCACCTCCTCACTCCTGCGCCAGGGCCTTGGTTCGGCCCTCGACACGAGGACGAAAGAACTGGCCATCATCAAGACCAGCCAGCTCAACAACTGCGCCTACTGACTGGCGCACAACACGCCGGTTGGTCAATCGGTGGGAATCACGGAAATCCAGATAGCGGCCATCAGCGAGGGTGACTATAGCCCCTTCACCGAAAAAGAACGCGCCGTCCTGCTCTGGGCGGAACACGTCACTCTCAATACGGCCAGGGAGCGGGACGACGTCTTCGAGGAAGTCAAAAAACATTTCAGCGACACCGAAATCGTGGAACTCACCATGGTCATCACCTATTTCAACATGAGAAACAAATTCAACGACGCGCTGGGCATTCCCATCGAGGCGCAAGAAGAGATCGACAGGAACAAGATTCGCCAAAAAAATCCCGATGACTTGAAAGCGTATCTGGAGGCCCTGCTCGCCGACTGGCCGGATGAATTTCCCGAAGCGGGAAGCGGAGCATGACGAAAACCCTCATCCGAAACGCGACTATTCTTTCGATGGACCCTGAAGTCGGGGAGATCGAAAGCGGCGACTTACTCATCGAGGGCGAGCGGATTTCCGAGGTGGGCGAGAACCTCACAGAGACGGACGCGGAAACCATCGACGCGCAAGATATGATCCTCCTGCCCGGCCTCGTGAACGCGCACATGCACACCCGGCAGACCGCACTTCGCGGCCTGGGAGGCGACTGGGGCGGGCGCGGGGGGTTCGAGCCGAGCTAGGAGCAGCACGCGGTAGTGGACGACGCGCGCGGTGCGGCGCGGTCTTGAGAACATGAAGATACAGTCCTACCTGACGGCGGCGGCGATCAACCTCAAGCGGCTCGCCGCCGCGCTTGCTGCAAATCCGTGCGCCGTCCGGAAGGCCTGGAGCGCCCGAGAAGAGCCGCTGCATGTCCATCGCGCCCACGCACCGAGAATGGGCTTCCCGTCCGCCGCCGCGTGACCCTCCATACCGCCCGCTCCCAAAACCGGGTTATTCAACAACCCCGGGGAGGTCAGTCTTCCCGAGGAGGGGGAGACTGCGCCCTTGCCGCCCGGTGTGCAAATGCGGGGAAATACGGGGAAATGCGGGGGGCCGAAAAACTTTTTTTTATGGGAAAACCGGCGAAATTCGTTTCTTTTTTACTTCATGTATCCTTCGTAAATATTTGAAATATAGTATGTTATCGTTTTGATAAAATTTTCTGAATTTTTCACTTATTTTCACTTATTTTCACCTTTTTTCAGATATTTTCAGATATTTTCACTTGATATGATTATTTTCATTATCTTCCCATATGAAACGGCTACGAGGAATTTCGTCATTTCGCCGACCCTGCCCTTATCAAACGGCTACGAAAGATTTGCTTGCGCCATCGGCCCTGCCCTTATGAAACGGCTCCTCTCCCTCATCGTCGGTATACCTTCCTTCTCGGTCGGTATATCCTCCTTCTCGGTCGGGTTTGACCCACGTCGCGCGCACGATATCGGAGTACGGGACTTCACGGGGTACGGCAAATGCGGGGAGATGCGTGGGCGAGGGGGTGGACGATTGCCTTTGCAGGGGCAATCCCTCCTCGGGACCTCGCGAGCCGCCCGCGTTCCCTTGAAATTGCCGCCATTCAAGTGAGATTGCCGTCACCCCCGCCCGCGCGATAATCCTCCCGTCTTTACGCTCGTCCGCCCGCGCGCTCGAAAATTTCTTGTAATTCCCCTGAATCCTGCGTATGCGCCAGCGCCACCATCAGAAGCGTCCGGGCCTTGATTCCGCTCAGATAGCCTGCGGATATCGCCCCGCGCTCGAGCAGGCTTAAGAAAGAACCCGCGTGGGCCTTCGCTCGGTGCGGCGCGCCCGCGAAGATGCGCACGCCTATCACCACGGGGATTCCCGCCGCAAGGGCGTCGCACAAGGCGTGATAAAAGGGAACGTTCACGTTGCCCGCGCCGACTCCCTCCACCACGACCCCGTCCACCCGCTCGCGGATGCAGGCGCGCACGAGCAGGTCGTTCACCCCCTGGGTCACGGTGAGGTGCTGCACGTTTTCCTTCACATGGCCGACCTCGAAGTGAAGACGCCGCTCGGGACGGTAGTGAAAGAAGACGCCCTCATCCGAAACGACGCCTATCGGCCCGCCGTCTCTCGACGCAAAGGCGTGGGGACGCTGGCTGTGCACCTTGATGACGTCGCGCGCGGCGAATATCTCGCCATCCAGCGCGACCAGCACGCCCCTCCCCCGCGCCTCGGGCGCTGCGGCGATTTTCGCGGCGTAGAAGATGTTTCTGGGACCATCCGCGTCGCGGGCGACGGAATTGCGCATGGCGCCCGTTATCACGACGGGCTTCTCGCCGCCCAGGGTGAGGTCCAGGAGATAGGCCGTCTCCTCCATGGTGGCCGTCCCGTGGGTGATAACCGCCCCTGCCGTCTCCTCGTCCGCCAGAATCCCGCGCAGGCGGTCGCGGAGACCAAAGGCCGTAGCCGTCTCCATGACGTCGCTGGTGACGTTCGAGTGCTCGACGACGCGCACCTGGGCCGCACCGCCGAGTTCTGGAACCGAGGCGATCAACTCCTCCGCACCCGCCGCCGGCGCGTTCTCCCCTCCCCGCGTGTCGTATTTCGACGATATAGTCCCTCCGGTCGTCACTATCGCAACGGACGGCTTGTTCATGGTTTCTCCTTTTCGGGATGGGGTTCGCGAACCACGGCCGCGCCTCCCGGGCGCAAGAGGCGAGCGCATTGTGGCCCCGTGGGAGTGGTGGCCGCAAGATCGATTTCGGGTTGGGGAGGGTCAATTCCGGCTAATGCGGGAGGGATTGCGTAGGGGCGGCTCGCGCTCTTTCGATGTTGCCGTCATTCCGGCGCATGCCGGAATCCAGAGAATTTATCTTTTGGCCTTTTGCTTTTCGCCTTCATTTCCATCCGAGCAAAGAGAATAAAACGCCGCAGCATCTTCACCCTCTCCGGCTCTAGATTCCGGCATCCGCCGAAATGACGGGGGTGTGAATCACTCCCCCCTTGAGGGTCGAGCTTCCCCGAGGAGGGGAAGTTCATCGGTGAAGTAAGGGCGCAAGCCCGTAAGCGAGCCCGTTGGGGGAGGTTCTGGTTTCGAGTAGGGGCGGCTCGCGAGCCGCCCGATTCTATTTGGAGAGCACCGGGAGCAGCGTAGTACAAACTCTAAATTTTATTTCAGGAAATCCGCGCAAAACTTCTGTACAAATAGCAGCATTTGCTTGGTCTGTTCAGCGTCGTATTGATCATAGCGACCGTGCGCCGCATCATTTCTAAGATTCGCCCAAGATGTAATCTGCTTTTGGATCAGAGGACTATATAGCCCTTTTTTACAGAGCGACACATTCATGGGATCTATGGTGAGAGGCTTGCCTTTCACATTGACTGTTTTTATTCCTTGTGAATCCGCAATTTTACGCAAGGCATTTTCGAGGACGGCACCAAGCAATACCGCAGCAGCATCTTTATAACCTTCCCCGAGGAGATACTCCGCCATTTCAAGGAAATCCGAGAAAACCTCCGCTCGAATCAAGCTGCGGAAATCGGTTAACATTCCACATTCGATGTCATGTTTTACAGCTTTCAAAATCCCGACCATGTTGGCAACATGATTGTAATAACCACTATGCATCATGTCGAAATGAGGCGTTTCCAGAACAGATTGAAACATTTTAAGATGGTGGCTTTCAGAGCCGTATAATCGTGTAATTAGTTGCCCTCCACGCGCGGCGATTGATGTGAGTTCCTGAATCCGATCATAGCCAAGACCTGAATCAGAAGAAGCGGCATCTGTCGCCAGCCTTTCGCCTATGGCAACAATATCTTCTATTTCTCGATCGATTAAATCATGCATCATTTCACTCCAATTTCGGTATAGGACTTCTTAGGTGAACATAATGATGTGTCCGACCATCTCAACTTAATGGTGTTTCGTAGATCAATTGCTGGACATGAGTGGAAAACTTCCTGACCAGAATACAGCAGTGATGGAAGCGACAATAGGGACAAAAAGATGCCAAAAATAAATATACCACCACGCGTATGAATTGACTTTGAGGACGCTACATCTAATTTCATCTAGCCGTTCCAGTATGATGTTGTGCTCTTGTTCATTACCGATTTTTTCTTTAACGATTCTTATAACGCTGTCTAACCTCGTTACAAGAGCAGTATCGGAGCCGAAACCTGCGGCAGTAGTTACTTTGGCTTCAATGTTCCACCCTTGATAGCTGATATGGTCTCCGAACCAATTAACAACATGGCTTGTCAAAATAAATAGCATGATAACTACTTGGGCAGTCAAATATTCCAGATCCGGCGGCAACCTTACCCCATAAAAATTCAAGTTCTCAAGCTGTACGCCATAGAATTTAATGAAAAAAATCGCGAATGATAGAGAAAGAAGAATGCGGCTTGTTCCGCGCGTCGGACGCGAAATAGCTTGTTGTCCCATAAAATGCATCTTTGAAACCTCATTTTGCAATCTATGTAAACGAGGGACTGAACCCCTCCAACTCTCTATCCTCGCCCATATCACCACTCCCACATTAGGCTCTGGCCTCTCGCCATTCACCCTTCCCGCATGTTTACGAAAGCGTGCGCATGCGCACTCAACGAGGTGGCGAAGTTCCTGAAGCCGATTTCCGGGTCAGGCTCAGAATAGCGCCCACCCAAACCTTCATTTCTGTCCGACAGGATCAAACAGGCGGCATTATACAATCGCTCCCGAATCAGGCGTTCGCAAAACACCTCATATCGCCTAGCGTAGGATGCCTCTTTCAGTTCCCCGAATACCTCAAAATGGGGTTCCGATACCCGAACGGGATATCGTGAGCCATGCGCATCCTCCAACAGCATAAGCCAACCCATCCAAGGCTTTAATGAAGGTTTGAACGCCCCTTCACGATATGCGGCCAAGATATCAGTCGCGCTTCCCAGAGCTTCTTCGACCCGATTGTTGAAGTTGTTCCCGAACGAACCGACTTGAGACTTGAATTCGATGGTAGCCAGCAGTTGCCCATCGACTACGGCCACCAAGTCCCACTCTTTCGTGGGCCTGAAATAGCCGGGCAATACGGTTTGCTGAGTGTGAATCGTATGCTCCGGGAGGCCTGCGTCCTCTAGGATGGATGCGAGAAGGCGAATGAACCCATCGAGTTGCGCCCCGCCGGTTACGGCGCTTCTGCCGCTCGTATCCTTGACACCGGTCGTCGAACCTTGACTCTCGCCTTGTTTCAGCCGTGTCCGCCAGAAGTGCGCAACGGCGTCTGCGACTTTTTCCGAATAATTCACTTTACTACTTCTTCATCTCGATTCGGTACTGATTTCTGCGCGGGACAACAAGGAACCCGTCGATTTTCGGATTCTTTTTTCGGCGATATCCAAGTAATGCGGGTCTATTTCCACTCCTATGGAGTTTCGCCCCCACCTTGCGGCGGCGACCGTGGTCGTGCCCGTACCTATAAAAGGGTCCAGCACGGTATCGCCTGCGAAGCTGAACATTCTCACGAGACGCTCCGCGATTTCCTCCGGGTAGGGGGCGGGGTGATTCCGGGTGGATGCGCCCGTAACGCCGGACCAGATGCACTGAAACCATTCTTTGTGGTTTTGGTCTGAAATCACGGAGAGGACTCGGTTCGTTACGGATGGCTTGCGGTATCCCCCGGGTTTGCGCTCCATCAGAATGAACTCGATGTCGTTCTTGATAACGGCGTTCGGCTCATAAGGTTTGCCGAGAAAACCACCGCCGTTTCCCGATGCCTCGAACGCGGCGTTGGCTATCTTGTACCAGATGATCGTCGCAAGATTGTCATACCCTATCCTGCGGCAACGCTCCTGAATGGACGCATGAAGGGGGACAACCGTATGCCTTCCCTTGTTCCTTCGCCTCGATAGGCAGACATCCCCCACCACGCAGACGAGTCTTCCTCCGGGTACGAGAACCCGATAGCAATGCTTCCAGACCTTATCGAGTTCGTCCAGGAAACTCTCATATTCTTCGATGTCTCCTAGTTGATCTTCATGTTCCCTGTATTTTTTGAGTGTCCAATATGGTGGAGAGGTGACAGCTAGATGAACGGACCCATCGGGGATGAACGACAAATCACGGGAATCTCCCTGAAACAGCCTGTGTTTGGTCGGCAGTTGCCGGAGCACGTTTTCTATCTGCATCAGCAGTTGATGATCTTTGGCGATGCGCGGAATGTCCGTCTGCGGGTTTTCCAGATCGCACACGGCATCGGGGAGAAAGGCTGAAAAATCCTGATTCACGCTCATCGGTTATGCTCTCGTCGCCAAATAGGACAAATCTTGTGGCGTGTATGTTGCGCCCCGTGCCTTGCCGGATGAAAGTTCAGCCACAGAGATTCCTGTCTTTTCCCCTTCGATGAATTGCACGTCTTGGTCGGCGCATCGATTCTCACCCAATTGGTGAACAAGTCGTCATAGAGGTCCGTCCTGTATCCAGATACGACTGCCCTTCCCCGAATGGAATGGAGCATATCGGCGAGTGCTGTGTGTTCCTCGTTCGTCATCTCGTAGCCATATGCGTTCGAGTCGTTGCGGCTCTCGTGCACATACGGGGGATCCAGGTAAAACAACGTGTCTTCCGTGTCGTAGCGTTCGATGAGTTCCAGTGCGGGGACGTTTTCAATCTGCACCCGCAGAAGCCTTTGGACAATCTCGGGCAGAGCGTCGATGGCGCCCAGCCAGCGTGAAACCGCTCCGGCCATACCCGCGCGGGAGGTGAGCACGCAATGGGCCCATCGTCCTTCGCTGCTCGTCTGGGCCAGGCCGGTGCGCGTTTGTCTGGCCCTTACGTAAAACCTTCTCGCCCTTTCCATGCTTGGCAGGTCGGGTTCGAAACGACATGCCTTGACGAGTTCTTCCCGTGAAAACGGCGTGAGGCTGATCGCCTTGATCAGTTCCTCCCCGTGGTTCCTCAATGTTTCGAAGAAATTGACCAGTTCCGAATCGAGGTCGTTGTATGTCTCCACCAAACTGGGTTTCCGATTGATCAGAATCGCCGCCGAACCGCCGAACACGTCACAAAAATGCACGGCGTCCTCCGGCAGATGAGGCAGAATGAAGTCGAGGTGCGAGAATTTTCCGCCATACCAACCAAAGGCGATCATCTTCTTTCGCCTCCGGCTCGCGTTCTTGACTATCCGCCTGCTGTTGATCGCCCTCTGCATTTCATATCCTTTTGAACCATTTGCTTCCGTCGATTCACCACTAGACTCAATAGGCGTTATTTCGCTGCGCTTCATTATCGCTCGGGGTCTCGTTCGGGCGTGGAATAATCCTGTTCACCCATACTAATGGGGATTTACCTTTTCGTCAAGCACTTTCGTATAATTATCGTCTCATATTCTCACACAAACCGCCTCACCCCCGGGAACACCTCCTCCCGTCTCAAATCCGTCTCGTCGTGGCCGGCGAAGATGAGGTCGGTCGCATCGGCGAGGTCCTTGACTTTATCGAGCGCGCGCAGCGCGTCGTCCACGTGGATGTGGATGCCCGGCGGTATCATGGATTCGAGGCTCCGGTAGAGATAGGCCGCGTCCACGGCCAGCACCGCCCAGCCGCGCGCCGTGCGGAAGCGGATAATCTGGTGGCCCGGCGTATGGCCGCCCACCCGGTGGACGTGCACGCCGTCGGCAATCTCCGCCTCCCCGTCCACGAGTTTCATACGGCCGGCCTCATGGAGGCGTTCGGCTTCGGCCAGATCGCCCAGAAAATGGTTGATGAAGTGGTATTCCGCCGCTTCGCTCCGCCAGAAATCGAGCTCGCGCCTCTGGAGATAAAAGCGCGCACCCGTGAAGAGTCTCGGCGACATGAAATGATCCCAATGAAGATGGCTCACGATTAAAGTCTCGACATCCGAGGGTTTGATGCCGAAATGGCCGAGCAACTCCCGCTGTTGGCGGTAGTCGGCGTAATCGGGATTGCGCGCCTTCTGGGACTCCTCGCTGAAGCCGGTGTCGATAACGATGGGCGCGCCGCCATTCTCAGGCGTGAGAATCCAGAAGAAATAGGGGAGCGTGCGCGTCCTCCCCGATTCGCTCAAGTAAAGGAGCCAGGAGGCGTCGCACGCGCGCGAGCCCTGGCACAGGGCGTAGAGGTGATAGGTCGTCTCGCTCAAGTCGAAACCTCCATGTTTATCGAGAAATCGCGCGAAAATTGGTCTTCGTTGTTCGATGGCGATGATTATGCCATTATTTTCCGAACATAAAACGCCCATTTCGGTATTTCGATTTTTGAGAACCATCCCGAAGGGTCTGTGTTTTGGATAATACCCTCATCATCGTTTTCTTCCCATTCGCAGCCGCCCTCATCATTCCCTGGTTCGCAGAGCGTTTCAGGAAACACGCCGCGTGGTTCGCCATGGTTGCGCCCATCGTCAGCACCTGGGCGCTCTTTGACCTTTATGGCGAATGGGCGGCCGGCGGACAGAAGACCATCACGCACGCCATCGCCTGGGTCCCTGCGGCGAACGTGGAAATATCCTTCATGGTGGACGGCCTGAGCCTCATGTGGGGATTTCTGGTGGCGGGCATGGGCGCGCTCATCGTCTTGTACTCGCACTGGTATCTGCACGCGCACGAGGCGCTCGGGCGCTACTACGGCTTTCTCATCGCGTTCATGGGCTCGATGCTGGGCGTGGTGTTCGCAGACCACCTGATATCGCTGTTCATCTTCTGGGAACTCACGAGCATCACCTCGTTTTTCCTGATCGGCTTCTGGTCGGACAGGGACGCCTCGAACTATGGCGCGACGAAAGCCATCCTCATCACGGGCGGCGGGGGCCTCGCCATGCTGGGGGGATTCCTGCTCCTGGGCGACATGGCGAACGAATGGCGGCTTTCGCAACTGGTGCTGACGCCCGGCATCGCGAAAGAAATATCGCTCGGCGTCTTTTTGCTGATCATCCTGGGCGCGGCCACCAAGAGCGCGCAGTGGCCCTTCCACATCTGGCTGCCGAACGCCATGGAAGCGCCCACGCCCATCAGCGCCTTCCTGCACTCGGCCACCATGGTGAAGGCGGGCATCTATCTGCTCTCGCGCTTTTATCCGATTCTGGGCGCGCACCCCGCCTGGGGCTACGTGGTGACGGGCTTCGGCATGACGACGATGATAGCGGGCGGCCTGCTCTCGCTCAGGGCTTATGACCTGAAGGCGATTCTGGCGTATGGCACCATCAGCCAACTGGGCTTGATCGTCACCTTCCTGGGTTACGGCGGCAAGGGAGCCGTCATCGGCGCGACGCTCCACCTCTACAACCACGCGGCGGCCAAGGCGGCGATGTTCATGACGGTGGGCATCATCGACCACGAGGCGGGCACGCGCGACGTGAGGCTCCTGGGAAATTTAAGAAAGCTCATGCCGAAGACGCACGTCTTGGCAGTCATCGCGGCGCTTAGCCTGATCGGCATTCCGCCCATGGGCGGGTTCATCACCAAGGAGATGCTGTATGAGGCGAGTTTACGCCCCGGCGGCCCCGGTAGCTGGGGCTGGTTCTGGCCGTATTTGACCGTTCTGGCGGGCGTGTTCACGGCGCTTTATCACCTGAGATTCTTAAGCGAGCCCTACTGGCAGGCGGCGGAAGGAGAAACGCCCAAACATCCCCATGACCCGCCATTGGGGATGCTGGCCGCGCCTGCGATTCTCGTTCTCATGGCCCTGGCCTTTGGCCTCGCGCCGGGCTTGATCGAGCACTCCCTCGTAGCACCCGCAGCGGAGGCCACCCTGGGCGGCGGAGCGCATCTTGAACTCCATCTCGGCCTCTGGCACGGGGTGAACTTAGCCCTAATCATGTCGGTCATCACGATGGCGCTGGGCTTGGCGCTCTACTTCGGCTTCGCGCACGTAAAGACCGCGCTGGACGCCGCCGCCCGCGTATGGGGGAATGCCCCCGCTCCGAACAGAATCTATGACGCCTCGATCGACTGGCTGCGCAACGGCACCTGGGAGATTCTCCTCCTGATACAGGACGGGAATCTGAGGCGCTACATGCGCTTGATGCTGGTCCTGCCCACCGCAGCCGCCCTCTACCTGGTCTGGCGGATGGATTGGGGGACAAAAATCTTCCCTGAGAATTTCGCGGGCGCGTCGTTTCTGCTCGTCGTGATCGCGATGATGATCATGGCCGCCGCCCTCGCCACGGCGCTCTTTAAGCGAAGAATTTCGGCGATCCTCGCTCTCGGCACGATGGGCTACGGCATCTCGGGGCTGTATCTGCTCCTGAAGGCGCCCGATCTCGCGCTCACGCAGATCATGATCGAATCGGCCTCGGTCGTGCTTTTTCTGCTCGTGTTCTATTACCTGCCCGAGCTCAAGCCCGTTCCGCGCTCGGCGGCGAAGAAGGTGCGCGACTGGGGCATCGCGGTCGCTTTGGGCGTCTGCGCGACGCTCGCCATGGCCGCCGCCATGAACACGCACAAGTTCCGCACCATTGCGGATTACTTCATGCGCACGAGCAAGCCGGTGGCGGGCTTCAAGAACGTGGTCAACGCCATCATCGTCGATTACCGGGGATACGACACCCTGGGCGAGATCACCGTGCTGGTCATCGCAGGCATCGCCATCTACGCCATCGTGCGGCTGGTGGGAGACATGAAATGGGATCACTGATTCTGCGGACGATAGCGCCCGCCGTCCTGCACCTGACGCTGCTGTTCTCGTTTTTTCTGCTCATCTACGGCCACAACCAGCCCGGCGGCGGGTTCATCGCGGGCCTCATGACGTCGGTGGGCATCGTGCTCCAGTGGGTGGCGGTGGACGCCGAGGAGGGCTGGCGGCGGTTCAACTGGCCCTATGAGGGAATCTTCGTGGCCGGGCTTGCGCTCTCCACCCTCACGGGGGTGTGGGGCTACATAAAGGGAGCGTATCTCAAAAGTTCGATATATCACTTCTCCCTGCCCTTCATCGGCGACGTGGAGTTGTTCACCGCCTTTTTGTTCGACGTGGGCGTCTACGGCGTGGTGGTCGGGGTGGTGATGTCCATCCTCACTAACCTGTGCGCGCAGGAGACGGAAGACTCTTAGGGGATACAGAAGAAGCCCGCGGAACGGGCGGCGGCATGAACCCCCGCCTCCTCCCCGGACGCAAAGGCGCGAAGGAGATATTAAAGTGCTCTGGATACTGGCGATGATCATCGGCGTGCTGGTGACGGTGGCGTCCTACCTCATCATGCAGCGCAGGATCATCCAGGTGGTGCTCGGCATGGCGGTGCTCAGCCACGCGACGAACCTGATGATCGTCGCCTCCGGCTGGGTGGGGGACGGGAAAGCGCCCATCGTCCCGAAAAAAGGCGGCCCGCTCGACCCGTTCACCTACGTCGACCCCCTGCCCCAGGCCATGGTGCTGACCGCCATCGTCATCAGCTTCGCCGTGACGGCGTTTCTGCTCGTCCTGGCGTTTTTCACCTACCGCAAGTTCCAGACCGACGACATCGACGAGATCAGGAGGCTCAGGGGATGAACGCCATCTTCCCGCTGTTCGTCGTCTGGCCGCTGGCCACGGGCACGTTCCTGTTCCTCATCCGCAAGAGGAGCGTACTCCAGGAATCCCTGAGCACCCTTGCGCTGCTGGTGAACCTGATTCTTGCGGTCGCGCTTTTGAGCGCGACGGCGGACGGCACGATATTCGTCCACAGAATGGGCCTATGGCCCTTCCCCTACGCCATCGTACTGGCCGCCGACAGGCTCACCGCCACGATGTTGTGCCTCTCCGCCTCCATCGTGGGCGCGTGCGCGGTCTTCGCGAGAAGCTATCTCACGGACGATCAGCGAAAAGAGGCCTTTCACCCCCTGCTGCACTTCCTGCTGATGGGGATACAGGGGTGCTTCATCACGGGCGATCTGTTCAACCTCTTCGTTTTCTTCGAGGTCATGCTCATGGCCACCTACGCGCTGCTGGGTTTCTACTACAACCTCGATCAGCTGGAGATGGCCTTCAAGTACACGTGTCTGAACCTCATCGCATCGGCCTTTTTCCTGCTGGGCGTCTCGCTTCTCTACGCCCAGGTGGGCACGGTGAACATGGCCGACCTGGCCGAGAAGATAAAACTCCTGGGGCCGACTCCCCTCATCGTGGTCACCGCCCTGGTCTTCGTGTTCGTATTCAGCGTCAAGGCGGCGATTTTCCCCATGCACCTGTGGCTGCCCTCCGCGCACTCGATATCGCCCACCCCCATCAGCGCCATCCTGGCGGGCGTGCTCGTCAAGGTGGGCATCTACGCCATCATCCGCTGCGCCACCCTCATCTTCCCGGCGGCGTTCCTGATACTCCAGCCGGGGCTCATCGCCCTGTGCCTTCTGACCATCGCCATGGGAGCGCTCGGCGCCCTGCCCCAGACGAGCCTAAAGCGCATCCTGGCCTACAGCACCATCAACCAGCTAGGCTACATCGCCTTCGGCATCGCACTTCTCTCACAGGCGGGACTCGCGGCGGCGGTTTTCTACATCGTCGGCCACGCCTATCTGAAAAGCGCGATGCTCCTGGGCGCGGGCCTGAACCAGAAACTCACGGGCACGGTGGATCTGGACGAGATGGGCGGCATGATGGGCAAGGCGCCTTTCGCCAGCCTGCTCATGCTCGTGGGGTTCCTGTCCCTGGCGGGCTTTCCGCCGTTCACGGGCTTTTTCGCCAAGCTCTTCGTGCTCCAGGCGGGCTTCTCCCAGGGCGCGATTCTCGCGACGGGGATAGCCCTGGGATTCGGCGTGATATCACTTTATTATAATTTCACGACGTACCAGCGCTACGCCTGGGGAACGGGCGGCGGCGAGGTCGGCGCCGCCGGTGCCGGCATCTACGGCTCGGTCGCCTTTCTTTCGGCCTTCGCGGTTCTATTCGGCCTGGGCGCCTTCTGGCTCTTCGAGTGGGCGCAACTCGTGGCCGCCCAGCTCACGAGACCGGAACTATACATCGCCGCCATGCAGAAAATCGGATAAGGGAAGGCCTGATGTCGCTCGCCACGCTCGCATTCACCATCGCCACCATCTGGATATTCCTGCACGGAAGCGCGACGCCCGGGCATTTCTTCGTCGGGTTGATCATGGCGGCCTTCATCATCCGTTTTCTCAAGAAATCCTACTACCAGGACAGGGCGTTTTTTCGTATCGGCAGCTATTTCAGATACTTGAGAAGTTTTATCTGGGAGTTGTTCATCGCCAACTTCCAGGTGCTGAAAATCGTGCTCTCGCCCCGGTTGTCGATTCGCCCGGGCATCATCCCCTACAAGACGATGTGCAAGACGCCCCTGGGCGTTACCATGCTGGCCAACTCCATCACCCTCACGCCCGGCACGCTGAGCATCGACGTGTCCGAGGATCACGAGACTATTTTCGTCCATACGCTGGACATCGACCATCCCGACGAGGTGGCGGAAAGCATCCGGGAGGGCTTGGAGCGTCCCATCGTGGGAGCCGTGGAATGATACAGGCGGCCGTTCAGATAAGCCTCGTCATGCTGGGACTCTCGGTGGTCCTGGCGTTTATCCGCCTCGTCAAGGGACCCACGACTTCGGATCGCGTGGTGGCGGCGGACACCCTCGCCACGAACGTTCTCGGCGTCATCACGCTGTTCGCCATTCAAACCGGGAACAAGCTGTTCATCATCGCCGTGCTCGCACTGGCTATCCTGAGCTTCGTCGGCACCACGGTGTATGCGAAGTTTCTCGAGAGGGGGAAAATCATTGAGTGACGTTCTCGCCGCAGCCTTGTTGCTGGGAGGCGCGTTCTTCATGCTGGTCGCCAGCGTAGGCCTCCTCCGCCTGCCCGACGTCTATTGCCGCATGCACGCCGCCACCAAGGCCACGACTTTCGGCATGGGCGGCATCCTCCTGGGCGCGAGCATCATCTTTCAGAGCGTCACCGTCACGACGCAGGCGTTTCTGGCCGTTTTCTTCCTGTTCCTGACGGCGCCCGTCGCCGCGCACCTGATATCGAGGGCGGCCTACAAGCGCGGACCCGACCTGTGCCCCGAGACCACGCACGATGAATACGGGAAATATCTGGAGGGGCGAAAGGCGGAGGAAAACCCCTCGCCCGGGGGTGGGAACGAGGGATAACGCATCGCCGACGCCATCGAGCGCCTGCCGCTCATCGTGTATCCCTCCTCCATCGGCGGCATACATTGCGCCACTTTTGAGACGTTTTTTATGATATAATCATGCAACCTGAGATAAACCTTATTCATTGAGAATCGTTAACGCTTCAAGACACGAGTCCCCTTAGAGAAAACGAGGAGGAATAATCCAATGGCAACAAAAAAAACGACTTTCTGGATCATCGCCTTCGGCTTTGCGCTAGCCGTCCTGGCGGCGCCCTTCGGCGCAATCGCGCTCGAGAAGAAACTCGTCATCGTCACGTCCTACCCGCCGGATACGACGACCACCGTCAAAAAGGCTTTCGAGAAGAAACATCCCGGCATCAAGGTCGAGATGCTCAAGAAAAAGACCACGGCCGGCATCAAGTATTTACAGGAGACCGCCTCCAACAACAGGTCCGACATGTTCTGGGCCTCAGCACCCGACGCTTTCGAAGTGCTCAAGGGCGACAACCTTCTGCAGAAGTACAAGGTCAAGATCAAGGGCATTCCCAAGAATGTGGGCGCCTTCCCGATCAACGACCCCGAGGGTTACTACAAGGGGTTCGCGGCATCGGGCTACGGCATCATGTGGAACACCCGCTACCTCAAGGCCAAGAAGCTGCCGGCGCCGAAGACCTGGGCCGATCTGGCCAAACCCGTCTACCACGGCCACGTCGGCATGAGCGCGCCGTCGCGTTCCGGCACCACCCACCTGACGGTGGAGACTCTCTTGCAGGGCAAGGGCTGGGAGAAAGGCTGGGCCGAGTGGAAGGCCATCGCCGGGAACTTCAAGACCGTCACCGAGCGCAGCTTCGGCGTGCCCGACGGCGTCAACTCGGGTCAGTTCGGCCTCGGCATCGTGATCGATTTCTTCGGCCTCTCGTCCGAGGCTTCGGGATTCCCGGTCATGTTCATCTATCCGCCGGTGACGACCCTGGTGCCCGCCAACATCGCCATCGTCAAGGACGCGCCGCATCCCAAGGCCGCCGCGGCATTCATCGAATTCCTGCTCTCGCCCGCTGGCCAGGAAGTCCTGCTCGACCCGAAAATCAGGCGACTGCCCGTGAACCCGGCGACCTACGCCAAAGCGCCCGCCGGCTTCCCCAACCCGTTCAAGGACAAGTCCATCGGCGCCGCGGTCAAGTTCGACCTGCAACTCTCCAAAAACCGCTACAACGTCATCAACTCCCTGTTCGACGTGATGGTCACCTACCGCCTCAAGGATCTGCGCGCGGCCACCAAGGCGATCCAGACCGCAGAGGCGCAAATGGGCGGCAAGTCCAACATGGCGGCCAAGAAGCTGATCGACGAGGCCAGGGCGCTCGTGACCAAAGTGCCCATCACCGCCGCCCAGGCGAGCAAAAAGGACTTCAACCGCATATTCAAGAAGAAGCGCAAGAAGGCGACCACCAAGGTGACCGGCCGCCAGGCCGAGATCGAGCAGGGCTGGGACACCCAGGTCAAGGCCAACTACGCCAAGGCGAAGGCCCTGGCCGAGAAGGCGGCGTCCATGCTCTAACCCTCGTTTTGCGGGATCGAGGAAGGGGGGAGAATGTCCTGGGACGCGATGGCGCGCGGCCAATGGGGACCCGCGGTGGTGGCCCTTATCGTGGGGCTGTTTCTGTTCGCTTTCCTCGTCGTGCCGGTGCTCAACGTAATCTACGTCGCTTTCCAGGACCCCAACACGGGCGCGTTGACGCTCATCAATTTCGTCGACTTTTTCAGGACCAGCCTGTTTCAGGAATCCTCCATCAACTCGATCTACGTCGCCTTGATGTCGGTGGTGCTGGCGTCGTGCTTCGCTCTGCCGCTCGCCTATTTCACGACGCGCTTCCACTTCGGAGGCGCCCTCCTGATTCAGACCCTCGGCGTGATCCCGCTGATCATGCCGCCCTTCGTCGGCGCCGTGGCGATGCTCTTGCTGCTCGGCGAGAACGGATCGCTCAACCTGATGCTGGACGAGTGGTTCGGCTTCACCATCCCGTTCATGGAAGGGCTCAACGGCGTCATCCTGGTCGAAAGCATCCACTATTTCCCGTTCATCCTCATCAATCTCTCGGCCTCGCTCAACAACATCGACCGGGCGATGGAGGAATCGGCCCAGAACCTCGGGTCCAGCGGGGTGCGCCTGTTCCGCCGCATCGTGTTTCCGCTGGCCATGCCCGGCTACGTCGCCGGCGCGTCCCTGGTATTTCTGAAGGTGTTCGACGACATCGGCACGCCGCTGCTGCTCAACGTCAACAACATGCTCGCGCCCCAGGCCTACCTGCGCATCTCTTCCATCGGCATCTCGGACCCCATGGGCTACGTGATCTCGGTAATCCTGGTCGTATTCTCTCTGCTGGCGCTGTGGACCTCGTTTCTGGCGCTGCGGGGCAAGGATTACGCCACCGTGCAGAAGGGCGGAGGAGGGTTGATGAAACGCGACCTCAGACCCTGGGAGAAGGCCGCCTGCTACGGCGTCGTCGTCTTCATCCTATTGTTGGTGCTCTCGCCGCACTTCGGCCTCGCCGTCTTGTCTTTCGGCACGGTGTGGTCGTTCAGCGTCCTGCCCGACGCCTACACCGCCGCGCACTACTTGCGGGTGATCTCGACCTCCTCGGAGTTCATCACCAACACGCTGCTCTACGCCGGCCTCGCCGCCACTATCGACGTCGTATTCGGCACGGCCATCGCCTACATCGTCTGGCGCACCAAGCTGGTCGGCCGGCAATGGCTCGACTACGCCGCCATGGGGGCGGTGGCGATTCCCGGCGTTGTTCTGGGCATCGGCTATCTGCGCACCTTCTACCAGTTTAACGTGCCGATCATCGACAAGCCCCTGGCGTCGTGGTGGGTGATCATCGTCGTCGCCCTCGCCATCCGGCGGCTGCCCTACGCGCTGCGCGCCTGCGTCGCGGCTCTGCAGCAGATCAGCGTGATGCTCGAAGAGGCGAGTGAGAACCTCGGCGCGACCAAGGGCCGCACCATCCGCCGAATCGTCGTGCCGCTGATGTCGGGCGGCATCGTCGCCGGCTTCGTCACGAGCTTCGCCACCGCATCGGTCGAACTCTCGACGACGATCATGCTGGTGTCCCAGGAATCGGACGCTCCGCTCGCCTTCGGCATCTACGAGTTCATGCAGTCGGCGGCGGGCCGTGGCCCCGGTGCGGCTCTCGGCATCATCGCCGTGGTCATCGTCGGGATCGCCACCTACGTCTCGCACCGGATCATCCAGCGCAAGGATATGCAGCGAACGCCCGAGATGGCCGTCGTCGCGGGAGCCTGACCATGAGAGCAGAAACCGCCGCCAGCGTCGTCATCGAACAACTGAGCCTCGCCTACGATACGACCGAAGTCCTCAAGGACATCGACCTGCGCATCGAACCGGGCGAGTTGTTCACCTTCCTGGGTCCGTCGGGGTCCGGCAAATCGACCCTGCTGCGCGCGGTCGCCGGCTTCGGCCCGGCGCCTCGCGGGCGCATCTTCATCGGCGAGGACGACGTGACCCGGCTGCCGCCCTGGCGGCGCAACGTCGGCATGGTGTTTCAGTCCTACGCGCTGTGGCCGCACATGACGGTGCGCAAGAACGTCGCATTCGGCCTCGAGGAGAGAAAGACGCCCGCCGCCGAGATTCCGAAGCGGGTCGACGCCGCACTGGATATGGTCGGGCTTCTCGAACTGGGGGAGCGGCGTCCCTCGCAGCTATCCGGCGGGCAGCAGCAAAGGGTCGCGCTGGCCCGCACCATCGTCGTCGAGCCCCGGGTGCTGTTGCTCGACGAACCCCTCTCGAACCTCGACGCCAACCTGCGCATACAGATGCGCCGCGAGATTCTGGATCTGCAGCGGGAGCTCAAGCTGACCACCATCTTCGTCACCCACGATCAGGAAGAGGCCAACACGATCTCGGACCGGATCGCGGTGCTCGACGCCGGGATACTGCAACAGGTGGGATTGCCCATCGAACTCTATGACGAGCCTCTCAATCGCTTCGTAGCCGATTTTCTCGGCACCGCGAACCTCATCGACGGACGGGTCGAGACGACGGCGGAGGGCGCGCGCTTCGTGGCGGCCAGCGGCATCACCCTGCCCCTGGCGGGTGACGCCCATGCGCCGGGCGAGAACCGAACCGCCATGTTCCGGCCCCAGGACATGGTCATCGCCGCGCCGGAGGAGACTGTCGCCGGGCTCGCCTTCACCGGCCGGGTGGGGCACCGCGAATTCCTCGGCAATCTCCTGCGCTACACCGTGGCGGTCGGCGGCGACATGCTGTTGGTCGACGAGACCCACCACTCGGACGGCCGCGCTTTCTCCGTCGGCGACGACGTCGTCATCGGCCTCGACGTCGAACAGGTCCGCATCCTGAAGCGCTGAGGCGGACGGTCGTAAAATTTCCCCGGACCGCCGCAGCGGTTCACAGCCCCAATCTGTGCCTCGCAACCACACACGATGACCCGGAGAAGCAAAAGACGCAGGAAACCGGCGCGGCCGAGGATGCGGATGTCTGATGAGACCGGGGAAACAGGTTGAGCAAATACCGCCCGAGCAGGATGAAGCAAAGAAAATATCGAAAACGAGGCGCTTGAATTTGATCTTCTCACCGAATTGGGCTACATGAATTCCGGGCGCGGCGGAGTCCAAAGCCGATACCCCGAAATTCATGAATCCGTAGCCTGGGGGAAGGCGTTTTTTGTTGACTCAGGCATATTGTTGACCTACCATTTTGATGGTTTTGGGGGCTTATTTGTGTATCGGCTGCAGTAACGAGTCTTTTTCAGGATAGTGCGATGGCAGAATTGTCGATACCAACCGCCTATCGCGAAGGTTATGAAAGGGTTCGCGCGGTACATCCGGATCTCGCCGCAAAGTATATCGAACAAACAACCATTGATGATCCCTTCGCCGATGCCGTCATCGACGCACTCGCCGCGTTCGCCCCTGAAGACGCCAACCGCTTCATCAAGGCATGCATGCAGCAAGACGAGAAGGTTCTGGCGGATGCGCCGGACGTGCTCCACAACTTTTTCGATGATCTGGAAAAGAAACCGGTGTGGTTCGACCCGCAAGCGCTCTACCCCGGCTACCGCGCCTTCCACGCCCATTCGGATCTGTTCATCCCCGCGTTCTTCCTGGTCTCGGTGCGAAGCGCCTCCACCCTGATCGGCAAGTCGTTCTACGCCAGCGGAAGGGTTCTGGGCGGTTTCGGCATGCGCCGGATCCGGCAGAACACGAGGCACTTCATTGAAATCATGCTCCCCGACGCGCTCGAGCGTCAGGGAGACGGCTGGAAACTCTCCGTCCGCATCCGGCTGGTGCATGCGCGGCTCAGACGATTGATTCGCGACGAGAGCGACTGGGACGAATCCGTATACGGCGCGCCGCTCAGTTCCGCGCACATGGCGCTCGCTTCCGCCAATTTCTCCGCGACCATGCTCTCGCATGCCGAAATTCTCGGGGCGAAGCTGGATGAAGCGACGCGCAACGGCTTCATGCAGGCATGGAGATACGCTTCGTATCTGATCGGAACGCCCGAACGCCTTTTGTTCGAGGGCGACTATGAAAAAACCCTGGAATTCGCCCGTATCGCGACTTTGTGCGAGCCGCCGCCCAACGAAGAGTCGGCCGCCGTTGCGAACGCCATGATCAGCGTCTTGCCCCTGATCGCCGGCAAAACCGGTTTCGCCGAGCAGGAAGCCATGGTAAGGCACGTATGCAGGGTCTCCCGAGCGGTGCTGGGCGACGAACTCTCGGACAAACTCTCATTGCCCAAGATGCACACCAAGGGGTTGTTGCAATGGATGAAATGGTCTCGCCGGGTACAGGGGGCGGCCCACAATATAGCGCCTGACCTCGGCAAGAAGTGGCAGGGAACCAATTTCGCCTTTCTGCTCAAGGCGTCGATGCTCGAAGAGTTGAGATACCAGTTGCCGGACCACCTCGACACGGAAAAAGCCGCCCCGTGGTGAAGCCCCCGGCATCCTCCCCGTATTCGTACCGAGCACCGGAAGGTGCGGTTCGACGATGGTGTCGAACATTCTGAACGTGCATCCGCGTGTTTTGAGCCTCCCGGATTTTCCGCTACGCCGCAACGCCATCCTGAAATCCCCCGAAAAGACCGACCGGGCTTGCCATTCCCGCGCCGATGGTGGATTCTCCCCCGAAATTCAGAGTCGCATCATGAAGTCTGGAGTCAAAACGAATGTCGGAACCAAAGAGCGTTTTCATCGAAAGGGGGGGCGTGCGGCTGCACGCCCTGGACCACGGAGGCGGGGGGGAGGACAAACCCGTCATCCTGATGCTGCACGGCGCTGCGGCCCATGCGCGCTGGTGGGATCATATCGCCCCCCGTTACAAGGACATGTTCCGGCCCGTGGCGACGGATCATCGCGGCCACGGGGACAACGAATGGCTGAGTGAATACGTCTTCGAGGACCTTCTGCGCGACGTGGCCGCCTGGGTGGAATGGGCCAAGGCGGCCAGCGGGAGGAAACCCTGGCTCTTGGCCCATTCGATGGGAGGCGTCATCGCGCTCAACCTCTTCGCTCTCGCGCCTCCCGACGTGGAGGGCCTCGTCATCGTGGATTCTCCGCTCAGGACGACGGACGCGATTCTCGCCGAGGTGCGCGCCTTCGGGAACCGGCCGGCCAGACCCTGGGCATCACGGGAGTTGTTCGTGGAGAAATTCAGGCTCCTGCCCGCATCGGACAAGGTGAAACCCGAGACCATCGCCCACATCGCGCGCCACGCCGTGAAGCCCAACGGCGACGGCGCGTGGACGGTGAAGGCGGACAGGAGTTTTCACGCCACGCGCCCCGAGACGGATCAGCGCGCAGGCTGGCTGCGCGTCAAAATCCCCGCCCTGCTCGTGGCGGGAGAACTCTCGGATCGACTGAAATCAGACTCGCTCGACTGGGTGCGGGAGAAAGTACCCCACGTGGAAACCACCGTGATTCCGGGCGCGCACCACCACGTGTTCATGGACGAACCCGATGCGTTCATCCGCGTCACGCGCGAGTTTTTGGAGAGGATGATTCCCCGCGCGAGCGAGCGGAGCGCACCCCTAACGGCCTGAAATCTTATACGCCCCCTATTTCCAGCCGCGCCTTCCCGGGACCACCACGGAATGACGGATCAAAATCCTACTCCGTGAATCGAAATGAACCCGTAGTGACAACCCCTCCTCGGGGTTGTCCCACAGGCCTCTGTGCCTGTCCGACGAAGGACAACTTCGGAGGGTTTACCATCGCTCCCGCAAACCGAAACAGACGGGCGGATGCGTAGATCCGACCCTGCCCAAACCTTGATCCGGCGAACCGAAATATGTAGGTGGCGGTTCCTCCTCGGGACCGCCCCACGCATATATGCGACCCATCGTGAAATACATCCCCGACACGCCGAAGACGACACTCGTGGAAACTCGCCCCCGCTCAGACGGGCCGCATGTATGGGGTTGTTGAAAAGTGCTCCAAAAACAGGGAATGGATTTCTCAGTCGACATACGCTTATGAAATGACTCCCCCCCTTGAGGGGGTTGTTGAAAAAACCCTCCTCGGTCGGAATTGACCACCGCCGTCATTCCGGCGAAAGCTGGTGACAACCGAGAGGTTGGCCATTGCCGAGCGGAATAACAATACTCCGGCTTTTCATCTCCCCGTAATTGGCAGGAATCAATCAGAAAATAAAAACAAAGGCAAAACACATGGATTCCGGCTTTCGCCGGAATGACGAACAAAGCCGCACCGCCTCGTAGTGACAGCCCCTCCTCGGGGCTGTCCCACTGTCCCTCCTCGGGGCTGTCCCACAGGTCGCGACCTCGGACAGGCACAGGGGCCTGTCCGCTACGGACCCCCCTCCCCGGTCGGCTCCATTCGCCGAATCACGAAATCATGACTTTTTCAACAATCCCCTGCAGGACACCTTCTTACTCCGTCACGGCGAGGGGCGCCATGGCCTCGATGTCGCTCACGCAGTCGATGACGACGGGCCTGTTCGCGCTGAACGCCTGGTCGAGCGCGCTCTTGAGCTCACCCGGTTTTTCCACCCGGATGCCCAGCGCGCCCATGGATTCGGCGATTTCGGCGAAATTCACTTCGCTGAGCTTCCAGAGCTCATAGGCCTGCTCGGTCTGCTCGCCGCCGTAGGCGCGATCGAAGCCGCGCTTGGACTGGTTGCCCGAAGCGTTGTTGTTCACCAGCGTCACCGCGTTTATCTTCCAGCGCACGGCGGTCTCGATCTCCGAAAGATGATACCAGAAACCCGAATCGCCGTTGAAGGCGAGCACCGGCCTCTCGGGAACGGCGCACTTGGCTCCGAGGCCCGCCGAGAAGGCCCAGCCCAGGTGGCCCGCGCTGCGCATGTAGCTTTGATCCGGATGCGAGAGGTCGTACATGCCGCCCATCCACATGCCCGAATGGCCCGTATCGCCCAGCACGATGCAGTCCGAAGGCAGCGAATCCGTCAACTCCTGGCAGATGCGCTCAGGGCGCATGGGGGCAGCGTCCGATTCGAGATATTCCCTGAACTCATCACGCCATCCCTGGACGAATCCTTGGGCTTTATCCACCCAGTTCGCTCGCGAGGCTGCGGATTCCGCGTTTGCCGCGTCGGCCATTTTCTGCAGGCTCACCCTGGCGTCGCCCAGAACCGCCGCTTGCAAGGGATAGTTGCGGGCAAGGGCTTCCGGTTCGATGTCCAGTTGTATGGCGGGCGTGCCGATGGGGGGCACGGCCCAGAAGTGCGTCGTCATGCCGCCCGTCTCGGTGCCGACGAAAAAGACCAGGTCGGCGGCGTTCACGACCCTGTTCGCGCTCTTTCTCGAATAGGTGCCCACCACGCCGACGGAGAGCGGGTGATTTCCCGGAATGTTGTCCTTACCGTTCAAGGAAGTCGCCACCGGTATGTTCAGCTTCTCGGCCAGGACGATGAGTTCTTTCGACGCACCCGATGAACGCACGCCGCCGCCTGCGACGATGACGGGGCGCTCTGCCTTTTCCAGCAGTTCGACCGCTTTTTTCACGCGCGCCGGCTCGGGTTCTGGCCGATAGGGGGGAAGCTCCTTGAAATCCTCTTCGATGATCACCTCCATCTCGGCCTCTCCGATGTCGAGCTGGCCCTCGTTGCCCGCGAATTGCAGATGCACCGGCCCCGGACACCCCGAGGTGGCCACTCGGAAAGCCTGGCGGAGCATGTCGGGAAAGCGCGAGGCGTCGTCCACCGTGGCGTTGAACTTCGTCACCGGCTCGAAGGCGGGAACGTCGTCCACTTCCTGATAAACCTTTCTGAACTTGGTCTCGGGCACGCGCCCGCCCGTGAAGGCCAAGACGGGGGATTTCGCCAGATAGGCGTCCCGCAGGCCCGCCGCCAGATTCAGCGCGCCGATGACCTGCGCCATGCAGACGCCGGGCTTCTTGCCCGCGCGCGCGTAGCCGTCCGCCATGTAGGCGGCGGATTTCTCGCCGTGCGTCTGGATTCTGGCGATGTTCGTGCGCTCTTCCATCTCGGCCATCGAGCGTCTGAGAACGGCGGGAACCAAAAACGTGTGAGTCACGCCATAACCCTTGAGCATCTCGGCCATGACCCGGGCGCCTGTCATTTTAGGCATTCGCGATTTCTCCTTGTCTGTACACAAAAATTTTTCAGGACGACGAAATATGAAACCACCCGTTTCGGGTTTTTCAGGGAATACCGGATAGAATTATCAGCTAAGGGCGAGAAAATCCAGCGCCCAGGGCATCGCGCACGGCGTCGGGAATCTCGCGCATATCCTCCACCACGACCGCTCCCGCCTCTTTTAACAGCGCCTTTTTCCGCTTAGGCGAACCCTCGCCGCGCTCGATGATGGCCGCCGCGTGGCCGAAGCTCACCCCGCTCGGGGCGGACTCAGTAATCATGCCCGCGATGAAGGCGACCACCGGCTTGGTGAAGCCGCCCTCGCCCACGAGAAGCGCCGCGTCTTCTTCCGCGCACGAGCCCGGCTCACCGAACAGGACGACGCACTCCGTATCGGGATCGTCCTCGAACAAGGGCATGAGTTCAGAAAAAGGAGCGCCCACCATCGCGTCCCCGCCCACGCTCACGTAGGTGCTCTGGCCGATGCCCTCACGGGTCAAGAGCCAGCAGGTCTCGCTGCCCATCCCCCCGCTTCTGCTCAGCACGCCCACCGGCCCCCTTTGGAACAGGAGGTTCGTGACGGGCAAATCACCGCCCGTGCCGCCCATCTTGGCGCGCCCGGGGCTGATGACGCCCTGGCTGTTGGGGCCCACGAGCCGCACCCCCGCGCGCCGCGCATGGGCGATCATCCGCGCCACGTCGTGCCGGGGCACGCCCTCTGCGCATACGAGGATCATCGCAACACCCGCCTGCGCCGCCTCTATCGCCGATTCCGCCGCCGCCGCGGCGGGCACGAACAAGACGGCGGCGTCCGCGGGATGCTCATTCAAGGCGGATGCGAACGAATCATAAACGGGCGCGCCGTCGCAATCCTCGCCCCCGCGTCCCGGCACCACCCCCGCCACCACGCGGGCGCCGTACTTGCGCATGAAGCCGGTGTGGACGCGCGCCTGCCAGCCGGTGATTCCCGCCACGACGACGCGCGTGCTCTCATCGAGGAGGATGCTCAAGGCGTACCTCCCGCGCTCGTCCACGACTCACCGCGTTTGACCGCCTCGACCTGGGAGACGATGCGCTCGGCCGCTTCTTCGAGCGTCACCTCATCGCCCAGATACTGAAGGCCCGGGCATGTTCGGGCGATCTCCCGCGCCTCCTCCCCTCCCGCTCCCGCGAAGCGCACGATGAAGGGGAATTGGGCGAGGTCGACCCTCGTCTCCTTAACGGCGCGGGCGATGGCGCGGACTTTGAGCTGCACGCGAGAGAAACTCGTGATGTTGCTCCCCGCGAGCGCGCCCTTCACGTTCGGCATCCCGAGAATCTCCTTGGTGATCTCGAAATACTTTTCCTCCAGGGGACCGGGCGTGATGTCGAACGCCGTCGCAGGCTTTCCGCCCAGGCGCTCCATCGTATCCAGGAGATAAAGACCTCCCCCGCCCCCGCTCCAGAGGAGAGCGATTTCTCCGCCATCGATCTCCGTGAAGCGCGCCGTGTTGAACGGAGGGATTCCGGCGTCTATCTCCGCCACCCTCGCCTCCAAGGGCGTTGGCGGACGCCAGCCGCCCTCTGATCCCTCATCGAGCAGCGTTTTGAGTTCAGAGTGTCGAAACAAGGCGTCCGCATCCAGATCGAGTACGCACGCGGCGGCTATGACTTCATCCTGATCGGTGAGAACGAGTGGGTTGACCTCCAGTACCCGCGCCTCGGTCCGGCGAAAAAGCGCGTAGCAGGCTTCCAAAGCGAGGGCCGCCCGATACAGGCCCTCTCCGTGCACGCCGCAGGCGCGCAGGAAGGAGATGCACCTCTCCTCGCTCAGGCCGTCCAGTATATCGACCTCGAGCCGCTTGAGTGCTCCCGGGTTTTCCTCCAGAAGCGTTTCGATCTCCACCCCGCCCTCGGTGCTGAACATGACGAGCGGCCCGCGCGACGCGCCCTCGAAGGCGATGGAAAAATACCACTCCTGGGATATCCCTACCCTCTCCTCCACCAGAAGGCGTTTCACCGGGAAATGGTGCACCACGCGGCCCAGGAGTTCCCGGGCTGCGCTCTCGGCCTCATCGGGCGTATCCGCAGAGAGGATCGCGCCCGCCTTGCCGCGCTTGCCCACGGGAACCAGCGCCTTCACCATCACGGGGCCGCCGATTGCGCGCGCAGCTTCCACCGCTTCATCGGGCGTATGCACCGAGCGGCCACGGGGCACGCGCACGCCCGCATCGCCTAAAAGCGCTTTGGCCTTGTCCTCGAACACGCGGGGCATATCTATCGCACCGAAACAGGAAGGGGGGACGTTTACAGGATGGCCACGGGGCGGACGGGCGAGCCCGTGCCGCCGCGTATCTTGAGCGGCATGCAGACGAAGAGAAATTCATGCGCCCGGGCCCGGCTCAACTCCTCGAGCACGGCCACTTCGAGCAGGTGGATTCCGTTGTCCACCAGCATGTGGCAGTGCACGGGCATCGTGGGAGCGGGCAGCACCTCGACCGCGAAGTTATCGCTCCCGACCATGAAGATGCTCTTCTCCGAGAGCCACTGCGCGGCGCTTAAGTCGATTCCGGGCATGCCGCCTTTTTGGAAATAATAATCCCGGCCCGGCCAGTGGCGCATGTGGCCGGTGCGCACCAGGACGACGTCGTCCTCCTCCACCCTCACCCCCTGGGCGGCGGCGGCCGCTTCCAGTTCTTCCTTCGTGATGGGGCGGCCCGCTTCGAGCACGTCTTTTTTGAAGTGCGCCGCCATGTCGATCATCACGCCGCGCCTCACCACGGGCGCCACGCTCTCGATGCCGTGGGCTTTTAAGCCCTCGGTCTTGCTTTGAAACTCGACGGCGTCCAGGCCGCCGTGGAGCTTCATGTCCCGTGAGACGTGGCCGAGCGCGTCGATGTGCGTACCCGTGTGGCCGGTGCAGAAAATCGCCTCCACCGCCGAGCACGCACCGCCTGAATACATGAAATCGCCGTGTTCCCTGATCATCGAGTACCCGAACGGGCCGTGGAGCGGCACGTGCGGCATTCCGGGGAAAAGCTCGACGCCCAAATCGAACACTTTACTGCCGCGCGCGATGGCGCGTACGTCTTCTATGTTCATCATAACCTCAATCAAGAGTTCATGAGCAGGCAGGCCGATGGGCCGAGCCAAATGCAAAACCACAGATCAAGCCGACGATGTGGCCGGTAATCCGGAAACACATCAAGATGAGCATCTATTCACTAAATTTCCCCTCAAACCATACGTTCTTAAAATTTTCGTTCCAATTTTTTCAGTTTTTTCGCTTGTGGAAATTTTCCAGCCAACACATTCCGTCGGGATGGGATTTCGGGAAAGGAATGCGCTGCATTGGGCTTCGGCCTTGAACAAGGGATATCTTGAATCACGAAATCTTCGATATTTCTTTTTCGATAATTCATTATACAGGTCATTCAAGCAACGGACGCGTTTCAGCGCTTCTTGACGGTCTAATTTTAGTGGAACAGGTTTTGGGGCCTTTGATCTGCCGAGGTTGCTAAAAAATTTGTCCAAGTCCATCCCAAGCCGATGATTCCAGCTTTCCGCCTTCAGCCTCTGCTCAGGGTCGGTATAATAATCGATAACCGCGGCCACTTTCGCGTCTTCGTCATATGCTCCCCATGCTATCACCGATGCCCGCATCAAGACTCCCGGAGATTTTCGGTATTCCTGCTTGGTGAACCGCAGATGCTGATGTCTGTGTCGATCCATTATGTTATTAACCGCTCCACATGCCGAAAGAGTGAACATACATGTGGCTGCGAGCGCTAGAATTTTTAGCATTGGGAATTCCCCCATGGTGGTTGTGTCGCAGAAGTAATGAAATTTCAACACCCACGGACCGATGGTCCGGAACGTATTCTGCCATCATAGCTTTGCGTCTCCCCATCGGGCAAGGTAAACAAGGATGGTGCTGAAAACGCGTTTCATCAATACCCTCTGGAGCGGCGGCGCATGAATTATTGGGCGTACGTTCATCCGGCTTTTCAGATTGCGACGCTCTCGCTGGGCCTCGTCGTTCTGGCGAACGGCTTGCGCGTGAGGCGCTCCCGCAAGGGAGGAGCCGGACCCGAAACGGCGCGCATCGCCCGCTTTCACATGCGGCTCGGGCGGTGGTTTATCGCTTTTTTCTCCACAGGCTACGCGCTTGGCCTCGGCGGGATGCGCTTCGCCCTGGAAGGGCCCCTCTACGAGACGGCGCACAGCTATTTCGCCACCCTGGCCCTGGGCCTGTTCTGGACGACGGCTTATCTGGGCCGAAGGCTGAGAAGAAATTTGAAAAACGACGACGTAAGGCAGATTCACTCCTATTGCGGCTTTCTGGCCGTTTTCATCGCCTTGTTCGTCGCTTTTCTGGGGATGCGGCTGCTCCCCTAGTCCACGGATTCTGATACAACGCCTTTGAAGCCGCCGCTTCAAGAGGCAGGGAAATTCTCCATGGCCTTATTCCCGTTTTCATTGTTGTCTTCATCTCCCATGAATATCACGGGCGGCAATCAGACATTTTGCCCGGCGCAAACCTTTCGTGTATCCTCCAGTCAATCAGCACTCAAAATTGAAAAAATGCCGTCTACCGAAAATTCGCATCGAAGCTATCCCTCAAGGGAGGAAGAACTATGCTGAGAAAATCGAGGTTCATCCTGTTCGCCGCGTTCCTGATCGCCTCGGTTTGGGCGGCCCTTCCATCCGAGGCGGCGAACCCGTGCGCGAAGAACCCTTGCGCGAAGACGGCGAAGAATCCCTGTGCGAAAAATCCTTGCGGGGCCAACCCGTGCGCGGCAAAAAACCCTTGCGCAGGAAACCCATGCGCGAAGACGGCGAAAAATCCCTGTGCGGCCAAGAATCCTTGCGCGAAAAACCCTTGCGCCAAGAACCCCTGTGCGAAAAACCCCTGTGGGGGGAACCCTTGCGCGAAGGCGGCGAAAAACCCCTGTGGCGGAAATCCGTGCGCGAAAAATCCCTGTGCGGCGAATCCGTGCGGCGGCAACCCGTGTAATCCCTGTGCGGGCGGCGCGGCCCGGGCGAGGAGCGAGGCCGTCATGCTCGTCGGCCGGGTCACCGGCTACAGCAAGGGCTACCTCGGCGTGCGCACCTCCGCCGGTAAAAACGTGAGCGTCCACGTGGTGAAAACCACGCTGGCGCACCGGGGGCCAAAAGCGATCAGCGCAGCCTCCATCAGGGCCGGAACCCGGGTGAACATCTCCACCCAGGCCAGGGGCGGCTACTACAAGGCGAACTTCATCTACGCGCTCGCAGGCGGCGGGGGCAATCCTTGCGGGGGCAACCCGTGTGGCGGAAATCCCTGCGCGAAAGCTGCGAAAAATCCCTGTGGAGCAAACCCATGCGCGGCCAAAAACCCGTGTGGCGGGAATCCTTGCGCGAAGACCGCCAAGAATCCTTGCGGGGGAAACCCATGCGCGGCCAAAAACCCGTGTGGGGGTAATCCTTGCGCCAAGAAAAACCCGTGCGGTGGAAATCCCTGCGCAGCCAAGAACCCCTGCGCGGCGAAGCGCTAACAACGCCTCCCCGCGCAAGACGGAAAGGAGTTTGATTTTTATTGAGGTTGGAATTTTCCATATCCCAGCAAGGAGAAAATGATGAAGACAGCTAAGTGGGGCATCATTCTCGCCGTGGCCTTAGGCCTCATGATTCCAGCGGCCGCTCAGGCGGCGGAAAAGAAGGCCACCATCACGCCGCCGCCCTTTTTCTTCACCCAGCAACGCGACGCCAGCGTGAAGGACTCCGTCGCCCGGGGCAAGAAAGTCTTCAGAGACATAGGCTGCGTGGGCTGTCACCCCCGTGGCCGCACCGTCGGCGGCACCGCGGTGGACATCATGGGCTTCAGGAACCCGGTTCCCATTCCCACCCTCAAGGGAGCGGCGGATCACTTCCCGCGCCTAAGTCCGGCGAGCCAGGTGGTGAGCGTCGGGCAGTTCAACGACCTTTGCTCCACGACGTTCATCGGCAATCCGCCCATGGACCCCTATTCCCAAAAGTACAAGGATTTGGAATCCTACGTGGTTTCACTCTCGCGCGCGCGATACAAGCGCATGCTCGACTGGGAGGCGAAGCGCAAGGCGTTCATGAAGACGGTGCAGCCCGCGGCCGGAGGCGGAAACCCATGCGGAGCCAACCCCTGCGCGCCGAAGAATCCCTGCGGAGGTAATCCTTGCGCCAAGAATCCATGCGCGGCCAAGAACCCATGTGCAGCGAAGAACCCATGTGCAGCGAAGAATCCCTGCGCTAAAAATCCGTGTGCCAGCAACCCGTGTGCGGCCAAAAACCCGTGTGCGGCGAAAAATCCTTGCGCGGCGAAGAATCCATGCGCAGCCAAGAATCCTTGTGCCGCCAAGAACCCCTGTGCCGCCAAAAACCCCTGCGCGAAAAACCCTTGCGCCAAAAACCCGTGTGCGGCCAAGAACCCATGCGCGAAGAATCCATGCAAAAAATAATGGGGGCTTAGCCGACATAATCGGATGAGCATCCGGCGCGCTCGCGTTCAGGACGCGCTTCCTCCCATCGAGGGGGGAGGCGGCCTGCGCGCCTGCGTCCTGCACCGCCCAACCCGACGAAAGAGGACGGGAGTATGAAAGTTCTGAAGATAATGGGTTTATGGATCATCCTGGCTCTCGCGTGGAGCCTCATCGCGCCCGCCGCCTCCCTTGCCGCCAAGAGAATACCCCCCAAGCCGGAGACGGCGAAGCAAAACGGCGCAGACTACTGGCTGGGCAAGGAAATCTATGAGGAAATCTGCTTCTCCTGCCACGGCAGCAAGGGCGACGGGAAGGGCCCTAGCTGGCGAAGTTCCAGGCCCAGGCCGCAGGTATTCATCAGCTCCTACATGAAGCGCATGACGGATGATTACATCTTCACCATCGTGAAGTTCGGCAAGATGAACGTCTTGAAAAACCAGACGAAGGGTCACAAGATAAAAAACGGCGTCCCCACCGCCATGCCCTCGTTCGGAGAGGTTCTCGAAGACGATCAGATTCGAAAGCTCATCAAATGGGAGCGCGGCTTCACGAGCGGAAAACAGCCCAAGGATGAGGAGAGCAAGGAAATCTTCATCGACGCCTGCTCCCAGTGCCACGGCAAAAAGGGCCAGGGCAACGGAACCCGTCCCGTGGAGGATCAGGACTCCGAAAAGCCGTTCATCAGCCATATCCAGCCGCCGCCGATGAACTATCACCTAAAAGAGCAGATGGCGCGCTTCGACGACGAGTTCCTCTTCTGGCTCATCAAGCTCGGCCGCATCGACGTCACCGAGATGAAAAAGTTCGACTTCATGAAAGCCTACGGCCACGTGCTGAGCGATGAGGAAATCTGGGCGGTCGTCCAGTACGTTCGCGAAACGTTCATCAACGGGAAGCCGCGAAAGAAAAAATAGGCGAACGCCGCGCGCCTGCGCAGCATGAATTACACGGCGACGGCCTCCCTCAACCCTATCCCCTGTTCCGCGTGACGCCCGGAGAGGTCGCCGACCGGGAGCGGGCATAGGCCCCTTTGCGGGGCGAGACGAGCCGAGCGGTTTGTGAGAAAATATACGTGTCGCCCGAAACTTTAGTGCACCGGGGAGTTCAAGGCCTGTGATTTGAACGTCGACCCCGGCGAAGGAGCCTTATCATGCGTTTGAACGTCGAAGCATCGCGAGACGAGGTAACCGCCTTTTGCGAGCGCTGGCAGGTTACGCAACTCGCCATCTTCGGCTCGGCGCTCAGGGAGGACTTCGGGCCCGAGAGCGACGTCGACCTCCTCGTCAGCTTCGAGGAAAGCGCGCGCCATACGCTGTTCGACATGGTCCGGATGGAGAATGAATTAAAGGCGATATTCGGGCGCGAGGTCGATCTCGTCAGCCGACGAACGCCCGAGCGAATCAGGCCCTGGGTTTCCTCATCGTCGGCCGGCTCGGTCTTCAGGCGCCCGACTCGCACAAGATTATCGAGTTGCGGATGCGTCATCTTCTCCTCCGATGAGCATCACATGGTCACCAGCGAGTACGCTCTTCAGGAAAGTGTTTCCGGCGGCGCGCCGTTCCTTGAACTCCTTTGACGTATAAAGCATGGGACTGATCCTGCGGTCGAGCCTCGTCTCCACTGGTGAGAGCACGGCGTAGACTTCCTCCAGCGTCACGCCGTCGGCGACGACGAGCAAGTCGATGTCGCTAGCCGCCGTATCGCTCCCTTTCGCGATCGATCCGTAGACCAGGGCGAAGTCGATACGTTCGGTGAGCGGCTCCAACGCCTCCCGAATCGGCTCCACCACGGCAACCGTCTTGCATACGATGCCGCTCAGTTCCTCGAACACCGGACAATCCGGGTTGGCCTGATAATGTTTCTGCCTCCCGATAGAAGTGACGGTCACCAGCCCGCTGGATGTGAAGCGCTTGAGTTCACGCTGCACCGCCCCGGAGCCGGAACCCGTCAGCCCAATCAACTCACTGGCGAAGAAGCTCCGACCGGGCTGACCGAAAAGCAGCGCCAGCAGACGTTGCTGAGTGGTGGTGAAAAGCGCATCTGCAAGACTGGTGGGCATAGCGGCTCTCTCGGAAGCCTTGCGGCGGGTCGGGCGAGAAACTCGTGTTGGCGTCAGGTTACCCATAATGGGTATTATTATGCCCGATATGGGCAAAAAGTAAATGGGGATTCCGGTTTCCGTCCACGCCTTGTCCGAGCTGCCCTGATCTTTCGCTGCGCAAGAATCTTTGGATAGCCCCCTCCCCTTGCCGGGTCGCCTCCCCTCTGCTAGTTTCTGGGGAAAATCCATCCATTCTTTTCAGGAGGACGTACACGATGGCGGAATTCACCGTAGCCAATTTCAGGGACGTGTCCGGGGGTCTGCAAGAGGGTCAATTCGCAGTCGGCGAGAGGAAGAAGGCGAGCGGTCTGGCCGATCTCGACCCCATCTACAAAGATTTGCTGGATAAACCGATCACGGTCACGCTGGGCCTCATCGGCCCCGACGGGCGGGTGAACATGACGCCCATGTGGTTCGACTACGAGGGCGACACGATTCTGGTGAACACGGCCTCGCACCGGGCGAAATGCGGATGGATACGAAACAATCCGCAACTGACGATTCTTCTCGTGAACCCCGAGAACCCCTACCACTGGATGAGCATCAAGTGCACGGTGGTGAACGAGATACGAGAGGAGGAGCCGGGCGGCGAGAAGGCGACCGAGCAACTCGACCGCATCTGGACGAAATATACCGGCGCGGACCCGCCCTATGCGCTCAGGGACCCGGTAATCGATGAGAAGCGCGTGCTGTTCGAATGCCGTGTGGACAGGGTGGCCACGTTCGGACAACCGTAATAATAAGGACGGGCAAGGCGGGCACGCTACTTTCGTATAGTCCGGCGAGGGTGGCGGTGTTCGCGTTTACTCTCTCTTGTTACTTGGCGATGAGATAGAAACGTCTCCAGTCACGCTATCGAGTTCCCAAAACTCCACGTCAAGTGGAATCATGTGGAATTGCGTACGCATGAAATAGGACAACAGTGTTTCGCCTGTAGTTTCTCTTACGCTCCGCTCAACAAGGAAAATCTTCCGATAAGTCACGGGGGCCATGTGAAAATAGAACATGGCTTCAGCCCAGTTTTTCATCTTTGCACTCGGAACCTTGTTTCCCGCAGTCCAAGTTTGTGATTTACATTCTACGATGACTTTCGGACACTCTGCTCCCAAATCGAATGCGTGCTCCTTCTTTAATGACCCGATCCCCACCGCCACCTTGTGGTTGGGATCAAGATCGAGGCCATGCTTAGTCAGTACCGTTTTGGCCCGCTCCTCAAATTCGCGTCCAACATGCGCATTACTGACCGCGCCCTCACGTTGAAAATTGGCCATATCTTCCCTCTCGTTTTTCGTGTGTTTCGATGCTCAAACTGGTGGCTTTCACGCTGGAGAACTTAAACAGTGGCTATATGTTTGTGAAGCGAATTTTGTGAAAACCCTCCCTCATCGGTCGGGTTTGACCTACCAGACGCAGCCGCGCGCCGCTACGGGGATCACCGCTTCCAGGACGCCCTCCTCCATTCCGCCGCGAACGCCGTGGTAGACGTCGTAGAGGTTGATGGTCGGGTCGCAATGGCTGGGCTGGAACAGGAGGGTCTCGCCGATTTCAGGACGCCTCGAAGCCGGGGAGAGTTCCACCACGCCGTGCTCATCGGACGCCCGCGCATGCACGGCGCCTTCGAGTTCGAGACAAGGGGCCAGCCCGCTGTCCGAGGCGAGCGCCTTGTGGCCGGCGTCCATCACCACGCGCCCGGGCCCGGGCGCGCTCACCACGGTCGTCAGCACGAAAAGGCTGGGTCTGAAGTCGTCATAAGTGTCGGAACCCTCGCCGCCGATGCTGCGGTAGTGGGAATCCATGAAAAGATAGCTGCCCGCCTGAAGCTCGTTCAGCACGCCAGATTCCGCGTCCCAGCGCCACGAACCCGTGCCGCCGCCGCTCCTAATCTCCATCGGAAGCCCTACCGCCTCGAACGCACTGATGGTCTCGCGCATCAACGCGATGGCCCCGGCGTAGACCTCGCGCCGCTCTTTGAATCCATCCACGTGCTGGGCTCTGCCCTGGTAGGCCTGAATCCCCTTGAGTTCGAGTCCCCTCGCCCCCTCTACGCGCCGGGCCAGCTCCACCGCAGCAACGCCCGGCGCCACGCCGCAGCGCCCCTGGCCCACGTCCACGTCGACGAGCACGCCGATTTCCGCCCCCGCCGCCGTCACGGCTTCCGAGAGCATCGCCACCCCCTGGGGGTGATCCACCACTACCATCAGCCGCGCATGGCGCGCGAGCGCTGCCAGGCGCTTGAGCTTGGAGACGGCCGTGACCTCGCTGCTCACGAGCACGTCCTCCACACCGCCCTCCACCATCACCTCGGCCTCGCTCACTTTCTGGCAGCACACGCCCACGGCGCCGAGAACCATCTGCTTACTCGCGAGCCAGGGACTCTTGTGCGTCTTGGCGTGGGCGCGGAGCCCCACGCCCGTCCCCTCCAGGCGCTTCGCCATCAACGCGAGGTTCTCCTCCATGACGTCCAGGTCGACTATCAGAGCGGGCGTTTCGATTTCGCGCACCGGCGTTCCGATGCTCTGGCTGTGGGGCATGAGAAATCCTCCTCCAGGGGAAATCTTTTTCACGAAAACAAAGAATATCACCTGAAAGACACGGCGGGAACCGGCTTGCCCGCCATCCTTTCATGACGCATGATGCGTTTTTATTTTTCACTCAATTTGTCCTACTCGAATTCGGAGGGTTTTTCTTCATGCGCACGAAGGCGGACGATCTCCTCGAGGGCGCCATCGACGTTCACGCCCACATCTTCCCCCAGGTATTTTTAGAGGAACCCGGGCGCGTGCTGGATCATGAATGGGCCGAACTCGCGCGCGACGTCGGCATGCGCGGCTTCGTGATGAAGAGCCACCTGTGGCCCACCATCGCGCAGGCGAGGATCCTGAACGAGGTCTATCCGGGCGTCACCGCCTTCGGCGCCATCACCCTGAACGCCAACGTGGGCGGGCTCTCGCCCTTCGCGGCGGAAAGCGCGGCGCGCCTGGGCGTGAAGGTCATCTGGATGCCCACCTACTCCGCGGCGAACGACATCAAGGTGGGGGCCTACAGCAAGCGCATCGCGGAGGCCTATCGGCAGCCGCCGCCCGCGCAGGGCCTGAGCGTTCTGGACGCGAGCGGCGCGGTATGCCCGGAGGCGGACGCCATACTGGAAATCGCCCGCGACGCGGACGTGACCGTGGCCACCGGCCATTTGTCCGCGGATGAGGGCGTCGCCCTGGCGAGGCGGGCGAAAGAAATCGGGGTAAAAAAATTCATCTTCACCCACCCGATCATCTTCATCGTGGACGCGAGCGAGGCGCAACTGCGCGAAGTCGCGGACCTGGGCTACATCGTCGAGTTCACGTGGATATCGGCTTTTCCGATGTGGCGCGATCTGGACCCCATGAAAGTGGCGGAAACCGCGCGCGCCCTCGGCCCCGAGCGATGCGTGATGAGCACGGACGCGCAACTCGACCTGAACCCCCCGCCGACGGAAATGCTGCGCATGTTCATCGCCACGATGCTGCGCCTCGGTTTCGAGGAAGAGGAGATACGCTGGATGGTCCAGCGAAACCCCGCCTGCCTGATGGGTCTCGAAGAATAAGAAAAGCGTTCGGACAACAAACCCCCTGCGGGCGCGCGGAGAAAAACGCCGCGCCCCGGCCAGACTCGTCTCCATTTTTTCCTTGACTAGTCAGGAAAATCTTTACAGAATCTTCATATTGTATCGCCGCCTTCGTTGATACCATATCAACGCGTTTTTTAGGCGGAGGAAAACAATACCATGAATGAAAAAGGGTCCATCCTGATTGTGGAGGACGAGAAGAACATCGCATTGCTCATCGAAAAGTCTTTGAGCCGAGAAGGTTTCCACACCATCATCGCTCATGACGGGCTGCGGGCTCTCGAACTGGCGAGCGAGTTCGAACCGATTTTCGTCGTGCTCGATCTGATGCTCCCGAACATAGACGGCTGGGAGGTTTGCAAGCGGCTCAGACGCGAGTCCGATGTCCCCATCCTGATGCTCACGGCGAAGGAAGGAGAAGTGGACAGGCTCTTCGGCTTCTCGCTGGGCGCCGATGATTACGTCGTAAAACCCTTCAGCCCGAGGGAACTCATCGAGCGCGTCAAGGCCATCCTCAGGCGCATGAAACACACGCTCAGGTACAAGAAGACGGAACTCTCTTTCGGCAATCTGCTCATGGAGCCCGAAAAGCACAAACTCACCCGAAACGGCGAACCCATATCGCTCACCCCCTCGGAATACGTTCTGCTCCTAACGCTCATGAGCGCGCCCGGGCGTGTTTTCACTCGCCATGAACTGCTCACCAGGCTCTACCGAACGTCGGACGCCGTGGTCGATCGCGTGGTGGACGTCCACATCGGAAAACTTCGGCAAAAAATCGAGTACGACCCCACCAATCCCCACCTCATCCTCACGATGCGCGGCGTGGGATATCGTTTTGCAGACAAGGAAACGCAAGGAGACAATTAGCATGAAGAGTCGTTTGCTCTGGAAACTTCTGTCCATCAACCTGCCCGTCATCGGGCTGGTCATTCTGATCGTCTGGTTGTCGATCGATTTCCTCGCCGCCGATTATTTCTCCGCCTTGATGCGCAAGTACAACATCTCGCCCACGGAAACACACCAGATGTTCCTGGACGCCGTGCATCGCTACATCATCAATGCGAGCCTGCTCTCCCTGACGCTGGCGGTTATCTTGAGCTTCTTTCTCACCAGAAGAGTGCTGCGCCCACTCTACGCGATGGCGGAGGTATCCAGAAAAGTATCGCAAGGCGATTTCACCGCGCGCGCGGACATTGCATCGAATGACGAGGTAGGCAAGTTCGGGTTGATGTTCAACCAGATGGCCGACAATCTGGAAAAAACCGAAAACCTCAGAAAAACCATGCTGGCGGATATCGCCCATGAGCTGAGAACCCCGCTCACCACGGTGCGCGGCTATCTCGAAGGTCTGGCCGACGGCATAATCCCGCCCGCCAAAGAAACGTTCGCCATGCTGAAGGAGGAAATTTTGCGGCTCGTGCGCCTGGCGCAGGATTTCCAGCAACTCACCCGGGCCGAAGCCGCCAAAGCCTATCTCCGGCGAGAGAAAATCCGGCTGCCGCACCTGGTGAAGCGCGTCATCGAGCTTCATCGGCATGATTTCGAGGCCAAAGGCATACGAGTGAGCGCGGATCTCGACAGCGGTGTGTCCACGGTGCTGGCGGATAGGGATCAGATTCTCCAGGCTCTGGGGAACCTCGTTCAGAACGCACGGCAATATACGCCCGAGCAAGGGGAGTTCCGCGTCCGGACGGAGGAGTGCGAGAACGGGGTGAAGCTATTATTTTCAAATACTTGCAAGAATTTCTCGAAAGAAGACGTCGGCCTCATCTTCGAGAGGTTCTACCGCGCGGAAAAATCGCGCTCTCGCGAAAGCGGGGGCGCGGGCATCGGCCTGGCGATAGTGAAAGGTCTCATCGAGGCGCATCGAGGCGAAGTGGGCGCCTCATACGATGGAGACGTCATCAACATCTGGTTCAGCCTTCCCGCCTGAGGGTTTCCTGGCGATTGCTTTCACATTTTTTTCATCAATTCACCATATCTTTCTGGTATACTTTTGAAAGCGGAACCGCATAATGAAATTGTACCAACGTGATACATCTCCTTGCAGTCCACCTTAAACGAAGGAGATTGACCATGCAGAAGCGATTTCTCGTCCTGGCTCTCGCTCTGAGCTTCGCCATCGGCGGCTACGCTTCACTCGCAACAGCGGCGAACCCGTGCGCCAAGAAAAACCCCTGCGCGGCGAACCCTTGCGCCAAGAAGAACCCTTGCGCGAAGAATCCGTGCGCGAAGAACCCCTGCGCGAAGAAAAACCCTTGCGCCAAGAAGTAGTCCGGTTTTCGGGTATTCGGCTTTGTGTCTTGCATGCATGAAAAATGGCCGCCGCCACAGCTTCATGACCCTCCGGTGAATCAAAGGCCGGAGGGTCGAGAACACACCCGACAGAGGAACAACGCCATGCGAAACCTCCACAAAGCGCTCGTGATTCTCTTTGCGATATCCATGCTCCCCCTCGCATCGACTCCCGTGAGTGCCGCCGAGCCGACCGTCATCACCCTTACCCAGACGGGATGCCAGTTCACCGAACCCGAAGGCAAGGACCATGGCTTCAAAACCAGGGGGTCGGCCGATTGCAATACCATCAACTCCCAAAGCGGAAAGAAACGCCTCGCCGAAGCCGAGACCATCACGCTCAAACCCGGCAATTACGTTTTTCGGGTGACGAACAAGAACGTGCCTTACGAACTCGGGTTTTATCTGCGCGGCGCAGGCATCGGACGCCTCACGCTGCCGAAGGTCTCGGGAGGCGGCCTCGTGATAGGGAAATCGACGGATTACGCCATCACCCTGAAAGAGGGCGACTATTATTATTCATGCCCCCTGAACCCGACTCCCGATTACAGGCTGAAGGTGGTGAACTAAATTTCAGATCGGGCGCGAGACCAGGCCGCTCACATCTTCTCGCGCGTCTATCGCATTGACCTCATGAACCAGCGCGCTTCTCCCGTTCGCAACCGGGCGGGAGAAGCGCGCGCATTTCAGAAACTTCTCCTCCAGTTCAGACGCACGCATCGGCCTCTCGAGCCCCCCGCGCACTTGCGCAACCGTCCGTGAAAGCGCCTCTCCACTTTTCGGATGAATCTCCACGCGTGCGGGAACCTCCTGTCGTATCGACGCATCAATCACCAGTTCCATGCGCGGAACCACCGGGTTCATGCGCTATTCGCCCCTTCGATTCGATGTATGCGTTTTCGCGCATATCCAGAGGAAATGGAAAAACCCCGGACCCGGTAGAGCCGCGCACCCGCCTTATTTTATAATAACTCCTCTGCGCGGAATATGGCCGTGAATCATATATCCATCCGCATGAAGCCGAATGGAGAGATATCCGTGAACCTTCAAAATTCTCCCACCGTGTGCGTACTGGGATTCGGCATGGCGGGCAGGCCCATCGCCCGGGGGCTGGCCGAAGCCGGCGTGGCGCAAGTTCGCGTGTGGAAAAGACCGCCCTGGCGCTCGGAACATCTCGACGCCTCCGCTCATCCGGCCATGCGGATGACAAAATCCATGGAAGAGGCGGTGGGTGGCGCGGACCTCGTTCTCTCGCTCGTGACGACGGAAATCGCGCTGGAAACGGCGCGCAGCGCCTCCCCCTTTCTCGAGAATACCGTGTATGTGGATTTGAACACCACGACTCCTGAGGTGAAAAGAGAGATTGGCCGCGCCATAGAGGCGGGCGGGGGCCGGCCGATTGACGCGGCGATATGCGACCCTGCGGAAGTGTACGGGCATAAGGTCGTCACCTTGATCTCAGGACCCGGGGCCCGCTCCCTGAGCGAGGCCATGGCGCGCTACGGGATGCAGCTTCAGGTGCTCAGCGAGCGCGTGGGAGACGCCTCCGCCTTAAAAGTCGTGCGCAGCGTATTCACCAAAGGCCTGATGATGACTTTCCTGGAAGCCATCGAGGCGGCGAGACGCTGCGGGCTCGTGGATGAACTCCTGGAATCCATCGCCGGCACCGTGGAGGGACTCCCACTCAGGGATTTGGCCTTGAGTCTGGCGGGCACGAGTCTCATCGCCGCCGACAGAAGGGCGCAGGAGATGGAAGGCGTCGTCTCGACCCTCGAATCGCTGGGGGTGGACGCACACATCAGCTCCGCCTCGCTCGAGAAGTTCCACTGGCTCAAGGGGTTCGATTTCCACGGCGAACTCGGGGGTGTGCCGCCCGAATCGGTCGAAACCATGCTCCGGGTGCTCAGGAAAATTTTCGACGCCTCCCCGAAGCCGACAGAGTAAGACAAACCGTCGCCCGCAGAGCCGGATAATCTGAAATTTGTGCCTCTAATCCCTTGATTTTCCCGAGCGGCATCTGGTAGCATCCCCTTGCGCTTGGGATTGCCAGGTGAATTCGAGTTGAATTAAACGTGAATCGCCAGGGGGTCGTTCCCTCGGGGTTCAAACCGTAAAAATTTTTATTATCCGTAGGAGGGAATCATCCATGACATTTGTCATCGGGGAGAAGTGCCTGGGCGAGCGCTATGCGACGTGTGTGAGCGTCTGTCCCGTCGATTGTATGCACCCGGGCGAGTACAAAGGGGAACCCTTCCTGATCATCGACCCCGAGGAATGCATCGACTGCGGGGTTTGCCAGCCGGAGTGTCCGATCGACGCCATCCTGGAAACCGAAGACGACGATCCCGTATGGGCGGAAATCAACGCGGAACTCACCGAGGAATTCAAGAACAACGAGCCGGTCGAACCGCGCCCCGCGAACGACCCGCCGCGAAGAGCGGACAACACGTTGCGCTAGCTCCACCCTGCCGATTCAAACACCGCGGTCGTGAGGCCGCGGTGTTTTTTTTGCCTGCGCCCAAGCGCTTTTTCATTCACCCCACGGCCCAGAAACGGGGAATGCGGAGGGAGCTATGATTTTGAACCGACCAGAAGAAGCAGGCCCGCACAGCGCGTGGTACAGCACGGCCGCCTTGGAAGACATGCGGCGAAAGGCGGCGACCGACGTACTGCGCGTGCTGCGGGGGGAAAAGCCGCGCTATCCCGTGAAATGATTCATTCCATACTGGCGACCAAGCGTATTACTTTTCAATCGGGAACCCGACGACGCTCCCCCACTCCGTCCATGAGCCGTCATAAATCTTGACGTCTTCATAGCCCAGAAGATACCGCATGGCGAACCAGACCAGACTGGCCCGGTGGCTCAGGCGTCAGTAGAGGACGAGTTCGATCTCATCATCGGGCGCGGCGCCTGCGCCGCCGAGAATCCGCGCAAGTTCCTCCCTGCTCTTGTAGGTGTCGTCCGCATTCAGCAGTTCGCGGAAAAACAGGTGCACCGCTCCCGGTATGCGCCCCGCGCGCTCGGCCCCGTGGTCGAAACCCGGCGGAGGCATCACCCGCTCGCCCCTGTATTCCTCAGGCGAGCGCACGTCCAGCAGCACCCTGCCCGGCTCGCCCAGTTTCGCGCGGATATCCTCCCTGCCCACGCTTAAAATCTCCGCCTCACCCGGCGCGGGATGGTCGACGGCCACGGCATCCGGAGCCTCGCTCGAAACAGGCATCCCGTCCGCAATCCATCTCGTCTTCGCGCCGTCCAGCAGCTTCAGATTTGTGAAGCCCGCCATCTTCAAGACCCAATACGCATAGGTTCCGAACTGCACGGGCTCGCCGTATATGACGATTTCATCATCCGGCCCGATGCCCATCCCGCCCAACTGCTCCGCCAATGCCTCGGGCGCGGCGAACGCGCGGTCCGTCTCGTGCCAGAGCACCCCTTTCCAGAACCACCAGTGCGCTCCGGGAATGTGGGCTTCACGGTAGGAGGCGTCGTCACTGGCTGATGAAACCTCAATGACGTGTAAATTCGGGCTCCCCAGGTGCTCGGAGAGCCACGCGGTAGAAACGAGCGCGGAACCATCTGTCGGAGTCATATTTCAATGCCCTCTCAATAAGAAAATGAACATACGAATCGTGTCACGGAAAATCACCCGCCGAACATGGGTGGCTTCTTTTGCTGGATGTCCGGCGTGGCCTCCTCGAACGCATGGGACGCCTGCAGCACGCGGGCCTCCTCCCAGGGCGGCCCCACGAACTGGGCCGAAACCGGCAGGCCGTCTGTGCTGTAGCCGGACGGCGCGGCCATGGCCGGGAAACCGAACAGATTGTACGGGCCGGTCTGGGGCCTGCCGAGACCCGAGAAGGGGACCTCCTTCCCGTTCACCGTGCCCATCGTCGTCGCAATCGGCGCCGCGGGACAAGGATAGCCCGGCGCCAGGAGGATATCGATTTCACCAAACACTTTCTCCATCTCCCGGGTGAGCGTGCGCCGTTCCCGGTAGGCCTGCACGTAATCATCGAGCGTCACGCGGTTCACCGATTCCAGGCGCTCGCGGACGTCGTCGCCGAACATTTCTGGATGTTCGCTGAACCGCTCGCGGTGAACCACCGCCAACTCGGCGCCCGAGATCGCCCCGCGCACCTTGTTCATCCGCTCGGCGTGGGGATAGCGCACATGAACGATGACGCCGCCGAGCGCCTTCATCGTCTCAATCGCGCCCTCAAAGCCTTTCTGCACCGACTCGTCGTTTTCTGCGAAGTGAAGATCCTCACAAATTCCGAAGCGCATCCCTTGGACGCCCTCACCTATCAGGGCGCAGAAATCGGGCGTCTCGCGGTCCTCGGAACCGGGATCCGCCGGGTCGTAGCCCGCCATCGCCTGGAGCATGAGGCCGCAATCGCGCGCGCATCTCGCGAGCGGCCCGGCGTGGTCGAGGCTCGGAGAGTTCGGGAAAATGCCGCGAAGGCTCACGCGCCCGTAGGTGGGCTTCAGGCCCATAGTGCCGCATGCGCTCGCAGGCCCCCGGATGGAGCCGCCCGTGTCGGTCCCCACGGCCCCGGGACACATGAACGCCGCCACGGCTGCGCCCGAACCGCCGCTCGAACCGCCCGCCACCCTCTCGGTGTCCCAGGGGTTCCGGCACGGGCCGTAATGGGGGTTCACGGTGGTGGAGCCCGCCGCGAATTCGTGCGTGTTGCATTTCCCGATGATGACGGCGCCCGCCGCTTTCAGCTTTCTTACGCACTCCGCATCCTCGGCCGGAACATTTTTTTGGAAAAAACTCGAACCCTGCGTCGTCAGGACGCCTGCGGTATCGACGATGTCCTTGACGCCCACGGGTATCCCGTGGAGCGGACCTCGGTAGTTTCCGCCCTGAATCTCATCCTCCACCCTTTTCGCGTCTTCCGCCGCCTCATCCGCGCACACGGTGATGAAAGCGTTGAGCTGGGGATTAAACGCCTCGACCTGGCGCAAATGCGCGTCCACCACCTCGCGCGGCGAGATTTCCTTGCTCTCGATCTGCCGGGCGAGCTCATGTATCGAGAGAAAATTCAGTCCATCGGCGCTCATCTTGACCTCCATTCCACCTGTGTGAATTTTATTTCGCTTCTATCGGGTTGATTGAACATCACCTTAGCATGACGGGGCGAGCTTCGCCCTCACCGGAGGAGATATCTTACTCTTCCAAGTCCAACGTGCACTTCGGAATCACTCCTCCCTTGGGGGTCAAACCCGACCGGTGAGGGAGGGTTTGTCCCGACCGGTGAGGGAGGGTTTGTCCCGACCGGTGAGGGAGGGTTTGTCCCGACCGGTGAGGGAGGGTTTGTCCCGACCGCGAAGGGAGGGTTTGTCCCGACCGCGAAGGGAGGGTTTGTCCCGACCGCGAAGGGAGGGTTTGTCCCGACCGCGAAGGGAGGGTTTGTCCCGACCGGTGAGGGAGGGTTTGTCCCGACCGCGAAGGGAGGATGTGTTTCCGTGTAGGGGCCGCCCCTCCTCGGGACTGCCCCACCGTTCGCGAACCGCCCACGCATATATGCGACCCTGGATTTTCCGCCTTCACGACGCGGGCCGGCCCCGAGGAGGGGTTCCGTCCCCTACGGAAAACCGCGAACCCCGTAGGGACAGGCCCCTGTGCCTGCCCGTCCCCGCCGTCCGGCAAGGGACAACTACAGGGGGCAGGTCGGACACACAGGTGGCAGACATATATGTCCGCCCCTACAAACCCGTAAACCCGACCGAGAAGGGAGACGATGCCCGGCCGGCGGCGCCTGATCCGGGCGTTGACCGGTTTTTTACATTTGGCTAACATATTTCGCAGGTGGAAGGATGCGCCAATCGATCCGCAGCGGCGTATGCCGCCGCTTGCGGGTTCCGAATTCGTGGAGAGAGGACATGTCGGATAGTATAAACGGCGCGGGCGGCCCCCTGATTTACGGCACCGAGGGCGACGACGAACTCGAAGGCGACGAGGGCGGAAACGCGCTTTCCGGCGCAGGAGGCAACGACACCCTGGATGGCCGCGGAGGGAAAGATATCCTCCTGGGCGGTGCGGGCGACGATGTGCTCTATGGCGGCGAGGGCGCCGACGTGCTTGACGGCGGCGCGGGGGACGACGAGCTCTATGGCGGCGCGGGCGACGACTACCTTCTCGGCTCCGAGGGCGACGATGTGCTCTATGGCGGCGAGGGGGACGACGTCCTCTATGGCGAAGGAGGCGCGGATACCTTCGTCATCCAACCCGGCCATGGGAACGACACGGTCAAGGACTTCGCCGACGGGGAGGACGCGATCGATCTCAGCGGGTTCACCGTCATTTCCGGTTTTGGGGATCTGAGCATCACCGCCGACGGGGACGACGCCGTGATCGACTTGAGCGCGCACGGCGGAGGTTCGATTCGGCTCGAGAGTGTCGACGTCGCAGACCTCGACGCCGAGGATTTCACGTTTTACGAGCCCCCGACAGACGCTGAGGTCAACGCCATCTGAGGGGCCCGTGAACGCCTGTTCACGAACAAAACGAGTTGCGGATGTCCACCCGGACTTGCTCCCTCGAAGCGAGCGGGGGATCGGGTTTTCCCGTGCTTGTTCCGTGTTTCCCGATACATGAGATGGATGTCGCTTTCGCTCGTGCGCGCCGGGAGAGGCTCGCGCCGACTCGAAGTCCCGTTTGAGAGAGTGGTACTTGGCGGAACCGCGCCGATTTGCTATGGATGTTCCCATGTCGATTGCTTGAAACGCCACGTTGCGCGAGAGAAGCGTAAATAACGGCGGCGCGGCCATCATCCATGAGGTCACAACCACATGAACGGCGATATTTTCGACGCCCTGGTAATCGGCGGAGGAATCAACGGGCTTTCGGCGCTCTATCACCTGAAACGCCTGGGTGCGGAGCGCGTCGGCCTTGTGGAGCGTTTCTCGATCGGGCACGACCGGGGCAGCTCGCATGGCCCTGCCCGCGTCACGCGAAGCGCCTACGTCGCGCCCGAATACGTCCGCCTGATGCAATGGGTGCACGCGGAAGAATGGCCGAGGCTCGAAAAAGACATCGGCAAAAAACTCGTCCACCGTAACCCCGGGATCTACACCGGGCCTCCCTCCGAGCGTTTCGACCGCTACATTCGCGCGGTGCGGCAAGAGGGCGTGGACGCGGGAGTCATCTCGGCGGGCGAGGCGCGGGGTCTGTTTCCCCAGTTCACCTTCGAGAACGCAGAGAGCGTTCTGCTGGACAAGACGGGCGGGTTCGTCGCGGCGAAAGAAGCGGTCGACGCACTCGCAGGCCTTGCCCGCGAGAACGGGGTGATAATCCATGAAGACACCATTGTCCACGGAATCGACCCGGCGACCGACCCTGTGCGAGTCGAAACGAGCGCGGGAACGCTCCAGGCCGAGCGCCTCATCGTGGCGGCGGGCGCGTGGGCGCGGGATTTGCTCCCCTTCTTGAAGCCCAAGCTCACCATCTCCCGGCAGACCGTGGGATATTTTACGCCTGCGCACGAGCCGGAGGCCTACCGGCCCGGCCGTTTCCCCGTCTGGGTGTATATGGAGCAGGAAGAGAACGACCTTTTCTACGGGATGCCCGATATAGGCCACACGGGCGTCAAGGTGGCCCGTCACATGAGAATCGGGGTGGATGACGACCCCGACAACCCGCCTGATTCCATCGACCAGGACAAGATAGAGGACGTGAGGCGCTTCATGGCGACCTTCTTCACCGCATCGGGGTGGACGCTCGCGAATGCGGAGCATTGCCTCTACACCAACGCGCCGAACGAGGATTTTATTATCGATTTGCACCCCGAGAACCCGCGCATCGCGTTCGGTGCCGGCTTCTCGGGCCACGGATTCAAGTTCGCCCCCCTCACCGGAAGGCTTCTGGCCGAACTCGCCTGGGGGGGAGAAATATCCATACCCGACGCCGAACTGGCGAGAGGGCTGTTTTCTCTCAAGAAATAAGGCTTTATCTCTCGTTGTGAGAACCCACGCCGCCAAGAAAGCCTTAAGATGCCCTTATCCCATGAGCGCTCTTAGATTCTCGCCCGCTCGCCGCGCCGCCGTTCTGACGTCGGGTTTCGAGACTATCTGGCAGGTCAGATAGCCCGCATATCCTATCGAGCGGAGCGCACCGATGACTTCACCGAAAGGAATGTGCCCGCCGCCGGGATACAGGCGGTTGTTCTCGGCCATGTGCATGTGGCCCAAAAGCTCTTTCGATTCGAGGATAGGTTCGGTGAACGACGCCTCATCCACGTTCATATGGTAGGTGTCGAGCATGAGCCTGAGGCCCTCGTGGTCCATCTCCCTACAGAGGGCCACGCCCTCCGCCGCCGTGTTCACGTTGTTGATCCAGTGGCTGCACAAGGGTTCGAGATAGAGTTTGAGTCCGCGATCTGCGGCCTCATCCGCGAGACCGAGCAGGGCGTCGCGCATCCAGCGGAGAGAATCATCGCGCCGCGCGTCCTTGCAGAGGTTCCCGCGCGAAGAGCCGATCACCATGCCGCACCCGAACTTTTGCGCCATATCGAGCGCGTCCAGGTGGCGGCGGTAGGACACTTCCCTGATCTCGGGCACGGGATGGCACAGCCATATCCTGTCCTGAAAACCCATGGCCGCCGTGTGGATCATCGAAACCGACAATCCCCGGCGCGCGACCTCCTTCTCTATCTCGTCCAAATCGAGTTCATCGGCTTTTCTCACCGAAAGCTCCACGCCCTCGAAGCCCGCCTCCGCCACGCAGGCGAGGTTTTCTTCGAGCGTTCCCTGCGCGCTGGGAAGGTTGGGGGTAGAAATATCCGGCGTGGCGATCTGATAGCTCAGCTTCATGCCAAAAACTCCCTCGTCTTAATCTCGCCCCAGGCTACGGCGCGGTGCGGTGTTATCTCAATCATCCATTGGTGGATTTTGACGGGTCCGCGATATTGCGCATATTTCTCCCGCAGACGCTCCGCCGCACTCTCATACGCTTCGGCATCCGCCTCGGCATGGATGATCCTCGCGCTCCCAAAGAGCAGCACGAAGCCAAGCTTCGCCCACTCATCCTCGTAGTGATCCACCAGAAAAGAGACTTTATCGTTCTCGCGGACGTTGTCGAGCCTTTTTAAGCGCTCGATGTCTTTTTTCTGCTTGCCGTCCACCGGAACGTATATGTTCCCGTCCACCACGGTGAAAACCACGGGCACGACGTGGGGCGCGGCGTCCCTGTCCGCCGTCGCCAGCCGCGCCACGCGCGCGCCTCGCACGAAGCGCCATTCATCATCGGTGAGCAAAGGCCCCATCACTCCGCTTCTCCGTATCCCCCGCCCCCCGGCGTGATGAGCGTGAGGGTATCGCCCGGCTCCATGTCGGTGGTGACTTTGGGGTCGATTTCGCGCTCGTTGATGCGCACCTGCCCCCGCGCGCCGGACCCGCCGCCGAACAGCCCCGTCGCGGGGGATTTCGTGCGCTCGGCCATGAACGACACCGTGATGCGCGCCGGCGAATCGTTCCGGAAGACGATCCGCTGCCCGCAGCCTCCCCGGAATCTTCCGGCGCCGCCCGAGTCTCTCAATATCGTTTTCTCGATCAGGGTGAAGGGCGTGATGCGCTCGATCACCTCTATCGGCGTGTGGGAGACGTTGCTGGGATAGCTCAGGCACGCATGGCCGTCTCCGCGCCCGGTGGCTCCCGTGCCCCCGTTCTGGAAGAAAAGCCCCGCCGTCCGCACGCCCCGCTTGTCCAGCCCCGTATAGTTCACGCACCAGAGCGGAGAGCCGCTCGCCGCGGGCACCTCCTCGGGGATGACGGGAGCGAGCGCCTCGAAAACGGCTGCGGGCAGATAGTGGCCCACCAGCATCCGGCCCCCTCCGGCGGCGGGGTGTAAGGGTTCCAGAATGCTGCCCGGCTCCGTCCGCACGTCGATGGGCCTGAAACACCCCTCGTTGTTGGGAACCTCGGGACAAAGAACGCACTTGATGGGGTAGACCGAATACGCATAGGTGTAGTTGTAGGCCACGTTCACGGCGCGATCGACCTGGGGCGAGGAACCCGCGTAGTCGATCACCAGGGAATCTCCGGTCTTCTCGATTCGCGTCCGCACCCGGATAGGCTCCGCCAGGCCGTCGGTTTCGATTTCAGAGGCGTATTCCCCATCGGGCAAACGAAGCAGGGCGTCGCGCATGGCATATTCGGAGCGGCCCTGAATTTCCTTGGTCAGCGCGCGCAAATCCTCGAGACCATATTCCTCGAGCAGATCGCCCAGGCGCTTTTCCGCCAGGCGATTGGCCGTGAGCTGCGCGTTGATGTCGCCCATTACCAAATCGGGCACGCGCACGTTGTAGCGAATGAGGTCGATGAGCGTCCTATCCGGCTCGCCGCGCCTGTACATCTTCATCATGGGAATCTGGAGGCCCTCCTCGTAGACCTCCCTGGGGTCGGGGGAGCGAATTTTCCCGCCGATGTCGGGCAAATGGGCCGTGCTGGCCGAAAATCCGATGAATTTTTCCCGGTAGAACACCGGCTTCACGATATTCACGTCGGGGAGATGGCCCGTTCCGTACCAGATGTCGTTGGTGATGAGGATATCGCCGGGTTCGAGCGTCTCGGGCGGAAACGCTCTCAGAAAATGGCGAACCGTTATCGGCAGGGTGCCGATGAACGAGGCGATGCTGGCGGAGGACTGCACGAGGGAGTGGCCCTGATCGTCGGTAATCACGCAGGAAAAATCGTTCGACTCGCGCACCAAAGTGGAAAACGAGGTGCGCACGAGTGTCGCCGCCGCCTCGTCCACGATGCCGATGAGCCTTCGCCAGAGCACTTCCAGCGTGATGGGATCGAACGCCATGTTAGCCATCCACCCCGATGATGATGTGGCCGCCTTCGTCTTTTCGAAAGCGCGCGTCTTTGGGAACCACGATGGTGGATTCGCGCTCCTCGACGATGGCGGGGCCTGAGAATTCCCTTCCGGCGGGCAGCGAATACCTGTGATACACGCGCGCCTCCAGGAACCCGGCGTCAGGACCCGCGTATATTTTTCTTAACCCCTTCTCGAAATCCGTATCGTCTTTTAAGGGCGGCACCTCCGTGGCGGCAGGCGCAGGACCCAGCATCGTCAAACGCCAGGCGGCCACTTCCGCCGCCACGTTCTCGATCTTTCTCAAATACCGCCTCTCATAGGCGCGCTCGAACAACTCCTGCATGGCCGTAGTATCCCGTACCGGCATCCCTCCCTCCTCGGGCAGGGGGACGCTCACGGTATCCGTCTGCCCCCTGTAGCGCATGTCGGCTGCGGGCTGAAACTCCCATTCCTCACCCACGTCGATTCTGTCGCCTAAGGAATCTTTCATCTGCGCGGCCATCTCCCGGTACAAATTCTCGACGCGCGCCCAGTCCACCGCATCCACGTCGGACACCAGGACGCGGACGGCGTCGGCCCTCGGCCTCGCCGCCAGGAGGCCGGCTGCGGAGGCCACGCCCACGTCCGGCGGGCAAACGACGCGGCGGATATAGAGCTTTTTCGCCATGTGGCAGGCGTGCAGGGGCGCGGCGCCGCCGGTGGCGATCAAAGCGTAATTCCTGGGGTCGCCCCCTTTTTCGGCGATGTGCACGCGCGCGGCGCTCGCCATCTGCTCGGTGATGATCTCATAAATTCCCCACGCCGCATCCTCCGTGCGCATGTCCAGTTTCCCGGCCAGAGACGATACCGCCTCGCGCGCTTTTTCGGCGTCGAGTTTCATCGCGCCGCCCAGGAAAAAATCGGGATTCAGATAACCCAAAAGCAGGTTCGCATCCGTGACGGTGGGCTGCGCCCCGCCTTGAGCGTAGCAGGCGGGGCCCGGCATCGCGCCGGCGCTTTGGGGGCCGACCTGAATCAGCCCCAGGCCGCTGATCTCAGCGATGCTGCCGCCGCCCGCGCCGATTTCGACCAGGTCCACCGTGGGCGAGAGGATGGGCAGGCCGCTTCCCTTCTGGAACCTCGACGTCCTCGCCACCTCGAAGCGGTTCTCCGTCGCGGGTTCACCGTTTTCGATCAGGCATACCTTGGCCGTGGTCCCGCCCATGTCGAATCCCAGGACGTGGGCCTCGCCCAGGGATCGGGCGATTTGCGCCGCCGCGAGCGCTCCGCCCGCAGGCCCTGATTCGATGATTCGCACCGGATGCTCCCGCACGCTGTCCACCGTCGCGAAGCCTGAGTTCGAGAGCATGATGAAAAGCTCGCCCGAAAAACCCGAGTCTCTGAGGCTCGCGAGCAGGCGCGTCAGGTACGCATCGGCGATGGGCCGCACGTAGGCGTTCACCGCCGTGGTGGAGGTGCGCTCATACTCGCCCGTCTCGGGGGCCACGGCGGATGAGATGGAAACGGGCGCATCTCCCGCCACCTCCTCGACCGCCGCCCGGGCCGCCCTTTCGTTGGCGGGATTCACGGGCGCATGGAGAAAAGAGACGGCGATGGATTCCGCCCCCATCTCAAGGAGTTTTTCCGCCTCTTGTTTCACGGCTTCTACATCCAGGGGAACCACCACCTCCCCGTCTACATGGACGCGCTCTGAAACCTCGGCCCGGAACTCCTGTGAGACCAGAGGCGCCGGCATCTCCTGGTGCAGGTCGTAGAGGTCGAAGCGCTTCTCGCGGCCGATCTCGATGACGTCGGAAAACCCCTGCGTGGTGATGAGTCCCGTCCGCGCGCCCTTTCTCTCGATCAGGGCGTTGGTGATGAGGGTGGTGGCGTGAACGATGCTCGCGAGGTCGGATGCTTCAAGACCGGCGGATTCGAGTATGTTCTGAAAACCCGCAAGCGTCCCCTCGGCGGGATCATCGGGCGTGGTCAGCACCTTGGCGATGTGGACCGCGCCCCGCCTCTCGTCGATGAGCACGAGATCGGTGAACGTGCCCCCGATGTCTACGCCTAAGCGAATTTGCGAGTCTTTACCCATCATCCCGCTTTCGACATTATTTTTTGCACTTCTTCCTGCCTGCCAATTTTTCGGAAGTCGTCATGCCAAAGTTGCATGCCCTGATGTAGTCGCCATCTCCGGAGCGGCCATACACCACATCGCCGTTTTCGTCATAGACGGTTTGGGTGACAAAGACGACCTCGCCCCGATGATGCTGGACGATGAGCACCTGATCATTCCCCAATTCCCCGATAAAAGTATCGGTGCGGTAGCTCTTCGTGCTCGTGCCCGCCAGGGGGATGACGACATCGCCCAGGAAGCTGACCTTTACGCTGTTGTCCTCGTTCACCGTTACGGAACAACTCTCCCCGGTGATCTCAAAACCCACCATGAGCCTTTGCATGAAACCCCTCGCGGGTATGTGAACGCAACCATGGAGCGTCCCCGCCTTTAGTTTTTCCTGATTCCGTGGCGGGTTCGATAGAAGCCGCCTGACATAACCTTTGGTCAAAGGCTGGGCGGCGACGCCCTCACAAACCGTCGCAAAGAGGAGAAAACTTGCGAAAACGAAAACAAATTTCATCTTTTTCATTCAACGCGCCTCATGTGAAAACAATTTCCCGTTTCCAGGCGAACTTTCATGCTTTTTCGGCTCATTTTCGGCTCATTCCGTCTTTAGCAGTATCTCGCCGGCCTGGATGATGGGTTTCCCGTCGAACCAGACCGAAGGCGCCCTGATGATGGCGTCGAAGTGGGTCCTGGCCTGCACGCCGCCCCCTAAGTTGGCGGAGGTGCCGACCCCGATGTGGATCGTGCCGTTCACGCCCTCATCATTCAGCATCTCGCCCGTAAAATCCTTGCATTCGGGGTTCAGGCCCATCGCGAACTGCGCGACGTTGTAGACCCATTCATCATCCTGCTCGGCCAGGAGTTTATCGAGGAAATCCGCCTGCCGCCCGCCCGATATCTCCCGCACGAACCCCTCTTCTATCCTAAAAGTCACAGGCTCCTCGACGACGCCCACCCCGTAATAGGGAATGCTGCCGTCCACCACGAGGACGCCCCTCGTCGTCCCCTCCAGGGGCGATATGTTGGCCTCGATGTTCGGAACGGCGGTGAAACCGGGGCCATCCAAAACGCAGGCGTGGCTGTTGCCGGCGCGGCCCTCTACGGAAAGCACGAGTTCGGTGCCCGCCGCGTTGGTGACGCGGACCTCGCGCGCCTCGCTCATGCGCGCCGCCAGGGCGTCGCAAAGCGGTTTTCTCGCCCTGAAATCCGCCATCAGGCCTCCCTTCTCCATCTGCCCGGGCGTAAAAGCCGTCATCGAGAGCACGCGCGCGCCCGCGCCTATCGCCTCGCGCGTGGCCCGCGTATGGGCGAGGGCGTGGGTGATGGGCAGAAAAACCACGGCCGAGACCCGCATCGCCTCCGCCACGGCGCGCGGCGGCTCCTCGTTGTCGATGCTTCTGGGCGGGCATACGGCCATCGTCGCCCATGCGCCACGATCTTTCGCCTCGGCGCAGAGCGCCTGTGCAATCGCCAAGCGCTCGGAATCTGTGACGATGAGCACGTCCTCGCCTTCCTTCACGCCGGCGCAGTCGCTTATGAGAATTTTCGCGCCTTTTTGCATGGAACGTCCTTTACGCAAGGGCGACCGAGGCGGCGGCGCCGACCCGGTTCGCCCGTATTATCCACTCCATAGAATCTTGAAAATCCGGCGAGGTTATGAATGCGTCGTTGCCAACCCCAGCTTGCCCGTATAAATGTTAGGAATCTACACCAGGGGGATGGCGGAGGCGAGCATGAGCGGGAAAAAACGCGCAGTTCAAAAATATGGGATCAGCCGAAAGCGCCTGATGGATATCTACGAGCGCCTGTATGCGCGCTTCGGGCCGCAGGACTGGTGGCCCGGCGAGACGACGCTCGAGGTCTGCCTGGGGGCCATTCTGGTGCAGAACACCTCGTGGGCGAATGCGGCGCGCGCGATCGGGAACCTCAAAAAAGAAGACCTCTTAACGGAGGACGCGCTCAAAAAGGTGCGGGGAGACCGCCTCGCCCGTCTCATCCGGCCCGCGCGGTTTTTCAACATGAAGGCGAAAAGGCTCAAAGGGTTCGTCGCCTACCTCTGGAAACACCACGCGGGAGACGTGGATAATTTTTTGAGCCTGCCCACCGAAGAACTGCACGAGGAACTGATGGGCCTGGACGGCGTAGGGCGCGAGACGGCCGATTCCATCACGCTCTACGCCGCAGAAAGGCCTGCCTTCGTGGTGGACGCCTACACGAAGCGCATATTCTCGCGCCTCGGGCATTTCGAGGGGTCGAAAAACGCAGGAAAAGACTATCTCGCCCTACAAAAGAGCCTCACGCGCATCTGCCCGCCGACGTCGCTCTTTTCAACGAATACCACGCCCTGCTCGTGCGCCTGGGGCACACCTGCTGCCGCCCGAAGCCGAAATGCGGCGAATGCCCGCTGCGCGCAGTCTGCCCCTATCCCGGAGACGACGCGACGGAATGACGGGGAAAGGTGAAAAATCACTCCCCCCTTGAGGGTCAAACCCGACCGGGGAGGGGTTGTTGAAAAAGTCCTGATTTAGTGATTTGGCGAATGGAACCAACCGGGGAGGGGGGTCCGTAGCGGACAGGCCCCTTTGCCTGTCCGAGGTCGCGACCTGTGGGACAGCCCCAAGGAGGGGCTGTCACTACGAGGCGGTGCGGTTTTGTTCGTCATTCCGGCGCATGCCGGAATCCATGTGTTTTGCCTTTGTTTTTTATTTTCTGATTGATTCCCGCCAATGAGGGGGAGATGAAAAGCCGGAGTATTGTCATTCCGCTCGGCAATGGATTCCGCAGCCCCTCCTTCCTCAGTCGGGACTGACACCGGAATGACGGCGGTCAATTCCGACCGAGAAGGGGTTTTTCAACAACCCCGAGAAGGGAGGGTTTGTCCCGACCGAGAAGGGAGGATGTGTTTCCGTGTAGGGGCGGTTCGCGAACCGCCCACGCATATATGCGACCCTGGATTTTCCGCCTTCACGACGCGGGCCGCATGTATGCAGCCCCTACGGAAAACCGCGAACACTCGCTCACGGCGGATCCGACGCGCCCGTCCCGGCGCACGGAAATCCTGAACCTACACGACCGCGCAAAATCCCCCGTCGACGTTCACCGCCGTCCCCGTGATGTAGGAAGCTGCGTCCGAGGCCAGAAAACACGCCATGTTGGCGTATTCCTCACTCGTTCCCATCCTGCCGAGGGGAATCCCGCGCCCGTATTCGGCGACGTACTCCTCAAACGAGATTTCAGGCTCCTCCCGCTCATAGCGCCGCGCGATCTGATCGGTCACGATGCGGCCCGTACAAAGCGCGTTCACCAACACGTTGTGCGGCGCGCCCTCCCCCGCCAGCACCTTGGTCATCGCCATCCCTGCGGCGCGCGAGACCGAAGTAGGCGCGCTGCCCGCAGGCGGCGCCTTGCCCGCCACGGTCACGACGTTGATGATGCGACCCCAGCGGCGCTGCTTCATCGCGGGAAACGCGAGGCGGCAGGTCCTGACGGCGCCGAAGAGTTTGAGGCCCAGATCCTCCTCCCACATCTCGTCGCTTATCTCCTCGAACGGCCCCCGGGTGGAGGCGCCCGCGTTGTTCACCAGAATGTCGATTTGCCCCAAATCATCGAGCGCCGAGGCCCACATTGTCTTTACCGCCTCGGGCTCGCCCATATCGCACGAGTAGGCGAAAACCTTGCCTCCTGTGGCGGCCTCTATCTCCGCCCTCGTTTCCTCGAGCACCTCGGTCCGCCTCGCGACGATGGCCACCTCCGCACCTGATTCAGAGAATTTGAGCGCCATGCCCCGGCCCATGCCTCGGCTGCCGCCCGTGATGAGCGCTTTTTTTCCGTCCAGACGAATATCCATGAAAACTCCTCGATTATTGAGTGGTTATATATCCGTAGTGAAAAAGATGGGTGTCGGGAACTTTCATCGGCGCGCGGAAGCTCGCCCACGCCCGGAATTCACCCGCTCCGATTTTCCTTATGAAATCTTCGGCAGGGGCTGCTCGCGCGTCATGACTTCCACGATGGCCGGCTTGCCCGCCGAGAGCGCCGCCTCGATGGCTTGGTCGAGTTCGGCGGGGTCTTCCACCCGCACGCCGAACGCGTCGAAAGAGCGCGCCATCTCGGCGAAATGGGGGCTCTTGAAGTCACAGCCATAGGCCGCCCCGTAGAGGTTTTGCTGTTGCCGGTCGATCTGGCCGTAGGAGCCGTCGTTCAGGACTACCATCACGATGTCGGCGCCGTATTCGCTCGCCGTCACGAAGTCGCCGATCGTCATCAGGAACGCCCCGTCGCCCACCAGGCCGATGACGTCGCGCCCGGGATATTCCATCTTGGCGACGATGGCCGTGGGCAGCGCGAAGGACATGGCGTTCCACACGCCCGACTGCATGAAGGAGAACTGGTTCGTGAGCGGCACGTAGTAGCGCGCGAACATCTGGCAGTTGCCCACGTCGCTCACGACGATGGCGTCGGGCTTGACGTGGCGGCCGATTTTTTCCATCAACAAGGCCGGATGAATCGGCCTCTCGCCCTCATGGCCCTCGATGACGCGTAAGGCCTGGCTTCTCAAATCCGCCTTGCCCTGCGCGATCTGCTCCCTCACTTCTTCTCTCATCCGCCCGCTTTCTTCCGCCAGATGCGCCTCCAGAGCGCTCAGGAACATTTTGGGGTCCGCCACGATCTCGTCCGCGCCGCCGTAGTGCGCATCCTCCGCGTCATCGAATCCGATGAAAATCCGCTCCGGGGGCGCATAGCCGTCGATGTGCAGCACCTCCGCCGTAGCGGCTCTTAAGCCGATGAACATCATCAGGTCACACTTCGAGGTTACGCCGTTCATGAAGCGTGTGTTTCTGAAGGCGAAGTAATGCCCCACCGCCAGGGGATGATCCTCAGGAATAACGCCCATCGCATCCTGGGGGTAGATGACGGGAATCGAGAATTTATCGGCGACCCGCGCAAGTTCTCCCATCGCCCCTTTTCGCATCACCCCCTTGCCCGCGCAGATGACGGGATATTTCGCGGCCAATAATCTCCGGGCGTACTGGGCGACGTCCTCCGCATTGGGGGCGACGGCCTGCGCCGGTTGGGGTTCGTATTCGGGCAGCGCGATGGGCTCTTCCTGCAAAAGGTGGGGGCTGTAGTCGCTGAGCCTCGGAATCTCGACGTGAACTGGCCCCGGCCTCCCGCTCCTGGCGACGTGAAACGCCCTGGCCATGACGCCCGAGATATCCTCCATCCTCTTCACGCGAACGCTCCACTTGGTGACCTTCTCGAACATCTCGACCAGAAAATCGGGGTCGTCCACCCCGTGAAACGCCTCGCGCGACGCATCGAGGGGTACTGAGCCCGTGATGTGCACCATCGGCGACGCCGCGCCGTAGGCCTGCGCCACGCCCGCGATGGAATTCGCACCGCCGGGTCCCGCCGTGAGCAGGCAGACGCCGGGCTCTCCGGTGACCCGCCCGTAGGCGTCGGCCATCAAGGAGGCGTTCGGCTCCTGCTTGCAGGTGACGAGACCGATGGAGGGCGCTTCCCTCAGCGCATCGTAGAACTGAAGAAGATGAGAACCGGGGAGGCAATACAGCCTCTTTACATTTTCTCTCACGAGCGCATCGACGACGATTTGGCCCGCGTGCGCGGGCGCGCCGACCTCAAAACCCATGGATAACCCCTCGGTCATGAAAACGAAATATGAAAAATCTACGCGCCCGATTCCTGGATGTGCGCGCAAAGATAATCGCCCACTTCCCTTGTATTCAGCGAACCGCCCAGGTCGGCCGTGGTCTTCTTCTCGCGGACGGCGGAGCGAACCGCCTCCCAGATCAGGTCCGCCGCATCCTCCATGCCCAGGGTGTTCAGCAGGATTCTTCCCGTCAGGCAGACCGCGAAGGGGTTGGCGATTCCCTTGAGCGCGATGTCGGGCGCGGTGCCGTGCACGGGCTCGAACATGCACACGCGACCCGGATGAATGCACCCCGAAGCCGCCATCCCCACGCCTCCCACGAGCCCCGCGCATAGATCGCTCAGGATGTCACCGAACATGTTGTTGGTGACGATGACGCCGAAATCCTCGGGCTTGTACAAGAGGTCCTGGCACAGCGTGTCGATGAAGTAATGTTCTCCCTCCACGTCGGGGAATTCCTCCGAGACTGCCCAGAAAACCCGCTGCCAGAGGCCGTGCGCGTGAATCAGGGAGCCGTGTTTGTCCGCCATGGTCACCTTGGGGTAGTCGTGTTTTCGCGCATACTCGAAGGCGTAGCGGCAGATGCGCGAGACTCCCTTGTAGGTGTTGATGTCCTCCTGGATGGCGACCTCATCGGGCGTCCCCTTCTTGAAGTTGCCGCCCACGCGCACGTTCACCCCTTCGGTGTTCTCGCGGACGACGACCAGGTCGATGGGCGCATCTTTCTTTAAGGGACAGAAATCGGGATGCAGCAGCGGCGCCGGCCGCAGGTTCACGTACAAATCGAGTTCGAAGCGAAGGGCGCGCAGGAGATCGCGGCAGTTCACGTCTTCAGGAATTCTGGGGTCGAGGCCCGCGCTGCCGAAGAGGATGGCGTCGTGCCTGGCCGCCAGCCCCCGCACCAGGCCTTCCACGTCTTCCGGCAGCGGGGTTCCGTGCTCGAGATAGTGGAGCGCGCCGTAGTCATACACTTGCGGCGAGACCGCCACCCCCGTCGCGCTTGCCGCCTCCCGGATCACCTCCGTCGCCACGGGCAGCACGTCGTGCCCCACGCCGTCGCCCAGGATGACGGCCAGGGAAACCGTTTTTTCGCTCATCGCGTTCCCCCGATCACAGGTGCTTGATGACTTTGATGCGCTGCACGGCGTCGCCTGCCAGATGCGTCCAGACGATCGCGTCGCGAACGAGTTTTTCCACGCCCACGTCCTTCATGACGCCCGCGCCCCCGTGGATGTCCATGCACAGGTGGGTGACGCGCTGGATGACGTCCGTCGCAAAGTTCATGAGCAGGATGTTGTGCTTCATATCGCGGTCCGCGCCCTTTTCGAGGTCGCACGCGGTGCGCATGACGTAGGAGCGCAGCGCTTCTGTGAGCATGTGCATCTCGGAGAGTTTGAGCTGAATGGCCTGGTGCTCGATGATGTATTTACCGCCCTGCCAGCGCGTTCTGGCCTGGCGCATCGCCATGTCGACCGCCGCCTGGCACACGCCCAGCCCGTTGGAGGAAAGCTCGAGGTCGCCGAATTCGGACGTATCGCCCTTTCTCGCCTGAATGCCCCGGTTCACCTCACCCACCACGTTGGCGTGCGGTACGCGGGCGTCCTCGAAAATAAGCTCCGCGTTCTGATAGAACCGCCAGCCTATTTTGTCGTACACCTTGCCGACGCGGAAACCAGGCGTATCCGTCGGCACCAGGAAGAGCGTGGTTCCCTGCGTGATGGGAGCGTCGGGGTCCGTTCTGCCGTCGATAAAAAAGAGCTTGCCCACGCTCCCGTTGGCGATGTAGCGCTTGCGGCCGTTCAGCACCCACTCGTCCCCATCGCGCACCGCCTTGAGCTTCCAGCCCGTTCTCGGGTCGTCCGAGGGCATGCGGTTGTCCGAACCCGCCGATTCTTCGGTTCCGCCTTTGCCGAGGAGGTAGGTGTCATCCGCCAGGAAAGGTTTCAAGAACCTGTCTTTCTGATCCTCCGTGCAGGCGGCGGCTATCAGGTGGCTCCACTTCCAGCACTGGCTGAATGTTTTCGATATAGCGCTGTCGCCGCGAGCGATTTCTTCCATCACCAGCGCCTGGGAGACGAAATCGATGCCGTGGCCTCCGCGTTCCTTGGGCACGACGGCGGTGCGAAAACCGAGCCGGGAGCCTTTTTTGATGATCTCCCAGTCGAAGGTCTCGCGCGGGTCGGAAATCATGTCCCGCGCGAGCGATATGGGAGCGACTTCCTCGACAGCGAATCTCCTCGCCTTATCGCGCCACGCCTGCTGCTCTTCGTTCAGATTAAAATCCATATAAATCAACCCTCATCAATGAAAGAATAGCGGGTCTTTTCAACCCGCCCGTATTTTACGGAATCAGCGGAAAGCTAGACGGATACCCCCTGACTCAGGGGCAAAAACGCCTCATCCTCCTCATGCACCAGACCCAGTTCCCTCTCCATCTCGCGCACGAGCGGAATCACGTGTCTGCCTACGTTTTCGCATTCCCCGTGTAAGGGGAAGCCCGAGAGTATCAGCAAATCGATGCCCGCCTGTCCTATCTCGATAATTTTCTGCGCGCATTGTTCATAAGAACCCACGATGGCGACGGCCGAGCCCGAGCGAATCCGGCCCATGCCCGCCCACAGGTTGGGACCCACCATCTCCTCGCGCGTGCGGGCCTGCTGATCCTTCGTGCCCTGGCTCTCGAACGAGGAGATGACCTTGCCCCGGTGCGCCAGCACCTCGGGGTCGACCCGGCTCATCACCTCCTCGGCCGCCTCGAAGGCCTGGCTTTCAGTCTCGCGCGCGAAGATCTGAAAGCGCGTCACATACTTGAGCGCGCGCGTACGCCCGGCGCGCTCGCATTTGTCGTTCATGTGCCGGACGCGCCCGGCCACCTGCTCGGGGGTTTCTCCCCAGAAGACCGAATACTCCGCCCGCCGGACCGCGATGTCCTGCGCTATCTCGGAAGCCCCGGCCATGAAGAAGGGAATCCTCGGCTTCTGCACGGGGCGGGGATAGACGGTGGCGTCTTCCAGGCGGTAGAACTTGCCCGCAAACGAGTATTTATCTTTAGTCCAGAGGCCTTCCAGAATTTCGAGAAACTCATCCGTGCGCTCATAGCGCGTATCGTGGTCGAGCGTTTCGCCATAGTTCGCGAGCGCGCCGCCTCCCGTCACGACGTTGTAGAGAATGCGCCCGCCCGTGAGCTCGTCGAGAGAGGCCATCATCCGCGCGCAGATGGCCGGGTCGATGATTCCCACCCGCACCGCCAGAAGGAGCTTTATCGTCTTCGTGGCCGGGCCGATGACCGCGGCGTTCACCATGCTGTCCCACGTGGGGGCCTGCGGCCCGTAGTGGCCGCTCACCTGCGAGGTGGGCACCAGGATGGTGGTGAAGCCGCTGCGCTCGGCGTTTTGCGCGATGCGGGTGAAGGTCTCGTAGCTCGGGGGATGGTCGGCGAATTTCTGGCCGATGTGCGCGCTGTCGCCGTCACACGACATGTACCATGCAAGCTCTATGGCCATGAAGCTCTCTCCGGGTATATTTCCGTTCCCTTGAATGAAGAGCCAGTATATCCCCCCGGAGGGCTTTTCGTCACATGGAGTCGGCGATTCGCGCGCGGGGGTTGTGCAACGCTTTCCCCGCACCCGGCATCTTCTCCTTACCCTGAGTAGCCGCCGGAGGCGGCGTATCGAAGGGCGCTCCCTCGATACGGCCCTTCGGGCCTACTCGGGATGAGGCCGTGATGTTTTCATATCCCGGTTTTCTCAACACCCTTTCCTCATCCAACTTCTTCACCCTGAGTAGCGGCAAAGCCGCGTATCGAAGGGCCCATTCGGGATGAGGGTATGTGTTCCCTCACCGGCTTTCCCAGCAATCCCTTCACCCTTTCCGCTTGAAATCCTCCTTCGCCGCCCGCTTCAGCCGAAGCCGGTCCCCGTCGATCAGGGCGCGTTTATTTCGACGCGACCAGCCCTTGATCCGGCGCTCCGCCGCGACGGCGTCCCCCCGTGGAGAAAACCCGCAGGCCGGACACATCTGCATATATGCGGACCTCATCCCTCCAGGAACGCGCTGATCTGGCGTCGGTAGTCCGGGTCGTTCATGTATTTTTTCATGAAATCGCCCGAGGGGATGTTTTCCAGATCTTCCGGCTGCGCGCCTTCCCTGAGCGCCTTTAACGTGGCATAGGCCGCCTGCGCCGCCGCCATGATGGGCTGGTGGCCCTGGAGCGCGACGCGCACGCCCATATCTCCGAGATAATCCAGCCCGCGCACCTCCTTGGCGCTCCCGCCCAGTATGATGGGGAGGCTCACCGCATCCGAGATGGCTTCCAGCTGCGCGCGGCTCTGGACCCCCACCACGAAGATGGCGTCCACCCCCGCCGCCTCATACGCCGTAACGCGCGCGACGGCGTCTTCGGTACCCGAGACGCGCGGCGCGCTCGTCCTGCCCGCGATGACGAGGTTCTCATCCCCGCGTCCCTCTAAAGCGGCGCGCATCTTGCCGACGCCCTCCTCAATCGTGCTGAGCTGCGCAGCCCCGGCGCCGAAGGGTTGGGGGAGTATCGTGTCCTCTATCGAGAGGCCCGCCACGCCGGCGGTTTCGAGTTCCTCGACCGTCCTCTTCACGTTCAGCGCGTTGCCGTAGCCGTGATCGGCGTCCACAAGCAGGGGAACCCCGGTTGCGCGGTTGATCCGCAGCGCCTGGGCGGCGAATTCCGTCAACGTCAACAAGATGATGTCGGGCGCGCCCAGCACGGTGAGCGAAGCGGTGGAGCCTGCGAACATCCCGACCTCGAAGCCCAAATCCTCCGCCATGCGCGCGGTGAGCGGGTCATACACCGAACCGGGATGCACGCACCCGTCGCCTTCGAGTAGGGCGCGGAATTTCTCCCGCCTTGGTGTCCAGTTCATATCGAGTCCATCTCCCGCTCAAAGGTGAAACCATGCCGGCTCATATGACCTCCCGCCCGCCGTCCGAATAGGTAACCTTCATCGTCACGGAACCTTCGTTCATCAGCCAGGGACGTATGGTGAACGCGCGCGCCCCGCTTGCGTGCATGGGGTCCGATGCGGCGATTTCTCTCGCCTCCGCCAGAGAACCTGCGCGAATGATGATCATCCCCTCTCCCTCCCAGCGCTGCTCATCCTCCGTCCAGAAGGGCCCCGCGCCGAACATGATGCCCTTTTGTTCGAGTTCAACCTGAAACTTCAAGTGATCCTCCAGATTCTCCATCACCGGCCCCAGACCGTTCGCCGGTTTCGTGAAATACACGTACATCTGCTTTTGCAGACAGCCCGCGCTTGCGTTCAGCACGTCCTGCGCGCTGATTTGCGGCTCGCTCATGCTTCGCTCCTGTATGAGAGATGGTGAGTATGATGTCGATTCCAAGAGGGGCCACTATAGCATTTTTCATCCCCCCGGCCAGCGTCTCGGGGGTGTGGTGAGCCGGGGGAAGGCATGGTCTATTGCGCAAGATGCGCCCTTGCGTCCTTCCCATGTGTCCACCCTTACACGAGGTTCCACAAGTCCCGTCCCGTAGGGACGAACCCCTCCTCGGGGTCGTCCCACAGGCCCGCGCGCCTGTCCCCGTCGTATCCACACAAGAGGAGGGACAACCACGGGGGGTTGTCCCTACAACAATCGAATTCGCCCACCGTGTTGTCATTCCGGCGCCATTTCCGACCGCAAAGGGGAGGGTTTGTACCGGCTGAGGAGGAGAGGCTGCTCGACCGGGGAGAAGTTTGCCCGTCATTCCGGTGTCATTTTCGACCGAGGAGGGAGGAAATGCCAGAATCCAGGCGCACGAGAAATCTCACCTGTTCTGGATTCCCGCTTTCGCGGGAATGACGATCAAAAACAAAAACAGGGCAGACACACAGGTCCACCTCTACGGCAAACACCGCGCGTCAGGTCCGGGCACTGCGAACCGTCTCGATACTGATGAACATTCTCAGCGGACGCGCCGGCAACGGCTGAAACCCCATGGCGGCGTAGAACGCGCGGCGTTTTTCCGTGATCTCGGGGCCGCCGTCCTCAATCACGTCGAGCACCACGGCCTTGAGCCCGATCTGATCGGCGGCAGCCGCCGCGCGGTTCAACCCGACCGCGAGAAGAATGCGTCCAAGGCCCTGGCCCTGATGGCGGCGGTCGACTGCGATCATCGAGAGATAGACGGCCGGGATGCCGCCGGAGCGGGGCGCGCTCCTCGTCATATTCGCCGGGAGGTCGTCGCCTTCGAGCGAATGGGCGTTCAGGGCGTAAAACCCGAGAATTTCGGCTCGCTCGCCTTCGGTCGCCACCCAGACCCGCGTGAAGCCTCCCGCCTGGTGTTTCCCGGCGGTGCGTTTGAGAAAGTTGTCGAGCCGGTCGGTTCCACAGGAAAAAGCCGCCCGATCGTGTTTTTGCGGGTCGAGCGGCTCGATGGATATCCCTTGCGGATTGGCGGCGGCCTCAGCCGCCATGCGTCACCCGTGCGCCGTGCAGGGCCATCGCCTCGCGCAAGGCTTCGGTCGGCTCCGCAGGCGCATCGAGAGCGGCGAGTATCACACCGCGGTCTTCTGCCGAGAGAAGCGTGCGCTCATGATCGGCAATCGTACTCCGGGCGCGCTCTAACGCCGCGCTGGTCACGAAAGTCGTCTCGTCGACGCCGAGCAGGGCCGCCGCCTGCTGGATCTGCGCTTTGACGTGCGGTTTGGTGCGCTGTTCCATGCGCGCCGTCTTCGGCTCGTCGATGGCGGCCGCAGGGTCTTGGAAGTTCAGCATTGCCATGTCTCCTTTGCTTCCGCTAATGTACGGCATATTGCCGGACGCTGCAAGCCAGCATCATCTCCCGAGGGGGTAGAGGAACATCAGGTGAGCGGGTCCGCGCATTCCTCCCTGCGCACCGCGCCGCCCACGACGATGGCCGCGCTCAAGAGGATGAGGTTCTTGATGATGTATTGCCCCTCGAGCGTGGGGGCGAAGGGAATCTGCGCGAAGCAGACCTCGGGCAGGAGAAACAGCGGCAGAATCGTCCCCGGCATTTGCAGGAAAAGCAGGAACAGGGCCACGCGGATGAGCGGGCGGAAGAGCAGCCCTACCCCTATCGCCACCTCCCACCAGCCGAGCAGGGGGATGAAGAAATCGGGCGGCAGCCAATAGACCGTGCGGCGCACGAGCTCGGCCGCGGCGCTAAGGCCCAAAGGTTTCAGGATACCGAACCAGATGAAGACGACGGCGAGCGATATCCTCAGGAACAGGCGCCCGTAGCGGTTCATCCAGCCCGAGATGTGGCGATCGATTTCGTCGATGTACGTGATCAAGGGAGTTCCGTCCCGGCGGCGGGATACGAGCGGACCACGCCCCTGAATATAGCCGTTTATCGCGCCTGTGGAAATTCCCGAGTGCCTAAAACCATCCGGGCGAGACGCTTTTCCCTCCCCTTCACCGGATGCCTGAGCAGGGAAGACGCAACAGCCATAAATTCTCCAAATTGAAAAATGCGGGCCGTTGTCGCATAATTTCTCCATAGTTGCTTATGCGGAAACATAAAAAGAGCGGGCGGCCGGCGTCTTTTGATTTGCGCCGTCCTATCCTCAAAACCGGGAGGTTTATATGATTATCGAACGTGATCTGCCCGTCGAGATGGACGACGGGGTGGTGCTGCGGGTGGACGTCTACAGGCCCGACACCAAGGAAAAGGTGCCCATCGTCATGGCCGGCGGCCCCTACGGCAAGGGAGTCAAGTATCAGGAGCACTACAAGCCGCTCTGGGATTCGCTGGTGAAGATGCACCCCGACATACTGGAGGGCTCCCAGCACCGCTGGCTCACCTGGGAGACGGTGGACCCTGAAATATGGGTGCCCTGGGGTTACGCCTGCGTACGCTTCGATTCGCGCGGCGCGGGACGCTCGCCCGGTTATCTCGATATTTTCTCCCCGCGCGAGACCAAGGATTTCGCCATCGCCATCGAATGGGCGGGCCAACAGAAGTGGTCGAACGGCAAGGTCGGGCTGAACGGCGTCTCCTATTACGCCATCAACCAGTGGCAGGTCGCCGTCTTACAGCCCAAACACCTCACCGCCATGATCCCCTGGGAGGGCGCCGCCGACCACTACCGAGACTGGGCGCGGCACGGCGGCATCCTCTCGAACAAGTTCATGGAAATCTGGTATCCGCGCCAGGTCGAGGCGGTGCAGCACGGCAATCCCAAGGGTCCGCGCGACCACTGGATGAAGACGCGCTCGACGGGCCCGGCGACGCTCTCCAGGGATGAACTCGCGGAGAATCGGGCCAACACGCTCGAGAACTCCCTGGTCCGCGAGATGGACGACGACTGGTACCGCTCCCGATCGCCCGATTGGTCGAAAGTGAAGGTTCCCTTCCTCAGCGCGGCGAGCTGGGCGGGTTTCGGCCTGCACCCGCGCGGGAATTTCGAGGCCTTCACGCAAGCGGCGGCGAAAGAGAAGTGGCTCGAAGCGCATCCGGGCAGGCACGAGGAGTGGTTTTATCTCGAATACGGGATGCAGCTCCAAAAACGCTTTTTCGACTACTATCTCAAAGGGGAGAGCAACGGCTGGGAGAAGGAGCCGCGCGTGTGGTTGAACCTCAGGCGTCCTTTCACCGACGAGGTGGAGCTCCGCAAAGAGCATGAATGGCCGCTCAAAGGCACGAAATGGACGAAGCTCTATCTCCACGCGGGCGGCAAGGGAAGGCTCCGCTGGAACGCGCCCAAGGCCAAGCGCTCCAAGACCTTCCGCGCGCTGACGCGCGGCGTCACCCTCATGACGGCGCCGCTCAAGGAGGAGACCGAGATCACGGGCCCGATGGCGGCCAAGCTCTTCGTCTCCTCATCCACGCGGGATGCGGATTTGTTCGTCACCGTCCAGGCGTTCTCGCCCAAGGGACGCGAAGTGTATTTCCAGGGCACGGTGGACCCCAAGACGCCGCTCGCCCAGGGCTGGCTGCGCGCTTCGCACCGCAAGCTGGACACGGAGCTATCCGAACCCTGGCGGCCCTACCACACGCATGACGACAAACAGCCGCTCATACCGGAGCGGATTTACGAACTCGACATCGAAATCTGGCCCCAGTGCATCGTGCTGCCGAAAGGCTTCCAACTGTCCGTCAACATCGCCGGGCAGGATTTCGACCGGCCGGGCCCTGCGGTCCAGGCCTACGTGCCCTCGCGCGGTTCGGGACCGTTCTTACACGATCATCCCGTCGACCGCTCGAAAGAAGTCTTCGGCGGGCGCACCACCCTGCACACGGGCCCGAACCACCCATCGCACCTGCTCGTGCCGATTATCCCCAAAAGACGGCTGGGCGCAGTGGCGAAGTAAAGGTTGGTGATGAAGCGAGGTTTTGTGTAACACGTAAATAAAAGCAAAATTCATCAGGCCAGGGGTTTCGGCCCCTGGCCTGATGTCTCAAGCGGACACCGCGCCTCGTGGAAGGCCGGCACCCAAGCCACAATCGTGTCGTAGAACTGTCCGATGCGCCGACAAGGGACGCCGGAACGCCGAGACCCTGATACCCGTTTGACTTTGTAAAGATGACGGCTTATGTTCGTCATGAGGCGCAATCCTGGATGTCATGACAGGGTTGCCCTTCATTCCGAGACCCACGCTCCGGCGTGGGTTTTCGTGTTTCTGCGACCTTGAGTTGATTATTGACTTACATTGCCTATCTTGACGAATTTGGACATATCGGGCCTTACATCAGTCGGAGCCATCCGACTCACAATGACAGTCCCGTGTTCGGCCTTGCCGGCTTTCTTCTTCCAACCGATGAAGTGCGTAGGTTCGGGACGTGGTTTTTCCAGCGCAAATGCGAACTGCTCGATTTCGAGATTAAGCGGTCGGGTGAAAATCCTGCCCGGTGGGAGAAAAAGGGAGCCAGTCTTTATACGGTAACCAACGTCACCAGGTATCTTGAACTACGAAAATTCACTAATCGCCTGTTCAACAGGATCACAAATCTCGGCGGTTTCGTGTTCTATGTAGGAGTAAAGAAGAGCGCCTGTCCTGATCACCACAAGCCAAATCAACTCTACGAACGGATTCTTCTTGAGGCAATCAAGCGGATCGATGGGTTCTGCGCTGAAGATTGCAAACCACCAGATAATTTTCTCTTGGCTCTCGACGAACACGAGCACCGCTCGGCGTTACTAACCAAAGCGGCGCAAAGCATGTATGGAATTCAGTCGTACCAATGTCTGCTTGAGCAGCCGTTCCATCTGGAGAGCCACCGTTATCAAACCATACAGGCTGCCGATTGGATTGCGGGGCTAGTTGGACGAATTGGAGCGATTTGGGCAGATCCAGAAGCCTACCCCGAGAACGAGGTGTTCCGCAGGTATTTTGAGCATCGCCTTAATCAGGTCAGTCGACGGAGTGGAATCCGGAATTGATGGAGCGGTTGGAGATATAGGAAGGCGACTCGCAAATTTGGTTGCTGTGCCCACGCCCGATTTTGCAATCATGCAAGTGGGCGATGTTGACGAAATCCCCCTCGGACATGAAAAAGCGTCATGCTGGATATCGCTTGAGGCTAACGGGAATTCCGCGAAATCTCTTTTGTTGCAACTCGTCTGTTCTGTGGTGGGCGGGAGAGGGCTCGAACCTCCGACCTATGCCTTGTAAGGGCACCGCTCTTCCAGCTGAGCTACCCGCCCATGTTAAAAAGGCGCGAGGAGAATAGCATCTTGAGGGTCCGGCGACCATCCCCCGAGCCGATGAGAATCGCGTTTTACCGGTCCGGCTAAATCTTGAGTTCCCCGTTCTTGGAAAAGAGTTTTCCGTCCACGTAGACCTCGCCCTCATCGCGCAAATCACACACCATGTCCCAGTGCAGGGCGGAATCGTTCTTGGAGCCACTCTGGGGATAGCCCTTGCCCAGGGCGAGGTGCAGGGTGCCGCCGATCTTCTCGTCGAACAGCGTGTTCTTGGTGAAGCGCTGGATGCCGCCGTTCAGGCCGAAGGCGAACTCCCCCACCCTTTTAGCACCTTCGTCCATGCCGATCATCGATTTCAAAAACGCCTCGTTCTTCTCCGCCCGGGCCTTTACGACCTCTCCCTTCACGAATTCGAGTTCCACCGCGTCCACCTCGCGCCCCTGGATGCAGGCGGGAAAGGAATAGCGAATCTTGCCGTCGATTTTATGCTCCTGCGGCCCGGTGAAAACTTCCCCGTCCGGGAAATTGTTGCGCCCCGAGCAGTTCATGAACGGACGACCCGCGATGCCCACGCGCAAGTCGGTGCCCGGCGCTCCGATTTCCACCACCTTGCGGCCCTTGAGATAGCGAACCACCCGCGCCTGACGCCCCTCCAGCGCCCGCCAGCGGCGGATGCCGCCTTCTTCATCCGCGAAACACGCGCCGAAGACGAAATCCTCATATTCCCTGAGACCCATTTCCGCATCCTGGGCGTAGGCCTCGGTGGGGAACAGGGTGAGCGTCCACCGCAAACCCTTTTCGCCCGTTTTTTCATACCGGGCGGCGCGCTTCATGAAAATCTCCATGATGGGCTGCCTGGCCTTGGAGGTGAGCGCCTGTTTTTTGGGGTCGGCGCCCGAGAGCCGCCGGGTGTTCGTTTCGGACAAAATGCCGATGACGACATCCACCTTTTCCACTTCAAACCGCCTCAGGGGAGAGAGATGCGACAACTGCTCGCGGTTGGCGTACTGATAGAAAATCTCCTCCATCCCCGGCAAAGACACGTCGGTATAGGGAAAGGCGCGACGCCGGACGCATTCGGCGTATAGCGCGCGGATCAGGGGTGCGGCGGCCGTGCCGCCCCGGATGCCCACGAGATCGCCCCGTTTCACTTTTGAGGAATACCCCGTGATGATCTCCGCCATCCGCTCCACGCGCACATCTTCCATCGTTCACCTCCCGTAATGATTTGTTCCGGTAATCGTGTAGACGGCAACCCACGGCCCATCCCGAGCGATGCGAGAGGGGCGCGATAATTCGACTCCTTTGCCATGATACAACAAAACGGGGGCGCGATTCAGCAGGAGGCGGGGACATGGTATTTTGATGGGGGGGAGCGTATACGATGAGCCACCCTCGCCCGTCATTCCGGCGAATGCCGGAATCCAGAGAATTTATCTTTTCGCCGTTTTTTTTCGCCTGCGTTCTCGCTAATTGGAGAGGAAATGAAACGCCGTAATACCTTCACCCTCCGCGGTTCTGGATTCCGCATGCAAGCCTGCGGAATGACGATCAAAAGCGAAAGGCGGGCGGACACGGGGGCGGCAGACATATATGCCCGATCCTACGAACCCCTCGCAATCCCCCCTTCCCTGGTCGGGACCCGTCACGCCGCGCCAGAGGCGCATTTGCCCGCATTTGCGGTGGGGGGATGAAAAGAGAGAGCGGGTATGGTGGCGGAGCCCGGCGGTTCGCTTAGGACGGGGGGAATTTCGATAAATAAGTGAAAAATCACGAAAAATTCTGAAAATATCTGAAAATTAAAGTCATTGATAATAAACGTATTAGGCGGTTTTTTCGCCATATACGGCGATAGGGGCCCGTTCGCATCGCCATCATCTGTTTCTCGCGCCGATATCCGGTGGAAACAAAATAAATCGCATCATTTTTACACCGTGTCCGGCCATCATTTTCATAGCGAGGCGGCCCGGTTTGGTGATATAATGGCGGCGCAGGTTCCCGGGGTGTCCCACACAGAGGAAGACGCAATGCCCAGACGCAACAAGGTGCGGAAATTCAAGCCCTACCTCATGCGCTACCTCCATTCGGAGGACCCGAACTTCGAGCCCGTTCTCCATGACCTGCTCGAACACGAGCACGAAGTGTACGACGAGAGCACCGTCGGAGAAGGCGCGGACATGACGCGCGGAGAGAGGCTTCCCCATATGTGGCACGTCGTTTTCACCGAACTGACCGACATTCTCACCCCGTTCCACATCGAACAGCTATTCGAGCGCCTGGAGAAGGATTTTGCCGCCACATGCCGGACCCTGCGCGAGATGTCCGACCCGCAGCCGATGGAAAAGGAGCCCGAGTTCAGGCACTACCTCATGCGCTATCTCAATTCGAACGACCCGAACTACGAGCCCGTCCTTCGGGATTTGCTCGAACATGAGCACAAGGTGTACGACGCCATCACGGCGAACGAGGAGGTTGATTTCCGGCGCGGCGAGCGCGGAACGCGTACATGGCACGCAGTGTACAGCGAACTCTCGAAACTCATTGCGCCCGAGCAAATCAGAGAGCTTTTCGATAAGCTGGAGAAGGATTTTTCAGCCACCTGCCGGCTTTTCCACGAGATGGCCGAATCGGAAAAACTCATGCAGGAAGAAGAAGGCGGACCCGGCTAGGCTTAGGGTTTGCGCCTTTGATCCTCTTGCCACTCTTGGCCGCAATCCTTACAATCCAAGGCTCATCAAGTCCAAAAAAAATCGAACACATCATGAAACCCAAGGTTTGCAGCTTATCGAGAGGGGATTCCCGCATGGCCAAATACTCATACGACCACCTTCACTTCAGGAGCGAAGACCCGCACGCCGCCCGCGACTTCTGGACCAACATGTTCGGCGCCACCGTCGTGCAGGAACGGGAGTTGGGCGGCGCCCCGTCCTTCAACATGGACTTGAACGGCATGGTGTTCCTCGTCTCGGGCAGGGCGAAGGGAGAAGACCCGGTGCGGACGGGCTCCGATCCCCGGTACGGGCTGGATCATTTCGGGCTTTTGGTCGACGACATGGACGAGGCGCAAAAAGAGCTGACCGAAAAGGGCGCCGAATGGATTTGCGAGCCCTGGGAGATACGCCCGGGGGTGAAAATCGCCTTCATCAAGGGGCCTGATAACATCAGCATCGAGATGGCCCAGCGCGGCTGATTGCGTGCGTCCGCCTACCCCGGTAGGACATATCCGCGAGGGCGCCGTGTCACCAAGCCTTTGTTCCTCTCCTCTCTCGCGGCAGGGGCTAGCCGCCTCGTGGGGATAACGCGTGAGTTTCTGGCGCTGGAATCTTCTTGAACCGAAGTGATATTCTTTACAGAGAAATTTGCCCCGCCGCCGGGAATCTCGCCATGAAAAAGTGGAACAGACGAGAATTGCTGAAAAACTCCCTGCTCGGCCTGAGCGCGCTGGGAACAGGCGCCTTCGCGCTTCAGGATACCCTGTCGCCCACGCCCGCATATGGGGAATTGGGAGAATTCGGGGACTTTCTGCTCGCGCAAGGCGAAAAGCTGGATGAGGCGCCACCCGATGCGCGAAAACCGACCGCCCCTGACGCCATGGGACCCTTTTACAAACAAGGGGCTCCTTTCCGCGGGTTTTTGATGCCGAGGGATGCGCTTGGCACGCCCATGATCATCCGCGGCCACGTCTATGGACATGACACCCAAAAAACGCTCGAGGGCGCGACAATCGACGTATGGCAGGCGGATACGAACGGGCGCTACCACGGTATGGATGAGAAGGATAATTTTCTCTACCGAGCGCGTATGCGCACGTCACGACGAGGCCTTTATCAGTTCGAAACCATTCACCCGGGGCGTTATAGCGTTGGCTCCGGGCTGAGGCCATCCCACATTCATTTTTATATCCGCCACCCTGATTACCAGCCGTTGGTGACGCAACTATATTTTCAAGGCGACCCGAGATTGAGCGATCATGAGCGCTCAAGACCCTCTCTGATCATTCCCCTCCAGAAAATTCCTTTGGGGAAAAGGTATGAACTGGGGCATTTCAACATCGTTTTAGTGAGGATGTGAGCGAGTCTACACGTCTCCCGTATGAATCGAAGAAACCCGAAAGACCCGCTACTCAGCCATAGAGTGCCGTTTGAATTTGTTCACGCATTTTATCGGGCGCCATTCCAAAAGCGAGGAGCAAATCCCCCGCTTCCTGGATAACCCGGTCGATATCTTCATAAATCTTGTACGTCTTGGTGTAATCCGGATATTCAAACCCCATGGCCTGGCCGAGAATCGTCATGAAATTCTCGATTTCAAAGGACTCATTTTTTTCCAGACCACATAGCTCACGATGGCAACTATGATAAACAGTGAGCAGGGAGTCCACCCGGGCGCTACGCGCGGAGTCGAAAAGTTTCTCCCGCATCGCCTCTTTCGCCTCGGGAATGAGAAGCGTGGGGCATTGGTAGCCATGATCTGATAGCTGCTCAATTTCCATGAACTCGAGGCCAGGTACCTCCTGGAGGATTTTTATGACGTTTTCCTCAACGCCATCAGTCCCTCCATGAAGATGTACAGCCACACGCTTATCTACTTTTTGCGTAAATTTTTCTCGCAACAAATCCAAATTATCCACCAGATACTGCGTGATGTGGACAAACGGTAAAATTTCGTCCTCGTTCAATTTCATATCACTCACCATGGGGATAACCGGTTTGCCGGTATACAAGTGTTGATATTCGGAGTATTGCATCTGACAAGTGGGGCAAAATGTAATGACTTTCTCAGGCGCGTATGATTTGAAATGCGCGAGCGAACGTGCGCCCATCTCTGCCCCTGTCTCCAGATCTCCGCGTCTGATGTGGTTGATGCCGCAACAGTGGCCCACGCCGCCGGCCACCTCATAGTCCAACCCGAGTCGATCGAAAACATCTATACAAGAGAGGAGGATATGGGGTGTCTGAAGAATGTTGCAGCCAAAATAAAACACCGCATCCACTTTATTTTTCTCGGCTCCCCGGACGGCGGTGAGATTTCTGAAGTGCTCAGGTTCCAATTGCAAGGCGGCCATGAAGCGTATCTTGCGGCTCATGTCTTGAAAATAAGACTGGCCGGCCTCTTGAATTTCCGCTTCTTCTAATTCGATATTTTGAAGCTTGAGCTTGGCGTAGGAGAGCATTTCACGGGGATTGACATCCTCTGGACAAGCCTCAATGCAAATTCCGCTTTTTTGACAGGCTTTGGCCCAAAGTGCCCCCTCTCGTTCATGGGGACGATCGTTGATGATGTCGACAACGGATCTTGTGACTCGTTCTGGTTCCGCACCTTCAGCTTCTGAATACGAAACCATCGGGCAGACTTCGTAACACTTTCCGCAATGCGTACAGGCTTCCGTGATATGGGTGATTCTTTCTTCCATAAAACTTTGGTAGGCAGTAGCTTCCATGATACTCCTTCATGAAGATGGGGAGAAAATTCTATGAGAAGTACCTGGAGCGGTCAATTAGCAAATCATGTTTTAATGCGGAATTTCTAAGACATTGCGCTGATATGAGTGGGTGTCTCATCTCAAGAGTTTTGACCAAGTTCTCTCAATGTGTTAGTTAAAAGCCAGTTTTCCTGACTGCTGAAGTGACGGAAAACCCTCATGGAAATGGTCTCATCCCCGCATCCGCACAAACATGAGTCGCCTTGAACAGAAGGCTTCGAGGAGGTTTTGTGAAATGCCGAATGCTACAGAGAAATACGATGTCGTCGTCGTGGGCTGCGGCAACGCCGCTCTTTGCGCATCGCTCGCGGCGCGAGACCAGGGGGCGGATAGGGTATTAGTACTCGAAAAAGCACCCGAAGCATGGCGTGGAGGCAATTCGGCTTTTTCGGGAGGACTTTTCCGCTTCGCCTTTAACAGCATCGAAGACATCTATTCACTCGTACCGGATCTTTCCGACGCAGAGAAAGAAAACATCGAGATTGACCCCTATACATCGGAAAAATTCTTTGACGACCTCGCTTTATTGACTGAATATCAGACGGACGGCGACCTCTCCTCTGTTCTCATCCACCAGTCGTTCCCGACCCTGAAATGGATGCAATCCAAGGGCCTGCGACTTATCCTTGCAAGCGGCCGACAAGCCTTCAAAGTAGATGGCAAGATGCGCTTCTGGGGAGGTCTTGTTCTCGAAATCGTCGGTGGCGGGCGTGGCCTGATCGATTCACTTCTCGATGCCGCGAATACGGCTGGAGTCGAGATTCGCTATGCATCAAAGGCAATGCGTCTTCTCACGGACCCGATGGGTGGCGTGACGGGAGTTGAAGTAAAAGGACCTGATGGGCCTTATGAAGTCGATGCCCACGGGGTGGTTCTGGCATCGGGCGGTTTCGAGGCAAACTCCGAGATGCGTTGCCGCTACCTGGGACCAGGCTGGGAACTCGCAAAAGTACGCGGCACCCCCTACAACACGGGCGACGGCATCAAGATGGCGCTCGATATTGGTGCCCAGCCTTATGGCAATTGGAGCGGTTGTCACGCCGTCGCCTGGGATTTGAACGCCCCGCCCTTCGGTGACCTCACTGTAGGAGAGTCCTACCAAAAACACTCCTATCCGTTCGGTATCATCGTGAACATCGAGGGCAAACGCTTCGTCGATGAGGGGGCCGATTTCAGAAATTATACCTATGCCAAATATGGTCGGAACATCCTGCAGCAGCCTCAACGGGTCGCTTTTCAGATATTCGATCAGAAAACGGTTCACATGCTGCGTGACGAGTATCGTATCCGCGAAGTCACCAAAGCCGAGGCCAACACGCTGGAAGAACTTGCCCAACAACTCGAGATTGATGTCGATGCGTTCGTCAAAACCGTTCAGGAGTATAACGCCGCCATTCAGCCCGGGGAATACAATCCGACAATAAAAGACGGGAAATGCACTGAGGGTATAGACCCCCCAAAATCGAACTGGGCGCTTCCCATCGATGAACCACCCTACCTCGGTTTCGCGGTCACTACGGGCATTACATTCACCTTCGGCGGCATCCGCGTGACACCTAAAGCAGAAGTCATGAACACCGAAAACGAGATCATCCCCGGACTGTTCGCTGCGGGCGAACTCGTGGGCGGCGTCTACTATTTCAATTACCCGGGAGGTGCGGGACTGACCCTAGGTTCGGTCTACGGACGACTAGCCGGCACCGCAGCGGGGCAGCGCGCTGTCAAAGTGAATTCGACCTCAGCGTAAATTCCCATTTTCAGGACAACGGAGAAACCGGGTCGAGACGGATGCACCGAGAATAAATTTGTGTTTTTGGCGCTCGAGAACCTCAGCGGCGATGCTCCGCTTCCAAAATCATGGAATTATGCGTTTTATTCTGTAATGCCGCTCACAGAGATCGATTCACCATTCAAGCTCAGAGTGCTTTTCAGCGGAACGGCGGCCGTCACCATTTGTTCGGCAAAGCATCCTTGCTTCGCATTCTTGATGACCGCCAATATCTTCTCCGCCGTTTCATCGGATTCCACTTCAAAGTGCGTACGCACCTCGCTACAGCCGGAATTTACCGTGCCCCTGAGGACAGAACCCTTTAAAAAGTAATCGAAATCCACATGCACCTTGGCGTGTGTGAAGGACACTTTCATCATATGCGCGTACCGCGCAAGCTGGGTGAGGAGTCAGAATCCCACCCCCATGGCAATGTAGCAAAGCGGTTGAGGGTAGGAATCCTCCCCGCCGATGCGGGGCGGCTCATCGCAATACACCTCGAAATGTCTGTGCGTCCCCAGTTTGAGTTGGCCTTTTCCCTCTATCGTTTCAGTGTCGGCGGACATAGTGAAAGCATAGCCTTGCGTGGGGAGTTCGGGCTTATCTATCGCACGCTCACCTGGAGTGGCACTGTCTTTACGCGGATCGAGAGGTTCCACTTGTTTTGTCTCCTTGGGTGTCATAAGAATGCAGAAGAAAAACGCTATTATGCACGCAAGGGCGGTGTAAGAGAACCGCTGGGGCACTCGTTTTTTTGCATGTAAAGGAGTTGTTTTGTGAACCGAATTGTCGTGCCAGATGACTATCCTTCCGTTTTCATGGGCAGCGCCGCCGAGACCCGACTTAGAGAAATCGGAGACGTAGAAATCCATACTTCAAACCCGCAGACACCCGAAGAATTACTCAGCCGCGTTTCTGGGGTGGATGGAATCATCAATATCAGAGCCTTTTGCAAGTTCAACGCGGATTTTTTCTCTAATTGCAGCGCTCTCAAAATACTTTCGATTTGGGGAACAGGCACGGATCATGTCGATTTGAGCGCGGCAAAAAACGCAAACGTCATCGTCTCGAATACGCCGGGCGTGGCCGCCGTTTCCGTGGCGGAACACACCCTGGCCCTCATGATGGCGGCGGCGCGTCAAATACCCGGAAATGATTCCGCCATGCGGGCGGGCGAGTGGCCGCGTGGCCAGATGACACAATTGATCGGAAAAACGCTCGGCCTCATCGGACTGGGCGCCATCGGCCGGCAGACTGCCCGCATCGCCGCCGGCATCGGGATGAAGCTCATCGCCTGGACATTTCATCCAGACGATGATTTCGCCGCCGAGGTAGGGCTGGAGTTTGTCGATTTGAACACTCTGTATGAACGGGCCAATGTCGTTTCGATACACGTGCGTCAAACAGTGGATACCATGGGGATGATCGATGCCGAGGCGTTCTCCCGCATGGGCCCAAACACCATTTTGGTGAACACCGCCCGGGGACCTATCGTGGAAGAAAAGGCGCTCATATCGGCTTTGGAAAATGGGACTTTGGCTGCGGCGGGTCTCGACGTATTTGACCAGGAACCTCTGCCGACTAACCATCCATTGGGAAAATTAAAAAATATAGTTCTCTCCCCGCATAATGCGGGCATCACGCCCGAGGTAACGGAGGCAGGACTTTTGATGTCGGTGGAAAACATCGCCGCTGCTCTCTCGGGAATTCCACAAAACGTGGTGTATTCATCATGATTTGCTATAATAAGTTTATGGAGACAAGCGCTTCCCTTTAGTAGGAGTCCTCCGAATCGAATCAACAGATGACACAAATTTTCCTTCAATTTTTTCGCCCGAACGAGTAAGGAGAAGAAAATGAATCCTACAGGAAGGGCCTGCGTAGCCGAAGCCATCGGCACCTTTGCACTGTGTTTCATAGGGGCGGGCGCCATCATCTTGAACCAGAAAACTGGGGGTGCCGTGGGTTTAATCGGCATCGCTCTTGCCCACGGCTTGATCCTGTCGGTCATGATTTCCGCCATGGGGCACGTCTCGGGTGGTCATTTCAATCCCGCCGTCACAATCGGTTTTATGGTCACGAAAAAAACCGATAGCGGTACAGGTCTTTCCTACATCATCAGCCAACTCATCGGTGGAACCGTGGCCGGCATCCTGCTGAGAATCATCTTTGCCGCTGATGTCTGGCAGAAAGTGAACCTGGGAACACCGACTTTGGCAAGCGATGTAAGCTTCGGCATGGGGATTCTGATCGAAATCATCCTCACGTTCTTCCTCGTCACCGCTATATGGGGCTCCGCGGTGGATGACAGACATCCCGACGTGGGTGGTTTCGCGATTGGCCTCACCATCGCCGCAAACATTTTGATGGGAGGTCCACTCACGGGAGCATCCATGAATCCAGCGCGCACATTCGGCCCCGCATTGGCCGGAGGCGGATTCGATGGCATCAACCACTTGGTCTATTGGATAGGCCCCATCATCGGCAGTGTGGCGGCAGCGTTGGTCTACAACAACATACTGATCAAAAAAGAATAAGGCGAAAAAATAGCCCCGGCAGTCGATACGTGCCGGGGCTATTTCGTGTGGCTTCCTACGCGTTTTCTCTGGCGATATTTGTGGGCGCACCCTTCAGAAACGCTTCGATGTTCGCCACCGGCACGTCGCGGAACCTCGCATACGTGCCATCGGTAATCCAAGCCGAATGCGGCGTGATGATGACATTATCCAAAGAACGATAGATTGAATCTTGCGGCAACGGCTCGAAAGGCTCAAAAACGTCGAGACCCGCGCCGGCGATGCGTCTATTACGCAAGGCGTCCAGCAACGCATCCTCATCCACAATCTGAGCGCGCGAAGTATTGACGAAATACGCCGTTTCCTTCATCCGGGCGAATTTTTCTCTTGTCATGAAAGGTACGGCGCCCGCCGGCAAATGAAGATGGAGTGACACAACGTCAGATGCGAAACATTCCTCGACGGAAGCCGCTTCCGCACCCTCGGCTTGCGCGCGCTCGGGCGTCATCGAAGGAGAGCAGGTGATGACCCTCATCCCGAAGCCCAAGGCCATGCGGCACACCAGGCGAGCGATGTGCCCGAATCCAATGAGACCCAATGTCTTACCGGCAAGCTCGACCCCTTGCTCCTGGGGCCAACCACCCGCTCTCATGGCGGGGAACATGAGCGGCATTCTTTTCGCCAACGCCAAGATCAACATCATCGTGTGCTCGGCCACCGAGAAGGCGCTCGCCGCAGGGGTCGTGCTCACTACGATGCCACGTGTATTGGCTCGCTCCATGTCGATCATGCGCGGGCGTGTGCCCATCACGGAAATCATTTTCAGGTGGGGAATGTGATCCAGCAAATCGGTCGTCTTGAAGTCGGTTTGATATCTGGTCGTCAGGATGATTTCCGCGTCTTTAAGACGCTCCCGGAGTAATTCGTCACTTTCGGCATTCACGGTATAGTGACGAACATCTCCCAAGTCGCGCAATCGCCCAAGAGCTTCGGAACTTTCAAATAAACGGAAACAATCGTCTGGAATAACGATATGCATCAATGGCAAACTAACTATCGCTGACCAATACGACCGCCGATTTATCGATGGTCAACCGGACCTTGCTGCCCACGCCAAAGAATTGATGCGGGTCGCCGATGACGCGAAGCGGCTCTTCCAAACCCGGCACTTGCACCAGATAGTCCACCGTGCTGCCGAAATAATAGCCGCGCGTCACCTCGCCATCGAGTACGTTTTGAGCATCCGAGCCGCCCACATCGGCATTCTCGGGATGCACCTGAATGCGGTGGGGCCTTATGGATACGAGCTCTCCCATTTTTCCGCCGTCGGTATTCATCATGAACTTGGCGCCGTCGCCAGCCTCAAAAAGATCCGGGGCGCTCATTTTCCCTCGAATCGAGTTCGTCACGCCAACGAATTCGGCCACAAATTTCGTCGACGGAATGTCGTATATATCAGACGGCTTGCCCACTTGTTCAATCTTTCCGCTGTTCATGACGCAAATTCTATCGCTGGTGACCATGGCCTCGGCTTGGTCATGGGTCACATAAATACTCGTGATATTAAATTCATCGTGCAGGCGTCTGATCTCGAAGCGCATCTCCTCGCGCAGGTTGGCGTCGAGGTTGGAGAGAGGCTCATCCAGCAACAATACGGCCGGCTCCACCACGAGGGCGCGGGCCAGGGCCACGCGTTGCTGTTGACCACCCGAGAGTTCTCCCGGATACCGTGCGCCCAGATGATCCATTTGCACGATAGAGAGCAGGCCTTTAACGCGCTTATCCGCCTCGGCGCCCGTAATACCGCGGAATTTCAATCCATAGCCGACATTCTGGGCCACCGTCTTGTGCGGCCAAATGGCGTAGCTCTGGAAAATCATGCTCATGTTGCGGCGCTCGGGCGGTATGACGCTGCTGGCATTCGAAACAACCTCTCCATCCATCACGATTTCACCGCCGTTTGGCTCGATGAAACCGGCCACGAGCCGCAGCGTCGTCGTTTTGCCGCAACCCGATGGGCCCAAAAGAGAAATCAACTCCCCATGCTCGATGTGCAGATCTATCTCATCCACCGCGCGAACATCCGTGCCAAAGATTTTCAAAAGCCCTCTTAAGTCTAAAACCGCCAACGCAAATCTCCCTTTCTCTATCCGGCGGAACGCATGAAGTCCCGTCCCGCCAAGCGGAAACCGACCGCTATCGCCACCAAAGTGATAAGCAACAACAATATCCCGAGAGCCGATATGGGACCCAACAGCGTTTCTTCATAAAAATCGATGATGACCACCGAGATGACCTTCGTATTCGTCGTCCAAAGCAGAACCGAGGCGCTCAATTCCCTGAGCGAGGGCATGAACACCAATATCCACGACGCGATGATACCCGTCTTGAACAAGGGTATCGTCACGTCCTTGAAAACCTGAAGCCGATTCGCACCCATGATGCGGCAACTCTCCTCGAGTTCAGGATGAATACTCGTGAGGGCCGCGTTCGACGTCTGATACGCCAAAGGCAGGTATTTGGTGAGATAAGCCAGGAACATGATCCAGAGCGTTCCATACAGCACAAAGGGTTGTTTCGTATAGGCTGAGAACAGGCCAATCGCCAAGACGATGCCGGGAATCCCAATGGGCGCGGTCGCCATGAAACCCATGTATTGATGTCCCTTGATGAGCTTGCGCTGTGCGATGAAAGCGGAAATCGCGGCCACGATCGTGGCGCCGGTCGCCGCCATGATGGCCAGGAGAACCGTATTGTAGATCGATACTCTCACCGCATCATTCGTCAATATGAAATGATAATTCGACAAGGTGAAGTTCGCCCAATTCAATCCGCCGCCCAGGTTTTTCATGAATGACGTGGTCAACAAAGCCAACGCGGGCAGAACAATCGCGCAAACAAGAGGGAGCAGGGAGAGTAGAAACACCGGAATCCGCCAAGCCCCCAGTTTTTGGGGTCGTCTCTGCCCTCCCTTGCCGCCGACCGTGGCGTAGCCCCGGCGGCCCAGGATCGTGCTGCGCGTCCAAACCATGCAGATCGCCAAAACGAGCATGGGCATCGCGTAGGCTGAGGCCAAGCCGAGCAAATCGTCTTCCGAAACCATGAAAGCGCGAAGCTGGGTCGTCATCGTGTGCTGACCCGCCGGTATCGCCAATACAGCCGGGATGCCGAAAAGAATCATCGCCTCAAGCGCCGCCAGGATGAAACCCGCGAATAGAGAAGGCATAACTAGCGGCAAAGTAATGCTGTACATGGTGTGGAACGTGCCGCCGCCCGCTACATTGGCAGCGTCTTCTACGTCTGAGGAAATATTATTCAAGCCTGATAAAACGACAATGAATACAAGGGGGAACGTGTAGAGCGACATGGCGAATACGACGCCCTTCATCGTGAAAATGTCGAACAGATAAAACTCATCACTCAAGAAAAATATCCCGCGAATCCATTTATTCAGCCACCCTTCGTTCCTTCCCGCCAGGAATATCCAGGCGATGGCGCCCAAGAAAGGAGGGGTCACGAAAGAGGCCAAGATGCCGTTTCTGATTAAATTCGGGAAAGGGATATCCGTTCGGCTGACCACCCAGGCCATCACGGCTCCCACCACCAGAGATATGCTGCCCACGGAGACGGCAAGCATCATCGTGATGTACATCGGCTTGTAGTATTCCGAGGTCTCAAAAGCGTCAATATAGTTCTTGAAGGTAAAGCCGCCGGCCTCATCTTCAGAAACAAAGAAACTTTCCTTGAAAAGCTGGAAGATGGGATTCGCCACCAGGATGATTAGCAGGATAAACAGCACTACCCAGACGATGACGGAATAGTCGAATTTTCTGGTGGCTGAGGGTTCGCCTCCCGAGACCATTCCGGGAAGCTGTTGCGCATCTTGCGTCATATCCGCATCTTTCCTTTTCGAAGTTACACTTAAGCTGTTTTCGAAAAATTCATTCTGTCAAAATAAAAATGAAACGGGAGCGATTCCTCGATATTTCGCAAGAAACCGCTCCCGCTCATACTTTTGATTTACACGCCGAAGAGCTTCTTGAACATCTTGCGCGTCGGCTTGTTTTTCTTCTTCAGTTCCGTCCCGCTAATGGCCATCAGGTTGATGTCCTTGAGCGCCGGTAACGCTTTGGGGTACTTCACATTCGGATTGCCCACATAGAGGAAGTAGTCCGCCAGAAGCTGCATGGTCTCCAGGCTGAACAGGTAATCGGTGAACACGCGCGCGGCGTTGGGGCGTGGCGATTTCGTGAAGACGCCGTTCGGCGAAGTCACCAAAGCCAAGCCCGCCGGGGGAACGATGGGTTTGAGCGGCTCGCCTTTCTGAATCAGCTTGAGCAGCGAATAGGAGGTCGTACCCGCTCCCAGCCAAGCCTCCCCACGCGCTACCAGAGGAATGCCGCCGGCCGCTGATTGCACGATTTTGGGCTTTTGCTTTGCCATCATTTTATAATAGTCCCAGCCGAATCTGTTCACGATGTTGATCATGCCGTTCGTGACGAACCCGCTGTAGCTCGGGTGCGATTGAACGATTTTGCCTTTCCATTTTGGGTCGAGGAAATCCTTGTACGTCTTGGGCGCATCCTTCGCGCTGATTTTCTTGGTGTTGTAGAAAGGCATCAACACGCCCGCGCGGAGAATCGTCCAGTAATTGTCCTTGGTCACGAACTTCGGGTTGAAGTTGCCCGTTCCGGCCGGCTTGTAGGGCGTGATGATTTTCTTCGCTTTGAGGTTCAGGAAATGACCCAGGTTCGAAGTGTGAATCACGTCGGCGATGTAAATTCCACCTTTGCGCTCTTGCAGATAACGACGATAGAGCTTGCCCGAGCCGTCGCGGTGGAGGACACACTTAATCCCTGTTTTTTTCTTGTTGTAGCGGTTGCAGATATCCTGCGCGATATTTATCGTGAGCGAAGAATACCAGACAATTTTCCCTTCTTTCTTGGCTGCGCGCATGGTCGCCTCATCCGCGGCGAACACCGGTGCGCTCAACAAAGCCACCGCCATGAGACCAGTGATGATTCCTTTCAGCATTTTCTCTCTCCTCTACCTGTAAAGTAGTCGACACGTCCGTGTGAAGAAGCTATATCTCCAGAGTTAATGGAGTATTCTGAGATTTCCCTTAAGCCACCATTCATCATGTTTTTCAGAAGTATGGAAATCATACCAAAACTTCCCGCATCGTCAAGCATACGAAATCATGTAATGGAATCTCGCATGCGGTGCGTACAGGGATATTCATGGCCGTGAAGCCTCTGCTCCGCCCTCTTGCGGCTTTCCCCCGGGAATAAAGCGCCTGGCGACAAAAATGGTGACGATTGCCCCGAATATCGCCGCAATTCCCGGACCTATGAACGCCCAATCCCAATTGAGCGGAAGTTCACCATTGCTCGAATCGTTACTCATGTCCAAAAATTTCCCCACCACCATGGGCGCCAGGGACCCAAGTAGAAATCCCAAACCCGATTGAATTCCCAACGCCGAGCCGAGGTGGCGTCTGGGCGTGAGTTCCGTGGTCAACACCACCAGTACGGGAGCGTCCACGTGCATCACGATCACCCAGACCAGGCAAATAACCTGGAGAACCCCAAACGGCAACCCAAAGGCAAACCCGACAAAAACGGAAATGAGACCACTTAAAAAAAGGCTCCCGATAATCGTGGGCGGCCGGCCAACACGATCGGCAAACCATCCGCCGATGAGCTTCGAGACCGCACTCAGCCCGATGATCAGCGCGGCAGATGAGGATGCCATGCGGAGGGCGCTTTCGCGCGTTTCCGTTCCTGCCATCACCAAAGAGGCCGCCAGAAAGGTGACTATCCAGCCTCTGAATGCAAACACCTCCCACCTGTGCGCGCCTACAACACCGATCAGCATCCACACAGGGGCCGGCAGTCTGGGGAATTCAAATCCTGCATCCTCATCAACCCTTGGCGAAGGTAGAGACGGAAGCAAAAACACCATGGCCACAAAACCGATAGCCGGTCCCAGAGACGTCAACGCGAACGCAGTGCGCCATTCGAAATTCGCGACGAGCACGCCCGTCACATAAATCGAAGCGGCGACGCCCACTGTATAAAAAAACGTATACACCCCCACCATGCGAGCACGCCTCCCCTCCGGGGCGTACTCCGCCACCAGCCTCAGCGCGGACGTATAGGTACCCGCTAGTCCTACGCCTGTGAGGCCCCGAATAAGCGATGCGCTGATAAAGCCATCGGCAAGGAGAGGAAACATGAAATTCAAGAGGGCCAGCCAAAGGCTTGAAGCCAAGTATATTTTTTTCGCGCTCATGTAGTCCGTTGCGGTCGCCAGCACGGCCGAGGCGAGAATGTAGCCTACGTAAAACGCCGTATAAATCGTGCCGGCCTGCATGTTCGTGAGGTTCCATTCCGCCTTGAACAACGGAAGCGCCGCCACATAATTCGCATAGACGAACATCATCGGCACTTGTGCCGCACAAATCGCCCAAAGCCAATGGGTGGATGGTCCATCGCGCTTCTTCATAAAACCCCTCTAGTCCCAAATGGGGAGAGGATAAAGGATTCGATATCCTCTGGCGAGGGAGCAGGTATTTACTGAGCATGACTATCCGAAAGTGAGCATCCTGATATATTCTCCGTTTTATGGTTCAAAACTCCCGGAGCTTACAAATGTCTACACCCATCATTGATTTCAGAGTCTCATGCCCCATTCCCGAGGGTCTGGATAGATATCTAAAACCCACAGGTCGCTTTGCGGATTACGCCAAACACTACGGGGACAGGGTTTATGGCAACAAGGAAGAACATGGCTATATGAAGGCGGAGGAGTTTGTCGCCTTTTTGGATGAACAAGGGGTGGATAAAGCCCTCATTAAAACTTCTGATATGACGACAATTTCGGGCACGAAATTTCCCGCCGATGTTTTATACGAATACATCAAGGACTATCCGAACCGTCTCATCGGAACAGCCGGGTGCGACCCTTTTCGCGGTATGGACGCACTGCGTGATTTAGAGCGCGACGTAAAGGAATATGGACTCCGGGGCGTAAACATGGGGCCATGGGAGCTTGGGATTTATGCGAACGACAAGAAATTTTATCCCATTTACGCCAAATGCGTGGAGTTGAACATCCCCGTTTTGCTTCACACGTCTATGAATCTATCGAGCTCAAACCTGCTTGATTTTGGGCGTCCGATCTACCTGGACGAAGTGGCAAGAGATTTTCCCGAGCTTCGTATTGTGGCGGTGCATGGAGGCTGGCCGTGGATATCAGAAATGATCGCCGTGAGTTGGCGACACCCTAATCTGTATATCGAAATCAGCGGCACAATGCCCAAATACATCGGCACACCCGACACCGGCTGGGAACCCCTGATTCGCTACGGAAGCTCGGTGCTCAAAAACAAGATTCTTTGGGCCTCGAACTGGCCGATGATCAGTCCCAAGGAAAGCCTGGCTGAATTCGATAAATTTCCGCTTCAAGATGACGTAAAACAACTCTGGTTCGGCGGAAACGCTCTCAAGGTCCTGGGACTGGAAGGATAAGCATCTAAAGACGGAAAAAGCGGGAGTTTTCGCCACTCCCGCTTTTTCATTCCGATTATTTTACGACGCCACTATTGCTTCTTCGACTAAGCCGTATTTCCTGGCAAACGCTTCCAATTTTCTCATGTTAGCATCGGATGGCGCGCAGAGCGGCAACCTGTATTCCAGCGCAATGCGCCCCATGATCGCCAAGGCCGCTTTCGCCGGAATCGGATTCGTTTCGCAAAACATCATGTGGTTGAGCTCCCACATCTTGTAATGCAATTGTTTCGCCTTGGCTGAATCTCCATCGAGCTGGGCTTGACACATCTGGGCCACGTCCGCAGGGGCTACGTTCGCAGTAACCGAAATCGTGCCTACGCCGCCCATCGCCATCATCGGCAGCGTGACGAAATCATCCCCTGAAAGCACGATAAAATCATCCGGCACACGGGAAATGATATCGCAGCAATTCGCCAGATTCCCGGTCGCTTCCTTGATGCCCACAATGTTGGGAATCTCCGAGAGGCGCGCCACCGTGTCGGGGGCTATTTGCACAACCGTGCGACCCGGCACGTTGTAGAGAACGATCGGGATATCCGCTGATTCCGCGATTGCACGAAAATGCTGATAAAGCCCCTCCTGCGTAGGCTTGTTATAATAAGGCGCTACAAGGAGCGCGCCATCCGCACCGGCCCTCATGGCGAATTGAGTCCGCTGAACGGCCTCTGCGGTGCTGTTCGAACCCGAGCCGGCGATGACCGGAATCCTCCCACCAACCTGCTCGATAACCAACTCTACAACCCGGTCGTGTTCTTCATGGCTCAGCGTGGCTGATTCTCCAGTGGTTCCACACGCCACAATCCCATGCGTCCCATTTTCAACATGGAATTCCACCAGAGAGCGGATGCCCTCTTCGTCGAGTTTTCCGTCGCGGAACGGGGTGACCATCGCGACATAAGAGCCCTTAAACATGAGGAAACCTCCTTCTCCTTCCGCTCATCGCGGCAAAATGAATCTCATCAAACCCCATTTTCATCATGGAGCGCATTTGACGTGCGTACCATAGCGAATTCGAGTATCCCATAGCCCCTTATTAGCACAAATCCTATCAGAGCAATTTATAAGACGCAAGAAATGGAATTTAACGCTTCGACATGAATATCATCCTGAATCCTCCCAATAAAAAACAGAAGGATAACCCATCTGAATGGGGTTCCTCGGAAACTTCATTATATTTTCACTTTGACAAACAAATGGAAAAAGTTTTTAATGTGATTCGAGTTCGAAAGGCTGAACTGTTAGCCTTAACATTTTCTTAAGAAACTCCGCCTGAATCGCCCGACTCTAAGGAAAACCATGCCATTCGCTCTGGATTACCACTGGCGATTCCGCTGGGGAACGGTCACATTTGCGTTATTCTTATCCGCGTGCTTTCTGGTGATCGGAGCCGACTCGGCTTTCGCGCGGGGGAAGCGTTCTCGCAACAAGGTCATCCCCTATCGCTCCATCCTATTGCTCGAAGCAGATACAGGGCGAGTCCTTAAGTCACATAATGAGCGGCTTGGCACGAGACCCGCCTCCATTGTGAAAATGATGACTGCATTACTCGCCATGGAACATATTAAGGGAAACATCATCCACTTCGATGAGATCATCACCGTCAGCAGACGCGCCTCGCGAATCGGAGGCCAGCAGGTTTATTTGAAGCAAGGAGAAAAATTTTCTCTAAGAGATTTGATGAAATCCATCATCATCAGTTCGGCAAACGATTCATCCTACGCCGTAGCGGAATACATTGCCGGAGATACTGAAGTTTTTGTCGAGATGATGAATCAACGCGCCAAAGAACTCGGTATGACGGACACTCACTTCGTCAACGTCAACGGGCTTCCCTCAGGCAGAAAGAAACCGCCCAATCGAATGAGTGCGCGAGATGCCAGCATTCTTGCCCGCGAGTTAATAAAATATCCAGTGATCATGAAATGGAGTTCCACCAAAACAGCTCCTTTCCGGAACGGGAACTTCATCCTGACGAACACGAACAATCTCTTGGGGAAGTTTCGCGGGATGGATGGGCTAAAAACAGGCTATCACAGAAAAGCGGGATTCAGCATCGTTGCTACGGCCAAACGCAAAAATTTAAGACTGATTGCCGTTGTAATGGGTTCGAGCCACTCCAGACGCCGATTCAAAGAAGTCAAGCGTTTACTCGCTTGGGGGTTCATTCAATATCGCTGGATCGACGTAAGCAGAATCAAAAAAACGAAACACGGGCAAATCAAGGTGCTTAACGGACACAAGCGAATGATCCGTATCCGGCCCCGGGAAAATGTCAAGGCGTTGGTAAGACGAGGTGAGGAAGAACGCATATCTAAGAAAGTGGAGTTGCCTCAAGCGATACCCGCACCCATCCGCACTGGTCAAAAGGTAGGCAGCATCACCTATGAACTAGGAGGCAGCAAACTTGGCAGGGTCGACCTTGTGGCCGCTGAATCGGTAAAGAAATTAGGTTTTTTCCAATCTTTGATTCGGTTCCGCTAATACACGGCACAAACGAAACTACCCAGGATGAACCTCTTTCATCCTACCCATAAAAGGCAGGGCGATTGTCATAAACATGAGCATCACCACTTCGGAATCACCAAAGTTGTATTCAAACATCCCGGCGCTCAAAAAACCCGCGGCCACGGCCAAACCGCCCACCATTCGAAATTGCGTTCCGAAAGGTGCAGCCCTCGTATCTCGAATTCGTTGAATCACCAAGATAAAATACCCGATCCAGGCCCAAACCCAAGCACCCAGAGCAAGAATTCCTCGTTCAGCGGCCAAGTGCACGACATTGTTGTGTAAATTAACAACCGATTTCTCGATCGCTTTGGGGTTCACGTAGCGAGTATAATTGTTTTTGATCTGGCCAGGCCCAAAACCCAGAAGTGTTTTCTCCCTTAACATTTGAATGCCGCTTTTCCACATATACATCCGCTCCACGGCCGTTTTGTCCTGAAGATTCATCATGCTCTTCACGCGCTGGCTTACGGAATGAGGCGCCATGAATATCACCACTGCTATCAACAGCGCCAAACATAAACCCGCCCTTCTACTTTTACTCGCCACAGCAACGACCACCAACCCCACTGCAAGTCCAACCCAGGCATTACGACTCAAAGTAGTCATCAATGCAGTGACAATTAATAGGGTTGCTGCATAGACCCATATGCTTTTCCGTTCTCGAGTCGGTACCAAGATATATGAAAGCGCCAAAGTGCCGACTACAAGCAAAAAGCCACCGAGTGTCATGTATATGCTGAAAAAACCAGACATCCGATTATCCAGCGATAAGGGTAGTTGAAGAGAAATACCCAGGGTATATAAAGCGGTAATGCTCGTGGCTATGAAAAGCGCTTTCACCAACCAAAACGCTTCCCAGTCATCTTCGATGACGTTAATGGCCAAATAAAAAATCATAATTTGAGTCAATTCCCGCGCCTTTATCAGGCTTTTGATTGAATCGACAGCATGAAAAGAGCTTGCGAAAGTCAAGATTGCGAAAAGGAGCCAAGGCCTCCACAACGGAAACTTCTGGGTTAGCAGGGGAGTTCCTTTGCTCATTGCAATCAGCCACGTCACCATGGCCGTGAACACACAAATTTGAGCGAGTGATATCGAAAACGGGGCGCTGACGGCAAAACCAAAAAGCCCGCCAAACGCTACCCGAGAAAGAGGTGAACGCCTCCGGAAGCGCTCCCAAAATTCCATGCAGGAGTCTTTTAACTTGCTGATAAATTTCGTTCTCGGTCCAGTTCCTAAAGACATTTGATTGCTTTTTCTACACGGTATTATCGCAAATAGTCAGGCGCACAGTGTCTACGCCCTGCCCATCGAAGGCGGATAGACTTCTGCACAAGTCAGTATTTTCAAGAACCCGCCTCCATGTCTTTAACAACTTCTCGGTAGAGATTTTCGGTCGCATCGACATTTGCTTCCCATGTAAATTTTAACGCGAGTGCACGAGCGGCACTCCACATGGCGGTCATCTGCTCTTCATCCATACACAAAGAGATGAGACGAGAAATTTCATCCGTATTCGTGGGGTCGTCTAAAACGTAGCCCTCTTTTCGATCCGAGATTATTTCCGTTCCTCCATTTTGGGATGACAAAACACACGGTAATTCACTCGCTATCGCTTCCCGGCAAGCATTTACAAACAGATCATAAAAGGTGGGAAACACAAAGGCATCGTCCTCGGAAACGATTCCCGACCTTTTCAAGATAACATCTTGAGCCAACATGAGAAGGCGGAAACTCAAACTTTCAAACATATAAGAAATAGCCGGAATAGAACCCTCTAACCCCAAAAATCCGATTGAGCCGCGGGACCTATCTTCCACCTAGCGGGACTATCCTTCGAACAAATTACTCTACGGTATGTTTCCACCATTCGTTGCACTATTGATTTCACTGGGGAGGGACATTTCCTCGCTTGTGAACTGCATTTCATAGAGTCTTTGGTATAAACCACCCTGCTTCATCAGCGCATCGTGCGTCCCTCTCTCCACAATTCTTCCTCCATTAAGCACGATTATTAAATCAGCGTTTCGGACTGTGGAGAGCCTATGAGCCACCACGAATGTGGTGCGGCCCTTCATCAAAGGCTCAAGTGCCTCTTGAATCAACTGCTCGCTCTCTGTATCGAGCGCACTCGTGGCTTCATCAAGCAGCAAAATAGAAGGATCTCTCAAAATCGCACGAGCTATAGCGATGCGCTGGCGTTCACCGCCTGATAAGCGTACCCCCTCCTCGCCCAGCATGGTCTCATACCTATTTTCAAGTCCCATAATAAAATCATGGGCATTGGCCGCTTTCGCCGCCGAGATTATTTCGTCACGGCCGACGGGTCTCTTCGCACCATAGGCAATGTTGTTTTCCGCCGTATCATTAAACAAAATCACTTGCTGGGTTACCACGGCGACCTGGGCGCGCAAGCTGTTCAGCGAATATTGAGATGCCTTTTTCCCATCAAAAAAAATATTCCCCCGGCTAGGCAAATAAAAACGCGGAATCAAATCTAGCAGCGTGCTTTTCCCCGCTCCACTCATCCCTACAACAGCCAGGATGCAACCCGCCGGCACTTCGACATCGATATCCTCCAGCGTCGCTTCATCAGAGTAAGAAAAATGCACACCCTCGAATCGAACATGTTGAGAAAGCCGCTCCATCACTTCGCCATTCGGATTCTTATCCTCTGGAACATGCTCATCTATAGTTTCAAAGACCGATTGACCACCCGCAATTCCTTCCACCAAGCTATGAGACACACGGGTGAAGGATTTCAGTGGGCTATAAGCCATGCCAAGGGCGACGGCGAAACTCGTCAGCTTTCCTGGATCCATGCTCCCTTGAATGACTGCCCTGGCACCGAACCACAAAATCCCCGCCCCCAAAATACCGCCGATGATTTCCACCATCGGGGGCGCTAGCGACTGCACCCGCATGGCCCGCATAACGGTGTCAAAAAAAGAGCGGGTGGCGCGCACGAAACGGCTCTCTTCCTCATCTTCCGCTCCAAACGCCTTGACGACACGGATGCCCACATAGGTTTCCTTCATCAAATTGCTCATGTCTCCCATGCGCTCCTGGCTTCTCCGGGTGATGCGGCGAATTTTCTCCCCCATCGTCAAGACTAAAAACGCCACCAAAGGAACGATTACGATGAATATCACCGCCATTTTGGGACTTTGGTAAACAGCCACTCCAAGCAAGGCGATGAAGGTGAAGCCATGGCGGAATAAATCCCGCACGGAGTCTGTCGCCGCCCTTTGCATCAAAGAGATGTCATAAATGACTTTCGACATCAGCTCTCCGGTCGTCTTAGTTTCAAAAAACCGAAGTGGTAAATGAATAAGATGCCGGTGAAGCTCGTTTCGGATGTCCATCACCACGCGCTGACCGACCCAGCGCATGAAATAATTCTGCAGATAAGCGGCGGCACCTTTTACCAGATAGGCGATAACGAGGGATAAACAAATCAATAAGACAACATCGGATCGCTTCGAGATTAAGATATCATTGATGAGATGCTGAACAAGGTATGCCGGGTATGCGTTCAGCCCACTTACGATAATCGTGCTGACTACAGCGATGCCGAACCTCAGTCTGTATGGGCGTAAATATACTAAAAGCCTGAGATAAACCTGGGTGCGGCTCATCCGAAATTCTCTTGAAAATTCAACTTAGGTGTCATGTGAACCGGTTTGAAAGGCACACCTGCTCGGCTGGCATCTTTCTTCAGTTCTCTGCCCGGCTGCCCAATTAGTAGAACCTCCTGCCCACGCTCGAGAAAAGAGACGGCCTTCAGCAGAATTTTCTTCTCCTGGCCACCCATATCCAAGGAGGTTTCTCTATGAACAACACTAAGGGCGATCACGTTCTCGACACAGCTCCCACAAAAAGGTGGCACGCATGAACACATAATAAGCGGAGCCGACTGATACGCATAATCCCTCAACCCCATCCCGAAGGCCCATCTTCAAGACGTAGCTCTTGAAAAAACGCCAAAGTGGGCGGATGAAAAAATCACTAATGCCAGGCCGTACTCCCTCCGAGAATAAATCTTCCGCCGACAACCTGGCGTATTCGACCTGTCTCTGGAAAAAATCTAAAACCGCGTCATAACTATAGTGTTCCAACGGGGCTGAAAGCACACCCACCCGTCCTCGCACCACAACGGACTCATGAACGCTTTTCCTGTTAAACACTCCTGTATCGCGTCGAAACAGTCGTATATGATAATCTGGCCAAAGCTCTCCATGGCGGAGCCAAGACCCAAAAAAGATATTTTTCAGGGGCATCCGGTACCCGTCTGCAGGACTATCGTCAGACAAAACAGAGAGAATCTCCTTTTCAAGCTCAGGACTCACGCATTCATCTGCATCCAGACTCAATATCCAGGAATGGCTCGCTTTGGAGATAGCGAAATTTTTTTGTGCGGAATGTCCTCGCCAAGGATTTTGAACGACCACTGCGCCACGCTTTCGGCATATTTCCTGGGTGTCATCTGTACTGCCTGCGTCCACAACAATAATTTCATCCGCCCAAGAAACACTATCAATGCACGCACCGATGCGTTTTGCTTCATTGTGGGCCACAATCGTGACGCTAACAGGTTTCCTGGTTGACCCGGACACAGGCATTGGCCCTGCATCGGCATCATCAGATGCCACCAAGCCAGACATCTTTGCTAGCCTCTCTCTTGAGCTTTCTCCCACTCATCAAGCGGGATGGCTTCGTCTACTAGCATGATGGGGATGCCATCTTCGATTTTGTAGACCAACCCCGATTCCCGGGCAATCAAAAAATTTCCATCTCCACTTAATTCAAGCGAGGTCTTGGTGACAGGGCATGCCAATATTTCCAACAACTCTTTGTCCACGCTCATATTCCGTTTATCTCCACTTTGCAATCAAACATCCGAAACAACATCCACATTTTCAAATCAGTCAGCACGCTATTTGAAAATTGAAAGATAACCTAGTTCATTCAAAAAACTTCTTTAGTTTCGCATATCTAGCGATGTTTTTCATGGACCGAATAGAGTTGGTTCAGCCCATCCACCGCCTCTTCGATTTTCACACGCTCCAAACACTCGATATCAGGGCATTTCCTCGCATAACAACCACTGCAAGCGAGGCGGTGATGCAAAACCGAATGCCCTGACCCCCAAGGGCCATTTCTCACCGGTTCCGTAGGCCCCATGATCGTCAGGCATCGCACACCCATCGCAGCGGCGAGATGCATGGGGCCCGAGTCACCACCCACGAAATAACCGCCACGCCGAATCAAAGCCATCATCTCGCGAATGTTCGTCGCAGGGGCAACATAAGGTCGTGTTTTCATGGCGCTCGTCACTTCCTCTGCTATCTTTCTTTCGTCCGGGCCCCATATCAGGAGAACATCTCCTATGTCACTCTCATGCCAATGATCAGCAAGTTGCGCAAAACGAGCGGGAGCCCAGCGTTTCGTCGGCCATCCACCTCCAGGATGAATCACCAATAAGGAGCGGCCGTCTATATGGCCCACGCTCTCCAAATACTTTTCCGCTTGCTCTCTTTCTTGCTGCGTTTCATGAAGGGAAAAGCGGTATTTCTCCCTTCGAGGAATGGGCAAACACAACGGCTTTAGGAGAGATAGATTCTTCTCTATCACATGATGTGGGTTTTTCGGGGGAAACACTTGGTGTGTTGTAAACAGTACGTTCATTCCCTCTTTACAAAAACGATGCTCAAACCCTATGCGCACAGGCGCTTTCGACGCCCATGCCAACAAACCGCTTTTGATTAACCCTTGGGCATCCAGCACCACATCAGCCCCTACATTTTTCACAGCACCGAGATCGCGCCTAAAAGTAGAGAAACCGCTGGAGAGTATGTTTTTCCGCCATCCCTTGGTATCGATGGTCAAGACTTCATCTATATCTGAATTTTCAAGAAGTACTTCTCCTGGGGCCGGCTCAACTGCCCAGGTGATATGAGAATCAGGCCGGGCATCCTTGATGGCCGACGCCAAGGGGAGCGCATGAACGACATCACCGATGGCGCCCAAGCGGATGATCAGGAATCGCTCACCCATCCGTGGCTGACCTCCTGATGCGCACACCGAAGTCCGTGGAAGAATGCTCTTTCGGGTCTCCACAAATAACGATTTTGCCTCCGTAGCTTCTTACCGTCTCCCGTTCGGGAACCGTATCTGCGGTGTAGTCTGTCCCTTTCGCATGCACATCGGGTTTCAAGGTGAGCAAAAGACTTGACACATCGAGCCCATCAAACAGCAAAAGGTAATCAATCGACTCCAGGGCAGAGAGGATTTCAAGACGTTCATTCTGCGGGACATACGGCCGGCCATTTCCTTTCAGGGCGCGTGCCGAAGCATCGCTATTGACCGCCACCACCAGAACATCCCCGTTTTCCTTCGCAGCGCGGAAATAGCGCACATGTCCAACATGAAGAACATCGAAACAACCATTGGCAAACACGATGCGCTTGCCATCTTGGCGCAATTTGTCCAGCACTGGTTTCAGGGAATTCATCGACATCCACTTTCCCTGGCACGCCTTTTCCTGGATGCTCACTCATCATCCCCTTCGAACGTGGCGAGGAGTTCATGAGGCTCCACTACCGTCGTTCCCGCCTTCATCACCACCAATCCCGCCGCACGATTCGCGATCTCCGCCGCTTCACGCATCGACGCGCCCGCGGCCAGGGATAGTGTCAACGTGGCAATCACCGTATCTCCCGCACCAGTCACATCAAACACTTGATCTGATCCATAAATAGGAATATCTGATCTTGGAGAATTTTTCTCAAAGAGACTCATCCCCTTGTCTCCCCGAGTGATCAAGACTGCCTGGGCACCCGTTTTTTGGAGTAAAGTGACACCCGCCTCATCGAGATGATCTTCGTCGGGCCAATAGCCTAGCAGCCCTTCTACTTCTTCTTCGTTGGGCGTGATGGCGGTAATCCCTAAAAACGAATCTCCCGCATATCGACTGTCCGCTGTAACGATGATTTCCTTCGGTAATTTCTGGATCGCTGCTTTTACGCCTTCCGTCACGACACCCAAGCCATAGTCGGAAATCAGAAGAGCATCCAAGCCATCATTTGCTATTCGCTCAATTTCACAGACTATTTGGGATTCAAGCCTCTCCTTCAAGTACAGTTTCTTTTCGCGGTCCACCCGAATCACCTGCTGACGTTTGGTGTTTCGGCCTCCCGCCATCACGCGTGTTTTCGTGGGAGTGATGTGCTCGGAATCTTCCCATAAAAGCTTGGTGTCGACTCTGCGCTTCACCATTTCATGACAAAGAGCCCTGCCCACTTCATCATCTCCCAACACGCCGATAGCCCTCACATTTCCACCCAAGGCCGCCGCATTCATCGCCGCATTACCCCCACCGCCGGGAACAATCTCGCGACCGATAAAGTCCAAAACAAGAACGGGTGCTTCCCTGCTAATCCGAGAAGTAGCCCCATGGATAAATTCATCCGCGATGAAATCGCCAATCACCGCAACATGTAGAGATGAGAATTTTTGGATGTATTCGACCAGGTGTGAACTCATGCTAGTGATTCCCACCCTCGTTCAAAATGATTTCCACTGCTTGATAGGCATCTTGCGCCACGAAATCCGGCTGACGAGGCCACCGTGCTCCACGAAGCTCTCTTTCCCCTCGCCCATATCCTGTAAGCAAAAGACCTGACTTACAACCCGCGCGCCAGCCTGCTTCCAAATCGGAGTATTTATCCCCAAGCATGACGGATTTTCCCAAATCAATATCGTGCTCTGCCGCCGCCTTCAAAATCATACCGGGATGAGGCTTGCGCATCTTGCAGTCGATCGCATAAGCGGGATCGTCCCCGTTTGGAACGTGTGGACAATAATAGATTGCGTCAAGTCGCGCGCCTTTGTCACTGAGTTCATCCTGAAGTTTGCAATGCACTTTTCCTAGCATGGATTCGGGAAAGTACCCTCTCGCCACGCCAGCTTGATTTGTAATCAAAATGGCAAGCCATCCCGCCTCGTTCACCTTTCGTACAGCTGCCGCCGCCCTGGGCAGGAGTTCATATACATCGAGGTGGGTGACATAACCCACATCACGGTTCAAGGTTCCGTCCCTGTCGAAAAATACCGCTGTTCTTTTCGTCATATCTTTCCTTATTTCAAGTCTTGCGTGTCTCTATTTTTTTATGCAGCAGCTCGATGGCTTCGCCCACCACTTCTTCAGGCGTAATCTGCTTCATGCAATTGTGATGATGGAGAGGGCATGTTCTCTCGAAACATGGGCTGCAATCGAGATTCTTAGAAATGGTCCGATTCCAAAGACCTCTTGGCGCCGTTCGACGATAGTCGGTGGGACCAAAGAGCGCGATTGTCGCAGTCCCAGCCAGTGCCGCCACATGAAGTGGCCCGGTATCGCCTGATATGAATACATCCAAATGAGATAGCAAAGCAGGCAGAGTCTCCAGGGTGTCTTCACCAGCCAGATTCACTGCTCGCCCACCAGACATCGCATTCAATTTCTCTGCAAGCGCCCGTTCATCAGGCCCACCCAATATGCAAACCCGCGCTTTCTCACGATTCATGAGTAGGTGGATTAGTTGTTCGAAGCATTCTAGTGGCCATGTCTTGGATTCACCGAAAAAAGCCCCGGGATGAATCCCTACCAAAGGCGCGTTTTGCCCGATGAAGTGTCTTTTTAGTAAATTCTCCGCAAATTCCAGCGCCTGAGGTGTGATGAGGAAATCATCAACTTGCACTTGGGTTTCGTGTCCTTCCGCCTCAAGAAGGCGAAGATAATAATCGACTAAATGAGGAACATTCGGAGCGGGAGCGACACGGTTGCTCAAAAGCCAACCTCTACCATCGGTGCTGTATCCGATCCGGCACCTTGCTCCTACCCATTTAGCCATTAGAGCCGCACGAAAACTATTGGGCAGAATCCAAGCATAATCTATCATCTCGCCTCTTAACATCTTCTTTAATGAAAAGAAGCTTCCCCATTTTCTCCCATCGACCGATAAGACCCGATCTATCCAGGGAAAACTTCGGAGCAGCCCGGAAGTCCAAGGACCTGCCGCCGCTATCAGCCTCGCCTCGGGACATGCTTTCCTTAAGGATGAAAAAAAAGGAGCGGACATGGCCGTGTCGCCTATCCATGTGGGTGTTACCACAAGATGCAACTCCCCCCTATGGACATCATCGCTCAAACCCGATTCCCCCACTCGATACACAGCCTTACATCGAATCTTGGAAAATAGAAACAACCAAAACTCCACTTTTTTCAACGCTATCAACCGATACTATGAGCGTCAATGAGCATAAAAACACACTTTACAATCTAAGAACTGCTCATATAGTGTGGTATGAGAGCATGGAATGCCCGCCTCTCAGAGGATCCCCTTTGAAAATATTGCATCGATACATCCTGAACGAATTAATATCATATCTCCTCATATCCTTGTTTTTCCTTACATTTATGCTCCTGCTCCACAAAATGTTGCAATTTACGGATTTGGTGGTGAATCGTGGAGTGCCACTTTCGATTGTGGCGCAATTCCTTTTCACCGCTTTGCCTGTTCTTCTCTTGGTGACCCTCCCAATGTCCGCCCTCATTGCCAGCATCATGGTGTTTAGCCGCCTGTCGAGCGACAGCGAATCCTTGGCAATGACCGTCTCCGGCATGAACCATTATTCTCAACTCATCCCTGTTGGAATGGTGGGTATCGCCACCGCCGTTTTGAGCGGATTCCTCATGATATTTGCTCTCCCCTGGAGTCAAAACGCCATCTCGGAGCTCAGCCAGCAGATGCTCCGCAGTCGAGCGGCCGCGTTCGATATTCGCGAACAAGTTTTCCATGACAGTTTTGATGGAATCATGATCTATGTGCGAGAAGTCGATGAATCAGGTAAAACCATGAAAGGCATCGTCATTTCAGATACAAGAGAGAAAGGGAAGAACCAAGTCATCTTTGCTGATCATGGAAGGCTCATCAAATCCCCCGGTTCCTCCAAGGTATGGCTGCACCTCGCCAACGGAACCGTTCACACGGCCAGCGAGTCCGAGAAAACCTTCAGCCAAAAAACAAGCACACATAATAATTCTTCTGCTCTTCCTAAAAATCACTATCAAATTGCTCGCTTCGGAAGCTACATTCTCCATTTGGACCTCACGAAGACCATCGGAAAAACAAAAGCACTCCGGACGAGTCTGCGATCTCTTCCACTAAATGAACTAAGAAGCAAATTAAAAGAACAAAAACCAGGAACCAGCAGATACAACGCCATTCTCGTGGAGTTGAACAAGAAATTCGGCGTTCCTTTCACATGCCTCGTCTTGGCTTTCTTAGGAGCGCCCCTCGGCGCACAAAACAGACGCTCGGGGCGCCACGGCGGTTTTGCCTTGAGCCTGAGCGTCTTGGTTCTCTATTACATGATCGTCACTTTCGCCGAAGGCATGGGAGAGAGTGGACAAATTAGCGCTTCGCTCGCCGTCTGGGGCCCTAACATATTTTTGGCCCTCCTCGCGGGGTATATGATACGAACCGTAGGGCGACGCAGCGCTATCGACATTCGGGGACTACTCCTGAAACCCGTCTTTTCTTTCATCCGAAATAAATCATAAATTCCCGCCATGAACATACTGAACCGCTATATCTTCAAGCAGTTCTTGAGAATGGTGTTTATTTGTCAGTCAGGAGCTATCACCCTTTTCCTAATTGCTGAGTTTATCGAACGAATTGACGATTTTATCGAAAAAAAAGCGACCCTGACCGATGGCGCCCTGTATTTCTTATACAAAATGCCCCATCTCGTTTTTCTCTCTGTTCCGCTCACCGTTCTGCTGGCGAGCACTTTCACGCTGATTCTTTTCGCCAGAGAAAACCAGATCGTCGCCATGCGCGCCAACGGATTCAGCCTTTACCGAATCATTACACCCATTCTTGTCGCTAGCCTGGGAATCAGCCTCCTGGCCTTCTTGGGAAATGAATATATTGTTCCACTCGCTAACAAACGCGGAGAATACATCTGGCAAATCAACATCAAAAAAATCGGCTTGCGGACGCATACCCAGAGAGACAAAATCTGGTATCGTTCACAAAACAACACCATCTGGCAAATCACGCACTATAATCCATTTTCAGAAAAAATGAGGGACGTTACCCTATACCGTATGGATCAGCTCAATCGCTTAACGCAACGTATTGACGCAATTGAAGCGGTTTGGCGGCCCGTGAAAAAACATTGGGAATTCCACCAAGGCGTGATCCATGACTTTGCGGGTGAGGGGAAAATCAAACAAGAAACTTTCGAGAAAAAAGTTTTCATGCTCACGGAAAAGCCGGAAGATTTCAAAAAAACAGGCAGAAATCCAGAGACGATGAATTATCAGGAACTCAGTCGCTACATTGAGAACTTGAGGAAAAGCGGAGTGGACCCTAATCGCTATGTCGTAGATATGTGGGCCAAAATTTCCGCTCCTTTTATAAGTTTCGTATTGGCCCTGGTGGGTGTGCCCTTCTCTATTCGAAACAGCAGAAACGGAGGAGTTGCTCTAGGAGTCGCTATCGCCATTGGAATCGGTGCTATCTATCTCGTTCTTTTCCATGCGAGCCTTTCGTTCGGACATGCCGGACGCCTGCCACCTATCCTGGCAGCTTGGGGACCTAATGCCATTTTCCTCGCAGGAGGCGCCTATTTGCTCACTTCCATAAGAGCATAACCCGCCCTTTCAAGATGAAAACACTTTCTTATCGAGCAAGGCTGTTAAATTCGCATCTTCATTGATTTTCATCATCACCCGGAGGATACGAAATGGCACCTTGCCTAACAAAGTCGACAACTTTACCGCATCTTTCTCTGTGGTCAGAATAAAATCGGCCCCTGTTTTCTTCAGCGACGAAATGAGCCGCACGCCATCCGCCAAAGCATAGTGGGTATGATCTGGATATTCATGGTGTACCAGGAGCTCGACATTCAACGATTCAAGCATTTTCTCGAAACCATGCGGATTTCCCAATCCGCTCACGGCAACTACTTTAGCGCCCTTGAGTTCATCTGGCATACCTATTTTTTCACCTCGTGAATCCAGGAGCGAATCGGGTTCAAGGCGTCCGGTGAAAATAGGGATATCTGCCACAAGAGACTGAATCTCCTTTCTCGTGCGATCGGCACATTCACCCGTCACTAAAACGGCATCTGCACGTTTTAGGGCCGAAACCGGTTCTCGAAGAATTCCTGCGGGAATCACCCTGCCATTTCCAAAAGGATAATCTCCGCGTAAGAGCACCACATCTATATCCCGACAAAGCGATAGATGTTGAAAGCCATCGTCGAGCACAACAACATCCGCTCCGAATTCCTCCGCCGCCTTTTCGGCGACTAAAGAGCGGTCTGCGCCCGTTAAAATAGGAAGGTCAGGGTATCGCCGGGCGAGCATTGCCGCCTCATCCGCGGCTGGTGGCCCTGACATCAGACTACCCTTGCCATCGCTGACAACCATCACATCCTTAGGCCTTCCGCCATAGCCCCTACTTACTACAGCAGGCTTTCGTCCTTTTGAGAGCAGTTTTTCCAATATCCAGGCAACGGTGGGCGTTTTACCCGTCCCACCAAGCACAAGATTACCAATAGAAATGACAGGTACGGAATTTTTCATCACATGGGCTTTGCCAGCTTCATAGCGCTGGCGCCGATACGCCATTGCCGCGCCATAGATACTCCCCAAGGGCTTGAAACCCTTTGTCAACACACGAGACCAAACCGGGGATAACGGATTATCCTCCCAAGCCATCAAAATGCCGCGTCGAAAACTCATGCGGCTCCCCCATTCGATTCCGCCAAAATTTGAACGATATATTCCGCGGTTCGCTCGGCAGCGCCTTGGTTGTTCTGCACTACTTGACAAGCCGCTTCACCCGCCCGTTTTCGAGATATCGGATCATTCAACCATTTCACGACGGCCGCCTCTATGTCTTTCCGCTCGCTTAGTTGAATCACGCCGCCTTTTTCCAGCATCTCGCGGATCACTTCCCCGAAATTATCCATATAAGGGCCACACAGACATGGCACGGCCCAGCGCGCCGCTTCTATCGGGTTCTGGCCACCATGGCGAATAAAACTTCCCCCGATAATCGCTATCGTCGCGCACGCATACGCATCTGCGAGTTCACCCATCACATCCAGGATGACAACCTGATGCTCACCGCCCGTATTTTTTATGTCGCTCCAGCGCACGGGAGAAATGCCTGAGTCTTGCAAGACTGTTTCTACCTGGGCCACTCTTTCCAGATGGCGCGGCGCCAGAAGTAGACCCACCCCGGGCATTTTCCGATGAATGGATGATAACACCTCTCCAATCAGTTTCTCTTCTCCAGCGTGCGTACTGCCCGCCACAATGACGTGCTCACAAGCGCTTAGACCATATGAGCGAGACGAAGGCCCCCGAACCGGCAAGGGCATATCATATTTGATGTTCCCGAAAACTCGAACAGAAATTGCCCCCAAATCCAAAAACCGTTCGGCATCACTTTCTTCACGCACCAACACATCCCTTAAACACTTCAAGATCGAGGAAAAGAAAAACTGAAATCGCTTGTAACTACGATACGAACGCTCAGAAAGCCTCCCGTTGATAATAAATACAGGGATATTTTGTCTTTCGGCTTCAACCACGAGATTCGGCCATATTTCCGTTTCTATGAGCGCAATCATAGAAGGTTGAATCCGCCTCAAAGCGGAGCGGACAACTATAGAGAAATCAAGCGGCAAGTAAATCAGTTGCTCGACCCCGGATATTTTTTGGGCTTCATTTCTTCCTGTTTGGGTGACTGTGGAAAGAACAATTTTCAGTTCTGGCTTCATTCTTAAAAGGACGGGTATCAAGACAGCGGCCACACCCACTTCCCCTACGGATACGGCATGCAACCAAAGACGCTCTCCCACCGCATCGGGCAACTTCGGAGGAAACCCGAACCTTTGACGAACAGTTTGAAGTCTGAACCCACGGAGCCACAGACGAATCAGAAAATATACGAGCAAAACAGGCGAGATGAGAAGAAGAATAACATTGTAGAGAAACAGCATGGGCGGTTTCACTTCTCTGCTGGGTTTTCCAGATAAGATTTGGCCTCTTCATTCGCATGGATGAGCCGTTTTTCTATTTCCGCGCGTTTTGACTCCAATATGCTCTCATCCCGGGTACGCGGGACATCCAGCGGCTCTCCACAACAGACAGAGATCTTCCCGAAAGGTAGGGGGAAAATCGTCCTGTCCCATGTCGGGATGGTGAAAAAGCGAGATGCCGCAAAAGCGACCGGGCAAATTTGATAGCCCGTTATACTTGCCAAATAAACTAGTCCCATTTTTACTCTCTCCGGTGGACCTTGTGGTCCATCTGGCGTGACGAAAATCTGGTGTCCTTTTTTCGCCACTCTGACCATTTGTCGAAACGCAACGGCTCCGCCTTTGTCTCGTCCATCCAGCGAAGAAGAAGAACCTCTTACACAATGCGTGTAGAGTCGGGAGACCACTTGGGCGAGTAATTCTCCATCCCGGCTTCTGCTCGCCATACATGTACGGTCATAATTGTCCGGCAAGAAAAAAGAAACCAACCCCAAGTGATGATGCCAGACCGCCCAAATATACTTTTCATGGGGCGCATCGATCACTTTGTCATGAAAATCCGTTTTCGGAGAGACCATTGTTGAAGTAGCGTAGACCGCTTTCAAATAACTCGCGATGGCCATACCGCCTAGCCAAACCGAAAGAGGCGCGTCGGGATCACGTCCCCATTCATCATAGGTGATCGTATTTTCATGCATTCTGCGTGTCCTGTGCACCAAAGCCGAGCTCTGTTGCTATATGCGTCGCGGCACACGCATAGGGACTCACTCCTTTCAAAGCGTTTTGAATTCTCTCAAACGCTTTGATTTGCCTTGCTCGGACATCATCATTCCAAAATACTTCTCTCAACGCATTCGCAATAGGTTGTGGGCGCGCCTGTTTTTGGCACAATTCGGGGACCGCCTCATATCCGGACAATAAATTCACAAGGCTAATATAATCCACTTGAATTAAGAAATACTTGCTCAACAGATACGAAAGTATATCCCCGGCATATAAAACAACCATCGGCACACCCAAAAGGGCTGTCTCCAGCGAAGCCGTGCCACTTGCCACGACTACGACATCGGCCGCGCGAATCACTTTTTTTGAATCGCCCCTGATAGTCCGTATTTCGACTCCCGATGACTTCAATCGATTCGAAACATACCCCTCGGGCAATGAAATCGCCTCTGAAATCAAAAAGCGCATCCAAGGTGTTTCCGCATGGATTATCTTGAGAGCATCCACCATGGCATCCATATGAAAATCAATTTCTTTGAGCCGACTCCCAGGTAGAAGTGAAATCACCTTGTCGTTCATCGGTATGTTCAATGAGCGTCGAGCCATTGCTTTAGAAGGTGCATCTCTGAGCTCGTAGGCGATGGGATTACCGATAAACATGGCTCTTCCACCTAAATCATTAAAAATTCGAGGCTCAAACGGAAATATGTTCAAGGCCAGATCAAAAACATCTACAATGGTGCGGGCACGGCCTTTCCACCAGGCCCATACCTGGGGGGTGATGAAATATATGCACTTCGGCGGTTGCGTCAGGGCGCGCACCGAGCGCGCGCAAGAAAGATTGAATCCCGGGTAATCTACAAAAATTACCGCTTGTGGCTTTTGCTCTCCAATTTTCTCCAGCAAATCTCTTTTAATTTTTCGCAGCTTGGGATAAATGCGGGGAATGCCGGCGAAACCAACGATAGATATGTCACCGATGTTGTGAATGAGGTCGACGCCTGCCTCGGCCATCGATCGCCCACCCATGCCGGATACCTGGAGATTGGGAATCTTAGCGGAAAGCGCATTCACTAAATTCGCGGCGTGAATATCTCCAGACGGCTCTCCAGCGACCACCATGATGCCGTTTGCGCAGTTTTCATCCTTGCTCATTTTCCGACCACCCGACAACGACGATGCCAGTTGCGTCGGCTTCCCGTGCGAAACGCTCACGATCGATGAGAAAAGTTCGGCCGGCCTCCAAGATCAACGCCGACGCACCACCCTCGCGCATCACGTGCAACGTCTCGGGCCCGACTGAGGGTACATCGTAGCGCATATCCTGTTTGGGGCGAGCCACCTTGCAAACAACAGCCCCTTTTCCAGCAAGAGAACACCCTCTTCGAATCGCCTCATCCGTACCTTCCACCCCCTCCACGGCAACCACAGTCCCTTTATGGACCACCACAGTTTGGCCTATCTCTAACGCCGCAACACTTCGGGCTATCTGAAACGCATACTCCATATTTTTTCGTTGATTCTGGCGCAATTTCTTTTTTGTAATAGCCCCACGGGGAGTAATGAGATGTTCCAGATACTCTGTTTGTGGAACCACCTTCATCCCATTTTCTTCCATAAGCTCCATAACAGCATTCATTATCGTTGCATCGGCCATATTCTTGGCATTCTTCATGAAGCGCAGAGCCGTCAGATCGAAACGTAAAGATTGGAATAAGAGGCTTTTCTCAACCTTCCCCACGAACCCTATTTCCCCAACATTCTTGTCACTGAAAAACCGGATGATTTTCTTTGGCTGGGTAGGAGGAATGTGGGAGACGAAATCCGCTTCGCCCGATAATGTATCCTTTATCTCAGAGGACAAAGCCACCACGGACACATGCTTACCCCGCTCTTTCGCACAGGAAACAAACTCAGAGGACAACGTTCCCGAACCTGCGATTAGGCCAATTCTTTCTTGGGAATCCGGCATGGAAGTTTTAGAGCGTCGAGGACATGGATTTTTTCAGCATCCCTACAACACGAATGGCGATATCCAGAGACCGCAATTCTTTTTCCGGCTCAGAAACAACATCCAAGACCTGTACCGATTGTAAGAAATGCCGCAATTCCAGTTTGAGCGGATTGCCTTTATGGACAAATACCCTTTCCACTTGAAATTGTTCGCGATACTTGAGTTCTTCACGTGTCAAATGATGTTCGCTCATCGCTTGGCGATGAATTCTGAGTTCTTGGTCTGCGTAATCAAGCGTAATGAACGCATCCGGTTGTGATACGGAGAGTGTTCTGATCTTATTCTGTGTCACCCGGCTCGCGGTAAGATTCGCCACACATCCACTGGCGAAGCAAATCTGCACATTCGCCACGTCATCTCGCTCAGACAAAACACTGGCACCGGTTGCCGACAGTAAATCAATTTGCTCATCCACCAGCCGCAAGACGATGTCGAGATCATGAATCATCAAGTCAAGCACAACGCCGTCTTCTCTCACCCTCGGCGTGAAGGGCCCTAGCCTGCGGCATTCAATCAGGGTGGGAGCGTCCACAATGTTGCCCAACTCCTGCACAGCTCCATTAAAGCGCTCCACATGGCCAATGTGAAGAACCAAATTGCTTTGGGTTGCCAAGTCAAATAATTTCCGGGCGTCTTCCATCGTTGTGCAAATGGGTTTCTCCACCAGCACATGCACGCCATTCTCGAGGAATATCCGAGACACTTCAAAATGCTGCAAGGTAGGAACAGCGATAGTAACTGCATCTACACAGTCGATAAGATCGGCTGGATCAGAAAACGCCTTCGTCCCATATCTATCAGACAATTCCTGAGCGCGACTGGCATCCAAATCACAAACAGCCGCTAGATTCGCCTCCAAAAGTTCGGAAAGCGCAGCTACATGATAACTCCCCATATGGCCAACGCCGACGACGCCAACTCGCAGAGGATCCAGCATGGGCTTTTAACCTCGCAAAAAACTTACACTTACACGCGGCCTTGATAGATGCCATTCTTCGAATTCCGCACGAATTCTACCACGGATTGAATTTCCGCTCCTAATGGCACCTGCGCTTCTATTTTCTCTATTTTTTGCGCCATCGTACCCGGTTCGTTGAAAAGGATTTTGTACGCCCTTTTTATATCCGCTCTCACTTCAGCCGAAACGCCGTTTCTCCGCAAACCAACCACATTCAATCCAATGACACGCAGAGGGTCATCTGCCATCTTGACGAATGGAGGCACATCTTTTCTCGCCGCAGCGGGGCCCACCACAATCGAACCCTCTCCAACTCGCATATACTGATGCACGCCAATGAAGTTAGATATGAAACATTTATTCCCGACTTCCACATGTCCCCCCAAAGAACAATGGTTCACCAAGATCGACTGATCACCTACACGGCAATCGTGGCCCACATGCGCACCGACCATGATGTAGCATTTCCTGCCTAGTATCGTGTTTTGGCCCTGATACATAGAGCGATGAATTGTCGCTGTTTCACGGACAATAGTGCCTGCTCCGATTTCAACCCCACCTGAATCCGACGGCAAATCGACAACTTGCGCTTCTAAGCCGATGACGGCATTCGGAAAAATCCGACACCCCTCACCTATAACGGCAGGCCCCTGAATGGTTGCATTCGGACCGATTTCACATCCATCTCGAAGAATTACATTTGCGCCGATAAAAGCACCTGGTCCGATTTTCAAATCCTGCCCGAGTTGCGCTGCCGGGTTGATATTCGAAGTGGGGGCTATATCGTTCAATGTCTATTGGGATCGGGGAATAGCATAGGCGGTGAAAAGACCTTCGACGGCTATCTGACCCCCTGCAAATGCTCGCCCTTCAAACTTCCACAGCGTCCTTTTGTTTTTCAAGAGTTTTGCGTGCAACTGCAACAAATCTCCGGGAACAACCGGACGTCTGAATTTTACCTGCTCGATGCCAGTGAAGAAAAATTCAGCCCCTGGGTCGATCAATTTCAACTCAAAAAGGCAAATCAAACCGGTTTGCGCCAACGCCTCTATGATCAATACACCCGGCATGATGGGATTGCCAGGGAAATGACCCTCTAAATATGGTTCATCTTTGGTGATATTCTTCTGGGCTACGATAGAAATTTCTTCCGGGTCAAGCTCTGTTACCCGATCAACCAATAGAAACGGATCTCTGTGTGGGATTATTTCCTGTATCCGCTGACTATCCATCATGATTCTAATTTACCAATCTTTCTTTCGAGTTCATTTATTTTTTCTGCTATCCTCGGCAAATTCCTCAAAACCGCAATTCGCCTGCGCGCATCACGAATTTCTGTCGCAGGAGCGTGGAGATACACCTTCCCTCCTTCTAAACTCTTCGGCACACCGGTTCCCGCTCCTAGTTTCGCACCATCTCCGATTTCAACATGATCAGCCACCCCGACATTGCCGCCCATCATGACGCCTCGACCAATTTTCGCGCTACCCGAGATGCCTACCTGGCTCGCTAATATGCAATCCTCGCCAATAACGACATTGTGAGCGATTTGCACCAGGTTGTCGATTTTCGTGCCACGGCCGATTCTCGTTTCTCTTAGAGTGGCCCGATCGATTGTGCTGTTCGCCCCGATTTCCACATCGTCCTCAATGACGACCGTGCCCGTTTGCGGGTATTTGAAAGTACGACCCTCCTCATCGGGAATATATCCAAATCCATCTGAACCGACGACAACTCCCGCATGAAGAATAACTCTGGACCATATCTCCACATCAGCATACAAAACACAATTAGGGTATATGTAACATTCAGAACCTATCCTCACGTTTTGGTCGATATGCACACCCGCCCCGATGTAGGAATCATCACCCACCACAACACCACTGGCAAGAGATGCAAATGGCCCTACATATACACCGTCTCCCACACGGGCCGTATCAGAGATGCTGGCGTTGGCGTCAATCCCGGGCTGGAATTTTTGAGGTGGGCGGAACAACAAGACCGCGCGGGCGAAAGATAAACGAGGGTTTTTCGTAGAAATACATGGACGACCAGTTTCCAGTCCATGAGGAACGATAAGGGCACCCGCATCAGAGTGTGTACTAAGCTTTTTCGCTGACTCCACATAGCTCAAATCTTTTGGCGAGGCCTTTTCATATTCGGCTACATCCTGGACATCTACGTTTCCGTCGCCAATCAATTCCCCGCCAAGCAGATTCGCGATCTCTGCCAGAAACATTTCATTTCTTCTTCTGATCGTACAGCTTTATCACCTTTTCCGTCAGATCCACTCCCGGAGTATAAAACAAAACACCGCCAGAGGTACTGTCTACAATAACATCCAAACCTTCTTGCTTTCCAAGTTCACTAACAATATCTTTCACCTCTTTTAGTACCTTTGTCACGGCCATCCTTCGGCGCTCTTCAAGATCTCGTTGGCTCTCCCGCAACAATCGCCTCAGATTATCCTGCTCGCGAGAGAGATCCCTCCTTTGGGATCGCAACTCGAACGCCTTGCGCTCTTTTTCCTCTTGGCGCCAAATCGCGCTTTTCTGGTCGATCTCCAATTGCAAATCACGCACTTTATTCGCAATTTGAGCCAAATCATTGCGCCTTTTCCGAATCGTGGTTTCGAGCCTCTTTTTCTCTCTGTCCAAAGACGAACTCGCGGCCCGTCCGCTTTTTGAAATTCGCAATACGCGCTGAATATTGACAACGCCATATTTCGCATTGGCCGATTCCACATCACCGGCATAAGCAAAGACAAAAAATATCGATACGAGCAAAATCGATAGTCCAAAACCCTTCACCTAAACATCCTCCGTACCAAAGGCAATATCGGCAAACACCCTAAAAAGCAGCGCCAATCCCCAAATGCGTTTCTCTTCTACGTTCATTCGATTTTCTATCCAGCTTATATCCAACATCAAACCGCATGGGACCGATTGGCGTCACGATGCGCAAACCAACTCCAGCACCATATCGCAAATCACCTAGATCCAACGCATCGTCCTCATCCCAAATATTTCCCACATCGAAGAAAGCCGCGACTTGGGTCGGACCGATAAAGGGATGCGAAAATTCCACGGAGGCGAGAGCCGCAGAAAACCCGCCTATCGCATCACCCTGCGTATCTTGAGGGCCAAGATCGTTGGAACTGAAGCCGCGGACAGTATGCCTTCTGCCGCTATATAACCGGCGGAACGCTGGCAATTCACCTTTTAACGAATCAACGTAGCGGACATTTCCTCTCAAACTCAAAACCAAATCCCGCAAAACACGGATCCGGAGGCGTTCTCCAATATTATAGTATTGCCGGAATTCCGCTTCCAAAGAGAATACATCGACATTTCCACCTAATATCGATGTAGAAATTGTGGAGGAAATGCTCCAGAACGTGCCATCCGTCGGGAAAATAGGTCTGTTCCGATTATCAAAAATCAACTTCGGAATAATGCTACTTTCCAGAAAAGTGTCTCCATCCTGCGCACGAATCGACGCTGTCGCCATGGCACCAACGTTGCTGATACGGGATTCTGCGAGCTCATAAGAAACGAATGCCTTCAAGAACTCCTGGAACTCCTTACCAACCGTTATTCGGCCACCCCGTTTCTCGTTATCGAAGGTTTCATATTCCTGATCGACAAAAAACAGGCTTCCTCCGAGTGAAAAGCCGGAATCCCGGAAGTTCGGGTCCGAGTATTCTGCAACCAAATCAAAGCGTTCAGAAGAAAGTCTGGTGAACAATGAAGCAATCAAACCTTTTCCGAATAAATTCGACTCTTTCAATTCTCCCTGCCCATAAAAGCCCTCGTCACTATTGATGCCAATGCCGCCTGTGATGGAGCCGGTTGGCTTCTCCTTCACCTCAATATCGATATCGAGTATTTCATCGCTACCAGGGCGCCGTTTTTCAGCGACTTTCACTGTCTCGAAATAATTCGTGCGAGTGAGACGCTGACGTGTCAGCGCCAATCCTCTCGCGTTATACAGAGACCCCTCTATTACCCGGACATCCCGACGAATTACATTCTCACGGGTCCGGGTGTTACCTCTTATCTCCACTTTTCCAATGTATACTCTTCGTCCTTTATTGATTTGAACCGTTATGTCGACCGTATTCTTGTCATCGTCTGTCTTGGTGATGGGGTTAACATCAGCAAACGCATAGCCACGGTTCGAAAATTGGTTTGTTATCGCTCGCACATCGGTGATTAAGCGAGTTTTGTTGAAAACATCGCCCACAAAAAGAAGCATCTTCCCTCTGATCTCTTCTTGGGGAATGACATCCTCTCCACCACGAATATCGATTTTTGAGATTCGGTACCGAAAGCCTTCGCTGATAGGTATCGTTATATAAATCCGGCCTTTTTCTCGATCCTCGCGAATAATGGGCTGGGCAACTTGAACCTTGACGTACCCACGACTCTCATATAACAGGCGGAGCCGCACCAAATCCTTTTGCAACGCATCTTCGCTGAATATCCCTGAGTTCGTGAGAAAAGAGAAAAATCCCGACTCGCCGGTTTCCATTGCTTTGAGCAAATCTTTTCTGGAGACATTATCGTTGCCTTCAAAATTAATCGCTCCAATGCGTACACTTTCCCCTTCATCTATCAAGAACGTGACGGCCACGGTATTCTGGCCGCTTTCTTTCAACACAGCTTCTATGCGGGCGAAATAATAGCCTTGTTCTTGATATAATTTTCGGATGTTCCGAACAGTTTCCTTCAGGATGGATTCGCTCACAATGGTCTGAACCTTCACTGTGACGCGCTCTTGGATTTTCTCGAGGTCTATGCTGCTGTTTCCAATGATTTCAATCTGATTAATAGTGGGTTTTTCGATGATACGATAAATAACCCGGAGTCCCCCTTCGAGAGACTCCACCTGGGCATTAACATCTCTGAAAAATCCAAGTTTGTATATGGCACGAACGTCCGCGCGTATTTGCTTAACCAATTCTACGTTGGTGTAGTTTTTCCCTTCTTTCAACTGAACGTAAAAAAGAACCGTAGAGCGATCAACCCTACGATTCCCTTGGATTTCAATTGCCTTTATTGTGATGGCCGGTGAAGGCGACTGCCCCATCGCCTCATGAGAAACAACCATAAGTGACATGACGGCCATAACGGCGCAGGACAGCACCTTCGCCGCAAAGTGCATAAGACCACCCCCCGAGGAAGAAGGGGAAACCAGTTTCAATTTTTCAGTGAAACTATAGGTCTTGGACACTGAGCACTTCCGTGTCTTCTTTCAGTTCGAATACCAATTCATCCCCAGCCAACTTCGCCAGGATCGTTCCCCCATCCTGGAATTTACCATGCAAAACTTCTTCGCTGAGGGTATCTTCGATGTGTCTCTGGATGACGCGACGCAGAGGCCTTGCTCCATAAGCCGGCTCAAACCCCTGCTTGGCAAGCCAGTCTTTGGCCTCTTCGCTCAGTTCAATCGTCATTTCCTTCTCACCCAGCGTCACATTGACCTTGGCGATTTCAATATCCACGATTTTCAGGATGTCCTCATGGGTCAATGGCCGGAAGATGATGACATCATCAATCCGGTTCAGGAACTCGGGATTAAAGGTGCGCTTCAACTCATCGCGAATGCTGTCTTTAATCTTGTCGAAGCCAAGGCCTGAGTCCACCTTCTGGAAACCGAGGGATGTGCCTTTCTCAATGGATCGGGCCGCCAAATTCGAAGTCATGATGATGACGGTGTTCTTGAAGTCGATGTTGCGGCCATAGCTGTCCGTGAGCAGACCATCGTCCATCACCTGCAACAAGACATGGTAGACATCGGGGTGCGCCTTCTCGATCTCATCAAGCAGTATAACGGAGTAAGGCTTTCTGCGAACGCGCTCGGTGAGCTGCCCCCCCTCCTCGTAACCGACGTATCCCGGAGGCGCTCCGGTGAGGCGGGAGACGTTGAATCTCTCCATGTATTCACTCATGTCAATGCGAATGAGAGCGCTCGGGTCGCCGAACATGAACTGGGCGAGCATTCGAGCCATCTCGGTCTTACCTACACCCGTAGGGCCTAGAAACAAGAAGCTACCGATTGGTCTCTTCGGCCCTTTCAGGCCTGCACGCGCCCGGCGAACCGCCTTCGTCAAAGCGCGCGTGGCTTCTTCTTGCCCGATGATGCAGCTATTCAATTCCTCTTCCATTCGGAGAAGACGCTCGTTCTCCACTTCCCCGATGCGCTGCAACGGAATCCCGGTCATCCGGCTGACCACGTACGCCACATCTTCATCGGTGACAAAAGGCTCTTCATCCGTTTGGCCCGCTTCCCATTCCGCTTTCAACTCGTCAAGCCTGCTTCTGTCCTGCTCCTCCTGGTCGCGTAACTCGACAGCCTTTTCAAAATCCTGTTTCTCGATCATATCTTTTTTGGTGCGAACCGTTTCTTCAATTTGGCGCTGAAGATCCCGAATGTTGCTCGGGAAGGTTTCTTTCTCAAGACGAACCTTGCTGCACGCCTCATCGATGACGTCTATGGCTTTATCCGGCAAGAAGCGATCCGATACATATTGGGACGACAAGCGAACTGCGGAGACTAGCGCGTCATCCGTCAACTGCGCGCGGTGGTGTTTCTCATATTTGTCTCTCAGACCCTTCAGTATATTGACTGTGTCATCGACGGAAGGCGGATCCACCATGACACTTTGGAAACGACGCTCTAAAGCGCCGTTTTTCTCGATATATTTTCGATACTCATCCAACGTGGTGGCGCCGATACACTGAACTTCTCCACGGCTGAGCGCGGGTTTTAACATGTTCGAAGCATCTATGGAGCCTTCCGCCGCGCCCGCACCCACCAAAGTATGCAGCTCATCAATAAAGATAATCACATCCTGGCTTTGCGTGATTTCTTTCATGATGGCTTTCAAGCGCGCCTCGAACTGTCCACGGTATTTCGTCCCTGCAACCAAAGCGCCCAAATCAAGCTGAACCACGCGCTTGTTGTACAAAATCTGGGGAACTTCTTTCGACATAATCGATTGAGCCAAGCCCTCGACAATCGCTGTTTTCCCTACGCCGGGCTCTCCGATCAAGACAGGGTTGTTTTTCGTCCTTCGGGCGAGAATCTGGATGACACGCTCTATTTCATTCTCCCGACCGATGACGGGATCGAGTTTTCCCTCATCCGCAAACTCCGTGAGGTCGCGCCCAAACTCATCAAGCGCCGGCGTCTTGCTCTTCTCGCGAGAACGCGCCGCCACGGGTTCCCTTAAGAGATTAATGGTCTGTTCCCGCGTTTGCTGGAGTTTTACGCCGAAGCTAGCCAGAATTTTAGCCGCCAATCCGTCTTTCTCTCTGACAATACCCAACAACAGATGTTCGGTGCCGATATAGTTGTGACCCATCAAACGGGCCTCTTCGACGGCGTATTCAAGTACTTTTTTCGCCTTCGGGGTAAACGGGATATCCCCCTCCACGGGGCCGCTCAAACTCTTGGGTAAATTACGCTCAAGCTCCAACCGAAGCTGCTTGGGGTCGACCCCTAACTTCTGCAAAACAGCTATGGCGATTCCGCCCCCATCCTTCAGTACACCAAGCAGGATATGTTCGGTCCCCAGATATTCGTGTCGGTAGTGTTCCGCTTCCTCTCTGGCCAAGATAATGACTTTGCGGGCACGCTCGGTGAATCGCTTGAACATACGGCCCTCCTTACTTTTTATGAGCTATTTTCCCGTCCACCACGGCGATCACACGATCCATTCTTTCCGCCATCGAATTATTGTGCGTCGCCACCAAAATTGTTTGCTTGTTTCTTTGGTTTATCTCTCGAAGCAATTCAAATATCGTTTCCGCGGTTGAGGAGTCCAAATTCCCCGTTGGTTCATCCGCAAGTACTACAGAAGGATTGTTAATTAACGCGCGGGCAATAGCAACCCTTTGTTGCTCTCCTCCAGAAAGTTCTCCAGGCCGATGGTTCCATCTATCAGCCAAGTCCATCCGGCTTAACAACTCCTTCGCCTGCTGCTCCACCTCCTTTTTGGGGGCACCACGGATCAACCCGGGCATCATAACATTTTCTAGTCCAGAAAACTCCGGCAACAAGTGGTGAAACTGGAATACAAAACCCACATACTGATTTCTCAATCGCGCTAATTCTATTTCCGAGCAATCAGAGAGGCTTTTGCCTTCCAAAATCACTTCACCCTTCGTCGGCTTGTCGAGTGCTCCCAAAAGGTGAAGCAGGGTGGTTTTCCCTGCTCCTGAAACCCCCATGATGGCCACCATTTCGCCATGACCAATTTCGAGGTTGACCCCGCTCAGAGCCACCACCTCGCCACTGCTCATAGAGTATGATTTCGCCAGTCCCCTAGTGACGATAACCTGCGGTAACACACCTTTGGGTGAAGCAGATTCACTCATCTCCAATATGCTCGAATCAACCATAACGGAGATTTTCTACCGGATCGACGCGCGAAGCACGCCACGCTGGGTAAAGTGTCGCCGCCAAACAGATTAACAAGGCGGACACTGCAGTAATAGAAACATCAAAAGACGTCATCTGCACCGGTAACTTCTCTATATGGTAAACGCTGGGCGGTAGGATGTCCAGGCCAAACACGCGTTCTAAAAAATCCTCCACTACATGGAGATTCCACCCCAGAACGAGACCTCCACTGGTTCCCAGCACAGCGCCCAAGAGCCCTATGAAAGCGCCTTGAACGAAAAAAATCCTCAAAATTGCGCCGCTCGTAGCTCCCATCGACTTCAAGATCGCGATTTCGCGACCTTTTTCCATCACCACCATGACCAGGGAGCCTATGATGTTGAAGGCGGCGACAACAACGACCAGAAGGAGAAGTATGGTAAGCGTGGTTTTTTCCGTCTTTAACGCGGAAAACAGGTTACGATTCATTTCTTGCCAAGAACGAGACAAATATGCCGCCGGGAGGGTGCTCTGGATTTTGCGAGAAATAAGCTCAGCCGAGAAAATATCCTTCACCCGCAAATGCACCCCCGTTACAGAATCGCCGAATCCAAAGAAGGTCTGGCTCTCTTTCATGGAAATAAATGCGAGTCCTGCGTCGTATTGGTAAAATCCGCTGCGAAAGACCCCCACCACTTGAAATTTTTTTGTTCGGGGCACGAGGCCCATCGGCGTAATCACTCCCACAGGGCTCACCATCGTCACCGAATCACCCACCTTGAGGTACAAGTTCTTCGCGAGTTCGTTCCCGAGTATGACGCCGGGTTTATCGGCGCTGTTTTTTTTATCCAAAATCTTTTCTAATGCATCACCCTCGAGATACCTCTTAATATCTGTCACATCGATTTCCCGGGCAGGGTCGATTCCACGCACCACCGAACCCATCACGCGATTCTTGGCTGAGAACATTGCCTGCCCATATACAAAAGGACTGGCCGCCACTACACCCGGCTGTTTACTAACCTTCTCCAAAGTATTCCGCCATTCTTTCATCAATGAAGCACCTGATCTCGTCACAACAATATGGCTTTGTGTACCCAATATTTTTTCACGGAATTCCCGCTGAAACCCTGTCATCACTCCCACGACGACGATGAGTGTAGCGACGCCCAGCGCGACGCCCAGCACAGATATCCAGGTAGTGAGTGAGACAAAAGCGAGTTTGCTCCGCGAGCGCAAGTGCCTGAGACCAATGAACAGTTCCGTGGAAAAAGCCATCTTCAGCCCTGATGTTTCCGCATAAGGGGAAAAAGGATTACATCCCGAATCGAGTGTGTATTCGTCAGTAGCATCGCGAGCCTATCGATTCCGATTCCCTCACCTGCCGTAGGCGGCAAGCCATATTCCAGGGCCGTGAGATAATCCCAATCGATCTCATGGGCTTCCTCATCGCCGGCATCCCTCGCCGCTTCTTGTTGCTCAAAGCGGACGCGCTGATCGTCTGGATCATTCAATTCCGTATAGGCGTTGGCAATCTCGCGCCCGGCAATGATGAGTTCAAACCGCTCCACAATATCGGGATCATCTTCCCTGCTCTTGGACAGCGGTGAAAGGGACTTGGGAAAATCATAGATGAAAGTTGGCTGCCTGAGTTTCGGCTCCACCAACTCTTCGAACAGATACTCCAGGACGTGCGCATGGCTCATTGCATCCGATATGGGGTAGCCCTTCGGCTCTGCGATTTCTTGCGCAAAAAGGCGGGCTTTTTCTTCAGCTTCTACTACTTCGCTCGGCGCGCCACCCACGGCCACGATGGAATCGTGCCATTTATATCGCGCCCAAGGCGCCTGAAACGAGATTTCCTCGTCCCCATACTTCAGCACGTCACCTCCCAAAATATCCTGAGCCAAAGAGGCCACCATCTTCTCCGTCAATCTCATCAAATCGTTATAATCCGCATAGGCCATATAGAACTCAAGCATCGTAAATTCCGGGTTGTGCTGCGTGGATATGCCTTCATTTCTGAAATTGCGGTTAATCTCATAGACACGATCCATTCCACCCACAACCAGGCGCTTGAGATAAAGCTCGGGCGCCACGCGAAGGTACAAGGGCATTTCCAGGGTATTGTGGTAGGTGGTAAACGGTCTGGCCGCCGCTCCGCCGGCGATGGCCTGCATCATCGGGGTTTCGACTTCAAGAAAATTCAAATCATCCAAAAAGTGGCGTATTGACTGAATTATCCGGGTGCGCACCCGAAACACTTCGACCACCTCAGGGTTTGCGATCAAATCCACATACCGCTGTCGGTAACGCGCCTCCACGTTCTGTAGGCCGTGCCATTTTTCAGGTAGCGGCCTCAAACTTTTCGTCAATAGGTTTACCCGGCGCACCCAAATGGAAAGCTCGCCCATCCTCGTTCGGAACACGCCTCCTTCCACGCCGACGATATCGCCAATATCAAGTTCCTTTGCGGACTGAAAAGCGTCTTCGCCTATTTCATTCATCCGAATGAACAACTGAATTTGTCCTGTTCCATCTCGCAGATCGATAAAGGCGACTTTACCCTGCACCCGCTTGGCGATGATTCTCCCCGCCACGGAGAAATTCGTCTGTTTCGCCTCACCAAAACCATCCGTCGGCACTTCATCGAACTCTTGGACGACAGCGCCAATCTGATGGGTCGTCGAAAATCGATTCACAAACGGGTTGGCTCCGGACGCACGAATCCGATTGAGCTTTTTTCTCCGCTGTTGGGTCAAAACATTTTCATCATCTCGTTCATCTGGCAATGGTATCGTTTCATCCGCCACCGGGGCACTCCTCCCATACCCTCTTTCAGCATCCCGTGGATATTATTGTTTTCCTCATTCGTCTCAAGCTCAATTCAGCCCCCGGCGATTACGCGCGCGTATTCGCCTTCTCTTCTATCAACGAGAGAAGGTAGGCGTCGATAAACTTATCGATATCCCCATCCAACACGGCATTCACATCCGAGAGTTCCACATCGGTTCGATGATCTTTCACCATCCGGTACGGATGCAATATGTAGGAACGAATCTGACTCCCAAACCCAATCGTCTTTTTCATGGCATGTTGGACTTCTTTTTCCTCATCGCGCTTTCGTTTCTCCATTTCATATAACTGACCGCGTAGCAATTTCATGGCCGTAGCGCGATTTTTATGCTGGCTTCTCTCATTTTGGCATGAGACCACGATATTCGTCGGCAAGTGTGTAATCCTCACCGCGGAATCCGTGGTATTCACATGTTGGCCACCAGCACCCGAACTCCTGAACACATCAATTCTCAAATCGTTCTCATCGATCTCGATTTCCACATCATCCGATACCTCTGGAACGACATCCACGGAAGCAAACGAGGTGTGTCTCTTGGAACTGGCGTCAAAGGGCGAAATTCTTATCAACCGATGTACGCCGACTTCCGCTCGGAGGTAACCATAGGCGTAATCCCCCTGAATGATCAGGGTAACGTTTTTAATCCCAGCCTCCTCCCCTCCAAGTATGGAAACAAGACGCGCTTGGTATCCCCTCTCCTCCGCCCATCTCGTATACATGCGGAAGAGCATTTCGGCCCAATCCTGGCTCTCGACACCACCTGCTCCCGCATTCACGGAGAGAATGGCGTTGGCCCTGTCTTCCTCGGAATCCATGACCAGGTGAAACTCCAGGCGCTCGGTTTCTTCTAAAAGAGAGGAAAGAGCATTTTCGATATCACTCAGGAGTTCTGATTCGGACGTTTCTTCCATTTGGAGAAGCTGGAGAAGTTCTTTCTGTTCTTTGAGTCCCCCGTTCAGGTTCTCCCAATTCCGGATCGTTTTCTCAAGAGACGCGCGCTGCCTCAGTGTGTTTTGCGCGGTTTCAGCGTCGTTCCAAAAACCCGTCTCTCCGGCGAGTTTATCCAGCTTGGCGCATTCCGCCTCCAAACGATCGAGGTCAAAGCCGCCCTCGCAGTTCAAGGAGGCGTGCCTCCAGTTGCTCAGATTTTTTACACAAATCTTCCATGGATATCTCCAATCTTTCGAAACACAACTCTATGGCCTGTCGGCATGGAGTCCACCTGGGCAGTTCTAATTATCATACCACATTCGAGAGTCCCGTCTGGAGCGAAACAGCAAAACCCCCGCCACAGAAACGAAAACACACAGATACGCGAACATATCCCCCATCCTGGCATAAGCGCTAGGGGCGTCTTTTTTCAACAAAATGGCATCAGAGTGTATCCACTCCTCAAAAAGGGGGCTTCGCTTTCGAATCGCTCCGGTAGGATCGACCAACGCGCTGATCCCCGTATTCGCTGAACGAACAATCGGCATTCGGAATTCCACCGCCCGGAACGCCACCATCGACAGGTGCTGTTCAGAGGCCGCAGTTTTCCCGAACCACGCATCATTCGTGATGTTGATGAGAAACTGCGCACCTTTCATCCGTCGCACCACACGGGGGAAAATGGCTTCAAAACAAATCAAGACGCCGAACTTCGCGCTGGCGGCATCAAATATCTTCGGCTCGTCTCCTGGCTTGAACGTCCCAATCACCGGCACCAGTTTTTGCACAAAAAACAATAGTTTACCGAGTGGAACATATTCGCCGAAGGGCAGTAAATGCATCTTGTCATATCGGCCAATTTCCTCGCCGCGCGGGTTGAGGAGATATGCCGAGTTCGTTAATCCCGGCCCTTGTCTTACGTCACGCTCCCCGAGGGCGCCAAACAGCAGATAGGAATTCGTATCCCTTGCGAGTTGACGAAGATGCCTTCTCTCGTGCGCTCGTCGTTGGTAAACAAGAGGAGCCGCCGCCTCCGGCCAAACAACAATGGGAGGAGTGGCCAATCCGTTTTTCGGGAAACGACCACTCAAGTCCCCCGTTAATTTTCCCATCTTCTCGAGAATGCTCTTTTGCCACCGGGGAGACCATTTGACGGCCTGATCGACATTCCCCTGTACGATACCCACCGGACGCGCTGCGCCTTCCGTTTGGATAGGTACTTCGTGGAGACGCAGATAACCATAGCCCCACACAACCGCCGTCATGAGCGAAACGCTAATGACAACAGCGTAGGTCGCTTTCTGCGGAAAGCGAAAAAAATGCCAAATCGCCGCGTTGACGAACACGATGACAAATGACACGCCATACACACCTGCCAGATCGGCGATTTGAATAACATGCAAATAGCGATATTGACTATAGCCCAGTAGCGCCCACGGGAAACCCGACAAAGCATAGGCACGCAACAATTCCAAGGAGACCCAAAGGGGCGCCGCGACTAGAAAGGTGAAAATGGAGCCACCCGCCTGCATACGCACCATAAAAAACGCAAATAGCGCCGGGTACAACGCGAGATAAACCGCGAGGACGACGGTAATCAGCCACGCAAGGACCGCAGGCAGACCACCATAGGTGGTCATGGAAATCTTTACCCACCAGATGATGATTCCGAACGAAATCAGCCCGGCCAGCAACCCCAGCACAAACGCTTCATGCGCTTTTTTTCCCTCCAGAGCCCACAAGAGGGGAACGAGCGCAACCCAGGCTAAAATTTCAAATTGAAACGGCGGAAACAAAGACGCCAGCAAAAGACCCGAGAATATGGAATATCCCACATCTTTCGCTTTCAAGGCTTGCTTGTCTGAGAAGTACTTTTCCCAGCTCCTTCGGCAAATGCGCCCTCGCCCCCGAGCTTTTCCCTCAAGGCGGTCACAAGCCCCGGCGTAATGCCTTCTACTTCGAGCAGTTTGAAATCGCTCGCTTCCAAAACGCCTCTCAAGCTCCCGAACGTTCGCAGAAGCGCGCGCCTGCGCTTTGGACCCAAACCAGGCACATCGTCAAGACCGCTCTTTATTCCAGTGCGTCTGCGGCGCGTCCGGTGGAACGTCAACACGAACCGATGCACCTCATCGCGAATCTTTTGCAGCATGAGTTTAGGCGCACTTCCTTCTTTCAGTTGAATGGGGTCCGCCTGTCCGGGCAGAAAAATAACATCTTGCGCTTCCGGGTTCTCAGAACTTCTGCCTTTCGCAATCGCGCACAATGCCACATCCGCCACGCCGAGTTCTTCCAGCGCCGAGGCGGCCGATGAGAGTTGCCCCTTCCCACCGTCGATAAGCAGAAGATCGGGCAACTCCCCTCCTTCGTTCACCAAACGCTCCAAGCGCCTGAAAACAATCTCGCGCATGGAGGAATAATCATCGGGGGATTCCCCCACGCTCCTAATCTTGTAGCGACGATAGCCATCTTTCAAGGAGCGCCCTTCCTGGAACATGACGCTGGCGCCGACGATATGACTTCCCTGTAAATTCGATACGTCAAACGCTTCAATCCGCACCGGCAGTTCCTCAAGCCCCAACGCCTGCCGAACTTCTTCGAGCGTTTTCTGCTCTTTGCTGACCAAAGCGCTTTCCTGTTCCATGGCATGCGACGCGTTCTCGCTCGCCATCTCGACCAGGCGGCGTTTATCCCCCCGACGGGGATGCAAAACAGACATCTTTTTGCCCCGCCTCTCGGACAACCATTGCGCGATAAGCGAAGCATCATTCACCGGGGACGGCAAAAGCACTTCATCAGGGAAAAAAGTCTTGTTGTCGTAATACTGTTTCACAAATGCGGAGACGACTTCCCCATCGGGAACATCTTCTCGAGCGGCCACATGGAATCCCTGGTCTCCCAGCAACCTGCCGCCTCGAATAAAAAACAATCGAAACGTCGCTTTTTGTCCTTCGCGATGGTAGCCGAGCACATCCTGATCGCCCCCTTTCACGGATAACATGGTCTGTCGCTCGGTGACATGCTCGATTCCCTTAATCTGATCTCTCACCTTTGCGGCGGCTTCATATTGCAATTCCCGGGAGTGTTCTTGCATCTGTTTTTTGAGTCTCCGAACCAACTCCTGATTTTTCCCTTTAAGAAAATCAAGGGCGTCGTAAACACCGCTTCCATATGCTTCCCGGCTTTGATAATCATCACACGGCCCCATGCACTGGCCCATTTGAAAATAGATGCACCGCTTCGCCGTTTTATCTTCAAGACCACCCGTGCAGGGCCTGATATGAAACGTTTTTTGCAAAAAACGAATCGTGCGTCTCAGGCTACTCGCCGATGGGAAGGGCCCCATGTACGAATCGCCATCTCCGGCGGGGCGACGAACAATGCTCAGACGCGGGTAGTCCTCGCCCGTGCTGAGCTTTAGGTAGGGGAAATGTTTGTCGTCGCGTAGCAGCACGTTATGGCGGGGCTTGTGCTTTTTTACATAATTACTCTCGAGGATGAGCGCCTCGATTTCGTTAGCCGTTACAATATGCTCAATCGTGGATAACTCTTCCACCATTTTTTGAATCCAGGGCCCTCGGCCGGTCCTTTTTACAAAATAACTGCGCACCCTGCTCCTTAAGCGCAAGGCCTTGCCGACATAGAGGACATCTCCCGAACGGTTCCTGAAAATATAAATCCCCGGCTTCTCGGGCAAAGACTTCAAAAACGAGCGGTCCTCTCCCACGGAAACCAGTCTGGCGGAAAGTGCGGAATCACTCATGTTGTGATTTCGGAGGTTCTAAGACCAAGCTGCCGGCGCTCGATGGTGAGAATCTTGTCGCGAATCTCGGCAGCTCTTTCAAATTCGAGCTTCTGGGCCGCTTCGTGCATTTGGGCGCGAAGTTCGTCTAAAGCCAATGCATCCATCTCCGACAACAGGGGCGATTCCATATCTTCCCACTGGAAGGAGGTTTCATAATCATGATCGCCGGATGTTTCCAATAGTTCATCCATCTTGCGGCTGATGGAGCGGGGAACAATCCCGTTCGCTTCGTTGTAAGCGAGTTGAATGCTCCTTCTTCTATCCATCTCATCGAGTGCCCGGCGCATGCTGTCCGTAACGCGGTCCGCATACATGATGACACGGCCATTGATATGCCTGGCCGCACGGCCCGAAGTTTGAATCAAAGAAGTTTCCGAGCGCAAAAACCCTTCTTTATCCGCGTCAAATATGGCCACGAGAGCAACTTCGGGCAAATCCAATCCCTCCCGCAGGAGATTGATGCCGATCAACACGTCAAAAACGCCCGAGCGCAGATCGCGAATTATCCGCACCCGCTCGAGTGCGTCGATGTCGCTGTGCATATACCGAACCCGGACCCCTAAATCTTCATAGTACTCCGTTAAATCCTCAGCAAATCTTTTTGTCAGGGTGGTGACGAGTACGCGATCTCCCACCGCCGCCACCTGGCGCACCTCGGCCAGCAAGTCATCCACCTGTCCTTGCACTGGGCGAATCTCCACAGGGGGATCAACCAAACCGGTAGGCCTTAACAACTGTTCCACAATAACGCCTTCGCTTTTCTCTAATTCGTAGGGTCCGGGAGTCGCCGAAACGTAGATCGTGTTCTTCAGATTCGCCTCGAACTCTTTCATTTCAAGTGGGCGATTATCCAAAGCCGATGGCAGCCTGAAACCATACGAAACCAGGGTTTCCTTGCGGGAGCGATCTCCTCGGTACATCCCCCGCAACTGGGGGATGCTTTGATGGCTCTCATCTATCACCACCAGATGATCGCGGGAGAAATATGAAAACAAGGTCGCGGGCGGCTCGCCCTGCAAACGCGCGTCGAGGTGTAAACTATAGTTCTCCACCCCGTGGCAGTAACCGACTTCCCTGAGCATCTCTATATCCTGCAAAGTTCGCTGCTGTAAGCGCTGCGCCTCATAGGATTTATCCTGCTCGTTCAATTTCGCCACCTGCTCCCACAATTCCTCCTGAATCCCTTCGATGGCGGACGAGAGCCTCTCCTCGGGCGTGATGTAATGGCTGTTGGGGTAAATCTCCACCCGGTCGAGTTTTCTTAAAGCGATTCCCCGCATCGGCTCAATCTCCGTGATGCTGTCGATTTCTTCCCCAAAAAACTCTACGCGAATCGCTTGCCCTTCTTCATGGGCGGGTATGATTTCGACGACATCTCCGCGCGCGCGAAAAGAGGCGCGACGCAGAGCCGCATCCGAACGCCGGTACTGAATTCTTATCAATTGCGTGAGCAACTCCTCACGATCCATTTCCATGCCGACAGAAATATCGATGTGCAGATCGAAATAATCGGCTGGTGAACCCAACCCATAGATGGAACTCACACTCGCAACCACGATGACGTCTTCGCGCATCAAGGCAGAGCGTGTGGCCGAGTGGCGCAGGCAGTCCAGCTCATCGTTGATGGAGGCATCTTTTTCGATAAAGGTATCCGTGGTAGGCACATAAGCTTCCGGCTGATAGTAATCATAATAACTAACGAAATACTCCACCGCGTTGTTCGGGAAAAACCCCTTAAGCTCATTGTAAAGTTGGGCGGCCAGGGTTTTGTTATGGGCGATGACAAGCGTGGGTTTTCCCATCTTCGCGATGACATTCGCCACCGTGAACGTCTTGCCGGAACCGGTGACGCCCAAGAGAACCTGATGATTTAGTCCCTCTTCGAATTGCCGGACGATAGCGTCTATGGCTTCGGGCTGATCGCCCGTGGGCGAGAATTTCGAATGGAGCTCGAAGCTACTCATGAAGGGTCCTCTGCCTCCCACTAAGGCGGCTCGAAAAAACGAGCGGAAGAAAGTCTAACGGATAAAGGAAGACGGATAAACCCTGTGACTCAAGCGAATTGAGCGGGGTGGAGGTATTTTTCCCATACATTTTGCACGGTTCGAGGAAAACGATGGTTCAGGTGATGCAATATGAACGATTTTGGTTTCTGGGGCGGCGTTTTCAGCTTCAAGCCTGCCTCATCAGGCGTACGATCTCCTTTTTTCGCATTGCATTTCCGGCAACTGCAAACCACATTCTCCCAAATGGAGCGGCCACCACGGGAACGAGGCAACACATGATCCACCGTTAAATACCCGCCTTTGGCGCCGCAATATTGACAAGTACTCTCATCGCGACGCATCACATTCTTTTTGCTGAATGGAATCCGACTCCTGCGCGGAACATAGACATACGCTCTCAACCGTATGACGGCGGGGAGATGAAACTCCATCGCTTCGCTGCGGACGATTAGGCCATTCGTCTCAATGGTATCCGCTTTTCCCGTGATCATCATGCGAATCGCACGGCGAGCGTTGCAAACATGAATCGGCTCATATGTCTGGTTGAGCACCAAAACGCGCGATTGCTCAAACACCCTATACGCTCCCCTTGAGACAAGTGGGCGACGGGATACCAATAATATCTCCGTATCCCTTTATGTCGACCTCGTTTCTCCTTGTCAACGAGCAATTGCTTTTTTCAGACATTGCGAAAATGATGTCGCAAATTTATAATTGAAGGTCTTCGCAAATTGCGGAGAGACGCCTCGAAAATTCATCTCCCAAAGAGGATCACTTCGTTGTTGCCCCGGTCCCGACGCGGAAAAATAGTCCTTCTCGTACTGGGCGTTCTGGCCGTTGTATGCGGAATGGGAGCCGGCGCGGGCTTTAGTTATCTATATGATTTTCCCGAACTCGAGCGTCTCCAAAATTATAAACCCAACACCATCACGCGTATTTACGCCCGCGGGGGTGAACTTCTCGCGGAATTGTACCAGGAAAGAAGAAAGCCCATTCCTTTAAAACAAATCCCTACCACGCTACGCCAAGCATTTCTGGCCATAGAAGACAGCCGCTTTTATGACCACCCGGGAGTCAGCTATCCAGATATTTTCCGGGCGTTCATCAAAAACCTTCGAGCGGGCCATTTCGTGCAGGGGGGCAGCACCATTACCCAACAATTGGCAAAAGTTCTCTTTTTAACGCCTGAGAGAAAACTCAAGCGAAAAATTCGAGAAGCGTTAATGGCCCTTGAGATTGAACGGCGCTTCACGAAAGATGAAATACTCGAATTTTATCTGAATCAAATCTACCTCGGCAGCGGAGCGTACGGGGTGCAGGCCGCCGCCCAAATCTATTTTGGGAAAACGGTCGCTCAACTCACGCTGGCCGAATCCGCCATGATCGCCGGACTGCCCAAGGCGCCCACACGGTTTAATCCCAAAACCAACCCCGAGAAAGCGCTGAGGCGACGCAATTTGGTATTCACAAGAATGCGGGCATCCGGCTTTATCACCGCTGAGCAAGAAAAAATCGCCCGCGAAGAGCCAATCCGACTCGTTCCCCGGGTGGCCAATATCGTACCCGAAGCCGCATATTTCATTGAAAAAACACGCATCAGCCTCAGCCGCAGGTATGGACAGTCCCTCTACAAAAGCGGTCTGGAGATTCATACGACCATTGACATCGGCTTACAGAAAATTGCGCATCAAGCGCTCATCAACGGGGTTGAAAAAATAAACCAAAGGCGCGGATTCATGAACCCTGGAACGAAAATGAAGAGGCCGCCACGCCTGGGGGATGGGTTCCAATTTCGCATCCTCGATATCACGGGAAACATGGTGAGCGGGCTCATCGGAAACTATGAAGCCGAGATGCTTCTTCCCGAACGCATCGACCCCAAAAGGCTTAGAGAAGGAGATTTGCTTTTGGGCCGCGTGATCAAGGTGGACCGCAGCTCGAAAAAGCTCTTCTTGGAATGGCAAGAAACCGTACAAGGCGCCGTCATCGCATTCGACTCCAAAACCGGAGCGCTCCGCGCCCTGACGGGAGGGACCAACTTCCGTCGCTTCCCGTTCAACCGGGCCACGCAGGCGCATCGTCAGCCAGGCTCGGCTTTCAAGCCCATCATCATGGGGACAGCCCTGTCTCAGGGCTACACGCCTGCGCACATTCTCATGGATACCCCCTTTGTCCGCCGTATGCCGGGCACGCTAAAGGATTGGAAACCCAGGAATTACACCAACAAATTCTATGGTCCCGTCACCATGAGAAAGGCCCTGCAGTCTTCACTGAACCTGGCCACCATCAAGCTACTGGACCAGATGGGGCCGCAAAAAGCGATCACGTTCGCACATCGGATCGGCATCCGCTCGAAAATGAACCCGTATCTCTCCCTGGCGCTCGGCTCCATCGAGGTGACGCCATACCAATTCACGGCCTCATACATTCCATTCGCCATGCAGGGCGTATATGCGCGGCCCTATGAAATCACGAAAGTCACCGACGGAAGAAACCGGATACTGGAGGAGAACGTTCCCACAACGCATCTCGCCATCACGCCCGAGGCGGCCTATCAACTAAAAATGTTGCTGCGCGGCGTCATTACGCATGGAACCGGAAAAAAAGCCAAAAAGATCGGCACATTTCTGGCGGGAAAAACAGGCACGACAAACGAGTATCGAGACGCCTGGTTCATCGGCTTCTCGGAAGACCTCGTCTTGGGAGTCTGGGTGGGCCGTGACGACAACAAGCACATGGGCTACCGGGCTTCGGGCGGAAGCGCGGCCTTGCCGATATGGATCGATGTGATGAAAGGCTGGCTCGAAGGCGAAGAATCAGAAGTCCGTCTCCCCGAGCCGCCACCGGGTATCACCTTGGTGAAGGTGGATTCGCGTTCAGGGCATTTACCCTCGACATGGTGCGAAGGGGAACCGATACTGGAAGCCTTTGTGGAGGGGACGGAACCCTCCGAGCATTGTCCTAAGAAATCCCGCCTGCCGGCGATATTGAGCGACGGTTGAAATCTAGCTTCCCGTTATGAGGCCGCTCCGGCCATTAGTCGCCGAAAATCGCTTCGATGAAAGCATCTGCATCAAAATCAATGAGGTCTTCCACCGATTCACCCACGCCGACATATCTTATGGGTATGCCGCTCTCATAAGTGGCGCCCAACACCACGCCGCCCTTGGCCGTACCATCGAGCTTGGTGAGCACAAGACCCGTTACGCCCAAGGCGGGGCCAAACTCCCGCACTTGGGAGAGCACGTTTTGCCCCGATGTCGCGTCCAACACGAGCAGCACCTCATGGGGCGCGGTATCGATGAGGCGCTGCGTCACGCGTCTGAGCTTCTTTAATTCTTCCATGAGATTCTTTTTCGTATGCAAGCGCCCCGCCGTATCCACAAGCAATACATCGACGCCACGCGCCCTCGCAGCCTGAACTGCGTCATATACCACGGCGGATGAGTCCGCTCCCTCCTGGTGACGAACAATCTCGCATCCACTTCTCTCCGCCCATATCGTCAACTGCTCTCCGGCCGCGGCGCGAAACGTATCCCCCGCCGCGAGCATGACCTTATGTTTTTCGGCCGAGAAGCGCGATGCGAGTTTTCCCGCCGTCGTCGTCTTGCCCACACCATTGACTCCCACCAGCAAAATGATTTTTGGCTCCCCGACAGGAGGATCCTGCGGCGCAAACGCAGGTGGGCATGCCGGGTTTTCAAAACATGAGCGCATGATTTCCTTCACACGCGCCTTCGCATCCATCCCCGTTCCCTCTCCCGTTTTCAGTCTTTCCAGCAGCGCCTCGACGAGGAGAGGACCCAAATCCGCCATATAGAGAACTTCCTCCAATTCCTCGAGCGTATCCTCATCAATGCGTCCCGCCAGCAAGCCCTGCACCCGGGCGAGAAAACCCCCTCTCGTCTTCGCAAGGCCATCGCGCAATTGACCGAACCAGCCTCTTGCGCCGGCACCCTTCTCTGCGCTTTCTTTCTTCCCGGAACCAGACGTCAAAGATATTTCCTCCGGCGCACTCCACGCAAAATCAACCCCGGCGCCAGTGCACCGGGGCAATATCCAGCAAAATCTTTCTTGAAAATACGGGTAATGCTACACCTGCGATTCCAGCACCGCTTCCCCTACACCATTTACCCTTGTATCCTCGCGGTTCAGTTTTACGGAGACGATTTCCGAAACACCTTTCTCTCTTTGCGTTACCCCGTAAAGTTGATTCGCAAACGACATGGTCTTTTTATTATGGGTGATGATAATGAACTGGCTCCGATCCTCGAGTTCGCCTATCACTTCCCGAAAACGTCCGACATTGGCGTCGTCCAGGGTGGCGTCCACCTCGTCGAGAATGCAAAACGGGCTCGGCCGAACGCTGAAGACCGCGAACAACAAAGAAAGAGCGGTGAGCGCCTTCTCCCCAGCGGAGAGGAGCATGATGTTCGATGGACGCTTGCCCGGTGGCCTCACCTCAATGTCGACGCCCGTCTCCAGGGGGTCATTCGGATCGAGTAAGTACATGCGCGCCTCACCACCCTGGAAAAGGCGGCCAAAGATGTCTGCGAAGGCATTGCCCACCTCCTCGAACGCCGCCAAGAAACGGGATCTCGTCGTCTTGTTCAGTCTCTCGATCGTGGCGTGGAGATCGGTGATGGAGTTTTCCAAATCCTGGCGCTGTTCTTGTAAGAAGACATATTCCTGGTTGATTTCATCATATTCTTGCGCGGCCAGAGGATTCACCTCCCCCATGCGGGAAAGCCTTTGATTCAGCATCTCCAGGCGATTGACAATCTCCTGATACTCGGGCATCTCTTCGCGCCGACTCTCCGCCGTCTCCTCAAGATTGACCTCATATTCCACTTTGGCGGATTCCACCATGGATTCTCGTTGGACGCGGAGCGTCGTCCGCCGCTCCGCCGCCACGCTTACCGCAGTATTCAGATCGGAGGAGCTCTCCTTCGTCTCGCGAATCGAATCGCCCAGTTCCTCATCACGTGATTGCACTTCCCGCAAAATGCGATCACGCTCGGCCTGCTCGGCTTCCACTTTGGCTTTCTCATCCTGAAGAGTGAGGATTTCCCCTTTGCTTTGCGCGAGGCTCTCTTCAAAGCGTTTTCTTTTATCTTTCGATTCGCGCTGTTCTTCTTCTCTGCGAATTTTGCGGGCTGAATTCTGGGATATCCCCTCCTCAAGCCGTTGGACCTCGGCCCGACCACCTGCCACCTGCCCGTTGATTTCCGTCATGGCGACTTTTTTGTCCGTGACACGCACCTCTACTTCTGAATATCGTCGGCTGGCGTCACCCACCTTTCTCTCGATATCCTCAACACGCGAGGTGAATTCCTGAATTGCTTCTTCCGAGCGGAGACTTTCGTCTTTGGCCGCCTGGAACGCCTCTACGAGACGCATCTGCTCCACGCGAATCTCCTCTTGCGTGGACTCGAGCGCGACCAGCCGTTTTTGCAATTCCTCGCGCTTATCTTCCATCAAGCGGAGGGTTCCCTCCGCCTCCACGCGCATCACCTCGGCCCGTTGATTCGCCTCAGTCGCATGACGGCTTCTTTGCTCCGCTGTTGTGAGTTGCTCGCTCATTTTTTGGGAGCTCGGAACCAACTCGAGAAGTTGCTCTTCGAAATGTTCAGCCTTCAGGCGCATCTCCTCACATCTTCTGGAACGCTCCAAAAAACCTTCGTTTCGAGTCAAACCGCCTTCCACCGCACCGTTTGCGTGAATAATTTCACCACCCAAAGTCACACATACGACGCCTTGCGGCCCATTGCACCATGCCGCCTGCGCGGCATCGATATCCGCCACCACAACAACATTCCCGAGCAGCGATTGAATGAGGGGCCGATAATCCGCATTGCAACGAACAAAATCCGCCGCCGCTCCCAGAACTCCCTCTCCCAGCGGAACGACGGCACCCGGCTGAACACCCACTTCCATCGGCAGAACCACACCTCGCCCGGCTTCCGAACCCATCAGCGTACGAACCGCATTCACCGCATCACCCGGAGTCTTCACCACCACACCCAGCAATTTATCACCAAGTGCCGTTTCGATGGCTTTTTCAAATTTCGGGTCGACTCGAATGACGTCGGAGAAAGACGCCAACACCTGAGCACCGCAAGATCTGAACACCTCCATATCCGCTATTCCGCTTTCGCCGGAGTCAAGAAGCCCTTCCAAAGCCAAGAGTGCGGATTTTGCCTCCATCAAAGACTCTTTCGTCTCAGCCACGGATTCTTCGTGGCGGCTCAACGACTCGGATGTTCTCGCACACTCGGACATTGACTGTTCAAGCTCTTGTTTTGCGTGGCTTTCAGATGCAACCAGCGATTCCACCCGGCTTCTCGCAGCATCTACATCGGCCTGGGTCGATTCAATTTGACGCTTGATTCTCTCGGCCTCGTCGTCCATCTTCTCCGTGGACTCGGCCAGCCCTTCGCGTCTCGATTCGATGGAGGCAATCTGCTGACGCGCCACGCTCAAACGCTCCCTTTCCTCTCCTTGAGCGCACCTGGCCTCATCAAGCGCCCGCTCGAGTTCTCTCAAACTCTCACGAACAGCGGCCAGTTCCGCTGCACTGACTTCATACTCCTGGCGCGCAAGGCCCGATTGTTGCGTAAGCGTCTCAAGCGTTGAGGAAAGCTTGATTCTCGCATTCTTCAAGACCGTGGTTTCAGCGTCGAGAGTCTGAATTTCCTCCGCGCGACGCTCATCTTCCGCATCGAGTTCCGCGAGGCGGCTGCCAAGCATCTCGGTTCGGTTCTCCAGACGCTGAAGGCAACCCTCCACCTCTACTGCACGGCGGCGGGATTCCGCCAATGCCTCTGAGCGCTCGGCAATCAAAATGCGCCCTTTTTCCCTATCGGTTTCAAGGGAAGATATTTTCGCCAAAACCGCTTGTTCTTCTTCTTTGACGCGGTTATACGATTTTTCCGCCGGAACAAGCTCATCGACAAGTTTGAGGTAGTCGAGCGCCATGATTCTGGTGGCAAGATCGGCAATCTCGGTTCGGTATTCCTTGTGAAACGTCGCTTTTCTCGCCTGGCGGCGCAAAGACCGCAGGCGGGTCTCTTTCTCACGCATGATGTCGGCCACACGCAGCAGATTCGCCTGCGCAAGCTCCAATTTCCTCAATGCTTCGTTCCGCCTGCTCTTGTACTTCATGATACCGGCGGCCTCTTCAATCAGAATCCGCCTATCTATGGGCCTGGCGTTTACGAGAGTCTCGATCTTGCCCTGCTCCACGATGGAGAAGGTGTCGAGAGAAACACCTGTGTCGAGAAACAAATCGACAATATCTTTGAGTCGGGAGGGATTACGATTGATGAGATATTCACTTTCCCCGGAGCGATACAATCGCCGGGTAACCACCACTTCGTCAAAATCCTTGAATGTCGGAGAGGTCACTACGCCTTTGAGATCGGTGATGGTAAGCGAGACCTCGGACATTCCGAGTTGTTTGCGCTCGGCGCTTCCATTGAAGATGACGTCTTCCATCTTCCTGGATCGCATGTTTTTCGGCGCCTGCTCACCCAGAACCCACCGAACGGCATCGCATACATTGCTTTTGCCGCATCCGTTGGGTCCGACCACAGCCGTAAGACCATCACCAATTTCGATCACGGTTTTGTCAACGAAGGACTTGAACCCCTGCATCTCCAAGCGTTGGAATCGCAAATTCAACACCTCGGCGGGCGAATGAACTTCATTTTCAGGGGGCGGTCTGAAATAACACAAGGGCGGTAGGAATCAATAAGTTACCAGAATTCTCCCGTATCCGCAAAGGAAAAATATCGCATTCCCGGAATCCGGTGCGCTAGGCTTCTCCGATCTTATGAACGGCTTCCTTCGCGGCCACCTGCTCGGCCGCCTTTTTGGTCGTGCCCTGCCCACATCCCATTACCTTACGACCAAGACGAACCTCGACCTCGAATTCTTTTTCGTGTTCAGGGCCGCTCTCTCGAACCAGACGATACCCGGGCTGCTTATCTCCATTTTTTTGAGCCAAACGCTGAAGCCGGCTTTTGAAATCCTGCGATAGGACATCTTCCTCATTCAGGCCCGGAGACCAGAACCATGATTCCGCCCATTGCGCGCAACGCGCATAACCGGCATCGATATATATGGCGCCGACCAACGCCTCGAATGCTCCCGCCTGGATGGAGGGTTTCTTTCGGCCACCCGTTTTCTCCTCCCCTTTGCCCAAGCGAAGGAATTCCCCCAACCCACGACGCCAAAAAACGTTCGCCAAAGAGCGCCCGTTCACCCGTTCTGATCGCAGGTGCGTCAAGACACCCTCATCATCCATCGGAAAATCCTTCCAGAGTTTTTCCGTCACGATGAGTTGCAAGACTGCATCGCCTAAAAATTCCAGGCGTTCATTGTCTGAAGCGGGAGTCGAGCTTTCTTGAGAAAAAGAGCGATGCGTCAGGGCCTGGACGAGGAGTTCCTTATCTAAAAACGAATAGCCGATCTGGGTTTCGATTTCATCCAGGGTGATGCCCCCTGCACCGAAACCAGAGAACTTCCCGTTTCCATTGACGGTGGAACCACTCTTTTTAAGCCGCGTCGTTTTCCGCTTTTTTGAAGAGGAGCGACGCGTTGGTTCCCCCGAAACCGAACGAATTTGTGAGGGCACAGTCGATGTCCGCTTCCCGGGCAGAATTGGGCACATAGTCGAGATCGCATTCCGGGTCTGGGTTATCCAGATTGATGGTGGGAGGAATGCACTGGTTTTTCAGTGCCAAGATGGTGAAAACCGATTCCACGCCTCCCGCCGCGCCCAGAAGATGCCCAGTCATTGATTTTGTGGAACTTACACTGAGTTTGTAGGCATGCTCGCCAAATGTTCTCTTGATGGCTGTCGTTTCGAGTTTGTCTCCCGCGCCGGTGGATGTGCCATGCGCGTTGATGTAATCCACATCCTCGGGCGCAAGCCCCGCATCATTCAGCGCCATGCCCATGCAGCGGGCCGCCCCGTCACCACCCGGGTCTGGAGAGGTAATGTGGTGGGCGTCGGAAGTCAATCCGTAGCCGCTGAGTTCGGCGTAAATATCCGCACCTCGCGCTACGGCATGTTCATAACGCTCCAGGATCATGACGCCCGCTCCTTCCGCCATCACGAATCCATCCCTGTCCACATCAAAAGGACGGCTCGCCCCCTCGGGGTCATCGTTGCGGGTGCTGAGTGCTCGCATCGCGCAAAATCCTGCCATGGCCAACTCCGTGATACACGACTCACTCCCACCGGCCACCATGACATCGACCACGCCGCGTTGGATGCACTTCATCGCGTCCCCGATGGCGTGATTCCCGGACGCGCACGCCGTCGTAGTGCAAACGTTCGGTCCTTTTAATCCCCAACGCATCGAAACCTGACCGGCGGCCAAATTCCCCAATAACATGGGAATGAAAAAAGGGCTGATGCGTGTCGGGTCTCTGCTGTCCAATATCTTCTTATTTGCCTCGATGGCAGGCAAACCGCCCAAACCGACACCAATGATGGTGCCGTATCTCGGCGCAAATTCCTTGTCCGGGGCTTCCAGGCCTGCACCATCGAAGGCCATTTGAGTGGCCGCGATAACGTACTGTATGAAAGTGTCCATTCTCTTGAGTTCTTTGCGGCTAACGTAATTCTCAGGTTCAAAACCTTTTACCTCACCGCTGATCCGCGACGTCAAGCGATCCGAAGTAAATCGAGACACTTTACTGATACCCGAGCGGCCCTGCATCAAGGCTCCCCAGTTCTCATCCACCGACAAGCCCAGCGGCGTAAGCAGCCCGAGTCCCGTAACGACAACACGAACATCCGACCTTAATAAACCTTGACTATCCATGCTTCCTCTTCAATTTGCTGACGGACGAGGTTTCGTTAATCTCCAGGCACTTTGGAGATATAGTCATACGCATCCTGAACCTTGGAGATTTTCTCCGCTTCTTCATCGGGTATTTCAATACCGAATTTCTCCTCAAAAGCCATGACGAGTTCTACGGTATCCAACGAATCTGCTCCCAGATCATCGGTAAATGAAGCTTCCGGAACTACCTTTTCAGGCTCCACGCTCAACTGCTCAACGATAATCTCTTTTATTTGTTCTTTGATATCATCTGTCACGCCAATTCCTCCGAAAATCTTTCTCTCAAACCGGTATTGAGTTGTCTTTTCGACAAGAACATGGACTCAATACTCTTTTCACATGATCAGGGCATTCATTCCGAATTCCATAAACCTGTTTCCGCTTTTGCACATCCAGACTTCAACAATCATCATACACAGGCATGAAATTCAGTTGAACTCGCCCAAGGCCGAAGCCGTTTGCTCCAGACTCCGCGTATCTTCCACATTGTGCACTGGTATACCCTTCAATATCCGCTTATTCAATCCTGAGAGCACTCTCCCGGGACCCAATTCGACCATCACATCGGGTTTTTCCTCGCCTGCCGCGCGCACAGCATCCTCCCAGCGCACGGCGGAGCAAATTTGCCGTTTGAGCAATTCTTTTACTCGTTCTCCCTCCCGCACGGGTTGGGCGGTCACATTCGCATAGACGGGGATCGAAGGAGCGGCGATATCCACTTCGTCGAGAACTTCACTCATACGCTCCGCCGCTTCGCTCAGCAAAGAACAATGAAAGGGCGCTCCCACCGGAAGCATGACAACCTTCCCGACCCCCTTGTCTTTCGCCAAACGCGCGGCGGATTCCACCGCATCCCTGTCTCCCGACAAGACATATTGGCCGGGGGCATTATAATTTGCAACCTCCACCACACCTTCGACTTCCCCGCAAATGGCTTCGGCAACTTCTCTCTGTATGCCGAGCAGGGCCGCCATGGCGCCGCCCCGTTCGGGGACGGCCTCGTACATGAAGCGGCCTCTTTTCTTCACCAACTCGACGGAGGTCTGAAAATTGATGGCCCCGGACGCCAGCAGGGCGGAATATTCCCCCAAACTGTGCCCCAAGGCGAGAGAAGGGCCGAAGCCGCACTCGCGCAGCAGGTTGCAGGCGATATGGCTATGAACCAGAATCGCGGGCTGGGTGTGACAAGTGAGCGTCAACTCCGACTTGGGGCCTTCAAAACTGAGCTTGGTGAGGTCCCATCCCAAAATATCACTCGCCTGTTGATAGGCTTCTCGCGCAAGCGGGTATTCATCATAGAACTGCTTGCCCATGCCAACATATTGCGAACCTTGGCCTGGAAACAAATACGCAATCTTCACACCCATCTCAAAACCCTTGCCAACGGCATGAACGGCGAAGCTTTAATCTATTATGCTCGCGGATAAAACAGGGCGGGGGGTAAAGCAAAATCCTTGCGTGCACTCATATCATCACTTCCACTCGACCAAAACCGCACCCCAAGTGAGGCCTCCACCGAAAGCAGCCATGAGAACATTATCTCCGCTTCGAACTTTCCCCTCCCTCACCGATTCATCCAGAGCAACCGGGATGGTGGCCGCGGACATATTGCCATATTTGTTAATCGTGACGATCACTTTTTCCATCGACAATTTAAGCCGTTTCGCCACGGCTTCGATAATGCGCAGATTCGCCTGATGGGGGATGAATACATCCACATCATCCAAGGTGAGGCCGCTTCGCTCCAGCGTTTCATTGCATACATCCGAGAAATAGCGTACCGCTGTTTTGAACGTCTCCTGTCCTCTCATTTGCAGCAAATGCTCTTTGTTATGCACATCGTCCGGCGTCATCGGGGCGAATCGTGAACCGCCTCCGGGGACCACAATGAGTTCCCCGGCTTTCCCGTCGCTATACACCCTGGAATCCATGACGCCTCTGTTTCCATTTTCCGATGCCCCGATTACAACGGCGCCCGCTCCATCTCCCCACAAAACGCATGTGCCCCTATCCTCCCAATTGGTCACCCGCGTCATGACGTCGGCGGAAACCAGGAGCACTTTTTTCATCACGCCTGAGCGGATGTATGCATCCGCCGCCTGAAGGCCATAGACGAATCCCGTGCACGCCGCATTCAAATCAAACGCCGCTGCCCTGTGCGCGCCGATATGAGCCTGGAGCCAGCAAGCGGCCGCCGGGCACATCGTATCCGGCGTGAAGGTGGTTACGATGATGAGGTCGATGTCCTCGGCGCACACCTCCGCCGCCTCCAGCGCCTGATTGGCGGCATGTATCGACAGGTGGGAAGTGGCCTCATCTGCCTTCGCCACACGCCTCTCGCTGATTCCCGTTCGAGCGCGAATCCACTGGTCGCTGGTGTCGACCATCTTTTCCAGATCGGCATTCGAAAGAACTCTTTCAGGGACATAAGAACCTGTCCCCAAAATGACGGAGTGGGTCACAATATGATTCCCTATTCGGGCGAGATTACTGCCAGGGTGCGATCGTATTCGAAAATCGACTCAGATATCAAGAGGGCTTATTTTCTTCATCGCTACTCTCTTGCTCATCTTCCGTTACCTTTTCGTAGAAAATGCCCGTTCGTATCTGATTCCATAAACGCCAACCGACATCTCCGCTACGCTGTATGGAGATATGTTTGTCAATCTCTTTTTGTATCTTGGCATTGAGATCCACGTGGACGATATTCGCCGTTGTCCGGATGGCGTTTTTCACGGCCTTCGCGTTGCTACGGCCATGTCCAATTGTACAAATTCCACCCAAGCCCAGCAATGGCGCGGCTCCATATTCGGAATAATCGGTTCTTTGGCGCATGGACTTCAGGCCATTCTGCAAAAACATATACCCGATCTTGCTGCGCATCGAACCGATGATTTGCTCTCTAAGCAGCGTCGTCAGCATTTCACTGAGACTCTCGCTCACCTTCAAGGCCACGTTGCCCGAGAATCCGTCGCACACGATCACGTCCGTGCCGCCCTGAAAAATAGTGCTCCCCTCGACATTGCCCACAAAATTCAAATCGCTTTTCACAAAAATCTCATGGACCGTCTTGAGCACTTCGGTTCCTTTGGAATCCTCGCCCCCCACGTTCAACAAGCCCACGGTGGGCGCGGGTTTCTTGAACACCTCCTCGGTATACACGGAACCCATGATCCCGAACTGGAACAAGTGCTGCGCCCGCGGGCTCAAATTCGCTCCCACGTCCAACATAACGGAAAATCCTTTGAGGGTAGGGATCAAAGCGGCAATGGCGGGCCGCTGAACCCCTCGCATACGCTGTAAAACCGTCAAACCCGTGGCGAAGGCGCCTCCGGTATCGCCCGCGCTGAATACCGCCTGCGCCTCCCCGTCCTTGACCAACTGAAGAGCGACGCGCATGGATGAGTCCGGCTTCGACTTCACCGACTTCGTGGGCGATTCGCCCATATCGATAACTTGACTCGCCGCGCGAATGTCAAAGATATCCCCAGAAGCTCCGAGACGCGCGAGTTCCGCTTCGATTCGCTCCGGCACGCCCACCAGGATGGATTCGATTTCCTCTTCCCGGTGAGCTTCCAACGCCCCTTCTATTACTGCCGAAGGCGCGTTGTCTCCACCCATGGCATCTATGGCTATTTTCATCGTCTCTTCCTGCGGTGGTTTTATTCCTTCACTTCTAAAACTTTTTGTCCCTTGTAATACCCGCAGACATTGCATACCCGATGGGGCAGCACCGGATTATTGCAGTTCGAACAAACTGCGACTGATGGTTTGGCCACTTTATAATGCGTTCTTCTTTTGCGGCCTCGCGTCTGCGAGTGCCGACGTTTGGGAAGTCCCACAGCACCGTGCTCCTTTCAAGATAATGCGTCAAACACGACCATTTCCCTCGCATGCCTCTCGGCTTCACGTCCGGAAATGAATCACCATATAGTATCACATATTCCAAATTTCAGATTCATCACACACGAATTACCACAGACTCATCATGCGGAACCTGGTTGTTTCCAGTCCTTGAGCACCCCCCACCTCGGGTCTGATCCCGCCCCCACGCCGACGGATTCCCCTTCATCGAGTTTCCGGCAGGTTTCAGGCGCTTCTCCCAAACATTTTTCAGGACATCTGGGCTGTATGGGAATCGCCAGCCCGATTTGATCGCAAACGGGCGTCGTCAGATCTACCGTTTCGCTTTCGATGTATGCGACCTCGAGATCATCTTCATTCAGTTCAATTTCACCTTCCGGGCCCAAATCTTGCGGCATCCGGGAAAAATAGACGGCCAAAGGCTCATTGAACGAAAGCGGAAACTCCGCCAGCCCGAGAGAGCATTCCAACAACACCCGACCACTCAACCGACCCTGGAAACTCACCTGGTGAAGACCCGTTTTCTCCAACCTGCCGGTGAGCTTTAGACCGGAAGCCCTGAACCAGACTTCCTCCAAATCATCTGTTTCCAAATCCAGAGCGACATCAAGACCATTATCCGGAATTTGGGTGAGAGGAAATTGAAGTATTTTCCCCATATCGATTCCCCAGAGGAAGTGCGCCAACAGATAGGTGCGCTCCCCGGCCATCACGGCGCATAGCGCTCCTATCCACAACGCTCAAATTCAAAATATAGGCAGGCGGTAAGGCCGTGTCAAACAACAACAGTACAAGGATCGACTCGGGGCGTTGCCTATTCCATTGAATTAACGCACGTCGCGCAATCGCTCCCGGCAACCCTACGGACGCGACTCCAGTAACTCCAGAAGCCGTCCCTCACGAACACCACCGGTTGATATGCCTAACTCCCTCTTTTGCCCCCACCGCAACAGCGCGCGCGCGACGATGAGGCCGGCGAGCGCTACGTCCTCACGCCCTGACTCTAAGCCGCAAAGCCCACTTCTTTCCTCATAAGACATTCCAGCAAACCGATCGACCCATTCCTCAAAAAAAGAGGCCTGCAGCGAGAGGCCATCGACGCCCCCGCCCGGCGGCGCGCCTTCGGTTATAAACCAGGCCAGCGCCACCACCCCCCCGCATCCGACAAAGGGGCGTTCCGCGAGTGCTACCTCACCAAAATCAATATCCGCCAACATCGCACCCACCGCCTCCGAACAGGCCTGCACCTGCTCATCCGGCGTGGGCATTCTTTTCAGGTAACGCTCCGTCAGATACACCACGCCTGCGGGCAAACTCACCATCTCCCGAACCCCATCTCCCTCGGCGAGTATTACTTCGAGGCTTCCTCCGCCGACATCGAAGACCAAGGCGCGTTCGGGCCTGGCCTGCTCGCCGGCGAAAACGCCAGCCAGCGCCAGCCGCGCCTCTTCCTCGGCCGGAATGACCCGCATCGCAATGCCCAGCCGCGAGGCGCGCGCAATGAATACGTCCGCGTTTCGCGCTTCACGCAGCGCGCTCGTCGCCATGGCATCGGTGAGGTTGACGCGACGCTCCTGAATGATTTGCGCAAATCGCGATAGGCAGGCGAGTCCTCTTTCCATGGCCCTCTCGGAGAGCATGCCCGTTTCACGAACTCCCTCACCCAGGCGTATCAGTTCACGCCAGCGGCCCCGCGATTCCAGCCTCCCCGCATCATCGAGCGTGGCGAGCGCCAAGCGGGCTGCGTTCGTGCCCAAATCCACCACCGCGGCAAGTGGAGCCGGGGCAATGATGCGAGATTTTTTAGACATTTAAAAGTAGTTTTTCCGGAGTGGTCATGAATTCCTAAAGCGTTCTTTGTTGTTCATGTAAGAAACGGCGGTGTTCTTGAAGCGCGCTCTTTCCTCATCGCTCAAGTCGCGAACATATCTGGCGGGCGCGCCCAGCCAAAGGGTTCCGGGATCAATCACCTTGTTCTCGGGCACGAGGGCGCCCGCTCCGACGACGGCGCCCTCGCCCACCTTCACGTTGTTCAGCACTATTGCGCCCATCGCGATAACAGCGCCGTCTCCCACCTCGCACCCATGCACGATGGCCATATGACCCACAGAAACGCCATCGCCCAGTACGCAGTCGTATTTCCCGCCCTCGATGTGCAGGATCGAGCCATCCTGTATGTTGGTGCGCTTGCCTACGCGGATGGGCATATGATCCCCGCGCAAAACGCAGTTGTACCAAACGCTGCTGTGCTCGCCGATCTCCACATCGCCAATAACGACGGCAGTCTCCGCCAACCAGGCGGTTTCATGAATTTTAGGCAGCATTCCCTCGAAGGGAATCAACATGGGCGCTTCTCCCTCGTTTCATTTTCAGTTCAAAGACGTGGTGTTCGCTTACCCTCGGCACCGAACAAAGGCTCGTGGGCCGCGGGTGAAGCCTGAGATACCTTCAGCAGGGGCAAGTTGTCAAACATCGTTCGCCGCTCGTCCAGAATCCTTTTGAAAGCCGGCCGCAGCGAACGGGGAAGCGGCATGCCTTTGGGAAGCTCCGCCTTCAAGGGGTCCAAATGCCGGCCCCGACGGATGATCCTGTAATCGAGGTGGGGGCCGGTAGACAAACCCGTGGAACCCACGTAGCCGATCACCTGGCCCTGGTGGACCCGCCTGCCCGTGCGAATTCCGCGCGCGTATCGATACAAGTGGAGATAGGCGGTTCTATAACCTCCCCCATGGCGTAGTTCAACCGTCTTGCCGGCCTGGCGTTTTCGGCTCGCCCGGGTGACGACTCCATCGGCGACCGCATACACGGGCGTACCCCGGGGTGCGGCATAGTCTACGCCGAGGTGGGGGCGGTAGCGCTTGAGCAGGGGATGGAAGCGCCTCCACGAGAAACGCGAGCTGATCCGCGTATAGCGCAGCGGAGATCGCAAAAATGCGCGCCTCAAGGATTCGCCCTCGAAGTTATAATACGTGCCGCCTGCGTGCTCGAAATACACGGCGGTGTGTCGCCTCCTCCCCACGATGAACTCAGCCGCCAGAATCTTCTCGTAGCCGGCGAATTCCCCTTCGAAGCGCTTTCTCTCAACCAGGACTTCCACTTGGTCTCCGGTTTGTAAATCCTTATGAAAATCAATGACATACGCAAAAATATCGCTCAGCCTATTCGCGAGGACAGGAGCCCCCCCGCCATCGGAAATGGCCTGATGCAAGGAACTGTCGATGCGGGATTGAATGCGCACGACATCTATGGAATAGGGTATGGCCTCTTTCGTGGCTTTCAACGCGCCGTTCGGCGTTCGCGCGATTCTGAGCCGATTTGTATTGTCGAGTTGAAGAACGAATTCACGAAATTCGCCATCCTTTTTTTTTACCTCATATCGGCGACCCGCCCGAACACGCGAAAAAATACGTTTTTCACGGACGCTCTCCAAAACTTCCTGAATCTCAGAGCGCCTCACACCATGGGTTTTTAGCACGCCGATGACGGTGTCCGCTTTCGAGAATTTGCCCGCTTTCGTCGTGAATTCCTCCTCTTTCAGCGGGCTCTCGACCGGCGCGCTCACAACCGGTGGTCTCTCGACTCGGGGGCTCTCGACCGGCGCGCTATCGACTGGCGGGCTCTTGAGGGTTTTCTTCAAAGGATTTTCTTTGGGCTTCTCGCGCGCCTGATTCCGAGGTGCCCGGGCGAGTTCGTGCTGCGTCGTATTCTTGCGCGCCTTTTCGGCTTCACGCGCATCCGGTCGCGCAACGTAGTTATCAGATGGGTCGGGAGAAATATATACGGAAGAACCAACGCCCGAGAACACGCCAAAGCCGAGCGCCAACGACACGCCAACTACCCAGAACTTTACGGGACTCCCGGCAGATTTTAATTCGGAAATAAATTGCCTGGCGAAGCGCTCTAGCTTCCTGCGCATCGAAATTCCTTTCGAAATACCGGGCGGATATCCCGTAAAGCAGGCAAGTCCAGCAAAAACTGCATCTTCCAATGGCGATGCCATTTTAACAGAGCTTCCCGATTTTTCAAATTTCCATACCAAGCGCGGCCGCAGAAAATAGAATTCTCCCGGCGCGTTCATCGTTCACCATTTTTCGTATACCGGATATTCCCAAAAAGTGGGCCTTTTCAAAATATACGCCGCCTCCACGCAGTTGCCCGCATTTGCGGGGCGAACGCGCCGCTCCATTTCCATATATTCCACGGCCCCGGCCCCTCCTGCGCCGGAGCGATGGCCGAGACGCGCCGCAAGCAAACGCTTCCTCTCGATGTGGGAGCCCTCATCCAGGAGAGTGAAATGGGGCATCGCTTCATGTATCAAAATCTCATCGATGACGAGACGGCCATCACCGCCACTTCGGTGGAAACGGGTTTCGTCGGCGCGGGCGTGCCACGCGTCGCCAACGCGGGCGGCTCGATGATATTCTCGGGCGCCTACGCCGGAGACGACAGGGAAGTCTACTCCGTGGAAATCGACGCCCCGGGTGATGTGGGAAGCGCTCGTTTCAAGTGGCGCAAGACCTCGACTTCGGCGGGTGGCTGGGAAGCCTCGAACATCCCCACCGCACTGAAAGACGTCGCCCTCGATGCAGGTGTGAAGGTCCGCTTCGCGGATGGAGCGAATTCACCCGCTTTCGCTTTGGGAGATCGTTGGCAGGCCACGGCGAATCGCTTTCACTCGCCAAGAAGAACCTACGATCTGGACCCCGGCACGAGGATGAGGAGCGCCTCCCCTCCCGAAGACCCCTGGTCGCTTGCCCTTGATTTCGGCGAGGAGAAATCTCCCGACGTATTCATCGCCCACCTCCACAACTTCACGCCAGAAACAAGTCTCAAGATTCAGGCGAACTCAACTGCCGACTGGCGCGCGCCCGCGCTCGAGGAAGCGCTCGCCTGGAGAAGCCCCACGCTCGTCCATTATCTCACCACCACGCCCCGCCCGTATCGCTACTGGCGGCTTCTGGCGGAAGGCGGCGGCGCCAACCCGGATGCTTATCTGGAAATCTCGGAAATATATTTAGGCGGCTTTTTTGAGCCTGCCGATCATTTCTGGTTCGGAAACGTGGTGGGAGAAGAATCCTTCGAGGAAACAGGCCGCGCGGAGAACAGGGCGGACCGTCTGGTGCTCCTGAACCGCGCTCGCACGGCCACCCTCCCCTATCAGCGCATCTCCGGTGAGCAGCGCGGCGAATTCCTCGCCATGTACCGGGCGGTGAAGGACATTCAGGCAGGGCGGGCCAAACCGCTATTCGTTCATCTGGACGTGGATGACCCCGCCTCGCTCATTCTCGCCAACCTCATGGGCGATTTTTTGCCGCGCCAGACGGGGCCGGATGATTTCTCCTTCGAGCTTCAGCTCAAGGAGAGACTCTCATGAGACGGGCCACGGACCATGCCATCGCGGATATCGCCGAACATGCGGGCAAAAACGCTTTCGTCATCTATCACCTCTCCACCGCCGGCGGAAAGCGCGTGTTTTGCGGAAAGCAGGTACCCGATTCGCTGATCGGGCAAGGCGGAAAAATCTACTTCCTCGATGGCGCCCGGATTCTCGACGGCTCACTCCTGCTGGGAGAAGGAGCCGAAGTGCTCCTCGGCGCTCATGATTGGATAGAGGATGGCGGACGCTTCTCCCTCGGCGCGTTTCAGGGCCCCTCCGCTCTCGAAGCATTCAGGCAAAAAGAACTCTCCGGCCTTACGATATTCATCAACAACAACTCCGATATGGACGGCCACCCGCGTATGAGCCGCATCCTCGCGACGGAACCGCTCGTGGGCGGGAGGGTGGACGTCCGCGTCGGGTTTTCGGGGCAAACCATAGCCGATGTTCTTTCGATCGCGAGTTTCACGGTTCGCCGAATCATCGAGCGCATCGACCTGGTCACGATTGAATGCGAGGGAAACTAGATGGCCGACCTGACGACGGACCGGCTCTCGGATTCATTTCAGATAGGGCGCGCCTCGAGATACGCCGCTCCTGAGTTCGAAGACCAGAGCCTCCCCATCATCTACGGGAATTTAACCATCCCCTCGCGTGAGAATTCGGGTGTCTACGCGCTCCCGAAAATCGACACCACAGGCGACGGCCTCTACTGCGTGGCCGGGCATGAAATATCAGGCGGCGTCACGTTGTTTGATGACGATGGCCGCATCGAGCCGGATGACTATGCGCTGGAACTCGCCCGCAACTATCTGGGCAAGGGGGTCATCGCCACCGCCGTCTTTTCCGCCCCGCCCAAGGGGAGAGTAACCGCCGTATGCAAGGGCAAGATGGACGCTGCGGGCGCGCTCATCGAAAACCCCGCCGCAATCATTTATGACCTGATGACGAGCGTCTGGGGTTTCAGCGAACAGGACATCGACATGCAGGCCCTCTCACGCGCGGCGGCCTGCGCGAACGCTCTCGCCTACCGGGCGGGCGGAATACTCATGGACGATCATGCGCCCGCCGACGTTCTCACCGCGCTTTTGGGCGATTTTCTCGCGCGATACGAAATCGACCCGTTCGGTCGCCTGGGAGTTCGCATCGCCGGGGAGGAATCTTCCGGGGTTCTTCCGAAAAAGGTTCTGCCCCGCTTCGGCCAATGGCGCATCGAGGCGGAGATGGCGCGCGACACGGTCATCAACCAGGTTCCGGCGCTCTACGCGAGGGACTACGTAAGCGCGCGGCACATGAAGCACGATGATGGCGAGACTACAAAAAACACGTCCTCCCAAAGGCTCTATGGCGTCAGGATGCCTCCGCAAAGCCCGCTCAGGCTCGAATGGGTCCGGCGCGAGAGCGTGGCCGCCACGATTCAATCGCGCATCGTGGAACGCTATCACCAACCCACCCGCATGCTCACCATCGAGGACAACACCCTGAGAGCACTCGAGGTCGAACCGGACGACTACGTCGCGTTCAGCGTGCCCTGGATGCGCTCGGAAAACCTCGAACCCCTCGTGAATCAAATCGGGGAAGTGATTGAGGTGAACTACGACCTGAGTGAACAAAACATGGAGTTCAAAATCCGGGATACCGGCTTTTTCCTGACATCCTCCCCTCTTCTGGATGGGACCAGAACACTCGAAGGCGGCCGGCTCCTGGGTGCCGAGCGCGACGCCGCCACCTACGCGTAAAGGAGAAAAAAATGCCCATCGGCGCTGATCTGTCCGCCCGCTACACCGAGGAAGCCCTCGGCGGCAACCATCCGACGAAAGCCCGCGTCATCGACCGCCTGGCCCTCGCCGCCCTGTTTCAGGACGGAAAAATCAGGGCCAACAGACAGCCCATCGAATGCGCGGGCAGGCTCGACTACGTGAACGCCACCACCCTGGCCCTCAAACCGACGCTCAACTCCGCCTATTATCCCGCCGTCGCTAATCCCGTGGCGGGCCGCCATGTACCCTTCATCGACGGGGCGTCGGGCGACGTCTATTACGAGGATTTGCCTTGGGAGGGGGTTAGCATAACGAACGCGGACCTCGTGGCGAACGAATCCTATGCGGTATTCGTCTACGATGATGGGGGCGCGCTCAAACTCGAATTCGAGGCCACGGGTAACTGGGCGTTCGACCCCGCCACGGGTCTTGCGCACAAAACGGACGATGTGAGCCGCACCCTCGTCGGCATCGCGAGAACGGACGCTACATCCCAATTCGTTCTCGCGAACGACGTGTACGTCAGGAGTTTTTGGAACAAGGCGGAATACGCCGCCCAATCCAAAGGCGCGCTCGCCACTACCACTTCCACGAACTGGGCCTCTATCACCACGCACGAGATATTGATGTGGCCGGGCCACGATGTCGTGCGCCAGGAAGCAGGCGGACAGGGCTGGGTGAATTCAACGAGCAGACCAGGGCTACTGGGCCTGGACATGGATCTCGCCCTGTTCAACGGGTCGGGGCAAGCCTATCCGCAGGTCGAAATCATCGGTTCATCCAGCAACGAAAAAGACAATTTCGGGATGGTGAAAACACAAATATACACCGAGGCGCTCGGCGAGGTTCACTCTACGTTCGTCTTTCGCGTGCCCCAAGCGACCATCCTGAGCGTTGGCGATTATCTCTTCCAAAGCGTCGTTTTGATTTAGGAGACCGAAATGGAAATGGAAGTGACGAAAGCGATCGGCCCGCATTTTCGCGGTGAACTCGAAGCGGCCGGGCTTGCGCACCTATACCTGGGGGCAGCGCACCGACTGGAGGCGAACATGATCCCCGACGCCGCCTGGCGGCCCAAGCCCGGCGAGGCGGAATCGGCCCGTCCCGAAATCCAAGGACCCGGGCTGGATTTGTGGATCATCAACGTGGCCGATTCGACCACCGAAGCGCAGCGAGACGCCATTCTCGCCGCTCATGATGCGCATGCGCCCGATGGCGTCGCGCAAATCCACCGGGACCAGGCGAAAGAGAAACTCCATTTGTTGCTCAACGGCGCCAAGGCGCGCATTGTGGGTGTTCCGGTAAGCGCTCTGGGCGGCAAGCTGGCCGAGTATGAGGAAAAAGCCAAGCTCATCGACGCCTGGGCGCAGGATTCCGACCCGGACTCGGACAAGCTCACCAAACCGGGGTTCCTGCTCGTCAAAAACCGAAAAGACGCCTACCCGACACGCGACGCGACGGGCCAAAGCGTGGTGGATGAGTGGACGACCCTGAGGGCGGCTCTCCTCGGCAAGCTCGCCTCTCTCGTGAAAATCTACGACGAGAGCGTGCGTGACACCCAGGATGCGAGCATCACCACGAGCGTAGCGACCCTCGATGCGAAGCTCGCAGAAGCCGCCTCCTCTTTCGACGCCGTGCGCTGATGGCCTCCGAAGCAAACGGGAAAGGGCTCCAGATTTTCCTGTCCATCCTGAGCATCGCCGGCCTCGGGGTCGCCGCCTACACCCCGCTCTACAACCAAATCGTAAACGTGGAAACGCGTTTGGCGGCCCACATGGGAGAGCGTGGCCACCCCTGGCTTCTGGAGAAAAACGCGGGCGCGCGCGTTCGCTTCCAGGAGGTGGAGACCCAGTTCCGTGAGGCGAAGACGATCGCCGATCTCAAATTCCGTGAACTCAAGGGAATTTCCGCCAAAAAAACGCGCGAGGACACGCAAACCTTTGCGCAAATACTGCGCCGTCTGCGCGAAGTCGAAATCGCGCTCGCCAAACTCGACGAGCGCTTGAACAAGGAGCGTCAACCATGATTCCCCATCTTCTCGCAGCGCTTTTCTCGGTCGCCGCCGTCGTGTGCGCCATTGCGGCCATCGAGCCGCGTCTCATCACGAACCATCTGTGGCACTTCATCAACCCCTGGGCGGATTAGAACGATCGGGCATGTCGCGCCTCTCCAAAACCGAGTTGGCGTGGGAAAACTCCTCGCCTTCGAGCCGTTCTTGAACCTGCATGACCCGGAAGAATCGAGTTCCAAAGGAAGCGATGAGGCGCGTCGCATTCAGCATCTTATTCAGGAATGGGAGATTCCATGCCGGAGCACACCTATAAAATCTCGGTGACAAAGAGAATAGACTTGCACTCTGGAAACAGCCTCAAAACACTTGCCCGGTTCACCAAAACGGCGGGCCAGGCGCGAACCGCCACGGAACAACTGAATGCCGAAACCCGCGAGTCCCGCGATGCGCTTAAAAAATCGAGCCGCGCCTTCATAGAATCCTCGAAAAAACTCGAAAAGGTCGGCGACTCGTTCATGGACGCAGCCGACGGGATAAGCACCCTGGGAAAGAGCGCGGAACAGGCCGGTTCCCAACTCGACTCCGGTCCGCTCGCCAAAGGCCTGAGCGACATTCAAAAGAAAGCCACGGCACTGCCCGCCTCTTTCGAGATCGCCGGAAGGGTGATGGATGACTTCGCAAGAGCGAGCGAGGAATCGCTTGCCCGGTTTTTCTCACGCGCCCTCTCCGGCAAAATCGCGGATGCCAAGGATCTGTTCAGCGACCTGAAAAACCACGCTATCAACATGGTGCGGGATGCCGCCGTCGAGATGGCCAGCACGCAATTCATCCAACCGGCGGTGGGCGCTCTCAAGAAGCTGGGCGTCGATTTGCTGGGTGACGTGGGTGAGGGTCTGTTCAAGGTGCTCGGCTTCGCCAAAGGCGGTCTGGTGAAAAAACCGACTCTGGGCCTGATCGGCGAGGCCGGGCCGGAACTCGTGGTGCCGCTGGCGAAAATCGGCGGCGAGGCGGGACTTTTGCGGCTTTTCAAATCCGTCTCCGAGATCGAGGCGGCGAATCGCCTGGGGGGCACGGAGGTCGCCACCACGCTGGGCGCAAAGGCGAGCGGCGAACTGGCCGCGCGGATCGCAGCCGCAAAGGCGGCGGCGTCCCTGCAAATCGTTTTTTCAGCGCTCGATTTCCTGAGGGGCCCGAAAACCCTGAAGAGAGGGGCGAATCTGGGCATTAACGTCGCCGGCGCCATCCCGGCGCTATCGGGCGCCACGGGCCTCGCCGCCTTCGGGCCGGCGGCAGGCGCTTTTTTGCTCACGGACGTGTTGTTCAACAAAGGAGGCGCCATCAAACAGGCGCTTTCTTTCCTGGGCATCAAGGGCCTCATCAGCGATTCCACGCCCTTCACCAGGGGAATAGGGAATCTCGCACAGGCGGCCGAACTCTATCTGGCGCTCAGGAACTTCCGCACAACCGGCGTGGCGGATGAACCGATAAACCTGTCGATTCCAAAAGCGGTCTACGAGGGCCGGATGAGCGTGGACGGTATTTTACTGAGGACTGCCGGATCTACGTTTCAGCGCATTCAACGAGCAGCGGGAAGAACCGGCATCTCGCCCCAGGAAGGGGTGCGCCGGTATTTCGGCAAGGAGCTTCACGCCGCCTACCTGAATGCGCTTCCCGTCTTCGAGGGCGACGCGGCGGGGCGTTTCGTCAAGCGCTCTGCTCTCAGGCTCGTGGGCGAAGCGGGACCCGAGCACATCATGAACGTGAACCACCCCCAATCGATCGATTTCTTTCAGCGCGGCGTGCAGCCCATCATCCGCGACGCGATACGAGAAGAACTGGGAGAGCGCGGAGGCGACACGCATATCTACCATATACATATCGAGGGAAACCTGAGCGACAACCGCACGCTCGAGAAACTCTCGCGCAAACTGGAGGACATCAACAAGCGCCGCCGCCGCTACGGAGGGGCTTGATAACAAAGGAGGCCGGATGTTTCATGCTTCTATACCTCCTTGGGAATACGGTGTCTTCCTGGCGTGCTTCACCGGGAGATCCCTGAAAGTTTCATGCTTTCGCCTGTTTTGGTGAAGGCCATTTTTTCCGGGTGGATTCAGACCGGCCGCCGCCCGAAGAGTCTCCTGAGACGCACGAGCGATGAGGAGCGATTCTCTCGCCGATAACCTGAAACGGATACGAAGCGGCTCATTTCACGCGGCACGCGAGACGTGAAAGAACCTGAAAGATGAGTTCTCGAAAAGATGGGGAAAAGACGATATGCAGAGGGTTCATTCAGAAGCAAGGAACAATAGGTCGTGTGGAGAGGGATGGCTTAAAACATCGCCGACTTCACTCGCGCCATTTCGCGCCGGGGAAAGGCGCATGAAGCCTGCAATGCACTCAAACGATGGGGTGATGAGGCGTGATATCCACGTAAACCAACCATCAAATATACCCACGAAAAAAAAATATTTTCGCGCGTGCATTTCCCGGTTTTTCCCGGTATTTACCGGCATTTCATCGCATTTGCCAGTCTTGTTTTTCCGGTATTTTCCGCTTTTTTTTCGCTATTTTTCACCTTTTTCCACTATTTTTTACTTTTTCTCGCATCATGTAAGCGGGTCGAGCCCCAGCACCGCGCGGCGCACGAGTTCCATCCCGTAGATAGGCGCGCGCGACTGCACGAACTGCTCGTTGCCCCCGAAGCTCGATGAGAAGGTGAACACGTCCCCTCCTGTGTCCAGCGCCATGTGTGTGGCACCCAGCGCCGGCGCGCGGCGGGAATTTTCCGGCTCGATGTTCTCGGGCGGATTGGGGCCGAAGACGGCGAGACCCATGTCGGCGTCCGACTCCTCGCGCACCCTCCGGGCGAGCGTCCTGGTGAAATCTTGAGGCCCTTCGTTCTCATCCACCCCGAACATGCGCGCCAACTCCTCCGCGTGAAGGCCGATGACGCCGCGTTTCAAGAATTGCACGCGCTCGGGCCAGGCGTTCAGCCTCTGAATCAAGGCTCCTCCGGTGTTCGACTCGACGATTGCAATGGTCTTGCCGCTCTGGGCCAGCACGCGCCCCAGCGTCTCCTCGAGCGTCGCGTTTCCCGTGGCGTAAACGGCCGAGCCCAGAATCTCGCGCACCTTGACCTCGAGCCCCGCAATCATGTTATCCGCTTCTTCGATATTCTGCGCGCGCGCGGTGATGCGCACGTCCACCTGCCCGGGGTGGGCGAGCACGCCGATGCTCGGATTGATAGATTCGCGAAACAGGTCCGATATCATCTCATCGACGCGCGATTCGCCGAGGCCGCAGGTTTTGAGAACCTTCGTCCGGATGACCTCGCCCAGGTCGAATTTCTCCTGCAGGATGGGCACCGCGCATTGGGTGATGATGTAGCGCATCTCGTGGGGCACGCCCGGGCTCACGATGATGACCCCTTTTTCGTCCTCGCACATGAAGCAAGGCGCCGTTCCGCGCGGGTTTTCGATGGGCGTGGCCCCGGCGGGAATATAGGCCTGCTTTTTGTTGTTATCGCTCATGTGAAAACCGCGGCGACTGAAATAGGCGCTGATGTAATCATACAAATCCTGGCGAAACTCGAGTTCAACGCCCATCACCTTGGCGCAGGCCCCTCTCGTCAAATCATCCACCGTGGGGCCGAGCCCGCCCGTGGTGATGACCACCTGGGAGCGCTCGTGCGCCTGTTTGATGACACCCGCGATTCTATCCAGATTGTCGCCGACGGTGGTCTTGAAATACATGTTGACGCCGATCGACTTGAGCTGGTCTGCAATGAAGGCGCTGTTGGTGTCGATGAGGTCGCCGAGCAGCATCTCGGTGCCGATGGCGACGATTTCGCCGCGAACAGGCTCTGCCATGAATGATTCCTTTATGTCGAAAATCAGAAAATGATGACCCCCGTGGGGAGTTGCATATTAGGCAAGTGGCTCCCCGCCGACAAGGCGGGAAGGCTCAAGGCGACCCCATAAGCCCCGAGAGAGCGAGCCAGCGCTCGAACCAGCGCGCAGCGCGCCTGTTCAAAGTCTTCAGGTGCCCCGGCGCATCGCTCAATATCGCCTGGGGGTCCGCGTCCGAGCGCGGGGAATTCATATCTCCCTCAAACGCGTCCAGCCACGTGGATATGTCCTCCACCCCGATTTCCAGGTGAAACTGGAAGGCGTAGGCGCGCTCCCCCCACCGGAACGCCTGGTGCGGGTATCGCGCGGAAGACGCCAGATGAACGGCGCCCTCTGGGATGTCGAACGTATCTCCGTGCCACTGAAAAACGGGGAAGGATTGCTCCTCATCCCCCAGCAGCGGATCCGCTTGCGCCTGGGACGTCAAATCCACCGGGAACCAGCCAATCTCCTTTTTCCCCTCTCCCGGGTACACGCGAGCGCCCAACGCCGCCGCCATGAGCTGCGCGCCCAGGCAAAGTCCGTAAACGGGAAAACCCGCGCGAAGCGCTTCGCCGATAAAACGAAGCTCATCGGCCAGCCAGGGGTATTTTTCTTCTTCATAAACGCCCATCGGCCCGCCCAGGACGATAATCGCCTTGGCATCTTCCAGATCATTCAAAGAATGCGGGAGGCGCTCCCCCTTGTGGAGGGCCACGTAGCGGGAGGGTATGCCCTTCTGCGCGAGTATTTCTTCGAGCAGCGAGAGCCTTTCCATGTCCACATGCTGAAGCGCCAGAACCGACAACCGAATACCCTCATACAAACCGGACCTAGAGGAGGCTATTGAAAAAGCCCCAATGAACGAGAGTTTGACGCGACCGATGAAAGAGCAAGAAACACTCCCCCCTTGGGGGCTATAGGTGACCGAGTAGCGGAAAAACCACTCCCCCTTGAGGGTCGGTCTCATCCCTCGCGAGATATACAATTACTCCCCCCTTGAGGGGGAGTAGCAGAAGCCGAGCGTTTTGTGCGAAGGCTGATGCGTGGGGGGTCAATTTCGAGCGAAGAGCGAGAAATAGCGAACCGACTCTTTCCTCACCCGTCTGCAATCGCTCCTTAATCAGTCGCGATTGACCCCCCACCGGCGCGACTTCAGACTTCGTCCTTGTCTTGCCGTCGGGCTTTCCCCTCGGAAAGCTCGACCCTCAAGGGGGGAGTGTTGTCTCCTCCCTTCCCGGTCGGCGACATTTACCGAATCACGAAATCAGGACTTTTTCAACAGCCCCTAGAGGCCCAGTATCGAAAGCACGCTCTTAAGCTCCTGGATTTCAAAATCGGGCGGTTCGCCGCCCTCCGGCACGGGCGCTCCCTTTCTGTTGAGCCAGGCGCACGGCATGCCCACGCCTTGCGGCCCCTCTACGTCGGCCTCGAAAGTATCGCCCACGAAGAGCACTTCACCCGGCGCCACGCCCAAAGTTTCGGCCACCTTGAGAAACAAGGAAGCCGCCGGTTTCCTGAAACCCTCATCCTCTGAAATATGCACGGTATCGAGATACGGTGTGATGCCCCTTTGATCAATAATCCGCTTGGCGGTAGGCGCATGGTCGAAATTGCTTAAGAGCGCTATCGGCAGGCCGGCGTCTTTTATCCTCCCCAGCACGTCGAGCCGGCCCGGATCGAACACGACGGAGCTCTCGATGCCGTACATGTGGGCGTTTAAGGCCGTCAGCGCGGCCCGTTCCCTGTCTTGTGAGGGAATCGCCACCAAAAGCGCCATGAGACGCCTGAAACGAACTATCGAGCGAATCTCTTTGTACTCGGGGTCGTTGTTGCGCTCGGCCCACACCTCTTTGGAGCTCTGCAGCCAGAGCTGGTGGAAGGCCAAATAATTCGGCACCAGGAAGCCACCCTTGTAAAGCGCGTCATAAGCCGCTTTGGACGTGGTCTTCTCCTCTTTGCCGTCGATTTCCACCACGGGAAAAAGAGAGATGTCGAAGTCAACGAGCGTGTCGAAAAGATCGAACGCAACCGCGCGGTACGAAGCCAAGGGAACTCCTCGTGAAATTAGGGCCTTGTTCAGGTATCAGTCGTAGGAGCCGTCCATATCCATCTTCCGGTAGGCGCTGCCGTAGAAAAGAAGCGGGGCGTGCACCTCCTCCTCGATCAGGACGCGGGTCACGCGCCCCACGACGATGGTGTGATCACCTCCGGGAAGCTCCTCGTGCAGGTCGCACTCCAGAACGCCTACGTGTCCCGTGAGCAGCGGCGAGCCGTTTTCTCCGATTTCATGCGGGATATCCGCGAACTGATCTTCCGCGTCCCTGCCCTTGCCCGCAAACCAGTCGGAAGCGCTCTTTTGCTCCTCGGACAGGAAATTGATGGCGAATTTTTTCGCTTCCTGCACCATCTTGAGACTCGACGCCTTGTTGTCGTAACACACCAGGACGAGCGGCGGATCGAGCGAGAGGGAGGAAAACGCGTTCGCCGTCATGCCCCGCGCTTCGGTTTCGGTTTTCGCGGTGACGACCGTGACGCCGGTGGCGAACCTGCCGAGGGCGGTTCTGAATTCTTTCTGGTCGATGCTCATGTGTGCCATCCCCTAAAATGAACGCTTTGGATTAGTCCGAATATCTCTCTTCTCTGAACGGGTCCGCGTCGTTGTGGTATCCGCGCGTCTCCCAGAAACCGGGTTTGTCGACGACGGAAAACTCCACTCCTGTAACCCACTTTGCGCTTTTCCAGAAATATCGCCCCGGAACAACCAGCCTGAGCGGCCAGCCGTGCTCGGGCGTCAAATCTTCCTCATCGTGCTTCCAGGCCCACAGCACGTCATCGTCCATACATGCCGAGAGAGGCAGATTCGTCGTGTAGCCGCACTCGCAATGGACGATGACGAACCCGGCGTTTTTCTTGAGTCTCACCCGCTTCATCAGTTCCCGAAAGGATACCCCGTGAAACCGGTTATCCATCCGGCTCCAGTGGGTGACGCAGTGAATATCGCAGGAGACATCGACGGTGGGCATCGAGGTGAACTCCTCGTAGCTGAACTCGAGTTCCTCATCCACCTCACCGAACACGCGGAATTTCCACGATTCGAGGTCGACCTGCGGCACCTCGTCGAGGTGAAGTACGGGCCACTTTTCCGTCGCGGTCTGGCCCGGCGGAATGCGCCCGCCATATTTTTCCTTGAGCTCTTTTTTTCTGGAAAAAAGCGCCGCCATTCTTCGTCCCAAGTCTACCCGATGGGCGCCAGGAGCACCTTCAGCCCGGCCCCGCGCCGCATGATGTCGAAACCAGCCTCCCAGTCATCGAGCGAGAGCACATCAGATACCATGGCTTCGGTGTCGATTCTGCCCGCCTCCATCAACTTGAGCGCCAGCAGCCAGGCGGAGCGCTTCTGGCCGAATGTGCCGACCAGGCGAATCTCCTTAAACGCCAACCGATCCATATCGACGGGAACCGGCGCTCCGGGCAGCCCCACCTGGAGAACTTCTCCTCCTTTTCTCACCGCCTCGATGCAAACCTCGAGCGCGCCGGGAGCGCCCGCCGCCTCGACCGCCAAATCGACCCCCCAGCCGTTCGTGACCGCGAGAACCCGCTCGAGAACGCTTTCTTTCTCCACGTTCACCGTCCATTCCGCGCCGAACGAGCGGGCGAGAGCGAGCCTGTGCGCATCCTTCTCGGCCCCTGCCACCATAACCCGCGCACCGTGGGCGACCGCGACCTGGGCGCACCCCAGGCCGATGGCGCCCGGCCCCATGATGAGGACGAAATCTCCCTCCCGCACGCTGCATTGCTCACACATCCCGTGCACGCACACCGCCAGGGGTTCGGAGAGCGCGGCCGCCTTGAGACTCACGTTATCGGGCAGGCGATGAATCGACTCCGCCCGCGTGACCACGTAGTCCGTGAAAGCGCCGTTGCTCACCACGCCCGCGATGTCGCGCTCATCACACCGATTGTAGCGGCCCGAGATGCAGTGCGGGCAGACGCGGCAGGTCGATTTCGTGGGTTCGGCCGTCACCCTTGTCCCGAGAGGAATTCCCTCGACTCCCGGGCCAATTTCCACCACTTCGCCCGAAAACTCGTGGCCCAGCACCAAGGGGGGGAAATAGTGAAAAAACTCGCCCGATGCGATGTGCACGTCCGTCCCGCAGATGCCGGCATGGGTGATTTTGACCTTCACCTGCCCGGTACCCACGCGAGGCTCCTCCACGTCGAGAAGCGCCATGTTTCCAGGCCCTTTCGCCTGTTTCACCAAGGCCTTCATATTCGCCTCGCGCGAGAGGAATCAGGCGTTCAGCACGGCGATCGCCCGTATCGGCGAACCCGACCCGCCCCGAATCTTGAGCGGAAGCCCGATGTAGAGAAACTCCTTACCCACCACCAGTTCGATGTTGCACAGGTTTTCCGTGTTGGTGCGGCCCAGGTCACGACAAACGAGGTGGCAGGGGTATTCCGGGCTGGTGGCCATATCCATGCTGGGGGCGTCGGTACCCACGTTGATGGCCCCGCATTCGCCATACACAAACTCGGCCGCATCGCGCGTCCAACCGGCGTAGGCCGTCGTGTAGAGGGGAGTCGGGTGGTGGCGCTCGAAGTGCCCGTAGGTGTAGAGGAGGGTATCGCCCGGCCTGATCTCGTAGTCATAGTGGTCGAGCCTGCGCTTCACGTCATCCGCGTTGATGTAGCTGTTATCCTCGACGTTCTCGAAATCAATCGCTATTCCGCGGCTGTAGAAAGAATCGAAGTTCATCTCGTCGATGTGCGGCGCGTCGGGCGAGGGGTCGAGATGGCTGATGGAATCCACGTGCGTGGGGCCGTGCTCGCAGAACTGGATGATGCCCGAATAATAGCTCATCTCGCTCTTGAAGCGCCCGCTGGCGGCGCTTTCCTCGTGCGTCATATTCGTCCAGCGCCAGGTCTCGGGGTGCCCCACGAACACCGGCTGCCCCTGATAGATGTCTTGCGAGAGATCAACGATTTCGTGATTCTTATACGCCATGGTGATTCTCCTTCGGCATGTTCCGCGTTATAAGTGAACTATTCGAATCCTTGCGATTCGCTGCATGAAGCGCGTCTTTTGAACCAACGCCAAAACCGGTGAAATGACTGCCCTTATCCGGGTTTCTTACACGAGATGTCGTGGGTTTTGAGCGCTTCCCGATATTAGGGTCGGCATGAAGCCTTGTCAACGGAACGGCTACTTGAGAGAGCGCCCATAGAGAATTGACATATAAAAGCCCGCCTCCTTACCATGCCGATGAAACGCAAGTCTTCTCTTTTCTTTCGGTGGAAAGCACTCTATGGCGGACGCGCGCCGCGTATCGGCGATACTGCTTGCCGCAGGCCTCTCGAAACGCCTGGGGCGAAACAAACTTCTCCTGCCCCTGGGCGATGAGACCGTCATCCGCAAGACGGCGAAGGCGGTGCTCGCCGCCGCAGTTTCAGATGTCATCCTCGTGACGGGTCATGAGGAGGCGTTGGTGAAACAGGCCGTCAGGGGCCTGAACGTGCGCCTCAAGCACAACCCCCGCTACGCCCAAGGACAGAGCACGAGCATGGTCGCAGGGGTCGAGGCGGCTTCCGAGGCCGCCGACGCCTACCTGTTCGTCCTGGGCGATCAGCCCCTGCTGACGCCGGGAATCGTGAACGACATGATTTCCCTGTATCAGACATCCCGGCCCGACACACTGGTCGTGGCGCCGGCCTTCGAGGGCAGGCGCGGAAACCCCACGCTATTTTCCGCCTTCCTCAGAAACGAACTGCTCCAGACGAGCGGAGATGCGGGCGGCAGGGGAATCATCCAAAGACTGGAAAAGGAATCTCCTGGAAAGATCGTTTTTCTCCACTTGCCCAATGATGATATCTTTCTCGACATCGACACGGAAAAAGATTACGAATTCATGCTTCGTAAATTCCCAAAAGCCTCATATGAGTAGCGAAGGAGTGTATTCATGGTGAAAGCGTTTGAAATTGCATCCGGCCCCCGCGTTCGCTTCGGTCGCGGAGAGGCCGCCCACATCGGAGAGGAAGCGAAGGGCCTGGGGATGGCGAAGCCGATGTTCGTCACCGATCCGGGACTCGCATCGAGCGGGGCGCTCGATTCGGTCATCAAGGGGCTCGAAGACGGATCGATTGATTACCAGTTCTACGATCAGGCCGAAGCCAACCCCTCCGACACCAGCATCATCGCGGCCCGCGATTTTTTCAATCGGCGCGGGTGCGACGGCTTCATCGCCGCGGGCGGGGGCAGCACGATGGACACCGCCAAGGCGACCCTCGCCATCACCGCGAACGGAGGCGTGCCGAGCGACTACTACGGCCGCGGGAAGGCCACGAAGCCCGGTCCGCCGCTCATCACCGTTCCCACCACGGCGGGCACGGGCAGCGAGGTCACCATGAGTTCCATCGTCACGGACACGAAGCTGATGATCAAAGCGGTCCTGGCCGACGACTCGCTGTTCGCGAAACTCGCCATCGTCGACTCGGCGCTTCTGGCCAAACTTCCCTCCCACATCGCGGCGGGCGCGATGATGGACGCCTTGACCCACGCGATCGAATCGGTCGGCTCGCCCAACTCCAGCCCCTGGACGGAAGCCCTGGCGTTTCAGTCGATCACCTATATCGGCAAACACGGGAGAGCCTACGTGGACGACCCCTCAGACCCCGAGGCGGCCGACGCCATCTCCCTCTCGGCCATGCTCGCGGGACGCGCATTCACCAACACGGGCCTCGGCATCGTGCACTCGCTCGCGCATCCGCTCGGAGCCTACCACGGGCTGCACCACGGCACGGCGAACGGCATCTTCCTGCCGCCCGTGATGGAGTTCAACCTCCCCGTCATGCGGGAGACCTACGCGCGCATGGCGCCGCTTCTCAGAGAAGGTGCTGCGCACACGGCCGAGGCGGCGATAGACGCCATCCGCGAACTCAACACGGACATCGGCATTCCGGGCAGCTTGAGAGAGGCGGACGTCGTGAACGAGGATTTGGACGTCCTGACGAAAGACGCGGCGGAAAGCCACCAGGTCACCACGAACCCGGTCCCTTCGACCCAGGAGGACCTGAAGCGCCTGCTGTTGGCCGTTCTCGAGTAGACGATGCCCGCAAACGAGATACTGATACCGCAGGCGGACATCCAGAATCGCCTGTCGGAACTCGCCGCCGAAATCAACGCGGCCTCTCCCGCCGGGCCGATGCACGTCGTCATGATACTGAAAGGATCGGTTTTCTTCGGCGTCGATCTGGCCCGCGCCCTCATGCGCAACACCACGCTCGGCTTCCTCTCCGCCTCGAGCTACGGGGAGAGAACGCAAAGCACGGGCCGGGTGGAGATCGACGCCAGTCACCTGGGCGAAATCGAGGAGCGAAACGTGCTGCTCATCGACGATATTCTGGATACGGGGCATACGTTCTCGAAAACCATTGATCTTTTGAGAGAACTGCGCCCCGCAACTCTCAGGACTTGCGTGTTGATGGACAAGCCCGCGAGGAGAGAAGTCGAGGTGCAGGCGGACCACGTCGGATTCACGATAGAAAATCATTTCGTCGTCGGGTATGGCCTGGACTGCGGAGAGGCGTACCGCACCCTGCCGGATATCCGGATTTATGCGCCCGAATGAATCCCTCTCGGAGGGAGTCATGAGCGGGCCTCAGAGGTCTTGTCCTCTTTTTGTCTGATGTGAAGAGACGCTAGTCCTCCATTCATACAGGAGTGATGTTCATGCCGATTCAGAAAATAACGGTCTGGGATACCGCCGTGGAAGTCGCCCAGCAATCCAGAAACCGCTACGGGGGCGCGTCCACACTCGAAAGAGTCGTGGTTCGCCTCACGAACGATGACGGAAAAGAGGGCTGGGGCGAGGCGGCGCCTCTGATGTACATCACGCAGGAAACCGGCTCGGAGATGGCAGCCAGGCTACGGGAGGCCGCCCCCCGCATACAGGTAAAAGAGGCGGATGAGTTGCTCGCCACGCTCGATGAGACGGTGGATTTCAAGGGTATGGGCGCCACGCGCACCGCCCTGGAAATCGCCGCCATCGACTTGGCCGCCAAAATCAACCAGACACCGTTCGCACAAGTTTTCAGCGGACACAGGAGAAACACCGTCACGCTCGACGGCCCCATCGGCCTCCTCCCTTATGATGAGGCCATCAAGAAAGCGGAAACACTCGTCAATCAAGGCGTCAAGACCCTCAAAGTGAAATCAGGTGTCGACGCGGAGGCGGACGCAGAGCGCATCGTCAGGCTGCGCGAGAGATTCGGCCCGCAAATCAAGCTGAGAACGGATGCGAACGGCGGGTTTTCGCCCGATGAAGCCCTCCGCTTTACGGACAAGATGGTCGAGATCGGCCTCGAACACTTCGAGCAGCCCGTGCTTCCCACGGAGGAGAAGTGCATCGACGTGTTTCGGGAGATCCGCGCCCGGGGCATGCAGGTCGCCGTGGATGAGTCGCTGTTCTCCATCGACGACGCGCGCCGCCTCGTCGATGCGGAGGCCGCCGACGTCGCCGTCATCAAGATCGCGAAGTTCGGCGGCCCCAGAAACGCCTGGGAGGTGGCGCGGGTTTTCGACGCCGCCGGGAAACCCGCTCTCTTGAGTTCGCCCTACGAATCGTATATCGCCAAATCGGCGGGGTTCGCCCTCGCCCTGTCACTTGAGACCGCGGACAGGGCGCACGAACTCGCCCATTTTCTCGATGAAGAACCATACGCCGAGTGGAGCCACTCCATATCAGAAGGCGCGTTCACACTGGCGGATTCCCGCGGACACGGAGCCTTGGGGCTCCCCTCCCGCGTCGAGAAGATAGCGAGAACCACGGTATAACGTAACGGGAACGGACCCTTTACTTGCTCAGGAGAATGAATGCGATGAGTCTCCCCACAAAGGTCGACATCGTCGAGGTAGGCACGCGAGACGGCCTTCAGAACGAAAAGCAACACATCACGCCGGAGGATAAGATAAAACTTCTGGATACCATCACCGACGCCGGCGTTCGCCGTATCGAGGTGACGAGTTTCGTGAGTCCAAAACACGTCCCCCAGATGAGGGACGCACAGGAGGTGCTGGCCGGGTGCAAGCGCAACCCCGATGCCGAGTATGAAGCCCTGGTTCCCAACGTCCGGGGCATGGAGTGCGCGCTCGAATGCGAACTGGACGGCGTCATGTTGTTCGTCGCCGCCAGCGAGACATTCAACCAGAAGAACATACGCGCGAGCCGGGAGGAAATGCTCGGAGTCGCCCGGGAAGTCGCTAAAATGGCGAAGGGAGCGAACCTAAAACTCAGAGGCGGCGTGGTCGCCGCGTTCGGCTGCCCGTATGAGGGGCGCATCTCCTATGAAGACGTGGAGTGGGTGGTCGGCGAATACGTGGACATGGGCTGTGAGGAAATCGGCTTGGCCGACACCGTGGGCATGACGAACCCGGCCGAAATCAAAAGGCTCACTGAACATATCCGCGATAAATATCCCTCCGTCCGCTACGCGCTTCACCTCCACAACACGAGAGGGGCCGGTCTCGCCAACCTCCTGGCGGGCCTGGAAGTCGGCATAGATACGTTCGACACGTCCATCGGCGGCCTGGGCGGTTGTCCTTTCGCGCCCCGCGCCACGGGCAACATCTCGAGCGAGGACACGATCAACATGCTCCACGAGATGGGGATCGAAACCGGCGTCGACCTGCCGAAACTACTCGATGCCGTCGCTTATGCGGAGAAAATCCTCGATCGCCAACTACCGGGCCAACTCCTCCACGCCGGAATCCCGGAATGGGAAATGGCGTCCTGAAGCAACTCCAGTGGATGGCGCATGAGCGCTCCCGATACTCTCGACGGGCCACGCCACCGTATCGACCTCACCCTGAGTAGCCGCCGAAGGCGGCGTATCGAAGGGCTGTCCTGAGCCTGTCGAAGGAGGCGCTCCCGATGCACCCCGGCTCTCCCTCGATACGGCGCGCGAGCGCGCCTACTCGGGATGAGGGAGGAGTGTCGTCGCGGGTCAAACGCGATTGATGAATGAGTGTTTGACGCGATTGATGAATGAGTGTTTGACGACCGACGAGGGAGGTATTACGTGCCAGGGCGGCGAATGCGCCGCAGGCGTTTTCCCCTTGAGGGTCGGGCTTTCCGAGGGGAAAGTCCGTCGGCAAAACGAGGGCGAAGCCCGAAGTCGCGCTGGTGGGGGTCAGCCCCGACTGAGGAAGGAGGGGCTGCCAGACTTAAAAAGGTGCAATCGCTCCCTCCTCGGTCGCGATTGACCCCCCACGCATCAGCCTTCGCACAAACCGCTCGGCTTCTGCTACTCCCCCTCAAGGGGGGAGTGGTTCCGCCATACTCTATCGTGAAGATGCCCCCTCAAGGGGTCAATCCCGACCAAGGCGGGAGGGATTGTGTTGTCTCCTCCCTCCCCGCCGCGCCGGTTTTCTTCCCAAAATCCAGTCCGGCGCATTCGGAAACCCTTGACTTTACGGCCCAAAGCTGATTGTATGCAATGTACACTTTAGGAGACGCGCATTGCCGCTCGATCCGAATCGACAAGACCCGATAGATGAACTTAAAGCGCTGACCTCCAAGGCGCGGGCTCTGGGAGGTGAGGCTGCGAAAGAACGCCAGCACAAGCAGGGGAAGCTGACCGCCAGGGAGCGGATTGGCCTTCTGCTCGACCCCGAGAGTTTTTCGGAAATCAACCTTTTCGTCGAAACGCGCGCAACGGATTTCGGGATGGATGCGAGGCGGTCGCCGGGGGACGGCGTCGTCACCGGCAGCGGATACGTGAACGGCCAGCTCGTGTTCGTGGCCTCGCAGGATTTCGGCTCCCTCGGCGGCTCTCTGGGAGAGATGCACGCGGAAAAAATCGTGAAGATGCAGGAACACGCCATGAAGGCGGGCGCGCCCATCGTCACCATTCTCGATTCGGGCGGCGCGCGCATACAAGAGGGCGTTCTCGCGCTGCACGGCTATGCGCGCATCTTTCAGCGCAACACCCACGCATCGGGCGTGATTCCCCAGATATCGGTCATTCTCGGCCCCTGCGCGGGCGGGGCCGTCTACTCACCCGCCATCACGGATTTCGTTTTCATGGTCGACGGGTTGAGCAAGATGTTCATCACCGGGCCGGAAGTCATCAAGGCGGTGACGGGAGAAGACGTATCCGTCGAGGAGTTGGGCGGCGGCGCGGTGCATAGCTCGACGAGCGGGAACGCGCACTTTCTCGCCAAAGACGAGCGTGAATGTTTCGAGATGGTGAAAAAACTGCTCTCCTTCCTGCCATCGAACAATCTCGACGATCCTCCTCTGTCCGATGCGCCGGAGTGGCCGCCCGATGAGAACCCCGAACTGGACGGCATCGTCCCGGCGGAGGCCACGAGCGCCTACGACGTTCGGGATTTGGTGACCAACGTCTTCGACGACGGAGATTTTCTGGAGGTACATGCGGATTTCGCCAAAAACATCGTCGTCGGGTTCACGCGTTTGAGGGGGAAACCCGTCGGCGTCGTGGGAAACCAGCCCACGCACCTGGCCGGCGTACTGGACATCGACAGTTCCGACAAGCTCGCCCGCTTCGTACGCTTCTGCGACGCCTTCAACTTACCGCTCATCAACTTCGTGGACGTTCCCGGCTATCTGCCCGGCACCCAGCAGGAATACGGCGGCGTCATCCGCCACGGAGCCAAGGTGCTCTTTGCCTACAGCGAGGCGAACGTGCCGAAAATCGCCTTGATCGTTCGCAAAAGCTATGGCGGCGCTTATATCGCGATGAGCGGGTTCGGTCTGGGCTACGACCGCGTTCTCGCATATCCGTTCGCCGAGATCGCCGTGATGGGTCCCGAGGGCGCCGCCAACATCATCTTCCGGCGCGAAATCGGAGAAGCCGAGGACCCCGAAAAAGTCCGACAGGAGAAGATTGAAGAATACCGCAGGCTTTTCGCCAAACCCTACACGACCGCGAAATACGGGCTCGTAGACGCCGTCATCGAGCCGCGCCATACGAGAGGCGCGCTCATCCGCGCCCTGGAGATGACCGCGAACAAGCGAGAGGACAGGCCGCAGAAAAAACACGGAAACATTCCGCTGTAAATAATAAGGATTTCCCCGTGGATACATTCTTGCCCGGAATCATGCTGACGATCATCGGCATGGGCGTCGTATTCGGTTCCCTGATCGTGCTGATGGTTGTCATCCTGCTTCTGAAGAAATTCGTCGGCTCAGGGCTTCAGGAAACCGAAGCGGCTGCCGAGGAGGAGAAGACCTCGCCGGAAAGCGGCGATCTGGAAATCGTTCTCGCCGCCGCCGCCGGATATTTTCTGGAAACGGACAGTCCCGAGATTCACGTTCCCCCGGTGCGCCGGAATGTAAATTCCATTTGGGCGCGAACCGCCCGCCTGGGCCACTTCGACCAGCGGAGGCGGCGGTGAGAAATTTCCATCTGACCATCAACGGAAAACGCTACGCGGTGAGCGTCGAGCGCGACCCCGGCTCGAACGATCTCGATGTCACGGTAGACGGCCAAACCCATCGCGTGGGGGTGGAAGAAGAGGAGAAGGCCACCCCCGCCGCTCCCCGTCCATCCGCCGCGCGCAAGCCCTCACCCAAGCCGGTGAGCACCGGCGGGAGAATACTGGCCCCCTTGCCGGGCGAGGTTTTATCCGTCGAGGTGGCTCCCGGCGATGCGGTGCGCGCCGGGGACACGCTTTTGGTGCTCGAAGCCATGAAGATGGAAAACGTGATTTCGGCTGATTCCGATTGCACGGTTCAGGCTGTTCACGTGCGCAAAGGCGACAAGGTGGAAGCCTCTCAACTGCTGATGGAAATTTCATGAGCCGCTTGTTCTACTCGGTCGCCGATTTCATATCCGTCACCGGATTTTCGTCGCTGGGTTTCGGCGACGTCCTCATGCTCGGAATCTCCTGCCTCCTGCTATACCTGGCCATCCAGAAGGGTTTCGAGCCCTTGCTCCTGGTGCCCATCGGATTCGGAATGCTGCTCTCGAACCTCCCCGAAACCGGTATTTTCGACGAGGGCGGCCTCATCCGCTATTTCTACTTCGGGGTGAAGGCCGGCGTGTTTCCGCCCCTGATCTTCATGGGCATCGGCGCGCTCACGGACTTCGGCCCACTGCTGGCGAATCCCAAGACATTGCTCCTCGGCGCGGCGGCGCAGTTCGGCATCTTCGCCACGCTGCTCGGAAGCATATTCCTGGGCTTCAACCTCTCCGAAGCCGGCGCCATCGGCATCATCGGCGGCGCGGACGGCCCCACGGCCATCTATACCGCCTCGAAACTGGCGCCTCACCTGCTCGGCCCCATCGCCGTGGCCGCCTACAGCTATATGGCGCTCGTGCCGCTGATACAGCCCCCCATCATGAAGGCGTTGACCACCGAGGAGGAACGCGCCCGAGCGATGATGCAGCTCAGAGAAATCGAAAAACCCGTCCGCATCCTCTTCCCCATCATCACGACGCTGCTCACTGGTCTTCTTCTCCCCTCGGCGGCGCCCCTCATCGGGATGCTCATGCTCGGCAACCTCTTCCGCGAGTGCGGGGTCGTCGAGAGGCTCCTCAAGACCTCCGAGGATGCGCTGCTCAACATGGTGACGATATTCCTCGGCGTATCCGTGGGCGCTTCGATGACGGCCGAGAGTTTTCTCAAGTGGGAGACCATCGGCATCCTCTTGCTGGGCTTCATCGCCTTCAGCATCGGCACGGCCACCGGCGTGATCTTCGGCAAGATAATGGCCGCGTTCAGCAGTACGCCGATCAATCCCCTCATCGGCGCCGCCGGCGTGAGCGCAGTTCCCATGGCGGCCCGCGTCGTCCAGAAGGTGGGAGCCGACGAGAATCCGGGCAATTTTCTGCTCATGCACGCGATGGGTCCCAACGTGGCGGGCGTCATCGGCTCGGCGATTGCGGCCGGCGTGCTGATATCACTCATTCGAACCTGATGGAGCGAACCCTTATGTCTGGACCACTGGAAGGTATCCGGGTAGTCGACCTGACGCGAATTCTCGCAGGTCCTTATTGCACCATGATGCTGGGCGATATGGGTGCCGAAATCATCAAGATCGAAAATCCCGACGGAGGAGACGATACGCGAAGCTGGGGTCCCCCTTTCCTGAACGGAGTGAGCGCATACTTCATCTCCATTAACCGGAACAAGAAAAGCCTCACGCTCAACTTGAAAGATGAACGCGGAAAGGAGCTTCTGCGGGATTTGATTCGCAACAGCGACGTGACGGTGGAGAATTTCAGGCCCGGCACCCTGGATAAACTCGGGTTTTCCTGGGAGGAAATCCACCGGATCAACCCCGCGATGATATTCGCCTCGCTCTCGGGCTTCGGCCAGACCGGCCCCAGAAAAAGCGAACCCGGCTTCGACGTGGTCATCCAGGGAGAGGGCGGGCTGATGAGCATCACCGGAGAGCCCGACGGCCCGCCCAACAAGGTGGGCGCATCCGTCGCGGACATCACGGCGGGAATGCTCGCCGCCCAGGGCATTCTGCTCTCCTTGTATCATCGCGAGAAAACGGGGGTGGGGCAGATGGTCGACGTCGGCATGCTCGACGGGCAGGTGGCCCTGCTCACCTACCATGCGAACGGCTACTTCGCGACCGGAAAGGTGCCGCCGAGGCGGGGGAACAAACATCCCTCCATCACGCCTTATGAAACATATTCGTGCAAGGACGGATATTTCAACCTAGGCGTGGGCAACGACAGCCTGTGGCGAAGATTCTGCGACGCGATGGGGTTGGGGCACATCAAGGAAGACCCCAAATTCGCCGTCAACAAGGACCGGGTGGACAACCGCCTGGAGCTGCAGGAGATTCTCGACGCACTCTTCGCCGAGAAGACGGTGGAAGAAACGCTCGAAGCCCTGCGGGGAGCGGGCATTCCGTGCGGCCCGATCAACAATCTCGCACAGGTGCTGAGCGAACCCCAGGTCCTCGCCCGGGACATGGTGGTGGACCTCGACGTGCCCATCGCCGGCCCAACAAAAGTGACTGGCGTGCCCATCAAACTCTCCGAAACACCGGGCGCCGTGCGGACTCCTCCGCCCACGCTGGGCCAACACACCGAAGAGGTGCTGGAAACCGTTCTCGGAATGGATGAAGCGCAAAGAAACACCCTTCGACAAGAAGGCGTGGTCTGAGGATCAAGATGGGGACATCTTCTGGGACTTCTCCATCATCGGGCCACTGATGCGCGATAGGACATTTTCTGGGGATTGACATGCGAATACCGGGCGTTCAAATCGAAAAACCCAAATCCTTGAGCAAGATGGTGTCGGAGCAGATAAAAGACGCCATCCTGAGCGGAATCTTTCAGCCCGGAGACAAGCTGGTCGAGACGACGCTGACCGAATCGATGGGCGTAAGCAGAACGCCGCTTCGAGAAGCCTTCCGGGAACTCGCAGCGGAGGGCTATATCACCGTCGTTCCCCATAAGGGAGCGCATGTAAGCCTCGTGAGCGAGGATGAGGTTTTGGACATCTACGCCATCACCAGCGTGCTGGAGGGTCTCGCCACGCGCCTCGCGACCCCGAACCTCCAGGAGGGAAGGGCGAGCGAAAAGCTCCATCAGTTTTTCAATCAGTTGAAACAACACCATGAGCGCGGCGAGGTGGATTCCTACTGGGCGGCGAACCGCGATTTTCACCGCCACATCACGAGCGCTTGCGAGAACTCGAGACTTCAGGCGCTCATCGGAAACCTCCGGCAGCAAATCATGAAAACCCGCGTGGTGACGCTCCATGCGCCCGGGCGCCTCGACGGCTCCATGGCCGAGCACGAGGAAATACTCCATGCCATTCTCGGCGATGACGGGAGAACCGCCGAGCGCCTGGTGATAAGACACCTGGAAATTCAAGGGAAATTCGTGCTGGACCTCATCAAGGGATAACCTGAAAAAGCGGGATTTCAGGCGCAGGGAGCGACTAGGAAATCACTTCCCTCGCGCTTAGGTGCTCCATTTGCAGTGCCTCGGCCACTCCCGCGTGCGTAATGCGCCCTTCGGCTACGTTCAGGCCATCGGCGAGATAGGAGTTGCGCATCACCGCTTCTCTCAGGCCCAGATTGGCCAACTCCAAAGCGTAGGGCAGCACGGCGTTGGACAACGCGATGGTGCTTGTGCGGGGAACGACTCCCGGCATGTTCGCCACGCCGTAGTGGACGACGCCGTCGATGACATAGGTGGGATCCGAATGATAGGTGAGTCGTATTGTCTCCACACAACCGCCCTGGTCCACCGCCACATCCACGATGACGGCGCCCGGGTTCATCTCCCCGAGCATCTCGCGAGAAACCAGAACGGGCGTGCGCCCACCGGGAACCAAAACGGCGCCGATGACCAAATCCGCCTCGCGGAGAGCCTCCCGAACGGTGAAGCGCGTGGATACCAAAGTCTTGACCCGCCCGTCGAAAATATCGTCGATATATTCGAGCCGTGCATGGTTGATGTCGAAAACCGTGACGCCCGCGTGCATTCCGACCGCTATTTTCGCCGCGTTTTTTCCCACGATGCCCGCTCCGAGGATGACAACGTTCCCTCGGGGGACACCCGGCGCTCCGGCAAGCAATACACCACGACCTCCTAAGTTTTTTCCCAGGTACTTGGCCCCTTCCTGAACGGCCATCCTGCCCGCTATCTCGCTCATGGGCTGCAAAATGGGCAAAACGCCATCGGGCGAACTCACCGTCTCGAACGCGACGCCATAAGTTCCGCTCTCCACGATCGCACGAGCGAGGGGCCGGCAGGCGGCCAGATGCAAAAAAGCGAATAAAATCTGTCCTTCGCGCATCAGCGAGAACTCTGATTCCAGGGGCTCCTTGACCTTGACGATCATCTCCCCCTCCGCCCAGAGTTCCTCCGCGGATGAAACGAGGCGCGCGCCCGCAAACTCGTAGTCCTCATCTGGAATGCCGGCTTCCAGGCCTGCCCCCGTCTCCACCATCACGGTGTGCCCCGCCTCCGAGAGGGCCTCTACGGCGCCGGGCGAGAGGGCGACCCTGTATTCATCCTGTTTGATTTCCCTGAGCAGCGCGATTTTCATAAACCGCCCATCCCCTCTTCCACGACATGAAACGTACTCTCCGCCTCGGCAACGGCTTGGCCGTCTTCCTCCCTGGTCGCTTTTCCCTCCAGGACGACGAATCTGCCCTTTTTCTTCTTCAACCTTCCCTCGAGCAACAAGGGGGTGCCGACCGGAAGAGGGTCCCGATAACGAATTTCGCTTCGCGCCGAGTAGGCGCGAACACCCTTCAGGAAAAGCCAATTCGCCATGACATCATCGAGAACGCTAAAGACGATTCCGCCGTGCGTGACGCCGTCGTAGCCCTGATGCACGGACTCCGGCGTAAACTCCGCGCGGCAGACATCGCCATCGAGCCGGAAAGTGATTTTCAGGCCTATCGGGTTCTCGGACCCACAGACAAAACAACCATCCGCATCCGGACGTCCTCTCGAATCAGACAATGGCGCTTCTCCACTTGATTTCAGGACAAACAAAAAAGGAGAGCCTCAGCGGCTCTCCTTTGAGCGTCTAACATATTTCGCCCTCTATCCTTCCCCTTGGGCCTCTCTTTTTTTCAGGCGACGCTCCCGTCTTTCTTCTTCTCTCGAGGTATCCCTGTCGATCAATTCGAGGAGCGCCATGGGCGCGGCGTCTCCCTGCCTGGGCGGAAGGCGCAGAATACGGGTATAGCCACCTGGCCGCTCCGCATACCTCGGGGCGATGGTCTCCATGAGCTTGGCGACAGCGCCCGGTGTCTTGAGATAAGAGGCGACCCGACGCCGCGCATGCAGCGTGCCTTTCTTGCCCACGGTGATGATGCGCTCGGCGTGGCGGCGAACCTCCTTGGCCTTCGCCAGCGTCGTTCGCACCCTCTCCTCGTCGATGAGAGAAGTCACCATGTTCCTCGTCATCGCATCCCGATGCTTCGAGGTGCGTCCCAGTTTTCTGCCATGCCATCGATGCCGCATCTTTTTATACCCTATCCTTGTTCGGAATCATCCCGCCCGCTCAATTCGCGCGACGTGAGATTCATATAGCTCAAATCCATTCCCAGGGACAAACCCATTCCCGTAAGGATATCACGAATTTCATTCAAACTCTTGCGTCCAAAGTTCCTCGTTCTCAGCAACTCGCTTTCTGATTTTTGCACCAATTCGCCCAACGTACGGATCCGCGCGTTTTTCAGGCAGTTATAGCTGCGAACCGAAAGCTCCAACTCCTCCACGCTTCTGCCGAGGCTCTCCATTATTCTTTGCCTGCGCTCATCCACCTTGGGCGCCTGGGGCGCACGCTCTTCTTCAAAGTTGATGAATATCTGAAGGTTGTCCTTCAAAATCTTCGCCGCGTGGGCGACCGCATCCACGGGGGCGATGGTTCCATTCGTCTCCACGTCGAAAATCAGCTTGTCATAGTCCGTAATATCGCCCACCCGCGTTTTTTCCACCTGAAAGGTGCAGCGGCGGATGGGAGAGAAGATGGCGTCCATCGGGATGAACTGGGGGCCGAGGGACAAATCCACGTTTTTCTCCGCGGGCACGTAGCCGCGACCGATGTTCGCCACGAGTTCCACGTCGAGTTCCGCCTCATCGTTCATGTTGGCGATCTCCAAATCGGGAGTCAGCACCTTCACGCCCGCAGGAGCTTCGATATCTCCCGCCTTGAACGCGCCGGCGGAACCCGAATGCCGGTAATGCATGTGAACCGGCCAATTTTCCGATTCCACGTCGATGACAACGTCTTTAAGGTTCAGGATAATTTCCGTCACATCTTCCATGACGCCCGGAATGCTCGAAAACTCATGAAACACGCCCTCGATGCGCACACCCGTGAACGCGGCCCCTGGCAGTGAAGACAAAATCACTCGACGAAGCGCATTACCCAGCGTAACGCCATACCCGCGCTCCAGCGGCTCGGCGATAAAGCGGCCGAAAGTATCGGTCAAACTCTCCGGCTGCGGTTCCAGGCCCGTGGGTTTGACCAGCTCAGCAATAGCTGTCATTTCTATTGGTCCTCCGTTCGGCGGTTGACCACTTTTTGAAACAAGTTGGTCGAAACACGCTCGTCATTTATTTGGAATACAGTTCCACTATTTGTTGCGCGTTGATGTCAACCTGGGAGTCAAGCAAACTGGGCGGCTCCAGGACACGCGCTTGCAGATCCGCATGGTCCACATCCAGCCAGGCGGGAGCGCCACGCACCTTCCCCTTCTCCGCGCTTTGCACAACCAGCGAATTTTTCTTGCTTTTCTCTTTTATTTCGACGACATCACCCTTTCTCACGACGAACGCCGGGCGATTCACCTTCTTGCCATTCACCCGAATGTGGTTGTGAATCACCAGTTGACGCGCCTGATTGCGCGAATCTGCAAAGCTCGCCCGGAATACGACGTTATCGAGCCGGGATTCGAGCAGTGAAAAAAGGTTGTCGCCGGTGACGCCTTTGCGCCGCGCCGCTTCTTTGTAATAAAGCCGAAACTGTTTTTCCAGCACGCCGTACACCCGGCGCGCCTTTTGTTTCTCACGAAGCTGAAGCCCGTATTCGCTCACCTTTCCCCGCGAACGCGCCGCCCCATGCTGCCCCGGCGGAAAGCTCCGCTTCTCGAAAGAGCATTTATCCCCGATGCAGCGATCGCCCTTCAAGAAGAGCTTCATCCCTTCCCTTCGGCAAAGCCGACAAACCGAATCCTTATATCGCGCCAAAATTCAAACTCCCTTTTCGCCTTGACCTAGACCCGACGCCGTTTGCGTGGACGGCATCCATTATGGGGAATAGGCGTCACGTCACGAATGAGACTCACCTCGAGCCCCGCCGCGGCCAGCGAGCGAATTGCCGCTTCGCGGCCGGAACCGGGTCCACTCACGTATACCTCCACCGAAGTCACGCCAAGATCCAACGCTTTTTTGGCGACATCCGCGGCGGCCATCTGCGCAGCGAAAGGCGTGCTCTTGCGGGAACCCTTGAAGCCCTGCCCCCCGGCCGTCGACCAACAAACCACGTTCCCTCCCGTGTCGGAAATCGAGATCATGGTGTTGTTGAAAGTCGCCAAAATGTGAGCCTGGCCCTTACCAATGGCTCTCCGTTCGCGGCGGCGTTTTCCACCGCGTTTTCCTCTGCCCGCTTGCGCCAACTGAAATCTCCTACCCTATAAGAGGCGAAATAAAAAAATCAGCTATCCTTTTTCCTTGCGCCCACCGTCTTGCGCGGCCCCTTGCGGGTGCGCGCGTTCGTGTGCGTCCTTTGCCCGCGAACGGGGAGGCCACGGCGGTGCCGAAGCCCCCTGTAGGTGCCGATGTCCATCAATCTCTTGATGTTCATGGTCACCCGGCTCCTCAAGTCCCCCTCCACCGCATAGCTACGCTCGATAATCTCACGCAAGGTCTGCACCTCGGGCTCGGAGAGGTCCTTCACCTTGGAGAAGGCATTGATTTTCGCTTCTTCCACTATCTTGTTCGCGGAAGTCCGCCCGATTCCATAGATATACGTCAAAGCGATGTTGATGTTCTTATCGTTGGGAATATCCACTCCGGCAATACGGGCCATTCGCGTTCTCCTTTATTTCTTTTTCGCCGCCTCAGCCTTGGCGCTGTTTGTGCTTCGGGTTCGAACACAAGACGCGCACGACACCTTTTCGGCGGATGACCTTACACTTATCACACATTGGTTTCACGGAACTTCTCACCTTCATGGCCTGACTCCAAATTTCACCCGAAACATCTATTTATAACGACTCGTTATCCGCCCTCTCGTCAAATCGTAGGGGGAGAGTTCCACTTTGACGTTATCCCCGGGTAGAATTCGGATGAAGTGCATCCGCATTTTCCCCGAGATATGGGCCAATACCTTGTGGCCTCCTTCGAGTTCTACACGAAACATAGCGTTCGGCAGAGGCTCCACGACGATTCCATCCACCTCTATCACGCCTTCCTTGGGGGCACGCTCCTCTCGCTCGACTTGATCGCGCTTTCTCTGCTTCCGGCTCCCCTGTCGACGTGGTCTCCTCATGCGGCAAGGCTCAGAATATCCGGGCCGTTCTCGGTAATGGCGACGGAATGCTCGAAATGCGCAGAGAGTTTCTCGTCCGCAGTGACGACTGTCCATTCATCACTTAAAACCTTCACGTCATGAACTCCCATGTTCAGCATGGGCTCAATCGCCAGAACCATGCCCGCCTTCAACTCCAGCCCCGTGCCGGGTTCGCCGAAATTCGGAACCTGGGGCTCTTCGTGAAGATTCGTTCCCACCCCATGCCCCACATAGGAGCGAACCACCGAAAAACCAGCGCTTTCCGCATGCTTTTGCACGGCATGTGAAATATCAAACAACCGGTTGCCCGGTTTGGCCTGCTCGATCCCCTTGAAAAGCGACTCCTCGCAGTATTTCAACAACTCTTTCGCCTTGGAATCCACGTTTCCCACGGGGAAGGTGACCGCATGATCGCCATAGTAGCCATACAATTTCGCCCCGACATCCACGCTGACGATATCTCCTTCTTTCAGCTTCTTCCCGGAGGGCACCCCATGAACGACCTCTTCGTTCACAGAAGCGCATATAGTGTGCTTATAGCCCCTGTAACCCTTGAAAGCGGGTATCGCCCCCTGCTCGCGAATGATCCTCTCCGCCAAGACATCCAACTCCAAGGTCGTGACGCCCGGCTGAATCGCTCTTTTGAGTTCCGCCATGACGCTCATCACCACCTGGTTGCTCGCTCGCAGCCGCTCTATTTCTTTTCGTGAACGAAGGATGATAGCCATCACGCAAGCACCTGGGCAATACCTTCCTCTACCCTCCGCGCGATTTCCTCCATGCTACCCTCGGCCTTGATTTCCGCGAGCTTGCCTTTCTCCCGATAAAACGTCACCAACGGCTCGGTATGCTCTTCATACACCCGAAGGCGCCGAAGCACCGTGCTTTTCATGTCGTCTTCGCGCTGGTAGAGGTCTCCCCCGCAGGCGGAGCAAAACGAAGTGTCCTTGTGGGGATACACGGCGCCGCATTTCGTGCACGTGAGCCTCCCCGCCAGCCGCGACACTACGGCTTCGCTCGATACGTTCAAATAGATAACCACATCCACGCCTTCGGGCAAAACTCTTTCCAGGGCCTCGCCCTGTTCAATCGTCCTGGGAAAACCATCCAGGATAAATCCATTACCACAGTCTGCTCGGGAAATGCGCTCCTCGATGACCGAGATGATAAGATCATCCGGCACGAGTTGGCCCTTGTTGATGATCCCCCCTACCTGCCGGCCGAGCATCGTCTCCTCCGCCACCGCCTGCCGCAACATGTCTCCCGTCGAGATTTCGGGCACCTGCAGGGATTTCGAGAGCGTAGCGCCCTGGGTGCCTTTTCCCGATCCTGGAGGGCCTAGAAGAATAATTTTCATCCGCTAACCCGCACGCCCCCGAATGCGCCCGCGACGCAGGAACCCTTCATAATTTCTCATCACCAAATGAGACTCGATCTGCCGCTGGGTATCCACCGCCACGCCCACGACAATCAAAAGCGCCGTTCCGCCAAAGAAAAACGGCACGTTGAACCACTGGATCAGATAAGTGGGCAATATGACGATGGCGCTCAGGTAGATGGCGCCCAGAAACGTCAGCCGGCTCAGAGTGCGGTCGATATAATCCGCAGTAGGCCGTCCCGGACGTCTTCCGGGAATGAAGCCGCCATACTTTCTTAAATTCTCCGCCACGTCCACCGGATTGAATATAATGGCTGTATAAAAGTACGCAAAAAAGAAAATCAGCACGACCGTCAACACCACATACCAGGTGCTCGGCGGCGTAAGCGCCGTGCTCAACTGCTGGAGCCAGGCCACGTTCGAGAATTGCGCGATTGTGGCAGGGAAAAGAATCATGGAACTCGCGAAGATAGGCGGAATGACGCCGGACGTGTTGACCTTCAAGGGCAGGTGCGTTTCCTGGCCTCCCGCCATTTTCCGGCCCACCATCCGCTTCGCGTACTGGACCCTTAGTCGGCGCTGCCCTGCCTCGAACCAGACCACGAGGCCCACGACGGCCACCATCCCCACCGCCAGCAAAATCATGACGAAAGGCTGAAGTTCCCCGGTGCCTAGCAAGCGGAACGTATTGATGATCGCGCCGGGCAGACCGGCGACGATGCCTGCGAAAATGATGAGGGAAATTCCGTTGCCTATCCCTCGCTCGGTAATTTGCTCTCCCAGCCACATGATGAACGAAGTACCCGCCACCAGGGTCAAAACCGTCATCAACCGAAAACCCCAACCCGGGTCCGGAACCACGAGCGCTCCCGTGGGAGCGGACATCTGCTCTATGCCGACGGCGATGCCGAAACCCTGCACCGTCGAGAGAAAGACCGTGCCGTAGCGCGTATACTGGTTGATCTTCTTGCGCCCCGAATCCCCTTCCTTTTTCAGACGCTCCAGATGGGGAACCGCTACCGTGAGCAACTCCAAAATAATGGAGGCGCTGATATAAGGCATGATGCCAAGGGCGAAAATCGTCAATTGGCTCAGGGCGCCGCCCGTGAAGAGGTCGAAAAACTGCATGAGGGTGCCGCCGCCGCGGCTCAATTCGGCGAAAAAAGCGGCCAGCGCCACGGTGTCGATACCAGGCGTGGGGATATGCGCTCCGATTCGGTAGACCGCCAGAATGCCGATCGTAAAGAGAATCCTGTTTTTCAGCTCGGGCACTTGAAAAATGCTGGGAACGCCGCCTTCCCTCACTCGCTTTTATCCTCCGGCTTCGCGGCGAGGGCCACAATCTCGACGCTTCCACCCGCGCTTTCGATTTTCCGGCGCGCCGATTCGCTGCATTTTTGAACTTTCAGGTGAAGCGCGCGATCCACATCGCCCTCGCCCAGGAGTTTGACGCCGTCTTTGGCTATTTTCCGAACCAGGCCGGCGGCCTGGAGGATTCCGGCGTCAACGCTGGCGCCCGGCGCCAGTGCACCCAAACGACCCACGTTCAACTCGGAAAACTCTTTTTTGAAGCGATTGCTGAACCCGCGTTTCGGCAAGCGGCGCTGGAGCGGCATTTGTCCGCCCTCGAAACCCACTTTTCGGCTATATCCGGAGCGTGATTTTTGCCCCTTATGCCCACGCGCCGAGGTTTTGCCCGTGCCGGAACCCGTTCCGCGCCCTACGCGCCGCCGGACTTTCACCGCCCCCTTCGGGGAGGACAAATCGCCCAGGCCCGTAAATGAATCTTCTGGCTTCGTATCGTTCTCGGACATATGAATCCGGGAGCTAGGCCCCCTCCTCCACTTCTACGAGGTGCTTGATCTTGAACACCATGCCGCGAATGCAAGCGTTGTCCTTCTTCACGACCGTTTGGTTGATCCGCCTCAGACCCAAGCCATGTAAAACGGCGCGCTGCTTCACATTCGAGCCCGACGTGCTCTTTCTCAAGGTGATTTTAATTTTATCCTGCGCCATCTCGTCCCTCTATTCTTCCCCACCACCACTTTCGGCCTCGCCGCCTTCGGCGTCGGCATGCCCGGCGTCACTGCCTTCACCGTCTACGACATCGCTATCCACGACTGCGGCGTTCTCCGCTTCCCCGCCTTCGGCGGTTTCTTCTTCGGCGCCGATTCCCCGAAGCGCGAAGACGTCTTCTCGGTTGCGCAGCGAGGCTAATCCCTGCAACGTCGCCTTGGCCGCGTTGTGCGGGTTGTTCGTACCGATGCACTTCGTCAATATGTCGCGCACGCCGGCGACATCGAGTACCGCGCGTACGGGACCACCGGCGATGACTCCCGTTCCCCGCGCCGCGGGCTTGAGCATCACCCGACCCGCGCCGAACCGACCCATCGTCTGATGGGGGATCGTCTCCTTGTCCAGCGATACTTTCACCATCGACTTGCGGGCTTTCTCCACACCCTTGCGAATGGCTTCGGGCACCTCGTTCGCCTTGCCCATGCCGATGCCGACCTGCCCTTTCCTGTCGCCGACGGTGACCAAGGCGCTGAAACTGAACCGCCGGCCACCTTTCACCACCTTGGCCACGCGATTCACATAGATGACCCGGTCGATAAATTCACGCTCCTCGGGATTCTCGGGCTCCCTGCCCCGGCCCCTTCTCGCTTCTCGCGCCATCAGAAACTTACCCCCGTGTCTCTCACGCTATCGGCCAGCGCCTTTACGCGGCCGTGATAGAGATAGCCGTTGCGATCGAAAACCACTTTTTCCACGCCCCTGGCCTTCGCACGACCCGCCAGTAGCTTGCCGACGATAACGGCGCCCTCCACGTTGCTCCCGCCCGCGCTTTCGGCGGCCTTCGCCTCGGACGCAAAATCCTTCTCGCGCGAGGAGGCTGCTGCGAGGGTCTCACCCGAGATATCGTCTATCACCTGGGCATAGATGTGCGCACCGCTCCTGAATACCGTCAAACGCGGACGCTCGCTCGTCCCACGGCTCTTTTTACGAATCCTCGTTTTTCGCTTGAGTCTCGCCTCAAGCTTACTCAATCGACCCACTTCCTAAACCTCCCGCTCTACACGCCGGCCTTGCCGACTTTCCGGCGAACGGTCTCGTTCGCATAGCGGATGCCTTTGCCTTTATACGGCTCGGGGGGCTTCACCTTGCGGATCTCAGCAGCCACCCAGCCCACAACCTGCTTGTCGATGCCCTTCACCTTGATCGCCGTTCGATTCCGGTCGCTCTGCACCTCGAAGGTGATGCCCTCGATGGGTTCGATGCTCACCGGATGCGAATAACCGACGTTCAGGACAACTCCCTTGCCCCTCTCCTCCACGCGGTATCCCAGGCCGATGATCTCGAGTTCCTTCTCGTACCCCTTTGTCACGCCTTCGACCATATTGGCGATCAGCGTGCGCGTGAGGCCGTGCAGCGACTTGTCCTGGCGGGATTCGCTGACTCGCGAAACGACGATGTTCCCCCCATCTATCTCCACCTTGGGCCTGTGGTGCACCTCGAGGTCGAGTTCGCCCAGGGGTCCCTTGACAGAGATGCGCCGCCCATCGAGCTTCACATCCACACCCGAGGGTATGGGAATCGGCATTTTTCCGATGCGTGACATTCAAACCACCTCACCAAATTTCACAAAGAACTTCACCGCCCACACCCAGATTTCTCGCTTCCTCATCCGTCACCACGCCTCGTGATGTCGTGAGAATGGCGATTCCCATGCCATTGAGGACCCTGGGAACCGACTCCTTGTTCACATACACCCGAAGGCCGGGCTTGCTGACGCGCTTGAGACCGGTCAGCACCTGCTTGCCGTCCTGAGGCGGCTTGAGTTGCACCCTGATCCGGGTCTGACCCGTCGGGCCGGGCTCGATATCATATCCTTTGATGTAGCCCTGGGACTTCAGGATTCCGACGACTCGCGCCTTCAATTGGCTTCCTGGAATCACAACGCTTTCATGCCCCGCGCGCACAGCATTGCGAATGCGCGTCAGAAGATCGGCAATGGGATCGGTCATGCTCATATTCTTTGCTCTCCGACTACCAGCTCGATTTCGTGACTCCCGGAATCTCGCCCTTGAGCGATAATTCGCGGAAGCAGATTCGACAAATTTTAAAACGCCTCAAATAGCCTCGCGGACGCCCGCAACGCTGGCAGCGGTTATACGCCCGAACGCCGAACTTGGGCGTCTTCTTCTGTTTCGCAATCAAGCACTTTTTCGCCACTGTTTTCCCTCTTAAGTCACCCGGAAGGGAACGCCCAACTCTCGAAGCAACGCCCTTCCTTCTTCATCCGTGTTCGCCGAGGTGTTCATGACAACCCCGATTCCGCGGGATTTCTCCACCTTGTCGATGTCGATCTCGGGAAAAATGAGCTGCTCGCGAATCCCGAGGCTGTAATTCCCGCGGCCATCGAAGGATTTGGGGCTCAAGCCTCTGAAATCACGCACGCGGGGGAGCGCCACGTTCACCAGACGATCCATGAAATCCCACATCCGCGCGCCGCGAAGCGTCACCATCGCTCCAATGGGCATCCCCTCGCGCAGCTTGAAATTCGCGATGGATTTTCTCGCCCGGGTGATGACGGGCTTCTGGCCCGCAATGCTCGTCAACTCGACGACGCCGTTCTCCAGGGTCGCCGCATTCTGGACGGCCTCTCCGAGTCCCATATTCAACGTGATTTTCAGAAGCCTCGGAATCTCCATGACGTTGGAGTACTCAAACTCCTTGCGAAGTTTCTCCGCGATGTCATCACGGTAAAGCTGCAACATTCTGGGCATATACGCCATTTCAATCAAAATCCTTCTCTCACCTATACCGTGTCGAGCAACTCGCCGCTGCTATGCGTCACGCGCACATGCGCGCCGTCTTCCAGTCGTTTTCTCCGAACTCGGGAGGGACTGTTGGTCTTCGGGTCCACGGGCATGACGTTGGAAATATGGATCTTTCCCTCCCGCTCCAGGATGCCGCCCTGCTGATTCGTCTGGGTCGGCTTCGTGTGCCGCTTCATCATGTTCAACTTCTCGACGAGCACACGGTTTTCATTCTTGAACACCTGGAGCACCTTGCCGGTCTTTCCCTTTTCACGGCCCGCGATCACCTGAACGATGTCGCCTTTTTTCACGTGCGTCTTCTTTGATTTCGAACCCATCTCGTTCCTCACAAAACCTCAGGGGCAAGCGAAACGATGCGCATGAAACGCTTGCGCCTCAACTCGCGGGCCACAGGCCCGAAAATGCGTGTTCCCATCGGTTCGCGCGCCTCATTGATGATGACGACGGCATTGTCGTCAAAACGAATATAGGTGCCGTCCTCACGCCCTGTCTCCTTGACGGTCCGGACCACGACGGCGCGCCTGACCTCGCCTTTTTGAACGGGACTATTCGGCACGGCTTCCTTGATCGCCACGACGATGATGTCGCCGATCCGCGCATATCTGCGGCGCGATCCACCCAGGACCTTGATGCACTGGGCGCGCTTGGCCCCCGAATTATCCGCCACGCTGCACATTGTTTCTACCTGAATCATTTTTCCCGTTCCCTACTTCGTACGCTCGATAACATCCAGAAGACGCCAGCGCTTCCTCCGGCTCATGGGCCTGGTTTCGATGATGCGCACCCTGTCGCCTGCATGAAGGGAGTTCTCCTCATCGTGGACCAGATATTTCTTTCGCCTGCGCACGACGCGCTTGAAGGTCGTATGTTTGAACATGCGCACCACCTCGACGGTGACGGTCTTGTCCATGGCGTCGCTCACGACTTTTCCTTCCCGAACCTTCCGCCTCCCCCGCACTTCATTCATCTACGATCCCTCTCCCTCGGTACCTGCGGCCTGCGCTCTTTCGCGCTCACTCTTTGAGGTCAACACCCGCGCCAAATCCCGCTTGAGCAGACCGATGCGCGCCGTGTTGTCCAACTGGCCCGTCGCCTTGCGAAAGCGCAGGTTGAACAACTCCTGACGTAATTCCCCCTCCTTGAATCCGAGCTCATCATCGCTCAACTCGAGGACCTCGCTGTATTTCACGCCATCATCCCCTCAGGAAGAGGTTACAATCCTGGTTTTACACGGCAGCTTCTGCGCAGCCAGGCGAAGCGCCTCGCGGGCGACGTCATCCGCGACGCCATCCATCTCATAGAGAACCCTGCCCGCGCGCACGGGAGCCACCCAGGACTCGGGCGCTCCCTTGCCCTTGCCCATGCGAACCTCGGCCGGTTTCTTGCAAATCGGCTTGTCCGGGAAAAGGCGAATCCATATCCGCCCGCCGCGCTTGACGTGGCGCGTCATGGCGATACGGGCAGCCTCGATCTGGCGCGCCGTGATGTGCATCGTCTCCAGGGTCTGAAGTCCGTAGGAGCCGAATGCGAGCGCCGCGCCGCGCTGGGCCTTTCCGTCCAGACGGCCTTTCTGCATTTTTCTGAACTTCGTTCTTTTTGGTTGCAGCATGTTTCGCTCCTAAGCGCCGATCATAAACCCAGAGCCTGAGAAGCCGGCGTTCTTCTGGTCTGCCGAATCATCTCGCCCCTGAATATCCAGACCTTCACGCCGATGATTCCATATGTCGTCTTGCCTTCGGCGAACCCATAGTCGATGTCGGCACGAAGGGTCTGGAGCGGCACGCGCCCTTCCCGGTACCATTCGGTTCGCGCAATCTCAGCGCCCCCCAATCTGCCGGAACATTGAATCTTCACGCCCTTGGCGCCGAAACGAAGGGCCGAGGTTACCGCCTTTTTCATCGCGCGGCGAAAGGCGATTCGACGCTCGAGCTGCATGGCGATGTTCTCCGCCACGAGTTGGGCGTCCATCTCGGCCTTGCGCACTTCCTTGATGTTCACGTTCACCTGGTTGCCGGTGAGCTCTTGCAGATCCGCCTTGAGCCTGTCCACCTCCGCGCCGCGCTTTCCGATGATGATGCCCGGCCGCGCCGTCCAGATGTTGATGCGCGCTCGCTCGCTGGCGCGTTCGATCTCCACGTTGCTCACACCTGCGTGCGAGAGGCGCTCCTTCACGTATTTGCGGATGCGCAGATCGTCCAAAAGCAGGTCGCCGAAATTGTGCTTGGCGAACCAGGAAGAGTTCCAGCCTCTGGTGATGCCGACCCGAAAACCTATGGGGTGAACTTTTTGACCCATTTTTATCCCCCTAATTCGCTTCGCCGATATCCACGCGAATGTGGCAACTTCTGTGTTTGACCCGGCCGATGCGCCCGCGCGCCCGCGCGCGAAACCGCTTGAGCGTCGGCCCTTCGTCTACCCGCACGCTCCTCACTATCAGGCCTTCGGGATCGTCGTTCTCTCCCTTGTCGGTGGCATTCGCAAGCGCGGAGAGAAGAACCTTCTCCACCACCTTGGCCGAGGAGCGCGTGGAAAGGCGCAAAAGCGTGAGGGCATCCGCCACCCGCTTGCCGCGAATCATATCGGCTACCTGGCGCGTCTTGCGCGGCTTGGCCCGGTAATATTTCAAAATCGCCTTGGACATATCATTCCCTTGCCTGCTTCACCTATCCACCAAAAACCTATTTCAGCGTCACCTGCCGCTTCGTCATTCCCGAATGCGAGCGGAACGTGCGGGTGGGAGAAAAATCACCAAGCTTGAAGCCCACCATGTTCTCCGTCACGTATACGGGTATGAATTTCTTGCCGTTGTGCACGGCGAACGTATGACCGACGAAATCCGGGATGATGGTGGAGCGCCTCGACCAGGTCCTGATCATCCTCTTCTCGCCGCTCTCGTCCATCGCCTCCACTTTCTTGCGGAGGTGAGCATCTATGAATGGCCCCTTGTGAAGAGAACGTGGCATCGCTATGCAATCTCCCTCAAATCCGGCTATCTGGATTTTCTTCGTCGCACGATGAATTTAGAAGATGGCTTATCCTTCTTTCGTGTCTTATACCCTTTCGTCGGCTTGCCCCACGGGGTAACCGGGTGCCTGCCTCCCGAACTTTTTCCCTCGCCACCACCCAGGGGATGATCCACCGGGTTCATGGCCACGCCGCGGACGTTGGGACGACGGCCCAGCCAACGCTTCCGACCCGCCTTGCCGAGGCTCACGTTGCCGTGGTCCGAGTTTCCCACCTCGCCTATCGTCGCGTAGCAAGACAGGTGAATCATGCGGACCTCGCCGGAGGAGAGCCTGAACTGCGCATAATTACCCTCCTTCGCCATGAGCTGGGCGCTCGCGCCCGCGCTCCGGGCAATCTGCCCGCCGCGCCCGGGCTTCATCTCGATGTTGTGGCACGTCGTGCCCAGCGGAATCCGATCCACGGGCAGCGCGTTGCCGGTGCGAATCTCCGCATCCGGACCCGAACTGACGGTAGCGCCCACCTCCAGACCATCGGGCGCGAGGATGTAGCGCTTCTCCCCATCCAGATAGACGATGAGCGCCAGTCGCGCAGAACGGTTCGGGTCGTACTCGATCGAGCGCACCTTGCCGGGCACGCCGGTCTTCTCGCGCCGGAAATCCACCACCCTGTAGCGGCGCTTGTGGCCTCCGCCCCTCTGGTAGGTGGTGATGCGTCCGCGGTTGTTTCGTCCGCCGGATTTCGATATCCCCTTGGTCAGGGACTTCTCGGGCCGATCCGTCGTGATGTCATCGCGCAGCAGGACATCCTGAAATCTTCGCCCGGGAGAAGTCGGCTTGTATTTTTTTACCGGCATAGCGTTCGCCTCAAAAACTAAACGGATTCAAAAAATTCGATGGTGTCGCCTTCGCGCAGCGTCACAATCGCTTTTTTCCATGCTGGCTTACTCCCCTGATGGCGTCCCATGCGAACGCTCTTGCCGGGCACCCGCATCGTGTTCACATTCAGCACCGTGACGCCGAACAACTCTTGCACCGCCTTTTTTATCTCTATCTTGTTGGCGTCGGTGGCGACCTCGAAGACGACCTTGTTGGCTTCCTCGCTGCTCGCGATGCTCTTCTCCGTCACGCAGGGTCTGCGGATGACAAATGTGTTTTCCATGTCCTAGTCCGCCAATCTTTCCGAGATGCCGCCGATCGCGCCCTTGGTGCAGACCAGGTGCTCATGGCCCATGATGTCATACACGTTCAAGCCATCGGGCCGCATCGGCTTCGTTCCCTTGATGTTTCTCGTCGCCAATTCGAAGTTCCGCCCGTCTCCGTCATCCACTATCAACGACTTGCGCCCGAGATTCAGGCTCTCGATGACGCCCGCCATGAGACGCGTCTTCGGCTCCGGCAGATGGAGGTCGCGCACGACGAGCAGCTTTCCCTCTTTCCACTTCAAATTCAGGGCACTCCTGAGCGCGCCTTTTTTCACCTTCTTGTTCACCTTCTGGCTGTAATCGCGCGGCTTGGGGCCGAAAGTGATTCCCCCGTGCCGCCATATCGGCGATTTGACGTCGCCCGCGCGCGCGCGGCCCCCGCCTTTTTGACGAAAAGGCTTGGCGCCCGTGCCATGCACTTCCTTGCGCGTCAGCGTCGAATGTGCGCCCGCGCGCCGCGCCGCGAGTTGCGCCTTCACCATCTGGTGAATCAGGTGCATTTTGACCTGACCGTCGAATACGGCCTCGGGCAAATCCATCTGCTCCACCACCTTTCCTTCCAGGTCATAGACATCAATCTGGGGCATCTCGCTCCTCAATTCCCGCGCGCGGCCCGTTTGGAGGCCTTCAGGGGATTCAGGTTCCTGATCTGCTCTTTCGGTTTTTCCAGTCCACCCCTGTTGCCCTTGACGCTTTTGCGCAAAACCAGAAGTCCATTATTCGCTCCGGGCACGGCGCCCCTGAGCATCAGGAGATTCTCCTCGGGAATGACGTCCACCACCAAAAGCCCTTGGGTGGTGACCTTCTCGTTTCCCATGTGACCCGGCATTTTCTTGCCCTTGATGATTTTCGAGGGAGTGGCCGAGGCGCCCATCGCACCCGGCAGGCGATCGAACATGCCGCCGTGAGAGGCCGGCCCGCCGCTGAATCCATGACGCTTCATCACGCCGGCGAAGCCGCGGCCCTTGCTCGTGCCCGTCACATCAAGGCGATCGCCGCGATCGAATATCGTCACGTCGATGAGGCTTCCGGCCTCGAATTCCGCGTCCTCATCCTCCAGCGGAACTTCCTTGAGGTAGCGGAAAGGCTGCGTTCCCGCTTTTCTAAAATGCCCCAAGGACGCCTTCGAGAGACCCTTTTCCTTTCGGGGCATGTACCCGATCTGAACGGCCGCATAGCCGTCATGCTCCTCGGTCTTTCTCTGCACGACGGTACAAGGGCCCGCCTCGACCACCGTCACCGAAATCGCTCCGCCATCCGGCGAGAATATCTGGGTCATCCCGATTTTTCGGCCAAGTAAAAATTCCATCACACCATCCCGTCTAATTCAACTTAATTTCGACATCCACGCCGGCGGCGAGCTCCAGCTTCATGAGCGCGTCCACCGTCTGCTGCGTAGGCTCCATGATGTCCACGAGCCGTTTATGCGTCCGGATCTCGAACTGCTCTCTCGATTTCTTGTCGATATGCGGACCGCGCAACACCGTATACTTGTTGATGGAAGTGGGCAGCGGCACCGGCCCTACCAGCAAAGCGCCCGTCCGCTTCACAGTATCGACAATCTCGCCTACCGATTGATCGAGCAGGCGATGATCGTATGCCTTCAGTCGAATCCGAATCTTCTGACTCATTTTTTCCCGCTATCCTTCCATCGCTCTATTCGACGACCTCCGTGACGACGCCGGCCCCCACCGTACGGCCCCCCTCGCGTATCGCGAAGCGCAACTCGCGCTCCATCGCTATCGGCGTTATCAACTCCACGTCCAGTGACACGTTATCCCCGGGCATCACCATCTCGCGGCCCTCGGGCAGCGTCACCAGTCCCGTCACGTCCGTCGTCCTAAAATAAAACTGCGGCCTGTATCCATTGAAAAACGGCGTGTGCCTACCGCCCTCTTCTTTCGTCAGTATGTACACCTCGCCCCTGAACTTCAGGTGCGGCAGAATCGAGGCCGGCTGCGCCAGAACCTGCCCGCGCTCTATCTCGTCTTTCTTCACCCCGCGCAGCAATACCCCCACGTTATCCCCAGCCTGCCCCTGGTCCAGGAGTTTCCGGAACATCTCCACTCCCGTCGCCACCGTCTTCTGCGTGTCCGTGATGCCCACTATCTCCACCTCGTCGCCCACGTTCACGACCCCCCGCTCCACGCGGCCCGTCGCCACCGTCCCGCGACCCGAAATCGAGAACACGTCCTCCACGGGCATCAGGAACGGCTTGTCCACGTCCCGTACCGGCTCGGGGATATAACCGTCCACCGCACCCATCAGAGCGTCTATCGAGGAAGTGTCCGTACCCTCCAGGGCTCTCAGCGCGGAACCCGGCACCACCGGAATGTCGTCGCCCGGGAACTCATAGGTCGAGAGAAGCTCGCGGACTTCCAGTTCCACCAACTCCAAAAGCTCCTCGTCGTCCACCATGTCCACCTTGTTCAGATAAACACAGATGTAGGGAACCCCCACCTGGCGCGCCAGCAAGATGTGCTCGCGCGTCTGCGGCATCGGCCCGTCCGCCGCCGATACCACCAGTATCGCCCCGTCCATCTGCGCAGCGCCCGTTATCATGTTCTTCACGTAGTCCGCATGGCCCGGACAGTCCACGTGCGCGTAGTGGCGGTTCTCCGTCTCGTACTCCACGTGCGCCGTCGCTATCGTGATGCCCCGCTCGCGCTCCTCGGGAGCCTTGTCGATCTCGTCAAAACCGATCTCCTCCGCCATCCCCTTCTGCGCCAGATGCTTCGTGATCGCAGCCGTCAACGTCGTCTTCCCATGGTCCACGTGTCCTATCGTCCCTACGTTCACGTGCGGCTTCGTGCGCTCGAACTTCGCCTTCGCCATGGCTTACCTTCTCCTTCTGATTGAAATTCAGAGAGGGCGGCTTGCGCTCGCCCTCTCCCGAAATACCAGTCTATGCCGTTTCGACCGCCGTACCGACGTTTTTCGCCATCAACTCCTCGGTAAGCTGTCGCGGCATCTCTTCATAACGACCAAACTGCATCGTATAGGTCGCTCTACCTTGCGTCATCGAGCGGACATCGGTCGCGTAACCGAACATTTCCGACAACGGAACAGAAGCGTTCACCACCTTGGCGCCCGCCCTGTCTTCCATCTCGCGAATCCGACCGCGCCTGGAGGTGAGATCTCCCATGACGTCGCCCAGAAAATCTGCGGGGCACACCACTTCCATATCCATGATGGGCTCGAGCAGAACGGGTTTCGCCTTCTTCGCGGCTTCTTTGAAGGCCCTGGACCCGGCGATTTTGAAGGCCACCTCGGAACTATCGACCTGATGGAAGGAACCATCGAAAAGCGTAACCTCGATATCGAGCAACGGATATCCGGCGACCACCCCGTTTTCCATGGCCTCCTTGATGCCATTCTCGACCGCCGGGATATATTCTCTCGGAATCACGCCGCCCACAATCTTGTTGACGAACTGAAAACCGCCGCCGGGAGCGAGCGGCCTGATGGTGATTTCCACGTCCCCGAACTGCCCCCGTCCGCCGGATTGGCGCACGAAACGCCCGCGCGCGGTGGCTTCGGCCCGAATCGTCTCCCGATAGGCGACCTGGGGCTTGCCCACGCTGGCTTCCAGCGCAAATTCCCGGAAAAGCCTGTCCACCAGAATCTCCAGGTGCAACTCACCCATGCCGGAGAGGATGGTCTGCGCCGTTTCCTCATCCGAACGCACCCGGAAGGTCGGGTCCTCGTCCGAGAGCCTCGCCAGGGCGTTGCCCAGCTTGTCCTGGTCGGATTTCGTTTTCGGCTCGATGGCGATGGAAATGACGGGTTCCGGGAAGTTGATGGTTTCAAGAAGGATGGGGTGGGCGGGATCGGAGAGGCTATGACCTGTTTTGGCCTGCTTGATGCCCAGGGCGGCGACGATGTCGCCTGCATGGGCCTCCTGTATCTCCTCGCGCTTATTCGCGTGCATTCGCATGAGGCGTCCTACGCGCTCCTGCTTGCCGATAATCGTGTTCAACACGAAGGAACCGGATTTCAGCACGCCGGAATATATGCGGATAAACACCAGTTGGCCCACATAAGGATCCGTCATCACCTTGAAGGCCAGCCCGCAGAGCGGGTCGCTGTCTACAGGCGCTCTTTCCTCGGGTTTTCTGCCCAGTTCCAAATCTTCATCCGACAAGACGGCCTGAACCGGAGGGATATCGAGGGGAGAGGGGAGATAGTCGACGATGGCGTCGAGCAGAAGCTGGACGCCTTTGTTCCTGAACGCCGAGCCGCATACGACGGGCACGAATTCTCCGGAGAGCGTTCCCTTTCGAACCGCGGCCCGAATCTCCTCGGGAGAAATCTCCTCGCCTTCGAGGTATTTCTCCACCAGAGAATCGTCGAACATCGAGAGCGTGTCGAAGAGTTTCTCTCTCCAGTCATCCGCTTCGGCCTTCATATCCTCGGGCACTTCCGCCTCTCTGTAGGATTCGCCCATGGGGTCGTCGAACACCCGTGCCTTCATGGTCACGAGATCCACCATGCCGGTAAAGTTTTCCTCCGCCCCGATCGGGACTTGCAGCACGAGCGGGTTCGCGGCGAGACGCTCCCGCACCTCCTCCACGACCCTCTGGAAATCCGCACCCGTTCTATCCATCTTGTTGACGAACACGAGGCGGGGCACGCCGTATTTTTCCGCCTGGCGCCAGACCGTCTCGCTTTGCGGCTCCACGCCGCCCACGGCGCAAAACACCGCCACCGCGCCGTCGAGAACGCGCAGGCTTCTCTCCACCTCGGCCGTGAAATCCACGTGGCCGGGCGTGTCGATGATGTTGATGACGTGATCGTTCCAGGCGCAGCGCGTCGCTGCGGAGGTGATGGTGATCCCGCGCTCTTGTTCTTGCGCCATCCAGTCCATGGTGGCCGCGCCGTCATGCACCTCGCCCATCTTATGGGTTCTGCCCGTATAGAACAGGACTCGCTCGGTCGTCGTCGTCTTGCCGGCGTCGATGTGCGCCATAATACCGATGTTTCTGGTATTTCTGAGCGCTATTTCGCTGGACACGGTCTTAATCCTTCCCTCGGCCTACCAACGATAATGGGCGAAGGCCTTGTTTGCCTCCGCCATACGGTGCGTGTTTTCCCTGAGGCGAACGGCGCCGCCCGTATCGTTCGCGGCGTCCATAATCTCGGCTGCGAGGCCGTTCGCTATCTTTCTGTCCCGGCTCCGGGCGTTCTGGATGATCCAGCGGATGCTCAGCGCCGTGCGCCTGTCGGGCCGCACTTCCACGGGCACCTGATAGGTGGCGCCGCCCACGCGCCTGGAGCGAACCTCGAGAGCGGGCTTCACGTTGTCCATGGCGCGCTTGAAGACTTTGATGGGGTCTTCCTTCATCTTCTCCTCCACCACGTCCATCGCCCCATAGAACACGCGCTCGGCCAGGCTCTTCTTCCCCTTGAGCATCAAGGAGTTGATGAACTTGGTCACCAACCGGTCGTTGAACTTCGGATCCGGCAAAACGGTTCTTTTCGTGGCTCTTTTTCTTCTCGCCATGGACAGTGAATCTCCCTGCTGTACCTGAAAAGCGAATGCCGCTTACTTCGGCTTTTTCGCCCCGTATTTGGAGCGTCCGTTGCGGCGCGCCTCTACACCCACGCTATCGAGCGTCCCCCGAACGACGTGATACCGGATGCCGGGCAGATCCTTCACCCGCCCGCCGCGAATCAAGACGATGGAGTGCTCCTGAAGGTTGTGCCCCTCGCCCGGGATGTAGGTTGTCACCTCCATTCCGTTGGTGAGGCGCACGCGCGCTACCTTTCGGAGCGCCGAATTCGGCTTCTTGGGCGTCGTCGTGTACACCCGTACGCAAACGCCGCGCTTTTGGGGACAATTGCGCAGCGCCGGGCTGTCGGTCTTCGTCTGAATCCGCTTGCGGCCCTTGCGAATCAACTGGCTAATCGTCGGCACCATTTACTCCAAAGCATGAGGAAAACCGTTGCGAAAAAATCTTGCGCTTTCGAGACCAGAGCGTTCTTTGCCCTCACCTCGGGACCCTTTGTCTGATTATAGGCTGAATCCCGAGATAGGGCAGCCAATTATCTATAATTATTTCAATTACTTGCAAGGGCCTGCATATTCAAAAACCACACGCGCCAGACAAGGAAGCGGGGATTATAGCCCGACTCGCGCTCTTGTCAACCTCAGGCGCTCAAAAAAATACATATTCTCAGGGGTTATTCCGAGGATACCCCCTCTCCCGTAGCGGGGGCTGTTTCCTCTTCCTCATCCACGATTGCGGGAATATCATCGCCGATGGGCGCCAGTTCGACCTCGGGGGAGAGAAGCTCCACCTGCTGGTATCGGCGAGCGCCGGTGCCCGCAGGAATGAGCCGGCCCATGATGACGTTTTCCTTGAGACCGCGCAGGAAATCCACCTTGCCCGAAACCGCGGCCTGCGTGAGAACGCGGGTGGTCTCCTGGAAGGAGGCCGCCGAGATGAAGCTGTCCGTGGACAGGGAGGCCCGGGTGATGCCCAAAAGGATGGGACGGCCCGTGGCCGGGGTTTTTCCCTCTTCCTCCGCCTCCTGGTTGCGTCGCTGGAACAGATCGCGCGTCACCTGCTCTCCGATGACGAGATCGGTCTCTCCCGGATCAACGACCTCGAGCCTTCTGAGCATCTGGCGAACGATGATCTCGATATGCTTGTCGTTGATGTTCACGCCCTGGAGGCGATACACCTCCTGCACCTCGTTGACGAGGTAGTTCTGCAATTCATTCTCGCCGAGCACCGCCAGGATGTCGTGCGGGTTCACCGCGCCGTCCATGAGCGGCTCGCCGGCACGAACGTAATCCCCCTCCTGCACGTTCACGTGCTTGCCCCGGGGAATGAGGTATTCGCGCTCATCGCCTTCTTCGGAAACGACCATGAGGCGGCGCATGCCCCGAAGCGTGCCGGCGAACTTCACATGCCCGTTTATCTCGGAGATCACGGCGTTCTCCTTGGGCTTGCGCGCCTCGAACAACTCGGCGACGCGCGGCAGACCGCCCGTGATGTCTTTGGTCTTGGACGTTTCGCGCGTGATCTTGAATATGATGTCGCCAGAGGAGATCGCCTCGCCCTCCTGAACGCTGATGTGCGCCCCGGCAGGCAGGGGATATACGGAGATATGCTCGCCCGCCTCATTGAGAAGAGCGGCGCGCGGCTGGAGCTTTTCATCTGTGTGATCGAGTATCACCCGGCGGGAAAGACCCGTGATCTCATCGATCTCCTCCTGCATCGTGAGTCCCTCGATGACGTCGAGCAGCGCGATGGTCCCCTCTTTTTCCGCCATGATGGAAAACGTGTAGGGATCCCATTCGAGGAGAATCTCCCCCTCGCTCACCTTCGAGTTTTCGCGCGCGCGAAGGTAGGCGCCGTACACCACCGGGTAGCGCTCGCGCTCGCGGCCAGTATCGTCGCAAATGGCGAGCTGCCCGTTGCGGTTCATATTGATCAGGTCACCCTTCTTGCTCGTGATGACGCGCAGGTTGATGTACTTCACAAAACCCTCGCGCTTGGCCTCCACCGTACTCTGCTCGCCCGCGCGCGTGGCCGTTCCACCGATGTGGAACGTCCGCATGGTGAGCTGCGTGCCCGGCTCGCCGATGGACTGGGCGGCGATGACGCCGACCGCCTCGCCCACCTCCACGAGATGGCCCGTGGCCAGGCTTCGGCCATAGCAATTCGAGCAAACGCCCGTGTGGGACTCGCAGGTGAGCACCGAGCGAATCGTGACCCTCTCCACCCCTGCGTTTTCGATGAGGCGAACCTTCTCCTCGTTGATCTCGTCGCCCGCCGGACACAGAACCTCGTTGTTGAAGGGGTCCCTGATGGCGTTCAAGGCGATTCGGCCGATGATCCGCTCGCCCAGCGTCTGGATGATCTCGCCTCCCTCGACCAGGGAACTCATCTCGATGCCGTTGATGGTGCCGCAGTCCTCTTCGTTGATGATGATGTCCTGGGCCACGTCCACCAGCCGCCGCGTGAGATATCCGCTGTTCGCCGTTTTCAGGGCGGTGTCCGCCAACCCCTTGCGCGCCCCGTGCGTGGATATGAAGTACTGGAGCACCGAGAGGCCCTCGCGGAAGTTCGCCGTAATCGGTGTTTCGATAATCTCTCCCGAGGGCTTCGCCATCAGACCGCGCATTCCGCCGAGCTGGCGCAACTGGGCCGTGCTGCCGCGCGCGCCCGAGTCGGCCATGATGTAGATGGGATTGAAGTCGAACGGCTGGCCTTCCACGCCGCCGGGTCCGCTCATCGCGGCTTCGTCGTCTTGTTCGAGCACCTTGAACATCTCGCCCGAAACCTCTTCGGTGACGTGGGACCAGATATCGATGATCTTGTTGTAGCGCTCCCCGTCCGTTATCAAGCCGTCGCGATACTCTTTTTCGACCTCGAGCACCTCGCCTCGGGCCTCCTCCGTGAGTTCGCCCTTGCTGAAGGGAACCTTCATGTCGTCGATGGAAATCGAAATGCCCGCCTGTGTGGCGTGCGTGAAGCCTAGGTTCTTGAGCGCATCCAGAAACGTCACCGTCTTCGAGCGGCCCGCTTTCTCGTAGCAGGTGGCGACAAGCCGCGTGAGCGCGCGCTTGTCCATGACGCAGTTCGCCGCCTCGAACGGAACGCCCTCGGGCAATATCTCATACAGGAGAACGCGCCCGACGGTGGTTTCCACCAGTTCATCTCCCAGGCGAATACGGATGCGGGTCTGCAGACCCACCTCGCCCTGGTCGTATGCGATTCTCGCCTCGCCCACGTTTGCGAACACGTGGCCCTCTCCCTTCGAGCCGCCGCGCGGCTTCGTCAGGTAGTAGCAGCCCAGAATGATGTCCTGGCTGGGCACGGCCAGGGGCGTGCCGTTGGCCGGCGAGAGAATGTTGTTCGCCGAGAGCATCAGTACGCGGGTCTCCTCCACGGCCTCCACCGAAAGGGGCACGTGCACCGCCATCTGGTCGCCGTCGAAATCCGCGTTGAACGCCGCACACACGAGAGGGTGTACGCGAATGGCCTTGCCCTCCACCAGAACCGGCATGAACGCCTGCATGCCGAGGCGATGCAGCGTGGGCGCGCGGTTGAGTATCACCGGATGGTTGCGAACCACCTCTTCGAGCACGTCCCACACTTCGGGACGTTCCTCCTCGACCATCTTCTTCGCCGCCTTGATGGTGGCGACCAGGCCCTTTTCCTCCAGGCGATTGAAGATGAAGGGCTTGAAGAGCTCGAGCGCCATCTTCTTCGGCAGGCCACATTGATCGAACTTGAGCTCCGGCCCGATGACGATGACCGAGCGACCCGAGTAGTCCACCCGTTTGCCCAGAAGATTCTGGCGGAAGCGCCCCTGCTTTCCCTTGAGCATGTCGGAGAGGCTCTTGAGCGGGCGCTTGTTCGGGCCGCGGAGCAGACGGCCCCTGCGGCCATTGTCGAACAGCGCGTCCACCGCCTCCTGGAGCATGCGCTTCTCGTTCCTGATGATGATGTCCGGCGCCCGCAACTCCTGGAGCCTGAGCAGCCGGTTGTTGCGGTTGATCACGCGGCGGTAGAGATCGTTCAGGTCACTCGTGGCGAAGCGGCCGCCGTCGAGCGGCACCAGCGGACGAAGTTCCGGCGGCAGCACCGGAATGACTTCGAGTATCATCCACTCGGCGCGGTTGCCCGAATTCTTGAAAGAGTCCACCACTTTCAGGCGCTTGATGAGCTTGCGGCGCTTTTGCAGATTCGAGGTCTCGCGAATATCCGCTTTCAATTGCGCGGAGAGCGACTCGAGGTCCAGTTGGCCCAGCAGTTCGCGGATCGCCTCCGCGCCGATGCCGATCTTGTATTCGTCCTCGTCATATTCTTCGTATATGTGTCGGTATTGCTCCTCGGTGAGGAGTTCGAATTTCTTGAGCTCCGTCTCGCCCGGGTCGATGACGACATAGTTCTCGAAATAGAGAATCCGCTCGAGTTCGCGCAGCGTCATGTCGAGCATGTTGCCGATTCGGCTGGGCAGGCCCTTGAAAAACCATACGTGAGAGACCGGCGTGGCCAGTTCGATATGGCCCAGGCGGTCGCGCCGCACTTTCGAGGAGATGACCTCGACGCCGCATTTCTCGCAAACCACGCCCCTGTACTTCATGCGCTTGTACTTCCCGCAAAGGCACTCGTAGTCCTTCACCGGGCCGAATATGACCGCGCAGAACAACCCGTCCCGCTCGGGCCTGAACGTTCTGTAGTTGATGGTCTCAGGCTTTTTCACCTCGCCCGAAGACCAGGCGCGAATGGTGTGCGGGGAAGCGATGCGAATGCGTATCGCGTCGAAGGAAACCGGATCTTTGGGCTTTTCGAATAGATTCAAGTTACTGTCCAATTCAACCCTCCTTGGGAGTATATTCGTCATCCCTTGGGCGACGGTCGATGGAACCGCCAAACAAACAGGCCAATGATTTCAGTCTAGCTCGGCGCCTCGCCGCTCTCTATCAACTCGACATCGAGAGCGAGGCTCTGAAGCTCCTTCATCAACACGTTGAAGGACTCGGGCAGACTCGCTTCGAGCGAGTTCTCGCCTTTCACGATGGACTCATAAATCCGCGTGCGGCCGGAAACGTCGTCGCTCTTCACCGTCAGTATCTCCTGCAGCGTCTTGGCGGCGCCGTAGGCCTCGAGCGCCCACACCTCCATCTCACCGAGGCGCTGCCCGCCGAATTGCGCCTTGCCGCCCAGGGGCTGCTGCGTCACCAGAGAATAGGGCCCCGTCGAGCGCGCGTGAATCTTGTCGTCCACGAGGTGGTGGAGCTTGAGCATGTAGATCATGCCCACCGTCACCTTCTGCTCGAAGGGCTGGCCGTTTTTGCCGTCATACAACTGGGTTTTCCCGTAAGGCGGCAACTGGGCCTCGTTCGTATAGCGAACGATGTCCTCTTCCGTCGCGCCGTCGAACACCGGCGTCGCGAAATGCTTGCCCAGAACCTTGGCGGCCCAGCCCAGGTTCGTCTCCAGTATCTGGCCGACGTTCATGCGGGAGGGCACGCCGAGGGGGTTCAGTACGATCTCGATGGGCGTACCGTCATCGAGATAGGGCATATCCTCCTCGGGAACGATGATGGACACGACGCCCTTGTTGCCGTGGCGGCCCGCCATCTTGTCCCCCACCTGGAGCTTGCGTTTCATCGCCACATAGACTTTCGCCATCTTGAGAACGCCTGGGGGAAGTTCGTCGCCGCGCTGCAGCTTGGCTATCTTTTCCTGCAAAATGCTGTCGAGCAATTCCACCTGCTCGTTCGTGTGATCGGACATGGCCGTGATCTGCTCGAGCAACCCCTTCTCGACGGGCAGGCCCAGGAGGTAGATGCCGCTGAAGCCCGCGAGACCCTCCGCATCGAGTTCCTCCCCTTTGGCGAAGAAGTTCTCGCCCGTTCTGGGATGCACCACCTCGGCGAGGGCGCGCTGCCCAATCAGCAGAGAGCGGATTCTCGCATCGCCCTCTTCAAGCAGAATACGGATTTCATCGCCGTAATCTTTTTCCAGCCTGTTGATCTCCGCCTCCTCGATCTCGAGCATGCGGCTGTCCTTCGCCGCGCCGCGCCTCGAGAAGACGCGAACCTCCACGACCGTTCCCTCGATTCCCGGAGGCACCCGGAGCGAGGAGTCGCGAACGTCGCCCGCCTTCTCGCCGAAGATGGCCCGCAGCAGTTTCTCCTCGGGGCTGAGCTGCGTCTCTCCTTTCGGCGTGATGCGCCCGACGAGAACGTCTCCCGGGTTGACCCGCGCTCCCACGCGAACGATGCCGCTCTCATCGAGGTCGCGGAGGGCTTCTTCACTCTGGTTCGGGATGTCGCGCGTAATCTCCTCGGGTCCCTGCTTCGTGTCGCGCGCCTCGATCTCGAACTCCTCGATGTGCAAGGAGGTGTAGATGTCTTCTTTCACCACCTTTTCGGAGATGACGATGGCGTCCTCGAAGTTGTAGCCGTTCCAGGGCATGAAGGCGACGAGCATGTTTCTGCCCAAAGCGAGTTCACCCTGGTCGGTGGAGAACCCATCCGCGACGATATCGCCCTTCTTCACCTCCTGTCCCACATGAACGATGGGTTTTTGGTTGATGCACGTGTTCTGGTTCGAGCGGCGATACTTCACCAGGTTATGGATGTAGACGCCCTCTTCGGCCACGTTCCCGGCCTGCTCGGTCGCGCGAATCACGATTCTGGTCGCGTCCACGCTCGCCACCCGGCCGTCGCACTGCGCGATGACGACCGCGCCCGAATCCCTCGCCGCGATTCCCTCCATCCCGGTGCCGACGAAGGGCGCCTCGGGACGCAGAAGGGGAACCGCCTGACGCTGCATGTTCGAACCCATGAGCGCGCGGTTCGCGTCGTCATTCTCCAGGAAGGGAATCAAGGAGGTGGCCACGCTCACCAACTGCTTGGGGGAGACGTCCATGTAGTCCACCTGCTCGCGGGGAACCATGACGAACTCACCGCTCGTCCTCGCGGATACGAAATCGTTGACGAGGTTTCCCTTCTCGTCCACAGGCGCGTTCGCCTGGGCTATCTTGTACTTGTCCTCATCGATCGCCGAGAGCCATTCGACGGATTCGCCGACGCGCCCGCTCACCACCTTGCGGCAGGGCGTTTCGATGAATCCGTACTGATTCACGCGCGCATACGTGGAAAGGCTCGCTATCAACCCGATGTTCGGCCCCTCGGGCGTCTCGATCGGGCATATGCGGCCATAGTGGGTGGCGTGAACGTCGCGCACCTCGAAACCCGCCCTGTCGCGCGTCAAACCTCCGGGGCCCAGGGCCGAGAGCCTGCGCTTGTGGGTAATCTCGGAGAGAGGATTCGTCTGGTCCATGAACTGGCTCAACTGGCTGGAGCCGAAAAATTCCTTCACCGCCGCCGTTATCATCTTGGAGTTGACCAAATCGCGCACCAGGAGATTCTCCATATCCTGGATGCTCAGTCGCTCGCGAATGGCGCGCTCCATGCGCACGAGGCCCACGCGGAACTGGCTTTCGAGCAACTCGCCCACGGAGCGCACGCGCCGGTTGCCGAGATGGTCGATGTCGTCCACCGTGCCCTGGCCGTGGCGAAGCTCGATGATGTAGCGAACCGTGGCGATGACGTCGTTGAGCGTCAAGGTTCTCTGGTCCAGCTGGAGGTTCAGGCCCAGCTTCGTGTTCAGCTTCAGCCGCCCGATGCGGGACAAATCATATCGCTTCGAATTGAAGAAGAGATTCTCGAAAAGGAGCCGCGCCGTTTCCTTCGTCGGCGGATCGCCCGGTCGCAGACGCTTGTAGATTTCCACGAGAGCGTCTTCGTTCGTTTCGCACTTATCCGTCGTCAGGGTGTCGCGAATGGTCCTGTCCGCGCCGACGCCGGAAACATAAAGAATCGCCAGCTTGGAGATTTTCTTGTCGCGCAGGGTGGCGAGCACCTCCGAGGTGATCTCGAGGTTCGTATCGAAGAGCACCTCGCCGGTTTCGGGATCGGGCAAAGGCTGGGCCAGAATGCCCCCGACGACTTCCTCGTCCTTGAGTTCGAGGTTCTCGATGCCCGCGGCCTGAAGCTTCCTTAATGCGGCGCGTGTGAACTTCCGCCCGGAGCGCAGCACCAACTCGCCCGTCTCGGGAAGGACGATGTCCTCGAAAATCCTCTGGTTCACCATGAGTTCGGAGAGTTTCTTGTAGTAGATGTCCCTCTTCTCGTCGTAGAAGAGATCCTCGCTCTGGTAAAAGGAATTCAGAATATCGTCCTTATCCAGACCGAATGCGCGCAGTAGGATGGTGACGGGAAGCTTACGCCGCCTGTCGATTCGGACGAAGAGCAGGTCCTTGCTGTCGAACTCGAAATCCAGCCAGCTTCCCCGGTAGGGTATGAGCCTGGCCGTGAAGGCCGATTTGGCCGTGGGCTTCGCCTTGTCCGCGCTGAAGAAAGCGCCCGGCGAGCGGTGCATCTGGCTGACGACGACGCGCTCCGTGCCGTTGATGATGAAGGTGCCGTTCTCCGTCATGAGGGGAATTTCGCCCAGGTATACCTTTTGCTCCTTCACCTCGCGGACGCGGCGTTCCTTGGTTTGCTCATCCTGCTCATACACCGTGAGGCGCAGCATGACGCGCAGGGGCGCGACGTACGTCATACCCCTCTGGCGGCATTCATCGGCCTCGTGCTTTTGACGACAGAAGATCTCTGCTCCGTCATCGTCCTTCACTCCGGGGCCGCCCAGACCGGGATATTCATTCCCTTTCGATTCCCAGAGGCCTATCTCATAGCCCAGATATTCGAGCGTTACGTTCTCGGCCGAATCAGAGATGGGGAACACGCTGCGGAACACACCCTCCAGACCCTCGTCCGTCCGACGCTCGGAGGGGTTCGTGTCCCACTGGAGGAATCTCTCGTAAGAAGAAAGCTGGATGTCGATCAGATTCGGAATATCGATAACCGCAGGTATAGAGGCGAAATCCTCACGAACCCGCCGGCCGTTTTTGCCATTTTTTACATTCATGTTGGCTCACCTCAAGAAAGTGGGGGCGATTCGAGTAAAGCACCCGGCCCCGCTCGAACAGCGAAAGCCGGGCTATCAGAATCCCGGGTGAGCCTTATGTGATTTCCACCTCCGCGCCGACCTCTTTGAGTTTATTGGCGGCGGCCTCGGCGTCTTCCTTGGGAATCGCCTCGACAACGGCTTGCGGGGCGCTTTCCACCAGGTCTTTCGCCTCCTTGAGGCCGAGACTGGTCAATTCGCGTACAGTTTTGATGACCTTGATTTTTTCCGAACCAAAAGATTTGAGAGTGACGGTGAATTCCGTTTTCTCCTCCGCCGCTTCGCCCGCGTCGCCGCCGGCCGCCATTCCCGCTCCCGCCATCATCATGGGTGCGGCTGCGGTCACGCCGAACTTGTCCTCGAGTTCCTTGACGAATTTGCTCAACTCCATCACCGTCATGTTTTCAATGAAATCGATTACTTCTTCTTTGGTCGCCACAATTCCGCCCTTTCCTCGTATGCGCAATGAACCGTCGGCCAAGGCATGGCCATCTTATTTTGGAAAATTTGCCGTTTGCCCCCCTTCTTAGGGCAAACAATCATAGTACACCTATTCTTTCTTCTTGGCAATCGCGTCAACGACATTCACCAATTGAGTGATGACGCCATTCAAAACCCTCGGAAGACCCGCCACGGGCGCCTGTAAGGCGGCGAGCAGCATCGAGAGCAATACTTCGCGCGAGGGCAATTCCGCAAGCGCTTCCACCTCGGCGGTCTCGAGGAACCTGCCATCCAGAACACCGCCCTTGATCTCCCCGGCGGATTCTTGTTTCACGAAATTTTTCAATATCTTGGCCGGAACCGAGGGATCGCCGTCGGTCGTCGCAATCGAAACCGGCCCGACGAGCCTGCCGCGCAATTCCTCGAAACTCGTGCCCTCTATAGCGCGCTCGGCGAGCGAATTCTTGATGACGGAGAGCCGAACGCCGCCATCGCGCGTTTGCCGCCTCAAGGCCGTCATCTGCGAGACGCTCAGACCACGATAATCGAACAACACCAGGGAGGTGCTTTCGTTGAAGCGATCGTGCAGCACCTCGGTCGCCTCGACCTTGTCGGCGCGAGGCGCCTTGCCGGTCGCCAGCCTCCCCTTCTCCACAACGCCTGTCGCCATTTCTGGCCTCCTTATTTCAATGCCGCGAGAAGAGACTGGTGGTCGATCCGCACGCCCGGCCCCATCGTGCTGGAGATGGTGAGGCCCTTGAAGTACACCCCCTTGCTCGCCGCGGGCTTCGCGCGAACGAGTGCGTCCACGACCGCCGAGACGTTCTCGGAGAGCGCCTTTTCCTCAAAGCTCACCCTTCCCACCGGGGCGTGAATGATGCCCGCCTTATCCACGCGATATTCCACCTTGCCCGCCTTGATCTCCCGAACCATGCGGCCCACGTCGAAGGAGACGGTGCCGGATTTCGGGTTGGGCATCATGCCGCGCGGCCCGAGCAGTCGCCCGAGCTTGCCCACGACGCTCATGACGTCCGGCGTCGCCACCACGCGGTCGAATTCCATCCAGCCGCCCTGAATCTTCTCGGCCAAATCATCCGCACCCACGTATTCGGCGCCCGCCTCCTTGGCCTCGGCCACCTTCTCGCCCTTGGCGAACGCGACGACGCGCTCCTCTTTGCCGATGCCGTTGGGCAGAACGACGCTTCCCCGCACCATCTGCTCCGCATGGCGGGGGTCCACGCCCAGCTTCGCGGTGATTTCGACGGTCTCGTCGAATTTGGCCGACGACACCTGCTTCACCAAACCCACGGCGCTAGAGAGTTCGTGGAGTTTTTCCCGCTCGATTCGCTCGCGGGCTTCTCGGTATTTCTTGCCGTGCCTGGGCATTTTTCAACCTCCTCCATCGTGGTTCGAACGGCGCCCGACCCGGACGCCTCCCACCTCGGTTCAATAAAAAACTACCCGCTGACCTCGATCCCCATGCTCCGGGCCGTACCCTCGATGATCTTGACGGCCCCGTCGAGATCGGCGCTGTTCAAATCCTCTTTCTTGATCTCCGCTATCTCCTCGAGCTGCTTGCGCGTCACGCTGCCCACGCCCTCGCGCCCGGGTTCGGAGGAGCCCTTGGCCAGGGCGGCGGCCTGCTTCAGCAGAGCGGAGGCGGGCGGACTCTTCATGATGAAGGTGAAGCTCTTGTCCGCATATACCGAGATCACGACCGGAATAATCGTTCCCTCCTTCCCCTGGGTCTGCGCGTTGAAGGCCTTGCAAAACTCCATGATGTTCACGCCCTGCTGGCCGAGCGCAGGCCCGACGGGCGGGGCGGGGTTCGCCTGGCCGGCCGGTATTTGAAGTTTGATGATGCCAACCGCTTCTCTCGCCATTTTTCCCTCTCGGAGCAATCACGCCCTGAAATTTCGCCCGGACTTTCCTTCTCCCCGTCTACCCGGACGCCACAAGCCCCGCGCGCTGGCGCGGAGCTTCGTTTTCGACAAACCTTCTCCCGCTTACACCTTCTCCACCTGGAGCATCTCGAGTTCCACCGGCGTTGCGCGGCCGAAAATGCTGACCATCACCTTGAGCTTTCCTCTGTCGGGGTGAACCTCGTCAATCTCACCGGTGAAGTTCACGAAAGGCCCGTCTATCACCCGAATGTTCTCGCCCTTTTCGAAATCAATCTTGGGCTTGGGCTTCTCGGCCTCTCCACTCATCTGCTTGAGAATGTTTTCCATCTCGGCTTCGGAGAGAGGGCTCGGAGACGTTCCGCCCAGAAAACCCGTCACCTTCGGGGTATTCTTGACGACATACCAGGTGTCCTCGTCGCATTCCATGCGGATCAGGATGTAGCCGGGGAAGAATTTTCGCGAACTCGTGCGCCTTTTCCCGCCCTTCACCTTCACCACCTGCTCGGTGGGCACCACGATCTCGCCGAGCTTCTCCTCGTACGCCTCACCGCGAAACTGCTCTTCGATAGAGAGCTTCACCTTGTTTTCAAAACCCGAGTAGGTGTGCACCACATACCAATTCATGGACATGCCGAAATCCTGATTTATTAGAAACCGAAATTGAGGAAATACCTGACGAATCGGGACAACGCCAAATCGACGAAACCCAAATATACCGCAATAATGAAGACGAACACGAGAGCAACGGCGGTTTGAGCCGCCGTCTGGCGCATACCCAGCCACGTCACGCGCTTCGCTTCACTCTGCACGTCCCGAAGGAAGGAGCGCCCCTGATGAATCCAGCCTACTACCTTATTGTTCATCCACCCGCTCTCCGCAGCCGCTCCCGAATCTTCCCGGACCAGAGTCCGGCGCCCGGGTTCATGGCAGGCCAGGAGGGACTCGAACCCCCAACCGCCGGATTTGGAGTCCGGTGCTCTACCAATTGAGCCACTGGCCTCTGAAAACCTTCATTCTGAAAAGACTGCTCTACCCGCTTTATTCGACGACCTCCGTGACGACGCCGGCCCCCACCGTGCGGCCCCCCTCGCGTATCGCAAAGCGCAACTCGCGCTCCATCGCTATCGGCGTTATCAACTCCACGTCCAGTGACACGTTATCCCCGGGCATCACCATCTCGCGGCCCTCGGGCAGCGTCACCAGTCCCGTCACGTCCGTCGTCCTAAAATAAAACTGCGGCCTGTATCCATTGAAAAACGGCGTGTGCCTACCGCCCTCTTCTTTCGTCAGTATGTACACCTCGCCCCTGAACTTCAGGTGCGGCAGAATCGAGGCCGGCTGCGCCAGAACCTGCCCGCGCTCTATCTCGTCTTTCTTCACCCCGCGCAGCAATACCCCCACGTTATCCCCGGCCTGCCCCTGGTCCAGGAGTTTCCGGAACATCTCCACTCCCGTCGCCACCGTCTTCTGCGTGTCCGTGATGCCCACTATCTCCACCTCGTCGCCCACGTTCACGACCCCCCGCTCCACGCGGCCCGTCGCCACCGTCCCGCGACCCGAAATCGAGAACACGTCCTCCACGGGCATCAGGAACGGCTTGTCCACGTCCCGTACCGGCTCGGGGATATAACCGTCCACCGCTTCCATCAGAGCGTCTACCGAAGATGCGTCCGTGCCTTCCAGGGCTCTCAGCGCGGAACCCGGCACCACCGGAATGTCGTCGCCCGGGAACTCATAGGTCGAGAGAAGCTCGCGGACTTCCAGTTCCACCAACTCCAAAAGCTCCTCGTCGTCCACCATGTCCACCTTGTTCAGATAAACACAGATGTAGGGAACCCCCACCTGGCGCGCCAGCAAGATGTGCTCGCGCGTCTGCGGCATCGGCCCGTCCGCCGCCGACACCACCAGAATAGCACCATCCATCTGCGCAGCGCCCGTTATCATGTTCTTCACGTAGTCCGCATGGCCCGGACAGTCCACGTGCGCGTAGTGGCGGTTCTCCGTCTCGTACTCCACGTGCGCCGTCGCTATCGTGATGCCCCGCTCGCGCTCCTCGGGAGCCTTGTCGATCTCGTCAAAACCGATCTCCTCCGCCATCCCCTTCTGCGCCAGATGCTTCGTGATCGCAGCCGTCAACGTCGTCTTCCCATGGTCCACGTGTCCTATCGTCCCTACGTTCACGTGCGGCTTCGTGCGTTCAAACCTCGCCTTCGCCATGGCTTACCTTCTCCTTCTGATTGAAATTCCAAAAATTATATCTTTCGGGGGAGAGGAACCACTTCCTCTCTTTCTTGTCGTTCCCGAAAAATGCGCCTTTATACCCGCTCGACCGAAATCTTGTCCATAGCCAAAGGGGAAAATTGCGAACCCGAGAAATTCCAAGGCGTTTCGCACAATTTACAGGATAATGCACGAATCTCGAAATTTCAATGAATTCCGCCTGCCCTGGAGCCCACGACCGGACTTGAACCGGTGACCTCTTCCTTACCAAGGAAGTGCTCTGCCGGCTGAGCTACGTGGGCCGGCTGCGTCACGGGCGTACGAATACCATTTGTTTCAGCCGGAGCAACCTCGGCGAACGATGAGCCCGGAGGTTCGTCTCGGGCGGATAATACAGCTTATTTCGGCAAGAGCAACCCCACGGAGCCGAAATCCACACGAATGAAATTCATATCAAGAAAAGGCAAAAGCCTCGAATCATCCTGGAGCGGGAAACGGGGCTCGAACCCGCGACCCTCAGCTTGGAAGGCTGATGCTCTACCAACTGAGCTATTCCCGCCTCTGAGTCCAAAGCGCTTGTCTTCGTCGTCCGGGCGGTTATCTTTTGGTGGGGAGGGGAGGATTCGAACCTCCGAAGGCTGAGCCGTCAGATTTACAGTCTGATCCCTTTGGCCACTCGGGAACCTCCCCGAAAACCGCCGTTCACCAAAAACTATTAAAAAAACCTTGCAGAAACCATCAATTCCCTGAACCCGCCATATCCACCGAACGCCGGACGGGGAAAACGGGAAACCCGGCGATCCTCCGGCCGGGTTCTCTCCAGCGAGGTTCGGGAGGCGCGTCCCGCCGTGGAGCTGGCGAGAGGACTCGAACCTCCGACCTGCTGATTACAAATCAGCTGCTCTACCAGCTGAGCTACGCCAGCCAACAAAGGCGGGTTAAACTAGGCCCCCCGACGCACCTTGTCAACCCCCTTTATCACCTTTGCAGGGGCGAAAAGCAAGAAGCGCGCGCGTTGGGAGTTCGCCGCGAGAATTTCCTCCGCGACCGCCGGGGTTCGGCCCCGGGAACTCGAGGCGGTCAAGATGGAGAACCCTCCGCGCGAGCCGCTTCCTCGCCCCCCACGCGATTAGAACACACCCCGTGGAGCAGAATCGCCGCGGCGACAGAGGCGTTCAGGGAAGACACCACGCCCTCCTCGATGGGTATGCGCACGCGCGCGTCGCAATTCTTGAGCACCAGCGGCCGCACGCCCCTGCCCTCCGCTCCGATAACCAGCCCGCAAGGCCAGGGTAGTTCATCGACGCCCAGCGTCTTCTCGCCGCGCGCGTCCGCAGCCAGGAGCCAGTAGCCCGCCTCCTTGAGCGTCGAGACGGCCCGAGCCAGATTCGTCACGCGCGCGAGCGGTACGACCTCCAGAGCGCCGGCGGCCGCCTTGGCCACGACGGGCGTGAGACCCACGGCGTTATCCTTGGGCCAGACGACGCCGCCCGCACCTAAGGCCGCCGCGCTCCTTAAGATGGCGCCGAAATTTCTCGGGTCCTGCACCCCGTCGAGCAGCAGAATGGGCGGGGCCGCCGCAGACTGGGCTTCTATGAGGTCAGAAAGTCCGAGAAGCGGCGTGGGCGAGACCTCCGCGAGGAGGTTCTGATGCTGCGCGGTGGCGGCTTTTTTCGTGAGTTGCTTAATATCCAGCTCCTCGACGGGGATGCTGCGCGATTCGGCGAGCAGGACCGCCTCGGCGGCCCTGCGGCCCCGGCGCCCACCGGCGACGAACAACCGCTTCACCCGCTCGGGTCCGCGCTCCAGGGCCGCCAGCACGCTGTGCGCGCCGCAGACGTACTCGGGCTGGGGCTTCATTTTTGAGAACTAATTGAGAAAGTTTGCAAAATGCTGATTACTCTCATCTCCCTACCATACATTATCCGTTGATGGGCCTATTTTCTCTTCCTCATCTTATCGAAATCATCACTAAAATCCTTGCCCTGGATAACATCATAGATCAATTTGAGACAATCCACTTTCAGCACCTCTATTTCATCTTTTTCGACAGGTTCGTCCGCATAGACCTCGGTGATCCACCAACAATCAATTTTGTCAATTAACTCTACGGTCTTCCAAAAACTTTCTGCCAAGTTTTGCATTAAGGGAATCGTTTCTTTGTCTAACAGAAGTTCGGGTAATTCATGCGCAATCTCATTCCGTGTGTCTCGTATTTTGCGAATCGTCTCCTTGTCGGACTCGTTTATCACAGACATATCTTTCAACCACTCAATAGAGCCCAGCCATTGAGTACTCTCTCTATTTCTATTTGCTTTTTTCGGTGCCCTGCCAATCACCTCTTTTTCGTAGTAATCGCTATCTTTAGTGTCGCCGAAAGGAGCCTTCAAAGGTGACTCCACAGAATCGACCAACATTTCGTGTGCAACGAGAAAAAGTCCCACCATGCTGAATTTCCGGCGCACAACATCAGGGTTAAATAAATGTTTTGCCTGCTCAATCACTTCGTCCGAAATTTTAATTGTAGATTTCTCTCTCAAGGAATCATTCCTTATCAGCAATTTTCTCGTTCACGGCGTCCTTCGCTTCCAGAGGGTGCCGTCGGGGCCGTCTTCCAGGACGATGCCGGCCGACGCGAGTTCTTCCCTGATCCGGTCGGCTTCGGGGAAATCCCTGCTCGCACGCGCCTGCGCGCGCCTGTCCAGCAACTCTTCTATCTCCTCGTCGCCCAAGGCCCCGTTTTGGCCCTCCTCACCCTCAGAGAGCGAGGCGCTCGCGGCGCTTCGGAACCACTCCTCGGGCGGGTGGGCGAACAGGCCCAGAACCGCGCCCACCTCCTCGAAAACCTCGCGCGCAAGCCCGGCCGCCGATTCGGGCAACGCGCCCGCCTCGTTGATGAAGCCGTTTATGCGGCGCGAGAAATCGAACAAATACCCCAGGGCGCGCGCGGTGTTGAAGTCATCGTCCATGGCCTCGGTGAACTGGGCGCGGAAGGCGGCGACCGCCTCCTCCACCCGCTCGCGCCAGCCGCCGGAATCCTCCCCGCCGCTCCGGGCGAGCCTGAGCCGCACGTTGTAGAGCCTGTCCAGCCCTTTTCTCGCCTCGCCCACCACCTGATCCGAATAATCCACCGGATGCCTGTAGTGCGTACCCAGCAGAAAATACCGGATCACCTCGGCGGGATGGTCCTCGAGAATCGCCTTGATGGTGAAGAAGTTCCCCTTTGATTTGCTCATCTTCTCGTGGTTGATCTGCACGAAGCCGTTGTGCACCCAATAGCGCACCCAGTCGTGGCCGAAGCAGCCCTCGCTCTGCGCTATCTCGTTCTCATGGTGGGGAAACACCAGATCCTCGCCCCCGCCGTGGATGTCGAACCTCTCGCCCAGGTAGCGGCTCGACATGACGGAGCACTCGATGTGCCAGCCCGGCCGGCCCATGCCCCAGGGACTCTCCCACTCCGGCTCGCCGGGCTTCGCCGCCTTCCAGAGGGCAAAATCGAGCGGGTTGCGCTTGCCCTCGCCGGGTTCTATGCGGTGGCCCGCCTCGAGTTCTTCCGTATTGCGGCCCGAGAGCTTTCCGTAGTCCGGGAATTTACCGATGTCGTAATAGACGTTCCCCGCCATCTCGTAGGCGATTCCCTTGCCGATGAGTTTTTCGATCATGTCGACCATGCCCTCGATGTTCTCCGTGGCGCGGGGGGCGGCGTCCGCGCGCCGGACGCCGAGCGCGTCCATGTCGACGTAGTATTCGTCAATAAATTTTTCGGTCAGCTCGCCGATGGGAACCTTGAGGCGCCTGGCGCGGGCGATTATCTTGTCGTCCACGTCCGTGAAGTTGCATACGAAGCGAACATCGTAGCCCCGGTATTCGAAATAGCGGTGAATCACGTCGAAGACGATGGCGGCGCGCGCATGCCCGAGATGACAGTGGTCATACACCGTCACCCCGCACACGTACATCTTCACGCGCCCCGCCTCCAGGGGTTCGAAGGGCTCTTTCGTTCTCGTCAACGTGTTGTATAGCTGAAGGCCCAACTGGTTCTCTCCAAAATGCGCGCGGATGAGGGGAAGAAAAATACGTTTCAGGCTTTATCCGGGCAGAAATTTGTCATGCCCCGCCGATGGGCGTCAAGGAGAATCCACGCTTATCGTGCAAACCGCATGCGCCGCGACTCCCTCCTCGCGCCCCACGAAGCCCATTCTCTCGCTCGTCGTCGCCTTGATCCCCACCAGATCGGAGGGGATCCCCAAGACAGAGGAGATGACCTCTCGCATCTCGGGAATATAGGGGGCGAGTTTCGGTCTTTGCGCCACGACCACGGAGTCCACGTTGTGCGGTTTCATGCCTTTTTCTCTCAAAAGCGCCACCACGTCCGCCAGGAGCTTTCGGCTGTCCGCGTCCCGGTAGGCCTCATCCGTGTCGGGAAAATGCGCGCCGATGTCGCCCAGGGCCGCAGCGCCCAGCAGCGCGTCGATAATCGCGTGGGTGAGCGCATCGGCGTCTGAATGCCCGCTGAGCCCCCGCTCGTGGGGAATCTCCACGCCGCCGAGTATCAGCTTGCGATCCGCCTCGAACCGATGAACGTCATATCCTATGCCGACGCGAATCAAGCCGATATCTCCCCTTCGCCATGTTTTTCAAAATCCATCAGCCGCGCCGCCCGCTGCATGTCTCCGGGCGCCGTCACCTTGATATTTTGAGAGCTTCCCTCGACGAGCTTCACCCGAACGCCGATAGCCTCCAGCAGGGCCGCCTCGTCGGTCCCCTCGAAATCGTTGGCCTCGGCCCACTCCATCGCGCGCGCGAGCAGTTCCCGGCGCGCCACCTGGGGCGTCTGGGCGAGCCAGAGGCCCTCGCGCGAGCGCGTCGTCTCGACGTAGCCCTCGGGGTCGCCCACCTTCACCGTATCCACCACGCGCAGGGCCGCGATGCTCGCCCCCGTCTCGGCCGCGCCGAGCAGGCACCTCTGCAGGAGTTCGGGCGTCACGAGGGGCCGCGCCCCGTCGTGCACGACCACCCATGAGACGTCGTCCCCGGCGGCGGTCAAGCCGTTTCGCACCGAATCCTGCCGGCGCGCACCACCCTCGACGACCCGGAGGTCGACGTCCATACCGCCGGGAAGCTCGGGCGGGTCCGAGGCGGAGGGAACCACTACGACGATCCGGCCTATGAGGCCTGTGCGCGCGAGGCGCAAAAGACAGTGATGGAAAAGAGGTCTTCCCGCGAGGCTTCGGAACTGTTTCGCCACCGCCCCGGGCAGACGCAAACCCCTGCCTGCGGCGGGAACGATGGCCGCCGTCTCATCCGGCTTCGGCAATTCGGGAGAAGAACGCGCGCTCTCAGGCGCCGGTTTGCGATAGTTCGGCTTCATCTCTTATTTTCGTAAAAATCATCCGCCCGGCGGTGGTCTGCAGGACGCTCGTCACGGAGACGGGGATTTTCTCGCCAATCCGGTGCTTCGCATGGTCCACCACCACCATGGTCCCATCGTCCAGATAGCCGACGCCCTGATTATGTTCCTTGCCCTCCTTGATGACGAACACGCTCATCTCCTCGCCGGGCAGAACGACCGGCTTCACCGCGTTCGCCAGTTCGTTGATGTTGAGAACCCGCACTCCCTGAAGCTCCGCCACCTTGTTGAGGTTGAAATCGTTGGTCATCACCATGCCGCATATCTCCTTGCCCAGGAGCACGAGCTTGGTGTCCACCTCCTTCACGCGGGGAAAATCCGTCTCCAGAATATGGATGTCGAGATCCTGGTTCTGCTGAATCCGCTGGAGGATGTCGAGGCCGCGCCGTCCCCGGTTTCGTTTCAGGGAATCGGAGGAATCCGCAATCTGCTGTAATTCCTTGAGCACGAACTGGGGCAACACCAGGGGACCCTCGACGAAGCCCGCCTCGCAAATGTCCGCGATGCGCCCGTCTATGATGACGCTGGTATCGAGAATCTTGGCGTGGTGGTGCTTCTTGCCGCTCGCATCTTTTTCTTTTTCTTGTACGGAGTGAGACGGATAGCGGCGTCCCGCCACCGAGCCGAGAAAAACGCCCAGACAACTGAAAAGCAAACCGATGAAGGCGCCTGCCTGGGGGCGGACGTTTTGCGGAAACGCCTCACCTATAAGAGCGCAGAGCAACAAGGCGGCCAGCAAGCCCAGGAGCAGGCCCACAGCCCCGCCGGCCAGGGAGCCGATTTTGAGCTTGGCGAGTTCCCTCGCGAGCGCCAGCAGAAGGAGGCCCGCCGCAGCGCCTCCGCCCAGGCCCGCCATGCGGTTCGGCGCAAGCAAGGCTTCGGCGAGCGCCCCGCCCAGTACGCCGCAAAGGACGATGAACGCAGCGCCCAGAATCAGGCCCAGGCCGCTCAACCCTCTCTTTTTCTCCAGGGGTATCTTCTCCAGCTGTATCTTTGGGATGGATTCATTCATATATGTGTCCCCCGCGATGTTCTATAAACAATAAAAATAACAATACTCTCTTAAAATCACGTTGTTACGTTATGGTTTCAGGCGGAACCGAAAAACGCCTTTAACGACGAAACATCCGGCGTCGGGCATTTCATATACGGCATCGGGCGAAATGCAAAAGCGGGCGGGCGTGTCAGGGGCGTCGACCCCAGAATAAAGACATGAAGAATGATTACTCTTCATCCAGAATGAAATCCCCGCTTTTTCCTCCCGTTTTCCTCACGAGCCGGACTTCAGAGAGCACCATGCCCTTGTCCACCGCCTTGCACATGTCGTAAACGGTCAAACCGGCCACGCTCACGGCGGTCAGGGCTTCCATTTCCACGCCCGTTCTGTCCCGCGCGCGCACGGCGGCCTCGATGCGGAGCAGGCCGAGCGGCTCATCGGCCGAGAAGTCGACCTCCACGCTCGATATGCGCAGGGGATGACACATCGGGATGAGGCTTGCGCACTGCTTCGCCGCCATGACGCCGGCGATGCGCGCCGTGCCCAGCACGTCGCCCTTGGGCAGGCCCCCTGCGAGGATGAGGTTCAGGGTTTCGGGCGCCATCTCCAGACGGCCGCGCGCCACGGCCTGCCGGTGGGTGACTTCCTTCCCGCCCACATCCACCATGCGGGCGCGGCCCTGCTCGTCGATGTGAGAGAGTTCCTGGGGCACCGATAACGCCCTCCCGACTGACCTGGCGAAACGGGCAGTTCCACCTTTTGGGACAAATTACATGGGATCATCATACAACAGGAGCGTGAAACATCAAGCGAAAAAGAAACAAGGGGTTTTGGCGGGGCGGGAAGTGTGGAGAAAAAAGAAAACGGGGGAATCACTCCCTCTCGCTTGTAGGGGAGTAATCTTGAACGCCTCGTTTTTCTGTAGTGGCAGCCCCTCCTCGGGACTGCCACACAGACCTGCGTGTCCGCCCTCCTGATGCGAGAATTCCCTGTAGGACGACCGTAGGGGCCGCCCCTCCTCGGGACTGCCCCACCATTCACGAACCGCCCCTACAACCAAAACCAAACGCGGGCGGACACACAGGTCCGCCCCTACACCTTCATTCCGATTATATGGGCCCCGTAGGGACAGGCGCCTGGCCGGTTCGCGTCCGCCCGAGGGGGGACAACCACGGGGGGTTATCCCTACAGCTTGGCGAGCGTCAGCCCCTGTTGTTTCTGGTACTTGCCCTTCTTGTCGGCGTAGGAGATCTCGCACTCCTCGTCGCTCTCGAAGAAGAGCACCTGGGCGATGCCCTCGTTCGCGTATATCTTGGCGGGCAGGGGCGTGGTGTTCGACACCTCGAGGGTGACGAAGCCCTCCCACTCGGGTTCGAAGGGCGTGACGTTGACGATGATGCCGCAGCGCGCGTAGGTGCTCTTGCCGACGCAGACGGTGAGCACGCTTCTGGGAATGCGGAAATACTCCACCGTCTTGGCGAGGGCGAAGGAATTGGGCGGGATGATGCAGGTGTCGTCCTTGACGTGGACGAGCGAGCGCTCGTCGAAATTTTTGGGATCCACGATGGTCGAGTTCACGTTCGTGAAGATCATGAACTCATCGGCGATGCGGATGTCGTATCCATAGGAGGAGACGCCGTAGGATATGGCGCCCTCGCGCACTTGTTTGTCCTCGAAGGGCTCGATCATGCCGTGCTCGCGCGACATCTTCGATATCCACTTGTCCGATTTAATCGACATCGCGTGCACCTCTCCTCGTCGAGCGCATCAGCCCCCCCGGCGCGCTCATCGGCGACGAGGGGCCGCCCAACGGCCTGAGAACCCCTTGCCCAAGCGCCATCATCCGGAATTCAAAGCCCGTTCAAAACGCAAACTTCCCGAGCGATACATTTCGATGAATCCACGACGTTTGAGGGGGTGAAAGTCCCTGAAATGATATCTGGGGGCGAGAGAAGTCCGACTCCCCCCACCCCCAGATGATCGCCCCTGTCCGCCCGAAACGGAGGCGATTTCGCTCACCTGTTCTCCCGTTCGGCTTTGCATGCCCGATACAGGAGGCTTTCACTCTGGTTCGCTCGACGTTTCATGTCCTAGAAGAAACATATAAACACAAGATGTAGTGCCAAGTCAACGCTTTTTTATAAAACAACACAATTTGTTGTGGATAGCCCGTGCGCGCACTGGGGATATTCAGGGGAAAAGCTGTGGAAAAAACGCGGATGGCGCGCAACCTCCATCGCGCGCCGGCTTATTTGAAGCGATCGACGTGAATCTTGATTTTCGCTCCTTCGCGCAAGCTCTTGAGCAGCGCCTCATACCTCTCCCGTCGCTTGAGCTCTGAATAGACGAGCTTTACGTCGTCTTTGACGTCCTCATACTTCGCGTCCGCCGCACCCACGCGCTCGGTGACCCGAATCACCTGCCAGCCGACGGACGTTCGAATCGGCTCGCTCGGCTGGCCGATGGGCAGTTTGAACGCCACGTCTTCCAGCGCTTTATCCAACGCCCCTCTATCGGCCGTGCCCATCATTCCGCCCGAGTCGCGCGTGGACTCGAAGATGGAGCGCTGCCTCGCCACCCGTGCGAAAGGAACCCCTTTTCGCAATTCGGCTACGGCGTCCCACGCTTCTTGTTCGGTTTTGAGCACGATGTGGGCGAGGGTCACCGTTTCCTTGCGGCGAAACCGCTCCTTGTTGGCGAGAAAGAAATCCCGCAACTGTTGCCCGGATGCTCCGGTCGCCTCCAGGTCTTGCTTCAGGAATTCCTCGATGACGAGCCTTCGCTTCAAGCGCTCGACCCTGTTTTGAATCTGGGGCGATGCATCTATTTTTCGCCGGAGCGCCTCCTGATACAAGAGTTCCCCCTGCACCAAGCCTTCGAGAAACTGCTTCTTGTTCCCGCGAATACGGATGCGGACGGCGGGGGCCAGCGCTCTTAGCCTCTGCTCTATTTCTCCCAAAGTGATCTTCTTGTCATTCACCTCGATGACGGCCTGATCCATATTCTTCACGGACGCACCGCCTTTCTTGCTCGCCCCTTCGGCAGCAAGGCCTCCGAAGAACACAACCGTCAGGATCAGCGCAGATATTTTTTTCATGTCGACCTCATTCCCTTTCTCTCTCGGCCTCGAAAAAACAATCCCAAAAACCAACGCCTAATATACCGCTAAATGGCGCCGAGCGAAAATTGTTTTCTTCGGGCGGGAGCCCTCAAACGAAATATATGAACATCAGCGCCAAATAGCACACATATCCCGAAAGGAGCGCGAACCCCGCGCTGCGCCCCATATCACGCTTCCATGAGGCGAGCAACAGGAACGCGACCATCATCAAGAGCATGAAGGGAAAATCCAGGACGAATGTTTGCCGCTCGATACCCAGGGGAGCGATGAGGGACGCCCCGCCGAGAACCCACGCGATGTTCAGAACGTTCGCCCCCATCACGTTGCCGACGGCCATATCCCCATGTCCCTGCAAGGATGCGGAAACCGCCGTGATCAATTCAGGCAGGGACGTGCCGATGGCCACGAGCGTAAGGGCGATGACCAGTTCGGGAACCCCGATGGCGCGGGCCAGATGCACCGCGTTCTGCACGAGCAGAACGCTCCCGAAAACGACCGCGAACGAACCGGCGATGAACCGCAGCCCGACATGGTGTATTTCCCGGTCGGTCATCGCGCTCCCGAAATCGAAATCCGTCCACGTTCCCCGCTTCATGCCGAACCACAGAAAAACAGGAACCAAACCGAACAAAACCAGCCCTTCCGCACTGGTGAGTTCTCCGTTCCACCCCAGAACAACAACCAAGGCGCCCAGCCCCAGCATGAAGAGGCCTTTGCGGAGAATATCTTCTCTGGACAGAGAAACAGGGTCGAGCAAAAACGCCACCGCCAAGATGAGTCCGATGTTGCAGATGGTGGAGCCGACCGCGTTGCCCACGGACGTGGCCGGGTGGTCCAGCCAGGCGGCAATGACGGAGACGCTGAACTCGGGAGCCGTCGTCGCCAGACTCACCAGGGTGGCGCCGACGACCACTTTGGGAATTCCCGTTACCTCGGCGATGCCCACCGCGCCGTCGGTGAACCAGTCCGCACCTTTCGTGATGATGACGATGCCCAGAGAGAACGAGAGGAAATTCACCCAGATGGGAAAACTCGCGAAATATGCTTCCATGCTCGAGGAGCGTCCTTTATATGGCGCTATATGGTGCCGACTTCACATGGCCGGCGATAGATCATTTCCCCTGGAACCGGGGGTTGCGCTTTTCCAGAAAAGCGGAAATTCCTTCCTGAAAATCCGAGCTGGCGATCGTCTCGGCCTGCGCTCCCGCCTCCGCGCGAAGCGCCGTCGCCACGTCCAGGCCGCCTGACCCGCGAATCAGCTTCTTCGCCGCGCGAAGCGCAATCGACGGTCCATCGGCGAGTCTTCGCCCGAAGGCCATCGCCTCTTCCATGAGCGCGTCATCGGGATGAACGGAGCGAACGAGACCGATGGAGAGAGCCGCGTCCGCATCGATGATATCGCCCGTCAGTATCATCTCCAGGGCTTTCGCGCTGCCTACGACGCGGGGCAGGAAGAACGTGCCTCCGCAATCGGGGACCAACCCCACCTTGGAATACACCTGCCCGAACGATGCGCCTGCGCCCGCCAGGCGGATGTCGCATGCCAAAGCGATATCACACCCCGCGCCCACGGCGAAACCATGGACGGCCGCTATCGTCGGGCAACGGACCTCATGGAGTTTCGCCAGGGATTTCTGATAGTCCGGCCAAAGGAATTCCTCCATTCTCTCGCCCGCCCTGATGCGCGCCTCGATTTCCTTCAAGTCCCCGCCCGCGGAGAAAGCGCGTCCCGCCCCGCTTAAGACCATCGCGCGGACGTCGGGTTCATTGCACCTCTCGCACACCTCAAATAAGTCTGTCGCCATTTGCCGGCTCAGGGCGTTGAGCGCTTCGGGACGATTGAGCTGGACGAGGGCCAGGCCGTCATCTTCCTCGAAATCGATGGTCTCCCACGTCATGATCATATTCTCCCGTATTCATCATTGCCGATTGATGTGGAAAAAGATTTTAATTTTCCTTACAATATGGCATATCTTCCGAAGTTGGAAGGAAGAGGGTTGCTCCGATCCGGGGAATACGCCGGATATCGCCGCGTTTTGTGCGGCCATCGCCCACCTGATTCCCTGGTAGTAGCGAGCACGGGAACTTGATTGAGGGATGCAAAGTGGAATCGCCGGACGCCGTCATCAAGATATACGATCGCTGGGGGAAATTCTACGATTTCGTCTTCAAGCACATATTTCATGAAGGCAGAAACGTCGGAGTCGACCTGCTCGACCTGAAGCCGGGCGAGAAACTGCTCGAAGTAGGCGTGGGCACCGGGCTTTCCCTGCCGCTCTACCCGCCTACTTCCGAGATTATCGCCATCGACATTTCTTCGAAAATGCTGGAGAAGGCAAAAGAGAAAATCGAGAAGATGGACCTCGGAAACGTCGAACTCGCCGTGATGGACGCGCAGAACATGGCGTATGAGGACAACACCTTCGACTGCGTCACCGCCTGCTACGTGGTGAGCGCAGCCCCCGACCCGCACAAGGTCGTCGCGGAAATTTCTCGCGTGTGCAAGCCGGGCGGGCGCATCGTCTTCATCAATCATTTCAAGAGCCAGAAATTCTATCTGGCCAAGTTCGAAGAGCTCATCAACGGCGTCTGCAAGAAATTCGGATGGGAGACCACCCTGGACTTAAAATTGCTGCTCGAAGCGAACAACCTGATCCTCGAACGCCAGGAGCGCGTGAACATCTTTGACTACTGGCGCGCGGTACTTTGCAGAAATCCCGATAAATAACGTCATTGGCCGCGTCCCGACCATCCCGATACGCGGCGCATCCGCCACCGCGCCTCTCCTGAGATGAACCTCGAGTCGAACGCCTACGGCGTGCTGTTCGCTTCGATAGCTTCGGCCTCCTGGGCGGTGTTTATCTATTTCATCAAGCGCGCGCTCATGAACGCGCCCGTCCTCAAGGTCACCGCCGCCATGACGAGCGTGAACGCGGCGCTCGTGACGATCATCGCCGTCTTCTTCATCTCGGTCGAGGATTTTTGGGGCGTCACCGCGACCACGCTGACGTTCGCCTTCCTGGCGGGCTTTTTCCATATCGGCATATCGCGCTCGTTCTACTACCGCGCCATTCACCGCATCGGGCCCAACCGCTCCATACCCATCGCGCTCACCTATCCCGTCATCACGGCGATCGGGGCGTCGTTCATGCTGGGAGAGACGCCGACGCTCTCTATTTTCACCGGCCTCGTGATCCTCCTGGTCGGCATCACGCTCATCGTTCAGGCCGAACCATCCCAGGAGCCGGAATCAAGCGCACACGGCGCCAGATGGAAACTCTTCGGCTGGATTTCCGCCGGCGTCACCTCGCTGCTCTGGGGCGTGGCCGCCGTCTTCTTCAAAAAGGCGTCCTTGAACCTTCACCCGCTCGCCACCGCTTCCATCGCGCTCTGGGTGGGAGCCGCCACGGCCTCGCTGCTGATGGTGTTGAGCAGGGGCGAGGAATCGCGCGGCCCCATCCCCGCTTCTGCGTGGAGGTGGATTTTCGCCGCGGCCGCGTGCCAGGCGATAGCCGTACCGCTCTATAACTTCGCGTTCGTCCACACGCTGGCCGTGCGCGTAACGGCCATCGTCTCCGCCCAGCCGCTCATCGTCTTGCTGCTCGGCTGGCTGTTCCTGCGCGAGACGGAAAACATCACCCCCCGCCTCGTTCTGGGCGCGCTCTTGACCGTAGCGGGCACCATCGTCGTCATCACGTAAAACCCAAAGAGAGTTCCCCTCGCCTCACCTGAGTGCTACCCTTGAGCGTCCAATCATTCAAGGAATTTTTCGAAAACTTCATCACGAGAAGGAGAACAAGATGGGCGAAGTCATTCACGTCACCAAGGCCCGCATCGTCAAGGAACCCGGCAAGGGAATGAAGACGGGCTATCTCGACGCATTCCCCAATGATCCGATTCCCTACGGCATTCACGGGGGAATCAAGAACTTCTACAAGGCGGAACCCGAAGTGGAGCGGCCAGCCACGCTGGATCATCTGGCCGCCGCCGTCGCCGGCTGACTGACGGGCAACATGGGAGGCGCGCTGGATGCGCGCGGGATAAAGAGCAGCCCCGACAACCTGGTGGCGGAAGTAGAAGGCATCATCGAGAACGTGGACGGCATGGCCCTGGTCACGAAGATCAAGGTCCACTACAAATGCAGAATCCCCAAAGGAAAGCGCGAAGACGCCGAGCGCGCCCTCGCCGTGCACGAGAAAGGCTGCCCGGCCAGCCAGAGCGTGCAGCGGGGGATAGCCGTGGAGTACACGGCCGAGTTCGAGGAAGCCGACGAATAGACGAACTTGGGAAACTGCCAAGTCGCAGTAGGGGCCGTTCGCGAACGGCCCCTACGTTTTTATTTCGATTCGCAGGGCAGAATTCTCGTAGCGGCCGCCCCACCATTCGCGAACGGCCCCTACAAAAACCGCAATCCCTCCCGCCTTGGTCGGGATTGACACCGGAATGACGAACAAACATATCAAATATACCGCCCCGTAGGACAATGGTTCGACTGACCGCGCTCATGTACCATAACTGACTGATTATATTCCGTTATTATGTTCACCATCCTCATTTTTCTTCTTGCGCTTTCGCCAGGCTTATGCTTGAATACGCTCACGCTTGACGCCTGTCGTATGCGTTTTGATTACTATTCAGGAGAGATGCCATGCCGAGGAGAAGCGATCTCAGACTCACCAAGCGCGCGGTCGACGCGCTCGATCCCGGGGGGAAGGACACGCTGTACTGGGACCGGGACCTGGCGGGTTTCGGGGTGCGCGCGTACGCATCGGGGCGGAAGGTATACGTGGTGCAGTCGAGGGGTCCCCGGGGTCCCGGCCGCGTGACGCTCGGCCGCCACGGGGAGCTCTCGTGCGAGGAGGCGAGAAAGCGCGCCGCCGGCGTCATCGACCGCATCAAGCGGGGCGAGGACCCCGTGTCCGGACCGCCCGGGGCAGCGCTCAGGGTGGTGGACCTGGCCGAGCGTTTCATGGGGGAGTACGTCGCGCACCGCTGCAAGGCGGCGACGGCGCCCAAGTACCGCTCCGTTCTCGATAACCACGTGCTGCCCGCACTCGGCGCGATGAAGCTCGAGGAAGTCGGTGGAGCGGAGGCCGCGGCGCTCCATCACCGTCTGCGCGGGACGCCCGCGATGGCGAACGGCGTGCTCGACGTCCTCTCGCGGATGTTCACGCTGGCGGAAGCCTGGGACCTCGCTCCTCCCGGCAGGAACCCGTGCCGGAGGGTCCGCCGCTACCGGACCCCTCCGCGCGAGCGGTTCCTGACGCCTGGGGAATACCGTCGCCTGGGCCGCGCGCTGGCGGAGGCGGAAGGATCGCTGTGGCCGCCCGCGCTTGCGGCGATCAGGCTCCTCGCCCTGACGGGATGCCGGCGGGACGAGGTTCTGAACCTGAGATGGGAGGACGTGGACCGCGCGGCGGGAGAATTGAGATTGAGAGACACGAAGACGGGACCGCGGATGGCGCCGCTGACGAGGGCCGCGCTCGCCGCCCTCCCCCGGCGGGGGGATTGTCTCTGGGTGTTCCCCGCCCAGAGGGGCGGGAGGCGTCTCTCGAACCTCTATCACTACTGGAAGCCCGTCCGGTCGCGGGCGGGCCTTCATGACGTGCGGCTTCACGACCTTCGTCATTCATATGCGTCGCGGGCGCTCGCGCTGGGCGAGGGCCTCCCGGTGATAGGCAATCTTCTCGGCCACCGGGAGGTGGCGGCGACGGCGCGCTACGCACACCTGATGAGAGAGGCCGAGAGGGCGGCGGCCGCCCGGGTGGGGGAGAGCATCGGGGCGCACGTAACGAGCCATGGGAGTTGAGCGGAGATGACGAAGCCCACGATGAAAACGCTGTCGAACCGGATGGTGGATAAGCTTGCCGTCGAGAAGGACACGGTATACTGGGACCGGGACCTCACGGGCTTCGGGGTGAGGGCGTATCCCACGGGCTCGAAAGTCTACGTCGCCCAGGCGCGGGGGCCGGGGGGACCCAGGCGGGTGACGGTGGGCCGCCACGGGGTGATCAATGCGGATGAGGCGAGGAGGCGCGCGGCGCTCGTCATCGCGCGGGTCAAGGCGGGCGGGGAGGCGGTCCCGGAGGCGCCCGGGCTCAAGGCCGGTCCCACGGTGGCCGAACTGGCGGAGCGCTATCTCGCGGAATACGCAGGCTCGCGGTGCAAGCCGCGCACCGTGAAGACGCTGCGCTCCGTGGTGAGGAGACACATTCTGCCGGCGCTCGGGAAGATGCCGCTTGCGGCGGTGGAGCGCGCGCACGCGGCCGGGCTTCACCGGAAGCTGGGCGCCACGCCCGCGGCCGCGAACCAGGCGCTCGACGCGCTATCGGCGATGTACGGGCGGGCCGCGGACTGGGGACTCGTTCCCGAGGGGACGAATCCCTGCCGCGGGGTCATGAAATACCGCCTCCGCAGGCGGGAGCGCTTCCTCACCGAGGCGGAGTTCGAGCGCCTGGGACGCGCCCTCGACGAGGTCGAGGCGGAAGGCGGCGCGGCGGCGTACGCGGCGGCGGCCGTCAGGCTCCTGGCCCTGACGGGGTGCCGGAAGTCGGAGATACTGGACCTGCGCTGGGAGGACGTCGACCCCGATGCGGCGGAACTCAGGCTCCGGGACGCCAAGACGGGCCCCAGGGTGGTGTCGCTCCCGCCCTCGGCGCTCAGGCTCCTGGCCGCACTGCCGCGCCTTCCCGGAAACCCCCGCGTCATCCCCGGCAAGAGGCCCGGCGCGCGCCTGAGCGGCCTGGACCGCGTCTGGCGGGCCGTACGGGCGCGGGCGGGACTCGACGGCGTGCGGCTTCACGATTTGCGCCACTCCTACGCCAGCCGCGCGCTCGCGCTCGGGGAGGGACTCCCCGTGATAGCGAAGCTCCTCGGCCACTCCCACATACAGACCACGGCGCGCTACGCCCATCTCGCGCGCCACTCGGTGAGAGAGGCCGCCGAGCGCGTCGCCGACACCATCGCCGCGGACTTACTCGAAGGCGCCGGCGCACCGCGTCCCCGGGCGCCCTGAAACGAGGCGTCCCTCCCCGCTCAGGACTGACCGCCGCCGTCATCCATCCCGCCCGGGAAGGCGCGCGGACGGCGCCGCGGTGCGACCGGGTGATTCCCGGCGTTCCCGTTCATTCGCGTCCCTCCCTTCGTCCCGCTCGCCCGTCCGGCATCACGCAGACGGGAATCCGTATCGTCCGCACGGAGCGAAATGAAAACAACAGCCACCTGTTCGCAAGGGTTTTCGATATCCGGTTTCCAATGCCCGCGCGCCTCACCAGCCCCGAACGCCGCCGTGGCCGGGCGGGCGAGCATCGCGCACCTCGCCCGGGCCGCGCACTGCGCCCGAAAGAGGCGGAGTCCGGCCGGGAGGGGGCGTCGGCGGGGCGTCGGGGAGAGGACGTCCTTCGCCGCCATCATCCACCCACCCAAGGAGGCGCGCGATGCGGAAACCCAAACCTGAAGCAAACACCTTCCTCACCCATCTCTTCGGCCAGGGCCTGGCGGACGAGCGATACGAGATCAGGCGATACAAATCGACCGGGGGCGAGGTCCGGCCCGTACCCGCCGGGGACAAGGGCGGGCGCAGGAGCAAGCGCGTGACGGCTTCTCGCCGTGCGGTCCGGGAGATGCGTCCCGCGCGGGACGAGCTCATCGTCTGCACGGGGCTCCGGGTCCCGGGCAGCGGGCTGCAACTGTGGGGCGAGCATCTCGTGTGGGGCAAGATGTTCGACCGGGGATGAAGTCCCCCTTGGGGAGGACTTCTGCCCGCCAGACGTCTCGCCGGCACGGCGCCGTCTGGGCGGATTCACCAACGCATGAGGAAAATCACATGCCTCACAAGGACCCGAAAATTCGACGCGCATTCGAGCGCGAACGCCACAGGCGGCGTACTGCGGAGCGCCAGGCGCTTGGACTTTGTCCAAAATGCGGTCACGGGCCTCCCGCGCCCGGACGAAGTCTTTGCGAATCCTGCCTCGAGAGAGGACGCAAGTCCGAGCAAGCCCGATATGCCAGGCGAAAACTCGAGGGGGCCACGTATGGCGGCCGCTGTCCCGAGAGCCGCCGGCGCATGGCGCGGGAGAGGAACAAGAGGCGCAGGCGCGAGCGCACCGAAGCCGGGTTGTGTGCCCTTTGCGGCGAACGAAAGCCCGTGGAGGGCGGCGCCGTCTGCGAGACGTGCCGTGAGGAACGTCGAGCGCAGGAGAGGAAACTCTACCAAAAAAGGCGCGCCGGGGGGCGGTGCGGCAGATGCGGAGGACAGGTCTTTGCGGGAGCCTCGACGTGCGCTTCGTGCGCCGCAACCGAAGTTAAACGCCGACCGCGAAAGAACGCCGCGAGCCGGGCGCGGTATCGCGACAGGCGCGCCAGGGACGCCTGCGTTGATTGCGGAAAGGCTTCGGACGGAGCATCGAGGTGCGCCCCCTGCGCACGGCGCTCCTGGCACTCCTCGGGAGAGCACAGGGGTATGCCGCTCTTTCCGCCGCGCTACACCGTGGTTGAACTCGCCACGGGTGTCGAGCACGGTCCTCTCGACTCCTGGGAGGAGGTGGCCATGTGCCTCGCCTTCGCGAAACTCTCCCGGGAGGAGGTGGAGGTCGTCGAAGACAGCTCCTGGATGGCGACCTTGACGGGTCGTTAGTCGGGCCTCCGGAGCGTAACGACACGTGTCGCCGGCAGACGGGGGTCAGACCCGACCGGGGAGGGAGGGTTCGGCACCGCCCTGCTGCGCAGCCGGCCAACCGCCCGCCGGCGGGGGGCAACTCACGACCCCGAACCCGGCGCACCCGTCGGATACGCATCGCCGGCGCCGGGGCGGCCCGGGCGAAGCGCCCCGATCCTGCGGACAATCCCGCCTGCGGCGAGATGAACGAAGCCGATTGAACCCCACGCCTCCCGATGCGCCTACTCTCCCCCATGCCTCGTACGTTCCAACCCCGGACCAGGGACGCGCCCGCCTGGCTTCCGGTCCCGTCCGCCTCCGGTACGACCCGGTCGGGACGGAGGCCGTTCAAGCTCCGTGGACGGCCCGTCAACGGTCGCGAACCGCCTTTGCAGAGGAAGAGCGAAGCGGGGAGCCGGGCAAATGCCCGGTAGGGAGAGGGAGGCGGTCTCCCTCCCGACGCCGGGGATGACCCGAGAGGAGGCTTGGCCATGTACGAGAACGACTACGACGTCGACGTTCCCACCGCAGACGAACTGCTCGCAGAACTCGGACTCGACGCGTACACGATCCGCAGGCTCAGGTCCGAAGCGGCCCACCCCGAGGCGGTCGGAGGAGAGGAGTTTAGCAGGGTATAGGGCGAACGGAGGAATCGGGGAGAGAGTATCCCGGTCCCATCACCCGTCGTTATCCACATCACACCGAAAAGGAGAACCACCATGGCATTCGGACTCAACAGAGCGGAACTGATCGGGCGCCTCGGCGCCGACGTCACCATCAACCATCTCGCGAGCGGCGGGCGCGTTGCGAACCTCTCCATCGCCACCGACGAGGGCTACGTCGACAAGCAAAGCGGCGAGCGGGTGGAGAAGACCGAGTGGCACCGGGTCGTGACCTTCCAGCCGGGGCTGGTCGACATGTTCGAGAAGCACGCGAAGAAGGGCCGCCTGGTCTACGTCGCGGGCAAGCTCCAGACCAGACGCTGGAAGAAGGACGAGGAGGATTCCGATCGGTTCTCGACCGAGATCCTCGTAGCGCCCGGCGGGCGGGTGCAGTTCCTGGAGAAGATGAACGGGAACGGCAATGGCAACGGAAACGGCGCGCACCCCGAGACGGCCGATGTGGCGGCGACCGCGGGCGTAGTGGGCGAAGATATTCCATTCTGATCACGACAGGGGTCGGCGTTACGGCGCCGGCCCCTTTTTTTGCTCGTTATCCAGAGGAGGTCCGCCATGCCCCGAACACCCTCTCCAGCGGCCGGGATCGCCGCCGCCCTCGCCTTTCTCGCCCCGCCGGCCCTCTCATCTACCGGGAACACCCGGGAAATCTCCGGTTCCGTGAACGATAAACCGTGTTCACGGAAAACCGGCAGGAACGCTACAATCACCGCATACCCTGGACAGTGGCTCGGTCTACCCCCCGCTGCGGGAATTTTGGGCCGGAAAAAACGGCCCAAAATGACCCTACCCGCAGCATGAGAGATTGTTTCACGATGAGCTTCGCTTTCATCGTGAAACAACCGGAAGCTCTTATGTCCCGGTGGCGAAACCACCCTCTCTCTTAGCGTCCTCATTTTAGCACGAACGGCGAGCAATAAAGGGTGGCCGCAAGCGGCCATCATTTTCCGGTACCCCCCAAAAAACGTCGAGCGGCAAAAAACGAAAGCGCCGCTCTATGAAGCGTGCTTTTCGGGAACCCCCCGGAAAATGACGAGCCCTTGATTCGCTCGCCTACGGGCATCGGAAACACCGCCCGATGCCCTTACGTGCTGAAAATGGGGCGCTAAGAAGCGCATCCGTTAACTCTCTGGAAAGGAGAAAGGCATGGAAACCACCGTGGTGAACCTGAACGACTATGTTGCGCCCCAATTCGGAAGTGGCTGTCTCGTCGTGATTGACAGGACGACGAAGTGGGGAAATCCCTTCCGCATCGGCCAGGACGGCGATCGCGCCGCCGTGATTGAAAAATACCGGCAATGGCTCTGGAGAAAAATCCAGCAGGAGGAGGTCAACCTCTACGAACTCGCCGACCTTCACGGCTGCGAGCTCGGCTGCCACTGCCATCCCCTTCCATGCCACGGCGACGTCCTCGCACGCGCCGCCGCGTGGGCAGCCGACTACCTCGGCGACATGCCCAAAGAAGTGAAGCGAGACGATCTCGGCTACGCGCTGCCCCAATACGACTATTCCCTCGCTTGAGGACAACCGAACCACTAGCCGAAAAGCCCGGCTGGAAAACCCAATCACTGAAAGGAGTGAACGATGACTGCCACCGCGACACACGACCACAAGGAGAGCATCATGCACGAGCACACAGAGCACGAAGCACAGAATGAATCCTTCACCGCCATGGTCTGCGAGCAGGCAGCGCTGTTCGGCGCAACCCCGGGACCCGATGAGTTCGACAACCGCCCCGTATGGGACCAGAACGAATCCACAGACGCCGTCACTCAGGCCTTCCACCTCCTCGCGCAAGCCGCACCTGACGGCACGCAACTTGCGGATGAGCGAGCGAATCTCCTCTGGGGCTTCGTCAACACCCTGGACGCCCAGACACAGCGCCTCGACCGCGCCGCCGACAGGCTCATCCCCGGTATCCGTGAACTCCAGCGCGAACAGGACGGCTCCGAGATCCGCTCCCGCGAACTCGAACTCACGACCGACCGCGCGCAAAACCTGAGCGACCGCCGAGACGCCTTCGAAGGACTGCGCGACACCGCCGCCGAGGCTTATCGCGTAGAGACCGGCGAGGTCTGGCGGCCCAGGCGAGGCTCCCACGTCTCCCAAACCGGCAAGCTGACCTCTGCGGTGATTGACGCGCGCGACTTCCAGCGCGCCAGAAAGGACCGCGAGAACACCGCTCATCTTCCCCAGGGAACACTCGTCGCCGTCGCGGGCGGCAAGGAGGCGAACGACGTAAGCAAAATCATCGCGCATCTCGACAAGCTCAAGGCCAAGTACAAAGACGTGGTGCTCGTCCACGGCGGCGGCCCCGGCGCCGAGAAGATTGCAGCGGGATGGGCGGAGCGAAACGGCGTCCACCAAGTCGTCTGTAAACCCGACTGGGACGCACACGGCAGGGCCGCTCCCTTCAGGCGCAACGACGACTTGCTCGCACTCCTGCCCAAGGGCGTCATCGCGTTCCCGGGCAGCGGCATCACCGACAACCTCGTCGACAAGGCCCGCACCCTCGGAATTCCCGTCCAAAAAGTAGCGTGACGTGAACGCTCAACGGGTCGCGTCGTCGCCGCCCGGCGGCGCGGCCCGTTGCGTCTCGTCGACCAACGCTCGCGCCACTTGCGCCGGCATCGATGATGACTCCGCTGGTCTTGCCGCAGGAACAACTCCCCGCATTGCTCCTCCCGCTCAATCGCCGCGGCGGCTCCCGCTCGCCATTATCATCGGCAAAAATTTCCCCGACTTGCGTTTCAAAAAATCCCTGCGCTAGCCGCCCTTCGGCGTTTCGTTCAGTACACCCCACGCATCTGAAGATGCCTGCCCTCCATGCGCACACTTGTCAGGCAACCTCTTGCGTAAATGGCGCCCGAAGACGACACGGTGTTGTTGGATCGAGTGTATGCTATGAGCATACATCTGTATCCCGTTGAAATTCCTGCACTCCGCGCTGACCGTATGCTAATGGCATACACTGGAAACAGGCTATTTCCTGCAATGTATGCTATGAGCATACGCGACGGGGATGCGCTCTATCATGATGGCTACCAATTTGGTAGTTCATGAAACGGGGACATTTGTCGGATTTTTGGATCCTCGAGGCGTGCGATTGGTGTACAAAAAGAGAGTTTTACGGTTGTCTTACGACCGGGAGGAACTGAAATTTTGATGAAACGAGCGACAATATCAATGGTTCAGACAACACGGAAGAACGTCCGCCTCGCGCCCGGACTGTGGACTCGCGTCGAAAAAGAGGCGCACAAGCGGCGTGTTTCGCCGAACAAGCTTGTGGTCGAGCTCGCGATAGAGGCCTTAGAATGCAGGGAATGGCCGCGAACGGAGGCAGAAATCCACCTGTTGCGCTCCGCCATGTTCGCCGCACAGGCCATCATCCGCGACATGGAAAAGACCGGACGCGAGGAAGAAATCGAGCAAATCAGCAGAAATATCTCCGAAGTCGCGCCGGAACTGCCGTGTAAATTAGAAAGTCATGAAAACCGTTGACAAACGCCTTAACTCGGACCACCAAAGGCAATCCGGCTTATGGTGCACACTAGTCACCCACTTTTAAATGAAGGAGTCGTGTAGCGATGGAGAATAAAGAAGAACTGGAACTAGAAGTAAGAAGAATATTGGCTTCCGAGGTGGAAGGGCACCGCTCATTTCTTCAATCTCAGTTTCGTAATTTAACGTGGGGTATTGGGATTCTATTCACAGTAGGTGCGATAATATTTAGTTTTCTGTTTGGTAGATCTATTGATGAATCAAGAGAGCACCTAATCTCGACCATTGATACAAAAGTGGTTGATTATCGAATCGTTGAATCTTTCAAGAAGAAGCTCGAAGAATTCATAAGTATCGCAGTAGAAAGAGCAATTGATGAGGAGAAAACAAAAGAGAAAATAGCTGTATATATTGCTGCCGCAACAAAAAAAGCTGTCGAGCAAGCCAAGAAAGAGGCTGAGGATTCGTTGAAAGAAAGTATAGAGGATACGTTGACAAAAACTGTAAAGGAAGAGATTTCTCAGACAAAGATTCTAAATGCATCTCAGTTGATAGAAAAAACATCTATGCCGAGAGGCGCAGTAATTTCATTCAACAGAGAGGCTTGCCCTCATGGTTGGGAGGAATATGAGGCCGCATACGGCAGATTTATACGAGGAACTGACAAAAGCGGTAAGAAGATAGATCCAGATGGCAAAAGAAAGTCTGGGTCACTTCAAAATGATTCTTTCGCATCTCATAATCACGAGCATTATATTATCGGATGGGGGAAGGGAAAATCCGACCCGAGCCATGCTCGTGCCGATGGTAATAGCCCGCGAAATCGATGGAGTTACAGAACTAAAAATTCTGGTAGATCTGAAACAAGGCCCAAGAATATCACACTTCTTTACTGCAAAAAAACATGATTATTTTATATATATGAATAGGTTTCTTTGCTTAACTTTTGGGTAAAAGGCTTAATGTGTATAGATTCAATTTTGGAGACGATTCCTAGGTAAGCCGCTACCGAGAGGCACGCATCTGACCAGCGCATCAGGTATTGCGCGACTATGGCGGCCATAGATATTCGTTCGGGTGCTAACATCGTTGACATCCTCGTCATCTAGAAACACCTTCCTGGCCACTTGGCGTAACTTGCTCGACGGTATGGCATCGGGAATTTCACGGCACCTCACCTATAAGCCCAGATCGCAGTTTCCAAGTGGATGGCAACGTAAGTCGCCCTCGCCCTAGGCAACCCATTGTCGCTTAGCGATGTCCCGTGCGTATATCGTGATGTGTTGGATTTACCCACTTTTCCCCATCGTGCCACAACAACCAAGCTGCCAAAATCAGTCCGATCGAAGCAATCAGACGGCCATCCGACACTTAGATAAATAACAGCATTTAGCGTAATTTCAAGTAGCGGAACAATGTGTACGCGGATGTTACTAGATCTCGCACCTAGTCAGGTAACGACAAGGATTGACAATCTGGGCAACCGAGACGTACTTTTGTTGCGACATGACAAACGGGATAAAATTCCACGCCAGTTCCAAAACAATTTCGGTGGTTTTTTATTTCGCTGCAGAATTTAAATTTGATAGGCTTGCAGCTCCCCAATTCACATAGCCACGAATTGTTAAAACCAAGATTTCAACCTAATTATCTTCTTAAGCCGCCGGGCCAATAAACAACTCGCATGATCGACATAAATGACGAAATTTTTCGCGTTCAGAAAATTGCGGCTCAAGCGTTATGCAACCAGGGCGAAAATCGGCGCGAGCATCTATTGCAAGCTGCCGACGACCTGCGCAAGGTTATGGAACGCCAAAGCCTCCAAGTCCGCGACCTCATCTTGTCACAACCACCCGTCCAATTGCTCGGATACCTGTGGGCGCAGTTTCACATGAGTGTACTGGCCGATCTCCGGGAGAAGGGCAAGGATTACAGGCCGGATAAAGAGGTCGTGCAGACTTTCCAATTCGCGCTGGAACATGTCCACGCCGTTTGGAGTTGCCATGCGAAACTCGTAGATGAAGCAACCGTAGAATCACTCTTCGAAGCACTCGAAATACTCCAAAATACGACCAAGTTTTATTGTCTTACCAGTTCAGCGGCAAAGATTGGGCCGGGCACCGACCGTCAGTCGGCTGACACGGAGTTTCACGCCAAATCCGCGTGGGTACTCAATCGGGGCCACAGATATCAGGTTCTAGAAGAAGAATTCTTCACATTTGTTCTCGAACCACATGCCGAAGCGTTGCGAGATAGCTACGGGTTGACGTTTGATGCAATCGCCACTGGTATTCAGGCAATTGCAAATTCGATGCGTACTGGATTCTCCCATGCCGCCGAGCAGATACAAGAGGGCATGGAACAGGCCTATGCCTTGGTGGAGGAATCTGGGGACGGACTCGGCGATGCCATCAAAAAAATCAAGAAAGCTGATGGCAATTTTGCCGCCAAAATGTCGGGCGCCATGCATGACATCTTTTATGGCGGCATCTGTAATCTATCCCGGCATACCAACTTCACTTCGCCTCTACTCGAGGATCTCTGCTATTCGCCAGGGGAAAACACAGAATTCTTCGCCGATGGAGAGTTCAAAGGAACGCCAATGCGAACCCTGCCCTCTTTGATAAAACCGGGAATTAAGCTCGGCGGCGAGTATTACGTCACAGACGCTCAGTTCGTGCGCGATTCTGCTTACCGCGCCATCCAGCGCGGGCTGCTCAGCCGCCTGCCAAAATATCGCGAGGAATGGAATCGTCGCCAGAAGGCTCTTGTGGAGCAATCATTTCCCGCGATCTTCAAGCACCAGCTCCACGAAGCGTCTAAGTACTCCGAGGTCTTTTTCAAGAACCCGAAAACCGGCCAATGGGTCGAATCCGATCTTGTGATGACGATTGACGATGTTCTCTTGGTCATTGAAGCGAAAGCTGGCGTGATGGCGATGCACTCCCCGGCGACCAACTTCGAGCGGCATGAGCGTGTCATCCGTGAACTAATCATCAAAGCATACGAACAGTGTAGGCGCTTTATCGAATATCTCGTGAGTGCTTCGGAAGTCTCTATCTACCATATGGTCAACGGTAAGCATGTCGAAATAGGCCGCCTTCGACAGCGGGACATTAGGACGATTCTGCCGATTGGCCTCACTGTTGAAGCTTTTACACCTTTCTCTGCCATGTCCAAGGATCTGGCCAAAATTCAGCCGCTACTCGGAAAACATCCTTTCATTTCTATGTCGGTAGACGATCTGTTCGTTCTCAACCGTTTCCTTCCGACTACCGGTGAACTTTTTCACTACCTTGAAGTGCGGCAACAAGCATCAGGGATTCCCAACGCGATACTGATTGATGAAGTAGATCACCTAGGAGCTTACATCTCACACAACCGTTTTGATGTGGTGATGAAGGAAAAACTCAAGGAAGCTGACATGGTCATATTGGATTCGCCCAGCGATCCAGTGGATAAGTATTTCGAAGGCGAAACATGGAAAACCGAACCTGCGCCGCATCAGGAATATCCGAGGGAACTAGCTGCGGTGTTGAGTGCTCTTGACAAATTCCGCCCGGCAGGGTGGCTTGAGATGGATGCCTATATTCGAAATTTCAATACCAGTGTCAGGAGTAATCTGGCTAACAAGTTCGTGGAACTTAAAGCGACACTTCCTGTGCATCCGATCCGCCGTTTTCTTCTCGGTACCGAAAACCCCTTGCAAGTCTGGTTATGCCAAGGTGGTATCGAACCTTCTCTAAGAGAGATGCGTTATCAGGGAGAAGTGGGTTGCCTCGTTATGAATGCGCCAAGAATTCTGGTTCTTCGGCTCTCATACGATGAAAAGGGTGATATCAACGAGCTCGGATGCACATCATTTACCAAACCACTTGTAACACAACCCAACTATGCCGATTTGAAGCGCCAGGCTGAGCGTCAACTCGCTCGGGCTGTGAAATTCAACTAGCTATTTAGGCTGTGAGAACTTAAGAAGAGCGCTTGGCTTCTGCGTAACCAATTGCTTCGTGCCAGCACCTCGCTCAATTGCGCCCTACAACGGAGCGTCAACATTTTGTGGTCGAACTCTACTAATATCCCGGTAAGATGTCTCCGCGCTTCTCTGATTGAAATCACCAAGCCGATACTCGAACGACAAGTTGTACTACTCTTTGAGAGTGAGAAATTTGTTCCTGTTCCTGATCTTCTTTCTCCTACGTCTCATTGATGGCGAATTGCAGTATGGGTATGGATGAAGATAAGCTGTTGGAAGCGACGACCGCCGATTACCTGTACGAGCGACTTGAGTGAGCATACACCAGTGCCTCTAACATCATGACCTTTGATGAGTGTACCGATCCTGCCCACCACACGTGCCGGGAACCGACAGGATGCAGGGCCAACCATGAATTCCAAAGACCTTTCTGAACTGATTGCGCTTGGCGAGGGTTTCACGACCGAGTTCAAACGCTCCGAGACTTCCAACTTGGGACGAGAAATCTGCGCTTTTGCAAATACCACCGGCGGTGTGATTCTGATCGGCGTAGAGGATAGTGGGGAGATTGTGGGAGTCGCCGACCACAACGGCCTGAAGTCCAGGGTGCAAGCCACCGCCCGCTCAGCGGATCCGCCGATTGCCATCGACGTGACGTCAATCGACAATGTGCTCTATGTCAGAGTCCCGGAACAACATGGCAAACCCTATTCTTTCGGTGGCAAGTTCTTTATGCGCGAAGGCGCCAACTCCCAGCAAATGTCGCGGGAGGAGATACGTGAGTTCTTCTTCAAGGAAGGCCTTATCAGATACGATGAGATGCAGTGTCGGGAATTCCACATTGAGAACGATCTGACAAACGAGAAATGGGCGAGGTTTTCTCAGCGTGCGGGGATTCCCAAAGACCTGGAGCCGGTTACGGCGCTGGAGAATCTGCATTTGCTGAAAGCCGGAGAGATGACGAACGCGGGGGCATGGCTGCTTGCCGACGACATCACTCGTCACACCTTACGGGCCGGGGTAATCTGTGCGGTCTTCCGGGGGACGACGAAAACCCATATCCTCGACCGCAGGGAATTCGTCGGCGATCTTTTTTCTATCTTTGAGGATTGTATGGCGTACCTGCAGTCCAGGCTGAACACGGCTTTGATACCTCATGCTCTGGGAAGGGACGAACGACTGGAGCTTCCTGAAGGTGCCTTGCGGGAAGCGCTGGTCAACGCCATCGTTCATCGGGACTATCGTTCTACCGCGAACGTACAGGTTCACGTCTTCCGCGACCGGTTGGAGATCGTGACGCCGGGCGGGTTGCCGGCCGGGATGCGTGAGGAGGATCTGGGTACGAAGAGCGTCCCAAGGAACCCACTCCTGTTCGGCATGTTCTACCGCATGGGGCTGGTCGAGCAGGTCGGGAGCGGCATACGACGCATTCGCCAATTGTGCCGCGACCACGGGGTAGCCGAACCGATAATCGACGTCTCCGAGAATTGGATGACCACCACATTCGCGCGTCAGGTCGAACATGCGGCCTCGCAAGTACCCGACAAGTCCCCTGCAAGTACCCTGCAAGTCAGAAATCTCATCCGTTCCCTGGACGGCGAGCGGACACGAGCGGAAATCCTTCAGAGTCTGGGACTCAGGGATCGGACGAATCTGGCCAAGGAATACGTGCAACCGGCTCTTGCCGCGGGCCTCATCGAGATGACCATCCCGGACAAGCCCCGTAGCAGTAAACAGAAGTACCGGCTGACGGACAAAGGCCGGGAATTGCAGGAGCGTCTGAGGCAGACGCAATGAGTCTTTTTCGCTCTGCGTCGAAGACAACCTCGTCCAGCGAACCACACTCCTGAACACCTGGATCGGCGGCTCGGCCGGGAGAGTGTTTACGTCTCAACACCGAGCTCTTCGGACGCGCTGGTCTGCGCAGAAGTTTGAATTTCCTCGTTTCAAATTTGATTACAAATTGCGGAAGGCAGGTTCTTCACGGGAATGGGAAGAATCAAATTATTTCAATGAGATCAATGAGATAATAGAATTTCACGGCCGTTGGAAATGCCCTAATGTCTCTAAGCGGGCGGAAATGTCACAAAAAACTGAACCTCACCAAACCCATATCCGGTATTTTCTACAACATCACTTTTTGCCTTTTTCGCACACGCGTGTATTCAATCCGGTTCATCTGACCCGTGAGCGCTCAAAACTCAGTGTCTTCAGAAAACTCGCCACTTGATCGACTTCCCGGTCGCTGAGGACGCTGATGAGCTTAAATTCATCACCGACCGCCGCCATCCGCCTGAAAAACTCGTTCCGGGCGAGAAGGCCCATTGATTCCGGCTTCAAATATCGCAGCGGATCGAAGTGAGCGATGATTGCATCTCTAACGGCAGCAAGTGATCCCGCGTGGCCGTATGGAGCCGTCTTGGCCACATTGATAAGTGGGGGGGTACGGAATTTATATAAGTCGCCGGGATCGAATGTGACGTTGAAACGCCCGTAGTCCACTCCAAATCCGTTCTTGCCGAAACCAAGCTGAGGAAGTGGGACGGCGTGAAAACGCAGATCCGAGAAATGCGGACCCGTGTGACAGTTCACGCACTTCCCTTTGCCATAGAAGATGATAGCGCCTTTGAGTTCATCGGACGTGAGCTCGCCGTTTCCGAAGACAAAACGATGAAACGCGGTATCCTCCAAGCGGAACTCCGATCGAATGAATGCGGCGATTGAGCGTGCTACGTCGTTGAAAGTGATCATATCCGCCCGTTTTCCAAGCCGCATCGCGAGTTCGCTTACGGCCTGCTGTTCCGTCTTTAAAAGCCGCATGACGATTCGCTCATACAACTTCTGTGCCTGTCCCGGAGATTCAAGCTTATACCGGGACACATCGTCATCGTCGTCGAGCATCTCGCGGATCTCTACTGGCGGGAGATGAACCGCCGTCAACAATGCATCTTGAGATGGCGCGGCATCGCCGAATTGGCTACGCGGTTTTTCGCTCGAAAAGTCTACCTTGCCATCCCAAAAGAACACGTCGAATCCCAACGCACCGCGACCCCAAAGTGGAAGCGTATTCCGAGGAACGATTCTTCCTTCACTAAACGCGCGTTCAGGTCCCTTGCCCTTACCAAAAATACCGATCGCATTCGGTAAACCATCGGCTGAACCAAACTCGCCCAAATGACATGTCCTACAGGACATTCGGCCATTGAGGCTTACATTCTCACTCTCGAAGAACGTCTTGCCGACCGTCGCCAAGTGAGAATCGGTGTCGTCGAAGAGTTCCTTAGTAGGTCGAAGGCCGTTGCTGAGCGCCGTGTTCCGCAAAATCTTGATGATAGAATCGCCCTGCGCGTGCACCACACCCCCAGCAGCCAAGACTAAAGCAGCCAGAAGGCATCTAATAGCGAATTTCATGGATTTCGACGAACGTGCGGACATCGGTCGCGCGATTCTCGATGGCTTCGAGACCGATGCGCGCGAGTGCATTCTCGGAGAGACCCCAACGAATCATCTTCTTTCGCATCTTGTCGTATTCGTGGCAGGCGGTCAGGCCAACCTCGGCTGCCTCGAGATTGCGGACCGTCTGCTCTGTCGGGGATGCCAGGACCATTTGCTTTGCAATAAAGTGCTCCCGCATCACGTGATCGCATTGAAACATCAACTCCTTGTACTGCTCGGCATAGACGGACTCGGCAATAGCAGGGGCGAGATACCGCTCAGCGCCAAAGGCGATTACGGTTAAGATAGCCAAGACGTTGGCCGCAAGTAGAATTCGTTTCATTTTTCGACAATCCCTAATGATTGGAGTGTAAACTCGTCGAGATTTCCGGAAGAACGAAGGCCGTGAGCGCGCTGGTATCGGAAAAGCGCTGCCTTGAACCTTGCGGTAACCCGGTCGTCAAGCCGACCGACTTGATATCCCAGCCTCAGCAAGATTGATTTGGCCAATTTAACGGAGACGGTATTGTGATGCTCCCGATGGCCAGGAGCGATGGCAGGACTTGTCGGCAACACGGAATCCCGGGGGGTGCTGCGCTCGTTCCGATGCTCGGGGGTCACGGCCTCCTTTTCTGACGAGGGCGTGAAAACTGGTACTGAGACCTCCGCGTAGGCAGGGAACTGTGAGGCGAGCAAGATTATGAATACTGCGATGAACAAACTAGCGTTGAACATAAGCCACGATCTCATTGAACTGTATAAGATACCTAACCATTCCGCCCAGATGTTTGTAGAATTACTCTTGATGATGAAACACTACTACTATAACGTGTCGCGAGGAACAAAGAATAGAGCAACCGCCCCGATATTACTCTTATAGTTGGGTTTGGTGAACAGTATTTCCAGGACTCCTATGGATTTCACCTGGAGCGGAGTTGTATGTCACGCGTTGTTAAGTTTATTGAGGAACTAGGGCACGTAATTATATAAAGACATTGTCCTATGCCAATAGACGCATGGACCGATGTTTGGTTTGTGGTTTCACCCTCTCCTGAAAGATGGTACGAACAGGTCTTGGCTGGTATCTTGCCGTTATCCAACGACTATATTGTCGTGGAGACGCACACGAGGATGCTCCAACCAGGGGTTCTGAAAAGGAGTTCCGTTGGAGCTTGGAATTGAAGGGCCAAAAGTCTTACACATGGTCATTGGCATTAAGATTCACTTATGAGCATCGTGCTTGGGAGCAAGCCGTTGACCCATGCTCAACGAAATACAGTGATGTTCCATGAAGCACGAGCATTTCAACCGCTCTCTGCGGCTTATGAAATTCTCCCATTTAGGTACGCAAGATTACCTAGTCTACCCGGCCAAGTCCTCCTAACGTCTGCGGTAGGAGAGTATCTTTTTGTTTCCGAGGAAGATTTCTCCAAACTGAAAAATCATGATCTGGAGCGTAATAGCGAGCTGTACCGTGATTTGCGAACCCGGCAGATAGTCTGCGACATCGAGCGAGGGCCGTTCCTGCAGGGATTGGAGGCTCAACTCCGAACCCGGAAACATTTTGTTAACGAAGATCCGGCTCTGCATATCTTTGTTCTTACCCTCAGATGCGACCATCGCTGCCACTACTGCCAAGTCACACCCCAGCACACTTCGGCATTTGGCTTCGATATGGATGAGTCGACCGCGGATGCCGCACTCGACTTGGTTTTTGAATCGCGGGCCGAAGTGCTCACCATCGAGTTTCAGGGTGGCGAGGCAGCGCTTGCTTTCTGCCGACTTTGCCGGATCGTGGAACGCGCGAGGGCTCGGGCAAAGAGAACTGGTCGGCAGGTCCGGTTTGTTATGGCCACGACCCTGCACCTGATGACCGATGACATGCTGGCTTACTGCCACAACCAAGGTGTCGAGTTGTCTACATCGCTTGATGGACCGCGGAACGTCCACAACGCGAACCGCCCCAATCCCACACGAGATTCGTTCGAGCGGACTATCGAAGGAATTACGAGGGCTCGCAAAGTGCTAGGCCATGATCGCGTCGCATCTCTAGCTACTGTCACCAGGCACAGCCTACCGTTTCCACGGGAAATCGTGAATACCTACGTCGAATTGGGGTTCGATTCAATCTCGCTCAGGCCGATCAGTCCATTCGGTTTCGCGGTGAAGACCGGCCAAAAACTCGGTTATACGACCGAAGAATACCTGCGATTTTACCGCGAAGCGTTGAACCACCTCATTGAGGTCAACCTCGCGGGACACACAATAGAAGAGTCGTATGCCACCCTTCTATTGACCAGAATCTTGACGCCTTTCCCGACGAGCTACGTCGACCTGCAATCGCCGGCAGCCGCGGGGAGAAACGTTCTCGTCTACAACTACGATGGAGGCGTGTACGTTTCCGACGAGGGCCGGATGCTGGCGGAGATGGGGGATGACCGATTCCGTATGGGCTCGGTCCATGACTCGTTGGCGACGCTTTGGGCATCCGATGCCATGAGGATCATCAAGGAAACGGGTAATGCCGAAACGCTTCCGGTGTGCTCGGACTGCGCCTTCGTTCCGTATTGCGGAGCCGATCCTGTTTTTCACGTGGCGACACAGAACGACCCGATCGGGCACCGACCGACGAGCGAATTCTGCCAACGTCACACGGGCCTGTTTTATGTCCTCTTTGAGTTCCTCGCTGCGCGAGATCCAGATGTCCTGAGGGTATTCCTGTCATGGATGACGCGTCGAACCGTCTCGGAGTTGTCCCATCCGGGATATAGGGGATAGAGAGTGCTACCACTTCATACCCAAGCCAGAGTTCGTGGCGTGCGGAACAAGGCCATCGTTAAGGTCCTGACGGAGAAAGAAGCGACAAAGTCCGACATCGATCCAGAGCGCTGCCTCATCTGGTGGGACAGTGCGGAGAATACCGGCCCGCCGATGATTGAAAGGCATTGGGCCGGCGTTGTAGCCAGACACGACATATTGGATGCGTCCGGAGGCGGGATCGTGGTCGATAGCATAGAGACGCAGGGCGCAATCGCCCCCGGTGATGTCGTTCGCTTGTTAGAAGGCAGTTCCCGGGTGTCGGTACTCTATCGCCGAGGGTCCAATAGCAACACGCTGCTAGCGACGGAAAGGTGCAACAGCTTCTGCGTGATGTGCTCGCAGCCGCCGCGGGAAGTCGATGATCGATGGCTCGTCGACGAGATGCTTGAGACTATCCCGCTGGTTGATCGCGATGAGAGCCAACTCGGCATTAGCGGCGGGGAGCCGACCCTGCTTGGCGACGACTTGCTCGTCGTCTTGCATCAAGCCCGACAACACCTTCCGGACACCGGGCTTGATATCCTTTCCAACGGGCGCCGGTTCTCGGACAAGGAATTCGCGCGAACGGTCAACGCCATCAGGCATCCGAATCTGACATGGGCCATTCCCGTCTATTCGGATTGCCCTGAAATACACGACTACATCGTTCAAGCGAGAGGTGCCTGGGACGAGACGCTCATGGGCCTATATAATCTCGCGAAATTCGACGCGAACATCGAAATCCGCATCGTCGTTCAGCACGCCAACTTCGCGCGGCTCGGCGAACTGGCGTATTTCATCTTCAGAAACCTGACCTTTGCGAAGCACATCGCCTTTATGGGTCTGGAGCCGATCGGATTCGCACGAACCAATTACGAGAAAGTGTGGGTCGATCCGGTCGATTGCATGGATACGCTGAAAGATGCGGTATTTTTTCTGTCGAATCGGGGCATGAACGTCTCTCTTTACAATTTCCCCCTCTGTACTGTCCCGGAGGAGCTATGGCCATTTGCCCAACAAAGCATATCGGACTGGAAAAACACTTATCTTTCGCAATGTGGCGAATGTGATATGCAGAAGCGATGTTGTGGATTTTTCGCAACTATAAACCAACGGTGGATTAGTCGTGCCATTCGTCCGATATCGAGATCCGGAAACTCTAACGTGTCGCAAGGTAAAGGAGTCGGCCCATGAAATGGCATAACAAATTGTTGCAAAATTTACGTTGGCTCGCGTTGGCCGTTGCTGGTGTGACGACAGCTACATTGGGAGCCAATGCTGCCGTTGGACATGAAACAGGTTCCGGGGAACGCAATGCTATAGACGATGAGCCGATCCTTTTGCCAAATACACTGAACGCGACCGCCGCCGACCGCTACGCCGCTCACCGCTCCCACAGTAGTCACAGGAGTCACCGCTCAAGCAGCGGAGGTGGAAGTCGTAGCGTACCTTCCACGCCTGCACCTCGACCTCAGTACATCCCACCACCACCCGCCCCGGCTCCATCGACAACACCAAGCGTAATACCACAAACGGAACAACGGCTCCCGAAACCCACTCCCAAGGACTTGTCCATGGTGGTGGTCAGGGTTCAAGCGGCACTCATGCGCCGTGGCTACTATAACGGAGACATCGACGGTCGGTTGGGACCCAAGATGCGAGCGGCGCTCTACGCGTTTCAGAAAGCCCAAGGCATTGCCCAGACAGGGCGTATGGATATCGAAACGCTCACGAGGCTGGGTATTTCGATACCGTAAGAATTCGGGTAGATGGAATCTATACATAACAGAACCAGCTTTACGAAGTGTTTGAGTACTCGCTAAGGAGAAGATCGCACATTAATAGGAACAAGCATCGCTCACAAAATATTCCCTCCGTCTTGGAAATCAAATCAAAAAGAACAAACAAATGGTTTCTAACAAACTCCATGCAAATTGGCGAAATGGGGCAAAAAGGTTCTGGGTGACCACTAGATGGTCGTAAGCGTTACATCAATAAGAAAGCGTGATACGGCGGCAATTGGCAGCCGGTACAAAACCTGTTAAAGGACTGCCGCTTGTTGGGACGGTGGTTTAAGCGTGGAACGAGCGCAGAGGAATCCATCAAATTCAAAACTGCCGTAGGCAGATCAGATTTCAGAAATATGACTTGCAGGGGGAATGCTTGGTGTCTGAAAACAAGAACGAAGTAGAGAGTTGGGATGCGGATTCCATGATTTGGAATGCGAAGTCGTTGCAACGTGTTGCGAAGGAATTGGAAAGGAAAGGGTCCGAGTCTCCACAGCAGGACTCATTTCTTTTTTGTGGAATATCGTTGGCGAGTCCAATCTTATTGTCGCTGGCGACTGAGATCGCACTGAAAGCATGGCAATGCCGGGAACGGAAGGGAAAGCCTGAGAAAACCCATGACTTGCTGAAGCTGTTCAACGAATTAGAGTCGAGGACTCAAGAAATACTGGAAGCAAGGATGCGAAAACTCAGCCCACACTCGGTGTGGGCGGAGGATCCAAGCATGCAGAACCTTGACGCAGACTTGCAGGACATGATGGGAGCAAGGAGGCATCACCTTCGAGACGTTTTGTGTTCTCACAGGGATGCCCACACACACTGGAGGTTCATCCACGAAGACCCAAGAGGTGTGTTTGAAACAGCCGAGATTGATCGGGCGCTAACGGTCATAATCGACGCCTACGAAAAGAGGAAGGAAGAGGTGACCTAAGGCACAGATGACAGCAGTGCTCCGCTCTGCGCCGGAGTTTTAATTCGTTCGTTTCCGTTTTGATTACATTCTTCGGTAGGCGAATTCCAGACGGGATCAGGAACTATCAACCTTTCCAAATAATATCAATACGATATCGGGATTTTACGGCCGATGGAAATCCCCCACTGTCTGGAAACGGGCAGATTAGGCGAAGTAGCGCGCAGCCATTGTAATCGACTGCATCAAACGGGGCGAGGATCCTGTCGCTGCATCGCCCGAGGCCAAGCCCCACGGTGGCCGGCCTTGCCGAGCGCTTAATGCGCGTGCAAGTGAGCTCGCACTGCGTGTCTGATACTCGCTCAAGAACGAAGGAGGCGATGAGCGTTTTCTCGCCACCTAGGAGGCGAATTACCCGAAAGCCGTCGAATGCCTGGCCAGGAACCGCGAGGAGTTGCTCGCCTTCTACGACTTCCCGGCGGCGCATTGGCATAGTCTTCGGAACACAAACCCCACCGAGGCGACCTTCGCCACAATACGGCTGCGAACGGCGATGACCAGTAACTATCTAAGCGAGAAGCCGATGTTGAGTCTCGTGCATCAAACTTCCATGAGCTCCCAGAAGCGATGGCCCCGGCTAAGCGGCTTCCGTCATCTGGCAATCGTGATCGCCAAAGTGAGATTTATCAAAGGTGCGGACGAAACAGAAACCGTCAGGTGGGCCGTTGGATTCAGAACGACCATACACAAGATTTGTGTATGGACGCGCCCAAGATTGCAAGCGTTGGCCTGAAGGGTTCGGTGCGTTGTGGTCAGACTCAGTCGTGTATACGGCCTCTCGATTGCGGCGTTTCAATTGCCGCGGGCCCGTATGGAGATGCGAGGATCGGGTCTGAATCGACAGTGCGAGCTTGAAAAACTCCCCAATCTTGTCCTGGTTTTCCCGACCCCGTCTCAATGACCGTTCGCCCCTACCTCCTCATTCGGCCTGCTCACATTCCCGCCGTGCTCCGCTCGCCTGCCGCTCAGGCGGCCGGCGCCGGCTCCCGGTAGAATTCTCTGTTCGTCATCAGCGCCCAGGCGATGCGCGCCATCCTGTTGGCCAGCGCCACCGCAACCAGCATCTTGGGCTTACGCGCCGGCATGCGGGCCAGCCACGATCCGGGAGGCGCGCCTCGCCGGGCCGCCCAGCGCACCACGCTCATCGCGCCCGTGATCAACAACCGCCTCACGTCGCGCCGGCCCATCTTCGATATCCTGCCCAGCCGCGGCTTGCCTCCGGTCGAGTGCTGCCGCGGCACGAGCCCGAGCCAGGCGGAGAAGTCCCGCCCGCGACGGAAGCTTGCCATCGGCGGCGCAAAGGCCTGGATCGCCGACGCGCAGACCGGACCGACCCCCGGAATGCTCATCAGCCGTCTCGCCTCTTCGTCCTCGCGGGCGCTCGTGCGGAGTCGCCTCTCTCAACTCCTGTATCTTCTCCTTCAGGCCGGCTATATGCGCGAGCAGAACTTCGCCCAGTTCGCGGACCGCCTCGGGCAGCCCCGAGCCCGGATTTGCAACGGCCGACGCCGGCCGCGCGAGGTGGGCGCGACCTTGCGGAGCGATGACGCCGAACTCCGCCAGATGGCCCCGCAGGGCGTTGATCGCCTGCGTGCGCTGACGCACCAGAAGATCGCGCGTGCGGAACAGCATCCCCCGGGCCTGCTGCGCTTCGCTCTTCACCGCTACGAACCTCATGCTCGGGCGGGAAGCCGCCTCGCAGATAGCCTCCGCGTCCGCAGCGTCGTTCTTGTGGCGTTTGACAAAAGGCTTCACGTAGACCGGCGGCACGAGCTTCACCTCGTGGCCGAGCTTGCCGATCTCGCGGCCCCAGTAGTGCGCGCCCGCGCATGCCTCCATCACTACCAGGCAATGCGGTTGTAACGCCAGAAAGCCGAGCATCTTCGTCCTGACGAGCTTTTTCCGGAACGCGACCGACCCGTCCGCGCGCGCGCCGTGGAGTTGAAAACTCTGTTTCGCCAAGTCGATACCGATAATGTGGACCTATTCCATGGACAACCCTCCTGTAGGGCGGCAAACTATGTTACCTTGCCCTAGTGTGATGTTGCCGGGAGGGCGCGTCCATCCCATCGACTGTAACCCGAAAATTCTCTTTATGAATGCTAATTGACAAAATTTCAAATTAATTGTCTCCTAGTAATCTGAGATACAGAAATTAGACAAGAATTGTTGGTAGTATCAATGGTTTCATTTGAACATGGAGTCTACCTCTTTCTTGAAAAACCTCCTGCCCGATAATTGGGGAAATTTAATACCCGGCGTATTAGCTATTATTGTTGTTCAAGCAGGCGTATGGATTCGCCGTTTAAATCCTTCGAAAAAGATTGAATTCTCAAGCAAGAAATTTCACATATGTGCGTCCTGTTTAACTTCCTTTATCGGACTTGTAATCGCCTGGTATTATGCCGTTGTAATCTCGGTCCCACAAGAAATGATTAAACATATTCCTGAAATCTTTGTTGCAATGGCTTTTATGGAAGGGGCAATTGATGTTCCAGATTTCGTTCGAGAATACCTAGGAAGGAGTCGAAACGATGTTTAGGAATGACTGAAAATGGAATTCTTGGTGGGATTCTTGTCCGTACTTCTGATTTCTGCATTCATCGTAGATTGGATGCTAAAAGATGAAGTTCTTGTTTCTCAAAGTTCCGAACTAAAGAAATTCTCATTAGGAACTGATGAATTCGCATATCATCAACAAATTGGATTTGTTAACAAGCAATTTTGCCTTATTTTTGACGCAATATACGGAAAGCACACTTGGTCCTGGAAGAGATTTTTTAGATCTACCGCCCTCAGCCTATTTTTTGTTTTATTTTCCATTTTGCTCATCGGCATTGAAAATTCGTACCTTGCACCATCAACCAAAAAATTTGTCGGCCCAAACAGAACAGATCACATCATAGCTATATCTTTAATATTCGGATGCTATAACGTTGTCATTGATTTTATATCCTTACTGGAAACACGTTGGGTATTGGGGCGCGCCCAAAATGCGGGGAAAATTGCTCTTGGTATGTGGATTGCCGTTGATCTCATCTTAACGAGTGCAATTTATATAGTTTCTTTTCCCACGATGTTTGCAATCTTAAGTCTACTTTTTGACGCTCAAGATTCTGGGCCATATCTTAAAGATATTCAAGAATTGTTTATTTCTGTTTTAAAAGTATTTTTCTCACAGAATAAAGCATTACCATTCTTTATTTCTACATTCGGAACGTCCATTGTTTGGTACATGTTTCTTTTTTTTGTTTTCCTTGTAAAATTTTTAAGACGTAATTCTAGAATGCTCAAAATTGCGTTTGATATTATCTCTGAGAGTGCTACACCTGCTCGTTTAGTAGTAGTGCTTTTCTCATTTCCCATTATCGCGTTTTTCGTCGTTCTCAAAGGTATTAACTGGTTAGCCTCGAATTGATGAGCTCTAATTATTAGCTCGACAAGGCGCAAGGTATCTTTCCTTAAAATTTGTTCACAGTGGTAGAGCAAACATTGAAAGATAAACACAATAGGTGAAGCAAAATAGGTTCTTAAAACCTACGTCCGAGTCTTCGAGCAAACTTACTTTACTAATTTATCAAACCATACTGAGAGAGCTTGCTGCGCAAATTACGGAGGAGTTACTGTCGATGGGATGGACGCGCCCTCCCGGCAACATCACACTTGGGCGAGACGACATCGTCTACCGCCCAGCAGGGAGGAACGACCATGGAACAGGTTCACGTCATCGGAATCGATCTGGCGAAACAGGGTTTTCAACTCCACGGAGCTCGCGCGGACGGGTCGATCGCGTTCCGGAAGAAGTTGAGCAGAGTGAAGGTGTTGGGCTTTCTGGTGTCGCAACCAAGTTGTCTGGTGGCGATGGAGGCATGTGCGGGCGCGCACTACTGGGGCCGCGAGATTGGCAATTACGGCCATGAGGTGAAGCTGATACCGCCAGTCTACGTGAAGCCGTTTGTGAAGTGCCAGTCATATTAAGACACTTCTCTACGTTATTGAAAGCAATAGGTTTTTGTTCAATATCCGGTGCCGGCGGGGATGCTCCTTTTTCTGCGCCTGGGCAACCTCTAACAGTTCGAGTGCATCTGCTGATATCACCCGGGGCGCGCCTTTGCAGGCCTGACGGGCCGGAACAACGCCGCGCTTGATCAGACGGGTTATTGTCCTGGTGCTGTCGTTGAGCCTTGCTGTGGCTCTAATAGGGCTCTTCGTTGTGATCGGTGATCCGATAGGCACTAGACCCTTCTGCATAGTCTTGATGCAGTTATAGAACTTAGTCTGACACATGATCGAAAGTGCTCGTCGAGCAGTGTTCTGTCCAAGTGCTCGCCGAAGCCGTTGGATTTGGGTCGGCGGACCTTCGTCTTGCTGTGTTCAATTTCATGAGCGCCTTACGCATTCCACCGTCTAATGGTCAAGCGTATATTCCCTGAGATCCTTGGACGCTTACGCTTAGCGCGGCTACCGAAGGGAATGTTTCCGATCGAGGTGTCTCCCTGCTGATCAATGATTAAGCGGCGAGAAGTACGGTTCGGGGTGCGGCTATCCCAACCATAAACGACCCGACTGGCACCGTCAGTCTGAGCTGTCACGTCGATATTCAACTTATCGGCAAAGAGTATGCCTCCTTCGTAATGATCATCAAAAAGATAACCATCAACTTCATACTCTGGCACACGGACCTGCAAACCGAGAGCAAAGCCTAGCGACGCACGACGAGGATTCACCCGAGCATTTCGCATCAGGAAGGTGGTAAAGAGTTTAGTCCTTCTCTTCGTAAGTTGGTCGTATGTCCGGAAGATTGCCGACCCTTCGTCGTAAGTGCGCCGGTTTAGTTCCACTGGCACACCTCGCGCGCTTAAGAAGGTATCGATATGATAGGAAGCACGGATTTTCCTCCCACTTTCTTTTGCTCTCTGCACTTGGGGTGGGAGAGTCACCTCAACATCGGTCATCTCAACAAGAACACGCGTATCGCCGAAGAAAAATCGACGGAGATTCTGATATCCCGATTCTGAGTTGACGAGTCCGTAGTACCCGGAGTGGCTGCGATGGACAAAGGCTCTCGGTGCACCGAGGACTGATGCATTCTTGATTTGGACGAGTCCATCGCTAAGGGGCCCTACTGCGCGTTTCGCCAGTCCTCCTGCCGCTCCATAGTCACGCGAGTCGGTGCCGATGAGGCAGCATATACGTTCTTCTGGGTAGTGTCCATTCAGCGAGTTTATCGGCATGTTTTCCGGTAAACCGAGAAACTCTCGCATTCGCTTGGGACCAAAATTTCCAGCATTGTTCGGATCGAAAAAATCTCGTAGCCCCTCCGCCCATCCCAGCCCACGGCGAAATTCGACCCCACCGTGCGGCGTCCCATAGGTAAAGAGTTTGTCCACACCCTTCTTGCGCCAATCTCCTGATGCCTTTCCATCGCCTCCGAGATCTGGAATTTCCGGGTGCTGCAAGTAACAACGACAGATAAGTCCTCCCATGGAATGAGCGACGAGATAAGCTCGAAAGTGCTCAGGATTCTCATTCTTGTCCAGAACGGCATGGCGCACATGCAAGAGAAACTCACACAATTTTTTGGCGTGAAATTCAATTTCTTTCCGATTGCCTTCGCCAAAATCTTCATCGGCAATATCATAATATCGAAAAATCCAGATTGATCGGCTGGGGATGGGGCCTTGGGGCAAAATCTGTCCATCGTGGTAAGCATCGACATAGCCATGATCTTTCATTAGGCGAATAACGGGCGATTCGAAGACATGGGGCCGGACCTTGCCCGTATGGAGTTGCCGAATCTTGGTTGCTCCCAGATTAAATCCCATATACGGGGTTGATACAGTGTCCTCAATCTCTCCTTGACTGCCGGCATAACCACGAAGATAGATAATAGGATAGTAGGGTGCTTCAATCATGTTTCATTCTCCTCTTGGTTCGTTCTACCTTGCGAGCGCAGTCAGGCAAACGTTGCTTTACTTTGACTAGTAACCAAATTGTCCTCACGATCCCTCATGTTTGTCATATTTGTATAGTGCAGTCTATGGAGACCTACAACGCACATCCACTGTCGGCGTGGCTCATACCATATCCTAGTAGTCCATCAGGATATCCGCGGCGATACTGTCCGTGACCCGCTCCACGGCCTCGTGCACCGAATCGCGCGCGAGGTGCGCGTAGTGCGCGGTGGTCTCGACGTGGGCATGGCCGAGCAGTTTGGCGATGATGGGGAGCGTCTCGCCGAGCACCAGGGCCCTGCTGGCGTACGAGTGGCGCAGGTCGTGAATCCACACATCAAGTAGTTTGGCCTGCGCCCTGATGTGCCGCCAGGAATGGTGAAGGTCGGTGATTGCGAGCCGCAAGCCGGGCTCAGAAGATCATCGTCACTATAATCGACCACGCCGTATGCGCGAATCGGGTAACCCTCATGGGGCGCGACCCAGTGCTTACTGATTATACGTTGCGGAACCCCGGAGCATGGTAGCAGGCAAGCCGTTGCAGACCGGATTTGGAGGCTAGCTGCACGATTTGTAACCGTTTACCCGGGCCGTGATGGTAGTACCCGGATTGCTACAATTTGGTGTCTTGTCCGAATGTAATTGGTCCGGCTCAATGCTTTCGCAAACATCGAAGTCGGTAAGAACCCCAGGCATTTGCAGTGCATGGACAGCATTTCAATATTGACTTTCAATTTATAGAGGTCAGAGTCAAGCTGGCTGCGGTCCATGGTGAGGCCCACTTCCTCACGGCTCGAACGAACACTTGTAAACGTTTATCCAAGCCGTGATGGGCACAACGCCGGGAGTATCGCCTCCATCGGATAGAATCTTCCCTTGCCACTGGTAACGAGATTCGACATGTGCTAATCATGTCGGCATGACGATACGCACAGAAGATGTTCAGGCGGAAGTTTCGTTGGTCGAGAGGCCGGATGACCCATGGCCTCATCCCCCCGGGTTGCCCGCAACCGCAGAGGCGTACTGGCGTTCGCTGTACGAGCGAGAACGTACGCGCGCGGAGACGGCGGAGGCGCGCTGCGAGGAGTTGCGGTGGAAGGAGGTGGCTTCGCGCGCGCGGGCGGGTTCGCTGAAGTGGTGTCTCGACAACTGCCGGAGGAAGCTTGCCGCGCGCGTCGGGAAGTTGAAGGAAGTCCGCCGCGCGGCGAAGAAGGACGTCCAGGCGCTCGAGGTGGAAGTGGCTCGTCTGGAGAAGCAGCTTCGCAAAGCCGGTGTCGAGCCGGGCAAGCGCAGCCCGCTCGAGTCGCTGCGCAAGGAGGTCGCCCGGTTGAACAAGGCTCTCTCGGGCGCGTTGCCTCCGGGGGAGGCCGCGCGGCTGCACAGAGTCGTGGAGAAGCGGGAGAAGACGATAGAGTCTCTTCGCGAGGAGATTGAGGGGCGGGAGAAGGACGTCGCCCGGCTGGAGAATCGGCTGGCCTGGGAAAAGCTGGAGACGAAGACCCACGAGAAGACCATTCAGTGTCGGGACGAGGAGGTCATCCGGCTCTGCGGGAAGTTGCGTGAATTGCGCGACGATTTGCGGGTCTCCCTCAGGGCCGCAGGTATCACGAAGGAACGGCTGAAGGAGCGGCTGTTGCACGCAAGGGAGGCGGCGCGCTCAAGGTCGCCTCGTTCGGACGAGGCGCTTCGCAAGGCCCTGGGGAGGTCGCGGCGCCAGAAGACGGCGCTCAGGTCGCTGTCGAGGGAGAACGGGCGGCTTCGCAGGGAGCTTCGCAAGTCGGAGACCCGCCGGGCGCGGCTGGAGGCCGAGCTCGCGAAGCTTCGCGCCACCGGAGCGGTGCTGGCGAGGAGGCTGTTTGGTCGCGGGAGCGAGCGTCAGGAGAGGCCGCGTTCGGAGCGCAGGCGCGGTCGTCAGCCCGGCGCCCGGGGCCATGGCCGCACCCCGCGGCCCGCGCTCGGGGAGAGGACCGAAGTCCGCAACCCGCCGGCCGGTGCGCGCGTCTGCGCCGGTTGCGGGAAGCCCTACGTGGCCAACGGCGCCGAGGCCTCCACCATCATTGAGATCGAAGTCTCGGCCTACAGGCGCGTCATCCACCGTCCGCGGTGGCGCAGGAGGTGCGCGTGCGCGTCGTCTCCGGTGGAAGTGTCGGCGTCGCCTGCGCCGCGCCTGTTCGCGGGCACGTCCTTCGGAACCAGCGTGTGGGCGCGCTTCCTGTTCGAACGCTACGCCTGCTTCCGCCCCCTGCGGCGTGTCGCCGAATGGCTCTCCGACCAGGGGCTTCCGGTCTCCGCGGGCACGCTGGCCGCCGGCGCGCATCGGTTCACTCCCCTGTTCGAGCCGCTGGCTGCGGCGATCCTCGACCGCCAGAACGAGGCGGCGGTGCGTCATGGGGACGAGACGACGTGGCGCGTTCAGTCACTTCGCGAACAAGGACGCTCGAGCCGCGCCTGGCTGTGGACCTCGGTCAGCGAGGACGCGGTCTACTTCCACGTCGACCCCTCGCGGAGTGCGGAGGTCGCGATGAAGCTCTTCGGCGCGGCCGGCTCCCATACGGTCGTCGTCTGCGACCGCTACAGCGCCTACAAGAAGCTGGCGCGCATTCCCGGGGGTCTGGTGACTCTCGCATGGTGCTGGTCTCACGTCCGACGCGATTATATCCACTGCGCCGCCGGCGAGGAGCGGCTGACGCCCTGGTGTGAGAGATGGATCGGGCGGATCGCGCTGCTCTACCGCCTGAACGAGGCGCACCTGGCCCGTTACGAGCCCGGCGCCGAACGACAGGGCGCGGCGTTCGAAGCGGCGCAGGCTGCGCTCAAGAAGGCGCTCGAGGGCCTGTTCGCGCAAGCCGGGCGGGAGGTGGCCGCCCTGCCCGCGCAGGCGCGCGAGGGCAAGGCGCTGCGCTCGCTGCTGAACCATCGCGAGGGGCTGAGCGTCTTCGTCGAGCGCCCCTCGGTACCGATGGACAACAACGCCAGCGAACGCGCGCTTCGGGGTCCAGTGATCGGCAGACGCCTCTCGTTCGGCTCCGACAGCGAGGCCGGCGCCAGGTTCACGGCGATGATGTACTCGGTCCTCGGTACACTCTCATTAAACGGCGTCGACACTCTCCGCCGGCTCGATGCATGGCTCACGGCCTGCGCGGAGAACGGCGGCCGGGCGCCCGGGGACCTCTCCGCGTGGCTGCCCTGGTCAATGGGCGCACAACGCAGGCGCGCCCTCATGGCGCCGGGATGACGCCGTGATCGAGTGCCGCTACTACGGACGCGACTTCACGACGGAAGAGATGACGCTGCTGCGCGCGCTGATCGCAGGTCCACCTGCGCTCAACCGCCATGCGCTCTCGAAGGAGTTCTGCCGCCGCATCGGCTGGTTCAAGCCCGACGGCGGACTCAAGGACATGATGGCGCGGGTGACCATGCTCGCCATGCACAAGGACGGCCTGATCACGCTCCCCCCGCCGAAGTGGCGCCAGAACCGGCCCGGGCCGATCGTCTTCGGACCAGATACCGAAGCGCCCCTCATCCCGGCGCCGGCGACCCTCGATGAGGTCCGCCCACTCGATATGCGCATCGTCGTGCGCGGAACCCGCGAGGGCAAGCTCTGGAACGAGTTCGTCGCCCGCTACCACTACCTGGGCTACAAGACCCTCGTCGGCGCCCAGATGCGCTACGCCGTCCACGACCGGGGCGGCAGGCCCCTCGCCATGCTCGGCTTCTCCACCGCCGCGTGGAAGCTCGCCCCGCGCGATGCCTTCATCGGCTGGACGCCCAAGTTGCGCGAGAAGAACCTCCCCCTCGTGGTCGACAACCCGAGGTTCCTCATCCTGCCATGGATCAAAATCCCCAACCTCGGCTCGCACCTCCTCGCCATCGTCCGCCGTCGCCTGCCCGGGGACTGGACCGAACGCTATGGCACAACCCCCGTCCTCATCGAGACCTTCGTCGAGACGCCGCGCTACACCGGCGCCGTCTACAGGGCTTCGGGATGGATCCGCGTCGGTATGACCCAGGGGCGTGGACGCTACGACAGATATACGAGGCGCGCCCAACCGAAAAAGGACATCTGGCTAAGGCCGCTCCGCAACAACTGGAAGCAAGTCCTCAACCGGTAAAATCATCCCCCATCCCGGCCCAAACTACTGCTTCAAGGCACTACCATCACGGCTTGGATAAACGTTTACGAACACTTACACGACAGGCGCTCGCATGGATGCGCGGGAGTTTGAATGATTCCGCTTGCGTTTTGATTACTTCTTACAGCAAGCAAATCTTGCACGAAACTCGAAAAAACTCATATCTGAAATAATTTCAACAAACTACAAGCATTCCACCACCGCTAGAGATCTCCCACCGTCTGAGAACGGGCGAAATATTGGCCGATCTAGTTCTGGCGACACGAGCCAGCCAGCCTGAAATATTCGTGGTCTTCGAATGATTTGAGCAAGGCACGCGGTATCGTCCGGGTTGACGGCGGTATTGGTGTCGGATTTTCAGAACGGGTTGGGGGTTGAGTTTCGGGGTTCGTCGTGCGGCGCATGCCGTCTGGCTCAAGGGACCGGGGCGGTGACGCAGGCTACCATCACGATATGGGCTTGTGATAGAGATAGGCCCAAGACAGGATAATCCTGACAGGGCATTTGAGTTCCTAGATGCGCACGGAGATCACAGACTATCGAGACCGAATGACATCGAACTCATCGCAAAGACCGCCGAGGAACTTACTTTGGGTAGGGGGCGAAATCAGACGCTCTTTTGCTATCATAAATCTGCGATTTGGAGAATTCACGAAATATGGGGAACGCTATTCATTTCGCGACCCAATATTTTGAGTATCTATGGTTCTTATTTATATGGGGGAAAATCAATGGCTACAGAGAACAAGAACATCGTCGTGTGCTGCGACGGCACCGCGAATGAGTTTGGAGATATCAACACCAACGTCGTGCACACTTATGACCTAGCGATCAAGGATGAAGGGCAGACCGCCTTCTACGACCCGGGTGTGGGAACTGGAGGTTGGGAGTATGACGAGAGCACCTTTGGTTTGAAATCCCTGGCGGACCAGGCAACTGGCCACGGCCTGCAAAAGAATGTTGAGGATGCCTATCGATATCTGATGACGTGCTACAAAACTGATGACCATATATATTTGTTCGGATTCAGCCGAGGAGCATTCACCGCACGATCTTTGGCAGGCATGATTTACAAAGTAGGTCTATTGCGGAAAGGCCACGAAAATCTACTTGAATACGCTTCCAAGCTCTACAACACATCGCCAGATGAAGAGCCCCGCATTGATGAGATTGCGGCGGACTTCAAGAAGACATTCTCTCGTAATTGTCCCATTTATTTCATTGGCGTGTGGGACACGGTCGACTCCCGAGTCATGAACGCCGGCAAGCGGTTCGCAGACCCGACTTTGAACCCCGATATCTCCTTCGCCTACCATGCTTTGGCCATTGATGAGCACCGAAAGGATTTCCCCCCTTGTCTCTGGACAGAGAAACCGTCCATCGGTCAGACGGTCGAGCAGGTTTGGTTCGCTGGGGTCCATGCCGATATTGGTGGAGGGTATAAGGAGCGTGGACTAGCCAACATCACGCTGCGGTGGATGCTGGATAAGGCGGTTAATTGCGGAATGAAGGTGGATTCTGCTCGCATGAAGGGAAATTATCGGATGAACCCGCGAGGCAAAATTCACGAGTCCAACAAGGGATTTTGGCTTTTTCGCGGGTCTGATTCCCGTCGTATTCCGAATGCCGCGTGGATTCACGCCAGCGTTAAAACTAGGCTAGAAGCTGGAAAGTATGCCCCCGAGAACCTGCCGAAGAAACCGAATTTCGTACATTGACGCGCAGAATAGGCGAGACAGCTTCTGTCGCTGCTATCGACAGGAATTGCGAAACAGCGTGCTTGAGGGCCCGCAGGTCAGTAAATTGACATCGAACGAGAATGACCCTAATTTTCTCAGTTTCGGTTACTGTCCTACAACCTGGAGTTTTGGAGATTTCCCTGGATGAGGTAGTGCGCCGATGATCACCCCCCGGCGTATTTGGGCGCTTGGGAGGCAGGAACTTGACGTCGAACCTCTAAGATAAATAGTTTTAATCCGTAGCTTTCCTCAGCTTGGTTACCCCATTAATATCTTGATGTTAGTTTTCCCGCCGCATCTATGCGGGCGAATCACGCCGAGAGCCCAAGTGTGACACTGCGCGTCTTTACAGTGTGAAAGTGTGACGGCCGATGTAGGTACAATTGTATGCGCAAAGCACTCTTATCCACATTGGTCAGGACTGCTTTGTTCATTCATGTTGGCGGTTACGCGCCTCAACCCGCGCAAGTCTATCGGCAATGAGTTGAAGCGGAGGGCAATCCTTTTTCTCTGCTTCGGACCAATATGTATGATGTGGAAAAATGCGAGTTCCCATTTTGGAATTGCGGAAAGTGAACTTGTAGTCACATACCTTCGCTCTTATTCCTTCTTTCTTAATCAGCCTCAATAGCTCGCTACCTAGTGGATCTCTCTCTTCAACGAAATTGTACCACTGCTGCACATGGACGTGACGACGTCCATACTGACCTATAGATCGCGGCCACAGGCACCGCACAACTGCTAGGGGACAACCGAAGGTGACCAATACCTTCACTCGGACATCTACCAATGTGTTCGACTCACAATCGGTCAAGCATGCAGAGAATAGCGCATCCATCAACAGCATCGAACCTTGACTATAGGCAACGATTGAAACTTCCCTATCATGTTGGCCTTCACACACGTTTTCAGTGCTAAGGCCACCCGGTCGATGATAGCAGAGCGTAACTTAGAATCCTTCTTTTGACACTCAATGAACGCAAACGCGGAACGTGTATCATCTTCGTATTTTTCGGATGATCTTGATGTAAGAAACCAGGATAACCCACTCATGACAGTGGCTATTACTAGAATTACTCTGAGTGCGAAACGTAAAGTGCTATTCCATGATTCACCAATCTCACACGTCCAGTGTGCGGTACTAGATGGGGTCTGCAAATCAAAAATTTTGCAGATTGCTCCAGGTACTTCGACCCCCATGGCAACTAAGGAAACTAAACCGCCTAGCAATCCAAAATAAATTATAGCCGCAAAGAAAAATGCCCAGACCTTGTGTCGCTTCGTTACTTCTGGCACTTGATTTGGAATGAGACGGAATAACCGCCAAGTCTCGCTCACTGCTATGAAGAGTTGGATCAAAACTCGTTGGAAAGGACTGCGTTCATTGTCATGATCTGCTATAAGGTCGTCATAGACAACTTCGGTCACCTCCACATCCTTCCAACTGCACCCGTTATCTGCCAATTTCACGACGTACCTTGGGCAGTGTGCTCCATCCTTCAGAACCAAATCTTCTTCCGCTATGATCTCTGCGGATTTGAGACGCCTTTTCAATAAATTCGCCACCATCTTCCCGGTCTGGGAATAACGTTTTCGGTATAATCCGTGTATGAACAACACGCGTTGTCGTTCAGTGGTGGCCGATTTTAGTGTTCGCATCTGTCCAGTCATCTATCGCGCCTTCTCATTTACGTACAATACTAGAAGTCATGGGACCTGTGTTTGCATGGCCGAGAGCAGGGTCGCCTTGTGCCGTGACATGCTTCAGTCCAGAATTTGGCCTTGAACTGTCCGCCAGATCATAGTCCAGTGTTGCGCATATATTCAATTGGACGGTTCTAAGTACACTGTGTCGGTGACTGATCCGGGATGAAATACCGAGACGCCAGACTTCGAATTCCGAAAACGAAGACGGCTTGCACTGGAGTGTGGCTGCAGGTTGCCCGCTCCGGGTCCAACACTTGAGTTCCCGCCATAGCTGCATTCCACCAATGCGTCGCTGTTGGGTTCCGACCGCATTCGAATTGACGATGTGCTCGTGTCGCCGCGCTCCTGCAAAGGCTCGTATCGGTTATCACGGGTGAGCCTTGCTGGGCGCCTGAGCATGGCCACAATGAAGCCGTTACGGGCTGGACTTTGGAGAATTGCCCGACAGGGCCGAGCTGTGATGCGCTGGAATTGTAATTCATCTGCTTTCGCCTTGATTACATTCTTAGAAACTGGATCCAGATCGAGACCGGGAAGAAAGAATTTTTCCAATGATATCAACGAAATAACGGGATATCACGGGCGATGAAAATCCCCCACCGTCTGAAAACGGGCAATAGCATTGATGTACGATTCATGCGAAGGAAGCAAACTCATGGCCGTTCACACCACCATGGCGCCGGCCGGGACGACGATGCCGGCTCCTCACACCCGCCGTACGACCCACGACACCTTGGCGAGGATGCGGACGTCTTGTGCGAGTCATGTGGAGAGGGCGTAGTCGGTGTCGGCGGGGAGGAACCCGAGGCGCGGGGGTACTTCTCCGTTCACGGCCTCGGCCCCCCTGACCGGCAGCCTGCCGCCTTCCCTGAGCGCGAACGTCCCGCCCGACTCCGGCAACCGGTTCGATAAGTCGAACATGACCCGGTCGCCCTCGCGCATCTCCGGCTCCATCGAGTCGTCGCGCACCTTGAGAATGCGCAGGTCGCCGGCGCCCCATTCCTCGAAACCCCTCTCCTGGTGCGTCAGCAGCCCCCGCGCGTTCACCTCCGCCAGCATGAGGTCGGACTTCACCGCGAGGTCGAAGCCGCTCCTCCTGGAAAGCGCGCCGCGAATCCCGAACGCGCCCATCCTCATCTCGATGTCGGTCTCGAGCCTCTTCTCCATCCCCTTCGCGTCGAGCGTCATCTCCCCCCGGCCCAGACCCAGGACCCCACACACCGAGAGCCGCTCGTTCACCGCGTAGCGCAGGTAGGGGCGCACGCTCGTGAGCGTCGCCTCCATCTCGCTGCGCCCCTCCTGCTCGAAGACCCCCTCGCCACGGGCGCGGGAGAGCGCCACGCCCCCCAGGAGGGGGCCTTTCTCGTAGTCCACGCCCAGCAGGCCCGACGTGACCTCGCCCTCGAAGTTCGACCGCGCCCCGCGCGCCCAGATCGACCATTGGCCGGCAGCCCGGGCTCGAGGAGCGCACGGAAGAGCACAACCCGCCGAAGGAAGCGCGCGCGTGCCCGTGTTGCGGGAAAGCTTGTCTCGCGAACGGCGTCGACGAATCCACCCTCGTCGAGATCGAGGTCCGGGCCCACAAGCGTGTGATCCGCCGTTCCCGCCGCGGTCACAGGCCCTCCTCCACCGACAGCGTGTAGGTTCCGACAACGGTGCTCCAGGCGCCGGCCTCGATGTAGTAGGTCCCGGCTTCGTCCGGCGTGAACGCCAGGCGGCTGTTGAGGGCCTGACCGCCGTTGTCGTCCGGCGTGCCCGGGACCAGGTTCCCGTCCGCGTCGTACACCCCGCGCAGATAGGGGTCGGAAAGCGTGCCGCCATGGGTCGGGCTGCCCTCGAGATCGATCCGGTAGGCGGTTCCGGCTTCCAGCGTCACCGCATACCAGTCCCGGTCGCCCGCGGTCTCGACCTCGCCCGCGACCGAGCCGCCCACAGCGACGGCGCCCGCCGTCGTCGTGTCGGCAGCGAGGTCGGCCGGCGCTTCGACCGCCGGCTCTTCGGTCACCAATAGCGTGTAGGTCCCGACATGGGAGCCGCGGGCGCCGGCCGATATGTAATAGGTCCCGGACGCGTCCGGCGTGAACGCCACGCGGCTGTTGAGGAACACCCCGTCGTCGTCGTCCAGCGTGCCCGGGACCAGGTTCCCCTCGGCGTCGTACACCCCGCGCAGATAGGGGTCGGCAAGCGTGCCGCCGTCGATCGCCCAGCCGGTCGCCAAGCCGGTCGCCCAGCCCTCCAGATCGATCCGGTAGGCCGTCCCGGCTTCCAGCGTCACCGCGAACCAGTCCCGGTCGCCCGCGGTCTCGATCTCGCCCGCGGCCGAGCCGCCGACCGCGACCGCGCCGGCCGTGCCGGTATCGTCCGTGAAATCGTCCGGCGCTTCGGGCGCCGGCTCCTCGGTCACCGACACCGTGTAGGCGCCGCTACCGGAGCCGGCGGCGCCGGCCGATATGTAATAGGTCCCGTCCGCGTCCGGCGTGAACGCCAGGCGGCTGTTGAGGAACACCCCGCCGTTGTCGTCCAGCGTGCCCGGGACCAGGTTCCCCTCGGCGTCGTACACCCCGCGCAGATAGGGGTCGGGAAACATGACGGCGTCGGTCTCCCAGCCCTCCAGATCGATCCGGTAGGTCTTGCCCGCCTCCAGCGTCACCGCGAACCAGTCCCGGTCGCCCGCGGTCTCGATCTCGCCCGCGACCGAGCCGCCGACCGCGACGGCGCCCGCCGTCGCCGTGTCGGCCGCAAGGTCGTCCGGCGCTTCGTTCACGGGCGGTGCGGCCACCGGCGCTTCGACCGCCGGCGCTTCGGTCACCGACAGCTTGTAGGTCCCGAACCAGGAGAGGTAGGCGCCGGCCGATATGTAATAGGTCCCGGACGCGTCCGGCGTGAACGTCACCCGGCTGTTGTAGCGCTCGCCGCCGTCGTCGTCCGTCGTGCCCGGGACCAGGTTCCCGTCCGGGTCGTACACCCCGCGCAGATAGGGGTTGTGAAGCGTGCCGCCGCCGGTCTCCCAGCCCTCGATATCGATCCGGTAGCTCGTCCCGGCTTCCAGCTTCACCGCGTACCAGTCCCGGTCATGCGCGGTTTCGAGCGCGCCCGCGGCCGAGCCGCCGACCGCGACGGTCAGCTGCGCCGTCGTGCGTGTCGGCCGCGTAACGTCCGCTCTTCGTTCTCCGCGGTGCCGACGTCAGTTCCCGGTCACCGACAGCGTGTAGGTGCCGATCGTACTCTCCACGGAGGTCACTGGGCGCCGGCCGATATGTAATACGTGCCCGTCCGCGTCCGGCGTGAACTCCACCCGGCTGTCGGTGCCCTGACCGCCGTCGTCGTTCAGCGTGCCGGGGATCAGGTTCGCCGTTCGCGTCATAGACCCCGTGCAGCTCGGGGTCGAACAAGCGTGCCGTTCGGCCGGAATCAGCAGGCCCTTGAGATCGATCCGGTAGGTCGTGCCCGCCTCCAGCGTCCACCGCGAACCAGTCGCGGTCAAGCCCGCGGTGTCGATTTCGCCCGTGCAACCGATCCGTCGACCGCGACCGTGCCGCCCGTGCCTGTATCGGCCGTGACATCGGGCCGCAAGGTGCGGCCACCGGCTGTTTCGTTCACAGGCGGTGCGATTACCAGCGGTGTAGCCATCCGGCTACTTCGTGCGCCAGCTCCTCGGTCACCGGTACCTAGTAGGGTCCGACATACGATTGGCGGGTGCCGGCCGCGATGAAGTAGGTCCCGTCCGCGTCCGGCGTGAAATGACGGCGGCTGTTGTAGCCCGTGCCGCCGTCGTCGTCCAGCGTGCCAGCGATAAGGGTTCCGCTCGCACTGTGGATACCCCGCAGATACGGGTCCAGCAATGTGCCATCGCCGGTGAAGCTGCCCTCGAGATCGATCCGGTAGGTCTTGCCCGCCTCCAGGGTCACCGCGAACCAGTCCTGGTCGAACCCGTAATCGATCTCGCCCGTGGCCGAGCCGCCGACCGCGACGGCACCCGTCGTCGCCGTATCGGCCGTGAAGTCGTCCGGGGGATCGACCGCGACATCGGCGACCGACACCATGTAGGTGCCCTCGCCGTACATATTGGTGCCCACCGCCACATAGTAGGTCCCGTCCGCGTCCGGCGTGAACTCCAGGCGGGCGTTGCGGCCCACGCCGCCGTTGTCGTTCGACGTAAGACCCGGGAGGCGGTTTCCGTTCGCATCGTAGATGCCGTAGAGCAAAGGGTCGCGCCAACTGCCGGCGCCGGTTGGACCGCCCTCCACATCGATCCGGTAGGTCTTGCCCGCCTCCAGGGTCACCGCGAACCAGTCTTTATCGCTGTGGGTTTCGATCTCGCCGATGGCCGAACCGCCGACCTCGACCCTGCCGGTCGTGCGGGTATGGGCGCCGAAATCGTCCGTGACCGTGGAGGGAGGACGCGGCACCTCTTTCAGCGATATCCTGTAGGTGCCGTCGTAGATGTTCCAGTCGGCGCCGACGGTCGCGTAATACTTCCCGTCCCGCGACGGCGTGAACTCCATCCACTCGTTAAGGCCCTCGGCCAAGGATGATCTTGGTTCTCGTCCCGATCCGATGATAAGGCGGGCGCCGTTCGCGTCGAAGATCCCCCCCAGATAGGGATCCCACCACGTGCCTCTGCGGGTCGACCATCCCTCCAGATCGATCTCATACATTGTCCCGGCTTCGAGAGTCATTTCGAACCAGTCGTGATCGCCGGGGGTTTCGATCTCCCCGGTGACCGAGCCGCCCACCGCTAGCCTGCCGGTCGTTCCGGTGTCGGCCGTGAAGTCGTCCGCGTTGTAGTCGCCGGCCGGGATCTCGGTTACCTTGAGGGTGTAGGTGCCGCGCCGCCACGGATGAGCGGCCGCCGCCACGTAGTAGGTCCCGGACGCGTCCGGCGTGAACGCCACCCAGCTATTCAAACCGGCGCCGCGGTCGTTGTTCGCCGTGCCGGGAATGAACGTTCCGTCCGCGTCGTAAATCCCGTGCAGGTTGGGGTCCCACAAGCTGCCGCCACCGCTATGCTCGCCCTCGAGATCGATCCGGTAGGTCTTGCCCGCTTCCAGGGTCACCGCGAACCAGTCCTGGTCGCCGAAGGAGTCGATGTCCCCGCGGGCCGAACCGCCGGCCTCGACCCTGCCAGTCGTTCCGGTGTCGGCCGTGAACTCGTCGGTGATCTCATCGACCTCGATCGAGTAATGGCCGCCGTTGCCGCCGGCGCCGGAGGCCTCCACATAGTAGAGCCCGGTCGCGTCCGGCGCGAACTCCACCTTTCTGAGGAAGGGCCCGCTGTAGACGCCCGCCGTGCCGGGGATGAAGGCGCCATCCGCGTCGTAAATCCCGAGCAGCTCGGGGTGAACCAACTTCGGGATGCCCCACTCGGGGGTAAACAGGATCCCAAGAGCGATCTCGTAGGTCTTGCCCGCCTCCAGGGTCACCGCGAACCAGTCGCGGTCGCCCGCGTATTCGATATTGCCCCTGGTCGCGCCTTCGACCTCGACCGTGCCGGTCGTGCCGGTATCGGCCGCGAAATCGTCAGCGAGATCCGTCACCCTCAGCGTGTAGGTGCCTTGACCGCGGCGGCTGGCGCCCGCCACCACATAGTAGGTGCCGTCCGCGTCCGGCGTGAAGTCCAGGCGGCTGTTGTGTCTGAAGCCGCCGTTGTAGCGCGTCGTGCCGGGGATGAGGGCGCCATCCGGGTCGTGAATCCCTAAGATGTAAGGGTTATACAAGGAGCCGCTGTGGGTCGCGGAACCCTCGAGATCGATCCGGTAGGTCCTGCCCGCCTCCAGGGTCACCGCGAACCAGTCGCGATCGCCGTCGGTTTCGATCTCGCCCCGGGCCTGGACGGTGGCCGCGAACCTGCCGGTGGTGTCCATATTGGCCGGGAAATCGTCCCGAGGTCGTTCGACCGGCGCCGTGACGTCGTCCGGAACTTCTTCGACCGAGACCCTGTAGGTGCCTTCGTAGCGGTCGCCATGGGAGGCTGCCTCCACATAGTAGGTCCCGGTCTCGCCGGGCGTGAACTCCACCCGGCTGTCGGTGCCGCTACCGCCGCGATAGTTCGCCGTGCCGGGAATGAGGGTTCCGTCCCCGTCGTAGATCCCGCGCAGATAGGGGGCCCGCAACGAGCCGTTACCGGCGGACGCACCCTCGAGATCGATCCGGTAGGCCTTGCCCGCCTCCAGGGTCACCGCGAACCAGTCGCGGTCGCCGCGGGCGTCGATCTCGCCCCGGGCCGAGCCGCCGGCCGCGACCGCGCCGGTGGTGTCCGTGTCCGCCGTGAAGTCGTCCGTGATGTCTTCGACCGAGACCGTGTAGGTGCCTTCGTAGCGGCCGCCATGGGAGGCTGCCTCCACATAGTAGGTCCCGGTCTCGCCGGCGGTGAACTCCACCCGGCTGCCGGTGCCCCGGCCGACGCCGTAGTTCGTCGTGCCGGGAATGAGGGCTCCGTCCCGGTCGTAGATCCCGCGCAGGTAGGGGTCGCGCAACGAACCGCTGCCGGTGGACGCACCCTCGAGATCGATCCCGTAGGATTTCCCCGCCTCCAGGGTCACCGCGAACCAGTCGCGGTCGCCGTCGGTTTCGATCTCGCCCCGGGCCGAGCCGCCGACCGCGACCGTGCCGACGGTGTCGGTAGCCGCCGTGAAGTCGTCCGGAATTTCTTCGACCGAGACCTTGTAGGTGCCTTCGCCGGTCTGTTGGAAGAACGGGTCGGGATAGGAGCCTGGTTCCACATAGTAGGTCCCGGACTCGCCGGCGGTGAACAAGACGCGGACGGGATCTACTACGCCGTAGCCGGTGCCATGTTTCGTCGTGCCGGGAATGAGGGTTCCGGACGCATCGTAGATCCCGCGCAGGTAGGGGGTGTTCAACGAGCCTTCGCCGGTGGACACTCCCTCGATATTGATCCAGTAGTATTTCCCCGCCTCCAGGGTCACCGCCAACCAGTCGCGGTCGCCGCGGGTTTCGATCTCGCCCCGGGCCGAGCCGCCGACCTCGATCGTGCCGGTGGTGTCCGTATCCGCCGTGAAGTCGTCCGTGACGTCATCGACCAGGACCATATAGGTGCCGCTCGCCTGGCCTGCCCCAAGCCAATAGATGCCCACCTCCACATAGTAGGTTCCGGACTCGCTGGCCGTGAACGTTAGCTGGGGATCTCCTCCTCTGCCGCTGTTCTCATCCCTCGTACCGGGGAGGAGGGCTCCGTCCGCATCGCGGATCCCGTGAAGAATGGTATACCGCAACGTACCGCGGCCGGTCGCAACTCCCGCGACATCGATCCGGTAGGTCCTGCCCGCCTCCAGGGTCACCGCGAACCAGTCGCGGTCGGAAGGGTAGCCGATCTCGCCCGCGGCCCAGCCGTCGACCGCGACGGCGCCCGTCGTCGTCGTGTCGGCCGCAAGGTCGGCCGGCGCTTCGGCCGGCGGTGCGGGCGCCGGCAATTCGGTCACCGACAGCCTGTAGGTTCCGATACGGGTGATCCAGGCGCCTCCGGCCGCGATGTAGTAGGTCCCGTCCGCGGCCGGTGTGAACTCCACCCGGCTGTTGTAGCCCACGCCGCCGTTGTGGTTCGTCGTGCCCGGGATCAGGTTCCCGTCCGCGTCATACACCCCGCGCAGGTAGGGGTCGCCAAGCGAGCCGGCGCCGGTTGATCTGCCCTCGAGATCGATCCGGTAGGTCTTGCCCGCCTCCAGGGTCACCGCGAACCAGTCCTGGTCTCGCCAGGTTTCGATCGCGCTCGTGGTCGAGCCGCCGACCGCGACCGCGCCCGTGGTGGACGTGCTTGCCGAGTAATCGTCAACCATGATGCGTCTCTCCTGTAAATGAATAGGAATAAGCCAAAAACAACTCGCCTCAAGAGGTTCGACGGAACAGGACCGGTGTTCTGGAGGAGCTCGCCCGGGGCGGGCGGGATACAGGCGCTCTCAAGGCGCGCTCCTCCTCTGTAATCCGTCTCTCGTGTGTTGCTATTCTTTGAGTCTACAAGTTAAATGACCGTTCAGTCAAGTCCTCCCGCATCGGGGTTGCTGAAAAACCCCCGATTCCGTGGTTCGGCGTATGGATGTTTTCGCCCGAGACGGGGAGGTCGCCGGATGTCGGGACGCAAGAGGCGCGCCCGGCCGGATTTGTTCATCACCGTGTTCTCGACCTCGGCCGGCTGCGCGAGGAGGTGGCGGACTGCTATTGCGCGGAGGGCGGTCGTCCGGGGGTCGACCCGGAGGTGGCCAAGGCCGAGGTCTGCACGTGGATGCCTCTTTGGTTCGCGCGGACGTGAGTTGGGGGAGCCTGGTGGAGGGTCGCGTGGACGAGGAGATGCGGGAGAACCCCGGCGAGGAGGAGGCCGGGGCGGCAAGCCGGCGAAGGTGAGCCGCACGGACCCGGACGCGAGCCTGGCGACTCTGGCGAGCAACCGGCGGCCCGAGCCGAGCTACAAGCGGCACGCGTATGTGGACGACGCGAGAGGGGTCGTGCTCGACGTCGCGGTGACGGGGGCGGCGGTCTCGGGCTACGCCTGCTCCAAGGTCTACGGGGTTCTGGAGCGGACGGGCGTCGCCGCGCTCATCCCAGCGAAGAGAGAACCCTCGCAGAGCAGGGTCCCCTTGCGTCGGTTCCGCTACGACGCGCGGAACGACGTCTTGAAGTGTCCGCGTGGCAAGACCTTGAGTCCCATACGGGGCGCCGCCGGGCGGGGACGCTCGTTCCGTTCCATGACCCGTGACTGCGCGCGGTGCGGCGCGGTCTCGACAACATGAAGATACAAGCCTGCCTGACGGCCGCGGTGATCAACCTCAAGCGGCTCGCCGCCGCCCTTGTGGCGCTGCTGTGGGCCATCCAGACGGACCGGGCCGACGGTAAGCGCCGGCTGCGTGTCCATCGCGCCCGGACGGGTCGGTCGCGCGCCGTGGAGTTGAAAACCCCGTTTCGCCAGATCGATGCCGATGATGTAGACTTGTTCCATGGATTCCCCTCCTGCAGGGCGGTAAGCGACGCCATCCTGCCACAGTTTGATACTGCCGGGAGGGCGCGTCCACCCCATTGCGGTAGGGACGCCGGTTGCCCCGCTCCCCCCGCCCAGATCCGGACGTGCCCGCTCAGGCATCCGGCTCCTCCCTCGGGTTGCGCCCACGCCGGCTCTGACGGCAAAACGCCGGTTCGGCCACGGGTGTCTGATTTCCAGCCTGGGCCAGTGTCGCGCTGTCAGTCGCGCGATGCCGGCCCATGTGGAGTGATCCTTCTGCGACCTTCGCCTCAGGACAAGGAGCCACATTCGCTTCAGACGGAGGACAAAGCGTTGCAGATACCGGTAGGCCGTTGGGACGGCGAAATAGTTCAGCCATCCATCAACCACCTTTCCCAGCCATTGCGCCGTGTCCCTGACACTCTCGTGCATCCGTCTGCGCAGCATCTCCTTGATCCGCTTCAGGGTGCGAGCCATCCGCTTCGCCACCGGCTTGCGCCCCAACTGGAATTTGCCTTGTTCCCCGGTCTTCGTGCAGTAGTGCGTGAAGCCCAGGAAGTCGAAGGTCTCCGGTCTGTCGCGCTGCCCTCTTTGGCGACGACGCTCGATGGCGAACCGCCCGAACTCCATGAGCCGGGTCTTGTCGGGGTGTATCTCCAGTCCGAAGCTTTCGAACCGCTCCTTCACGGCGCTCAGGAACCGCTCCGCGTCCCGTTTGTGCTGAAAACCCACCACGAAGTCGTCGGCGTAGCGAACGATGATTGCGTCGCCTTCGACCTCACGGCTGCGCCACTTCTTCTGGAACCACAGGTCGAGGACGTAGTGCAGGTAGACGTTCGCCAGAATCGGTGAGACCACCGAGCCTTGCGGCGTTCCCCGCAGGTCGTCCCGCCACTCTCCAGCCTCCATGACGCCGGCTTTCAACCACTTGATGATGAGCCTGATGACCCGCTTGTCCGCGATGCGGTGCTCGAGGAAGCGCACCAGCCACTCCCTCGATACCGTGTCGAAGAATGCGCGTACGTCAATGTCCACCACCCAGTCGATTTTGCGCCGTTTTATCCCGGTCGCAAGCGCGTCGAGCGCATCATGCGCCCCGCGCCCGGGCCGGAACCCGTAGCTGAACCCCAGGAACTCCGCCTCGTATATCGGCGTCAGGATAATCTCCGTCACGGCCTTTTGGACGATCTTGTCCTCGATGGCCGCGACGCCGAGCGGTCGTGTCCCGCCGTCCGGCTTCGGGATATTCACCCGCCTTGACGGCGTCGCCCGGTACGCTCCCGAGTGCACGCGCTCGTGCAGGTCGGCCAGTCGGCCTTCCAGCCCTTCCGCGTACATCCGCCACGTCACCCCGTCCGCGCCTGCCGCAGCATTCCTCTTCAACTCGAAGAAGGCCCAGCGCAGCGCATCGACCGTGACGTGGTGGAGGAGCGCCGTCAGACGCTCCCGTGGCTCCCGCCCAACGAATTGTCGTAGCGGAACAGGCGCATCGGAACCCGGCTCTGGGAAGGTTCCCGCTTCGCCGGTATGTGCGCATCCACGCCCCAACGCTCCAACGCGCCGTAGACCTTCGAATACGCGTAGCCCGAATCCGCCGTCACCATCACGGGCTTGTGACCCGATAACTCGCAAACCGTGGGGCAGCCCCGAGGAGGGGCTGCCACCAACTGGGGTTCCATCATCTCCCGCTCGTTCAGCGTCCCCTCCGTCACCGCCACGTCGAGAACCACCCCGCGCTCATCGTCCACCACCGCGTGCTGCTCCTAGCTCGGCTCGAACCCCACGCGTCCGCTCCTGCGCGCAAGACGCGCGTCCGGGTCCGTCCGGCTCACCTGACCCGGACCCCCACCTCGGCGGCCACGCCCCTTCTTTTCAGGCTTATCCTCCGAGGCGTTCTCCCGAATCACCTCGTTCGCGTGACGCTCCGCCAGACTCTCCCAACTCACGTCCGCACGGATCAAGGAAGCGTCCACGTGAACTACTTCCCCCTTGTCCGGACGACTACCGTACGAACGGATGCGCGTGAGTTGTAATGAGTCCGCTTTCGAGTTGATTACGTATTCGGATGGGGAGCTTCAGGAAAAGACTGATGCAGCATAACCCACTGAATTAATACAAGTTATTCTGTGTTCTTGAATACTGGAAATTCCCTTGCCTCTAAGACGAACAAAGGCGATAATCCGTTATCCACCAACGGTAGGGGACGCATATATGCGTCCCTGCCTTTCTCTCCCAAAACAAGGGTCACATATATGCGACCCCTACACAGAGAGGCGCAGGCTACTCACTTCAAAGGATCAATCCCGACCTCTACGAAGGCAATGGTGAGTGAGACCGAGTTCGAAGAAGCGGCGGACGGACGACCCGGGGGATTACCCGCGAAACTCCGGGAAGCGAGGTTCATGGGAGTTCCGACGGGGGATTTTCTACACGAACAAGAGCCCGTACCGATACCGCCTGTCGATTCCCCAGGCCATGCACAGGGAAAACCCGACCAGGAGCGCGAGCCCGCCCGCCTGTTCCCAGGTGCCTACCAGCAGCGCACCGAGGAGGAACATCAAGGCGAAAACGAATACGCTCAGAGCCAGCCAGAGGCCCGCGAGGGCGAATACGGGTGCCGAGCGCGCATCCGGCCCGCGCACCCGCCCCCATGCGCCCGGGGGCCGCACCTTTTTCCAGAAATTCTTCAGGACCTCCACCTTCACGGGCCTCGTGATGAAAGTAGCGACCATCATCACCACGAAGCCGACGCCCACTTCCGCAGCCAGCAATACGGGAAACGAGGGAGGCTTATCGCCCAGATGGAGATAAACGGCCGTGGCGCCTGCGGCCAGCATCCCCGATATCTCCGTCCAGGCGTTCGTCCGCCACCACAGCCAGCGCAGAATCACCGGAAGGCCGAGGCCGGCCCCCAGAGAGATGTTGAACTTCCACGCCCACTCCAAACTGCTTATCTGCGCCGCCACGGCGAACGCGCAGAGCGACATGGCCAGAACGCCCAGGCGGCCGACCAGGACGACTTCGCGCGCTCCCGCTTTTTTCCGGACGAAGCGCGCATACACGTCGTTCACCAGATAGCTCATCCCCCAGTTCAAATGGGTATCCACCGTGCTCATGAACGCGCCCAGAAGACCCATCATCACCAGACCGAGAACCCCCGCCGGCAGGAGGTGACTCATGAGCAGGGGATACGCCGCCTCCCTGTCGGCCAGAATCTTGGCCTCCATCGTGCCGGGCAGGGCGTCCATGCCCTTGGGCACCAGAATCAGGCTCACCAGGCCGATGAGTATCCAGGGCCAGGGCCTCAGGACGTAGTTTCCCACCGTGAAGAGAAAAGCGCCCGCCTGGGCGTCTTTGGGCGTTCGCGCCGAGCACAGCCTCTGGCCGATGTAGCCACCGCCGTCGGCGTTGTTGTGCGCCCACCAGACAACGAACAGGTATATGAGGATAACCTGCGCCCCCGCCCATCCCGCGCCCTCGGGCGGGAAGAAGGAGAGGATGTCCGCAGCGCCCTCGGCTCCGTATATTTCTCCTAATTTCGCGCTCATGCCCGACAGTCCGCCCACGGCCTCCACGGCGTACCAGGCGAACAGGCAACTGCCCGCCATCGCGATGACGAACTGGAAGAGATCGGTGAGCATGACGCCGCGAATGCCGCCCGCGCTCGAATAAACCGCTATCATCAAGACGAGAAGAGCGACCGTTACGCTCTCGTTCACGCTCCCCATCGTAAGGGCGGCGGGCCAGCTATTCTCGATGAGTGTCCACAAATCGGCCGGCAGAATCTCCTCCCACCGGAGGAAAGGCTCGGCAATCTTCGCCATGGCGCGGAACACCCAGCCCAAAACGATCAGGTTCACGATGAGCGAGGAATAGACGGCCTTGAAACCCCGGAGAAAGGCGCCGGGGCCGCTTCCGTATCTGAGTTCCAGGAGTTCGGCGTCCGTCAGAACGCCCGCGCGCCGCCACAGGGGAGAGAAGAAGACCGCGACGCCCACGTTCCCGATGACCCACGCCCACCAGAACCAGTTTCCCGAGATGCCGCGCTTGGCGACGATGCCGGCCACGACGAGGGGGGTGTCGGAGGCGAACGTGGTCGCCACCATCGATGTGCCTATCCACCACCAGGGCAGGCTGCGCCCGGCCACGAAATAAGAAGCCAGGCTTTTGGACGCCGAACGGGATGTCAGCACGCCTACGAGCAGAGCGAACGCGATGTAACCGAGGATGAGCGACCAGTCCAGAGTCGAGAGCATGGCGCTTGTCTCTAAGAACGGGCGGGCTTCACATACACCCTACACGGATAAGAAGATGCGATCATCCGCCCGCGCGCCTTGAGACGTAAAAACGTCCCGCACGAGTGCGGGGCGCTTCAAGTGCCGAGAACACGCCTGGCGCGTTCGTCTAATCCTGGCTTCCGTTCGTTCCCAGGCGGCCGAGCACCTCCATGACGTGATCCGGCGTGATGGGTATGCGCGTGATGCGCGCGCCGATCGCCTGGCCGGCCGCGCAGGCCACCGCGGCGGCTCCCGCCGTGCAGGGGGGCTCTCCGATGCCCTTCGCCCCGTAGGGACCCAGGCCCTCGCCCGATTCGAGGATGACGTTATCCCACTCGGGCGTATCCACCGAGGTGGGGATGAGGTATCCGTGAAACTCGTTGTTCAGGAGCGCGCCCTTTTGCGTGAGCACCTCCTCGGCGAGAGCGTGGCCCACACCCATCATCGTGCCGCCCTCTAACTGGCCTTCCACGTGCTGCACGTTGATGGACTGGCCGACGTCGTGGCCCGACCAGTAGTTGAGCACGCGAAGCTCGCCCGTATCGACGTTCACCTCGACTTCGGCCGCGTGAACCCCGAACACGTAATCCATCCAGCCGCCCGCGTCGCCGTACTGCTCGTTGCCCTCGAAATCGTGGACGCCGATTTTCGTCTTGCCCACGGTGTGGAGGTCGACCCCCATCTTCTTGCACTGGGCCGCTGCCTCGGCGAAGGCGACCCCGCGCTCCTCGGCGGCCTTGACGTAAACCTGCCCGCCTCGAATATCCAGATCCTCAGGATCCGCTTCGAGCAACTCGGCGGCGCCCTTGAGGATCCTCTCCCTGAGTTCCGCCGACGCGCGGTAGCAGGAGCCGCCCGAGATCATCGTCTGGCGGCTGCCCGCCGTCACCCCCACGAGCGGGGTGACGTGGGAATCCGACATCGTGACCGTCACGTCTTCCAGAGCGATCCCCAGGGCCTCGGCGGCTATCTGGCGGTTCGTCTGGGTCTGGCCGGCTCCTACGTCCGAAGCGCCCGTGCGCACGTTCACGCTGCCGTCCTCATCTATCGCCACGTAAACCTCGCCCTCGTTCCTGGGCCTGCCGTATCCGCCGATGTTCGCGACGACCCCGACCCCCACGCGCCACGCGCCGTGGTCCTTCTCGGGAACGCGGCCCGCCGAGCGGCCGATGAGCCTTTTGGTTTCCTCCGCCAGTTCGGGCAGCATCACGCGGGAGGGCACGGGCTGGTTCTGCATGAGCGTCTCGCCCTTGGTGATGAAATTCTTCTCGCGAAACTCCAGGGGGTTCATCCCCAGGCGCGCCGCGAGCTCATCCATCTGCGCCTCGTAGGCGAAACACACCTGGTTCGCGCCCACGCCGCGCATCGACTCGGTGAAGGGGTTGTTCGTCCTGACCGCCCTTGCGCGGCCCCGAGCGTTTGGAATCTCGTAAGGCCCGCCGCTCACCACGAGCGCGCCCAGGAGCAGGCCCTTGCTGTTGGCCGTATAACCGCCCGCATCGCCGATGATGTCCACCTCGATAGCGGTGAGCTTTCCGTCTTTCGTGGCGCCCGTCTTGTACTTCATGAGGAAGGGGTGTTTCTTGCTGCCGGTGTTCATGGTTTCTTCGCGCGAATAGGCCATGCGCACGGGCCGTCCCGTCCTGATGGACAAAAGCGCCATGAAGGCGCCCAGCTGCGGGTGTTCCTTTCCGCCGAAGGCGCCGCCCAGCATCGGGCACTCGTAGCGAACGCGGCTGAGCGGCAAGTCCAGCGTTCTCGCCACGTTCTGGTAGTTCTCTATCATCTGGGTGGGCACGCGGATGTTCACCACACCGCGCTCATCCACCCAGGCCACGCCGCCTTCGGGCTCGATGAATGCGTGATCCAGACAAGCGGAAAAATAGGTATTCTCGACGACCACGTCCGCCGCCTCGAAGCCGGCTTCTAAGTCTCCCTTGTCCGTCTTCCAGTCGCAGACCACCTCGCCCTCCTCGAGGCCGGCGAAGTCGTATGCCCCGGGCATCGGCTCGTAGGCGACACGGACGAGCGAGGCCGCCTCATCCGCCAAGTCCCTGGTGTCCGCGGCCACGAGCGCCACCGCGTCGCCGATATCCATGACGACGTCCGCCGCCAGTACCGGGAAGTCGGGATAGCGCCCGGCGTTTAGTCCGGGAATGTCCTCCGCGGTCAAGACACAATGCACGCCCGGAAGCGCGAGCGCCTCGCTCGCGTCTATCTTCTTGATCTTCGCCGGCGTCATCGAAGCGCGGACGACTTTTCCGTATATCTCGCCCGGCAAGTGGAAATCATCGCCGTAAACGGTATCACCGACCGCTTTCGCCAAAGCGTCGTCTTTCGTCGGCGACGTGCCGACATGCGTCATCTGAGCCATCTTTTCCTCCAGAATAAGACTCGCAAGCTACCCCCGAAGGGATGCAACGTCCACCACTTGGCCCGTGGCCGCGCTCTGGACGACCGCCTCGAGCACGGCGACGACTTCGAGACCCTCGGGCCCGCCCGTTTCGGGAGTCGCCTCGCCCCGGATGCACTTGCAGAATTCATCCATCTCATCCGCCAGGGCGTCTCCGCCCACGACCTCGACTTCCGTCCGGGCCTCCTCGCCCACCTTGCCCACGTAGAGCTTTCCGCCTTCCTCTTCGCTGTACGCCCTCATCTTCGTACCGAAAGCAGCGGTATCACAAATTTTGGGAATGACGAAGGTGGTGCCGATATAACCGAGCGGGCCGCTTTCGTATTCGATGATGATGCTCGTGGTGTCGTCGAGGTTCGTTTTGCCCAACACCTTTTTGCTGAACGCGGCCACCTTTTTCGCGGGCCCGGCCAGGTATTGGAGGTTGTCGATCATGTGGACGCCCAAGCCCGTCATCGCGCCCGCCGGGCATTCCGCCGGGTCGTTGCGCCAGCCCTGCTTGGGTTCGAATCCCGCAGGAAGCGAGAGGTTGGCTTCCATCTGATGCAACACGCCCAACTCGCCGCCGTCTATCATCTCCCTGATCTTGCGGTTCGCGCCGCATCGACGGCGATGGTGCCCAACTTGTAAGGTGACGTTCGCGCTGGAAGTCGCCTCGACCGCCTTTTTGGCCTCATCGGCCGTCAGGGTGAGCGGTTTTTCGACGAACACGTGCTTGCCAGCCGATGCCGCCTCGGAAATCATCCCCAGATGCGTGGAATGAGGCGTCGCGACGATAACGCCCTCCACCTCGGGGTCGTTCAATAGATCGTCCAGGCTGTCCGCCGTCCGGCAACCGCGTTTTTCAGAAAACGCCTTTCTCGCATCCTCGCTGCGCGCGAAACCCGTAACCACCTCGCCGGAACCACTGCGGTTCAGGGCATCCACCAAAACACCACCCCACCAGCCAAGCCCGATAGAGGCGAGGCGCACTTTATCCGTAGCCATTTTCGACTCCTCATTTCCTGAATGGGTGAATTCTCGGCATCCCGTAGAATAGACGCCGCATGATTGCATACGAAATGCACCATAAACCAACATCGTCCGCTTGAAAACCACGCCGGGGGAAATGAGGCCGAATAAGATCAAGAAAAAACCTCCTCCCGTCTCCGGGAGGAGGCTCTCGCAAGGGGGTAGGATGCGAGATGTATGATTGCATGGCGGAGGAGCGCCGACCCGATCAGCAACTCCTCTCGCCCGCCAATCGGGGCGTGCCGCCTATGAACGCCCCGACCAGCGTTGCCTATATCTATAGCAAGGGCCGTGCCATTCTTGTTGACAATATAACTCTTTTAATATCAATATGATAGGAAATAATATGGCTGGAGAAATTGCCATTTTGTCACATCATGGCCGGGAAATCCGACAAATCGTCATGGCGAGCCGTTGTCTATAAGGGGCGCAATTTCCCGCTTTCACCCCGAACCGGGCGATTTACAGGAAATCCTCCGAGCGCCTCCCGAACGGCGGCTCTCATTTCATCCCCCTGAGAGAACGCCGTCGTTGCGCCGGCCCCTGATTTCCACAATTCTTCCTGCGAAACGAGGTCCACCAAACGTATTTCCACCTTCGCGGCGCACAATTCGATATCGTTGCAGTTGCGGCTGCCTCCGGCGAGGATGAGCGCCTGCGCGCCCGAATCTCTTAGCAGCGGCAGATGGGCTTCGGCGATTCCGCCTTCCGCGCTCCACAAATCATCCGCTTTTGTGTTTGCGAGTTCTTTCGGCCAGCGAAGAACTTCGTACCCTTTGGCGGTGACGGCGTCGCGTACCAGAAACGCGCCTTCCAGGAACTCGATTTTTTTTACTTCGGGCGCCTTTAAGCCCGCTTTCTCGTAAATGTCGCGGAAGAGGCCCGTCCAGTCGTTCGCATACCTAAAAGGAGCAACGACGATGCGATTGAGCGTTCGTATTTTGCCCGGCCTGGTGACGCTTTGCGTTCGTGAAATTTCATAGGCGCAGCCGCAAGCCACGAGAAGCAAAAAAACGATCGACAAAACCCGGAGTCGCGCCTTGAAAGCCATATCCTTAAAATTCTCCGCCCCATGCGATTTGCCTGATCCAGCCGAACAGGAACGCATACGCATCCCAGCTTTCACCCCAAATGGAGGTGGCGTATGAAACCATCATACCCCATCCTCCCGTCGAGACGAGCGCCGCACCGCCAATGAAAACTACTCCGAAGAAAAAGATAAAAACCCAGGAAAAAATCCGCCCGCCGCGCGCGATGTCGGGCTGCGACGCGCTCAGCGCCCTGAAAGTCATGAACACGTGCAGGCAAAGAGTGAGGCCTGCGAGAAACGCCGTCGCCGGGCGAATCTGCCCGTACCCGAAACCCCAGCCGAGGAGAGCGCCCAGAATCAAAACCACCACCGTCAACAGGGGAAAAAAATAAGGCGCCAGGGTGATGACGGGGTTCGTGCCGCTCAGGCCCACCTTGCCGCTCCCCCGGTTCACCTCGAAGGAACTCACCTTTTTGCCCGTGAGCAAGGCGAAGGCCAGATGCGTGAACTCATGAACGAAGGCGTAGAGAAACTCGGGCGGCCGGAGGCGATGCCAGACGGCATATGCCCCGACCCCGATGATGAAAGCCCAGCCCTCGGGGGCGGGAGTAAACGAGCCGATGCCCGTTCCCTGCGCGAGAAAAGCGGCCGGGAGGTTCTCTCCGAATGAAAGCGCCGCCCCCCAGCAGGCGGGCAGCAGGAATATGGCGATAATCCAGGCCAGGAGGCGGTACAAAAACGATTTCATGAACTTACCCGTCTCGGGTCCTCGGGCGGCGAGGCGAACACCACGCAAGCATGGCCCATATCCGCCTCCCCCACAAGGCCGGCGATCATACATCCAGGTCCGATGAAACCTTGACGGCGGGAGGGAAGAGGAATATGGCTGGATTGCACAAGAAATTCATTTCACGGCTTACTAAAAACAGGAGCTTTCCATGAACGGCGCAAAATAATTTTCGACATGCCGGGGATGAGCGATGGACTCGTCCGGCGGGCGCTCGAGGGTCTGGAAGATGCGGACCTCATGAAGCGGCCGAGCGATCAGGAGAACACCATCGCCTGGCTGATTCGGCACAAGACGAGAGTCGAGGACATCGCCGTCGCGGACGCCTCGGGAAGCGAGCAGCTCTGGATTTCAGAAAAGTGGCACGAGAAATTCGATATGGAGCCGAACCCGAAACAAATGGGTTTCGGGGATTCGCTCGAGGCGGTGATGCGCCTCGAATGCACGAAAGAAACCCTCCTCGGCTACGCCGACGCCGTTCGGGCCAAAACGTCTTCCGTCCTCGAAACACTCTCTTCAGAGGACCTCGACAAGGAAATCTCCGCCACGATGGGCCAGACCATCAAAATCGGGGACTACCTCGGAAGAGTGGCCGCCGACAACATCCAGCACGGCGGGCAGATTTGCTACCTCCGGGGATTTATTACCGGATTCGGCTGGCTGCCGTTTTAGGATCAAACCCGACCGAGGAGGGGGCTGCGATTTCTGTAGGGGCCGCATACATGCGGCCCTTGTAGTCGGTGCGAAAAATTCAGGGTCGCATATATGCGACCCCTACACGCAAATACATTTTCCCTCATCAGTCGGGATTGACTCCCGCCCTTACTTCCGGGAAGAGTGTCCGGAGCCTCACGCGCTACCTCGATGAAACATCGAACAAGGAGAATTAAGAAATGCCCGAAGCGAAAATGACCCTGCTCATCAAACGAACCTTCAAGGTCCCGAGAGAGAAAATCTTCGCCGCGTGGACGCAAGCGGACGCGCTCAAGCGATGGTGGGGGACGGAGGGGCACACGGTCCCCCGCGTGGAGATGGACTTGAAACCAGGCGGAAAATACCGCGTCGAGATGCAACCGGCGGGGGAGGGGTCGTTTTACCTAAACGGCGCGTTCGTCGAAATAAGGCCTCCCGAGCGCCTCGCCTTCACCTTCCGCTGGGAGCGCGGGGAGTGGAATTATCCCAAAACCCTGGTGCGCGCGGAATTTACTGAGATAGGAGATGAAACCGAAATCGCCCTCACCCACGAGGGATTTCCGGATGAGAACATGCGCGATGAACACGCAGATGGCTGGGGCGAGTGCCTCGATAATCTGCGCGGGTATCTGGGAGGCGGATAAGAGCAGCCTCGAAGACGGGAAGGGCTGCCGATAGCGGGGCAATTGACAAGTCGGTTACGATCTTCGCGTTGCCGGCTTGGAATGATGATGTCCGCTGGTGTGGTTATATGAAACCCAAATAATCGGACAAGTTCCGGTATGTCGAGACGAGCCGCACCGAATTAGAAAAATACACCGCCGCCGTATCGAATCGATAACGGCGTCAACACCCCGCCCGATCATCTGGAGTCCATTGTCTTACCGCGAAATCTCATGCCGAATAGTGCGCCGAACCGCCGCCCCGACGGCCGAAAACAACCCCTCGAAACGCACGGATTTCCGCCTGAAAAAAGACCCTTGCAACGCCCGGAAAACGGCGTTTGACAGGCCATCGCAAGCCTTTTTCCGCAAAATTCGCAATGATTCATGTCCGTGCGCAGGCTCGGCAAGAGAATTTTGACCTCTAATGGCATTTGATGTTAGGGTGTTTCCATTCAAGCTACAAATGAAAGTAGTGGTTGTCGTGGATTCCTGTGACGTGCTTCTTTTGCACTCATTCGATTCCGGTACACCTAATCCATAGGATGTGCCCGGAATCCTCATAGGTTCGCTGCTCAAAGCAGACGGACCGGGAGAGGAGGAAAAAGCATGAAACGCTTTCTCATGACGCATCTTTTGGTCGGTTTGCTGACGGCGCTTCTCTTGAGCCCGGCTTTCGCCCAGCAAAGGATCACCTGGTGGGAACACAGCAACCCGCCGCACAACAACTACTCAAAGAAGCTGGTGGCGGAATGGAACAAGATGCATCCCAAAAATCCCTTGCAGTATGATTTTTTCGCGATGACCCCCTACTTCCAGAAACTCACGGCCGCGCTTTCCACCCGATCGGCGGCCGACATGTTCACGGTCATCGACACCCTTCTGCCCGGCTTCACCACGAAAAAAGTCCTCTCGCCCATTCATCCCGAGTGGCTCGGCTACAAGGACCTCGAGGACATGAAGAAGGCCTACCTGCCGGGGGCGCTGGACGGCTACATCCATGAAGGAAAGCTCTACGCCGTCCCTCCCATCTCTTCCGTCTTCAGCCTCTACCTCAACAAGAACCACTTCCGGGAGGCGGGCCTGGACCCGGACAAGGATTATCCGCGCACCTGGAAAGACGTTGCCCGCATCGGGAAGAAGCTGGTGAAAATGAAGGGCACCAGGATGGTGCGCGAGGGCTTCGATTTCGCCATGCATTCCTCCACCTGGACGATGTGGTACTTCAACACGACCGTCCGGCAATACGGGGGAGAAGTCCTCGACGCCTCCGGGAAAAAGTGCACGGCCAACAGTGAGGCGGGCGTCAAGGCCATGAATGTCCGGGCCATGATTGCGCACGAATACAAGGCTTCGGACCCCACCGTAAGCCTGGGCACCAACGCCCTCCCGGCGGACGATTTGCCGAAGGGGCGCGTCTCCATGTTCATCACCCACGCGGGGAGTGTGGCGCAATTCGGCCCCAAGGTGATGGCGTACACGAAGGTGGTGCCATTCCCGCAGGTGGATCCCAAAAAGCCCGTGACGCCGATTTACGGCTTCGCCCTCGCGGTGAATCCCCATATTTCCGAGGCGAAGCAGCGGCTGGTGCACGACGTGATAAAGCACGTCATCAAAGACCCCAAGACGTGGTATGAGAGTACGGCCTATCCCTATCCCTACAAGAATTTTCTTGAACTTCCCGGGATGGAAAAGGCGCGCAAGACACGCTACCTGGACGTGTTCGTAAATGACATCTCGAACGGACGCTATGTCCAGCGCTCCGCCAAGATCATCGAGATCAACCAGGCCATTCACCGGGCAATGGAGCGCGTGGTCTTGAGGAATGAGGACTCCAAGAAGTCGCTCGACAGGGCGTGTAAGGAAATCGACGCGGCGCTGGCCAAGAAGTAGACGGAGAATCGATGGATCGCAAGATCGGAGTCGGCCGGGCTTTACCTTCGATTATTCGGCGGATGGTGGCTGGAGGGGGGAAACGCTCCCTCCACAGCCACCTCCGCTGGGCGGGGTTCTTCTTCGTACTTCCTGCGCTCATTCATCTCGTAATCTTCAAGTTCTACCCCATGCTCCAGGCCTTCCGGCTGAGCTTCTACCGCTACGACCTCATGAGTCCGCCCGTATTCACCGGGTTCAAGAACTACAACCTTCTCTGGGAGAACCCGCTCTTCCACCAATCCTTCTGGGTTTCGGTGAAGTACATGTTCGGGGTCTCCATCCCGGAGTGGTTCTTCGCACTGGCGCTGGCTCTCCTTCTGAACCGAAGGATGCCGGGGCGTTCGGTCATCCGTCTGGCGTACTTCTTCCCAATCGCGATGTCGCAAATCGTGGTGGCCATGGTGTGGAAGTTCATGTACCACCCCTACGGCCTGGTGAACACGATTCTGGAGACCTTCGGAGTCGGTCGCATCAACTGGCTATCGATGGAGGAGTCTGCGCTGCCCGCCCTCATCGCCATCGGCATCTGGCGGGGCATTCCGCTTTTCGGCGTGATCTACCTGGCGGGCCTCCAGGCCATCCCGAAGGAATATCATGAGGCGGCCATCATCGACGGCGCGGGAGTGTTCCAGCGCTTCATTTACGTGACGATCCCCCTGCTTCTCCCCACGATACTCTTCGTGATGGTGTTGTCTCTCCTCTCGGCCGTAAAGGTTTTCCTGAACCCTTTGGTCATGACCGAAGGCGGCCCCAATGGAACGACCCGGGTGCTTCCCTACTTCATCTATGAAACGGGATTCGCCTTCTTCCGAATGGGTGAGGCCGCCGCGGCTTCGACGGTGCTCTTTGTCTTCCTTTTCGGCCTGACCCTGTTTCAGTTGCGGCTCTTGCGCCGGGGAGGGGTGGAATGAGCCGAAAGACGCTGCTCCGTTGTGGAGGCGCGCTCATTTCCCTGCTCACTGTCCTGGGAGTCGGGGTGATGCTCCTGCCCTATTTCTGGATGGTCTCCTCCTCACTCAAGACGGGAATCGAGGTATTCGATCTTCCCATCCAATGGATACCGAATGTGATCCGGTGGGAGAACTATCCCAACGCTCTTTCCAAAGGGGCTTTCGGGGTCTATTTCTTCAACAGCTTCGTCGTGGCTTTCGCGGTCATGGGAGGGAACCTCGTTTTCTGCACCCTGGCGGGCTACGGCCTGGCCAAGTTCCGCTTCCGCCACCGGGAGCTGTGCTTCCGCTTCATCCTGAGCACCCTGATGCTCCCGCTGGAGATCGTGCTGGTGCCCACTTTCCTCGTGGTGCGAGAGTTGGGCCTCGTAAACACCTATGGCGGGCTGATCGCCCCATTGGCGGTGGACGCTTTCGGCGTCTTCCTCATGCGCCAGTCCATCAGGGATATTCCGGACTCTTTCATCGAGGCGGCGCGGCTGGACGGATGCAGCGAGTTCGGCATCTTCTGGCGCATCATTCTTCCCAACTGCAAGCCCGCGCTGGGCGCGCTGGCGCTGCTCGCCTTCCGTGACAACTGGGACCAGTTCCTCTGGCCGTTCATCGTGGCGTCAAGCGACGCCTTGAAGACCTTCCCGCTCGGCCTGGCCCAGTTGGAGGGCATCGATTCGGCCGCCTACCATGAAATCATGGCGCTCGCGGTCCTGGGGATGATCCCGGCGGCATTCATATTCCTGTTCTTCCAGCGCGCATTCGTCCGCGGCATCACCCTCACCGGCCTGAAGGAGTGAGGACCTGATATGTTAAGATTGACTCTACCCATCAAGCCCGGGAAGATCGTTCTATGCGATCTTCCGCCGCGCCACTTGTAAGGAAGGGAGTCCTAAATGGGGGAAGTGTTACTCGAAGACCTCACAAAGGATTTCGGCGAGGTGATAGCGGTCCGGGAGGTGAACCTCACAATCCATGACGGGGAGTTCGTGGTGCTCCTGGGCCCCTCGGGGTGCGGCAAGACCACCACCCTGCGGATGATCGCGGGTCTGGAGGAGATTACGAGCGGGCGCATCCTCCTCGACGGACGCGTGCTGAACGACGTGCACCCGCGCGACCGCGACATCGCCATGGTGTTCCAGAACTACGCGCTCTACCCCCACATGAGCGTCTACAAGAACATGGCCTTCGGGCTGAAGATGCGCAGGGTCGCCAAGGACGAAATCGACCGCAAGGTCAAGAGCGCCGCCGGCATCCTGGGTATCGAGACCCTGCTCGGGCGCTACCCGGGCAAGCTCTCGGGAGGCCAGCGCCAGCGGGTGGCGCTCGGGCGCGCCATCGTGCGCGACCCGCGCGTCTTCCTCTTCGACGAGCCGCTCTCCAACCTCGACGCCAAGCTGCGGGTCCAAACCCGGGTGGAAATCCTCAAGCTCCACCAACACCTCGCCGCCACCTCGGTCTACGTCACCCACGATCAGGTCGAGGCCATGACCATGGGGGATAGAATCGTGGTCATGCACAACGGGACCATCCAGCAGGTCGGCTCCCCGATGGAAATCTACCAGAGCCCGGCGAACCACTTCGTTGCGGGCTTCATCGGGAGCCCCTCGATGAACTTCCTCTCCGCCACGGTGCGCGTCGAGGGAGGGCGGACGATCCTCGAAGGCAGCGGCTTTAGGGTTCCCCTGCCCACCGAGCGCGCGAGCGGGCTCGAGGGGCGCGAGGGCGGGGAAGTCATATTCGGGATCCGGCCCGAAGACATGCGCCTCGTCGGCGAAGGCGGAATCGAAGGCGCGGTCGAGATCATCGAGCCGGTGGGCTCGGACATCTTCCTCGACCTGAGCGTGGAGGGCGCCTCCCTCACCGTGCGGGTGGAGCCCAGCGTCCGGGTGAGCCGGGGCGAGCGCGTCCGCCTCAGCCCCGACCCGGCGCGCGTCCACGCCTTCGACCCCGGGACGGGCGCGACCCTGATCTGAGGCGCGGCGCCTGCGCTCCGCAACCATTGAATCCCGCGCTCCGCAAATGGGGGGCGCCGGAAATATGCACAAACGGGACCTGGCGGGACGGCGGGAGTAACCACAAGGCTTATGGGGCGGCGGCGCGGCTCACCCCGCCCGTGGCTGCGCGCATTGGTGAAAAAAGGTGAAAAAAGGAAAAAATATCGCTAAATACCTGAAAATTACTGAAAATTTAAGCTATTGTAAAATATAGGTTTATTCGTTTTTAGCCTGAAATATGGCCTTTAGGCGTCCTCCGCCTTGAGCGGCCGCGACATGAGGGCTCTCACGGCGTCTTCGGGATGATGGCCCTCGAACAATATGGCATGGACTTCCCGGCATATGGGCATCTCCACCCCGAACTTATCCGCAAGCCCCACGGCGGCAGGCGCCGTGGAGACGCCCTCGGCGACGGCCGTCATGGATTCCAGGATTTTCTCCAAAGACTCGCCTTTGCCCAGACGCAGGCCCACCGTTCTGTTCCTGCTCAGGTCGCCGGTGCACGTGAGCACCAGATCTCCCATTCCCGCAAGGCTGGCGAACGTCTCCAACTTACCGCCCATGGCTACGCCCAAGCGCCCGATTTCCGCCAGGCCACGCACGATGAGCGCCGCCCTCGCGTTCAACCCGAGGCCCATTCCATCGGCTATGCCCGCCGCCAGGGCGATGACGTTTTTAAGCGCCCCGCCGAGTTGGGTGCCGATGGGGTCGGCGCCCGTGTAAATCCTGAAATTGGGCGCAGAGAGCTCCCCTTGAATCACGCCCGCCACACCGGAATCATCAGACGCCGTCGTGATGGCCGTGGGTTTTCTCTCCGCAAGCTCGCGGGCAAACGTAGGCCCCGAGAGGCAAGCAAGCGCGCGCCGCTCAAAACCCGCTTCATGGATACATCCCGAGATAACCTGGGTGGGCAGGCACAGGGTTTTTTCTTCCACGCCCTTCGTGGCGCTCGCAACAATCGTTTCCTCATGAATCGAGGGCGCCAGCTTCGTCCACACGCCTCGAACCACATGACTCGGCATGACGCTCACGAGGATATCCTGCCCCGCCGAGGCCGCTTCCGCCAAATCGGACGTGAATCGCAAACTTTCATGCAGGGCAACGCCCGGGAGATACAGGTCATTTTCACGGTGCGACGCCATACGGGAACAAAGGTCTGCTTCAAAAACCCAAAGCGTCACTTCGTGGCCGATTTCAGAAAACAAATCCGCCAGCGCAGTCCCCCAGGCGCCGGCGCCAATTACGGAAATTCGCTGCGGCGTCATCATTTTGCACGACCCGTTTTTCTCTTCGCCGCTTTTCGCTTAGTCCTGGTCGCTCTTTTCTCCGCCAATACCTGTTTCCTGGCCATATCGCCCTGGGCGACGGCCTTTTTGCCCGCGGCCGTTCTCGCTTCCCACTTTAATTTGTGCTTCAGGTGCTTCTCTTCTTCCCAAAGGTGCTGTGTGCCATCGCCCATGAAGACGACAAAAACTTCACAGCCATCAGGGTATTCATAAGGCCCATGCGGCAAATCCCACCCGAAAACATAATCGCCCGGCCGCAAATCCTTACCCGCTACACACATCCTGCCCCTGGTCACCAAGATGGAATGCCAACTCTTGTGCGTATGCCGAGGTTCTACATAGCCTTTGGGAAATTTCACCTTCATGTCGATTCGCTTCATCACCGGATCATGGGCGAAAATTTTCACCTTCACCCCTTTCGGCAGAGTAAGGAGATCGTTGCTCACATCTTCTTGCCACTCGACATCCTTGGCATAGATAGCGCGGAAACGGTGGTCAAAATCTTTTTTTGCAGTCTTTTTCTTGGTTGTTCGTTTTTTAGCCGGCATGTTTCCTCCCACTTAAGGTTATCGAGAATTCAACAATGAAGGTTATTGGTCCAAATCGTTTTCCCTTAGATTTTCTTTCTTCTCACGCAAATGGCCAAGCTCTGCCGAGCGCTCACCCGAGTAAACTCATCCGCAAGGTGAACTGCCCCCAAAGCATCAGAATATATAATGGGCAAAAGTATACTTTATACGGGGAGAACCACGAAACGAGAAACTGATTTTCTGAAAAGATGGCAGCTTTATTCGTTCAGCACAAAAATTCGAGAGGCGATATCGCGGCCCAATGTATGTTCCTTACCATTGACCAATAGCGTCACCGTACCAGCGAGAGGCAATTGTTCAATGACCTCTATGGGCATTTCCGGGAAGAAGCCGAGCTCACCCAAATATCGCAATATATTCGGGTCATCCTGTAATACACGGGTGATTTTTGTGGCGCGGCCCACCTCGAGAGAGATGAGGACGATTTCTTTGGTGTCAATCATGGTGCCGTCTTTTGCGGGAATCGGATCTCCGTGGGGATCGAGGGTAGGATAGCCAAGCGCCTTATCCAAAACGGCTTCTAGTTCCTCGCTCAAGACGTGTTCCAACTCTTCCGCCTCGACATCTACTTTGTCCCACTCAATGCCCATCTTTTGGTTGAGATACAATTCGAGCAATCGATGATGTCTGATAATCTCTAAGGCGACCTTCTCCCCTTTTGGGCTTAAAACTACCCCCTTATAAGGCCTATATGTCAACAAACCCAAATGATCGAGTTTTTTGATCATGCTCGTCACCGATGCCGCCGATATTTCCAGACATTCCGCAATGGCGCTCGTCGCAACAGGAGATGCTTCCTGTTGAAGCTTAAAGATATTTTTCAAATAATCTTCGATTTGTTTACTCAGACGCGGCGATGACTCGGGCAAAGGACAATCCTCTGATTAGCAGATCGAAACCAAAGAAATAATCCTAAAATCAGCATTTTCAAGTGTCAACCAACCACATCACCCGGAAAAGCAGAAACAACGGCCCCGCTCGGCTCACTCGTATACAAATGTGGCTGTTATTGATTTGCGTTCAAGACCCACAGGAAACGGCTCGAACGGCGCCGCCTTGGTGACGGCGGCCATCGCCAAATCATCGAGAATTCGAATACCTGCAGACTTGATCAAACGCACCTCCTCCAAAGTTCCATTTTTTCTCAACCGAAAACGCAACAACAACTTGCCCCCGTATTTTTGCGCCTCCACAGGCCATATCCAGGCGTTCTGTATTCTTCTCTTTATGTGAGCGAAATAAGAAGCGTACCGGAAATCACGGGTATCAAGCGAAATGGTTTCACCTTTTTCTTTTTCCAGGTCTTTATCCAACAAACTTTTTTTCGCGATTCTGTCTGCTTCCTCATCCGAAAGATCGAATTTGGGGAGATTGGGCTTGCCTTTGGGCCGGGGTTTCACCCTGAACAGCGCCAAAGGGTCCTGTGGTTGCGGCCTCTTGGTGGCTGGACGTTGTGGCCGAATCGGCCGAGGTACCGGTTTCAACGCGGCTACTTTAAGCTTCTCTTTTCTTTTTCCCTTTGCCCGAATTTTCTTTTTCTCTTTAGGGGGTTTCTTCCTTACGACCTTCTTCAGCACCTTTTTCTTGACCACCGGCCTAGGCTTGCGCTTGTCCTTTACAACAACCTTGGTTGCTATTTTTTTCTTTCTTGGTTTTTCAACCGCTTTTGGCTTTTCTTTTGATTTTATCTTTTCTTTTGGTTTGATTTTTTCTCTACGAGCAGGTGATGGGATTTTAAGTTGAGGCTTAGGGGCCGGGCCAAGTCTCGCCGTTTCTATTAACTGGGGCGTTTCCTTTGTTTCCGATCTCTGCAGAGGTTTCCTTTCCTTCGATTTCTCCACTTTTTTAAGCTCGGGCTTCGGTATCACGACTGCCGGGGGTGTTGGCCGCACCGGCGGGGCTACTGGAACTGGAAACTTCGATTTTGGAACAGGCGCTAAAGACGCTACCTTAGGGACAAGCTCACCTCTACGAGAGGGAATCCGGTCTTTGTTTTCGCGCCTTAAGCGCGGGGTCTTGCCGGGTTTGCCGGAACCACTTTCTTTTCGGTTGGCATTCGATAAAAATCGACTTTTAGAGTTCAGTGGAAGTTTTTCCTTGGGTTGCTCGACAGATACGATTCGAAACTTGAAGGGCTGGCTCATCTGGGTGGATTTTTGCCAAACATACTCATGACTTGAGGCTGCGAACACGAACAAGTGCAACGAAAATGACACAAAAAAAAGGGTGAGAGGGAGTTTTTTCGACTCATTTCTTGCCATATATCCCCCTCTGCCTGATCCCCATCATCGTATGTATCCGTAAGAGAAGGCAAATTTGTGGCATGAGTCCTGAAAATCTCCCCATGTTTGAATCTTATGAGACGAACCACTTCTCTTCAAGGCGCCCGGAAAACAGATCTCCATAAAAAAAGGGGGCCTCTCAGAGGCCCCCTTTGAACATCAAAACAACAACTTACATCATGCCGCCCATGCCACCTGGAGGCATTCCACCCGGAGGCATTCCAGCACCCGCATTTTCCTCCGGCTTATCGCTGATGATACACTCTGTCGTGAGCATCAAACCAGCCACGGAAGCGGCGTTTTGAAGAGCGGAGCGCACCACTTTGGTCGGATCGATGATGCCTGCCTTGACCAAATCTTCATAATCACCCGTCGCCGCGTTATAGCCGGTGTTTCCTCTTTGGCCTTTTACGTGCTGCACGACCAGAGAACCTTCCACGCCCGCGTTGTTCGCAATTTCGCGCATCGGGGATTCCAGCGTGCGGGACAGGATGTCGATACCGACTTGCTGATCCCCTGCCACCTCGACATCACCCAAAGACTTCTGAGCACGAACCAGGGCGACGCCACCGCCGGCCACAACACCCTCTTCCACGGCCGCGCGCGTTGCGTTCAGAGCGTCCTCCACACGCGCTTTCTTCTCTTTCATCTCGGATTCCGTGGCGGCGCCTACATTGATCACCGCAACACCGCCTACCAACTTCGCCAGACGCTCCTGGAGTTTCTCGCGATCATAGTCGCTCGTGGTCTCTTCGACCTGATTGCGGATCTGTTTGACGCGGCCTTCGATATCCTTGGCCTTGCCTTTTCCTTCGACGATGGTGCTGTTGTCTTTGTCGATAGTCACGCGCTTCGCTTGTCCGAGGTCGTCCACGGATACGTTCTCGAGCTTGATCCCCAAATCTTCGCTCAACATTTTGCCGCCGGTCAGAATCGCCATATCCTCGAGCATGGCCTTGCGGCGGTCACCGAATCCAGGAGCCTTGACCGCCGAGCAATTGAGCGTGCCGCGCAGCTTGTTCACCACCAGCGTCGCCAGCGCTTCACCTTCGATGTCTTCGGCGACGATGAGAAGCGGGCGGCCCATTTTCGCAATTTTCTCAAGCAGCGGCAGAAGATCGCGCATGTTCGATATTTTCTTCTCATGGAAGAGGATATACGGATCTTCCAAAACGGCTTCCATGCGGTCCGGATTCGTCACGAAGTAAGGACTCAGATATCCCCTGTCGAACTGCATGCCCTCGACGATGTCGAGCGAGGTTTCCATGGATTTGGCTTCCTCGACGGTGATGACGCCGTCTTTACCGACTTTATCCATCGCCTCGGCGATGAGATCCCCGATAGTGGGATCGTTATTGGCCGAGATGGTGCCGACCTGTGCGATCTCTTTCTTGTCACGAACGGGCTTGGAAAGTTTCTGCAACTGCTCGACGATCTTATTAACGCCTGCGTCGATTCCACGCTTCAAGTCGATGGGATTGGCGCCGGCCGTCACATTGCGCAGACCTTCCTTGAAGAGAGACTGGGCCAACACGGTCGCCGTCGTGGTGCCGTCTCCCGCGACGTCGGAGGTCTTGCTCGCCACTTCGTTGACTATCTGCGCACCCATGTTCTCGAAATGATCTTCGAGTTCTACTTCCTTGGCCACCGTTACGCCGTCTTTCGTGGAGGCCGGAGAACCGAATTTCTTGTCGATCACGACGTTGCGCCCGCGGGGTCCGAGCGTCACCTTCACCGCATCGGCCAACTGATCCACGCCACGCTTGATCTTCGAGCGGGCTTCTTCATCAAAGAGTATGATTTTCGACATTTCGTAATGCTCCTTAGTTGTTGGACAACCGGCTAGTTGATGACCGCCAGCACGTCATCTTCGCGCATGATCAGATACTCTTCACCCTCGGACTTCACCTCGGTGCCCGCATACTTGGCGAAAAGAATTTTGTCACCCTCATTCACCTCGGGCGCCTGCCTTTTCCCGTCGTCGGTCACCTTGCCGGGGCCCACGGCGATAACTTCCCCTTCATGGGGTTTTTCTTTCGCGGAATCAGGAATGATGATTCCGCCGATCTGCTCCTCGTCCGCATCCAGACGTTTCACCAAAATGCGATCCTGAAGAGGCTGTATCCTGGTTTTAACCTTTGCCATCACTTCCTCCTTGTAAAAAATAAAGAAATGTTGCTTCTAATCGAGACACCCAACTGAAAATGATCTCTATCTTCCGCAAGTCGTCATTCGGGCGAAACGACTCCCGAACTCTCTACCCTCTTCCTTCTGAGCGAGGTATATAGGGGAAAAGAAACCATTTGTCAAGCGCTGTTAGCACTCAAGGCACTAGACTGCTAACAATGCGGTTACTTCAATTAAATATCTGATTTCTATTCACTTATCGGTACATCCGGAAGTGGCGTCGGGTCCAGCATGAAAAAAATCCTGGAATTTTCGCTAAATCCCGCCCCTCGTCCATCCCGTGATCGGATGACGTATTCCGCGCCATGGGCTATCTTCTTCTCGATTCATGGAGAATTTCATATACAGGCATCAATGCAGAAGGAGTTATATTGAAATGCCATACAAGAACCTGTTGATCGAGAAATCACAAGGCATCGCGCTCATCACCATCAACCGTCCCGAGAAGCGAAACGCGCTCGACCCCCAGACGTGGCGCGAGGTGGGAACCGTGGTGGAAGAACTCGAGGCTGACGATGACGTTCAGGTCATCATCTTCACGGGCGCGGGCGAGAAATGCTTCGCCGCAGGTTCGGACATCACCCAGATCAAGAATCGAAGCCTCATCGACGGGCTGGCGGCCCCCTCGCAGCGCGCGCTGATGCGGCTCGAGGTGATCGAAAAACCGATAATCGCCGCGGTCAACGGCTTCGCTCTCGGCGGAGGATGCGAACTTTCCATGGCTTGCGACATCCGCATCGCGAGCGAAAACGCCAGGTTCGGACAACCAGAAGTCAATCTCGGCATCATGCCCGGAGCCGGCGGCACCCAAAGGCTCACCTCCCTCGTGGGCGTTGGCAAAGCAAAAGAACTTATTCTGACCGGTGATATCATCGACGCGCACGAGGCCCACCGCATCGGGCTGGTCAATTAGATCGTTCCGGGGGAGAAGTTGCTGGAAGCCGCCCGGGAATGCGCGAAAAAGATGATGAGCAAGGGCCCGCTGGCGGTGCGCATCGCGAAAATCGCCATCAACACGGGTCTCAAGTTCGGGCCCGAGGCGGGCATGGTTGCCGAGCGGCTGGGGCAGGCCTGCCTGATGACGACCGAGGACAAAGTCGAGGGCACCTCCGCGTTCCTGGAGAAAAGAGCCGCCGATTTTCAGGGAAGATGAGCAATTTAGTACTTATGGGGGCAATCACATCCGGAGAAGAAACGCCCGACCGGCGCTACAAATGAGGGCAACTGCGGGGAATTGCGCCCCGAACCCGAGCGGCTCGCGCGGTACGGGTACGTCATGACGAAATAGGGACGTTCCACTAGCAGGACGCATGGCTGCCTGGCGTCACCGCCGGTGGGCATAAAAGTGGGGGTTACTCCTCTACCCCGCCAACCCATCAATAATGCCCCGCCACTCATTGGGCGTAACTTCCACGATTCGCATCTCGCCTATCGAGACGCTGCAGATCACGACGTCGACTTCGAGTTCCCTCATCGACGCGAGGCTGCGCGCCAGTTCCGCCTCATCGCCCCCGTCGTCGCCGACGACGATGGTCTTCCACTCTCCACCATCGAGATAAATCGCGTCTCCCGTAAAGAGATACGTCTTGCCGTGGGGCGAGCGGTAGCGATAGCAGACGCTGTTATTCGTGTGGCCCGGCGTATGGATCACCTCTATGTCGCCGAGATACTCGCGCGGGGGAGAATCGAAAAGCACGTCGGCCGAAACCGCATTAGGGAGATAAGGCGCAGCGAGCGCGTGGCAACACAATTTGGAGTCGAAACGGCCGGCCACCTCGGCGAGCGACTCGCCCACTTCGTGACAGTGGCTCAGGCAGTGATGCGCGATTCCTCCCAAATCGCCAATCTCCTCGAAATCGCCGGAGCTTCTGGGGTTATAAAAGAGGACGTTGCCTCCCGGGCGTTCGAGAAGATAGGCGTGCACGGTCAAAACCGAAAATTGCTTCTCTTCGGCCGTCTGCCACAGGTCGGGGTAGAGACGCTTCATGCTTTGGGTCCCTCACTTAATGAGCCGGGCCGCTCGTCGTCATGACCCGGAGGGCCACGCTATGCCATAGCGCACGAGAAGGGAGGGATGCCGGGGATGAAGAAAACATCGGCTCGCAATTCCTCCCTCTTCAGTCGAAACAATTCCTCCCTCTTCAGTCGAAACAATTCCTCCCTCCTCGGTCGAAACAATTCCTCCCTCCTCGGTCGAAACAATTCCTCCCTCCTCGGTCGGAATTGACCCCTTACGACGACTCGTTATAGGAGATGAAGGTGATGTCCACCGCCTCGTTGCGGCCGGGGATCAGGGCCTGGTAGCCGTCCGAGTAATACCATTTCTCCACCGCCTCCTGGTCGGGGAACTTCAGGAGGACGAATATGCTCCTGTCGTGCTCGCCGGTGAGAACCTTTACGAGTTCTCCGCCCAGCACGAACTCGCCCCCGACGGAGGCGACGATAGCTAGCCCCTGCTCGGCGTAGTTGTTGAATCCTTCTTCGTCTTTGACGGTGATATGTCCGACCACGAATGCGCTCATGTTCACTCCTTTCGCAAATGGGGCCGACAGCCCGGAAACGCTTCGCGCCGCGCGACCCGGTAAATGAAATAAGGATTTCACGCCGCAGACATCGCGGCGTCTCTCATGTCTCCTCGTCAACCGGCCTTCGCCGGACTGAAAAGCAAAGCACCATGAAAACCTCGGGATATCCCAAGGTTTCATAAACCGCCTTCGGGATCAACGCCGCCCGAACGATGTGGGAATGAGGGCGTGCGGACTTTCCCTCCCCGTTCGGAACCGGCCTCGGGGCATCACTCCCCCTTCGTTAGGAGAATCGGTCTGTAGGGGACGCATATATGCGGCCCTCCCTTTCGCCTTCATAATGCGGGTCGCATATATGCGCCCCCTACACCCCCTCGCATCCATCGAAACCGAACCGCACCGCCGTCATTCCGGTGTCAAACCCGACCGGGGAGGGGTTGTTGAAAAAGTCCTGATTTAGTGATTTGGCGAATGGAACCAACCGGGGAGGGGGGTCCGTAGCGGACAGGCCCCTTTGCCTGTCCGAGGTCGCGACTTGTGGGACAGCCCCGAGGAGGGGCTGTCACTACGAGGCGGTGCGGTTTTGTTCGTCATTCCGGCGCATGCCGGAATCCATGTGTTTTGCCTTTGTTTTTTATTTTCTGATTGATTCCCGCCAATGAGGGGGAGATGAAAAGCCGGAGTATTGTCATTCCGCTCGGCAATGGATTCCGCAGCCCCTCCTTCCTCAGTCGGGACTGACACCGGAATGACGGCGGTCAATTCCGACCGAGAAGGGGTTTTTCAACAACCCCGGGGAGGAAGGGTTTGCGGAATCCAGGGAATTTGTCCTTCGTCTTTCATTTTCCGGCACCATCCCCGCTTTATCGTAGAAGAATGAAACGCCTTGGCATATCCACCCCGTCGGTTCTGGCCAACCTGTCGGTTGTCACCGGCATACGCCGGAATGACGAACCAAACCCTCCCATCTCCATTGGGATTGACCGATTGACCCTCAAATTCCTCGGTCTTGTAGGGGCCGTTCGCGAACGTGGGCCGTTTGAAAGAACGGCCCCTACCGATTGGCACATCGTTCCGGCAACCCCTCTCCTGTTTTTCGGGCTGGCCGCCGGATTTCTTTTGGGTTAATATGAGGCATACAACGTGAAGTGGAGTAAACCATCGCCCATGCTTGGTTTTTACGCGCCCCGGCGCAGGAGGGTTTCATTCAGATTCGCCCGAGTGTTCTTTTTTGTTTCTGATTTCGTGGGGGAAATCCGGTCATGAAAAAACAAGCCGTTTGGAGAAGCCTGGCCGTTCTGGTGGTCGCGGGCGCGCTCGTTACGGGCTGCGCGGACGACCAGATGATGGGCAAGGTGAAGAAAGCGATGACGGGCATGAAAGACAAGATGATGGGCAAGAAAAAGATGATGAAGGGCGATGACCCCGCCGTCACGGCGCGCAGGAAGCTCATGCGCGGCATCGGCGCCGACATGAAGCGCCTGAAAACCGCGATGAAACAAGGCAGCGGCTGGGTGGTCGAAGAACAAGTGCGCCAGGCCGCCGGGGACATGTACAAGAGGGCCTCCAAGATCAAAAAGGCGTTCCAGAAAAACACCCTGGCCGGCAAGACGACCTCGACCGCCGCCATCTGGAAGAACAAGGCGAAATTCGACCTCATCGCGGACGGTCTGGCCGCGAACGCCGCCGTTTTGGCGCAAATCCACTACAAGGGCGGCCCGGCGGCCATCAAGAAAGCAGTGGGCCTCATCGGCAGGCAATGCGGAAGATGCCACAAGTCGTTCAGGAAGAAGAAGAAAAAGAAGTAGCGACGTCTCAGAATCAAGGGAAACCCCGGCGCGCTTCGCCGGGGTTTTCTTTTTTCGCGTATGCAATGAATTTCTCATCCGTAGGGACGAGAATCACTCCCCCCCGTGAGGATCAAACCCGACCGGGGAGACAAGAAAAATCACTCCCCCCTTGAGGGGGAGTGATTTCAGACCATTGAAGGAGAAAATTACGCCGTCATTCCGGCGTATGCCGGAATCTAGGCGGACGAGAAATTCATCTGTTCTGGATTCCGGCTTTCGCCGGAATGACGGTGCTTGCAAGGAGGCGATAGACTCCTAGGGGTGAAACCATGTGCCCACCCGCCTCTACATCTCAAATGACAATGCCAGGTGGCGAATATAAATGTCCGACCCTACGAAACCTTTCGCGTGCTATCCCCCGCCCGAGAGGGATTCATTCGCAAGGCGACTCCTCACCTCACCGAGCGGGCCGCTGTCGGCCACCAGACCATCACGGTAGAGGATGACGTCGCGCGATCTGGCCGAAATCTTGGGTCCCGGCGCGATGACGCCCACCAGATTCATCGGGTCGCTCGCGTGAACGATGGTGGGCTTGCCACGAGCCGGAATGCGTCTTACGACGCGCAGGGCTTCCACCGCTTCGGGCAGGGCGAACTGCTCGCCCATGAAGCCCGAGACGAAACGCCCGCCGCGAACCTCACCCCTGGCTTCGAGGCGTCTGAATACGCGCACCATTTCACGCCAGCGCGGGGCGGCCGACTCGCGCACGGCCAGTTCGCGGAGCACGACGCCGTAGCGTTTGAGCAACTGTCGCGCATGGGCCTCGCGCCCGGCCTCCTCATCGAGCGGGACGTCCGCGCTCCCCCAAAGCGACCAGCGGCCCACGGGCATGAAGCGTTTTTTCGCCTCACGCGATATGGCCCTCCCGCCCGGCAGGGCGCGCAGCCGCCGCTCGCCCTTTTTCTTTTCCTTAGCGCTCGCTATCAGGGCCCTGAGCCCCGCCACGCCGTCGCCCGTCACCAGACCGCGCGCGACCAGTTCCCAAAGCGCCTCTTCGGCCTCGGTTCGCAGCCTGCCCGTCGCCGCCGTAATGTCGGCCAGAAAAGAGGCGCCCCTGTCCTTTAGAAAATCGAGTATCTCACACGCTGCGAGAGAGAGATTCCCCCGCCACGCATCTTCGGTTTCGCGTGGTTTCAGGAACAGCCCCACCTCCTCTCTCAACAGAAAGGCCAGAAGGGCCCGGCGCGAAGGCTGCGCCTTCTGGGTCCCTCTGGATCGGCTCCCGCTCTCCGGAATATCGAGCGGCTCGGGCGGAGCGCCCGGTCGCAGGCGTCCCCACGCGACGAGGCCTGAGAGGCAAAGCGCCTCCAGATCGGCTGCGTCGTAGTTCTTGATTCGCGCGGGAAGAATCTGCTCCTCCCAGGCGGGCGCGGGAAGCTCCAACCCCTGAAGCCGGCGAATCACCTCCAAAACGCCGTCGCGCCCGTGCAGCATGGCGTCCTCGTGCACGTGCTGCCACCTGAGCAGATAGCGAATAAGGTCCGCCGCCGTCACGGGTTCTATCTCGCGTCTCAGCTTGCCCAGCGTCATGCGGTGGATACGGGCCAACAATACGCGATCGCACCACTCGACTTCGGCCTCGGGCGTGAGGCGGGCAAAGCGGCCCCGCAGAACCGCTCCCTCTCCTTCCAAGGCGGCCAGGGCGATATTGACGTCCGGCAGCGCGAGGCCGACCCGCGAGGCGATCTCACTCGCCGTTACGGGGCCTAAGCCCTCCATCCAGCCCCGGACGAGAGCGAGGGCCGCCTCATCCTGCGCGGGCGTTTTACCCCCATCTCCCTGAAAGGGAATTTCGCTCGGTGTGAGCTTAATGCCCGGGATCGCCGCGCGTACAAGCGCCATTCTCTCCGCCGGAACCCAGCCTTCCCGTTCGACGCCCTCTACCCCCCAGACCGCTTTCGCCAGGCGGTTTCTGGCGAGTAGTTCGTCGGCCCAGGCGGACCATTCACCGGCTTTTTCCACCGGCAGCACGCACAGGGAGAGCAGCGCATCGTGCAGCTCATCCGCGTCGCGCGGAGCCAGCCAGGCTTGTTCACGCACCTCCTCGATGACGTCCGGATCGAGGCGGGCGCTTTCGGCGTCATCGGGTAGGGCGCGCCTGAGCGGCACGGCGCGCGAGCGGCGCTCCTCCAAAGGCGCGTCGTCGATGAAGGCGTAGGGGTTCGCGTTCAGTATCTCGTGCGACATGGGCGAGGGCGCGGGCGTCTCCACACCGAAGGTTTTAATCTTTCCGCTTTCGACCTCGGCGATGAGCACTCTTAGATTTTCGATGTCCATCGCCTCGGTGAGGCAGTTTTCCACCGTCTCGTTCACCAGAGGATGGTCGGGAGGCTCGATGGGGCCGTGGTGGTTGTCCTGGCAGGCGAGTTGAGCCGGGAAGACGGCGGCAAGCAAATCCTCCGCGCGCATGCGCTGAATCGCGACCGGCACCTTCTTTCCCCCGCTGTGCCTCGGCAGGGCGAGGGCGCGCGTGGCGTTCCAGCGCCAGCGGTTGGTGAACATGGGTGATTGCAGGGCGGACTGGAGCATGTCCTTTTTGAGCGAAGCCAGGCGCGCGAAGCCGAAAATGGATTCGAGCGGGAAGCTGTGCTGGGTTGAGAGTGAGAGCACGATGCCGTCGTCCGTCGCGGCGGCCTGGAGTTCGAAATCGAACGTGAGGCAAAAGCGCTTTCTGAGCGTATGGCCCCACGCCCGGTTGATGCGTCCGCCGAAGGGCGAGTGAATCACGAGTTGCATGCCGCCCGCCTCGTCGAAAAACCGCTCGGCCACGATCTCGCCCTGCGTGGGCACGCGCCCCAGCACGCGCACGGTCTCACGCACGTAATCCAGAAGCTGCGACGCGCCCGCAGGGCAAAGCCCGCATTCGGCGCGCATCCACCGGATCGCCTCGGCAGGCTCCGTGAGACGCCCCGCCAGTTCGGCCCTCAGCGCGGAGACGGCTTCCGAGAGTTCCGCCGTGCGCGAGGGCACCTCGCCCAGCCAGAAGGGAATGTTCGGCGGAAGCCCCTGCGCGTCCTCCACGCGCACCTTGTCGCGCTCCACGCGCTTGACGCGCCAGGAATGGTTGCCGAGCAGGAAGATGTCGCCCGCGTTCGACTCGACCGCGAAATCCTCGTTCACCTTGCCCACGAAGGTCTCAGCCGGTTGTTCAATCACGTCGTAATCCGCCGTGTCGGGAATCGCGCCGCCCGAGGTGATGGCGCAAAGCCGCGCCCCGCGCCTCGGCCTCAAGAGGGCGTTCACGCGGTCTCTGTGCAGGTAGGCGGTGCGCCTGCCCCGGCTGGTGGAAATGCCCTCCGAGAGCATTTCGAGCACGTCCTCGAAAACGCCCCGCTCAAGCTCCGCGTAAGGCTGCGCCCGCCGGATGAGCGACCACAGCGCCTCTTCTTCGACTTCTTCTTGGGCCGCGACCTCGGCCACCATCTGCTGGGCCAGGATGTCGAGAGGCACCTGGGGGAAAATGACGCGGTCGAGCGCGCCTCCGCGCACCGAGCGAATCGCGGCGGCGCATTGTAAGAGTTCGTCCCTCGTCATGGGGAAGACGATTCCCTTGGGCACCGCGCCCTTCCAGTGGCCAGAACGCCCCACGCGCTGCAGCAGGGAGGCGAGCGTTCTCGGCGCGCCCAGATGGCAGACGAGGTCGACGTGGCCGATGTCGATTCCAAGCTCGAGCGACGCCGTGGCGACGATGGCCGAGAGAGCGCCCGATTTGAGCCTTTCTTCGGCGTCCAGCCTGATTTTGCGCGACAAGGAGCCGTGGTGCGCGGCCACGCGCCCCTCGCCCAGTCTCGTCGTGAGCTGGTGGGAGACGCGCTCGGCGAGCCGCCGCGTATGGACGAACACGATGGTGGTGCGGTGGCTTTCGATGTGGGCGGCCATACGGTCGAACACCTCGGCCCAGTACTCATGCGAGGCGATGGGGCCGATATCCTGATCGGCCACCTCGACTGTGAGCGCCATCTCCCGCTTGTGGCCCACGTCCACGATTGCGCAATCAGGAGAGCCATCCTGCTTACGCCTTTCCGCGCCGATGAGCAGGCACGCTATCTCCTCAATCGGTTTTTGCGTGGCGCTCAGGCCGATGCGCTGGAGCCGCGTGCCGCAAAGCGCGTCCAGACGCTCCAGAGAAAGCGCCAAATGCGCGCCGCGCTTATCGCCTGCGACCGCGTGTATCTCATCCACGATGACGGCGCGGGCGGTCTCCAATACCTTGCGGCTGCGCTCCGCTGTCAAGAGAATGTAGAGCGATTCAGGCGTGGTGATGAGGATGTGGGGGCGCTTTTTGAGCATGAGCCTGCGCTCGCGCGCAGGGGTGTCTCCCGAGCGCACCGCCACGCGAATCTCTGGAAGCTCCACGCCCTCTTTTTTGGCGAGCGCGCGGATTTCGCTCAAAGGCTCCTGTAAATTCTTCTGGATATCGTTGCCGAGCGCTTTCAGGGGGGAGATGTAGACGAGGCGGCATTCATCCTCGAGTTCGCCGGCGAGCGCATCCCGAATCAAGCCGTCGAGCGACCACAAGAAGGCGGCCAGCGTCTTGCCCGTACCCGTGGGCGCCGCGATGAGCGTGTCGCGCCCGGTGGCGATCTGCGGCCAGCCCGCATCCTGCGGGGCGCTCGGCTCCCCGAATTTCTCGGTGAACCAGCGCGCTATCAGCGGATGAAAGGAATGTTTGTTCATAACGGGGACATTCTACCGCAAACGGGGCCGGATGGAATCCACGCCTTTAAGATGCATCTCTTTTCAGTCGGTAATGACTCCCGTAGTGGCAGCCCCTCCTCGGGGCTGCCCCACAGATCGCGACCTGTCCCTACAAAGCGGCTCCGTCACTTCTCGGCGGGAATGACCCACGGATAAAATCACCGTCATTCCGGCGCATGCCGGAATCCAGAACAGGGGAGGATAAAGATATGGCGATGTTCTATTCTCTCTCATTGGCAAGGCGCAACGGTCAAAGATGAAAGACAAAAGACAAGTTCCCTGGATTCCGGCATGCGCCGGAATGACGATAATCTCTTCGGGGCAGTAGGGTCAGACATATATGTCTGCCACCTGCGTGTCCGCCCGCAACAGGAAAACCAAGAACCTGCATACGCGAAAAGGGAAGAAAACAGAAAAAGGGAGGACACACAGGTCCTCCCCTACAAGATCCCTCTCTGCTCCTTATGCAATGAGTCCAAAACGGCCTCACTCCCCCCTCACCCACGCGCATCCCTGAAAAAATCCCGAAGGTCGGCTTCGGCGCTCTCGAAGGATTTGCGGCCGAGCTGGAATATGCTCTTGAGCTTGCGGGGGTCGTGCTCCATGAAATCCGTCTCATAGGCGCTGTCGGTGAACGACTCATCGATGCGCAAGGCTTGAATATCCGGGAAGAACAGCTTCCGCAGCGTCTCCACGGTATTCGAACTCGTTCTCGAAAGCGTCATGAAGGTTTTGATGGGCCGCACCCCTGCGATGATTCGCGACGTCAACTGCCGTTTTTCCGGATAACTACCCGCTCCGACGCTCAATATACGGATATCCTCACGTGGGACTTCGAGCGGCCCCAGGGCGTCCGCGATGGCGAAAAGGGTGGGGTTGTTCGCCGTGAACCCGCCATCGAGCGCGGTGCGCTCTTTAAGTTGGGGGGTGGCGATGCGCTTGTGCTTCAGGAATGGGTGCGCGGCGCATGACGCCATGATCGCATCCGATATTTTGAGGCCCTCGCCCGAGAGGAAACCATCGGGGCCGCCGCCGGCTTGTTTGACGACTCTTTTGAACACCATGGGGCGATCATGTTCCGCGTGCGTAGCGAGAATTCCGACGTCCATCGTGAAATCCTCAAAAGTTCTCTCGCCATAGATTCTTTGGGAGTGCCGCTCAAGCGCCCTCGTTTTGGAGCGCGCGAGCAATGGCCCCAGCACGTCGGGCGCAAGCTCGAAATAGCGATCCGCAATCGTCGGTTCGACCGGGTCGCCCAGGGCCACCATCGAGGCGATGATGGAACCCGTGCTGACGCCGTAGGCGAGATGGAACACCTCGTGCAGGGGGCGTCCCAGCATGCGCTCCACCTCGGCCAGCACGCCCAGGGTATAGACCCCGAGCGACCCCCCGCCGTCGAGTGAGAGGATGAAGAAGGGCCGGTTCATCGCCGGTCGTTCCACGGAGTGATGCGCGGATTCGGCTGAAAGGGCCTCGTAAATTTTTCCGGGGAATGTGGGTTGTTCATAGGGTCATTCTACCGCAACGGGGCCGGGTTGTATCTCTCGGTGTGTAGGGGCGGACATATATTTCCGCCACCTGTGTGTCCGCCCTTCGTTCGCGTCGACGTAAGTGTAGGGGACGCATATATGCGTCCCGCGCAGACGGAGAAGGTATCGGCTTGAAACGACGAACGAAAACCTGCCCGAAAACGGGAGTTCCCCGTAGGGGGGGTTCGCGAACCGCCCCTACAGCGTGTTCTCAGGTATGATGTATGACGAGGTGGGCACGCAGGCTACCCGAAAAAAGGCGGGTCGCTTATATGCGACTCCTACAACAGTGTTCGCCTTAGGGACAGGCCCCCGTGTACGCTCTCAAAAGACAGGAAGATTACGAAACCCACACATACATACAGTGCGAAAAACCTCATAAAAAAGGGCGGACACACGGGTGGCAGACATATATGTCCGCCCCTACAAAGGTGCATTCTTTTTTCTGAGACCCGTAGTGGCAGCCTCTCCTCGGGGCTGCCCCACAGGTCGCGACCTGTCCCTACAGAAACAGCCCCTCCCTTATCGGTCGGCAATCCCTCCCTCATCAGTCGGGATTGACCTAATCCATCCGCACGTAATCGTGCGCGCGGAAGGGCACGCCCAACTCCTCGGTGGCCACCTTCTCGCACGCTTCGATGTCGATGAGGCCGGACATTTTCACCGCCGTCACCTCCACCTCGGGGATGTAGTTCTTTGCCCAGCGAACGAACTCCTTCACGGCCGGGTAGGGGTCTTCGATGTCTTTGGTCTTGCATATTTTCGCGTATGCCTCGGGGCTTTCCGCCTGCATGCTGATGGATACCGCATCCACGAGGCCGCCGAGTTCGGGAAGAATGTTCCTCTCGTGCGTCTTGTTCGCAAGCCCGTTCGTCACCAGGCGTATCCGCTTCGCCCCCCGCCGCTTGAGCTCGCCTGCCACCTCCTTCAAGATGTCGAGCCTGAGCGTCGGTTCGCCGAATCCGCTGAAGACGACTTCCTCGAAGCGGGACGGGTCGCCGACGGTAGTGAGGACTTCCGCCGCGTCGGGTTCACTTTGAAAAGCCAGGTTGTGGCCCTTGTAGACGCAATCGCTCAGAAGACCGCAGAAAAAACACGAATTCTGGCAATCGTTCGTGATGTTTAGATAGAGCGCCTCGCCGATTTCATAGGCGACGCTTCCCTCGCTGCTCTGCGGCCCCATTCCGAACAGGCGGCGCACGTTCTCCGTGGTGAGGCGCGTCACTTCCTCTACCGACATCCCGTGGAGTTCCGCGAGTATCTCGGCCACCCGGGCGACGTAAGCCGGTTCGTTCCGTTTGCCGCGATGGGGCGGGGGGGCGAGATAGGGGCTGTCCGTCTCGAGCAGCACACGCTCTATGGGGATTCGCTCGAAGACTTCCCTGAGTTCTTCCGAGCGCGAAAACGCGATGGCTCCGCCTGCGCCCAGATGAAAATCGATGTCCAGAAACTTCTTCGCCTGCTCGTCGTCGCCCGTGAAACAGTGGATGACCCCGCCCGCGCGCCACGCTTTTTCCTCTTCGAGGACCTGGTAGACGTCGTCTGCCGCATCCCGGCAATGGACGACGATGGGCTTGCCCGCCTCGACGGCGACCCTGATCTGCTCTCGAAACCACCTGCGCTGGGTCTTGCGCGGGGCGTTGTCCCGGTAGTAGTCGAGGCCGATCTCGCCGATAGCCACCACTTTCGGATTATCCGCGAGGCCGGCGATATCCTTGATGGTTCTCTCATCCACGCCCTTGACGTCGCTCGGGTGAACGCCGACCGCCGCATAGACGCCTGCGTAGGACACCGTGAGGTCCAGGGTCTGGCGGCTCGACTCCAGGCAGGTGCCCATCGAAACGATGTAGTGCACCCCCTCCTCGATGGCGCGCTCCACCACCCCCTGGCGATCCGGATCGAACGCCTTGTCGACGAGATGCGCGTGGGTGTCCACCAGAACGGGCAGGCCGTTCGTATCGGGAAGTGCGGCGATGATGACTTGCGGCCTGGGCCTTTGCCCCCGCTCCCCGCGCGGGCGGTTTCCGCCCCTGCGGCCAGGACGACGGCGACGGGAATCGGCATCGGGCGTCTCACGATTTCCCTCGCTCGCGGCGGGTTGCTGCCCACCTTGCGCGCGCGCGTTCGGTTCGGATTTCCCGGATGTATCCGGCCGTCCAGTAGATTCCGGGCGCTTGCCGCCCCTTCGGCCCCGCCTTCGTCTGCGGCGCTGGGGGCGTCCCGCTCTTTCGGGACGTCCCGTGGATTCCTTGCCGCCGGATGCGTCCGGCCCGGATTCGGATGCTTCATTCACTGCATAAACTCCAATCCCCCTGCGAGGGGCGTCTTTTCTCTAGCGAATCGGCGAGCCCGGCGCCACCGCCTCGTCCACGTCCACGAGCATGAGTTTCTCACCTTCCTCGGCGGCGAGCACCATGCCCTGTGATTCCACACCCATCAACTTGGCGGGGGCGAGGTTGGCCACCAGTATCACCTTCCGGCCCGCCAACTCCTCGGGCGCATAATGTTTCGCCAGGCCCGCCACGACGGTTCGGGTTTCCTCACCGAGCGAAACGGTGAGCTTCAACAAGTTTTTCGACTTGGGAATGCGCTCGGCCCCCAGCACCCGGGCCGCGCGCAAATCCATCTTCTGAAATTCCTCGATGGATATCCGTTCTTTCTCATCCTCTTGTGGCGCGGCTTCCGCACCATCGGCGATGCGCCGGGCCACCTTCTCCCGAATGGCCACTTTCGCCTCATCCTCGATGCGCGGGAACAGCGGAAGCCCGAGTCGGGTACTCAGCTCATCCGGCAGCCCGCGCATGTCGAGCAATTCGGCATAAGGAGCGCTCGCCCAATCGGAGGGCAGGCCGAGTTGCGCCGCTATCTTCTGCGCGGAGGCGGGCATGACGGGAGATATCATCGCCGCGACGACTCGAATCGCCGCCACGGCGTGCCAGAGCACCGAACACAGGCGGGCCTCGTTCCCCTCTTTCGCGAGCGTCCAGGGGGCGTTCGCGTCGATATATTTATTGGCGCAGGAAATCACCTCCCAGGCGGCTCTCAGGCCGTTCTGGAAGTGGGTGGCCGACATGCCGCGCTCGTATTTCAAGGCCGCATCGGCCACGAATTCGTAAAAAGCGCTCTCCGCTTCGGAATCGCCGGACGGCGAACGCTCGAGGCGGCCGTCGCGATAGCGCTTCACCATGTTCAGGGTCCGGTGCAGCAGGTTCCCCAAATCGTTCGCTAGATCGCTGTTGATGCGGTCGATCAGGGCGTTGTGGGAGAAATCGCCATCCAGCCCGAAGGGGATTTCCTTGAGCAGGAAATAGCGGATGGCGTCGACGCCGTATTCCTCGATCAGCCAATGCGGGTCAACCGCGTTGCCCAGGCTTTTGGACATCTTCTGGCCCTCGACCGTCCACCACCCGTGGCTGAAAACCTGCCCGGGCAGGGGAACCCCGGCGGAGAGCAGGAAGGCGGGCCAGTACACCGCGTGGAATCTCAGAATGTCTTTTCCGATGAAATGCTGATCCGTCGGCCAGGGGCTTCCCTCGCGAACCCCGTTCTCATCGAAGCCCGGAGCGGTCAGGTAATTGCTCAGCGCGTCGAACCACACGTAAATCACGTGGTTTTCATCCCCCGGCACGGGGATGCCCCACTGAAAACTCGTGCGCGAGAGGGAAAGATCCTTCAAACCGCCACGCACGAAGCTCATCACCTCGTTTCTTCTGGTCTCGGGCTGAACGAACTGAGGGTTTTTCTCGTAATGCTCCAGAAGCGGCTCCGCGAACCTGCTCAGGCGAAAGAAATAACTCGGCTCCTCCACCCATTCGACCTCGGCACCCGTAGGGGCCAGCTTTCCGCCCTCAGTACCCTCGGTGAGTTCGCTCTCGGTGTAGAAGGCCTCGTCGCGAACAGCGTACCAGCCGGCGTAGGCGCCCAGGTAGATGTCGCCCGCCGCCTCCACGCGCCGCCAAAGCTCCTGAACGCCCCGGATGTGGCGCTCCTCCGTCGTGCGGATGTAATCGTCATAGGAAATATCGAGCTTTTCCCAGAGTTCGCGGAATTTCGCGCTGTTCATGTCGCAAAAAGCATGGGGGTCCATGCCGGCCTCGCGAGCGGCGCGCTCGAGTTTCTGGCCGTGCTCGTCCGTGCCGGTGAGAAACTGCGTCGGCTCGCCGCGCAGCCTGTGAAAACGGGCCTTGGCGTCGCACGCCACCGTCGTATAGGCATGGCCGAGGTGCGGCTTGTCGTTGACGTAATAAATCGGCGTAGAAACGTAGAATGGTTTTTTTGTCATTGTTTCGAGCCGTTTTCCTTCCGTGTAGCGCTTTGAGACTCATCGTTTTGCGCGGCGGTTTTAAGAGAAAACTGGCCCGTGGGCAAGCGCATCAAATCTTTCGCGTGAACCGTCATGAAATCTCCGGTTTCGAGAGCGAGGGTCACCTCTTCCTTGAGCAGGTCCTGACGCACGACGGTCGCGCCGCAGTCGCAGCCGCCGACTTTCTTCTTGCATGCGGGCAATTTCTTCTTCACCGACACGTAATGGGAATGCTCGAAGCGAAGACAGCACTTGAGCCGCCCGCAGCCGCCGGAGAGTTTGACGGGGTTTAAGCTCAGGTTCTGATCCTTCGCCATGCGAACGGAAATGGGGTCGAACGCCTTGAGAAAAGAACTGCAACAATAGGTGCGCCCGCAATCTCCGCATCCGCCCTTCATCCCCGCCTCGTCGCGAACGCCGATTTGGCGCATCTCCACGCGGACGGAGAGACGCTCGGCAAGCACCCGCACCAGCTTCCTGAAATCCACGCGGCCGTCGGAGGAGAAATAAAACGTCGCCTTTTTGTTCGAGTGAATGTAGCGAACCTCGACGAGGCGCATGGGCAGCTTCAGTTCCGATATCTTCGCCCGGCAAAAATCATAAGCGCTTTTCTCGTTCGCTTCGGTGCGAACCACCTTTTTCTCGTCATCCTCGGTGGCTCTCCGCAGCACTCCGGGAAGGGGGTCCGGATAATAGCGCGAATCCATGACCCGGGGATTTTCGGATATCTCGCCGAACTCCGTATCGCCGTCTTTGGTCCTGGTCATGACCTTCATGCCGACCTGAAGACGCAAATCCCCATAGGTGTGATGAACCGGCCGCGCGCCGAAGCGCGTCTTGACCCCGACCACTCCGATTTTCCGCGTCTCGGGCGGTGCCTCCGCAAGGGCGCCACCATTCGATGTTTCACTCATTTTCTCACCTCAAACCCCGGCGGGAACAGTCTCCCGCAGAGAATATACCAAAGTCTCGAGCGTCAGGGACGGGTTGGTATTCCCGCCTCCCACGTCGCGCATGGCCGACCCCACCCTTTCGAGGGCTTTGGTCAGACCTGCGCTTCCCCAGCGCTCTCCCATGGCGGCCAGCGCCGCCCGTATGTCCGTATGCCATAATTCTATCGTCTCGGGCGATTCCTGCGTGATGAGTATATCGCGAAGCAGCCCGCGAAGCATTTCCAAAAAGAGAATCGTCTCGTTTCTTCCCGAAGCCCCGCTCCCCGCCCGTTCGGAGGCGAGCGTAATGAGGGTCACTTCGTCCGCCCGGCCCGCCGGCGCGCTCAACTCCTCGAGGAACCGCATCGCCTCCTCCCTGCGCTCGGAGAGAGCGCCTGCGTCCGAGGAAAGGGCGACGCCCAGCCTCCCCATGCTGAGTGAGACGAGTTTCTCCACGTCTGCACCATCCTCCCCGGATCGCTCATTGAGGATGGCGACCAAATCCGCGCGCGCCAGAGCCTGAAACCTGAGCCGCCTGCAACGCGAGATCACCGTCGGCAGCAGCGTATGGAGGTTCGGAGTCACCAGAATCAAAATCGTACCGACGCTCGGCTCTTCCAGCGTTTTGAGCAGGGCGTTCTGACTCACCCGCGTCAGCAGATGCGCATCCTCGATGATGAAAACCTGCCGCATCCCCTCGTTGGGACGCTGATGGGCGCGCCAGATCACCTCCTCCCTGATCAACTCCACCTTGATGGAGCGCGACCCCGCTACCGGGCGGATGGAAACGACATCGGGATGCACATTCGCGCGCACCTTCTCGCACGCGATACAATCCCCGCACGGCGGAGTCTCCCCCGGGCATTGCAAGACCTGGGCGAAAAGACACGCCGCGCTCGCCTTGCCCACCCCATCGGGGCCATAAAACAAATAAGCGCTCGCCACCTGTCCGGACGATATGTCCCTTCGCAGCAGCCTTAAGGCTGCGTCCTGGCCGCGGATGGATTTCCAGCCCATTCGAATTTTTCCTTCACAATCGTCACTACCTCCTCGTGCACCTGCTGAATCGCGCCCTCGCCCAACACGTGAAAACGATGGGGTTCGCGCTTCGCCAGCACCTCGAAACCCGCCTGCACCCTGCGGTGAAACGCCAGACTCTCGCCCTCGAGCCGATCGCCCACACTCTCCCCCCGCGCGCGAGAGAGGCCTTCTTCCAGCGCTACGGAGAAGAGCAGCGTCAGGTCGGGGGTAATCCCCCCGCTCGCCACCCGGTTCAACTCCATCACCATGCGCTCATCCAGCCCCCGCCCGAACGCCTGGTACGCCGTCGTGGAATCGAAAAACCGATCGCAAAGGACGTAGCGTCCCGCCTCTAAGGCCGGCCGAATCACCTCGCTCACGTGCTGCGCCCGCGCCGCCTCGTAAAGAAGGAGTTCCGTGGCGGCGTCGAGAATTTCATCGCGCGGAGCGAGGAGCAGCCCCCGAATCTCCTCTCCTGTCTTCGTGCCGCCGGGCTCGCGCGTGGCGAGAACCGGAAACCCCGCCTCCTCCATCCACGCCCGCAGGCGCGCCATCTGGGTCGACTTGCCGCAACCCTCCACACCCTCGAACGTGATGAAACTACCGCGCATCGGCGAAATTTCCTTTCCTCAAAGCGTCTCCGGAGACAGCTTAACACAACCGGCCCATGGGGCGGGGCCAGCGGGCGGGCGAGCGATCAGTTCCCATCCAGCTTGCGGTAAATGGTGCGCGTGGCGATTCCCAGAAGACGGGCGGCGGCGCTTTTGTCACCACCCGTGTGGCGGAGGGTCTCCAGGATCACCCGGCGCTCAACCTCCGCGAGCGGGGTGCCGATCTCGAGGTTGATGAGCGGCAAGTCCGACGCCATCGGCTGTTCCTGGCTCGAGCGCTCGCCCCGGGCGACTTGCGCAGGCAAATCATCCACCGAAAGAATTTCTCCCCGGCTCAACACCACGGCGCGCTCCACCATATTTTCGAGTTCCCGCACATTTCCCGGCCAATGGTAGTTCGACATCGCATCGAGCGCCTCGCGTGAAAACGCGAGAGCGGGGCGGTTGTTCTTCGCGGCGAAACGCTGAAGGAAATGCTCGGCGAGAAAGGGAATGTCGCTGCGCCGATCCCGCAGAGAGGGCAGGTGGATGGTGATCACGTTCAGGCGATAGTAGAGGTCGTCGCGAAACCTCTTCTCGGCCACGGCGGTTTGCAAGTCCGCGTTGGTGGAAGCCACGATCCGCGCGTCCACCTTGAGGGTTTCCGTCCCGCCGACGCGCTCGAATTCGCCCTCCTGCAAGACGCGAAGAATCTTCGGCTGAAGAACGGGGGGCATATCCCCGATTTCATCGAGAAACAGCGTACCCTCGTCCGCGAGCTTGAAGCGGCCTTCCTTCCGGCCCACGGCGCCCGTAAACGCCCCGCGCTCGTAGCCGAAGAGTTCGCTCTCGAGGAGGTTCTCCGGCAGCGCCGCGCAGTTCACCTTCACCATCGCCTTGCCCGCTCTATCGCTCGCCTCGTGCAGGGCGTTCGCCACCAGTTCCTTGCCCGTCCCGCTCTCGCCCAGAATCAGGACCGTGGCCGCGGTGGGCGCGACCTGGAGAACCATCTCCTTCACCCGGCGAATCGAGGGGTGGTTGCCCATCATGCCCGAAGTGTCTCTCAGGCTCTGAAGCTGCGCCCGCAAATCCGCGTTCTCGCGCAGGAGCGCCTGTTTTTCGAGCGCCTTGTCTATCGCTTTGAGAACAACCACGCGCTCCAGCGGCTTGGTCAAAAAATCATAAGCCCCCTCGCGCATCGCCTCGACGGCCGACTCGATGCTCCCGGCGCCGGAAATCAGAATCACTTCCGTATCCGGGCTGATGCGCTTGACCTCCTTGAGCAACCCGATGCCGTCCATCCCGGGCATTCTGAGATCGGTGATCAGCAGATTCACGGGCTCGGCGACGAACATCTCGGCGGCGGTTTCCGCGTCATGCGCCATGGCGACGTCGAACCCCTCCTTGGCGATCATCTTCTGGAGGGCTTCGCGGCTGCCTCGCTTGTCGTCCACCACCATCACGCGCGCGCCGGCGTGGCCGCTCATGCCTTCACCTCCTGCACCACGGGGAGCGGCAGTTCGACGATGAAAGTGGCCCCCGCCCCCTCCTCGCTTTCAAAGCGGATGCTTCCCTTGTGCTCGGTGATGATCTGCTGGCTCAGCACGAGTCCGAGGCCCGTTCCATTCACCTTCGTCGTGAAAAACGGCGTGAATAAAGAGGCCTGATCCTTGAGGCTGATCCCGGCGCCGCTGTCCGATATCCTGATGGTGAGGTGCTGGTTTTCCAGTTCGGTCCTGACCAGGAGACGACCACCATCGGGCATCGCGTCGAACCCGTTCAAGATAAGATTCTGAATGGCGACGCGCATTTGCGTTTCATCCAGGACGACGTCGGGCACATCTCTTTCCAGTTCCTTTTCAATCCGGATTTTTCTGCTCGCCGCCACTTCCGCGTGGAAAATCAGTAAATCCTCGATCATCTCGTTGCAGTCGACCGATGTTCTCTCCGGGCTCGGCATCCGCACGAATTTGAGATAATCGGCCGTCACCTGGCTGATAATATCCACTTCCGCCCTCACGGATCTGAGCAACGCCCACGCCTCGGAGGTATCCGACTCCTTGAATTGCGACAACTCATCGCCGAGCAATTCCGCGTTCAGGTTGATGGCCGAGAGCGGGTTGCGTACGGAATGCGCAATCTGGGTGCTCATCTTACCGACGATCGAGAGCCTGTCGCGTTGCAAGACTTCCTTCTCGAGCGCCTTGCGCCCGGTCACATCCTTCAAATACAAAATCACTTGCAGCGTCGCTCCCGAGGCGTCGAGAATCGGGTAGGTGTAGTATTCCATCTCCATCCGGCGCCCATCGTCCCACGAAATCGATTTTTCGAAAAAGCCCGGTTCGCCGGTCGCAAAAGTATCGACGATCAGGGATCGCTCGACGAAAGGCTCTGGCACCGCGGTGAGCGGCGATATCTCCCATTGTTGATCCAGCAACTCGGAAACCTCGCGCCCGAAGAGCCTGGCCATCGAGCGATTGAGCATCCGGATGCGAAAATCCTTGTCCAGAATGCCGATGGCGTCCGTGATGCCGTCGAACAGCGCCTGAAGCCGTCTGTTGCTCTCCAGCACCTGCTCGGACCAGTGTATCCTGTCCTCGGCCCGTATGCGCCTGCGCTCGCGATCGAGTATCAAAAGGGCGGCCAGAATCAAGGAGATGAACGCGAAACCCGTCAAGAGCAGACCTTTTCGGAACAAGCGCCCGATCAACCCGACGAACTCCGCAGATGGCGCCGTGAGGGCGAAAGTCCATCTCTCATGCCCCACCGGGAAGCTGCTGAAAGCCGTCAGGTATCGCAGGCTTTTCTCTTTTTTCTCGGGCCTCAAGTCCAGGTGCCAATCGAAACCCTTCTCTTCCGTCTTCATGCGCCCGACCAGTTTTTCCAGTCTCTCATCCCCCAATGCGCGCGCGAGGGTGGACAAATGGATGCCCTCCAGCCGGGGGATGCCCGGAGGAAAGATGATTCTACCCTCGCCGTCCACGAGCCACGCCCGTCTCCGGCTTCCCGATTGAACGGGTTCGACGAACGCGCGCACCAAATCCGCCATGGAAATGCGCGCGTAGAGCCATTCGCGCTTTCGCTGCCTCTCTCCTCCTTTGGGCCCATCCTCCTTCGACGCCACGGGCACCGCCACGAACAGGGAGGCGACCCTTCGGGCCTCGTCCCGAATCACGAGAAGACAGGCGCCTTCCGGCCAGGCGCAGCCCCGTAACGTATCGAGGTATTCCTTCGGAATCGCGGCGCTCGACTCGTGGCCTTCCTGCAGATACCCCACCTCGCTCACGCGGAACCTTCCGCCCAGCCTTTCGTACAAGCCGCTCATCGCCGCCATTCTTCCCGGATGATGGGGTTCGATCGTGCGCAGAAAGCCCGCGCTGTAGCGCAAAGACGCCGTGAGCGCCTCCAGGAAAGAAGCAATCCGGTCGCCTGCCTGCTCCACGAGAAGAAGCTGCTGGCGGTTGAATCTCTCTGCGATCTCGGCCTTGGCGTCCACGTAGTGCCGATTGGAGAGAAAAATCAATATCCCTATCAAAACGAACGTCCAGGCTATCGTATGATACTGGAACTTGCGGTTCACCCGGCGCGATTGCGCGATTCGCGAGCGCGCCGTCCCGTAAGGCCGCGGCAGCCCCCGCTTGCGCCATCTATCGAGAATTCCCCTCAACAACCTCGTCCATGCGCTCGACATAAGCATTCCCAGGAAAATCGGCTGGTTTCGACCAGCCTTGTCGCCCAAGGTCCGGGATTCGGGTATGAGGGTCCGAAAACCACTCCCCCGCCCCGGCGCCACCAGCTTGACAGGGGGGAAATCCCCCCATATCTTGCACAAATTAGCACTCCATGAGCCGGAGTGCCACACCAAATCCAGCGCGGAAGACTTGCAACCGTGACCGGCAACCTCAAGAGTACGGGATGGCCACAATGAACAAGATGACAAACGAATCCAGCGAATTTGCACTTTTCTCCGAGGAGGAGAATCGGGCTCTTGACGAACGCACGTTTATAAAGAATGTAAGAGGCAAGCCAGCGACTTGCGTAAATTGCCTAATTCGCGGTAAGGACGTGCAACTAAAACCCGAAGAACGCATCCGGCAACTATGGCTGTCCCGCTTAATCGACCAATATGACTATTCCCCCTCACGCATCGCGCTTGAATACTCGATCATTTTTGGCCGCGACAGTTCCAAGCGAGCCGACATCGTCGTGTTCGACGCTGACCGTCCCACCGTACCTTACATCATAATCGAAGTGAAACAGGGCAAACTGCGCGATGGGAAAGAACAACTTCGCTCCTATGCTCATGCAACCGGCGCGCCGCTGGTTATGTGGAGCAATGGAATTCTAGCCGAAGTCTGGCACCGCAAGAATCCCAACTACTTCGTTCCCATTCATCATCTCCCACGCGCCAACCAGACGATTGAGGCCATTGTCGATCAGCCTTGGACCATCGAAACCCTTATCTTCAAGGAGAATGAACGCGAGCGCGAAGGGTCCAAGGCCCGGTCGCTGCGTGATCTGATTGTCGAGATGGAGAACGAAGTTCTCGCGAACGCTGGCGTGGACGTGTTCGAAGAGGTGTTCAAACTTGTCTTCACCAAACTCTACGACGAGATGTTTCACTACCGGGGCAGACATCCGTTCTTGCGCTTTCGCAACAGCAACACGGCAGCACAACTGAAGAGTACGATACAGGAACTTTTCGACGAGGCGAAACAGCAATGGCCCGGTGTGTTCTTGTTCGACGAACGCATCCGCCTTTCCCCTGATCACTTACAGGTCTGTATCGGCTCACTCGAAGAATGGAAGCTGTTCAACTCCAATCTCGACGTGATCGACGACGCATTCGAGTATCTCGTGAACAAGTCGTCGAAAGGTGAAAAAGGCCAATACTTCACGCCACGCTGGGTAATCGACATGTGTGTGAAGATGCTCAACCCGCAAGAACATGAGGCGGTAATTGACACCGCTTGCGGTTCATCGGGCTTCACCGTGCATACCATGTTCCATGTCTGGCGCAACATCATCGCCGACATGGGATTAAAGGAAAGCCACCTGCTCACGATGGATGGCAAACCCTCGCGTTGTGAAGACTATGTGCGCGACAAAATGTTCGCAATTGACTTCGATGAAAAGAGCGTTCGCGTCTCGCGCTGTCTGAATCTGATTGCGGGCGATGGAGAAACCAACGTCCTGCATCTAAATACGCTCGATTGGCCCAAGTGGGACGAGACCGTGAAGGAAGATGATTGGTTGGATGCCTACGGCGAAGGCTGGCGGCGGTTGCGTAAACTGCGGGCTAAGACTAAACAAGCGGACTACCGACAGTTCAAGTTCGAAATCCTCATGGCCAATCCGCCCTTCGCAGGCGACATCAAACAATCCGACATGCTTGCTCCCTATGACTTGGCCCATAAAAAGACAGGTAAGCTGGAACGCGCCGTTGGCCGTGACCTTTTGTTCATCGAGCGCAACCTCGACTTCCTAAAACCCGGCGGGCGCATGGCGATTGTTTTGCCGCAAGGGCGGTTCAACAACTCGTCCGATCAGCGGGTACGTGAGTTCATCATGGAACACTGTCGTATTCTTGCCGTTGTGGGCTTGCACCCAAACACATTCAAACCCCACACTGGCACCAAGACCAGTGTCCTGTTTGTTCAGAAATGGAACGACAATCCCGCTGCCGGACCACTTTGCCCGAAGGTGGACGATTACAACATATTCTTCGCCACTCAACAGGTAGAAAGCGTCAACAACAGCGGCGAGAAGGTTTACGTGCGCAACAACGACGGAAACCCGATGCGGGATGCACATGGGCATTTCATTGTCGCTCATGATCTGTTCAATCATGAAGGAAAGACACAAAACGGGGTCGCCGAAGCCTTTCGAGAATTCGCTGCCGGGGAGGGCTTAAGTTTTTTTCGCCCCGCCCCTTCGACGGTAGCCAACTAAGCGAACTGTTGGAGGGGCTAGAAGCCTCAATCTTGTCAATCAACGAATGGCGTGAAGACAACGTCTTTTTTCGGCTCGATAGTGAGTATCAGTCCAAGACTCATGTTGTGGCTATCGAGTCGCTCAAACAGTTTGGGGCTGTTCAACTCAAAGATGACCAACCCGAGATCATCCATCCGCATGAAATCAAGCGGGAGTATGTCGAAGAGGATGGGGTTTGGTTCCTTCGAGCCCAGAATGTTAGGCCACTAAGAATTAGCCCAACGAACAAGGTATTGATTTCAAAGGACGACGCTAACAAGCTTACCAAAAACGTGATTAAAACTAATGACGTGTTGATAACCAGAACAGGCGCTAACCGCGGAGAGTGTGCAATTTTTGATCGAAAAGAGTGCGCCATTGCCTCTTCACATACTTTCATCATCCGTCCACAGAAAATTGATCCGAAATTTCTAACTGTTTTTATGAATTGCGTTTATGGAAAAACTCAAATCGACAAAGGTGTTTATGGTGCGGCGCAGCCTGAAATTGCGCCTTATTACCTTGGTAATATCTGGATTCCGACTGTCAGCGCCTCTTTTGTCATGCGCATTAAGTCTATATTCGATACCTCAACGGCAAATAACACTTTGACCGAGACCAAGCAAAAGGAAGCTGAGGAAACGCTGCTTGCTGCTCTTGGGCTGGCGGATTGGACGCCGCCAGAACCTCTCAGCTATATCGCCCGCGCCAGTAATGCCTGCACCGCTGGGCGGTTAGATGCACAGTATTTCATGCCTGCCAAAGAACAGGTATGCCAGTCTCTCGCTGCGATGCCAGGAAGCAGCTTGGGCGAGTGCGTTGATTGCATACGTGAAATGTTCGTACCAAACAGTGCTACTAACACGATGAAATTACGAAATTACGATGTGACCGATGCGCTTGTACCCATTCTCAACTCTGAGAAACAGCCCTCTTTCGCCGTCGAGATCGGCAGCAACAAGAAAACTTTCAAAGACGGCGACGTTGTGATCTCCCGTTTACGAGCCTACCTAAAGGAAATCGCCGTTGTGCGAATCAACGATGAGTTCCCCTCGGTCGGCTCATCGGAGTTCATCGTTCTGCGACTGAAAAAAAGCAAGTCCGATATCTCGCCGGAAACGCTTATGGTATTCCTTCGTTCAATCCCGGTGCAGACCATTCTGAAGTGGTGCCAAGACGGATCACAACACCCGCGTTTCAGTGAGGGCGACTTGCTGTCTATTACAGTGCCCGATGCCGTAGTCAGAGTCTCCAAAAAGATCACCAAGAGCATTCAAGAAGGTTTCGCCGCTCGCCACCAAGCCCGCCAGCTTCTCGAAGAAGCTAAGCGCGCTGTTGAGATCGCCATTGAAAACGGAGAAGCCGCCGCAATGACCTTCCTTGACCAAGCCGTAGGGGCAAGCTGATGACACTTCCTTCTCATGCAGCAGACTGGATGAGCCGGGCCGAGATCGACTATATCGGTCCTTTCCTCAAAGCTTGGGCCGCGTTCAACGCATGGTATCGCCACGACTCGGGACAGGCTCAGGAGCGCGACATGCTGGAGCATGTGAAAAACCGGCCTAACGCGGTGCGGCGGAGCATTCTACCTTTGTTGGATAAAAACAATGAAACCGCTGATGCGCTGAAACTAAAGCAAGCAGTCTACGACCTTCAACAACGCCTCGACGCCATTCATCTTGAGGTAACACACAAAGGAGTCAATGAACGTATTTCGCTTCGCACAGTTTGCATCCAATCCCAGCCTTTGCAACAGCGGCAGCATGTCCGCTATAGGAACGAGTTCAAAGCAGAAAGGATTCAGGGTGGAGCAATCGAGATCACAGTCACTTCTCAACAAACACAGCAAGTACGCTTTAAGCACACACAAGAGCAATATGCTCCCAACGAAGTTTATGCTCTTCCCAGCTTTACCGAGAGCCTCACGGAAGACCAGCGCAACACACTTATTGGGTTCTATGACAGTTGCAACCCGCGTCCTGTGCGCGACCTCGTTATGGGAGGCGGGCCAGCATTGTCCATAGGGACCATGCAGTTCCATTGCAGCCCGGAGGATCTATTATCTGGGTTGGTAGAAACTATCTATGCGATGCGAAATGCATTATTTCACGGTGAAGTGGAACCTGAATCGCAAATCTTAGCCTGCTATGAACCAGCTTACCGGATCGTTATGCAGTTCCTCACCTGCATTCAGTAAAAAATGACCCCTCGGGAACGAAAAAGGATACCCACACCACTCCTCCGCCCCGGCGCCACACGCTTGACAGGGGGAAAATCCCCCCATATCTTGCACAAATTAGCACTCCATGAGCCGGAGTGCCACACCAAAATACTGCGACGAAGACGCCGCACCGGGAGACTTTCAAAATGGACGCCCTGGAACTTGCCCAGAGAAACCGGGAAATCCTGCGCGCCATCATCAACATTTTCGTGGATACGGGCGAACCCGTGGGGAGCCGCACGCTCTCGAAGTATTCGGACCTAGCCTTGAGCCCCGCCACCATCCGCAACATCATGAGCGACCTGGCCGACGCGGGCTTTCTCACCAAGCCCCACATCTCCTCCGGCAGGCTCCCCACCGACCTGGGGTATCGCGTTTTCGTCGACGATCTGATGGATTCCCATACCCTCACGAGCGAGGAGCAGGAATCCATGCGCCTCGGCGCTTCCGCGCAAGCCGCTCAAATCGAACAGGTGCTCGCGCAGGCCACGCGCATACTCTCCGAACTCACCAACACGGCGGGGCTCGTGCTCCTGCCCGCAGGGGAGCAACTCCACTTCAAGCACATCAACTTCGTCAAGATGTCGGAAGAAAAAACCCTGGCCGTCATCGTCTCCATGAGCGGAGTGGTGCAAAACCGCGTCATCCCGACCGATACTCCCATCAGCCAGGATGAGATGAACAGGGTTTCCAACCTGCTGAACGAGGAGTTCAGCGGTCTCGCCTTAAGAGAGGTGCGCGGGAAGATAATCCAGAAAATGACCCATGCGCGCGACAACCTCGATACCCTCTACCAGCAGGCTCTCAAGCTCAGCAAAGAGGCGCTCTCAGAAAGCGAAGCCGCGCAGGAATCCGTTTTCGTGGAGGGGGCGTCACGCGTGTTCTCACAACCCGATTTCGCCACCAACGCCGAGAAGCTCCAGACTCTCTACCGCACGTTCGAGGAGAGGGAGAAGCTCGTCCGCCTGCTGGACAAATGCCTCGAATCCTCGGACATCACCATTCTCATCGGTTCCGAGAACGATTTCGAGGAGATGAAGGATTGCAGCGTCGTCGCCCAGCGCTACTACATGGACGACCGCCCGCTGGGCAGCATCGGCATCATCGGGCCCAAGCGCATGCGCTACGATCGCGCCGTGTCGCTGGTGGAATGGACGGCGGATTCGGTATCGAAATTCCTCTCCTCCGGAAAGCGTTAGGCAAAAAAGCGCTTTCATCCCCATATCCCCCGGCGGAGGTCATGATTCCTTGAACATCGCCGACGCCCTCAAAATCCTGGGTCTGGAGAAAAGCGCCTCCACATCCCAACTCAAGAGCGCCTACAAAAAACTGGCACTGGAATTCCATCCGGACAGAAACCCGGACGACCCCGAGGCGGAAAGGCGCTTCAAACAGATAATCATCGCGCATGAAATCCTGAAAGACCCGAAACGCCCAGACCCCCACGGAACACCCCGTGCGAAGAAATCCACTCAGCCCCGAAACGGGTACGAGGAAAAATGGGAGGATATTTTCTCCCACATTTTCCGAAACGCGCGCGAATCGGGCGATGCGGAAAAAAGCGCACCCCAGGACCTGCACGCCCAAATCGAGGTGACGCTCGAGGACCTCCTGGGAGACACCACAAAGGAAATTCCCGTCTCGCGCCGGATGCGCTGCGCTTCATGCGGGGGGCGCGGCGCCGATCCCCATACCCGAATGAGCGCCTGCCCCGCGTGCAAGGGCGCGGGCGAGGTTCGCTACCGTCAAGGACTCGCGGAGTTGCGCATCCCCTGTTCGGCCTGTGCGGGGAGCGGCGAATACACGGGCGAGGCGTGCGGGGCCTGCGGGGGAGAGGGCCGCACGGCCGGGCGAGATACCGTGAAGGTGGCGATTCCCGCCGCGGCCCAAGAAGGCGCGCAAATCAAAATCAAGGGCAAGGGCGATGAGGGCGCGGACGAGGCGGGAGACCTCATCGTCACGGTGCGCGCAAAACCCCACCCGATATTCGAGAGAGAGGGCAACCACATCCTCTTCGACCTGCCGGTGAGTTTTTCTCAAGCCGCCCTCGGCCACGAAGCCCTCGTGCCCACGCTTAAGGAAGCCCGGAAAATCAAGATTCCCGCCGGAACCCAATCGGGCCGGGTGTTTCGCTTGAAGGGAGAGGGATTATCGCCTGCGGGAGGGCGGAACACGGGCGATCTGCGCGTCCGCGTGATCATCGAAACGCCCACCAAGCTCAACCAGCGTCAGCGGGAAATTTTAGCCGAGTTTCAAAGAATTTCCTCGCCCTCCACGCATCCGCGAACCCGGAAATTTCTGGAGAAAATGAAATCCCGTCTCGAATGACATGGCCCGGCCCGCCTTGTTGCGCCCGAAATTTCTTGCTACATATCTCTTCCGGAAAACAAAATTCACCAGCCTGTCCGATATATCCACGAAAATCAGACATAGGAGCATTACACATTGTCGAATCAAGCCCTCATCGACGAGTTCATCGAGAAGACGCAAAAACTGAACGGCCGGCCCGTGCGCGAGCGCGAGGCGTGGAACAACGAGGCGAGCGCCGACGCCATCCGCCATTTCGCATACGGCATCGACGACGACAACCCGCTTTGGCTGGACGCCGGATACGCAGCCGGCACCGCCTACGATAACGTCATGGCGCCACCCGCGTTTCTGGTGTCTGTCCTCTACCCGATTCTGCACGGAGCGCCCATGGAGGTTCCGCTCTCCTCCCTCATCGGGGGCGTGGAGTTCGAATGGGAAAAACCCATACCGCTCGGAGCCAAGCTCCGCGCGGAGTCCATCCAGAAAGATTCCTTCGTCAAGACGAACAAGGCGGGCCGACAACTTATCTTCATCATCTCCGAGTGCACCTACTGGAACGAGGAGGATGAGGTCGTCGCCAGGGGCACCGGCACGATGATAAGGACCCTCCAGGAGGGAAACGCGCTCCTCTACGAGAGGCCGATCAAGCAATACGGCGAGGCGGAGTTCCAGGAAATTGAACACGCCTACGAGGCCGAGGAGAGAAAAGGCGGCGAGAAGCGCCGCTTCGCGGAAGTATCCGTCGGGGATGAACTCCCGCCCATGCTTCGCGGCCCCCTCACCATCGGCGACATGGTGGCCTGGAACGCGGGCAACGGCCCATCCTACAAGGCGGGAAGACGCGGCTATCTGGACCTCAAAAAAGCGCCGCACAACGCCGTCCTCATCCCCCAGATCGGCATCAAGGTGAAAAACTCCCAGCAACACGAGGACTTCAACCTCGCCTCGGGGCGCGGGATGCCGGGTCCGTTCGACAACGGCGTCATGCGCTTCGCCTGGGTGAGCCCCTTCATCACCAACTGGATGGGGGACGATGCCTTTCTCAAGAACCTCTACGTCCAGGTGCGCCGCCCCATGATCTATGGCGACACCATCCGGCACACGGGCAAGGTGGTCGAGAAAAACGAGGCCGACGGCACCGTGAAGGTGGAAATTACCGGAACGAACCAGGAAGGCGAACTGGCGACGGCGGGCTCGGCCGTGGTTCGGCTGCCGGAATAAAACGCGAGAGCCTGTGAAGAAAAAATGGCTCGAACTCATGGTTCAGGTTCGTGACGATCTGGCCGAGGAGGCATCCGCCCGCATATTGGACGCAGGCGCATCTGCCGTCGAGCAGCGAGACGGCGCGGGGGAAGCATCGCTCCTCATCACGCACATCGCCCTTGAAGACGGTGCGACGGCGAAACTCCGCACGATAGAAGCCCTCCTCACCGGCCTGGGCGTTGCGAAGAGCGCCATCACACTCAAAAACATCGAGGATCAGGACTGGATCGCCCAGTCACGGGGTCATTTCAAGGGCGAAGCCTATGGGGAGAAACTCTGGGTGAGGCCGCCCTGGGATGAAAACGAGACGCCGGGCGGGCGCATCGAACTGATCCTGGAGCCGGGCCTCGCCTTCGGCACGAGCAGGCATCCCTCCACGCGCCTGGCCCTGCTCGCCGTTGAAAACGAATGCGCCAGAAAACCTCCCGAACGCATGGTGGACTTAGGGTGTGGTTCGGGCATCCTGGGCGTCGCCGCCCTTCTCTATGGCGCAAGGCAGGTGGCGGCGTTCGACCTGGACCCGAAGGCCGTGGAGGAGACCATGGCGCTTGCGCAAAGAAACGGGGTAGGAGATTGCATGACGACGCGCAACACGACACTTGCGGCAGGCGCGCTCGAAGACTGGTGGGGCCTCGTTGATTTCGTCGCGGCGAACATCTTCCTGGGCGCTCTCAGAGAACTCGCGCCGCTCATTCACGGGGCGCTCGCTCCCGGGGGCCGGGCCGTTCTCTCAGGGATAGGCTACGAGCAGGCGGACGCTCTCGCCCGCATCTACAGAGAGGCCGGCTTCACGCTCGAGAAGACGAGCCGAATCGAGGAGTGGGCGAGCATCGAGGTTTCAAAACCATGACGCGCGACGGACTGCGGCTTTTCTACGTCGAGCCCGAAGCGGTTCAGGGCGAGCGAATCGTCCTGGGGACGGAGGAATCCGCGCACATCCGCCGCGTCCTCAAGATGAAGGCGGGCGCGATTTGCCGCGTGGCCACCGAGGATGGGCGTGAATACAAGGTGGAGCTGACGGAAATCGACGCCGATGAAAGCACCGCCCAAATCATCGAGCGCCTGCCCGAAAGACCGCCCTCCCCCATGTCGATATCCTTAGGACTTCCCCTGCTCAAAGGGGAGCGGTTCGAGTGGGTCCTCCAGAAAGCTTGCGAACTGGGTGTCGATACGTTTTATCCGCTTGCGCTCGATAGGTGCGAAGTCAGGATTCAGGAGAAAAGGAGCGCCGAGCGCCACAGACGCTGGCGGCGAATCGTACTGGAAGCCGCCAAGCAGTGCGACCGCGTGCCCCCGCCTGTTGCGCATCCACTCGGCGACCTCAAGGGTTTTCTCGCCGAAACGAAGGATTTTGATCTCAAAATCATGGGGTATCTGGGAGAAGAAGCAATTTCCGCCAAACAAGCGCTATCGCGAGTGCGCCGGGATACGACCGCCGCGCCGCTTCGCGTCGCCCTCCTGACCGGTCCCGAGGGAGACCTCACGAACGAGGAATCAGGAGGAGCGATGGATTGCGGTTTCCTGCCGGTATCCCTGGGCCCCAGAATCCTGCGCGCAGACACGGCTCCCGTCTCGCTCGTCACCATCGTGCAACACGCCCTGGGGGATATGGGTTGATATGTCCCCCTATTGTTTGACACCTTTTTCGCGCCGCTCTACTTTGTGGTCTTCACCATTTTAAGTAGGAATATCCGATGAAGGTCATCATTGTCGGCGGGGGCGGTCGCGAGCACGCCCTGGCCTGGAAACTGAACCAAAGCCCGGATGTGGATGAGGTCCTCTGCGCACCCGGAAACGCGGGCACGGCGCGGGTCGGGCGAAACGTTGCCGCAGGTGCTGAGGACATCGAGGGTCTCCTCTCGCTGGCGAAAGAGGAAAAGCCGGGCCTGGTGGTCGTCGGCCCCGAGGCCCCTCTCGCCTTGGGGCTCGTGGATGAACTGGAAGCGCTCGGGATTCGGGCGTTCGGCCCATCGGCCGAGGCCGCCCGCATCGAGGCGAGCAAGGCGTTTTCAAAAGCCTTGATGGACGAGGCGGGAATCCCCACCGCCGCCTACGGTGTTTTCGAGGAAGCGGGAGCGGCCAGGGATTTCGTCTCAAAACGCGGCGGCGCATGGGCGGTGAAGGCCGATGGCCTGGCCGCAGGCAAGGGCGTGCTCCTGTGTCCGGACGTATCGAGCGCGCACGAGGCCATATCCCAAATCATGGAAAAAAGAGCGTTCGGAGAAGCGGGCGCCACGTGCGTGGTGGAGGAATTTTTAGAAGGCGAGGAGGCGAGCTTTCTCGCGTTCGCAGACGGGGAAACCGCGCTCCCCATGGCCTCGGCCCAGGATCACAAGGCCATCGGCGAGAACGATACCGGCCCCAACACGGGCGGCATGGGCGCGTACTCCCCCGCACCCGTACTCTCCGGCGCGCTCGAACAAAAAGCGCTCGAAACCGTCATCAAACCCGCCATCCGCACCATGGCGAGGCGAGGAACGCCTTACCGGGGCGTTCTCTACGCCGGCCTCATGGTGCAGGGTGATGAACTGAAAGTCCTGGAATTCAACTGCCGCTTCGGCGACCCCGAATGCCAGCCGCTGCTCACCCGCATGGAGGGGGATTTGCTGCCCGTCCTCATGGCGTGCGTGGAGGGACGACTGCACGAGACGACCATCCGCTACTCGAAAGACGCGGCGGTCTGCGTCGTCATGGCGGCGGGCGGCTACCCGGACGCCTACCGGAAGGGTGACCCGATTCACGGAATCGAGGACGCCGACTCCCTGCCCGGCGTTCACGTTTTTCATGCGGGAACGAGCCTGAGCGATTCCGGCGAGGTCGTAACCGCCGGTGGCCGCGTGCTCGGCGTCACCGCGCGCGGGATCGACATCCGCGCAGCGGTTGCGCGCGCATACGAGGCGAGCGAGCTGATTTATTGGAAAGATGCGTATTTCAGAAAAGACATCGGCGCCAAGGCGTTGAGACGTCTGGGCTGACCCCGTGACTCCCGGTTCAGAATGCGCGCCCTCATCATCCTGATCGACGGCGGCGACCCCGCCTATTTCGAGGCCTCTCCTACGCCTAACCTCGATAGAATCGAGGGCGAGGGCGCGCGCTTCATCGTTTCTTGCCAGATGCCCTCGGTCACCAACGTGAACAACGTCTCGATGATCTGCGGCGCGCCCCCCGCCGCGCACGGGATTACGGCCAATTACTTCCTGAACCCGGAGACGGGCGAGGAGGTCTATATGGAATCGGGGGATTTCGTCCTCTCGCCCACACTCATGGAGATGGGCCGCACGGCGGGGCGTAAGACCGCCGTTTTGGCGTCCAAACAAAAACTCTGCGACATGATCGGCAAAGGGGCGGAGACGGTCGTCACCGCCGAAGACCCGCCCGGGTGGCTCATCGAAAAAGCGGGCCCCAAAGAGGAAATCTACAGCGGGGCCGTCAATCTGTGGCTCCTGCGGGCTGCGCGCGCGGTACTCGAAAACCAAAAACCAGACCTGCTCTACGTCACCACCACGGATTTCTTACAGCACAAGTTTGGCCCGGAGAGCGCCGAGGCTCAGGAGCACCACGCCGCACTCGACGCGGAAATCGGTCATCTGGTCGATAGCTGGGTGAGCGCCCATAAAGACGGAGCGGTCTTCATCACCGCCGACCACGGGATGCGCGATAAGATGCGGGCGCTGGACCCGGGCGTCATATTAAGAGCCCGGGGCGTCGGCGCGGAGGCTGTTCCCATCATCAAGGACCGCTACGTCGTCCACCACGGCAACCAGGGCGGCGCGGCTTACGTGCACCTGGAAACCGAGGAGGCGCTCGCCGACGCCGTTTCCATCCTGAAAGCCTGCCCGGGAATCGATGATGCGCTTACGCGCGAGGAGGCGGCCGCGCGCTTTCAGCTAATGGCCGAGCGGGTAGGCGACATCATGGTTCTCGCGGATTCAGAGACCGTATTCGGCGTGATGGACGAAGCCGAGCGCGCGGTTCACCTCAGAAGCCACGGCTCTGCGCACGAGAGCGAGGTGCCGCTATGGGCCTTGAATGCGCCTGATTTCACACCTACCGAGACGCCCCGCCATTTCGAGTGCGTCCGCTACGTGATGGACAAATTGTAATGGCGGATAGCCGCGCGACCCGTAAGCGCCGTCCGTAGGGGCCGCATATATGCGGCCCACCGGGAGTGGTTTTCATCGCTCCAGATCCCGCATTCAAGGGTTGCGGGATGACGATCAAAGGCGAAATGCAGGGACGCATGTATGTGTGGCGGACATATATGTCCGACCTACAAAACCGCAATCCCCCCTTCCCCGGTCGGCAATGACCCTCAAGGGGGCGATTGCGAACTCAAGGCCGCTCGCCCCGCACCTCAGGGATTGCGCTTGAGCCAGGGGAATTTCTCGTCGATGCCCGGCCAAATCTCGCGGATAGAGAAAAAACAAATCGCTATCCAGATGGCGAGGCCGACCTCGAAACCCTCGAGTACCCGCACCATCCAGATGAAATCGAATATGCCCAACACCAGAACAGCGAGATAACAGCACCACGTAAATCCGCGCCAGGTCGCCAGCCCGAACACACTCAAGGCCACCCCTCCCGCCAGCGTCGCCCAGCCGTAACCCACCCTGCCCGGCTGGTTCGTATAGAGCGCCGACGCGGTGAAGGCGAGCATCAGCAAAGCGACCAGCAGCGTGGTCTTGGCCGCGCGATTCGCGCTGAACGTTCTTTCTTCACTTACAGGGGGTTCATTCATCATGTTTTCGCTTTCCGTGTTGGACGCCACCGGAGAGAACGCGGAGTTGCGTTCTACACCATACGCTCCTCGTTGCCTAGGCGCTCGCCTATGTGCTCTAATCGGGCCTCTGAAATCCGATTCCATTTTTGTGAGGAGGACGCCCCTTGAAGGCGATGGTGCTGAGAGAGCCGGGAAAACCCTTTGTCGAGGAAGAATATCCAGACCCCGTGCCGGGGCCGGGAGAAGCGGTCGCGAAGATACTGGCCTGCGGCGCCGGGCTGACCATCCACCACGCCCGCATGGGCCGGGTGCCCGGTGTGGATTATCCCCTCATCATCGGCCATGAGATCACCGCCGTCATCTCCGCCGTGGGCGCAGGCGTCGAGGGCTTACAGGAGGGCGACGCGGTGACCGCCCATTTCTACGTCACCTGCGGGAGGTGCAAGTGGTGCCTCATCAACCGCGAGACGCTGTGCGAGAACTTTACGGGCTACATCGGCCGCCAGGTGCAGGGAGCCTATGCGGAATACATCAAACTGCCCGCAAGGAATTTCATCAAACTTCCCGCCGGGCTCGATTACGAGAAGGACGCTGCGGAGGTCTCCGTCATCTGCGACGCGATAGCCACCCCTACAAGGTGACGAGGCGCGCGCGCATCGCACCGCTCGAGACCGTGGCCGTCATGGGCGCGGGCGGCGGCGTGGGCATCCACATGGTCATGATGGCGAAGTGGGCGCACGCCAGAGTCATCGCCGTGGACATCGCGGCGAACAAACTCGGCAAGTGCCGCGACGTAGGCGCGGATGAGGCCGTAGACGCATCACAAGGCGACGTGGCGGGCGCGCTTTTGGACTTGACGGGCGGCAAGGGCGTGGACGTGGTGGTCGATTTCGTATCTTCCGCCGCCACGATGGAAGCGGGCGTTCAGGCCCTGGGAATCGGCGGACGCCTCGTGACCCTGGGCGGCACGGGGCAGACGTTTCAGACCGCATCGCGCGATATGGTGACAAAAGAACTGGAGCTTCTGGGCAGCCGGTACGCGTCGAAACAGGAACTCAAGGAATCGCTCGACCTCGTGGCGCGGGGCGACGTCTGGCCCGTGGTGACGGAAACCTACTCGTTCAGCGTCGATGAGGTGGAAAAGGTCCACGAACGGCTCGAGGTGGCGGCCGTTACGGGTCGCGCGGTCGTCGTGATGGATTAGGCTATAAGCGTCAGCGGGCTAGTTGGCGATCTTCCACTGCCCGTCGGGCTGCCTGCAAGCGGTGCCGTAGGCGCTTTGCTCTTTGCCGTCGATGACCACTCTTTGCTGGAACTCGCGGCAATACTGGTTGCGTTCGTTCTTGAAGGCCGGCCTGGGAACGATGACGCCGCATATCCGCCTGTCGGGATTGTCCCATACGGTTCGCGTGCCGGAGCGCTGGTTCTCGAGCGCGTATTGCGTGGCGCTCGCGAGCTTGAGGCGTTCGGCCTCATCGAGGTCGCGCCCGAGTTGCCCACCCACGACGCTGCCAAGAAGCACGCCCGCGAAGGTGGCGAGCGCCCGGCCGCCGCCCTTGCCGACCTGATGTCCGATGACGCCGCCGCCGATCGCGCCTATCACCGATCCGAGAACCTCGTTGTCGTTATCCGCGACATAAGTCGCGCAGCCGAAATCCGTAGAGCGATGCACGTAACGCTTACGGGGGTAGGGCCGATAAATGACGCGCGGGCCGTACCAGGCCGGATAGCCGTACCAGACCGGAGCGACGAAGCGCGGACCATACCAGAACATGTGACGAAAGATGACCCGGGAACGGTGGTGGCGGTGACGATGTACTCCGTGGCGTCTACCGTGACGGCCAGCCGCCGCCGCATCGTTTATCAGAAAAACGACCGCCACAACGCTCAAAGCGATAGTGATCCCAAAACGCCTCATCTATCCATCCCCCCTGGAACTTTCCCCATCTGCCGAGAAAAGATGTGAACCGGCGACTCGCTTATTATACTATTGGACGCCGCCGGGTTCCACTCTTTGATAAAGTGTTGATATCTTTGTATTTGTATTTGTATCATTCCATGTCCGAAGCGGCTCTCACGCCCGTCCAATGGCCGAGGCCGGGCCGACATCTATCAACAACCGGCAGTGATCGCTCGAACCCCACTCATCGGCACCGTTCAGGGCGCGGGCGGCCACGCCCCGGTGGAATCCCCGCGAGGCGAAGACGTAATCGAGTTGATTTTGGGCGGTCGCCGGAGATTGTCTCGTCGTGAAGAAGGTCGGGACATTCTTGGTGTCGCCAGGCAAGCCCTGCGGCGTGGGCTCCGCCCGCCTGCCGTTCGGGTACTGCGGCCCCATGAACTCCAGTCCCAGCGCGTTCATTCGCTCGAAGATCGTACGATCCCGGGCCGGGAGCGCCAGCCGATTGTCGTCCGTCGCGCCGTATATCGTGTTGAGATCGCCGGCCGCCAGAATGCGGTGCGTCGAGGGGTCCGTGTCGCCGATGAAGGCGGACAAGTCCGAGATGATTCGGTGGGCCGACCCATCCGGGTAGCCTACCCTCCATTCCGTCCCGGTCGTGACATGGGGCCTGATCCAGCGCGCATACATCGACACAACAATGAACGGTTTCCCCTCCAGCGGAATCACCCTTGCGGCCGCGATGGTGCCGATACCGCTGACCGGGATTTCATCGCGCTTCGCATGGCTAACCGGAAAAATACGCTTGAACCATTCTATCTCGACCCGCTCGGAGAGTTTGACGACCATCGCCCCTCTATCATAGAGACCCTCCTCCCACGGCTCCCAGGGGTCTTGAGGCCCGGCCTCGACCGGACGCCTCAGATCGGGCGGTACCCTGCTCGCCTCTTGCAGCAAGGCGACGTCCACGTCCATCTCCAGCAGTTCTTCCCAAGGCGAGTTTTTCTTTCCAATGTTCCAACACACGATGCGCGTCATGACGATGAATTCGCTCCAGTTATTCTTAGACGGTTTAATCGGGCAAGTAGGGTGCAGGCACGTACTCGGTCAATACATACCGGGCAGTATAGACGGGGTCGACTCACCGAATCAAAGGCTTCACGCCTCTCGATTCTCAACCTCACGGCAAAACCCGCGTGAACTTTGAAGATTTTCGCCCTCGCCTGTAGAATCGCCTTTCCGCAGAACCACACGACCAATCAGGAGGTTTCAGGTTTCATGAGCGAAGGCGTCGCGTTTGAAAAATGGGAAGTCGGGAGCAAATTCACCACCCGGGGCAGAACCATCACCGAGACCGACGTGGTGAACTACGTCAACCTGGTGGGCTATACGGAAAGCCTGTTTCTCGACATGGAATTTTTACGGGAAAAAGGCCATGAGAAGCGCATGGCGCCGGCCCTTTTCACCTGCGGCATCGCGGATACCTTAATCGTCCAGACGGGCGTCCTGCACGATTACGCGATAGCACTTTTAGGCGTGGACGGCCTCGTCGCGCGCGCGCCGGTGTACGTGGGAGATACGCTCACGGTCGAAGTGGCGACGACGGACGTGCGTCCTTCTAAAAGCAGGCCCGATCGCGGCGTCGTCTCCACGCATCAAAGGGTGCTCAATCAAAAGGGCGAGGTGGTGCTCGAATACGACGTGAAGCGCATGCTGCTCAGAAGCGACGCGTGAGGCGCGCCTGCGCGTTTTACAGCCCGAAAAACTCTTTGGCCGTGCCGCTCCAGATTCTTTCCGCATCCTCGGATGAAATATCCAGCGCGTTCACCATGTCGGCGTGGCGCTTCACGGGCACCCAGGGGGCGTCGCTTGCGAACATCATCCGCGATGCGCCCATCTCCTTCAAGGAGAACTCGAGCGCCGTCTGGGAGTGAACCACCGTATCCGTGTAAAAGCGTGCGAAGTATTCGCTCGGGTCGCGGGTGATCAAGTCCTGATCGCCTCGGTAGCGCGAACTCAGGTTGTCCACCCGACCGATGAAATACGGGAGCGACGCGCCCCCGTGCGGCAAGAGCACCTTGAGGTCGGGGTGACGCTCCAGCACGCCGCCCAGGATGAGCCTGAGCGCCGCCAGACATTCATCGAACATGAAGCCGATCATCGGCCCCAGCCAGTGATCCTTGTACTGCGGCCCCGAGGGAGAAGGCCCCGGGTGCAGCACGAGCGGAACACCGCGCTCGGCCAACAGCCCCCACAGGGGTTCATGAGCCGCGTCGTCGATGTAGCGTTTGCCGCCCACGTAGGCGAACACCTGTAAGCCCACGAAACCCAACTCATCCACGCAGCGTTCGAGTTCGCGGCAGGTCGCGTCGATATCCCCGAAACCGAGCGAAGCCAAACCGCGAAACCGTCCCGGGTGAGGGGCCCCGGCCTCGGCCAGGCCGTCGTTTCCGATTCTCGCGAGTTCATCCGCGTCTTTTGGGTTTTTTGCGAGGTCCGCGCCTGGAATGTTCATGCTGATTAGGGCAATATCGATTTCCTGCTCATCCATTTCGGCGAGTTTGATGGAGATATCCAGCGCGGGAGGCCGCATCGGAAGTTTTTCATCCGGACTCGCCCACGCCCACCAGAAATCCTCCGCATTCTCGTAGCGCGGAAAATCGGAGCGGGCGGCGAGCGCTTCCACGTAGGCTTGTGGTACATGATGGGTCTGAACGTCGATGCGCATGGGATTCTCCCGATGTATGATGGGAATATATACGAGACAGGGGGATTATTCCCCCGAAACGAGCCGTATGCAAATTATGTGAGGAGACGATTGTGAAAACGACAGGAGTTGCCGTCATCGGCGCAGGCGGCATCGGAACGCTCAGAGCGCATTCTTGCGCGCAAATCCCCCAGGTGGACTATCTCGCGGTGTGCGACATCGTGCCCGAGAAGCTCGACCGCCTGGCGGAATCGGTCCGGGCCGATGTGGCGACGGAGAAATACGAAGTGGCGATAAGGGACGAGCGCGTCGGCGCCGTCATCGTCTCATCGGACGAGGAGTTCCACCACGGGCCGGCGGCCCTGGCGGCCGAACTCGGCAAGCCCGTGCTCATCGAAAAACCCTTCGTCCTCGACCTGGACGAGGCGGACGACATCCTGGCGAAAGCCGACGCGTCGGGCGCGGAGATTTTCGTGGGCTACACCCAGCGCTACAGGAGGCGCTTTCTGCTCGCCAAACAAGCGGCCTTCGCCGGGCAGCTCGGCGACATCGTGATGGCGCTCGGCAAGATTTACGTCACGCGCGCCGTGGGCGAGGCGGTGGCGAGGCGCTCGCCCAACACCACGCCCTCCATCAACACGCTCACCTACATGGTCGACCTCATCCTCTGGTACATGGAGGGGAAAAAGCCCGTCGAGGTCTACGCCCGCTCGGCGAGTTTCGTGTTCAAGAAATACAAGCGCGACGATTTCCAGTGGATGATCGTCACCTTCGACGACGGGAGCGTGGCCACGCTGGGCACGAGCTGGCTCCAGCCCCACCACTGGCCCGCCTATACGGCGACGATGGAAATCGACTTGCAAGGCACGAAGGGCTCGCTGAACGTGGACGACGCTCACAGGGACGTGATTTTAGCGCCCGAAGAGCCGATTCCCTGCCCCTACACGCCCGAACATCAGGTGAACGTCGCCTTCCTGGGTTCCGCCATGCCGGGGGACTTCGTGATGGGCGAGTTCTTCGGCCCCATGAAAGAAGAAACAGACGCCTTCGTGCGCCATATTCTGGGAATCGGCGGGGTGGGACTCGCCACGGGCGCGCACGCGAGAGACGTACTCGCCCTCACCATGGCGGCGGATCGCTCGTGCAAGGAGCGCAAGCCCATCGAGTTTTAAGGTTCAGACGGATTAGAAGCTGACGCGGCGTCGAGCCGCCCGAGGCGAACCGGGAGGCTCGCCGCTGCGTATTCCTTCACTTATCGGCGGGCTAGCGCGGCATGAGATTCCTGATTTGCGCCTCAAGCGGTTCCGTTGTGAGTCGCCGATAGCCGAGGTGGCGGGAGAGGGAATCGCCGTCGTGGCGTTGCCCGTCGCGCCAGACCTCCAGCAGGAATCCGCCGCTCCCCCGATTGGCCCACCACCTCTTGCCGAACTTCGTCTTCAGGACCTCCGCCATCTGGGCCTGGAGCATCCACGCCCTCAGATAATTCGCGCAATAAAAAAACGGATCCACATCGTCGAGATAGGAGACTTTTGGATATTCCACCCCCGTCGCCGCACTCAGTTTTTCCCGATACAGGGCGTCTTTGCCCGCGAGTTCCGCCCCTTGGTGAAGCGTGAGTTCATAGTCGATTTTCGCCGCATAGCGCCTCAGCATGTATAGCTCGAAAAGCGCATGATGCTCCAGAAACGCCGCGTAGTCCGAAGCCTCCCCGCCCAGGGCGTCCTCGAGCCAGAGCGGGTCGAGCAAAAGATGATCGAAGAGCATGGCGAACCCCTCGGTCACGGAGTTATCCCCCAGGCGCTTCCACTCGAAAGCCGCATCCGCCGCCACGTTGGCGAAATGAAGCGCATGGCCGAGTTCGTGCCAGAACGCGCGGTAATCGTCATGCCCGCCCCGGGGCCTGATGACGAGGTATACCTCTTCGGGCACGTGCAAGGAGGCGCAAAACGCGCGGGGACTTTTTAAGGGGCGATCCTCGATGTCGAGGCGCACCCGGCCTCCCGCCAATAGATCGAGGCCCATCGAGGCGCAAACTTTCCTCGCCGAGGATTCGATTTTCTCGGCCGGAAAAAGACCGTCGAACTCGATACCCCGAAAGCAATAGAGCGCATCGTGGCGATGGGCGGCTGAAGGGGGAACGCCCGCTCGACTCAGCGCTTCTTCCATCGCCTCGGCATAAAGCGCCCCGGTGCGTTCGAGAAACCACCCCATTTCTTCGCGAACCGGACTCAAGCTGTAGCGTTTGAGCGCCGCCATCATCCCCAGATAGCCCTCGAAACCCAACACTTCGGCTATTTCATGGGTGGTGTGATGAATTTGCTGCAAGAATTCGTTCTTCTCCACCAAAGCCTCCGAGCGGGCGTTTTCCAGAAAATTCCGATTCTCACGGTTCGACTCGTTCAAGAGCGCGACGGCGCTTTGCCGATAGGGGATGGACTCGCCCTCGGCCGTTTTCACCATCGTTTGCGTCTCGAAAAGGAGCGCCTGCTCACTTAAATCCCTGGTTGCGTCGCGTATAAAACCCAGGGTTAAGAAACCCCGCAACTCGGAGAGCCTCGTGGATTCGGCTTCACCTTCCGCCGAATCGGCGAGGGAGCGGAGAGTATGGATGTTCTCGCGCGTAAAAAGGTCGGCGTATTCGGCGAAAATCTCGCTCAGGCGTACATCTTCCTTCAGGCCCGCGCCGACCTCGTACCACTCTTTTCGCGATTCGGCGAGAAAGGCTTCGGCGCGGGTACGGATGCCCGCCAAGTGCACGGGATTCATATGACGGGCCGGGTGAATCCGCGCGGCAGGACGATGATGCCGGAGGGATCGGAAACGGCGCCGGGGTAGGCGTCGGCGTTTCCATCCACCACCGAAGCGCCCGCTCCGATCTGGTTGAACCTGTCGACAATCGCCTTTTGCAGCTTCGCCCCGGCTCCGATATGGGTGTGATCCATGACGATGGAATCGACAACCTCCGCCCCTTTTTCGATCATCACGCCGCGGCCGATGACGGAACGCTCGATCCGCGCGCCCACAATCTGGCATCCCTCGCCGATGAGAGCGTTTTCCACTTCCGCGGATATGATTCGGCTACCCGGCCCCGGGTAGGCGCTGGTGTGTATCGGCCAGTCGGGGTTGCTCAGATCAAGGAGCGGCGTCTCTCCCAACAGGTCCATCTGCGCCTCCCAGTAGGTCTTGATGGTGCCCACGTCGCGCCAGTAGCCCTTCTCCTCGCTCGGCTTCATACCCGGAATCTCGTTTTTCAGAAAATCATAGGCGTAGAGTTTTTTGCGCTCGCCCAGCAAGGCGGGGATGATGGTGCGCCCGAAGTCATGTTCTCCCTCACGCGCCGCGTCGCTGATGAGCGCATCCATCAACACCTGGGAGGAAAACACATAATTCCCCATGGAGCATAGGGCGCGCGAGGAATCGCCCGGCATGGGCCGGGGGTGGGGGGGCTTTTCGTCGAAACTCTCCACCCGTCCTTCCTCGTCGACCGCCAGCACCCCGAAGCCCTGGGCGTCTTCGATGGGGGCGGGCAGGGCCGATATCGTCGCATCCGCTCCGCGTGCGAGATGAAAACGAACCATCTGGCTCACGTCCATGCGGTAGATATGGTCCGCCCCGAACACCAGGACGATGTCGGGCGCATTGTCGGTCACCAGGTTTCTGTTCTGATGGATGGAATCCGCCGTCCCCTTGAACCAGAACTCGCCCGAGCGCTGCTGGGGCGGAACGGCCGTCACGAAATTCTTCCCCAATGTCCCGCTGATGTTCCACGAGCGCCTCAAATGCTCGATCAGCGATTGCGACAGGTACTGCACCAGCACGTAGATGGACTGATAGCCCGAGTTCACCAGATTGCTCAGTACGAAGTCGATGATGCGGTATTTCGAACCGAAAGGCACGGCGGGTTTGCCGCGCGCGACCGTCAAGGGGTGAAGCCTGCTTCCGGCACCGCCCGCCATGACGAAGGATATGACTCTGGGATCACGCGAATCCAAACTCTAGCTCCTTTGTTCGACTCGCCTCAACCTGCCTGTGAGCGCATCGCCTTTTCGTATAAATCGACATAGCGGGGCGCGACGCCGTCCCAGCCGGAGTTCTTCTCCATCGCGTTGCGCATCATCATACGCCAAAGCCTCTGATTCAAAAACACTTGGCAAATCGCCTTCATCCCGGCGAGGAAATCGGCAGGAGCGAACGCGTCGAAATGAAAGCCGGTGTCCACGTCCGGCTCGGGCACGGGAGATGAGTGAACAGAATCCGCGAGCCCGCCGACCCGCCGCACGTAAGGGAGAGCGCCGTAGCGCATGGCGTATAGCTGGTTCAGGCCCGAAGGTTCATAGCGCGAGGGCATCAGCAACACGTCGCCCCCCGCGTACATGCGGTGAGAGAGCGCCTCATCATAAGCGGGCGCGAACGCCACCCGGCCCGGATAGGCCGCGGCGGCCTCGGCCAGGGCTTCCTCCAACTCCTCCTCGCCGGTTCCCAGGACGGCCAGGCTCATGCCTGAGTCCATCAACTCGTCCATGGTTTCTAAAATCAGGTCGATTCCCTTCTGATGCGCCAGCCGCGAGACGACGACGCACAAAGGGCCCTTCGAATCCGGGTCCAATCCCAATTCCGCCTGAAGCGCAGCCTTGCACTTCGCCTTCGCTTCCGGATGCGCGCTCGAGAAGGCGGCCGGAATATGAGGGTCGCTCTCCGGGTTCCAGACCGCCTCGTCGATGCCGTTCATGATGCCGAACAAAGAGGATGATCTCCGGGCGACCACCCCTTCCATTCCCTCCCCCTGCTCTTGCGTCCGCATCTCTTCGGCATACCTCTCGCTCACGGTGGAGAAGGCGTCGCTGAACAAGATGCCGCCCTTCATGAAGTTCACGTCGCCATGAAATTCCAGGCCCTCAAAACCCATCGCCTCATCGGGCAGGCACGTGTGCGCGAAATCATCCGGGTGGAAGCGGCCCTGGTACGCCAGGTTGTGAATGGTGAAAACGGTGGAAACACCGCTCCACCTCGCATCCTCCGCGCGGCGATATTTCAGCAATGGCGGTATCAAGGCGCCTTGCCAGTCATGGCAATGGATGATGGAGGGGTACGCCCCTTCCCGCTCCATGTGGGAGAGAGCGCCCCGGGTGAGGCGCGCGAAACGCTCCGCGTTGTCGGGAAACGCCCCGCCTGAGTCTCCGTAAAACCCATCCCTATCGAACAGGTCATCGGCGGCGACGAGTTTGACCGAAACACCCTCGTGTTCGAGCGAGAACACCTCGTAGCGCGCATCCGAGAAGACGTCCGCCACCTGCGCGGGGGGAGCCGGCTTATATTTTTGAAGGATCACGCGATATGCAGGAAGATAAACGCAAACCCGGTGACCCATCCGCCCCAGGGCCGGCGGCAGCGCGCCGATGACGTCCCCGAGTCCGCCTGATTTCGCGAAGGGAAACATCTCGCTCGCCGCCATGGTGATTTCCATTGGTTCGTCCTTCATGCCACGTACTCCCTGGTGCATCGGTTTTCGGTTTTTCGTCTTACCGGCTCATGCTTTCGATACTCTAAGCCATCGCCAACCTATACATGAATCATAACGCTTATGTTACAATCGAATGAAGGATTCATGAAAAAGGCGTGGAGGTTCCATGCGATACCTGGTGCGCGGAAAAATGATTGAGGGCAAAGGCGCCGCTCTGCTCGAAGCCATCGAGTCCGGCGAACTCGGGCGCGGCTCCATCGCGCACGGAACTTTCCTGAAATGCATGAAAGACGCGAGGCTGACCACGGAGGGCGAGGTTCGCTGGCTCGAGGTCTGCTACTGCCGCGAGGCGTTCGGGCCGGGCTACGAGTTGTATGAAGAACTGCCTTACTGGGAGGCGTATTTCGAGGAGATCGACGTGCGCTTCGCCCGAAAACCCGAAGATTGCGAGGGCTATCCCGTCTGCGGGGATTGTGATTGCACGGAAAGACTCGAGGCGAAACTGGATAAACTGGGCGTCCCCTTTTTCAAGCATCTGAGAAAATCCGTATCTTCTCCTAAAGCCTCACGATGAGTCGGCCCAACGCGCGGGTCCTACTTTTTTGGTGAGCTTCCACCTGTCGTGAATCCATAGGTACTGCTCCGGTCCCTTTCGGATAAAGTTTTCCGTCTCCTCGTTCACCGCCCTCGTGAGCCTCTCGATTTCCTTCCTCGCGCTTCGCGCGCTCATATCGGGCGCTATCGGCTCGCTGAGCAAAACCTGATAGCGCCGGTCATCGCCTTTTCTCAGGCATGCGATCAACACGATGGGCCGGTTGTAGAGAACCGCGAGCGCGGCGGGGGCGGGCGTCGTCCTGGCGGGCTTGCCGAAAAACGGCGCGTCTATTCCCTCACCGCCCGCGTTCTGATCGGCTAGAATCGCTACCGAACGGCCCTTGCGCAGCGCCTCGCGCAGATGGAAAAAAGCGTTTTTCTTGGCGAGTATCTCCTGCCCGGAGGATGCGCGCATTTCATGCAGCGCGGCTTCGAGCTTCCGGTTGTCCAGGGGACGCACGGGGATGGTGAGCGGAATCCCCGCCAGCGCGCCGGCATGGGCGAGACATTCCCAATTCCCCAGATGCGGCACGACGAACACGCAGCCACCCGCATCCACATGAACCGCGCGTACTTTGTCGAATATCTCCTCCGCCCCGTCCACGACCTCGCGCATCGTCTCGCTCGCCCGGCGCGGCTCGAAGCGATAGAGAAACTTCGCAGCCTCCAGACAAGTGAGGACGAACGCCTGGCAACTGCGCTTCGCCAGAACGAGGCGCTGTTCCTCGTCGAGTTCGGGAAACGCAATGCGCAGGTTGGCGCGCGCAATGCGCCTCCTCCTGGGAGCCAGGCGAAAAATCGCCTCTCCCGCCACGGCGGAAAACGCGCGGCAAGCCCCGTAGGGCAGCAGACGAACCACGCTCAGAAGCGAAACGAGCAAGGCGTATTCCACCCATTGGTGAAGCGCGCTCTTGTGCTTGCCGTGCTTCCTCCTGGTGCGTTTCTCGGATTTGTTCACTGTGCGGCGACGATGGTCGCGGAGGATTGCCCGCCGATGCCGTGACTCAGGGACAAGAACGCAGCCCCCGTGACGGCGCATTCTTCGGTGGGGATGTGGAGGGCCTCGAACGCATCGTCTTTTTGCTCGAGACCCGGCGTGGGCGGGAGGCGGCCGTCTTTCAGGGCGGAGAGCCCCAGGATAATCTCGCCCAAATCACTGGCGGAACCCATATGTCCCGTATAGGGCTTCCAGCCTGCGAGCGGGCTCGAACCTTCCGCCTTGTCGCAATACGAGAGCAAGGCGGACAATTCGCCCGCGTCTCCTTGCGGAGTCGCGCTCCCGTGGGGAAGGATGAAGGCCAACTCATCGGGTGCGAGACCCGCCTCGGTCATCGCCGATTCCACCGAATGAAGCACCGCTTCGGTGGGAACGGGAATATAGCGTTCAGAGGAGAATTCCTGGCAATTCGCCGCGCCGATGACGCGGCCCAGGGGCTCGGCACCCCGCGCCCGGGCGGATTCGGCGCTCTCCAGCACCAGAGCGGCGGCCCCTTCTCCGGGGAAGAATCCATCGCGCCTCCTGTCGAAAGGCCGAAACGACGCAGGACCATTCTTAGCCTGGGAGAGAATCCCCAGGCCGTCGAGTTCCAGAAGCATCACGGGGTGCGCCCAGCTTCCGCATCCCACGACCAGGCCGACGTCGGCCTCGCCGAAGCGAAGCACGCGATCGCAATTCTCGAGCGCCTGCGCGCCGCAGGAGGAAAGGCTGGAAAAACTGCCGTTCGGCCCCATGAACTCGTACATGGCCGATAGATAGCTGAAAAGATTGTTGGGCAGGCCTTCGAGCAGGAAAAAAGGGCTTACCTTGTGGAGCGCCGCTTCGTTCAGGGACTCGGGCTTCGGGAAATCCCACGCCTCGCCGGCGGTCTGTTTCAGGGCGGCGTAGAAATCCACATAGCCCACCCTCGTGAAATCACCGGCGCCCACATAGAGGGCCTTTCTCTCGGGCGCCGCCTCTCCTATGTCGAGGCCGGCGCAAGCCACCGCTTCCGCCGCCGCGTAAAGCCCCAGGATGGAGCTTCTGTTCAGGAATTTTCGCTGGCTCGCGAGTCTGGGCGGCACCTCGGGCGGGTCTTCATGGCCGGGGATTCTGCCCTGGTAGAGAAAATTATCCGGAAGGGATTCACTCTCCTCGCTTTGGTGACGGGAGACCCCGCCTGTTCCGGCGCAAAACGCCCTCCAGTTCTCCGAGGCGTTCTCGCCCACGGAGGTGAGCAGCCCTACGCCCGTGATCCACACATCCGCGCCTCGCATCGGTCATCCCACCTAGCTCAACCGAATCTCGCGGCCGAGAACACGAAAATGGTGGCGCTGCTCTTCGGGATCTTCATAATCCGCAAGCGGCACCACCTTTCCACCAAAATCGGCGACCACCCGACGCTCCCCCTCCACAGTGGCCACGCCCCTGAAATGTTTAAGTCCCTCTTCCTCTCCTCGCGCCTCCACGTTCAGGAGGACCTGATCTCCGGGAAAGGCGAATCCATAGTACCTGACGCTGCAAACCTTTTCCAAAAGAATCCAGTTCGCAAAATCAGAACCCGCCGCCTCGAGCCAACCGGCAAGCTGGACGAGACCCTCGAATATCAGCGCACCCGGCATGACGGGAAACCGGGGAAAGTGAAACTCCAGAAAATCCTCGCTCATCGTAACGTTCTTCACGCCCTGGATGGAGGCTCCCGCCTCCCACGCCATTACCCTGTCCACGAGCATGTATCTCAAAACAACGACTCCCTGGCCGACTTATTCCGGCCCGTCAACGCTCAAGAGAATCACCTGGGCCACCGCCAATTCCAGCGTATGGCTCAGCGAAATGGTGGACTGGGTGATCTTCTTTCGCGCGCTCATGCGCTCCATCGAACCGCTCAGTTTGAGCGTGGGCTTGCCCGAGGCCGCCGATTCCACCTCGATCTCGCGCAGGCGGTCCCGACCGCCCAGCCCGCCCGGCTCGGAGAGGCCGAGGCCGAAAGCCTTGAGGCAGGCCTCTTTCGCCGCGAAGCGGGCGGCGAAATGGGGGTAGGGATTGCGGCGCTTCAAGCAGTAGGCGCGCTCGGCTTCCGTGAACACGTCTTCTCGAAACGCCTCGTGGCGCTCGTAGGCTTCCTTCAAGCGCGCCACCTCCACCAAATCCACACCCTGGTACAGCCGCATCCCCAAAACTCCTCCGCTCTAGCCGGTGAGCAGACCGCCATCCACGGCTATCGCCTGACCGGTGATGTAATCCGATTGCGCAGACGCCAGGAACACCACGAGCTTGGCCACGTCCTCGGGCTCTCCGAAGCGGCCCGCCGGTATGCGCTCCATAATCACGTCTCCACCTTTCTCGCGCACGCGCTCGCTCATGTCGGTGACGATCATGCCCGGCAAAATGGCGTTGAACTGAATACCCCGTTTTCCCATCTCGGCGGCGCAGGCGCGCATGAAGGCGATGATGCCCGCCTTGGCGGAAGCGTAGTTCGTCTGCCCGGCTCCGCCCGAGACCCCCATGACGGAGGAGATGCTGATCACCTTGCCGGAACGCTTCCTGAGCATTATCTCGCCGGCCGCCTTCGTGCAGTGATAGGCGCCGTCCAGGCTCACGCCGATGACCTTCCGCCAGCCGGCGGGCTTCATCGTGAGCAGCAGACCGTCTTGAATGACGCCCGCGTTGTTCACCAAAATGTCGAGCGTGCCGAAATCCGCCTTCACCTTTTCGAACATCGCCGTCACCTCCTCGTAGGAGGAGACGTCGGCCTGGTAGGTGAGCGCCTTGCCGCCGGCTGACTCGATCTCTCGTTTCAATTCCTCGGCGGCCTCGGCCGAGCGGCTGTAGTTGATCGCCACCGAAGCGCCCGCATCGGCCAGGGCCGCGCAGCAGGCGCGGCCGATACCCCGCCCGCCTCCGGTCACCAGCGCAATTTTTCCGCTCAAATCGATTTTCATTCTACATCACCTTTCTTCTAGGCTGCTTTTCTCACGAGGAGGGTGGCATTTTGCCCGCCGAAGCCGAATGAGTTCGTGATGGCGGCGGGCACGGGCATTTTTCTCGCCCCCTCGGCCACGTAGTCGAGATCGCACTTCGGGTCCGGGTTCTCCAGGTTCGTCGTAGGATGCACGATGTCGCGAGCGACGCTCAAGGCCGTGAAGATGAACTCGGGCGCGCCGCAGGCGGCGATTAAATGTCCGACCATGGATTTGGACGAACTCACCGCCAGCGAATCCGCCCGCGCGCCGAAAACCTCGCGAATCGCCCTGGTCTCGACCGGATCGTTGAGCTTCGTGCCCGTGCCGTGCGCGTTGACATAGGCGACGTCGGCAGGCTCAAGGCCCGCATCTTCTATCGCCTCGCTCATCGAGCGAACCGCACCCCGGCCCGCCGGGTGCGGGGCCGTCACCTGATGGGCGTCCATGCTCGCGCCATAGCCCGACAGGGCGGCGTAGGGCGCAGCGCCCCTCTCCCGCGCATGGGCTTCTGATTCGAGAACCACCACGCCCGCTCCCTCGCCCACGGCGAGGCCGGAGCGTTTCCTGTCGAACGGACGGCAAATGGGGTCTTTGGATGTAGACGCCGCTCCCAGCAGCAGGAATATGGCCATCCCGACGGGATGGATCATCGAATCGGCCCCGCCGCAAAGAACCACGTCCGCTTCTCCCCTGCGGATCATGCGCATCCCGAGGCCTATCGCCTGGCCCGCCGCCGCACAGGCGGAGGTGATGGTGCCGGTGGGACCCGCGAGTTCAAACCACTCCGCAATCTTCGACGTCGCCCGCTCGGGCGGATTGTTGAAGTAGCCAGAAGCGTGCGTCTTGTCGAGTTCTTTGGCGAAACGCACGGCGTCAAAACCGTTTTCTGGGTCCGCCCAGGCGGAAAAATCCTCCAGCCGATAGCTGCTGAGCCCGGTTCCCATCACCACGCCCGCGCGCTCGGGCGCGTAATCGCCGGGGCGCATTCCGGCGTCCGCCACCGCGCCCTGCGCGGCATCGAGCGCAAACAACACCCTGCGCTCGCCCTCTCCCGCATATTCTTCGGGCAGCCTCTCCCTGATGGCGGAAAGCGCCTCCTCCGAGACCTCGCCCGCCCCGGCGATGGGCAGCGTTTTCGCGTCGAAAGATTCTATCGGCGCGAGGCCCGATTCACCCGCCAGCGCCTTATCCCACGAGGTTTCCACGTCGGCGCCCAGCGAGATCACCATGCCGAGGCCGGTGATGAAGACCTGCGCGCTCATGCACTCGCCTCGAACTCCAGCCAGCCGTAGCTTCTGAAGCGCTCTTTCAGGCCACCGGGGTCATCGTTGGGAAAATGGGGATACACGAATCGCTCCGCTTTGGCCACGGGGACGCCGTCTTTTTCAACGCGCGCGCGGCACAGGCTCGCCTGCTCGTTCGTATCGATCATCTCGCCATGAATCTCCAAAGACACTCCCGGGCGCAGGTCGCTCGCCACTTCCACGTCGTCGATGAGCGAGATGACGCATGAGGTCTTGAAATCATACGTGTAGACCACGAGCCATCCCGTAATCTGAGCCATCGCCTCTATCAGGACCGAGCCGGGCACCCGGGGCGCGCGCCTGAAATGCGCGTTCAGATACGCTTCCGACAAGGGAAACGTCTTGATCCCCAGGATGCGTTCTCCGCGCACCACTTCCTTAATCTGATCGAAAAAGAGAAGACGCAATTTCCCGTTCTCCCGTCAAACGCTTTTCCCCACCACGAACCCTGAGCATACGCCGTCGAAACCCTGGAGGAGAACGAGCGCGTTTTGCAGTTCATCCGGCTCGGGGCCACCCGCCGCGCCCTGAAACAATTCCTCCATCATCCCGGGAGGCGGTAACGATCCGGCCTCGGCCAAGGCTCTGAGCGCGATGATCAAGTCCAGCGCCGGACTCCCCCCCCAAAGGTGGCCGAATATGCCCTTCGTCGCAAGCCCCCAAGGCTTGTGGCTCCCGAAAATGGCGGAAATCGCTCCCGCCTCCGCTCCATCCGCCCGGGGTTCCCCCTCTCCATGGATCACGAGGAGGTCCACTTTCTCAGGCGCGAGGCCCGCGCGGGACAGGGCGGCTTGCGCCGAATCTTGAATCGCCCAGGCGAGGCCGCCTCGTTTTTTAAGCGCACGAACCGAAGAACAACCCTTGAGCCAGCCAAGTATTTTATCTCCATCGGCATCATCCAACCCCTCGAAGCGAATCACCCCCGCGCCCTCGCCCAGCCCCCACGCGGCGGGCCACGCGCCGCGCTTCACCGCGCGGGCCAGCATCCGGGCGGAAACCACCCCGCTCACGCCGGCGGAAAGAGCGAGCCTCGCCTTGCCCAGAGCCACCGAAGCCGCCGCCTCGCAAATGGCGCGCGCCGTCGCCCCAGCACCTGCGCTGAAAACAGCGTTCTCGCCTCGCCACCCGTGCTGAATCGCCACCTGGCTGAAGCCTATCGCGTTCAGCAAGCCGAGCGGCCACAGGGGGGGGATGGTGTCCATCCCCTCGGTGAAGAAATGCCCGAGGTCCACCTGACTTCTCGATTCTCTCACCGCACCCTGCAAATCGTCTTTTCCCGGATCGACCGAGTCCATCCCTGCGAAAAAGGCGACCTCCTCCCCGGCCATCTCTAAATTGACGGGAGCATCGGCCAGCGCATCGTGAACCGCCGCCAGGAGCATATGGGTATGATGGCCCATGAGCCTCGCCGCGCGACGATCCGCGCCGATGGATTCGGGGTCGATCGGCTCACACCTTGCCGTTTTAAGCGGAGGAAAACCGGCGAGTTCGGGGTCGGCGTCGGGAGAGAGGAGGGAGCGGCCCGCGCAAAGCGCCTCCCAGGCGGGTTCGACGCCCCGTCCCGCCGCCGTTACCAGGCCGACCCCGGTGATGGGGAGGGGCGGAGACTTCACGCGATCTCGGGGCCGCCCAGGCAAAGACAGGCGTTCTGCCCCCCGAAACCGAAACTATTGGAGAGGGTCACGCGATGGGCCTGCGCCCTCGTCTCGTTGGGCACGTAGTCGAGGTCGCACTTCGGGTCGCGATTTTGATAGTTGATGGTCGGCAGGATTTCCGAGCGGCGCATCCCCTCCACGGCCAGAATCGCCTCGATGGCGCCGGCCGCGCCGATGGTGTGGCCGATCATGGATTTATTGGAACTGACGGGTATCCTCTCCGCATGGGCGCCGAACACTTCCTTGATGGCCCTGGTCTCCGTCGAGTCGTTCTTGGGCGTCGAGGTGCCGTGCGCGTTGATGTATTCGACGCCATCGGGCGCGACGCCCGCGTCTTCGAGCGCCTTTTTCATGGCGAACACCGCGCCCAGCCCCCTCGGGTGCATGTCGGTGATGCGAAACGCATCCGAGGAATCGCCGTAGCCGAGCACTTCGCCCAGAATCTCGGCGCCACGGGCGCGCGCGTGCTCGTAGCTCTCGAGTATCATCGCGCCCGCGCCTTCTGACATCACGAAACCGTTTCGCCTCCTGTCGAAGGGACGAGACGCGCTTTGGGGGGTTTCGTATCTCTCCACCAACGCGGTGAGCAGGACGAACCCGAGAAACCCGACGTAGGTGATGGCCGACTCGCAACCACCCGCCACCATGACGTCTGCCTTCGCGTCGCGGATGAGGCGCACCGATTCGCCGATCGCCTGCGCTCCCGCCGCGCAGGCCGAGCAGATGGAAACCGTGGGACCCCGGCAGTCGAAATCGAGAGCTACGATCGAGGTCGCCACGTCGGATTTTCTTCTGAAAAACGTCATCAGATCATAGACGCCGCGGCTTTTGAGTTCCTTGATGTCCCACCCGCCCCGCAAAGGGTCTCCGTCCGCGGGCTTCCAGTAGGGAAAGATGCGGAGTAATTCTTCGACCTGGGGGTGATCGCCGTGGGAGCCGAGCGCGACGCCGACTCGCTTTCTCTCGGAAATTTCGTCGAGACGCGCCATCCGGGCCGCTTGCGATACGGCCACGCGCATCATGCGCACGCCTCGGGTGGAGAATTTGTCGAGCCTGCGGCCGCTCCCGTTTTCCCGGGAGGCGAGCCACTCGTCGTCTATCTCACCGGCGATTCGGCAGGGAAGTTTTTCGGGATCGAAGCGCCGGACCACGTCGATTCCGGAGCGCCCCTCGCGCGCGGCGTCGAACGTGGAGGCGACATCCCCGCCCAGGGGAGTCATCGCTCCATATCCGGTAATCACGACCCTTCTGTCGCTACCGGCCATTCAGGCGTTCTCCCGGTAAGGTTGGCGAGATGAAGAAGCGGCGTCAGGAGGAGAAGAGGCCTCTTTCCTCTTCCACCCGGTTCAACCAGTTCTGGACCACTTCATCCCCGCTGGGCAAAGAGGCGGGTTCGTTCGTCTTCGCGCATACGATGCGCGTTGCATCCTCGGTCGTCCAATCCGCATCCGCCGGACTTTTCTCGGGCAGGCAGTTCAGCACGTCGCGCACCGCGCCCACCAGCGTTTTCGGCGTAACGAGGGCCGGAAGCTCATCCACGGGGGTTCCAGGCTCCAGACCCGCAGCCGCTTCGCTTTGGCGCAGCTTCAAGACCTCGACCCCTTTTTCCGTCACCTCGCTCTCCTCGTTGATGGCCACGCCCTCGCCGAACATCTCCTCCACATGCTCTAAAACGAAATTGCGCGCCATCTTGATGCCGAACACCTGCTCGAGGCGAAAGTTCACGTCCAGAAAATCGAGAGACAAAACGCCCAGGTCATCCACGAGAGAACTGTCCGGCTCGATGGTTTCCTTATCGATGCCCGTGGTATGGGCAATCGCCTTTTTCACCTCTTCTAAAATCGTATCGTCCGAAATCAGGTTTTGCGACATGGGTTTCCTCTGTACCGATCAGGCGCGCAGCCCATCCTCGCTCATAGGCGCGCGCGAAAATTCCCCCTCATTCAAGCGTATACAACCAAGGAGAGGAGCGAAAATCAACTGCCTTCGAAGAATCGGTCCTCATTCCATCATCCCGGGGGGCGGTTCAACCGGTTGCCGAGTCCCCTGTCGACCACGAGGGTTTGCCCCCGGATGGAGCCGGCGCCCGCGCCGGCGAGGAAATAAACGGATTCGGCCACCTCCTCGGGCGTCACGAAATAACGCTCCGGCAGTTCGTCCAATTCCGGTTGAATCCTCCGCAGCGTCTTGAACGAATCGGTCTTCACGAGACCCGCGCAGACGGCGTTGACCGATATCCCCTTCTCGCCAAAACTCTCCGCCCAATGCCTGACCGCCGCCTCCATGGCCGCCTTCATGGGGCCCAGCGGGTATTCGGGATGATAAAAACGACTCCCCAGGCTGGAGATGAACACGACGGCTCCTCCCCGGCGCGAGAGCAGCGGGAGCGCCGCCTGCAAGCAGAAGACGTTGCCCAGAAAATTCGTCTCCACCAACAGCTTCAGGTCGCGCTCCAGGAGTTTATCCCACGGCTTGAAGGGTGCGCGCGCCGCGTTCAAGACAAGCACGTCGAGTCGTCCGAATTCCTCCTCCACCTGCGCGAACATGGTTCTGACGGAATCTTTTTTGGAAATATCCGCAGGCATGGCGACCGCTTGTCCCCCTGCGGCTTCGACCTCGCCGCAAAGTTCCGCCGCCTTCCGGGAGGAGCCGCCTTTACCATCTCTATGGTTCAGCACCAACCGCGCCCCGGTACGGGCGAAACGCCTCGCAATGGCGGCGCCGATGCCGCGCGAGCCGCCCGTCACCAAAACCACCTTGTCCTTCATCTCCACCGACTCCGGCGCGTCCATAGCCCGTCCCTCACGCCCAACCCGTATTCGGCACGCTCGCCCCGCGAACATCCAAAAGCGGGAAAACGCCTTTTCCCTCGCCGGGAAACGCCGCAGGTTTTCAGGCTGAAAATTTATATCCCACAGACGCGTCATCATCAAACGCCGCGCGATAAACCTCGAAATAAAGGATTGAATCCCCAACCGAGACCCCATACAATGATAACCTTGTTTTTCACCTGAGAGTTACAACGCGGTGCAGGGGGGGTAACCAAATGGAATATCTCGATATCAAGGAAACGCCGAGCCTCAGAGACCCCGCTCTCCTCATGGCTTTTGCGGGCTGGAATGACGCCAGCAGCGCAGCCACGACCGCCGCGAGCTTCATCACCGAGGAAATGGGGGGGATGGAATTCGCCCGCATCGACTCCGATCCGTTCTACAATTTTCAGGACATGCGTCCCCACGTCAGCCTCGATGAGAACAGCCGCCGAAAAATCACATGGCCCTCGAACCGGTTCTACGCATGCGAGACGCCGAATCTCGACCACGACGTGGTGGTGTTCCTGGGCGTAGAGCCTCACCTGCAATGGGAGCGCTTCTCCAAAATCATCCTGTCCATGGTGCGCGAGTGCGAGGTGCGGATGGCCGTGACGGTGGGCGCCCTGCTCGCCGACGTCTATCACCGGAGCAGGGTACGGATCACCGGAACCTCGACGAACCCGGACCTCACCTCGCAACTAGGGCTCAAGCCCTCGCGCTATGAGGGACCCACCGGAATCGTCGGCGTGCTGAACAATCTGTTCCGCGATGAAAATCTGCCGGCCGTCAGCGTCTGGGCGAACGTGCCCCACTACGTGAACGTATCGCCCAACCCGAAAGCGGCGCTCGCCCTGTTGGAGCGGCTCAGCGATTTGCTCTCCTATCCCCTCAATCTCTCGGAACTCGAGGCGGGCGCGCATGAATTCGAGGAGAAAGTCGACGAGGCGCTGGAGAAAAACAAATCGGTACGAGACTACGTGGAGCAACTCAAGCTCAGAGACGACGGCGCCGATGAGGAAACCCAGCCGGGCGAACTTCCCTCGGGAGAAGATTTGGCCAAGGAACTGGAACGCTTCCTCAGAAACCGCGGCGCCGATGAGGAAGCGCCCGAAGAAGAATAGACGAAAACATCAACAGCTCCCATAAAATTCATGGGGCCGCTCCGTTTCGCCGGCCGGCGGCTCCGAAGAGTCGAGCGAAGCGCTCCTAAACAGACCTCCAGCGATTCAGAGTCGCCTCTCTCACCAAATTCCTGAGACCCACCGCATCCACCGGCTTCGAGAGGCAATACGCCGCGCCCATGTCCAGAATGCGCTTGCGCTCGTCCCCGTCGGCGCCGCCGCCGAGCGCGAGGACGAACGTGTCACCGCCCGTGTTGCTCTGCTTGATCTGACGACACACATCGAAACCATCCACACCGGAATGGTTCAGGTCGAGTATCACCACATCCGGATGCGAGTCGGAGTAAAGGACTCCCGCGCGAAACCCGTCGTGCGCCACCTGAACCTCATAGCCCGGATTGCCGAACAGCAACGCTCCCTTGAGAGAGTCGGCGAGGCCTTCGTCGCCGTTCACGATGAGGACCTTGGGAGCCCCCCCTTTTTCCGGGAAAGGGTGGGGCATGTTGCGTGATTCCAGAAAGGCGAGGAGCGCCTCTTTGCGAACCCTCCTGTGCCCTCCGGGCGTTCGGTATGCGCGCAGCCAGCCCTTGTCTATCCAGTTTTGAATCGTGACCGGCGTGACCTCGCACACTTCCGCCACTTCGAACGTAGTGAATACCTTTTTGTTGGACAACTTCCCCTCGCTGGACAATGTCCGCCCCCGTCGTCGTGTAGGATATGAAGCAGCATTCACCTAATGTGCGTGAGAGATGCGAAAAATTTCGATAGCAATATGTCGCACATTGCTCCCCGCATTTCAACCAAAGCGCGCCATCCGGATGGCTTGAGAATGCCGCCTGAACGGGATGAGGTTCGAGGGCATTGAATTTTAAGAGCCTCGCCATATATTCTTGACCCCATGCGGCGGCGCAAAGCAGGTTCGAGGAGAAGCGCGCCGTCCGGAGAAAATGAAAAAAACCACGGGATGAGCGAATATGAGAGCCGTTGTCCAGCGCACGCGTGAAGCAAGCGTCCGGGTAAACTCGGAGGTGGTCGGAGAAATTCGGGGCGGACTCCTCGTTTTTCTGGGGGTCGGGCGCGAGGATAGTGAAAAAGACGCCGATTTCCTCGCCGAGAAAATCACCCACTTGAGGATATTCCAGGATGAGGCGCAGAAAATGAACCTCTCGCTTCTCGACTCGGGCGGAGCGATGCTCGTCGTCAGCCAGTTCACCCTGCACGGTGATTGCAGAAAAGGGAGACGTCCCAGCTTCGTCGCCGCGGCCCCGCCCGGGGAGGCCGTACCTCTCTATGAGCGCTTTATCGCGCGAGTCGAAAAACTGGGGGTTCCTGTCGCCGCGGGCCGCTTCGGCGCGATGATGGAGGTGGAAATCGTGAACGACGGACCCGTCACCCTGCTGCTCGATACGAGAGGCGCGTTTTGATGACGCCGGGAGACGTGCGCCTCCTCAGGAACAAGCTCGACGCGCTCGCCCGCACCTACCACGACGCCTATCTCGCCACCGATCCGCTCGGGATCGCGCACGGCTTCGAGGGCGAGCGGAATCGCGAGGTCGCAGCGTTTCTGAGCGCATCGCTGGCCTTCGGCAACGCCGCCGCCATACGGATGAGCGTCAAGCGCGTCATGGAGCGGCTCGGCCCCCAGCCGGCGATCGCGCTACGGCGCTATGGTCCCGAGAAAGGCGCCTCCCTCTTCGAGGGCCTCTACCACCGATGGGTGGGGCCGGAGGCCATCGGGCTCCTCGCCGGGGCGATCGGCGAGGCGCTCAACAACGAGGGCTCGCTCGAAGCCCTGTTTCTCAAGGGCTATCGTCCAGATGAGGAGACCCTCCAGGGGGCGCTCAAAAGGTTCAGGGATCGCCTGCTCCGCTCCCTCCCGAAGGCGCGCAGGAGCGCGCGGGTCGAGCGCGGCATCCACTACCTGCTGCCGGACCCGGGGGGCGGAAGCGCGTGCAAGCGGCTCCACCTGTTTCTCCGCTGGATGGTGCGGCCCGCCGACGGTCTGGACCTGGGGCTCTGGAAAGGGCCCAAAACACACCAGCTCATCATACCGCTCGACACCCACATCGCGCGCATCGGGCGTCTTTTGGGCCTCACCGACAGGAAGACGCCGGACCTCAAAATGGCGCTCGAGATCACCAAAAATCTAAAGCGCATCGACCCCGAGGACCCGGTACGCTACGATTTCGCCATCTCGCGGATGGGCATTCTCAAGCATTGCCCGAGCAAGAGAAACGTAAAACTCTGCGCGGGCTGCCCCTTGCAGGACGCCTGCCGCTTCTGGCGGCGTCTTCCCCGACGCAGAAAAGACGCTGCGCTGCGCGCGCGGATGACGCCCAAGAGCGGTTGCCGCAGCGCATACCCTGGGATACCTTGCCACCGGGGCTGAATCGGGAGATTTATCACGTGTCGACGAACATTAAGCGCATCGCATTGACCGCATGGGCGGACGCGCAAAAAAACCCGCTCGACTTCACCAGGCTCACCGCCTGGCTGAAAGAGAGAGGCTTCGAGGTTCATCTCGATCTGGATACGGCCGAGATGGCGGGAGAGAAACCAGGCCTGGCGCGCGAGGAGGTCGTCAGGCGCGCCGATTTGGTCATCGTCTTCGGCGGCGACGGCTCCATGCTGCGCACCGCCCACAACATCGGGGAGGAATCTCCCCTCCTTCTGGGCATCAACACGGGCCATCTGGGTTTTCTGGCCGACATCCCCCAGGCAGAACTCTACCCGGCGCTGGAGAGGATACTGCTCAACGGGGAATTTTCCACCGAATCGCGGATGCGGCTCGGCGCTTCGGTGCGCAAAAACGGGGGCGCGCCGCCTTCGCTGTCCGATTCGCTGAACGACATCGTGCTCACCACCGGACCCCTGGCGCGCATGGTCGAATACGAGATCCAGATGGAAGACCGCCACCTCGGCTATTTCCGCGCGGACGGCCTCATCATCGCCACGCCCACCGGCTCCACGGCCTACTCTCTCTCCGCGGGCGGGCCGCTCGTGCTGCCCGATCTGAACGTGATACTCATCAACCCGATATGCCCGCACACGCTCAGCAACCGGCCCATCGTCGTCCCCGCCGAGGCGGAACTGGAAATCACCATCTTCCCGGACACCGAGGCGGAAGGCCGGGAGGTTCTCCTCACGCTCGACGGCTTTCCCGGATGCGGACTCGAGGCGGGCGATTCGGTGAAGATCAAAAAGAGCCGGACCCCCGTGCGGATCATACGCCCCCAGGGGGCGGATTTCTTTCAAACCCTGCGGGAGAAACTCCTGTGGGAGACCCACCCGCGCGGCGGGCGGAAAACGTAAAAACGCCATGCTCCGCCTCCTCAAGATCACGAATTTCGCCATCATCGACGACCTGGAAATCGCCTTCGGCCCGGGCCTGAACGTCCTGACGGGCGAGACGGGCGCGGGCAAATCCATCATCTTCGACGCCCTGAACCTCACACTGGGCGCGCGGGCGCGGGGCGACCTCGTTCGCACGGGCGCCAAAGAGGCCGTCGTCGAATCCGTCTTCGAGATACCCGGCACCGCCGGCGGTCTCGCGGCCCGCTCCCTGCTCGATGAAGCGGGCGTGGAAATCGAGGATGACGGCGAACTCATCGTGCGGCGCAGGGTCGCGGAGGCGGGCAGAAGCCGTATCTACTTAAACGGCGTCCTCGGCACGGCGTCCCTGCTATCCCAGGTAGGCGAGCGCCTCGTGAACATCCACGGCCAGCACGCGCACCAGAGCCTCCTTCGCTCCGCCGGCCATCTGGGGCTTCTGGATGATTTCGCGGAAACGAGCGGGCGAAGAGCCGCGCTGGGCGAACTGGTGCGCGAACTCAAAACCGCTGAAGAGAAGCTCCGCGCGCACCGCGAGGGTGTGCGCGAGCGCGCCCAAAGGGCGGATCTCCTCCGCTTTCAGGTGGAAGAACTCGAAAAAGCCGCTCTGCGTCCTGGAGAGCTTGCGGAGATCGAGAGCGAACTCCCGAGGCTCAGAAACGCCGGCCGTCTGAGAGAAGGCGCCGCCTCACTTTATGAGCGGCTCTATGAGGCGGAAGGCGCGGTCGTCGAAAAAACGGGCGAAATTCACCGCGAACTCGAAGGCATGGCCGTTCTGGATGAATCCCTGCGCCCGCTTCTGGAGGAAGCCGCATCCGCCCAGGCGCAACTGGAGACTTTAGCGGATTCCCTGCGCGACTACACGGAAGGGATAGCGCACGACCCCGGCCTCCTGGAGGAACTCGAAGAGAGGCGCGCGCTGGTTCGCGAGATGATCAGAAAATACGGGAGCGATGAGGCGGAATGCCTCGCGTTTTTAGACGATTGCAGGAATCGGCTCACCGTGATCTCGGACGAGGAAGGAACCGAAGCGCGCCTCACGGATGCGCGCGACGCGCTTGGAACGGAACTCTCGAAAATCGCACTCGCACTATCCGAAGAGAGAAAAAACGCGGCCAAGAACCTCGATGCGCGCATGGAAGAAGCCCTGGGCGAACTGGGTCTTGTCGGAGCGAGATTCCAGACGCTGCTCACGCATCAGGACGACCCCGAGGGCTTTATCGAGGTGGAGGGGCGCGCGGTCGCCGTTCGCGCCGATGGCATAGACCGCGCCCAGTTCCACTTCTCGCCCAACCCCGGTGAGGCGCCCAGGCCTTTGAGCCGGACGGCCTCCGGCGGCGAACTCTCGCGGCTGATGCTGGCCCTGGAATCGACTTTAAGACGCTCAGACCTCATTCCGACTCTCATTTTCGACGAGGTGGACGCCGGCATCGGCGGGGCCGTGGCCGAGGTGGTGGGAAGAAAACTCAAAGGGGTGTCGGAAAGCCACCAGGTGCTCGTCGTCACCCACCTGCCGCAAGTCGCCAGCCTGGGCGCGCGCCATTTCCGGGTCGAAAAACACGTCGTAGACGAACGCACGGCGTCGCGCGTCGAGGTTCTCGACGATGGCGCCAGGGTAGAGGAAATCGCCCGCATGGGAGCGGGGCTCGAGGTCACCGACGCAGCCCGCGAACACGCGCGGGAGATGCTGGGAAAGGCGGGGTGAGAAGGGCTGATTCACCATAGGTGTAGCCCCGTGCCCCTCCTCATCGCGCCCGGTCCGACATGGGACAACCACAGGGGGTTGCGCTTACGTTTTTCAACAGAAGGTGGGCGGCTCCGATCTTGAAAAGATAGAAAGAAATTGTCTAGGCCGGTATTCCGTCGCGCGCGGAGAGCGTCGTGACGCCGCCTGCGCTCAGTGAATCCGAATACCGGAGGCCCGAGCCCGTGTTCATCAAGAGCACGCGCTCACCCGAGTGAACGACGCCGGCCTCGATGGCGCGCTTGAGACCCGCCAGTGTGGTGGCCCCCTCGGGACAGGCCAGAATCCCCTCGTGACGCGCCAACTCCTCCACGGCGAGAAGCGTTTCTTCTTTATGGACGGCGACCGCGGAGCCGTTCGTCACCCGAATCAGCCTGAGCACATGGAGGCCTCCCGCGGGGTTTGGCGATTTCAGGCCACCCGGGATGATGTCGATCTCCCCCCAGGTCTCCACGTGCTCCTCTCCGCGCTCGAAGGCGCGCACGATGGGCGCGCACCCCTTATATTGGGTCACCACGAGCCTGGGGTCCGGGCCTTCCACCCAGCCCAACTCGCGGAGTTCCGCTATCGCCTTGTAAATCGCCACGACGCCCAGCCCCCCGCCCGTGGGATAGAAGATGACGTCGGGCAACTTCCAGCCCAACTGCTCGCAGATTTCCAGGCCCATGGTCTTTTTTCCCTCGACCCGGTAGGGCTCGCGCATCGTGTTCACGTAGTGCCACCCGTTCGCGCGGGCGGCCTCGAAAACCATGCGCCCCGATTCCGCCCAGTGGCCGTCGAGCGTGAAGACGCGCGCGCCGAAAAGAGCGCATTGGCGCACCGCGCCCGCCGGGGCGTCATGGGGCAGCAAAACGGTGCATTCCATTCCCGCCCGCGCCGCATAGGAGGCCCACGCCACGCCCGCGTTTCCCGAACTGTTCAACACCACGTGCGCAGCCCCCAACTCGCGCGCCCGGCTCAAGGCCACGCTCGCGCCGCGATCCTTGAACGTCCCCGTGGGATTCACGCCCTCGTTCTTCACCCACAGCGCGTCGAGGCCGAGCGCACGCCCGAGCCGCTCCGCATGGTGGAGGGGCGTCCAGCCCTCGTTCTGGGAGACGGCGTTTTCCGCCTCCGCCACCGGCAAAAAGGGCGCATAGCGCCAGAGCGTCGCCGGGCCTGCGCTTATCTGATCCTTCGTCACCTCACTTTTGAGCCTCGCCACGTCGTAGCACGCGAACAAACACCCCCCGCAGGAGCAGATGTTCACGAGCGCATCCGCCGCGTGCGTTCGCCCGCAATCGGTGCATACCAGATGGGATAAGTAGGACATGGCCGCTGCTCCTAGGAGACTGCTCCGAGAAAGGACAACCACGGGGGATTGTCCCTACGCATGGGGTATTCGGGACAAATACGACGATTCTCGCCGTAGGGACAGGCCCCTGTGCCTGTCCTCGAACAACTATCCGTAGGGGACGCATACATGCGTCCCTTCGGGGTTGCCACCTTCAAGGTTCGCGTTCCTGCGGGGTTGGTCGATCTCGCGGTCGCCACCTCCGGGAAGGCCGGAATTCACAATCCCTCTCTCTTCGGTCGGGAGCGACAGTGAATTTCTCGCCCGATGTTTATCAGGATTCTTGAACGTCAGCGCTCAATCAGCTTCAACTGTGAACCGAATTTAACGCCCGCGACTTTGCAGGCGGTTTCAATTTTTTTCTGGATGTCCTTTGTGCTGAGGTGGTGTCCCAACCACCATCCATTCCCCAGATTCAGAGATGATTTCTCCACGAACTTGGGATTGTCGTAAAGATCATTGCGGTTTCGCGCCACCAACCGCCTTGTCCTACCCACTGTTTTCTCAGCGAGGCGCTCCATGAAGTCGGGGGCACGGCGGTCAAACGCCTTTAACACTTCTGCCAAGGTGCGATATGCAGCTTTGGTTTCAAAGCGCTCGCCATCAAATTCAAACCCGATAACAGTAGACTGCGGCTTGCCTACCCATTTCAACCCAACAGAAGTTGATTTCCTATTCCGGTCCAATGATTTAGAAGAAGTTGACGACCCAATTTCCGGTTTCTGGGATGAGGCAGAGGCAGGCTTCGATGGACGGGGGCGAGAAGTTGGCGATGTGGCCTCTGAAAGAAGTCCCTTCAAGAACGCCTCTACATCATCAAGTTTCGGCCTGGTTCCGCACGCTCTCGCCACTTCTTCCGCAAGCAGGTCACGAAGTATATCGTCCGGAGTCTCCAGCAGGGTTCGCCAGACACCCGGAATGGCCTTGCGCGCTTTCCCCCGCTCCCGGTTGCTCTTGAGCCGCTGTTCCGCCTCAAGCCGGGCCTCCTCGGAAACAACACGACTTTTCAAAAGATGTTTCTCGAAAAATTCGACGTATTCGGAAATCCTCTCCTCGTTCGTCAATTCCACCCGATAGAATTGCCTATCGGGAGGGTCGCCTGCCGCCATGCTGAGGTAAAAATCCCAAAGATTGCCGTCCGTCAGGATAAGGAACGGCACGCCCCTGTTGACGGCATATCGAAACACCTGCTCCTCGCCTTTGATGTCCACGCCACCCAGCCCTTTGGCTTCGATGAAAACCAGCGGGCCACCGCCGCTTCTTAACAGCGCGTAGTCCACTCGTCCGTTACCAGCGGAAAATTCCGGCACGAACTCGGCAGGGTCGCTATCGTCCCAATCCAGAGCGCGCAGAATCGGCAGGATGACCGCCTGCTTGACTTGGGCCTCATTCTCCAGCGAACCGGAATGGATACGTTCGACTGCTTTTCTTAAAACTTCTTCCAGACTCATTCCGCCGAAAATTCCTCCCTTTTGATCGTAATCCACTCCCCCTTGAGGGGAGGTAAGGACGCAGCGCGCAAGCGGACTGGTGGGGAGCCAATTCCGAGCGAAGAGCGAGGAATTGCGGACCGATGTTTTCCTCGTCTATGGCCTATGCAAACCCTCCCTCATCGGTCGGGTTTGACCCCCTACTCGTCCTGGTACTGCTGGAGGCTCTGGAGGACGGAGATGTCCTCCAATGTCGTGGTGTCGCCTACCCGATCGGCGCCAGAGGCGATGTCGCGCAGGAGACGCCTCATGATCTTTCCGCTCCGCGTCTTGGGCAGCGCGTCGGTGAAGCGCATGTAGTCGGGCCGCGCGATGGCGCCGATCTCCTTGACCACCCATTCCTTGAGCTTTTTCTCGAGCTTCTCGTTCTTCCTGTTCGCCCCCTTCATGGTGACGAAGGCGGCGATGCACTCGCCCTTGATCTCGTGCGGGATGCCCACGCAGGCGGCCTCGGCCACGTCGGGGTTCGCCACGAGCGCGCTCTCGACCTCCATCGTGCCCAGGCGGTGGCCCGAGATGTTGATGACGTCGTCCACCCGGCCCATGATCCACACGTAGCCGTCCTTGTCGCGGCGCGCGCCGTCGCCCGTGAAGTAACAGCCCTCCACGTCGCTCCAGTATTGTTTCTTGTAGCGTTTGTCGTCCCCCCAGATGGTGCGCAGCATGGAGGGCCAGGGTTTTCTGACGACGAGGAGCCCGCCGCCCTCCGGGCCTACGGACGCGCCGTCTTTCGTCACCACGTCGGGCACGATGCCGAAAAACGGAAGCGTGGCCGTGCCGGGCTTGGTCGGCGTGGCGCCGGGCAGGGGCGTGATCATGATGGCGCCCGTCTCGGTCTGCCACCAGGTGTCCACGATGGGGCAGCGCTCCCCGCCGATGACGTTGTGGTACCACATCCAGGCTTCGGGGTTGATGGGTTCGCCCACCGTGCCCAGGAGGCGCAGGGAGGATAAGTCCCTCCCCTTGGGGTGATCGTCGCCCCACTTCATGAACGCGCGGATGGCGGTGGGGGCGGTGTAGAAGATGTTGATCCTGTATTTTTCCACGATGTCCCAGAAACGCCCGGAATCGGGGTGGTTGGGCGCGCCCTCGTACATGACGGAGGATGCCCCGTTCAGCAGCGGGCCGTAGACGATGTAGCTGTGCCCCGTCACCCAGCCGATGTCCGCCGTGCACCAGAAGGTGTCCTCATCCCGGAGGTCGAAGACGTATTTCGAGGTGAGGTAGGTGCCGCACATATACCCGCCGGTGGTGTGCAAGATGCCCTTGGGCTTTCCCGTCGTGCCGCTGGTGTAGAGGATGTAGAGGGGGTGTTCGGAATCGAGCTTGGCGGCGGGGCATTCGGGCGAGGCGTTTTCCATCAGGTCGTGATACCAGTGGTCGCGCCCTCGCTTCATCGACACCTTGTTGCCCGTGCGGCGCAGGACGATCATCGTCTTGATCGACTTGGCGCCCTTCACCGCCTCGTCCGCGTTTTTCTTGAGCGGCACGATGTTTCCGCGTCTGAAACCGCCGTCCGCCGTCAAGACGGCCTTGGCCCGGCAGTCGTCGATGCGGTCGCGCAGCGAATTCGCGCTGAAGCCTGCGAAGACCACGCTGTGCGGCGCGCCGATGCGCGCGCAGGCGAGCATGGCGACCGCCGCCTCGGGCGTCTGCGGCATGTAGATGATGACCCTGTCGCCCTTCCTGATGCCGACGCTCTTCATCGCGTTGGCGAACTTGCACACCTCTCGGTGAAGCTCCTGATAGGTGAGGATCCTCGAGTCGCCCGGCTCTCCCTCCCAGATGAGGGCCGCCTTGTTCTTGCGCCACGTGGTGAGGTGGCGATCCAGGCAGTTGTAGGAAATGTTGGTCTGCCCTCCCACGAACCATTTCGCGTGCGGCTCGCTCCATTCGAGAACCTTCTTCCATTTCGAGAACCAGTGGAATTCATTCGCTACCCGCCCCCAGAACCTCGCGGGCCTCTTCACGGACTCCTCATACATTTCCCTGTACTGGGCCATGGACCCGATGTGGGCTTGCTTCGAGAAATCCCTGCTCGGCTTGAAAACCCGTTTTTCCTGCAACAAGGTGTCGAACTGTTTATCGTCGACCATGAGATCACCTCCCGACTCGGTCATGTGAAAATTATAGTCTTGGCGATTTTCCGCATTGTTGTGTATTCGGGGGGATTTCTCAAGTAGTGGGGCGGGGAAAACCACACGCCCGCTCAAACCGTGAGCGCAGCCCGCACCTCGCGCGCCGCTTGGGCGGGGTCGTCCGCTCCGAGGATGGCGCCGATGAGCGCGACGCCGTATGCGCCTCTTTTAAGGCACGCGGAAGCGTTCGCAGCCCCCACGCCTCCGAGGGCATAAACGGGGCCATTGCAGGTCGCAAGTTCTTGTTCGAACTTATCGAGGCCCAGGAGGGGGCCGGATGAGAATTTGCTGTTGGTCGGGAAAACGGGGCTCAGCGTCACGAAATCAGCGCCTTGGGCGAATACGCCCGCGGCCTCAACTCCTGAGTGGGCGGAGTAGCCGATGAGGCCTGCATACCCTCCCGCGCGGGCTGCGGAGACGGAGAGCGTCCCTTTGCCGAGGTGCACGCCGTCCGCACCCAGGGCTTCGGCCAGTTCCGGATCTGCGTTCACGAGCAGGCGCGCACCGTATTGATTCGCGAGCGAGACGACTTCTCTGCCGATCTTCAGGCGCTTCTCATAGGATAAATCTTTTTCCCGGAACTGAACGAAGCGCACCCCGCCGCCTAAGGCGGCTTCCAGCGCGCCCGGAAGATCGCCCGATGGGGGAGCGTGCCTGTCCGTGATGAGATAGAGCGGGTCGAGCGTTAATGATTCCAAAATTTTCCCGAAACCAGCCTTAAGACCCGATGACGCCCGCCAGCGGGCTCGACGCCGTGGCGTAGAGCTTCATGGGAATGCGCCCCGCCTCATAGGCGAGCCTGCCCGCCCCGACGCCCAGGTTCATGGCCCGCGCCATCTTCACCGGATCGTCGGCGCCTGCGATGGCCGTCTGCATCAAGACGGCGGCCGCGCCCAGCTCCATGGCCACGGCGGCGTCCGAAGCCGTGCCCACGCCCGCGTCCACGATGACGGGAACCGAAATCTGCTGCATGATGATCTGGAGGTTGTAGGGGTTTCGTATACCCATCCCGGAACCTATCGGCGCGGCGAGGGGCATGACGGCGTGGCAGCCCAACTGTTCGAGCTTCTTGCAGATCACCGGGTCGTCGATGCAGTAGGGCAGGACGATGAAGCCGTCGTCCAGCAGGATTTTGCACGCCTCGAGCAGGCCCTCGTTGTCCGGGAAGAGCGTGTCCTCATCGCCGATGACCTCGACCTTCACGAAGTCCGACCCCGTGGCCTCGCGCGCGAGCCTCGCCGTCGTCACCGCGCTTTTCACGTCGTAGCAGCCCGCCGTGTTGGGCAGCATCGTATATTTTTCCTTATCGAAATGCGCCCAGAAACCCTCGGAAGAATCATCTTCCAGGTCCACGCGGCGCACGGCGACGGTGACGATTTCCGTACCGCTCGCTTCGAGCGCATCGCGCATCACGGCGAAACTCGGATATTTGCCCGAACCCACCAAAAGGCGAGAAGTGAACGTCTTTCCCCCGATCTCATACGTGCTCATCACACCCCCTCCCGGCGCCGACGCATAAGGCCGCGCCCGTTTTCATTTATGATCAGCCCCCGCCCACGGCGCGGACGATCTCGACCTCGTCTCCATCGGATAAATGCGTATCCCCGTATTCGCCCCGGCGGACGATCTCCATGTTGAGCGCCACGGCGATGCCGTTGACTTCGAGCGACATGGACTCCAGAAGAGCGGCTATCGTCGCGCCCGCATCCAGCTCCCTGTCCTCTCCGTTCACCCGGACTTGCAAGAATTCATCTCCCGAGACGACACCCGGTACGAAACACCCCGCGCGCCATCAAAAAAAGCCGCCCCGCGATTCGGGAGCGGCCAAAGACGACTGCATTCTCGGGCCCGCTTCCCTTCGCTGGAATTACCCAGTGCAGGTTCCAAGGGTTGCCCTCTATTCCGGGCTCTCAGCACATCCACCCCTAGCAGGAACTTCCACCCAAGAGCATATATGGACGCAGCGCGAGTTGCAACGCGCAAAAGGCAAACGCGCGCGGCGAGGCGGTGTGCAATTCCACCTGATTTCGGGTATGAATACGAAAAACCACAAAACGTCGCCTTAGGTTCCCCGAACCTTGCGCATACCCATCGACCGAGGAGCATGCCCATGAAAGCAGCCATCTTCCACGAAGTCGGCAAACCGATGACCATCGAACCCATCGAGGTGGCCCCGCCCAAGGCGGGAGAAGTACTCGTACACTACCGCGCGGGCGGCGTCTGCCACAGCGACCACCACGCCATGGTGGGCTTGTTCCCGGTGCCCACGCCCATCGTCATGGGCCATGAGGGCGCAGGCGTCGTGGAAGAGGTCGGCCCCGGCGTGACCTCCGTGAAGCCCGGCGATCACGTGGTATCCGTCTGGCGCTACAGCTGCGGCGCGTGCGAGCTCTGCCTCTCGGGGCGGCCCGCCATCTGCGGCGAGGGCATCCGCATGCGGGCGGACGGCACGCTATCGGACGGAACGACGCGCTTTTCCGTCAACGGCGAGAAGGTGCATCACTTTCTCGGCGTCTCCACCTTCAGTTCCCACTCGGTGATGTCCGAGAAATCGGTGCTCAAGATAAGAGAAGACTTTTCGCTGGAGAAGGCGGCGGTGGTGAGTTGCGCCGTCATCACGGGGGTGGGCGCGGTGGTGAACGGCGCCAAGGTGGCTCCGGGCGAGAGCGTGGCCGTGTTCGGCGCGGGCGGCGTGGGGCTGAACGCGATTCAGGGGGCGGCCCTCATAGGGGCTGAGCCCATCATCGCGGTCGACCTGATGCAGAACAAACTCGAGATGGCGAAAAAGTTCGGCGCGACCCACACGGTGAACTCCTCCGATGAGGACGCGATAGAGGCCATTCGCGAGATCACCGGCGGCAAGGGCGCGCACTACGCCTTCGAGTTCATCGGCGTGCCCGAGGTGATGTCCACGGCGTTCGACAGCGTACGCACGGGCGGCACGGCCGTCATCGTGGGCATCGCGGGCGTGAAATCGAAGGTCTCGATACCCCCCGTGTCCCTGGTGACGGAGGAAAAACGCCTCATCGGCTCCCTCTACGGCTCATCCAACCCGCGCCTCTTCGTGCCCCGGCTCATCGACCTCTACATGGCCGGAAAACTGAATCTCGACGATCTGCTCACCAAGGAGTGGCCCATCGAGCAGATCAACGAGGCGTACGAGGCGCTCTTGAACGGCGAGGTGGCCCGCAGCGTCGTCGTGCACGAATAAAGGGGAAATTATCGGGGGAAAAAAGAATTCGCGTTAGATGTAATTGTTACAATTTCGGGGTGCGTTTTGCTTGTCAATGTGTTTCGGACGTCCTCATTCCACGCGCGCGGCGGGGTGCAAAGCCCAAACAAGCCCCCGATCCGGGCGTTTGACCGGTTTATCCTTTTTGATTAGCCTGCTCTTGGGGAAAAGAACGGGTTCATCAGTCCGTAGCGGCAGTTGTCGCCAGTCTCGCATACAAGGAGGCGCATTTTGACTGACTATACCGTGATTCGCGATGGCTCGGACGAGAACACCTACCAAGACGCCGATGGCGTCGCCCACGCCTACACATTCTACTACGGTCACGGAAACGACACCATCACCAACTTCGCCGACGGCGAAGACCGCATCGATCTCAGCCGATTTCCCACCATTTCGGACTTCTCCAACTTGACTATAACCTCCGATGCGGATGGCGTCACGATCGACCTCACCGACCACGGCGGCGGCACGATCCGGCTCGAAGGATTCGACGTTACGAACCTCGACGCGTCGGATTTCCTGTTTCGCGTCGATCAGACGATAGAGGGTGACGAAGGCGACAACACCCTCAGGGGCGACACCGGCGACGACACCATTTATGGCGGCGCAGGAGACGACCATCTCTCGGGCAACGCGGGAGAGGACACGTTATACGGCGGTGAGGGCGATGACGGTTTTAGTGGCGGCGAGGGCGATGACTCACTCTATGGCGGCGTGGGCGACGACGATCTCTACGGCCATGGGGGCAAAGACGCGCTTTACGGCGGCGCAGGCAGCGACTTTCTCATCGGCGGCGGAGGTGACGATACTCTCGAGGGCGGCGCGGGTTTCGACTATCTCAACGGCGGCTCCGGGAACGACACATTGCGTGGTGGCGACGAGGACGACACGCTGAAAGGCGGCGCGGGCGACGACAACCTCTATGGCGACGCGGGCGACGATACCCTCATCGGCGGCGAGGGAGACGACACGCTCACGGGCGGCGCCGGCGACGACGCCTTCACGTTCGGTCCTACTCACGGGAACGACACCATTACCGACTTTACCGAAGGGCCGGACCGCATCGATCTCAGCGGGTTTTCCACCATATCGGACTTCTCCGACCTGACGGTGACTTCAGACGGGGACGACGCCGTGATCGACCTCACCGCTCATGGAGGCGGGACGATTCGCCTCGAGGGATTCGACGCCTCGAACCTAGACACGGCGGACTTCCTGTTCAAACCGATCGAGGGCGACAACGGCGACAACACACTCACGGGCGGTGCGGGCGACGACACCATTTGGGGCGGTCATCTGGGCGACGACACGATCTATGGCGGTGCGGGCGACGATACGATCGATGGTGTCGCGGGCGACGATACCATTTATGGCGGCGCAGGAGATGATTGTCTCGATGGCGGCGAGGGCGACGACACGATTTCAGGCGGCGCGGGCGACGATTATATCGACGGCGGCGGGGACGACGACACGCTCACGGGCGGCGCGGGCGACGATAACTTCGTGATCGGCTACGATCAAGGAAACGACACGATCACCGACTTCACTGGCGGGGAAGACCGCATCGATCTCTCTTGGCTCTATGAGATTTCCGGTTTCGATGATCTGACCATCACCGCAGACGGAAACGACGCCGTGATCGACCTGACCGCACATGGCAGCGGCACGATCCGGCTTGAGAACTTCGCCGTCGCGAACCTCGATGCTGAAGACTTCACGTTTTACGATTCATCGGCAGATGAGGGTGGCGTCGACGGCATGTGAGGCGCGAAGGTTTTTTTCGTCGACTCCTCTACTCGATGATTCCCGATGAATCTCACGGTCCGCTTCCCCGTTGCGCTCAAGGGACCACTCTCCGCAAGCCGGCGGCGCGGCGCGCTCTGTTCCTCTTTCCTCCCCTGGCACACTGGGCCGCCCCTCTCGAAAACCGGCGTTTGGACATGCGCGCTCGTTTTTTGATATTCTGGCCTCATCCTATCCCACCTGATCCCGCCGGAGGAGAGCGCATGGCCATCATCGACATCTCGGTTCCCGTAGAAGAAGGAAAAATGCCAATCTATCCCGGGAATCCGGGGCTTTCGATGCGCTTTCACGCTTCTTTCGATGCGGGAGACGACGTCTGCCTCACCGAGGCCGTCTTCGGCGTGCACACCGGCACGCATCTGGACGCTCCCATGCACTACCTGCATGATGCGGGCGGCATCGAGACGCTCGATCTCAAGACCCTCATGGGTCCCGCCCGGGTGATCGCGATAGAGAACCACGAGTGCATCACGGCGGAAGAACTGAGAACGAAAAATCTGGAGGGCGCGACGCGCTTTCTCATCAAGACGCGCAATTCGGACGAGGGATGGTGGGCGAAACCATACTATCCTAATTACTGCCACATGACGCCCGAAGCCGGCCAGCTTCTCTACGACCACGGGATGGCGCTCCTGGGCGTGGACTACCTCGGCGTGGACGCGCCCGACCCGAACGCGCCCGTCCACATGCTGCTGATGCCCCTTGGCGTCGTCCTGCTCGAAGGTCTGAACCTGGCGAACGCGCCCGAGGGCGATTATGAACTCATCGCCCTGCCCGCCCTCCTCAAGGGGCGAGACGGCGCGCCCGCCCGCGCGGTTTTGAGAACCCTCTAAGCCGCTTGCCCCAAAACCGATTTTCGGGAAATACTCCCACCCGCAAACAGATTTCACGATTTCCCGACGAGGAGTAGTATGAACACGTCCAGGGAACAAAGAGACGCCGTACAGAAAATATACAACCAGGATTCTGACTACTACGTCACCAGCGCGCCCCATGCGCGGAGCAGTTCCCTCGCGCGCGCAGCCGAGGTGCTGAACCCGAGCGGCGGGGTCCACCTGGACATCGCCACCGGTGCGGGCCACACGGCCTACCAGATGGCGGAGAAGTGCCGCCACGTCATCGCGAGCGACTTGACGGCGGGCATGCTCGATTCCGCGCGCAAACTCGGGCAAGAGAAGGGAATCGGGAACGCCTCGTTCTTGAGAACGGACGCCGAGAACATCGCCGTCCAGACGGGTTCGCTCGATTCGGTGTCGGTGCGCATCGCGCCCCATCATTTCCCGGACGTTCCGGCGTCGATGCGCGAGATGTTCCGTGTGCTGAAGCCGGGGGGAAGGCTGGTCTACATCGACAACATCGCGCCCGAAGAACCCAAAGAACAGGACAGCTACAACGATTTCGAGCGCCTGCGCGACCCGAGCCACAACCGCTGCGACAGCCTGCCCGGCCTGGTGGAAATGCTCGAGGCGGCGGGCTTTCGCGTCCTCTATTCCGAGACCTTGAGGAAGAAGATGGTGCTCTCCCATTGGGTGCAGCGCCCCCACCTCACGGATGAGGACAAGGCGGCGCTTCGCGAATATCTCGAAACCGCCTCGCCCGCGATCTCCTACTGGCTCGACCCGCGCGAGGAGGACGGCGAATACGCCTTCGACGAGCAGGAAGCCGTCATCCTCGCCGAACGCCCCGCATGAGCACCGACGAAACGCAGCGCCTCCGCCGCCTGATAGACGCGGACAGAAAACACCTCTGGCATCCCTTCACCTCCATGGACGAATGGGAGCGCGAAGACCCCCCACTCATCGTCGAGCGCGGCGAGGGGGCGTACTTGATCGACGTGGAGGGTAAGCGCTATCTCGACGGCGTCTCCTCCCTGTGGGTGAACGTCCACGGACACCGAAAAGAGGAAATCGACGAGGCGGTTCGCGCGCAGCTCGGGCGAATCGCCCACACCACCCAACTGGGGATGGCGAACCCCGCCGCCATAGAACTCGCGGAAAAGCTCACGGAAATCGCACCGGCGGGCTTAACCCGCGTCTTTTATTCGGACTCGGGCGCAACGGCGGTGGAGGTCGCCCTCAAGATGGCCTTTCAGTACCAAAAGCAACGAAAGAATCCGAAACCCGAGAAAGACAGGTTCCTGACGTTAAACCTCGCCTATCACGGCGATACCATCGGCGCGGTGTCTCTTGGCGGAATCGATCTGTTCCACCACATCTTCGGCCCCTTGCTGTTCCGGACCATGCGGGCGGAGGCGCCCTATTGCTTCTGGTGCCCGAGGGGGGCGGAGAACCCGCCGTGCCCGGTCTGCGCGGGAGATGAGATGGCGGGCCAAATCGAAGAAAACGCAGCCCATCTCGCCGCCGTAGTGGTCGAGCCGATGGTGCAGGGGGCGGCGGGGATGATCGTGCAGCCGCCCGGTTTTCTCCATAAAGTGCGCGAAGCGTGCACCGGGCACGACGTGCTCCTGATAGCCGACGAGGTGGCTACGGGCTTTGGGCGCACCGGCCCCATGTTCGCCTGCGAGCACGAAGGCGTGGCGCCCGACATCCTGTGCGTGGCCAAGGGGATCACGGGCGGCTATCTGCCGCTGGCGGCGACGCTCGCGACCGAGGAGATATTCGACGCCTTTCGCGGCCCGCCCGAGATGGGCCGCGCGTTTTTTCACGGACATTCCTACACGGGAAATCCCCTGGGCTGCGCCGCCGCGCTGGCGAACCTCGAAATTTTCGAGCGGGAAAAAACAATTCAAAACAACGCGCCCAAGATCGCGCACCTGTGGAGCGAACTCGAAAAACTGAAAAACGCAGCGCACGTGGGCGAGGTTCGCGGCCTGGGCTGGATGGTGGGCGTGGAACTCGTGAAGGACAAGGAGAAGAAAGAACCCTACACCCCTGCGGAGCGCAAGGGACGCGAAGTCATCCTCGCGGCGAGAAGGCGCGGCCTCGCCGTGCGGCCCCTGGGCGACGTGGTCGTTCTCATGCCGCCTTATTGCGTGACGAACGAGGAAACAAGCCGGATGGTCGGCGTCCTGGACGAGGCGATACGCGAGGCGTGCGCCTAGCGCGAATTTTCAGGCGCACCGGCGGGAGCGCCCACCGCGCCTACGTCCGACTTGCTCTTCGGAACGCCCACGGCCTCGACGGGAGCGCTCCCCACGGGCGGAATTTTCTCCCCAGGAAGTCTTGCCGCGTCCCTCGTAGGAGGACTTCCCGCGGGAGTCGGGGGCGCGCCGCCCGCCTCCGTCTCGTTTGACGTCGTCGGCGACGCATCGGCTTTGCCGGGGGAGGCGCCCCTCTTCGCGATCAGTTCGTCTCTCGCCTTGAGCGGACCCGTAATGGCGAGAGAACCGGCGATGCTGTGCGCCTCCTGGCCCCCTATGAGCAGCACGACGCGATCGAACAGATCCGGAAAATTCTTGATGACGGTGTTGGCGACGCCATAGGCGGTCATCAATTCCGCCCATGCGCCGCCCGGGTGCGCGTCCCTGAGAGATTCGTCGAAGTCGACGTAGACGATTCCGCCGGAACCCGGAAACGCCACGCGCAGCCTCGTTCCCTTGGGCAGAATCGGCGCATATCCCTCCTCCCGGGGTCCCTCGATAAGAGCCGCCAGAAGGTTGCGCAGGGTGTCGATGTTGTTTTTTCCGATTTCCACTTCCACGGGGTATGGGGCCAAAAGGTCTTCTTCCGCCCCGGCGAAATAAAGCGTCTTCCTGACGGTCGGCGCGCCCGTGGAACCTCGCCGCGCGGGGTCGAGTGCGGCGTCGCGGCCCCGCTCGATGAAGTCGAGGACGGCTTCCTGAAAATTCCACACGAGCGCTCCGCTCACCACGACGATCAAGACGGCGAGCGCGATCTTCCTGGACATACTAGCGCCCCTCCCCCGCCGGAGCGGCGTTTTGCGCCTCGGGCGCGCTCGCCTCGGAGCGTGGCGATTCAGAAGGCGCGCCTTCGGTTTCCGAAGATTCAGAGGGGGCGGCTTCTGATTCCTGCGGCCCGGATGGAACAGCGCCTGTTTCCGATGCGCCGGGCGGCCCTGGCGATTCGCGGGACTCCAACGATTCGGCAGGTGCGGCGCCGGACAGCGGCGCGGGCGGTTTGGGCGGCAGGTCTTCCGTGAGACCCGCGAACCGGAGCACCGCCTTGGCGAGCGCCGTGAGGTAGGGGTCCTCTTCGCCCGTCTCGCTGAGCCGCGCCTCGTCTTCGGGCGTGCTGATGACGCCGAGGCTCACGTAGGCCGCGGGCATGCGCGCGCCTTCCAGATCACGCACGGCCAGAATATGGAGGGGCGGGTTTTCGCCGGGGCGAATGGCGGCGAAGCGCCTCTGCAGACTCAAGGCGAAACGGCGGTTCGAGGCCAGATGGATGTTCTGGCTCCGCTGCCAGCGAAAGGCCACGGCCTGGATCGCTTCTTCCGCCACGCGCGGCGGACGTCTGGGCGCAGCCACCAAGATGGTCGGCCCGCGCGCGCCGGGCCGCCAGGAGGCGTCCGCATGAAGGGTGAGGAACAAGGAGGCGGCGTTGTAATTCGCCACCGAGGCGCGCTGCACGGCGGTCATCTCCGTGTCGGCCTCGCGCGTGAGGATGGCCTTCACCTCGGGGCGTCTGGACAGGAGCGCGGCCACCATCTGCGACGCGCGAAGCGCGAAATCCTTTTCCAGCAACTGCGCGCCGCGACTCCCCGAATCCCCGCCGCCGTGGCCCGGGTCGATCACCACGACGAAAGGAGCGGAAGCGGTGGGACCGCCCGGCTTGAGCGTTCCGCCCCGGGCGGCGGCTTGCGGCCGGCGCAGCGATGCTCCTTCCCGCGCGGGCCCCGCCAAGGCGTCGCCGCACAGGTGGATGAGCAGCCCGAAGGCCGCCGCCAGAATGATGCGTGAATACCGTCGCAAGGCGTCTCCTCCCGTTCTCTGGCCCCAAACTACCATTTCATGGAACCGGAAACCAACCGGAGGCGAGGATGGGGAGGCGGCGGGGCGACATGCGCAAGGGGAAGTCGGCCCGTAACGCCATATTGCCGGATGGGGGAACATGAGTTCGTCTCGTAGGGACAGGCCCCCGTGACTGTCCTGACAAACTCTGAAGGGTCATCCCCGACCGGAGGAGAGGGTTTGTGTTTTTTCGTAGGGGCCGTTCGCGAACCGCCCCTACGGGGAGAGCGACACAGAGCCGTCGTTCCGTGATGATTTTATAGGAAATCCAGAGCCTCTTTTGGAAAGGCAACCGTACTCCCCGCCGCTTCCCGCATACAAGCATTGCGAGATGACGATCGAAACGAAGAGCAGGGACGCATGTATGCGTCCCCTACGCCAAGAACGTGAACGACGATGATTCCGCAGGGGCCGCATATATGCGACCCGTCGTTTTGCGGACAGACTAGGGGGCCTGCCCCTACGGGTTCGTTGCGATACATGAGAAGTTCGTAGGGGCCGCATACATGCGGCCCTGTTTTTCACATGTCCACCCCATGCGTCGCGCCTCGGCAAAACGCGCGGGCCGCCACTACGAAGAACGCCGTTTCATGCGCCGGAATGACGGGCAAAGCGGCAAACCCTCCCTCTTCAATCGCAATCCCTCCCTTCTCGGTCGCGATTGACTCTCATTCATCAATCGGGTTTGATCCTTGCGCCTTGCGCGAATTTCCCCGAACATGGGCGTGGTTTAATATCTTGGGCTTGTGGTGAGGCTACATGGAGGGCTTGAGATTTGTGGAGCGATAAAACGCCCGAGGGCGTCAAGGGATCATCCGACTTGAAGCGAATCGCCACGGTGGGCGGGCAGATGGAGGCACTGATCCTGAAAAGCAGGCTCGAGGCGGAACGCATACCCGTGCACCTGAACTATGATTCGGCGGGTTCGGTCTATGGGTTCAGCCAGACGAATCTGGGTTCGGTGCACCTCATGGTGCCCGAAGCCTTCGAAGAAGCGGCTCTCCACCTCTACCACAAGATTCGGACCACCGAAGACGCGCCCGAATAAATTCATCCATGCTTAGAAACACATAAAGGGACGCCATGACGAAAACAGGAGCGGACCTGGAAGCGCTGCGAGGGCTTCTGCTGGAAAAAGCGTATGAGAAAAAAACGGTGACGCTCGCCTCGGGCAAGGTGAGCGATTTTTACGTCGACTGCCGCCAGGTGACCCTCCACGGCGAGGGAGCGCGGCTCGTGGGCCGTGTGATATTCGAGCGCATCAAAGAGGGCGGCGTCCAGGCCGTGGGCGGACCCACCCTGGGCGCGGACCCGATGGTGACGGCCGTCTCGATGACGGCGGCCCTCGAAGGCCGCGACGTTCCCGCCTTCATCATCAGGAAGGCCGAGAAGGGCCACGGGATGCAAAACCGCATCGAGGGGGCGGGAAACCTGAAGCCGGGGATGAAGGTCGCCATCATCGAGGACGTGGTGACCACCGCGTCTTCCACCTTCACGGCCATCGACGCGGCCATCGGCGCAGGCCTCGAAATCGCCCACGTCGTCTGCCTCGTGGACAGAGAAGAAGGCGGACGCGAGAACCTCGCCGCGCGCGGCTTCGCGCTGGATGCGGTGTTCACGAAAACGAGTTTGTTGGCCAATCCCGACCGATGAGGGTCAGTCCCGACCGAAATGGAAGGGACTGCGCTTCCCCGAGAAGGGGGAGTTCGTGCCGACCGAGAACGGAGGGGCCGGGCCCTTTCCGGTCGAGAATCGACCTCAAGAGGAGAGTGATATTAACCACCTCGCCTTGGCCGTCATTCCGCAATGCGGAAACGCGGAATCCAGGGAATTTCGCATTTGTCTTATCTTATAACGTCGCCGCCTTCATGGGCGCCGGCCAACCTTGCGGTCGCCACCGGCATGCGCCGGAATGAGGGGTGCGGGGCCAAGATGAGGTGAGGAACATCAAGGCTGGGGAAGTCCCGAAAATATCGAAAAATAGGTGAAAATATCTGAAAATAAATGAAAATTTAACTTGTTGATATATATATGGTTATACGAGAATTTCCCCTCTGGAGGCATATAGGGGGGGTGCCCGGCGCTTCAGGCCCCCTTCTCCCAATAGAGCCACAGGCCGTGCTTCGCCGCGATGCGGGCGGAGGCAAGTCCTGAGTTTTCAGCGATTCCGCGCACATCGGCGCGCGAGAGGCGCTTTTTGCCGAGGCGGTTGTTCAGATCGCGCGCCTCGGGCAGCAGCGATTCGATGAGTGCATCCGACGCCCCTGCGCCGAAGCCGCCGCCGTGCGCGCCCATCCCGCCGGGCCTTAAAATCCGGTCCATCTCGGCGACGATCTCCTCCTGCCCCTCCCAGAAGAAGAGCCCGCCACGAAAGACGACCAGGTCGAACGAGGCCGCCTCGAACGGCAGGCGGTACTTATCGAGCGGCGCCACGCGAACGCGCGAGGCCATGCCCGCCTCCGCTATCGTCTCGGCCAGGTAATCATTCAGGGTCTCGGAATCATCCCCGCATGTGAAGCGCATCTCGGGGCAGCGTGCAGCCAGGGCGAGCGCCACACCGGGGCCGTAGGGTCCGATTTCCAGCACGTCGCCCGAGTCGCGCCCGTATTCGGCATGAATTTCTTCGGCCGCATAGGGGTAAAAGGGCTCAAAATGGGCGTTTACGGCGCGTATCAACTCAAAATCCATTTCGCGAAATCCTCTTCTAAAAAATGCGCCGCACGAATCGGCGGCACGAAAGCGAATGATATACCAACCCCGACGCGTTTATGAAACCGGGAGCCGAGGACGCAAACTCTCATTTTCAAAACGACCCATCTGCGATATTCTGCGGCTCAATCAGAAAGAAGCCATCCCGAACACAGGAGACTCCATGGAAGCGGTGAGCGAAGCGGCGGATTTGTATGAAGCGATAGAGGTTTATCACGCGAACGGCTGGACGGACGGTTTGCCCGTCATTCCCCCGACGCCCGAACTCATAGAACGCTTCCTCACGGCCTCGGGCCTGGAGGCCGATGACGTCGTCTTTCATCTGGCGGAGCGAAAAAGAACCGTTCGGGCCGGAAAAGTGGCGCTCAACGCCATCATGGCGGGATGCCTGCCTTCCTACATGCCGCTCATCCTCGCCGCGCTCGAAGCCATGGCCGATCCGGCCTACAACATTCACTCGAGCGCCACGAGCACGGGCGGCGCGGCGCCCTTCATGGTCGTCAACGGCCCCGTTCGCCACGAGATAGGCATGAACATGCAGGGGAACATCTACGGGCCGGGCAACCGCGCGGGCGCGACGATAGGCCGCGCCTTGAGGCTCATCATCATCAACTGCCTGGGCTCGAAGCCGGGCCTTCTGGATCGCTCCACCCAGGGGAATCCGGGCAAATACAGCTTCACCTTCGCCGAATGGGAGGAAACGAGCCCCTGGGAGGCGTTGAACGTCGAGCTTGGCTATACGGCCGAGGCGAGCACGGTGACGCTCCTCGCCGCAGAGGGTCCGCACAACATCCAGAACCACTACGGAAAAGGGCGGGGAATAGCTGAAACCGCCGCCGCCGCCATGGCGGGCCTTGGCAGCATGAGCGAAGGGCAATCCTTTTTCGTCTTCGCGCCCGAGCACGCGCACCTTTTGGCCGAGGAATTTCCCACGAAAAAAGAATTGAAAGAGTATTTCTTTGAAAACGCGACTCTTCCCCTGAACCAGCTTCTGCGCACCGGCAAGATCGACAAGCCCATCGCCGCCGATGAAAACGGCAACGTGCGCCACGCGCTCAAACCCGATGACATCTACATCGTCGTCGCGGGTGGCGAGGCCGGCGGGCATTCCTCCTGGGTCCCCGCCTGGAGCAGGAGGCGAAACGGCGAGGTCGTCACCCGTCCGGTGCTGAGCGCGGCCCAGCGGCGAGGGTCTTAGGGCACAGGCGTTTGACGTATATGTGGAGTCTTTATCCGGACTATCTTATAGTTGAAAAAAGAGGCGCTCGAATAGGATATCGGTTGATGGAATACACGACGAGAAATCATCTTGGCGGTGATGCACATACAGGAGGAAGCGTTCGATGAACCCTATGGTAGATACAGCGATAGCGATTTACGATCCTACCGTGGAGCCTGAAATCGAAACCGAAGAACGCCCGAACCGTGACGGCGCTCTATCGGGCAAGCGCATCGGTTTGCTCTGGAACTCCAAGGTGGGCGCGGATAAGCTCATGCGCTACATATTGGACGAATTGAAGGAGGACGGCGCGGACCCGGACCTCGCCGTCGAACTGTCCAAAGAATACGACACCCGCCCGGCGAAGCCGGAAGTCTATGCGGAAATGGCCCAGAAATGCGACCTCGCCATCACCGCGGTGGGCGACTGAGGCTCCTGCTCTTCGTGCAGTGTGCACGATGGAATCGAGTTGGAGAAAAAAGGCGTCCCCACGGCCGTCATCTGCACCGAGCCCTTCCGGCCCACGGTCGAGATGGTCTCCAAGGTTCGCGGCATACCGGACTACCCGGTGGCTTATATCCCCCATCCCGTAGGCAGTCTCACGGATGAGCAACTCCGGGGGCGCGCGAAGGAGATCGCTCCAACGATCAGAGCGCTTCTCACCGGCTGAGCCACGCCCGAAAGTAGCACGTTACATCGCTTTTAAGGCGATGATCGCCCCTCCCGCGACGACGCAGACCGTACCCAGCAATATAGGGAGCGTGATTCGCTCCATGTCGCGCAGGAATATCCACGAGAACAAGAGCGCAAAGAACGGCGCAGTGGACGAAAGCGGTGATACGACCGAAATATCCCCATACTTCAATGCGGCGAAATGACTTAAAAACGCCAGGGTGTTGATGAGCCCGCAGGGGCCATAGAAATGCCAGGCCTTTCCCCATTTGAGTGACGGTTGCTGGGGTTTGGGCAGGAACCAGAAGAGCGCGATCAGCGCCAGGAGTCCGAAAACGCTGGTGAGCGTGATGCCGAGCAGCGCGGAGGGAACCACCTCGATACCGATTTTTCTGAAAATATTCGACGTGGAAAACCCCAATACGGCCATCAGGGGCAGCCAGATGTCGCGCCTGTTCCAGGGAACGTCGCTTTCGCGCTGATAGGTGATCCCCACACAACCTAAAACGACCATGAAAATCCCCGCCCACACATAAGGCCCCGGTCGCTCACCAAGAAAGATATAGGCGAAACCGGCAGAGAAAAGCGGATTGGCCGCCAGAAGGGGAACCGCACGCGAAACGCCCAGTCGATGTATCGCCCGGAACATGAACACGCGGCCGAGCGAGGGCCCCGTTATGCCCGACAAGAAGAACCAGAACCAAGCCTCCGAACTCCAATATGCGGGCTCCCAGGTGAGGATGGTCAGAGCCACCAGCCAGGGGATGTTCACAATCAGGCCGATGACAACACCCGTGATGGCCGTGCCATGCTGCTGCCCGCGTCTGGCGATGAGGCTGAAGGCCGAGGACATCGATGCGGTGCCCAGGGCGAAACCCGCCGCCAGCAGCGTATTAGTCATGGCGCTTCTCCCAGCCTGAAACACGAAAAAAATCTACGAAACTAAAAACGGCGCAAGGTTGATGTCTTATCAGAGGAGCGGGGTCAAAGCCATGTCGAGACGGGCATTTGAAGACGCAGGATGAGACCCATCTTCGGGGACGATGAAACGGCTTCGGGCAATGGAACCCGCAGAGAGGGCCTGCATTCTGGTTTGCCAATTCTTAGGGCGAACGCTTATCGCCGTAATTTCCTCGATTAATGCCCCTTCTCCGTTTCATGACCGTGGCGCGAAAAGCATAAAAGACAAACGCGCCCGCAAGTCCTCAGCCCCCGGTTATCGGCTGCGCGATAATCCACAAGCTCACTATGGTGTAGCCCACCATGAGAAGGAGCATCGGATACTGGCTGCGCACGGCGGCGAAGCGATTCCCGAGTGCGCGCAGCGCCGTCACATGCGCCAGATAAACGGCGCATATATGGCCGATGACGATCGCGGCGATTGAAGCATACCAGGTCGTCCTGGCCCCGATGACCCCGATGTCGATCTTATACGCGGCGGTCCCCCACAGGTTCCAACCCATCCCGAGCGGGTCGGACAATAGGGGGATGATGCGTTGTCCCTGAATGAAGAGAAAGGAGAAATAGTGCGCCACGTGATACCCAATCGCAATGGGCACCAAAGAGAACACGAACAAGCGCGCGAATTCCCCCGTGGAGAGCGCACTCCCGCTCATGGTGCGCATCATCATGCAGAACAGGTAATACACGCCCAGGAACAGCCCCGGAACCGCGATGAGCGCGATGGTATCCGCCACGAGCAGCGCATCACGCCCCACCCAGACGACCAGATTGTATATTCCCGCCCGGATGAAGTGCCAAAGCGGCGTTTCCGTAAAACCATCGAAACTCACCGTCGCCAGCATCAACACCACCAGAAGCACCATGGAGCCGCTCATGCCGTCTGTTTTCAGAAGACCCGCCGCCGGTGGCCTCAGGCGCCACTCTCTTCTCCCCTCCTCGCGCGTGCGCACCTCGGTGACGGAAAACCGGCTCATCACGCCGAATATGATGGAAAACGCCTCCCCGCGCCGGAGCCACACCTCTTTGCCATAGACGAACATGCCCGCCCAGGTGATGATGGAATACCCCAGGGCGGCGAGCGAGAGATTGCGGGGAATGTCATTGTATGGCCAGACGATCTCCGCCCAGGCGAACCACAAGAACAAACACAGGGCGGGCCACACGCCCAGGCGCCCGGAGCATGGTTGCTCGAGCGATAAGGAGTCGCCCCGTCCCATTTTCCGGTACAGCGCCTCCGCCCAGGAAAAGATGATCTCCCAAGGGTTCACCAGCGACCACAGATTCCCCATCAGCGCACACACATAGGCCAGCCCCACCCACCAGATGATCCAGACCATGGTGGGCGCGATGTTTTTTTCCGGCTCATCGGTTCCCCAAAAACCCGCCGCCAGCGTCACGCAAAACAAAACGACGGAAAGCCCTCTTATCAGCGACAGGAAAACCGCACCGCCCATCCACCCGAAAAGGGGGGAATCGAGCAGGTTGTAGCCCGGATAATCCGCACTCCCCCGTTTGTCGCGCACGAAAAACCCCATCCCCAGAAACGAAAGAACCACGGATGCGCCTGCGCCTAGCATGAACAGGCCCAGCGGGACAGGCAGGTCATATCTCTGGCCGAACCCATGGGCCGATGCGGAGGACGGGAGAAAAGCGACGGCGGCAGCGAGCGCAAGCCCCCGGATGTGAAAGTTCATGAAATCACCCTCGTCATGGATGCACCTCCAGGTAGAACAACACCTTTTCGCCATGGCCACCGCTTTTTCTTTTTTTGCGTCCATGGGAGTGAGAGCCGTGCACCGTTACGGGGAACCGACCCGCAACCCCGGCCTGAAACTCCATCACGGCCACCCGGCCCGGTGAAACGGTTTTTTCGATATCATAGCCGTGAAGATGGATTTCGGTGGTTTGATCGGCCGTCAGGTTGAGCTTCACCTTGTCGCCTTGTTTTAGGCGAACCACATTTTTGTCCCTTTTGAGCTTCCCACCGGCGATATGGAGCGTAATGCCGCTCATCTCCCCGTGGTGCGCGCCATCTTTATTCGCACTCTGGACGGGAACCGCCTGAAAAAGAGCAATCAGCGCAAAAACACAAAAAACCTTGAAAATGAATTTCATATCCACTCCTCCCCGAAGCAATCCTGGCAAGGGCGCATCTTCTTTGCCTGCTGCGAAAAATGATGGGTGAACGAACTAGAGGAGAATCGCAGGCGGGGCGCGTGGGGAGAGGCTGGAAAACAAAGAGTCGCGTATGAGTAAAACATCCTGAAAAGACCGGGGGTCAGCTTCGTTCGCTACATGGATGAAGACCAGGCCATCCGCCTCGCAGCCTTGCGTCCAACCTCCCGCCGCAGCCAGTGCGCAGGCGCCCTGCTCCTGCCGGGGGTCTTCTGGGTGATTTTCGTGAGGATCCCCCTCGTGATGTTCATACTCGTGACGTTCATCCACCGAACCCTTCAGGAGGGCCTGAATCTCCTGGCCCAGGTGATGCGTCCGATGGGGGCCGGACGCGGCCAGAACGGCGAGAAAACTTAAACCCAGCCCTATCGATATGAATCTTCGTGAAACACCCATGTGGACACTCAAGGGTTGGCGGCGTAACGGAAAAAACCTGAAACCGGCTGCACTATAGCAGAACAGATCGGACCCCGCTTTGTCAGAGCGCGCGGCCGGCCACCAAGGCCCCGCCTATGACCACCGCCACCGTGCCTAGGAGAATCGGCCAGGTGATTCGCTCTATTTTCCGCAAAAATATGGCCGTGAGCAGCAGCGCCCACAAGGGCGCGGTGGCGGAGAGCGGAATGACGATGGTGAGGTCGCCGTAGCGGAGGCCATAGAGGTGCAATAGAACCGAAAGAGCGTTCAGCGAGCCGCCGATGCTGTACGCCACCCAGGCTTTTTTCACCATCAGGGAGGGCCTTAAGCCAGGAGGCAGATATTGCCCGAAAACATACAGGGATATCCCGCCCGAGACGCTCATGATCGATATGCCCAGAAACGGGTTGGGCGCCGGGCCGACGCCCAGCTTGCGCAGCATGTGCGAGACGGAGAAAAACCACGCTCCCGAGGGCGACGAGGAGGTATTCTTTCCGGATGGGCTGACTCTCTCCCCTTTTCGAGGTGATTCCCACACACCCCAAAACGATGAGCACCGTACCGGCCAGGATGTACGGCCCCGGTCTTTCGCCCAGAATGAGGATGCCGATTATCGCCGAGAAAAGCGGCATGGTGGAATTGAGCGGCACCGCGCGCGCCACGCCTATCAGATGAATGGAATGGAAGAAACACACCCTTCCCACGGCGGGGCCCATAATTCCGGCCAGCGCGAAAAAAAGCCAGGCCATCGGCTGGTAGTGGGCGGGTTCCCACGTCCAGATCGCACCGGCGAGCAGCGGCGGAAACGATACGATAATCCCGATGAGAACGCCCGATACCGCGTTCGCGTGACGCTGCCCGCTTCTCACAAACAGGGTGAAGGAGCCGACCACGACGGCGGTGGACAGCGAGAAGAGAACCGAGAGGGTGGTGATGGTCATTCAGAATTCGCCTTTGCACCAAAAAGCTAAAATCGCGAGGGTATCAGATACGTCTTTCAAAATCTCTTATGCGAGGCCACTGAAGAGTCCCCCGAAAAGAATATGTGGAATTTCCCGGGATGAGCGCATCGTTCCGCCTCTGAGAAAAGGGAGGACGTATGCGAGCCGGCCCTTAGGCTCTGATAAATTCAGAAAATTTTTGCCGCAAGGAGAAAATCTACACCCCCGCCATCTCACAGGGGGCGTAGTGTAAGAAGCGCATGGTGTAGGTGGCGCGGCCTTGGGTGGCGGAACGAAGGGCGGTGGCGTAACCGAACACCTTAGCGAGAGGCACGGCGGCCCGGACGACGCTCACCTGAGACGCGCCGCCACGTTCCTCCACGCCGGACACCTTTCCGTCGCGCGCGTTGATGTCGCCGATGATCCCGCCCAGAAATTCGCCGGGCGTGGTGACCTCCATCGACATGATGGGTTCTAAAAGCTGCCCGCCCGCTGCGCGGCAGGCTTCCGTGAAGGCGTTCGCCGCCGCGATGGAAAAGGCGGCCTCCGTGGCGCGATCGGCGTCGTAGTTCGCCGCAAGCAGGGTAACGCGGACATCGGTCATCTCATAGCCCGCCATGGCGCCGCTCGACGTGGACGCTTTGAGTGATCCCAGCGCAGCGGCGATTAAATTCTCAGGAATTGCGGGGTCATCCACCACGCTCTCGCACGAGACGCCGGCGCCGGGGCGAGGCGCCACGCCCACCCGCACCCGCGCGAACTGGGGCTCACCAGCCAACTCCCTGTCGAAGGTAAACTCCGCGTCCGCTCCTTTCGCGAGCGTTTCCCGGTAGACCACGCGAGGCGTACCCACCCGCACGCTCACGCCGAAATCCTCATCTATCCGGCGCGTGAGCACCTCCAAGTGGAGTTCGCCCATGCCGCTCATCACCGTCTGGCCGGATTCGGAATCCACCCGCACCTGAAACGTGGGGTCCTCCGCCTGGAGTTTCGCCAAGGTCTCGTTCAGCTTCTTGGTTCCCGTGGCGTCCCTCGGCTCAATCGCTACCGAGATGACGGGCTGGGGCGCGAGAATCGACTCGAAGGCTATCGGCTCTTTCGCGTCACAAAGGGTGTCGCCCGTACCGGCTTCCTTCAAGCCGGCCGCCGCGACGATATCGCCCGGCCCCACGTCGTTCAGTCGCTCGCGCTTGTGGGAATACATCCTGAACAGCCGGGCGAAGCGCTCGCTGCCTCCTCGCGCGGGGTTCCACAGGCTGTCGCCCACCTCCGCCGCGCCGCTATACACCCTGAGATACGTGAGCCGCCTGCCCCCGTCGATTTGCACCTTGAAGACCAAAGCGGAAAAAGGCGCATCCTCAGCGGGCGGACGCGTAATGGGTTCTTCCTCTCCGGGAGGGAAACCGCTCGCGGGCGGCGCATCCACCGGAGACGGCAGATAATCCACCACGGCGTCCAGCAGGGACTGCACCCCTTTGTTCTTCAGGGATGAGCCGCAAAAAACAGGCACGAGTTCGCCTGCGAGCACGACGCGCCTCAAGGCCGCCTTGAGCGCTTGCGCGTCGATGGCGCTACCTTCCAGATACGCCTCCATCAAGGAGTCATCATAATCCGCCACCGCTTCGATGAGGGTTTCTCTCAACTCCGCCGCTTTTTCCTTTAGCGCTTCAGCGGGTTCGGACCGATGGGGTTCTCCCCCGTCCCAGGTGAGAAAATCGCCGCTCAACACCTCCACCTGGCCCGTGTACCCCTCGCCCTCCCCGTCTGGCCAGTGCATGAGCACGGGCTTGGCCCCCAATTTTTTGGTCATCATTCCTACGGTTCTCTCGAAATCGGCGCCCAGGCGATCCAGCTTGTTGATGAAGGCGAGACGCGGAACGCCGAATTTATCCGCCTGACGCCAGACCGTCTCGCTCTGGGGCTCGACGCCTTCCACCGCGCTGAATATGGCTACGGCGCCATCGAGTACGCGCAAACTCCTCTCCACCTCGATCGTAAAATCCACGTGGCCGGGGGTGTCGATGATGGTGATCTCATGATCCGCCCAGGCCGTGGTGATGGCGGCGGAGGTGATGGTGATGCCACGCTCGCGCTCCTGACTCATCCAGTCCATGGTGGCCGAACCCTCGTCCACCTCGCCGATCCGGTGCACGGCTCCCGAGTAGAACAACATGCGCTCGGTGGTCGTCGTCTTTCCGGCGTCGATGTGAGAGATGATGCCGATGTTTCTTCTCATCTCGAGCGCTGGGCGCTTCATCGGGAAAACCCTCTTTTTGGGAAAAAAACCAGGCGCAGATTACCTTGGGAGGGAGAAGATGGGAAAGCCCGAGGCGAAAAAAAAAAAGCGGTGGCCGGAAACCGACCACCGCTTTTCTTAAACGCCGGGTAACGTGCTAGAGCTTGACGACGTTTTGCGCCTGGAGCCCTTTGGGGCCCTGGGCGACTTCGAACGACACCTGATCGTCCTCGCTCAAGGATTTGAATCCTTCCGCCTGGATGGCCGTGTGGTGGACAAACAGATCCTCACCACCGTCCTCGGGCGTGATGAAACCATACCCTTTTGCATCGTTGAACCACTTCACTGTTCCTGTTGACATACACTTCCTCAAAAAAAAGAGATTGACCTGGGGGAATGTAATGATGAATGGAGCGTCTCTTGGAAGGGAATCTTCATTCGTCCTGCATACCCACAAACCTTTTTCCCACACCTATTGCGAGAAAAGACGACAAACTTTACCACCTACCGCCAACAAACGCAAGGGGTAAAAAAGAAATAAATACAACCGCCCGTATGATGAAATTACAGACTCTCTCCATATACCCGTTTTTCGCACGTGCTGAAAAGACGAATTTCAGGATCTCCCCATCCCTCATGCCGCCTACGGGCGATGCCCCGCTGCATAGCGGGACCGGGCGGAAAAAGCGGCGTAAGCGCATCAGGGAGAAGCGACGCGCTTGCTTGGGCCGTTTAAGCCCCAGCGAGGGAGCGAATCAGGCGGCCTCGGGAGTCTTGGGTTCCCATGCCTCAAAGGGAAGCTCGGGCGCGGGAGTAAGTCTCGATTCGAGTTCCTCTTGTCGGCTTCGCCAATCCTCATATGAGATTTGGCCTTGCAAATAGAGGGCGAGATTCCGCATGCAGGCTTCGTGAATGCGCTTCGAGGTTTGGCTCGTCCCATACGTCTTGTGTCCGGGTCTCTGAGTTGTCATCGCCATGACGGGCCTCCTTTCCTGCCCCCTATGGTAAAGAGGGGGGAATCCTTTAATAATCTATATATAGTGCATATCTTATTTTTATGCACTATATTTTGTGTTAAAAGTACGTTAAAAACTTGTTACTAAATGAAGAATTTTTATATCCTCCGCATATACGAATATAATACGAAAATATGAAAAATGCAACTTTTTTTGTTCCCGATATCCCCGGTACCATCATATCAGTATGTTAAGATGGTGTTTTTTATGTCTTCCATTCACTCTGGATGTGCAAAGACCTTTGCGGACATGACGCGCAAAGGCGAAAAGGGAATGTCGTGATCTTGAAGAAAATCCCAAAAAATATCCTGCCGAGCGTTTTTTTTCTCCTGGTGGCCATGTTTCTCGCCGGCTGCGTAGGGAACGATGAGACGAAAACCACCCGTGGCGAGGTGATTCGGGAATGGTTCATGGAATTCACCTGGGGGCGTGTGGAGTCTTACGCCATCCGGCCACCCGGCGGAGAGTATTCTCCCCAAAGGCTCTACCCGGCGATACTCCTCCTCCACGGAGCAGACGCCAGAGCCCAAAGATTCAGACGCGCCATGTTGGCTCACGTGCGAGACGATTTTTTCCTTATGAGTATCTCGCTGCCCGGTTTTGGCGCGTCCACGGGACCGGAGGATTTCGCCGGGCCGAGAAGCGTGAAAGCCGTACTGGGCGCCATTCGTTATTTAAGAACCAGGGAGAACGTCAAAAAAGACGGCATTTTCGTCTATGGCATCGGACAAGGGGCTTCAGTGGCAGCCCTTGCGGCCGCCAAGAGCGGGAACATTTCGGCCTTCATCCTCGAAAACGGATTTTATGACCTGGAGAAAACCTATGCCCTTTTGTCCGAAAAACAAAAGGCCCGAATACGCGCGGTGCTAGGCGGCCCACCCACCCAAAGAAGAGAGGCCTACCGAAAGCGCTCCCCCATCCGTGCGGTGGATAAAATAAAAGCCCCGATTCTGCTTCTCCACAGCCAGGAAGGACCCTACCCACTCAGCGGAGCCGAGGCCTTTCTAAAAGTTTTCACGGAAAAAGGCGGAAGAGCGGAAATCAGAAAGGTGGACAACCCGAACCTCTTCGCATCACTCACACATCCCAACATCGGGAAGTGGGTCATCCCCTACATCGAGAAAATACGCAAAACGCGCTAGAAAGCCTGTTTACGCTCTCTCCCATGATTCGATTTTAGCCAGCCGCTCAGAAACCGATGGATGCGAATGGAAAAGCGCAACCACCCAGGCGGGCGGCTTTGGATCCGTCAGGTTCTGCTCACACAATTTCACCAAAGCGGAAGACAAACCGCCCCGCGTCCGCACATGCTCGGTGGAATACCGATCGCAGCGGTGCTCGAGGATGCGGGAAACCGCCAGAAACAAGGGAGAGGTCACCATTCCCATCAAGATCAACACAACCCATAAGACCACGATGTTCGCGGGTTCGCCCGGTTGCACGAGAGCGGGGTTCACCCATTCCTCCAGCCATGCCAGGGCGTAGCGGGAGAAATACATGCCGAAAGCCAGCATCATGCTCTTCATCGCGATCAGGAGCGCGATATGACGACCCACATGATGCGCGATTTCATGGGCCAGGATCGCCTCGATTTCATCGGGCGTAAAATCAAGCAGCGTATCCGAGAGAACCACCCGCCGGGATGGTCCCCAGCCGACCAGAGCGGCATTCGCCGTCTTGCTCTTGGAGCTCATATCCATCTCCCAAACACCGCCATATACTCTCGCTTTCGTCTTCTCCAACAAGGCGAGGAGCCGCTCTTTGAGGCCCTCATCCGCCAGGGGCTTGAAGCGGAAAAAAATGGGCGCGAGCAACACGGGAGCGATCAGGGAAATGAAAACCAGCAACAGGACCGAAGCGAGTGTGGCTATCCACCACCAACGCTCCGGCCACGCGGCCATGATCATCAAGAAACCACCGCTGGCCGCGCCACCTAAAAACACCAAAAGCGCCAGGCCCTTGCATCTGTCCCATAGCCAGCCCGCCAGCGATTGGTTCGATAAATTTTCCCGGTGGGCGAGCGTGTAGCCGCTGTAGAGGTCGAAGGGTAAAGAGACCAGCGTTTTCGAGACGGCGATAAGGGAGAAGACCGCGAATCCGCTGAAGAACGCGCCGCCCGATGGATTTTCGGCATCAGCGCTCAGATACCAGAACAAAAACGAGAACAGCAGGCCGAATTCGAGGACAGAAGACAGCAGGCCCGCGTACAGACGCCGCATTTGATACGACCTCGCGCGCTTTAGAAAATCATCCTCGAAAATGGGATGCTCACCGGTATTCCGCATATCCGTTCAATATCCAGGCGTGCGTGAGGATTCCAAAAGCAGAAAAATGACAGGGCGATAATTTGGCAAATCACTCACGATTATGCAAATATATTCTCCGCTCACTGGAGCAAAACAAACCGAATTCCTAAAACCCGACTCTTAGAGGCGGGAGCCGGAACCCCAGGAGGTCCAGTCTGTGTCCCGTCATCTCATCGATCTCAGAAGCGACACTGCAACGCGCCCCACAAAACCGATGCGCGAGGCCATCGCCGAGGCCCGGGTGGGCGATGATATGCTCGGAGAAGACCCGAGCGTCAACGAACTCATCCAAAAAGCGACTGCTCTGTTCGGGAAAGAAGACGGCCTTTTCGTGTCATCGGGCACACTCGCCAACCAGTTGGCCATCAAGGTCCAGACGAATCCGGGCGATGAAATCATCGCCGATTCCCATTGTCATCCCTTCCGGAACGAACTGGGCGCAGGCCCCTTTTTGTCCGGGGTTCAATTCGCCCTGATCTCGGCGAACCGCGGGGTTTACGCCCGGGAAGACGCAGAAGGGTGGCTCCGCCCCAAGGGGGGGTATCCCAAAAGCACCCTCCTCTGGGTGGAGAACACGCACAACCAGGGCGGTGGCCATGTGTTCCCCCTTGAGCGTCTTGATGAATTGCAGACCTTCTCACAAGAGCAAAACATCCCCCTTCATATGGACGGCGCCCGCATCTTCAATGCCATCATCGCTTCCGGCGTCCCCCCGGAGGAATGGGGGCAGCGCTGCGATTCGATATGTTTTTGCCTCTCCAAGGGATTGGGCTGCCCCGTGGGTTCCATCCTGCTCGGGGAAGAAGCGTTCATCCAGGAGGCGCGCCGGTACCGGAGAATGTGGGGCGGCGGCTGGCGTCAGGCGGGTCTTCTCGCCGCTGCAGGGATCTACGCGCTGGACCACCATGTGGAGCGTCTCGCGGATGACCACGCCAACGCCCAGCTTTTTTCCGAACTCACCGCCGGAATTCCGGGAATTCGGCCCGTCCATGACACGACGCCCACCAATCTCGTGTTCCTGAACATTTCAGAAACCGGAAAAACGGCGCACCAGATCAACGAGGTGACGATGGAAAAAGGTGTCGCCTTCTCTATTCCGAACGCGAAGATGCTTCGCGCCGTCACCCATATCGACATCTCAAGGGAAGATGCGCAAACCGCCGCTCAGGTTTTGGCGGATTCGGTGAAATGAGTTCGCGCGCGCGAGTCACCGTCCTGGGCTGCGGCACCTCCACGGGCGTTCCCTCCATAGGGTGCGCCACCGCCGCATGCCTTTCGGACGATCCCAGGAACAAGCGGCTGCGCCCGAGCATCATCATCGAGCACGAGGGACGAAACCTGCTGGTGGATACGGGTCCCGATTTGCGCGAACAGGCGCTCAGGCACCAGATCACCCGCGTAGATGCCGTAGTCTACACCCACTATCATGCGGACCATACCCACGGTATCGATGATTTGCGCGCCTTTAATTTCCTGATGGGAAAACCGATTCCCTGCTATGCCTATCCCAACACGGTGAAGATTCTTCGCCAGAATTTCAGCTACATTTTCAACCAAGCGAGAAATTACAGCGGCTTCAAGCCACAACTCACGCTGGAGGAGATCGGGGACTCTGCTTTCGGGGTGGCCGGTATCGACGTCATCCCCTTTGAACTCGAACATGCGAGCATGAAGGTGATGGGCCTGCGGGTGGGTGACTTCGCCTACGCCACGGATTGCAACGCCATTCCGGAAAAATCCATGGAAATTCTGGAAGGAGTGCGCGTTCTCATCCTCGACGCTTTGCGCCACCGGGAACACCCCTCTCACTTCACGATCGCCCAGGCGCTGGAAATCGTCGAGGTGCTCAAGCCCGAGCAGACTTATTTCACCCACACCAATTTTGAACTCGAATACCACGAGACCAACAGAAACCTGCCCGGCGGCGTGGAACTCGCGTATGACGGGCTGAGTTTCGATGTATCCTTGTAGGGACTGAACTACATATCGCCCGTGTCTTCCGGAATTTCTCCCACTTCATCCGTCCGGCTTGCGCTCGTTCTCTCGCAAAGGTCCGAAAACAAAAGATACCCCGCCAGATAATAGGAGATCGAGGTCACCATCACTCCCGTTTGCAGTAAGACCTGGCCCAGCAGCCCTCCGCCGAAAATACCCTGTATCACCTGCCAGAGGATGAACCAGACCAGCAGATAGGTCATCGCCAGGACGACGACCGTCCTTTCCCCGCCGCTTGAGATCATGCCGGCGCGACTGAAAGCCTGGGCAAACCCATCGCCATAGAGCAGCGCGGTCAAGGTGCAAAAATAATACCGCACGGCGGGCGTGAGAACGAGAAAAATCGTCATGGCGAACGAGAACGGAAGCGCGATGGGCGAGTCTCCGAACAGGAAACCGAAGATGAACAACGCTACCGCAAAGCCGATGACGCCCAACAACTGCAAACCAAATGTATACGCCAAATCCACCTTGGCGACGGATTTCAGGCGATTCACCGCCTCGGCGATATCCCAAACGCCGCCATCGCCCTTGCGTTCGGACTCGACCCGCAAAATCAAAAGGATGAACAAAAACACCTGCAATACGCGCAAGAGCAACTGGGAGGCGATCATGAGGGGGAACAAGAATACGAGATTCGCTTCAGGGTCTATCAACGATTTGATCGAGGGATGAACCGAGAGCGCAACCACGGATATCGGCACATAAATCATTACGAAAAACCGGGTGATTTGCGCAAAATTCGCCACATGGTTGCGTACGCCATACTCGATGTATTTCGATAGTGGACCGATTGCTGTATTTTTCATATAAAAACAAACCCTTAGAAGAATATGGCCACTCTCGCAAGCGTTGATTTTCTACCACCGGGAACGATACACTAGAACAGGCTTCAGCCTAAGAATCGCACGACCGCCCCGGAAAACCGCACGGAACCGACGAGCATCACTATACTTGCTCATGACGAGGAATAGAAGGCAGCCCCCATGAGTTCCGCGACAATCGTGAAAGAAGGCATCCGGGCACTTGGCCGCCACGCGATGGAAACCATCGTCGGCATGGGAAGCGCCGCTATTTTCCTGCTCGAATCCGTTCGATGGATTTTCACCCCACCGTGGCGATTTTCACTTCTCATACGCCAGATATACATCATCGGCACGGGTTCTCTCTCCATCGTCTTGCTGACCGGTCTGTTCACCGGGATGGTTCTGGCGCTCCAGGGAATTTACGTTTTCAGAAAATTCGGTTCCGAGGCTTTTTTGGGCCCCGCCGTCGCCTTCAGCCTCATCCGCGAACTCGGGCCCGTGCTCACCGCTCTCGTCGTCACCGGAAGAGCGGGCTCCGCCATGACGGCCGAAATCGGCATCATGCAAATTACCGAACAGGTGGACGCCTTGAAGAGCATGGCCGTGAATCCCTTGCAGCGCCTCGTCTCTCCCCGCCTGCTCGCGGGCGTGATAGTATTTCCCCTGCTTACGGCGCTTTGCGACATCATCGGCATAGTCGGTGCCTATCTCGTGGGCGTGGAGTTGATGGGCCTGAGCTCGGGCACTTTTTTCGGGGAGATGCAGGACAAGATCGAGATGGTCGACATCACCGTAGGCTTGTGGAAATCCGTCGTCTTCGGCCTGATCGTCACATGGGTTTGCTGCTATAAGGGGTATCATTGCGGTCATGGGGCCGAGGGAGTGGGGAAAGCGACCACCTCGGCCGTGGTCTTATCTTCTGTCCTGATACTGGTGGGCGATTATTTCCTCACCTCGATTCTTATATAAAGGAACGAGCCTTGTACCGGAAAAATGTGGAATTCGGGGTCGGTATATTCGTTCTGGCGGGAATCCTTGCGCTCGCCTACTTATCCATCAAACTCGGCGGCCTGGATATTTTCGATGACGGCACCTATGAAGTTTCGGCGAAATTCACGAGCGCCACGGGCCTGAGGAGCGGCGCCTCCGTCGAAATGGCGGGCGTGAAAGTCGGACGGGTGAGCGGAATCTCTCTCGATGGGGAAGATGCGAAAATCACGCTGCGCATCGATGAGAGCATCCAGCTCTCCCGGGATTCCATCGCCTCCATTCGCACGAAAGGGGTTTTGGGCGACAAATACGTGAGCCTCAGCCAGGGAGGATCGGAAAAAATCATCCCCCCGGACGGGCGGATTCGGGAGACGGAACCCCCGGTTGATATCGAAAAACTTATCGGCGACTATATTTTCGGCAATGTGAAGAAGAAATAAAGGGCCGGCCCCGCCTGAGACGACCCTTCAAGATGACCGAGAACCCCTTCGTCGATGAGGGCTTCGCATAGATGGATTCAGAATCAAGGGACCAGAGCACATATTAAAATCATGGCATCGTCCCTGGTTTCGCTATTCCCCGATTCAGGACTTGCCGTACGAGGAGAACCCATGTTTTTGAAAAAGCGTCAACCATTTCTCATCGCCGCCCTTCTCGCCTGTACGCTTCTCGCGCCGTCCGTCCAGGCGGGAGAGCCGACCGAGTTGGTGCGCACGGGAATATACGGGGTGCTGGAGGTTCTTCGGCAATCCGAGTTGAAGGTCCCCGAGAAAAAGATGGAGCGCAGAAACCGGATGCGCAAGGTCATTCACCGGTATTTCGATTTCGAGGAAATGTCCAGGCGAAGCCTCGCGAGGTATTGGAGAAAGCGCACGCCGCAGGAGAAGAGCGAATTCATCCAGCTTTTCAGCTATTTCATGGAACTCAACTACGCGAATACGCTGGAAAGCTATACGGATGAAAAGATCGTTTTCGGCAAGGAGACCAGCGACCCGGAATTCGCCCGGGTCAAGACCGCCATCATCACGACGGACAAGAAAGAGATCGACATCACCTACCGCATGCACAATGTGAACGGCGAATGGCGCGTCTACGACGTTCTCGTGGAGGGCGTGAGCCTCGTGAAAAACTACCGCGACCAGTTCCGCTCCATCATCCGGAGAACTTCCTACGCCAACCTCGTGAAAATCCTCCGGGCCAAGCGAGACGAGGGCTAGAAGGATCACCCGCCGCGGGCGGCCTGCCCGGCACCCGGGGCAGCGGATATTTGCGGTTTACCTCCGCATGGTTTCGAAGCCCCATCGCCTCTCTTTGCACGATGAGGAAATACCGGTAGCGCTCCGCCTCGTCCATCGCCTGGTGGAGGGCGTTCTCTATCCTTTCTCTCGTCTTATCGCCAAACCCTTGCCGCTTCTCCCAGGCGCGCCACGCATCCCACGCCCTTTGGTGGCGCTTGGAGAACTCACTCCCGATGCGGCCGAGAGTGGAGGCCATCTCCTCGGCTATCTCGCGCTCCACGGCCAGGGGCTTGAATTTCTTGGACATGCTTCTATCTCGTCTCTTTGGGCAAACCCAGAGAAATGAACGAACCCACGACGCCGAACGCCATGCAGACGAGGGGCAGGGCCTGTTCCACGCCGATGTAATCGGCCAGGCCGCCCACGGCGATCATCCCGATGCTCGCCACGAACCAGACCACACCGAGCATGAAACTGCTCACCAAAGCTGCGTGCTCGGGCGCTATCTCCTGGGCATACGTCACAGAAACCCCCATTTGCGCGTAAAAAGCGGCGCCCGAGAGTATGACGAAGACGGTCCGGAAAGGCTCGTCGAACAGAAAGACCAGGCCCAACGCGGGCGTGCCCACGCAGATGGCCATTATCGTCACGATCCGCCTGCCGAAGATGTCGGAGAGATGTCCGCCGTAGATGCCGCCCACCGCCGCGGCAACCAGAAACAGGGTAATGGCCGTGCCGCCCGCAGCCAGTGAGCCGCCTTTGGCGATAATATATATCGGCAAAAAGACCTGCACGGTCATCGTCACCGTGGTGCGGCACAAATTCACGAGCCACAGCAAGAAAAGCGGACGAAACACGAGCTTGAGCATGCGCACCGTTTGGGCGAAACTTTGCGAAGCGCCGTCCCCCACGTCCCGGATGGGTGGAGAGACGAAAAACAAGGGGAGTCCGATGATGATGCCGACGAGGCTCGCGTACGGTATGGCGTCGATGCCCCACCGCGTGACGATGAACGTCGCCATCCCTGCGCCCAGCCCCACGCCCAGACGGCCGCCCGCGACATAAAGCGACATTCCGAACCCCTTCCTCGCGCCTGCGGACTGGCCGGCGATAACCGAGGCCACGGGATGGAAACAGGCCGAGCCCGAGCCCGCAATCAGCATGAGAAGCATAAGGAGCCAGAAATTCGGCATGTAGAACATGAATGCGAGCAGCGCGCCGCCCAACGGGCCGAGCGCCAAGAGCCATCCTTTCTTTATCCTGTCCGCGAAGTAGCCGAAAAAGGGCTGGCCCACGGCGCCGGTAATGGAAAGCGTGGTGGCCAGCAGACCCGCCAGACTCAAGGGCAGGTCCATGCGCTCCACGATGAGAGGGAGCAATGGCGGGAGAAAACCGAAATAACTGTCGTTCGCAACGTGAGCGACGATGAGCAGGGATATTCTTCTCTTCTTGAGGCGCTCTGGAACCGCGCCGGCCACGGCCCTATCCGTCAAGACGTTCTCCGAAACGAAAAATGCTGCAGTGAGCCCACGTGAACCGGGAGCGGATGTGTAGCTATGTCATTTTTTCGATCAACCCGGGCACCGCGGCGAGGGCGTCGTCCACTTTTTCGACGTCCTTGCCGCCCGCTTGCGCGAAGTCCTGCCTGCCGCCGCCTCTGCCGCCGACGAGCGAGGCCACCTCTTTCACCAGATTTCCGGCATGAACGCGGGAGGTGAGGTCTTTGGTGACGCCGGCGGCGATGGCGACCTTCCCGTCCGTCACGGCGGCGACCACCGCGACGCCGCTTTGAAGCTTGCCCTTCGCCGCGTCGATGATCCCGCGCAAATCGCCCGCCTGGAGGCCGTCGCGCCTCACGGAGATGAACCTGATGCCTGAAATTTCTTTGGCCTCGGAAGCCAAATCGCCCATTTCATCGCGCGATTGCCTATCGCGCGAATCCTTCAGTTCGCGCTCCAGCGTCTTCACGCGTTCGAGCAGGCGCCTCACCCGCTCGGCCTCCTCGAGTGGCGCCGCCCTCGTGAGTTCCCCGATCTCGGAGAGGACGTTCTGCTCCTTGCGCGTCTGACGGAGTGCGCCCTCCCCCGTGAGGGCTTCGATGCGCCTCACGCCCGAGGCCACGCTGCCCTCGTGCAGGATGCGGAATAAACCGATGTCTCCTGCGGCGCGCGCATGCGTGCCCCCGCAGAGCTCCATGCTGAAATCACCCACCGAAACGACCCGCACGTCCTCTCCGTAGCGCTCACCGAAGAGCGCCGTCGCGCCTGCGGACAGCGCGTCATCTATCGACATCTGGCGCGTATCCACGCTCGCGTTCTCGCGAATCCGCTCATTCACGATGTCCTCGACCCTCTCTCTCTCACGGGTCGTCATCGCCGCGAAATGGGTGTAGTCGAACCGGAGTCTTTCGGGCGAGAGATGAGAGCCCGCCTGTTTGACGTGATCTCCCAAAACCTGGCGCAGCGCGTATTGCAGCAAATGGGTGGCCGAATGGTTGCGCCTTAAGAGATCGCGTCTTTCCGCGTCGATTCGCGCGGTAAGACCCTGTCCTTTTTTGAGCGTTCCTTGCGTTACTTCGAGATGATGGACATACACGTCTGGAAGCGGCTTTTGCGTATCGAGCACGACCGCGGCGCCCTCCGGCCAGGAGAACCCGCCCCTGTCGCCTTCCTGCCCGCCCGATTCCCCGTAAAACGGCGTCTTATCCAGAACGACGCGCGCTTCCGCCCCCGCGCCGACTTCATCGCAGGGTGCGCCATCCACGATGAGGGCGCGTACATGGGCGTCCTGCTCATCTTGCTCAAAGCCCGTGAATTCGGTGGCGCCCGCCTCATCGCACACCTGGTGCCAGATTTCATCGACGGCGGCCTCGCCCGAGCCCTTCCAGTGGGCGCGGGCGCGTTCGCGTTGTTGCTCCATCGCCTCATCAAAACCGCTCTGGTCTATCTCGAGGCCATGAAACGCGGCTGTTTCCACCGCCAAGTCCCATGGATAGCCATAGGTGTCGAGCAGGGTGAACACCTCCCTGCCCGGAATGGTGGCGCTGCCCGATGACTTCACTTCTTCCGAGAGCGCATCCATGCGCGGCTGACCCTGCGCCAGGGTGTGGGCGAACCTCTCCTCCTCCGCCAGCGTAACGCGGGAGATGTAGCTCAAATTTTCCCTGAGTTCGGGGAACGCATCGCCCATCATGTCGGCCACCTCGCCTGCGGTTTGATGCAAAAACGGCCCGTCGATTCCCAGCATCCTGCCGTGACGCAAGGCCCGCCTCGCCACGCGCCTCAACACGTAGCCCCGGCCCTCGTTGCTCGGCAGAACGCCGTCGGCCACCAGAAAGCTGACAGAGCGAACGTGGTCCGCGATGACGCGGAAAGAAACGTCGTTCGGCGCATCGCCGCCCGTATATTCCTTGCCGCAACGCTCCTCGACCGAATGAATCAGCGGCATCAAAAGGTCGGTGTGATAATTGCTGTCTTCTTTCTGCACCACCGCCGCGAGACGCTCCAGGCCCATTCCCGTATCGACGGAGGGCTTGGGCAGCGGCTCCATCTTGCCCGAAGCCTCCCGGTTGAACTGCATGAAAACCAGATTCCAGAGTTCCAGATAACGATCCCCGTCCTCATCCTCGCCCCCGCTCCCCGGCGGCGCGCCGACGATGTGGTCGCCCTGGTCATAGATGAGCTCCGAGCAGGGGCCGCAGGGGCCGGTGTCCCCCATCGCCCAGAAGTTATCCTTCTCATCCATGCGGACGATGCGCTCGGGCGGAACGCCCACGAGGCGCTCCCAAAGCTCCGCCGCCTCGTCGTCTTCCCTGAAGACGGTGATCCACATGCGATCTCCATCGAGACCCACGCGATTCACCAGAAAATCCCAGCCGAACTCGACCGCTTTTTCCTTGAAATACTGACCGAACGAGAAGTTGCCCAGCATCTCGAAAAACGTGTGGTGACGGGCCGTTCGACCGACATTTTCGAGGTCGTTGTGCTTGCCGCTCACCCGCAGGCATTTTTGAGAACTCACCGCCCGGGAGTAGTCGCGCTTCTCCAGGCCCGTGAACACGTCCTTGAACTGGACCATGCCGGCATTCGTGAACAACAAGGTGGGGTCGTTCATGGGCACCAGGCTTGAGCTGCGAACGATCCTGTGGGCTTTGCCGGCGAAGAATTCGAGAAATTTTTGGCGAACCTCATTGCCCTTCATATGGCGATTTCTCCATGACGCATCTTGATCTCAAAGATTCAGCGGCAAGATGTATTCTGCTCCGCTCTAGATGGCGACGTCTTGTTGGTACAGGCCAAATACCTCGCGCATGACATCTGCGATTTCACCGACCGTAGCCAGGGCCTTCACCGCCCTGAGGATATAGGGCAAAAGATTGTCATCACTCACGGCCGCCCGGCGCAAGGATTCCAGCGCCTCGCTCGCCTCCGCGGCATGCCGCCTCCTCTTGAGCGAGGCGACGCGTTCTTTTTGCTCTCCCTCGACTTCCGGGCGAATCTGGAGCGTCGAGATGCCGGCCTCTTCTTCTTGCTGATACCGGTTTACGCCGACGACGACCATTTCCCCCTCATCCACGAGGCGCTGATAGGCGTAGGCGCTCTCCTGAATCTGGCGCTGCACCCACCCCGTTTCGATGGAGCGGAGCATGCCGCCGGAATCGTCGATTTGCCGAATTATCTCCTCCGCCCGGGAGACGATCTCCGACGTCAGCGCCTCGATGGCGTACGCCCCGCCGCACGGGTCCGCCACGTTCGCCACGTTCGATTCCTCGGCGACTATCTGCTGGGTTCTGAGCGCGAGCCTCGCCGCATCCTCCGTGGGCAGGGAGAGGGCCTCGTCCATGGAATTCGTGTGAAGCGACTGCGTGCCGCCCAGCACGGCGGCCATCGCCTGAAGAGCGACGCGCACGACGTTGTTTTTCGGCTGCTGCGCGGTCAGCGCGCTGCCGGCGGTCTGGGAATGAAACCGCAGCATGCAGGCTTTCTCGGAGCGCGCCCCGAACCGCTCGCGCATGATCCGCGCCCAAAGCCTCCGCGCGGCGCGGAACTTCGCAATCTCTTCTAAAAAATGATTGTGCACGTTGAAGAAAAAAGAAATTTGCGAGCCGAGTTCATCCACGTTCAGGCCCGCTTCCACCGCGGCCCCCACATAGGTGATGGCGTTCGAGAGCGTGAAGGCGACCTCCTGGACAGCGGTGGAGCCCGCCTCGCGGATGTGGTAGCCGCTGATCGATATGGCGTTCCACTTCGGGACACTGTCCTTGCAAAACTCCATGGTATCGGTGATCAGGCGCAGGCTCGCCCCGGGCGGATAAATGTAGGTCCCGCGCGAGATGTATTCCTTCAAAATGTCGTTCTGGACGGTTCCCCTGAGCGCCTCGGAGGGGATGCCGCGCTTCTCGGCCACCGCGACGTAGAGGGCCAGCAGAATGGGAGCGGTGGCGTTGATGGTCATCGACGTGGAAATTTTATCCAGAGGTATGTCCTCCAGCAGAATTTCCATGTCCTCGATGGAGGCGATGGACACCCCCACGCGGCCCACTTCGCCGTACACCAGGGGATGATCCGGGTCATACCCAATCTGGGTGGGCAGATCGAACGCCACGGAAATCCCCATCTGCCCGTGATCGAGGAGGTAGCGGTAGCGGTGGTTGCTCTCCCGCGCGCTGCCGAAACCGGCGTATTGGCGCATCGTCCAAAGCCTGCCCCGATACATGTTCTCATAGATGCCGCGTGAGTAGGGATACGCGCCCGGTTTCTCATCGGGGTTTTGCGAAGCCACTTCTCCCGGACCGAAAAACGCCGGAAGCGTGATTCCCGAGAGCGTGGTCCTGTCCCCTTCCTCCGCACGCTCGCTCCAGGCCCTCTGGGCCATGGCGATGCTCGGTTCGCTCATCGTGAGAAATCTCCGCAAAACAAAGAAACCGAATGACGCACCTATCCCTAGAAAGAGCAAAATACCATATTCGCTCGCAATCAGGCCAGCTTGAGACGAATTGCCAGACTCTTGCAAGGAAGCGATATGCGCCGCGCAATGAGTGCGCCGAGCGTTGCGCCTCCCTGAGACTGAGAATTTCTCGCGAATTCCAAAATCGAATCATTCAGGGTAAACTTTTTTCATGGCTACCTACCGCTTGCCCCTGTTCCCGCTTCAGGTCGTACTCCTGCCCGGACAGCGCCTGCCCCTGCATATCTTCGAGGAGCGCTACAAAACCATGATCGGCGAGTGCATCGAGGATGACTCCCCCTTCGGGGTCGTGCTGGTGGAGAAAAGCGGCATCCATAAAATCGGCTGCGTGGCCCGCATCACCCGGGTGCTCGAAAAATTCCCCGATGGCAGGATGAACATCCTCACCCGGGGCGAGCAGCGCTTCGAGCTTTTCCGCATGTATGACAGCCGGCCCTATTTCGAGGGAGAGGTGAGCGATTTTCATGACGATGAGGGGGAGGACCCCACGAAATTATGCCGATTGGTGTGGAACGCTCTTAAAAAAAGCGGGGCGGGGCCCTTGAATTTGCCCGAGAAGTTGCAGGAAAACCCGTTCCGCCTCTCCTTCGCCGTAGCCGAGGTTCTCAGGCTGCCGCTTCGGGAAAAGCAGTCCTTCCTGAGGTCGCGCTCTCTCACATGGCGCCTGAAGCGGCTGCTTGCGTTCCTTCGAAAAGACAAACTTTCAGAATCCGCCATCAGCGACTACGAGAAGTCCACCCACACGAACGGACACCCCTGAAGCCTTCATCGGGATGAAGAGAAAGCGGGCGTAATCGCTAGCGGTCTCCCTCTAACACCTGAACGCGCTCGATGGAGAGGGCCCTTCCGGTATCCGGGGCCATTTCGACGAGTACGCCGTTGATTTGCCCCTCTCCCCCGGCCACCTCGAAGCGGCGGGGAAGCCCCGATAGAAACTTGTCCAAAACGATTTCCGTTTTCATCCCGATGACGGAATTGCGCGGTCCCGTCATGCCGACATCCGAAATAAAAGCCGTGCCTTTGGGCAGCACCCGCTCGTCCGCCGTCTGAATATGGGTATGCGTACCGAAGACGGCGCTCACGCGACCGTCGAGATGCCAGCCCATCGCCACCTTCTCGCTCGTGGCCTCCGCGTGAAAATCGACCACGATCATTTTCGGCTCATGGCCCATTTGTCTGAGGATTTCATCGACTTCCCTGAATGGGCATTCGACGGGAGGCATGAAGACACGGCCCATGAGGTTTAAGACGGCGAGGCTCCCTTTTTCGGATTCCAGGACGAAGAAGCCTCTGCCCGGCGTTCGGGGGGGATAGTTCGCGGGCCTGAGCAAGCGCGGTTCGCGCAAGATGAAGTCCGCTGTCTCCTTGCGATTCCAGATGTGGTTCCCCGAGGTGATGACGTCCGCACCCGCATCGAGCAACTCATCGACCTGCGCGTTGTTGATCCCGAAGCCGCTGGCCGCGTTCTCCCCGTTGATGACGCACACATCCGCCCCGTGTTCTTCCTTGAGCGCGCCCAGATGGGCGCAGGCCATCCGGCGGCCCACTTTTCCCGTGACGTCTCCGATGAAAAGCAGCTTCAAGGCAGCCTCAACGCGCGGTGGCCATATGGCGGGTCTCACGGATGACGGTGACGAGAATTTCGCCCGGATACGTGCGCTCGCTCTCGATTCTCTTGGCGATGTCCCGCGCCAGGAAGGTGGCCTGCGAGTCGGTGATCTCATCGGGCAGGACCGACACGCGAATCTCCCGGCCCGCCTGGATGGCGAAACACTTCTCCACACCCTTGAAGGATTCGGCGATCTTCTCCAGCGCCTCCAAGCGCTTGATGTAGCTCTCCACCATCTCGCGCCTTGCCCCCGGACGGGCGGCGGAAAGCGTATCGGCCGCCTTCACCAGAACGGATTCGATGCAATTCGCCTCCTCGTCCTCATGGTGGGAGACGATGGCGTTCAAGACCTCGGAGGGCTCGTTGTAGCGCTTGGCGATGTCGTAGCCTATCTGGACGTGAGAACCCTCGACCTCATGCGTCGCCGCCTTGCCGATGTCATGAAACAAGCCGGCGCGCTTGGCCATCGTGGGGTCGATGCGCAGCTCATCCGCCAGCATCCCCGCGAGATAGGCTACCTCCTTGGAGTGCATCAGCGCGTTCTGGCTATAGCTCGTGCGGTATTTGAGACGCCCCAGCAGCTTCACCAGTTCGGGATGCACATCCCCTATCCCAAGCTCCATGACGGCCTCCTCGCCCGCCTGGCGTATCTGCCCATCGATGTCTCTTTTCGTCTTGTTGACGATGTCCTCGATTCGGCCCGGATGGATTCTTCCGTCCTGCACGAGCGCCTCGAGTGCCAGGCGCGCCGTCTCTCGGCGAACCTTGTCGAAGCCCGAGACGACGACGGCCTCGGGCGTATCGTCGATGATCACGTCCACGCCGGTCGCCATCTCCAGTGCGCGGATGTTTCTCCCCTCACGACCGATGATGCGGCCTTTCATCTCATCGGTCGGCAAATCCACCACGCTCACCAGGTTTTCCGCCACATGCTCGGAAGAGAACCGCTCCACCGCGAGGGCGAGCGCCTGCCTCGCATCGGAATCCACGGAATTCCTCGCCTGGCGCTCGAGACGCTGCACCTCCACGGCGATATCCTGTTTCGCCTCCTCCATGAAGCGATCCATGAGCTCTTTTTTCGCGTTCTCGACGCTGAGGCCGGAAATCTCCTCGAGCTTCCTGATCTCCTCTTCCTGGAGTTGCCTGTAGCGCGCTTCCTCGCGCCTCAGTTCCTGCTCTTTTGCGCCCAGCTCGGCATCGCGGCGCTCGACGACCGCCTCCTTGCCGTCGAGGCTCTCGCGGCGCCTGTCGAGCATCTCTTCGCGCTGATTCACCCTTTGTTCGAGCCTTTGAAGCTCCTCCACGCGGGATTTGTTCTCCCGCTGAATGCGCTCTCGCTCCTGCAACAATTCCGCTTTGTGGGCTACCTGCGATTCCTGAATCTTTTGCGAGAGCTCCTTCGCCGCGCTCTCGTTGATCTGCTGAACCCGCTTGTCGGCATCCGCCTCCAACCGGGTGATCATCTCATCATACCGGCGCTTCATCGCCCGCATGATGAACAACACCGCCACACAAACAACGGCGACTGCGACAACGACTATCTGCAACAAAACCACGTTATTCATATTCGCCTCCTAGGGCATATATTCACGTGGGAGGCAACGCAGCGCCCCCCAATCGGTTATCACCCAATCAACGCCGACATCCCAGGCTTCTCGCCTCCAGGATGCACCTATAAGCAACTGAAACGCATAGCAAACGCCCGCCAACAAAGGCCCGGACCCGTCCCGGGCGCCACGGGAACTCCCAAACGTGCGATCATAGAATCCACCGCCGACCCCCAGCCGGCCGCCATACAAATCGAACGCAAGGCCGGGGGTGACGACCACATCCAGTTCATTCGCATCCAGGGGTGGAATATCGCGGAGGGGTTCTGGAATCCGAAGCGTGCCCGGCTGAAGTTCCGTATCGGGACGACTCACCGGGCAGAAGTGCAAAACATCTTTTTCCACTCTGGGAAAATAAAATATCCTTTTCGCATCGCTACCTTCGTTCCAGAGCGACGAGAGGTCCATCTCACCGCGAACCGCTGCATATATTCCTACCCTGCGCGCGCCCATGAAGGTCAAAAAAGCATTCAGGCGCCGTCCCGCCCGGCGGCTCAACAAGCCGGCCTCGGCAGGGGGTAGTTGCGCTCTCATCCCCTTCATTTTCAGCCGAACATCTTGCTTCTCAATGTTCGATCCGGCCATGAATCCACTTTCAACGCCACACCCGAGCCCCTCAACTCGGGAGCGGAAACCATGGGCGAGGACCCGAGGTCCATATCATAATGACCCCGCCTTGTGCCGTGTGAAGTTCGCTTTGAACCCAGCTTTCGCCAGGTGGGCGCCCATGTCACGGCTTTAGGCCGAACTCCCCGAGAGGAATAGCTCACCACCGTAGGGCAGGACTCCCGAAAAAGTAGTACTGGGTCAAAATGCTTTCCCCCATCACGTACACGGCAGGGCCAAAGCAAAGACGCATTATGACACTAAAATCAAGGGATGAATACAGGAGAAGCACTGCATGAAGAGAAATTTCGCCTCAGTCCACTCTTTTCGCCATCTCCAGGAGAGAATCGGCGCGCTGCGAGAGGATTTCCTCACTCTCTTGGTTCGCCCTTTTCTCCTCGAACAATTCGTTGGCGATGTTCATCGAGGCCAGCAGAACGACTTTGAGCGGGTCGTTCGACTGGCGCGAGACCTTGTGGATTTGAGAGTCCACATATTCGGCGAGTTCCAACGTATATTCGGCATTGGCCGAACTTTTCAGGTTCAGGGACTGGCCAAAAATTTCTACCATGAGTTTATTCCCCCCGGTCATAAGCTGCCTCCTTATGCCGTCATCCTGCACCTTACGACGAACTACTCGATGTGCGTCAGAATCTTCTCCACGCGCTCGCGAATCTCGGTATGCTCTTGTTGAAGCCGCGCGTTCTCTTGTTGAAGCCGCGCGTTTTCCGCTTGAGAATTCGTCAACTCATCGGCCTGGGCGCGCACGGACTCGGAATCGACCCGCGCCTCCTCCCTCGCGCTCTGGAGTTGCAATTCCAGTTCCTGCCGAGAGCGCCTGAGGGCGTTGCGTTCCTCCAAAAGATTCGAGAGCGCGGTTTCGAGCGCATTTAATTTGTCAATGACCATTCGGACACTCTTTCCAAGGGCGTAGAAAATAAGGCCGCGATCAACGCATGTGGATAATTCTAAGTTCGCGAAAGAGCGGTGTCAAGGAAATCATCACGAGCGAAGTCGCGCGCCCAGACGCGCGCCCAGAACCCCTACGATCCCCTCGAACGCCTCGCTGACCTGCTCGTCGGTGAGCGTCGCCTCCGGGTGGCGGAACACCAGCGAATACGCCAGGCTCTTCTCCCCCGAAGCCTCGAGGGCGGAATCCTGATAGACATCGAACAAATTCACCGACTCGAGCCAATCTCCTCCCGCTTGACGGATCATTTCCTCCACCTGTCCATTGGTCCGCTCGGCATTCACCACCACCGCCAGATCGCGCAAAGAAGCCGGGTACTTCGGCAAGGGCTTCATCCGGCGGGGGGCGGACTCGATTTCGGCCAAAGCGGCGAGGGTTATCTCGAAAGCAGACACGCGGGCTTCGATATCCCACACGTCCAGCGCCTCGGGCGCCATCAACCCGACGTGGCCGAGGGCCGTATCGCCGGCAAGAATCTTTGAAGCCGCGGATGCATCCCACCCCGGAGCAGCCTCGAGCGGCTCGAAGAGGAGGTCTTCCACCCGCAGCGACCCGAAGAAGCGCTCGAGCACCCCTTTCAGCTCCGATAAAGCTTGTGGAAGCGGCGCATCACCCTCAGACGGCGCGCTCTCCACGACGACGCCGGCCATGTGCAACACCTGATTCGGCAAGGCCTCTCCTTTCACGGGATGAAACGCGCGTCCCAGCTCGAACAGGCGAATCTCACCCACCGCCCGGCTCAGATTGTGCGCCACGTTCGCCAGCAGCCCCGCGAGCAGCGTGGTCCTGAGCACATCCATCTCGCCGCTCAGGGGATTGCGCAGCGCCACCATCTCCTCATCGCGCCACCCCATGCTCCTGAGGGCCTCCCTGCTGACGAAACTGTAGTTGAGCGCCTCGCTGAATCCGCCGGCCAGCATCATCCGGCGCGCGCCCAACTCGAGGGAGCGGTTGCGCGTCGGCCTTGCGGCGGGGCTTGCCGAGGTCGGCAGCGTGGCGGGAATGTTCTCGTAGCCCACCCTTCTGCCCACCTCTTCGATCAGGTCGATCTCGCGTTCGATGTCCGGCCGGAATGTCGGGACCTCGACGTTGAAAACGCCGTCGCTCTTTTCGCTCACGAGAAGCCCCAGGGATTCGAGACTCTCCCTCACGCGGGAAGCATCCAGGGATACACCGAGCAGGCTCGATGCGCGCGCCACCCGAATCGGCACCTGTTTGGGCGCGATGGGGGCGGGATGGGCATCCACCGCCCCGTGGGCGATGTCGCCGCCCGCCGTCCGCCGAATGAGTTCGGCGGCCAAATCCGCCGCGCGAACGGTGCCCGAGGGGTCCACTCCGCGCTCGAAGCGATACGAGGCCTCCGTGGACATGCCCAGACGCCTGCGCGTGCGCCGGATGGTCTGGGGCGTGAAATAAGCGCTCTCCAAGAGAATATCCCGGGTGTCCTCGCTCACCTCGGATTCGAGGCCACCCATCACGCCGCCGATGGCGACGGGTTTTTCTCCGTCACAGATCATGAGGTCCCCATCGTCCATCTCGCGCGCCTGGCCATCGAGCGTGGTGAAGGGGCCATCGCTCCCGGCCCACCTTCTCACGATGATTTTCTGCTCGGCGAGGCGGTGCAGATCAAACGCGTGGAGCGGCTGCCCCAAAGAGAGCATCACATAGTTCGTCACGTCGACCACGTTGTTGATCGGCCGCATGCCGGCCGCCCGCAAGCGTCGCCCCATCCATCCGTGCGATGGGCCGATTTCGACCCCCTGGATGATGCGGGCGGCATAGCGCGGGCATTTGTCCGGGTCCCATATCTCCACCGCGCAGGCCGAAGCCGCAGGCGTATTCCCATCCTCTTGCACGGACATGTCGGGCATGCGCAAGGATACGCCCAAAAGGGCCGCCGCCTCGCGCGCCACGCCCAGGACGGAGAGGCAATCCGCGCGGTTCGGGGTAATCGAGATGTCGAAAATCACATCCTTCAGCCCGAGAAGCTCCGCCGCGTCACTCCCGATGACGGACGCGCCCGAGAGCACCATGATGCCGCCATGATCCGCCCCCAGGCCGAGTTCGCGCTCCGAGCAGATCATCCCCTCGCTCCGCTCACCGCGAATCCGGGCGATTTCGACCTTCATCCCTCCCGGCATCCGCACCCCAGGCTTCGCCAGTACGACGCGCCGGCCCGCCGCGACGTTGGGCGCGCCGCACACTACGGAGCGCTCCCCCGCGCCATCGGCTACGCGGCAGACTTTCAGCCTATCCGCATTGGGGTGGGGCTCCACGGACAAGACCTCGGCCACCACCAGCCCGTCGAACGCTCCCTCGGGGCGCTCGAGCGCCTCGACCTCGAGACCCGCGAGCAGAAGCCCGTTCGCCAGGCGCTCGGGCAGTTCGGGGTCTTCTAAGTCCAAATCGATAAAATCGGCGAGCCACTCCAGGCTAATCCGCATCGGGGTTCCTCATCGCGCGCACCATTCGAAAAGTCAGAATTGCCGCAACATTCTCAAGTCGTTTTCAAAGAAAAGACGAATATCGCTGATCCCGTAACGCAGCATGGTGATGCGCTCCACGCCCAGCCCCCAGGCGAATCCGCTCCACCTTTCGGGGTCATACCCCACGGCCTCGAAGACCGCCGGGTCCACCATCCCTGCGCCCAAAACCTCCATCCACTCGCCGCCCGCCAGATAATCGCTGGCGATGTCCACCTCGACGCTCGGCTCCGTGAAGGGGAAGAAACTCGGCCTGAGCCGCACCCGATACTCGGGTCCGAAGATTTCGCGCACGAAAGCCTCGAGCGTTCCCTTGAGGTCGGCGAAAGTCACGCCCTCGTCCACATACAAGCCCTCGATCTGGTGGAACATGGGCGAATGCGTAATGTCGGCGTCGCAGCGGAACACCTTGCCGGGGGCGATGATCTTCACGGGAGGCGGCTGCTTTTCCATCACCCGGATCTGGACGGGCGAGGTGTGCGTGCGCAAAAGAGCGTCGCCGGTCAGATAAAACGTATCCTGCATGTCGCGAGCCGGATGGTCCTTCGGGATGTTCAGGGCTTCAAAATTGTAATAATCGAGTTCCGCCTCGGGACCCTCGGCCACGGAATAGCCCAGGCGCGTGAGCACCTCTATCAAATCCTCCATCGTCTGCACCAGCGGGTGCTCGTGGCCGATGAGGGGCGCGCGCCCGGGAATCGTGAGGTCGAGACGGGAGCGGGAGCTTGCGGCGGCATCCCCGGCGCCCAGACTCTCATCCGCCATCCGCTCGAGTTCCTCGCCCAGCGCTCCGCACTTCTCCCTGCCCTTGAGACGTTCGCCGAGGGTGCGGTGCGCTTCGATGATCTTTTCCTTGTCATCATCCTTGATGGCCGAAACGCTCGTCTCGATGTAGGCGCGGACCGAGTTTGCCAGCGGGCCGACGATGCGCTTCTCATCCGCGGACAAATCCTTCAGGCCCCGCATCACGTCATTGAGCGCACCGCCCTTGCGTCCCAGGTAGCGGATGCGCGCGCTCTCGGCCGCCTGCGCGTCGCGCGCGGCCCAGGCCTCGGACAACGCGCTCGAGGATTCACGAATGATGTCGAGAAGTATGTTTTCACTCATGCTTTTTCCTCAATCCCCGACGTTGCGGGGCCGCCATGCAAAAAGGCCCCACCCCGCAGGGTGGAGCCCGAAGCACTTCTTCCCGCCCGACTCTAGGCCTGCGCCCGGGCGATTTCCACGAGTTTGCCGAAAGCCTGGGGGTCTTCTATCGCCATTTCGGCCAGAATCTTGCGGTTCACTTCCACACCCGCCTGATTCAGACCCCAGATGAAGCGGCTGTAATTCAGGCCGTGCAGCCGGGCCGCCGCATTGATGCGGACGTTCCAAAGACGCCTGAACTCGCGCTTGCGCACCCGGCGATCACGATAGGCGTAAGCGAGGGCGCGATGCACGGACTCCCGGGCGGAGCGAAACCTCTTCGAGCGCGCGCCCCGATAGCCCTTCGCTTCCTTGAGAAGCCTGCGATGTCTCTCCCTGCCGGCCGGTTTTCCTGTCGAACGCGACATGATTCGGATACTCCCTCAATCGATGCTTTTCGTCCATTCCCTCGGGGGCCGCCTCGGATTCCCTCAATCTCCCGACCGCCGACCGAGGGGAATATACCCGCACGGCCGGATGACCGCAAGCCCAAGGCGTCAGAAAAAAGAGCGCGTTACCTTCGCGCGCGCTTGATAGTGCGCCTGAGGACTATGACCAAAAAAAGGGCTAACCCTGCAGCGTAAGGATATTCAACTACAAATGACCCAATCCCGGCGAAGATCGACTTGATAAAGTCATTCACACCACCCACCGAATTGCTCATCTCTTCTCTACTCCGGCGAAATGATGGCGCGCGCTCCATCTACGCGCTCATGGCAAAACCCGCACCATAGATACGAAAAGACTACAAATAAGGTATCAGCCGCTTGATCATCTTGGCATCCGTGGGATTCGCGATGATGCTGTGGCGGAGTTCTCTCTTTCTTTTCGTCGTCTTCTTGGTCAGGATATGACGGTGATGGGAGCGGTAGCGCTTCACCTTGCCCGTGGCCGTTAATTTGAAACGCTTGGCCGCTCCGCGGTTCGTCTTCATCTTAGGCATCTTCTGTCACTTCTCCTTCGGGTTTTTCATCCCCCGCCCCGTCGGCAGGGGCGACTTCGATTTCCGCCTTGCGCAACGCGTCCGCGAGAGGACTCGTCAGTTTTTCCTCGTCTGTCGAGACGTCATCCGTTTTTCTCGGCGATTTCTTACGCGGCGTTGTATCTTTTCTGGGCGGTTTTGTCGATTTCGGCGCGAGAACCATCGTCATGTTGCGGCCCTCGAGGTTGGGGAACTGCTCCACCGTGCCGATTTCGATGAGTTCGGTCGCCATGCGCTCGAGGAGTTTTCGGCCCAGGTCGGGGTGCGTCACCTCGCGTCCGCGAAACATGATGGTGACCTTCGCCTTGTTCCCGTCGTTCAGAAACCGCTGCGCGTGCTTTCTCTTGATCGCGTAGTCATGCTCCTCAATCTTGATGCGCAGCTTGACTTCCTTCACCTCGACCACGCGCTGTTTCTTCTTGGCTTCCTGCGCCTTTTTCTGCTGCGTATATTTGTAGCGTCCCAGGTCCATGATCTTGCAGACGGGCGGATCCGCGTTGGGAGAAACTTCGACGAGGTCCAGATCCCTGTCCTCTGCGGCCTCCACCGCCTCTTCCACGGGAAGAACACCGAGCTGCTGGCCCTCCTCGTCGATGACCCGCACCATCGGAACGCGGATGTCCCGGTTGGCTCTGGGGCCTGTGGCCGTGGGATGGATGTCCCGCCCTCTGAATCGCGACGCCATATCAGACCGTCCCTGCGGTGAGTGATTTGTTCTCGATGTCGCTTCGCATCTTCTCCATAAATTCCTCCAATGAGATGGACCCTACGTCGCCTTGCTCACGCAGCCTCAGGGAGACTTCGCCCGCCTCCGCCTCACGGGCGCCGACGATGAGCATGTACGGTATCTTGTCTCGCTGGGCTTCCCTGATTTTATACCCAATCTTCTCGTTTCGGAAATCCCCCTCCGCCCGGAAACCGGCGGCGAGCAGCTTCTTCTCCACCTCGCGGCCGTAGGGGATGTGATTGTCGGTGATCGTCATGATGCGCGCCTGCTCGGGCGCGAGCCATGTGGGAAACGCGCCCGCGTAGTGCTCGATCAGCCCGCCCACGAATCGCTCCATCGAACCCATGACGGTCCTGTGAATCATGACGACCTTGTGGCGCGCACCGTCCGCGCCGACGTAGTTCAAATCGAAGCGCTTGGGCAGGTTGAAGTCGAACTGAATGGTGGGCCCCTGCCAGCCGCGGCCCAGGGCGTCGCGCATCTTGATGTCTATTTTCGGCCCGTAGAACGCCGCCTCGCCCTCGATGCGCTTATAGGAGATGCCGCGCTTTTCGAGCGCCCTCGTCAGCGCCTCCGCCGCCGCCTCCCAATCCTCGAGTACGCCGGCGTACTTGCTGAAATCAGAAGCGTCGTGCACGGAGAGTTCGGTCTCGAAATCCTCGTAGCCAAACGTCCTGAGCATGAAGTGCGCCAGATCGATGACGCCCAGCACCTCTTCCTCCGCCTGCTCGGGCGTACAGAAGATGTGCGCGTCGTCCTGGGTGAAGCCCCGCACCCGGAGCATCCCGTGCAGCGCGCCGCTGCGCTCGTAGCGATAGACCGTACCCAGTTCCGCCAGGCGGTAGGGCAGATCGCGGTAGCTGTGGATTTTCTGCTGGTACACCAGGATATGGCCCGGGCAGTTCATGGGTTTCAGGACGTATTCGTCCTCGTCGATGTTCAGGACATACATGTTTTCCCGATAAAAATCATAATGCCCGGAAGTCTTGAAGAGAACGTCGCGCGCGATGTGGGGGATGGAGACGAGCTGGTAGCCCCGCTTGACGTGCTCATCCTCCCAGAAGCGCTCGATCACCTTTTTGAGCGTAGTGCCCCTGGGCTGCCAATAGATAAGCCCGCCGCCCGCGTCCTCATCGACCAGGAAGATGCCGAGTTGCTTGCCGATGACGCGATGGTCTCTCTTCCGGGCATCCTCGAGCCTCTGGATGTGGGCCGCCAGGTCTTCTTTGGTAGCGAAGGCGGTGCCGTAGATGCGCTGGAGCATCTTGTTCTTCTCGTCGCCGCGCCAGTAGGCGCCCGCCACGCTCAGGAGCTTGAAATTGCGCAACACCCCCGTGCCGGGCACGTGCGGCCCCCGGCACAGGTCCACGAAATCGCCCTGGCGGTAGATGGAAAGCGCCTCGCCTTCGGGCAAATCATGGATCATCTCTATCTTGTAACTCTCGCCTCTTTCCCCGAATAGGGCCAAAGCGTCCGCGCGGGATATGTCCTCGCGCTCGATGGCGTATTTCTTCTTGGCGAGCTTTTTCATTCTCGCCTCGATTTTCTTCAAATCCTCGGGGGTGAAGGTGACGTCGACGTCGATGTCGTAATAAAACCCGTTTTCGATCGGGGGGCCGATGGTGAGTTGCGCGCCCGGGTAGAGCTCCTGCACCGCCTGGGCCATGAGGTGCGCCGTGCTGTGGCGCAGAATTTCGAGGCCCTCCTCGGAGTCGAGGAGGATAACTTCCGGCTCGGCGTCGTCGGGAAGATCGCGATTCAAATCAACGGGCGCGCCGCCAATCTTCAGCGCGATGACATCTTTGGGCAAGTCTTTTTGCTTGGTTTGTTGAGACATAGACGGGCGTTGGCCGGCGCCGCAAGCTCCTCTTGAAAGTTCCTCGAATCATCATCCCCATGACGTGGCGGCGATTCGCCACATCGTCAATTCCATCATGGTAGGCGCGGGCGGTTTTGAACCGCCGACCTCTTGCGTGTCAAGCAAGCGCTCTCCCCCTGAGCTACGCGCCTTCGTTCGGTATATCGAAATGATAGGGAAGCGCCGCGCGCATTGTCAACGCGCGTGTGCTCCACCCGAATGAAAAATAACGCCTTTGGTGAAAAAAACCAACCCTTCTTCGTCGACAAGGCGGACTCCCCCGAAACGGTGCGAGGCGGACGATGGAACCCGGACCCTCGAAACGCTCAACCGACGAAGAAATAGTGCGGAAGACGGCTCAACTCGCTTTTTCATAGACCAGCAGCGGACTTTCCTTTCGCTCCACCACGTTCTCATTGATGACGATTTCCTTGACGCCGGCCATGCCCGGCAACTCATACATCGTGTCGAGCATCAGATCCTCGATGATGGAGCGAAGCCCGCGCGCACCCGTGTTGCGCTCGAGCGCCTTGGCGGCGATGGCGACGAGCGCGCCCTCGGTGAATCGCAAGGAGACGTTCTCGAACTCCACAAGCTTGCGGTATTGTTTCACGAGGGCGTTTTTCGGCTCGGTCAGAATACGCACGAGCGCATCCTGGTCCAGGTCATCGAGCGTGGCCATAACCGGCAGGCGGCCCACGAATTCAGGAATAAGGCCGTATCTGAGCAGGTCTTCGGGCGCCACCCGGGCGAGCAGTTCGCTCAGCGAATCGTCCTTGTCGTTCTTGAGGCTGGCCTCGAAACCCATTCCCATCTGGCCGACTCTTTTCTTGATGATCTCCTCGAGACCCACGAACGCCCCGCCGCCGATGAAGAGAATATTCGCGGTATCGACGCGCAGAAACTCCTGGTGGGGGTGCTTTCGCCCGCCCTGGGGCGGCACGTTGGCCACCGTTCCCTCGATGATCTTGAGCAGGGCCTGCTGCACGCCTTCGCCGGAAACGTCCCGGGTGATGGAGGGGTTCTCGCTCTTTCGGCTGATCTTGTCGATCTCGTCGATGTAGATGATGCCGCGCTCGGCTTTCGCCACCTCGAAATCGGCCGCCTGCAAGAGCTTGAGAATGATGTTCTCCACGTCCTCGCCCACGTAGCCGGCCTCGGTGAGCGTGGTGGCGTCTACCATGGCGAAGGGCACGTCGAGCAGGCGCGCCAGGGTTTGGGCCATGAGCGTCTTGCCCGAACCGGTGGGGCCGATGAGCAGAATGTTGCTTTTTTGCAACTCCACGTCGTGTAGGTCGATTTGCGCTTCCACGCGCCGGTAGTGGTTGTAGACGGCGACGGAGAGGGATCTTTTCGCCTTCTCCTGCCCGACGACGTGCTCGTCGAGAATCGCCTTGATCTCGGTGGGCTTGAGGAGGGATTTGGCCTCGCGCCTTTGCTCCTCGTTCCATTCCTCCATCATGATTTCCTGGCACAACTCGACGCACTCATCGCAAATATACACGTGCGGACCCGCGATGAGCTTCTTCACCTCCTCCTGGCTCTTTCCACAGAACGAACAACGAAGAGCGTCTTTTTTTTCTGAGGCTCGCCTCGCCATCGATCATTCCCCCTCGGTGAAGAACGCTTCCCGAAACGAAACCGGCTCCCGGCTAGGAGCCGTTGTTCTCCTGGTTCAGGCCGTCATCACCGCCGACGTCCGGCCTCTCGTTCGATCCTTCCACACGCGCGATGATAACGTCGTCGAGCAGGCCGTAGTCCCTCGCCTGTTTGGCCGTCATGAAATTATCGCGATCGGTGTCTTGCTCGATTCTCTTGAGCGACTGGCCAGTGTGTTTCGAGAGAATCTCGTTGAGTTCCTCGCGCATGCGGAGAATCTCGCGCGCCTGGATGTCGATGTCGCTCGCCTGCCCCTGCACGCCGCCCAGGGGCTGGTGAATCAGGATGCGCGAGTTGGGCAGGGCGTAGCGCTTGCCTTTTGCGCCCGCCGCCAGCAAGAGCGCGCCCATGCTCGCCGCCTGGCCGATGCAGATGGTCGACACGTCGGGCCTGATGTACTGCATCGTGTCGTAAATGGCCAGACCCGCCGTGACGGTGCCGCCCGGGCTGTTCACGTACATGGCGATATCCCTGTCGGGCTCTTCCGCCTCCAGAAAAAGAAGCTGGGCCGTCACGAGGTTTGCGATGGTGTCGTCTATCGCCGTCCCCAGAAAGATGATTCTCTCCTTGAGCAGGCGGCTGTAGATGTCATACGCCCGCTCGCCTCGATTCGTCTGTTCCACCACCATGGGTACGAGAGCCACTGTTTATCCATCCTCTTTCGAATCGCCGTCCGGGGAGCGCTCCCCACCCTCTTCATGGTCGTGGGAATGCGCTTCATGTTCGGCGGCGTCGTGAACGTCGAATTCCACGTCGGCCCGATCGTAGAGCCAACTCACCGTTTTGTTGTAGTTGATGTTCGAAACGAGCGAGGACATCGCCCCGGTCGTCGTCATTCTCTCGCGAAGTTTGTCGGGCGTCATGCCGTAGCGCGCGGCCGACATGTTGATTTGCGCCTGAATCTCCTCGGCGCTCGCCTCGATTTCCTCGGCCTCGCGGATGCGCTCCACGATGATGAGCTGGCGCACCCGCTCCTCGGCCCGGGGCTTCAACTCCTCGCGCAACTTCTCGATTTTGGCTTCCGAGAGTTGAACGTCGGGGTTCTCCTGACGCATCCGCCGCTCGTATTCTCGAATCTGCTCATCCGCCTCCCCCTTCACCAGGGTGGAAGGCACCTCGAAGGGATGCGCCTCCAGCAGCGCGCCGAGAAGCTCGGAGATTCCGTGGCCGCGCGCATTCGCATCCTCCATGGATTCCATCTCCTTGGCGACGTCCGCCCGCAAATCCTCCGTGCTCGTATAGCCTCTTCCTAAGGATTTGACGAATTCCTCATCCACCTCGGGAGGATGCGCCTCTTTCACCTCCTTCAAGTGAAGCCGGAACTGGAGGCTCTTGCCCGCGATGTTGGGCGAGGCGTTCTCGGGAACGTCGATGTCGACCTCTTTTGACTCGCCGCCCTTCATGCCGAGGAGCGCATCGCTCAACTCCTTTTCGCCCTCATCGCCTCCTATCATGAGGGCCTGGTTCTCCCCCCGGGTGCCGGGTACGGCTTCGCCGTCCTCGAACCCCTCGATGTCGAAGAGAACATAGTCTCCCGCCCGGGCCTCCCTGTCCACGTCCTCGAACGCGGCGGCCCGCTGCCGGAGGGCCTCGATCTGCTTATCGACCATCTCGTCCGTCACCGTATGGCGATGGGCCTTCACCTGAAGCCCCGTATACCCGCCGAGTTCGAAGGGAGGGATGACCTCCACCGTCGCCTTATACGTCAACTCCGGCGCGTCGTCCTCCATATTGATGTCGGTCACGTTCGGCTCACCCACCGGGCGCATGCCCCTATCCTCCAGCAAACTGCGGTAGGAAGTCGATATCAGATGGTTCAGAACCTCCGCCTGCACCTCCTCGCCGTAGTAGCGCTCGAGCACGCTGCGCGGGATTTTCCCCTTCCTGAAGCCCTTGATCTTCACGCGCCCCGAGAGGCGCCTGTAGGCGCGCTCCATCTCGTCGGCGACCTCGGCGCGCGGGACGGCGACTTCCAGACGCTTCGTGCAGGCGTCGATGTCGTTCACTGTACCGGCCATTCCTCACTCTCCAGAATCAAAACGAAAACAAAATCCAAAAAATAAAAAAGACTTGAACCCTGGTGCGAAGGGGGGGACTCGAACCCCCACGCCCGAAGGCACTGGAACCTAAATCCAGCGCGTCTACCAGTTCCGCCACCCTCGCATCCCCTTGGCGAACAAAGGCTTATACTCCAAAACCACATGCGAATCCACCGCCCACCCAGAGCCCCTCGGGCCAGGATTTCGCGCCTCACAATCTAGTCGCACGAAGGCGGGCCGTCAATGGCGGGAATCGAACGCGGCCACCCGCTCGGGCGGAATGCGCGATGTGGAAACGAAAATCAAGGGATCAGGGGAGAGCGCCGCTCGAGAGGCGTCTCGCTCTCGGGGGGCTTTTCGCCATCGCGCCTCGCGCGGGAGATTTCATAGTTCAGTGAGGAGGCGAGCCATCTCTCGACGAAGACGGGCTCCATCCCCTTCCTGCGGGCGTAGTCGCGCACCTGATCCCTGCCGATTTTGCCCACGCCGAAATACCTCGCCTCGGGATGCGCGAAATACCACCCGCTCACCGAGGCGGCCGGCCACATGGCGAAGCTCTCGGTGAGCTGCACGCCCGTATGCCCTTGCGCGTCGATGAGTTCGAAGAGCACCTGTTTTTCGGTATGATCCGGACACGCCGGATAGCCCGGGGCGGGCCGGATGCCCTGGTATTTCTCCTTGATGAACGCCTCGTTGCCCAGTCCCTCGTCCGTGGCGTATCCCCAGAACTCCTTGCGCACGCGCTCATGCAGACGCTCGGCGAACGCCTCGGCCAGCCTGTCGGCCAGGGCCTTCACCATGATGGCGCCGTAATCGTCGTTCGCGCGTTCATACGCCCCCGCCGCCTCGTCGACCCCCAGACCCGCCGTCACCACGAAGGCGCCGATATGATCCGCCACCCCGCTCTCTTTGGGGGCCACGAAATCCGCCAGGCACATGTTCGGGCTGTTCGCGGATTTCCGCATCTGCTGACGCATGAAGCGGGCCACGGCGACGACCTCGCTCCTCGCCGAATCCGCGTAAATCTCCACGTCATCACCCACGGAATTCGCCGGGAACAGGCCCATGACCGCCTTCGCCCTCAGGGAGCGCTGCTCGATGATGCGCTCGAGCATATCCTGCGCGTCCTGGTAGAGGCTCAGCGCCGCCTCACCCACCACCGGGTCCTTCAGTATCTTTGGATAGGAGCCGCTCAACTCCCAGGTCTGGAAAAACGGCGTCCAATCGATGCGATCCCTCAAGTCCGCCAATGGGTAGTCCTCGAAAACCCGCACCTCCTCGACCCTCGGCGCAGAAGGCGCGGGGGCTGCCCAATCAATCCGCAAGCGATTCTCGCGCGCTTCTTCCAGGGTGCAGAAATCCGCCTGGGCGCGCCTCGCCTCGTGCCGCTCGCGCACGCCTTCATATTCTTCGCGCCGCGCGGCCAGGAAATCTTCGCGCTGGGCGTCGCTCATGAGGGTGCTCATCACGCCCACGCTCCTCGATGCGTCCTCCACGTAGACGGTCGGCCCGCCGTAGTTCGGCGCGATCTTGACGGCGGTGTGCACCCTGGAAGTCGTCGCGCCGCCGATCAGGAGAGGAACCTCGAAGCCCAGGCGCTCCATCTCCCCCGCCACGTTCATCATCTCATCGAGCGAGGGGGTGATGAGGCCGCTCAGACCGATGACGTCCACGCCCTCCTCGCGCGCGGTCTGGAGAATCTGCGCGCACGGGGCCATGACGCCCAAATCGATGACCTCGTAGTTGTTGCACTGGAGCACGACGCCCACGATGTTCTTGCCGATGTCGTGCACGTCGCCCTTCACCGTGGCGAGAAGCGCCTTGCCGTTCGACCTAGCCTCCCCCTCCACCTTTTCCGCTTCGATGAAGGGAACCAGATGGGCGACGGCGGTCTTCATGACCCGGGCGCTCTTCACCACCTGGGGCAGAAACATCTTGCCCGAACCGAAAAGCTCGCCCACGATGTTCATGCCGTCCATGAGCGGGCCCTCGATCACCTCGATGGGGCGCGCCGCCGCGAGACGGGCTTCTTCCGTATCCTCCACGATGTATTGCGTCATGCCCTTCACCAGCGCATGGGCCAGACGCTCGCCCACCGGCTTTTCGCGCCAGGCGAGATCCTCGACCCGCGATTTCGCCCGGCCCTTCACGTCGCCGGCCACCTCGAGCAGGCGCTCGGTGGCCTCCGCCCGGCGGTTCAAGAGCACGTCCTCGATTCTTTCGAGGAAATCCGGCGGGATATCCCGGTACACCGTCAACTGGCCCGCGTTCACGATGCCCATGTCCATCCCGCTCTTGATGCCGTGATAAAGGAAGGCCGAGTGCATGGCCTCGCGCACGCCGTTGTTCCCCCTGAAGGAGAAGGAGACGTTGCTCACCCCGCCGCTCACGAGCGCGCCCGGCAGCTCCTCCTTGATGCGCCTGGCCGCCTCGAAATAGGCGGCGGCGTATTCGTTGTGCGCCTCGATGCCCGTGGCGACGGCGAAAATGTTGGGGTCGAAGATGATGTCGTTCGGCGAAAAGCCCACATCGCGCGTGAGAATCGAGTAGGCGCGCTCGCAAATCTCGAACTTGCGCTGCGCGCTCTCCGCCTGGCCCTCCTCATCAAAAGCCATCACCAAAACGGCGGCGCCGTAGCGCTTCACCAGCCTCGCCTGCTCGATGAAGGGCCCCTCGCCCTCTTTCAGGCTGATGGAGTTGACGATGGGCTTTCCCTGCAGGCATTTGAGGCCCGCCTCGATGACCTCCCACTTCGAAGAATCGATCATCACCGGCACGCGGCTGATGTCGGGCTCCGAGGCGATGAGCCTCAAGAAAGTGGCCATCGCCTCCTCTGAGTCGAGCATCCCCTCGTCCATGTTCACGTCGATTATCTGGGCGCCGTTCTCCACCTGCTGGCGGGCGACTTCGAGCGCTTTTTCGTAGTCTTCCTCGCGAATCAGTTTGGCGAAGCGCGCCGATCCCGCCACGTTGGTGCGCTCGCCCACGTTCACGAACCCCGTCTCGGGGCCGATGTTCATGGGTTCCAGCCCGCTCAGGCGGCAGCGCGGCGGAATTTCGGGAATCCGGCGCGGGGCGAAGCCCTCCACCGCCTCCTTGAGCGCGCGGATGTGCGCGGGCGTGGTGCCGCAGCAGCCGCCCACCAGATTCAGAAAACCGCTTTGGGCGAATTCGGCGAGCACCTCGGCCATGAACTCCGGCGTGTCGTCGTATTCGCCAAAGGCGTTGGGAAGACCGGCGTTGGGGTAGATGCTCACCGGCACGTCCGCCACGCGGGAGAGTTCGCGTATATAGGGGCGCAGGTCCTCGGCCCCGAGGGCGCAGTTGAGCCCCACGCACATGGGCCGGTGGCTCGCAACCGAGTTCCAGAACGCCTCGGTCGTCTGGCCCGAGAGAGTGCGGCCGCTCGCGTCGGTGATGGTTCCAGAAATCATGACGGGGACGCGAACGCCAAAGTCCTCGAAATACTGCTCGGCCGCGAACATCACGGCCTTACAATTCAGCGTGTCGAAAACGGTCTCCACCAGGAGCAGGTCGACGCCGCCGGCGATGAGACCGCGGATGGAGGTGGTGTAGGCCGCCACCAGATCTTCAAAGCTGATGTTCCTGAAGCCCGGCTCGTTCACCCTCGGTGAGATGGAAGCGGTGCGGTTCGTGGGGCCGAGAACACCGGCCACGAAGCGCGGCTGCGCCGGATGGTCGCGCTCGAACGAATCGGCCGCTTCTCTGGCGATGCGCGCCGAGGTCTCGTTCATCTCGTAGGCCATATCCTCCATCTGGTAGTCCGCCATGGAGATGGCCGTCGAGTTGAACGAATTCGTCTCGATGATGTCCGCGCCCGCATCGAGGAAATCAAAATGAATCCGCCTGACGACGTCGGGCCGGGTGATGCTGAGCAGATCGTGGTTGCCCTTCAAGTCGCAGGGATGATCTTTGAGGTGCTCGCCCCTGTAGGCGGCCTCACCCAGATTCTCGTCCTGGAGCATGGTGCCCATCGCGCCGTCGATGATCACGATGCGAGACGCCAGAAGCTCCATGAGCGCGTCTATCCGTTCATCCCGTGTATGTGCGTCCATAAGCCGCCCCGAATCAAATGCTTAAAGGTTCAAACCCAAACCAAAGGGTGGTTATAAGTGATTTTCAAGCGCGAGAAAAGCGCAAGATTTAGATGAGAGGATTTGGGGAACGCGAAAACCCGAAACGAACTACTCCTTGCGGCGCACCTCTTCCTCGATGAAGGCGTAGGCGTTGTGGTCGTGGATGGATTCGAAATTCTCCACCTCCACCTGGAACCACCTGATGCGCTTGTCGGTCCGGAGCAAAAGGGCCGCCTCGCGCACCACGTCCTCCACGAAGCGGGGATTGTCGAAAGCCGTCTCGGTGACGAACTTCTCATCCTCGCGCTTCAAGATCGGATACAGAGCGCAACTGCCCGCACTCTCGGCGACCTCGACGAGTTCCTCTATCCAGAACTCGCCGTCGAAGCGCACCTTGATGCGCACGTGCCCCCGCTGGTTGTGCGCGCCGCGCAGGCTGATCTCCTTCGAGCACGGGCACAGCGTGGCGATGCGCACCATGATGCTCAGGACGAAGTCGTCCACCGCGCCGGCCGAAGCGTCGAAGCCGCACTCGAGCGCCATCAGGCCCTCGGCGCCCGTCACCGGAGCGGCCTTGTGCATGAAGTAGGGAAAGGTTACGGAAAAATGCGCCGTCTGCGCGTCCAGGCGCTCGCGAATCGTCTGCAACAGCATGGGCACGCTGTCCACGCCGATGGCGTCGGTATGCTCGTTCAGCACTTCCAGGAAACGGCTCATGTGGGTGCCCTTGAAGTGGTGCGGCAAATCCACGTACATGTTGACGTTGCCGATGGTGTGCTGGGCTTCTTTGGCCCTGTCCTTCACCACGATGGGATAGCGGATGTTCTTGACACCCACCTTGTCTATCTTGACGTTGCGCTGATCGGAACCCGCCTGCACGTCGGCGAGGTCGGCAGGCTCGGTCGGGAGGCCTGACATCGAATCTCATCCTTTCCGCTCTGGTTTAGAGAACATTCATCCGGCGGCTTGTTTTGCTGTTCCCGCCCTTTTCGATACCGCCCAGACGCGGAATCGAAAAATTACGAGGTTTCCCGGCTTATTTCTCCGGCGCTCGCCTTCTGATGCGCTCGATCCGGGCCATTTTCTCAGAAACCGCTTCGCCCAAATCTATTCCCCGCGCATTGGCGTAGTTCATCACGGCGATCATGACATCCGCCGCCTCGTCTGTATAGGCCGCCATGTCGATTTCGCGGCCCTTCCATTCCTTTTTCTCCAGATTCGCGAGTTCGCCCGTCTCGCCCGCGAGTTCCAGGGCGAAAAACCGGGGCTCCCGCTCCGGAAACGCTTCTTCCTGATACCGCGCGAATTCGACTTGTAAGGCGCGCAGGCCCTCATAGGAGCGCGGCAACCGTGGAGCGTCCTCGTGATCCACCCGAACCACTCCTTTCGCGGAAGCCCGGGAGCCGGAAAAGTTCCCGCCGCCGAACCGGACGTAGCACCAGAACGAGTCAGCGCACTTCCGTGAAGCGCGCTGGTGCTTCAAGTTTCTCACTCAGAAACGAGGGCGTCAATCGGCGGGCGCAAACCCGGATTGACGCCGAAAGCGCCAGATTCTACTCTCTCTCCAAGGTCATCATCATTTCGAGGACCAAACAGGCGCGAAGACGCCGCAAGAGAACCCAAACGGAGGGAAGTACCCTTGCCCAACATCGATTTGCACCACCACATCTACATCCCCGAGGCGGAAGCGCTCGCCGCCAAAGAGCGCGAAAGCCGCCCCCAGCACGCCGATAGCTTCGAGGGATTCTTCCCGCCGGAATCCTCCCGGTACAACGCGAAGATGACGGAGGAGAACTGGGCGGTGCAACTCGCCGACGCCGAGCGCAAGCTGAGCGACATGAAAGAGGATCGTCTCGACATGGCGCTGGCCTCCCCGCCGCCGCCCACTTTTTATTACTGGATAGGCGGGCGAGCGGGTGATGAGATCATCAGGGTCCAAAACGACGGCGTCGTCGATTTCTGCAACCAAAACGCCGCGCACTTCCGGGGCCTTTGCAACCTGCCCATGCAAAACGGAGGCGAGGCCGCCGCAGCCGAACTCGAACGCGCGATGGGCAAGGGGCTGCTCGGCTGCATCATCTCCGATCGCATCGGCGCGAACGCGCTGGACGAGCCCCAGTACGAGGAATTCTGGGCGGCGGCGGAGCGGCTCGGCGCCCTGGTGTTCATCCATCCCGATTTCGCGGACCTAAAAGCGCTGTTCCCCTACTACATGGCGAACTGCATCGGCAACCCGCTGTCCACCACCGTGGCCGCCACAAGGCTCATCTTCTCGGGCCATTTCGAGCGCTACCCGAACCTCCAGCTACTACTCGCCCACGCGGGCGGAAACCTCCCCTGGGCTATCGGACGCATCCAGCACTGCTGGGAGGCGCGGCCCGAGACGAAGGTGCACACGCCGCATCCCCCCCGGCACTATTTCAAGAATCTCTATTTCGACGTCATCACCTTCAACCCCTCCGCTCTCAAGTGGATGGTCGAGGAAGTGGGCGCCGATCGCGTCGTGTGCGGCACGGACTATCCCTACGACATGATGCAGCAGCGCGTCGTCGACTTCGTGGAGGGAGCGGGCCTCACCGAAGACGCACAGGATAAAATCCTGCGCGAGACGCCGGCGAGGCTCATGAAGATTTAGGCGCTCGCAGCGATGAGGAGGTAGTGATAGCAACATAGGCAGCCGTATCCGAACAAAACGATTCGCCGAAACCATTTCGAACGGAGGAATCGACATGTATATCGCCACGAAGGACGCCATACTTCCCACCACCATCACGGGCTCCCTGCCCCGGCCCGCCTGGTTTCGCCAGAACATCGGGCGAAGGTCGTTTCGCGAAGCGATGATCGACGCGGAATTCCGCGAGCAGTATCTCGACAACGTCTCCTGCGTCATCCGGGATCAGGAACGCGCGGGGCTCGACATCGTGACGGACGGGGACGCGCGCTTCGACACCAACGTGGGCGGACGCGACTGGGTGGGCTACATCGTCGACAGGCTCGAGGGTTTTTCGGGCTATGAAACCTCGAGGAGCCACGCCACCTGGGGAGGGTCCGTGCCCGGCGAGATCATGTACGAGGTCCTGGAAGCCAGAATGCTCCCCAAGGTCACGGCCAAGGTGGGTGAAGGCCCCCTCGAATACGCACAGATGTGGCGCAGCGCGCAGGCGATGACCGATAAACCCCTCAAGTTCGGCTCCATCAGCGCTGATTGCGTGGAATCCATCATCTCGAACGAGTTTTATGACGACAGGCGCGAGCTTTGCCTCGATTTGTGCCGCATCATGGGCGCGGAATTTCACCGCCTCGCCGATGCGGGGTGCCAGATTTTCCAGGTGGAAGAACCCTGGGTGCACCGCTTTGATTTTCATTCGGAAGACTCCGAAATGTCGATGGAGTTCTACGTGGAAGCGTTCAACAAGAGCGTGGCGGGCCTGCGGGACAAGCTCGAGCTTTGGTGCCACACCTGCTGGGGCAACCCGGCCCAGCAGAGATTCTATGAATCATCCAAAAGCTACGCGCCCGCCCTCGAGTACATGAACGAACTGGACGTGGACGTGCTCACCTTCGAGTGCGCGAGCACGGGGGGCATGGACCTCGATGAAATCGGAAAGCGCATCACCAAACCCAAGGTGGCTATCGGCGTCATCAACCACCGGGGGCTTCAGGTGGAGCGCCCCGAAGAAGTGGCCGCCCTCATCAGAAAGGCGCTCACGACGATTCCCGCCGAGCGGCTTTGCATCTCCACGGACTGTGGTTTCGGCCGCGAGGGCATGAGCCGCCGCCATGCGTTCTACAAGATGGTGGCCCTCTCTCGGGGGACGAATCTGGTGAAAAAAGAACTCGGCCTGCCGGAAACCTACATACCGGCCAGCGACGGCGCGTTCACGCTGAGTGACGAGGATTAGAAGCCGGGACCCCTTGACGAACGAGCCTGAGCGAGAGTTCAGAACCATGTGCATCGGCCAAAAGCGGCTGCTTTAAGGGAAAATCCGCTTCGCGCGTCATCCCTCGTTTCGCGCTTCCGCCACGCCCAAGGCCGTGCGCAACTCATCCCCGCCGAGGGTTTCCTGCTCGAGCAGGCGCGCGGTGAGCGCCTCGAGGTCGTCGCGCCTCTCGGTCAATATCCCCATCGCGCGCGCATAGGCGCCGCCCAGGATTTTTTCCACCTCCTCGTCCACCTCGCGCTGGGTCGCCTCGCTGATGTCCAACCCCGCCGCCGCGCCGTTCATCCCGTCGCCCAGAAACAGCGAGCGCGGCGCGCGGCCCAGGGCGTGCGGGCCGAAGCGATCGCTCATGCCGTACTCGGTCACCATGGAGCGCGCCATGTCGGTGGCGCGCTGCAAGTCGTTCTGCGCCCCGGTGGAGACTTCCTCGAAAACCACTTCTTCCGCCGCGCGGCCCGCGAGGAGCACGGCGATTCTTTCTTCGAGTTCTTTTTTCGAGAGTAGATACCGATCTTCCGTCGGGCGCTGCAGGGTATAGCCCAGGGCGGCCAGACCCCTGGGGATGATCGAGACCTTCTGCACCGGGTCCGCCGTGCCCACGAGTTCGGCCACCATGGCGTGGCCCAGTTCGTGATAGGCCACGCGGCGGCGCTCTTCGCTCGTCATGACGCGGGATTTCTTCTCGAGACCCGCCGCCACCCGCTCGAAGGCTTCCTCGAAATCGGCCATCGTCACCGCGTCCCTGTCATGGCGCGCCGCCAAGAGCGCGGCCTCGTTCGCCAGGTTGGCGAGGTCCGCCCCCGAGAGGCCGGGCGTCATCGCCGCGAGCCTGTCGACGTCCACGTCCTGGCCCAGCACCAGCACCTTCGTATGCACTTCCAGGATGCGCCTTCTGCCGCTCAAGTCCGGCTTGTCCACCAGCACCTGCCTGTCGAAGCGTCCGGGGCGCAGCAGGGCCGCGTCGAGAATCTCCGGCCGGTTGGTCGCCGCCATGATGATGACCCCCTTGCGGGTGTCGAAGCCGTCCATCTCGACCAAGAGCTGGTTGAGCGTCTGCTCGCGCTCGTCGTGGCCGCCCGCGAGGTTCCCCATGCCGCGCGCCTTGCCCAGCGCGTCCAGCTCATCCACGAAGACGATGCAGGGGGCCTTCTCCATCGCCTGTTCGAACAAATCGCGCACGCGCGCGGCGCCCAGACCCACGAACATCTCGACGAACTCGGACCCGCTGATGCTGAAGAAAAAGACCCCCGCCTCTCCCGCCACGGCCTTCGCCATGAGCGTCTTCCCGCAGCCGGGTGGACCCACCAGCAGTACGCCGCGCGGAATCTTGCCGCCCAGGCGCATGTAGCGATCCGGATTTTTGAGATAATCCACCACCTCGGCGAGTTCTTCCTTGGCCTCGTCCACGCCCGCCACGTCGGAGAAGCGAACGCCTACCTCTTTTTCCGCATAAATCTTCGCCTTGTTCTTGCCGAAGGCCATCACCCCCTGGCCCGGCCCCATGCGCCGCAGCACGAAAGCGTAGATGGCGAAGAGAATCCCCAGGGGCAGCACCCAGCTCGTGAACACCTGCACCAGCCAGGGCGGCTCGAACTGGCCCTGAAAGATGACGCCCGCACCCTCCAGGAGCTTGATGAGTTCGGGGTCGGCCACCTTCGCGGTCTCGAAGAATCTCTGCTGCCCGTTCTCGTCGCGTCTTTTGAGAATTCCCTGGAGGCGGTCTCCGCGAATATCGACCCGCTCCACGTCGCCTTCTTTCAACATGGCGCGAAACTGGTTGTAGGGGATGCGCTGGTAGCGCGCGCCCTGGAAGAACAGGGTGTGGATCAAGGACATGATAACGAATATGAAGAGAAAATAACCGATGGAAAACTGTGTTTTCTTGTTCATCATCCCCTCCTTCGGGGAGAAAAGCGGCTGGTTCGCTCATCCGGCGGGCGCCGCGCGGAACTCCAAGGGCGCCACGGCCCGAGCATACCAAATTCGAAGCCGTACGGAAATTTCATTTATCCGAGAGGCGCGGGCCGGCGCTCCCGGGCCGGGGAATCCTGAAACCCCGCGAATCGGCGCATATCAGGAAGCCACGCCGTTTTCACTCAACAAGCGTGGATTCGCGGTCAGAATGGATAATTCCGCATGCTTGAAATCGGCGTCATGCGTCACGAGCGTGAGGCCCTCTCTCTCGCACAACTGCGCGATCACCTGGTCGTTGAAATCGGAATGGCCCGCGCCGTAGGCGTTCAGCATGTCATCCACTTTCAGCGTATCGAAGCCGCTCGCCACCTGTGCGCACTGGCTCGTCACCAGCTTGACGTCATGGGCGATTTCCAAGGCGATCGACTCGAAATCCTCGCTCCTGCGGAAAAATTTAAAGTCCTTGATGTCGGGCCTGCGGTTTTTCCATTCCCGTCTGGCGTATGCGTTGATGAATTCCGAAACGACGAGCACGTCGATGTGGATGCGGCTCCTCGCCTCATGGATATCGCGAAGGGCTTGCGAATACACGTTCACCTGGCGGGTTGCCTTCGGTTTTTGCGGAACGTAGATGTACCACCAGACGTTGGTGTCCAGGAACAGGCGATCCTCAGGCGTGAATGTGTAGCCGCGCACGTCACGCGTCATCGTCTTCGCCCTCCAGCGCCTCGCGGCTCGCCTGCTCGAATCTCTCCGGGTCCTTGAAGTAGCGCTTGGCCGTCTCGACGACGCGCTTCAAGAGCGCGATATCGTCGGGCTCCATGTCCGCCACGTTCAAGGAGCGGCGAATGCGCTCCTCATCGAATTTCCCGTACAACTGGCCGATCGCGGTGTTCAGGAAGGCCGAGGTCAGCATCGTGACGTTGTGGAACGAGAGCACCGCGCCGTGGCCCTGCGCGAGCACGGAGGCGAGGCGCTCATACACCTTCTGCCCATCGCCGGAAGCGACGCAAAGAGGACTGCCCACCACTTCAAAGATGGATATGGCGATATCTTTGCGCATCCGCGTCCCCTTTCTCAAAAAATATCATCGGCGCTCACCTCGGAAGCAAGGCTGTAGGAACTCGCATCCGAAATGTTGACTTCGAGGCTGACCACGGTGCCCGGAAAAGGGTGGCCCAAAGTCCCGGTGGAGAGGTCGCTTTTTTTCTTCTCCCAATACCCGCCGTCCGACACGATGCGAAGGCAGCCGCCGTTGAGCTCGATGAACTCGCCGAGCAATTTCAAACCCAATCCGCCCGGCACGCCGGCGCGCTTGGTGGTATTGTGCGCCTCCGTGGCCCAGATGATCGCATCCACCGACCCCAGATTGTGCCCCGTGCGATCCCTGATGTTCCGGCGCATGCCGACGCCCAAGTCGACCACCGTGAAATCGAGCCTGTCCTGCGCGGGAAAGAATTGCCCGCAACTGAATATCCCCAGGCGGGTGTCCGAATGCAGCACGGCGTTGCTGAATATCTCAAAGATGCTTTCGCGGAATTTTTTCGCCAATCCCGGCGACATCCCGGGCAGGTCGGAGCGGTGGATGAACTCCCTCTCGATATAGCCGGAAAAATAGTGGTCGTCCCGCACGTCGAACCGCCGGTAGGAAATGGCCGCTCCCCAAGAATCGGGAATCTTCTCCCGCCCGTAATGACTCAGAAAACCGTTTTTCGAGAGAATTTCCGCCACCTCGTCGGTGGCACCCAGCAGGCGCACCGTGTTCAACTGGCGTCCCAGACGATAGAGAATCGCGCCGAGGGCCGCGCACATATCGGCCTGGAAGCGTTTCGTTTCGCTCAAGTCGATCTCTATTTCTTCCAGGAAACAATCCTTCGTCTGCGCATGGAGCAGCGTCAGCGCGTCGAAGCTCTCCTGGTCGTGGCGAATCTCCGGCAGGGGGTATCTCACACCATCACCTCGGCATCACGAATGCGTCGCCAAACGAAAGGCGCGAACAGCCCGACTCTATGGGCCCTGCACCGCCTTTCCCATGCGTTTTTCTTCTCAGGTGAAGGTAAAACACGGCTTTGCGTTTGTCCATGGTGTGTGGAGGGGGTGTGGCGGGAAAAATATAAGCAAAATCGTTTACATGCAAAAAAGAAATTGTAACCCGAGAGGTGATAGGTTACAATCTGCGAATGATCGTCCACTTCCGACACAACGGTCTCAGGCGTCTCTATGAGAGGGGGGAGCGACGGCGGATGCCGGCAGTATATGCCGCCAAAATCGAGCGGATACTCTCCCGTCTCGATGAGGCCACGATGCCGGCGCACATGGACTTGCCAGGCTACCGGTTGCACCCTTTGAGAGGAGAACTCGCCGGGTTCTGGGCGGTGAGCGTCTCCCGTAACTGGAGGATCGTGTTTCGCTTCGATGGCGAGAACGTCACTGATGTGGATTTAACGGATTATCACTAGAGGAGGATTAAGACATGGCCATGAAGAACCCGCCCCATCCGGGTCTTTCCGTCCGTTACGATTGCCTGGAACCGCTGGATTTGAGCGTCACCGAAGCCGCGCGGAAGCTCGGCGTGAGCCGCAAGCACCTCTCTAGCCTCGTCAATTGCCGATCGGGAATCTCGCCCGAAATGGCGATTCGCCTGGACAAAGCCTTCGGCGGGGGCGCCGAGGTGTGGTATCGCCTCCAGACGGCCTACGACTTCGCCCAAGCGATGAAGCGCGCCGACGAGATCGAGGTCGAGCGGGTGGGGGGGTGAGTTGCAACCATGTGCGGATTACGTCGTCTTGAATCCATCATGCGGGTATCGTAGGCTGTGGACGCCGCGTCAGAAGTAGTGTCCGTTTACCGGGATGGAGAAGTAAGTATATGAGCGATTCACCCGCGCAAAATCCTCTCGAGCTTGAAGTAAAAAATTTTGGGCCTATCAACGAGGCCAAGATCGATCTGCGCCCTTTGACCGTGTTCGTGGGACCGAGCAACACGGGCAAATCCTATCTGGCGGTCCTGATCTATGCGCTGCATCAGTATTTCAGTGACCGCTTTAGTATCGACGCGCTTTCTGGCTACCAACCTTACCCGATAGATTACAACATCTTCTGGAACGACAAAGAGAATCCATTTCACGAAGAAATCCTCAATGAACTTGTTGAATGGGCAGAGCAAACATTTGTGGATAAAGAAGAGTCGTCGGACGAGAGAAGCATTCTAATACCCGAATCCGTTTCAAGTTTGGTTCGTTCCGCGTTTTGCCAGTTTGACGCGCAGGGCGGCAATCTCGACGCTGAAATTAGCAGGTGCTTCGGCCTTAGTAAAACGAAAGCGTTGATTCGTAAGAGAAGCCAAGGAGGCGCAAAGGTCATTTTAAGAAAGCATGTCTCTGAAGATTCAGAACCTATTGTGCACAAGCTGACGATCGATACTCGAAAAACTGTACCTACTACCTCTGTTCCCCTGAAGATTCCTACACGGACCAATTCACAAATTCATAGCACATATAGAGAATTACTTCGCTGGAAAGCAGAAACAAAATCCGAATATGAGCTAATTGTGGCTAAGAATTTAATAGGAGCTTTAGTCGCTAGTATCTTGTCTTCTCTCGTCGAGCCCTTGTATTTGCCCGCGTTCTATCTCCCCGCCGACCGCACAGGCATCATGCACGCGCACACTGCGGTCACCAGCGCCTTAATCCGTAGGGCCCCAATGACGGGTCAGCGTCAGGCTCCCCCCACTCCGATGCTTTCGGGTGTTCTGGCGGATTTTCTCGAACAATTGATCAACCTTGACAGTCATACTTATCAAGGGCACTGGCCACACCGATGGAATGATCTTGGGGATCAGATCGAAAAATCCGTTCTCGATGGGACAGTTCATATCCAGAGATCAGAAACCGGTTACCCGCGCTTCACGTATCGACCGGAAGGATGGAAGGACGACCTCCCCTTGATGAACGCCTCCTCCATGGTGTCGGAACTCGCACCGGTGGTGCTGTATCTGCGGCATGTGGTAAGACCCGGCAACGTATTGATCGTCGAAGAGCCGGAATCGCACTTACACCCAGCCATGCAAGTCGAGTTCACACGGCAGCTTGCGGTGCTCGTTCGTGCGGGCGTTCGAGTGATCATCACGACGCACAGCGAGTGGATTCTGGAGGAACTCGCCAACATCGTGCGGCTATCCGGTCTGCCTAAGGCCAAAAGAAAGGGGATTGAAGGCGGCGACATCGCCCTGCGGCCAGACGAGGTGGGGGCATGGCTGTTCCAGCCGAAAAACCGCCCCAGGGGGTCGGTCGTCAAGGAAATCCCACTCGATGATGATTCGGGGCTTTTCCCGTCCGGTTTCGATGAGGTAGCCGTTGCGCTACACAACAACTGGGCCGAGATATCCAGCCGAGACCGAGGTGGTGCGAACGGGTGACGGGATTAGTGGATGCGGTCCGTGAAAAAGTTTCTCCCAAATGCCTCTCAAGGAAATGTAGCAGGCCCGGGTGTAGTGTTCCCCTGAAAGATGCGCCTAACCCACGTTTGATTATCGACTTCGACAAACCGGACTCGCCGCTCGGCGAGCGTGATACGAGTTGCGACTTCCTGTTTATCGCCGAAGGAGATGACGAATCAGCCTGGGTCGCGCCGCTGGAGTTGAAAAGCGGTGGGATAGACGCCAGCGAAGTCATCAAACAACTTCAAGCGGGCGCACGCGCCGCCGAGAAACTTGTTTGCAGAAACCTTCCGGTCAATTTCCGCCCAATTGTCGCCAGTGGAAACCTACCTAAAGCAGAAAGGACGGCGATAAAGCGGACGATAAGGTTTCATAGAGATTCCATGCCAGTCCGCCGAATCCGTTGCGGCGCTCCGCTAACCCAAGCGCTTCGCCAATGAATACCTAGAACTCGAAAAACGCTACCCTCTTCTCCCCTTCATCCCCTGAACCCCCATTCCCCCCCCACCCCCCTCCCCCTTGCGCTTCGCGTCTCGTTCGTCTTTAATGGAACGGCATTTTTTCATACCCCCCGACACCGGATATAGGAGCGCACATGCGAGAAACGGACGAATTCGACAGGCCGCCGGGCCCGTTGTTCGGGCTTTGGAGCGCGTTTTACATCGACAAGTGGAAATTTCTGAAACGAAACCTCATGGGAGCTCGAAAAGAGCGCAAACAGGCGTTCCGCGACACCCTGCAGCCGGGCGACCCGATGCCGGACGTCCGCCTCAAGGCCACCGAGGACACCGCGTTCGACCTCGCAGATTTTTTCGGCAAAAAGAACATCGTCATCGAATTCGGGGCCATCACCTGACCCCCCTATCGCCGGCAGGTGGCCGGCGTCGAGAGTTTGCAGGAGAAATACCAGGGTGAGGACGTGGTCTTCTTCGTCGTCTACTCGAAAGAACCCCACGCGGGCGAAACCCGCCATTTCAAGAAATACGCGCAGCACGAGACGTATGAGCACAAGAAAAAATATGCCGAAGAACTCGTGGCGGAATTCGGCATGAAGGCGCCCGTCCTGATCGACGACCTGGACGAGAGCGTCGTGCACGCATTCGGCCGCATGCCGAACATGACGTTCATCGTCGATAAGGAAGGGAAGATCGCCTACAAGTCCGACTGGATGGAGGCTGCGCGCATCGAGGAGTTGCTCGACAAGTTGCTGGCCGAACAGACGGCAGAGGCGGCGACCGCCTGACCGGAGGAGCCTGAGGATCAACTCCCGCAAGCAAGGGGCGCGCAGGAGTTCAAACGGAAACACACGGGGCGGCCCACGCGGCGGGCCGCCCTTTTCCGTCCGCATCGCGTATGAGCACCGACCGCTTGGAATGGTGAAAGAAGAATGAATCGAACCGGAGAAAAGAATTCGCGGGGGCGGCATTGGACCAGGGACGAAGAAATACTGGCAATGGATGCCTATGTTTCTGGAGTGAAAGACAAAGAGAGCGATCCAAGATTCAAGGAATTGTGTGAACTTCTGGATAAACCGTTTGATAGCGTCCGGATGAGGTTCGCGAATTATAACTACCTTAATCCTGAGCATCCCCGCAAAGGTCTTTCAGGCGGCAAAACTCCGAAGATTCAAAAGGTGTGGGATGAGTTTGCCGATGACCCGGACAGGCTAAACTCCACGGCCAACACCATAAAACAGCATATCGAAACGGATCAGAAGCCGGGAGAGTCGCAGAACACAGAATCGCTGGGGCCCATTGCTGAGGCTTCCGAAGGGGAAATTCTTACCAAATCTCATATAGTCCGTGAACGAAACCGTAAACTCATCCAAAAGAAGAAAAAAAGCGTCCTTCAAAAAACTGGTCGGCTGGTTTGCGAGGCGTGCGGGTTCGACTTTACAAAAAAGTATGGTGAAAGAGGCGAGGGCTTCATCGAGTGCCATCACACCAAGCCGTTGCGCGACTTGAAGCCTGGAAGCGCGACTCGCTTGACTGACTTGGTTTTGCTGTGTTCGAACTGCCACAGTATGGTACATGCGAAGGAGCCGTGGTTGGAGATGAAAGAACTCGTTCGTTTGATCAATTCGGCCAAGCGCGGGGGCCGCGCGCGTAAGAACGCCCCAAAGCGCCGTCAGGGATAGAAAACCCCATGAGCACCGAATACGCATGGTTTCTGCCGACGGGAAGATACGGCGACGGCCACACCATCAACGCCAAGACTCCCGAGCGTCCCCCGACCGTGGAATATATCTCGGAAGTAGCGCGCGCGGCGGAGGAGGCGGGCTTCGTGAACCTGCTCGTGCCTACGGGCTCTCATTGCCTGGACGCATGGATGATCACGCTCGCCGTCGCGGGGCGCACAGAGCGCATCAAGTTCTGCGTGGCCTTCCGGCCCGGGCTTAGCAGTCCCGTGCTCACCGCCCAGCAGGCGAACACGTACGACGCCGTGACGGGCGGGCGGCTGACGGTGAACGTCGTGACGGGCTCGACGCCGCTTGATCAGAAACGATACGGCGATCATTTGGCCCATGCGGAGCGCTACGCGAGGACGGATGAGTTCCTGGACGTCGTGAAGGCGCTCTGGACGAGCGAGGAGCCCGTGAGTTATTCGGGGAAATACTACAAGATAGAAAATGCATCGCTCTACGCAAAGCCTGTCTCGAAGCCCCACCCCACGATATTTCTGGGCGGCAGTTCGGAAGCGGGCCGTCGCGTGGGCGCGAAACACGCCGACGTGCACATGATGTGGGCGGTGGCGCCCGATCAGGTGGCCGAAGACGCCGCGGACATGCGCCGCCGCGCGGAGGAAGCGGGGCGTGATGATCTGCGCTTCGGCCTCAGGCTCCACGTGATGTGCCGCGAGAGCAAAAAAGAGGCCCGCCGCGCCGCCGAGGCGCTTTTAGAAGACAGCGCGCTCGAGAACACGAGGATGTGGGCCGATCAGCGGAATCATTCGGAGAGCGAGGGCCAGCGCCGCATGAACGAACTCTACGAGGGCGGCTCCCCCTGGCTCACCGATACCCTCTGGATGGGGGTGAACAAGGTGCGCTCGGGCGCAGCCGCCATGCTCGTGGGCACGCCCGACATGCTGGCCGCAGCCTTAAGGGAATATGTGGACTTGGGCGTTCGCAACTTCATCCTCTCGGGCTGGCCGCATCTGGAAGAAGCCGAGATTTTCGGCCGCGAAGTCATGCCGCTCTTGGGAGACACCCACCCCGCGCGGCTCGAATCCCCGAATTTTACCGGTCAAGAAGGCCCGGCCCCCACCCTTTGAGTGAAAGGTGAACGATGAACTACCACGTTTTCGATACCAGTGAGATGGACCACCAGCAAACCTATCGCCTGCTCATCGGCTCCGTCGTCCCCCGGCCCATCGCCTGGGTGAGCACGATGAGCGCGCAGGGCGTGGCGAACCTCGCGCCTTTCAGCTTCTTCACCATGGTCTCCCACTATCCGCCCATGGCGGCGATTTCCGTCGGCGAACGCGAGAAGGCTCCCAAGGACACCGCGCGCAACATTCTGGATACCAAGGGCTACGTCATCCACACGGTGGTGAACGGCTGGGAGGAGTCGATGAACGTATGCGCGGGAAATTTCGCGCCCGAGGAGAGCGAGTTCGAGGCGGCGGGCCTCGAAACCACACCCTCGGACCTCGTGGACGCCCCGCGCATCAAGGACGCGCCGGTGGCGATGGAGTGCCGCTTCGAGCGTATGATTCCCTTCGGGGATGAATGGGTGACGCACCTCGTCATCGGCGAGGTGCTGCGCTGGCACGTGCGCGAGGATATAATACTGAGCGATGGCGGCAAAATCTACATCGATCCGGCGAAACTCCAGCCCGTGGGCAGGCTGGGCGGCCCGAGATACTGCCGCACGCAGGACATCTTCGAGATGCAGGCCCCCTACATCCAGCCCGACAGGGTGCACCCCAACGACCCCGCGCAGAACGACGTCCAGCCGGTGAAAACGGATTCCTGAGGGCGGAGCGGCGGCGCAGATTCACCCCCTTGCGCGGTCGTTTACCGGCTTAGTATCATCTCGCGGAAAAACCCGCAGCGTTTGCGATGAATCATGGGGAGAACAGATGAAGAAAACCATTTTGGCCGCCGTGGCCTTAAGTCTTTGCCTTATGTCGAACGGCGTGGCCCGAGCCGAGAAAAAAATGATGACTGCCGACGCCGTCTCGAAGCACATGGTCGCCCAAGCGACCCTGACGGCGCACCTCATCGCCGCGGCGATCAGGGCGGGAATGAGCAAAAAAGAGATCAACGCCGTCCTCGCCAGGGTGGCCGCGCAAACTGGACGGCAAGTCATTCAAATACGTGGGCGGGGCGGGCGTGGACGGCCCCCGGATCGTTCAGGTCGGCGTATCCGGGGCGAAATAACCATATCCCCACTCTGCCGCCGGAAAGAGTGTAATAATATGGGCAGGTTGAACGAAAATTTCTTAGAGGCCGACGCCCGCGATGATTCGGAGCCGCCAAGCCCATGAGCGCAATGGATGAGAATTTAATCCAGGAGATGGCGGCGGAAGCGCTCGATCCCAAGAGTGTCGCGGCCGATCCCATCACCCAGTTCCGCCGCTGGTACGCGCAGGCCCGGAGCGCTGCGATTCTGCGCGAGGACGCGATGACGCTCGCCACCGTGGGGCCGGACGGCGCGCCCGCAGCGCGGATTGTGCTTTACAAGGACCTCACGGACCTGGGCTATGCGGAGGCGGATTTTCCCTTTTTTACGAACTATGAGAGCGACAAGGGCGAGCAGCTTGCGCACGACGCGAGAGCCGCCCTCGTCTTCCACTGGAAGCCCCCCGCCCGGCAGGTGCGCGCGGAAGGCGTGGTGGAAAAACTACCCGAGCGCGTATCCGACGCCTATTTCGCCTCCCGCCCGCGCGCCAGCCAGATAGGCGCATGGGCCTCGCCCCAGAGCCGGGTGATTCCCTCCCGCGCTTTTATGGAGGAAAAAGAAAGAGCCCTGGAAGATGAATACAAAGGTTGCGACGTGCCGAGACCTCCCCACTGGGGCGGCTACGTCCTGAAACCCCGCTCGGTTGAATTCTGGCAGCACCGCGACAGCCGCCTACACGACCGCGTGCGCTACACGCTGGAAGCGGACGGTGCGTGGCGGGTGGAACTCCTGGGGCCGTAAAAACATCCCGCTCAATCGTAGCGATAGGGCCTCCCCGCCTTCTTCATGGCCGCGTTGTAGGCGCGCAGAATCTCGACCACGCGCGCGTTGCGCGGGCTTAAGCCCGAGACTTCGTCCCAGAACCTCGCCGCCTCGGCCTCGACTCGCGCCCACTGCGCATCCGGGATGGAGGTCAATTTCAGCTTTTTACCCTCCACGCGCAGCTTCGCCTCGCCCGCCCAGTACCAGTGCTGCCGATAGTAGTGCGAGCCGTCCATCGAGAGCCGGAAGAGTTCCTGGAGATGACCGGGCAGGGCGTTCCATTTATCGGAGTTGGCGAAGTAGGACCCGCACCACGCGCCCGAGATGTTGTTGGTGAGAAAGTATTTGGCCGCGTCCGCCCAGCCGACCGCATACGCCTCGGTGATGCCCGACCACGCGACGCCGTCCAGCTTGCCGCTCCTGAGCGCGGGGACACCTCCTCGAAAGAAAGCGTCACCGGCAAGACGCCGAAGCGCGACAAGAACCGCCCCGCCGTGGGAAACGTGAACACTTTCATACCTCTCAGATCATCGAGGCTGCGAATGGGTTTGACGGTGGTGAAATGGCAGGGGTCCCACGCGCCGGCGCCCAGCCAGGCGACGCCCCCGGCCTCGGCGTAGGCTTCCGCCCATATCTCGTTCAGCCCCCACTGGTGGAACAGCGCGGGCACGTCGAGGCCGTAGCGGGTGGCGAACGGGAAGTAGCCCCCGAATACGGCGACGTCCACCGGAGACCCCATCGACTCGTCATCCGACTGAACGGCGTCCACGACGCCTCGCTGCACCGCGCGGAACAATTCCCCGCCAGGCGCCAACTGATCCGCGAAGTAGAGCGCGATCTCCATCTCGCCGTTCGCCGCCTTGTTGAACGAATCGACCTGGGGCTTCACGACGTGCTCGGCGAGTGCGGGACTCGCATAGGTCTGGAGCCGCCATTTGATCCTGGTCTTCGATTCCGCCCGGACGGCAGGAGCCGCCATCGCCACAGCACCCGCCGCCACCGCCGTTTTCAGGAACTTGCGTCTGCTCGCCATTTTCCGGCTCCCTTCTTAGTCGCGTAATCAACGTCAATGTCGAACGCCCGAGATCTCGGGCCTCCAGAACGATGGGGATTATACGTGATCTCGCTCTCGACTGAAGAGGGTCAATCCCGACTGAGGAAGGAGGGATTGTTGCGCCTTCACGAAGTGCCGATCTTCTCGGTCAACTGCGCACGCGCGTCCTTCCCGTCCACCATCTTCTCCACGATGATGAACAGGCCGCCGGTTTCCCTCTCCCACAGCGTGCCGATGACGCGCTTCTCGGCGGTGTCAGGGCAATTCGGGCAACTTTATAGTTTCGCGTTCCGATTCGGGGAATTGCCTGCGGTAGTCCTCCAGCAATTTACTCTTTTCTTCGTCGGTGATTTTTTCGCCGGCGAAGTAGGCGATAATGCTAGTCGGCAACTTGCGGTTTTTGGTGATAATTCTGCCGTCCGAAGCCCCGCCCGCCCAAAGAATGCCTTGCCACACCTTCTTGATATTTTCTCCGGTGATGCCCTAAGGCAGGGCGTTCAGCCTTTCGCACGCTTCTCGGTTGCTCATATTGGTGGGAGCACCCGTCAGGCGCAAAAAAGCGAGAACCAGACATTCTTGGGGCACTGGCTTGCCCAGCAGATTCGTTTTACGTATTTCGCAGCGTTTTTCGTCACCCGATTCCTCGGGGTCGCTAAGCGCATCAGCGAATACATCGATCTGCTCCAGTAATATTTCCCACACTTCCCGTATTTTATGGCGATAGATTTTTTGCTTGTCGTCATCGGGCAGTTGGTTCGTGTCTAGTCTTCCATTAGGAAATGTCTCGATAATCGCCTTGTTGCAGTTGTAGATGGTGGAAAGAGTAGTGGATTCTGGGTTGCTCTGGCTCAAGGTGTTGCTTCTGTATCTGGCTAGTCGCCCGCCAATCAGTTCGTTGGCGATTTCACGCGACAGCACGGCGGCTATATCGTCATCGTCGGTAACGTAATTTTGCCCGGCCGTGGTCGGTTTGGCATATCGATTAACGCGCGTGAATATCTTGTGCGCCTTTTGCGGTTCGTAGGCAACTAGAATAACAGTGACATCTTCTTGGCCGAGTTTGATGCAGGGGCTGATGTTGGGAATGTCACGCTGTTTTTCATCACGTCCGGTAAAGGCAAACTCAATCGCTTTCAGTCGATGTTGACCATCCAACGGGACGAGTACTTCTCCACCAGTGAAAGTCAGAAAACCCATGCCGGAAGCCGCCGCGCGACACAAGTTGGGCAAGCCTCTCGTCGTCACGTCGGACAAAGGCTCTAATAAAACCTCGTCTTCATCTCCAAAATTTATCGCCGCGACAATAATCGCGCCGAAAAAACGCGAATCATCGTTAGCTAAATATGGTGCGATTTGTTTTCTGAGGCGGTTGTAATTGATGTCTCGCTGGTAGCGTTCTTCAACGGATAGGTTTTCGTCCCATTCCTTGATTTTTCGCGGAAAGCGGAATTGATTGGCTAAATCCCATGCCTTCATTTTAAGAATAAAATAATTTTTCCTCCCATACGAGAGCGCATCGCTGGATAGAGGGAGGGGGTTCTCATGGCGTCAGGGGGGATATTTTTGAGGTTCAATCATGAGCCAATTGCTTTCAAACGAATTGTTTTTCGCGGTTTCAATTAGTGGCGCTATTGTGCGGATAAGCGCCTCCTTTTGTCTGTTTGGGTCAGTCAATTGTTCAGATGTGAGTTGCAAGTCAACACGGTAAGCCTCTGTGATCTCTAAAACAACGCTGAAAATATCGATTCCAAGTCATTAGCGCCGTATGTTGCAACGCGACAAAACGCTGAAAGTATTGTTCGTGGGGGAGGCGGTCACGCTTTTGTGCATTTGCATCCTCAGTTGAGGGAATGACATTCCAAGATCGATTGTGCCCGATGAAACTCCACGGCACATAATGGTCGAGATGGAAGTCCCGTGGGTGAAGTGGATCGCCGCTGTAAATGCAACGAATGCCGCCTAGCGTTTTCTCCATAATCTCTCGCCAAAACTCCCGCTCTCCTTTCCATTGTCCGCGAGATTCTGGAAAACCGATCTTGTTGGCGACCGCAGGAATGTTTGGGTTCCGTGCTTGTAGATAGTTCGTCCAGTGCATAAAGCCCAACACCAGACGATTTTCATATTACGCTTAAAATAATCGCGCCAAAGCGGATGCAGGATAATGGTTTTATCTGTCAATTTATATGGTGGTGGGTTTTGAGTATAAAAAGATTCTTCGGCGAATCGCATCAATGCCTCGCGAGCCACTTTTTCCGCGCGCGTTGGGTTATGAACCCAACGGCCCCCTTGAATCTCTTTATTTCCAACCTAATTCTCTGCTCTGTCCGTGAATTGTCCGCCTTCAAATCCAGGGGAAGGCACTCGGGGAGAGAGGGTGCGCAGGGGGGAGCGCTAGCACCGGTATCAGAAAACGAGTGTCGCGCCCCCTGCCCCTGTGCCCATGGGGGCCAGTATACGGATTATGTGACATGGGCCCGAGAAAAATATTGGGGAGAATAATTCAAATGCCGAGAAACATTGCCTTGTAAGGGCAATGCAAGGGGTATGAGCCTGATTGAGCTTGTAGTGACCTGGAGCGATACGTTTCAAGGAGTTGAGCAATTCCCGAAGTGAACCTGAGTGACTCCGGTTGGTACTGATACGCACCGGTTGTAGTCACCTATAAGGACACCACCCAGATGGTTCCGGTGGGTTCCTCAGGCCTGTGCAAATGCCCTCCCGGAAGTGGATCGGGTTTTAGGTCGTTTTTTCCTACTCCACGAATCCTGTGCATGGCGATTTACTAATTTGCCATGCACGGGGCAATCAGAACATGAAAAATGGCTTTGGCTTTGACCATAAGATGGATCATGGCACGCCTAAACCTGATCTGGCGACCTCGGCAAAGTATTCTTTTTATGGAGGATCCAATTTTTGCGGAGCACAGGAGTGGTACAACAACTGAGGGCAGGTCAACTGCCCATACTTCTGTTCAAAAGCTGCGTGCAATCCTCACATGAAAAGATTAGAATTGAGCTTTAAGCTTAGGTTATCTATCAATCCGTAGTCTCGTATTCAGGCTCCCCGGGCGGGATGACCCCACGTGGGACTAAACGAATGGCTCAGCTGTGCGCTCTACTCGCTGTTTCAGCCACCTAATTGAGAGAAGCCCTAGGACAAGAAAAGCCCAAAGCACTAAATCGAGAGGCCTTTGGAAGAATATGAGGGGGTTCCCGTCTGAGCGTTGCAACGATAATACAATTCCTTGCTCAATCATCCCACCAAGAATAAACGGAAATACGATGGCCAGCCGCTCATACCCAGATTTTGCCATGAAATAGCCAAGCACCCCAAGGACTATCATCGTCACAATGTCGACTGCTGAATTGCGCGCAGCATAACTCCCGATGATCATGAACAGGACTAGAAATGGGACTAGATATGATATGGGAAGGCTCACCAAGCGGCCGAAATAATTGCACAATGTCAAGCCCACAATGCAAACTACGACAGCGCCCAAAAGAATTGACCACATCACAGCCCACACGAGCTCGCCTTTAAGTGTGAAAACATCAGGCCCCGGTACAATGCCGTGAATCATAAGCGCTGCAAGAACTACAGCAGCCATCCCGCTACCGGGGATACCAACTGTAAGCGCGAGAATCAACGAGCTGCCTTCCACTGCGCTGTTTGCGGCCTCTGGTCCGATAACGCCATCGACTGTCCCTCTGCCAAATTGATCGGGGTTCTTGGATAAGGCATTCCCCGCGACGTATCCCAGAAAGTTGGCTATGCCAGTGCCAGCTCCAGGAATTGCGCCAACTATGATACCCGCGATAGTGCCGGCAAGCACATGGATTGGTTTGTGTAAAACATCGGATATACCTAAATATACTTCTCTTATTCCCCTTCGGGTTTCCACATCCCTCCTAACTACGCTCTGCCTCTCACAAAGGATCAGAACCTCAGAAAAGCAGAGGAAGCCAATAAGGGCTACAATAATCGATGGGCCCTCATATAACGCGACTACGCCCAGAATCATCCTGGGGTATCCAAAGAAAGGGTCTGTCCCGATAGTAGCCAATAAAAGTCCTAAAAGAGCGGCCAGGAGTCCTTTAGTCATCGACTTTTTGAAGGCTGCGAGGAAGATAAGGGCAAAGCAAGCAATAAGCACCAACTCCGGAAAGCTGAATGTGAGAGCGAAAACAGCGAGGAGGGGAGCAAGTACCATTAAGGAAATGCCGCTCAGGAAAGCTCCTATGGAAGAGGCGAGAGCTGATATGGAAAGAGCTCTAATGCCTTCGCCATTGCGGGTCATTGCATAGCCCTCAATGGCGGTTACGCTAGATCCTGGTGTTCCAGGCATTCCAAAAAGAATCGCTGGAATTGCTCCACCGTAAATTGAGGCACCAGCAATAGCCATCAAAAATATGACGGCCTGTTCTGGCTTCATCCAGAAAGTGAAGGGAAGCATTAATGCCATGGCAGTGGTCGAGTTTATTCCTGGTAAAGCGCCAAAAATAATTCCTATTGGTACACCGATAAACAGAAAAATCAAATTTTCGAATTTAAAAAGCAAATAAAGCCCGGGCCACATCGCGTCATACATGGTGACGCTCCCTTAAAGCGGAAGAAGAAGAAACTTTACGAATACAGTATAAAATGCCGCTGTCGTACAAATTGCCATGAGTATCGATTTCCAGGCCGTCACACGCCACACGAGAAGCATAAAAAATACTAATACGGGAGTCGCCAGTAGGAAGCCCATGCGCTCGACCGTGAGGGCATAGGCAACAGAAAGAATGATCACAGCACCAATCTTTGACAAGATTTGGCGATTTGGCATTTTCTCTTCTTCTGTTTCGGGGCTGGCATCGTGGAGTTCTTTCCAAAGCTCATAGACGGACAAGCCAAGAAGAAGAACTATGAGGATTCGCGGATACAAAGTCGAGGAAAATGGAAGAGAGTAGGTGTCAAAGAAATAACCGATTGAGAATACAACCGCAAAAGTTGGCAAGAATAAGCGATGTAAGCGCATAAGTGCTCTTCTTCCTGAGGGTACTCAGGATTGAACGTTTCCCCCTCATCCCTGTCTTTGATCCAGCTTCACCCTACAAATTTGTTCTACCTTCGCGCGAAAATGTCTTTGTGCTCCGTCAAAATCTTGTCGAACTTCTTCATCTCTCTGTCAGCCTCATCGAGTCCCTTATATCGAATAACTGTTGTCGCCCTAAGTTTAGCAACGGCATCCTTAAATGCCTTCGTGGTCATCGTTTGTCGCCATGTTTCATCTAGCACTTTCCAACGGTCTGGATACTGCTCTTTGACTGCACTCGGAAACACGAAACCCTTGTAAACAGTCGGGTAGATTTCATCCTCTGTGACATGCTGCTCTGGAGGCAGGACCTCGTTCCACGTAGGAACATTTGGCCACAAGGGAGTTCTCTTCAAGGCACACGTCCCCAAGCCGCGTGCAAATGTTGGAACTCTGCGAGCCCAGGAGACCCAACTACCATGAGTCGCGAGCAGCTGATGGCCGCCTCGGATTTCACGAGTCAAACTGGCTCCCTTTCCGCTTTCGAACGGGAGTATCTTGCCGAACTTAAGGCCCGTCTTCTTTTCGAGAAGGCGGGGAAAGTAGTAATGCCAGCCTCTTGAGGTGGTTCCGACACTAATCTCTCCCGGGCGGCGCTTCATATCTCCAACCAGGTCTCCCAGGTCTTTCCACGGCGCTTGCTTGGCGCAGTAGAAAATCTGCTGGTCATCGTGAACCAGCGCCAGCCATGACCAGCTCTCCGCCTTGTAGGGGGGTTTCTGGAAGAGATATGTGATATTCAAATTCGGCAGCTGGCCGAAGACCATGTTATAGCCATCAGGTTCCTTACCGTAGACATATTCGTAGCCGACCTGGTTGTTGCCCCCAGGCTTGTTAATGACGACAATCGGAACTCCTAGAACTTTCTCCCAGGCAGGCGTAATGCCCCGTGTAAAAATATCCGTCCCGCCACCCGGTCTCCAGGGCACTGTCACGTGTATTGGCTTGCTTGGGAAGCTAGCAGCGTACCCCTTCCTTGGCTTGGCAAGGACGCCAGGTGCTGCAGTTAATGCTCCCAGAGTAAAGGCAGATTTCTTCAGAAAACTTCTCCGTGTCACCATCTTTTTGTTACGTGGCATCACTCTCCCTCCTCAGTTAAGAGCCTCGCTTTATAACTCATTGAAGCGTTGTGTGTAGCGTGCATGAGATGTTCTCCGCGGAACTCCGGACGTAGTGTGCTCCCCCCTCCCGGACGCCGAGCGCGATGAGCTTTTGGAGAAATCCCCGGCGATTCATCAGAAATCCTTTTTTTTCATCGTCGTTTCTCCTCAAGAGTTCACCCGGACATTTCAATTCACGCTGCTCGCATCTAGCAGCGCGCCCGCGTCGAAGACCGTTTGCTTGTCTATCGAAATGGTGAGCGTCTGAAGAGCCGCGCGCACCAGATCCTTCCGAAGGGTGCGCTCTCTCTCCTCGGTCAGTTCCGGATCCCCGAACGGGTAATGGAATCGGACGCCCCGCACAATGCGGTTGCAGCCCATAGATAAGGCAACGGTGAAGAAGCAGGTTACCAAGACGGTGGGAATCCCCGCCGCCTCGAGTTGTTTCGCCAGCGTAGCTCCGCTACGCGTCCCCGACCCTCACGTAGCCGGCACCAAGACCCCGTGAATCCCAGCCTCTTTCAGTTCAGCGGCGATGACCTTACCGATCTGGCTCATCACGCCGACATTGCCCCAGTTCCCGCAGGTCACGTAGTAGGTATCGTGAAGCCTTCCGAAGAACCCCTCCCTTTCCAACGACCGAAGCGCATCCAGCGGCACGCCTCTGTTGGGGTCCTCGTTGATCCGCGTGTTGTCGTATCCTCCGTGAATGGATTCGTGGGTCTCGGCGGAAAGCGCCTTAAGACCATCGAGGCTGTACTTTTCCCATTTCTGCGTTCGGACACCTTCGACTCGACCGGGATTTCCCTTGGGGACGACCCCACACTCGGTCACCACGGCGATGGTGGATTCGGTCAGGTTGGCCAGGGGTGAGGGAGGCGGAACGACCTCGACCGCGCTGAGGCGAAGTTCGGTCCGCGGGCTCTCCATCCGGATTTTCTCGAGGAGAAGATCCAGCGCCCTCCCTTCCGCCGAGCGGCGATGGCGGGCGTTCCTTCGGATGCCGCGAGGGAAGTAGCCTTCCTCCTCCGGGCTTCCGACGGATTCCCTCCTCCCCAAGCGCACTGCGAGGTGGGCCATCCGCTGCAGAGAGGCCGGCATTTCCACGACGGAATCCCCTGAGGGGACCACATAAGCATGCGCGCGATATAACTCCAGGGCGGGATTCTCCTCCGACATTCCGACGACCGCCGGGACTCCGCAGTCGCTCATGGCACAGGCCGCCACCGCCCCGCAGGCCAGTCCGTATCTTCCGGACGCGAACGCTGGCCCCGCGATGAGCACATGGGGCGATGCCCCCCGGATGGCCCGCCGAATTTCTTCGAGGGTCTGGCCTTCGGCCTTCTCGAAGGTACCGTCGCCGCAAATAATGGTCGTCACAAAAGCGTCGTCGCCCAACTCCCGCTGGAGTAGCTTCCCGGGCCCCACGGGGCCTTCTATGATCTCCAATGGGCAATCCGCCTTTTCTTCACCCCCCTTGCCGCCAAAATATTGATTGAGATAATGGACCACTCGAATGGACATGAATTCTCTCCTAGAAGGAGACGCAGGAAATCCCCGATATCCCCATCTGCCACTGGCTTGCGTAAAGCTCGTGTCCCGTCACTTCCCCGCCCGCCAATGGATCGATGGGTGGGCGCTCGTAGAATTCGAGCGGTTGGGGCCCGAGGACCTTTTCCACTGGCGGCAGGACCAACGGCTCGTCCAGATTCCCCGTGCTCACGATGACATCCGCTTCCGGGACGAAATCCGCGACCGGAAAGTCGCGCCCGTCTTGCCCTGCGTGCTCATGGATTTTCAGCACCGTCTTGATGCCTGCCGACTCGCAGGCCCGCACCGTCAGCATTGCATCGATGATGGTGTTGCCGGTCCCCTCGATACTGATGATCGCGCCATCGGCTTGAAGCAGCCGCGCCAGGTTCGCCGCAAAATAGGCGCTCCGCTCCTTCAGCAAGTGGTTGTCGTTGTGACCCCGCGTCAGAATCACCCCCGCGAACAGCAGATCTCTGTCGTGCCGGTCTAGCAATTCCATGATTGCCGGGTTGCGGCAATGCATGAACGTGGGAATTTTCATCGCACTCTTGTAATTGCCGCTCACCACCGCGCCATCCAGCATTTCCGTCGGGTATAGAGCGGTAGGGGTATGGATTCGCGTGCTCTGCCCGTAAAGGAAGGTTTGGACGAGTTCCCCTTGGTCCTGGACTTGGCCGATATAGACGACGCGTGGCTTCTGGCCGTCCGATGACGCTGCTATGTCGAACACTTCCACGTCGTCCACCTCCTGCTCGAAGCCGAGGCGCCCGAGATGATGGGCGAACTGCAGAGTCACTGTTCGAATGGCCACATCAAACTCGTGGTTCGTCGCGTCCGGACAAGGCCAAAACGTGAGGACGAGGTTGAAACTGCCCGAGCAGGCGCAGAGGGGGGCGGCCGGGCCAGCCATGTCGATCACTGCCGGGCGGACGGTCAGGACGCCGGTGGACTTTTGGGGGAAGATTCCGCACTGCACCACGCGCAGATTGCTTAACCGGTGTGTGACGCCGCCGCCGACCGTTTGGGATGGGCCGATGAAACCGGGGAAGGCGTCCAGGGGCGCGGGCCCCGCCTTGGCGATGGGCTCGACGGCGTCGAGCGGATTGACGATGCGCACGGATTCGTTCGGCCGCGCAATCTCAACGGCCACCCGCTGGATGGCCGGATGCGGACGTGCGAACTTTTCCAAGTACGAGGGATCGATGCATAAGTTGCCATCTTTCATCTGATTTTTCGATCCGAGCTCTATTTCGCGGACGGTATGATTATGAACTTCCAGGCGCATGGCATCTCCCAGTCAAAGCGTAGACCTCATTCCGGCCGTGACAAGACGAACGAGATCCCGTCCATCAGCTGGGTCATCCGTCCGAGGAAGAGGCTTCCCTTGGCGACGAACATCACGTGGTCCAAGCTTCCCTGCCGAAGTCGGGACAGAGCGTGGCCGACATAGGGGACGGCGGCCGGTATGTGGCCCTGCGTCGGGGAAAATCCCACCATCCCCCGGGAAGTCACGAACTCCGGGATCTCGGTGGCGAGTATTTCTTTCCGCAGAACGGCGAACGCCCCCAACGAGCGGTAGTTGTTGCGCGGGACATCTCCGCTACCCGCTGGCTCGGTGATTTCCGGATTGTGGAGCTCCACGGCGAAACGGGAGATGTCCAGCATTTTCATCCCAAGAGCCCGGAGCGGCTCGCCCACCAGCGTCTCGAGCAGCGCCTGCTCGGAGATCCCCGCCTTGACCCGATGCTGCCCAATCGCCTCCATGCGGATGAAGGGAGCTTCCCCCGTACGTCCGGTCATCAGGAAGGCCATGCTGGCGAGGACATCCTCCAGGATGGGCATGTCGTTCTTGAGATGTCCCAGAAACTTCATCCCGAGCTTGGGGAGGGAGCCGCCGCCCACCACCGCCACCTGGCGTGCAATTCCGGCCGAGATGAGGGCCGCACCGTGGACGATGGCGTAACCCGGCGAGGCACAGAAGGATTTGATGTCTACCCCGCTCGCATTGGAGCAGCCCGCCATCTCCGCAATCGCCTTGGCTAGATTCCCCCCTCCCCTGTTGTACCGATCGCCCACCGCATCCTCAGAGCATGAGAGGACCACATCGACCGTTTCGGGATCCATCCGTTGTTGAGTCAGCAGGTGACGCAGCGCGAAAGCACCGGTGGCCTTCGCGGCAAAATTCTCCAGAAGCACCGTCGGTTCGAGATTTGGATCTTGCTCGTGGGCTTGGCGCACGCATCCCACCGTCTTCCCCTCGTGGAAGAGCGGCAAAGCGCCTTCTCGGTCTATCTCGTCATTGATGTCCCCCAAGAGTTTCCCCTCCAGGGGTCCGAGGCCCTCCTGACTCCACCCTCGGCGCCTCCAGGGGTCTTCCTGACCGGATAGCCACTCGTATTCAAGCCAGACCAAGTCAAACTGGTCCGCTTCCTTCATGAGGAGAAAGAAATCCGGCTGGGTAAGGATCTCCCCGAACTTCCCGATTACCGGCGCGGACCCATTTGTGCGGCAAAACCAAGGCCTCGGCTCCCGATTCAGATCTTCCGGCCCCTGGTTTCCGATGAACACCTGATGAGGGAGGTAATCGACCGCCGATTGGAACGTCCGCAGGCGATTGGCGAATTCGGAGCGAAGGGCAGGTCGGACTGACAGTTCCCACAGAGGCTTGGAGCCGTACCGCACGAGGTCGGAAACGTGGAAGAGATGATATCCTGCCGCCATCAATTCCATCGGGAACCTCCCATTATATTTTGCCGAGCCGATGTGCCCCGCTAGCCGGCGCTCAAGCTGCGCACCTTCTCGATGGCTCCGAACAGAGAGTCCAAGTCAGTCGACAGCTTGGGGAACTCCAATTTCTCCTGGTAAAGCGCTTCCGGGATGATCGCTTCGAAGGCGGGCTCGAATATGTGGTAGAAGGGGAGGTCGAGCTCCACCCCTCCCAGCGGTCCCGCGTAGCTGGGGTCACCCTTGGTGAGGGTAACCCCCATTGTTTCGATGGTGCTCGGATCCTTGGCGCCCAGGACTGCGATTAGGTTCTCTTTGCCGTGCGCCTCGACGAGGCGCTTGATGGAGGCTTGGTTTTCAAAGTCCATGCCTCCCGCCGCGGTTCAGACGAAGCACTGGGTCAGTTCGAGGACCACTTCTAGTCCCCCGCCACGCAGGCATTCGCCGATCAGGCGCCCCTGGACGCCGTCTCGCTCGCCGAAAGCGATGAATTTTCCCCCTTCAAATTCTCTCATGCCAATCTCCCATACGACAGATTTGACGAAAGCAAATCTATTCGAAATCCCAAATCCTTGCTGATATCAGATACCGCTATTCGGAGTTCCCGTGTGAGATTCGATTTCGCTTTACGGGAAAATCTCAAATCAGGCACGTAGAGGCTGATGCAATAGTCCACACAGCCGTTCGCCGTATAGATTGGCGCCGCGATGCCCACGCCGCCCACGGTCCGCTCTTGAACCCCAATGGATACCCCCTTGGCCTTGATGCGCGGAAGTTCGCGCCGCAGTTCTTCTTCGCGCACGACTGTCGAAGGGCCGACGGGCTTGAGCAGGACCTGTCGGAAATATTGGTCGGTCTCCTCCTGGCTCAAGTGCGCCAGCAGAATTTTCCCCGCCCCTCCGCAATAGAGGGGAACAAGTTTGCCGAGCTCGGCGGCCATCCGCAATTCGTGTGAGCTTTCGAACTGCATGACACACGCACGCGCATTGCCCATCTTTCTCCATAGGCACACCGTTTCTTGCGTTCGATCACGGAGATGGCGCATATGATAGGAGCTGCTGGCCACCACGTCCTGATGGACCAGGCTTCTCAGCATTCCGATGAGCCTTAGGCCCAAGACCCAACCCCGTCCGGTGCTCGTTCGCTGAATGAGACCCGACTCCTCCAAGGTTCGCGTGAGTCGGAGTGCGGTGCTCTTGGGGAATCCCGAAAGCTTGACCACTTCCGGGAATGTCAGGACCGGCCGCTGGGAGGTAAAAAGGTCCAAGATGGACAACAACTTTTCGAGTAGTTTCATTTTCCGGACCTCTTATGCTAATTTATGGAACTTTCTCATTAACTCGGATAGGTGTCAAGAGGGCATTTTCCCCGTTTGAAGCTCGGGAAATGGGATGCGGACGGCGAACCTAGGCAGTTGAACTTGACATCGCTAGATGAAAAACGAACAAGAATTTGATTATGGCTCAGTCGTCGAATCTGACCTTGTCTTGCAGTGAGGCGGAACCATGAGCGTCTGCAGTCCCAGAATTCCTCCATGCCATTGTTCTTGCTTCCTTGCTTCAAATGTTGTGGCATGACGATAGGGGTTTCGCCGACTGGGATTTATTGGGCACGCCATATGGTTGACTCCGACAAGACATCTGTTTCCATTGAAGAGGGCGAGATGCTTCCAAAGAAATTACTTTCTCGGCATCCCATCCTGCGGGAGTTTCTGCTGGATCAGGCTCCCTTCGTGATTTCTCTGTTTGTCCTCGGGATTGCCGCTAACTACTTGCAGCATGGTTTCATGCCGGGAGGAGATCGACCGTATCCCCTCGCCGAAGTGGCGGTCCCATTGTGGCATCTTCTCTGGCTGGGCTTCTGGACCGGCTACATCATGGCGCTGGTGGGTGAGGCCAGCGGTCTTCTCGCGCTCCCTTACTCGATGTCTGTGCTGAATTTTCAGACGCTCGCCGTAACCCCCACCCACCTTCTCATTACATTCCTCAATCCCTATGGCGCGCTCATAGGCTTCTGGCGAGAGAGGCGCTGGAACCTGGACATTGCTCTGTGGCTTTGCCTCGGCACGCTGGTGGGGTCGCAGGCTGGCCCCTTCATTCGGGTGTACTTCCTGTCTCAGCCGGCTCCCATCAAGGCATTGATCGGCGCAGGGCTTTTCTATTTGGGGGGTCATCTGATGTACGAGGTCACACCGCGGTATCTGGCCCGGAGGCGCGACCTCACAACATTCAAGGCGAAGTTCGACGCCCATGTGAAGAAAATGCTCCGAGAAGGTAAGAATCCCTCTGGCATCCCGGAGAAGGCGATGATTCATACGCTGGAGCGTTCGTGGCGGAGAATCACCATTTCCTTTTGGGATGAGAGCTATACTTTGTGCCCGCCCCTGCTGCTGCTTCTGGGGACAGGGGTCGGCCTAGTATCCTCTACGATAGGCGTGGGCGGAGGGTTCTTAATGACCCCGCTCTTGGTGAAGATTTACCGGCTCCCGATGTTTGTGGTCGTGGCCGCCTCCATCCCGTTCGTCGTGGTGCAGTCGCTCGTCGGGTTCTTCGCCTACAACGTCACTCTCCCCCTGCTCACTGGCGGTTATGTAAATTCGGAGTGGGGATGGGGCTTCCTGGTCGCTTCCTCCGCTGTAATGGGGGCATGGTGTGCATCCAAAACGCAGAAATTCGTGCCCGAACACTACCTCAAGCTGATGCTGGGGATCCTGAGCGGCCTGGGTGGCTTGGTGTATCTATTGAACTACTTGATTGGACTTCCCTTCGAGATATGAAAACACCGCCGTTCTTCCGAAAAATGAGAACTCTTCTCCTTCCCTTATTGCCGTTTGCGGTTCTCTTTCTGGCGATATTGATAGCTGCCTATCATATTGCAGTGTATCGCTGAATTCTTCCTGACGTTCCCCCCTTCTATGAAAGCCCGTTGCGCGTTAAGGTATTTTCTCAACCAGGCAGCCGCGAGTCCTATTCTTCTATCCGAGCGTTGGCTTGTGAGTCTTGCCCATCTGGGTGCTTTGAGAGGGCGACGGCTGACCTATCTTAGACCGAGCTTTGAAGCCCAAGGGGGCTCGATTTCGCCGTCGCAAGCGCGGGAAGGCGACCGTGTCTCCCTCTCACTCATGCGGCCTGCCGCTGCATCTGATGATAGAGTCACCTTATCCACCGATTGCAGACAGCCGCCACAATCACGCTGGTGGGTTTTCCGGCCTCATGTATCTTGAGGGCAAGCCGGCTCTCTTGACTTGCCCCCGATAGTGGTACCACTCCCTATAAGAGTCCTAGAACCATGGCCGAAGGGCGAAGCGGAGCGATGCCCGGAGGCCATGGTTCTTTTGTTTCAGGTGCCGGAGGCCGGTAATCCAATGAACTATGCGGCCTAATTCTGTTGTACACATGCCTCCAGCGTTCCACCAGCACTTTCGCTTCGTGTAGCGTATCGAATCTCTCCAGATTCAAGAGTTCATCCCGCATCTTTCCGATAAAAGATTCGACATATCCATTCTCCCAAGGGCTTCCAGGCTCGATGAAGAGCGTCTTCACGCCCAGGCGGGAGAGCCACTCTCTGGCGCGTGCAGTCGCTGCGCGAGGAGGGCCGCTCGAGCCGCGCCTAGCTGTGGACCTCGGTCAGCGAGGACGTGGTCTACTTCCACGTCGACTCCTCACGCGGCGCAGAGGTCGCGAAGAAGTTGTTCGCCACGACCGGCCGACATACGGTCATCGTCTGCGACCGCTACGGCGCCTACAAGAAGCTGGCGCGCATTCCCGGGGGTCTGGTAACCCTCGCATGGTGTTGGGTCCACGTACGCAGGGATTTCATCCACTGCGCCGCCGGTCAGGTGCGGCTGACGCGGTGGCGCCGGAGATGGATCGAGCGGATTGCGCTGCTCTATCGCCTGAACGAGGCGCGCCTGGCCCGTTACGACCCAGGGATCGAACGGCAGGGCGCGGCGTTCGACGCGGCGCGTGGGCCTCGCCCCAGAGCCGCGTGGTCCTCTCCCGCGCTTCTTTGGAAGCGCAAGAGCGCGCCTACGAGGCCGCGTTCGCTGGCCGAGACGTGCCGCGTCCCCCCCACTGGGGCGGTTACGTCCTGAAACCTCATACTGTCGAGTTCTGGCAGCACAGGGACAGCCGTCTCCACGACCGTGTGCGCTACACGCTGGAGACGGATGGAGAATGGAGCGTCGAGAGACTGGGGCCGTAGTACCTAACGGATTATTACCAAAGGAAAACCACGCCATGCCCATGAAGAATCCGCCCCATCCGGGCCTTTCCGTCGCCCAAGATTGCCTGGAGCCGCTACGTTTAAGCGTAACGGAAGCCGCCCGGAAGCTCGGCGTGAGCCGCAAAGGATTATCCCGCCTCGTCAACTGCCGTTCGGGCATCTCTCCCGAGATGGCGATTCGCCTGGATAAAGCCTTCGGCGGGGGTGCGGAAGTGTGGTATCGCCTCCAGACGGCCTACGACTTCGAACAAGCGACCAGATACCACAAAGCGAGCACAACGAGCACCGGATACGAAGAGCTCGCAGTTGGCTCAGCCAGAGCAGAAAAGTCACCTCGGAAGAGGAGAAATTCATTTGTCTGTGGATCGCCTTCAACGCGGCCTACGGCGGTGAACCGACCGGCCAAAACGGGGCTCCCGACTCCGAGAGATTCACGAACTTTTTGGAAGATATAATCAACTGCGACACACGGAAAGAAATAGAGAACATTCTCTGGGAAACATATTCCGGGCCAATCCGGGTTCTTTTGCAAAACCAGTATGTATTCGCTCCATTCTGGGAATGGGTGCGGGAACCGTCGACGGACAACGACTGGCGCAGACGATTCGAGCGTATCAACGCCAGAATAAACAGGGCCCTAGGAAAAAGAGATGTACACGGCGTCTTTACGGAAGTTTTCTGGCGGCTGTATCAATTGCGCAACCAGGTTTTCCACGGCGGCGTGACGTTCGCCGAGGGATGGGGGCGGACGCAACTCAGGGACGGCAGCCGCATCATGGCGGAGGTCGTTCCGGTGATTCTCGACGTCATGGATGAAAACCCCAAGTCCGATTGGGGAAAGGTCGCCTACCCCAGGGTCGGCGAGAATCCGGATTAGGAGCGGGTTGAACGCCTCCGCACTCGCGAACACCCCCGATGGTGTGCGCTCTCCTATCAAACAACCAGACATGAGCGACCCCTCCACGACCCGCGTCCTCACCTCTCGCGAATGAGAGCAAAACGCCCTCACATGGAATGTAAAACTTTGGTAAAGATCGCCGAAAAATGTTGAAATCCGCAGCGGAACAACCTATACAAACATGGAGTATCCAAGCCCGAACAACAAGGAGAAGGTTCCTCCCCGATGAGGAAACCCCACGAGGGTTTTATCGCGTCGGAGCAATCGGGGAGTTAATTTCATCGTCGCGTGCCGAGACGGCGGTGAGAGGACTCACGATGACGCGAATCAGTGAATACATGCTCCAAAGAGAGCACAACCAACACCGGATGCGGCGTGCCTACGGTTGGCTCGAGCGGAGCGAAAAAGCCGATGCCACCGAGGGGAAATTCATCTTTCTGTGGATTGCCTTCAACGCGGCCTACGGGGCCGAGGAGAGCGCCATCCTGGAAAACCAACTCACCGAGAACCTGAAGATCAGGAACTTCTTGCGCGAAATCCTGAAACGCGATGTGCACAAAAAGATAGATGCCATCCTGCTCAAGAAGCATTCCGGTGCAGTTCGGGTTCTTCTGGAGAATCAGTACCTGTTCAAACTCTTCTGGCGGTGGGTGCGGGATCCGTCGAGGACCTATAACTGGCGCAAAGGGTTCGAATCCAACAGAGACAGAATAAGAAGCGCCCTGGAAGAAAGAGACGTACTCGTCGTTTTCAGCGAAGTCTTCCGGCGGCTGTATGGACTGCGCAACCAGGTCTTCCACGGGGACATGACGTTCACCAAAGGATGGGGCCAGACCCAGTTCAGGGACGCCACTCGCATCATGGCCGACGTCGTTCCGGTGATTCTCGAGATCATGAAGGGCGACATCGACGCGAACCCCGCATCCGGAATCTGGGGAAAGGTCGCCTACCCTCGGATCAGCGACAGCGCGCATCCGAAACCGCAGGAGGGGCGTTCGTGAACGTGGGGGCGTTCACGAACGCCCCCCTGCACGACCCGCGTCCTCACCCTCTCGCGAATGAGAGCAAAACGCCCTCACATGGAATGTAAAATTTTGGTAAAGATCGCCGAAATATATTGAAATCCGCAGCGGAAAAACCTATACAAACATCGAGGGTCCAACTCTCAAAAGAAAACGAGAAGGTACCTCCCCGATGAGGAAAACCCACGGGGGTTATATCGCGTCGGAGCAATCGGGGAGTTCTCTTCCACCGGCCCGTGTCCAGGCGGCGGTGAGAGGCCCCGAAGATGACTCGAAACAACGACGATACACCCCAAAGAGAGCACAACGAACACCGGATGCGGCGTGCCTTCGGTTGGCTCGATCGGAGCGAAAAAGCCGGGGCCAACGAGGGGAAATTCATCTTTCTGTGGATCGCCTTCAACGCGGCCTACGGAGCCGAGTCGATCGGCATCGATGAAGACAATCCCAAAGAGAACGGAAGCATCGGGACCTTCCTGCGCAAGATCATCGAACGCGACGAACATAAAAAAATAGATGCCATCCTCTGGGAGAAGCACCCCGAACCGATCCGGATTCTTCTGAACAATCAGTATATGTTCAGACCCTTCTGGCAGTGGGTGCGCGGCGATCCGGAGGGTGCGGACTGGCGCGAGCGATTCGAGGCCGACAATGAACGGACGGAAAGAGCCATCGAGAACCAGGACGTGGGCGGCGTCTTCATGGAAGTTTTCCGGCGGCTGTATGAATTGCGCAACCAGATCTTCCACGGGGGCGTGACGTTCGCCGAAGGATGGGGCGAGACCCAGTTCAGGGACGCCACTCGCATCATGGCGGAGCTCGTTCCGGTGATTCTCGAGATCATGAAAGCCGACATCGACGCGAACCCCGCATCCGAAATCTGGGGAAAGGCCGCCTCCCCCCGGATCAACGACAGCGGGAAGAAAGAATCGTAAGCAGCGCGCATGTACGGCCCCTCCAAGACAAACAGAAATGCCCCTGCAAGAGGGGGTGTAATTTTCCGGCCGGGGCGGTTGAATTTCGAAGACCAAAACCCTATCATAAAAAATGGAGGACCCAACTCTAAAAAGAAAAAGAGAAGGTTCCTCCCCGATGAGGGAAACCCACGGGGATTGTATCGCGTCCGTGCAGTCGGGGAGTTCTCTTCCACCGGCCCATGTCCAGGCGGCGGTGAGAGGCCCCGAAGATGATTCGAACCACCATACAGATATCCCAAAGCGAGCATAACGAACACCGGATGCGGCGTGCCTTCAGTTGGCTCGATCTAAGCGAAAAAGCCCAGACCAACGAGGGGAAATTCATCTTTCTGTGGATCGCCTTCAACGCGGCCTACGGGGCCGAGCCGACCGTCATGGATGACCCCCCCCTCACCGAGAACCGACTGATCAGGAACTTCCTGCACGAAATCCTGAAACGCGATGAACATAAAAAGATAGATGCCATCCTGCTGGAGAAGCATTCCGGACCGATCCGGGTTATTCTGGAGAATCCCTACGTGTTCAAACTCTTCTGGCGATGGGCCTGGCATTCGTCGAGCGCCTATAACTGGCGCAGAGGATTCGACTCCAACAGAGAGAAAATAAGAAACGCCCTGGAAGAAAGAGACGTGCTCGTCGTTTTCAGCGAAGTCTTCCGGCGGCTGTATGAACTGCGCAACCAGGTCTTCCACGGGGGCATGACGTTCGCCAAAGGATGGGGCCAGACCCAGCTCGGGGACGCCACGCGCATCATGGCCGACGTCGTTCCGGTGATTCTCGAGATCATGAAGGCCGACATCGACGCGAACCCCGCATCCGAAATCTGGGGAAAGGTCGCCTATCCCCGGATCGGCAAAAACGAATTTCAGGAACCATAAGGGCCGCGCGCCTGCGGCCCGGGTACGCGGCACGCGCCGGACGAGGGGCCGAGAATCGGCATTTTTACCCGATAAACATGGCGACCACCGCGAAACGATTGGGCCGTGGGACGACGACTCACGCCATTTTCAGGCTATTTTGGACGCACGATGGTCAGGCCGGGAGCAACCCGGCCTCTTGAATATGGGATGGCGCGAACCGCCTCCTCATACTCACATGTGAATGAAAAACGCCCGCGCGGGGTGGGGCGTCTCACAAGGGAGATGACACAGAATGCCTTGCGCGCCCCCTCCTGGATGGTTGCCCCCTCTGCGCAGCCGGGATTGATCCGCATTTGCCCGCATTTGCGGCCCCTCGGCTCCAGGCTTTCCGCGCTATGCCGCATGGCCGCGAGAGGTCGATTCCCGGACGGTTCCATATCTGAAAAAATGGTAAAAAATAGCGAAAAACAGGGAAAATAACGGATAATAAGTGAAAATTTATATAGCTGAATTTGAAGGGGTTATGTCTTTTTCAGCCGATGACGACGTGCTCGCGGACCGGCTCGCCCAAGTGCTCCATCCCCGTCTCGGTAACCAGCACGGTGTACTCCGCATGCACGCCGCCCTCACCGAACCTGCCGGAGGGCAATTCCACCGAGAGCACCGCTCCCGCGGGCAGCGGGATGTCTGAATTCTCGGGCAGGAAGGGGTCGTCGAGCTTCACGGGCTCGCTCAGCGTATAGGGCAACTCGCGCGCCTCGATGCCTATCGTGTGCCCGCAGAAGGCGCCGTTATAGCGCGGCAGACCCGATTTTTTCGCCGCCGCCACCGCCGCGCGAAAAATATCGGACGGCCGCACCCCCGCCCTGATCACTCCGAAGGCGGCCTCGAGCCCCGCCTGAACGGCGTTCCACTGCGACTTGCGCTCCGCATCCGGCTCGCCGAACGAACCGCAACAGCCCACATCCGCGCAGTAGTGATTCAACCGCATTCCAGCGTCAAAGAAAAAACCGTCGCCGGGTTCGAATTTCCTTTCAGAGGGCGGAAAAATGGAGGCCGAACGCCTCCCGCCACCCAGATGAAACCAGCTCCATTTGCCGCCTCCGGCGGCCACGGTTCGGTAATAATGACTCGCCACTTCGCGCTCGGTTCGCCCCGCGGCCATCTCCTGGTGGAAGGCGACGACGGCCTGTTCGTTCAAAAGCGCCGCGGCGCGCATGCGCTCAATCTCTTCTTCCGTCTTCTGAAGGCGAATCAGCCGAAACAGATTCGAGGCATCCAGAAAAGATATGCCCGGTAAATCCGCCTCCAGAGCGCGGCGCGTGCCCGGGCGGATTCCCTCGCTATCGAGCGCCACTTTCCCGCTCGACAAGCCCCGCTCCCGCAAAATCCTGAGCATGGCATCGGTAGAATTCGCCTCGCGCGGGGCGTCTTCGGCGATTAAGGATATGTAATTCTTCTCCTCTTCGGTCTCTCCCGTCTCGCCGGGCGCCATATCGAGCGCCGAGCGGGGGCCATAGCCCCTCACGTCCTCGATCCATGAGCCCGTCGCCGCGTAGTAGGTCTCGTCCTGCCGGGAGAGTATCAACCCGGGCGGAGAGGCAGGATCCCGAAAAAACAGCGCGAAGGTCTCCGTCGTGGCGTCGCCGTATGTATATTGGGCCCAGCCCTGAAAACCCGAGAGATACAAGACGTTGTGCCGTGTCGTCGCTACCAGCGCGTCGAGATCGAACCTCTCCATGAACTCGAGAGCGCGTTGTTTGTGAAAAAGCATTAACACCTCAAAGAAACGGATATTTATCGTTGAATATTAGCTTTTTTTGTAATCCTTGATTTGCCGGATAAGCGGAATCCCGCCGCAAACCAGGCCCGCTATCAGCATGGTGATGCTGAAGAAAATAACGAACAGGATGAACGCGACGAAGCAAACGAACAAGAGTATCCGCTCGTATTTATAGAGCCTTTCCAGAAGCCAGCCTTGTGTTCCCGCCGAGAAGGCGATGAAGCCCAGGAGCGTCATGGAAGCTGACAGAGCGACGCGCAATGGATGCGCGAACGTGAGCAGGGCCGGGTCGAACATGAACAAAAAGGGTACGATAAAGCCCACGATGGCGAAGCGAAGAGACATCATGGACGTCTTGAAATAGGGCGCGCCCGCCAGTTTGGCCGCCACGAGCGAGGCTATCGCCACGGGCGGCGTAATGGCGGAGAGTATCGCGAAATAGAAGATGAACATATGGGCGGCTACACGGTCTCCTTTGGCGGCCACGAACTCCTTGGCCCATTCCGCTCCATAGACATGGGCGAGTTCAGGACCAACGAGTTTAATCAGTACGGGTCCACCCAAAATAGCGAGCAGCACGTATGCCGCCGTCGTCGGCATGCCCATTCCCAATATCGCACAGCAAATCGCCGTGAGCAGCAACGCGACGAAGAAACCATCAAGACCGATATAATATGCGCACCCCCCGCCCACAGCGGCGCCGAACAGGCATATATCATTAGCGAGGGTTTCTATCATGTAAGCAAACTTGTTACCCACGCCCGTGATGCTCAGAACCTGAACGACGACTTCGATGGTGGCCAGCGTCACGGCGAATTCAGCCCCTTGCCTGCCCCCTACCCTCAAAGCATTGCGAATGCTGAAAATCCAGTTGGAAGCACTCTGCGCGGCTTGTACGCCTGCGCCCGTCTCGCCCGTATTCTTTGCCCGCTGCAGATAGGTAAACGGATTACAAGATACGGCCAATACTTGTTTCACGCTCGGCGTCGCGCTATCGGCGTCAGATTCTTGCGAGCCGAACGAGAAAATGACCTTCTGCACGATAATGGCCAATCCAAAAAAGATCAGGGCATCATAGATGAACCCGAAGGGAACGAACCATTCGCCGAAATTCGCTATTGGGGGGGCAAGAGCGTAAATCCCTTTTTGCACGTAATATGCGCCCACCCAAATCATGACGAAATACCAGGGTATGGTCGTGGTGGGTTGCGCCCGGTTTCCCCTGAAAACAGACCATCCACTGAGCAAAGCCAGCACAATGGCGGCCCCGGCCACGCCGGAAGACCAGCCGAAAGCATTCCATAAGGCCAGCAAAGTGAGGGGAAAGACGGCAAGCCAGTTGCGCTCTATCTCGTTCCAGAATTCACCCACCCAGGAGAAGATGCGGGTGAAAACACTTATCAGAACGAACCCGGTGACGCCCAATGCCAGAGCGGCCCGTATGGCACCGCCCCAGGCTGGTTTTCCGTAGACGCCCAACGGCGCCCCGAAACCCAATTCGAGAATCGAGAGGAAGGCGAACAAGAAGAAGGTAAAAACCCAAAACGTAACCGGCACAAAAACGAATACTTCATCGGCGATTGTCCTATCGCCCCTCCTCATCGTACCCAAGAATTCCGTCACGTTTCGGTAAAACCAAATGCCCACCATGATGAAAACCGACATGACACCCGCAAACACGGGCGTTCTGCCCTCAAAGAGGAAATAGACCAAAAACGCCAGGGGCACGAGATAGAACCACCCATTCTTGAGTTCCGCTTTCCAACTCGGAATCTCGGAAGCAGGCAATGGCTTGATATTCAGCGCACCAGCGGCGAAATGGATGTTAATCCCCACAATGGTGAAATACAAAATGGCCGGTATGGTGGCATATCCGATAATCTGGAAATATGGCACTTCGATGAGCTCACTCATGATGAAGGCGCCCGCCCCCATGACAGGCGGCATGATCTGCCCCCCGCTGCTGGCCGCCGCTTCCGCCGCTCCTGCAATGTGTGGGCTTAGCCCGATTCGCTTCATCAGGGGAATCGTGAATGTGCCGGTGGTCACGACGTTACCGGATGCGCTGCCCGACACCGTACCCATGAGCGCACTTGAACCCACTGCGGCGAGACCTGCGCCCGCGCGCATCTTTCCAAACAGGCCCAAGGCGAAATTCACGAAAAAGCGGCCCGCACCCGATTCATGCAAGAACGCTCCTAAAATCAAAAACATGATGATGAAGGTAGCCGAGATGACGACCAAAAAGCCCAATACCCCACCGATGAAATCGGTCGAGAGTTTCGCCTGAAGTTCTATCCACGTATGGCCGCCATGGCCAAAAGGAGGCGCGAACAGATTGCCCCAGATCCCGTAGGCCAAGGAAATCATCGCCAATGTCGGAAGCGGAGGGCCGAAACAACGCCTTGTTAATTCGATAGCGACGACAATCATGACGAAGCCGACGCGCGCATCACCGATTGTCGGAGCGCCGGGGCGATCAACCATCTCTTCATGGTAGTAGAATAAGTACAGGCAGGCCGTCGCTACGAAAAAAAGCATGCCGGCATTCAAGCCAATGGTGAACCCGGCCGGAAAAGGGTGAGCCGGATACTCTTCAAATACCTCTTTGATGCGCCTTTTGGCCCAAAAAAGAGGAAAAGCGAATACAACCACCGGCCAAAGGGACAAGACACTTCTCACCTCATCGCTTTGCCCGGCCCATAAACCTACCCGCCATCCGATTAGAACAAGCGCTACGAAAAATACAACGAGAAAAACACCCGCTTTTTTCACCCCCTCGGAAGGCCTGAAGAAAACCGCGAACAAGGTCCACATCGTGGGTATGGCGGAGCATGCAATTAACAACCACCAAAAGGTGGGCTCATGCGTGCTTTCTGGCAAAGAATCCCAATACCAGAACAGTATAGGCGCAGGAACTAAGCCCAAAAACCAGAGAAAAAGCGCGAGCCAAGATTTCTCGACGACCATCATCGCTATCCAAATAGCGAACGGGAGCGCATAAACCCACCAGACACTCCAGTCAGACCAGCCTTCTCCCATCTCATAGACGAAATAGAAGAAAATGACGGCGGGAACCAGGGACAAAAGATACAAAACGGGAAGAAAGTTCAACTTGCGAATCTTATCCCCGTAGATCTGAGGCATAGCACCGGCGCCGCCTATGAGAAGAATGGTATAGGCAAGAAGCATATGCATGTTGGGGTGCATTTCGCCCGGCAATGGCCGCAGATAGACTGCTGAAATGTGATACAAACCCGAGAGCACGCACAGCCATGAAGTGATGAAAACCAGAGCCCTTACGAGAGGAGCCGACTGGGCGGGGTCTGATTCAGTACTCATATTTCTCCTTCTTTCTCCACCGTGGTGGTTCATCATGGTGAAACGAAGCTATTGATGTGAAAAATTTCATTCTAGCGGATAGGCTCATCGTTTTGCCAGCGACTCAGCGACTCATGATAATTCTCATGAACATTCCGAATTCCGTATTTCTCCATCTCCATGAGCCTTCCAATCTTCGTACTTGACCAAACCATATGGTTTTGCTTTAGAATAGCCGCCTCAGCATACATTCATGAGTTTCGATATGATGAATCGAAGCGAGAGTTGGTCTAACCAGTTTCATTACCCTACCTCAAAAAGGAGATACGAATGAGGAAATCTACACTTAGGCTGATTACGCTGGCGGCAGGCCTTGCCTTGGTTATCGGCACGGCCCCGGCGGCAAACGCAGCCAAAATACTTCTGGGTACGTCTCAGCCCGGCGGCGCCACCTTCGAGATTGGAACCGCGATGGGCAAAGTCATCACCGATAACTCGGGCGGAAAGATTTCGGTATCTGCATCCATTACCGGCGGTTCCACCGCAAACGTCCGCACCCTTCAGAAAAAGAACAAAATGCAGCCTTTCCGCATAGGCATGGCCACTGCGCCGGCCGTTTCGTGGGGGCAAACGGGTAGAAAACCATTCAAGAAACCTCAAGACGTGCTGGCGTTAGGGGCCCTATACCCATTGACGACTGTCTATACAACTTTTAAAACCTCCGGAATTAAAAAATGGTCCGACCTCACAGGAAGAAGATTTGTCGTCGGCGGTCGCGGGGGTTCCATTTATATCGTGACGCAGCTTGCGCTTAAACACAGTGGCGTGAATGCGAAAAAAGAGTTCTTCAACAATCCCCAGAATGCAGCCGCCATCAGAGACGAAAGAGTGGACGCGGGATTTTTCTTTCTGAACGCGAACGTTCCCGCACCCGTGTATATGGAACTCGCGCGCACGCTTTCCGGCAAACTTCATTTCTTTGGTCCGGATGAAGCCACCATCAAAGCACTGGCTACGAACGAAGCGGGCATCGTGCGCGATGTCGTGACCGCCGGCTCCATTCCCGGATACAAAAAAGACGTCGTAAGCTGGGGTCAGATGTGGACTTTGATGACCAACAGCGTAATGAGCAACGACAACGCATACGGGATCGTCAAAGCCCTGTACGACAATCACAAGCAAATTACCAAATACCACCCAACCGGAAAGTTCGTCACCAAAAAGACCGGCCTTCGCGGCATGAAGAAACTCAAAATTCACCCGGGTGCCGCTCGTTACTGGAAAGAATCGGGCATGTAAGCATCACCGAAACGCTAAAAACCCCCTGCCTCGGCGGGGGGTTTTTTTGTTGGCTCGTCATGCTGCTCGCCATCCACGATGAAAATGATGTTAGAGTCGAATCTTATCCACATGCCGACAATTCATTCGCAGGAGAAAAAAATGAGCACATCCGGTTTTGAAACCTTCCGCCTGGTTAAGCCCGATGAGGCCGAAGGAGAAGTTTCGCAAATTTACGACGAGATATGCCGACTGAAAGACCCGCGCTGGCTGGGGCCTTTGTTCGGGTTCTTCGCCCACGTGCCGGGTCTCCTCCGAGGGTTCTGGGAACTGCAAAAACGCCTGGAAGTTTTGGACGGCCACATTTCACGCGAGTTGACCAATCGCATCGCGATGGTTTGCGCGGTCGCTTCAGACTGCCCTCGTTGCGTGAATTTCCACAAAACAGACCTCATCCACCGCATGGCACTCGACGAGATCGAAGTGGAAAAACTGCATGACTTTGAAAATGCCGAATTGCCCGAGGCGGAAAAAGCGGTTTTCCGCGTGGCCAGAAAACTCACGCTCAACGAACAACTAAGCGATGAAGAGTTCCAGGCATTACGCGCGCACGGCTTTGACGAGCTAGCGATCGTGGAGATCGTCTCGGTCGCCCTGCTGGAGAGTGGCTTTGCGCGTCACGCGAGCGTTTTGGCGCGTTTCGAAGACGGGATGGACTGGCCGGCGCAACACACGCCATCCGCCGAATACCGAAACGTCATCGACCGGTGAAGACGTATGACCATGGATTTGAATTTCTGAGAACAGGTTTATTTTGAGGTATGAGATTGAGACGGAACGCTCATCTGCGAATGCGCATTCTCATCGGCTCGGCTTGCCCGTAGGTTCTTTTTCAACCGCAAAAGCGATTTTGACGACACCTTTTCCGAAACATCCCGGGGCGTTTCGGCAGGATAGTTGTATAGGGTTACCAAACAGGCATCCGTCTTCCCGCGTGATTCACCGGCGGCTACGCTTGCCATACCCCCAAGAATGATAACAACAAACCCCATCATTTGAAGACAGCGCATGAAAAATCCCTCATGAAAATTCCGTCGAAACACATACTTGGACATCATACCACGATTCTTGATGAAATGATTATTCAACTTAATCCTCTTAAAATTGCCTTGTTGAAAAACAATTCCAAGCCCTATAGAGTATGCCAAGTCTCCAAAAATCGGCGCTTTACAAATATGGCGCGTAATGGTACGCATTCGTGCGCCAATTTATGCTGAATCTATCAAACCTTATTTTGGAAGTGACCCTTCGTGTCAGAATCCAAGAATTTGCTGAAAATGGAGAAAATCGACAAGTCCTTTCCGGGCGTTCATGCGCTCAAAGAGGTCGATTTTGATCTCATAGAAGGCGAAGTGCACATTCTTTTGGGCGAGAACGGGGCCGGGAAATCCACGCTCATCAAAATTCTGGCCGGCATCTACCACGCCGATTCAGGCGGAATCGAGATCAGCGAAACACCCACCGTTATTCCCGACGCCAGAACCGGACGCGATTTGGGAATCAGCGTCATATACCAGGAACTGAACCTGGTGCCCGATTTGAGCGTGGCGAAAAACATCTTCCTGGGCCGAGAACCGGTCTTGCCCGGCATCATGAAGCGCGTGGATTGGGCCAGAGTCGAACAGGAATCCCAAGCGATCATGGAGCGCCTGGATGTGAGAATCGACGTCAACGCGCCGATCCGCTCTTTAAGCGTGGCGGATCAGCAAATGGTGGAGATCGCTCGCGCCCTTGCCTTTGACTGCAAGATTCTGGTGATGGATGAGCCCACGTCTTCTTTGAGCGGACATGAAATCGAGGAGCTCTTCAAGGCGGTCAAGCTGTTGCGCGAACAAGGCGTCGGCGTCATCTACATTTCCCACCGACTCGAAGAAGTCCATGAGATCGGAGATCGCGTCACCGTCCTGCGCGATGGGGAATACATGGGCACATGGGAAGTGAAGGACGTGGAACTTGATTTCCTGATCACGCAGATGGTGGGACGCACACTCGATGAGAAATTCCCCTGGACACCCCGCGAGCACGGGGAGGTGGCGCTGCGCGTGCGTGGACTCACCCGAAACGGCGTATTCGAAGACATCGATTTCGACCTGCACTATGGTGAAATCGTCGGCCTTTCGGGTCTCGTCGGCGCGGGGAGAACCGAGGTGGCGCGGGCCGTCATGGGCGCGGACCCCGTGGATAGCGGCACCGTAGAGATGACCCGTGCGACAAAAGAGAAAGAAGAGATACAAAAACTCCCCCACTATCCGCTTTGGATGGCAATCGTGGACGTGGCTGTCTTTATGCTGGCCTTGCCTTTGTTCACCGTCATTTTCCAGGGAATCTACGATCCGGTCACGCTGAACATGAACTCACCGCCACCGCTGTTCAGCGGCAAGTGGTTTTATGAATGGATCATCGGCGGGCCATTATACAACATCCCAAATGGACCCATCCCCTACATCGTCGCCACCGGGTTGGTCGTCATACGGCAAGCGGGTCTCTGGTTCATGGAGCGGCAGTACCATTGGCGCACCTTGGGCATCGACTTCGCAAAATGGTACGCCCTGGCGATAGGCGCGATGGTCGTGACGAGTTTGTTCACTCAAAATTTCGTTCTCGAATGGGTCATGATCTGGGGTGGCGTCGCCATGGTTCTTCTTCGATTTTTGAAAACCCTCACCCATGAGCGCAAGTGGACTCCAAGCCTGGCCATACAACGAGGGCTCGGGCTATTGCCCGAGGATAGAAAAACCCAAGGCCTCACCCAGGTTCTCTCGGTCGCCTTTAACACCACAAGCGCGAACCTGCGCCGCCTCATTAAACGCTGGCTGCTCAATCTGAGCTTGGAAAAAAACCTCGTGGATGTGCACATCAATCAGCTGAAAATCATGACGCCGGACCAGGAGACGCAACTACGCTTCCTATCAGGCGGCAATCAGCAAAAAGTCGTTCTCGCCAAGTGGCTCTTCAGACGCGCCAATGTGCTCATCTTTGACGAGCCGACTCGCGGGATCGACATAGGCGCAAAATTCGAAGTCCACACGCAGATGCTGCAACTCGCCAAAGACGGCGCCGCGGTAATGATGATCTCAAGCGAACTGCCCGAGATTCTCGGGATGAGTGACCGCATTTTGGTGATGCGCGAGGGACGGCTCACCGCAGATATCGACAGGGATGAGGCAACGCAAGAACAAATTCTGCGTTACGCCATGACGGCGGAGTAATCCGTATCTGGAGACATATTTAATGAGTGCAGCAGTTTCTACCGAGAATGAAAAATTAATTCTAGGATATCCTGTCAAGGATATGCCTTGGGAGCGTATACTCCTCATTTGCGCGTTTGCCGTCTTGATGCTCTTCTACACTTTTGCGACCGAGAATTTTCTCACGCTCGAAAACTTCGTAAACGTCGTGCGCCGCGACGCTTGGCTCTTCTTCATCGCCTATGCGCAAACGTTGGTCATCGTCTCGGGAGGGTTCGATCTTTCACAGGGTTCGATCATGAGCGTGGTGAGCGTGATGGCCTGGAGCGCGATGCTGCACTTCGGGTTTTTCGTCGGCCTTATCGCCGGCCTCGGCGTCGGCCTGTTGTGCGGCGTCATCAACGGATTCTTCGTCGGCGTGATGAGGGTGCAGCCGTTCATCGCCACATTGGGGATGCTCTTCATAGGCAGCGGCGCGGCCCAGCTTTGGACCGGCGGCCTTCAAATGGGAGGCGCGCGCGAGGGCGCAACGCTGCAAAAGCACGTGGAAGAAGCATATGTCTTTTTGGCGAAAGGAAACCTGGGCCCCATTCCCTTTACATTCATCTGGATACTCATCGCACTGGGCGCCATGTGGTATCTGCTCAAATACACCCGCTTCGGCACCTATGTGTATGCCTTGGGCGGAAACGAGCAAACGGCGATTTCCGCAGGCATCAACTTTCCCGCCATGAAGATTGCCATTTTCGGTATAGGCGGACTTCTGTGCGGCTTTGCAGGGCTTCTGCTTTCAGCGAATATCAGTGCGGCGGGCGAGCCGAGGCTGGGCGGCGGCGATCAATTGCTCCAATCCATCGGAGCCACCATTATCGGCGGCACCCATATTTTCGGCGGCCGAGGCGGCGTGCTGGGCACGACGCTGGGCGTTTTCCTGATCATATTCCTGGTAAACGGTTTGAACATCATGGGAATCGACACCTACCGGCAACAGATCATCGTCGGTCTGGTGATTCTCTCATCCATTTGGGTCAGCACCCTGCGCGAGCAGAAAAACTAAGGGAGATTCTACATAATGGCGAATGTAGCGGAGGCTCCGGCCAGACCGTCCGCCTCCTTGTTGGCCACGTTCAATTACGAGAAATACGGCTTGCTGGCCGTATTCATCTTGATGATGGTCATTTTTTACATCCTTCAGTTGATGGGCTACGTGAACAACTTCATCGAAGCCCATAATCTGACCAATCAACTCAGAAACGCTTCCCTGCTGTTCTTTATCGTCGCCGGGCAAAGCATGGTGCTTCTGGTCTCGGGCATCGATTTGAGCCAAGGCTCCTTGCTGAGCCTCTCGAGCGTGGTGATGGCGCAGGGCATCCTGGACTTTGGCCTTGCCGTGGGCGTGTTGATGGGTATCGGGATGGCGACGATGTTCGGCTTCATCAACGGCTACCTCGTGGGCCGCGTAAAGATACAACCCTTCATCGTCACCTTGAGCATGCTTTTCATCTGCGCCGGCATCGCCCTGGTATTCACGGGTGGGCGCACGATCCACCAATTTACGGGCGAGCAAAAAGATATCTTGCAAACCATCGGTCTCACGGACTTCTTCCATATCCCCGGCACGCTGTTCATCGCCATTGTCGCTTTCGTCGCTCTCTACCTGCTGACGAAACGCACGGCGCTGGGCCGGGCGATCTACTTGACCGGCGGTAATGAAGAGGCCGCGCGCCTTTCGGGCATCGATACCGGCAAGGTGAAACTCATTTGCTACTTGATCAGCGGCATCTGCGTGGGCATCACTTCGTTCCTCTATTTGGCGAGACTCCCGGCCACGAACGGCCTCGCGGGATTTCAACTCGAATTCCAATCCTTGGCGGCCACCGTGGTGGGAGGCACGACGTTCCACGGTGGCGAAGGCGGTGTGGCGCAAGCTGCTATCGGGACGCTGTTCCTGACATTTTTGCTCAATGGCCTCATTCTCCTGGGTGTGGGCACATTCGCCCGGGAGGTAGTGGTAGGCGTTTTGCTCATTACGGCTGTGGTGTTGAGTTCACGTAAAAGGCAGGAGTAAAAAATAATCTCAGGTGCAAGCTATTTTTCCCTTTCGCGGAGGAGAGCGCTTCCGTCCGTGAAACCCATTCTGCGAGGAGGAGATTCAAGATGAATAAACTGTTTCGCTCTTTCATGATTCTCGCTTCTGTCGTCACATTCCTGTTCGTGTCGATGGCAGCAGCACCGGACGCCGATGCCCGGGTGAAGGCGAAGAAGAAATACAAGATCGCCGTGGTCGTGCCGAACGGCGTCGACCCCTATTTCTTCTCGAAATGGTACGGCAGCGTACTGGCGGCCAAAGACGCCGGCGTAACCGTGAAGATGTTCGATGCGGGTGGCTACGAATTCCTGCCCAAGCAGGTGGCCCACGTTGAGGACATCATCGCGGCGAAGTACGACGGTATGATCATCTGCCCCATCAGCACCAAGGGCATGGTGAACGCCGTACACAAGGCGATGGACAAGGGCCTCAAGGTCGTCGTGGACAATATCGACCTCGACAGCAATCGCGTCAAAAACCGCGTCATGAAAAACAGCTACGAGTTGGGCCTTCTCATCGGCTCCACACTGGCGCACGCCATCGGGTACCAGGGCAAAGTGATGCTGCTGCCCGGACCCAGCGGCATCGAGATGGTGACCTCCATGGCCAAAGGTTTTGAGGATTACATGAGCCACTATCCCAAAATCAAGGTCGTGGCCAAGGAATTCACCAAGTCCAACGTGCAGGCCGCCTACCAGACGGCGGAGGATCTGCTCAAGAAACACCCGGACGTGAAAGGCATCTACCCATGGGCGACGCTCATCGCCCGCGGCACGGTGGATGCCGTGAAAGCGGCCGGCTATAAGCCCGGCCAGATCAAGATCGTGACGCACAACCTCCTCGTCGGAATCGAAAAGGACATTCGTGACGGGTGGGTGCATGCGGCCGTTTTGGCCGAGCAGATCGCCATGGCGAAAGAAGCCGTTTACAACGTGATCGATCTGATTGAAGGGCGGCTACCTCCCGGCGCGCCTAGCCGCGGCGGCACACTCACCTACATCCAGAATTACATGGCCTTCAAGCACAACCTCGACATTCTGGACCGAAGCGGCATCGAGGCGCCCAAAGAGTGGATGATCAAGCGCCAAAAGCGCGCGGCGAACATCGTGGGCGGCAAACGCCGTTAAGCGTCACGCTCTCAGAAAGACCAAAACCCCGCCGGTTACCCGGCGGGGTTTTTCTGTAAATCGCCTCGATTCGCCTACAAATCTTTTACATACACGCTGAGCCCCATCCGCCCGGTCGAGCCACCGGGCTGCGGGTCGGAAATCTCATCCGTCTGCAATTCTCCTGCGCCATCCACGGCCCGCACCGTCGCCGGATAGAACCCGTTTTCCCTAAAACGCATGGGAAACGCCCAGACACGCCACGCAAGAGGCCCGAGAGGCTTTTTGAGTAAAGCAGACGCCCAGGGGCGCAAGCCCTTTCCCTGGCCATACGTGACTTCCACCTTGCGGATTCCCCGCTCTCCGGCAAAAGCGGAGCCCACGAGCCAGACTTCGGGCGTGCGAACCTGAACGCGCCTTCTGGGAGCCTCGAAACGGCTGAGCGTCTCGACGATAGCCTCATCCGACCAGCCGCGCTTTTGCCAATAGCCGCCATGCCCCTTGGTGGAGATTTCGACCGATTCGATCCACTTCACGTTCTTGAGGCCATAGGCGCCCGGCACCAGGAGCCTGAGCGGAGCGCCATGATCCCGAGGAAGATATTCCCCGTTCATCCGGATGCAAAGAAGCGTTCTCGGATCCAGGGCCCGATCGAGAGATATGGAATCATGATACCCATCCGCTGCGCGAAAGATGACCCTGGCGGAGACCGAGCGGCGAACATTTTCCGCCACGCCTGCGCGCTCGATGAGAGTTTTGAGCGGCACTCCTCCCCACAAGGCGTTCCCTATCTGCCCCCCGCCCACCGGATTTCCGATACAAGTCATCGTCGCCCAGGTTTTCTCCCGTCTCAGCGCATTCATATCGGATAAAGAGGCGGAGAACGGCGCGGCCACCTCGCCCTTTATTTCAAGCCGCCATTCCCGACGAGATATCCTCGGTGATGAATGGCCGATGCTCTGCACGTAGAATTTCTCATTCGCCGTGATTTCAGGAAGAACGCGCGCGGCGAATTCCAGGACTCCCTCCCCGGGTTCGGGGGTCTCGACGGGGCGGCTGTTCAGCCAATCGAACAGATGGCCCATCATCGAGGCTTGCGCGTCGCGAGGAACCCCGATGACGGCCAGAGGCGCAACCCTGACCGCAACCTGCAATACACTCCGCCTGGAAATGTTCATGGAGCCCCTCCGCTTGGTGAGCAAACGCCTCTCATTTTACTATAGCTCCTTCGATTCCTGAAATTTCCACATTTCAACTCCTTGGAAAAGACATTCTCGAACTCGCGCCATTTTATCCGGTCGAAGATCATTGCGCACGATGATGCCTTGCCAGTGGAGGCATATACAATGGCCCATATACAAATGATTTGGTCTCATTGCGGCGTTATGATAGATTGATGCAATCGATCCTGAAATGAATACTTCGGTACGAAAATAGAATTCCGGCGGATGATGCGCAAATTGACGTCACCTCGAACGATGCCGACTGAGGAATCACGAGGTTTTCCATGGACAGAATCGACGCCCCAAAATCCATTGACGCCCAAGAAGTGAAGCGATTCGCCCGCGAGTTGGGAGCGGATTTGGTGGGGGTCGCATCCGCGGAGGATTTCGCCGAGGCGTCGCCGGGCTGCCGCCCCAGAGACCTTTTCGGCATGGCGAACAGCGTGATCGTGATGGCCAAACGCATCCCCTTCGCCGCGGCCACGCCTTACCCCAGCATCGGCGCGATGGAATTCGGCGAGTACATTCCCGAAAATTTTCTGAACGAAGCCTGCTACCGCCTGTCTCTTTTTCTGGAAGATGGGGGCTATCTCTCCTCGGCCACGCCGTCGGGGCGCGACATCACGAACTTTCGCGTGGAAGAAGAGGGCCGGGAACCAAAGGTTTTCCTCCAGGGCTCCTTTGATTTAAGGCTTTCTGCGGTGAAGGCGGGACTCGGCGAGATAGGAGCCAACAACTGCCTGATCACGCCGAAGTACGGCTCTCGCGTCCGCCTGGGCGCGGTGCTCACCGAGGCGAGCCTGGAGACCGACACGCCCAACCAATATGGCGTGGTGCCCGAGTTCTGTCATGAGTGCGGCTTTCGTTGCGTAGAGGCCTGCCCCGCGAACGCGCTGTCGGGCGAGGGCGCGGTGGACCACTACCGCTGCATGGTCATACGGCCGGATTTGGTCGCGCCGGAGAAGGCCCTCACCCATTTCAAAAAACTTTTCAGGGGCAAACCCCTCATCATGGCGGCCAAAGGACTCTCCTACACCGATAGCCCGCCGCATCCATGCAGCACCTGCATCGCCCTGTGCCCGATGGACCAGGGCCGCGAGTTCGCAACAGAACCTTTTCACCGCGAATCATGGTCCGAGGAAGACGCGCTCAAGGTCATAGACCCAAGTCTATTGGAGAACAAATAGCATGGAAACGACCATGGGAGGCGGGATTCGCTCCGGCGACGTCAAGGCGCAGGCCCGTGAATACGGCGCGGACCTGGTGGGAATTTCTTCATGCGAGGGTTTCGAGAAAGCCCTTCCGGGCTGCAGACCCGAAGACCTGGTAAAGGACGCCAAGAGCGTGGTCGTCTTCGCGCGCCGGATGCCCTTTGGAAACGCCACCTCCCGGCCTACGGTGGGTTATCTGGAATTCGGCTATTACGGGCACGAGGCCTGGATCAACAAGCTTTCATACCGGCTGGCGCTCTGGCTCGAGGACAAGGGACACATGGCGCTGCCCACGCCCGCAGGAAGAGACATTCCCTCGCTCCGCATTCTGCGCGAAGGCCCCGAGCCCGAGGTGTTCATGCAAGGCTCCTTCGACCTCAGGCTCGCGGCGGTGAATGCGGGGATGGGCGAAATCGGGGTGAACAACAACCTGATCACCGCCGAATACGGCTCGCGCATTCGGTTGGGGGCGGTCATCACGACGGCTGCGCTCGAAGCCGACCCGCCCAAACGATACGGCGTGGTGCCCGATTTTTGCGTGGAGTGCGGCTACAAGTGCATCAAACCTTGTCCGGCGGGCGCGCTCCCCGGAGACGGCGCGGTGGACCACTACAAATGCATGGTGATGTATCCCCAAAAAGTCTCGCCGGAGAAGGCCGTCGACGTCTTCAAGAAACGCTATGGCTACCCCGAACTCCAGCTCGCCGGGCGAATGATGGCCTTTACCGAAAACGCGCCGCACATCTGCGCCACCTGCATCACCCTGTGCCCCATGGACGAAGCGCGCCGCGTCAAGGAGAAGGTGAACGGCGGCGCCAACGGTCAATCACTTCCTGAAATGCCATAACCAGGCGAAAAACAACGGCGAACCGCATGTAAATTACCTTCACCGGTATGAAAAAAGAGGGTGCGCTTCGTTTTCTTTTCCGAGGAGTCTGCGATGCCGAAACCGCTCGAAGGGATGCGGGTGCTGGACTTGACCCAGTTCTACTCGGGGCCCTGGGCCACGCTCCTGCTCGCCGGTCTGGGGGCGGAAGTCATCAAGGTGAACCATCCGGCCACGGGCGACGTGGTGGCCATGGGGCCTCCCTTCGCCGGACCCGAAGGCGTGTCTTTTCACCGGCAAAGCGAGGACGACTTGGGGATAGCCTACTTAAAGAGAACACGCAACAAAAAATCCTTGACTCTCAATCTCAAGGAGCCGCGCGGACTGGATTTGTTCTATCGTCTGGTGGAGGAGGCCGACGTGCTCGTCGAGAATTTCTCGGTAGGCGTAACCGGGCGGCTCAAAATCGATTACGAGACGCTCGAAAAACGAAACGCGAGGCTCGTCTACTGCTCCATCACCAGCTACGGGCAGAGCGGCCCCGATGCGCGGCTCAAGGGCTACGACGCCGTCACCCAGGCGGTTTCGGGCCTGATGAACCTCACCGGCTTCCCCGACGGTCCCCCCACCAAGGCGGGTTCCGCCATCGCGGACAGCATCGGGGGCACGTTCGCCTTCGGCGCCATCACCACGGCGCTCTTGCATCGCGAGCGCACAGGCCAAGGCCAGTGGCTAGACGTCTCCATGGTGGATTGTCTGTTGTCCCTGGTATTCGATGAGCCGATGGACTGCTACGAGGCGCTGGGGCTGCCAGAGAGGCTGGGGAACCGCATCATGCGCCTTTCTCCTTTCAACGCATATCCGGCCAAAGACGGCTGGCTGGTCATCGGCTCCGGCACCGACGCCCACTGGAACAACATCCTGCGCGCCCTCGGGCGCGAGGAATTGATTGGCGATGCGCGCTACTCTGATTTAAGCGGCCGCATTACGCGAAACGACGAGGTGGACGCCGTCATTACCGAATGGACGGAAAAACACACCGTGGAGGAGGCGCTCACGGAACTGCGCCGCTTCGACGTCATCTGCGGGCCCGTGCACACCATCAGGGACATCCTCGCGTGGCCGCACCTGAAAGCCCGGAACATGCTCGAAGACCTCCCCCATCCCGCGCTGGGCCCTCTGAACGAAGTCAAAACGGCCGCATTTCCCCTCAAGTTCAGCAAAACCCCCGGCGGCTACGACGCCCCCGCCCCCTTGAGCGGCCAGCACAACGAGGAGATTCTGGGCGAACGGCTCGGTCTTAAGAAAGAAGAGATCGAAAGGCTCAAGGAAGACGGCGTTATCTGAGGCACCGCCTCGTTGACGCTCACCTGTGCCGATAAATTCCTTATCTAGGAATCCCACCAAGCTCTAAGCCATGATAAAGTGCTTGAACTCGGCTTAGTCCTTATAGCTTCACTCCTCCCCAGTCTGCTTTTATTGCTGATGATACATAGAGTTAGAACCTGAAGGAGAACGGATTGAAACGCCAAACATTGCTAAAACAATTCCCAAAATTTATTAGCGCGTTTGGCGCTTCGGTTTTAAGTCTGTCCGTTGTTTATGATTATGGTTTTTTCAAAATCCTAGGAACTAGTTTTTCGGAAATCCCAACTACATTGTCGGACCATTTGAGAAGTTCTTTAACATGGATTCCAGAAACAACGACAACCTTTTTTGCCGTTTTTATTTTAGAGCTTTTTATCAGGCGAGTAGAACAAGGAATGACGGAAGAAGAGCTTATCCAAAGTTCATCAGCACCAAAGTTCATAACTTGGTTTCGACGTTCGCCTAAATATCTGGTTACGGTCTTTGTTCTAACTTCAGCATTCGCATTATTCCAGAACATTGATTTGCCAATCCAAGCGTGGCAGCTTTCTGCGGTGTTTGCCTGGCTCATGCTTCATAGCTTTCTCTTCGGGCATGAAAGAATAAGACAAAGAACATCGGAAGAGTTTCGTATCGGTATGAGATGGATTCCAGCTGTATTGATTTTTTTCGCCTTTAACGGTGCTATTGCCGCAGAAAAAATCAGAGGCGGGGACGGCACTCAGTATGTGTTTGATCTTGAGGAAACAAAAATTGTCGGGACTTTGGTTCGAACCTTCGAAAAACATTATCTTATCTGGGATAAGGAACAAATAAAGCTACTAAGCGCGAGCAAGGTTGCCCAGTTTTACCCAGCACCAATAGCAGAAGAAAAAATAAGGCAACTGACCACCAAAAACTGGGATCCGCATGAGTAACTAAGAGTGGATCCTGTCTTGCCCGTCATGTCCGCTGGGTAAGAGAAATTGCACAGTTCATCATCTACGCTGCGACGTGCCGAGGCCCTCTTCATGTCCGGCGGATCTGGTAATCGCAACCGATCACTAACCTCCACTCCCGCCTATTCGGCGGGAGTTCCCCCGGTCAGCCCGAGCTTCGCCGCTCGGAACATCGAGGCCATGCTGTAGACCGCGGTGAAGAGGGAGAGCACGAGAATGGTCGCCGTGATGGGGCTGGTCAGCAGCGCCGTCATGTCCCCGCCCGATATCGTGAGCGCGCGGCTCAGGTTGATCTCGATGATCGGCCCCATGATAAAGGCGAGCACGATGGGCACGACGGGAATGTTGACCTTCTCGAAGAAATAGGCGATAGCGCCCAGAATGAGCACCATGACGACGTGGGACGTGTAGTTCGCATACACGAAGCTGCCGACGACGATGAGAATCAGGACGAACGGCCCCAGGATGCGGCAGGGCACCTTGGCGACTAAGCTGAAGGCGGCGGGTGCCGACGAGGCCCATGCACAGGAGCATGAGGTTGATCACGAAAAGGCCGATGAACACCGTCATGACGAACATCCCGTTGTCTCGGAAGAGCAGCGGGCCGGGAACCAGGCCCTTGCTGATCAGTACGCCGAGAAGAATGGCCGCGCCGCCCGAACCCGGAATGCCGAGCGAGAGCGGGGGCACGAGCGTATCCGCGACGAGGGCGTTGTTCGAGCACTCGGGCGCGGCGACGCCCTCGATGATGCCGGTGCCGAACTCCTCCGCCGAGCGCTTCGACCACCGCCTCTCCTCGCTGTAGGCCAGCATGCCGGCGATCGATCCGCCCGCTCCCGGAACGGCGCCTACTCCTGTTCCGATGAGGCTCGCGCGAATCCAGGTGGGGATGAGCCTGCGGATTTCCCACGGCTGAATCCGGTTGCGCTCGTCGGCGGCTCCTTGAGTGGCGGTTTCTTTGCTTTCAATCGTGCGTCTGTGCTCCACCAGGAGATGGAACGCGTTATTTCGCCGAGCGGGGTGCAAAACGTCTGAAAATCCTGTCTAATGCCGGAATCATAAAAACTCCGAGGCGCGAGGAAGCACTCCCGCAGAAGCGGCGGACGCGGGAACCCGAAGATCGGGAGAGGGATTGCGCCGCTCCGCCGAAGGACAAACGGAGGAATTCATTCATGACCGACAGCAGCGTGTTGTCTTACAGCGGCGTCACGGACCTTGGAAACGGCAAGGCCTATGCGCTGCACAACGTCTTTGCGCTCGACGGGCGGATAAGCGCCTATCCTCTCAGCGCCAGGGGTTTCGCACCGTCTAACTGCTATCTCCTTTGCGAGGAGGACGGCGCGATTCTTCTCGACACGGGCTATAACGGACACAGGCGCTCCCTGTTCGAACAAATCGGCTCGATCATCACGCCCGACACCCCGCTGTCAATCTACCCGCTCAGGCTCAACGAGTTCATGTCCGTCGGAAACGCAGCCGCCCTCGCCAGGGAGTTCAACGTCGTGGAATGCTTCGCCCGGCGGCCCGACATGGATTTCTGGCTCGATTTCGACGTGGAGAAATTCGGCCCCAAGAGCGAGGAGGAGCAGATATTCCCGACGACCGTCCTGGGAAACGAGCTCGAATGCCGCGTCGGGCAGAACAAGAGCCGCGTCATTCACGGCATAAACGCGCCCATTCGCCTCATCACCACGATGTGGATCTACGACGAAGCCACCCGCACCCTTTTCTCCTCGGACATGTTCAGCCACGTCTGGGGGGACGACCCCGAGGGACCGTGGGCGGTGGAGGAAGAATCTGTGACGACCTCCGCATTCGTGCGCTCGTTTCTGCTGAACACGCGCTACTGGTGGCTCGAGGGCGTGGAGACTGGCCCGGTCCGCAAGGGCATCGCCGACGTCTTCGACAGCTACGACATCGAAAACATCGCCCCCGGATACGGAGCCGTTCTCATGGGACGCGAATTGGTCGAACGCCAGTTCTCGGTGCTCGACGAGGTTCTGCGCGACCTGGATCGCTCCGTCGTCTCGCCGCGCTACATTCCCCGCGACATGGAAAGGTAAATATGAACCCGCACGACAACCCCCTTCCGCGTGAAATCGCTCCCGGCATTTTCTGGCTCGGCATCTGCCACGAACAGCACCACAAGGGAAAGATTTACCACAGCTATAATGCGGCCTTTCTCCTCATCGGCTCGGAAGGCTCCATGCTCGTCGAGACGGGCCACCAGGGGGATTTTCCCGTCGTTTCCCGCCAGGTGCGCGAAATACTGGCCGAACGCGGCTCCACGCTCAAATACCTGTTCCTCTCCCACCAGGAAACCCCCCATGCGGGCGGGCTGGGGCGGCTGCTCGAAGCCTATCCCGAGATGACGGTCCACTGCGACGTGAGCGACTACCATCTCTCCTACCCCGAGCATGCCGACAGGCTGAGGCACATGGAGGTCGGCGACACCGTCGATCTGGGCGACCGGCGCCTCATCGCCGTCGAACCGGTCGTGCGCGACCTGCGGACATCGCTCTGGGGATTCGACACCGGCGCGCGCGCCCTCTTTCCGGGAGACGGCTTCGCCTACAGCCATTACCACTGGGACGGCCACTGCGGAAAAATCGCGGAAGAGGCCGCCTCGCTCGATCTGGCGGAAGTCCTGGGAGTGTTCGCGGAGCGGGCGCTGTTCTGGACACGCTTCACCGACATGAACATCTATTCGGACCGCCTGGAGGAGTTGCTCGAAGAGCTCGACGTCGCCGTGGTCGCGCCCTCCCACGGCCTGCCGATTCTCGACCTCTCGGTCACCATGCCCAAAGTACGCGAAGGTCTCATCTCCGGAAATTCCTAAAGCGGCTGCGCACCGAACCCGACTTCTCCCGCACGCTTGAAAGGAAAGCGATGGATTTTTCCCTGACCGAGGAACAAAAAGCACTGCAAAAACTGGCGCGTGATTACGTCGACCGGCACGTGCGTCCCGTCGCCGCCGAGTTCGACCGGAACCCGGATCCGCATGAGTGCATCCCCACCGGCGTCGTCGAGGAAGGCTCGAAGCTCGGCCTCCGCACGCTGGCGCTGACCGAGGAGCGCGGCGGCGGGGCCGACATGCTCACCCTCTCCATCGTCGGCGAGGAACTAGGCGCCGGCGACCTCGGCGTGGCCGCCACCTTCGATCAGACCTGGAAGTTCACCCCCATCATCGAGCACTGGACGAACGACGAGCAAAAGGAGCGCTTCCTGCCGGCGTTCGTTTCGGATCACCGCTTTCACCTGGCGACGTGCATGACCGAGCCCGACGCCGGGACGGATCACGTTCTGCCCTACGCCGCCCCCGGCGCGGGCGTGCAGATGCGCGCCGAGCACGACGGGGAGCTCTACCGGCTCAGCGGCGTCAAAAGCTTCATCAGCAACGGCGGAACGGCCAAGCTCTACATCGTCTACACGCGCACCGACAAGAGCCGGGGCGGCTTGAAGGGGATGACGCCCTTTCTCGTTCCCGCGGACACGCCGGGCTTAAGCGTCGGCCAGATCCACGACAAGATGGGCCGCCGCCTTCTGAGCAACGCCACGCTCGTTTTCGATAATGCCGAGGTCCCCGCCCGCAACCGCCTGGGGAAAGAAGAGGGCGAGGCCGAGGCGCTGCGCACCAGCCGCATAGCCCGGGGAAGGGGCGGCTACGGGGCGACCGTGCTGGGCGCGGGCCGGGCCGCCTTCGAGGAAGCCGTGCGCTACTCACAAGAGAGGGTGCAGGGCGGAAAACCCATCGGTCAGCATCAGGCCGTCGCCCAGATGATCGGGGAGATGTACACGAGGCTCGAGACGGCGCGCTCCGTCCTGTGGCGTACCTCATGGGCGGTGGATCACGCCGAGGACTACGACCCGAAAATGTCATGGCTCACCAAGGTGGTTTGTTCAGAAGCCGCGTATGAAATCTGCCGCCTGGCGCTGGAGGTGCACGGCGGGGTGGGCTACATGCGCGAATGCCCCGTCGAGAAATACCTCCGCGACGTGATCTCGTTTCTCCACGGCGCCGGGAACAACCACATCTACCGGATCAAGATCAGTTCGAGGGTCACCGGCCTGCCGCCCGAATAGCGGCCCGGTGAACGGTTTGGAACGAGGCGGACTTCGCAAGCCGCGCGCAGGACCAAGACCGGGGAGCGGGACGTTTGAGCGGATCGTCTCCCCCGTCCTCGATTACGGCGCATAAGCCTAACTTTCGACCTCATCTTCCCGAAAGGAGACCGACGATGCCGAAGCGGATCGAACCCGTGGATTGGCCCGACAGGCTCGACGTCTGGACGCCCTACTCGATGGCCATAAAGGCGAGCGGCGGGACGAGCGTCTATTTTGCGGGGGTCACGGCCGCGCCGCCCTATCACCACCATCCCCACCGGCCCGAGGAGTTCGATACGCTCCCAGGCGATTTGCCCACCCAGACGCGCATGGCCCTCGAGAACCTGAAGAAAAGCCTCCAAGCCGTGGGAGGGACGTTCAGCGATATCGTCTTCTTCCAGTTCTTCTCGACGACGATGGAGGGCGCCGCCGAGGCGGGGGCCATCCGGAAAGAGTATTTCGGCGACCACCGGACCGCCTCCACCACGCTTCAGGTCGTGCGTCTCGCCACCGACCCCAGGTGCCTGGTGGAGGTCAACGCGATCGCGGTCGTGGACTGAGGAGAGCCCCAAGCGAATTGCCCACGCCCGCCACATTCGGCTATCATCCGGTGCTGGCGAACCAGGACCTGAGACAACCATACGAGTCGCACCTCCCCTTTTCTCCAGGGAACGGGCGGCATCCGCAATCCAGAGGAGTCATGGCGGTGGATATCATCAACGAAATCGGCGCAACCGCATTCGTCATCTCATGTATGCGGGCGATGGAAAAAGATCAGGAATACAAGCTGTTCGACGATCCCTACGCGGCGTTGTTCGTCAATGAGGCGATAGAGGAGAAGGTCCAGGAGCAGATACGCGTTTTCCCGCCCTCGCTGGAGCTGGTCCGTTACCGGGTTTGCGTCATGAGCGAGGTCGTCGAGCGCGGCATCGAGAACGGCGCAAAGCAGATCGTCTCACTCGGCTCGGGTTTCGACATGCGCGCCCACATCTATCAAACCGAAGGCGTCCGGTTCTGCGACGTCGATCAGCCGGCGGTGCTCGGCTTCAAGAACAAGATCCTCGAAGCCAGCGGCGTCGCGCCCTGCGCCGGAATCGAGTGCAATTACCTGGAAGTCGACCTCGCAGAAAAACTCCGCGAAGCGGGCTTCGATATTGAAGCTCCCATTCTGTTCATATGGGAAGGCAACACCATGTATCTGCCGGTCGATCTGATCCATGATTTTCTGGATCGGCTGCGCGCGCAGGTTCCGCGCATGACCATCGCCTTTGATTATTTCTCGGAAAAGGTGATCAACCGCACGTCCGGCGACGACAAAATCAGCGAAGCCACGGATCTTTTTGAAAACAACTTCGGAGTGAAGTGGTTGACCGGCTTCGACGATCTCTCCGTTTTCAGGGAAAAACACGGCTTCGAGGTGCTCGAATCGGGAAGTCTGGTAGACGTCGGCGAGCGCCATGCGCCCGAATTCGTGGCGGCCATGAAAGAAGAGATGGGTCTGACGGGCGACCTCCTGGAGTTGTACTTCTATTGCGTGCTCGAGGCATCCTGAGGTCCATGAACATCAACGAAGTCGGCTCCACGGCGTTTTTCCCTTCATGCGTCCGGCAGATGGAAAAAGACGAGGCGCGCCCGCTCTTCGAGGACCCCTACGCGGGGTGGTTCGTCGACGAGGAAGCGACACAAAAGTTCCGCAGGCTCATCCACACCTTTCCGGCGGTCCGGGAGACGGCGCGCTACCGCGTTTGCATCATGAACGAGACCCTGGAGCGCGCGATCTCAGACGGTGTAGGGCAGATAGTCACGCTGGGCTCAGGCTTCGACATGCGCTCGCAAATATTTCGGGCCGAAGGCGTCAGGTTCTGTGACGTCGATCAGCCTGCGGTGCTCGAATTCAAACGCAAGATTCTCGAAACCCGCGGCGTCGCGCCCTGCGCCACGATTCCGGAAAATTACCTCGAAATCGACCTTCCCCGAGAACTCGCCGGGGCGGGTTTCGACTTATGCTCCCCCACCCTGTTCATATGGGAGGGGAACACCATGTACCTGCCGGTCGAACTCATCCACGATTTTCTGGACCGGCTGTGCGCGCGGATTCCGCGCATGAGCGTGGCCTTCGATTATTTCTCCGAAAAGATAATCAACCGCACGTCGGGGAATGAGAAGATGACCGAAACCACGGATTATTTCGAAAACCATTTCGGGGCGAAATGGGTGACCGGCTTCGACGATCTCTCCGCCTTCGAGAAGAGAAACAACCTCAAAATCATCGAATCAGGCGCAATGCTCGATGTCTGCAAGCGCCATGCGCCCGAATCCGCCCCGGCTCTCGCCGAGTGGAGCGGGCTGCACTCCTACTGCGTGCTCCAATCCAACTGAGGTTCGTGGAATAGGGTGAGGCTGCCGCCATCCCCTCACCTTGATTTGATCGAAAATGACCCGTAGGTCGGACATATATGTCCGCCACACATATATGCGACCCGTGTTTTGAATCTAACAGGGCCGGGCCGCATGTATGTGTGGGGCGGTCCCGAGGAGGAACCACCACCTACAAAAGACTCATTCCCCCTTCGTACAAGGTTGACCCGCAAGTCGCCACCTTCGGGAGAGTTGGCCGCACGAGACACAGTAGGGACGAACCCCTCCTCGGGGTCGTCCCACAGGTCGCGAACCGCCCCTACACCGCCTGATAAATTGCCGAAAAATTCCCGTCCGAAATATGGGTCTCTTCACCAACCCCTACAGCGTGATGACGAGGTCGGGCGCGGCGGGGGCGAGCGCCGTGTAGAGCTGCGGGAAGCAGCCGGCGCCCACTCCGGCCACCAGGCCCTTCGCCGTCACGTCGCCCGAACCGCACTGCTCGAACGTGCCCTCGGCGAGGTTGCGCCTCACGGCGCACTGGTCGCAAACCATGAGGAGGATGTTCTGCTCCGCGGCGACCTTGGCCAGACGCTCGCCTATCTCATCGCCCTCGCGCAGGCAGAAGAGATTATCGTCGAAGAAGAACATGCCGACGACGTTCACACCGTGCGCGCCGGCTTCTAGTTGCGGCAGGATCATGGTGCCGAGCTTGTAGGTGGCCGACATGTCGGTGGCGAAAACATATGCGATGTTCATTGTTTGGATTCCTCCTCGGGTGCGTCTCTCGACTGATGGATAATGACCCTGCTACCCCTGTTCGCAACAAGCAAAGTTTATCTGTCATCTGGATGCGGGGGTGAGACTCTCATCCTCGGCATCCGGCGTCAACGCCATCCTCTCATCTCGATGAGTTTCTTGAACCCGAAGGTTCCCCTCGCCCGCGCGGGTTCGATTCGCTCGATTTTTTCACCCTTATGCGTGAAGAAAAACATCTTCTTGTACAAACAACCGGAGGGGCAGTCCCCCCATGCCTTGCGAACGACGATACGCCAGACGTCATCTGATTTCGACGCTTCGACGTCGGAACCATCCCCCAAGTGCGCATCGGACTCCGCGTACCTGACTCCCTTTATCTTCAGGTACGCTCTCCGCGCGGCGTCTACGTTTGCGCGCTCGCTCAGGTGCATGACGAGGACGCCCGTGTGGCGGTATGGCCGCACGGCCCGAAGCCCGAGCCTCGCGTTCAAGGCGTCGAACGCCGCATGCCCGGTGCGGAGTTTTACGGGCCCGCTTTTACCTTCAAGAAGGCCGGCAACCGCTTTGAACAAATCAGGCCTTACACCCAGGAGAAGCACACCGGGCAGATGGGCCGCCCGGGCGGAAATCTTAGCCACCTCGGGATGCGCTTTCTTAAGCCGCTTGAGCACCCCCCCGATCTCGCGTGCGAGTTCGCGCCGCCGCTTCGCGTCAAGGAGCAAATCGTCGTTTTTTCTCGCCAGAATCCGGTGGGCCAGAGCAAAGGCCTCGGAGACCTTGGGAGTCTCCCTGGAATCGGCGCGCACGACCACCGGAGCCGCATCTGCTCCCCACGCTTGCGGCTTCAGTGAGACACACCAGCCCGCCAGCAACACGAAGCAACACGCCGCGAAACGAACCCACATCGTCTTGACCGGGTTTTCGCCACGCTTTTTGTGATGAAACAGACGCCAACTCATCTTATCGATTCTCCATTAAGGGCTTCGCCAGCCATAGATTCTCCCTCATTCAGCGGCGCGCAGACGAGGGGCCAGCCACAGTCCCCACCCCGCAAGGATGAGCAGCCCCGTGAACGCGGCAGCCCATGCGGCCCCGCCGGTTGGGAACAGAATGACGGCCACGGCGACGACCCCGTAGAGCGCGCGCTCGGGGAGACGCAGGGAGCCTTTCAGGTATCCGCTGAGCGCGACCGCCCAGGCGCCCGTCGCGCCGAAGAGCGAAACGCACGCCAGGACGACCCAGCCCGGATCGCCCTGCCCCAACAATCTCGGGTCGAACGCGAAGGCGAAGGGGATCAGGAACGAGACGAGGCTCAAGCGGAAGGCGATGAGGCTCGTCTCCATCGACCCTGCACCCGAAATTCCCGCCGCCGTGAACGACGCCAGCGCCACCGGCGGCGTGACCATCGAGAGCACGCAGTAATACATGACGAAGAAATGGGCGGGAAGCTCGGCTATGCCTAAATCCTTGAGCGCAGGCACGAAGAGGATGGCGCCGATGATGTAGGCGGCTACCGTCGGCAGGCCCATGCCCATGATGAGGCACCCGAGGATGATGAGGAACATGGCGAGAAACAGCTTGCCGCCCGATGCGCCGATGAGCCCGGAGGAGAACTTGAGCGCCAGGTTCGACTGGATGGCGACGGCGATGATGATGCCGATGGCGGCGATGGGCACGGCGATTTCCGCGGCCTGTCGCGCGCCGCTGCGCACCACTTCGAACCATCCGGAAACGTTAAGCCAGCTCCGGCGGCGAAGATAGGCGACCACCACGCACGAGGCCGTGCCGATGACGGCGGCGTATGTGGCCGAAAAACCCGCGACCAGCATGGCGATCAGCACCAGCGGCGGCAGGAGCAGGTACAGCCTGCCCGCGATGGGTTCCTCGGGCGTCAGCTCACTCGCCTCGAGCGCGAGCGCTCCCTCGGCCCGGGCGCGCAGGTCGATGAAGATGAATATGGCGGTGTAGAACGCCAGCGCCGGGATAAGCCCGGCTGCTGCGATGCGCGCGTAGGATATCTGCAACAACTCCGCCATCACGAACGCGGCGATGCCCATGATGGGCGGCATGAGCTGGCCGCCGGTGGAAGCGATGGCCTCCACGGCGCCCGCGTGCGCCGGTCCGTAGCCGGTCTTTCTCATCAGCGGGATGGTGAAAACGCCCGTCGTCGCCACGTTCGCCACCGCGCTGCCGCTGATCGAACCCATCAGGCTCGAACTCACGACGGCGGCCTTCGCAGCGCCTCCGGCGAAGCGGCCCGCCACCTTGAGCGCGAGGTCGATGAACAACTGCCCGCCGCCTATGCCTGCGTAGACCGCTCCGAAGAGAACGAAATAGAAGACGAACTGAAGCGAAGTCGCCGTCGTGATCCCCAGCACGCCGTTGGTCGTCATGGTCATGATCTCGACCACTTCGTCGATCGTGAACCCCCTAAAACCGAATGCGCCGGGAAGGAACTTGCCGATGAACGCATAGGCGAAAAAAACGAGCAAAACGCCCAGGAGCGGCCAGCCCACCGTGCGGCGCACGCCCTCGAACAGCAGCACCATGATGAGCGCAAAAGCCGCCACGTCGATGCCGAGCACCGGGTCGATGGTTTCCATGCGTTCGGTGAGCCGGGTCGATGAAAGGGCGTAATACGCAAAGACGGCCAGCGTCCCGGCCAGCAGCAGGGCGTCCGCCAGGCGGGCGCGCCACGCCTGAGCGCCTCCCGCGCCGAGCAGATTAAAGAGAAGAACGAGCGCCAGCGCGAGAAGCAGGTGGAGGGGCCGCTCGACCAGCGGCGCCTGGGGGTAGAAGACGATCCACATCTGGAACGCCAGCCAGAGGGCGCCGATAGCGAGCGTGACCATGCGCATGGTTCATGAAACCCCGCTGCGAGGAAACGGGGCGGAGGACGAAACTCGCCGCCCCCCCGCCCCGCCGTGGTCGGTCTACAGCCAGCCTTTTTCCTTGAAATACTTCGCGGCGCCCGGATGCAGCGGCACCCCGACGCTCGCCGGCTTGCCGCCGTTTTTGGGCTTGAAGAATCTCCAGGCCGCGTGGGCCTTGCCCATGGCTTTCTTGTTCTCGGCCAGCGTTTTCGTGATGATGTAGGCGAGTGAATCCGGCATGTCCTTGTGCGCGATGAGCACGGTGCCGAGGTCGACGGCCAACACCTTTCCCTTGATGCCCTTGAACCACTTGCCCGGCACGGCCGCCGTCCTCAAACCCTGGGCGGCGAGCGCCTTGAGCGCCTTGGCGGGAAAGCCCAGGAAGCGCATCGCGTTGGTGGTCGTGACCTCCGTCACCGTCGGGTGCCTGGGGATGGCGACCTCGAAGTAAAGATCCGCGCGGCCGTCCTTGATGATGGCCGGAATCTGGTTGGCCGCGACCTGGATGATCCTGCCGCCCCGGGCCTTGATGTCCTTGCGGCTCGTTCCCAGCGCAGCCATGAGCATGTCGGCGACGACGGGGACCGTGCTGCCCGCCGGCTTCATGACGATGCGCGCGGGCGGCTTGGAGAGCAGCGCTTTTTCGAGCGTGTCGTTGCCCGTTCGCTTGATGTAGCTCTCCGTCACCATGGCGGTGACGCGTACCTTGTTCAGCCCGCCGATGAGCGCGCGGATGCCATCGTGCTTTTGCTTGTAGACGCCCTTTAAGCCGTTGTAGGCCCAAAGCGCCGAGGCGACGTTCGAAAGCGCGATGGTCGCCTTTTTCTTGTCCACGGCGGCGGGATTGCTGACGCCTCCGCCGCGCGCGATGACCTCGGGATTACTGCCCTTGGGCAGGCCGGGCTCCAGCAGTTGCGCCAGCGTGGCGCCGAAGACGTACCAGGCCGAACCGGGCCGCATCGCGCCGATGCTGAACGGATCGGCGGCGTATGCCGCCGGAGCGGCGACCAGGGTCGACGCAGCCAGCAGAAGGGCGGCCATCAGGCCCTTGAAGCGTATTCTCTTCTTGAGCATGGGTTTTCTCTCCCTTGTTTGGTTTCCCCTACGAAACAACCACTATCCGGCTGTCGCGGTTTCGAGTTCCAGCAGGCCCGATTGCTCCACGGCTCTTTTGATCGCCTCGAACGTGCGTCCCTTGGCGACCTCGCTCGGGGGCCGCACGGCGGGCGACTTGAAGCGCCCGGCGAGCACCATGGCCGTCTTCATGCGCGCGTGGGCCTCGCCCGAGGGTTCGCCGCTCGAATAGACGACTTCCTTGAGCGTCAGAATACGGGCCTGTATCTCCTGCGCGCGGTGCAGGTCACCCGCCTTTACGGCCTCATAGAGCGCTGTGATGAGGTCGGGGATGAACGAGGCGAACCCGACGAGCGCGCCGTCCACGCCCTGCACCATCGAGGCGAGGAGATATTCGTCGTGACAGGTGAGAATCGTCGTATCGGGCGCGTTCTCGCGGATGGAGGCGATGTCGCGCGCATATTGCGACATCTCGCGCGTGCCGACCTTGAAGCAGGTGACCCACGGAATCTGGCCGATCTCGCCCAGAAGCTCCGAGCCGTAGCTCGCCTTCGTCCACGCCGGATACACATGCACCACCAAGTTCAGGTCGACCGCCTCGCCTATGGCCGTGAAGTAGTCGATGACGTGTGAGGGGCGATACCCGAAGCGCAGCCAGTGATGAAACGGCATCACGAGCAGCCCGTCGGCCCCGGCATCCCTGGCCATCTCGGCTTGTTCTATGCCGTCGCGAACGCCCTCGCAAGCAAGGCCCGAAATGACCGGCACGCTCCCGCCGACGGCATCGGCGACGATTCTCGTCACCTCGGCGCGCTCACGCGCGGTGAGTGAGAACACCTCGCCCGTGTGGCCGTTGGTGACGAGCCCGTTTATTCCCTCGAATCCGGCCAGCCACCCCGAGAAGCGGCGAAGCTCGCCCTCGTCGATATCCATGTTGTCCCGCATGGGAACCTGCATCGCGGGCAGGATGCCCGAATAGCTTCTGCGTTCCACCATACCTTGATCTCCTTCTTGGCGCGTTTCAGCCGCCGGATCGTGCGGCTTCTGAAGCGGAAAATTTCAGTACCGGGGCAATAAACTGTGGCAGTGGATAATTGTAACGAAACGACTCCTAAATGCAATTCACGATTCCGAACGCCGCTTCATCCGGAAAAGAGGAATTTCTAACGACCGCTCCCTATGAGATGCGCCATCAATCACCTTTCGTGAACAGGGATTCATCTCACCGGATAAAATGAAAATTCCCAGGACTGAATGGTTTTGCGTATTACACGGATTCATCTCGTTCGACCCGACGCCGGCCAGGCCATTTCTGGGCGACCACTACGCCCGCCAGACCCAGGAACCCCAATACGCGCAGAAGCGGCGAAGGCGTGAAGAGTAACACGGCGGACACCGACAACAGCAGCCGGAGCACCAGCGAGACGGGCGCCAGTAAAAACCCCTGCAATGCACCGACCATGGCCAGGAAGCCCAAGGTGACGCTCACGGCCGTGAGCAGCATGGGCCAGAAGTCGCCCACGTCCAGGAGGTTCGTGTAGGCGAAAAGGAAGGGCGTGATGAGGAGCGCGAGCGACATCCGCAGCGCCGCGTACGCCGTCTGGTTGACGTCCGATTGCGCGATGCCCGCCGCCGCAAAGGCGGCCAGCGCGACCGGCGGGGTGACGCCCGAGGTGAGGATGAACCAGAAGACGATGAGGTGAGAGGCCAGAAGCGGCACATCGAGTTGTTGAAGAGCGGGCACGGCGATTACGGAGACCACGACGTAGGCGGCGACCACCGTCATGCCCATGCCCAGGATATAACAGACGACGCCCACGAGCGTGAGGGTCAGTATCAGGGAGCCGCCGGTGGCGTTGATGATGAAATCGCTGAACTTGATCCCCAATCCGGTCAACATGATGGCGCCGATCATCAGGCCCACCACGCCCGCCGTGGCGCCCACCACCAGGGAATTCCGCGCTCCCAGCACGAGGGCGTCCAAAAGACGCCGGGGCGTCAGGCGCGTCTCCCGCCGCAGGAAACTCACCACGACGATGGAATAGATGGCCACCACGGCCGCGAGGTTGGGAGAATGCCCCTGCAAGAGTACGAAAACCATGAAGAAGGCCGGCAGGAGAAGGTGACCTCCACTCTTGAGAACGCTCGTCAAGGCCGGCACCTCGTCGGCCGGAACCAGGCGGATTCCCTCCTTGGTCGCCTCGATATGAACGAAGAAGAGGACAGACAGGAAATAGATGACGGCGGGGACGGCGGCGACCGCGATGACGTTGACGTAGGGGATCTCCGTGATGGCGGCGATGATGAACGCGGCCGCTCCCATGATCGGCGGCATGAACTGGCCTCCCGTGGATGCGGCCGCCTCCACCGCGCCGGCGATGTGGGGCCGGTAGCCCGTACGCTTCATCAGGGGGATGGTGAAAGACCCCGTGGCCACCACGTTGGCGACGCCGCTGCCCATCATGGAACCCACGAAGCCGCTGGAGATGACCGCCACCTTGGCCGGACCGCCACGGCTGCGGCCCGCCAGGGCGTTGGCGAACTGAACCAGGAAGTTTCCGCCGCCGGCCTCCTCCAGGAAGGCGGCGAAGGCGATGAACAAGAATACATAGGACGCATAGGCGTTGATAACGACGCCGAAGACCGCCACCTCCGAAGCCATGAACTCCAGGATGCGCTGCGCGCTGAATCCCTTGTGGGCGAAGACGGTGTCCGGGAGCCAGGGTCCCACGTAGGCGTAGACGATGAAGATCAGCGCCAGGATCGGCAACACCTTTCCCAGCACCCTTCTGCCCATTTCCAGGGAAACGACGATCAGCATGCCGCCGATGACCATGTCCATCGCCGTGGGCTCGCCCATGCGTTCCGCGCGGTAGGGCGTGTCCCAGATCCAGTAGCCGGCGGCGAAGACCGTCAGCACGATCAAGAGCCAATCGACGGCGCTGGGCCGGGACTGCGGAGAGGAGTCGCCCGCCGGGTAAAGGAGGAAGAGAAGGATGCCGGTGAAGATCAGATAGAACCCCCGGTGGCTGTGCGTCGAGAAAATCCCAAAGGTTCCCGTGTAGATGTAGAAAAGGGAGAAAACGACGGCGACGGCCATCACCATGTAACGCAGTGACCCCTCGAGTCGCCTCGTCTGAGGCAGCCCCGTTTTGCGAGCCATGAAATTACTCCTCGGCGAAGGGGAACCCGGGTCGCGCGGTCAACGGGCGACGCCGCGCGACCCGGGCGAAACTCCCGGCTTTGAGATTTACTTCATGCCCTTCTCACGCCAGTACCTGGCAGCTCCCGGATGCATGGGCAGACCGGACTTGCGCGACTCTACGACTCCGTTGTCCACCCCTCGCATCAGCCTGTGGATCTTGGGCAGCACCTTCTTGATCCGGGGAGTGAATACGGTTTTGACGATGTCGTAGGCGATCTTCTCGGGAACGCGTTTGTTAATCACCCAGAAAACCGTGTTCCAAATCGTAGGATAAGGCTCCTTGACGGTCTTGAACACCTTTGTCGGATCGTAGGTGCCGGGCCAGAATCCGGCATACGTCTTGATGAACAGCTTGCGCTGGGCCTCGCTCATGCGCACGAGGCGAAGGGGCCGCTGCGCATCCAGGGAAAGGGTCCAGGCCGAGTGCAATCCGTTCTGGGCCGCGGCGTCGAGGCGGCCGTCGATCATGGCGGTAGTCTCATCGGCGTAGGTCAGATACTTGACCGCCTTTATCTTTTTCATCAGGCCGAAGGCTTCCAGAGCCATCTTGAAGTTCTTGATGCTCCCACTGCCGGCCGGGCCGCCGGCGATGGTCTTGCCGGCCAAATCGTCGAACGTCTTGATGCCGGAACTCTTCAGCGCGAGCACCCCGAACGGGCTGTCGTAGAATTTCATGAGCACCCGAACGTCCTTGGCCGGCTTCTTGCCCTTGAAGGATCTGACCCCGAGATACGCCTCCGCCATGGTCGGCGCGTGAGCGATGGCCATATCCAGATCCCCCGTGGCCATGCGGCGCACGTTCTCCACGTCGCCCTGGGTGGACTCCGCCACCACGTTGAGAGGTTTGATCTCCCGGGTCAGGATGGGCGACAAACCGCCCGCCATGTAGAACCACCCGCCGCCGGGCCGACTGCCCGCGAAGTTGAGATACACCTTGGCGGCTTCGACCGGGGCGGAATTCAAAAGGACGCCTACCAGGGACATAGTCACCAGGCCTGTAAGGACGGCTCCACGAACGTGGAGGAAACGCCAGAGTCTGTTACGCATGATCCGTACCTCCTTTGGGGGATGGAAAGAACGACCGGCAAGCGGTTTTAGCCGCCACTCGACCGGATGAAACGCCATGAAACGACGCCGGGGAGTCGGAGACGGCGATCACCCCGACGGCGAGGCCACCCTTGCCCCCCGGCGCTAAAAGGTTCGTGAAGCTCTCTTGTGCGGCGGTGCGCACCAGCTTGGAGAGGTATTTGAAGGCAGGTTTCCGCCCGGGTTTTTCGGGGTGGATTTCGTATTCATCACCGGCGCGGACCGCCAGAGAAAACCACGCACCTTTCGCGCCCATCGATAACCCCTCATTGCTTGAGGAAAGAAGATGGAGCATGGATAGCAGTGAATGTATGACCAAAATAGTAAGATATAGAAGTTTATCGCGCAAGCGCGCGTTCATCCTTTGCGGGCCGTGTCGGCAGCCCGCATTCCAGCAACCATTCAACTTTTCATATTTACACCCGGGTGCTAGGCTTTTGAAATTAAGCGAACAATCAGCAATGACCCTTTCGGGGCGACGAACTCCATTGGCGAAAGGAGGCTTTGCGTGGGCTCCCCCGTAGCTGTAGTGGGCGCCGGCATGATGGGCCACGGCATAGCCCTTCACTGCGCAATCGCAGGCGCAAGCGTCACCCTGACGGACCGGGATCCGGCTCGACTCGAATCCGCCTTAAAGTGGATGGAGGGCGACCTGCGCATTCTACGAGAACACGGCCTGGCTCCTTCCGAGAGCCCGTCTCCACTTGCCGAGCGCCTATCTCTCGTAGCGAGCGTCGAGGAAGCGGCGGCGGAGGCCCGGTTCGTCTTCGAGGCGGTATATGAAGATTTGGACGCCAAACAAGGCGTCTTTCGAGTTCTGGATGAGCACGCCTCACCCCAAGCCGTGCTCGCCACGACCACCTCATCGCTCCGCGTGGCGGACATCGCCACGGCAGTTGCCGATCCCGGCCGCGTGCTCGGCGCCCACTGGGCGAACCCCCCGCACATTCTCCCGCTCGTGGAAGTGGTTCTCGGCCCTGCTACGAGCGAGGAGACCCATATCGCGCTCCTTGCTTTCCTGAAGAAAATCGGCAAGGCCCCCGTCTCCTGCCGGGACGTCCCCGGCTACATCGTCAACCGCCTGCAGTACGCCATGCTGAACGAAGCCGTCAGCCTGGTGGAGCGAGGACTCACCACTCCCGAAGACGTGGACGAGGCCGTCCGGCACGGCTTCGGAATCCGCCTGGCCTGCAAGGGGCCGTTCGAATGGAACGATCTCCTCCACGACGCCGACATCACGCTGAACGTTTTCGAGAACCTCTACAAGGCCGAAGGCGACGCCAAGTTCAAGCCCTCCCCCTGGTTGTTGGAGCGACTCGAACGAGGCGAACTGGGGCTCTCCACTGGAAAGGGGTGGCGCGACTATGGAGGACGCTCGCGAGAGGAACTCATTCAGGAAAGGGATACGGTGGTTCTGCGAGCGGTCCGGGCCTTACAAGAGTTGGGGATCATCCAGGGCGCGTCCACGGGCCGGACGGATCAACCATCCTAGAAACGTCCAGCAACGCCATGTTTTTTATCGATCGCCTCATCCGGCATCCTCATCCTCGATGAGGCACACCTCCGGCGCCAGCCCCATGAGAGAGGCCAGCGCCTCGAAACGGCGCAAGACGACTTCGCCCAGCATGTTGCGGTCGCGGCGGCGGCAATTCAGCCTCAACTCGCTCCGGCGCGGCGCGGATTTGAGCGAAAAGCGCTCCAGCACCCCGGGCACGCCACCACACAAAGTCTCGCCCAGGCGCACGGCCGAGCCGATGATTCGCGCGCGCCCGGCGGTCTGCTCGTCCAGCAGCCTCTCGACGGTGCGCAATTCGCCGTGGGTCCCGCGGCTCGTATAGCGACCGAAAACGGCCAGGGCGAGAAACACCCGCTCCTGGTGGCTGACGTGTAAGGCGCGCGCATGCAGCACCTCGGCGCCGGCCTGGGCGGCCCGGTAGTCGGGGTGCGCCCGCCAGCCGACGTCGCTGAGCAGGCAGGCGGCATGGCGCAACCGGCGCTCCGGCGCAGTCTCTTCATCAAAGAGATTTTGCGTCCACTCGAACAGTTCGGGGCCGTGTTCGGGAAACCGGGCGATTCGGGCGGAGATGTCGCGCACCGCGCTGAGCAGCGGATCCTTACGTCGGTGGCGCTCCCCCAGCCGCTCGTAAGCCAGCCCCTCGCGCAAACCATGCGCGGAGAAAACGACGTCGCGCGGCTCGGCGGCGCTCAGCACCCGATCCATCACCAGCGCGGCGAGCGGCAACAAATCGAGCCGCCTGCTCGATACACCCCTGATCCCCGTCAACGACTCGCGGCTCTGCCGGGCGACCAGACCGGCGATTTTCGTGAGATCGCCGCAGCGCAACCGATAATGGTGAATGATGTTGAGCGGATAACCCGAATGCGCCATATGGGCGTGCGCCAGGGCCCGCCAGTTGCCGCCGACGGCGTAGAAGGCGCGCCCGCGCATCTTGCCGAGCCAGGGCAGTTCGGCGAGGGCCTCGTCGACGACCTTGCGCGCGAGCTTGCGCCTGCCGCCCGAGGCGGCGAAGAGATTGAGCGGTCCGAGAGGCAGCGTCGCCTGCTCTGCGATTTCCCCATCGACCAGATGGACCAATTCCAAGCTGCCGCCCCCGAGGTCGCCCATGACGCCGTCCGCCTCAGGGCTACCGCTCAACACGCCGAGGGCCGCCATCTCCGCTTCTTCGGCGCCCGAGAGCACGCGCACGCGAAAACCGCAGCGCCGCTCCACCTCGGCGACGAACTCAGCCCCATCCTCGGCGTCTCGCACAGCCGCGGTGGCGATGGCGTCGAAGCGCGCCACGCCCATCGCGCGCAGCAACACCCCGAAGCGATCGAGATTGACGAGCGCCTGATCGATGCCTTCCGGATCGAGCCGGCCGGTGTCGTGCAGGTTGCGGCCCAGGCCGCACAAGATTCTTTCGTTGAACAAGGGCAGGGGTACGCGCCTAAGGCCCTCGAACACGACAAGGCGGATCGAGTTCGAACCAATGTCGATGACGCCGTAGCGCTCCCCGGCGTCGGTCCCCTCTTCCAAAGGACCCGGTTGTTCAGCCGTCTTCCGCAATACGCAACCTCGCCGGGCCGCCGGCCCGCCTGAGCGCGCTTCCGCGACCGGACAGACTCGGATTCGTCATGAAATAGGTGTGCGCCGTAAAATCTTCTTCGCCGCGCGGCGCGCGCTCGTAGCCGCCGTCGCCGGACATGGTCCAGCTCTGCGCATCGTCCTTGAAATTGGCCACCATGATCTGCTCGAGCACTTGTTGATGCACGGTTTCGTTCTCTATGGGCACCAGCACCTCGCAGCGGCGATCAAAATTGCGCGGCATCCAGTCCGCCGAGGTCATGAACACCTTCGCATGGGGCGAGGGCAGCGGGTGGCCGTTGGCGAAACAGACGATGCGCGAGTGTTCGAGAAAGCGCCCGATGATGCTCTTGACCCGGATGTTCTCGGACAACCCCGGCAGGCCCGGACGCAGACAGCAGATGCCGCGCACCACCAGATCGACCTGCACGCCTGCGGCGCTCGCCTGGTAGAGCTTGTCGATGACCGTCCCGTCGACCAGCGAGTTCATCTTCGCCCAGACAGCGGCGGGCCGGCCGGCCTCGGCGTTAGCTATCTCCTCGTCAATCATCTTCAGTACGCATTTTCGCAAACCCGAGGGCGCCACGGCGACGCACTCGAAGCTGCGCGGCAGCGCATAGCCGGTGGTCAGGTTGAACACCTGCGCGGCGTCGTGGGCGAGCCGCTCATCGCAGGTAAAAAACGACAGGTCGGTATAGATCCGCGCGGTGATCGGATGATAATTGCCCGTGCCGAAATGCACGTAGCTGCGCAGGTCGTCGCCCTCGCGCCGCACGACGCAGGTGACCTTGGCGTGGGTCTTGAGCTTCATGAAGCCGTAGACCACGTGGACGCCGGCGCGCTCCAATGATTGGGAGAGCTTGAGGTTGGTCTCCTCGTCGAAGCGCGCCTTGAGCTCGACCAGCGCGGTGACCGATTTGCCCGATTCCGCCGCCGCGATGAGCGCCTTGACTATCGGCGACTCCGCGGTCGTGCGGTAAAGCGTTTGTTTTATCGCCAGCACGTTCTGGTCGGCCGCCGCCTGTTCGAGAAACTGCACCACCACGTCGAAACTCTCATAGGGGTGGTGCACGACGATGTCCTTCTGGCGAATCGCCGCGAAGCAATCGTTGTCGTACTCGCGGATGCGCTCGGGGAAGCGCGCCTGGTAGGCCGTAAAAATCAAATCCGCCCGCCCGCAATCGATCAACTCGCCGAGTTGCGCCATGCCGATCGTGCCGGTCAACTCCACGATGTCATCGGGCTGCGCGTCGAACTCGTTTATCACCAGCTCACGCAGCGAGTCCGGCACATCGGCGCTCAGGCTCAGGCGCACCACGCCGCCGAGCCGGCGGCGGCGCAACATGGTTTCGAACAAGAGCACGAGGTCTTCGGCCTCTTCTTCGTACTCGATGTCGCTGTCGCGGATCAGGCGGAACACGCCGCTGCCGACGATTCGGTAGCCGGGGAACAACTGGTCGATGAACAAGCGCACCAGATCCTCCAGCGCGATAAAGCGGACCTCCTCCCCCGGCAGGCGGGCGAAGCGGCGCACCTGAGCGGGCAGGGGAACCAGCGCCCGCATCCTGCGCGCCCCCTCGGTGGCTTCTAATTCGAGCGCGAGGGAGAAGCCGCGATTGGCGATGAACGGAAACGGGTGCGCCGGGTCGATGGCCAGGGGCGTCAGTACGGGAAAGACCTGCTTCAGGAAATAATCGCCCAGCCAGGCCACCTCCTCGGCGCTCAGGTCTTTCGCGGTGACCACCGAGATGCCGGCCTCGGCGAGTTCGCCTTGCAAGAGCGCCCACACCGCCTCCTGCTCGTGAATCAGCCGCGCGCTCTCCTGAACGACTTCGACCAACTGCTCGGCGGGCGTACGGCCATCGAGGCTCTTCTGGGTAACGCCGTTGGCCACCTGGCCCTTGAGACCCGCGAGGCGCACCATGAAGAATTCATCGAGGTTGCTGGCCGATATCGACAAAAAGCGCAGTCGCTCCAGCAGGGGGTGTCGGTGGTTGCTCGCCTCGGCGAGCACGCGCCAGTTGAAGCCGAGCCAGGAGAGCTCCCGATTCAGATAGCGGCGGCGCGGATCGAGGATCGGCTCGGCGGCGACGAATGAGGATTCCTCTTCGGCCAGGGGCGTCATGCTCTGCGTCCTCTTCGAGAACCTCGCGGGACATATCGGCTCAGGCGCCGCCAACCCGGCCGAACCATCCAAAACGACCGGATTGATTCGGCGACGCCGCCTCGGTGACGAGCGCATTCTAATCCGCGCGAACGGCTGAATGCAATGGAGGGTGGGGGGGGGGAGTTTCAGGATTCAAGGGGTTTTGTTGTACTCGGTGGTGAATTCAAAGACAGGACTACATCAGAATGTACGGGGCAGCCTCATACCGCGACAACTTCGTCCCTGACGAGATGCAGCCTGGCTACTCTGGCGTCATAGCCGCCTTCGACGGCTTCTGTGACTTCGAAGATTACTTCGCTCTGTTTCATCATTAGCCTCCAACCCGTCGGGAGTGGATATCATCTTAGAGGTGTTATAAGTCCGCACGTAGGTGAAACCACAAAATAGGTGACGTAGAATCAAGGGCCAAATTGAAGTAGTCGCGATTTCAATACGATGAGGAAAACAATGTCAGCCCGTAAAATGACCAATGAGCCGGAATTTCAAGGACAGGTGATAGTTTGGCTCAACGAAGAGATAGCAAAGCGACCCGGAATTCCAGTCGAGAAAGCAACGCAAGAAAAACCTCGTTCCTCGTCTGGGAAACGTAGCGATCTCATTATTTGGTTCGACCGCATTAGCGAATCTGCATTCCTTACTTTAGAGTTAAAAACACCTACAACATACATAAACGATCCTGAATTCTTTACCGACGCAATCGAGAAAGCTCGACACTGGAACGCGCCATACTTTGCACTTTGGAATATGCAGGAGTTAGAAGTCTATTCTACACCCCCAATGGAACGAGCCGTTCTCCCTACTGACGCAATCACACGATCATCCTTGTCACCTGCCATTACCAAGGTTGAAAATTGGCTTAAGCCAGCATTTACAAAAGAGTTGCGAACTAAAGCTATCGATATATTGAACACAGCCTTAGAGCACTATACTAGAGACTCCACCACCGGACACGCAATTGATAGCGAGATATTCGTTAATCGACTGACAGCCACAATTCACCAAATTCGCGAAATCTTGCATCGTGACCTTGCCAAAGCTGCGGCTACCGACGGCAAGCTGCGACGCAAAATCAACAGGATTGCCGCCGAGCAAGGGTTCAAAGGATTCGTTGAAGACATTGTTATGCAGTGGCCGGACAAATTGGGTACCGTTTCGTAGGCCAGATCCTCTTTTACTTCGCCCTCAAGCGCAAGATTCCAACACTGAAGCAACTGAAGCTCACGGCAGGAGACGTACTCCCATCTGCTTTTCAACCATACTGGAATGACGTCCGCCGTTATGATTATGAAGCACTTTTCAAACCGGAACCTATCGACTCAATAATACCGATTGCTGAAGAAGTAACAAGGCTTATCTCACACTTGGCTGACTATCTGTCTAATTATGACTGGGCCTCGTTAACCGACGATGTGCTCGGGTCCATTTTTGAACACTTGATACCTGAGGAAGAACAGATACTCCTTGGCCAATTTTATACTTCACGGACAGTCGCCGATCTTCTCGTTGCTTTCACTGTAGACGGTGATCGTCCACTTGTGCTTGATCCAGGTTGCGGTAGTGGTACGTTTCTGATGTCTGCCTATAGCTACCTCGCTCACACTGCCGCACTTTCCCACAAGGAACTTCTACCAACCATCTGGGGATTTGATATCAGTCCCTTCGCTGCAGAACTGGCTGTGATCAATATGTACCGCCAAGACATGTCGGAATTTGAAAACTTTCCCAGAATTGTTCCTGGAAACTTTTTTGATCGTTTGCCTGGTGAGTCGGTGGAATTCCCCGCGCCGCGCATTCCATCTGAGACAAAGAAAATTCCTGTACCTATTCCGCATTTCGATTGTATCGTCGGCAATCCACCGTATCTACGTTCGCAAAATCAGGATGATCTCGACCCAACGTACCAACGCCAGTTATTCAGTGCAGCCGCGAAGGCCGGTATAAAGGCATCTTCGAAGACAGATCTATTTGCGTTTTTCATTTACCACTCTATGAAGTTCATGAACTTGGGTTCGCGAATAGGCTTCGTAACACCCGCGAGTTGGCTGACAGCAAATTATGCCCGCTCTCTCCAAGAAATGCTTCTTGGCGAAATCAGATTATCCGTGGTCTTGGCATCAACAGCAGAATCATTCTTTCCTCAGGTGGATGTGAATACTGTCCTGTTGGTAGCAGAGAAAGTAGATCGAAAGACTAAAGATAAACCTATTCGTTTTGTAACCCTAAAGCATCCGATCTCAGAACTTACGGCCGGCAGCAAACCCCACTGGACGCGAATAACAGAACTTGTCGATGAAATCGAAATTTCTAATGTTTCCGTCGAAAACAACCGCTATCGAATTAAATGTGTAGACCCTTCAAAGGAACGGGCAGCAATGGCAACTCAAAATAAAACCGCTTTGAACTGGTCGAAATATATCCGTGCTCCAATCTCATACTACGAGATTTTCGAAGGGGATTTGGGATGTTCACCTCAATATCAGAGATAGCTAAGGTCTCTCTAGGATTTAAGTCACTACAAAATCAATTTTATTATTTAAATAAGACAACTATTGACACCTATGGGATTGAATCCCGTTTTCTTAAGCCGCTTTTGAAACTTCGAGATATGAACTCTAATCTCTTTTTTCAGAATCCTGGCATTCCACAATGGTTGTTTGACTGTCAGATATCTAAGAATGACCTGCGAGGTACGGGAGCTCTGAAATACATTGAAGCTATGGCCGACCGAAGGGCCACACGAAAAAAACAGTCCGGGAAATTGAAAACAATTTACGAAACGCTAGAAGCACAAGGAGGTAGCATTTGGTATGCACTCAAAGCTCGCCCGCACAAGCATCACGTCTGGCTTCGCAAGGGGATAAATGGCGTGTTTTCGCCTTTATTGTTCTCTACTCCGACCTTGCTAGATCAACGACTTAATAGCCTTACGCCAGCCACCGGCATCGAATGGAAAGAACTGGCAGCCGTTCTCACAACTTCTTTGTTTAGTTTTAGTGTTGAAATAAATGGTTCTGCCGGTATGGGAGCTGGTGTCTTGGAAGCGGCTACGACAAAAGTACAGAAATATCCAGTCCTCGACATTCGACAACTCTCGGAGAAGCAAAGGGGAGAGCTTGTTATGCTCGCTGAAGCAGTCTGGAAAAATGAATCTCCTGTGGACTGGTCACACGCCGCTCCCACACCTGGCACAGCCCTCGCTGCCCTCGACAAGTGGGCACTTGATGTCATTGGTAGTGATGTACCCATCCAGAGGCTCTACGATGACCTGAAACAGGCATGTCATTCGAGAATCGCCCTCGCCAAAGACAAAACTAAAAAGACGAAAAAGCAACAACAGGACAATACCGGAAGGGTTGCACAAGCAATCACTAAAGTCGTGGAGGTGACGGTAAAGTCTCGCAATTTTCCCGAAGACTTCGTTGAGGACGCAGAACTCGATGTCGAGTTTAATTTCGACCGCTCATCTTTGCGAACGATAACAATATTGCCACTGATAGACATACATCAGATCAAGATTACTAATTCCAACGGTGATGTAGTTTTCGATAAAAACTATTCACATCCAGTTTCTGAAGCCCTGATTAGAGCTATCCTGTGGGGTCGATCAAATTTTAGACTCAAAGATGATCGTGAATTGATGATCGCTGCAGTCTCAGATTTCATAACTTTCGTTTCGGATTTTGAAAAGAAAATTGACGAGATGGTTGCTGAGTCGGCTCTGGGAACCGGCTACGAAAAACGACTCAAGGATGAAGTTTTTGAGCAACTGGGAATACACCCCCTCGCAGGAATAAACATATTACCGCTGCAGATAACGCTTGCGATCAGCAGATATACAACCAAGTGAATTTCCCTCTTTTGTGTAATGCGACCTAGTTCGTCAGTCAAAGACTGTTACACCAGGACGGCTTGTTGAAAGACACCCATTTCTGATGGAGGCGGCGGGAATCGAACCCGCGTCCGCAAGGCTTCCGTCGTGAGCGTCTACGCGCGCCTATTCATCAAGCCGCACACTCTGTACGATGTATCCGCCGGACTTCTTGTCGTATTCCAGATCCAGCATCCCTCGGGCTTTCGCGTCTTCCAGTAGGTGCTTGAACGTTTTGTATCCGTGATAGGATTCGCTGAATCCCGGTTTGCGGCGTTTCAGGGCCTGCTTCACCATCGATCCCCAGACCTTTTCTTCCTCGCCCCGCTCCCGGGACAAGTCCTCGGTCGTCTCCAGGACCAGATTGAGCCCTTCCAGCCGTTTTTCCTCGTCGCCGTCGATGACTTTCTTTCTTCCGGCGCCGGCGGTCGGCCGTTTCCGTTTGGCCTTTCCCTGTTTTTCGGATTCGCGCATCAAGTCGTCGTAATAGATGAACTCGTCGCAGTTCGAGGTCAGCAAGTCGGAGGTCGAGTTCTTTACGCCGACGCCGACGACGACCTTGTTGTTCTCGCGGAGCTTGCTGACCAAAGGCGAAAAATCGGAATCGCCGCTGATAATCACGAAGGTATCGACGTGCGCCTTGGTATAGCAGAGGTCCAATGCGTCGACTACCATGCGAATGTCGGCGGAGTTCTTGCCGGACATGCGGACGTGCGGTATGTCGATCAACTCGAAGGCCGCCTCGTGCATGGGAGCCTTGAATTCCTTGTAACGCGCCCAATTGCAGTAGGCTTTCTTTACGACGATGCTGCCCTTGAGCAGTATGCGCTCCAGCACCCTTTGAATATCGAAAGCCGCGTATTTGGCGTCGCGAACGCCAAGGGCGATGTTTTCGAAATCGCAAAACAGGGCCATGTTCTGAATGGTGCTTTTTTCGGTCATCTCGACTCTCGTTCGCTCGGCGGCGCATGGCGCTTATCCGCCCCGGCCGCGCTCGGCGACGGTGGTGAAGCAACCGCCCGAACCGCTGCGCAAGAACTTCGCGCCATCCGCCAAGCCGATTCGTGGATACAGCGGCAACCCACCTTGTCGCATGGATCGGGGCGAAGAGGCAATTCGCCCTTTCCCAAGCCCGGCGTCACGAGATGCGCTCGCTATGCCCACCCCGGCCATGACGCAAGACGAGACGCTGCCGGGCTTATCGAGGATCACGCCGCGAGGGCGGTCCATTCCCCCCGGCAGGGGGAGAGGAACACATGCAATGGAAACACAAAAGGTTGAATGGTGGAGGCGGCGGGAATCGAACCCGCGTCCGCAAGGCTTCCGTCGTGAGCGTCTACGCGCGTAGCCGGTGGTAAGGGTTTCGCCCGATCTCAAGCCCACCGGCGGGCCATCCTCCGGGCTAGTCCGATTAGAATTCGCCTAGCAGGCTCCGGACCGAAACCTGGGTCGGCTAGTCCGCATCATGACGCTCCACACCTCCCCCGCGGACGAGGCGAGGGGGAACGCTCGCTAGCGTTTAAGCAGCGAGAGCCAGCTCGTTGTCGGCTGGTGTGATTTTGCCACATTGATAACGGGGCCAAGTGGCGTCCCCGGCGCGCAGCTCAGACTTCAAATCCTCCCGTCGAAACCGGATCGCCCCCATGAGAGATGAACCTCGCGCCCGGGGCGGCGATCATCGCCCCGCGCCCGATGCAGAATACGCTATTTCCGCCTCCTCCACATTTTCGGGTAGAAGACGTAGCTCAGGTACGCGGCGGGGAGCAGGAATATCAGCCAGAGCCAGAGCAGCCGGCCCTCGAAGGCTCCCGGCCAGGTGGCGCCGACGGCCAGACCGAACGCGGCCATCGAGATTTTGAGCAGACTCACCTGCCACCAGCGCATCGTATAGTCTCTGAACATGTTCATCATCCCCGGTTCCTCTCCCTCAGCGCGCGCTCGATCTCGCGATTAGCGGCGCGTTTTTTGAGCTCCTCGCGGCGATCATGGAACTTCTTGCCCTTGCCCACGCCGATCTCCACCTTCGCGCGGCCCCGGGCGAAGTACATCTTCATCGGCACGAGCGTCATGCCCCTCTCGTTCACCCGGCCGATGAGGCGCCCGATCTCGCGCTTGTGAAGCAGGAGCTTTCTCCGGCGCGTGGGCTCGTGATTATTGATGTTGCCGTGCCCGTAGGGGCTGATGTGGCAATCGACCAGCCAGGCCTCGCCGTCGATGATGTCCCCGTAGCTCTCCTTCAGGTTCGCGCGGCCCTCGCGAAGCGCCTTCACTTCCGTGCCCGTGAGGACGAGGCCCGCCTCGTAGGTTTCATCAATCGCATAATCGGCGCGGGCGCGCCTGTTCTCCGCAACAATCTTGATGCCGCCCGCCATCATCCACTCCACGAAACCCAAGAAAAAGAAAGAGGAGCGCATCGCTCCCCGCGTCTCCCTCATATCGAGAAACAATATAGCCCCTCACGAAATTTTTCGCCACAGGGAAAATTCACGGGATAGACGGCAGACCGGGATCAGGAAACGCAAACCGCTCAGGGGATCAGCGGCGTCGCCCGCGCCTGGGCGCAGGCTTTCCCCTCTTTTTACGCCGGGGCGTCGGGGACTTCTCCTTCCGGGGACGGCGCATACCCGTGAGCCCGGCCATGCGGCGTGCGGCGGGCGCATCGCCGGCCACCTCCCGCGTGCCGCCCGCCTGTAGCTGAAACGTAACGCGCCGCGCCGACAAATCCACGCCTTCCACCCGCACGGTGACGGGATCCCCCAGGCGAAACCGCCGGCCCGTCCTGCGGCCCAGAACCGCGTGTTCCTCGGGAATGAAGCGGTAGTAGTCATCCGTCATGAATTCGAGCGGCGCCATGCCCTCCACGAAAATATCCTCCAACTCCACGAAAATCCCGAAATTCGCGACGCCCGAGACGTGGCCGCGAAAGCGCTCGCCCACCTTATCGCGCATGAAGAGCGCCTTCATGAAATCCACCATCTCGCGCGAGGCGGCTTCCGCCGTCCGGTCTTTCTCGGAAATATCATGGCAAAGGGCGGCGAGCGGCTTCGCCTGCGGTTTGCGCTTATCGCCGCGCATGAGCCTCTGGAGCCTCCTGTGAACGCACAGGTCCGCGTACCGGCGGATGGGCGAGGTGAAGTGCGTGTAGTGCTCGAAACCAAGGCCGAAGTGGAGAGCGGGAGCGGCCTCATAGCGCGCGAGTTTCATGCTTCTGAGCGCGGCGAAATTCACGTAGCGCTCCACGTCGGAATCCCGCACGGCGTCGAATACCTCCTGAAACCCTCCGGGGCGCTTCAACTCTCCCAGGCGGGGGGCCTTGAGACCCAGCTTTGCGAGAATCGCCCTTACGCCCTCCAGGTTCTCCTCCGCCGGCGGCTCATGGACGCGGAAGACAGAAGCGCCTCCCGCCTGGCCAAGATATTCCGCCACCGCCCGGTTCGCCGCCAGCATGCATTCTTCGATCAGCCTGTGGGCCGAGGTTCTCGGCGCGCGCTCGATACGCGCGGGCATTCCCTCCGGGTCGAGCAGTACCCGGGCTTCGGGCAGATCGAAATCGAGACTGCCCCGGCGCATCCGCACCGCGTGGAGCGTATCCGCAAGTGAGGATAATTCCCTGAGCGGTTCCTCCAATGCGCGAGCGCTTTCGGCCTCGTCTTTTTCAGGAATTTCAGCGCCCTCCAGAACGGCCGCCACGCCGCGATAGGTCAAGGAGGCGCGCGAGCGAACCCGCGCGAAGGTGAGCCGCATACCCGTCTGATTCCCGTATCGGTCGAAATCGATGAAGACGCTCAAGGTGCGGCGCACCGCCCCCTCGCCCAGAGAACACACCTCGCCCGTGAGGCGGGGCGGCAGCATGGGCACCGCCCGATCCGGCAAATACACGCTCGTCCCCCGCGCGCGGGCTTCGGTATCGATCGCGCCGCCCGGCTTCACGTAATGGCCCACGTCGGCGATGTGCACGCCGAGGCGGCGGCCACTTTTCAGCTTTTCAATCGAAACCGCGTCGTCGCGGTCCCGTGCGTCGAACGGATCGATGCTGAACGCGCACAGGCCCCTCAAATCCTCCACCCCTTCGGGGAAGGGAGTATCCTCCCCCGGCGGAGATATCCTCGCCTCCTCATCCAGAATTTTTTGGGGGAAATCCTCGCGTATTCCGTGCTTGGCGAGCACCATCCGCCCCTCGGCGGCGGGGTCTTCGGGATAGCCGAACGACCTCAGGATGCGCCCCTTGGCGGGCTCTCTCCGGGTCGGATACCGGCTTATCTCGACCTCCACCCATTCGCCGCGCCTGGCCCCTTCCCTTCCTCCCGCGCCCAGCACCACGAGATGCGGTATGCGATCTTCCTGGGGCTCCACCCACGCGCTCCCGCCCTCGACGCAGAGCCTGCCCACCAGGGTTTCGTGCGCGCGCTCCATCACGTCGAGCACGCTGCCCTCGCGCCTCCCGTCGGGCTGGACTTTCTCCACCCTGGCGGAAACCAGGTCGCCGTGCATCGCGCCGCGCGTGCGCGTTTTCTTGATCATGATGTCGAGGGGTTTTTCCTCATTCTCCGTCTGCTTCGGCACGACGAACCCGTAGCCTTGTCCGTGCCCCCGGAAGATTCCCTGATAAATGGAGAGAGAACCCGGCGTCGAATAGCGTCCGCGAACGCGGGTGAGAGCGCCTTCTTCCGCCATGGCGCGCAGGCGCTTCCTGAACGGAGGCCGCGCGGCGGCGGAGACTCCGAGCAGGCGCACGAGTTCGCGCACGGGCATGGGCCTGCCCTCTTTGGCGAGGAGGCCGCGTATTTTCTTATCGTCTGGAATTGCGTCCGGTTTTCGCCTCACGAAGGATTCAACTCATCCCACTTCCCGGGCAAACACCTGGTGACAGTCCACGATCTCGTTATCGGCGAGCTGCACGCAGGTCAGACACCCGCCGCTTACGGCGCGCGTGTCTATGCCCAAGTAATACGGAAGTTCGTTTCTCATCTCCCAGCCCGGGGTGTGCCCGAAGACGACGGGTTTGCCGAAATCATGTTGCGCATCGAGAAATTCCTCCCGTATCCAGACCAGATCCATCGGGTCCTGCTCCTCGATGGGAACGCCCGGCCTCAAGCCCGCGTGAACGAAGATGAATCCACGGGCTTCATGGACCCACTGAAGCCCATCGAAAAATTCCTGGTGTGCGGGTGGGAGCCGAACCTCGCCCATCCCATCGGGATCATAGCTCTCAAGGGTCGCCCCGCCGCCGTTCATGAGGTAGACGCCCGGATAATAGTTCCCGCCCCCATCCAGATAATCCAAAAGCATGTCCTCGTGATTGCCCCGCAAAAACACGGTCTTGGGGTATTCGCGCCTGAAACCGAGCAGGAACTCGACCACGGCCTTCGAATCCCGCCCCCGATCGATGGAATCGCCGAGAAAAACGATTTCATCATCCTCCTTGAAGGGCACGCGCTCCACCAGGGCTTCGAGCATGTGAATCTGGCCATGAATATCGCCGACCGCGTAGAGATTGGACATTCCGAACAAGGGCCTCCCGGGTATTTCAACCATCACGGACAGTGCGGGCGGATGAGAACGACGCGCCCGATTCTATGGCGCGCGCGAGCGAGTGCGCAAGGCGCGGGGGTGATCTCGATGCGCGGATCGCCGAAATGGGGAGAAAACGCAGGCCCGGAAATGGTTGCAATTCCCGATTCGTATGCGGAGAGATTCGTATGAAGAAAGATTCCTGCGACGAAAGCCCCGGCTACTTCAACTCGCCCCAGTTCTCGCCCGTGCTCACGTCCACCTCGAGCGGAACGCGCAGGTCCATCGCGCCCCGCATCTCCTCCTCGACCAGGGCGGCCACGCCTTCGATCTCTCGGGGCGGTATCTCGAACAAGAGCTCATCGTGCACCTGCACGAGCATGCGCGCTTCTCTCTCTTCTCTCGTGAGGCGCGCGGCGATGGCTATCATCGCGATCTTGATGACGTCGGCCGCGCTGCCCTGGATGACGGAATTCACCGCCGTTCGCTCGGCGGCGTTTTTCGCGTTGCGGTTTCTGCTGTTCAGATCGGGCAGATACCTGCGCCGCCCCATGATGGTGGAGACATAGCCGCTCGCGCGCCCTTTCTCGATGGTCGCATCCACGAAGGCGGGCACGGAGGCGAAGCGCTCGAAATAGGTGTCGATGAACGAGCGCGCCTCGGACTGGGCGATGCCGATGGTCTGGGAAAGGCCGAAGGCCCCCTGCCCGTAGATGATGCCGAAATTCACCGCCTTGGCGACGCGGCGCATCTCGGAGTCCACCGCGTCGAGCGCCACGCCGTAGACGGCCGAGGCGGTCGTGGCGTGAATGTCCTCCCCCTTGCCGAAAGCATCGACGAGGGCCGGGTCGTTCGTGAAATGCGCCAGCACCCTCAGTTCGATCTGGCTGTAATCCGCAGAGAGGAGCTTCCACCCGTCCTCGGGCAGGAAGGCCCGGCGTATCTCGCGGCCCAAATCCGTGCGGATGGGGATGTTCTGCAAATTGGGGTCCGAACCGCTGAGCCGCCCCGTGGCGGCGACCGTCTGGTTGAAGCGCGCGTGGATGCGGCCCGTCTGCGGGTTCACAAGTTCGGGCAGGGTATCGACATAGGTGCTCTTGAGTTTTGAAAGCTGTCTGAAACTCAGAATCTCCTGGGGAAGGGGGTGCCGGGGCGCGAGTCTCTCCAGCGTGTCGATGTCGGTGGAAGGCCCCGTTTTCGTTCTCTTGATTACCGGGAGGTTCAGCTTTTCGAACAGGATGACGCGCAACTGCTGGGTGGAGTTGATGTTGAACTCCGCACCCGCCAGCGCGTGGATATCGCTGCGCATTTGCTCGAGACGCGCTTCCAGTTCCTTGCCCATGTTCCGTAAAAATTCCCGATCCAGCCGGATACCCGCGCGCTCCATATCGAGCAGGACGCGCAAGAGCGGAATTTCCAGTTCCCCGAAAAGATTCATCAGCCCGTCGTTTTCAAGTTGCGGGGCCATCTTCTCGGCAAGGCGGTACGTGATATCCGCATCCTGGCAGGCGTAGGGGGCCGCCGCCTCGATAGGCACGTGGGAGAAGAGAATCTCCTTGGCGCCCTTGCCGCAAAGGTCGGCGTATTTGATCGTCGTTACCCCGAAATACTCTTGCGCCAGATGGTCCATCCCGTGGCTCCTGCGGCTTGAAAGCAGGAGGTAGGAGGCGAGCATGGTGTCGAACAAGGGGCCGCGAACCTCGCGGCCGGCCTCTTTGAGCACCGCGATGTCGTATTTGACGTTCTGGCCGATTTTTTCGTTTTCAGGCGATTCCAGGAGCGGAGAGACCTCGGCGAGCACGTCTTCGAGCGCAAGCTGGGGGCCTGAATCCATCGTTTCATGCCCCACGGGGACGTAGAACGCGCGCCCCGCACGGGCGGAGAAGCTAAGGCCCACGATTCGCGCCTGCATGGGGTCGAGCGAGGTGGTCTCCAAATCAAACGCGAAGCGCCCCGCTTTTTCGAGTTCTGCCAGCATCGACTTTAGTTCCTCCAAGGTGCGGATGACGTGGTAGTCGCGCTCCTCCTCCCCGGCCGGGGAGGTCGCCTCCTCGGGCGCGGCTTCTTCCGCCTTGGATTCGCCGTATCCGGGGAGTTGTTCGATGACGTTCTTGAATTCGAGTTCATCGACGAAGAGTTTCCTGCCCGCCTCGATGTCGGCGTCGCCCAGGCGGCAGGATTCCAGGTCTCCCTCGAGCACGAGGTCGCGCTTGATGGTGCAAAGCGTGCGCGAGAGTTTGGCCAACTCCGCGTTTTCCTCGATGTTCCGGCGCTGCTTGGGGCGTTTTATCTGATCGGTGGATGCGAGCACCGCATCCAGTCCGCCGAACTCCTGAATCAGGGCGACGGCGGTTTTCTCCCCGATGCCCGGCACGCCCGGAATGTTGTCCGTCGAATCCCCCATGAGCGCCTGGACCTCCACGAATTTTTCGGGCGGCACGCCCCATTTGGCCTCGATTTCCGCAGGCCCCATCTCCTCGTCCTTCATCGGGTCCCAGATGCGCACGTTCTCGGTGACAAGCTGGGCGAAATCCTTGTCGGCCGTCACCAGCACGACGTCGTAGCCCTCCGCTTCGGCGCGGGCGGCCAGCGTGCCGACGATGTCGTCGGCCTCGGCCCCCGCATGGACGAGAAGCGGAACGCGCAACACCTCGATGACGCGGTGCATGTAGGGTATCTGCTCGACCAGGTCTTCCGGCGCGGCGTCGCGGTTCGCCTTGTAGGCGGGGTAGATGTCGTGGCGAAAGGTGGGTTCCGGCCTGTCGAAGGCGACGGCGACGTATTCGGGCGCGCGGTCGCGAATCACCTTCAAGAGCATGCGGGCGAAGGCCAGGGTGGCGCCCGTGGGCACGCCCTTCGAGTTCGAGAGCCGCTGGCGCATCATGCCGTAATAGGCTCTGAACATGTAGCCCGAGCCGTCGATGAGATAGATTTGTTTTTTGTCTTCCGTCATGTCTGATCACGTCAAGAAGGAAACGGGGTGATCCCAAGTTTGCACGGGAACCATTTTCCCGCAACTTCGGCCCGCGATTTCAATCACCGCTTCGGCTCTTTTATACAACGCCTCGTAAGAATTGTAATCTCGCGTATCGTATCGCCCCCGCCGCTCCATTTTCCTTTGAGTGTCCGCCTCGACCGAGGAGGCAGGAATTGATACCGGAATGACGTTTCACGGACGACACCAGCCCGTAGGGGAGAACCTACGCGTTCTCCCGCTTTCGCTGGAATGACGGTCGTGTAAAGACGGGCGGACACACACGAGCTTCCCCTTTTCGGGAAATCCCGACGCCCGGGCCGCATGTATGCGGCCCCTACAGTCGGCAGGCTCCTCCTCTTTGGTCGGAACAATCCCTCCCGCATTGGTCGGGATTGACCACACCTCCCGATTCGCCGTCGTGGGACAGGCGCCGTGGCGTGTCGGAATCACACCGCGGGCCGATGCGCCGGGACCATCCCAAATGGGTGAAAAAAAACTAAAAAAAGGGAAATATATCTGAAAATATCTGAAAATAAGTGAAAATTTATCCTTTTGATATATATGGAGTTATGTGGTATTTTCCCCTTTCGGGCGCTATAGGGGGGCTCCGCTTTCCCTCTTTCCCGCGTCCTTGCTATCCTGTCCGTGTTCGGGGCGTTTGTTCCCGAGGTCATACAGCCATACACAAGGAGTTCTCACCCATGTCTCCAGGATGCCCAGACAATGAGGGAGAGATAAAAAGCGCCGTTCGCGATCTGTATGCGAAAGTCGCTACGGGGGAGGTTTCCTGCTGCGGGGACGCAATCTCCGAGATGCCCACGGGTGCTGCGAACGTCGAAACCATCGGTTACGCGAAAGAGGCCGTGGAGCAGCTTCCGGGTGACGTCTTGAGCGCCAACGCGGGATGCGGGAATCCCATTGCGGACGCGCATCCCAAACCGGGCGAGACGGTGCTGGATTTGGGCTCGGGCGCAGGGCTGGACTGTTTTCTCGCGGCGAAGGAGGTGGGCCCCCGGGGGAGCGTCATCGGCCTGGACATGACGGACGCCATGCTGGAAAAAGCGGAGAAAAACAGGCGAAGCCTGGGCGTTCACAACGTGTCGTTTAGAAAGGGCGAGATGGAGAACATGCCCCTTCAAGACGGCGCGGTCGACATCATCATCAGCAACTGCGTCATCAACCTCTCGCCGGACAAAGCGTCCGTGTTCCGGGAATCTTTTCGCGTGCTGCGTCCGGGCGGGCGCTTCGTGGTTTCAGACGTCATCCAGGTGGCCGAACCCTCCGGGGACGCCTCTTCCATCGAGGATTGGTGCGCGTGCATCGCGGGCGCCATCCGAGACGATGAATATGTGACCCAATTGCGGGAAGCCGGTTTCGTCGACGTGGAAATCATAGGCCGTAAGCCCTACGTCTCGCCGGAACTGGTGAGTGCGACCATCCGGGCCGTCAAGCCCTGAAAGGTGAAGCGGTTTTCGATTCTGGAACATGGTCAATGCCTTGCGAAGCTCGATGGAAGCGCCAGAATGGGCGCGATCTCTCTCTCATTACCCTAAACAGACCCACAGCACCGTCATTCCGGCGGATGCCGGAATCCAGGCGGACGAGAAATTCATCTGCTCCGGATTCCCGCTTTCGCGGGAATGACGAACAAAAACCGCAGCTCTTCCCTCCACGGGCGGGACTGAGATCATTGACACCCCTCGTTCGCGGGTGCTAACAATCCGGTTTGACCTTTCCCATCACGGAGACGAGAAGAATGCACATCGACGCTCACTGCCACATATACCCGGATGAATACTTTGAAATTCTGGAGAAAGAGGGCCCGCGCTACGGCGTGAAGCTCATCACCAACGCGCAAGGCGAGCGCGTCGTGGACATCAAGGGCATGATGCACCCGCCCATCGAGCCTTTCACCAACGTGGATTTAAGACTCCAGACCATGGCAGAGATGAAGCTGGACATGAACATTCTGTCCTTCTCATCGAACCCGGGCGTCTACTGGGCCGATGACGGCCTTGCCGAGGAACTCTGCCAGGCGGCGAACGACGCCTACGCCGACATTATCGAGAAACATCCGACCAAATTTCATGGCCTGGCCTCCCTGCCCGCGCAGAACATCCCCCTCTCGGTGAAGGAACTCGATCGCTCCGTGGGCAAACTGGGACTCAAGGGCGGGTTCCTGAGCACGAACGTGAACGGCCGGTATCTCGATGATGAGAGTTTCTACCCCCTCTACGAGGCGGCCGCGGGCATGAACGTACCCATCATCGTTCATCCGGCCAACCCGGCGGGCAAAGACCAGATGAAGGAATACCACCTGTTCAATCTGGTCGGGTTCCCCACGGAGAGCGCGAACAGCATAGGCCGCCTGATTTTCTCAGGCCTTTTCGACAGGCTGCCGGACCTCACCTTCATCTTCTTACACGGCGGGGGAACAGTTCCCTACCTCATCGGACGTTTCGGCCACGGCTGGAAGGTGCGACCCGAGTGCGAAAAAATATCGCGCCCGCCACTCGAATATCTCCGCTCGAACTTTTATCTGGACATGCTGGTGTTTCATCCGCCCGTCGTCCGCTTCCTGGTGGACACGATGGGTAGCGAGAGGGTCGTGCTGGGCACGGACCTACCCTATGACATGACGGACACCGAGGCGGTCGATACGCTCGAAAAATCAGGGCTGAGCCAGGAGGAATACGAGAACGTCTCGCACAAGAACATCCAGTCCCTGTTGAACCTGTAAGCGGACGTCATCGAAACCCATGTGGCCATCCTGGGATATCACGTTTCTCATTTTCGCCGCGGCTTTCCTCGAAGGAGCCGCGGGATTCGATTTCGGCCTGATGGCGACCCCGGCGCTGGCCTCCCTCATCGGGGTGCGCGATTCCGTGCTCACCCTCTCTTTGCCGAATCTCATCCTGATGGCGATTCGCGCGATCGGAGGCGGCGTGCCCGCCCCATCGCTCAGACGCCTCATGCCCTTCCTGGGCGCCGGAGCCGCCGGAGCCGCCGTGGGCGCCTTGATCCTCATCTCCAGTCCGCCCACGTTCCTCAAATGGTCGGTTGGCGTGGTCGTCTTGTTGTTCGCCGCCTACAGCATCTCGCGCCAGAGAATACAACTCGATATGCGCGATGAGACCTTTTTCACCTACCTGGCGGGGTTTTTCGCAGGCGGCCTGAGTGGTTTCTCCTACTCGGGCGGACCCGTTAGCATCATGTATCTCGACAGCACGGGCGCAGGCCGCGCCCGGATGATGCGGCTCATGTACACGAGCGCGCTCGTGTTCGCGAGCGTTCAGGTGGCCATACTGAGCGGCTCAGGCACCCTGAGAGCCTTTGAATCCGCGCGCTCGGCCGTAGCAATTCTGCCCGCGCTCGCCGGATTTTTACTGGGAAGGCTGCTGCGCGGACGCCTCTCGCCCGCTCTGGGCTTCACGATTGGTCTGGGGCTGATGATAGCCGCAGCACTTTCTCTTTTGATTTTCGGGCCTTCGGGGTGGGAGTGAATCTCGGGTCGACGCTCTCTAAAAGCCTAGGTAAACCTGCTGAACGCTTGAGGGCGGGGAAACGTCTACACCACGCCTGCGCGCAGGAGTTGGTGTAAGTGCAATACGCCCGCCAAGCGTTTATCCGCACCTGCGGTAACCGCCAGGGACGTGATGGCGCTCGTCTCCATCAACTGAATCGCCGCGGCGGCCATCTCGTCTTCATCAATCGTCTTGGGCGCAAGCGTCATCAAATCCTCGGCCTTGAGATTGGGCAATTCCTCGGTATTCTCCAGCGCGCGCCTCAAGTCCCCGTCCGTGATGACGCCGCACAGTTCCTGCTCAGAACCCATCACGCACGTCATCCCCAGCCTCTTGGCGCTCATTTCACGCACGACACGCGCCAAGGGAGCCGCCGCCTCCACCTGCGGGATGTCATCGCCCACGGCCATCAGTTCCTTCACGCGAATGAGCTTCTTCCCCAAAGAACCTCCGGGATGGAACCGCGCGAAATCCTCCGGCCGAAACCCCCTCGCTTCCAGAACGGCCATCGCAAGCGCATCGCCCATGGCCAAGGCGGCGGTGCTGCTCGCCGTGGGGGCGAGTTGAATCGGGCAGGCTTCTTCTTTCACAAAAATGTTCAACACGGCTTGCGCCGCGCGCCAGAGCGTTGAATTCTCGGTGCCGCTAATGGCGATGAGCGGCGTGCCCAGGCGGGCGAAGACGGGCAGGATGCGCACCACCTCATCCGTCTCGCCGCTGTAGGAAAGCGCGACGACGACGTCGTCTTTCGTCACCATGCCCAAGTCTCCGTGAGCGCCCTCGGCGGGGTGGAGAAAATAGGAGGGCGTACCCGTGCTCGCGAGGGTGGCGGAAATCTTCTGGCCGATCAGACCGCTTTTCCCCATGCCGGTAACGGCGACCCTGCCCTTACACCCGAGAACGATATCGACCGCCTTGATGAATTCCTCATCCAGACGCTCGATGAGTCCCGAAAGCGCCTCGGCTTCAATCTGAAGGGTCCGCACGCCCCTCTCGACGGGATTCATGGAAGATACTGTTTTTTGAGACTTCAGAACCCACCCTCCTCGGAAATGTCTGGCGGAAAAATATCACCTCCGCACCAGAGTGTCCACGCAAGGCTTTTCAGGGGCGGGCTTGCTCCCGATAACACGCGTCTTTACTCCCACCGCCCCCCATGCTAGAAATTATAGTCAGAACGCATCATGAAAACGAACGTCTTTCGGTTGGATGGAGCAGACGCACCACCGCACGAGGATTGCAGGAGTTTTCGAGTCATGTCCGGTCATTCCAAGTGGAGTACGATCAAGCGGAAAAAAGGCGCGCTCGACGCCAAGCGCGGCAAGATTTTCACGAAACTCATCAAGGAAATCACCATCGCGGCCCGGATCGGCGGAGGGGACCCCGACGGCAATCCCCGGCTGCGCACGGCCATCCAGACGGCGAAAGGGGCCAACATGCCCCAGGACAACATCGCACGCGCCATCGCCAAGGGAACGGGCGATCTCGAGGGCGTGAATTACGAGGAATGCGCCTATGAGGGCTACGGCCCCAACGGCGTGGCCATTCTCATCGCTATACTCACCGACAACCGCAACCGTACGGGTGCGGAAGTCCGCCATATATTGACGAAGAACAACGGCTCCATGGCGGAGCCGAACGCCGTGGCGTGGAATTTTGAGAAAAAGGGCTTATTGCTGGTTCCACAAGAGGCCGTCGACGAGGAATCGCTCATGGAACTGGTATTAGAAGCGGGGGCGGAGGACCTGGAACCCGCCGATGACCTGTTCGAAATCCATACCTCGCCCGAAGCGTTCGAGGCCGTGCGCGAGGCGCTGGAGAAAAACGGGGTCCAGACGGAATCCGCCGAAATCACCATGCTGCCCAAATCGACGGTGAAGCTCGAGGGCAAGGAAGCGGAACAAATGCTTCGCCTCATGGAAGCGCTCGAGGACAACGACGACGTGCAGAACGTCTACGCGAATTTCGATATTTCTGAAGAACAGATGGCGCAAGCATCCGCATAAACTCTGAACCCACCGCCCGTGGGGTCTTCTTTTGCCGCAATCAGGAAACACTTTCCGCGTTCTGGGCATCGACCCCGGTCTGCGCGTGACGGGCTACGCCGTCTTGCGCCTCGATGAGACGGAATACGAACCGCGCCTGGTGGATGGCGGCGTGCTCAAAAACGATGCGAGCGAACCCATCGAGAAGCGCCTCTATGAGCTACACAAGGATCTTTCCCACATCATCGAGACGCACGAACCCGACGTCATGGCCGTCGAAAACCTCTACAGCCACTACAAACACCCCCACACCTCCATCATCATGGGCCACGCGCGGGGGGTGATCTTCCTCGCCGCATCGCAGGCAGGCGTCGATGTGGTCAGCTACGCGGCCACGGAAATCAAAAAATCACTCGTCGGCGCCGGACGCGCCACCAAGGCGCAGGTGCAGCTCATGGTCCAGCAACGCATGGGACTGCCCGAGTTGCCCGAACCCGCGGATTTGGCCGACGCCATTGCCGCGGCGTACTGCCATATCGATCGCAGCTACCTCCGGCGCGACCAGGCGGTCGGGAGAAGCGCATGATTCGCCAAATCTCGGGAGAGATCATCGACGTTCTGGCCGAATCCGTCATTCTCAAGACACCCTCGGGCATCGCGTACGAGATACAGGTGGGCGGGTACGCGGTGCATGAACTCCAGGCGCTCATGGGCGCGCGCGAGGCGGTGGAACTCCACACGCATCATTACCTGGAGGGAAACGTGGCCACGGGCCAGCTTTTGCCCCGTTTGGTGGGTTTCCTCTCGGCGGAAGAAAGGGCGTTTTTCCTCTCTTTCATCAAAGTGCCCGGCATAAGCCCCAAAAGCGGGGTGCGGGCGATGAGCCTCCCTCCCCTTCAGATCGCAGAAGCCATTGCGGCGGCGAACACCGTCATGCTCACGAAACTGCCCGGCATCGGCAGGAAAAAAGCCGAACAGGTCATCTCGACGCTCAGAGAAGAAATCGCAGAACTTCAATTGGCGCGCGATATCGCGCTTACGCCGGTCGAACACAGGGACGCCACGCCCCTGCACGGCGACGTCATGGCCGTGCTGGTGGGCCAGTTGGGCTACCGCACGCCCGAGGCGGAGAATCTCGTGGAGCGCGCCGTCGCCTCGCTGGGAGCGGACGCGGAGGCCGAAGCCATCCTGGAAGAAGTATTCCGGCTGGGCCGATAGAGAGGACGGGAGAGAAACATGGTCATCGAGCGGCGCGTGAGCGCGAAGGCGGCAAATCCGGCGGAGGAGCGAACATTCACCTCGCTCAGACCCACGAAACTCGAAGAATACGTGGGGCAGACCGATCTCGTGGCCAAGCTGCGGATTGCGCTCGAAGCCTCCCGGAAGAGAAACGAACCCCTGGGCCACATCCTGTTCCACGGGCCGCCGGGTCTCGGGAAGACCACGCTCTCCCACATCATCTCGGAAGAAATGGGGACGCGCCTCGTGAAAACCTCCGGCCCCTCCCTGTCGAGACCGGCCGACCTCATGGGAATACTCACGGGCCTCCAGCAGGGCGACGTGCTGTTCATCGACGAGATCCACCGGATGCCCAGTGCGGTGGAAGAATTCCTCTACCCCGCGATGGAGGACTACCGCGTGGATTTCGTCGTCGACCGGGGTCCCATGGCCCGCACCATCAATTTTCCGCTCAAGATATTCACGGCCGTGGGCGCCACGACGCGCCCCGGCGCCCTGACCGCCGCCCTGAGAGAGCGCTTCTATCTCGTCTACCACGTGGATTTCTACTCCGAAGAAGAACTCGAACACATTCTTGTGCGAAGCGCGGTGCGCCTGGACGTGCCGATGGAAAAAGAGGCGGCTCGCGAACTCGCCCGAAGAAGCAGGGGCACGCCCCGGACGGCGAACCGGCTTCTGCTATGGACGCGCGATTTCAGCCAGGCGCGGGGCGACGGCGCCATCGGCCTCTCCACCACGCGCGAGGCGCTCGCCATGGAGGGTGTGGACGAACTGGGCCTCGACACGCTGGACAGAAAATATCTAAGAACGATTATCGACCAATACGGCGGCGGCCCCGTGGGCGTGGAGGCTATCGCCGCCACCATGAACGAGGAGTCCGACACCCTGGTGGACATGGTGGAGCCTTTCCTGCTGCGGACGGGTTTCGTGCAGCGAACGCGCGGCGGGCGGCGCGCCACCCCGGCGGCCTATGCGCACTTAGGCGTCGCGCTGCCCAAAGGCGTCCAGCGAGAGCTTTGGGAGAGTAGTGCCAAGGATGAGGAAACCGATACCGAGTAAGGAGAAATAACCCGGATGGAGCCTTTCGGCGGTTTTGGAAAAACGCTGATTCTGCTCGGCGCGGCCCTGGTGGTCTTGGGAGTGGTGTTTCTCGCAGCGCCCAAGATTCCGTTTCTGGGAAAACTGCCCGGCGATATTCATCTGCGCGGGAAGAACTGGAGTTTCTACTTTCCGGTGGTGACCTGCATCGTCATCAGCGTCGTCCTGACGCTGCTCTTCAATCTTTTTTCGAGAAAATAAACCGACCCACAAGGACCCGGCGGCGGCGAGCGCTACTTCCAGCCCCCGCCGCCGTTCACGAACACGGTATCCGCCGTCATGAACTCACACGCATCCGAACACATGAACAACACCAGTTCGCCGATTTCCTCCGGCGTGCCGAAGCGGCCCATCGGTATCTGACTCCTCATGGACTCCTTGAGCGCCTCCGAGGAGACGTCGTGAAACGGCGTGTCGACCGGTCCCGGCGATATGGACATGCACCGGATGCCCCTGTCCGCATATTCGCGGCCCACGCCCATGCTCATCGTCACCACCGCGCCCTTGGCCGCCGCGTAGTGCACCGAGTGGCCCGGGCCTCCGCGCTTGTGCGCCATGCTCCCGATGTTGACGATGACGCCCTTGCCGTTTTCCAGCATTTCGGGAATCACGGCCTGCATTCCGTAGAAAACGCCCTTGACGTTCAAGTCGAACGTCCTGTCCCACAGGTCGTCGTCGATGCCCAAAAAATCGGAACGGCGGAGAGCCGCGCCGGCGGAATTGAGCGAAAAATCAACCCGGCCGAACCTCTCCTTCGCGCGCCTCGTCATGGCGAACGCCTCCTCGCGCGAGGTGACGTCCACCCTCATGTGAACGCCCCGGCCCCCGTTTTCCGTCACGCGCTCGGCTACTTCGGCGGCGCCTTCCTCATCCAGGTCGGCGCAGAAGACGTTGGCCCCCTCGCGCCCGAAAATGAGGGAAGTCTCCTTGCCTATGCCGCTGGCCGCACCGGTGACGATAATGGTTTTATCCGCATAGTAATCAGGTGTCTTGGGCATCACAAAAACTCCAATAGTCGAGAGGAAACTCCTCCCCGGTTCATCGGTTCGCCTCGGCCATGACGATTCGCTGCATCTCGTATTCCTCATCCGGCACGAGCCCCGGAATCGGCTTGCCCTCCAAGAAGCACAAGACGTTCTCCGTCGCGTCCAGTTCCATCTGCAGGCGCGCGGAGCGCGCGCGCGCGCCGAGATGCGCGGTGAGGATGCAGTTGGGCGCTCCCACGAGAGTTCCCCGGTAGGGTTCTTCCGGGAAAACGTCGATCCCGGCACCCCCCAGGTGGCCCGAGCGCAGTGCGCGGGCGAGCGCCTCGTCGTCCACGATGACGCCCCGGGCCGTGTTGATGAGAAAAGCGCCTTTATTCATCATCGCAATCTCCTCTTCACCCATCATGTGGATGGTCGCCGGCGTGGCGGGAACGTGTAAGGAGAGGGCGTCGGCCCGCCGGTAAATCTCTTCTTTCTCCATCCAGGCCACGCCGTAGCGCTCGCCGAATTCCGCATCGGGCGCCAGGTCGTTCGCGATGATTTTCGCCCCGAAACCGGATACGTGGCGTATCACCCGCTTGCCGATGCGCCCCACGCCGATGACGCCCAGGGTGATCTCATCGAGCGTCCGGCCCATGTACTGGAGCCACTCGCCGCGCAAGAGCGCGTTGTGGGAGTGATGCACGCCGCGTAAGAGCGAGAGCAGATGGCTCAACGTCAGTTCCGCCACGGCTTCCGAGTTGGCCCCGGGGGTGTTCGCAACCAGTATGTTTCGCTCGCGCGCAGCGTTCAGATCCACCGTTTCGAGACCCACCGTGGCGCGCGATATGAACCGCAGCCCCTTGGCCAAATCCAGTATCCTCGGCGTGAAAGGCTCGAGCCCCGCAATGACGGCGTCGAAACCGCCGGAAATCATCTCGGCGAATTCGTCCTCGTTCGGCCGCTTGCCCAGCGTATTGCGCACGTAGTCCAAACCTGCGCTTTTGAGCATCTCGATGGGCTTCGGGTCAATCTCCCCAAACGGCGTTGTGGAGACGAGTACGCGCGGAGCCATGATTAATCTCCCAAAAACTTGAGGATAACGAGCCAGTCTTGTTTCGCGGCTGGTGCAAGAATTATCTCAATGGGTTAAAGTATGAAAAACCCAGCGGAGATTACATGCCCCGGTGAAGCGCTGTCAAACTCAAGGGGGCATCTGATAGGATCGGTGTTCATCCATCTGGCTGAGAAATGATGCCTGCTCTCGCGGGGCGCAATTACACCGCAAGAGTGAGCGGGTGAAGCAATGCGAGAACACAATACCGGGATATAGAGATAAAGATGCGTTGAACAAAAGATGCGTCGGGCATGTCCTCCCGCTCGGCCCTGGGAACAACGCCGTCTGGATGATCGAGGTGAAGCGCTTTTCGCCTCGATGAACAGGAGGAAAAATGATGGGTTCCATTACCGCGGCGAGTGAGTCATACGAAACGCTGATGGATCTGAAATACGACAAACAGATCATCGACAAAATCAAGGCCCTCACGCCACAGATGGCCGAGATGGCGGCTGAAATCGACCGCGAAGGCCGCTTCCCCACCGAGAACTACAAATTACTCACCGACGCGGGCCTGAACGCCCTTTGCATCCCCGAAGAATGGGGCGGCTCGGGTGCGAATTCCCTCACCTACAACATGGCGCTCGCAGAACTGGGCAAGGCGTGCGCCTCCACCGCCCTCACCTGGAACATGCACCAGACCTCCGTGAGCCTTTTCTTCGCCCTGGCGAACGAGGAGCAGAAAAAACGCGTGCTGCCCGACATCGTCGAGAACGGAAAGCTCTTCTCCTCCGTCACGGCGGAACGCGGCATGAGCTTCCGCCACCTCGTGACGCTCAAGTCCATCTTCTCTCCCGTCGAGGGCGGCTACCGCCTGAGCGGCAGGAAGATTTCCGCCTCGATAGGCGAGCACGCCGATTATTACTTCACCACCGGGTTCCTCGAGGGGAAAAAAACCGCAGCGGAGGCCATCATGACCGCCGTGCTCCACAAGGATTACGGAGGCTCGTCCGTACAAGTGGTGTGGGACACGATGTCGATGCGGGGAACGGCGAGTGACGACATCATCTTCGAGGATACCTTCGTGCCGAACGAGGACATCCTGGGGGGTGAGAACTTCATCGGCGCGCTGGGGAAAATCGACATCACCATGTTCCACCTCGGGTTTTCCGCCGCCTATCTGGGCATCGCCGAAGGAGCCTACGATCATCTGGTGGAGTATGTGAGAACGACGCAATACGCGCCCAACCCCGAGCCGCTGAGCCACAACGAGATGTACCAGAGCAGCATCGGCGAGTTGAGCTCCGAAATCAGAGCCGCGCGAATGCTCCTCTACGAGGCATGTCACGTGAAAGAACAAGGCGACGGCATGGCGAACCAGAACACGGTGAAAACCGTCATGCAGTCCAAATACATCTCGTGCGAGGCCTGCGCCAAGGTGGTACAGCACGCGATGCGGCTCGTGGGGGGCCGCTCCATCGCGCGACGCTATCCGTTCGAGCGATTCTACAGGGAGGGCATCACCGGCGTGGTCATGCCGCCTTCGAATTCGCGCTGCATCGAGGTGGCCGGCTGCATCGAATGCGGGATCACCGGCATGATACTGCAATACGGCTAGGGCGCATCTGTTCCACCGCATGGCACGCACTGATTGGGGCATACTTCGTCCGGTAGAAGTTTCCAGGTGTCCGAGTAACGGAAATATGGACCACGGCAATTGAACCCTGGAGGAATGATTACCGGGAGCGGTTCCGTCAGTACACGGCCGACATCTATAGCGCTATCTAAAAAGGCTTTCATTCGCCACCTCCCCGGTTAGGAGTGAACATAAGAGAGTTGGTAGTTTGAACAATTTGATATAATGACATACTCCCTATGTACCAACCGGCACACGTTAGCCCGGCGCGAGCCGTGGCATCAACTGTTTTTCCGGAACCGATTCGGCGCCGCGATCAGGAATAACAAGTCTTACTCCAGCAACGAAATGGGACGGCGGCCGGCGAACCCCGTTTCGTAGCGGTGAAAATGTTCGATGTCGATCTCGCCGAGCATCCAACAGTAATAATAGCCGTCTCCCGAATCGAAATCCGCCAGCCACAAGCCTTTGACTTCCACCCCGAGGTTTCTGACGGCCTTAACCCACTCGCCAACCGCGTCATTCATGAGTCCTTCGAGGCGCTTGACATCGTCCGACTCTTCGATGTTTTCCAGTTGTTCGCGCATCTCTTCAACGATATCGTAGTAATGCTGCGTTACTTCCTTGACCTGCGGCAGCAGGGCACGGGCTTCCTGCAGCGTAAAGATAGCCATCATGGTTCCTTTGCAATACGGCCGGGGTTTATCTGCTCCTTCCGGGGACACTCCAGCCCCAAAAAGCCAAGCGGACGCGGGCCGCTTTCGTGAGACGCCCGCCCTTTGAACGGGGTTTTCTCACCCTCCACGCCGCTGCGAGAATTTTCTCCCGAAAATGCCAGAGGCAATCACGTTGCGCTGCGCCTGGGTGGTGCCGCCGCCGATGGTGAACATGCGCACGTCGCGCGCCATGCGCTCGATCGGCAAATCGCGCGAATAGCCCGCCGCCCCGAAAATCTGGAGCGCATCGTTCGTCACTTTAATGGAGGCTTCCGCCGAAAACGTCTTGGCGATGGCGGCCAGGTGCATGTCTGGAAAACCCGTTTTGGGGTCTTGCTGCACCGCCGCCCGGTGGAGCAGGAGCCGAGCGGCGTCTAGTTGAATGCGCCCATCCGCCAGAATCCACTGAAGCCCCTGGAACTCGGATATCGGGCGGCCGAACTGCTCGCGTTTTTTCGCGTATTCCACCGCCTGGGCGAAGGCGCCCTCGGCAAGGCCCAAGGCCACCGTGCCTGCCCCCACCCGCTGGGCGTTGTAGGCGGCCATCAGGCGACCGAAGCCCACCGTCACCAGGTTTTCCCGGGGCACGCGGCAGTTCTCAAAAATCTCCTCGCTCTCGGGGATTCCCCGCAAGCCCATCATGAAGGCGCGCTCCCCGATACGGAAGCCCTCGGCACCCAACTCCACGATCAGGGCGCCGATTCCCTGCTCGTCCCCCCCGTGCACCACGCGGGCGAACACGAGGTTGATGTGGGAGACGCCTGCGCCGGTAATCCACTTCTTCTTGCCGTTCAGGATGTACTCATCGCCGTCGAGCACGGCCCGCGTCGTCATATCCGTGGCGGCGCTTCCCGCCTCGGGCTCGGTGATGACGATGGCGGGCTTGTCCCCCCCGAGCACCATGGGCAGATATTTTTTCTTCTGCTCTTCGGTACCGTACCGGATAATGGCCCCCACAACGCCCATGTTGCTGTCCACCACGATGCGCCCCGTGATGCCGCAGACCTTGGCCATCTCCTCGACCACCAGAACGGCCTCTATCAGCGGACGCTCGGGGCCGCCGAATTCCTTAGGGATATTCATGCCCATGAAGCCCGCTTCGGCCAGAATCTTGGCGTTCTCCCAGGGATATTCCTCGGTCCGGTCCCAAAACGCCGCCCTGGGTTCTATCTTGCTCGCCGCGATTTCGCGGGCTTTTTGCCGGATTTCTCTCTGAGAGTCCGTGAGGTCGAATTTCACCGCCGCCTCCTTTCAGGTGAAGGTGGAGCGAAGGATCAGGAGAATCCGTTATGCAACGACTCGCCCGAGGCGCGCAAGGCGGGGACGGGAACGATCCCTATGGAGTAAGGGAGGAGCGGACATGCGTGCCACCCAAAACACGAAATGAGCACGAACGGGGCAACCCCGAGGAATTGTAGTAGGGACAACCCTTTTGGGTTGTCCTGCCCCCCGTGGTTGTCCCTCCTTGGGATGGATGCGATCAGGACAGGCACAGGGCTACGGAGTTCAATACCTTTGCCCGGAAAATCCTCACTCCCCTCTACAGGGGGAACAGCAGCGCGCGAACACGCCTCCAGAGCACATCCCTTACTTTCCCTGGAAACGCGGCGTTCTCTTCTCCTTGAAGGCGCGCACGCCTTCCTCGGCGTCTTCGGTCTCCAGGATGCGTTTTAAGATCACGTCGCCGAAGCGCAGGGCGTCCTCCATCGTCATGTCGCGCGCGCGGACGGTAATCTCCTTGATTGCGCGCACCGCCAGGGGCGCGTTCGCCAGCACCCGGCGCGCGATTTTCTCCGTCTCCTCCAAGACTTTTTCCCTGGGCACGACCTTGTTCACCAAGCCGAGCCTGAGCGCGTCTTCGGCGTCGATGGACTCGCCGGTGAACAGATGGTAGTGGGCGAGGTTGAAGGGCAACAGCTTCGCCAGCAGAATCGGCCCGCTCACCGAGGAGATGCCGCGCACCACCTGTGGCCAGCCGAGCCAAGCGTCTTCCGCCATCACGCGCACGTCGCAGGAGAGCGCGATGCCTGCCCCGCCCGCCAGACAGACCCCGTTAATCGCCGCGAAGCACGGTTTATAGAGTTCCATGATGACCTGGTAGAGGTCGGAGACGGGTTTGACTTCCCTGCCTTCGGGGGGCGGCTCCGTGAGGTCATGGCCGCTAGAAAACGCCTTACCCTCGCCCGTTATCAAACAGCCCCAAACGCCGGGGTCGCGCTCCATCTCGGCGAAGAGCGAAAAAATGCGCTCGCTCATCTCGTGGTTGATCGCGTTCACCTTCTCCGGCCTGTTCAGCGTGATGCAGGCCAGCTTGTCCCTCACCTCATATTCGACCAGCGCCATGTCATCCTCTCGATTACGTGCGTCTAGCCGCCCGGCAGATGCGGCATCAGCTCACTGAGCGTTTTCACTTCCAAATCCGCCGTCACGTCCGGATCCCCCGCTATCATGCCCCAGCGGTTCACCCACACGGTGGCCATACCCACGTTCTGGCCGCCGGCGATGTCCGTCCTCAGGTTGTCTCCCACCATGACGGCCTGGCCCGCGTCTACGTCCAGTTCCCTGAGCGCCTCCTCGAAAAGGAAAGGCTCGGGTTTTCCGAAAAAAACCGGCTCCCTTCCCGCCGCCGCCCGCACCGACGCCATGATGGCGCCCCCGCCAAGTGAGAACGAGCCGTCCTCGCTCGGCAGACGCACGTCGGGGTTCATGGCGACGAAATGCGCGCCCCGGCTCACCGCCCGCGCGGCGGCGCTCAGCGTCTGATAGGTGAGGTCCTCGTCCAGACCGACGACGACGACGTCGGCCGCATCTTCCTCCTCCCGGCCCACTATCTCAAAACCACCCGATGCGACCGCGCTTTTGAGCGAATCCGTCCCCAGCACGTACGCCCGGCCCGGCCCATAGTTCTTTCTCAAGAACGAATCGATGCGATCCAGCGCGGCCACGATGAGGTTCTCCCCCGGGTCCAGACCTATCCCCGCCATGTGGGTGCGGATCTCCGCAGCCGTGCTGCGGCTGATGTTCGTGATGAAGCGATGGGGGAGATTTCTCCCCTTGATGGCGCGCATCAACTCCACCCCGCCGGGCATCACCTCGTCCCCGGCGAAGAAAACTCCTTCCAGGTCGAACACGAAAGCCTTTTTGTCATGAAACATGACGGCCTCTTATATCGCCTTGCGCTCTTTTAACCGCTCGATTTCCTCATCGCCCAGACCAAGCACTTCCTTGAGCACTTCCTCGGTGTGCTCGCCCATCAGGGGAGGCGGCGAAGGGGCGGCCCCCCACGTACCCTCCATCTTGACGGGCGTGTTGAACGTCTGCATCTCGCCGAGTTCGGGATGGGTCATCTCCACCACCATCTCTCGCGCGCGCGTCTGGGGATCGTTCAGCGCCTCGTCGATGCTCTGAATCGGCCCGCAGGGAACGCCGTGCGCCTCGATTTTCTCTATCCAGTGCGCGGCGGTGTCCGTCTTGTAGACTTCCGAGAGTTTCGCGTCCACGTATTCGCGGTTCTCGAGGCGGGTCGGCCTATCCTTCATCCTGGGGTCGTCCTTCCATTCGGGACGGCCCAGCGCGTCGCAGAGACTCTGGAAGAAATGATCCAGAATGGCGTCGAGCACCAGCCATTTGCCGTCTCCGCACTGGTATGCGCCGATGGGAACGGCGGATGCGTGTCCCGTGCCCATCGGCTCGGCCACGTCGCCCGCCGTCAGATAGTATTGCGAGCGGTAGCTTGCGAGGTACAACTGGCTATCGAGGAGCGAGACGTCCACTTTCTGGCCGACGCCCGTCTTCTCGCGCTTGTAGAGGGCCGCCAGAATCCCGTGGGCCACGAACAGACCCCCGCCCATGTCTCCCATGGGCACGCCCAGGCGCACGGGCGGCCTGCCCGGCTCGCCGGTGAAGCTCATGATTCCGCCGCGCCCCTGGATGATGAGGTCGAGAGCGGGCTTGTCCTTTTGGGGACCGGTGAGTCCGTAGCCCGTGACGGAGGCGCTGATGATGCGGGGATTCACCTTTTTGAGCGTTTCATAGTCCGCGCCCAGACGCTCCAGGACGCCGGGGCGGTAGTTGTCATACACGACGTCGGAGCATTTCACCATCTCGCAAAAGACGCGGTAGCCCTCCTCGTCCTTCAGGTTCAGAAAAATGCCCCGCTTGTTCCTGTTCAGGGCGATGAAGTAGGCGCTCGTCTCCCCCACGTAGTGGGGCGGCATCGTGCGGACGAGGTCGCCCCGGCCCGGCATTTCTATCTTGATGACGTCCGCGCCCAGATCGGCCAGCACCATGCTGCCGTAAGGACCGGCGAGCAAAGCGGATAAGTCGAGTATTCGCACGCCCTCCAGCGGCTTTCCCAAAACTCATTCCCCCACAAAAAAGATACGCCGCCGCTAGGCCGCGCCGGCTGCTGCGTTATTCCTGATGTACGAAACGATTTCCGCCATGTCCGCATGGTGGTTGAAGACTTCGGCGACGCCTAAGGATTTGAGCTCCGCCACGTCGCGCTCGAGAATGTTCCCACCTAAGATGACGAGGCAATCATCAAGGCCCTCTTCGGCCAATCTGGCCATGAGCCTGCGCGCGATCCCCATATAAGAGCCCGAGAGCACGCTCAGGCCGATGACGTCCACGTTCTCCTGAATCGCGACGGCGACTATCTGCGCATCCGTTTGCCTGAGGCCCGAGTAGATCACCTCCATGCCGGCGTCCCTGAGCGCGTGGATGATTACCTTCACGCCCCGATCGTGGCCATCGAGGCCCGGCTTCGCCATCAGCACCCGTATGCGCTTCTCGGTTCTCGCCATCAGACGACCGAAGGCTCTCTATAGGAACCAAACACGCCGCGCATCACCTCCGTCATCTCCCCCACGGTGAGGCGCGCGCGGGCGGCCTCCATCAAACAAGGCACGAGATTCTCTTTCGACTCGCACGCTCTTTGTAGTTTCTCAAGCTGCGCGTCCACCTCAGCCTTATCGCGGGCGGCCTTCACCTGCGCAAGCCGCGCCTTTTGTTTTTCGAGCGTCGAATCGTCCATCTCGTAGAGGCCCTCGCCCGCGCTCATGCGGTCTTCCTCCTCGGAGGTGAACTTGTTCACGCCCACCCATACCTGCTCGCCTTCGGTGATCTTGCGCTGGTGCTCATAGGCCTGCCTCGCGAGCAGCCTTTGAATCTCGCCGCTCTCGATAAAGGGGACGATTCCGCCGCGCGACTCGTAATCATCCACGATGGACTGAATCTCCTCTTCCACCTGATCCGTTACCGACTCGATCGCGAAGCTGCCCGCCAGCGGGTCCACCGTGTCGGCCACGCCGCTCTCATGCGCGATGACCTGCTGAATCCGGAGAGCCGTGCGGATGGACTCGTCCGAGGGAATCTCAAAGGCCTCATCGAAACACGCCATGTTCACCGAGCGCGTGCCGCCCAGCACGGCGGCGAGGGTAAAGAGCGTCTGGCGCACGATGTTGTTGAGCGGCTCGCGCGCCGCCATTCGGCTGCCGCAATTGCCGGTCGAGAACTTAAGCTGCATGGTCCTGGGGTTTTTCGCGCCGTATTTCTCCTTCATCGTGCGCGCCCATATCCGCCGCGCGGCGCGCAGCTTGCCGACCGATTCGAGCAGATTGAACGGCCCCACGCCTCCGCCGACGGAGAGGTGGAACGACATGGTGGGCACGAAATCATCCACGTGGAGGCCGCGCCCGGTGAGTTCCCGAATGTAGGCCAGGGCGTTCAGTATGGGGAAGGCCACGTCCTGCGCGAGGGTGGCGCCGGTTTCCGCGATGTGGGTGGCGGAGACGCTGATGGCGTTCACGCGCGGGCAGTGCCTCGCGTTGTACTCGATGACGTCGGCCACGAGGCGCATGGAGGGTCTTGGGGGGAATATCCAGGTGCCCCGGCCAATGTATTCCTTGAGCATGTCGTTCTGGAAGGTGCCGCGCAGCTTATCCAGCCCGACTCCCTGGCGCTCTGCGGCGATGAGCCAGAACGCCTGGATGACGGCGGCGGTGGAGTTGATGGTGTGCGAGACGCTCACCTTATCGAGCGGTATCCCGTCAAAAACGTCCGCCATGTCCCCGACGGTGTCCACGGCGACGCCCAGACGGCCCACGTCGTCCTGAGCGGCCTCGTCGTCCGAGTCGAGGCCAAGTTGCGTGGGCAGATCATAAGCCATAGAGAGGCCCGTCTGGCCGTTTCCGAGCAGAAAGTGAAACCGCGCGTTGGTATCCGCCGAGGTGGAAAAACCCGCGTACTGGCGCATCGTCCAGAGCGAACCCCGGTACATCGTGGGGTAGATGCCCCGCGTGTAGGGGTATTCTCCCGGCGCGCCGAGTTTTTCCCGATACGCCTCATCCGGCGCGTCGGGCCCGTAGACCACGGGCACGGGCTTGCCCGAGTTATAGGCCGCCTCGCGGACGGGACGCTCTTTTTTCGCGCCGTTATCCCCGGCCTTCGCCATCGTTCACCCCTGCGCAAACGAATAGAGAAACCACTCTCAAGTGAGAACGGAAAGGAGAAGAATCTTCTTCTTACTGATTATCATACTCTCCCCCCAAGGCCAACGAGATCACCCGCGCCCATTGACCCGGGGAGCCTCGGCGGAGAGAATCGGGGAAAATACGACACCCCAAAATGAGGAGAACCGACACATGAGCCAATCTCTATTCGACCTGAGCGGGGCGAAGGCGCTCGTCACGGGCGCTGCGCGCGGCATCGGACGCACGCTGGCCGAGGGCTTCGCCGCCGCGGGCGCGGACGTCGCCATCGTGGACATCGACCTGGAACCCGCCCAGGAGGCGAAAGAAGCCATCGAGGGCATGGGCCGCAAATGCGCGCTCATCCAGACCGACGTGACCGACATGGAATCAGCCGAGCGCATGGTGATCGAAGCCGCCGCAGCACTTGGCGGCCTCACCATTCTGGTGAACAACGCAGGCACGAACGTGCGGAAAACTCTTTGGGATATCACCGAGGCGGATTGGGACAGGATCCTCGACCTGAACTTGAAGAGCATCTTCTTCATCACGCGGCGCGCAGGCGAGGAGATGAAAAAAGCAGGCGGCGGCAAGGTGATCAACATATCCTCGCTGATGGGCTGGTCCGTATTCAGGAACCCCCGCAAGCAGTGCTACGGGCCCTATACGTCTTCCAAGAGCGGCCTCATCGGCCTGACGCGTGTTTTCGCTCGCGAGTATGCGACGGACAACATTCAGGTGAACGCCATCTGCCCCACCTTCATCGAAACGGAGCTGACGGCCTCCTTGCAGGAAGACGAACTCATCTACGACGCCATCTGCGACAGAACGCCCATGGGCCGCTTCGGGCAGATGAGCGAACTCGTGGGGCCGGCCATCTTCCTGGCTTCGAAGGCGAGCAGCCTCGTCACCGGCACATCGCTCCTGGTGGACGGCGGATGGTATGCCACCTGAAGAGGGAAAGCGCGTTCTCCTGCTCATGACGACGGCCACCTACCGCGCATCCGCCTACATGGCGGCGGCTCAGGAGATGGGCCTGCGCTTGACGGTGGGAACCGACAGGCCCGATTTGCTCGCCGAACTGAACCCCGGAGGCTCCATCACGCTCGATTACAACGAACCCGAAGCGGGCGCGGCTCTCATCCGGGCGTTCGCAAAAGAATTTCCGGTCGACGCTATCGCCCCGGTGGATGACGACACTTTGATTCTCGGCGCGATGGCCGCCGAATCGCTGGGGCTGCCCTATCACCCCGTGGAGGCCGCCCGCACGACGAGGAGCAAGTACGAACTCAGAAAAGTCCTGTCCGAAGAAGGCCTGCCATCGCCCGCCTTTCGCCTGGTCTCGGCACAGGAGGAGCCTGATAAAATCGCCCAAAACCTGCGCTATCCTTGCGTGCTAAAGCCCACTTTTCTGGCCGCAAGCCGGGGCGTGATTCGCGCGAACGACCCGGCGGAATTCGCCCGGGCCTACCGCCGCATCGGCGCGATATTAGAGGACCCAGAGACCATCGCCAGAGGCGGCCCGGAGGCGCGGATGATTCTCGTGGAGGATTATCTCGACGGCGTCGAGGTCGCCGTGGAGGGCCTCGTCGTGCGGGGGGAAGTCCACATTCTCGCCATCTTTGATAAGCCCGACCCCCTCGAAGGTCCTTTTTTCGAGGAAACCATCTACGTCACGCCCTCTCGGCTGCCCGATGAAAACCAAGAGAAAATCCGCGAAGAAACCATTCGCGCAGCCCGGGCGATTCGCCTGCGCGAGGGTCCGCTCCACGCGGAACTGAGAATCAACGAGGGAGGCGAAATCCGGGTGATCGACGTGGCGAGCCGCTCCATCGGCGGGAAATGCTCGGGCGCGCTCGAATTCGGCGGCGGCGCATCGCTCGAACACCTCATCCTCTCGCAAGCCCTGGGCGTGGCACCGCCATCGGTGGAGCGGGAGAAAAAGGCTTCTGGCGTCATGATGATTCCCATACCCGGAGCGGGCATCCTGCAAAAGGTCGAGGGACAGGAGGAGGCCTTGGCCGTGCCCGGCGTCGTGAGCCTGGACATATCCATCCACATCGGCGGGCGCGTCGTGCCGCTGCCCGAGGGGGAGAGATACCTGGGATTCATCTTCGCCAAAGGAGAGAAGCCCGAAGAGGTGGAAGCCGCCCTGCGCGCAGCGCACGCGAAACTCAGATTTGATATCTACCCGGCAGGAGGATAGATCTAGAACATAACAAACAAATCCATTTGAAATGTAATGACCAATTCAAAGAATTAATGAACTAAGAACGCGGTTTACTATCCCAAATGATCCCCTCGACCCAATGGCGAGGGATATCTGCTTTGGCATCTACGAACCAGCCAGATTTTCCCTTAGGCACTGCTTGGCAAGGTCCTCCTAGTAAACCAGCAGCCGGTAAAGCAGCTACGATTGCTTGAAGGTCGTCATGGGTTCCCTGCCAATCTTCAAGATTTGGCAAGTCGTAGCACTTCTGCAATGCGGTGACATATGATGATATTTTTTGATGATTTCCTGCGAACTTCGTTTTTGCAGGAAGGGGCTTTAATCCACTTGTTTTCCAAATGGACGTAGGAAAACATTCAAGCAACCAACAATATTGGTCATCCAGTAGTTCTAAAATTTTGGAATCAGGATTATTGGCTAGTTGGAAGTCACTTCTATCTATCAGCGTTTCAAAAACTTCCAACGAAAATTGTATCCAGTTGCGATAAGTTCCAGGATATGTTTTGCCATACTTGCCCGTTTTACCTGGACATGCAGCAAGATATTCACACCACCTACCGACTCCTCCTCGTATCTCGGGTTTCGGTTCTCGCCATCCCTGCGGCCCGTCGAGACTAACGGCGTCTAGCATATTTTCCGCAACGTAAGAATGAATTACTTCGGCCATCGCTGCAGACGTAAGATCACAATCTGGCCATTCAATACATCCATATTGGGCAGACAACCACTTAGGTTGGGGGGAGATTTGAAACTCAAGGATTGCTGAGCCACTATCCGACCAACTTTTCGATGCCAAATCAACACCGAGAACTCTAAGACTAGGCCCCACTGCTACTATCTTCTCAATGCGACTAAAGAATCTTCCAAAACAGGATTGTTTCTTACTTTTTCGTCGGCGCGTAGTAGGGGTTCGAGCCCGATGCGTGGTCTGTGGTGTCGACCACCTGAATCTCGGGGTCGAGCTGTTGCAGGCGCGCCTCGACGCCTGATTTGAGCGTCACGTCCGCCATGCCGCAACCCGCGCAGCCTCCGCCCATCTGCACGAACACGCGCTTTTCTTCCACGTCCAGCAGGTTGATGACGCCGCCGTGGGACGCGACGGCCGGGTTGATCTCCGTGTCGATGATCTCCTGAATCTGCTCGAGGAGGGACACATCTCCCTCCGCCATCTCGCGCGTCACCTTGAAGCCGCTCGTGGGGCCTTCGGTCACGAACTCGATTTGGGCCTTCTCCGCCCTGGCGACGTGCTCGGCCGAGGCGAAGACGCCCAGCAGGGGATTCTCTACCCGGATGTATTCGGCCACATCCTCATCCTTCACCAGGTCGAGCTTGTAGCCGCCCTCGAAACTGAGCAGGATTCCGGCGAAGCCACCGCCGTTTTGCTCCATGATTTCCTTGACCTTATCGGCTGCCGCCTCGGTTATCTTCATGGCATCACTCCCGAATGATTTGTCTCGTATATGAGCGCCCGGGCATCAACTCCCCAAGCCCGTCAAGCATACCACGACGCGCGCAAAAGGCAAAAGGTGCAAAACGCATGGACCCCTATTTTCTCCACCCCTCGAAGACGCGATGAATCGCTAGAGCGGGGTACGCTCCTTGATGTCCTCTTCGGTTACGTCTCCCGTGTAGACGTAGCCCGTCTCCTCCACGCTCCCGCTACCGATATAGATGCCCACCGCCTCGATGGGTTCGGTATCGCTCAGATTGTGGAGCCAGTGCTCCACCCCCTTCGGGATGTAGTGGAAGTGCCCGCCGCGCACCTCGACGCGATCAGGCCCCGCGCCCGCCAGCCCGTGGCCGCTGATGATGTAGTAGATTTCCTCGCAATTATCGTGCCTGTGCTTCTTGTGCACGGCTCCGGGGAAAAAGCGCGCGCGAAACAGCGTCGTATCGCTCCCGTTGCGCCTGCCCAGAGGAAGCCTGAAATCGGTGATCGACCACCCCTCCCCCTCGTTCATGTTCTCTTGCGGCACGTCGTCCAGATGCACCAGGATTCCCTCGGTCAGCCCCTCGCGCGGCATGTCGAGGTCCTCTTTAGTCACGTCGCCGCGAAATTGATAGCCCGTGCCCGCAACGCTCGGCGCGCCGAGATAAAACCCGACCACCATCGCTTCCTCGTCTTTCGTCTCGTTGTAGAAGAAATGGGTCGAGCCTTTGGGCATCAAGCGGCAGTGGCCCTCGCGCACCTCGGCGCGTTCCTCGCCCTGGCCGACCACGCCGTTTCCCTTGAGGTAGACCGCTATTTCCTCACACTCGGTGTGTAAGTGTTTCGCGTGCGTGGAGCCGGGCCGGAATATGGAGTGAAAGACCGTCGTCGAGCTTCCGTGCGCGCCGGTTATGGGCAGGCGAAACTCGGAAATCGCCCAGCCTTCTTTTTCCTCCATCCGCTCGGGGGCGATATCGTCTATATGAACCAGGGGGTATTGAAGCGCCATAGGTCTTGTTCCTCTAAGAATAAATGATCGTTCTATCGAATCGGGGCAGAGGCGACTCTTTATCGGTCGCCGCCTCTTTCATCACAGCCTATTCGATCGCGCCCGTTCGTTGTTTCAGGTCTTCTTCGGTCACCGGCCCCATATATTCGAAGCCGCTCTCATCGAGTCCGCCGACGCCGATGTACCAGCCGGGGGCGGAGAGATCCTCGGTGTCGCTGATGTTCGCGAGCCAGTGTTCCGTGGCCGCGGGGATGTAGTTGACGTCCCCGGCGAACACTTCCCCGCGATCATTCCCGATCCCGGCCAGGCCGCGGCCCTTGAGGATGTAGCATATCTCCTCGCAATTGTTGTGGCGGTGCTTCATGTGCACGGTGTGGGGGCCGAAGTAGCCCTGCATCCAGCATGAACCGGCTCCGACGCTGCGGTTCAAGGGCTCGTTGAAGTAATCCTGCGTCCAGCCCTCCTCGCGCGACACCTTCACGTGGGGAACCGAGTCGTTGTGAACGAGGGGATATTGCAGGGCGGCGGCGCTCAGCGTGCGCGGAGCAGCGAGGTCGGCCTCGGTGATATCGCCGAGATAGACGTGCCCGATGTCCTTGAGATAAGGCACGCGGTCGTAGAACCCGATGATGACGAGGGGGTCGTGCCTGCCCAGGTTCACGAGCCAGTGCTCCACGCCCTTGGGGATCAGGTGGAAGTGGCCCGCGTGCACTTCGGCGCGATCCTCCCCCGCTCCCGCGAGGCCGTGGCCGCTCACGATGTAATACTGCATCTGGCAGTTCTCGTAGCGGTGCTTGTGGTGGCGATCCCCGGGGGCCAGGGTGGCGTGGTACATGATGGAGGAGGAACCCTCCTTCCCGCTGACGACGACCCTGAAATCGGAGACGCTCCAGCCCTCTTTCTCGTCGAGCTTCTCGGGCGTTACGTTGGCGATGCGAATGTATGGGTGTTCAAGAGCCATGACGACCTCCTCGGTTTCTACAGATAAGCCCGCGCGCGGCGGGAATCACCTCGTCGCCGCGCACACCGCGACCAGGCGCCTCGATCATCGACAGCGGAAACAAACCCGCGTCCGGACAAATCAGTTCTCTATCTCGATCACCGCCCGTAGCGTGCCGCCGTCCCCACCCGCATCGATGAACTCGAAGCCTTTTTGAATGTCATCGAGCGCGAAGTGGTGCGTCACGAGGGGTTCCAGGTCGATTTGCCCGGTCGCCACCAGGCGGATGGCCCGCTCGAAATCCTCCGGCAGACCCGCGCGCGAGCCGATGACGGTCAGATCCTTGAAATAGTAGGCCTGGCCCGGCACCCCGTCGACCCGGGTCGGTCCGATGCCGAATTGCAGGATGACGCCGCCCGGGCGCACCATCTCATAAGCCTGCACCATGGTCTGGGCGGCTCCGGCCGTCTCGATCACCACGTCGGCCCCAAGGCCGTCGGTAAGCTCGCGCACGGCTTCGACGGGGTCCACCTCGCCCGCCGGCACGATTTCATCCGCACCCATTTCCTTGGCCACTTCGAGCTTCCACTTGCTTCTCGTCACTGCGATGACGGATTCCGCGCCCGAGGCTTTCGCCAACTGCGTATGGAGCAGGCCGCTGCTCCCCTGCCCCAGAACGGCTACCCTAGAGCCGGGAATATAGGACGCCTTCCTCTGGCTGTAGACGACCGTGTAGAGACCCACGAAGTTCGTCGCCGCCGCGAAACTCACATGCCCGGGGAAGGCGAAGGCTTCCGTTTCGCGCACCGAGATATACTCGGCGAAAGTGCCGGGCACCTCGCGGCCACGCAAGCCGCCGTTTAAGCAGATGTTCGTCAGCCCGCGCACACAGTAAAAGCACGAACCGCAACTGGAGAGCGGATTCAGCACCACCCTGTCGCCAACTTTCAAGCGGGTGACGCTCTCGCCTACCTGCTCCACCGTGCCCGTACACTCGTGGCCGGGAATCAGGGGGATGCGCGCGGGCATCTTCCCCGCCCAGATGGATACGTCGGTGCCGCAGATGGCCGAAGTCGCCACGCGCACCAGCACGTGGTCTGCGGGAAGGCCGGGGTCGGGCTGATCGCCCACGCTCATAGCCCTTATTTTTTCAAGCAAAGCCGCTTTCATGAAATTCTCCGTCCGAACATGAGATACGTTTTTGGAAAATAGGAATCGCTTACGCCCAAGAATACGGCATTGAGCCGATATGGAAAAGCGGGTTATGGGACTAATACCAAAAGCCCGAAATTCCCGTAGGATTATCCCTCCTCGCGCTCTTCGTTTCTCACGACTTTTGATAACGCTGAAGCGACAATACCTGCCGGTATGGCTACGACGCCAAGGCCGCATATCAAAATGACGAAAGTGAACAGCTTGCCTCCCACCGTCACGGGATAGGCGTCGCCGTAGCCTACAGTCGTGAGCGTAATCAAGGCCCACCAGAGACTATGGACGATTGAGCCGAAACTCTCCGGTTGGCATTCGTGTTCGAAATAGTAGATGCCGACCGCCGAAAGGTAGAGAAGTATTATCGTGGCGAACAGGAAGATCATTATTTCTTCTTTGGCGAGCGACATGGCCTTCCCGAACCGCGCCATAGCTCTGTTGTAGCGTGCGAGTTTGAAGAGACGGAAAATGCGGAACAATCGAAAAGCGCGGGCCGCGCGAAGATCGAACCCGGCAAACAGACCGAATCCAACCGTAAGGTAAAACGGGAGAATGGCGACCAAGTCGATTATTCCGTGAAAGCTGAAGATGTAACCCCTCAACTTCGGCGCGGTCGCTATGCGAAGAACGTACTCGATGGTGAACAGAACGACCGTAATCCTCTCGAAAATATGGAACGCTCGTTTCTCAGCAGGGGACCAGCCGGGGAGCGTTTCGATGGTCAGCGCGATGATCGAGGAGATGATCAGGAAAAACACGACGGAATCGAACGCGCGGCCCGCCTTCGTATCGGAGCCTTGCACAATGTCTCTTATGCTCATTGGTTGGGTCCTCTTTTAAAAGCTCGTGATATTTGAAGTAGTGCACCGCCGGGCGACGGCGTAAAGGATATTCGCGTATTCAGCGCGCCTCGAAGAAGCGGCGCACGGCGTGGTTTGCTGCGAAGCGGCCGTCTATGGCGTCGCGCAGCCAGTCGGCCACCATGAGGTAGAAATCGGGCAGGCGTCCGCCCATCGTGTGGGTTTCGTTCTCATAGACCCAAAGCTCCTTGGGGCCGCCCAGAAGATCGAAGAGCCGCTCGGCGTCCTCCAGCGGACAAAGCTCGTCGAACTCGCCCATCGCAAGGAGCGTGGGGCACCTGATGTCGCCCGCGATGTGCTCCAGCGTCATCTCCTCGGCCATGGCGTCGAAGGCGTCCTCGTCATAGGTGTCGGACATGTACTTGTAGTTCGCGCGATACGCGGGCTTCCCGCTCTTGAAGATGGAGTCTTTTTGAAGGTAGACGCCCATCGCGCCCACGCACGCTTTTAAGCGCGCATCGTGCGCCGCCACGCGCGGCCCCCAGTAGCTGCCCATGCTCCAGCCGTAAAGGCCGATTTTATCTGAGTCCACCTCGGAGCGAGATTCCAAGAAATCGATGGCCGCAGAGCCCGCACGCTCGAAATTATCGAGCGTCACCCAGGTCTCGCGCGTGTTGCTCTCCCCCTGGCCGGGGCCGTCGATGCTGAGCGTGGCGAGGCCGCGCCGCCTGAAATGGTTGTGGTAGGGATTGGGGAGAAATTCCTTGATGGTGTCCATCCCCGGCACGATGATGACGCAAGGCGCATTTTCGACCCCCGGCACGGTTTGCAGGATTCCAGGAATGGTCTTTCCGTTCTCGAAGGGAATCTCCACGCGCTCGACGGGCGCTTCATCGAACAACTCGATGAACTTCTCGTAGCAGGCGATCATCCTGGCATAAAGTTCGAGCTTCCGGGGGGTGTTCTTGTGGATGACGCCACAAGCGGGGCCGTAATACAGCGCGGCCCTGTGGTAGAACTCGGCCGCCGATTCCCGGTGGCCTGCGGCCTCGGCTTCTCTTGCGAGCGCTTCCTCCTGAGCGGCGGTGCGCGCCCATTCCTTGGGCACGGAGCCGGGCGTCTTGATGCGCTCGGTGGTTCTCCTCACGTCGGCGGGCCTAAAGCCCCACTCCACGTACATCACCGAGCGGAAGGCGTAGACGTCGTGAACCTTGTAGAATTCCTCCGTCACCCACTGCTGGCCGCGGCGGCTCCCCTCGTCCATAAAAGACCTAAGCGCGGCGGGCAGGAGCCAGATGCTCGCGCATCAACGCGCCGCCTTTTGATGCTTCTCCCTCAAAACCCGCCGCACGGAGCGTATGCCACATAGCCGTGGTGTTGCTCGTGAGCACGGGCTTTCCGAGCGCGGCTTCCAGCTTGTCGACCGATTCGAGCGACCTGAAATTCGTACAGCTGATGAATATGCCGTCCGCCTCCGCGCAATCCACCTCGCGCGCCAGGGCTTCGGAGTTCTCGGGCGGCAGGAAGGCGGGGCACTCGACGTTCTGGCCCTTCTCGGCCACCACCTCGATTCCCTTTTCCTTGAGGAAAGTGGTGAGCCTCTCGTTCAGCCATTTTGGATAGGGCGAGGCGAGCGCCACCTTGGCGACGCCCATCTCGCGCATGGCCTCGGTGAGGGCGGTGGAGGTCGTCGTGGCGGGGATGCCGGTGCGCTCCCTAATCACCTCGATGATGTCCTCATCCATGCCCGGACGCACGAAGCTGCCGCCCGTACAGCCGAAGCAGATGGCGTCGAGACTCGCGTGGCCGAGCAGATCGGCGATTTCGGGCACCACCTCTATCATGTGCAGGAGGGTTTCCTCCTCATCATCCGTGTGGGCGATGCGGGTGAAGTGGACAGATACGCCCTCGGGCGCCATGCGCTGGCATTCGTACTCCATCACCGTGTTCCAGGATGGGACGATGATGCCGAGCTTTTTCTTCCAATCCGTCATGGGATGTCCTCCGTGTGGGGAGCCTGAATCCGTGTGATTGAGCAATGATAAAGAAGGCGGGGGTCCAAGTCCATCGCGCAAAAAAGAAAAGGACGGCCCTCGTGAGCCGCCCTTTCCAGCCAGTTTTCAACCCGTGAGCCGGGGCGGAGAATCAAGGCGCAAGGTATCCGGTCGGCGAATCCCGCCGCCTCGTTCATCCGCCCTACACGGGAACGGGATGAAAACTATTCCGCTCCCGCCAGTTCCTTGAACTCGTCCATCGTGAGCAGGCGATGGAGATTCAGGGATTTTTCCTTCACGTCCATCAGAAGCGCCATCTTCTCTTCTTCGGACGCCGTGATGCCCAACTGCTCGAGGAACAGGTTGATCGAATCGATGCCGCTGCCCTTGCCGATGACGGGTTCTGGCTCTTTCTGGCCGACGAGGCCGGCGCGGAAGGGCACGAGTTCGGTCGGGAAATCCTTCTCGCAGTTCTTGAGCCAGCTCACGATGATGCCGCTCTCGATGTCGTAGAGGTTGTCGCCCACGACGCAGCGGTTCGGCGCCAGGCTGATGCGCCCGCACTCCTGCACGAGCCGTGAGACCTCGGTGAACTTTTCGGTCTTGAGGCCCATGTCGACGCCGTACATGGTCAGCATGGCCAGGGCCAGTTCCTCATACGCCGCGTTGCCCGCGCGCTCCCCGATGCCGCTCACCGACGTCTGCGCCACCTGGCAGCCCTCGGCCATCGCCATCAGCGTGTTGGCCACGCCCATTCCGTAGTCGTCATGGAAATGGGGCTCGAAGGGCTCGTCCGGGAAGACCTCGCGCATCTTCTTGATGACGTAGGGCACGGTGTGCGGGCTCAGCACGCCGAAGGTGTCCACGATGGCGAGCGCGTCCATGTGGCCTTCGGTCGCCACCTTCTTCAGCAGGCCCAGCACCCAGTCGAGCGGGGCGCGTGAGAAGTCGATCGGGAAGAACACGGTATAGAGGCCGCACTCCTTCGCCACCTGCGTGGCCTTCACCGAGGTGTCAATGGCCTTGTCGAGTTCCCACTTATAGGCGCGCTCGATCATGTGCGTGGAGCTGGGCACTTCCATGACGACGCCCTTCACGCCCGTGTCGGCGGAGCGCTTCACGTCGTCGGCCATGCAGCGCGCAAAGCTGAACACCTCGGTGTCCGAGCCTTCCAGGCGTTTGACGATCTCGCGAATCGCCGCCTCGTCCGAGGGCGAGACCACGGGCATGCCGGCCTCGATGCGGTGTACGCCCGTTTCGGCGAGGGCTTCGGCGATCCGGATCTTCTCATCCTTGTTGAACATGACGCCCGCTTGCTGCTCCCCGTCCCTGAGAGTCACGTCGTGAATTTTGGGATGGGGGTCGAAATTGATATTGGAGGTCACCTCGCCCTCGAAATTCCACGGGCTGGTGAACCACATATCGGTGTTCCAGGGATCGCTCATCTCATGATTCTCCTATTCGCCTTTTCGGGAGGCGATTTCCCCTGCGCATCAAAAAAAATATAAGCGGCTCCCGCCCGCGCCCCAGGCGGCGGTGGCGTGGACGGGAAACTTTCAGCCGCTATTCGGGCAACTCGAAGCGAGGCTCGCCGCGCGATTTCGCCGAGAAATCGAAGTACGGCGAATCCTCGATGCACTCGTCGTAGTGCGAGGAGCCGGTGAAGACGACGGGGCCGTCGGGGCCGACGAGCACGTTCTCTTCCAGACGCACCGTCTGCGGGAGTCCGGGGTGGCCTGCGAACGTCTCGATGGCGAAGTACATGTTCTCCTTGATCTCCACGGGATAATCGAGGCTGTACGCCCGGCTAATCCACATGCCCTCATAGAGATCGAGACCAATGGAGTGCGCGAACTGCTGGAGCGTCACCGTGCCGTATTTGTCATCGGCGTAGACGGGGAACTGCGAGGCCACGTCCTTGGAGGTCTTGCCCGGCACGAGCTGGCTCATGCCCGCATACATGGTGTCGTAGACCTCTCTGTAGAGCTCTTTTTCCTTCTTCGTCCAGCCGCCGCCGCACTTGAAGCAGCGCACGTAGTCCACGAAATAACCGCCCGGGCCGATGGCGTTGATGTCGACGACGACCAGGTCTCCGTCGCGGATCATCTTGTCGGTATGCCAGCGGCGGTAGGGGCTCGTGTTTCCGCCCGAGGCGACGATGATGTCGTAGACGAAATCGAAGCCCTCTTCATAGAGCAGGTTGTTGACCCAGGCGGTGAGGTCGCACTCGCGGATGCCGGGCTTGAGCCACTCGTTTCTGATCTTCCACATGCAGGTGTCGCCGATGGTGGAACTGATTTTGAGGCACTCGATTTCCTCGGGCGTCTTGATGACGCGCGCCTCGCTCATCACCGGCCATGCGTTCACCAGGTTCACGCCCTTCTCGGTGAAGGCGCTGTAGGCCTGCATGTCCATGATGTCGATGCCGATTCTGCCGTTCAGGGGAACGTTGTTCTCCTTGAGAACGTCGATCACCGAATCCGCCATGCGGTTCACCATCATCTGCTCGGCGGTCTCGGACCACTTCCAGGTGATGGCGGGGCGGATGTTGCCCTCGAGCCAGGGCGCGTCGATGCGCGCGCACTCATAGTCCGATCCGGCCGTCTCGAAGAGCACCGGCGTGTCCGCTCCCCGGCAGAGCACGGCGTAGCGGATGAAGATGTTGTTCTTCCAGTTGCCCTGGAAGACCGACGCGGTGTAGCGGATGTTCTCGCCCTTGTACATGATGATGGCGTCCATGTCGTGTTTTTCCATCATCGCCTTGGCGCGGTCGAGCCTGTCGATTCGCATCTGGTTGAAATCGACGCGGCGCTGCCAATCACTGCCCGTCTGGCTATAGACACGCCGGGGGGACTGGTAATGCTCTTTCTGCAGAAAATCCATCGGCATGCCTTGCTTGCTCATTTCCACCATGAAAATTCCTCCTATATGGAAACGGGGGTGAAGCGTTCATAAAACGACATCCAAAAAACGTCGAACAATCAGACCCTCAATAAAGCGCGCCCGCCTCGTCCGGCGGTTCACGCAAGATACCTATCGGCCCCGCCCGCTCAAACGCGGCTGGGCTCTCCGTTTCGGGATACGGCCAGCGCCTCCTGTAAGCGCGCGCCCTCGGCGGCCATGTGCTCGCGCATGGCGAGCGCGGCCAACTGCGGGTCGCCCGCTTCCACGGCCGCAAGCAGCTTCTCGTGCTGGCGGAGCGCCTCGTCCGGCTGACCGGGAGTGCCGATGATCCTGCGCTGGCTCTTCTCGATAAGCCCCGCAATGGCCTCCCACACCGTCCGCAAGACGGCGTTCTCCGCCGCCTCGCACAGCGCGCGGTGCCAGGCGACGCCCGCGCGCACGAAGTCTTCCGATTTGTCGATGCGCTTTCGCATCTCCTCGGTATGGCCCCTGAGCCGTTCGAGTTGCGCCTCCGTTCTGCGCTCGGCCGTCAGCCGCGCGATTTGTTCTTCGAGCCCCTGCCGCACCTCCCAGAGTTCGAGCAGGGTGTCTTCTTTCACGTCGAGCAGAAACGCCAGACTCTCGCGCACCGTGGCGAGATAGGGGTCGAGCGAGAGGTTGCGCAGAAAGGCGCCCTGGCCGCTCCGCACCTCTATCAGGCCCGTGGTGTCGAGCGCGCGCAGGGCTTCCCGCACCGAGGGGCGGCCGATTCCGAGCGTCGCCGCGAGTTCGCGCTCAGACGGCAGCCTGTCGCCGGGCGCTAGTTTGCGCGTGCGGATGAGCTGTTGTATCTGCTTCACCACGTCTTCGTAGAGCCTCGTTGTTCGCACCGGCCTGAGCAAGGAACCGCCTCCTAAGGACGCAAGCCATCCCGAGCGATGCACGAAAACCACACGGGGATTTATCATTGTTTTCAAAACCCGAAAACTTTCTGGTCGGATGGTATGACCAATACTAGTGTCGAGCCGCCCCCTTGTCAATATAAAGAAACTGATTTTTTATCCCGCATCCGCACGCGATATTCGGGAGTTTTCAGGACGTGCGCGCCACCCGGCGCATTCGTGCTCAAAAGGCCCGTGAATCCGGCTCCGCGTTGCCGCTCCCGTCTTTAAAAGCGTATAATCACGGCTCATCAAGCGCGCCTCATTATTCCCGCTCATCAAAGGAAAACTCTTGAGACTCGACTATGCCCTCTCGGCGCATCTATTCGCCTATGAACCGCTGCGGTTCGAGCATTTGAGTGAGGCGGCGGATACAGGTTTCGCAAAAATCGAGCTGTGGGCGATGACGCCGAATTTGGACGCGAGCGACGAAGCCAGGCTCGAAACACTCAAAAGCTGGCTGGATGATCTCTCCCTGTCCACGCCTACGTTTCACGCTCCTTTTTATGCGGATTTGAGCGAGGCGAGAAAAGGGCGCTGGCTCTCGCTCGCCGCACCCGACCCGGATGCGCGCGCGGCGGCCCTGGAAAAAACGATGATCTCCATGCGTGTCTTTCGCCCGCTGGGCGCGCGGGTGGCCATTATCCATCCGAGCGCGCCGGGAAGAGCGGGGGATAGGGACACCTACGAGGCGCTGGAAGCCAGCATCGCGCGGCTCCTGCCGATGGCCGAGGAGATGGACGCCGTCTTGTCGCTCGAGAACATCCCCTCCGCCCTGGGCCGTGCGGAGCCGCTCGCTGCCTTCGCCCGGCGCATCGACCATCCGAGGCTTAAAATCTGCATCGACACAGGCCACGCGCTCATCACCGAAGGGGAAAAGGCGCAAAGCGCGCTCGAGCGGCTGGCGCCTTTGTGCGTCGCGACGCACTTACACGATAACGACGGGCAAAACGATGCCCATCTTATTCCGGGAGAAGGCGGGTTCGACTGGGCACCTTTCTTCACTACGCTCGAAGCACAAGGCTACCGGGGGCCGCTTACTCTCGAACTCAGAAAAAAAGACGAGCCCTACGCCAAGACGCTGGCCGCCTCGGCGCGCGCGGTTCAAACGCTCGCTTCTCAGAACAAACCGAGCCCCGCATGAAGGCGAACTTGATGGAGAGCGAACAAACACGCGCGCACGAGCGCCTGAAAACCCTGGCGGGCGAGCATTTCGGCGTCGGCGTCTCCTCCCTGGCGCCCCTGCCCGGTGACGCCTCGACGCGCGCATACGTGCGGCTCACCCACACGGGCGGCGCGAGCCCAAGTTCGGTCGGCATGATTCTCCCTGAGCCTTTCAGCCGGGAGACGCTCCCCTTCATCGACGTGCAAGCGCATTTTAAGGAAATCGGCGTCAAAGTGCCCCAAATTTTCGCGGTGGACGAGGAGGCGGGCGTCATCCTTTTAGAGGACTGCGGCGATGAGTCGCTCGAAGACGTATGGCGTCATGGAGGATGGGAGAGGGCGCAACCATTCTACGCCGCCGCGCTCGACATGATGGCCGCCATGCAGGAGGCCCCCTGTACGCCCGCGAACGGCAGGCTCGCCCTCACGCGCCGTTTCGATCCAAAATTTTTCACGAACGAGCTTCACCACACGCGCAAATACGCCTTCGAGAACCTCCTGGGGGTGAATACTGACGCGGGGGAACTGGATACGTTATTCAGAAAATTGTGCGAGGAAATCTGCCGCACCCCCTTTTGTCTCACGCATCGCGACTACCACGGCAGGAACCTGATGGTCTCCGGTAACGAAGTGTTTACAATCGATTTTCAGGACGCGCGCATGGGTCCCGTCCTCTACGATCTGGCGTCTTTGGCGTTCGACAGCTATGTCGCACTCGACGACGGAACGCGGGATTACCTCGTCGCTCGCTACTGGGAGACTTGCGGCCACCGGCATTTCTCGGATAAAGAAGAATACGAACGCGCCCTGCGCGCGGCGGCCATACAGCGAAACTTGAAGGCCATCGGCACTTTCGCCTACCAAAAGGCGGTGCGCGGGGCGGAACGCTACCTGGCGAGCATTCCGCATACCGTGAGGATGGTTCAGGGGCATTTCGAAAAGAGGAGGGATCTGGCCCGTCTCGGTGCTTCGCTCGAACGTTTTCTCGATGCGCTTCTCCCTTAAAGGAGTCATCCCCTTTTGGATTTCTTGAAAACGACATTTCTCACGTCGGTGGAATTATGTCTCTATGATTTTCCGCATCCCGCCGAAATACCGCCGGGCGAGGCGAGAATCGAGGTGGAGCACGTCATCCTCGAAAACACCTCGCCCAACCGCCCGCTCATATCCGACGTTCAGGGCGAGAGATTGACGAAGACGCGCTTCGATCGGGGCGAGAAGTGCTTCGCCGCGCTCGAAAACGGCAAGGCGGTGAGCTACATCTGGGGAGCGCGCGGCGCGGTGGGCGTAGAGGAAATCGACAAGGCCGTGAAGCCCGAGGCGAAGGAAATTTATCTCTACGACGCCTTCACCCTGGAGCCCTGGCGGGGGAAGAACCTCTATCCCTCCGTGCTCAGGCGCGCGCTGGAATACGGCGAGAAGCTGGGCCTCACGCGCTCTCTCATTTTCGTGGAGGCGAAGAACACCCCATCGAGGCGCGGCGTGGACAAGGCGGGCTTCATCCAGTTTCAGACGCTTTATTACAACCGGTTTTTCGTCTTCAGCCGCTCGAACCTCTCGGACCCCCTGGAGGGCCACCCCACGGCCACGTTCGTCGGGTTGAACGAGTTGACCTAAGCGGGCGAAACCAACGAGCGCCCTTAGGGTGCGATGGAAGCGAAGGAACACCGATGTCGCGAAGTTCATGCTCCTCGTTGCAGACAGAAGTTTTCTCATCACCAGAGGCGTTCGTCGATCTGGAGGCCGAATGGCGCGCGCTGATGGCGCGCTCCGCCCACGCGCACCCTTTCTACGACCCCGCGTGGCACGCCGCGTGGTGGAGGAACTTCGGCGCAGGCGAGTTGCACATCTACGCCATGCGCGAAGAAGGCGGCGCGCTCGCCGCCGTGGCGCCTTTCGTGCTGAGCGAGGGCGGACGGTTGCGGCTAACGGGAGGGGATGACCTCTCCGATTATCTCGACATCGTGGCTGCCGACGGGGCGCACCTGGCAGCCTGGCGGGCGATTCTCGCAGCTCTCGATGAGGCGGAAGCACCCGGTTGGCGCGAACTCTCCCTGCGGGGGATTCCCGCGACGTCCCCCACCATCGCGGCTATCCAAGAGTTGACCGGGGGAGCCGCTTTCGTTTCGGAAGAAGAGGTCTGCCCCGTCATCGCACTGCCGGGTTCGTGGGATGAATACACCGGGATGCTCCACCCCAAAGATGAGCGCGATTTGAGGCGAAAGATACGAAAGGCCAACATGGAGGCGGGGCTTTTATATGAGCGAACGGATTCGGCAGACGCCCTAGCCGGTGATCTGGAAGATTTCATCACCCTGCACGCGCTGAGCCAGCCGGAAAAGGCGGATTTCTGGAACGCCGACAGAAGAGCCTTTTTTGAGGACGTAACCGGCGCGATGCTCGAACTGGGCTATCTGGATTTGAGCATCATGCGGGTGGACGATCATCCCGTCGCCGCCAATCTCTCCTTCGATTATGCGGACAGGATTTATCTCTACAACTCGGGCTTCGACCCGGTGGAACACGAACTGAGCGGCGGGCTGGTGCTCCTGGCCCACAACCTGGACGAGGCGATTCGGGCGGGGCGTTCTACTTTCGACCTCCTGAGGGGCGATGAGGCGTACAAATACCGCTTCGGCGCGCGCGATGAGCGCGTGATGCGCGTGCGGATTAAGAGGAGCGGCCGATGAAGGCCGAGACGACCCGTCTGGCTATAATCTCGATGCACACCGACCCGCTCGCCCCCCTGGGAGGCGACCTCACGGGCGGGATGAACGTCTACGTGCGCGAAATCGCCAAAGCGTTTGCGGCCCTGGGCGTCGAAACGGACGTCTTCACCCGCCTGGAATCGGACTTAAGCGACGCCCAGGTCCCCATTTCAGACGGCGCGCGCCTGATCCGTATTGAAGCAGGCCCCAAGGAAAAACTAGACAAAGACGCGCAATACGAGCACGTGGATGCGTTCGCTCAAGGGATTCTCGCGTTCGCAGAGGAAAACGGGGCGTCTTATGATGGCGTTTCTGCGCACTACTGGCTCTCGGGCCTCGCGGGCGAGAAGTTGGCCGAAAAGTGGGGAGTCCCCCTCGCCCTTCGCTTTCACACCCTGGCCGCGCTCAAAAACGAAGTCTTACCTTCTGACAGCAGGCGTGAGTCGAACACAAGGCTTGACGTCGAACCCAGGCTCGCGGGGGCGGCGGATGCGCTTATCACATCATCCCCCGCCGAGGCGCGCGCGGTAAGCGAAAAACTGGGCGCGGGCGCCGCCGAAGTCGTTCCCTGCGGCGTGGATCTGGAGAGGTTCAGGCCCCATCCCAAGAGCGAGGCGCGCGCGCGTCCGGGGCTTGAAGAGGACCCCGCCTATATCTTGAGCGTGGGCCGCATCGAGCGCGTCAAGGGATTGGACCGCCTGATAGAGGCCTTCGCCCTCATGCGCCGTGAACGACCGGGGCTCGATGCGCGCCTCATGCACGTCGGGGGCGAGATAAGAGCGGGTGCCGAGAGAACAGGGGAAACCCACCGCGCTCAGGATTTCGCCTCGCCCGCACAGGGAGCGGAAGTCACGCGTCTGGAAGATCTCGCACGGGGGCTCGGCGTGGAGGAGAGCCTATTCTTTTTAGGAGCGAAGCCACAGGAGGCGCTCCCTCTTTACTATTCCGCAGCCGATTTGTTCGCGCTCCCCTCTCGCTATGAGAGCTTCGGCATGACCGCTATCGAGGCGGCCGCATGCGGATTGCCCACCCTCGCCTTCGACGTGGGCGGCGTCTCACAGGCGGTGAGGGAGGGAGTAAGCGGCCACCTCATCGCAGACGGAGAAATAACGGCCTACGCCCTAAAGATGCGCGAAATTCTGGAAACCCCTCGTGCGCGCCCACACCGCCGAGCCATCGCATGGGCGGATTCGTTCGCCTGGACGCGCATAGCGGAGGCGGAACTCGACATCTGGGCGCGCCTGCGCCATCAGGCGGCTGCGCTCTCATCTCACCACGCTTCATAAACACGGAAGGAAAAAGGCATTGGATCGCACGGAATTTCAGGAAATACTCGTCATCGTGGCCCACCCCGACGATGCGGAACTATCCGCGGGGGGGAGCATCGCCCGCTGGACGTCCGAGGGCGCCACCGTGCGCACGGTCGTCTGCACGAACGGGGACAAGGGCACGAAAGAGGACATCAGCCCCTTCGACCTGGCCAAGATCCGCGAGGCGGAACAGTTAGAGGCCTCCCGCATACTGGGCGTCAAGGAAACGCTGTTTCTGCGCCACCGCGACGGGGAGCTCGAGGACACGCGGGCGCTCAGGAACCAGATCGCCTTCCTGATCCGGCATTTCAAGCCCGACACCATCCTCACCCACGACCCCTGGCGCACCTACTACCAGCACCCCGACCACCAGGCCATCGGCCACGCCACGTTCAAGGCGGTGGTCTACGCGCGGGATCAACATTTTCTGCCCGAACTCACCCACGCGGGCATCGGCGCGCACCACACGAACAACCTCTTGTACCTAAACTCGCGCGAGCCGAATTTCTTCGTGGATATCTCAAAGACATTCGACACGAAAGTCCGCGCGGTGTGCGCGCACAAGTGCCAGATCAAAAACCCGGAAGCGTTCGAAAAACGCACGCGCCAGCGGCTCGAAGACGCGGGCCGCCAGGCGGGTCTTCCGGTGGCGGAGCCTTTCGTCATCGCGCGGATGCGGGAAGGCTAAGGCGCAAGCATGGAAGAAGCGACACCCGATACCAGGGCCGGGCAGCACCTGATGGCCGGCTTCGAGGGTACGGAAGCCCCGGCCTCGCTCCTGGCGCGCGTTCGCGCGGGCAGAATCGGCGGCGTCATCCTGTTCAAGCGAAACATCGAATCAGCCGCGCAGACGGCGGTCCTCATCAACACCTTACAAGTTGCCGCCCTCGCCTCACCTCTCGAAGCTCCCCTTCTCGTGGGAATCGACCAGGAGGGCGGGCGCGTGAGCCGACTGTCCCCTGACTTCACTCTCTTCCCGGCGGCGCGGGGTTTCGGCGATTTGAACCAGCCCGCCCTCGCGCGCGAAGCCGCGCGAATCACCGGAGCGGAACTCGAGGCCGTGGGCGTGAACGTGAACTTCGCACCCACCGTGGACGTCTTGACGAACCCCGAATGCGCCGTCATCGGCGACCGCGCATACGGAACGACTCCAGAAGTCGTCACAAGCATGGGCGCGGCCGTAACAGCCGGTCTTCAGGAGGCGGGCGTCGCCGCGTGCGCCAAGCATTTCCCCGGCATCGGGGACATGGCCCCCGACCCCCACGAGGTGCTGCCGAGGTCTCCGCTCACGCTCGACGACTTAAGGGCGCGCGAACTTACGCCCTTTCAGCACCTCATCCGCCGCGCACCTCCCGCCTGCGTCATGGTCTCCCACGCGGTCTATGAGAAAATAGACGACGAGGCCCCGGCCAGCCTCTCCCCCGTCTTTCTTCAAGAGGTTCTGCGCGGGGAACTCGGGTTCCGGGGCGTCGCGATCACCGACGATCTGGATATGGGCGCGATAGAAGACCCCGCAGACGCCGCCCTGCGCGCCATCCTCGCAGGGGCGGACGTCGCCCTTATCTGTCATTCAGAAGACGCGGGGGAACGCGCTGTGGATGCCATCGCGGGGGCTATCGGAGATGGCGACCTCCCCCCGGAGCAGGAGGAGGCCTCATCGGATCGGATACGCAGACTAAAAGAAAGCTACTGCCGCCCGAACTGGCGGAAGGAGATGCTCGAAGTTATAGGCTGCGCGGAACACCAGCGAGCGAGGGAGAGAATTCTCGCCGCGGTCGAAGGAGCCTGACACCTCTACCCGTTACACGTTAAAGCGCACGTGCATGATGTCGCCGTCCTTGACGACGTAGTCCTTGCCTTCCAGCCTTAAAATCCCCTTATCCCGCGCCGCCGAGAGCGAGCCCGCCGCCATGAAATCGGGAAACGAGACCACCTCCGCGCGAATGAAGCCGCGCTCCATATCGGAATGTATCGTGCCCGCCGCGTGAAGAGCGATAGTGCCCGCGCGAACCGGCCAGGAGCGCACCTCCTCTTCGCTCACGGTGAAGAAACAGCGCAGGTCGAGCAGCGAGAATGACGCCTGAACCACCCTGTCGAGGGCTGAGGATTTCAGCGCGTAGTCGGCGAGAAATTCCGCTTGCTCCTGATGGGGCAACTGCGCGAGTTCTTCTTCCAACCTTGCGGCCAGGGCGACGGGCGTCTCCCCGTCCAGTTCACCGAAAGCGTCTCCCAACTGATCCTCGCCTACGTTCACCACCACGAGCAGCGGCTTGGCGGAGAGAAAGCCGAACCCCTTGACGGAGCGCGCTTCTTCCTCGTTCATCTCCATCGAGCGCACCGGACGGCCCTCTTCGAGCGTCTCCTGTATCTTCCCCAGAAGTGCAAACTCCGCCGCCTCGGCGGGGTCTTTCTTGACGCGCACCAGTTTTTGCAGCCGCTCCATGCGGCGTTCGACCACCGAGAGGTCGCGCAGCATCAAATCGAAGCGCACGTCCGCCAGATCGCGCGCGGGGTCGACGCTCTCCCTGGGATGCGGAACGCCCGCGTCATGAAAAGCGCGCACCACCACCAGGAGCGCATCCGCACCTTCCAAGGCCTGGGGGATGGCCTCGGCGTTCTTGGCCGCACTCCCATCACCCACGCCCGCATCCACGAAGTTGACGGCCGCGTAGGTCGTCTTCCTGGGCTTGAACACCTCGCTCAGCGCATCCACCCGCGCATCCGCCACGTGAGCCGCGCCCACGTTCACCCGCGCCGCCCCGTATCCACCGGTAGAAGCCGCGCCACCCGTCAGCGCGTTGAACAGCGTCGTCTTGCCCGAGGCTGCGGGACCGATGATTCCTATCTTCACACGCACACTCCTTTAGGAAACATGAACACGCAAAACGCGCGCGAGTGTAAGAGAACGGGGGCAAGAGGTCAAAAGGGATTGTGGTCAATCGCGACTGGAGAGGGGGGAATTTTGAGGGACGGGTGCAAAAAGTTCGGGCGGACACATAGGTCCGCCCCTACGGTGGCATGAAGGCACCAGAATTATGTAGGGTCAGACATATATGTCTGACCTGTGTGTTCTCCCTGATGATCTGAGGACTCCGATAGCAATGGCTGTAGGGACAGGCCCCTGTGCCTGTCCTGATGGAGGATAACAGGGGGGACAACCACAGGGGGTTGTCCCTACAACTAACGGAGATAAGGGCGCTCCCAAGGAGCAAAAGGACTCCTCAAAAGACGTTCCCTTTCCCCAGGCTTCGGAACCCATCCAAAATACCTCGGTGGTCGTCGGGGGGTAAGACCCCGCAACGCCCGCTCCGCCGAGGAGACAAGGAGTTTATTGCCACTCTTGCCGCCCAACTTGATTGCTTCCTCGAAATCTTTCTTCGCTTCTTTTCTTAGACGCAACTTCTCCTTCCCTTTTCTATTTAGACTCAACGCCACTTTAGCTTTACCTCGATCATAGTACGCCGAGGCAAAATTGGTTTTCAGGTTAATTGCTTTGCCATAATCGTCGATGGCTCCTTGGTATTTCTTCAATGCGGCCTTCGCATTGCCACGATTTTTGTAAACTATCGAATCATTTTTCAGCTTGAGCGCCTCGGTGTAATCTGTAATGGCCTTATCATATTGGCGCAATGCGGCCTTCGCTCTGCCACGATTTCTGTAAGCTATCGCGGTCTTCACATGGCCCCAGTTTTTTTCGTATATTTCCGAAGACTTCGTTTTCAGGGAGTTTACCTTTTTGATTACCACGTCGTAATCTTTAATAGCGGCTTCGTATTGACGCGCCCAAAGTTTCACAAAACCCTTTCGGTTATATAGTTTCAAATCATTGAGAATTTTAGGTGTATCGTTCTTGTCTTTCTCTTCCAGCGTTTGCTTTTTAACCTCGCTGACTTCTGTGAAAATTTTGGCTATTTCCAAACGAAACTCTTTAGCTCTTCCTAGCTCACGCCTCACAACATCAAGGAGTTCACTGGACTCTTTAGCATTTTCTTGTATAGTAACAATAATTTTCTGGGCTTCTGAAATACTTGCTCGCGCATCTACAACTATTTGCTTGGTCTGCTTCGCACTTTTTCCCACATCGTCAACGATTGTTTTGAGCTTCTTCACACTTTCTTGCGCATTATTAACACTTCTTCGCGCATCATTTTCGAGTTTCGGGAATACAGCGAAACCGATAAAACCAGAGATAGCAAGAAAAGTAGCGATGCCAGTCAACCAGCGATTTAGCCGTTCAGTTCGGATTACCAGCATTTCACGCCCGAGTTCGTTGATGATGCGTTGTTTCTCGACCTCAGAGGTGGAGTTCTGTGGCTCAGGAGTCTGAGCGGCCATATATTCCTTCACCTCCATCGGATACGCTTCTGGAACGCGCCCAAGATGGACCTTGCGATTCGCTATTGATTTTGTCGCTGGAAGGAATTACAGCATGGTGCCCGGCGGAGCGTCAAACCAAAAGCTCCCCCTCACCCCACCCTGTTCACATATATCGGACTCGACCAGGCCTGGCCGCCGTCGACTTGCAGGACGCGCACCCAGTAGGGGTTGACGGCGTCGGGGGAGGCGTCCTCATCCGTGAACTGAAAGCGCGCGCTCCAGTCCTTGAGGGTCGGGGCCATCTCGCAAACGAGCACCCGGATATTCACGCCGCCGGCTTCGATGATTGTCGGCTCCGTGGAAATCTCACTGATGGGGAGTATGAAACTCTTGACGTTGCTGAAAAAAGAGAGCGTGGCGTCCTCAGGCGCATCCAGGTCGATGAGCACGCCGTCGGGGTCGCCCGAGGTGGCGGTGGCGAAGCGCAGCAGCTTGTTCGAGACGCGGGTGATGGCGTCGTCGTACTGATCGAGCGCGTAGGGGGTGTGTGCGAGCATGGCGCCCTTATCGAGCGCGACCCCGCCGCGCCATTCGACCTTCTTGTCGCGCCCGCTTTTTTGCGTCACCCCGCTCCACTGCACGCGGATGCGCCGCGCGCGGGCCTTGGCCTCCGGCACGGCATTCACCGGGTGGCGGTGTATGGTCTCCGAGCCGCGTTTCAGCTCCACGTCCAGCAAGGGCGCCGTGCCGTGGACCTCGACTCTAATCGTGGGCGGGCCTTCGACCTGGACCTCCTCGCCCATCAGGGCCTCCCCGCAGGAGGTCTTGAGATAGATGCGCTCCCCGTTGGTGGCGTAGGTCCTCCGCGCGCGCATCGCCTCCCAGACGGCCTCGCGCGTGAGTTCACGCGCATAAAGACCCATCAAGCCGCCTTTCACGTCGAAGGTGACGACGTTGTTCGAACGGCGGTTCGCGTAGACCAGCCCCTGGCGGCCCGTGTGGTCGTCGCTCCCGCCGATGAAGCCGACCCTGAAACCGCGCGCGAGCACTTCCTCCGCGAACCACTCGAAGGTGCCGTGGTGTGAGTGAATTTCCGCCAAGTGAACGAATTCGGGATCGAAGAAATCGAGGTTGCACGCCCGTCCGCCCACGTGGGCGACGCTCATCACGTCCGCGCGTCCCCTAAAGGTCTCCCAGAGAGCCGAGATGGGGAACCTGTCGTCTTCTACATCCGATAAATCCTCGACGCCGGCGTGGGAGCTTCTGTGGATGGTTCCCGCATCGCCTGAGTAATAGATGTTGTAATCGCCGCCTCCTGCGCGCGTGCCCGACCATTCATAGCCTAAAAGCGTGACGAAGCGGCCCGGCTCGTTGAACGCCTTACACTCCCTTACGACCTCCGCCCAGTCTTCCTTGCGGACCCTGAAATCGTTGCCCTGCCACGCGGCGACGTCCACCCCCGCCTTATCGCGCGCGAAGCGGAAATACTCCGCAACCGTGCCCGTGCCGACCGTGGAGCGCGTCTGGCCGTGGATGTCTCCCCAGAAGAGGGACCAGGGATCATCGGGGGTTTTGGGCAGAATCGGCGGACTTAGTGATATCAGCCCCGCCGGGTCTTCTAGGCGCAGGCGATAGGGACCCTCGCCCGCCAGGCGCGCGCCGCCCACGCGCTTGACGCCGGCGTCATCGCGTGAGAACTCCACCCGGCCCGGCGCGGCATCCTCCTCGCGCCACCTCAAAAGGCTTTTTCTGACCGACACCTCGCCGGTAAATTCCTCCGCCGGGTTCCCCCAGCTATCCACGCCGCGCACGATGGCGCTGAATTCCTCCCCGAGCTTTGGCGTTTGCGGACAGGCCAGATGCCACGTCTCGGGCGCGCCGCCCACGACGCGGATCGAAGGATCCTCTTCCAGTTCATAAAAATGCTTGCGGTTGAAGGTGTCCACCACGATCTTGAACGTGTGGCGGGATTCCGGGAACGTCTGTGCGCGGATGCCCGGCCCGCCGCCGCTGGTGTCGCCCAGAACGAGCACGACCTCATCGCCTTCGCACAAAAAACCCTTCGCCACGCGGATGGCGACGCCTGAGCGCCAATCGTCGAGATAGCCCTGTTCCTGATAACTGAGAGTCAAGCCCACTTCCTGATTCGAGCAGGAGACGCTCACATAGCCCGAGGCAGCGGGGTCTTCAAACTGGGGGATTTCCATGTCGCTCGAAAGCCGTTTGCACACCAGTATCTGCGCGCCCTCATCCACCCCGTAGGTTCCCGCGGTGAAGATGATTTTTAGGCTAAAGAACGCTCCCGCCACGATGGGGGTTACAGGCTCCACGCGGGCGCGGCCTACGTCGAAGCGGTAGGGGTCGAGTCGCTTGTCCATCAGGAGGGTTCCTTCGGGTTTGTGTTGTTCAAACCAGAAAACGCCGCACACTCCGCGCTTCTTATTCCCCGTAGGCGCGGGCCTCATCCACGAAGCGCGAGAAAAGCTGCGCCGCCCCGTCCATATCGGCGTAGCCGTAGGCCGACATGGATTCTGGATGCCACTGCACGCCCACGACGAACTGGTGCGAGGGAGACTCGATGGCCTCGATGACGCCGTCTTCGGTCCTGGCCGAAACCCGCACGCCCGGCCCCACCTCGCGCGCGCTCTGGTGGTGGTGGCTGTTCACCACCGACGAGGTTCCGAGCACCTCGCCCAGGATGGACTCGCCGATCTCTATCTCGTGAAACGTGTAGGTGTTCTCATCCGTGTTCCCGGGCCGGTGCGTGAGCGCGCCCGCCACCTGGGAGGGGATGTCCTGATAGAGCGTGCCGCCCGCCGCGATGTTGATGACCTGCATGCCGCCGCAGATGCCGAGCACGGGCATGTCGCGCGACATCGCTCCCCGGCAGGCCGCCATCTCCGCCGTCTCGCGCTTGGGGTTCGTGGGGCTGCACTCTGGAAGGCGTTCCTCGCCGTAGAGCATGGGGTCGATGTCGTGCCCGCCGCCCGAGATGATCAGCCCGTCGATGCCGAGGATCAAAGAGACGCTCGCCTGCTCGTCCTCCACCGCGGGCAGAAGCAGCGGCGCGCCGCCCGCCTTGATGACGGACTCCACGTAGGCGTCCATGAGCACGTGTCGCGGGCGCACCTTGGGTTCTTCTGGATAATTTCTCTTGCCCACGTCACAGGTGATTCCGATTCTCGGCCGTTTCATCCGTTGCCGCCTCCCTCGCCAGGATCATAAAAAACTGAGGAAAATACATCAGAATTGCGATCGCCCGCGCACCGCAGGCGGAATGTGAATATCACCACATTTCGGGCGAAACGGAAACCGCCCGAGCCCACAAGGCCCGAAACGCGCCACGCGGCCGTGCCCCGGCGGCGGAAGGGTGGATTCCCGCGACGGCACCCTTTATATTTCCAAACGAGAGATTTACCGGAATACTTCGGCGTGGTCGGTGGTTTCGCTAGGGCCTCGTAGAGAGATGTTCTCCGGCAGGGAGGTTTGTTCAACTTGTTTCGTCTTTATCTCACGCGCCTGATATTGCCCATCCTCTTCGTGGCGGGGATGGTGGCGATTCCCTTCGTCTGGCTGCCCGACGTCGCGCCGCCGGACTCATCCCCCACCCTCGGCGAAAAAACCTCCGGCGCGGCGGCGGTGGAGGAGAAAACCAGACGCGCCACGCCGTTTCAGAAGACGATGACGATAGGCTTCGCGCTCATCCTCGTTTCGGTGACGGGGGGGGGCTACATGCTCTACCGCATCACCCGATCGCAGACGGCGAGCTGGCGTCGCCGCTTCGCCCCCAAAAAGCGCCGGGGCCGCTGAGGCGCGCACCCCTCCCTCATCGGTCACGATTGACTTCCCCGGTCGGAAGGATTTGACGAAACGCAGGCTCTTTTTTTATAGTCGTTAACGTCTCAAGTGCCAGAGGACCCATTCTCGGGGAGAAAGCACATGACGAAATTTGAATCCCTGAGCCTCACCGCAGCCTATATCAATCTCCTCGCCTCCTTCGGCGGCCTCGGGCTGCTCTACTACGGAATCCGCGTCATGGCGAAGGGCGCGGAAATGCGGGCGACCAACTCTGATCGCAAGCACACCGAAGTGATGACCGAATCCGAGCGCAAACACACCGAAACCATGACGGAATCCGATCGCAGGCACAACGACTTCCTGGCCGACTCCCGACGCAGGGAAGAGGAGGGGCTCCGCAGACACGAGGAGTCCATGGCGGCGTTGCACGCCCTCATCGACGGACAAACCGAAAGCCGCATGGCCCTTCGCGAACTCATCGAGCGAACCAGATAGCAAAGCCGGGCGGACACACAGTCCGCCACTATGAACGGCGCATCCTGAGCGACGCGCCGCTCAGCACCGACGATCCCGCCGCGTAGGCCAGGCACATGAGCGCGAGATTCTCCACGCTCACGCCGTAGTCGATCATCCAGCCCATGACGACGGGCGAGAGCGCCGTGGATATCACCAGGAACGAGGTGGCGAGCGAGCGGATGGCCCCCAGATTCTCCACCCCGTAGATTTCCGCCCAGATAGCCCCGCCGATGGTGATACGCACGCCGACGGTGACCCCCGTCATGCACATGTAGACGAGCGCGACGAGCCAGTGGTCGGAACTCCCGAGCGCCACGAGCCCGGCGCACATGGGCACCAGGTGCCAGGGGAGAATCCGGACCGCGCCTACGCGATCGATCAGGGGGCCGGTGAGCAGCGTCAGGCCGATGGACCCGACCGTGTAGAGCGTGTACGCGCCCGTGAAAAAGCCGAGGCTCCACCCCTTGGCCTCCACCAGATGCCCCATGTGAAAGAAAAAGCCTGTGGCAATGAATGCGGGCGCCAGAGAAACGGGCATGATGAGGTAGAAGCGCAGGTCCTTGAGCACCTCCCTTCTTCCCCACACCCCTTTGGGGCCGGAGCCGGAATCCGCTTCCGCGCGTCTTTCAGGGGTTAAATGCTCATCCTGATGCCCCCTGAGCAGCCAGGGGACGCATGGGAGCAGAACGAGGGCCGAACCCGCCGCCATCACCAGCCAGATGTGCCGCCAGGAGAGCCACGCGGTAAGCCCCACCGCCACGAGCGCCATCACCGCCTGCCCGGAGGGTCCGCCCATCGAGATGATGCTGACGGCGCGTCCGCGCTCGGCCGTGAAATGCCGGCCGATGCTCGTCACCGAGGTGTGGATCATCAATCCCTGGCCCGTCAGGCGCAGGGCGAACAGGGCGAAGAGCAGGGCCGGAAAAACGGGCGCCGCCGCCATCAGGACGCAGGATGCGACGAGCCCCAGGCAGACGCACAGGGCGAAAATTTTCAGCCTCGTCTTGTCGATCATCCGGCCTATCCATATCAGGCACATCGCGCTCGATACGGTGGCGACGGCGTAGGCGAGGCCGAAATCGCCGTGTGAGAGCGCGAAGGCGCTCCGGATGTCCTTGTTGAACACGGCGATGAAATACGACTGCCCGAAGCACGAAAAAAACGTGAGCAAAAGGCCGAATGCGAGAAACCTGCGGTTTTTCCACGCGAAGGAGAGATATTCCAATGGCGGCCTTCATGCAGGGGAGCGGGGGATGTCGTTTCGAGGAGCAGTATAGCACGGGGGGTCAATTCCGAGCGAAGAGCGAGGAATTGCGAACCGGTGTGTTGCTCATCCGCATCAGCCCCTCCCTCCTCGGTCTGGCAGCCCCTCCCTCCTCGGGGCCGCCCCACGCATATATGCGGCCCATGAGGACGAGCGAAAACCACACGCGTCGACAATCCTTCCTTCCTCGGTATCGACCATCATGGCGAAAACGACGAAAATCAAACCACGGGTCGCATATATGCGACCCCTACAAGCCAATCCTGACCGATACGGGAGGGGTTGTGATTTCGAATACCTCATCATCAGGGCGGAGGCGCAGGTTCACCCCTACCAAAGGCCCTCGCGAATCGAAATAAATGCGTAGGGGCGGACCTGCGTGTCCGCCCGCATTTCGCACGTCGTTCCGGAATGCTTCCATCCGGAATCCAGAGAATTTTTGGCCATGTGCAGGGGCGTTCAGACGAACGTAGGGCCGCCCGGACGCCCGGCTTGACACGGCTCCAGCCCGCCCATAACCTACCTGCAACTCCAATAGCGAGGGGCCCGAGTCACCATGCGATTCCAAATTGGCCTTCTACTCTTCCCCAATCTCACCCAACTCGATATGACCGGTCCGTACGAGGTCTTCACCAAGTTCCCCGACGCCGACGTCCATCTTCTCTGGAAGACGCTGGATCCGGTCAGGGCCGGCGGCGGCATGCAGATATTGCCGACCACGACCTTTGCCGAAAGCCCGCAGCTCGACCTCATCTGCGTGCCGGGCGGCGCGGGCATGAACCCGCTACTGAACGATGAAGAGACGCTTGCCTTCGTGCGCAGACAGGCGGCGGGGGCGCGCTACGTCACCTCCGTATGCACGGGGTCGCTGGTGCTGGGCGCCGCGGGACTGCTGAATGGTAAGCGCGCGACGTCGCACTGGATGTCGCTGCCGATGCTGGCCGCCTTCGGTTGCGAGCCCGTGGCCGAGCGCGTGGTCGTCGACGGCAACGTGATCACCGGCGGCGGAGTCACGGCAGGCATCGATTTCGCCTTGACGGTGGCGGGAGAGCATTTGGGGGCCGAAGCCGCCCGCAAGATACAACTCGGCATGGAGTACGACCCGCGCCCTCCGTTCGATGCCGGCTCTCCGGAACGAGCGGACGCATCGATGGTGGCCGCCGTGCGGGAGGGCGCCGCGACGCGCCAGAACGAGCGGGAAGCGGCGGTCAAGGAGGCGGCCGACTCGCTCGGAAACGATTGATCACGATTGGGGCTGTGGTAGTGAAATACCCCTACAAATCCGTTGCGCTTCAAAATTACTCCCCCCTTGAGGGTTGGGCTTCCTGAGGGGAAAGCCCAACGGTGAGGTAAAGGCGCAAGCCCGCAAGCGAACCGGTGGGGGAGCTTTTATTTGATAATCGTCCCCCCACCGATTCAGCCATCGCACAAATCGCTCGGCTTCTGCGTCGGTCTTCCCGAAGAGGAAAGACCGACCCTCAAGGGGGGAGTGAATTTTGCTATTACTCGTTATTCCGGCGAAAGATTTATGCGGGGCCGTTTATCACTGCATACGCTCGACCCCAATAATATTCCAAATTACCTCCGCACGATCTTTTCTCCGGACCACCCTTCTTGCGTTTCCCTGAATGACCACTCCTGCACTACGGGAAGTAAATCCCCAACCCAGGGGGTCGTAGACGACAAATTCGGGTAAAGAACATAGTCGCCGCCCAGAGACGACGGCAAATTGAAAGCGTTCGCCCAGGACGCCAGTGCGTAAGACACATGTTTCATACTCCCGTCGGCAAACGGCTGAACTCCGATTTTCGCGCCCGATGCTTTCTGAATCGCTTGGATGTTCTCGCGCTCGGCATTTACGATCTTTCTTGAATCCCTATCAAACTTGAAAACCATGTCACCAACACCATAGAGCGATCTCTCCATGCACTTAGCCACATCCGCAACCCAAAAGGGTATTTCACCGCCATTGATAGCGATTACCGTATAGTCATAGCGATGGACGATTCCATCTGCTATGTACTTCCTGAATTTATTCGCTTTCTCATTGAGCGAGTTTCGGATACGCATCACGTATTGCTCGATCGGAACGTTCTGAACTGTTCCGAATTTCAGCTCCGGCACGGAGTTCGGTTTTCCAGCTTCACCTCCAGTTAAGCAAACCGCCTCTATCCAGATACGTCTGCCGTCGGCAGTTACCAAGATGTCCGGCCCAGGTTTTAGGCATTCCACCACCAATCCTGCCCTAATGAGAGATACGGTCAAATACATCTCAAACCAACGCTGATGGAAATTTTTTGCGAATTCTTGGCGAAAATGCCTGTCCGCATGTTCAGAGAAATCACACCAAAGGTCTTCGCACTGCGCTCTCACACTTTCGTAACGCTCGTGGCCGGCTTCCTGCACTTTCTGGTACGTCAAACAGGCTCCATTGCCCGAGTGTGAAAATAGCTTTTCTCTCTTTTTCATCATATGGTCCTTATGACAAATCCTGCCCTCAAACCGAGTCAGATTTGGACCATAGCACAAGGGCCACTCACGAGCGGCCCCTACATATATTCGGGCGCGCATAGCAACAGGGCCGCTCTCACGGGCAATCTCAAACCCGCAAGAACGGCCCCTGGTTGGTGAGGCTTCTAGGCGTCGAAATACTCGCGCGTTGCGCGTTACCTTGAACACCATCGGCGCGAGCAGGAGAAGACCGATGAGGTTCGGCACCGCCATCAGCCCGTTCAGGGTGTCCGAGAGGTTCCAGACGAAGGCCACCTTCACGTTGGCGAAGCCGAGCGCCGCCAGCACCCAAAGGCCCCGGTAGACCATGAGGCTGTTCTCGCTCAAGAGATACTGCCAGCACCGCTCGCCGTAGTACGACCAGCCCAGGATGGTCGTGAAGGCGAAGACGGCGAGTGCGATGGTGACGATGTAGCTCCCGCCCGCGATGGTGCTCTGAAAGCCCGCCGAGGTGAGCAGGACGCCCGTCAAGCCCGCGCCGTCCGCGCCCTTCATCACCCACGCGCCCGAGGTCAGGATGACCAGCGCCGTCATCGTGCAGACCACGATGGTGTCGATGAAGGTGCCCAGCATGGCGATGACGCCCTGGCGCACGGGGCTGTTCGTCTGCGCCGCCGCGTGCGCGATGGCCGCCGAGCCCAGGCCCGATTCGTTCGAGAACACGCGCGCGCGACGCCGAAGCGAACCGCCGCCGCCACCGCAGCGCCCGCGAAACCGCCCGCCGCAGGGGTGAAGGCGTGGGTGAAGATGAGGGCGATGGCCTGTGGCACCGAGGCGATGTTGATGAGGATGATGATGAGCGCAGCGCCCACGTAGAGGATAATCATCGCCGGCACGAGCTTGCCCACCACCTCGCCTATCCGCTGGATGCCGCCGCAGGCTCCCTCTCCCCCGATGGCTTGCGCGGCCTCCCACGAGGCGTTCATAATCAGGATGACCAACAACGAAAAAAGGAGGCGCGCGATGAAGGCACTCCTAGCGGTCCTGGCCGTCGCGGCTATCGCCCCCACCGATGGGACGCTCTCGCGGCTCTCCCTCCGCTGGTTCGGCTTCGACCTGACGCCAAAGGAATGACTCAGGATGACTGAAGAGATCAAACCCCGGACCGACCACGAGGAAGCGGAGCGCGCAGACGACAGCGCCGCCGCCTTCACCCGGGGGGGAGACGCCGCCAAAACGCCGCGCAAGAGACTCGCGAAGGGGTTGTATGAGGCGGAACTGGCGAGGCTCCAGATAGAACTCGTCAAGCTACAGGAATGGATACGGAATGCGGGCCTGAAAGTGGTCGTCATCTTCGAGGGGCGCGACGCGGCGGGCAAGGGCGGCGTCATCAAGCGCATCACGCAGAGTTTGAGCCCGCGCATCTGCCGCGTCGCAGCGCTGGCGGCGCCCACCGAGCGCGAGCAGACGCAGTGGTATTTCCAGCGCTACGCGCCTCACCTGCCCGCAGCGGGCGAGATGGTGCTCTTCGACCGCTCCTGGCACAACCGCGCGGGCGTCGAGCGGGTGATGGGCTTTTGCACGGAGGAGGAATACCGCGAGTTTCTGCACTCATGCCCCACCTTCGAGCGCATGCTCGTGAGATCGGGCATCATCCTCATCAAATACTGGTTCTCGGTGAGCGATGCGGAGCAGGAGCGCCGCTTTCAGAGGCGCATCGAAGACCCCACGCGGCGCTGGAAGCTCTCGCCGATGGACCTGGAATCGCGCACCCGCTGGGTCGAGTATTCCAAGGCGAAGGACGAGATGTTCGCGCACACCGACATCAAGCAGGCCCCCTGGTACGTGGTGGACGCGGATTCGAAGCGCCGCGCGCGGCTGAACTGCATCAGCCACCTGCTCTCCTTGATCCCGTATCAAGACTTGACGCCCGCGCCCATCGAACTCCCCCCGCGCCGGCCCGAGCAGGCCTACGTGCGGCCCCCCATCGGCGAGCAGACCTTCGTGCCGGACAGGTATTGAGGGGGGGACCGAACCCCCGGCGAGCGTTTTTTTACGAGAGATTTTCGTAGGGGCTGCTCGCGAGCAGCCCAGCCAGTGGGCCGTTCACGAACGGCCCCTACACTTATGAGCGAACCCTACAAGTCACCCACTCGGCTCATCCCTGGTGATGCAAGAAAGGCCCTACCCCTCCTCCACCTTCTTCCGTTGCTTCTTCTTCTCGGCGCGTTCGTGTTTGTCGCGCAGGCGTTTTTCTCGTGCTGCCCGGGTGGGGCGCGTGGGGCGGCGGGGTTTGGGAGGCGTAGAGACTTCGGCGAGGGCGGCGCGCAGTTTTTCGAGGCAATCGGCCACGTTTCGGCCCTGATCGCGAAAGCGGCTGCTCGAGATTATCACCTCGCCCTCGCGCGAGACGCGGCGCGGGAATTTCCGGCGAAACCTGCGCTTCACCCCCTCCGGCGCGCTCGATGAAGCCCCCATGTTCCAGCGCAGCACCGCCTTGCTCGACACCTTGTTCACGTTCTGCCCGCCGGGGCCCGAACTCCGCGCGAACTGAAAGTGGATTTCCCTGAGCGGAATCTTGAGCCTCTCGTTCACGATGAGCATGGGTGAATACTCCCAGGGGTTGGGGGCGGCTCATGGCGTTGGTGGGGGATATCCTACCATGAGCGGGGGGATTTTCGTGGTGGGTGGGTGTTGAGGGGGGAGGGGCGGCTCACCCGTAGGGGCCGCTCACGAGCGGCCCTACAGGTCAAACACGCGGCTCATCCTCTGCGATGCCCGAGGCGGACTACCTGACGGGCCAGACGTTGACGGTGAACGGCGGATGGCTGATGATGTGAGGGAGGGGCGGATGGAATGGCGAAATTGGCCAGAGCGGCAAAAACGGGCGGGCGCAGCCAGGCGAAATCCCGCTTTGCCGTGGGCGTGGACGTGGGGGGTACGTTCACCGATGCGGTGATCGTGGACACGGAGCGGGGCAGGATCTATCAGTCCAAGGCCCCGACCACTCCCCAAGACCTATCGCAGGGCGTTTTCGACGCGCTGAACCTCAGCGAGGGTTTCTCGGCCGAAACCCTCCTCCCCCGGACGAACAAATTCGCTCACGGAACCACCCAGTCCACCAACGCCCTCTTCACCCGGAACGGGGCCAAGGTGGGCCTTATCGCCACCCGTGGGTTCGGGGATCAGATTCTCATCATGCGCGGCGGGGGGCGCGTGGCGGGGATGAGCCTGCCCGAGCGGCGCCACTTCGCTCCGACGTACAAACCCGATCCCATCGTCCCCAAGCCCCTCATCGTCGAGGTGTCCGAGCGGGTGGACTACAAAGGGGCCGTCATCACCCCCCTCGACCCCGAGGAGGCACGCCGGGCGGTCGAAGCGCTTCTGGAAAAGGGGGTGGAGGCCATCTCGATTGCCCTCCTCTGGTCCCTCCGCAATCCGGCGCACGAGCGCGCCTTGCGCGATATCGCCGCCGCGCTTTCTCCCGGCACCTACGTGAGCGTCTCCTCGGAACTGGCGCCCGTCATCGGGGAGTACGAGCGAACCGCCACCGCGGTCATCGACGCCTACGTGGGTCCCTCCACCGTGGATTACATCCGCCTCCTGGCGGAACGCCTCCGTGACGCCGGACTTCGAAGCGCCCTCCTCATCCTCCAGGCGGGAGGGGGCGTCAGCCGAGCCGAGCAGGTGGTGCCGGTTCAGACCATCGAGTCGGGCCCGGCGGCGGGTATTCTGGCGAGCCAGTTCCTCGCCGAAAAACTGGGCCACCGGAACGTGATCGCCACCGACGTGGGCGGGACCACCTTCAAGGTGGGTCTCATCGTGGAGGGCGAGTGGGCTTACGCCCGGGATACGGTGGTCGAGAAGTTCACCTACCGCGCTCCCATGGTGGACGTGACCTCCATCGGTGCGGGGGGCGGCTCCATCGCGTGGGTGGACGAGGGGAGGCTCCGAATCGGCCCCCAAAGCGCGGCGGCGGAGCCGGGGCCCGCCTGCTATGGCCGGGGGGGCGCGGAGCCCACCGTGACGGATGCGGATGTGGTGCTGGGCTACATCGATCCTGATTATTTCCTGGGTGGGCGGATGCCCCTCGAAGGCGCGCTGGCGGAAAAGTCCATCCGAGAGCGGATCGCGGAGCCGCTCTTCGGGGGCGACGTGGTGCGGGCGGCGCTGGGAATCCGCCAGGTGGTGAACGCGCAGATGGCGGACTTGCTGCGCAAGGTGACGGTCGAGCGGGGGCACGACCCCCGCGACTTCGTCCTCATGGTGTACGGTGGGGCGGGGCCTACGCATTGCACCCTTTTCGGCCCGGAGGCGGGCGTCGGCCGGGCGGTCGTCCCTTTCACCGCGCCGGTGCACTCCGCCTTCGGCGCGGTGACCTCGGACATGCGCATCACCCTGGAGCGGTCGGACCCCCTGGCCGCGCCGCCCGAACCGGGCCGGGTACGGAGTCTGTATCGGGCTCTTGAGAATGAAGCCCTGGAGCGGCTCAAGGCCGAGGGCAAGCGTCGGGGGGAGATCGAGCTTAGCCGCTCGGCCTCGCTCCGCTACCGCCGGCAGATGCATGAAGTGAGCGTTCCCGTTCCCGCTGGAAGGCTCGACGGAAAGGCGCTCGCGGGGACGGTGGACGAGTTCGAGCGCCGCTACGAGGCGCGCTACGGTCGGGGGGCGGCCTACCGGGAGGCGGGGGTGGAGTTCATCGGCTTCAAGGTCGAGGCCGTCGGAAGGGAGGCGAAGCCCCGGCTCGAGCGTCGGCGCCCGAAGGGGAAGAGCCCAAGCGGCGCGCTCAAGGGCCGGCGCCCGGTTTGCTTTGACGCCGTCAAGGGCCACCGGCGCACGCCGATCTACGAGGGTGAGCGGCTGGCGTCCGGCAACCTCGTCCCGGGGCCCGCCATCATCGAGTACGCCTCCACCACGGTGGTGGTGGGGCCGCGCCAGCGGGCCGAGGTGGATCCATACCAAAACGTGACGCTCCACCTAGGGGGAGGACGGAGGCGATGAGCGGGAAGCGCCTGGACCCCGTAACCTTCGAGGTTATCCTGCACAAGCTGAACCAGATCGCCGAGGAGATGTGCATCAGCTACGTGAATTGTTCGGGTTCGGAGCCGCTTGTCCAGGCCAACGACGCCAACGCGGGGATCACGCTGCCGGACGGCTCCATGGTGGTGGTGGGGCCCTACGTCATCATCCAGGCCAACGTCCTTCCCCTCACCGTCTCCCATATCATGAAGCGGTGCCGGGAGAATCCGGGGATCGGCGAGAAGGACATGTTCATCTGCAGCGACCCCTGGGTGGGCCCCATCCACCAGCCCGACATCACCACGGTGGCCCCGCTCTTCTACGAGGGCGATATCTTCTGCTGGACGGGCGCCTCGGGGCACCAATCGGACATAGGGGGGAAGGACCCGGGCGGGTTCTCCATCGGGGTGGTGGACGTCCACCAGGAGGGCCTCCGGATGCCCCCGGTCAAGCTGGTGGAAGAGGGAGAGCTCCGCCAGGACCTTTTCGACTGGATCGTGAACTCGGTGCGGGATCCTCTGGTGGGCCTCGACGTCAAGGGCCAGATCGCGGCCAACCACGTGGGCCAGGAGAGGCTGATCGAGCTCATCGGGCGCTTCGGGGCGAAGGCGGTCAAGGCTTCCATGGAGGAGTCCATCCGCTACACCGAGAGGCGTCTCCGCAGGCGCCTGCGCTCTTTGCCCGACGGCACCTGGCGCACCCGCCAGCACATCGATCACGACGGCCACGCGCCCAACCTCTACAAGATGGAATGCACCATGACGAAGCGGGGCGACAGCCTCTCGTTCGACTACGAGGGAACCGACCCCCAGGTGCGCAGCCAAGTGAACTGCACCTACACCGGCCTCATCGCCGGGACCCTCACCCCCGTCTATATCATGCTCGCCCACGACATCCCCTGGAACCGCGGCATCCTGAACCGGGTGGACATCCGCGCCCCCGAAGGGGTGATCAACAACTGCACCTATCCGACGCCCTGCTCCATGGCCACGGTATCGGCCTGTTACCTGACGCTGGACCTCGCCGCGGCCGCCATCAACCAGATGTGCGCGGCCTCGCCGGACTACCACGAGGAGGCCATGGCGATCTGGACCGCCGCCTCGGTGGCCCCCATGGTGAGCGGCACCAGCCAGCACGGCCATCCGTTCAGCCTAGTCGAGATGAGCCACTTCGCCGCGGGGGGCGGTGCCCTGACCCACAAGGACGGACAGGACAGCGCCGGGATGTACTTCACCACCACCCCCCTCATCTCCAACATCGAGACCACCGAGCAGTTCTACCCCGTCCTCTACCTCTTCCGACGGAATCTCCCGGATACCGGGGGGGCGGGCATGTACCGGGGCGGGTGCGCGGGCGAGATCGCCTTCATCCCGCACGACATGCAGAAGGAGTTCCACGAAACCGTTCTCATCGGAACCGGTCACGAGATGCCCAACTCGATCGGGCTGTGGGGTGGATTTCCCGGCGGTACCGGACGCCACATTCTCATACGCGGCTCGGACGTTCTGGACCGAATCGCGAAGAAAGCGCCCCTTCCCGCCACCCTGGAGGAAATGGGGGGCGAGCAGGTGGTCTTTCCGCCCAAGGCGCCCCGGACGCCCTTCTACCCGGGCGAGATCTGGTACTCGAACTGGCAGGGGGCGGGCGGATACGGTGACCCCCTGGACCGCGACCCCGAGGCGGTGCATGCCGACCTGTCGGCGGGGCTCGTCACCCGCGCCTGCGCCGAAGAGATCTACGGCGTGGCCCTGGATCCAGACGGGCGGGCGGACCATCCGGCCACTTCCGCCCTTCGGGAGCGCCATCGGGAGGCGCGGCGCGCGCGGGCGGGAGGCGGCTCCGTCCGCCCGGGCGACCCCCCGGCCCTTGCGGGAAGAGGGCTTCGGGCGAACGAGTACGTTGTCTGGGACGATGCGAATGGTGAACTCGCCTGCCGCAAATGCGGCTTCGGCTTCGGCCCCATGGACGCGGATCCCAAAGAGCGCGCCCTCTGCGAGGACGCTCCCCTCGCGGTCGGAGGGCCGATCATGGGGCAGCTCTATGACCGGGGGCGGTTCGTCTTTCGGCTCTATTATTGTCCCGGCTGCGTTTCGCTCCTGGAGTGCGAGGTTCTCCGGAAGGGGGACCCACCCGTCTGGGGCAGGCTCTCGGCGACCCGGCCCTGGCCGGGGAGAAAGAAGGTCTGAGGTCGAATGGGAAAAAGAAGCGACACTTCTTTTTTTTCGGTCCATCGAGAGACCCTTGTTGACGTTGATGAAGAAACGGTTCCTGACACCGTTTCTTGCTACCGGTCGAATTCGCCTCGTTCAGCGGCCTTTCATTCTCTGCTCGGCTCGTATTCTTCGTTCCTTCCAGACTTCGTCCAAACCTCGTTCATCCAGTTTAATCCATTTTATATCAATTGGTTGAGCCGAATTATCCACCTCCGGCAGGTAACCCGCGACAGGGCCGGGGACGGCGCCCGGCCGCAGTGTCAGGAACCAGACAACGGACTGTCAAGAGGGCTGCTCAGCTCAAAAATGCTCCCGGATTCGGCAGCAATGTGAGAAAACAAAACTATTTTTGTTCGCCTACACGCATCGAAACCGCAGTCGATTGTGTCCTGGTCATCGACCACAACCCGGGGCTCGAAGACCTCACCGCCCAGATTTGCGGCGGCGGACCCGAGCCCATGCGCCAGCGTATGGACGAGAAATTCCCGACCGCCGCCCTGGCCGCGTGGGTGGACGAGGAGAGGCTCCGAATCGGCCCCCAAAGCGCGCCGGCCGAAGCCGAGGAACGCCACTACGCTATGCTGGAGCAGTCAGCCATGGCGGCGTGACTCAAACAAAATGGCCTCCGCCAAACCCGGCGCGGTTCAGCGTGACAGCGATGTTTTCTGTTACAAATCTATGGTATAAAGAATCCCGGAACTTCTACTAGTTTAAGATAAGAAAGAGAACAGCCAATGCTGACTGTCATCAAGCCTGTGAATACCGTAAAGCTGGCCATTGCAGGGGTTGGAAATTGTGCGAGCTCGTTGGTTCAGGGCATTGCGCATTACAGGAAGGGCCGCGTCGAGGTCCTGCCCGGTCTGATGCACCCCTGTATCGGGGGCTGGGGCCCGGGTGATCTGGAGGTCGTGGCCGCCTTTGACGTCGACCGCCGAAAGGTCGGGCGACCCCTGGAGGAGGCGATCTTCGCCAAGCCCAATTGCACGATGGTCTTCGAGGATGAGCTTCCCTCATCGGGCGTCGTGGTCCAGATGGGACCCGTTCTCGACGGCGTTGCGCCACACATGGCGGATTATCCCGATGACGAGGCATTCCGTCCGGCCGATGCCGATCCGGTTGATATCGCAGATGTCTTTAAGCGAACCGGCGCGGAGGTGCTGGTCTGCTACCTGCCGGTCGGCTCGGAGCAGGCGGCGCTGCATTACGCCCAGGCCTGCCTCGACACGGGCGTTGCCATGGTGAACTGCATACCCGTGTTCATCGCCTCAAATCCCAGCTGGGCGGAGAAGTTCAAGATCGCTGGGGTGCCAATCGTGGGCGACGACATCAAGAGCCAAGTCGGCGCCACGATCGCACATCGGCTCTTGACACGTCTGTTCGGCGACCGCGGTTACACCCTGGACCGCACCTATCAACTGAACACCGGCGGCAACACCGACTTCCTCAACATGAAGGCCCTGGACCGGCTGACATCGAAGAAGGTGTCCAAGACGGAATCCGTTCAATCGCAACTCGATGTGCGCCTCGGCGGGCGCGACATCCATATCGGCCCGTCAGACTACGTGCCCTGGCAAGGCGACAACAAAGTCGCCTTTATCCGCATGGAAGGACGCGGGTTCGGCAGCGCTCCCATCGAGATCGAGATGCGCCTCTCGGTCCAGGATTCGCCCAACAGCGCCGGCGTCGTCATCGACGCCGTCCGCTGCGCCAGGCTCGGCATGGTGCGGGGTATGGCGGGTCCGCTGGAAGCGCCGTCTTCCTATTACATGAAATCGCCGCCGGTCCAGATGCGCGATTCCGTCGCCCGCGACTTGTGTGACGCGTTCATCGAAGAAGGGCGCGCCGAAGCACCGGCGGCCCGAATCGTGAAGTCGGCGGCGGAGTAGACGCGTGTTCCAACCACGGTGGGGGAGCCTGGTGACATGACCGGAGAGGAGGCGAGCGCCGGCATGTCCGGGCATTTCGCCAGGGTGGCGGAGGTCTACGGCACGGTCCGGACCACCGATCGGGACCCGGTCCACTATATTCGCGATGCCCTGGCCGATCGGGCAAACGTGCGCGCGGCCGATATCGGATGCGGCGACGGGCGCTACGACAGGCTGCTGTTCGACCATATACCCAACCTGCACCTCGTCTGCGTGGATTCCAGCGCGCCGATGCTGGAACGCCTCTTCGATTGCCTCGCTGAGGCGCGCATCGACAATTTCGTGACCCGGTTGTCCGGCGTCAACGACTTGGCGCTCGAGGACGATTCCCTGGACGCCATCCTCACCTTCAATGCGGTGCACCATTTCAACGTTCCCGCCTTTCTGGCCAAAGCCCGGCGCGCGCTCAGAGACGACGGCCGCCTGTTCATCTATACACGCACGCCCGAACAGAACGCGGGCACCCTATGGGGGCGTTTCTTCCCGCGCTTCACCGAGAAGGAATCGCGGCTCCACACTATCAAAAGCATGGAAGCATGGATCGCCGGGACACCCGGCCTCGAAATGGTCGAGGCGAGAGTGTTTAGATATGCCCGGACGGCAAGCCTGGACCGCCTGTTCGAACAAATGCGGAGCCGGCACTACTCGACCTTTTCGCTCTATGACGAGCGGGAGTTCGAGGAAGCATGTCGTGGTTTCGACGAACGAATCCGCGACGCGTTCGATGATCTCGAGGCCATTCGATGGTACGACGAGAACATCATGCTGCACCTGGTTAGAATCGAGGTCTGACCGGCCCCTGTCCGGGACACGGCTCGCCGCCTCGGTGGCCCCCATGGTGAGCGGCACCAGCCAGCACGGCCATCCGTTCAGCCTAGTCGAGATGAGCCACTTCGCCGCGGGGGGCGGTGCCCTGACCCACAAGGACGGACAGGACAGCGCCGGGATGTACTTCACCACCACCCCCCTCATCTCCAACATCGAGACCACCGAGCAGTTCTACCCCGTCCTCTACCTCTTCCGACGGAATCTCCCGGATACCGGGGGGGCGGGCATGTACCGGGGCGGGTGCGCGGGCGAGATCGCCTTCATCCCGCACGACATGCAGAAGGAGTTCCACGAAACCGTTCTCATCGGAACCGGTCACGAGATGCCCAACTCGATCGGGCTGTGGGGTGGATTTCCCGGCGGTACCGGACGCCACATTCTCATACGCGGCTCGGACGTTCTGGACCGAATCGCGAAGAAAGCGCCCCTTCCCGCCACCCTGGAGGAAATGGGGGGCGAGCAGGTGGTCTTTCCGCCCAAGGCGCCCCGGACGCCCTTCTACCCGGGCGAGATCTGGTACTCGAACTGGCAGGGGGCGGGCGGATACGGTGACCCCCTGGACCGCGACCCCGAGGCGGTGCATGCCGACCTGTCGGCGGGGCTCGTCACCCGCGCCTGCGCCGAAGAGATCTACGGCGTGGCCCTGGATCCAGACGGGCGGGCGGACCATCCGGCCACTTCCGCCCTTCGGGAGCGCCATCGGGAGGCGCGGCGCGCGCGGGCGGGAGGCGGCTCCGTCCGCCCGGGCGACCCCCCGGCCCTTGCGGGAAGAGGGCTTCGGGCGAACGAGTACGTTGTCTGGGACGATGCGAATGGTGAACTCGCCTGCCGCAAATGCGGCTTCGGCTTCGGCCCCATGGACGCGGATCCCAAAGAGCGCGCCCTCTGCGAGGACGCTCCCCTCGCGGTCGGAGGGCCGATCATGGGGCAGCTCTATGACCGGGGGCGGTTCGTCTTTCGGCTCTATTATTGTCCCGGCTGCGTTTCGCTCCTGGAGTGCGAGGTTCTCCGGAAGGGGGACCCACCCGTCTGGGGCAGGCTCTCGGCGACCCGGCCCTGGCCGGGGAGAAAGAAGGTCTGAGGTCGAATGGGAAAAAGAAGCGACACTTCTTTTTTTTCGGTCCATCGAGAGACCCTTGTTGACGTTGATGAAGAAACGGTTCCTGACACCGTTTCTTGCTACCGGTCGAATTCGCCTCGTTCAGCGGCCTTTCATTCTCTGCTCGGCTCGTATTCTTCGTTCCTTCCAGACTTCGTCCAAACCTCGTTCATCCAGTTTAATCCATTTTATATCAATTGGTTGAGCCGAATTATCCACCTCCGGCAGGTAACCCGCGACAGGGCCGGGGACGGCGCCCGGCCGCAGTGTCAGGAACCAGACAACGGACTGTCAAGAGGGCTGCTCAGCTCAAAAATGCTCCCGGATTCGGCAGCAATGTGAGAAAACAATGTCTCGATTCGCAATTATTTTTGTTTCCCCACACTGGCGCCGCCGGCGAGATCGCCTCACCGGCTCAAGGCGTCACTTGTTACGAGCGAGGCTGCCGCCCCGATAACGCTCCGCCTTCGTCACTCCGTGAAGGACTGGTGGGTCTTCATCACGTTGTAGCTGTGAAGGTCCCGGAAAAAGCCGATCCGCGGGTGATCCTCGGGCGGGGAGTAGGGCCTGTCGAGAGCGAACGGGATCCGCTCCATCGCCTCGGCGAGCGTCCATCCGGCGCTGACGGCCCCGCGAACAGACTGGGTCACGTCGCTCAGGTATTGCATGTACCCGCCCAGGAGCTCCGGCCCCGAAATGGGGTTGTGGGCGGGTATGAGGGTTTCGACCTCGAGCGTCTGGGCGAGGCGCGCGATCGAGTTCATGTAGGTCGGCGCGTCGCTCTCCAGGGGGACGATGAGGTTTCCGCCCGTCATGTTGCCCGTCCAGGCGGCCTTCGCCTCGGGAACGTAGGTGATGGTGTCGCCGGGGGTGTTCGCCGGGCCGAAATAGTGCAGCTCCACCACCTTTCCCCCCAGGTCGATCCGCAGGTAGTCGTCGAAGACGACGTCGGGGCGGCGCAACTCCACCTCCTCTAAAATCTTCGGGTCGTTCCCCACGCAGGGCAGCATGAAGCGCCTCTCCTCCTCGTGATAGGGAACGAGGTCCGCCGTCCGGCGGTGCTGGATGATCACCGTCTCGGCCGGAAACGCGCAGTTCCCGAAGGTATGGTCCCCGTGGTAGTTGGAGTTGACGAGGTAGCGGATGGGCTTATCGGTCACTTCGCGCACCCGTTCCTGAATCTGGCGCCCCATGGCCGGGTTGATGTGGGCGTCGACCACCAGCACGTCTCTATCACCCACGACGAAGCCGACGTTGTCCACGTTGGGGACGGAGGAAAGAAGCGCGTACACCCCCGGAGAGAGCTCCTTCGCGTCCAGCCGCGCCCCCGTCGGGTCGAGGAAGAAGGGAGTGAATCCCTCCGGAAAATCCGCCCACTCCAGACATTTCCAACCATCCTTCGCAGAAGCGTTCATCTCGGACTCCTTTCAGCTATCGGCTGGTATGCGCGCCTCACCACTGTAGCTGGACAAAATAATTGCAAAAGGCCTAAAAATCAACTTTTTACAGGCCATTCGCAATTATTTTTGTTTGACTACAAACAGGCGGTTTTTCCAAGCCATTCGCAATTATTTTTGTTCGGCTACAGCGGCGGGGAAATGCTCCACCGCGCCGCATTCCCACGTGTATACAACGCCACGGACGGTCTCAGCTCCTGAAGCATTCGATGAGGTCATGGTTCGGCGCTCTCGTTTCAATGTAAGGCCCATGCGATCCTGACAGATAGAACGGGCGCAACCGCCGGCCAAGTAAGATAATAGACAGAGTGCCAGGAGATTTAACTCTGATTACAGCGGGCCATCGTTTGAATCAGAAAACCGGCGTTTCCCGGTAGGTGCCCCAGACCGACTTCAGTTTCTCGACGATATCTCCCATTGTTGCGCCCTCGCGCACAAGTTCAACCGTGACGGGCATGATGTTCCGCGTCTCGTCCTTTGCGACGGAGACGAGCTCCTCCAGAAGCATATCGACCTTGGCGTTGTCGCGTTCGGCGCGCACCCTCCTCGTCCGCGCGATCTGCCGATCGGCGGTCGTGGAATCATAGGGATGGGTCTCGACCTCCTGGTTTTCGTCCTCCTCGACCATGGTGTTGACCCCGATGACCGGCTTTTCACCGGATTGCTTGCGCAAGGCGGTCTCATAAGCGAAGTCGGCGATCTGCTTCTGGAACCAGCCTTCCTCGATCAATTTGATCGTGCCGCCGTTTTCATCCACATAGTCGAGAATCTCGAAAATGCGCGTCTCGTACTCGTTGGTCAGGCTCTCGAGGTAGTAGGAGCCGCCCACCGGATCGATGACGTTGGTGACGTTTGTTTCCTCTGCAATTATCTGCTGCGTGCGCAAGGCTAGCCGCATGGCGTCCTCGGTCGGAATCGCGAACGCTTCGTCATAGCCGTTTGTGTGCAGCGACTGGCAACCGCCAAGGACTGCGGCGAGGGCCTGGAACGCGGTTCGCACGATGTTGATCCGGTATTGCGGCTTGGTCAGGGTCGCGGCCGCGGTCTGGCAATGGAAACGAAGCCGCATCGATTCCGGGTTCTTTGCGCCAAAGCGCTCTTTCATGATCTTGGCGTAACAGCGGCGCAGCGCCCGGAACTTGGCGATCTCCTCGAACAGGTCCGCTTGCGAGACGTAGAAGAAAGCAAGCCTCGGCGCGAACTCGTCGACGTTCATGCCGATCTTCAGCACCTCCTCCACGTAGACGATCAGGTTGGCCATGGTGAAGGCGGCCTCCTGCAAAGGCGAGGAGCCGGCCTCCGAGATGTGATAACCCGAGATATTGATCGGGTTGTACCGCTTCATATTGCGGCCGCAGAAGGAGATGCAATCGCGCACGATGCGGACCGATGGCGCGATCGGATAGATGTACTCCTTCTGCGCCATATACTCTTTCAGTATGTCCGCCTGGATGGTGCCTGAGAGCTTGTTCAGGTCGAGGCCGCGCTTCTCGGCCAGCGCCACATACATGGCGAGCAAGATCCAGGCACTGGGGTTGATGGTCATCGATACGGAGATGTTCTCGAGATCGATGCCGTCGAACAGCGCCTCCATGTCGGCGAGCGTATCCACGGCCACGCCTTCGCGGCCCACCTCGCCCTCGCTCATCGGATGGTCGGAGTCGTAGCCCATGAGCGTGGGCATATCGAAGTCGGTCGATAGCCCTGTCTGCCCCTGCGAGATCAGATATTTGAAACGTTTGTTGGTGTCTTCGCCGGTACCGAAACCGGCGATCTGGCGCATGGTCCACACCCGACCGCGATACATCGTCGGGTAGGGCCCGCGCGTAAAGGGATAGCGCCCCGGCAGACCGATATCCTCGAGTGGCGTTTCAGCAATATCGGCAGCGGTATAGACACGCTGCACCGGAAAATCGCCGATTGTGAAGAATTGCTCCTTGCGCTCGGCTTGTTTCTTCAGGAAGGCAGCGACCTCGTCGCTCTCCCAATGCTCGATCTCGCTCCGGAGTTTCTCAAGCGAATTTAGAGTGAACATCTCGTTCATGGTCTCCCTCTCTTTCGAGCGTCGTCGAGAGCAATTCTTCTGCCAGAGAATAGGGATCGCTCTCTCGGCGCATAAGCTGTTCGGCAAGTTTCGCGCTCGCCGCAGCCGTGGCAACGTTAAATCGATCATACAAAAGATTTTCGGCGGTCTTGCGCAGCCGGAATTCTGCGATGCTTTTGCGCCGCGCCCGGCCCGCATCGGTATCAGAGGTCACATCGCGATGCCGGGCAATCGCCTTCAGCAACTCGTCGAGCCCTTCTCCGGAAACAGAACTGGTACCGATCACGGGGACAGCCCAGTCGGATGGTTCGTGCCCGTGCATTCCGAGCGTCAGCATTTGCTTCAAATCGATCAGCGTCCGATTGGCGTCGCTGCGGTCGCATTTCGACACTACATGGATGTCGGCGATCTCCAGAATGCCCGCCTTGATCGCCTGGATCTCGTCGCCAAGGCCGGGCGGGGAAACCACTACCGTGGTGTGGGAAGCCCGCACGATCTCGACCTCGTCCTGGCCCACGCCAACGGTTTCCAGAATGATGACCCCAAAACCGGCGGCATCAAGAATATCGACCGCCTCGAGAGCCGCGCGCGCCATGCCGCCAGTCGCCCCGTGAGTCGCCATGCTGCGGATATAAATGCCGGGATCGGTCCCTATGTCGCTCATGCGAATGCGGTCTCCCAGGATGGAGCCGCCCGAAAAGGGAGAGGATGGATCAATCGCAATGATGCCGACCTTCTCGCCGCTGGAACGCAGTCTTTGCGCCAGCCGGCTAACGAGTGTGGATTTTCCGCTGCCGGTTACCCCGGTTATGCCAACGACATGCGCTCGTCCGGCAAGTTTGTGAATCCGGGCGAGTGCGTCACGCGCTTCCGCCAGGCCCGACTCCGCGCGCGATATGAGGCGACCGATCGCGGCCGGCTCGCCTGTTTGAACGCGAGAAATGAGTTCCACGGAAGGGACATAGACTCTCATCAGCGGTTTTCTTCATCCAGTTGTGTTTGCATCTCCTGGAAGACGGCCCTGTCGTCGATCACGCGGCGCGCCTTGAAATCCGTTCGGGGGATCGAGCCCGGCCCGACGATCTCCACGGCCGTCCGCAGCCCGAGCACCTTCTGCAACTGGTGCTCAACCTCGGTGCAGAACCGGGCGGCGCCGTCAGCATTGGCGAAGGTCTCGGTGTCGGTCTCGACGCGCAACTGTAACTCGTCCATTGCCGCCTCGCGGCTGATCACGATCCGGTGCTCTCCGCCATAGTGCGCAAGTTCGTTGAGCGCGGCGTCTATCTCGCTTGGATAAACATTCTCGCCGCGGATCGTGAACATGTCATCGATGCGCCCGAAAATACCGTGCGGCAGGCGCGGATAGGTCCGTCCACATGGGTTCAGTTCGTTGACCCATCGAGTCAGGTCCCCCGACGCCAGGCGGATCATTGGCTGAGAGGCGCGTTCGAGATGGGTGTACACAGGCGTTCCTCGTTCCCCGTAGGGGACCCGACGCATGGTTTCGGGATCGCACACTTCCGTGTAGACGACGTCCTGCCAGCAGAGCATTCCGTCCGTCTCGGCCGAACTTGCCACGTTCATCCACGGACTCATCTCGGCCATGGAACCGCTGTCGTAAACCTTGGCCCCGTAGAGCCCCTCGATGCGCTCGCGGATGGCCGGGATCGAGGCGCCAGGCTCACCGGAAAAGAACATGATTTTGAGCTGCATGTCGCGAGGGTTCAGGCCCTCGTCTTCCGCGACCCGGGCGAGGTGCAGGGCGTAGGTCGGCGTACCGTAGAAGGCGGTGGGCTTCAGCATGTCGAGCCATTGCACGCAGCGCGCCGACATGCCGGACGCGCCGGCGCCAAACGGGAAAGATTTTGCACCGAGGCGTTCTGCGCCGGCGAGCGCCCCCCAACTCCCCATATAGAGAGAAAATACAGCGGCAATACAAATCGTATCCCCGGGGCGCAGACCCATGCTCCACATGATACGCGCATGCGCGTTGGCTATGGCGCGCCAGTCGCCCTGTGAGATGGCGAAGGCAGTGGGTCGCCCGGTCGTGCCACTGGTGCCATGGATGTGAAAGACATCGTCTTCGCCCACGCAGAGGTAACCACCAAAGGGCGGATTGCGTTCCTGGGCCTCGCGCAGGTCCTTCTTGGTAAGGACCGGGACCTTCTCCTCGAAGTCCTCAAGCGACTTAAGCCGGCTCGGGTGAAAACCGGCCTCATCCCATTTGTGGCGATAGAGGGCCGCATGCTCGTAGGCATAGGCGCAGACTTGCCGAAGGCGCCCCAGGATGGCCTTCTCCCGGTCTCCCGCCGGCATCGTCTCCCGCCGGGGGAACCAGTAGCGGCTATCTGGAGCCGGCAGAAAGTTCTCGTCGTAAGCGGGTGGGAATGACCAGGACTCCATGGATATCGGATCAGCGCGCGCCGCGCTCCTCCACGAGACGGGTCAGCGTATCGATAATCGTTTGCGGTGGCGTATCCTGCAGCAACACCTCGCTTACCCCCATTTTCTTGAGTTGGACCACATCTTCGTCCGGCATAACACCGCCGGCCACGACGATCATGTCATCGGCGCCGCCTTCCCGAAGCAGGTCGAATATCTTGGGGAACACCGTCATCTGCACACCGGACAAGAGACTTACGCCGAGCACGTCGACGTCTTCCTGTACGGCAGCGGTCACCAACTCTTCCGGTGAGCGGTGAAGGCCGGTGTAGATCACGTCCATACCGGCGTCCCGCAGGGCGCGGGCGACGATCTTGACGCCTCGGTCGTGACCGTCGAGACCCACCTTCGCCAGCAGGACGCGAATCGGCTGACCCATGGGGCGTTCCTCATCGGGCTCTTATTTGTATACGAAAACGGTATTCAACCTGCACAAAAAGCACCATACTGTCAAGGGGAAACAGAATCGACCCGCAGGAAGGAATGATCTCGTGGACGCCCTTGCTCACCCGAAGACACTCGTCGAGCAAGCCTATGACGCCATGCTGGATGAAGTGGCAAAAAGGCTGAACGTCTCACGTCAGCCCATCACCAGCGCGCTGCCGATGCTCAAGTCCCAGGGCTTTGTTCGCGAAGCGGGGCGGCGGGGTTTCGGGGGATTGGCGGCCTCGGCGAGGGCGGCTCTCAGTTTTTCCAGGCAATCGGCCACGTTTCTGCCCTGATCGCGAAAGCGGCTGCTCGCGATGACCACCTCGCGCGAGACGCGGCGCGGGAATTTCTCGCAAAACCTGCGCTTCACCTCTTCCGGCGCGCTCGCCGATGCGCCCATGTTCCAGCGGAGCACCGCCTTGCTCGACACCTTGTTCACGTTCTGCCCGCCGGGCCCCGAACTCCGCGCGAACTGAAAGTGGATTTCCCTGAGCGGAATCTTGAGCCTCTCGTTCACGATGAGCATGGGTGATTACTCCCGGGGGGTGGGGGGCTCATGGCGTTGGTGGGGGATATCCTACCATGAGCGAGGGGGACTTTCGTGGTGGGTGGGTTGGGGGGGGGTAGTAGCGGAAGAACTAGAAAAGTAAACTCCACCATTCCCGGTATACCGTGCCTGTTACAAATATCCGCAAAATAGAAGGGTCATTTTTTTTGTACAGGGTCGATTTTCGGCAAACTGCTACAAGTCGCCGCAACATCCTCCCCTATCATCTCAATAACCATGCTTAATTGATGTTGTGGGACTCTCATGCGTGCATCGCGAAGGGCGTTCACTATTGCATCGATCTGACCTTGCTGTCCGAGCGCACTTCGTACTGTCTCATGGAGCAACAGATCTATTGTAGAAGCCACCACAAGATTCGGAAATCTATTTTTACAAATGTTCTGAGCTTTCCGCTCATCAATGAGCGCTACACCTCCTATTTCGTGAGCATATCCGATCGTCGTAGCCTCACCGTCGTCCAAGGTGTCCAGTGTAATCCCCACAACTAACGATTCGTAGATGCGGTTTCCGGCTTCACCAAGTCGGGCTAGCTGGACGGCACCGCAGCCAATCAAAACCTTGAGTTTTTCAGCGTCCCTGTGTCCACGGGAGACACCTCTTTCTAATTCAGCGAATGTATGCTCGGTCACGGTAACCGATCCAGGTTGCGCCTTTATGATATCAATCGCTCGGCCCGTGGCGTTTAGATTGATAACGACACTTGCATCAGCAACGAGAACGGTACTCGAACTAATCTCAAAGCTTGAGGAGTTCATTCGCTTCATTTTCCTCCGTTTCAGCCCCGTCGAGTACCTCCCTCATCTCATTTCGATCAAGGTTCAAAAGACGCGCAAGTTGGCCTTCACTATAAAAGTTTCGTTTCCAAACCTCTCTTGCCAATAGAGCCAGGCGCGGTGGAACAGGCCCTTGAGCATCTATTGCGTGAATGCGTTTATCCGGCAAGTCACCCAATACCTGACGTGCCTGCTTATCAGTGATGCCCCCATTTGCGACAAACCAATCCCAAGTTCCCTTTCTAGCAAGAAAAAGCTCTTCGAGCCTACGTCCTATTGCTTCTCGCGAAATACCAAAAGCGTGAGCAAGAAGAATAATATGCCGCCGCGTCAGGTGAGACTGCCCGGCCGTATATTCTGCAAACCGCTGTTGGACAGCCCGTGCGGGCGTTAGGAAACAACGTGAGAAGCAATTTGCATAGCGTTCTTCGCGGGATGCAAATTTCTCGTCTAGAGTGAAAACTTCGGGTTTTTGCCGGGTCCCCATAAAATGCGCGAGTTCATGAATAACGGATTGTCTGAGGCGTTCAATGGGATGGTTTGCATTCAAAAGTATGCAGGCTCCAGCAATTTCATCATATGCAAACAGCCCAGAAATTTTCCCATCCAGCCGTCTGAGATAGATCCGAATACCAAACCGAAGATCAAGCATCTGAATGACATCGAGAATAGGCCCAGAACCAAGGCCAAGCCAGTCCCTGAGTTCCTGTGCGTCCTGTTCCGCCTGTATTCTCACATCGCCAGGAAGAATCGGCCTCTCGGGTGGGTAATTTCGTGTGCGTTCGATCCCGAGCATGTTCTCAAGTTCAACTTCCGCACGAACGAGATCGTTGAGTAGTTTTGCCGCATTCTCAATGGCATCGTTCGTACTTTGGTACAACCTACGAAAGCGTGGCACCATATCAAGATGAACAGCTTCCCGCCTCAAAATCGCATTGACGGACGTGTCATATATAGCAGCTAACTTCTGTAATTCACTCATTCGGACTCGCCGCTGACCTTGCTCAAGGGCTACGATGGTAGTACGTGCAACATCAATTGCATTAGCCGCTGATGCTTGGGTTTGTTTCGCTGATTCCCTTGCCATGCGAAGGCGTTGACCAATCTCTATGTCCGAAAATATGTCCGCAGGGAAAGTCATTTTTATCCTCGCGCCCATTGTTTTACAAAAGAATTAGGGCCAAGTGAGTCCAGGTAGTGTTGCCATTCATCCGCATGTTTTAGGAGGAGTGTTCTCAGGTACTTAAAAATTTCTTCGCATGAATGGTCAAGCGCAGGCTCAAGAAGCATGGCGTGTCTCTCGACCAACAGCCTCATATTTTCTTTCTCCATAGTGGCCAGATGCTCCATGTGCAGGACGCCTGCAATCGCGTAATTACGGTAGGCGCTATTTAACTTCGTGAAATCCGGATCGACGGCATCATCTAAGGTTGTCGCTGACATGTTAATGCAGATGTAGGCATCGGGACGCTCTCTCAGGCCGGCGGCATGCACGGCGACTCGTCTCAACATGCAAGCAGCGCAGACTCCGCAGTGACGCCATTTTCGATTTACGGAACTCCATTGGTTACTACGCCAGCAGGACCTCGTAGATTGCCAGTCGTTTTTTCCGGAAAGAGAACTGAACTTTTTAAGTGTCTCACCTTTGGTGTTCCATATTCGCGGAAAAATGTAGCGAACTTGCTTACCTAGGAGCGCCTCAGTGAAACGCTGCATTCGCATCGTAAAAAGAGGATGATTCCGGTAATCCTTATAGGTGTGTCCTGAGTCTACCAACACTGGTCCGAACACGCCCTGTCCACTTTCGGGAACGATAATTTTCTCAGCATCGGTTATATAAGCGGCGATGGCGCTAATTAAAGTAAACTTGAAACCCCGACTACGAAAACTCGACTCTCTTTTGGGGGTATGACTTGAAACTTTATAGGGCACATTCGTGAAGGGTTGGAAGCCGTTGTGATGCGATGGTTTGTTACTACTCTTTGCTCCAATCCTTACACGAACGAGTTTTTCGCCGAACATTTCACCGAGGATGCCTGCTACAGCAAACGAATCCATACCGTCACTAAATGCAATGATGGCTTCCGTTGGCACCTTCAAATTGAGATAATCCTGCGGTGGAGATGGTGCTTCACTCGAACGTCCAATGAAGTCTATTGACCAATAGTCTCCCGTTAGAAATCCAACCGCATCATGAAGTGCAGCGGATGTGTCCGGCGCATTCCACCGTGTAGGATCGTGTACGGGTATTTTGAGTGATATTCGGCGCGCCCACTCTTGAGTCGGACGTTTGACGGTTCTATCGCCAAATTCGATGGCGGCAGCAACAACCATTGCATCATAAAGCACCGTTTCCCATCGGGCGAATGAATAGGTCCGTAGTGCTGCGGTCGAGAATCTTATGTCGCGCTCAAGTTCCAATGGAATGTAATCATTTCCGGGGTGCTGGCTCGGTTCTATCACATCAATTTTTTTCTCTGACATCCTTCCGAAAAAAGATTTGGTATTCAAAGCAACGGCCCCTCATCAAGACCAGTGCGTTTAGTTAAACGGAAATCGGTGTTTGAGAGGCTGCTAGACGTCAATTCCGATACAAGAGTTTCATATCCACATTGGGAGCGAGCAATACTTAAGCGGCTGCGTATATATGACACACTGCCCGGTTTTTTTCTGAGATGATGCTCTTCGATTTGACGGCAAACGTCCAGTGCATAAGTTTCAAGAGCATTTTTAAATGCGTGCCTGAAAGCGGTATCACCGGTCATCCCGTTTTTGTTAACTTCAATTGCACAATCAAGGAGAATATTTCCCTCTGCAGAGCCTCGGCAAATCTGGCGGGCATCGTTAAGTTGTAAAGAGATTTCTTCCCTACACTGTGAAGCCTTTATTCCATTAACGAATATGTCACAAATTTCAGATAGTGGGACTTTTGAATAATCTTTCCTAAGGCCGAAAGAGAATGCTTCGTCCAACTCTACATGTGAAAATGCGGGACTTTGAGCTCTCTCTGCGAATTTTTTCCAGTGTCGCCTCATCGGCAAACTTTTATGTGGCCCATCACTCATAAAGCACCTCCTATGTCATAATTATATTTTAATATACCTGACATTGTCAATAACAAAGGTGCTAAACTTCACCTTTCTTAAAAATCCAGCAACTGTCGGGGACAATGAAACAAATCGAGGTGATATTGCAGGCCACAGAAAGAAACACCCCCCCACCCGCATTTCCCCGCATTTGCGCCTGGGCGCAAGTCTGAGCGGGGCATATCGCTTGAAAGTCCAGGCCTCATTCCGCTCCCCGGAACAAGTGAAAAAATGCTGAAAAATGGTGAAAAATAGGCGAAATTAAGTGAAAATATCTGAAAATTTATAATGTTGTTATTATTAGGGTTACGCGGTTAAACGACCTTATCCGCGCGCATTCGGAAAATCTCCTCCTCACCATAGCCGAGCTCGGCGAGAATGGCTTCGGTGTGCTCGCCCGCCCCCGGCGCAGGACGTGAGAAATCGGGCGTCTCGCCGCTGAACGCAAGCGGCGACCCAGGCAGCAAGCCCGGCCCGGCTACCGGGTGGTCGACCTGGACGAAGGCATCCGGGAAGCGTTCCTTCACCCGGGCGACGTCGTTGATGGCGCTCACCGTAACGCCTTTGGGGATAAGGGCCTCCTCCCACTCGGCGGTCGTCTTCTCGGTCAAGACGCTCTCCAGAATCCCGCGCAGGGCGGCATCGTTCGCCACGCGGTCTTTGTTCTCGGCGAAGCGCGGATCGTCGGCGAGCGCCGGCCGGCCTAGGGCCTCGACGAAGACGCGGTAGCGGTTCGTGTTCGAGATCGCCACGAAAATGAGGCCGTCTTTCGTCTTATAGCCCGAAAAAGGAGAGACCACCGGATGGGAAAGCCCCTCGGGCCGAGGCACTTGGCCTGTGAACGTGTGGCGCGCCACCGGGTTTTCCATGATGTTCACCGTCGCGCCCATCATCGAGGCGTCTACGCGCATGCCCTCTCCGGTGCGCTCCCTGCGGAACAGGGCGGTGAGAACGCCCGAGAGGAGATAGAGGCCGCTCGCCACGTCCACAATCGAGACGCCCACGCGCACGGGTTCTCCGTCCACAGGCCCCGTCACGCTGATGAGGCCGCCCGCGGCTTGCAAAAGGCTGTCGAAAGCGGGGCGCCCGGCGTTCTTCCCGGTCTGGCCGAAGCCTGAGACCGCTGCGTATATGAGCCCGGGGTTTTCTTTTTTAAGGACATCCCAGCCCACGCCCAGGCGATCCATGACGCCGGGGAGGAGGTTTTCCACCAGAACGTCCGCCCCGCGGCAGAGTTTCCTGAATACCTCCACGCCTTCCGGGTTTTTGAGATCAAGCGTGATGGAGCGCTTGCCGCGATTCAAGCTCATGAAGTAGCTGCTCTCGCCATTCCGGAAAGGACCGATGGCGCGGCTGTCCTCACCGCCGGGGCGCTCCACCTTCACGACTTCCGCGCCATAGCCCGCCAGATAGAGCGATACGATGGGGCCGGCATTAAACTGGCTGGCGTCAATGACCTTCAAACCCTGGAGGAGTGACATCGGATGCGTGGGTGCTTTCTAGCGGCGTTTCCTGGCGCTTTTGGGGGCCGTTTTCTTCGCAGCAGTCTTTTTCGCGGGTTTTTTCGTCGTTTGGGCGGGTTTTTTCGCCACTTGTCGCTTGGCCGCCTTCTTCGCGGCGACTTTTGGGGCGGGGGCTTTCTTCGTTGCAGCTTTCGCGGCTTTGGGGGCGACCGTCTTCTTTTTGACCGCCGTTTTCCTCGTAGCCGCCGCTTTTTTCTGGGCGGTAGCCGTATTCGTCTTGGAGAGGGTCGTTTTTCTCTTCACCGTAGTGGTCTTCTTGGAAGCAGCGGCCGCTTTCTTTTTCAAAACGGAGGCTTTTTTCCTGGCCGCTGTTCGTTTTTTCTGCACTGCGGCTTTTCTAGAGGCTTCTTTCTTTTTTTGCGCCTGTTGTTTTTTCCTTTGCTTTTGTTCTTTGATACGCACTGCCTCAGCAGCCCGTATTTCTTCTTCCGTAGGCGGAAAAACAGGTTTCCTCCGACCCGTAATCAAGCGAAAGGCATACCCCACTTGGGTTTCGCGCCATTCATTCTCCCCGAGATCCTGCAACACAAGTTCGACCGGAGAGCCCGGAACAAGCATGTCCCGATAACCTTCCCAATCGATTAAATGGGAATTTATCTTTATGCCCTCATCGAGGAGTATTACCGCAGAAACGCGCTCTTCGTTCCCTTCCACAGATGAACGGGTAACCGTGGCCGAAAGAAGTTTACCCTTCCCGCTGAGAAGCACTTCACTCGTGCTACGCGGACAAACCGGGTTATCACAAGTGGTTTTCGAGCCGGTCTTCGGGAAAAAATACTCTTCGCATTCCTTACAAACAGACCCAATGAGTTTGGGCTTATGACGAGAATTCCTGGGAATCGTAAAAACATCGCGCATAAACGGAACAACAACTTTATTTTTCTCAGGTACGAAAATCGAAGGCTGATTCTGGGGGGAGTTCATGTACTACCCTGCTTTTGAAGTTCCGATAAACCAAATCTAAGTAAACGAAATGTAAACAGCTAGTTAAAACTCATAGGCATGCATGGATTAGTGCGCGAACACTATCAAGGGGTTTCGCGAGTGTCAAGATGAGTTCAGACTGGGCAAATCCCTGCATACCAAATTTTTCGAATTCCCAGTCCGCTATTTGAAAATTACCTCCATTTATAGCCACGATAAGACTCAAGCCAACCTTGATTTTCGCGACTTGACCATCTAAAACCTGCAATCTTATAGTCATCAATCGTATTGATATAAAGGACGCGGTATGACTGACCCACACAATCCGAATAGCGAATCCACACTACTACGACTACTACCTTCCGTGGACGAAATTGTTACTCGCCTAAAAAATGAAGGCGTCAATGGTTCGTCGGATGCTGCATTGTCCGATGCGGCAAGAAAAGCAATCGGAGTGAAAAGACAGCTTCTGCTTGAACAAATGAACAAAAACTTCCCGAAAGCTACAGAAAACCCACCAATATCCGAACAAACCCTTCAAGATATTGTTGTAAATGACGCAAAGCGGATTCTCTCTTCGAATAAACTGCTTGGATTAAAAAAAGTCATCAACGCAACAGGAATCGTGCTACACACAAATCTGGGTCGAGCCCCATTAAGTGACGCCGCAAGGTCGGCATTAAATGATGTAGCGCAAGGATATTCAAATTTAGAATTCGACCTGAATCTCGGGCTGCGAGGAAAAAGAGGGGCCGATGTGGAATCTCTTCTTTGTCAGCTAACAGGAGCGGAAGCAGCATTGGTCGTCAACAATAACGCCGCGGCCGTGATGTTCGCGATTCATACGATGGCCGATTCTGCTGAAGTGATCGTTTCACGAGGAGAGTTGGTTGAAATCGGCGGTTCCTTTCGAATTCCGGATATTATGCTCCAAAGTGGCGCTAAATTAGTAGAAGTAGGGACAACGAACAAAACGAGAATATCCGACTACCAGAACGCCATTACCCAAGATACGACTTTGCTGCTGAAGGCGCATACAAGCAATTACAGGATTGTCGGCTTTACGGAAGAAGTATCCCGTGATGAACTCTCAGAGCTTGGGAGAGAAAAAAATATACCCACGCTAGAGGACCTTGGGAGCGGTTCACTTCTTCATATTGATGGTCTCCCGCATGAACCTACTGTGATGGGATCGATACGAGCGGGAATCGACGTCATTACATTTTCTGGAGACAAGCTACTGGGTGGCCCACAGGCTGGTATCGTTGTCGGCAAGACGATATGGATAGAGAGAATGAAAAAACATCCACTCATGCGCGTTCTCAGGCTGGACAAACTCACCCTCGCCGCTTTGGAGGCGACACTCAGGGGATATCTTGATCCTGATGCCGCCCACACCCAGATCCCGATTCTTCAAATGTTGTCCACCAACCGGGAAAAACTGAAAAAACAGGCGGAATCTTTGATGAATCTGATGGGGGAACATACTTGTTCCGTGCTCGGCGCCAAGGTGGAAGAAACTTCGGGGATGGTAGGCGGCGGGGCCATGCCCCTGGCGAAACTCGATAGTTTCGCAGTGACATTATTTCCCAACAATTTTTCCGCCAAATCGTTGGAAACCAAGCTGCGCAATGCTACTCCACCTGTTGTGGCACGCATTCATGAGGATAAAGTAATACTTGACCTGCGATGCATTAGAGTAGGGGAAATAAATCAACTTGGCGTGATTCTCAACGAATTCGCAAAGTAATCTTCAATCTTCTGCGCATATAATTTTCTCGTCATCACGAAAACAGGGGACAATATTCCGATGCCAACCGTTAATTCCGAAGGTGTTGCAATAGATTATGAAGTCATCAATTCCCAGAATACCAATACGCCTGTATTCCTGATTAGCGGGTTGGGAGGCATTCGCGCATCATGGACGAAGCAAATCGACGCTTTTTCTGCGACCAGGCCACTCATCCTTCATGACCATAGGGGAACAGGAAATAGCGCAAAACCGAGCGGGGTATATAGCGTTCCCAACATGGCGAAAGATATCACCGCTATCATGGATGACCTGGGAATAGAAAAAGCGCATCTCGTCGGCAGTTCAACCGGCGGAGCCATCATCCAAGTAATGTGCATTGACTATCCCGGCCGTGTCAAAAGCGGCTCCATAGTAAGTTCCTGGCCCAAGAGCGACGCATATTTCATCCGTCAGTTTAGCGTGCGCAAAAAAGTTTTACTCGGGATGGGATGGGAAACTTACACGAGATTTTCCACATTCACCTTGCATAGCCCAAAGTTTTTCACCGACAACTTTGAGGAAATTCAAATGCAAGAAAACCAATCGATAGCCAACGCGCCTCCGGCTGAGATTATGGCCGAGAGAATCGAGTGCATTATTGCGCATGATCAGTTGGACCGCTTGGGTCAAATCACAAGTCCGGTGCTAGTGGCCGTTGCAAGGGACGATGTCGTCACTCCCCTCTACTATTCTTATCAATTGAGCGATGCCATCCCTGGAGCTGAATTGAAAATTTTTGATGAAGGCGGCCATTTCGTATATCTTGAAAAACCGGTTGAATTCAATGAATCGATCCTTGAATTCATCCATCGCCATGACTAATCGATATTTTTATATCTCGCCTATCAACCACGAAGGCGAAACCACCTTATGAAACATGTCGTCATTGGAACCGCTGGCCACATCGATCATGGCAAAACCTTTCTCGTCAAAGCGTTAACCGGCACAGACACTGATCGCCTAAAAGAAGAAAAAGAACGCGGCATCACCATCGAACTCGGGTTTGCGGAGTTGATTCTCGGTCACATCCACGCAGGTATCGTGGATGTTCCGGGACATGAACGATTCGTAAAAAACATGTTGGCAGGAGTCGGAGGGATCGATTTGGTGATACTGATCATCGCTGCCGATGAAGGCGTCATGCCGCAAACGAGGGAGCATTTGTCGATTTGCCGACTTCTCGGGGTAAAAACCGGCCTCATCGTGCTCACCAAAACAGATCTGGTCGAACCAGAATGGGTTGAACTTGTGACGGACGATATACAAGACTTCGTCAAAGATACCTTTTTGGAAGAAAAACCCATCGTGCCGGTTTCGGCTCACACTGGAGATGGTCTGGAAAATCTCAAAAAAGCTTTGGTCGAAATCGCAAATCAGACGCCTGCAAAAAGCGAAACGGGTATCTTTCGAATACCGATTGACCGTGTATTCACGATGCGGGGCTTCGGTGTCGTGATAACGGGAACCTTGTTCAGTGGAAGTGTGGCTGTAGGTGAACAAATTGAAGTTTACCCTAAGACTCTTCAGGCGCGCGTTCGTGGCTTACAAGTACATGGGAAGTCCGTGGAAAAATCGACTGCCGGCCTCAGAACCGCCGTGAATCTTCAGGGCCTCGAGCGAGCGGAGGTGTTCAGGGGAGATATCATCGGTCATAGTGGTGAACTGAAAACAACGTATATGCTCGACGTTTATCTTGAGCATCTAGGCGATGCGCCTCGTCCTTTGAAAACCCGGAATCGTATTCGCTTCCATGCAGGCACCGCTGAAATCATGGGCAGGATATCTCTCATCGGACGAGATGTGCTCGAACCGGGAGATAATTTATTTGCCCAAATACGGCTGGAGGAACCTATCGTCGTACTGCCCAGAGATCGATTTGTCATCAGAAGTTATTCGCCAATCATCACGATAGGTGGCGGGGAAATCTTAGATATTATGCCTCGCAAGCATAGACGATTGCGGAGTTCGTCTATAGATCACTTGAAATCACTTTATCAAGGTGATGAGACGGAAAGATTGCTCATATTACTCCAGGACTCACGGTTGAATGGGGTTGAGCTCACTGACCTCACAGGCCGTCTCACACTAAAGCCAAGTGACATCGAAAAAACCATTCAAGAATTAGCTGCTCAAGGAGAAGTGGAAATTATCGACCAAGTCAATTTTTTCTCGATGACTACAGCGCACTTCAACACAGCCCAAAAAAATATTCTCACTTTTTTGAAGAAATATCATACTGAGAACCCTCTTCGCACAGGAGCACCTAAGGAAGAAGTTCGCGGTAAGGCAGGCGACATCAATGAAAAAATCTTTACCGCCGCACTTAAACACTTAAGCGAATCAAACGAAATTGTTGAAAATGGGGCCATCCTAAGGCTCGCTTCCCATTCAGTAGAAATTGATGAAACACTCGGAGAAGTGAAAACAAAACTAGAGAAGATTTTCGAGATTGCCCACTTTCAACCGCCATCCGTCGAAGACGCATTCTCACACAGCGGCGGCAAAGACAACTCAAATCGAAATGCCTTGCAAATCCTCATCGACGAAGGCGCCTTACTGCGACTGAAAGATAACATTATCTATCATAAAAATGCTTTAAACGAAGCAGAAAACCTCCTTAAAGAGCATCTATCATTCAACAACGAAATTTCGGCGGCGGAATTTCGGGACCTGTTGGGCATCACAAGAAAACACGCCATACCTTTGCTTGAATATTTCGATACCGCACGCGTTACGCTACGGGTGGGAGACAAAAGAGTGCTTCGGCCAGACGCGAGATAAAATCCCTGTATGTATAAGGAATAAAAAATGCCTCTCGACAATAATAAAATCCAACGGCTGCGTTCAGATGTCCCGGCACTGGCAAATCAGATTTATGTAAATTGGGGGGGAGGGGGACCATCCTCAAAATCGATTCTTCGTGAAATGGATAAGTTCACAAAACGTGATTTAGAACTCGGCTCATTCCACCCAAAAATCAGGAATGAAACCACCGCAGCTCAGAAACGGACTAGAGAGAGCTGCGCAAAACTCATCGGCGTAGAAACTTCAGAAATCGCCCTAACGAATAATACAACGGTCGGGATCAACATTGCGGCGGCCGGATTGGCATGGAATGCAGGAGATGAAGTGCTCGTCTCGGATTTGGAACATCCAAGCGGCTACCTGCCCTGGTTGGTATGGCGCAAGAGAAATTCCATCAAGGTGAAACTATTCAAAACCGGTAAAAATGATCAGGAACTTCTCCGAAATTTAGAAAACGCCATCACCCTGAAAACAAAAGTGGTTTGTGTGAGCCACATCTCATGGCTAAATGGCAGGAGACTCCCTTTGGAGGCAATCGGTCGCATCTGCGTCTCAGCAGGCGCGCTTCTCATCGTAGACGGCGCCCAATCCGTCGGGCATATACCAGTCAAAGTCAAAGACACCGGCGTAGACGTCTACACCATATCAGGCCAAAAGTGGCTGATGGGTCCGGATGGTACGGGGGCCGTATATATAAGGCATGAAGCAGGCAGAAAGATTCATCTTTCATCTGCAAGTTTTCGGACAGCTCAAAAAAAGAGATTAAAAACCCTGTCTTTTACGCCGGAGCCGAGCGCCATGCGCCACGAAGTCGGCACTCTCAATACACCCGGTTTCTTGGGATTCCGTGCTGCGGTTGAGCATTTCAGAAGAACAGGGCCCATATCCATCGAAAAAAGGATTCTGGCGCTGGCGAATCGCCTGCTGTCCCAAATACGTGCAATCAAGAATGTTGATGTCATTACACCCGAAGGAGAGGCTCAGTCTGGTCTGATTTCTTTTCGAATTGAGAACGTGGAATCTCAAAATGTGGTAGACAGGCTCTACAAGAGACACCTAATCATCCTTAGGGCAGTGGTAACAGAGCCTCCCGCCGTGAGAGTTTCCATTCATTATTTGAACACGGAAGAAGAAATGGACTCGATTGCAAATGCGATAGCCACTATAGCGGCCGGCAGAAGAAAACGATAAAAGAAAAACCCAAAACCACACAAAAAAAGGCGACGGTTATTTCACCACCGCCTTTTTTTGTTGTTTGGCTCAGGGTTATTTTTTCAGCGTTTCGTTCACCGCCGTAGCAGCGCCACCCTTCACCGACACCTTCATGGATTTCTTACCCAAAACCTCATGCCAAATTTCGAGGGTATAGGAGCCTGCAGGAACATCTTTTATCTCGAATTTGCCCCCGGCACCCGTGACGCCGACATAGGGATTATCCGCCACAACGATATACCCTCTCATCCAGTCATGTACGTCACACTTCACTGCAATAATACCGGGCTTCTTGAAATAGCGGGTCGACATTCTCAGTTTTTTCTTGAACTTCGGCTGCGCGATATTGGCTATCGAGTTCCCGGTTTTACCAGGGTAGGTGTGGACATTGTGGAGGATTTTGTCACTGTTTTTCATCAACATTTTCGTCTTTTGCTTCATCACGGCGACTCGAGGCAGGTACACACATCCTTTTTGGTCAACGACCGCTTTTTTCTGGCTCTTCGACCACTTCTTGCCGGATTTCACGCCTTTCAAAGACACGACGGCCCATACCACGCCGCCGTCTTTGACAACCAGACTATCATCGGTAATCGGTTTTTTTCCGCAAACTTTTTTATCTTTGTTCACTGATAATGTTTTGCGTTTTGGGGCGGCGCCTTCGAACTTGATTGCTCCGCTAATCGATCCCCCACCGCTTACTTTTCCTTCCTTATAAGCATACGCGGAGCCGGCAAAGGCGACACTCAGGCACATCGCAAACATCAAGCACAATTGAAAGCGTTTGGGAATCATACCTACTCCTCTCAAAGAATTTTTCAGATTGGCAGCTACTGTTTTCAAAAATGTGCAACGCAGTCATTCGCACACGAAATATCGGTGATTTCAGGCACAGGACCTATAAAATTAACTTCTAATCAAATCGGAATCGCCAGGAACTCACACCTTCTCCATTCAAGTAATGCACCTTTCACTTTAAGTCAACCCTCTTCGTAGTTGGCCTTGAAATTCACCTTGATTCATTGCCTCATTGGGCCGAATGCTGTTATGAAAGAGCGCATGAATTCCGCCGCGAAAATAGGCCGATCAGTGCAGATTTCAAGAATATTTTCAGTGAGATAAGGGCTATGAGAAATTTCCACTACTTGGCAATCAGTCTCTTCCTCTTGTTTTTATTCTGCATGGCTTTCTTCCCTCGTAACAGCCCTGCGCACCACACCAGTTCCATAGCCTATGTCCTTCAAGAAGTCGGCAAGAAGAAAATAGGAAATATCGAGATAGAGCTGAACGCCATGCCTCCGAGGTTGATAAAACACAGAAACGCTCCCAAATCTCTTGAACACACACACAAGCTTTTATCTCGATTCACACATCGTTTTGAAATGAGAATTCTCAATGATAAAAGTGGTGGTTCCACATCGAAAAAACTGGATCTGAAACTGAAATTCGCCCAAAACGAATGGGAAAAGACCTTCACGCTCAAAAGATTCCAGAAAGGCAAACAAATAATTTATGGCGCAAACGTCAAGCTAGGCGAAAAAGGTCCATATGCCGTCACGGCTGTCATATTCGGTCTGGCGCCTCATCCCATACGAGCGCAATTTTCTTTCGATTTCGACCCCGAATCGGTCAAGGACGTGATGAAAGACCTGGAAAAAACCATGGCGAATCTGGGTCGTGAAACGCTCACCCTGGGGCTGGACGGCGAGTTCGTCCCAAGGGAAAAAGAGCGCCACATCCAGCGATTGGCCGAAAAATTCAGATATTTCGTTCCCTGGATATCGAATCTCAGGGAGGGAGAAGCGCAAGAGTTATATGATGACCTGACCCGGAAACTACTCGACCTTGCCGAAATAATGACGAAAAACGCCCAAAAACCGGACTTCGACCGACTCGCCGAGAACCTCGCCGCCGCAAGAGCGCTTTGCTCAAAATGCCACCAAATCTTCCAGGAAGCGGACTCCACCGGTAAACCCATCCAGTTGCCCACCTCATCATCTACCCGGTAGCCGGAAGGGCTCTAAAGCCGTGATGTTTGCAACATGACGGACTCTGGGGTATCTCTTTTCAAAGGCGGCTAATCGCCGTTACGCTCGATTTTCCGGGAGTAGAAAGTGAATCCGAGTCTCAAAGACGCGAAAATGCCCGAAACGCTCGATGGATGGGCGATTCTGCACCACATATTCAAGGTGAATTGGCCCACCTGGAACCACTTGGAGAGCGCTCGGAAACACAGCATCCTGGATGAAGCGACTGAATACTTCGCATCCATCGCCCGGCCCGAATCAGGAGAAAGCGCCCTTTTCAGCCTATTGGGCCACAAAGGAGATTTACTGTTTCTTCATTTCAGACCCACGCTCGATGCGCTCAATGAAGTCGAACTCGGTCTACGGCGGCTGGCGCTGGCCGAATATATGGATGAAACGACATCCTACCTCTCGTTCCTGGAACTCGGCCTCTACGAAATGACCGTGAAACTCCACGCCCAGTTCGTGGATGAGGGTCATGAGCCGGGAAGCGAGGACTGGAAGTCGAAGTGGTCCGAAGAAATGGACAACCAGCGCGAGCGTATGAAAGAGCGCCTCTACATGGATATCCCCAAAACGAGATATTTGTGTTTTTACCCGATGAACAAGCGCAGGGGCGAGGAGAAGAACTGGTACGGCCTGCCCATAGAAGAGCGCCAGCAAATGATGCGCGAACACGGTTTCGTCGGCAGGCGATACGCCGGCCGTGTGCAGCAAATCATCACGGGCAGCATCGGCTTCGACGACTGGGAGTGGGGAGTATATCTGTTCTCGCAAGACCCGCTCGTCTTCAAGCGCCTCGTATATGAAATGCGCTTCGATGAGACCAGCGTCTGGTATGGGGAGTTCGGGCCCTTCTACGCCGGTTTGCGCGTCATGCCGCACCATCTAAAAAACATATTTCACGGCAAAGTCCCCCCACTCGAAGCGCCGTAGAACAGCAATCGACCTCTCATGGCGAACATTCTCATCCTGGGATGCGGTTATGTCGGCGTGGCGCTCGGCGCAGCGCTCGGCGAGGATGGACATCTCGTCTGGGGCATGCGCAGAAATCCGGAAAATCTGCCCGAAGCTATCAAACCGCTCGCAGCCGACGTCCACGATAAAGACCTGAGCGATTTCCTCCCTGAGGGGCTCGATTTCATCTTCTACACCCTCTCCTCGGGCGGCGGTGGCGAGGCCGGCTACCAGGCGGCATACGCGGATGGCCCCCAAAACCTCATCAAAGCGCTCGATATGAAAGGAGAAAAGCCTAAACGAATTTTCTTCACTTCGAGCACGGCCGTCTACCCGCAAACCGACGGCGGCTGGGTGGACGAGGAATCGCCCACACAACCCACATATTACTCGGGCCGCATTCTGCTGGAGGGTGAACGTGCCTTCTTGAGCAGCGACCATCCTGCCACTATCCTGCGGCTTGCCGGTATTTACGGCCCGAATCGCACGCGCTTGATAGACTCCGTCCGGGCGGGCCGGGCCGAGCACCACACAGGCCCCCCGCGCTTCACGAACCGAATCCACCGGGATGACTGCGCGGGAACCCTCATCCATCTCATGAAGATGGCCACACCGGATGAGATATACATCGGCGTCGATGATGAGCCTGCGGACCGCCGTGCCGTGCTGAATTGGCTGGCGGAGCAGCTAGGCGTTCCGCATCCTCGTGAGACCAAAACCTCTGAAGCCGAGTCCGCGCGCGCAATGACAAACAAGAGATGCTCGAACGCCAGACTCAAAGCAACCGGATATCGGTTTGTCTACCCATCGTATCGAGAGGGCTACGCCGAAATGATTGCAGACGGAAAAACCGCGTAAATAACCAGAAAATCAACCATCCAGAAGCATCCGCAACTCTTTTCTCAACTTTTTCACGGAATCGGCGTCGTCGCTGTGGTAATAGCCCCGGATGTTGAAGTTCCTGTCGATGAGCACGAAACGCGAACTATGCGAAATCAGGACTTCCTGCGTGCGCCCCTCCCCCTGATGTCCAGGATGATGGGCGTGCGCGCCGGGGAGCAGAAACCGAAAAACCCGCTCATAAATGGAACCCACAGGACGCATGGCTTGTTTGGTCGCATAGCTCAGGCGAAAGCCCTTGAGCGCTAGGTTTTTAATTTCATTCGCCTCGCCTGTGAGGAAAAACCAACGCTCTGTGTCCGCCCCGAATTTGCGCGCATAGGCCGCCAGGAGGGACGCCTTATCATTCTCGGGGTCCGTGGTGATGGAGAGTTGGCGGAAATCCTCGTGCGCGGAAAACGCCTGCTGAAGCCGCCGCATCTCGGTCGTCTGGAGGGGGCAGGTATCCTCACACCGCGTGTAGATGAAGTCCGCCACCCAGACTTTCCCGCGCAGGCGCTCTCTCGTGAAGCTGCGGCCCGATGCATCAACCAATTCAAAATAGGGTAGTTGCGAATAGATGGGCAGGCTTTGAAAAAAATGCCGCTCGACCCAGCGCCAGCCGGGCGCACCGGCCAGCAAGGCCAGAACGCCCAGGGTTGCCACCAGAATCACGCGCCGCGCCATTCCCTCTTCCTCACGAAAACCAGAGAAATCCAACCGCGCGCATTCTGGCAAAACACGCGCGCCCATGCAAAGCCCGCCGGGGCGGATTTCCGCCTTTTACACCGCCAAAAGCCTTCATTTATTTTTCGAAAAAAGTCGTGAATTTATCGGATTTCATCGCCATCCCCCGCGCCCTGAAACCCCGCATGGGGGGATCGCCTCCAATTCGCCCCGAATCGACATAACACTTTTAATATCAACAGGATAAATTTTCACTTATTTTCAGATATTTTCCCTATTTTTCACCTTATTTCACTTATTTTCAGAAATCCCCGAAGCTCCCGAAAAGCCCGAGCCGCTCCGCCGCCATACCCGAATCCCCCGTGCGCGAGAGCGGAAAATGCGGGGAAATGCGGTCGCATTGTCGGTATGAACTTCCCGGCCCGACACAAATACTGAAAATGGTTGCAAGTCGCAGACAGGCATCGAGCGGTTGTATTACAGAACCATAAAATCGACAGTCCTTTATGCAGGTCGATTCGAGTGGCGGGTCCGCTAAAATCGGAGGCGGAATACGGGGTCTCCCGTGCCGGGGATTGCGATTTCCTCTCGATTCACCACACTCAGGGAGCACCCGGCGCGCCGAATCCACGAATCCTCGAAAACCAGGAGCAGGAACGTTGACCAACGCCGATTCGAAAGCGGGGCCGCTCCTTCGCGCCGCCCGCGAAGTTGACCTGCCCGCTATCCGGAAGATATACGCCCACCATTTGCTGCATGGGCCGGCCTCGTTCGAGGAGATCAAATCCGACTGATGAAGGAGGATTTGCCGACTGATGAAGGAGGGGCTGCAACTGAGGAAGGAGTGATGGGAGATTCGCCGCCGCTTCCGCGCCGTCAGAGCGAAAGAACTCCCCTATCTCGTGGCGGAGATCGAAGGCGCCGTCCGGGCCTACGCCTATGCGGCGCCCTACCACCACCGGCCGGCATACCGCCACGCCGTCGAAAATTCGGTCTACGTCGACCGGAGCGCCGCGCGCCGGGGCCTCGGCGGCGCGCTCCTCGCCTCGCTAATCGATTCATGCGCCGAAAAGGGCTTGCGCCAGATGGTCGCGGTCATCGGCGACGGCGCGAATGCGGCCTCGATCAAGCTGCACGAGCGCGCCGGATTTCGATTCGTCGGCGCTCTTGAGTCCATCGGCTTCAAGCACGGCCAGTGGCTCGACTGCGTGATCATGCAGCGCGCCTTGAGCGAGGGCGGCGGTACGCCGCCTTCCTGAATCGCGGGTCGCGGGGCATCAAGCGGCTACGATAAAGCCTGTCTCGCCACGCTGCCATACGGAGTGAAGCCTCTGCGCCTATGAGAGGGGGCGCTGAGAAAGCCGCCTCTTCATTCACATACGCATCAACGGCGTCTTGCCCGAGCGATCATTTGCTTCACATGCTCGGTTGCTCCGACGTCAATGATTTCTACTCGGGGATGCGCGTTTTTGTAGACCCTGAAAATTTCATCCGCGAAAGCCTGTCCGATTCTTCTGATCCCCTTGAAATCGAGGAGGACTTCCCTGAAGCCATCGAGGCGCATCAACAATCTCTTCGCCTGGGAGCGGGAAATAAGCTCTTCTCCTTCATACAATAGAAGCTGAAGAGGAACATGGGTCCTGGAAAAATCGAGGCCCTCCTCTCCGGCGGCGAATTTCTCGAAAATTTCCAGCGACGTTCTTCGGGTCTTTGATTTTATTTCCAACCTGATTATGGTTCCTTGAAGGCTCTCTCCCTCCGATGTTTCAATCAGCCAGTCATCTTCATCGTTTTCACGGATAAAACAAAGGGTTCCCGAGACGATGGAAAACTTGTCGAACATTCGCGAAGTATAAAATATGCCTTCTCCGGTATGCCTCTCCTCGTCCGTCGTGAGTTTCCCCTTCGATAGCTCCAAAAGAGCGTGGCGGGGATCATGCAAGCCGAACTCCGCCTGAATCTTCTTGAAAATTCCAACGCCTGCGTCTATCACGTCAATCATGATGTTCGTTGCGGTTCGAGACAGGTGAACCAGGACTTTCTCCGATTCTGAATGGTCAATCACATTGTTGAGCATTTCCGTAAAACCGTAATAACAAATGTCATAAATGTTTTCAGAAAGATCTTTCAGATGGGGCGCCGCATTTTCACGCCAAACGCGGTCTTCCTCAATTTCATCGACCTTGAACCTCCAACTCTCATCAAGGATTTTTCGCAAAGAATACCTGCGCGCGCTCGTTGAACCGCTCGCTTCCAGAAAACCACCATCAACGAGCGATCTCAAGTGTTTGCTGACGGCGGATCTGGAAACCTGAAATTTCTCGAACGTAACCCTGGCAATGTCCTGTGGGTGCTCTTCGACACTGTCGAGGATATATTCTCTTATTTCCTTGGTTTGCCTAACTTTTAGCATGCATAACAACCTTTCTGCAACTTTTTTGCTATATTTCACAACTTAACTTAGATAACTATATACTTTCTCCTTTCTATTTTACAACTTTTTCTTCATTTTTACAACTTTTTTGTTTGACAAAACCGGGACTACATACTAAGGGAGACTGACAATTCACGTTCGAGTGGAGCGAAGACGACGACGCGGCTCTCCGCGTCGACCTGGAGGATTATCACTGATGAGCAAGAAAGAACTCCCCGCCGGCGTGCGCGGAATGCGGGCCTCCCACCCGGGTGAAGCCTGGAGCATCATACTCAAGGAGGGGCTCCGGCTGAGCGTCACCGAAACGGCAAAACGCATGGGGGTCTCCCGGCAGCGGCTACACGCCGTCATCCGTGAGAAGGGCCCTGAGCGTGTCACGCCGAACCTGGCGCTTCGTTTCACCCGGCTGTGCGGCAAGGACGACGAGACGGCGGAGTTATGGCTGCGCATGCAAATGGCCTATGACCTGGAAGCGGCCAAGCGTGAACTCGCCGACACCCTGCCGAAAATCAAACCGGCGAGTCCGCCGAAAGACGCCGTCTCCGCCTGAAAAATCCAGGAGCGCACTCCGCGCTCTCCCCCCTCAATCGCCGAGAAGAGGCTTCGCGACCTCTCGCGCTTGGTCCAGGTTTTCGACGATTCGCTCCGGCGGCACCTCCCGCAGAACGTCGAGGGCATCCAGGGTCTCCGCGACATCGCCCGAAAGCCCTATCACGATGGACTCGGTCTCCTCCTCGGTGGCGACGTCGATGAGTTGCTTGATGACCATGGCGGCGCTGTCGTCGATGTAGGTGGCGCCCGAGAAATCGAAGATGACGACCTCGTGATCCTTGATGTCCAGGCTTATCGTCCGGACCAGTTTCTTGGACGACGCGACGGTGAAGCTGCCCCGGAGCGCCACCATGCCGACCCGCGCCGCAAACGGATCCGCCCCCTCGACTTCCTCCCCTTCGAAGAGGAACATCTGGTCCAGCAGCGGCACGGAGACCACGCTGTCGAGTTCCAGGTTTTCGAGCTGTCCCGCGTGGGCCAGACCCGCGACGATGAGGCCTATCGCCACGGCGCTTATCAAGTCGACGAACACCGTGAGGCACAGCGTCGTCAGCAGGACGAAAAGATGTTCGCGCCGGATGCGGTGGAGGCGGGTGAGAAGACGCCAGTCGATAATGTCCCAGCCGACCTTTATCAAAACGCCCGCGAGAGCGGCGAGAGGAATCGACTCGACGTATGGCCCGAGACCCAGCAGGAGCGCCAGCAAGAGCAGCGCGAATATCGCGCCCGCCGCCCGGGTCCGCCCGCCGGAGCGTATGTTCGGCACCGTGTACACCGGTGTCCCGGCGCCGGGCAGTCCGCCGATGAGGCCCGCCGCCGCGTTGCCCACGCCCTGGCCGATGAGTTCGCGATCCGGGTCGTGGCTCGTGCGGGTCATCGAGTCGGCCACGAGGCAGGTGAGCAAACTCACCACCGATCCGATGAGCGCGAGAATGAGCGCGGGCTCCACGGCGCGCGCCAGGAAAACCGGCGAGGGCAGCCCGAGTTGCAGCCCCGGCAGGCCGGTCGGCACCTCCCCGATGACGGGCGCTTCGTTCAGCCACAAGACGCCGATGAGCGTGCCGGCGATCAGCCCTACGAGGGGAGTCGGCAGGATTTTCCGGAACCGGTGAGGCCAGAAGACCGCGACGCCGAGCGTGACGACGCCGACCCCTAAGGCGCTCGGGTTGACGTTGCCCAGCGTCTTCGGCAGCGCAAAAATCATGCCCACGGCGCCGCCGGGCACGGGCGCCGAACCGAAAAAGGGCAGGACCTGAATCGCCATCACGAGGACGCCGATGCCGGACATGAAGCCCGAGACGACCATATATGGCGTGTAGGCCACGAAGCGGCCGAGCTTCAACACGCCCAGAAGCGCCTGGAAGAGTCCGCCGAGGACGACCACCGTCAGGGCTTCGGTGAGATTCTCCGCGTAGTTGGTGATGATGACCGCCATGACGATGGCCATCGGCGCGGTGGGGCCGGAAATCTGGGTCGCCGTGCCACCGAAGACGGCCGAGAAAAAGCCCACCGCTATCGCGCCGTACAGACCCGCCGCCGCGCCCATTCCAGACGCCACGCCGTAGGCCAGCGAGAGCGGCAAGGCCACCACCATGGCGGTGACGCCGCCGAAAACATCCCCGCGAAGCGTATTGAAATCGTATTTCAATTTCACGCGACAATGCCCCTTCGCGCCCTCTTGCAGGCACTATCATGGTGAGCGCATGGTCGTTCACTCACACCATATCAAATCCCCGTACATCGCGCATGGGAGACGAAGGCGTCACCATCGGGTCTCTTCCTCAAACGCTCCCGTTCAGCCGAAAGGGATTTTCCCTGCTTTTCAGCCCAACTCGCCTTCCCTTCCCCGAATTCGCCATTTGATGGTATGAATGGCGGCGGCTTCATTATCAAACTATTCTCCCACCCGGGAATTCGCATGGCATGAACATCAACGCCAACATCCTCATCATCGCGTCGAGCCATTCGGTGAACTCGGTCTACAACCGGATGCTGACGCCCATCCTCCCGCTCATCATGGCGGATTTCGGCCTGAACTACGCGCAGACGGGTCTCATCGCCTCCGTCTACGCCCTCTCGAGCAGCCTGTTTCAGTTGCCCATCTCCTTTCTGGGCGATTTCACGGGAAGAAAGCGCCTCATTCTGGGCCTCTCTCTCCTGTTCAACGCCCTGCCCGCCTGGTTCTACGGCTATTCGACCACTTACGCGGCCCTGCTCACCTTCGTCTTCCTGAGCGGGCTGGGCTGTTCGGCCTATCACCCCGCCGCGGTCTCGATGATCGCCCGCGAAAGCCCCCGAAACCGCGGCCTCGCCATGGGGCTTTTCAAGGCGGGCGGTGATTTCGGCAGCATTCTGACTCCGGTGGCCATGGGCTGGCTCACGGTTCACCTCGCGAGTTGGCAGGCCGCATCACAGTATTTCGTGCTGCCGGGCGTCGCGTGCGCGCTCCTCATCTGGCTGAGATTCCAGGATACGCCCAGTGAGCGAACCTCGATGGCGAAAGAGGCGAAATCCACGTTCGGCGAGTTGTTCGGCGATAAGTTCATGATTCTCATGACCCTGCTTTCCTCCAGCCGGGTGATGGGCCTGCGCGGCATCATGACGTTCCTCCCCCTTCTGCTGGCCGAAGGACTGGGCCTCGGCACCATCGAGGTGGGCTGGGCGATCACGGGCTATTTTCTGGTCGGCACGGTCTTCGCCGTCTTGTGGGGGAAATACACCGACGGGAAGAACGAGACGCGCATCATCCTCCTGATGATGGCGACGAGCGCGCTCGCCCTCGCGTTTTTGTCACGCGCCGAATCGATGATTATCTCCCTGGGCCTGCTCGCGCTTCTGGGCGCGTGCCTCAATCCCTCCCAGAGCCTCATGCTCACCCTCACCACCGGCGTGGTTCGCGAGAAGAACCGCACGAGCGCCATCGGCCTCATGTATACCGCGAACGAGGCGGCCTCGGTCGCGTCGCCCTTCCTGGGGGGACTCATCGCCCAGGCGGTGGGCTTGAGGGAATCGTTTCTCTTCTACTCCCTGCTCTGCCTCATCGCCACGAGCATCGCCTGGCTCATTCACATGGAGCAGAAAAGGCGCGCTCGGGCGAGCGCCGCCGCCTAGGGTCTCTTGCGCGCGGACGCCGCCTTCACGGACAAGGGGAGTCGGTGCCGTTTTCCACCATCAAAGGGCTGGAATTATTTACATGATGGCGCTGTTTTTATAGACTGGGGGAAAATCAGCCGACCAGTTCAACCGGGCCGACAGGCCTGTGATACGAAAACGAGCGGAAAAGGAGGAGTTCATCACGATGAGCACGAAAAATGCACTCGATAGTCTGGAGGTAGTGCCGACGGGAGGCGCTTTGGGCGCGGAGATCAGAGGGGTCGACCTGTCCCAACCCATGCCCGAGGAGGTGGCCGACGCCCTCAGGGACGCATGGACGGAGCATCTCGTTCTGCTTTTTCGGGATCAGGAGATGAGCGAGGAGCAGCACCTGGACGCCACGCGCATCTTCGGCGAGGCCGTGGCGCCCGCCGCCAAGGCCTTCTACGACAAGGCGGGAAAAGAACAGACCTGGGCGGCCAAGTATGCCGAAATCACCGTCGTCCACAATCTCGATGAAAACGGAAATCCCGTGCAGCAGAACGAAAGCCTCGGGAGCGGCGAGGTCGTCTGGCACAACGATAACTCCTACGCCGAAAAACCGCCTGCGGGCAGCATGCTCTACGGGCGGAGGCTGCCTCCATCGGGCGGGAACACGTGTTTCAGCAACCAGTACACGGCTTATGAGACCCTGCCCGAGGATGTGAAACGGAAAATCGAGGGCAAAACCGCCGTGCACGATGCGAGCAGAAACTCCGCGGGCACGCTGAGGCCGGGCGTCAAGCTGCCGACGAAGCCATCCGAGGTGCCGGGGCCGCATCATCCCCTCGTGTGCACGCACCCCGAATCGGGAAGACGCGCGCTCTATCTCGGCCGCAGGCGGGATTATCCCTCCCAGTACATCGACGACATGGAAGAGCAGGAGAGCGAGGCGCTTCTCGATTTCCTCTGGGAACACGCCTGTAGGGATGAACTCGTCTGGGCGCACGTCTGGCGGCTCGGCGACGTGCTGTTGTGGGATAACCGCTGCACCATGCACTACCGCGAGCCCCATGCGGGCACGCATCCGCGCCTGATGCACCGCACCCAGATCCAGGGCGCGCAGCCAGTGTAGGTTTCGGGGCGGAACGCGGCGCAATTCAAACAGGCCTCAGGGTTTAAGTTAGGAAGAAGAGGAATACAGATGCGTTTATCTATTAAACCGCTCGTAGCGGGACTTTCTTTTTGGCTCGCTCTGTGGATGAGTGCAATCCCATCGTTAGCAGCGGTATCTTGTACGAAGTGGAACACAAACACCTTCTTCAGAATTGCTGATAAGGAAGATGTTTCACGTTGCCTAAAGGGTGGGGCCAACGTAAACGCACGCGATAAATACGGAAGAACACCTCTGCATCAGGCTGCACAACACAGTAAAACACCTGCAGTAATCATAGCTTTAATAAAGGCCGGAGCAAGGATCAATGTGCGAGATACACGCGGACACACACCACTTCACCTTGCAGCGAGAGACACGGCGATTGTGATAATTATTAAAACCTTGCTGAAAGCAGGGGCTAACGTGAATGCAAGGGATGAGGATGGATGGACGTCCTTACACAACGCGGCGCAAGGCCCTAGAGCCAATGCATTCGCTACAGCCCTAATCGATTCCGTAATCATTGGCTTAAAGGCCGAGACAGCGGCCATCAGAAAAGGCTACTCGGCCACAGCAGTCAAACGGGTGGGTAAATTAGCCGAGACAGCCTCTTTGAAAGCCGCCCGCAAGAGGATATTTGAGGAGATAGACGGAGGCTCTCCGGCTGTCGTGACTGCTCTGTTGGATGCCGGAGCAAATCCCAATGCGCGCAATAAATACGGACGAACGCCTCTGCACTGGGCGGCAGATTACAGCACTCCTGCGGTCGTAGCGGCGTTGTTGAAAGCGGGGGCCGATCCGGCGGCGAAAGACGAAAAAGGCAAAACGGCGTGGGATTTAGCGAAAGAAAACCCCTCACTCAAAGGGACTGATGTTTACTGGCAGTTGAACGAAGCGCGGTTCGAGAAATAAGGACAGGTCGCGACCTGTCCCTACGAGGGCGAACACGCAGGTTCGCCCCTACCAAAACCCCGCCCTCGTGAATCAAAACGAAGCGTAGGGGCGGACCCGTGTGTCCGCCCGCTGCAGAGGTGGCGCATTCCCGTCATTCCTCCCCCATTTCCCGGCTATTCTCGCGAAAAATTTACACTTCGTCCCGATATGTGGAACGAATTGCCGCCATTCAGGCCTCGCTTCTCTTTTCAGCCTTCATCTGATTTGATAATCTGTCCGCACTTAACATAATGCGGATCGTTTGGAAGGCCGGAACCCGAACAGGGCGTTTCGGCATCTCCCGTATCCCCCTGGTTCGAGGAACACGTCATGTATCTGAACACCGAGCGCGCGCGCGGGCTGATGGCCGATTTCGGCTTCGACGCCATCATCGCCTCCACGCCCGAGAACGTCACCTATCTTGCGGGCACCGTGGGCTGGTCGAACAAGGTGTATGCCTATTCCGTCCACATGTTCGCCGTCTTCGCGCGCGACGAAGGCACGGCCCCCGCCATCATCGTGCCGGGCCAGGAGGTCACCTACGTCTCGGCCCAGCAGTCCTGGATCAAGGACCTCTATACCTTCGGCGGCAAGAGCGCGCTCATCCAGCCGGCGGGAGCGCAAGCCCAAACGCCGGAAGAAGAAACCTACCTCGGCATGTACAACGACGACGCCAAACGGGGCAAGAACCCCGGCGCGGCCCTTGCTCTCGCCCTCAAGGAACGCGGCCTCGCGAAGGCGCGCTTGGCGCTCGATCAGGAGCGCGTGATGCCGAACGTGCGCGCCCAGATAGAAGCGGCCCTGCCCGATGCTGAAATCGTCGACGCGGCGGATTTCTTCCGCCTCATCCGGATGGTCAAGACGCCCGATGAGATAGCCGCGCTCGCCGCCGCCGCCCAAGTGAACGAGAAGGCGGGAATCGCCGCATCGAACGCTGTGGCCGAAGGGGCGACCGAACGCGAGGTGGCGTCGGTCTTCGCGGCGGAGGTGGGGCGCATGGGCGGCAAATGGCAGTGGTTCCACTTCTGCTCGGGCCGCCGGGCGACGGGCATCTTCCCGCCGACGGACAAGAAGATCGCCAAGGGTGAGATGTGGAAGTTCGACGCAGGCCTCGTTCTGGGCAACTACCAGGGGGACACCGGCTGGGGCGGAGTGCTGGGCGAGCCGAACCAGGCGCAACTCGACCTGTGGAAAGCGACGGAAGAGGGCTTCGAGGCCGCGATGGCGAAAGTAAAGGCCGGCGTACTCGGCTCCACCATTTTCAGGACCATGCTCGATGCCACGCGCGCGGCGGGGTTCCCCGAGCACAACGGCAACTTCGCCGGCCACGCCATAGGGCTGGAGCAGCGCGAAGTGCCCTACGTTCTCGCGGACCCAGCACCTCAGGGCAGCCCCTTCCTGCCGGATTCGAGCGATTTCCCGCTCGAGGCGGGCACGACGATATGCGTGGAAAACCCCTGCCAGATCTTCGGCATGGGGGGAACCCAGATAGAAAAAACCGTCGTGGTCACCGAAACGGGGTATGAGTTCATCTACCCGCAGGAGAGAAAACTCTGGGTCGTCTAGGCGATCCGGGCCTATAGATTACCAACCAGTGAAGGACAGCCCATGTGCGCGACGCGATTCATCGACCTGAGCACCCCCATCATGAACGGCTCGAACGAGCCGCGCCCGCCCGAGGTCACCTATCTCGACCATGAAGAGTTCGGCGCGCGCTCGGCCAAGACCTGGGACATCCCGATAGAGGAGCTGCACGACGGCGTGGGCGGGGCGGCGGAGTTCGTCACCGTATCCACCCATTCGGCCACCCACATGGACGCCCCCTGGCACTACGGCCCCACCGTGGCGGGCGAACCTTCGCGGAAAATCGACAAGGTGCCGCTCGAGTGGTGCTACGGCGACGGCGTGGTGCTCGACCTGAGGCACAAGAAAACGGGCGACTGGATTAGCGAGGAGGACATCAGGGAGTGCCTCGCCAAGATCGGCTACGAGGTAAAGGCGGGCGACATCGTACTCCTGTGGACGGGCACCGATGCGCACCGCGACAGCCCGGATTATCCTGAACTCCACCCGGGCATGAGCATTCCGGCGACGGAGTATCTTCTGGATCGCGGCGTGCGCGTCATCGGCATCGACGCCTTCGGCTTCGACAGGCCCTTCAGCTTCCAGGTGCCGGAATTCAAGGCGGGCAAGCGCGAATCGCTCATGCCGTGTCACCACATCCTCGGCAGGCGGCGCGAGTATTTCCAGATCGAGCAGATCACCAACATCGGCGCGATCCCGAAGCCGCACGGCTTCAAGATCTGCTGTTTCCCGATCAACGTGAAGGACGCGAGCGGCGCGTGGGTGCGCCCGGTCGCGATAGTGGAGGACTAGAAAGAGGATATTTTCCTGACTCATATTTCCCAAGGAGGAGAACTCGCATGAAAAAGTTTCGACTCGTAATCGCCGTCGCGGCCCTGTCCACCATGGGCGATGAAATGTTCGTCGAACTCACGCAGAGAATCAGAAACCTCCTCTACGTGGAAGGTTCCCTGGATTAGGGAAGAGGCCGCAGGCGCATCCTGGGGAGTGCAAGGAATGGAAAAGCTGATGATCGTAAACTGCGCGGCGGACACCTCGATGCACGAGGGCGTGCCGCAGCGTTTCGCGGATTCAGAAGTCCTCGCCGATTCGGTCGAAAAGGCTTATGAGGCGGGCGCGTCCATCGCCCACATCCATGCGCCGCCCACGAACTACGAGGCCTGGGCCTCACATTCCAAGGCTATCCGGGATAGGTGCGGCGTCATGCTCCAGTACGGCATCTCGACCCAGACGGTCGCGCAGCGAAAAGAGGTGGTGAAGAACCATCCCGAGATGATGTCCGTCGCCGTGGGCGCGCACAACATGGCCTTCATCGCGCGCGACGTGATGATGCTCCACCCCCGCGAGGAACTCGCCGAGATGATGCGGCTGTGTAAGGATTACAACGTCAAACCCGAATTCGAGGTCTTCGCACTTGGCGAGACCTGGATGATCGACGATTTGCTCCAGAAGGGGCTGCTGGAGCCGCCCGTTCTGATGACGTGCTTCTTCGGGCGTCCGGGCGGGGCGTGGTCGCCGCCTTCTCTGAGCGAGTTCTTACACCGCGTGGCGAACCTGCCTGCGGATTCGATCTACATCGCAAGCGCCACCGGCCCCACGCACATCCACATGCAGACGATGGCGGTGATGGCGGGCGGCCACGCCCGCGTGGGTACGGAGGATGAGCCCTATCTCCACCCCGGCGAACTCGGGGATAACGCCGATCACGTCGCGCGCATCGCGAGAATCGCGGGCGAGATGGGCCGCGAAATCGCAAGCGTGGACGAGGCGAAAGAAATGATAGGAATTTGACGGTTTCTATACCCAATATTTCGAGGATTATTAAAACATGCCCAAGATGAGCGGGGCGCAGTTCATGGCTGACGCCCTCCACGCCTACGGCGTCACCCACATTTTCTTCGTGCCGACGATATTGAGCCACTCCTTAGCCCAGATGGATGAGCGCGGGACGGGCATCGCCCGCGTCCTCACGCACGGGGAGAAGGCCGCGGCCTACATGGCGGACGGCTACGCGCGCGCCTCGGGCCGCCCCGGCGTCTGCATGGCGCAAATCGTCGGCGGCGTGAACCTGGCGGCCGGCCTTCGCGACGCCCACCTCGCCTGCGCGCCCATCATCGCCTTCACGGGCGGCACCACGCCGCAAATCCGCTACCGGAACGCCTACCAGGAAACAGAGGACATCAGCGCGTTCGATCCGGTGACGAAGTTCAACGCCACGGTGGATGACGTCGAGCGGTTTCCCGATCTGCTCAGACAAGCCTTCCGCGTCGCCACCTCGGGCACGCCCGGGCCCGTGCACCTGCGCTTCAGCGGGAATTTGGGGCAGGTGGAACAGGAAGTCGCCGATCTGGAACTCATCGTCGAGGAGAATTTCAGGCAAGTCCCCGCCTTCAGGCCCGAGCCGGAGCCGGCGAGCATCACCCATGCGCTGGAAGTAATCGGGGGGGCGAAGCGGCCCGTCATCGTCGCGGGGGGCGGCGTGCGGACCTCCGGCGCAAACGCGGAGTTGGTGGCGCTTGCCGAAAAACTGCAAATTCCCGTCGCCACCTCGATGAACGGCAAGGAGTCGATTCCGGGCGATCATCCCCTCTCGGTCGGCGTGGTGGGTTCTTATTCGAGGCGAAGCGCAAACGAACTCGTATCGGAAGCCGACCTCGTCTTTTTCATCGGCACCCAGACGGGCGGCATGACCACCCACTTCTGGCGCGTGCCGAAGATAGGAACGCCCGCCGTGCAGCTCGACATCGACCCCGAGGAACTCGGGCGTAACTACCCGCTTAAAGCGTCCATCATGGGCGATGCGAAAATCGCGCTCGGAAAACTCACCCTGGCGGCGGAAGAAGTCCCCTCACGCCAGGAGTGGCTTTCGCGCGTGGAGCAGGTGGGCGCCGCGTGGCGCGCCGAGTTCGCGCCGTTCTTAAATTCAGACGCCTCGCCCATGCGGCCCGAACGCGTCTGCAAGACGCTGAGCGAACACCTGCCGTCCGACGCCATCGTCCTCGCCGACACCGGGCATTCGGGCATGTGGACGGGCGGTTATCTCGACCTCAAAAGCCCCGGCATCAGCTTCATGCGCGCAGCGGGCCATCTGGGCTGGGGATTCCCGGCGGCATTGGGGGCCAAGTGCGGCGCGCCCGATCGGCCCGTCATCCTCTTCACCGGCGACGCGGGTTTCTGGTATCACATCGGGGAAATCGAGACCGCCGTGCGCTGGGGGGTCAACGCCGTCATCCTCGTGAACAACAACGGCTCCCAGAACCAGGAGACCAAGATTTTCGACGACGCCTACGGCGGGGAGCAGCGCGGAAAGGCGTTTGAGCTCTGGCATTTCAACCGCACGAACTTTTACGAGATCGCAAGGTCGATGGGCGCCGAGAGCATTCGCGTGGAAAAACCGGGCGAACTGGGGAGCGCGCTCGATCAGGCCTTCGGCATGAAGGAAGGCCCCGTGATTTTGGACGTCGTCACGGACATCGAGGCCCTGGCGCCGGGCGCTTACGGGCCGCCTGATTAGGGGGGTGGAAAGCTGAGTACGGGCTGAGCGGGAGAATTCTGAGTTGAAGCGAAAGAGAGTTCATTGGCAATCCGTTGCAGTGAGAAAAGCGATCAAACACTGAGCCAAGGCATCCTCATCGGCAAGCTCGCATTCCCATAGGGTAAGCCCTGTCCAGCCAGCCGCAGCTAGCTTGGCGAGTTGGTTAGAATGACGTTCGACGTTGCGCATTATCTTCGATTTCCAGTATTCCGCGTTGGTTTTCGGTAAACGATTCCCACGCTTGCACGAATGCCCATGCCAAAAACACCCATTCACGAAGATGACCTTTCGACGTGAAGCAAACACTATATCCGGCTTGCCCGGCAAGTCCTTCCTGTGCAATCGGTAACGATAGCCCATTCGATGCAAGAGCCGCCGCACCATCATCTCGGGTTTGGTATCGCGGTCCTTGACCGCCCGCATAGTCCGGCTGCGTTGCTCAGAAGGCATTGTCATGACCGACGAATAGCCGTCGGATTGGATGCTTGTTGTACTTCGCCGTTGCGGTCGATGCATGTCGTTCGAACGGTATCAGCGCCTCGATGGGCCACGCTGAAACTAACATAGTTGATTTCTTCGGGCTTGCAATGGAAGCAGTCGTTAAAGGCCTGAAGTATCTCAACATCAGAAAGCGCTTGTGGCCGGGGCGTGGGGTTGTTGCGAGGACTTGGAATCGTTGCTGGCAAGACGTAAAGGCAAGGTGGAGGCAAAGAAAACGGTCCTACAACTGTTTTACGAGAAGAGTCGGCCAACAACTTGGGACACGGCCTCCCCATGGAGCCGCATATCATGTCCCATATAACAATCCCGTCGACACGTTGTTCGCGCGATATAATCTCGGCACTCAGGCGCGTATGAATGCCGGACCATGCGTTACGGCGCGGATCAGCACCCACATTCGTGCAAATGCTCCAGATCATAAACTCATCTGCATGCGCAGGCCGTTCGAAAATATTAGTATTGTTTCCGTCGAGGCAACCTTTCAACTCGATGACGGCTGTTCGTCCTGACTTGAGGTTTACGGTGTAGTCATGACGGTTACCTTGGCCCACATACTTCGATTCACCAATGAAACCCCCATTCTTCATATGGTTGAGAACATGCTTAACGAACTTCTTCTTGTCATTCATTGTAGCGGAGAACTGACCACGAATACGCTCAATCGCACCTCGGAAAAGGCCACTGCTGTAAAATTCCGTTTTGTTAAAACCGTGAGCGCCAAGCGTATGAGCCTCGGTTTTCAGAACTTCCGCAAATGCCTCAATTTTTTCTTGAAGATCTTTGTTCCGTTCACATGGAATGACAGTCATGCGGCTTCTTGCGCCTTCGCCATATGCAGCAGCATCGGCTCTATAACCTCGTTCGCCAAGAAGCGGACAACAGGCACGACAACTCCATCACCCGTCAGGTGGTAGGCCTCATTGTAGTTGTCGGGTAGGATGTAATCATCTGAAAGCCCCATGAGCCTTGCGGTTTCGCGGCTGGATATAAGGCGTGATCGCACTCTATCGCCTTTAACGACTATAACTAGTTGCCTACTGGAACCACCCGCCGGAGTTCGCAGGCAACCGGCAATATCGTCGAAGCGTACTTCAGCACGCTGCACCTTACGGCCAGTTTCGTCTCGTCTCGTACGCTTGTAGATTGTGCCGACTATTCGCCGTCCTTCCCGTTTCGCCAAGTTGACCTTCTTGAGATTTACGTCGCTCATCATGTCAAGGAGCCTTTGCGTTTCATCAGGCGTGTGCCATGAAACGTCTTCGGGATTCTCTTCGACAAGGTCGGAAAATCCGATGTTGCGAGTCGGCGGAGTGGTGAGCCTCCACCATATCCAGCTTTCTTTCAAGTTCATCGGCAATTTGCCAAAAGCAGTCCTAAGCGTACGCGGATGAAATGTGTCATTCGGATACTCTTGAGCAAGCGTGTCGGGAACAACAATATCGTCTCTAACCGCAATGATCAGAAGTCGGGGTCGTGAATGAGGGAGGAACAACGCGGCATCAATGATCAAAGCACCAAATCTATAGTTGCCATCGCTAAGCGCATTGCAGATTGCCTGAAAATCTTTACCACTGTGGGAGGTTAGAGTTCCGCGAACATTTTCCAAAACGATCATGCCAGGCGCTCGTGACTCGTGTACAAGTTCCATCATCAGACGCCAGAAGGGCCAAAAAGTGCCCGAACGCTCGCCTTTCAAACCAGCACCAACTCCGGCAAGAGACAAATCCTGACAGGGGAAAGATGCCCAAACGAGATCAGTAGAGTCAACGAGATCGTTTGTAGTTACGTTCCGTATATCGTCGCACAGGAGATGGTCTGCGCCCCAGTTGAGGCTATAAGTCGCGGCTTTCTTCTGGTCAAAGTCGTTCGCAAACAAACATTGCCACCGGTCACCTAACCCGGCGCGCGCCATACCGGCACCCGAGAAAAACTCATAGAAACTGCCGAGCATGCAGTCCACCTAAGTTTACGGGCGATGGTCAATGCTTAGGAAAAACTGAAGATCGCGCTTTTAATTCCCTTCCAAGAGTAACATGATTCACCCTTATAATGGGAAACAAACGCGATAGCCAAGTCCGCTAGTCATGCAAAGCTACGAGACGCCCTTACCCGTCTGCTCCGAAGCCTCGTGAACCATCGGACATATGCATAAGGTTTAGCGCAACCCTTAACATCATTTAATTTTAGTTCTATCTTAAAAGATACACAAAGACAAGCACCTGAAATCCCCCCCCTAATGCGAGAGTATCTGGCTCAGGAAGAGTTTCGTGCGGTCCGACTGGGGGTGGTAGAAGAATTTCTCGGGTTCGTTCTGCTCGACGATCTGTCCCTCGTCCATGAAGATGACCCGGTGGGCGACCTGGCGCGCAAAACCCATCTCGTGGGTCACGACCAGCATCGTCATCTCGGTTTCGGCGAGTTCGACCATCACGTCGAGCACTTCCTTTATCATCTCGGGGTCGAGTGCTGAGGTCGGCTCGTCGAACAGCATAATCTTGGGCCGCATGCACAGTGAGCGCGCAATGGCCACGCGCTGCTGCTGGCCGCCCGATAGCTGGCCGGGGTATTTCAGGGCCTGCTCGGGAATCTTGACGCGGGTGAGGTATTCCATCGCGATTTCTTCGGCCTCCGCCCGGGGCGTCTTGCGCACCCAGATGGGGGCGAGTGCGCAGTTCTCGAGCACGGTGAGATGCGGGAAGAGGTTGAACTGCTGGAACAGCATGCCGACTTCACGGCGCACGTTGTCGATTTGCTTCAGGTCGCCGGTCAACTCGATGCCCTCCACCACGATGGAGCCTTTCTGGTGTTCTTCCAGGCGGTTGATGCAGCGGATGAGCGTGGATTTGCCCGAACCCGAAGGCCCGCAGATGACGATGCGCTCCCCCCGGTAGACGGTGAGGTCGATGTCGCGCAGAACGTGGAACTGGCCGAACCACTTGTTCATGCCCTCGATGCGGATAATCGGCTCGTTCGAGAGGGTTTCCGTATCTACGGCCCCGGCTTCGCCCGCGTTTTCACTCATGGATCGGTTCCTCCCGCTTAATTTTGGTGGCCCGTGTCGAGCTTGCGCTCGAGCCACAGGCTGTAGCGCGACATGCTGAAGCAGAATATGAAATAGATGAGAGCCGCGAAGATGTAGGATTCATGCTCCAGGCCCAGCCATTTGGGGTCCGTCACCGAGGAGCGGGCCACCAGCAGCAAGTCGAACAGCCCGATGATCGAGACCAGGGCGGTATCCTTGAACAGGGCGATGAAGGTGTTGACGATGCCCGGAATCACTATCTTGAGCGCCTGGGGCAGGATGATGAGCTGCATCGACTTCCTGTAGTTCAGCCCCAGCGCCTGGGCCGCTTCGGTCTGCCCCTTCGGCAGGGCCTGCAAGCCGCCGCGCACGACCTCGGCCATATAGGCGGATGCGAACATGATGAACCCGATCAGGGCGCGCAGCAGTTCGTTGGCGTTCACCCCCTCGGGCGTGAACAGCGGCAGCATGAAAGAGGCCATGAAGAGCACCGTGATGAGCGGCACCGAGCGCCAGAGCTCGATGAAGGCGATGCAGATCGTGCGGATGACGGGCATCTCCGAGCGCCGCCCGAGCGCGAGCATAATCCCGATCGGCAGGGAGAAGAGGATGGCGACCGAGGCGAACACGAGGGTGAGCGTCAGGCCGCCCCACTTGTGCGTCGGTACGGCGGCGAGGCCGAAAGCGCCGTGGAGCAGAATATAGGCGACGATGGGAAAACCGCATACCAGGAAAAGCGCTGCGAAGGTGCGGCCCGGCACCCTGTCCGATAGCACCGGCAAGAGATTGATACAGAACAGGATGAAGGTGAGGTTCACCCGCCAGCGCTCGGGCTCGGGATAGAAGCCGTAGATGAACTGCCCGAATCGTTTCGGTATCAGAACCCAGCAGGCGCCCTCGATGCCCCGGCAATCCTTATTCGACTCCCCTTCCCAGAGCGAATTGACGAAGGCCCACTCGAACAGCGGCGGCACGACCAGATAGAGGAAATAAATCGTCAGCAGCGTGAGCGCCGTATTGAGCGGCGAGGAGAACAGGTTCGCCCGCATCCAGCCGACTATTCCTACGGTCGAGACGGGAGGCGCCGCCTGCGGGATATTTTCCGTGCGGAAGAAGCTCCTGTCCGGATTGTTCGCGATATCGCTCATGGCCTCATCTCTCCACCAGCGATATGCGCCGGTTGTACCAGTTCATGTAGAGCGAGATCAGCAAACTGAAGGTGAGATACACCACCACGCACATGGCGATGATCTCGATGGCTTGGCCGGTCTGGTTCAGCGAGATGCCGCCGAAGACGTTGAACAGATCGGGATAGCCGATGGCGATGCCGAGCGAGGAGTTTTTCATCAGGTTCAGGTACTGGCTCACCAGCGGCGGCACGATGACCCGGAGCGCCTGGGGAATGATGACGAGCCTGAGCGTCGGCCCCGGCCGGACCCCCAGCGAATAGGCGGCTTCCTGCTGGCCGCGCGAGACGGCGAGAATGCCGGCGCGGACGATTTCGGCGATGAACGAAGACGTGTAGACCGTGAGCGCGGCCAGCGAAGCGAACAGCTCTATCTGGAGTTCGAGGCCGCCCGTGAAGTCGAACCGGCCCAGTTCTGCGTATTCCCAGGTCAGCGGAAAACCCGCTGCGGCCGAGGCGAGCAGCGGCGCGCCGGTGAGGACGCCGAGCGACGCCCAGAACACGGGGAACTGCTCCCCGGTCGCGTCCTGGCGCCTGCGCGCCCATTTTTTGAGATAGACGACCGCCGCGATAGCGAGGAAAACCGATATCACGACCACCGAGAAGCCCGGCTGAGGGATCGGCTTCGGGATCGTGAGGCCTCGGTTGTGGATATAAATCGTATCGAACAGCGGTATCGCCCGGCGCACCAGGGGGAGCGTCTGAAAGACGGCGAAGTGCCAGAACAGAAATTGCAGCAGCAGCGGCACGTTACGCACGCTCTCGATATAGACCCCCACCAGACGCGAGACCAGCCAGTTTTTCGAGAGCCTGAGCACGCCGAGGATGAAACCCAGAATCGTCGCCAGCACGATCCCCAAGACCGAGATGAGGAGCGTGTTGAGCAGGCCGACGATGAATACCGCGCCGTGGGTCGAGCCCGCCTCGACGGAGTAGGGGATGAGCGTGAGCGGAATCTCGAAGCCTGCCGGGTTATTGAGGAAATCGAACCCCGCCTTGATGTTTCGTTTCTCGAGATTGATGATCGTGTTGTGGATCAGGTAGACGCCAAGGCCGATGAGGGCCAGCACGAAGGCGACCTGGAACGCGATCGCCCGGAATTTGGGGTCATACCACCAGCGGGCGGCGCTTGGCCTGCCGCCGCCGTCTTGAGAGTCTACCGCCATTTCGAGCCCCCGGAGTGCGAAGTCGCCGGCGCGGTATCTTTGCTTCGAGAACGCGCCGCCCGGCCCCGGGGAAATCCCCGAGGCCGAAGCGGGTTCATGTTACCGGTTCAAAAAGCAGACTAGCGGAACGGAGGCGAGTAGAGAATGCCGCCGTTCGTCCACAGGTTGTTGTAGCCGCGCGCGAGGCCGATGGCCGTCTTGGGGCCGATGTGGCGCTCGTAGATCTCGGAGTAGTTGCCCACGCCCTTGATGACGTTGTAGGCCCAGTCCTTCGAGAGGCCGAGCATGCTGCCCAAGTCGCCTTCCTGACCGAGAAAGCGCTTGACCTCGGGGTTGTTCGATTTCTTCATGGCGTCGACGTTCTTGGAAGTGATGCCGAGTTCCTCGGCGACGATGAGCGCGTTGCGCACCCAGCGGGCGATGTCGCCCCATACGTTGTCGCCGTGGCGCACGACGGGGCCGAGAGGCTCCTTCGAGATGATTTCGGGCAGGACCACGTGCGCGTCCGGGTTCTTGAGCACGGAGCGCTGGGCCGCGAGGCCGGAGCGGTCCGTCGTGTAGGCGTCGCAGCGGTTGGCGGCGTAGTTCTGGCGCGCCTCGGCCGCGTCCTCGACGACGACCGATTTGAACTTCATCTTGTTGCTGCGGAAATAGTCGGCCAGATTGAGTTCGGTCGTGGTGCCCGTCTGGATGCAGACCGAAGCGCCGGCGAGTTCCCTGGCGCTCTTGACGCCGAGGGACTTGCGGGTGATGAAGCCCTGGCCGTCGTAATACATCACGCCCACGAACTCGAAGCCCAGGTTCACGTCGCGCTTGAAGGTCCACGTCGTGTTGCGCGAGAGGACGTCGATCTCACCGGATTGAAGCGCCGGGAAGCGCGTCTTGCCGGTCAGCGGCTTGTAGGTCACCTTGTCGGGATTGCCGAAAACAGCGGCGCTGATACCGCGGCAGTAATCGACGTCGAAACCCCTCCAGACGCCCTTGTCGTCGGGTGCGGAGAAACCAGTGAGGCCGGTGTTGACGCCGCAAATGAGCTGGCCGCGCTTTTTCACCGTCTCCAGCGTCGGGCTGGCGGCGAACGCGGCGCTTGCGATTACCGCCACGACGGCGAACGCGCAAAGTGCGGAAAGTAAATGCTTTTTCATTCTGATTTCCCCCCTCGTGGGCCCTCACGGGCATCAAGAAAATGAAGAAACTTGCCCCCTGACATGTCGCAAATAGGGAGAGGAAAAAATAACATGATGGAGATGCTCTGCACAACTATTTTTTTGGAGCTTGTGGCAGAAGGGGTGGTAGGGTTTCTGAAAACAGCGGGGAAGGATGACGGGGAAGCGCACTGGCGGTACTTGCCTGAGCCCATCAGAAATCTTTACAGGGCGCTCAAGCGGGCGCGCGAAGCCGAATACCCAAGGCGCGCATGACCTTGAGAACGGTGGCGAACTCCGGGTTTCCTTCGGGAGAGAGCGCCTTGTAGAGGCTCTCCCTGCCCAGACCGGCCTCGTCCGCAACCTTCGTCATCCCCTTGGCCCTCGCGGCGTCGCCCAACGCAGCCGCGATAAGCGCCGGGTCGCCGTCCTCGAAAGCCGCTTCGAGATAGAGAGCGATATCCTCCTTGGTTTCGAGATAATCCGCCGCATCCCACGGCTTGGTTTGACACATTCACTTTCTCCTATCGTTTCCGCGCATCAGGACTGCGGGATATTACCACAACTCCTCCCCTACTCCCGGATTTTCTCGATGACGCTCAGCGTCTGCGCGCCGGGGGTGGGAATCCACATGGATTTTTGCCCTTCGCCTCCCCCGACGATGAGGATGAGGGCGTCCGCGTGGGTGAGGATGGGAACGGAGGCGTCGGGGTCCGTTCTGTCCACCCAGACGGGGAAGGCGGGGCCTTTCGATTTTCCGCGAACGCCCACGTGCTTCCAGGGCTTTCTCGCCTTCTCGAAGAGGTATCGCTTCACGTCCGCCTTGCTCCAGCCCGCCCGTGCGATGTAGGCGGCGTGCTCGGGGGCCATGACGAGGACGGGTTCTCCCTGGGAGGAGAGATTGTTCCCGCCCAGCGTCGCCATCGAATCCGCGTAGCCGAAGAGAAGGGCGTGCGGGTCGGTGTTGTAGTTATCCGTGATGCAGTGGGGCGACTCGCCGCACATGAGAGTGACGGTGCTCTCCCCGGGCGCGAAGCCGCGCTCCACGTGATAAGGCTCCCAGGGATTCGCGTCTTCATTCTCGGCGATGCAGTAGGTGTATTTCCCCGGATGGGCGTGTTGGGCGCGGTCCACCTCGCCGGGGACGGCGCCCCCTAAATTGATGAGGCAAAGCCTGAGCGCGCGGCCAATCGTCGCGTTCGCCCGCCAGCCGGGGCCGAAAAGGCCCGAGCCGGAGTTTATCTTGAGTCGTCTGGCGATGGGGCCGTTCACGATGATGAGCGCAGTGGCGGGGTGCGTCGTCGTCTGGCGGTGGCTGAGTCCATAGCGCGGCTTGGTGATAGCGGAAAGAGCAGCGACGACGACGGGCAGATACTTAGGTAAGCAGCCCGCCATCACGGCGTTCACCGCTATGGCGTGGACCGTCGCCACTCCCATCAGGGGAGGAACCTCGGCGATTTCCTCATCAGGCTCCCCCCGCCAGCCGGCCAGCAGGTTCTCCACGCGCTCGCTCGTGGGAGGGACGATGGGCAGTCCGTCCGTCCAGCCGCGCTCGTAGAAATAGGCGTTCACCTCATCGAGGGATCCTGCGATCGGCAAAATCCGCCTGCCCGCCTCCGGAAAGGGGTTTTCGACGTTCCCGGCCAAGTTCCACCTCCCCTACTTCGGGCAAAGATTCTCAGGACCTCTGAATTTCTTCTCCCTGTATTCGGCCCGGAGCGCTCCTGCATCGCCCGAGAGCGCGTGGACGACTTCTTCCACTATGGCGTCCGCCTTGGGGTGAAGCGCCTCTCTCTCAGGTGCTGCGAGGGGATGGTCCATCTCGACGATGGGCAGGCCGTAGTATCCCTGTCTTCTCGCTATCGCCCGGGCGCTATGGCTGAAGCCCCGGCTCACGATGACGCAGGCGGGGCTTCCCAGCCTCTCAAGCTCCACCGCGTCACGGACACTCCACGACGTGGAGGAGCCTCAGTGGCCCACGCCGAGGAGAACGACGGCGCAGCGCGCGTTCAATTCCTCCAGGATTTCAGGGGATGCCGCCTGGGCGAGATGGTGCTTGCGGCGCTGGACGACCTCCTTGATTCCAGCCGACGCCCGCAATTGCTCGCGCACCCTGTCCAGCACCCAGTCGGAGAATTCCTTGTTGTTCTCCAAGACTCCGAGAACCATTCCTTTCAGCGTCCCGGGTCTGGGTTTCAGAGCCTCATCCGGTATTCTGGGAATGCCTGCGGGGGAGATGACGTCCGTATATATCTCCTCGTTCATCGGATTCTCCAGGCCCCGGTGCTCTATCTGCCCGTGAAGACGGGCTTTCTCTTCTCCATGAACGCCGTGCGGCCCTCTTTGTAATCGGCGCTGTCGAAGCATTCTTTCGAGATTCTGGCGATCATCTCGAAATCGCGTTCCGCGCCGTCTTTCAACACCTCGCCGATGGTGAGCTTGGACGCCTTGACCGAAAGCGGCGCGTTATTCGCGATGGTGGAGGCCATATCCACCACGACGTCTTCTAGTTCATCCACGGGCACGACGTCGTTCAACAGCCCGATTTCGAGCGCTTTCGCCGCCGGGATGCGCCGGGCCGTGAAGAGGATCTCCTTCGCCTTCGCCGGCCCCACCAAATCGACGAGCTGCTTCAGGTTGTCGAAGCCATAGGCGATGCCCAGACGCCCGGCGGGGATGCCGAACTGCGAATCATCCGACGCCACCCGTATGTCGGCGTTAAGCGCGATGCCCAGCCCACCACCCAGGCAGTAGCCCTGAATCATGGCGATCAGAGGCTTTTTCATCCCCACCATGATCTCTTTGGCTTCTTCCGATATCCGCGTGTACTCGGCGGCCTGCTCGGCGTTGCTCCTGTTCTTCTCGAATTGGGAGATGTCCGCGCCCGATACGAACGCCTTATCGCCCGCGCCCTTCATCACCACGACGCGGACGGCGTCGTCGGCCTCGAAATTTTCGAGTATCTCGGCGATGGCCCCCCACATCTCGAGCGAGAGCGCGTTTCTCCGCTCGGGGTTGTTGAAGATCATCCAGCCGATTCCCGCATCCACCTCGAAAGCCATTTTCTCCGTCGATAACTGCATTCCATGCTCCATACGTTGCGCCCCCGAGGGGGCAAGATTGTTTTCAGACGATGCCCTCATCGCGCAATCGATTTATCGCTTCCGTATCGTAGCCCATTTCCTTCAAAATCTCTTCCGTATGCGCCCCCAACTCGGGCGTCGCACCACGCATCTTCTGCGGGGTGCGCCTGAGCTTCACCGCCTGGCCCACGATCTTGATGTGCCCCATCTCGGGATGCTCGACCTCGGGCGACATGTTCAGCCCCTTGACCTGCGGGTCGGCGAACGTCTGATCGACCGTGTAGATGGGCCCGCAGGGGATTCCCGCCTCGTTCAGGATCTCAATCCACTCGGCGCCCGGCTTCATCCGCGTCCGGTGCGTGATGGCCTCGTGCAGCGCCTCGCGGTTTTCGTAGCGCTTCTCGAGGCTCGCATAGTCGGGATGTTCGATGAGTTCGGGCATTTCCAGGGCGCGCGCGAGGCGCTCCCAAAGATGCTGGGGGCCGGACTGGATGTTGATCCGCCCGTCTGCGGTCTCGAAAACGCCCGCAGGCAAAAAGGTGGGGTGGTTGTTTCCCTGCTGGGTGGGCACCTCCTCGAACAGCAGATATCGGGCGGCCTGAAAGTCCATCATCTGAATCTGGGCTTCGAGCAGCGAAGTGTGCACCCATTGTCCCTCGCCCGATACCTCCCGCTCCAGCAGGGCGATGAGAAGCCCCTGCGCGAGCATGAAGCCCGCGGAGAGATCGGCAATCGGAATGCCCACCCGCATGGGGCCCTCCCCCGGCTTTCCGGTAACGGACATGAGGCCGCTCAGCCCCTGGGCGATCTGGTCCAGCCCCGGGCGTCTGCGATACGGGCCCTCCTGGCCGAAACCGGAGATGCTCCCATAGACGATGCGCGGGTTGACCGCGCGGCACGACTCGTAATCCACCCCCAGGCGGTGCTTCACGTCGGGCCGGTAGTTTTCGATCACGAGGTCGGCGTTTTGCACCATGCGGAAGAATATCTCGCGGCCTTTTTCCTCGCGCAGGTTGAGCGCCATGCTTCTCTTGTTGCGGTGCAGGTTTTGCGCCTCATAGCCGTTCCGGGGATTCATCATGTTGTCCGCATAGCCGCTCGAGAGAGGCGCTTCTATCTTGATGACGTCCGCCCCCCAGTCCGCGAACTGGCGAACCGCCGTGGGGCCGGCCCGCGCGCGGGTGAGATCGAGCACCTTGAAACGGGAAAGGGGTAGAGAATTATCTTGCACGAGCACACTCCCAGGAAAAATGAAATCGATTTGGAATACGGGATTTCTCCGCCCGTAAGGTATCAGAATCTTAAGCGTTTGCGCAGTCCGGGAGGGGTGAGTTTCACGATTTGGGAGCGCTACTGCCCCTCGGCGCGAAAGGGGCTTCAAGGAGAGTATTTTTCTCTGGTCGGGGCGAGAGGATTTGAACCTCCGACTTCCTGCTCCCAAAGCAGGCGCGCTACCAGGCTGCGCCACGCCCCGATGAGGCGGCCTAGCGTACCACAACCCAATCTCGCACTGGAATCAAAGGGGAGAAAAGCCAAAATGAACGGGAGCCGACAGGCCCGCGCGCGTCAGGCGGGCGCCGGCTGCGCCGTTTGCCCGTTTCGCCTGCTGTGCTGATACCAGTACAAGGCGGCGAAAATCGCCACCGCCAGAAGCTGCACTACGGGGCGCGGACCGCCCGTGAAATCCGTGATGAGCGAGGGTCTGAACGCTGCGACGCACACCACCATCAACACCGCCCGCTCGCCCCAGTTGCAATTATCGGCGAAATAGCCCTGAAGCGCAGACGCGAAGGCGAATATCGCCACAAGGGAGACAAAGCACACCCAGGCGATTTTCATCACGTCGTTGATCCAGATGATCTCGCCCTTGGGGCCGACGCCCTGCATCATCAACAACTCGAGGTTGTAGATGAACACGAAGGGCAGCACGGCGGTCCGCAAGTCATAGACGAAGCCCTGCACGCCCGTCTGGATGGGGTCTGACTTGGCTATCGCCGAGGCGGCGAACGCGGCGAGACCCACGGGCGGCGTGTCGTCGGCCAGGATGCCGAAATAAAAGACGAACAGATGGGCCGCGAGCAGCGGCACCACGAGGCCCGACTTGGCGCCCAGGCTCACGATGACGGGCGCGGTGAGCGTCGCCATGACGATGTAGTTCGCCGTCGTGGGCAGGCCCATCCCCAGGACGAGGGAGCACAGCGCCGTGAGCAGGAGCATGAGCACCACGTTGCCCAGGGAGACGATTTCGATCAATTCGATGAAGCGGCCGCTCAGGCCCGTGAGGGTGACGGTGCCGACGATGATGCCCGCCGCCGCCGTCGCCACGCCGATGCCCATCATGTTCTTGGCCCCCGCCAGCATGCCCTGCCACACGTCGCCGAAACTCTCGCCGAAACCCGCTAGCACCCCGTGCCAGAGGCGATCTTCGAGTTCCTGGAAATGAGCCTCGCCGAACAACTCCCGCAGGTGGGCGACGTTCTTCTCCCGCTTCATGTCGCGCAGGACGGCGATGGTGTTTTGCATGGGACGCTGGACGACGATGATCGCCATGGTCAGCAGGATCGCGTTGAAAGCGGACGCCACGGCCGACATGCGCAGGATGACGAGCGTGTAGATCAGCGCCAGGATGGGAACGACGTAATGGATGCCGCTGATGAGCGTGTTCCAGAACAAGGGCAGCTCATCCGCTTCGAGCGGCCTCAAGTCGAGCTTGAGCGCTTCCAGGTGAACCACATAGAAAAGGGCGATGTAAGACAGCAGGGCCGGCAGTATCGCGGCGCGCACCACGTCGAGGTAGGCCAGACCCAGAAACTCCGCCATGATGAACGCGGCGGCGCCCATCACCGGCGGCATGAGCTGTCCGTTCGTGCTCGCGCCCACCTCCACCGCGCCCGCCTTGTAGGCGGGCAGGCCCACTTTTTTCATCAAGGGAATCGTGAAGGTGCCCGTCGTCGCCACGTTCGCGATGGACGAGCCCGAGACCAGCCCCGTCATGCCCGAGGCGACGACGGCCGCCTTGGCGGGTCCGCCCCGGAAACGGCCCAGCGCCGCGAAGGCCACCTGCACGAAGTAGTTCGCCGCCCCCGCCTTGTCGAGCAGGGAGCCGAACAGCACGAAGAGGAACACGAAGCTCGTCGACACCCCGATGGGCACGCCCCAGATGCCGCTGTCGCTCAGATACATGTGGTCCACGACGAATTCGAGCGGAACGCCCGGGTGCGCGATAAACGAGGGCATGTAGGGACCCACGAAGCAATAGAGCAGGAACAGGATGGCGAGAATCGGTAGCGCGGGCCCGAGCGCGCGGCGCGCGGCCTCCAGCAATAGAACGACGAGAATCGCCCCTATGATGACGTCGCGCTGGATGGGAAGTCCCGAACGCTGGATGATGTTCACGTAGTCCCAGGCCATGTAAAACGCGCCCATGCCCGCAATGATCGCCAGCGCGTAGTCGTACCAAGGGATGACCTCTCGCGTGGGGCGATGGGGACGCATGAAGCCGGGGAAAACCTGGATCGACACCTGCTGAATCCAGCCCTCGCCCGGTTTTTTCGTCCCCGGGAAGGCCAGATAGACCATCGTGATGGCGAAGGTGAGATGGATGCTTCTGGCGATGATGGAGTTCAGGGGGGTGTAGGCGATGTAGAGTTGAAAACAGGACCAGGAGATTGCCAGAACCGAGACGAGCCAGGCCGTGAGGTTTTTGGGCTGCCGCCCGCCGGATTCCGCCTCGGCGGCGATTTCCTCCGCCGCCCGCTTGGATTCTTCGTCGATCCCTGCCCCCAAAACGTCAGCGGAATCACCCGGCTCGCTCATTCATTCACCCCTCAAACGATTACCTCACTTCGTTGAAAGATCGAAATTCGAATCACCACACGAAACCGGGGGGCGCTCGGCCCCCCGGCCCATGCGGCGGACGTTCGTCCGAAATTACGCTACTTCATCAAGCCTTTTTCCTTGTAATAACGCGTGGCGCCCGGATGGAAGGGAGCCGAGAGGCCCCCGAGCATGTCTTTCTTCGTCAGGTACTTGAACGCCGCGTGCGTGGCGCGGAGCTGGTCGAGATTATCGAAGATGGTCTTCACGACGTTGTAGACCACGTCGTTGGGCTGCTTGGAGCCGGTCACGAAGGTGGCCTTCACCGCGTAGGTGGGCACGTCCTTGTTGACGCCCTTGTAGATGCCGCCCGGGATGTTCGTCATCACGTAGTAGGGCTTGCCGGCCACGAGCTTCTGGATGCCCATGGAGTTCACGGGAATCATGCGAATAGCCGTGCTGTTGGAGATCTCGAGACCACCGCCCCAGGGGTTGCCGACGGTGTAGAAGAACGCGTCGATCTTCTTGTCCACCAGCGCGCGGTTCGCCCCGCCCTGCTGCAAGCCCTCGGCTTTGATGTCCTTGTTCTGGTCGATGCCGTAGATGCGCAGAATGTCTGTAGCGTTTCCGCGCTGGCCGGAGCCGGGGTTGCCGATGTTGATGCGGCGTCCCTTGATGTCCGATACCTTCATGATGCCCGAATCCGCGCGTGCGACGAGCATGATGGTTTCCGGGTGAACGCTGAAGACGCTCCTGAGACCCTTGTAGGCTTTGCCCTTCCAGTCGGCCGTGCCGTTATACGCCTGAAAGTTCCTGTCGGATTGGGCGACGCCGAAGTTCAGGAGACCGCGTTTGATGGCGTTGATGTTGAACACCGAACCCAGCGCGGGACGGCCGATGCAGTTATAACCCTTGCTCTTCAAGGTCTTGTTCACCAGCTTGCAGACGTTCAGCGCCACCTGGTAGTACACGCCCGTGGTGGATCCGCCGCCGACCACCAGGAACTTCGCGGCGCTCGCCGGAACCGCGACGCCCGCGATCGAAACCGCCACGACGGAAGCGAGTATGAACTTCATTACTTTTTTCATTGGATATTCTCCTTCAGTGGGGTGAGGTGGATAATGGACTGACCAAGTATGGCTGATGAGTTTTTCCTTTGTGTAAACGTCATCCACAGGTGCTCCTCGTGGATGGCGAATCTCAGGGAAAACCTCAACTATCGGCCTTTGCCGATTCTTTGTTCTCGGTATGATTGCCCAATCCAAGGATAATGAGCGAAAAACCTGATGTCAACAAGAAACTAAATGCCGGCAAGCCATTTTCACCTCTTTGGGGTATCCTCATCGCCTGAAGGAACTCTGTTTCCGGCATGTCCGCCGATAAGGACGGGTGTGGCCTCATCTATCCATTCGGGGTTGCGGGATGAGTCGAACAGCGTGGGACGCCATCGTGGTCGGGGGCGGCATACTCGGTCTTTCCACCGCCATGGAGATCACCCGCCGCCACCCCGAAAAGCGCGTCCTCGTCCTCGAGAAAGAAGCCGGCGTCGGCCGCCACCAGTCGCTCCACAACAGCGGCGTGATCCATGCGGGACTCTACTACCGCCCAGGCTCGCTCAAGGCGAAAACCTGCGTGGAGGGCGCGGCCGCCATGGTGCGCTTCGCGCAGGAGCACGGAATCGACCACGAAATCTGCGGCAAGGTGGTCGTCGCCACGAACGAGGCGGAAATCCCACGGCTCGAGGAACTACGCCGCCGGGGCGAGGCCAACGGCATCGAGAACATCGAGGTTCTGGGGCCCGAGGCGCTCGGGGAAATCGAACCCCACGCCTGGGGCGTCAAGGCCCTTCGGGTGCCCTCCACGGGCATCATCGACTATGGCGCCGTCGTGCGCGCCTATGCCCGCATCATCGAGGCGGGGGGACAGAAGATACAGACCTCAGCGCAAGTCACCGGAATCAGCATCGCAAGGGGAGAAAAACGGGTCGAAACCACGGCGGGGGATTTCGGCGGAAAACTCATCGTCAACTGCGCGGGGCTTTACGCCGATAGAATCGCCAGGCTCGCGGGCGGTGCGCCGCCGATGAAGATCGTGCCCTTTCGCGGCGAGTATTACGAACTCACGCCCGGGCGCCGCGCGCTCGTCAAGAGCCTGATCTACCCGGTGCCCGACCCGGCGTTTCCCTTCCTGGGCGTACACTTCACCCGCCGCGTGAACGGGAGCGTGGAAGCCGGGCCGAACGCCGTTTTGGCCTACATGCGAGAGGGTTATACGAAAACCAGAATCAACCCCTACGACCTGCTCGAAACCCTCACCTACCCCGGCTTCCTGAAGCTGGCCCGGAAATACTGGAAGGTGGGTCTGGGCGAGATGGTCCGCTCCATGAGCAAAGCCGCCTTCACGCGGGCGCTGCAAAAGCTAATCCCTGAGATTCGGGAATCGGACCTCGTGCCCGCAGGCGCGGGCGTTCGCGCGCAGGCGGTGAACAGGGACGGCGGCCTGCTCGATGATTTCTCCATCATCAGGACGGAGGGCGCGGTCCACGTGTGCAACGCCCCTTCGCCGGGGGCGACGGCATCCTTGATGATAGGCCGCGCCATCGCGGACATGGCGGAGGAGATGGCGGGCTGACCCCCTATATGCCCCAAGAGGGGGAATTATCATATAAAGACATATATATCAACAGGTTAAATTTTCCGATATTTTCACTTATTTTTCACTTATTTTTCGAATTTTTCACCCATTCCGCGCGATCATCATGACGGTAAATGGAGGGTCAAACCCGACCGATGAGGGAGGGTTTGCGCCTTTCGTAGGTCGGACATATATGTCTGCCACCTGCGTGTCCGCCCACACATATATGCGTCCCGCGCCCCTTCGCCCCCAAAACATGGGCCGATGGGGTGGACGCCCCCTTCCGGCAGCATCAGAATGTGGCGAGATGACGTCACACACCGCCCGGAAGGAGGCATCCATGGAAGGAGTCTACATCATCGGTATCGATCTGGCGAAACACAGCTTTCAACTCCACGGCGCGCGGGCGGGCGGTTCGGTCGCGTTCCGCAAGAAGCTCGGCAGGACGAGGATACTGGGCTTTCTGGCGTCGCAGCCGCGTTGCGTGGTGGCGATGGAGGCGTGCGCGGGCGCGCACCATTGGGGCCGGGCGATCGGGCGGCTCGGTCACGAGGTGAGGCTGGTGCCGCCGCTCTACGTGAAGCCCTTCGTGAAGCGCCACAAGAACGACGCGGCGGACGCGGAGGCGATCTGCGAGGCGGCCACTCGGGCGACGATGCGCTTCGTGGCGGTGAAGAGCGAAGCGCAGCAGGCCCAGGGGATGCTGTTCCGCACGCGCGATTTGCTGGTTCGCCAGAAGACGCAGACGATCAACGCGTTGCGGGGTCACCTGGCGGAGTTCGGGGTCGTCGCGCCGCAGGGGCCTGTGGGCCTCACGCGGTTGGCGGCGGCGGTTCGTGGAGCGGAATCGGGGCTGCCCGTGGCGGTTCGGGAGTTGGGCGAGATTTTTCTGGAGCAAATCGCCGGTCTGAGCCGGAAGCTCGGGGAGTTGGACAGTCAGCTTCGCGCGAGCGCCTGCGCGGACGAAGAGGCGCGGCGTCTGATGCGGGTTCCGGGAATCGGTCCGGTAACGGCGTCGGCGCTGCGGGCCTTCGCGCCTCCGATGGAGAGCTTCCGGCGGGGACGGGACTTCTCCGCCTGGCTGGGTCTGGTCCCCCGGCAGCACTCCACGGGGGGCAAGGCGCGCCTGGGGAGGGTATCGAAGATGGGGCAGCGTGACGTGAGGCGGCTGTTGATCACGGGCGCGATGTCGGTGATTCGCCAGGCGGTCCGGCGCGGCGCGCCGCCGGGTTCGTGGTTGGCCCGGATGCTCGCGCGCAAACCGAGGATGCTCGTCGCGGTGGCGCTGGCCAACAAAATCGCACGCGTCGCCTGGGCGCTGATGAAGAACAAGGACGACTACAGGGAACCGGCGCCCCTCGTCTGAGCGGCGGGCGCGCGGATAGAACCGGGAGGAATGTGGGCAGGCCACAGGAGGAGTAAGGGCAAACGGTCTTCGAGACGGGGTCGGGGAAACCAGTTACATGCGACGAGTGAAGCACCAAGCTCGCCGGGTCGATTCGGACCCGACCCACTCATCTCCATACGGGCCCGCGGCCAGGATGAAGCGCCGCAACCAAGAGGCCGAATGTACGACTGAGCCGGACCGCTTTGCGCCGAACCCTCCGAAGAAACCGCTTGCATTCTGAGGGGGCGTCCATGTACGCATGTATGCCGCCCCTACGATCAAACCCGACTGATAAAGGAGGATTTGCAGCCCGGTGGAGGCGTCGCGCTCCTTTTAATACTCGAACACCGTGGGGCCGTCCACTTTTTCGGTCAGCGCAGAGGCGGCGGCGCGGGCGGCTCCGAGGCGCCATTCGCGCTCGGCCTCGGGCGTCCGGGAGGGGTCGCCGAATGGATGGTGAAAATGCCCGGCGCGGTTGTTGACGATGCGGTTGACCCCGATGTCGCGCGCCACGTCGGGCAAACAGGTGACGATGACGGTGGGGATGCTCTCCCGCTCCAAGGCTCTCGCCAGCGCAGCCCCGCTGCGCGTGCCGGTTCCTCACGTGGCGGGGAGCACGACGCCCTCTACCCCGGCCTTTTTGAGTTCGGCGGCCCAGGCGCGGCCGATGCCGTCCATCTCGGCGAAGGCGCCGCCGTTCCCGCAGGTGCTCAGGAAATCATCGTGGAGTTCAGCGATTTCACCCTCGCCCTCGAGCCGCCGGAAGGCGTCCACGGCGAGCATGCGGTCGGGCTCCTCGTTCACGAACACGGTGTTGAAGCCGCCGTGGATCGAGATGAAGGCGCCGCCCGAAAGGGCGTCTTTCCCCTCGAATGAGTAGGTGGCCCAGTTCTCGTTTCTCGAGCCAGCGAAGCGATCCGGGTTGCCGGGGGGGACCATGCCGCCTTCGGATACGATGGCAATGCGGGCTTTCTTGAGATCGGGGATCGGCTTAGGCGGAGCTATCTCTTCCAGAACGGGAACTTCGAGTTCGGTCTGGTAGGGCTCGCCCCTGATTTTTTTGAGGACCATATCGACGGCGCGCCGCGAAGTCGGAAGCTCGGCGATTTCGTTGTAGCGGATGCCGCGCGGGAGGTAGCCTTCCTCGGCGGCGTTTCCGACCCTCTCGCCCCGGGCGAGCTTGAGCCCCAGGCGGGCGGCGGCTTCCAGGGCCGCTTCCATCCCGGCGGCGGACTCTGCGGCGGAGACGGTGTGAACGCTGGTTCCGGCGGCGGGGAAGCCCGGATTCTCAGGGTGCATGGCGGTGACGACGGGAACGCCCGCCTCCTGCCCGGCGCGGCAGACGGCGGCGCAGGCGAGCCCGTAGCGCCCCGCGTTGAAAGCGGGCCCGGCGAGTAAGAGATCGGGAGAAAATTCCAGAATCCGCGCGATGGCCTCGGCGGCGCAGGTTTTTTCGTTTTCGGCGAAAAGACCATCGCCCGCGAAGACGGTAGCGATAACTTCGGCGTCCTCATTCAGTATCTTATCGAGCAATACGCCGGGGCCGACCGGGCCGGGCCGGGAGGATACGGGATGATCGCTCATCTCCTCGCCCCCGACGCCTGCGAAGAACTGGTTCAAGTAGTGAACGACCCGAAGTTTACCGCTCATGGCCTGGCCTCCTGATATGAACTCATTCAAATACATATTCGGAATAAGTAGTTATGGGCTTTAATCGATATACCTGAAAATGTGCGCCTGTTCGATCGTAATTTTGCCTTCGAGCCAAATGTAGGATTTGCTAAAGATTTTATCAAACGCTTCACGTGCTCGCTTTGACGTTGCTGGAGATTGTAGCTTTCTGTTTCCCCAGCAGAATAACCAGCATATTCGTTGAGGTATCCCTTTTTTATTCCATCTAGTACCAATGCCTTTTTGGAACGTTTTGTGGGTAATTCCTGAGAAGATTTTGATTGCTTCTCGTTCTGAAACTTTCATTCTAATCATTCTCAACCCCCTTATCCGTTGCTCCTAATACCAGGTAATAAAGGCTGCACAAGGCCCTTGTGAGACCATCCGTCTATCCGCGAGAGACGCCGCCTAACTATGAACCGCCCCGCATTTTCCGCCGTTTCTCGGTAATTCACGAGGACGCCCCCGACCTCAATACGCCTTGCCCACCATGTTGTTGATGTCCTTCGCCCATTCGCTGGCGTAGTAGTCGCTGTCGGCCAGGGTGAAGGCCTCGCGGACGTTGCATCTCTTGCCGTTGTAGAATTCGACGACCTCGGAGCCGATGACCCGCTCCACCGCGGGGGCGGCGATGCGCTCACCCTGCATGCCTTTGGAAATGACGGCGTCGGCCTCGGGCACATGAAAGACGAGCGGGAACTCGCCCGACCCCGGCCGGCCCACCTCGTAGATGATCGGAACGGCGCTCACGCCCATCTGCTCGAGCGCCTGGACGGTGAGCCAGTAGTCCACCGTGGAGTTGCCGCCGCCCTCGAAGGCGAGAACCGTGCCGTCGGCATTGAGGAGCGCGGCGAGCTTGGCCACGTATTGCGCCGAGCGCTCCTTGAGCGCCTGGTTGTCGTGGTGGCCGCGCGTGATGACCATGCCCGCGAAATTGAGGTCCACACCGTGGCGGCGGTAGAGTTCGTATATGAGCGGCATGTTGCAGTGCAGGTAGGTCGGCGCCTTTTGCTGCGTCTTGTAATTCGCCCCCACCACCGCGCCGTCGAGCATCTCGTTCGGGTGGATGAGCGTGGGAAGCGAATCCCCCAGATTCTTGCCGTACATGAAGGTCTGGACCATGGACGCCTGGTGCATGACCTGATCGACGAAAACAACCCGGGGCAGATCGGGCGCGGCGTCCCCGAGTTCGAACGTCTCAAAGCTCTCTGGTTCGAGTTCCGCCGTGTGCTCGGCCAGCCGGGATGCGATCTTCAGCGTCGCCAGGCGCACGGCATCGTCATGCGCTTCGTTCGAGGCGCCTTCCAGCGGCTCGTAGCAGGCGACGAGATTCGCGGTCTCCGAATTCGTGCAGTGCACGGCGCCGGGACCGGACATATCGATAATCCCTTCGCGAAAGCTCATGATGCCCGTCATGGGACCTAAGAAATGGGTGGAGCTGATGACGCACATACCGGCAAGCTTGTGGGTGCGGCCGGCGCCTGCGGTCTTCGCCGGACCGAGGAATCCGGGGAAAGCGCATGAGCGCCCGCTTACCTTGTAGAGAGGCTCCACAGCGTCTAAGACGTTGGTGATCCGCACCGAATCGCCCGGCATGGCGGCGTGAAAGCCGACGTCCTTGAGAGCGCCGTCTTCGAGCGCCAGTCTGCGGAGCTCATCGGCATCCACGGTGAGCGTATTGTCTTTGTATTCGAAGCGCTTTCCGAGGATGATTTTTGATACGGGAAATATACCCATCTCCAGTCGCATGGACATCATCGCCCCCCACTACCCCGCCGTGCGCATATCGGCGAGGTCACTCTCGATCTGCGGTAGATCGAGCACCATTTCCATCATGAGAAGTTTATCGGCGTAAAGGTCCTCTGGAACCTGGGACCGCACCTTCTCTTCTAAGATGTGAAAAACGGGGAGTCCCAACGAGACTCCCGCCAGGGGCCCGGCCCAACTGGGGTCCCCGGTGGTCAGCGTTTCGGCCGCGAGCCGAAGGCCTTCACCGGGCATTCCCAATACCACCATCAAATTCTCCGGCCCGACCTCATCCGCAATCGATTTGATGGCGGCCTGGTTTTCCAGGTCCATGGCGCCTGCGGAGGTTCAGACGAAACACTCCGTCTTCTGGAACACGACCTCCGCTCCCGCCGCCTCGAGGCATTCGGCAATCAGCGGACCGGGAACGCCGTCCCGCTCGCCCAGCGCAATCACCTTCTTGCCTTTGAACATGAACATCCTCCCGCTTGCACACAAAAAAACGAACGAATCACCCTTCTATCAATACCGAAGCCCCGTCGGCCTGCTGGGACATCCGGCCCAGAAACAGACTTCCTTTCGCCACAACCATTGTACTCCGAAGGAGGCCGGCCCGCATCCTCTTAAGAGCGTGGCCGAGAAAGGGAACCCCTGCGGGGATGTGCCCCTGCGTAGGCGCGAATCCGGGCATCCCGTGCGCCTCGATAAAATCCGGAATCTCCTCGCGGGCTATTTCCCCGTCCATGACCGCCATGGCGGCCAGCATTCTGTAATTCGCAGCCGCGACGTCTCCCGCCCCCGCAGGCAGCATGACCTCGGGGTTATGCAGTTCGACGGCGTACTTATCGACGCTGGTCAACTTGCGCCCGGCCCGGGCCAGTGGGTCCCGCACCAGAGCCTCCGCCAACCCTTGCGGCGTGGAGGGCTTCCCCGCCGCGTGGCGTCCCGCGATTTCAAGATTCACACGGGGGCTATCCTTTGAATCACGGGAGAGAAAGAAAGCCACCCCGCCCAATACATCTTCTAAAACGGGCATCTCTTTTTCCAGATGGTAGTACGCCTTCATCCCGAGCTTCGCCATCGAGCCGCCTCCTACGACGACGGCGTTTCCGAGGACGCCCGCCTGAATCAGGGCCGCCGCGTGTATGAGCGCGTACACCGGAGCCGCGCAGAAAGACTTCACGTCGACGCCGGCGGCATTCACGCAACCCGCCATCTCGGCGATGGCCTTGGCGAGATTGCCTCCACCGCGATTGTAGCGATCCCCGACCGCCTCCTCGGAGCAACTAATGACGTACTCTATCGCGTCCGGTGCGATGTTTTCGCGCACGAGAAGGCGGCTGAGAGCGTATGCGCCGCTGGCCTTGGCCGCCAGGTTTTCCAGAAGAATACGGGCATCAAGCGATTCGTCGGAATCATGATCGCGGCGAATGCACCCCATGAGGCCTTTATTCTGAAAAAGAGGCAGGGCCTCCCCTCGCTCGATGCGCCGGAAAATGTCTTCTTGACGATGTTCCTTTAGGGGTTTTTCTCTTTTGAGAAGTGCGGAGGCGGATTCCGAACATGCGATACCCGGAACATGACGCTCCGCATCGAGCATGATCAATCCGAATTGATCGGCCGCTTCTAGAAGGGAGTAGAAAGAATCCTGCGGGAGGATTTCCCCGAAAGCGCCCTCAGGCGAAGCGCCTGCGAGGGAATTCTCGTACCAGGGCGAAGAAATTTCGCTTAAATTCTCGGGAGGAAGATTGCCGATGAAAGCCTGATTCGGCGCATAGCCGACTGCTTCGTCAAAAGACCTGAGATCGGCGAATACGTCGCCTGGCGCCTGATCCCTCCTTGAAGTTTCGCGCCAGGGTTTCGAGCCGTAGCGAACCAGATCGGGAACATGAACGAGAACGTTCGCCGCCGCACGTAGATACGCAGTCATATCACCCGCCACAAAAGGAGGAAGGAAAGACAAAAGGGGCATTCGTACCGGAAATTACATGCAGCATCATCTCACTTGGGAAAAACCATTCACCACACGTTTTTTTCAGCGTCCGCCCTGTTTTCCCACAAACGCATCCAGGCCGGGGTTTCATCATAAAGGTCGGCCCGAGGGTTGCCGGAAAACCCCATCAGCCCCCGGGCCGGTAGGCGCTCTCGGAGGGGTCGGACTTTCGCCACCGGCGGAGGAGCTTTCCACCCCGGTAGGCCGCCTCGTAGGGGCCACCGGGCGTCAATACCACGAGGGGCTTTTTCCGTCTGCTCATCTTCTGGCGATAGAGCCTGCTTTGCTCGATATACAGTTTGCGCTCTGCGGGCAGCAGTTCGAAAAACCGGTTAAAAAACCCCAAGAATTCACCGACGAATTTTTTCGTCGCCACGCGGTGGCGATCCACGAGGTAGCACTTCCCCTCCAGCACCCGGTTGTAGACCAGGCCCAGAAGATTCTCCTCAGTATCGAAATAGGGTTCATAGGGAAACGTGCGGCACGAGACGGAGCGGTTTTCCCGCTCGCAATGCGCTACGCCCCGGCATTCGATGAAAACGCTCTGCTCCGCGTCGACTTCTTCTACCAGCGCGAGTTCGGATGGCGAGCGCGGCCTGAACTCATGCCAAAGCCGCGTGCGGGGTTTGAGAAACTTCCACTCCTCGCGGTAGGCGACGGGAACCACCCAGCCCGAATCACAGCAAAAAGGAACCCCCTCGTTGAAGGGCGCGCACTTTTTCCCGCAGTCGAACCGCGCGGGCGGACTCGCAAAGCCCGAGTAGAGGGCCTCGAAGTCCTTTGGCCGCAAGCGCGTCTTGTTCATCTTTTCTCTCTACTCCTCATCTTCGCTTGCGTCTTCAGGCGAATCCGCCGGGCGCGCCCCGGGAGCGCCGGCCTCCGCGGCGAGGGACCAGGCCCGCGATATCGCCACTGCGGCTTGCTGAAAGAGGATGGCGCAATAGTCGACCTCATCATCGGGTATCTCTCGCGGCGTATCGAAGTAAAAAGAGGCCACCCCCACCGCTCTTCCCAGGGCGACCATCGGAAAGACCACGGCTCCGCGCACCTTTTCGATCTTGAGCGCCTCGGGCGCGTCGTACCACGCATCGATAGAGGGCACCTCGACGATTTCTTTTTCCCGGAGCGCGATTCTCTCCGGCAGACCCGAGGCGGGCGAGGCCAGGCCGCGCCGGTAGGCCTCGCCCAGGCGCGAGGAGCATAACTCCAAAAACCTGTCCACCCCATCGTCATACAGAGCGACGTAATACCTGTCGGTCGAGACGAAACGGGAGACTTCCCCCGCGACGGCGATGATGACGTCGCGAAAGTGCGCTCCGCCCGCCACCGATTCACTCACCCTGGAGATGAGCGCGAGTTGCTCCGAACCAAGCTGCCGTCCGGAGACCGCCTCCCCCGTCTGCGCTTCGTCCGTCCGGCGGACTGCGGGTTCGCTTCCGCTGCGGACCCCGAGAAAATAGAACAAGGCGAGGGATACGAGCCAGCCCGCCGCCAGCACGACGTCCAGTATCTTCAGCCCACCCCCTAAGTCCGCCATCCCCGAGCGGTCCGCCACGTGGACGAGGCGCAATTCCCTCACGCCCATCGCGAATATGGACTGCGCCATCGCGCGCTCATTCCGGTTCGCGGCGTTGAACGCGGCGGGGTCGCAGCAAGCCGGAATATCGAGGGCCGGGGCGAGTCGCCTCCTGAAAGCCCCGGCGACGCTGTCCGCCAGGAATTTCTCTCCTTGCCTGGCGAAGAGAATTTTCTGCTCGGGCTCGAGCAAGACAAAGACGCTCTCGCCGGGAACCAACGCACTCTTTCGCAGGGGCAACAAGGATTCCGCTGAAATGATGACGCCCCAAAAACCTTCGGTGGACGGCGAGGAAGCCAACAGAAAAACAACCGGCACGCCGCCCAGCGTGCTCGATTGAATATCGAACTTCCCCCTCGCGGGTTTCGCCCCCCTCTCTCGCCTCGACAACGAGAGGAACGAACGCCTCGCCCCCGCCCAGAGACCTCTTTCCTCGGGCCCCACCGCCGGCATCTCCCCCACCCTGCGCGAGCCGACAATCCCGCCTTGCTCATCGAGCAGCACCGAGGCGGCGAAGGAGTCGCGAGACTCCCCGCCCAGGAGGAACGAAAGCGCTTTCCCCACCCTCCTCGGGCCATCCGGAGCCGCGGCCATAAGCAACTCGGCCCCCCGGATCTTTCCGAGCAGGGCGTCGACGCGGCCTTGCATTCCGGCGCCGAAATCCTGCAGACGCCTCGCGTCGCGCTGCGCATACCGGCTTAGGACCGCACCCCGGTCGGCCCGGTGGGCGAAAAACATCGCAACCGCCGCGAAGAGGGCCGTGACAAGCGCAAAGAGCAAGAGCGGGGAAATTGATTTTTTGGAATTTTCATCCATCACACGTCGGCCGATGCCCCCGCCGGGCGCAGCGCCCGTAGCCTGGGGAAAAGCGATGCGCCCGCATACCGTCGGGCGACGGATAGAACCGCCTAGCCCGCGGGCGCCCCGTTCGTTTTCGACGCGCCGCCATAGAGTTTTTCAGAGAAGTGACACGCCGCGAAATGGCCCGTCGCGATCTCCCGCATCGGCGGCTCCTCGTTGACGCACCTGTCTTCCTTGTAGGGGCATCTCGTATGGAACCTGCACCCCGAGGGAGGGTTCACGGGACTGGGCACGTCTCCGGTCAGGATCATGCGTTTTTTCTTGAGCGTCGGGTCGGGAATCGGCACGGCGGAGAGCAGAGCCTCAGTATAGGGATGCTTCGGCTCCATCACCACCCTGTCGGCCGTGGACATCTCCACGATCTTGCCCAGATACATGACGGCGATGCGGTCGCTCACGTGCTGGACGACGGCCAGATCGTGCGCGATGAGCACGAACGCGATTCCGAACTCTTTTTGCAGGTCCTCGAGCAAGTTGATCACCTGCGCCTGAATCGACACGTCGAGCGCGCTGACGGGCTCGTCCGCGATGATGAGCTTCGGGTTGAGCGCCAGGGCGCGGGCGATCCCGATGCGCTGCCGCTGACCGCCCGAGAACTCATGGGGGTAGCGCCGTATATGCTCCGGCCTCAAGCCCACCCGGTGGAGAAGCGAGGCGACCTGCTCTTCTTTTTCCTTTCCTTTGGCGATGCCGTGGATGGTCAACGGCTCGCCGACGATGCTGCCTACCGTCATGCGCGGGTTCAGGGAAGCGTAGGGGTCCTGAAAGATGATTTGCATCTCCCGCCTCAGCCTGCGCATCGACTCCCTGTTCAGGGAGCAGACGTCGGTGCCCTGGAAGTTCACCTCGCCCGACGTCGGCTCGATGAGGCGCAGGATGGCCCGGCCGGTGGTCGATTTCCCGCACCCGCTCTCCCCGACCAGTCCGAGCGTCTCGCCCGGCTCCAAATCGAAGCTCACGCCGTCCACGGCGCGCACATAGTTGCGAACCCGGGAGAATACGCCCCCCCGAACGGGAAAGTGCTTCACCATATCTTTTACTTCGAGCAGTTTCTGGGCCACGGCCACGCCCCTCTTGTTCAATGAAAATTCGCATTATTCAATATATCTATATTCAATTTCTATCATTGAGGCCACTGCCGGGCAAGTCGAAAAGAACTATCGACGCATCCGGAGAATAAATTCCCCGCCCGGGAAACGATTCCGCCTCGCACGGACGCGATGCGATTCAGCCCTCTCTCAAATATCCTTTCTGCTCCCGGCGCACCCGGTTCCCCCGACGCCATTGATCATGGAACCCCGTTTTGCTAGGTTTGGCGGTCAGCCCGCTTGGGCGGAAACCATTCGGCGAGATCATCCTCCATCGATCCGGGCGGACGCGCATCGAGGAGGCGATTCGTTTTATCACTGGAGAGGAAAATGGCGAAAGAAGAAAAAAACGAAGCGGAAGCCACCGAACAGGAAACAGAGGCTCCCCAAGAGGAAGCGGCGGCTCCCCAACGGGAAGGTCCCGTTTTAACGGCGAAAGAGATCGACAAGATGAACGTGCCCAAGCTCAAGGAAGCCGCCCTGGCGTACGGCGGAAAAATCTCGGGCGTGCACGGGATGGACAAAACCCAGTTGATACGGGTGCTCAAGGAGACAAACGACATTCCATTGATCGAGGCGAGGCGCACTTCCAAAATCGACAGAAGCTCCGTCAAGCAACGGATCAAATCTCTCAAAAGCATTCGGGACGAACACATCGAGGCGAAGGACGACGTTCAGCTCAAGCGCGTGAGAAGGCGCATCAAATCGCTTCGCAGAAAACTGGTGCGAACCGCCTAGAGCGAATGCGGAAATGAACGACGCTGCCTCGTCGGGAGAAAAAATGCCCGCAACGACATCATTGCCTCTTTCCTCAAACGGCGCTCCGAAATTCATAGACCGCATCCGGCGGGATGCGGCGCATCTGGAGCGCACGGAACTCTCCACGCTACAGGTCAACGTGGGCAAGTACTGCAACCAAAAGTGCGCGCATTGCCATGTGGGCGCGGGCCCGCACCGCAAGGAGATCATGACCGGGGAAACGGCGAGCCGCATCATCGAATGGCTCGAGGATACCCGAATCCCCAACGTCGACATCACGGGAGGCGCGCCTGAACTGAACCCCCACTTCAGGCGCATCGTCACCCGCGCCCGCCGCAAGGGCCGGAACGTGATGGTTCGCTGCAACCTCACGGTCGTGTATGAGCCGGGCGAAGAGGATTTAATCGATTTCTACCGCGAGAACCGGGTGGAACTCATCTGCTCGCTGCCTTGCTATCTCGAGGAAAACGTGAACGCCCAGCGCGGAGACGGGGTGTTTGAAAAATCCATCCGCGCGCTCCGGGATCTGAACGAAGCGGGGTTCGGCCCTCCGGGAGATTTGCCCCTGAATCTCGTCTACAACCCCGTGGACGATCATCTCCCTCCCCCCCAGGAGGCGCTCGAGGCGGACTACAAACGAGAACTCCTCCGCCGCTACGGCATCCGCTTTCACCATCTCTACACCATCACCAACATGCCCATCACCCGTTTCGCCAGTTATCTGAAGGTGAGCGGCAAACTGGATTCCTACATGGCCACGCTGCGCGAAGCCTACAATCCCGGGACGCTCCCCGGCCTGATGTGCCGAAGCCTCATCAGCGTGGGGTGGGACGGCGTCCTGTACGATTGTGATTTCAACCAGATGCTCGACATGTCCCTGGGCAACGGAACACCCCTGAAACTGTGGGACGTAGCACCCGCCGACCTGCTGGGCCGGGAAATTCTGCTGGGCGATCATTGCTTCGGCTGCACGGCCGGCGCGGGGTCGTCTTGCGGAGGCGCTCTGGCTTAGGAGGCGGAATTCCGAAAAATATTTGCCGGTTTGCCTCAAACCATCAAACTATGATGTTATCCGGTTTTGTTGTTCACGAGTCTTGAATACGCTTTTCGAGACGAAAACGGAGCAAACTCCATTGTCGCGCTCACGAGGAACCAGACAGCAATATGTATGGTTGCGCGGACTGCTTGCCCTGACTTTAAGCCTTGCGCTCCTGAGCACCCCCGCATCCTGCGCATGGGCGACGGACCACGACATCGACGAAGAAGAGCAGACGGTTGAATCCATAGACCCGCTCGAAGAGTTCAACCGCGCAGTCTTCGGTTTCAACGAAGTCCTGGACGCCGTCATCTTCCTGCCGCTCGCAAAAATATACCGGTTCATATTCCCCAAACCCATCCGCGATTCGTTCCGCAACTTCATGCGGAACCTGAACGCCCCCTTCATACTGGCGAACGACATCCTCCAGGGAGAGGGCGCGCGCGCCGAGATTACCCTGAACCGGTTTTTGGTCAACACCACCCTGGGGGTGGGGGGACTCTTCGACGTGGCGAAAAACATGGGGCTTCCGCATCACGATGAGGATTTCGGCCAGACCCTCGGCGTCTGGGGAATGGGCGAGGGGATATACCTCGTGCTCCCCTTTCTGGGGCCATCGACGGTTCGCGACGGTTTCGGCAAGGTGGGGGACGCCTTCATAAACCCGCTCAATTATGTGGGCGCCAGCGGTGACGATACGGAAAAAATCATTTTCGGAGAAAGATTCGACCTGGCGAATCTTCTTTTCGGGCTGAGGCTCATGGAGGTCATCGACACCCGCGAGCGGCTCATCGAGCCCCTCGAACTGCTCAGAAAAGACCCCCTGAACCTGGACTACTACGCCCTCATCCGCAGCGTCTTCCTCCAGAACCGCAAGCTCGAAATCTCGAACAAGAAATAAACTTCGCCGGGCGCGCGCCGTGCCTTTCGTCGGCCATACGCGGACTTGCGGGAAAACGGGATTCCTACTCCCTGTCCTTGCCCTCATACACCTCGATGACGCGGGCGGCGTCGTCCTTGCCCCAGCCGCTCCTGCGCGCACCGCTTTTCAGGAGAAAGAGAATACCGCAAGATAGGGCGGAAATTTCATTCACATGGAGGTCTTCTTGGAAATTCTCGTGCCCGTCGTCATCGTGGGGTGCATCGCCTACGACATCGGTTCGATCTCTCCCGCCTGGTTCGCCGCCAGGGCGAGGAGAATCGACTTGCGCGCGCATGGAGACGGCAACCTCGATTTCGCGAACGCCCGGGCCGTCCTGGGAGATCGCGTGGGAGCGCTCGTCTTCCTCGCCGATTTCCTGAAGGCGCAATTGGCGCTGGGCCTCGCCTGGTACATGAGCGGCTCCCCGTGGATCGCCGCTCTGGCCTGCGTCGCCGTGGTGGCCGGTGAGATATGGCCGGTCTTTCACGGGTTTCGAGGCGGGCGCGGAACGGCGAGCGCGGCGGGCGCCCTGCTCGGCATATCGCCGTTCACCCTCGCGATCTGCGCGACCATCGCGCTGCTCGTCTCATCTTTAACCGGCAGGCGCGATCACGCGGAACTCATCGCCATCCTGCTGCTGCCCGCCGTCGCCATTTTCGTCGGCAAGGGAGACATCCCCCTCATGAGCCTCACCATCATCCTGACCGGGTTGCTCCTCTGGACGCGCAGGGAACTCATAGGGGAACTGATAGGCGCCGAAAAAGAATAAAACCTAAAAAAAAAAGACCTTTACTACAACGCGGGACGATTACCACGGACGTGATCCTCGGAGCCACCGGTATTCTCGGTGGGCGAGCCGTTGTGAGAGCATCGCGGCGTGTTTTCATGGATGCGCAGGTTCCTGCGGCGGTGCGTGGCTGTTGTCGTTTTCCGCGCCTGGCGTACATCAGCCGGTCGGTTGCCGCTCCTCGTGACGGACACCTTCGCCTCGACTTGCCGGGATGCAGAGGGAATAACCGCACGCAAGAGGTGGCAACGCATTATGGACCTTGTGACCCTGCGTGAGGCATATGACTTCGCGCGGTCGTACACCCTCAGGGCTTCAGCACCACCTTGATGGCGGCGCCCGGCTGGTCCTGAATGGCGAACCCCTCGGGAGCATCATCCAGGTCGAGGGCATGGGAAATCAAGGGCCGGCGCCGGACCTTGCCGCTTTCAACGAGCTCGATGGCGCGGCGGTAGTCGTCCCCGGTCCAGGTCCAGGACCCATGGATGGCTACGTGTTTGCGCACCACCTGGTTGAAATCCAGAGCCGCGGGACGCTCGAACAGGGCGACAAAAACCAAACGGCCGTATTGCTGCTTCAGCATGAGCAGGCCCTGGTTTGGCGAAGACGGTGCGCCGGCGCAGTCAATCACCAGATCGGCGTTGCCGCCGCGAACGCCGAAACGCTCCACCGGCTTGGCGCCGCCCGTGAGTTCAATCACGGCTTCCACCGGGTCGGTTTCGGTCAGGTCGACGACGGCGTCGGCGCCGAGACGCTTGGCCATGTTCAAGCGGCGTTCGGAAACGTCGACGGCGATGACGCGGCAGTCGACGGTCGCCCGGATGGCCTGGACACAGCCGAGGCCGATAATGCCTGCGCCCAGCACAACCACCGTCTCACCGGCCGCGGGCCGTCCCAGGGACACGCCATGCAGAGAGGTGGCCAGCGGTTCAAGCGTCGCGCCGTCCTCGAAGCTGATGGGTTCCGGCAGGATGTGCGGGCTGCGTTCGGTAACGCGAACCGCCACGTACTCCGCGAAGCCGCCGTGCCCTAGCCCGGTGATGCGATCCCCGACCCGAAAGCCGCTGACCTTCTTCCCCACCTCGACGATTTCACCGCTCAGTTCATGACCCATGATGCGCCGGTTGTCGTCAATCGGGCGCCCCAGCACCTCGAACATGCCGAGGCGGTACATGTGCAGATCGGAACCGCAGATGCCGCACGCCCTCACCCGCACCAATACGTCATAATCACCGGTTTCCGGCCGCTCCACCTGCTCCACCCGGATGTCCCGCGGTCCGTGATATACGGCTGCCTTCATTCGCATGCATCGTCCCCTTCGCATCAACAGTGTCGGGTCGCCCGTATGAGCGAATCATACGGGCGGCCCGGTGCGGGAAAAGACAAAAACCAAGCAACCGACCCTTACAGCGCGGGACGCCGGTTCCGCAACTCGGGCGTCGCCGCCTCGTAGGCGTGTACCGCGCCGAGCACTTCCGCCTCCTCCCAGGGCCGGCCAATCACCTGGAGGGAGAGGGGCATCCCTTCTTCTTCCGAAAACCCCGTGGGAACCACCGCCGCCGGAAATCCCGTCAGGTTCTGGTGGGTGAGGAACGGCATGGTGAGGGCCAAGGAGTAATCCACCTCCTCGCCGTTGATCCGGGCCTTGATGTCGTCGATTCGCGGGGCGATGCACGGCAAAGAGGGCGTGAGGATGACGTCCGCCCGATCGAAAAGGCCCAGGACCTCGCGCCGCAGCGCCTCCCGCTCGCGCCCGGCCCGGATGTACTCGTCCAGGTCGGCCCCCGCGAGGCTCGCCTCCACCCGCTCGCGCGTGGAGCCGCCGTAGCCGCCCGGGTTCTTCTCATAAAGCGGCCTGTGGAACTCGGCGAACTCGCACTGGATGATGACGCGGCTCACCTGCATGAGACGCTCCGCCTCGGCGAAGGGCAGCGTCTCGACCTGCGCCCCCAATTCGCGGAACACGCCGACGGCTTGTTCGAAGGCTTGCATCACCTCGGCGTCCGCCTCGAAGCCGCCCGAAAGACCGGGGCACAGGCCCACCCGCAGACCCTCCGCACCCGCATCGAGCAGGGCGGAAAAATCGGGGAGCGGCGCATCGCGGCTGTAGGGGTCTTCGGGGTCGTAGCCCGCCATCCCTTGTAAGAAGAGAGCGGCGTCTTGTGCTGTGCGGGCGATAGGCCCCACGTGGTCGTAGCTCAGGCAGTTGGGACACACGCCGCGCAGACTCACCCGCCCGTGGGTGGGTTTGAGCCCCACCAGCCCGCACAGCGACGAGGGCCCCCGGATAGAGCTCCCCGTGTCCGTCCCGATGGCGGCCGGGCAAAGGCCCGCCGCGACCGAGACGGCCGAGCCGGTGCTGGAGCCTCCCGTCATGCGTGTCAAGTCCCACGGATTGCGCGCGGTGCCGAAGTGCGCGTTTTGGCTCAGCGGCCCGGAGGCGAACTCCTGGGTATGGCATTTTCCCAGCAGAATGGCGCCTGCGCGCTTGAGACGGGCGACGCATTCCGCGTCCTCCTCGGGTATGCGGTCGCGAAAGAAACTCGACCCGCGCGTCGTCCGCACGCCCGCCGTGTCGATGATGTCCTTGACGCCGAAGGGAACCCCGTGCAGCGGGCCCCGCCTGCGCCCGGCGGCTATCTCCTCCTGCGCGCGCCTGGCTTCTTCCAGCGCGGCGTCGGCCGTCACCTCGAGAAAACCCAGGATACGGGGATTGAGCGAATCGATGCGCCCCAAATGCGCCTCGACCACGTCGACGGGAGAGAGTTCTCCCTCCCCGATTCGCTCGGAAAGCTCATGAATCTCCAGCCAGAAAATATCTTCTCCGCTCATGGTACGCCCTCCTCGGGAACGCGCTCCCTCCCCCTGAATACCCGGATGCGAACCCCCTCGCGGATAAGCCGTTTTCATCCGTCGGGCCGCATCCCGGATGCGCCGGGGATGGGTGTGCAGTTTTCGGTTTTCAGCACGATGTAGAGTATGCTTTTGTATCTTAGCACGATCATGCTATAGTGCGGAGCATACTTCTCGTCGCATTCCATACCCCTCTCCTGAAGGAGTGTTGCGGCATGGATGGTTACTGCTCCAGGCCTTCCCTGCATCGCGCCGAGTCATACACGCAGGAGGCGTGAGAATGGCTTTCTGGCTCACCCAGTTGTTCAACGGCGTTTCCTACGGCGCCATCGTTTTCCTGCTCGCGATGGGTTTATCTCTCATATTCGGCGTCATGAAGGTCATCAACGTCACGCACGGAACCTATTTCCTCGTGGGCGCATACTTCGGACTCACGACCCTCAAGCAGACGGGGAATTTTTTCCTCGCCATCCTGATCGGCGGAGTCGCGATCGCGATCCTGGGCGTAGTGATCGAGCGCATCTTTTTGCGCCGCCTTCAGGGGAACGACCTGGGCCAGGTCCTCATCACCATGGGCTTCGTTCTCGTTCTTCAGGACGCGATTCTCGTCATCTGGGGGCCCGACCCGGTCAGCATGGATGCGCCGAAGTTCCTGGCCAGCACGGGACGGATCGGGGGATTCTCCTTTCCGATGTACAGGTTGTTCCTCATCCTATTCGCCGCGGTAACGGCGGCGGCGCTGTGGTTCTTCGAGAGCAGGACCAAAATCGGCTCCTCGGTGAGAGCGGCTGTGGATGACGTGGAGATGGCGGGGGGGATGGGGGTAAACGTGCCCGTCGTGTTCAGCCTGGTTTTCGGACTCGGCTCGTTCCTGGCCGGCATGGGTGGCGTTCTGGCGGCGCCCTGGCTCGGCATCCATTCGGGGCTGGACTTTGAAATTCTACCGTTCGCTTTCGTCGCCGTTATCGTGGGTGGAATGGGCAGCCTCAAAGGCGCAATCATCGCCAGTTTGCTTGTAGGCATTATCGACAACATCGGGAAAACATTCTTCCCGGAATTCGCCTATTTCACCATATTCTTGCCCATGGCCGTCATCCTGGCGATTCGGCCCGCCGGGCTGTTCGGGAGAGCGATGTGACGGGTGATCTTTTCACCAACCGAGGAAGAGTCGTTGCGATCGCCGCGGGGTTGGCTTTTTTTGGCATATCTCCGCTGTTCCTGGATGAATTCTCCGTGATCGTCCTGAACCAGTGTGTGATCTGGGGGATTCTCGCCCTAAGCCTCGACCTCATGCTGGGCTACACGGGCATGGCCTCGCTGGGCCACGCGGCCTATTTCGGCACGGGGGCCTATGCGACGGCAATCATGTCGGTGAACTACGGGGCTTCGTTCATCGAAGCGCTCGCCGTCGCGTTGATCGTCGCCGCGGTAATAACGGCCATCTGCGCGATTGTCGCGCTGCGGGCCTCGGGCGTGTATTTCCTGATGATCACGTTTGCTCTGGCCATGCTCGTTTGGGGGCTCGCCTACCGCTGGGACTCGATGACCGGCGGCGAAAACGGCATCGCGGGCATCGAGCGCCCGCTATTCCTGGAAGATACGGTCGTCTATTACTACTTCACCTTCCTCGTGGCCGCCGGCGTCTTCTTGTTCTTCTGCGTTCTCGTTCATTCCTGTTTTGGAAAGACGTTGGTGGGAATCCGCGAGAGTGAGTCCCGGATGCGGGCCCTGGGGTACAACGTATGGCTCCACAAGTTCATCATCTACATGATCTCGGGCATGTTCAGCGGCCTGGCCGGTTTTCTGTGGGCGTACTACAACAGCTACGTCGCTCCGACCGACGTCGAACTGGTGACCTCGTTCAACGCCCTGCTGATGGTTTCGCTGGGAGGAGCGGGAACGCTGGCCGGAGCCATTCTGGGCTCGACCATATTCATCATTCTCGACAACACCGTGAACATGTTTACCGAACGCTCGCTGACCGTCGTGGGTTGCATCTACATCGTGGTGGTTCTTTTCGCGCCCCAGGGCATCATGGGCTTCATCAAGCAGCTAAGGATGCGGGCTCACGAAGCGGACAACGAATGATCGGTCCACTCGGGGGCCGTCATCGTCCATAAGAAGAGGAGGAATTTCCATGATTCGAAAACGCATCGTTTTTCTCGTCGTTCCCCTCGCTTTTGCACTCGCTGCTCTAATCGCCGCCGGGCCTGCGCTTGCGGCGAAGGGGCCCATCAAAATCGGATTGCTCACCTCCAAGAAGGGGGTTCTCGCCAAGCACGGCTCCGACCAGATGAACGCCCTCAAGGTGTTTCGTGAGAAGTTCGGGGACAAGGTCGCCGGCCGCGAGGTGAAATTCTTCGTGGAAGACAACGAGAGCAAAGTGGCCCTGGCCGTGACCCGGGTGCGGAAGCTCCTCACGCGGGACAAGGTCCATATCGCGATGGGCGGTCTTTTCGGCTCGACCGGCTACGCGATTGCGCCGTTGGCCGACCGGTACAAGACCCCAATCCTCATCTGGTCCTGTCCCGATGATATTTCCAAGCGAAAGCGCAAGAAATACGCAATCACGTATTTCTCTTGCAGCCAGCCCATGCACGCATTCGCCCATTGGGTGCGGACGTCGATGCCGAACATCAAGAGGGTGATTACCCTCGGCCCCGATTACGCGTTCGGCTATGAGTCGACGGGCGGCTTCCAGCAGGTGTTCGAAGACATGGGCGGCAAGGTGGTCCAAAAGATGTATATGCCCATCAGCACGGTGGATTACGGACCCTACATCGGCAAGCTTCGAAAGGACGCCGACGCCCTCTTCATCACCCTGGCGGGAGCGGTGCAGGCCCTGCGGCTGCCCAAACAACTGAAGGAGGCGGGTCTGGCGAACAAGTACCTGATTCTGGGCAACGGAACGAATACGGACGAATTTGTCCTCTATGCCCAAGGTGATGAAGTGCTCGGCTGGATTTCGGGCCTGATCTACAGCGCCGACATCCAGACCAAGGACAACCAGGATTTCGTCAAGGCGTTCAGGAAACACGCCAAGAAAGACCCCGGCTACTACGCCGAGGGGTATTACGGCGGACTGCGGCTCATCTACAAGGCGATCGAAGTCGTAGGCGGCAACGTGGAGGACAAGGACAAATTCTTCAGCACGTTGAGGAGCCTGAAGGTGGCCACCGGCTTGCCGGCGGGGCCGAGGGAGTCCGACGGCCACGGGACGTTCAAGATGAACGTGTACGTCCGCATGGTCATGAAGGATGAAACCGGCGTGAAGAAAAACAAGGTTTTGGCGGTCATCCCGAACGTGGGCCAGTTCTGGACGTACAAACCGGATGAATTCATGAAGCGGCCGCCCTACAGCAGGGATTACCCCCCATGCAAGAACTGCGGGAAGTAAGGGCCGGTTAAATACCTGAACAAGGGCCGCCGCGCGCGGAACCAGGGTTTTTCCTTATCCGCGCGCGGTGATCCCCGCATCCCCGCCGGCGTCGGCTGAACGAGTGTAAGGAGGTTGCGCTTTGGAGCAGGAAACCCGCGAGGTTTCGAAACCTGAGTCCGCCGCATGCCTGAAAGTAGAGGGGCTCTCCAAACACTTCGGCGGACTGGTAGCGGTCAAGAACGTCGACCTCGCCGTGGAGAACGGCGAACGCCGGGGCATCATCGGCCCGAACGGAGCGGGGAAGACGACGTTTTTCAACATGATCGCAGGCGAACTCGACCCGACGCACGGAAGGGTGCATCTCTACGGAGAGGATATCACGCGGCTGTCGACCCATCAGCGCACTCACCTCGGCATGGCCAGGACCTTCCAGATCACCAACCTGTTCCCCAACCTCTCCGTGTTGGACAACGTCCTGCTGGCGGCGCAGGCTCTGGACAGGTCGAAGTTCTCGATGATCCGCACCATCAAGAGCCATCGGCATATCTACCAGAAAGCCGAGGAGATGATGGGGAGGCTCAAGCTCTGGGATATTCAGAGCCATCTCGTGAAGAACCTCTCGCACGGTTACCAGAGGCAAATCGAGATTGCCCTCGCCCTGGTCGAAAACCCTAAACTACTGCTTCTCGATGAACCCACGGCCGGGCTCTCGCCCGCCGAATCCGCCGAGGTGGTTTCCCTCCTCAAGGATCTCGATTCGGATATGACGATGCTCATCATCGAGCACGACATGGACGTCGCTTTCGAACTGGTGGACAAGCTCATGGTCATGCACGAGGGAGAAGTCATCGCCGACGGTCCCAAAGAAGAAGTCCGCGCGAACCAGACCGTTCAGGAGATATACTTAGGCTATGACTGATAACGGCCCGATGCTGAAAGTAGATGAGATTCATACCTATTACGGGGACAGCTACGTCCTGCAGGGACTCTCCCTCGAGATAGCCGAGGGCCAGGTCATGGCCGTCCTGGGCAGAAACGGCATGGGCAAGACCACGCTCATTCGCTCCATCATCGGATTCACGAAGCCGCGCACGGGAAAAGTCACCTTCGAGGGCGCCGACATCACGGGCTTACAACCGCACGAGATAGTAAACCTCGGCGTGGCCCTCGTGCCGCAGGGACGGCGCATCTTCCCCTCGCTCACCGTGATGGAGAATCTCCTGCTCGGAGAAAAACAAGGCTCCGCCGATGACGGCGAAGAACCCTGGGATATGGAGCGGGTGCTGACTCTCTTTCCGCGCCTCAAGGAACGCCTGGGCAACATGGGGAATCAGTTGAGCGGCGGGGAGCAGCAGATGCTGGCTTTCGCCCGCTCCCTGATGACGAACCCGAAGATGCTCCTGCTGGACGAGCCCACCGAGGGACTTGCGCCTCTTCTGGTGCGCGCGATGGGAGAAATTCTTTCAAAACTAAAAGAGAGCAAGCTCGCCATCCTGCTCGTCGAGCAGAACATGAAGTTTGCGCTCGCCTCGTGCGATTACGTGCACGTGCTGAACCGGGGCCGCGTGGTGCACTCCTCCACGCCCGAGGAGCTTTCCGAAAACGAGGAAATCAAATCCCGCTTCCTGGGCGTCTGATTCGCAAGCGAACCCGCCCTGGACTTATCGTAAACCCGGAATTCAACCCCCCGACTCGGCTGATGCCGGGAGCGCTTCTTCCTCCTCGCCGGATGCGCCCTCTTTCGCCCACCAGCAGTTGTTCATGAACTCGACGAAATCTTTTTTCTCGAGCACGGCGGATTTGGTGAAAAGGGTCATCTGGTCCGTACCTTCTATGTCGCTCTCGAGCGCGTCGGTGAAGCGGTTCCACATGTTGAAATACCCCGAAACCAGCGTCGCCTCGACGAGTTGGGCGTGATCGTAGTGTTTCTTCATGTTCGCAAGCGCTTCTGGGTTCTGGGCGAACGTGTATTTCGTGAGGTGATACGTCCAGGCGATCGCCGCCTTCTCGGCGTCGGTGAACAGATCCGAATCCTGATACGCATCGTCCCTTACCGCGTCAATCTGCTCATCCGACAGCCCGCACGCTCGACCGAACGTGACGTTGTGGGCCGTTCAGTACTTACACCCGTTTTCCATCGAGGTCTTGAGGATCAGCAGCGCCTTGGTCTTCGCGTCGAGCACGTCGGTAATCTCGGCCCGGCACAGCGAGAGCAAAAAGCCGAACAGCGGCTGAAGCATCTTGGGGCTGGCCGAACTCACCCGTATCGCGTTCGCCACGCGGCCGAACATCTTGCGGCTCGCGTCAAACACCACGGCGGCCTCGGGACCCGCCTCCTCATCACTCAGAATCGGTAGTTGCGCCATTTGAATTTCCTCTCCCCTTTCGGTTGTCCGATCTCAATTCACCGGAGGCCACAGGCGGCGGCCCACGCTCGGGCTGCCGGGCGCGTGGATGAGCGTTCTCACCACCCGGCCAGACCAGCCGCTCTCATCGAGCGAGAGGCTCTCGTGCTTCTGGAACCCCTCCTCCCTCGCCTCGAGCGAGGTGAACTCATACATTATCGAATGCTTGGCCCAGCCTGCGGCGGAAAGAAGCTTTCTCGCGCCGATGCAGCCGGGCATCTGCTCCATGAATTTCAGGCGATACTGCGCGTACCACGCGCCCAGGTCGTGCTCCGCATCGGCGTCTTCGGCCAGAAACTGCCCCATCTGAATCGCGGGTCCCGGCGTGATGCCGGGGCCCCTCTCGGCGACGGCGGGGCCGTCGACGCGCGCCTCCTCGCTGAATATGCACGCGCGGAGCTCCGTGCGGAGGCCCAGCACGGCGTTCGTCTCGTCATCGTGTTCTTTTTCGACGTCGGCGAGCGTGGGATGAAAAAACACGTGCGGAGACGCAGCCCCGAAAAGGAGCGCATACTGCGTGCCGCCGGGAAGCTCATCGGGCCCCACATAGGTGAGCGCCGCGCTCTTCACCTGCTCCATCTGCGCTCCGCCGCCGATGACCTCATAATGCGCCGCCCACAGAAAGCCCGCCCGCCGCAGCATGGCCGGCAGATGGCTCTCGTGCAGCCACGCGCAATAGTCTTCTCTTTTCTCTTCGGGCAAATCGTACCAGGACGCCCAGATTCCTCGGTCCATCGCATGACTCCATTTATGGATTGGTGAGACTTTATTCCACGAAGGTCGTGCCCGCCTTGTCGTGGTGGGAGCAGTTCCCGTAGGTGGCGATGAGTTCGGCGGGCTCGGTCTTACTCGGGTTCTCCTGCCCGTGGGGCTCGCCGGCGGGCGCGTAGCAGAAATGCCCCGCCTCGACGAGGATCTTCTCGGGATTTTTCGGGTCCCCGCTATAGACGTAAATCGGCCCCTTGTTCACGTAAAACACGGCGTCGCACGCATGGGTGTGCATCTTGTTCCGCCCGCCGGGGGGGATGATGGTGCGCTGCATGGTCATGACCTTCGTGTCCGTCGTCTCGTCGTTCACCCCCCACATGATGGAATAGGGAGGCTCGTAGGCGTTGTCCTTGTCGACGCTCATGGAATTGATGATTTTCATGAAACCTTGTCTCCTCGAATCTCCGCGCCGCGCGCGCCGTTCATCCGAACGAATGGAATGAAAGTTTGCTACCGCCAAGCGATTGGTGAATAATACGCAAATCCTTGGAACGACACCACTTCATCGAGCGATGAGGCACGCTTCCGGGTCGGCGAGAAAAAAAGACCCCTTGCGACAGGACGGCCCATGTCTTCGGACGAAGAATCAACCAGCGCGCCGAGTCCCATGCTGATGCGCCTGGAAATCTATCTCGCCGCCGGGATGGCGCTCGCCTCGGCGGGGCTTTCCATCTTCATGCCCTACCTCATCGCGTCGGGCGGCATTTCCTCCGCGCAGGATTTCCTCACGCTCTCTCCCATCTTCTTCCCGAGGCTCGCGTTCGCGGTGCTCGCCGCCCTGTGCCTGTTCTACCTGCTGGACGCCTGGCGAGGAGCGCGCCACATCCGCTACGCCACCGATCCGGGCGAGACGACGCGAATCCTCCGAGGCGCGAAGATGTTCCTCATCGTCGCCGCATATTCCATATTCGTGGCAATCCTGGGCTACGGCCTATCGACGCTTCTGATGGCGGCGGCGGTCATCTGGTATCTGGGCATCCGGCAGATATGGGTCCTCGCGCCCATGGCGGTCTTGATGCCCATCGTCGTACGCTTCGTCTTCGAGAGATTGTTGCTCATCTCGCTGCCGAGGAGCGATTTCGAGGCCATCGCCGCCGTCGAGGACGCTATCATGAAGTTTCTCTCCGCCGTCTTTCTCGGGAAATAGGGAGGCCAGGCTTTGCTCGATTCCTTTTTTCAGGCCTTCGCCCTCCTGCTGCGGATAGACACCTATCTCTACATCAGCGCAGGTCTTACCATCGGCATGTTCGTGGGGGCCATGCCGGGCCTCACCACCATCCTCGCCATGTCGGTTCTTCTGCCCATCTCATTCAAGCTCGAACCCATGCTCGGCATTCCGTTTCTGATCGGCATCTACAAGGGCGGGATTTACGGAGGCAGCATCCCCGCGATTCTCGTCGGCATTCCCGGAACGGGCGCATCCATCGCCACGACGTTCGACGGCCCCGCCCTCACCCGCAAGGGCGAGGGGCGAAAGGCGCTCGAGATGGCGCTGTTCTCCTCCACCATCGCCGACACGCTGTCGGACATCTTCACCCTGGCGCTCATCGGCCCCATCGCCATCGTCACGCTCTTGATCGGGCCGCCGGAGGTGTTCGCCGTCATCATCTTCTCGCTGGTGCTCATCGCGAGCGTATCGAGCGATTCGGGCCTCAAGGGAGCCATCGCCGCCTGCATCGGCATGGGGCTGGGCTTCATCGGCACCGACGCGACCACCGGGGCCACCCGCATGACGTTCGACCTGGAAGCCCTGAGCGCGGGCATCCCCCTCATCCCGCTGGCGATCGGCATTTTCGCCATGCCCGAGGTGCTCGAGGCGGTCGAATCGCGCACCGTGCGCTTCATCAGCGAGCACGTGGACCTCGCCAAGGCGGGAGAGCGCCTGCGCTGGCATGAGTTCAAGGCGTCTATTCGCACCATCGCGCGCTCCACCGCCATCGGAACGGGCATCGGCATGGTGCCGGGCGTGGGACAGGTGGTGGCCGCATTCATCGGCTACAGCGCGGCGAAGCGCGCGTCCAAGAATCCCGAGAACTTCGGCAAGGGCGAACTCGACGGCATCGCGGCGCCCGAGGCCGCGAACAACGCCGTCAACGGCCCCACGCTGGTTCCCCTGCTGACGCTGGGCATTCCGGGAGACAACGTCACCGCCATTCTGCTGGGCGCGTTCGTGGCGCACGGGATGCGGCCGGGGCCCCAGATATTTCAGGAACAAGGGGCGCTCATGTACGCCCTCATCCTCACCATGGTGCTGGCCAACGTGCTCTTCTTCTTCCTGGGCTACGTTCTGCTCAAGCCCTTCGCCCGCGCCATTCAACTGAAAAAGGCGTATCTCATCCCCGTCATCGTGGCGCTGGCCTTCGTGGGCACGCTCTCCACGGGAGCGAACTCGGACGTGATACTGATGGTCATCATCGGCGTGTGCGCCTATATCCTGAGAAAATTCAGGTTCGACCTGGCGCCCCTCATCATCGCCTTTGTGCTGGCCGAACCGATAGAGTACCGTTTGAGCCAGTCGATGCTGTATGCGAAGGGCGCTCCGTTTTCGTATCTTTTCGTGCAAAGACCAATCGCCTCCGCCTTTCTGGTGGCGGCGCTGATTTGGGTCGGCTATCTCATTCTTCGCCCGATGTGGCGGCGCGCCAGGGGGCCCGCCGCTTCATGAGGGCATATTCATCAAAGGAGATCATCATGAAAAAACGCTTCTTCGCCGTCTTGGCCGCGCTGGTTCTGCTCGTCGGGCTGGGACTGCCCTCCGCGAGCACGGCGGCCTATCCCGATCGCCCCATCACGCTCGTTCTGCCGGTGAGCGCGGGCGGCAGCCACGACCTCCACGCGCGCGGCATCACCAGCATCATCGCCGACATTCTCGGCCAGCCCATGGTGGTGAAGCTCGTGCCGGGCGGCGCGGGCATGAAGGGCACGGGCTTCGTCGCCAAGGCCAAGGCGGACGGCTACACCCTGCTCTTCAGCCACAACGGCTTCGACCAGCTCGTGCCGCAAACGCGCAAGGTGCCCTTCAACACGCTGCGCGACTTCAAGGCCGTCGCCAAGATCAACCACGGGCAGCCGGTGTTCTTCTCGCTCGCGAACAGGCCTTGGAAGAACATGAAGGACTTCGTCGCCTACGCCAAGAAAAACCCCGGCAAGGTCAACTGGGGCCACAGCGGCGTCTGGGGCGCGGGCCACGTGCCGGCCATGCAGTTCGTGCGCGCGGCGGGCATCAAGGTGAACTTCATCCCGCATAAGGGCGGCGGCCCCGCTCTGCGCGCCGTCCTCGCCGGACAGGACGACGTGGGCATCGCCTTCCCGACCCAGCTTCGCCCCCACAAGAAGGCCGGAAAGGTCACCGTGCTCGCACTCACGGGGAATGCGCGCCTCTCGAAGGACAAGGACTTCAAGGAAGTCCCGACCACGACGGAACTCGGCTACAAGGGCGTGGGTTTCACGATGGACCGCATCTTCATGGCGCCTGCCAAGACGCCCGCCGACAGGCTGAAGACACTGCGCGAGGCCTTCGTGAAGCTCACGAAGAACAAATCCTTCAAGCGCTTCATGCGCAGCATCGGCGAAAACGTGGTTTTCGTGAGCGGCGCGGACTATGAAAAGGTCAGAAAGCCGAACTACGACGGCTATACGCAACTCATCAAGGCCATGACGATGAAGAAATAGGTTTTCAATCTGCGCATCACAGGGGGATGAGCGGCGTCACGGAAAATCCAAGCCGCTCATCCCCTGTTTTTTGAAATCGTAGACAGGGCATCCCGCAAGAAACACTCCCAACCACCCCCGAAGCTCCCGATACCCTACGCCGCTTGGCGAAACGAAAACTCCAAGCTATATTGCCCGCCGAACAAGGGAAGAGCAGTTTCTCCCACTCTTGAAAAATCCCACGCGCAGGGAGGCTCCTGTTTTGGCCGATATCATTACAGGCATGATCAAACGCTACGCCACGGACGACCGCTTCACGCCCGAGCCCGACCCTTCGGGCCGCTCCATCCGGCTGGTGATGAACGAAGTCTGCTGGTTCGAGATCGCGAAAAACGAGGACGACGGCAAACTCCGCATCAGTTTCGCCACCGCCGACCGCTACATGAACGAGGACATCGAACTCGCCATCCTGGACAGCAAGGACCCGATTGACGATTTCGTGTACGACGGCATGGAAGAAGCGGGCGAGGAGGAAGAACACAAAGTCGAGCACTACCACGACGGCGTGTTCCGCTACGCCATCGACCTGCCTCTGGATAAGCCGGGTCTCGACGAGCAGGCGGCGCGCGTGCTCGATGGCCTGTTCTACACCTTTGAGGAATTCACCGAAGGCGACGATTGATCTTTAATACTTCGCTCCAAGAGTTCGGGTATCTTTATTTCCGGTCGACACGCCAACAAGTGCGCGTCCGGCGCGGATTGATTAGGACGCATCCCCGATAATCTGGACTTCCACCCGCCTGCTCCTCGGGCGGTTGTCGAAATCGACCAGGACAATCTGCTGCCAGACGCCGGTAACGAGCGCGCCCCCTCTGAGCGGCAGGGCGAGGCTCGGCCCCAGCAAGGCGGCGCGGACGTGGGAGAAGCCGTTCCCGTCCCCCCAGCGCGCATCGTGCGCGTAAGCCATCCCCTCGGGCGCGATGCGGTCGATCGCCTCTTTCAAGTCCGAAATTGCGCCCGGTTCATACTCCATCGTCGTCAGGCCCGCCGTCGAGCCCGGCGTGAAGGCCACGACGATTCCGCTCAGAACCCCGCTTCTGGCGACGGCGCGCTCCACCTGCGGCGTGATGTCCAGAATATCCGTCCGCCCCTTCGTTTCGACCACGAAGCCGTCTTCGAACGCCACCGGGAAACCTCCTCGATTTCAGGTTGAACCAAGAAACTCCTCGTAAAAATCCGAATCATGAAAAACCACGCGAAAAAAAGCGGCCCCCGCTCGAGAGCCGCTTTTCGGTTCGCGCCTTTTGTCTACCCGCGTTCTCCAATCGGCGTGTACTGCGATTCCAGGTCGCCGATGTAGACCGCGCGGGGCCTGAAGAGCCGGTTCTCGGGCAGATATTCGAGGATGCGCGCCGACCAGCCTGCGATGCGCGGCACGGCGAAGATGGGCGTGAACATATCCGTGTCGATGCCCATGGCGTCGTAGATGACGCCCGAGAAAAAATCGACGTTGGGGAAAATGCCCTTGCCCCCCAGGTCCGCCACCACGAGGGCTTCGAGCTTTTTCGCTATCTCGTAGAGATGGCCCGTGCCGGCGCGCCCGGAGAATTCCTTGGCGATGGGGTCGAACAGCCGCGCCCTCGGGTCGTAGGCCTTGTACACGCGGTGGCCGAAGCCCATCACCTTCACCCTTTTCTCCTTCGCCGCCGCGAACCACTCTCCCGTAGTGGCGGGGTCTCCTATCTCCTGGAACGTGCGCAGCGTGGCCTCGTTCGCGCCGCCGTGCAGAGGCCCCTTGAGCGAGCCTATCCCTGCGACGATGGAACTGTAGAAATCAGTCAAGGAGCTGTTCGTCACCATCGAGGAGAAGGTGGAGGCGTTCATGCCGTGTTCGGCGTGGATGATGAGCGCCATGTCCATCACTTCCGCCGTGCGCTGGTCGGGCGTCTCGCCCGTCATCATGCGGAGGAAATCCTCGGAGAGGCCCCTCGTGGGGTCGGGCTCCAGGAGGAACTCGCCCCTTCTCGCCCGCTGGATGGCCGCCACGAGGGTGGGGAACTGCGCCGTCAGCGTGAGGGCGATGTCGAAATCGTTCTCCACCGTCACCTCGAATTCCCTGGGGTTCAGGCAGCCGAGCATGGAGACGGCGGTGCGCAGCGTGCTCATGGGGTGGCACCTGGAGGCGATCTGCACGATCAGGTCTTTCACTTCCTGGGGAATGCTGCGGCGCAAGGCCAGATCCGCGTTGAAGACGTCGAGTTCGCTCCGGGTGGGCAGCTTCCCGTTGAGCAGCAGGTAGACCGTTTCCTCATAGCCCCCGCCTCCGGCGCAGAGGTCGTCGATGCTGTATCCGCGATAGATGAGCTTGCCGTTCGCCCCATCCACGTAGCTGATGGCGCTTTCGTTCGTGATGGCTCCCTCGAGGCCTTTCTTGAATTCCACGCTGCCAACGAATTGGCGGGGTTTTTCTTCAGCCATGGGCGTCTCCAAGCGCATAGTGATGAGTGAGCTTCAACAATACGTTTATTATCAACGGGTTTCGGAGCCCAAAACCCCGGGCCGCGAAACCACTATTGATAACGTATACTGTATACAATTTAACGAAATATAATAATAATTTTACTATACAAGTATTCCCGTTCTTTATGCAATACGAATTATCGAATGGAAAAAGACCGGGTGAGCGAATGAAACGAAACGTTTTGAAAAGCGACGCTCCAAAGCGTTCTCATCCCTCTCCCACCGCGCGCGTACTTCGCGCCTCCGGGGCTTTGCTTGACACCCCGCGCGCGCGACCGTAGAAACCTTGAGCGAACAGACTCAGGCTTGGCCGAGGAGAGGACACCCAATCCCCCGCACCGGAAACCCGAACCATGGCCCGACTGACCGACTACCGTGCACTGACGTTCGACTGCTACGGCACCCTCATCGACTGGGAGGCCGGAATCTGGGATGCCTTACAACCCCTGATCATGGGGGGCGGCGAACAGGCGGTGACGCGCGAGGCCGCACTCCTCGCCTTCGCGAAGTGGGAAGCCCACCACGAGCACGCCTCCCCCGAACTTCGCTATCCCGACCTCTTAACTTGCGTCCACCGGAGCATGGCGGAGAGCTTAGGTCTTAAGACGAACGACGCGCTCGATGAGGCGTTCGGCGCATCGGTGCCGCTGTGGCCTGCGTTCTCTGATACCGCGGACGCGCTGCGCATCTTGAAGAGGCATTATAAGCTCGTCATTCTCTCCAACGTGCACCGCGAGGGCTTCGCCGCCTCGAACCGCAAGCTGGGCGTCGAGTTCGACGCGGTCTACACCGCCGAGGAGGTCGGGTCCTACAAGCCCGCCGACGCCAACTTCGAGTATCTCCTCTCGCACCTCAAGTCGGACTTCGATCTCGACCGCTCCGACGTCCTGCACACCGCGCAGAGCCTGCGCCACGACCATGCGCCGGCGAACCGTTTCGGCCTCGCCAACGCCTGGATCGACCGGCAGAGGCTCTCCGAGGGAGGAAGCTGGGGGGCGACGGAAAAAGTCGAAACGACCCCGACGACCGATTTCATCTTCTTCTCGATGGACGAGATGGCCGAAGCCGTAGAGGCCGAGGGGGGTTGAGTGGAGCGCGGCGGGGGCGAGTGCTTCAACTCGTGTTAATCGAGATTGAACCCATCGACGTAGACATTTGTCCGTATGATTACCTTAAAAAAAGCAGGGGCCTCGTGAGAGGCCCCGCACCCGGCGGTCGAAACCCTCCGGGGGAGTGAAGAAAAAATGCCGCTATTCCGGCTCAACGTCAACAGAAAAAATAGCGACTCCACCCGCATCCGCCGGGGATTGTCGGGAAGTGTGGCGCGTCAACACGTTTCCCGAAAAGGCTTTGAACGCCTGCCGGGAGATGCGCCCGTCGTGCGTTCAGTTTCCCCGTCGCTGGAGCACGACGCGGGAGTAGACCCCTTCGATGTTGAGTTCGCGCCAATTGGCGTAGGAACCCCAATCCTTGTACTTATCGAGGGTGATCGACGCCTTCATCTGTTGCAGGCTCCGACCCGCGCGCGCGGCGGCGACGACGGCGTTGTACAGGTCCTCGTGGTAGCGGCGATGATCGGCGACGTCCTTCTTGGCGCCCATGGCCCCGTGACCGGGCGCCAGGATGTCGAAGTCCAGCCGCTCGACACGCCGCAACGAGTCGATCCAGTCAGGGTAGTAGGAATCGGAGAGGTTGCGGTAGGGCAGGCGCTTGACCGACACGAAGTCGACGGCGAACAGGGTCCGCTCCTCGGGGAACAGCATCACGATTGAGTTGTCCGAGTGGTTGCGGCCCGTATAGATGAGCTCGACCCGCTTGCCCCCCAGCGCCACCGTCATGCGGTCGGTGAACGTGATGTCGGGCACCGCGGTCGGACGGCCTTCGCCGATGATCGCGGCCTTGGTCCTCTCGTGGGCGATCACCGTCGCGGTGTCGGCGAAGACCTCGCCGCCGGCGCTGTGGTCGCGGTGATCGTGGCTGAGAATCAGGTACTTGACCGGCCGGTTGAATCGCTTGGCGATCTCGGCTTTGAGCCAGGTGGCCGCCTCTTTGTTGATGGGATCGGTGACGATCACGCCATCCGGCGTCACCAGGAAGACGGAATAGTGAAATTTGTTCTGGAAGCGGTAGAGATCGCCCGCGATGCGGGTGATGGCGCGTTTGGCCTGTGCGTGAAGCGCGCCGGGCGCCAGGAGGGCGGCGGCGAGGAACACGGCGGCGATAAGCCGCGATAGGGCTGGTTTCATGAGGACCTCCTTGCGCTTTGGCGGCGTGGTGGGAACCGGTCCCGCCCGGGAGCAGGACGCAGCAACCAAGCGTACTATCCCGTGCTCGGCGGGGTCAAACACACGTTCGTGACCTGCGGGGGAGCATGAACTCGCGACCCTGCTCACGCCGCGATGCCTCCTTTCTCCGGCCTCAACTCCGCCGCGCAAGCCACCACGACGACACCCAGACCGGCAGACTTAAGGTCACCGCGTAGACGGCGATGGCGATAGGACCGAGCAATCCCGCCACCAGCGACGCCGCCACCGTGAGGACGCCGAGCCCGACCCCCGCCGTCCAGGCGGCGCGTCGGTAACCCAGCCGCCACAATCGTCGACACCCCAGCGCCAGCGGCAGGCCGCAAGGCGCGACCGGGATCAGCGACCCCATCGACATCGGCATCGACATCCACATCGCGGGCTCACTCCCGAAGCGCACGACCGCGGTCGCGACCACCCCTGCCGGCAGCCACAAGAGCGCCAGCGCCCAGAAACCGCGCCGCCCGATGAATTCTTGTCTATTCATGCCTCATCTGACCCGAATCCCGAACCGCCCGCAAGCCGGGATGGACCTCCAGACATCTACATCTTCGAGGATAAAAGCGAAGGCTAAACGACGATGTGGTCGGGGCGGATAATTCTGCCACCATTGCAGCGGTGATGGCAGGGAAGATAAACTTTCCTTGATTGGAGAACCAAAACGTACAGAGGAGAATGAAAGTGACCGGGGCTAGGCGTTGTAAACGAAGTTCGGGGAGCATGGCGGCGGTGTTCGTGACAGCCGCGTTTGTGTTGGCGCTCGCCACGGACGCGGCGGGAGGCGAAACAACCATTGGGAGGTGGTGTGATCGGATGATTCCCAACATGTCCAAATACAATCGAACCATGGCCATCGTTAATACCAATGATGGCAAGATCGTGCTCAAGTCGAAATTCAAAGATGGCTCCTCAAGGATGAACGAGTTACGGGAAGCAGCGGGTAGCATCTACGAGAAGATTGGAAGTAGCTCTGGGGACAAGTACAGGATCGTTCCAAACACGGGGGACCTCCAATTGCTAGATAACGATGGTTTGGTCAGGGTTGCTACTCGTTTGGAGAACACTCCCAAAAGTAACGAATGCTCACACTAGCCACGCATCGTTGATACTTTAAGTGGCTCGCATCCAATCCTCTCTCCTAAGTCCTATGGAAAATAAAATATAGACCTCACGCCCCCATCACCAGCGCAAGCTCACGCACCAGCTTGGCGGCGGTTATGGCGCTCGCGCCTGAGGGGTCCCATTCGGGGGCGAGTTCCACCACGTCGGCGCCGATGATGCGCGCGCCCGAAGCGTTCAGGACAGAAATGCAATCCATGAGGGCATCGAAGCCGGGGCCACCCGGCTCGGGACTGCCGGTTCCGGGCATCTCGCCTGGGTTCACGACGTCCACGTCGAGGGTGAGGTATATGGCCCTATCGCCCACCTCATCCAAAGCCGTTTCGACGGCCTCGGGACACAGGGGACTCAAGTTATCGTTCGCCCGCATCCATTCGAACTCCTCCCTGGCGCCGGAGCGGATGCCGAACTGATGCAGCGGCCCGATTCCCTTGAGTTCCAGAATGCGCCGCATCACGCAGGCGTGCGAGAGTTTTTCTCCCAGGTAGTCATCGCGCAAATCCGCGTGCGCGTCCCACTGGAACACGGCCAGACCGGGGAAAGACTCTAGCGCCGCCTCCACAAGGGGCAGGCTTACCAGATGCTCACCGCCCAGGAATATGGGGCGCTTGCCGGCACGGAATATCTCAGCCGCTTGGGTCGTGATGGAATCGAGAACGGCTCCGGTTTCATCGGAGGCGAAATCGACATCGCCCAAGTCGCACAGGGCGGCGTCTTCCAGATCCTTATCGAGATGAGGGCTGAAAGTTTCCAGGCAATCAGACGCTTCGCGTATTGCCTGAGGCCCTGAGCGCGCGCCTCGCCTGAAGCTCGCCGTCTTATCGAAGGGGCAACCCAGGAGAACGGTGCGTGCAGGTTCAAACACGCTTTCGGCGCACAAAAAGCGCGGCCGGGCCGCCCGGCGCATCAGCCTAGAATCTCCGCCACGTAGGGCGGGTGTACGAATGCGGCCGCATGGACCGCAGGGGAGTAATAGTGGGTCTTTACGCCTGCGGGCAGTGCTCTGGGCTTCGCGTGAGAAAGAGCTTTTCTGGATTTCGGCGCGAGCGCGAACGACCAGATACCCCCCGGATACGTCGGCACGTTCGCCAGATAAGTCGACGCGCCCGGGAATACCCGCCGGATGCGCCTCGTGATCCTTCGCATCCTGCCGCCCTCGAACACGGGGCCCTGCGTCTGCGCGGCGTACAGGCCGCCCGGCGCGAGAGCGCGCTTCGCCGCCCGGAAAAAGGAGGTTTTAGTCAGCGGACTCGCCATGGCGACCGGGTCCGTGGAATCTACAAGGATGACGTCGAACGCATATTCGCGGCCCTCGATGAACTTCACCCCGTCCTCGATTCTTATCTCCACCCGGGGGTCGTCCAACTTTCCGGCGATTCCCGGCAGGAACTCGCGGCAGCAATCCACCACCATCCCGTCGATCTCGACGAGCGTGACGCGCTCGACCGTCTCGTGCCTCAGCGCTTCTTGCACGCAGCCGCCGTCCCCGCCGCCGACCACGAGCACGGTCCTGGGTTCTGCGTGCGCGCACAAGGGCACGTGCGCGAGCATCTCGTGGTAGATGAACTCATCGCGCTCGGTGGTCTGGATGACGCCGTCGAGCAGGAGGACGCGCCCGAAATCTTCCGTCTCCACCACGGTGATTTCCTGAAACGCGCTTTGGGCGGAATAGAGCGTCCGCAGCACCTTCATCGTGAGGCCGGTGCCCGGGCCGTGGTATTCGGTGAACCAGGTGGCCGGCTTACCGGGCGGGATCTCGGGCATGAAGGGGGCGCGCGTCAGTTCCAAAGGATGACTCCCGCGAAGGCGGCGCCCGTTTTCTTAACGACGTGCTCGGCGGCTACGCTCCTGATCTCCCGGATGGGCTTTCCGCGATGCGCCATGCCGGCCTCCGCCATGCGCCGGGCTTGTTCTTCCACCTGCGCGCGGGGGGCGTGGTCTTGATGCTCCATGATGAGGCCGCAGTGCGTCTCGTCCTCGGGGATGGCGATCGCCACCGCCGCGGTGATCACCTCGCCCGGTATGGTGGATGTCACGGACGCATAGGCCGCCGGCGCCAGCGCGCCCTGGGGCAGCGGGGGAGGCTCAATCTCCTCGCATCCGGGCGGCAGGATGCTGCTCATGCGCACGAGGTTCGTGTCGCCCACGCCTGAACTCAGAAGGGCCGCGTCGAAGGCGTTGAGCTCGCTCACGCCCTCGGCGCATCCGTGGGCCATGAAATACTTCGTCGGAGTGGGGACGATCATCGCTCGCGCCCCTCCCCGTTATTGATCGAGAGAGATGCCTCCCCTCCCCCGTTCGAGACGAACGGCGCGCTCAGGTGAGCCTCGCGCCCCTCGATGACGCCGCGCGGCACCTCTTTCGTCTCCACCCGCGTGGGCAGGAGATGCTCCGCGAGGTGGCGCACCGCCGCGTCGCAATCCACCTCGCCGCAGGAGAAATAATCCACCGCCGCGTAGCCGTATTCTGGCCAGGTATGAACCGCGAGGTGGCTTTCCTCCACCACGACCACCCCGCTCACCCCGTGAGGGCTGAACATGTGGAACACGCTCTGCACGACGGTGGCCCCGCTCAGTCGCGCGGCCTCGTTCATGAGCCGCTCGATCTGTTCCGGATCTTTCAGCGCACCGGATTCGCAATCATAGAATTCCGCCAGCAGGTGGTGACCCAGAGAATTCAACTTGCGCATCCTCCAAATATGAATCGACGAAGCATTCCATCAACTCCCGACGTCAGAAACTAGGCGGCGTGGACACCCACAGGAGCTTCGCGCGTTTCTTGTAGGGATTCGCCACCCGGTGGTTTCTGTCCGAGGCGAAATAAAACCACTCGCCCCTTTTCGCCGTGGCGCGTTTTTCCCCGTACGTCACCTGCACCTTGCCCTTCAACACGTAGCCGAACTCCTCGCCCGCGTGCGCGTCTTCATAAATCGACTCGCCCGGTTCCATCGTCACGAGGGCGGACTCCATATTGCGGTTCGCCGCCCCGGGCACCATGAGCTCGAAGGCCCGCACTTCGGGATAGGTCGCCGCGTTGCGCGAATCCCCCTCACCGAACACGATGCGCCCCTCCTGGCGGCCCTGGAAGAAGCGGACGATGTCGGTGTCGAGCGCTTCCAGGATTTCCAGCAGGCTCTCGAGCGAGGGTGAGGTCAAGTCGCGCTCGAGTTGGGAGATGAATCCCTTGGTCAGGTTCGAGCGATGGGCGAGTTCTTCCTGTGTCAAGCCGTGGGAGCGGCGCAGACCCCGGATGCGCGCGCCCACGCGCAAGAGGTTCTCGACGGAGCGGCTCATGCCGGTCCTGTTCGATTTCTCTTTCAGTTCCTGCGCCATATCACCGCCCGTCCAGCGTCCGGCCTCATAAAGGCCGGGACGAACCCATGACTCACCACACCCGGTGGATTCGGCCGCACGATTCCGTATTGTGTAGGGGGAGCCGGGCGGTCGAACCGGTTGTTTAGCAAAAGATGATTATAAAAATATGTTTCCTAAACAACAAGGAGAAAATATATATAGTTTTTGGACGCCTGTGTCAATAATTTCCCGCTGCACGAAACACAGGCACGCTCCCTCTTCACGCGGGTGAATCGGCGTCGCCCGCCCGGCCCTGAAACCTTCCTTTCGGATGACGATTTCCCGGAAATTTGTTATTTTAATGTCGGGCGTCTTGCGAGAGACTTACAACCCACCAACCCATCAATGCCGTCTTCATGGAGAGAAAAATGGCAGCAAGCATCGAAGTCTACACCACCCAGCCCTGCACCTTCTGTCTGGCCGCGAAAAACCTCTTGAAAAAGCGGGGTCTCGAATGGACCGAGCACCTGGTGTTCGGCGGCACGCCCGAGTGGGACGCCATGATATCGCGCACCGGCGGCAAGTCGGTGCCCCAGATCGTCATCGACGACGAGGTCATCGGCGGCTTCCCGCAGCTCCAGGCCTACGACAAGGATGGAAGACTGAGCGAACTCGCAGAAGCGTAGAGCCTCCGGGGCCGTCCGCGTGAGAAAAGCGTGGGCGGCCCCCCTTTTTTCGCTTGCGCCGGGTGGAGCGGCGTTTCACCGAAATGCGAAAGAAGATACCCTGTCCACTCTCTGACATCACACACGACCGCCCCAAGGGCTGTGTCCACGAACCGGGAGGAAAACGCCATGCCGCTCATGAGTCCCAGTGAATACAAACAAAGCCTGCGCGATGGCCGCGTGGTCTACTACCGGGGCGAGCGGGTGGAGGACGTCACCACGCATCCCGTCATCGGGGTCGCGGTCGATCACGCCGCCATCGACTACGAGATGGCCGAAGACGAGGCCGACAAGGAACTGGCCCTGGTCGATGGCCCGAACGGCCCCTACTCGCGCTACTACCACATCCCCGAATGCGCGGACGACCTCCTGAAAAGAAGCGCGCTCATCGAACGCGCCACGGCCCTGGGCGGCACCCTCGTCGTCCTGATCAAGGAAATAGGCACCGACGCGCTCTTCGCCCTGCGTCTCCTGGCCTCCTACATGGACAAGAACTCAGGCACGAGCTACCTCCCCCGCGTCCGGAAATTCCACGAGCACTGCCGGGAGGGCGATCTCGCCGTCGCCGTCGCCCAGACGGACGTAAAAGGAGACAGGGGAAAAGGCCCCGGCGATCAGGCGCACCCTGATTATTACGTCCGCGTGGTGGCCCAGGACGATGAAGGCGTCACCCTGCGCGGAGCGAAGGTGCACACTTCCGTTTCCACCAACGCGCACGAGATAATCGTGCTGCCCACAAGGAACATGAGAGAGGGCGATGAGGCCTACGCGGTGGCCTGCGCCGTGCCGGCCAACGCGGCCGGCCTCACCATGCTGGCCAGCGGCTACGGCGGCAGAAAAGGCACCGCCTTCGAAAACCCGATTTCCACCAAACACAAGATGATGGAGACCCTCACCATATTCGATAACGTGAAGGTCCCCTGGGAGCGCGTTTTCCTGAACGGCGAGGTGGATATGGCCGGGCCACTGGCGAAGACCTTTGTGGAGTTCCACCGCTTCACCGCCGTGAGCTACAAGCTGCCGCTCGTGGATTTGTTCGTGGGCGCGTCGCACCTGATGGCGGAGTACAACGGCATCCTGCGCGCGGGCCACGTGCGCGACAAGCTCGCCAAGCTCATCTCCTACGCGCAGATTTGCAGGGGCATGACGCGCGAGGCCGCCCGGGAATGCAAGGTGATGGACGGCGTCGCCGTGCCGAATGCAGAGATAATCAACATCGCGAAACTCCACTTCGCCACCGGCTACCACCAGGCCCTCGCGTGGGTGCAGGACATCGCGGGCGGACTGCTCGTAACGGGCCCGAGCGAGGAGGACCTGGACGACCCCAGACTCGCCGAACTCATCGACAAATACCTGGGCGCCGCCCCCGCAGCCTCTACCGAAGAGCGGCTCAGGCTCATGAACCTGATCGCGGAGATCACGGCGTCCGACTTCGCGGGCTATCAGGCCGTGCTGGCGATTCACGCGGAAGGCAGCATCGAGGCGGAGAAGATGACCATCTGGCGCGAGCATAACATCGGCCCCGCCATCGATTACGCGAAACGCCTCGCCGGCATCGAATAAGGAGATTATTGGGATGAACCCGACCCAGGCGCTCGTCGCCATCTGGCTGAACGTAGCCCAAGAAAACCGCGAGGAATTCAGAAAGTGGCACAACTGCGAGCATTCCACGGACAGGATGGACGGCCCCGGCTTTCGCATCGGCTATCGCTACAACGCGATAGACGCCAGCGCGCACCACAACATTCTGTGCACCTTCGAGGGGGATACCCTCGCGGCGTTCGAGAGCGATTACTACCGCGAATCGAGGGACAACCCCTCCCCCTGGACCAAACAGTGCATGGCCTCCATCCGAAACGCCGAGCGCGCCGTCTACAGCCTGCAAGCCTCCATCGGCGAGCCGCACCGCTACGACGCTCCTTATCTCTACATGGTGAGCCCCAATCCCGACACCGAGGAGATGAAAGAGGAGATGCTCGCCTGGTACCGCGAAGAGCACCTGGATCGCCTCTATGAAGTCGAGGGCATGACGCGCGGCCGCGTGTATCAACTCGAAACCGCCGCCACGGGCGGCGCCACGGCGGAGGCGGAAATCCAGGAGACACGGACGAGCGCGCGGCGCATCGTCGCGCTCTACGACATGGAAGACCCGACAATCCCGACAACGGACGCCTGGGAAGAAGCCGCCTACGGCACGCCCCGCAGCGCCGCGATAAGGCCCAATCTAGGGAACGCGGTGAGAGAGACGTGGTGGCTCGATTTTGTGAAGTGGAAGCGGGGGTGAACTTACGGATGAGACTTTTCTTCGCGATGCTTTGTGTGTGGGTCGTGGTGTGGGTGGGCGCAACGTCCGTCATGGCGGCGAGAATTTCGTGTGATGACTGGAACACGGGAAAGTTCTTCCATCAAGCCAGCGCAACTGATGTTTCCCGATGCCTGAAAGCGGGAGCCAAGCCGAATGCACAAGATCAAGACGGGATGACACCCTTGCACAAAGCGGCGAAGGAGAAAACCCCGATCCTAGTGCCAGTGTTATTGAAGGCCGGGGCCGGTCCCAACGCGCGGAATAGATACGGATGGACACCCCTGCACTTGGCAACGGCCTGGAACAAAACCCCGGCGGTCGTGAGAGCCTTGCTGGACGCCGGGTCCGATCCGAACGCGCGGGATGCAGATGGGGAAACACCCCTGCACTGGGCGGCTGACTCCAGCAAAACCCCAGTGATTGTAAACATGCTGATCAGGGCCGGGGCCAAGGTGAACGCAAGGAACAAATACGGAAAGACGCCCCTGCAACTGGCGGTGGAAAACAAAGAACCAGCCGTCGTAAAGGTATTGCGCGATGCCGGGACTATCCCGGCGGCGAGAAACAAAGCGGGAAAAAAGCCGTGGAACCCAGCAAAAGAAAGCGTCGACTTGAGGGGAAGAAGCATCTTACCGAAATTCGGCCCTGTTTCCTGTAAAGACTGGAATGCGGAGAAGTTCTTCAAAAACGCCCGACCGGTAGATATTTCCCGCTGCTTGAAGGCTGGAGCGGACCCCAACGCGCGAAACAAATATGACATGTACGGATGGACTCCCCTGCACCGGGCAATGTGGGGGAGAGGAAACCCGACGGTCATAACAGACCTCGTGAATGCCGGGGCCAAGGTGAACGCACGGGACAGATACGGAAGGACACCCCTGCACGCGATGGCGGGGCGGATCAGAAACCCGGCGATCGTGACAACTCTGGTGAAGACTGGAGCCGACCCCAACGCAAGGGATGAAAAAGGGCTGACTCCTCTACACTATGCAACGGCGAAAAATACCCCGGCGGTCGTGGCCTCCTTGCTGAACGCCGGGGCCAACCCCAACGCAAGGGATGAAAATGAACGGACGCCTCTGCATGGACAGCTAATGGGTCACATCAGAAACTCGGCGGTCGTGGCAACCCTGGTAAAGGCGGGAGCCAAAGTGAATGCGCGGGATAAATATGGATTGACACCCTTGCACCTGGCGGTGAGGCGGACAGGAAACCTGGCAGTCATAACAGCTCTCGTGAATGCCGGAGCTAAGGTGAACGCACGGAACAAACACGGGCAGACGCCCCTACACGTGATGACGATGGGACCGCTCAGAAACCCCACGATCGTGAAAACATTGGTAAAGGCTGGGGCCAATCCGAATACTCAGGATCAGTTCGGGAGCACTCCTCTGCACTGGGCGGCGGCGAGAAGCAATGCCTTGGCCATCGTAATGGCTCTGCTGAATGCTGGGGCCAAAGTGAACGCTCGCAGTCAATCTGATGGACAGACACCTCTGCACTGGGCGGCGGCGCATAGTGAAACTCCAGAGGTCATGGCCATCTTGATGAGGGCCGGGGCCAATCCAAACGCGCGGGATGTGAACGGAGCAACACCCCTGCACACGGCGACCGCCTATAGCAAAAACCCGGCGGTAGTGACGGTATTGCTGGATGCCGGGGCGGATCCGACAGCAAGAGACAAATCAGATAAAACGCCAGGGGATTATGCAGAAGAGAACCCCGCGCTCATGGGAACGGAGGTCTACCGGCGATTGAACGATGCGCGGTTCAAGTAGGGAGACGTAGGCTCTCGTTACTCCACCCTTGAGGGGGAGTCGCAGAAGCCGAGTCCCTGACGAAGGCTGATGCGGTGGGGGGCCTGATTCTAAAGTAAAAGCTCCCCCCCACCTGTGCGACTTCGGGCTCACCCTCGTCTTGCCGACATTCCCTCCCTTCTCGGTCGGAAATGACCTCAAGGGGGGAGTGATTATTCGCTACTCTTCAACAGGGACAGGTCGCGCTACGGTTTTCTCCATACTCTCCGAGAAAGGCGGGCGGACACATAGGTCCGCCCCTACTTGGTCTCTCGCCCGTCATTCCGGCAATCCCTCCCTCCTCGGTCGGGAATGACACCGGAATGACGGCGGTATAGTCTGTTGACACTACGAGATTGACAGTGCGTTCCTCATCCGCCTGGATTCCGGCATACTCAGGAATGACGAACAAGGCCTAATCTCAAAAACGCGGTAAGATAGACGTGGTGGCTGGAATTCATGAAACGGAAGCGAATCTGAAAAAAGCGGAAGCGGAGATGATTCCATCGACCAAACTTTTCAGAGCGTTCCTTACAGGATTCTGCCTGTCACTCATGGCGTGGATGGGCGCGACTAACGCAATGGCGGCGGGGGTTTCGTGTGATGACTGGAATACAAAGGAGTTCTTCATGGGCGCTGATGAAACGGATATCTCCCGTTGCCTGAAGGCGGGAGCCGACCCTATTTCGCGGAGCATATTCAACGGAGACGCTCCCCTTCACGCCGCGGCGGCTTTCAGCAAGAATCCGGCGGTCGTGGCGGCGTTGATAAAAGCGGGGGCCGACCCGAACGCGCGGAATTTGTATAAAAGAACGACTCCCCTGCACGCGGCCGCAGCGCTCGGCAAAACGCCGGCGATAGTGAAGGCGCTGGTGAAAGCCGGAGCCAATCCGAACGCGCGGGACAAATACAAACAAACGCCCCTGCACACGGCGGCGCTGGAGGGCAAGACTCCGGCGGTCGTGGAGGCCCTGCTGGATGCAGGAGCAAATCCATCGGCAAGAAACAAATCCGGTAAAACGCCTTGGGATTATGCGAACGAGAACGACGTGCTCAAGGGCACGGAGGTCTATCTGCGGCTGAATGAGGCGCGGTTCAAGTAGGGAATCGAACAATGGAAACCCTTACCACCATCTCTATAAAAACGCTCTCTGCCCTATCCTAATAGCTAGCTTGAAAACTAGCCTTGAGCCGAGGCCTTACCTCTTCTTCGGTGGAGGGGCCGGGGGAGGCGGTGGCTTGGTGGCGACCGGGGGTTCCTTTCCGGCTCTGCTCGGGGGTGGGTTTTGCTCTTTCGCCATGAGTAGCTCCATAGGTTAGGCAACTCAAAAAAGAGCGGAACGCATTGCGCGTATCCGGCGTCTTTCTAATCGTGTATTCTACCATCCACCATTGCAACCGCAATCATCGCGACGATGCATCGCCGACACCGAGAGAACCAACCATGCCACTCACGCGGGATTTCAGGGAAACGATTCAGGCAAGGGTCGAGCGCCTGCTTTCGGGCGAGGTGGAAGTCGGCAAGGCGGTGCTGCGCGATTTCATCAACGCGACGGTCGGCTTTCATCAATCGTAGCAATCGCTCCTTCATCAGTCGCGATTGACCTCACCGGAAAATCGCCAAAAAGCCTCATGCGCATGTTCGGGCGGGCACGACCTTCACCTCCTCGGGGAAGCTCGACTCCTTCCTCAGTCGGGGCTGACCCCAGGCGCGCAATATCTTCGAGGTCATCGCTTGTCTCCAGGAGCGCGAGGGGCTTCGGCTCACAGTCCGCGCGGTTCGGTAGAGAGAGGTTCAATCCTCATTCCACTTTTACCTTTGCCTGTCATCCCGGAATGCCCTGATCCTGGATCCAGCGACTTTCCCATAGGCATTTCCGGATTCCGGCAATCCCGCCTTTCTCAATCGGAATTGACACCGGAATGACGATTAACTCACGAAGGAGGAATTCGACGATTTGAGATCACAAATTGTGATCTCAAAGATTGTGACCTCAAGTCGGGGCGGCAGGCGTTATCCGCCTTATGCGTGCACCGAACAGGACGTCGCTCTTATCGCCTCGCAGCAAGACCTGTTTTACGGACCGCGTAATATCCGGTATGATCGACAAGCATGATCCGAAGCTTCAGGAATCGGGACACACGGCGTTTTTTTGAGGGGAATCGCGTTGTGGCGTTTCACGGATTCGCCGATCAGGCGGCGCGGCGTATGACCCTGCTGGACAGCGCGGAGACACTTCAAGACCTGGCGGCTCTGCGGAGTAACCGGCTGGAAGCACTGCGGGGAGATCGCGCAGACCGGTACAGCATCCGGATCAACGCGCAGTGGCGCATCTGCTTCCGCTGGGAAGACGACGGACCGTGCGATGTGGAGATTGTGGACTATCACTAAAGGGGTGTGGAGATGAACGCAAAAAACGCCATGAGGCCGGTGCATCCGGGTGAGATACTGCGCGAGGAACTGGGCGCGCTGGACATGTCGGCCAACGCGCTGGCGAAGGCGCTGGGCGTGCCGGTAAACCGGATCACGACGATCATGAACGGCCAGCGGGGCGTGAGCGCGGACACGGCGTTGCGTCTGGCGCGCTACTTCGGGACGACACCCGAACTCTGGCTGAATCTGCAAAAGACCTGGGAGCTTCGCCGGGCCGAAATCACGCAGGGTCGCCAGATCGCCAAACGGGTGAAGCCCCGGCAAACGGCGGCGTAGGGTCCGAACACACTTTCACTTCGCTTTTCTTCGTCATCCCGGAATGCCTTGATCCCCGATATCCAGCGACTTTCCCAAAGGCGTTTCCGGATTCCGGCAATTCCTCCCCCACCGGTCGGAATTGACACCGGGATGACGGCGGTGGAGCCTGTTGACACTGTGGGGATGTAAAGGCGGGCGGGCACAGGGGGCCACCCCTACGGAGGCGCAACCGCATGCCCGATCGGCCAAACCCTCCCCCACCGGTCGCAATTTCTCTCCTTTCAATTTATCGCCCGTCACGAGGAACACCGCATTTGCCCGCATTTGCGGCTTTCGAATGGGAAGAATGTCCGTGTATGCCGGCGAAGCGGGTCGTCGCGTCCGGGGTTCAATGAATTTCTGAAAATAAGTGAAAAAAGGTGAAAAACAGGGAAAATACCTGAAAATAAGTGAAAATTAAACTGCTTGAAAATAAAGCCCTTGGGGGTTTTTCCGGGGGCGCGATGGTGTATAGTGGGGAATCGTCATCGTCCCCATCCAACGAAGGAGACCAGAAGCCCATGAGCCGGATTATCGACCTTTCCATGCCCGTCCACATGTGGATGGAGCGATACCCGGGCACGCCGCAGCCCGTCATCCAGATGATAGAGACCACCTTCGAGTCCGCCGAGCGCATCGGGACCGACAAGATGGGCTTCCCCGAGCTGTTCGCGCACAGCGTGTGCATCTTCAGCGAGCATTGCGGCACCCACATCGACGCGAGAAGCCACGGCGGGCGAAACGATTCGTGGTCCGAGGACATCCCGCTCGATAAATGCTACGGGCCGGGCTTAAGGCTGGACATGCGCCATAAAAAACAAGGTGAGCCCATTGGTGTCAACGACTTGAAAGATGCCCTCGCCAAGGAGAACTGCACGATTGAGGGCGGTGAGATCGTATTCCTCTGGACGGGCGCCGCCGCCTACAACGATGAACCGCGCTACCTGACGGACCACCCCGGCATGGTGGGCGAGAGCGCTGAGTGGCTGATCGACCAGGGCGTGCAGGTGATGGGCATCGACGCGCCGGGGTTTGACTTGCCCATCAAGGAGATGCTGGAGAGAAAAGACCCCTGGCCCTGTCATCGCCTGTTCCAGACGCGCGAATACTGGCACATCGAGAACCTGTGCAACCTGGACGCCATTCCCGCAGCCCACGGCTTCACCGCCAGCGTGCTGCCGCTTCACTGGCAAGGCGCCACCGGGACCCACATCCGCACCGTCGCCATCGTGAACGAGTAGATGAAGGTGTCTTTCCTCCTCCTGCGAGAAGCCGTTCAGGCGAGAAAACGGGCGATGCGCCTCACCCTGCTCTCGCTCTTGCTCCTCACCGGGCTGCTCCTCATCCCGGGATATGCGGGTGCCGCGAAGCCATCCGCCTCTATGAGAATGGAAGCGAAAGACGCGCAGCAGAGCCGTGAAGCGCGCATCAAGCTGTATGAGCGCACGCTCAAAGCGCATCTCGCATCGAACCCCTATCCCCTGGTTGACCTCGAAATCTCGCTCGTTCGGTGGAGAAGCGCCAAGCAACTCATCGAGGGCATGGATCGCGCGGGCGTCGCCTTGGGCGCGGTCACCGCGGCGAGTGAGCAGACCATCAAAAAGGCGGTGGAGCGCTACCCCGGCCGATTGATTCCGCTCACCACGTCCGCCGCTCAAAAGGAGTGGGCGCGGCCCAAGGGCTCCTACTTATCCAGTATCAAGCGGCAACTAGGGGGCGGCGCATTCGGTATCGGGAAGATCACGTGGCGGCCGGGGTCCTCCCATAAAGCCCGGGCGGCGCGAGAGAAAGAGGCATTGGGGGCGATCATCCGTCTGGCGACGGGAAAGAGCAGCCTCCTCCTGCTCGACATGCCTCCCGATGACGGCGGTCTGGAACAACTCGAGAGGCATCTGAGAGCAACCCCCGAGGCGAAAGTCATCTGGACGCAAGCTGGCAGGATATTGAACCCGAACGCCCTGCCCGGCTATGGACACGGCCTGCTCCGGGCGCTCAGCCTCCGACACCCCCACCTTTTCTTCACGCTCACCCAGGACCCGCCTGCCCCCGCAGATTCGTCCGCTCCGCGGAAAAACCACCTGTATGACCCCGGGGGGGCGTTCTCTCGTGAATGGAGGGCTTTGCTTGAAGCGCGGGTGGGTCATTTCATGGCCGGGAGTGATTCCTCCCCAACCGACCCGGCGATATATGCGGGAAGAACGCGCCTTTTTCGCGCAGAGGTGCTCGAAAAAATCAGCCCGCCGGCCAGAAGGCTCATCGCCTACCAAAACGCATGGCGTCTTCTGATGAACCGGAACTGGAAGCCTTGATTCATAAAATTCTCCCGAATCCGTTGCATCCAACCCGGCGCATGGGGATAATGCCGACCCCCGGGGTTGAAAACATCCTGGAAAAGTGATTTCCCGACAAAAGAGCTTACGCGCAAGGAGTTCGCCTTATGTACAGCATACGTCACCCGCAACGGACCTGGTTCGGCCTCGGAACCATCTCGAAGATCAAGGATGAGGCGGAGTTTTTAGGCGCTCGCAATGCGCTTTTCTTCACGGACAAGGGCGTGAGGGGCGCAGGCGTAGCGGACATGGCGCTGGCTCCTCTGGAAGAGGCCGGCGTCGACGTGACGATATACGATGAGTGCCCACCCGAACCCGCCATCGGTGATCTCGAAAAGGCTTTTGAGGAATACAGAAACGGCTCTTTCGATCTCGTCGTCGGAGTCGGGGGCGGCAGTTCGATGGACATGGCGAAATCCATCGGCGTATTGCTCGGAAACGACGGCGCGCCCAGGGATTATCTGGGTATTGAACTCGTGCCGAAACCAGGCGTCTCCACCATTTTGGTGCCCACCACCAGTGGAACGGGCGCCGAAGCCACGCCCAACGCCATTTTCTCGGTGCCGGAGGAGCAAGTGAAGCTGGCTATCGTCAGCACGCACGTCATCCCGTTCGCCGCCATCGTCGACCCGAACCTCACGCTTTCCGCACCGCCGAAGGTCACCTCCGCCGCCGGGGTGGACGCCTTTACGCATTGCCTGGAAACCTACGTGGCCAGAAACGCCACTCCCCTGAGCGAGATGTACAGCCTGGAGGGAATGAAACTCATCGCCCGTTCTTTACGGCGCGTATGTGACGATGTAAGCGATATCGAAGCCAGGACCGACATGGCCCTGGGCTCATACTATGGCGGCGTGGCGCTCGCCGGCGCGGGGGCGGGAGCCATTCATGCCCTGGCGTATCCGCTGGGTTCCAGGTTTCATATTCCCCACGGGGTCAGCAATTCCCTGATGTTTTCTCACGTCATGAAGGAGAACCACGCGGCGGCGCCTGAGAAATTCGCCCGCATCGCCCAGATACTGGGCGAATCCATCGATGGCATATCCCAGGCGGAAGCTGCCGAGCTTTCCGTCGGCGCGGTGGAAAAACTCTGTCGTGATTGCGGGGTGCCCACCCGGCTCGGCGAAGTCGACGTTCCCCCACATGCCATACCGGAGTTGGCCGAAGCCGCTTTCAAACTCGAACGTCTCTTGAATTGCAATCCCAAAGAGCTCACGCTTGAGGACATTGAGAGAATATATCGCGCCGCGGCCTGAAAATGCCCATACAATCAACACCTTCGCAAAACTTGCACCCGATGATGGATATTTCCCCCGGCGATATGGTCTGCGTCATGGGCGCCGGCGGCAAGGCCACGCTCATGAAGCGGCTCATCCGGGAGATGCTGGGTGAGCCGTTTCCCGTCATCATTACCAGCACGACGAATCTCCATGCCCTGGGTGGTGAAAATTCGCCGCCCGTTCTACTGAGCGAGGAGGGACGCGTCGAGTTGCAATCCGTCGTCAAGGATTGGTCCATGCGTGGCGCCGTTGTTTGGGTGGAGAGGAAATTGCCACAAAACATGTTCCGTGGCCTCGAGGCGAACCAGGTGGAAGCGTTGCACCGCTCTGATTTTCACGGCGTGATGGTTGTAAAAACAGACGGGGCCAGAAAACGGCTCATCAAGGCCCCGGGGCCAAATGAGCCGGTTATCCCAAAAGGAGCGACACATTGCGTCCTCGTGTTGGGGCTCGTTGCAATTGGACAAAAAGCGGACGAGCGAATTGTTCATCGCATGGAAAAAGTTCGCGCCATAGCGGGCTTGAAAGCCGGGGAAGTCATCGAGCCACATCATTTGACGGGGCTGGCGAGTCATCCGGATAGCTATCCGCATCGTTTTCCTCCAAACGCAAAGCGAATACTTTATTTGAGCCATTGCACCTCTAAAAAGGCCCTTCAGGATGCCCAAACGATATTCGAGGCCGTACCGGATGGCATGTACGATGACCTGCTCGCAGGAGATTCAGTCACGGGAAATTTTTATCGCAAAGGATTACATGAATGATCGGCGCAGCCGCTATCAGAAAATCCCTTGAAACCCGAAAAGATGAAATCATCGAACAAATCGCCCATGTGGTGAATATCGACTCCCCGACGTTTCCCAATAAGGGAACGAACGCTGTTTCCTCCCATTTTGCGGAAAAATACCTTGAAATGGGGGCCGAAGTGGAGATGATTCCAGGCACGCATGAAACGGGAGATCATCTTTTGGCGACGTTTCATGGCGCAAGAAAAAACGGCCCCCATATATTCCTGGTCGGGCATTGCGACACCGTTTTTGCAGAGGGAACCGCCGCGCAACGGCCGTTCACCATAAAAGACGGGATGGCCTACGGCCCCGGGGTGGTTGATATGAAAGGATGTCTGGTGGTTTGCCAATTCGTGATGGAAGCGTTACTGGCCGAAGGGTTCGAAGAGTTCACGAAAATTCAAATTTTATACGACACCGATGAAGAACGCGGGAACCCCTCATCGAGAAAAGTGATAGAGCGAATCGGAAGAGACGCCGCCGCCGCGTTGATAATCGAGTCCGGCCGTGCAAACGGCTCCATCGTATCTTCGAGGAAAGGAAGTTGCTACGGGAAATTGCTCGTCAGCGGCGTCTCGGCCCATGCCGGCGTTGACCCTCAAAGAGGCAGAAGCGCTGTTCATGAGCTCGCCCACAATATGGTAGCCATCCAAAACCTGGAGCGAGGAGGCGGCACCATCAACATCACCGGTCTCTCAGGTGGGTACAGGCCGCATATCGTGGCGGATGAGGCTTCTTGCCACATTGAAGTGCGCGCGGAACGTCAGACAACCCTCGATTCCATGACGGATGAACTGCACCGCATAACTTCCGAACCCCACATCGAGGGAACAAGCCTGGAATTCAAAAAAATCAGCGGAAGACCCGCCATGGAATTCAACCACAGGACGGAAAAGCTCTTGTCCGCCGCGGCGGAAATCGCACAGGAGGCGGGCGTCAAATTTCAGTACGGCCCCACCGGCGGAGGTTCCGATGGAAATTATCTCTCCCCTCTCGGAGTCGCCGTTCTCGACGGATTAGGTCCTGTAGGAGGAAATTTACATACGGATGAAGAATACCTGGAACTCGACTCCATCGCCCCAAGAGGCGCGCTGCTCGGAGGGTTGCTTGAAAGTTTATCCTCACGGTGAGGTGTATAGCGGGAGTCCCTAGTCTTCCAAGGGCATCCCGAAATCCGATCTGGGCTTGGGCTCTCCGACCACTTTACCTTCCAAGAACTCTTCTATCTGCGCATCGCTGAACCCGAGGATATCCGACAATATCTCTCGGGTATGTTCCCCGTGCAAAGGGGCCGGCCCCTGGACCTTACCCGGATTCTCTGAAAATTTAAGTGGAACGCCGGTGGCATTCATTTTACCCAGAAGCGAATGATTCGTCTCCACTACCATCTCTCTATGGCGAACCTGTTCATCTTCGAGCGCTTCCCGCACATCATAAACCGGACCACAAGGGATCCCCTTCTCTTCCAGCAATTTCAGCCATTCATCTCCATTTCGCTCGACGAGACGCCTCTCCAGTATGGGGATGAGTTCGTCCCGATTTTCCGCACGGCTGGGAATGTCGACGAATCTCGGATCGTTCACCAGTTCAGGGGCATCGATGATGTGGCAAAAATAATTCCAAAAACGATCGCTCGTCACCCCGATGATGATTTCCTTATCCTTCGCCCGGAGCGCCTGGTAGGGAACGATTTGAAAATGCGCCGACCCCCATCGCCCGCCAACGCTGCCATCCATGAAATAGCAGCCACTCAAGTTGGTGAGCAGCGATACACTACTATCCAGAAGGGATAGATCTATATATTGCCCTTTGCCCGTCTTCTCCCTGGCGAACAATGCGCTGGTTACGCCATAAGCCGCCCACATGCCCGCCGTAAGGTCACTCAACGGAATCCCGGCCTTGCAAGGCCCGCCATCCGGATCACCCGTCGCGCTCATGATGCCGCTCATCGCCTGGCCGACAATATCAAAGCCCGAGCGCTCCCGATACGGTCCCGTCTGTCCGAAGCCGGAAACGGAAACGTATATCAATCGAGGATTCAAAGCGGATAGCGCCTCATACCCGACGCCCAGGCGCGCCGCGACGCCCGGGCGAAAATTCTCGACAACGATATCCACCTTTTTTGCGATTGTGCGGGCGATCTCAAGACCTTCGTTTTTTTTGAGGTCGACCACAATGCTTTTCTTCCCACGGTTCACACTCAGGAAGTAGGCGCTTTCTCCCTTCTTGAATGGAGGGCCCCAGGTGCGGGTTTCATCGCCATTTCCAGGAGATTCGAGCTTGATGATTTCCGCTCCCAAATCCGAGAGCATCGTGGTGCAAAAGGGTCCCGCGAGGATTCGGGACAAATCCAACACGCGAATTCCCTTCAATGGTCCTTGTGCGCTCATCGACCCCATCCTGAATAACAAGCAAGAAGAATTTTACGAATGCTTAGAATGTGCAAAGGTGTGGGGTAATCTGTCAAGGAATCTTCATGAAATTCAACGCACCGCTTCTCGGCATCGGGATCATCACAATAATTCTTCACCGCTTGGCGTTGGCGCCACAACAAGGAGAGCAAACGCTATGGCGCGGCCTACGCAAGAGATCGGTTTTCGCCATAAAACGCTTGCCCCAGGCGATGCGGCCATCCATTTGTTGTCTACGAGGGATGCTTTGGGGCGGGAAAATGCTCCCAAGCGAGGTTTTCCAATGCGAAAACCCCTTCCGCTCGCTTCACGGAAACTCCTTTTGAGGCCGACACGATTTCTCCGATAGGCGTGAGCGGTGCCCCTCCCGCCTGTCGGACAATCTCTTGAAGCGCATGGACAGATTCTACAGGCGTCGTGACGAGAAGCTCGTAATCCTCTCCACCATGCAAGGCCCATCCAAGAGGATTTTTCGCCACGGTGGACGCCAATTCCAGTAAGGCGTTGGAGATGGACAGTTCTTTCTCCCAAATGATTGCGCCTACTCCACTCGCATCACACAGGTGATGGATATCACCCGCCAGACCATCACTGATGTCCATCATGGATGTGGCCAACCCCGATTCCGCGATGGCTGCCCCCTCCGCGACACGGGGCTGCGGCTTGAGTTGTGCGGAGGTAAGCGAGGTATACAAATCTTCCCGGATTCCGATTTGCGGTTGAGATAATAAATGTAGCCCCGCGACGGCATCGCCCAGGTGCCCCGTCACCAGAATTCGGTCTCCCACGCGGGCACCGCTTCGGCGAAGAACTTTCTCCGCCATCATCTCGCCGACTAGAAACACATCGATGAACAAAGGGCCACTCGTTCGCGTGACGTTTCCGCCCAGAATCAAAATATCGTATCGCTCCGAGAGCGCACGCACCCCCTCATATACATCATCCAGGAACGAGACCGCCGTATCCTCGGGTATACCCAACGAGATGAGCGCAAAGCGCGGCTTGCCCCCCATTGCCGCTACATCGCTTACGTTCACCGCCAGCGACTTGTAACCTACGGCGAAACCAGGAATACCCTCTGGGGAGGGAAAATGCACTCCGCTTACCTGCACATCGCACGTCACCACCCAGCATTTCCCATCTCCCGCTTTGATGACAGCCGCATCATCCCCATTACCGACGATGACATCCGCGTTGTTCCCCACTGAACCGAGCCTGTTTCTCAAGCGCTCTATCAAGACGAACTCTCCGATCCCTTTCGCTGATTCGCTGTTCACCTTCGCGCCCTCTCTATGCGATTGCGCAACTCTCTGGCCGCGGCTTCAGGGTCGGATGCTCCCATAACTGCGCCGATAACGGCAATACCGGAGGCTCCGGCCTCCATTACCGGCTCTACGTTCTCGATGCCGATCCCCCCTATGGCGACAGCGGGCAACCCAGGAGCGAATTCGATTATTTTTCGGAATCCTTCCGCTCCAATAGGTGGCCTCGAGTCAGCTTTGCTTCCTGTCGCATAAATAGGGCCTATGCCGATATAATCCGCGCCCTCTTCGGCTGCCCGCGACGCCCATTCGGATTTTCCAGCCGTTACACCATAAAACAACGCACCCCCAGCTATCGCTCTTGCTCTCGGAAGCTGGAAATCCTCCTGGCCCAAATGCACCCCATGCGCGCCGGAGGCCATGGCGACATCCACCCTGTCATTCACCGTGAAGGCGCAATCGGTCCCTTCCAGAACTTCTTTTAGTTCATCCGCCAAACGAGTCATTTCCACGCCACCCATATTTTTCTCACGAAGCTGGATCATGGTGGCCCCACCCATTGCGGCTGCACGAACCGCGTCTTTTAATTTCCATCCCGAAGCCCGAGACAAGATATTCCGGTCTGTAATGACTATAAGCGATGGGTCGAATTTCATGAGGCCCTCGAGTTAGTGAAACAAAAACATTCTGATGCCAATAAGTCATGACCACAAAAAAGGGCAACGGCTATATCAGCTTATCCCTGGTCCATCGTTCCAGAACTTGACCAAGACAAAACGGACACTTTCATTTGGGTGGTCGGCTTATGTGCAGTTGATTTCCTTTGAAGTGTGCGGCGGATAATGCCGATCGCCTGATTGCTGCTCCAATCCGTCACTCCCACCACCCAAGCGACTAATTGCTGCTCGCGGTCGATGAGGTACACCGTCGGCACGTAGCGCACATTGTGCATACGGCGAGACGCCCAGTTCTGATCGTGGAAAATCGGATAGTTCAACTTCTTGTTCTTGGCCCATTTTTGCACAAACCCAGGGCCGGCCCTATCCACGGAAACAGCCAGAACCGTAAAACCCTCGTCCTCATATTTTTTCTGGAGGGCCGAAAACTTGGGCATCTCCTCCTCGCACAAAGGACACCATGTGGCGAAAAAAACGAGCATCACCACTTTGCCTTTAAAATCACTGAGTTTGTGCTGCTTTCCCGTGAGGTCCGGATATTGAAAATCAGGGGGCGGCACGGAGTTTTCAGGAGCCATTCGCAAGACGTTAAAACGACTTTGGGCATCCGCCGGATCAGACGACACTGTCAGGAACAAGAGAACACCAAGAGCGAGGAAACACAGTCTGGAGAATGGAATTGGTCGCATGGTGCTCCCTTGTGTAGACTTAAAATAGCCCAATGCAAGATAGCATATTTCAGATTATTCGAGCCAAAGGAGACTTGCAATACATTTTGATGGAAAGGAAACCGGCCATGTGGCTCATCTTCGCCATGCTATCGCTTCTCATCCTTCATGTTTCCGCACAGGGCGCACTAAATACCTGCGAGAGAGATTCCAAACTTATCAAAATCCCTGCGGGCCCTTTTTCGATGGGCAGCGACAGGGCCGAGCGTGATTATGGTTATCGAATAGGCAGCCGCGCCGCGCGCAGATGGCGCTGGTTCGACAACTGGGAACTTCCGCGCAAACGCGTCGTCTTGGCCGAATACTTTATTGACAGGAACCTGACGACTCAGGCCGAATACCGCCGCTTCGTGTGGGAGAACGGCCATCGCGCTCCTTTCATTTCGCCCAAAAATTATAAACATCAAGGCTATCTCGTTCATTCCTATGAGTCCGTGCGGCGCTATCTTTGGGGGAAAAACAAAGACGGTCGGCCGACATACTCGAAAGGTCTAGCGAATCATCCCGTCGTGCTCGTAAGTCAATCAGACGCGCAGGCCTACTGCATCTGGCGGGGCGGAAAAGCTCCAGCGAGATACCGACTGCCCACGGAGGCGGAATGGGAAAAGGCGGCGCGCGGCGCCGATGCCAGATATTTCCCCTGGGGCAACACCTTCGATCCCGAACGCCTGAACTTTGGCTACAAGGTGCACGCCACAACGCCCGTTGGCACGTATCCGAAGGGCAAAAGCCCGTATGGCGTGCTCGACATGGCGGGAAACGTCTTCGAGTGGACATCCACCCCGTTTTCAAAATCAAAAGCCACGATGAAAGGGGGTGGGTCCTGGGACGATCAGCCGGGTATCACGCGGGCAGCCGCTCGCCATGGACGGGACCCGAAGGCCCGGCACCTACTTTTTGGTTTTCGGTGTGTTTGCGTAAACCCATAAGACCAAATGACCCATGAAACATTGCCGATATCGTCAGAGTCACAAAATAGTTACATTCATCCATACTCGCTTGATGAAGGAATGCGCGTCCAGACAGGAAAATGCTTGAAGACCCTTCTTGCACATTCCTCATATAACTGAGAATCTCCTTCCCTTATCATCAGGGGAGCACGTCATGGCTTGGATAGAACCTATTTCTCCGGATTCCGCGGAGGGAACCACAAAAAAAATTATAGAAGGTCTGCGTAAGGCGAAAAAACCAATTCCCAAGATATTTCTTCAGATGGGCAGAAGGCCCGATGTTTTGGCCGGTCGCGAAATGCTCCGCAGTTCGGTCCATGGCGGCTCCAGCCTCGGAACGAGGCGGGAGGAATTGCTCGCCTTTTATGTGGCGGCTCATGGGGGGTGATACGGCTGAGCGATGAACCACGGACAGTTGTTCCGTGACGCGTGCGATGATGCCTCCATCGCTGAAGTAGGCCAGGTATTAGACGAGCCAAAACGCGCGAGAATTCTCGACCCTGCCGACCGCGCCATGCTCGCCTATGCGGAAAAAATGACCCATACGCCTCATCAAATGAAAAAAACAGACATCGAGCGCTTAAGGTGTGCCGGCTTCAGCGAGGAAAACATCGTCGACATCATCGCGGCTGCGGCTTACAGAAACTTCGCCAATTCGATCAACTACGCCTACGGACACGTAGAGCAAAATCCCAAAGGCCCAAAGGAGCTGAAATCGGCCATTCAGAGGTTAAAAAAGAAAATTCGTGGATAAAAAATCTCACGCGCTCTCATCTATTTCCTATCTGGGCTTGTTCATATCGAGCGCTTGCGCGCTGGCCGCTGTGGCGTCAGGGCTGGGTCATCGCTGGGGCTTATGGCATTTCAGCATGGGATTTCAGATTTTCAAGGCCGCATCCATCATTGCGTTGATCTCCGTGGCCGTCTCCATAACGGGAGGCCTGTTTGCCCTGCGCGACGCTTCGAAGTTCAAGACTTCGGCCGCCGCCCTCGGCATCGCATTAGGTTTCACCGTAGCGGGCTTTCTTCACGCACACATGCAAATCTCGAGACGGGTACCCAAGATTCACGACATCACGACAGACACTCAAAACCCGCCCTCTTTTCAAGACATCCTCCCACTGAGAAAAAGAGCGAAAAACCCACCCGCTTATGAGGGCATACGCATCGCACGGCTCCAGAAAAAAATGTATCCGGATATCAAGCCACTCATTTCCCGAGATTCAAAAGAGGAAATTTTCAAACGCGCTTTGGCCGCTGTACGCGCCATCGGTTGGCAAGTGGTGACGTCAAAACCAGCCGAAGGACGTATCGAGGCGTATGACAATACTTTTTGGTATGGCTTTATCGATGACATCGTAATCCGGATAACGTCGAATAATGGGATGACGCGCCTCGACATCCGCTCGAAATCCCGTGTGGGCGTAGGCGACATAGGCGCGAATGCCAGGCGAATTCGCACCTTTTTCGAAAAGCTAAAAGTAAGATAGACTGGGATATTCCACTTTTGTGATCGGGGATTCGCCATGAAATGATGATGTTTTGAGCATCGTATTGAGGACGCTAATGTCTGAATACCTAATATTAGGCAAATCCATACCAAGACTCGATTCCGCAGAGAAAGTTTCCGGATTCGCCGATTTTGGAGATGACTTGCGCAGGCCCGGTTGCCTCACTGCGAAATTGCTCTTGAGTCCGCACCCCCATGCCCAAATCAAAAAAATCGACACCACCGATGCTTTGAAGATTCCCGGCGTACACGCTGTCGTCACGGCGGAGAATTTCTCCGGCATCCGCCACGGCAGGCTCGTGCGCGATGAACCGCTGCTCGCCATCGACAAAGTGCTTCACATCGGCGAGCGCGTGGCCGCCGTGGCCGCCGAAACCCCGGAAGCCGCGCAGGCCGCACTCAAGAAAATTCATGTAGATTATGAAGTGCTCCCCGCCGTATTCACGACAGACGACGCCCTGAAAGATGACGCTCCCCTCCTCCATGACTCCCTGGATGATTACACGTCGTTTCCGGGTATCGTGCGGTATGGAAACGTAGCCACCGATATTCTTATCCGATCGGGCGACCCAATAGAGGAAGCGCTCACTCGGGCTGATTTCGTTTTCGAGGACGAATACGAAACGCCCCGCGTTCACCAGAATTATCTCGAACCCCGCGCCATGCTCGCGGAACCCGGACCCGAGGACAGCACGGTAGTCTATTCACCCACCCAGGCGGCTTTCGTGGTGCGCGCTATCGCTTCGGAAATACTCGAACTTCCCATGAACAAACTACGCGTTGTGAGCACTCATGTAGGAGGCGCTTTCGGTGGCAAATCCCAACATCTACTGGAAGCCCTAGCCGTTCTTTTGAGCAGAAAATCGAACCGGCCCGTTCAACTGACTCTCAATCGCGAAGAGGAAACCATCACCGGAAACCCGAGGCACGCATACCGTATGCGCTATCGCACAGGCGTGACGCGGGAAGGAAAAATCATCGGGCGCCACGTGCAAATAACATCGAACAACGGTGCCTATTGCATGACGGGTCCGATGGTGCTTGGAAAATCCTGCTACACCAGTACGGGACCATACAAAATTCCCAATGTCAGGGTCGATGGTCTACTCGTATATACGAACCTTCCCCCCAGCGGTTCTTATCGGGGTCTGGGCGTGGCACAGGTCGCTTTCGCCTGCGAGCGACATACTGACCGCATTGCTTCAGAATTAGGAATGGACCCACTCACTTTTCGGCTCCTTAATGCGATGGGTGAAAACGATGCGGACCCCGCCGGTACGATTTTACAAAGCGTGAGCATAAAGGAAACGCTTGAACGCGCGGGCCAAAAAGCGGGCTGGGGGAAGCAGAAGGAGGAAAATCAGGGCCTCAGAATCAGGCGGGGTTTGGGCATCGGCTGCGCGCGCTATCCCACGGGTGGAGGGGCATCGGGCGCCGTGGTGAAGGTGAACGAGGATGGGGGCTTGGCTGTATTGGCCGGCTGTTCCGACCTGGGCACGGGCGCGGCTACCTTGATGGCGCAGGTGGCGGCTGAGGTTCTGCAATCCGACATCGAAAAAGTTAGCGTTCGTATCGCCGACACCGAAACCACGCCCTTCGACTCCATCACCGCGGGTAGCCGCACCACGTTCAACATGGCGCACGCAGTGCGCATGGCGGCGGAAGATGCTCGCGAGCAATTGCTTCGCCAAGCGGCGCGCATGCTCGAATCATCCCCTGAGGACCTGGACATCGGCGATGGAAATATATTCATGCGCGCAGCGCCCTCGCGCGCCATTCCGTTCGCTGAAGTGGCGTATTCCGCTGTATGGAAAGGCGACGGACCCGTGACCGGTCGCGGTGCCTACCGTGGAGAGAATCCTCCTCATCGGACGGATAATGTGCGTGGCCATCCAGAGCCCTCGAGACCCGGACCAGAATTTGCCACCCAAATCGCAGAAGTCGAAGTCGACACCGAGACAGGAGAAACCAAGGTCTTAAGAATCACCAGCGCGCAAGATGTGGGCTTCGCCATGAACCCCCTCACCCTGAACGGACAGATAGAGGGCGGCATTGCGCAGGGGCTGGGCTGGGCTCTGGCCGAGCAGATTCACCATGAAAAGGGCGTCATCGTTCATGCGGATTTCGAGAGCCAACTCAACCCCACGAGTTTGGATGTCTCGGAAATCGAAAGCGTGATTGTGGAATCGCCCGATGTGGAAGGTCCCTTTGGAGCCAAGGGAGCGGGGGAAATGCCGCTCATTCCAGCGGCGCCCGCGATTGCCAACGCGATCGCCGATGCCATCGGGGATCCGGCCAACCCGAACCTCAACAACCTGCCTATCGCACCGGAGGACATCGTTCGCGCGGTTCGCGAACAAAACGCTTCCGAATAAGCTTCTTAGTTTTTCAGTTCAAATTTCTCGTCATAAACATAAAAGTTCGATGACGCCGCGATATCTCGCGCCTGTGTGATGAGCTTGCGCGACAATCTTGAAATGTACGAATTCTTGAGAAACTCGACATAGAAATTGTAGTAAAAAGCATCGGGCCGCACATGAACGCGCACCCTGAGCCTCGCCGCACCCTCGGCTCGTCCTCTTCTGTATCGAAACGTGATGGATTTTTGAGGGGGAATGCGCGTGTCATAGATTTCGCGGCTAAAATCAGGCGAAAGTTTCCGCTCGATCACATTAATCTGCCTTGACCCCGGTATGGTTCGCCCACTCTTATTCTCCAGCTCGGAGATGACATCCACAGAAGGCGTAATATAGGTAGGGAAATAATGCCCGGCACCTGAGTTCGTGAGCTTAATTTCGGCCGTGACGATTTGCCCGGGCGCTTCCTCCCCGAGCGTGACGTCTATTTGCACGGCGCCCTGGGTCATATCCTTATCATGTATGCCTCGCCATAGATGTGCACGCCCGGGCATGTGACAACTCTGGCAAGCAATGCCCTCTTTGCCCCAAAGCGAGTTTTTCCACTCGTTGTACGTGTTCTGAATCGATTTCCCGTTCGGCCCGGGAAACGTGTGCTGGTGGCAACCCATGCAAAATTCAGCACGGCTGAAAAAAAGCGTGCGTTCTACCCCTGCGTGTGGACCACTCCTTGTCGTGTCATCCACCCCTTCGGGGGTTTCCTTCTTGGGTGGACCGTACACACGCCAATCACGCACATGGCATGCGGCGCAGGCCAGTCCGTGCATCTCCAGTTTTCGATCGTGGATTGGGTTTTTCCGCCAATTCGCAAAAGGACCCGCACCCAACTTCGCGCGCTTCTGCTGTTCCGCCAAAGGCGCATGGCACTCATTACAACTTTGTGCTTCCTCGGGACTTGTTTTCCACATATCGACGAGTTGTCCATAGATGCCCGGGCTCATCGCGTTGGCGTGAAGCGTGGTCTTCCATTGTTTGTACTGATCGAGATGACAACTCCCGCAACTCTCGGGCAAAAGAGAACGCTCAGCGCCTTTGTATGATTTCGGCACCTCACCCATCGGGGACAAAGGGTAGGCGAAATGCTCCTTCACGAAATCCCGCCAATGTTTCCATTTGCCGGGAATCTCTTTTTCTTCCGCCGTCTCGATGGAGGAGAAGGCGAATCCATTTGATGTCTTCTGAAAAATAAAAGAGAGGACGAGAAAGTAAATAGCAACGATTATAACCATGAAATTCAAGCGCATTTCATACTTCCTGTTCTAGCGGCTCACCGGCATGTCCTGCCTACTCTTGTGCAAAAACATCCATGCGGAAAATGCTCCAAAAGACAAATCCAAAAAATTGTAGCGCTCTCGCGAGTAGGTTTCCAGAGTGGCGTGAAAACACCGTTTTTCTTAACGGGTGGATTTTCGCACAACGCTCAAGAATCCTCCGTCTCGGAGAGTTGACATCCCCAAGATGTGAATGGGTTTTACTTGTTTGATTGAATTAGATAGGGTCTCTCCAGCAATCGAAACCAATACGCATCAAACTCGGAGTAATGATGAATTTCGCCATACGCCCTGCCACTGTTGAGGACGCAGAGAAAATTATCCAATTCAACATCGATATGGCCCTAGAAAGTGAAAACCTGCGCCTCAAGCCTGAAAAAGTTCGTCAAGGAGTGCAAAAATCGCTCTTAAACCCATCAATGGGACGATATTACCTCGCGCATCGGGGCGATGAAATTCTAGGGCAAATCCGAGTCACTCTGGAGTGGAGCGATTGGAACAACGGCCAGTATTGGTGGATTCAGAACGTATATGTCGTTCCATCGGCGAGAAAACAGGGCGTCTACAGCGCCTTGCACCATCACGTCAAAAATCTTGCCGTCCAGGCAGGAGCCTGTGGCCTGCAACTATACGTCGATGCGCAAAACTTGGGCGCGCAATCGGTGTATAAGAATCTGAACATGCTCGAAAGCCATTATCTTATTTTCGAGCAAATGGACGATTAGCCAAAAAAACCGGGGGAGGCGTTGCTCTGCATCACACGATGGATGCGTCAAGTCCGGCCTTTCAGAAGAAATCCTTCAGTGTCCTCAGATGAGCGACACAGAATCCAAAATGTCTCTTTCGTGCCCGTAAATCAACGCCCCTCTCGATTTCTCTTGAGAGGTATAACATCCGCATGCTCCTGATCATTATTGTGGCGGTGGCCCCGCCAAGAAGAAGGCCAGACATATCGCACGCGCCATAGGGTTCGGGCAGCTCCTCCCACCGCCCACGTGACGACGCTTCCCGCAGCGCGCGTTCTCCGTCCCAGCGAGCGAAACGCCTTTTTCCCGCCCTCTTCACCAATCGAGACGAGGCGCGACGTAGCCTCTTTGGCTGCGCCAATCGGCCGGAGGGCCTGCTCGATCGCCTGACGCAAAATCCATTTCAGAACCAAGCAAAACACAATCGAAAAAGCGAAAAATACGCCGAACACCTTAAGCCCGCGCGCGGGCTCATCCACTATCATGACGCTCATTTGGGCGATGCCGTAAAATATCAGGCCCACCATGGCCAAACAAACGGCCACGGCGCCGCCCGAGCGCGTGATCACCCGGAATAAACCAAACATCATCGTCTCCGAATTTCCGCCGGCGCCAGAGAATACTTCTGATTCGACTAGAATACCTCATTTTCGAAATCGAAATCCACCGCGGAGGTTTCATGTAGTACAGATATTTCCGTTGACGCGCGCAAACTCTCGTTTTATGTTCACTAGCCGATATGGAAACCAAATGAGGAGCAAGAAATTGTTCGACATCCGTCTCATCAGAAACAACCCCGAAGCGGTGGCGCGCGCACTCGCCCGCAGGGGCGGCGATTGGGACCTCTCCGGAATACTGAAAATCGACGCCCGAAGGCGGGACTTGACCCACCAGGTCGAAAGCCGGGTGGCCGACGTGAGAAAGCGCAGCAAAAAAATCGGTGAACTCAAACGCAATAAAGCGTCCGATGAGGAGGTCGAAGCATTTTTGGCCGAAAATCACCGATTGACCGCCGAGGCGAAATCCATAGAGGGAGAACTGGCCGAACTCGCGCAAAAACAAAACGATTTTCTGCTCGATCTCCCCAACGCGCCGCATGAGACCACCCCCGACGGCCAAAGCGCCGATGACAACACCCTCCTGAGGGCTTGGGGCGAAAGGCCGGTTTTTGGTTTCGAGCCCAAAGCGCATGATGATTTGGGCGAAGCCTTGGGCATTCTGGACATGAAGCGCGCCGTAAAGATAGCAGGCGCGCGTTTTGCGCTGTACCGGGGCGCGGGGGCGCGTTTGGAGCGCGCCCTCATCAACTTCATGCTCGACCTGCATACGAACGAGCACGGCTACACCGAGTGGCTTCCCCCCTTCATGGTGAACCCTGCGGCCATGACCGGCACCGGCCAGTTGCCGAAATTCGAAGAAGACCTCTTCCGGGTCGATGACGGAAAATTCTACCTGATTCCCACCGCCGAGGTGCCCGTCACCAACATCCACAGGGAGGAAATCCTGGACGGGCGGGATTTGCCGCTCAAATACACGGCCTATTCCCCTTGCTTCAGGAGCGAGGCGGGCTCCTACGGCCAGGATACGCGCGGCCTCATCCGCCTGCACCAGTTCAACAAGGTCGAACTCGTCAAATTCGCCCGGCCCGAGGAGAGCTACGGGGAACTCGAAAGCTTGACCGCCGACGCCGAGGAAATCCTGAAGCGCCTGGGGCTTCACTACCGCGTCGTCGCGCTGTGCGCGGGGGATTTGGGTTTTTCCGCCGCCAAGACGTATGACATCGAGGTCTGGGTGCCCTCGCAGAACACCTACCGGGAAATCTCTTCTTGCAGTAATTTCGAGGATTTCCAGGCCAGGCGCGCCCAGATCCGCTATCGCCCCGAGCCGGGGGCCAGACCAGAACTCCTCCACACCCTAAACGGCTCGGGCCTCGCCGTGGGACGCACGCTGGTGGCGATTCTGGAGAATTTTCAGCGCGAAGACGGCTCCGTCGAGATACCCGAAATTCTAAGGCCCTACATGGGGGGAATGGCCTCCATTTCGGCCTAAAATCCTCATAACCCCTTTAATATCAACATTATAAATTTTCACTTATTTTCAGATATTTTTCCCTTTTTTCACCCTTTTTTCACTTATTTTCAGAAATTCATTGAACCCCGGACGTGACGACCCGCTTCGCAAGCATACACGGACATTCTTTCCATTCGAAAGCCGCAAATGCGGGCAAATGCGTGTGCATCCTCGTGCGGTGAACGTGCGATGCGGACCAGTCCCCACCGAAGAGGTCGGGTGACGACCACCCTTTGAGGCCGCCCCACCCCGAGGAGGGGAAGACTGCGGTTTTCCGACCGGGGAGGCTCGTGGTTTTGCAGGGGTGGAAGCTCGCGCGTGTCCGCCCGGGCCATGGGAACGCCCCCCGGATAATTGTCGTTGCCGACCATTGTCGGTGGATTTATAATACTTTTCATCCGGTTTCACGGTATCTCAAGGAGGATAACCATGGCCGACACCGACGAGAGGCTCTTCGGCACGGACGGCGACGACACCATTGACGCAGAAGGCGGCAGCGACACCATCCTGGGCGATGCGGGCGACGACGACCTCACCGGCGGAACGGGCCGCGACATCATCCGCGGCGGCAGCGGAACGGACACCATCTACGGCGGCGCGGACGGCGACATCCTCAGAGGCGACAGCGGGGATGACACCATTTACGGCGGCGATGGCAACGACATGCTCGTGGGTGATTCCGGGGTCGATACGATAGACGGCGGGGCGGACAACGACACCATTGCCGGCGGCTCTGGGAACGACAACCTCACGGGCGGAGCCGGCGAGGACACGTTCGTGTTCATCGAGAACTCGGGCGACGACACTATCACCGATTTCGTCGTGGGCGCCGACACGATCGATCTGAGCATGATCCAGGAGGCGATCGCGTATGCGGACCTCACCATCACGCAGGTCGGGAGCGACACTACGATCACGCACACCGCGCTCGGCGGAACCATCACCCTCACCGGCGTGACGGCAACCGACCTCACCGCATCGAACTTCAACATGCCCGACGGGTCGACCACCTCGCTGACCACCGAGGAGAACGACAAGCTCCAGCGATACGCCAACCCCTGGGAGGGAACCGACAGTTCCGACATCTACCTCGACGGTGCGAACGACACGCGGCTCTTGGGCAAGGGCGGCAACGACGTGCTCATGGCCGGCGAGGGCGACGACATGGTCGAGGGCGGCGCGGGTAATGACCTCCTGATGGGCGAGGAGGGGGACGACACCATCGACGGCGGGGCCGACGACGACACCCTGTGGGGCGGCAGCGGGGATGATACCTTCGTCTTCCAGGCCGGCCACGGGAACGACACCATCAAGGATTTCAAGGACGTCTCCGGCGGTGAGAACGACAAGATCGACCTCACCGCATTCACCGGCATCACCGCTTTTACGGGTCTCGACGGCAAAATCACGCAGGACGGCGACGACACGAAGATCGACTTGAGCTCCTTTGGTGGGGGCGAGATCATCATCGAGGACTTCACCTCGACCGACCTGGGCGCAGAGGATTTCGACTTCTACACGATGTGACGCGCAGCCGGACGGCATTTGAAGCCGCCGGGGGCGCATGCGCGGACAGGGGGACACGCAGGTCCGCCCCTACGGACTCGTTCGTCGCCCCCGTCATTCCGACCCCCGTAGGGGCCGACCTATGTGTCGGCCCGTTTTTATATGTCCGTTATTTTCATACCGGCCCGCCACCATCGTTCCGGCGTCAATTCCGACCGGGAAGGGGAAGGCGGAGACTGCGCTCCTTTACCGAGGGATGGACGCCCTGAGAAGGGAACTGGACCAAAACTACGAGGCGGAAAACGGCCTCAGGCAGCCCTCAGCCGATATGTGCCAAAAGAAATTACCCAGCATCTACAGGACTTGACCTATTTAAATATTATATGGCACCATTTTTCTCTATTTCACAGTCTTGTGAAAGGACAGTGGAGAACGAACATGACAAACGACAGGTATTTCGGCACGAAAGGAGATGACACCTTCGACGGTGGCGAAGGCCACGACATCATCCTCGGCGATGAGGGCAATGATACGCTCACCGGCGGGGCGGGCTACGACAATATCAGAGGCGGCAGCGGCGACGATACGATCTACGGTGGCGATGACGTCGATCTCCTCCGGGGCGACAGCGGCGACGATACGATTTACGGCGGCGACGGCGCCGACACGATCTTTGGCGACGAAGGCAACGATACGATAGATGGTGGCGCTGGCAACGACACCATCCTCGGCGGTGAGGGGGACGATGCGCTCACCGGCGGAGCCGGCGAGGACACCTTCGCCTACAAGTATGTAACTGCGGGCGATGACACGATCACTGATTTCAACGTGGGTGAAGATACGATTGATCTCAGCTTGATTCCGGAGACAATCACCTATGCCGACCTCACCATCGCGGATAACACCGACGGCGACGCCGTGATCACGGTCCCGCAATCATCTCTTGGCTCAGGCGCAACGGGAGACATAACGATCACCCTGACCGGCGTTTCGGCAAGCTCCGTCACCTCAGGCAACTTCGTTATGCCCAACCCGCCTGTCGAATCGATCTCTACCGATGGGGGCGTCACGGTGTTGCAGGATACCGACCCCTTTGAGGGAAGCCAGTATAGCGAATTCTTGAGCGATAACTCGCAAGACTCCGAGATTTACGGCTATGGCGGAAACGACGATATTTACGGCGGCGAAGGCGACGACGAGATCTACGGCGGCGCGGGCTGCGACCTCCTGATGGGCGAGGAGGGCGACGATACCCTCGACGGCGGCGCCGACGACGACATCCTGGTGGGCGGCAGCGGTGATGATACCTTCGTCTTCCAGGCGGGGCACGGGAACGACGCGATCAAGGATTTCAAGGACGTCTCCGGCGGCGAAAACGACACCATCGACCTCACCGCATTCACCGGCATCACCGGCTTTTCTCAGCTCACCATCACGCAGGACGGCGACGACACGAAGATCGACCTGAGCTCCCAGGGCGGGGGCGAGATCATCATCGAGGACTTCACTTCGACCGATCTCGACGCGACGGACTTCGACTTCTACACGATGTGACGGCGGCACGGACGGCATTTGAAGCCGCCGGGGGCGCATGCGCGGACAGGGCGGGCACGCAGGTCCGCCCCTACGGACTCGTTCGTCGCTCCCGTCATTCCGACTCCCGTAGGGTCAGACATATATGTCTGCCACCTATGTGTCGGCCCGTTTTTATGACGCCCGCCTCCGCACGGGAGGGCACACCGGCTCTCCCCTACCCGGAACCACCGCGCATTTTGTAGGGGCGGTTCGCGAACGGTGGGGCAGTCCCGAGGAGGGATTGCCCCTACCGTCATTGCGGCGACAATCCCGACCGGAGAGCGAGGGATTGCGGTTTTTCTTTTTGATCGTCATTCCGGCAGTTCCTCCCGCATTGGTCGGGGTAGGACCCGTAGGGGCCGCATACATGCGGCCCGTGTCTTGAAGGGGAAAAAGTGCGGGTCGCATGTATGCGACCCGCTACAAGGAATCACTCCTCGCTCGCGCACCCTCCCCCCGGTCGTCAAACCCGACCGATGAGGGAGATTTGATGACACAACGCCGTCATTCCGGCGTCCGCCGGAATGACGAGCAAAGGCGAAGACAATTCCCATCTTAAAAACCACGCCGGGCCGTGCTAGTATATTCTTCGAACTTCCCCGCTCAGGAGTCGCCGGGATCAATCCCGACCGGGGAGGGAGGGATTGCATTTTTTCGCGGAGGGATGGCCGAGCGGCCGAAGGCGGTGGTCTTGAAAACCACTGAGCGAAAGCTCCGGGGGTTCGAATCCCTCTCCCTCCGCCAATTTCATACAGGCAGAATCGGTGAGAACCTGAGTTTCTCGCAGCCATCTTCATACGGGCAGAATCGGTGAGGACCTGGGTTTCTCGCAACCGTTTTGATACGGGCATACCCGGCGGACGGTTGAATTTCTCCCCGCCTTTCATGGCCGGTGCGCGCCCTCTTCTGTCGAGTAGCGGCGCACTGCCGGACGATTCAAAGACCATCGCTCCTCTGATGTCGCCGTCGCCGCCATGAGGGCGTTCGGCCAGACCATAAGGAATCAGGAGAAAAGAGAATGGATGCTAGCGACATTTGCGATCTCACCATCGCGGATTCATCGAAAAAAATCGCCGGTGGAGACTTATCGCCGGTCGAGGTGACCGAAGCGCATCTGGTGCGCATCGATGCGCTCAACCCGATTGTGAATGCGTTTACGACCGTGGCGCACGAGCGCGCGCGCGCCGAGGCGAAGGCGGCCGAGACCGAAATCGCGGCCGGCAACATCCGGGGGCCTTTGCACGGCGTGCCCATCGGCGTCAAGGACATCATCGATACGGCGGGCGTGCGCACCACGCAGGGCTCGAGTTTTTTTCGCGACAACGTGCCGACGCAAGACGCGGAATGCGTCCGGCGGCTCCGCGAGGCCGGCGCCGTCATGATCGGCAAGTGCAACACGGCGGAGTTCGCCGCGGAATCGGCGACCAAGAACCCCCACCACGGGGCGTGCCGCAACCCCTGGGACGTCACCCGCGTGCCTGCGGGCTCGAGCGGCGGCTCGGGTGCCGCGGTCGCCGCGCGGATGGCGCCCGGCGCGCTCGGAACCGACACCGGGGGGTCGGTGCGGGGACCGGCGGCGATTTGCGGCGTCGTCGGGCTGAAGCCGACCTACGGGCGGATCAGCCTGCGCGGCGTTTATCCGAATGCGACCAGCCTCGATCACGTAGGACCCTTGACGCGGACGGTGCGTGATTGCGCGTTGCTGCTCCAGGCGATTGCCGGTTACGACCCGGGCGATCCGTTTTCCGCCGATATGGAAGCGCCCGAGTTTTCCGCCGACCTGGAAAAGGGTGTACACGGCATGCGTTTCATGATCTCCTCCGATTTGATCGACGTCGAAATCGATGAGCCGATCATGGAAGCGTTCGAGGCGGCGCTCGGCGCACTGCGCGGGCTGGGCGCAAAAATCGAGGATGCGCCCTGCCCCTTCGCCAGGGAGATCAACCCCCACCGACGGGTCATCGCGGACGCGGAATTCTACCGCGTGCACGGCGAGCGCTATCACGAGGACCCGGGTGGCTACGGAGTTCGCTTGCAGGAGCGAATCGCGAACGCCGGGAAGACCACGCTGGCGATGTATATCGACGCGCTGGGTCGCCGCAAGGCGCTGACGCGCTCGATGCTCGACCTCATGGCCCCTTACGACGCCATGCTCTCGCCCGGCTATCCCTGCCTCGCCGCGCCCGTCGAGACGACCATGGCGAGCGTCAACGGAAAGGAAATGGATTTCATCGGCCTGGCGCGAAACCTGACGGGCGTACAGAATTTCCTCGGCTTTCCCGGCCTGATGGTGCCCACGGGTTTTGATGCCGAACACGGATTGCCGATGGCGATGCAGATTACGACCCGCCCCGGCGAAGAGGCGCGCGGGTTCCGCGTCGGCCACGCCTTTGAGGGGGCGACTCCCGAATGGCGGAAGAGAAAACCCGAACTTTAGGGTAATACGATCCCGTTCGCCTTAACCGACGGAAGGTTTGACTCCATCACCCAAACCTGCTTCAATAAATACAAATGTAAAATTTGACTGAGCAGGACAACCGTCTCTAAAAGACTCGCAGTGAGCGAGTCCTCATCGGATTCGTTCCGGGGACAAACTTTTACACCGTCAGGGGGAGGCAAACATGAAACTTTCCATGAAGTCGATTCTCGTTGGTTTGGTCGTCGCCGGGACTGTAGCGTTTACGTCCCACGCAGTCGTGGCGAACGCCGCCAACCTCATCTTCTACTCGTCGCTCACCACCGCCGCGCAAGCGACATTGGTGAAGGCCATCGAAAAGAAATTTCCGGACATCAAGGTCCAGTCCATCACCGCAGGCGGCGTCAGCCTCTATCAGCGCTTCGTCGCCGAGCGTTCGGTGGGCAAGGGCAAAATCGACCTGCTGCACTTCAGCTACACGCCGGGCTGGTATCACCTCGCCAGGGAAGGCTGGGTGAAGAACGTGACGCAACTCCCCGAAGCCAAGAATTTCCCGGCCTGGGGCAAGGACGAAAAAGCGCAATGGGTCGGCCTGCGCGCGCCGACTCTCCAGGTCATCTACAACACCGACAACGTGAAGCCCGGCGAGGCGCCGAAGAGCTTTGCGGAACTGACGGGGCCGAAATGGAAGGGCCGTCTCGTGCTGGTCGATCCGTTCCAGTCCGCGGGCCTGTGGGATTTCTTCTACGGTTCGAAGGGATTCGGCGAAAAATACATCAAGGGTCTGCTCTATAACGGAACGTTGGTGCAATCGCGCATGGGCGCGTCGACCGAGCGCGTCGCCACGGGCGAGCGCGACGTGACGATGGTGTTCGAATACATCGCGATTCGGCGCATCAACAAGGGCGCGAAGATCAAGATCGCCGAGATGAAGGAAGGCACCCCGGTCATACCTGCTTCGTTCGGCATGATCAAGGACGGGCCGAACCCGAAAAACGCGGAGAGGGTGTATCGCTGGATACTTTCCAAGGAAGGCCAGACGGTCATCACCCAGAACGTGAAAATCAACTCCGCGCGTTCGGACGTGCCGCACGTGAAAGGCATTCCCTATCCCTTCACGCCGCTGTATGCGGATTGGGAGAAAGTCGCCAACGAACAGAAAAAATATCGCGCCTTCATGACCAAGCACATCCGTGAGGCGAAGAGAAAGAAATGATCGCCTTAAGTCGATGACCTGAGATGCGTCCCCGTTCGTTTACCATGTTCAGGGCTCCGGGCACCGTTCGCGTACTCGAATGGGGATGTCTTCTCGTCATCGGCTTTCTGGTGCTGTATCCGCTGTTCTGGCTGCTGCTGGGCAGCTTCAGACCGAACCCGATGAGTTCGGACTTCACCCTCGACGCCTACTTCGCCATATTAGAAGAGGAGTACATGGGTGAAGTGTTGTGGAACACCGCCGTCATGTCGGCCGGGGTCACGAGTCTGTCCGTTCTCATCGGCGTTCCGCTCGCCTGGATCGTCGGGCGCACCGATACGCCGTTCAAAAACTACATCAACATGATTGCGATTCTGCCCTTCATCATGCCGCCCGTGGTGGTGGCGGTGGCCTGGGCCTATCTCGGCACGCCGCGCGTCGGTTTCGTCAACCTGTTCTGGAAGTGGATTATCGGCACCAAGGAGCCGCTGTTCGATATTTTCACCATGGGCGGGCTCATCTTCGTGATGGCCCTGTCTTTGGCGCCGTATGTTTTCATCTTCACGGTCACGGCGTTCAAGAACATGGACCCGACGCTGGAGTACGCCGCCCACGTGAGCGGCGCGAACCAGTGGAAGACGACGCTCCGCATCACATTGCCCATGGCGGCGCCGGCCATATTGTCCGGTGCGCTGCTGGCGTTCATCCAGTCGCTGGAGGTTTTCGCCATACCGGCGACGATAGGCGTCTCGGGCGGCATATACGTATTCTCGACCCAGCTTTGGCGCATGATGATCGGCATCCCGCCGAACTTCTCCCATGCCGCCGCCATGTCGATCCCCGTTCTGCTAGTTTGCGGGCTGGCGCTCTGGGGGCAGACCAGGGCGTTGGGGCGAAGCGCCAAATACACCACGGTCGCCGGCAAGGGCTTTCGGCCGCGGCTCGTGGAGCTCGGCCCCTGGAAATACGTCGCGCTGGCGTTCGCCGCCGTCTATCTTCTGGTTTCGGCGATCCTGCCGGTGCTGACGCTGATTTACGGCACCTTTATTTCCAATCGCGGACGCCCGCCGACCCTGGAATTCCTCACACTGGGCCACATCCATGAGATCATTACCGGTGACGGCGGCGCGGTCATTCTCCGGTCCATCCAGAACAGCCTGTTCCTGAGTTTTCTCGGCGCGACCATCGGCATCGGTCTCTCCGCCGTGGTCGCCTATTTCGTGGTCCGCAGCACCTGGAAGGGCCGGGGAACGCTCGATTTTCTGGCGCTCATTCCGGTGGCGATTCCGGGCGCGGTCATCGCCATCGCCATGCTCTGGGCGTATATCCGCCAACCGTTCGATCTGTATCACACGCTGTGGATCATCCTGATCGCCTACATCACGCGCTTCCTGCCGTTCGGCGTGCGGGCGGTCTCCAATTCCATCACGCAAATCCATGAGGAACTCGAACGGGCCGCCGCCGTGAGCGGCGCGAACTGGGGCGTCGTCTTCTGGAAGATACTCGTGCCCCTGGCCATGCCGGGCATCGTCGCCGGCTGGGTCATTCTTTTCGTATCGATGATGCGCGAACTATCGGCCTCGATCATGTTGTTCAGCTCCAACAAAGAGGTGATCGGCACGATCCTGATCCAGCTCTATGACGAGGGGCTCTTTTCCCATGTGTGCATTCTTTCGCTCATCATCGTCATCTTGTCGCTCGGTTCGGTGGCGTTCGTGCGCTGGCTCACGAAACAAAAGGACGTGGAGGGCCTGACCTGATGCAAAACGTGCGGGTGGAGAAACTGGTCAAGAAATTCGGCGACGTGGTCGCCGTCGACGGGGTTTCGTTCGAAGTGCCCAAGGGCAAGCTGCTGACCCTGCTGGGGCCCAGCGGCTGCGGCAAGACGACCACTTTGAATATAATCGCCGGTTTCGAAACCCCCGACGGCGGCGACGTCCACGTCGGCGACAGGCTGATCTCGAGCGCCTCGCAAAGCGTGCTGGTGCCGGCGCACAAGCGAAACCTCGGCATGGTCTTTCAGTCCTACGGCCTCTGGCCGCATCTGAGGGTGCGCGACAACGTCGCCTTCGGCCTGCAGATGCGGAAAACGCCGCGAAACGAAATCGCAGGAGCCGTGGAGCGCGCCCTGGGGCTGGTGCGGCTCGACGGCCTGGGGGAGCGCTACCCCTCGCAGCTCTCAGGCGGCCAGCAGCAGCGCGTCGCCTTTGCCCGCGCGCTGGTATACGAGCCCGACGTATTGCTCCTCGACGAACCTCTTTCCAACCTCGATGCGGCGTTGCGCGAGGAGATGCGCCTCGAACTCAAGGATCTGCAAACCGAATCCGGCATCACCACCATATTCGTTACCCACGATCAGGTCGAAGCCATGGTGATGAGCGACATTATCGTAGTGATGAACAACGGGCGCATCGAACAGATGGGCTCGCCGAGCGATGTCTACCAAAACCCCGCAAATCAGTTCGTCGCCGGTTTTGTCGGGGTTTCGAACTTCCTCGAAGGCGAGGTCGTCGCCGCCGGCATGGGCGACGCGCAGACTGCGGTGAAGACCGGCGACATCACGCTGTTCTGCAGGACCGCCGGCGTCGCCGAAGGTTCAAAAGTATTGCTCTCGATCCGGCCCGAGGATTGCGTCGCCAGCCTGGACGCGCCTCCGGAAGGGACCCCGAACCTCATCAGATGCACCGTCGATCAGGCGGTGTATATGGGTGGCGTGCTGGAGCTTTGGCTGAGCGCCGGAAACCAGAAAATCCGCGTGCACGGACACCGCTTGCCGATACTCGAATCGGGTGCTGCGATTTACGTTTCTATCGAGCCCGGTTCGATTAGTGCGATTGAAAATAGTCCTTAGCGATAAAAGCGCTAATCGCCGCAATTCCGGAAATTCTCTGGGAGCAAGAAAATAAAAATGGGGGGCTGTGGAGCCTTCGGGGTAAGCGAATCCCCGGGTCTCGTCATCACTGTCACCCTCGCCGACCAAAGGAAGCCTTCGGTTCGATTTGCCTGACCGGATGCCTCGTCGCCAGAGAAGACTACCTCCCGTCCAGCCAGGCAGGTGCTTCTTCACGACCATGTCGCTCACGGCATCAACGACCCCTTCGGGGGAGTTCGTCGTCCGCGTCCCGCGCAAGCCCGGGGCGGTAAACGGCACCCTCGGTACAGCGGCGGAACTGACCGCCTCCGAAACGCGTGGCATTACGATTTCACTATACTTTCTGAGGACATTCTTACAAAATAGAGTCATTGCGTGCAGTCCACCGGGATAATGACCAGCGGGGGTGGTGGAGTGGGTGGAAGGTAGCATGGAGATTGCCGGACGAAAAAAGGGCGCTGCCGGGGTCCAGATGAACGGCCGGCTTGGGCGCGGGCACGGCGTTGCTTCACCCCCTTCCCTCGTCGATGGGGGGCGCGGCACCCGTGCCGGGTTCGTGGTCAATCGGGCCTCGATTTGCGCCGTCATCCTTTCTGCGATGCTCGTCGTTACCGGCTGTGGCGGCGGCGGATCGAAACCACAACCAAGAGTCGCGGTGATGCCCCAGGTTCAGGTGTCGCCGGACGACTGCATCCCGCTCCACGACGGGACATGCCCGTCAGAAGAAGATTTCAACACCGCTGCGGAGCAGCTTATCGATGAATACCTCCTTGAGGACTCCTTCAAGAATCAATGGGGTCTGGAGGCCGTCGGCGCACATTGGGCCTACGCCTACGTGAACCTCCTCAAGGGTGAAAACGCCGGGCCAGGCTCCGGGGTGACCATTGGCTTCATCGACAGCGGCATCGATCAGGCGCACCCGATGTTCGCGGGAAAGACGATTACCGAGGTGCTCCTGCCAGGCGCTACGGACGAGACGGGTACGCGGTTTTCTCACGGCACGGCCGTCGCGAGCGTCGCCGCCGGCGTCCACTGGCCCGTTTACACCGCTGCACCGCAAGGTCTCGCGTGGGGCGCCGATATCGCCATGTTCGCGTTTACCCTCGGCACCGGTGGCGGTCCGTACGCCCCCATCACACTCACGAACCTGGCGGGGAGAGACGCCTCCTGGGCGGAACGGTTCAATCAGGCTCTGGCTTGGCGAAACGGCCAAAAGCGCGTCGACATACTGAACCTGAGTATCGGCTTACTGGGTCTCATCGGCGACTACAGCGAAAATGACCTTCGAACCAATTTCGGACAGGCGATCGCCGCGATGGCGCAATCGGGAGCCACTGATAAGGCGATTCTCGTCTGGGCGGCCGGCAATGCCCACGGAGACCCATGCGATCCGTCCGTCATGACGAACAACTGCGAGAACGACAAAGTCAACGCGGTTTCGGTCGAGGTGCTGCCGGGTCTTGCCGCGCTCATCCGGGAACTTCGGGGACATTCCATCGCCGTCGTGGCGCTGAAACCGGATGATTCGACAATCGCCGATTTTTCCAATCGCTGCGGCATCATCGCGGCCGATTTTTGCATCGCGGCGCCCGGAGAAGACGTTCGTGTCGCCTTTTTCGGGCCCGACCCCGACCCCGCCAATCCCGATCCTATTCGAAGCGTCGGCCTGGACGCCAAAGGAACATCCTTTGCCGCGCCGATGGTGGCCGGCGGGCTCGCGATCATGAAACAACTCTTCCGGGATCAGATCTCGAACACGGAACTGGTAACGCGCCTCCTCGAAACCGCCGACGATACCGGCGTGTACTCGGACAGCAGCATCTACGGCCGGGGCAAAATGGACCTCGCCGCCGCCGTGCACCCCGTGGGCGTTCTGGAGGTTCCGATTGGCGCAAACACGAACCAGGCCGGGAGCAATCTGGGCGCTACGCGCCTGAGCATGGGGACACCGTTCGGGAACGGGCTCGCCCGCTCTGTCGGGAACCATGAAATCATGGCCGTAGACGATCTCGGTGCGCCGTTCTGGTACAGGCTTGGTGATTTTATGGCGGTGGCGAACGGCCCGCCGATGGACGCGCGGGTGCGCGGTTTTCTGGCGAGTGCGCCCGGGTTTGGGGGGGACGCAGCCAGACCGGCCGGCGGCGCTTCACGATGGCCGCAGGTAGAGGTTCGGGAAACGCCGGCAGAAACCGGAGGCGGCCATCTCTCGCTGGCCGAAGGCGGGGTGATGGTGACGTTCGCCGGCCGGAGTGACCTCTCCACCTCCATCTTCGCGACCAACAGGGAGCATGATGCCATGGGCGGGACCCTCAACTGGCGTCCGGAAGAGTCGCCGGTCGGTCTTCGCGTCGGGTGGATAGGCGAGGGAAAAACCATTCTCGGAGGCGAAGGCCGAGGGGCTTTCGGAACGCTTGCTGCGGATACCACCTTCCTTCGCGTGGAGGGAGATGCGAAACTCGGCGCGTGGCGGCTCGGAGCAGGCGCGGAATGGGGAATCGTGCGCCCGCAAGTGGGAGGCGGAATCATCGACGAAGTCTCACTACTTACGACCAGCGCGTTCGAACTGCACGCGAGCACCGCCGTCACGGACAGGAACTTCGTGCGCTTTTCCTTGTCACAGCCCTTGCGCGTCGAGAACGGCCGGGCGTCATTGACGCTTCCATTTGCGCGAACCAAGTACGGCAGGGTGTTGCGCACATCGGTCGCGTCGGCTCTTGAGCCCGGTGAGCGGCAGATCGATATCGCCGCGCGGTGGGAGAGGCCGCTGGCGAGCGGGCAACTCCGCCTCGGCGTTATCTGGAGTCACTATCCCGGCCATCGCAGGTCCGCGGAAGCGCAACTGACGTTTCTTGCAGGCTGGCGAAGAGCGTTTTGAGTAATTGAAGCGGTCCACGACATCCGCTCGGCATCGGGTCGATTTCCCATAAAGCGTATAGCCACCGTACCTCGTTGTGCGATAAGATGCGCCTCCTGAACGGAGAGATGGCCGAGTGGCTGAAGGCGCTCGCCTGCTAAGCGAGTAGGCTGGGAAACCGGCCTCGAGGGTTCGAATCCCTCTCTCTCCGCCAAAACCAAGCCCGCCTTCGCGATAAACCAGCCTCCGCATATTATCGGCGCCGCCTCGTTCGACCCGGCCGTTCGGATGGAGATGAAGTTTTGCGGAGAACCGGCAAGAGCGAGAAGAAAACGCGGCTCAACTTCTTCCGCCTGCACACGACCCGGAGGCTCCCTATTCCCTTGGAGGCCGCCTGGGAGTTTTTCTCGAATCCCAGGAACTTGAAGGAGATCACCCCGCCCGAACTACACCTCATCGTCGAGAACGAGCTCCCCTCGAAGGTGCACGCCGCCACCCTCATCTGCTACCGGGTGAAGCCTTTTCCGGGGATTCCGGCCCACTGGGTGACCGAGATAACGCACGTGGAGGAGGGCCGTTTCTCCGTGGACGAGCAGCGCTTCGGCCCCTACCGCTTCTGGCATCACCAGCATCATTTTCAAGAGATGGAGGGAGGCGTCGATATGCGCGACATCATCCACTACAAGCTGCCGCTGGGGCCTTTGTAGTTCCTGGCCGAGGGTCTCGTGGTGCGCCGGCGACCAGGCCGCATCTTCGCCTACCTCGAAGAGGTGCTCGCGCAGCGCTTCGGGCGGATGAATTGATTTCGCCTCGTTCCAGGGGTATGAAGATTCATGCCCCGTCAAACATCAAGCGCCCGGCCGGATTCGTTTGCCCGAGCCGCCCGGGAAACTACCTTTTTTCACGCCTGCATCTGGAGATAGCCGATGAGAATCACCCTCGCACTCGCCGTCCTGCTCTTCGTGGCTCCAATCTGCCTCGCGCAAGAGATAACCAGGGAAAAACCCACGAACCCGGTTCTTCTGATGAAGACGAATTTCGGCGACGTCTACATCGAAATGTTTCCCGAAGAAGCGCCCAAGACGGTGGCGAACTTCATGGATCTCGCGGCGGGCAAGCGCGTCTTCGTCGACCACAAGACCAAGGCGAAGGTAACGCGCCCGTTTTACGACGGGCTGACGTTTCACCGCGTCATCAAGGAGTTCATGATCCAGGGAGGCGACCCCAAGGGCAACGGAACCGGGGGACCCGGCTATAGCTTTGAAGATGAGATCAACGCCGAAGCCCTGGGTCTCCACAAGCAAAAAGCCCTGAAGGACGGCCGCCCCCACAGTTTTCTGCCAATCAGAAACCAGAGCGATTTTCAGCGCACCCTGATGAGTCCCCTGTTCCAGAAGATGGGAATCCGCTCCCAGGCGGAACTCGACAAGCGCATCAAAGAAGTAAAAGAGCGCATCGCCAACCTCACGCTCAAAGACGCCTATGAGAACATGGGCTATCACTTCAACGAGAAGCTCGCATCGCGCCCGCCGCAAAAGGGCGTGCTCGCGATGGCGAATTCAGGCCCCGACACGAACGGCTCGCAGTTCTTCATCAACCTGATCGACACCCCCTGGCTCGCCGGCAAACACACGGTGTTCGGCAAGGTGGCCAAAGGTATGGACGTGGTGGAGAAAATCGGCGAAACGCCCGTGGGGACGGGAAGCATCCCCCAGAAAAAAGTGCGAATCATCTCGATCCGGGTTCATCAGCCATGAGGCAAGCGTAAGGAAGGGGCGGCGAAGCCGCCGGCCGTGAACGCTCCCGGAGCGCTACATTTCACGCCGCCCTTCCAGGGAGCGGGTGAGCGTCATCTCGTCCGCATATTCGAGATGGCTCCCCATGGGCAGGCCGTGCGCCAGCTGGGTGACGCGCACGCCGAGGGGCTTGAGCACCTGGGCGAGATACAGAGAAGTTCCCTCTCCCGCCATATTGGGGTTTAAGGCCAGAATCACCTCTTTCACCTCGCCTCCCTTCACGCGCTCGATCAGCTTGGGGATGGTGAGGTCCTCGGGCTCCACGCCGTCGAGGGGAGATATCACGCCCATCAGCACATGGTAGCGGCCCTTCACGCCTCCTGCGCGCTCCACTGCGAACACGTCGGCCGGCTCTTCCACCACGCAGATGACGCCGGGTTCGCGCGCACTGCAGACGGAACAGTCCTCTCCGCCGGCTTCACCCTCCACGAGCATCGAACACGTGCCGCACAGGCCTACTTTTTCGTGAAGAACCTCACACGAGGCGGCGATTCTGGCCGCGGCTTCAGGGTCTTTGCCCAAAAGGTGAAAAACGATTCTCTGCGCACTCTTGGGCCCGATACCGGGGAGCCTGCGAAACGCCTCGATACACTCTTCCATGGCGGGAAACCGGTTCAGTTGCATGACGCTCCCTCACGCGCGTTTTCGAGGGCGCGCATCGGCTCAGAACAGGCCGGGAATGGGGAGACCGCCGGTGAGTTTCTTCATCTCTTCGGACATCATGTCCTTGCCTTTCCTGGATGCCTCGTTGCACGCGGCGCGCACCAGATCTTCCAGCATTTCCACGTCGTCGGGGTCCACCACCTGCGGGTCTATCTTCACCGCCACGACGTCGCCCGCTCCATTGGCGGTCACGTTCACCATGCCGCCGCCCGCCGAAGCCTCCACCGTCTTCGCCGCCATCTCCTCCTGGAGCTTGGCCATCTTGTCCTGGAGCTGGCGCGCCTGTTTCATCAAATTGCCGATACCACCTTTTAACATGAGAATCTCCCCGGGGTATTTCCCTGACTGCTCAAGCCATTGAATTTCCACCCGATTTTCTCACTCGCCCTTGGCGAGTGTCGAGTATCATCTTCCCGTTGAACAGATCCACGATTTCCTGAATCAAGGCCTCCTCGTTCTCATCCGCCTTCTGGTGGCGAGCGTCGCCGGCCTGGGCCGCTCCTTTTGCGGTTTGGGGATGCGCGCCGTTTTCCACGCCCGCTATCTCGACCCTGGCGCTCCAGGGGGAGTGCGTCCTGAAAAATTCCTCGATTTCGGGCAGCACCTCTTGCGCCAAATGCAAACACTGCGCCGTCTGATTCTCCCGGGCGAGAACCACGCGGACGAGCCCCTCGGTTCCCAAATCGAGTTCAACGCCCTGAAAAAGCGGACGCCTCATCGGACGCAAGGCCTCCACCGCTCCCGTCCATACGCTGCGCGCCTGGACGGAATCCCACTTCTGCGCTTCCGCCTGCGCGACGGGAGAATCTCCAGAAGCGCTTTCGGGCTTGGGCGGCGCCGGAGCGGGCGGCGAGGGTTCCCGATGAACCGGAGTGGGCGCGCTCGCAGGAGCTTCTCCCCGAGGCGAGTCGGTGCGTGGAGGCTTCTCCGATGCCCCTCCGCCCATGGTTTCGAGCCTTTCCATCAAAGAGCCCAGATCCACTATCGGCTCAATCTGGCACATCCGCAGAATCGCGACTTCAAGCGTCATTCGGGGATGATCCGATGTTCTGAGCTCGAGTTCCGCCCCCTGCAAGATGGAATACGCCTGATGCGCCTCGGCGAAATTCATCTTCCCCGCCACTTCCCTGCGCTCTGCAATCTCCGATGCCGCCACGTCGAAGAGCGCCTCGTCGTCACCGGCCGATAACAGCACCATGCAGTCGCGCAGATACTCCAGTAGGTTCGCGGAGAAGAGCCCGAGATCGTGGCCTGCGTCAAACAGGCTTTTCAGTTCGACGAGCGCCTTGTTCCCGTCGCGCTCGATCACCGCCTCGACAAGGGCCTTGTACATGCTCCCCGACGGCACGCCGAGCACTTTTTCCACTTCCTCGCTCGATGCCGGGTCCTCGGCGGCGAAAGCCAGCACCTGATCGAGCAAGGATTGCGCATCGCGTATGCTGCCCTCCCCCATCCGCGCCAGCAATTTGACGGCCGCCTCGTCCATCTTCCTCCCCTGCGCCTCGACGATGCGAGAGAGATGCGCCGCGATGACCGAGGTCGCTATTCTCCGGAACTCGAACACCTGGCAGCGGCTCAAAATGGTGTCGGGGACGTTCTTGACCTCCGTGGTGGCCAGAATGAAAACGACGTGGGGCGGCGGCTCCTCGAGCGTCTTGAGCAACGCGTTGAAAGAGCTTTTGGAGAGCATGTGCACTTCATCGAAAATCACCGTCTTGTAGCGCCCGCGCGCGGGGTGGTAGCGCAGCCCCTCGCGCAGTTCACGCACGTTGTCGACCCCCGTATAGGTGGCGGCGTCGATCTCCAGGATATCCGGATGGCTCCCCCTCGTAATCTCCTCGCAAGATGAACACTGGTTGCACGGCTCGGGAAGAGGCCCTTCTCCCGACTCGCAATTCAGCGCCTTGGCGAGAATGCGCGCGGTGGTCGTCTTGCCGACCCCGCGCGTTCCGCTGAACAGATAAGCGGACGCGACGCGCCCCGAGGCAAGCGCATTGGAGAGGGTTCGCCGGATATGTTCCTGGCCGATGAGTTCTTCGAAACGCTGCGGCCGCCATTTTCTGGCGCTACCGATGAAGGCCATCAAGAATCCATCCTAAAGGATTTTCACCATCGAGCGAGTCCAGCACATCATGAGAATTGATCGGACCCTGCGTTGGAGTCGACCGGCCAGGCGCCCTCGTGGCGCCCGGGAGTATCCACTTACCGCTGCTTCCTTCCGGACCTGACGGGGTTCGCGGGCTCCCGCCGCACGAGACCCAACCGGCCGAATCCATCGCAGGCTCTCAGGGAAATCCTACCCCGTAGGCAGGCCTTTGGGAAGCGGGGGCGTCTGCATTTTCGGCATGGCGAAGTGGCGCGCCGGGGGGAAGCGGATAACCCTTCATGTAACACGGCGTTAGGGGGAACCTCCTCCGCGCGGCCGGCAACCAGCGAGGTTCCTTGTCCTGGAATAGGGACGGACCTGTGTGTCCGCCCGCCTTTGTTTTTGATCGTCATTCCGGCAGTCCCTCCCGCATTGGTCGGGGTAGGACCCGTAGGGGACGGCCCCAAGGAGTCGGTTCCGACCGAAGAGGGAGGAACCGCCACCTACACCCCGAATGACGACCGTAGTAGGGACAATCCCCTGTGGTTGCCCTTCGTCAGGACAGGCGCGGGAATCGGACAGGCACGGGGGCTTGTGGGGCAGCCCCGAGGAGGGCAGCCACTACGAAACCATTATGCTCCCGTAGGGGCGGACCTGTGTGTCCGCCCGTCTTTGTTTTTGATCGTCATTCCGGTGCATGCTGGTGGCAACCGCAGGTTGACCAGGCGGACGGGAAACGCATCGTCAAACCCGACCGAAGAGGGAGAGTTTGTGGATTCCGGCATCCGCCGGAATGACGTTGGTGGGACCGCTCATGGGTCGGGGATACAAAAAGCCGGGACGATGCAGCGCTAAAGTAGTTATCGGTAAAATTTCTCCGGCGGGCTGCGGATGTCGCCATTTCGCCCGCAATGGGGTTACAATGGATTTTCAAATACCCGATCGCGCGAAGCCCTTGGCGCGGGTATCTTTCTTCGCGCCAAATGCGGAAAGGCAACCCGAAGCATGTCTTATTCGAAGTTAGTCGAACTCTCGGAGGGAAAGGCTTACGTCCTCCACAACACGTTTCCGCTGGATGGCCGAATCAGCGCTTATCCCATCAGCGCGCGCGGGCATAGCGTCTCGAACTGCTATCTCTTGAAAGAAGAAACAGGCGCGCTTCTGCTCGATACGGGCTACGCCGTTCACGAAGCCGAAATCCTGGCGCAGCTCGCATCCGTTCTCGACCCCGAGACGCCGCTGTCGCTCCTTCCGCTTCGCATCAACGAATTCATGTCGGTGGGCAACGCCATGGCGATCGCCAAGCGCTTCAACGTGGTGGAATGCCTGGCCCCCGTGCCGAAAATAAACGAGTGGCTCGAGTTCGAAACGATTGATCCGGGCGGCGGGAACAACGGCAACCCCACCCTCAACACTACGCTATTGAAACCACTCCACCCCTTTGAAATCGGCGAGAGATACATCGAAGTCATGAACGCGCCGATCCGTCTCATCAACACCCGCTGGATTTACGACGAGGCCACGCGCACGCTGTTCTCCTCGGACATGTTCTCCCACATCTGGCAAGAACGCGCCGACGGCCCCTGGATGCTGGATGAAGACGACGTGACGACAAACGCCTTCGTCCGCTCGTTTTTACTGAACACCCGCTACTGGTGGCTCGAGGGCGCGAGGACGGACGACATCCGAAAAGGGGTCGCCGAAGTCTTCGAGCGTTATGAAATCGAAACCATCGCTCCGGGATACGGCGTCATCCTGCGCGGACGTCATCTGGTCGAGCGGCAATTCTCCGTGCTCGACGAGGTTCTGGCGGGCCTAGACCGCACGGTCGTCAAACCAGGATACGTCGCCTTGGGCCTCGAGAGATAGGATAAATTCATGAGTTATCCGCTGCCCCGTGAAATATCGACCGGCGTCTTCTGGCTCGGCGACTGCCTCGTACAACACTCCCAGGGGAAAATCTACCACTCCTACAATGCGGCTTTTCTCGTCATCGGCTCGGAAGCCTCCATACTCGTGGAGACGGGGCATCCCAAGGATTTTCCCGCCATCGAGGGGCAGATGCGAGACATTCTGGCCAGAGGCGGCGGGCCGCTCAAGCACCTGTTCCTGACCCATCAGGAAACCCCCCATTCGGGCGGTCTGGGCCGCGTGCTCGACCGATACCCCGACCTCACCATCCACGGGGATATGTGCGACTACCACCTGGCGTTCCCCCAACACGCGGATCGCTTCAAGGAAATGCGGGTGGGAGAGGCCATCGACTTGGGGAACACGAGGTTCATGGCCGTGGAGCCCGTGATCAGGGACTTGAGGAGTTCTCTTTGGGGATTCGAGACCGCCGGGCGGGTGCTCTTTCCCGGAGACGGCTTCGCCTACAGCCACTACCATACGGACGGGCATTGCGGCATGTTCGCGGAGGAGGCCACCTCTCTCGACCTGGTCGACGTGCTGGGCGTATTCGCGGAGCGCGCCCTGTTCTGGACCACCTTCACCGACATGAACATCTATGCCGACAAGCTCGAAGAACTGATGGATAAGCTGAACGTCGGGGTGGTCGCTCCGACCCACGGCCTCCCGATAAGGAACATCGCGCAAACGATGCCCAAGGTGAGAGAAGGCCTCGTCAGAGACGAGTAAGGTTCAGCGCCAAGACTCCAGAATATTCAAACCGGCTTAGACGTCCTCCACCAGTTCCCACAGCGCGCCCATGGTGCTTTTGGGCTGGATGAAGGCGATGAGGTGCCCGCCGAAGCCGGGCCTTGATTTCTCGTCAATCAACTCGAAGCCCCGCGCCTTCAAATCGGCCAGCACGCCGTCGATGTTCTTCACGTCGAAGGCCACGTGGTGGAGGCCCTCGCCGCGCTCTTCGATGAATTTGGCGAGAGGGGTGCCTTCCTTGATGGGCGAGATGGGCTCGATGAGGTCGCCGCCCAGATCCAGCATCGCCAGATCGGTCGCGCCGTCGGCCGAAGTCTCCCGCGCGAGCAATTTAGCGCCCATGCTTTCATACAGAGCAATGGAGGCGTCCATATCCTTCACCGCGACGCCTATGTGATGAAATTTGTTGAACATATTCGCGTTTCCTCCCGATCAGGCGCGGGGACGGGAATTTCCCCCGCCCGCCGCATCGAATGCTCCATGGATTGACGAGACATCTGTTTAGCAGGCTTGCCGGAATTCCACAATCAAACCCTTAGTTTTCGGTTCCGGGAAACTATACTTGAGCGCGCGTTTGCCGTATCCTGCACTTATCAGCGGGAATCATACGGACGACATATTCATAAGGAGAAATTCATGGAAGGCCCGATTGATGGACACGGCACGTCCACGGTTCCGGGTGAGCGCGTCATCGACAAGCCCGAACACCCCGCCGGGGGGCTTTATACGGACAACACCGTCCACACCGAGATGCACGAGGGCGCTCTTCAGCTCAAGCGCGGCAGGGCGGGAGATTTCGAGATATTCTGCGACGAGGGCGCCGGGATCGGCGGCACGGCCCGATACCCCACCCCGATGGCCTATCTCGCGATGGCGACGGGGTTCTGACTGCTCACCCAGGTGTCGCGGTACGCGCACATGATGAAAATGGAAATCAAGGGGGCGAGCGTCTCGGTCCGGTTCAAAAAGCTGCTGGGCGGCTCCGTTTTGAAGGGAACCGTGTTCAACAAGTGGGAGAGCGTGGACACGCACCTGAAAGTCGAATCGGACGAGCCTGCGGACAAGCTCGCGCATCTCATCAAAAACGCCAAGAACGGCTGTTTCGCCGAGGGCTTGATCACCGAGCCGGTGCCTTTGAACTCCACCGTGGAGGTGAACGGCGAGCCGTTCAGAATCGAAGGGGTAACGGCGGACTGACCCGCCATATATGGAGCCATCAATGGAATACTTCGACGCGTCGCCCGACATATCATTCGGCTCACAGCCCGAGCCTGCGGATCTCGAATCCCTCGCAGATAGAGGGGTCAGGACCATCATCAACACGCGCTTTCCCGAGGAAGACCAGGGCGAGTTGCCGCCCGCGCGCGCGAAGGCCGAGGCCGAGGCGCTGGGGATGCGCTACGTGAACATCCCCGTCTCGCCGGTGGAGTTCAGTCCCGATTCGCTCGCCGAGGTGAGCCGCGCGCTCGATGAGTCCAAGGCCCACGGGCCTACGTTCGTGCACTGAAAGGCCACTGGGCGGGCCGGGATTTGCTCGCTGAACCATCTGGCGGATGAGAACGCGTGGAGCGCGGGGGAGATGGAGGGGGCCGCCGACGCCACGGGCTTCGACTGGCGCGAAGCGCCGCTGGCGCCCAAATACCGCGAATTCTTCGCGCAGAGGGGATGACCCCCCCTACCCCCCGAAAAGGGCGATTTTGGGCCGATCTGTTTTCTATCTATTTGATTATACTTGACTTACCGCCCATTTAATTTTCAGATATTTTCGCCTAATTTCGCCTATTTTCAGATATTTTCACTTATTCGCGCCCCCGCTCCGCGCATGACGCTCCGCTTCACCACCATACACGCCCGCGCCCCGAGGCCGGTGACGGGATTTGCGGCCAAATGCGTGGTTCAATTCCGAGCGATGAGGGAGGGATTGTTCCGACCAATACGAGAGGCATTCCTGAGCGGTCGTGGCTCCCTTCATCTGCGCGGGCCGCATGTATGCGGCCCCTACAATCGCCACGCATGCTTTTTCCGTAGGGGTCGCATATATGCGACCCGACGGCACAATTCCCACCTATAAAGGAAACCCACTCCCCCCTACGGGTCAAACCCGACCGGGGAGGGAGGGGCTGCCGACCGGGGAGGGGTTGGTTGCGCGTCTTCTGTAGGGGCGGACCTGTGTGTCCGCCCGCCTTCGTCATATCCGCCCCTGCGCCCGCCCTATGGTGGGGTGATGCAATGGGCGGACACACAGGTCCGCCCCTACGATCAATCGCGACCGATGAGGTCAATCCCGACCGGGGAGGGAGGGATTGGATTGCTGGCCGAGGAGCGGAGAATAGCCTGCGGGTATGATTTCGCCCGTCATACCGGAATGGTCCTATCCGGTATCCAGAGACTTTGCGGACGAGGAAACAACCCCGATCTCAAAGCGATGCTTTCACGGCATATTCTGAAATAAGGGGGTTTCAGGCGTCCTCCCCCCACACCCTTGCGACCGCCGCCTGAATCTTTTTCTCGAAGCGATCGATGAGTTTGCGGTTGGATTCGACCATGGCCTGCTCGGCTTCTATCTCGGCGACGATGTCCTGTTGGGTTTCAAGGGGTGGAAGGGGAATTAGTATTCTCTCCAAATTTCCTTTCGTGATGTGGACAAGACCAACACCACCATGAAGATTTTCTTCAACCTCCGCAACTGCTCTATTTAGTACGTAGTGCAAATACATTTTCATTGTCTGACTTTGATTGAATTCGATCTTGAAAATGTGCTGGTTCAATATGGCCTTGCCGCCACTCCAAATATGCGCTCCAAAAGAGGTGCCTCGTGAGCCAGACCATGAGAACAAAAGCTGCCCTCGGCTAATAATGTACTGATCTTTCACTTTCCCAGTGTAATAATTAAACTCACTGCTAGGGGAATTTAGGTTTTGAATTCGTACAATCGGGAGGCCACCACTATCGGCACGCTCCCAGTCCTGTGGCTTAAAAGCACGCCCGTTGACAAGGTTGCAAATATCACCAATCGCCACCATCGGCCATTCAGGATCGACCGCGATATGCGGGCGATAATTGTCGACCACCGCGCGCGCTCCGTCGATGACCTTCTGGTAGCCCTCGATTTCGGCGACGATCTCCTTTTGAATATCGAGAGGAGGGAGGGGGATTTTGTGCGTTTGGTAAACTTCCGTCCTGTTAAGGCCCGGAATACCCGCACCGCCCCTCAATTCTTGAAGTTTTAGGCTCTTCAAGACCCAATAGAGATAAACGAGCTCAGATTCACTGGGGTTGGTTTGCCTAACGTAATACGTCGTATCTATAGGAAAGCAATTTTGCTGAATAAATGTCACTTCACCTGCCGATCCTTTTCTTCCGACGACAATTGCAGGCCCCTCGATGAGGAAATCGTTATGGTATCCAGTGATACCGTTCGAGCCAACGACAGGAAAGGAACCCTCGACACGCTTTGCTTTTGGTAGGCTCGCACCATATTCAAGTGTGCAGACATCTTCAAATTGGCATAACGGAAACTTGGATCTAGCTTGAGCTGCCTCTCGATACCTCTCCCCACTCAGATTGTACTCCCCGTTCTCCGCAATCTTCTCCTTCTCGACGATCAGCCCGAGCGTCGGCTCGAAATCATCCAGTGGTTCCCCCGCCCGCAGCCGCCGCAGGTATTCGATTATCTCCGTCTTAGCTTGAGGCAGGTTGTTCTTATCAATCTCCCGCCGCTGCGCTCCCAGGTCGTAGCCGTCGTTCTCGACTTTGAAGAAGGCGACGTGGTTCGCCCTCCTCGCCAGCGGCTTATCCAGAATGAGGATGGAGGTCTTGACACCCGAATAGGGCTGGAACACGCCCGGAGGCAAAGAGACCACGGCGACGAGATATTCTTCCACCAGCATCTTGCGAAGCTGCTTATAAGCGTTCTGGCTCTGGAAGATGATTCCCTCGGGCACGATGATGCCCGCGCGGCCCCCCGTCGTCAGGTGCCCGGCCATGTAGTCCACGAAGAGCACCTCGCTGCGCCTGGATTGCACCGAGAAGCGGTTGTGCGGGCGGATGCCGCCTTTGGGGGACATGAACGGCGGGTTCGCCAGAATAACGTCCGCGAATTCGTTCCAGTTATCTTCGCTCGTGAGCGTGTCGTACTCGGAAATATGCGGGTCGGTGAACCCGTGCAGGTACATGTTCGCCAGAGAGAGCCGCACCATGTCGGGCGAAATGTCGTAGCCCTTGAGATTGGCGGCCAGCCGTGTCTTCTCGTCCGGCGTCAGGCTGCTCCCGCCGTTTTCATCCGTGTTGGCCTTTAGAACGTGCTTGTAGGCGGAAATCAGAAAGCCTGCGGTGCCGCAGGCGGGGTCGAGCAGCCTCTCGTCTTTTTTGGGGTCTACTATCCCGACGATGAAGTCGATGATGTGGCGTGGGGTGCGGAACTGCCCGGCGTCGCCCTGGGAGCCGAGCACGGAGAGCAGGTACTCGAAGGCGTCGCCCAGCCGTTCCGAGTGATCGTAAGTAAACTCGTCGATAATTTTGAGAAAGGCGCGCAGGGTTTCGGGGTCTCGGTAGGGCAGATAGGCGTTCTTGAAGATGTCGCGAAACAGCGGCGGAACCCCCGGGTTCTCCGGCATCCGGGTGATGGCCTCGGCGTAGAGGTTCAGGGTCTCATGGCCGCCCAGGCCCGCGCGGGTCAGCTTCGCCCATCCGTAGCGGGCGAAATCACCGGCGAAAAAGCTGCGCTTCCCGCCCAACTCCTCGCTTTCGGCGTCGATGTCGTCCATGAACTTGTAGATCAAGGCGATGGTTATCTGCTCGACCTGGCTTTTGGGGTCGGGCACCTTGCCCACGAGAATGTCGCGGGCGGTGTCGATGCGGCGTTTTGTGTCGGCGTCGAGCATGGGGTTCCTCTCTAGGGGTACGGCGCGAACCGGTTCAGAGAAACGTAATCCTTGACGTAGTTCGGAATCAGAGCGCGGTATTTCTCCGGCACGTTGCTAAAGGCGGCGAAAGAGAGGGCCGGTTCCGTGGCGAGGGCGGGGTATCGCCTCTCGTCGATGATGGCGCGAATCCTGTCGCTCGTGGCATACGCCTCGAAGTAGCTCCGCATGGCCGGGATGGCGGCGGCGTCCTCGGGTTCATGATCAACGAGGAACTTGGCGAATTCCTCCTCCAGCAGGTCGCGCTTCGACTTGAAATCGGGAATGAAGCCGAAGACTTTCTCCAGAATCTCGCGGAGGGTGAGGCGTCTATCGGCATCAGCCGCCTTACGCAGCTTGTCGAGGTTGTAATAATCCTCTGGCTTGTCGAACACCTCGCGGTTCACGTGGTCGATCACGCGCTCCCACTCACCGGCCTGGACGGCGGCAGCGATGTTCGCGTCCTCCCGCACGGTATCGCGAAACCTGTCGAAGAGCATTCGGTCGACCTTCATGCCCCGATACCCGATGGGCACTTCCTTGACGCCCGCGAGGATGTCCTCGCCTGTGTGCTCGTAAACGCCTCGTATCTGAGTAGGCCCGTCGCCCTCACCGGGATCACCCCCGCCGCGCTTGCGGATCTGCGGCAGCTTCAACACTTGCTCGTAGTCGTACTCGGTCTCGAAGTATTCGTAGTTGCCGAAGAAATCGAAGAGCCTGAACGCTGTTTTTTGCGTCTCCTCCGACTCGGGAATATCTTGTAAAAGCCTCTCGTCGGTGATCTGCTGCCTGAAATCGTGCATACGCGTGCCGCGTCCTTTGATCTGCACGAAATCCGTGGGCGAGAAGATGGGGCGGAACAGGCCGACGTTCAAGACGTCGGTGCAGTCGTAACCCGTCGTCATCATCCCCACCGTCACGCAAACTCGGGCCTTGCTCGTCCGGTAGCCGTCCAGAAAATTGGCCGAGCCCAGTAGGTTGTTGTTCGCGAAGTTGACGGTGAACCGCTGGGCGTCTGCGATTTGGGAGGTCACCTGCACGGCGAAGTCGGACTGATATTTGCCCGGAAACATCCTGTCGGCTATCTCGTTCATTATCTGTGCGAGCTTGGCCGCGTGGTTCTGGCTCACGGCGAAGACGATCCCCTTCCCGACCTCCCCGCTCACGGGATCGCGCAGGGCGTTCTCCAGAAAAGTCTTACAAAAAAGCTGGTTGGTGGCTTCGGAGTAGAAGCATTTTTCGAACTCGCGCTTTTTGTAGATTTCCTCCCACTCCTCGCCCTCATCGTCGGTGAAAGCGGCGACGAAGCCCTCATCCGAAAGAAGCTGCGTGGTTATGTCCGTGCGGGCGTCCACCACGGTCGCGTTGATCAGGTATCCGTCCCTCACGCCGTCGAGCAGCGAATAATGAAAGGTGGGTTGATCTATCTCGCAGCCGAATGTGTGGTACGTGTCTCGTTGCAGGCGGCGCTCCACCGCGCGCGGGTCGCGAATGGTCGCGTCTACCTCATCGAAGTTTTTGAGGTAAGCGCGGGGCGTGGCAGTGAGACCCAGCTTGCAGCCCACGAAGAAATCGAACACGCCGCGGGCGTTGCCGCTTATCGAGCGGTGCGCTTCGTCTGAGATCACGAGGTCGAAATCCGTCGGCGAAAAAAGTCGCTCGTATTTGTCGTTGAACTGGAAGGATTGCACGGTGGTAACGACGATTTCGGCGCGCCGCCAGTCGTCGGGGTTGTGCTTGTAGACGACGGTGTCGTAGTCATTCGAAAGCAAATCTTTGAAGGCCTTGAACGCCTGCTCTTCGAGTTCGAGCCTGTCCACCAAGAAGAGCACCCGGCGGGCGTTGCCCGTGCGCAGGAACAGTTTGATGACGGCGGCGGCGGTGAGCGTCTTGCCCGTGCCCGTGGCCATCTCGAACAAGAAGCGATCGCCACCCTCACGCACCGCTTTTTGCAGCGCGTGGATTGCCCGCAGTTGATAAGGGCGCAGAAACCGCAGCTTGTTGGCCCGAATGTATTCTTCGCGCTCGTTCTCGTTTCTCCAGGCGGCCTCTTTGGCGTAGTTCGGCTGCTGGGTGAGGACGATGTAATCCTCGCCGACTTGCTCGTCGACCAGACGCCCAAGATCCGGGGAAAACTCCCGGCGTGCGGAGGCTGAGTCCGGCGTCGGGAACGCGGTGATGGGATGGGGGTTGCCGTGCTCCAGGTCCCAGAAGTGGTGCTGGTTGCCGTTCGAGAGGATGACGAAACGGCAGTTCTGCGAGCGGGCGTATGTGCGGGCCTGCTCTTTTCCTACGAGCGGATTTATCCTCTCGGACTTCGCCTCCAGGACGATGAACGGGAATCCCGCCTCATCGAGCAGCAGGAAGTCGATGAAGCCCCTGGAGGTTTGCTCGAAGTCATCACCCAGGCCGTCCAGGTCCGCCGTCTTGATGGTGACGCTCGGCTCCAGGCGGATGTTGGCGGGCTTTCCGTCTTCGGAGAAAAAGCGCCAGCCGGCCTCTTCGAGCAGCTTGTTTATCTTGACGCGAGCAGCAGCCTCGCTCATGGGGTCCTCTTCCTCGTGTCGAAATATCCACCTTTTGGATACCTTTCTTTTAGAACTTTTCTCCGAGGAGAGCAATCTCACCCGGCTTTTCCGGCGGAAAACTAACCCCGCCCCCCATTCATGTCAAAACATCAATTTCCCGTGAATAGTCCCCATAAAACACCCTTCATTCACGCTGAACCGCCTAAATAACGTGAATGGATTTTCCGCTATGAGGAGTACGCGCGGTCGCAATTGTCTTTCTTCTTGACACGCATCATGCGTCTCGCTAGGTTTGCTTGGCACTCCACACATCTGTCCTGTGTTTGTCGCCGCAAGTCCAGGGGGGGACCATGGCCATCGCATCGGACGTCGAAATCGCACAGGGGGCGAAGCTCAAGCCCATCGCCCAAATCGCCGAAGAACTGGGACTCGGGCCGGACGAGATAGAGCTCTACGGCGCGCACAAGGCCAAGGTCGATCTCGCAGCGCTCGCGCGGCGCGAGAACGACCCCGACGGCAAGCTCATTCTCGTCACCGCCATGACGCCCACCCCGCTCGGCGAGGGCAAGACCCTGACCACGGTGGGGCTCGGCCAGGCCCTCGCGCGGCTGGGGAAAAAGAGCGTCATCTGCGTGCGCGAACCCTCGCTGGGGCCCGTGTTCGGCATCAAGGGCGGGGCGGCGGGCGGCGGCATGTCCCAGGTGCTGCCCATGGAGGACATCAACCTCCACTTCACTGGCGACATCCACGCGGTCACCTCCGCCCACAACCTGCTTTCCGCCCTCTTGGACGCGCACGTGTTCCACGGCAACGAACTGGCGCTCGACGTGAACCGCATCACCTGGAAGCGCGTGATGGACATGAACGACCGCGCGCTGCGCCACGTCCTCGTCGGCCTCGGCGGCAGGACGCACGGCGTCCCCCGTGAGGAGGGCTTCATGATCACGGCGGCGTCCGAGATCATGGCCGTGCTCTGCCTCGCGAGCGACCCGGTGGACATGAAAGAGCGCATCGGGCGCGTCGTGGTCGGCTATACGCGAAAGGGCGCGCCCGTCACCGCAGCGGATTTGAACGCATCGGGCGCGATGGCCATGCTCTTAAAAGACGCCATCAAGCCCAACCTCGTACAGACCTTGGAGCACTCCCCGGCCTTCGTCCACGGGGGCCCCTTTGGGAACATCGCCCACGGGACGAACTCCATCATCGCGGACAGGCTCGCGCTCAAGCTCGCCGACGCGATCGTCGTGGAAGCGGGCTTCGGTTCGGATTTGGGCGCCGAGAAATTCTTCGACATCACGGCGCGAACGGCGGGGCTGAACGTGGACGCGGTCGTGCTCGTGGCCTCCGTCCGCGCGCTCAAACTCCACGGCGGCGTTTCCTTCGAGGCGGACGCTTTGGCCGAGGAAAACGTCGACGCCATCACCCGGGGATTCGAGAACCTGAGAACCCACATCGAGAACATGAAGAGCTTCGGCGCGCCCGTGGTGGTGGCCGTCAACCGCTTTGAGGCGGATACCGATGCCGAAATCGCGCGCATAAAAGATCTTTGCATGGAGGCGGGAGCGCCCTGCTGCGCGCATGAGCTTCACTCGAGAGGCGGCGAGGGGGGCCTGGAACTCGCCGAGACGGCGTATGGCCTCGCGGCGGAGGCGGATAAACGCTACACGCCGCTCTACCCTCTCGACATGCCGCTCAAGGAGAAGATAGAGACCATCGCGACGCGCATCTACCGCGCGGAGGGGGTGAGCTTCGAGCCCGCCGCCGCGCGCAGCCTGCGCTCACTGACGAGGCTGGGCTACGGCGAATTACCCGTCTGCATCGCCAAAACGCAGGCCTCGCTGTCTGACGACTCCAGGAAGATCGGCGCGCCGACGGGCTTCACGGTGAACGTGCGCGAGGTGTACGTCTCCGCAGGAGCGGGCTTCGTGGTCGCCACCGCGGGGAGCATCATGCAGATGCCGGGCCTCGCGAAAACTCCCGCTGCGGCGGGGATGGACATCACCGCAGACGGCAGGATTACGGGACTTTTCTAGGAGAAGTGCGCGACGCCCGGCTTTGGTTCATCCCGAATCAGGGCTGACTTTCACCCACGCGATTCCATAATCTATCTACGTGATCTCGCAATTCATTCGCCTGATCGGAAAGATTGTCCATCCTCTCCGTAATCCTTCTGACGTATACGAAACCGGCAATAGCAATCAAGGAAGGCAGCGCAACGCCAATAACCGCCATGAGTATGGAAATAATTTGTAATTGGAATTCGATATTCACTTGGCCGAATCCCCCACCAAGCCCCTTCTGGTGGGGTTGCCCCATCGCGCCTGCTCGCTCTCCCATTTGAGTGCGGCGTCCATCGTGGTCGCGCCCCCCACCTGCTTGATGTAGCCGTCCTCCCCGAACTCCTGTTTGAGTTCGCACTCGCGCTTTTCGAGATCCTTGGTGATCCCGGAATACAATGTCTTCCTGCCCTTCTTGAAGTGATACTTGTAGGTCTTTCTGGCCATCTGAGCCTCCATGAGTAGAGCGTGGAGTCGCACCTCATGGTATCGGCAAACACCGGACGCGGCAACGGCCTGCTACTCCCCCCTACCCGCTCAGCTCATCCAGCTTCTCCTCCAGCCGCTCGATGACCTCGGCGGCATCGGGGGCCTCGTTGTAGTCCTGCGCGAGGTCGCCGTCCCCGCAGGGGCTCTTGGCGGCGAAGAACACCGCCTTATCGCTGATGGTGCGCCCGCCGTGGCGGGTGTTCCGGGGGATATGCACGAGGTCTCCCGGCTCGACGACGCGCTCCTCATCGCCCACGATCACGTACCGCCTGCCCTTCAGGACGAGGATGAACTGCTCCTCGTTGGGGTGAAAATGGGGCGTGGCGCCTTCCTGATCGAGCCGCCCGTCGCCCGAAGGACTCTTGGCGGTGAACATGCGGAATTCCTCGTCGATGATGACGCCGCCGTGCTTCGCCCCCCGGGGGATGTGAACCAGGTCGCCCGGGCCGATGAGCCGCTCCTCGTCTCCCACGATCATCCACTGCCTGCCCTCGAGGATTAAGAGGAACTGCTCCTCGTTCGGGTGGTAGTGCGGCCTCGACACCTTGCCCTTGGGATAGGTGACGAAGCCCACCTTCATCAACTCCCCCGCCAGACCCTTGAAGCGGCCCATGGGCTGGGCGGCCACGCGGGATTCCGCCATCTCGGATACTCTGTAAAACGGCATTTTCATACGTCTCCTTCCGTCTTTTCCCCTAACACTGCGTAGAGAGTGCGCGGGGCGGCTGCTCCTGAGCGGGAGAAACCCGGGGTTGTTGGGATTTCCTGTCATGACGACGCCCGAGTTTTCCCCATCTTATAGAACCCGCCGGTTTTTCGCACGAGAACGCAGCCTGGGCCAAGCTTCCGGGCGATTCGAGAGACCTGGAGGATGTGGTAATATCCCTTTGAGGACCCGGGCATTTTATGCAAAAACTCCTGGAGGAATTTCACCATGAGCCGCTATGCCTCGTCCGCACCCAGACTCCTCAGCGCAATCGCACTCGCTCTATTTCTCTCCGGCTGCGCGGTGCAGACGTTCCCCACCCACGGGATATTGCACGAAGGCCTCTCCGGCATGGTGGGTTCTCCCGTCGAGGGCCTCGTCGGGAAGATAGGGTACCCGGACAGCGAAGTCACGGTCGGCGGCCGGAAAGTCTATACCTGGGACCACAGAAGAGCCTTCACCTATACGGTGCCGGAGACCATCTGCCGCGAAAAAATCGTGGAGCGTTTCATTCCGAACCGGCCCCGCGCGCCCGTGCGCCGCAAGTTGGTACAGGAGTGCGAAACACATCAGGTGGAAAAAACACGGCTGCATTCCTGCACGATAAAGATCGAGACCGACATCGCGGAGGAAATCACCGGATACACCTTTGACGGGAACAAACAAGGATGCGAGCACTTCGCCGTGGTTTTCCGGAATCTCCCCTACGAGGCGTGCATCAAAAATCTCTCCGGCCTTAAGTTCGCGGTGAATATCGGGACGGAGCCCAAGGAGAAGCTATCCGCCGCGATAGCCCGGTGCGAGAGAATGCACCGCTAGCACATCACGACGCCGGAAATCTCACGGAGAATGGCCTGAAAGCTTCACACCGCCTGTTCCGCCGGCTCCTCCCGTGCGCCCGCACCGCCCAGAAGACGCATCAAGGAATCGATCTCAGGCTGCGCTTCGAGTGTCTCGAGACGCGCGAGCACGTCCTCGTATACTTCCTCCGGCATGGAGGATTTCGCGCAGTCGCGGAACTTGGAGCGTATCTTGGCATCCTCCATCGGCCAGAGCGCGCAGCCACGCGAGACGTCCGTTCTCTTTCTCAGCACGCGGCCATCGTGTAAGTGAAGGCGCACGTCGCTCGGCTTGCGCATGCCGGGCCGCCAGCCCATATCGTCGGCGGTGACGTGAATCTTGCTTACCCACTCCTGAAGCAGGGGTTCGCGCACCGCCTCGTCCGTGAAGGTCTCGAGGCGCAAATCGCCATCCAGCAGCATCCGCGCGAGACAATACTCGATGGAGAATTTGCCCTCGAGGCCCGTTTCAGGCGCATGGTAGCGAAGAACCTGCGTGGCGATTTCGACGAGTGAGACCTCGACCCGCGCGACGTCCGCCGCCGTGATGCTCGACTCCTCCATGATGTCATAGAGCGCATCCACCGCCGGGTGGGTCGAGAGACAACACGGATAGGGCTTCATGTTCATGCCGGGATCCGCCAGGGCGTAAGGACTCCCGAGGCTTGTTACTATCTCCTCCGGGTTGGGGGAGCCGCCTCCGGCGAAGGCGTCGAGGAACCCGCGCGGGGCTTCGAGGATAGTCGTGCTCGCCGTGAGGCCTGCGGCTGCGAGCGCAACCGCGCGCAGGCCGGCTTCGGGTGCCAAGCCGGCGTGTAAGGGCTTCGTCATCGTGCCGAAGTTCGCGTGAACGCCCGAAGCATGGGAGGCGGCGCAGCCCAGGGCGTGGCGCGTCGTTTCTAAGTCCAATCCCCGCAGGTGGGCGGCGGCGGCCGCAGCGCCCATGGTGCCGAGCGTGCAGGTGGCATGCCAACCCGCGCCGTAGTGTTCGGGATTCATGCCCTCGCCGAGCTTGGTCGATATCTCATAGCCGATGATGAAGGCCTCTAAAACCTCGCGTCCCGACGCCCCTTGCATCTCTCCCTGCGCCAGGACGGCGGGCAGCACGCCCACGCTCGGATGGCCGTTCAGCAGATAGCTCGAATCATCGAAATCAAGCGCGTGGCCCATCGCGCCGTTGGCGAGGGCGGCCATCGGCGCGGCCGCACGGGCCCCGACGCCGATGATGGTCGCCTCGGGCGCGCCGCCCATCTTTTGCGCGAAATGGGCCACGATGCGCCCGACGGGCTCACCCGCTCCCGCCAGCGTCACGCCCACGGTGTCGACCACCGCCTTCTTCGCGCGCTCGATAACCAGTTCGGGAAAATCCGACCACTTCGTCTCGACGATGAATTCCGCCATCCGTCCGGTAACGCTCATGCGACGCCTCCTCGCTTACGAGCCTTGGGGTCGGCTCAACTCTCCAGAAAGTTTTCCACCTCACGATACAACTCCTCGCGGCGTTTTTCGAATTCCATATAGTGGGTGCCGTCGCCGATGACGACGAAGCGCTTGACGGAATAAGCTCGCCTCAAGCCCTAAGTTTCTCGCGCAGCCAGTCGTAGATGTAGGTCGTCCCCAGCGTCATGTTGTCGCGCTGGCAGTGTTGCGCGCCGCCTTCTTTCGACGTGAACACCTTGAAGGTCTTGTCCTTTGAACCCACGGCATTAAACAGCTTGCGGGCGGCGCGCATGGGTATCTGCTTGTCCTGCGCCCCGTGGACGAGGAGAAAGGGGCAGCGCATCTTCTGCACCACGCCGTCGAGGCGAAAACCCTCGAGCTTACGAAGCGCATCTTCGGTCGTCCTGGCGTTCATGATCCACAGGATGTGATGATCGGGCACCGCGTGTAAGGACGTGCCCCAGGCCGCAAGGCGCTTTTTCCAGGTGGCGTGGTAGTCCCAAATCGCCCCCCATGCGACGCAGGCCTTGTAGCGGCGGTCCATGCTCGCCGCCCTGGGCGCGTAATATCCGCCCGCGCTGAGCGCGATGATGGCCGCGCGACGCGCGTTCACGTCCCCTCGCGTTTCGAGGTAATCGAGCGCGGCCGAGCCCGCGACCTCGTAATCGTGGCGCAGGTAGAGGTTTCTGAAGCGCGCGGCCTCGCCGGAACCCGGCCCGTCCACGACGAGACAACTCATCCCGCGCGCGACGAGACTCTCCACCCCCCGGACGTAGACGAGTTCCTTGGTGTTGTCGAGACCATCGAAGAAGACCACGACGGGAGGCTTTCTTTTTCTCGTGTTCTCCGCATGAACGAGGTAGGCGGGCAGCGACGCGCCGTTTTCGTAGGGAATCTCGACGCACTCGATTCGCGGACGCTCGCTCAGACGGGCGAAGCGGTGAAAACAATCGAGCGATTTCCTGAAGACGGTGTGGCCCCGCCTGTCCTTGGGCGTGCGGAAGCGCTCCCCCATCTGGTAATAGACGCAGGCCCGCAGATGGTGGGCGGACGCGGTGAAGCTCGAAGCCTCGCGCTCCGCCGCCAGGCCGAGTGCGCGAACGTGACCGGCCATGCGGACCCATTCGCGGAACCAGGCCTCGTCATCGCCGGGCTTGCGGGCGAGCCGACGCCCCACCCGGTCGACCTCTCCAATTTCCGAAGCGCCCCATCTGGCGCAGGAAATCATGAAACACACCGCCGAGGACCACCGGTACTCGCCCGGAAAATACGTGAACCAGTTCGCCTCCGCCGGCATATCCGCCAAAATTCCACCTCCCGCACCACACCGCCGATTCGCCTCGACCGAAGTGGGTGATCGGAATTATCAACCGTTTCCATATTCTCTATTCATGGATGAGAGTTTTCTACACTCCAGCATCCATTCTAGGTCTACGGTCTGTGGGTGGCCCGGATCTTCCCTGTCCCTCGGTGCCCTGTGTCGCAATATCGTTATTAGAATAATAACAAATCCAGAATTTATTTTGTAGATTGTAGTCATTTTTCGCTCGACTCCGGCGTGTCCAATAGCGATGTTTTGATCTAACCTCGCAAAAACTTTACAAACAAAATGCGCCATGATAGCTTCGACGAAATAAATCACCCAGAAAATCTGCCCGGTTCCCACTTGCTATGTTGCATGATTTCGTGCGCTCAGAGGACTGAATTTCTATATTGCCAAACATGGAGTGTAATAATGAGTAGCATCGACGATATTTTAGAGAAAGCCCAACTCGCAAGGCTTATTCCTACGATTGCCGACTCCCGCAAGGAAGGGCGGCTTGTATCCGTTCTGCTCTCAACGCTGTCCGTGGTGCATCCGTTCGCCAAACAGCTTTTGGATCGCTGTGGAATGAGGATGGGAAAGACATCCAAATTACTCAGCCATACGGAGGTCAAATTTCCAACCTCTGATGAAAGCGGCAATGGAAGTAGTGAAGACCGGCCCGATGGTGTCTTGACTCTATCAACAGGTAAGTCCCGGTGGAGAGCACTGGTCGAAGCGAAGATTGACAATGTCGAGATTGATCAAGAGCAGGTGCATCGGTACGCAAGAATCGCACGAACTTGCGGGATCGACGCAGTGATCACGTTGTCGAATCAGCTAACGCCTTTGCCAACACATATCCCGTACTCAATGCCAAAGACACTCAGAAATCGCGTCGATTTCTTTCATATTTCCTGGATTAGCGTACTCACCCAAGCATCATTGATTTTGAGGGATAAAGAAGAAATAAGCAGCGAGCAAGCATTCATTCTCGAAGAGATGGTTCGTTATTTCGAACATCCAAAGTCCGGGGTCAAGCGGTTCGATCAAATGAATAAAGAATGGCGGCCACTCGTTAGCGGAATTAGTAATGGGCAAAAGTTCAGCCGCTCCGCTCCCGAGATCGAGAATACGATTTCCAGTTGGCATCAGGAAGAGCGAGACGTTTGTCTATTGTTGAGCCGTCTCATCAGAAAACACGTCGATATCCGCCTCTCTCGCAAGCACCAGAACGATACCACGCTGAGGTTTCGTGAAGCATGTGATTCGCTGATTGCTTCCCATGAACTGCGTTCCAGCTTCAGTGTACCGAATGCCGCCGGCGACATAGAAGTAACAGCGAATTTGGAGCGTAGAACGATTTCCTGCTCCATGAAACTGAATGCGCCCGGCGACAAGAAGCGAGCCGGCGCGAGAATTAACTGGCTCCTTCGACAGTTGCGAGACGTTGCCGGGGATGATGTGATCGTTCGGGCTTTATGGCCTAGGGGAGCAACGACTCAGGAGTACCTATCAAAGGTCCGAGGCGATATCAATTGTCTTGAAATCGGGCGTCCAGGCGCAACGCTTACAAGTTTCGAGGTTGTGATGGTCGAATACCTCGCAGGCCGTTTCTCAGGGCCACGGAACTTCATTGAAGATTTGGAAGAATTAGTACCTGAATTCTACGACATAATTGGTCAGCGTTTACGGCGTTGGTCTCCCCCACCCCCACCGATCGATAAGCGCGACCCAATCCAGGAACCCACTACCTCTAAAGCATCCGAAGAGAGAAGTGTGAACGAATCTCCGCCATTGGAGACGAACCAAACTCACGATCTTCCCGAATCAAACGATACGAACTCATCATCCACGGAGCATCCACACAGGATGGTTTAATTCCACAAAACCAGACAGAGGATCCCGGGAGGAAACCCGGACGACCCCGTCACCCCGACAGAGGAGCGCGTCATGCCGGAAGCCCCCGCCAACACCCGATGGTTCACCTACTTTCCAGAGGATTGCCGCTGGTCTTCGGACGTCGTGAACTGCCTCTCCGTGGCCCCCTGGGGCGGAGCCGACATCGGCGAGGTCGATCAGGTGGGCAGACGGCTCAGAAAAGACATCGGAAACGACGCGCTGTGGTTCCGCGAATGGGTTCGCATGGCGAACAAGGTGCGCGATCTGGGGCTGGCGGCAGAGGAGAAAAAACACCGCTTAAGCGCCGCCTACCACCACAAGCGCGCCGCCATGTACTACCAGATAGGGGAGCGCTTCCGCACGCCCAAGGACAAGCGGGCGAAAGACGCCTACAGACTCGCGCTCGACAGTTTTTTACGCTTCACGAAGCTCACCGATGCTCCCAGAATCGAGCGCGTGGAAGTGCCATTCGAGAACGGCGTGAACCTGCCGGGATATTTCGTCCACGCGCAGAACACGAAAAAGGCCAAGCCGCCCGTTATCGTCTACTTCGACGGTCTCGACATCACGAAGGAGATTCAATACCTGCGCGGCGCGGAAGAATTCGTGCGGCGCGGCATGAGCTGTCTCGTCATGGACGGGCCGGGAACCGGGGAGGCCATCCGCTTCAGGGAGCAATATCTGCGCCCCGACTACGAGGCGGCGGGCTCGGCCGCGCTCGATTATCTCGAAACGCGAGGCGACGTGAACGCAGGCAAAGCCGCCGTGGTGGCCATCAGTCTCGGGGGATACTACGCGCCCCGCATCGCCGGCATGGAGAGGCGGTATAAGGCGTGCGTCGCCTGGGGGGCGTGCTGGGATTATCACGCGACGTGGAAAAAGCGCGTCGCCGCCTCCATGAAGACGGAACTCTCCGTACCGGGCCACCACATCATGTGGGTGTTCAACACCAAGAACTATGAGGACACCTTCAAAAAGCTGGAAGCCTTCCGCCTGGACGGCGTGGTGCAGAAGATGCGCTGTCCCTTCCTGCTCACCCACGGCATCGACGACAAGCAGGCGCCCACGAGCGACGCGCGCAAGCTGTTTGGCGCCGTGGGCTCCAGGGACAAGACGCTCAAGATATTCACCGTCAGGGAGGGGGGCTCCCAGCACTGCCAGCGCGACAACCTCTCGCTCGGCGTCACCTACGTCGCGGATTGGCTGATGGAGAAGCTGAGGCCTTGAGCGAGACTTGGGTGAATAGCTAGTTGACCATAGCTCCCGATGTGTCGAGAATAGCACTTGCAACTTGAAAGCTTTATTTTGATGTGCCTCTCGAAGGGATTAAGTAAAATGCCTAGAAAACAATCAGGCGGCCACCTTCACCTTCATGATCTAGCGATCAAGGGGTTTCGCGGAATTAAAAGTCTTTCCCTTCCCCGGCTGGGCCGTGTGACCTTGCTCGCCGGAAAGAACGGTGTCGGAAAATCCACCGTACTCGAAGCGGTCGCGGTATACGCAGCGCGCCGTTATTGCAATGAAGTTCTTTCCAATATGCTGAAAAAGCGTGAGGAATTGTCTATTGCGCAAGATGAAAATGGCGATACGTTTCCTGTACCCAATATTGAAGCTCTTTTCCACGGTTGGGATGCATCGAAAAATGCGTTTATCGTGATTGGCCCATCTAAAGAGCCAGATCAACTCAGAATTGAAAATGCCTCTCACAACGATCTCACAAATGAACAGATGGTACTTGAAGGCTTCAGGTCTGAATCGTACCACTATGATGATATGCAATGGCTAAATATCAAATTTCGAGGCAAACAGAATATTTTCCCTTGGGCAAATCTCAAAAGCCGTCGCCCGCTAAGAGGTAGGTGGGGATTCGTTGCAGAAGCAAATCTTCCAAAAGAAATAAAATGTGAGACATTGGGTCCGGGCCTACTTAACAACGATGAGATAGCAAAGTTTTGGGACAAAATCGCGCTGACCTCTGAAGAGGATCAGACAGTTAATGCCCTGAAGTTGATCTTCGGAGTCAAAGTGGAGCGCATTGCGGTCACTGCAGAAGAATATAAACAGCATGGTCGCCGCGTTATCGTAAAGCTCAAGGATCACTCTGACCCCGTTCCTCTGAAAAGCTTGGGAGACGGCGCGATTCGCCTTTTCAGCATTGCCCTGGCTTTGGCGAACAGTAGGGACGGCATCCTGTTAATCGACGAAGCGGAAAACGGAATTCACCATTCCGTGCAATCGGATTTCTGGCGCATGGTGCTGCGAATGGCGAACGAGAACAACACGCAGGTTCTGGCCACGACCCATAGCTGGGACTGCGTGCGGGGATTCGCACAAGCCGCGACCGATGACGAAGACACCGAGGGCATTCTCTTTCGCCTCGAACGGGACGACGAAGACGTTTGGGCGATCTTCTACCCTGAAGATCAACTTAAGATCGCCGCCGAACAGGGCACCGAAGTCAGGTAAAAAGTATGCCCACCGCTGGTTCGCCATCTTTTCTTTTGTTGGTCGAAGGGCAGGATGATCGTCATTTCGTCAAACAGTTATGGGACAAGCATCACGGCGGGTCGTCGAAACCGTTATTTTTCAATGGCGCGGAGCCGCCATTTGGCATATCAGACAAAGGAAACTTTAATGAACTCTGCAAAGATATTCCCACACAAATTACCACTCCCGGCAGAGAAGTGCTCGGAATTCTCGCGGACGCAAACGGCGACCCAGTGAAGCAGTGGGAAGAAATATCAAGCGAACTTAAAAAAACTTGTGACCTGAGAGGCGCAAGTAAACATCTACAACTCGACTCAACTCAAATCCCGAATGCTCCAGACCCAACCGGAACGATCATCAATAGCAAACCACGCATCGGTATATGGCTGATGCCCGATAACGCATCGCCCGGCGAGTTGGAAGACTTTGCGGTGAAAATGGTTCCCGGTGACGACCCTGTCTGGCCGTTCTCCAAGGAATACATCAACAATATCCCAAAGCAACATCGCAAATTTACAAGCGACAAAACGCCAAGAGCCGAGTTGTTCGCATGGCTTGCAACGAGAAAGGAACCCGGGCGTATGGGAGCAGCCATCGGCGCTGGTGGTTTGACACTGGACAATAAACCTAGCGAAACATTCCTGAAGTGGCTAAACGAGTTATTCAAACAACCTGCGAACGTATCTTCTTAAACTCAGGCAGAAAAAACACAGGCATTACTCAGAGCGACGTGCGTCGCCAGAACATCTCCCCTACTCACGCTCCCCCAAGCCACTCCTCCGCCTCATCCCGCACGGCGCGCTCTTCCGCGCTGTGCTGGAGGACGATGTTCCTGGCCGGTGGGTGGCCTATTTTCGCGTTTCGCCAGCAATGGTAGCGGATGGCCTGGGGATAGCCCGAAAGGTTGATGGAGGCGTAGAACGAGGTGGGGAGTTCGTCGGGCTTATACGGGTCCATCCTGTCTTTCTCGTAGATGTTGGTCCGCTTCCAGATGCGCCACCCGCCGTCTCGTTTTTCCAGCAGTGCGAGGACGCGGCTCCAGGTGGTGAAATCAAGCTCCACGCCGTCGATCAACCTTCTCTGGTAGAGGATCAGGTCGTGCTCGGCCGCGGCGCGCGTGTCTTTCAGGCGCACCCAGGGGTTCGTGACGGTGTGCTTCTGGCTCTCGCCGGGGTGGCGCGCTATCTTCATCTTTTTCGCGGCGTCGACGAATTCATCCCGCGTTCCGCTGAACCACGATGTCGTGAGCGTGGCGTCGGGGTGATAACACGCGCCCCACTCCTCCCAGAGGCCTGCGTCGCGCGCGTAGTTCACGACCGAAAGAACGTCTTTTATCTCGCTCTTGTCGAGGTTTTCCTGCGCTCTCCTTTCCGCTTCCATGAAAATCCTTTCTTCAGATGAACTCGTGCACCTCGGCGAACATGCCCTTCACGATCCCCCCGCTCAGGTGGCCGACCAGGATTTCGTCCGGCTGGTAGGGGCCGCCGCTCAGCGCGAGATGGAGGTGAATATAGGGCTGGGGTTCATCCCACGTCTCATCCCCCCGAACGGCGGGAGGCTTTTCGGGCCAGGAGATGTTTCCCACGGCGATGAGTTCGCGCCAGTCGTGGAAATAGCGCCGGGCCGAGGGGCCGATGACTTCCCTGAAACCCGTACGGACGTCTGATTCCTTGAGCGCGCCGAACACGATGAGCGAAGCGCTCCGTATGTTCTTCTCTTTCACGAAATAATTGAATTCCTCGAAAAAATCATCGTCCTCATCGAATTCCAGATGAAAGACGCGGCCCAGCTTCTTCTCTTCCGCTCGCATACCTAGCCCTCCCTCACCTCCGTGTAGAGGTTCTCGAGCCCCCGCCGGAAAGTCCTCCTCCTGTGCGCGACCCAGGATGCTCCCCGCCCCGTATCGGACCAGAAGAACTTCTCGAAACCGGCGTCTGCGGCGGCGGCTTCTCGCTCCATTCCTTTTTTCACGAGGTTTTCCATCATCCCCCACATCTCTAAAAAAAAGTTCTTGAAACGCCGCACCTCTTCGATTCCGCATATCTCCCCGTGGCCGGGAACGACGTGCGCCACGGGCAGGCTCTCCATCCACGCGAGCGCCCCTATCCATTCCTGAAAACGCGCTTCGCGCATCCCGGGGCCCGACTCGTTTATCATCACGTCGCCCGTGAAGATGACGCCTTCCTCAGGCACGTACACCGAACTGCAGGCGGGCGTGTGACCGCCCAGGCGATACATTTGAAACGTCAGGGGACGTAAGTGGAGCGTCATCCCCTCATCGAAACAAACCTGAGGCAGGGGGAGGACGGCTTCTTCGATCTCCCGCGCCTCGTCATGCGCGCCGATGTCGTTCAAGGTGTTGATGAAGGTCTCGCGCCCCGCGAGGGGGTTATCCTTCGCGGCGAGCGCATCGTACACGCGCTGGGGAGCAATGGAAACGACCCCCGCATCCTCGATGAACGCGGAGCCGATGGCGTGATCGCCGTGATAATCCGTCGAAATGCGGTAGCGGATGCCTCTGGGGCTAAGCGTCCTTAGTTTTTCTTGCCAGTCCCTTGAATCCGAGGGCCGCACGGGACAGTCGATGAGCACCACGCCGGCCTCGGTGACGCCCGCGCCCACGTTCGCCCAGAGATATTCGGTCTCCGCCACCAAATGCTTGCTCAGCCGCCGCATGGTTCATGCCCGCCCATACCTGGAAAAGCCGCAGGCGGGGGCGCGAACAGACACCCCCGCCGCGATTACCGGCTTCTCATGAACGCCCGGGCTTTAGTTTCTAATTTTGACCCCGGCATTTTTGAAAATAGTCTTGTTGCTATTGTACTCCGCCTTCAACTCCTTCAAGAGTTGCTCTTCGACAACCGGCTGGGAGCTAACGCCCATCTTCTTGAGAAGGCGCTTGAAGGTCTTGTCCTTGGCCATCTTGAGCAGGGCGTTCCTCAGAATCTCTATTCTGTCCTTGGGCGTTCCCGCGGGCGCCATGACGATTCGCTTCGAATGCAGGAGAAGGTCTACTCCCTCCTCCCTGAGAGTCGGGACATCCGGAAACGTTTTGTATCGCTTCGCGGCGGCGACGGCCAGAATGCGTATTTTGCCGGATTTGTAGTTGGAGAGAACGCCGCCCGTCGCCGGGTTGGCGCCCGCCGTTTGCACGTGTCCGCCCAGCATGGCGAGCATGGCCGGGCCGCCACCTCGGAAGGGAACGTGGTTCAGCGTCGTCTTCGTGTCGTAGGCGATCTTGAGCAGCATGGTGTGGCTGAGGCCATACGCTCCCGTAGAGCCGTGCATGATCTTGCCTTTGCTCTTTTTCGCCGCGGCGATGTATTCCTTGAAATTCTTCCAGGGCCTGTTCCCCAACGAGACCAGCAGATAGGGAAGCTCGTTAATCTGAAAAACGGGGATGAAATCCTTGAAGGGGTCAATACCCATGTCCTTCACATGGGTAGACAGGTAGAGCTGGCTGTTCGAGCCCATCAAGAGGGTGTAGCCGTCGGGTTTGGCCCGCTTGAGCGCTCCCATCCCTATCTTCCCGCCGCCGCCCGGCATGAGCTGCACGAACGCCGGCTGGCCGATGTATTGGTGAAGAACGCTGGCCACGGCGCGCGCATGGAGGTCGTGCGAGCCGCCCGCTCCTAAGGGCACGATGATCTTGATGGGTTTCGAGGGATACTTCTCCGCCGCCGCGGGGGGGGCGGTGAAAGTGAGGAGCCCGAGCGACAAGACTACCGCCAGGACGATCTTCCATGATTTGCGCATCATCTTGGTTCCTCCTTTGAATTGGATGAATTGGCTCCCGTTTGCGGCTTCAAGGTCGAAGCCCACGGACGCCTCCAAATACTCAACGTCAGCATCAGTACGGTCATGGCGATGAAAAAAGCAGCGATGGGGCGGGTGATGAAAACCGAATAATCGCCCCGTGAAATGATGAGCGTCTGCTGTAAGGCCTCCTCCGCCCGAGGCGCGAGAATGAACGCGATGACGAGCGGGGCCATGGGAAATTTCAATTTCCTCAGCCCGTATCCGAACAGGCCCGCGATGAGCGCCAGAACGAGGTCGCCCAGGTTGCTGTGATAGACATACGCCCCCACGAGGCAGGAGACGATGATGCCCGGCACCAGTAGCGACTGCCTGATGGTGACGATCTTGGCGAACATGCCCGTGAGCAGCCAGCCCTGGACCAGCATGATGGGGTTGCCCAGCAGGAGAAGCGTGAAGATGGCGTACATGACGGGGGCGTGTTCCTGAAAAAGGCTCGGCCCCGGCCGCAGCCCCTGGGCGATGAACGCGCCCATGAGAATCGCAGCGCTCGGATCCCCCGGGATTCCGAACGTGAGGGTGGGTATCAGGTCCGCTCCCGCGACCGCGCTGTTGGCGGCTTCAGAAGCCGCGACGCCCTCGTAGCTGCCGTGGCCGAACTCCTCCGGTTTTTTGGATGCGCGTTTCGCCGCCGCGTAGCTCACGAAGGTGGCGATGGCCGCCCCCGTACCCGGAATCGCGCCGACGAATGTGCCTATCATGGACGAGCGCAGGATGGTGCGCGCGGAATGCCAGACCTCGATGATCTTGAGCTTCCTGCCGCCTTTCAGGTGCAGGGTATCGGGCGGGCGCGCCAAATCGACGGCCCGCTTTTCCGCTTGGATGAAAACCTCGCTCATGGCGAAAAGCCCGATGAGTAGGGGCACCACTCCCACTCCTTCGGCCAGGCCGGGAAGGCCGAACGTGAAGCGCTCCCCTCCCGAGACGATGTCCGTACCCACCATGCCGAGTTGGAGTCCGATGAGGGCGGAGAGTATTCCCTTCACCACGGAGGTCCCCGTAACACTGGAGATGATGGCCATTCCCATGAGCAGGAGCCCGAAAAACTCGGCCGGCCCGAACAGGAGCGCCACCGCGGCCAGCGGAAGCGCCGCCAGGATGAGTACGAGATCGCTGAAGGTATCCCCGATGGTGGAGGAATAGAGCGCCATCTGGATGGCGCTCCTCGCCTCTCCTTTTTGCGCGAGCGGAAACCCGTCCATACACGTCGCCGCAGCGGGCGCGGTTCCCGGCGTGTTCACCAGAATGGCCGGAATGGAGCCGCCGAAGAGCGTTCCCTTGTGAATCCCCAGCAGAAAGGGGATACCCAACACGGGCGGCATGAAAAACGAGAAGGGAACCAGAATCGCCGTCGCCATGACGCTGGTGAGTCCCGGAATCGCTCCCACCGTGATGCCTACGAAGACGCCCACCGCTATCATGGCCAGACCCTGCCATGTGAGCGCCATCGTGATCCCCTGGAGTATCTGCTCGAACATACGCGACCTTAACTAAAAAGACTGCCTTCGGGCAGCGCCAGCTTGAAGGCGAACCAGAAGAAATAATTCACCACGATGGGGAACAGAATGGCCATGGAGACGACGTACCGCCAGTCGCGCGTACCCATGAAGGTGATCAGGATCGCGAGAAAAACGGGAGAACTCACCAGAAAGCCGAAATACGCCAAAGACTCGACGTAGACGTAGCAGAGGACGAAAACGGCGCAGACTTGCAATAGCGCTCTTTTACTCGTGATCGTTTGCGCGCCCGCTTCATTTCTCCTGAGCGCTCCGAACAGGAACACGAGGCTCACCAACCCGAAGGTGACGACGGCCGAGGTGGGAAAAAACGTCGGCAGGAAGACGGCGTTCGAGACCTCTTCGGGCGGAATGGCGTATTGAATCTGTGTGGGAATGATATAGAAAAAACCGATGAGGCTATAGAGCAGAAAAACGACCGCTGTACAGACATCGGCTCTTCGCACGTCCGGCCCCCTAAGCGGTTGTGGAATACACGCTGCCCTCATTCATGCCGCCGCCGAGGCCACAGCCTTGATTCCTGGATGCGCCGTCACTCTTGAATCTTCTTTGCGTATGAGAAAAAGACTAGCAAGAATCGCCGCGCGTGTCATCTTGAGAAGAGGCTCGAAAGCGGGTTCTACCATAATCATCCTCCACTCCCTCTCTAGTGAAATGTGGGATAAGCTACTGGAAATTGTCTTGCCCATTTCAAAATTCAAATTTGTCAGGAGTGTATATGAGCACCGACCCAACAATCATATGCCCGGAGTGTTCTGAGGAGATCAAACTTACAGAGTCATTAGCAGCGCCTCTTATCAAAACCGTCCAAACGGAATACGAGGCAAAAATCACTGAGAAAGAAATGGAAGTTTCAAAGCGCGAGAATGAAATTCGCGCCCAACAAAGAGATATCGAGCGCGCGCAAAATGCGATTGATGAACAAGTTGCAGAAAAACTAAAAATGGAACGCGCTGCAATTTCGGAGGAGGAAGCTCAAAAGGCGAAACGTGCCGCTGCGTCTGACCTAGAAGCTAAAACAAAGGAGTTGGAAGAACTCGAAGAAGTCCTTAAGCAACGTGATCAGAAGCTGGAAGAGGCACAAAAAGCTGAAGCTGAACTACGTCGTAAGCAGCGCGAACTCGATGATGCCAAGCGCGAGTTAGAGCTAACTGTGGAAAAACGTGTCCAAGCCTCCGTGGAGGAAGTACGACAGAAAGCGAAGCAAGATGCAGAAGAAGACCTCAGGCTCACGGTCACAGAAAAGGAAGAACAGATTTCCTCGATGAAGCGCCAAATTGAGGATTTACAAAAAAAGGCAGAACAAGGATCCCAACAACTACAAGGGGAAGCTCTTGAACTGGAGCTTGAAACAAGATTGAACGTGAAATTTTCGTCAGATAGCATCGAGCCTGTTCCGAAAGGTGAGTCTGGCGCTGATGTGATCCAAAAGGTTGTTGGTCCGATAGGTCAGACTTGTGGTCATATCCTCTGGGAATCAAAAAGGACTAAAAACTGGAACGATGAATGGCTTGCAAAACTCAGAAATGACCAACGCGCGGCCAAAGCGGAGATTGCTATTATCGTATCGACTGCATTGCCAAAAGACATAGAGACATTCGGGAATAGAGACGGCGTATGGATAACAGAACCTCGTTTTGCAATGCCACTGGCGGGTTGTCTTCGCCAATCTTTAATCGACGTGGCGAATACCCGAAAAGCACAAGAGGGTCAAGAAACAAAAATGGAGATGGTTTACCAGTATTTGACGGGGCCAGGATTCAAACACCGGGTAGAAGCAATCGTTGAAAAATTTTCAGATATGCAAGAGGACCTCGATAGAGAACGAAAAACCATGACACGATTGTGGGCGAAGCGCGAAGCACAAATCCAAGGAGTCATAGAATCAACGGCTGGCATGTATGGAGATCTCCAAGGCATTGCTGGCCGTGAACTTCAAGAAATTGAAAGTTTGGAGATCCCTCTTCTTGACGCCGGTGTGATTGATCATGATGGTGAGTAACAACAAAAGGATCGTAGTACGATGACCAAATATATGCGCATATCGAATTTTAGGAGCTTTGCAGAGTTTGTTTTTGAAATAAGAAGGTCCTAGGGTTCAAGATTTCGTCAATTGAAGCACGAATTTTTTGAAAAATTACATTGCAAGAAGGAGTGGGTTCATGTCCAGAGTCCCGTTGCTCGGCCGAGAAGGCGCGGAGGGAGAGATCGCGCGCACCTTCGGCATCCTGGGTAACTTCCAGCGCAGGCAGGTCAATTCCACCCGGGCGACGGCGCACTCCCCGTTTCTCGCCCGCATTTTCTATCCCCTCGTCCAGACCCTGATGCGCGAGGGGCTCGGCACCGTCCTCTCCTCCAGGATAAAAGAAATCGCCGTCATCAAAACCAGCCGGATGAACGGGTGTGACTACTGACTCGCCCACAACACCGCTCTCGGCCGGGTGCTGGGAATCACGGATGACCACGTCGCCGCCATCGGATCGGACGACTACATGGATTCGCCGCTCCTCAGTCTCCAGGAGAAAGCGACCGTCCTGTGGCCGAACACGTGACGCGCAACACCGCCAAATCAAGAGACGACGTGGCCGGGGAGGTGCAAAGGCATTTCACGGACGCGGAGTTCGTCGAGCTCACCTTCGTCATCAGCTACTTCAACATGCGAAACCGCTACCACGACTCCCTGAAGCTGCCGAACGATGAGGCGGAAATCGTCGAGGACGTGGGCCCCCTCCGGCCCGACCCGGAAAAGCTTAAAAAATTCTTGCAGGAAATTCTCGATAACTGGCCGGACGCCTTCCCGCAGCCTAACGAATGAAGGCGTCCATGAATCACTCCAAAGAGAGGAACCGATAGATGGACCGAGGAATCTGGGCGGTATGGTACGACCTTCCCGAGGAAGGTGAGGATGAATATCTTTCCTGGCTTCATGAAGTCCATACCCCCGAGGCGCTCGCGCGTCCGGGCTACCTGTGGGCGGCGCACGTGAAAAACGTGGTGACGCCCGAGCGTGAAGAGAGAATTCGCGGAGTCGTCCACCACACGGATGATGCGAGCGTTCCCACGGGGGTTCAGTATCTGATGCTCTTCGGCGCGCTTTCACCCACCGTTTTTCTGGACCCGAGTCCCGAGCAAATGGCGGAGAAGATGACGGCCGATGAACGCGAAATGCTTGCGCGGCGGCAGAACCCGCGCTCTTGCGTCTTCATGGAGCACAACCGGGTCGACGGCCCCGAGGTGAAAACCCGCGCGCCGGGCATCGCGCCCGGACCCGGGGTCCAGTTCGGAACCTTCAACATCAACGCCGTCGAAAACGAGGACGAACTGGGGTGCTGGTACGCCCAGGTGCGGATGCCGCGCCTGACGAGCATGGAGGGATGCGTCGGGGCGCGCAATCTGGTTTCGGTCTCGGGCTGGGCGAAGCACGGGATTCTCTATGAGTGGGTATCCTTGGAATCGCTTCAGAAAAATTTTACCACGGAGAAGATACCCCGCTCGCGCCGGGCGGTTGACACCCTGGTACACGCTCCCAGTTCGCCCAGCGTGGGAGAGCGCATCTGGCCGCCTGCGGGTGATGCGTGATTCCCCCGGATCCCGGAACTATCTCGCTTATCAGACCCCTTGCGAAAAGAGGCTCGGGACCTGGACGCATGGACGCTGGAATCAATATGTGAGTTTCGAGAATCCCTCGAACAGGCGCGCGAGAAATTTCTCGGACTGGAGAATGCCCGACACCTGCGCGTATTCATTCGCCGCATGTTTTCGCATGGCGTTGCACGGAAGCCCGCCGATCCAGGGCACGCCCAACTCTTCCGTCCACAAGGCCACGGGCATCCCCGCCGGGTGCACGGGCCAGACCTCGGGGTCCGCGCCCATGTCCGCATGGGCCTGCAGGAAACACTGGATCAGAGGATGCTCCAGCGGCGTTCCGCCACCGGCGTAGTGGTTGTTCACGACGAATTCGACGTCGCCGTAGCCACCCTCGGCCAGAATGGCGCGCACGTTCTCGATGCGCTCATCGGGGTCTTCTCCCGGCTGAAAACGCATGTTCACCACGGCCTGCGCCTCTGAGGGAATACTGACCTTCACGGACTTCCCCTCGCCCACGAAGCCCGCCTGAAGGCCCGTGAGAGTGAATTCCGCCTTGAACAGATGGGAGTGAACCGAGGCGTGGAAATCATCCTGCCGGAAACGCTTGACCCCCAGGCTTTGCTTCATCATCTCCGGGTCCATGCGATCGGCCAACCGGCGGCACAACTCTTCCTCGGCGTCGCTCGGCGTCCACCCCTCGCCGTTTTGATAAATCTCCTCCAGCCTTGCCTGCAGATAGGCGATCGCCTCGACGATGCGCTCCGCCGGATTGCCTATCCAGTTGCAATTGAGCGCATGAATCTCGTTGCCCACCGGCCCGCCCCATTCTCCGGGACGGCAGAACAGCCTGCCCATCAGGTTGCCCTTGAGACCCAGCGGGACGATCGGCGTGCCGTCGGTCTGCCCCATCGGACAAATCCAGTAGGCCGCGTTCGCCTTTTGCATCTTCTCCTTGTAGCGCGGGAAGAAATCCTTGATGCCGCCGCTGCCGAGTTCAGACGCCTCGTGAACGAACATCAAGTTGAGCGGGAGCTTCTCGCCTGCGGCGCGCGCCGCGTAGACCGTGTTCATCACGCAGGCGATGCCGGTCTTCATGTCCTCCGCTCCCCGGCCCACGACGCAACGCCCCAGGCCGGCGAGTTCCTGAATCTGAGGGTCGAAGGGAGGATTGATCCAGTTGGGTTCTTCCGCCGGCGTCACGTCGTAGAGGCCGTGGAAAAGAAGCGTCCGCTCCGCGCCAACGTCGATAAGGCCGTAGACGACGGGAAATTCCGCCGTCTCCACCACCTCCGCTTCTCCGCCGACCTCGATGATCTCATCGGCCAGCATCCGCGCCATTTCCGTGTTCCCGAGGTTCAGGGCGGAAACGCTCGGCTGGCGTATGTATTTCAAAAGGCGCTCGATGTGGGAAGATTCGAAATCCGCTTCGATTTGCGCGATGACGCGTTCGACATCCATCGGAAAACCTCCTCATCCCCGGCAGGGGAAAGCTTGAGATTTCAGGGAATCATGAGACCGAGCAGCGGGCCGTGCTGCTGCGCGCCGTACACGTCGCGATCGCCCGGCGCGCCCGAGGTCGGCCCCTTTCTCGGCAGGGTGATCTTGATTGCGTTGGCCGCGTCGAAATGGACTATCTTCACGTCCTCGGGCGCCATCTCATACAACTCGGAAACCACGCCCGGCGTGAGCGCCTCGCTGTCGGCGACCCGTTGATAGGTCGCCTCGTCTGCGAACAACAGATCCAGCGTAATGTGCAGGGGGCCTGCGTTCTTGCTCCGCAGCACTTCTGCGAGGTCGTAGAGTCGTTCCATTCTCAGCCCACCTGTGCGAATTCGACCTCGAAGGGCGCGCTTGCGTCTTCGAGTTCCACGAGATGATAGATATGAAACTCATACACCGGACCTCCCTCGAAATCAGAGGGTGAAAACGGGAAGGCGAGGTTCCCCGCGGTGGCTTTCCGGCCATCGAACCCGCAGTGTAAAAACGTGCTCCGCGCGAGGGACAACACCGCGTTCGCCGTCTGCTGATCCTTCGCAACCGCTTCCATCACCACGCCGACCTCTTGGGGTGCGCCCGGCCCGTCGGGCGCAGGGCGTGGGTCGGCCGGCGCCGGTTGTGGGCCGACCGGCATCGGTCGGCCCATTACGCCGTCACGTCCATAGAAGATGAAGCGCAATTCGTAGTCCTCGGGCGACAACGTGCCCCGAACCATTTCCGCGACGGTGCTCTTTACGCTCGCCTCCACGTCGTCGAGGCTCGCGAGTAGGCGCGGGTCCGTCATTCCGGCGACGGCGATGGTGCGGTATCCCCTGAGGCGCACGCCCTCGATCTTGATGGTGGGGGTCTGCGCGGGCACGAAGCGGCTGCCGCTCACCCGCACGCGGCGCTCGCTTATTTGCTCGAACGCGGAATTTTTGAGATCGATCATCCCTTCCGGTTCGTAGAACAGATAGGGGTCCGGCTGTTCATACATCATGTGGGCCGCCACGGAGTTGGGCGTCACCCGCATTTTGTCGTTCATCGGCTCGAGTTCGAAGTGATCGCCTCGCAGCGTGCCCAGAATGCAGTCGTTCGCCCCGATGGGCATGGCGCACTGCGCGCCGCACTCGATGATCTTGGCCATGTGGAAGGCCAACCCCAAGTCGAATCCCCGCATCGCGGCGTAAGAGGTGTATATGGCCGTGTCGCAGGAGCGTCCGGCGAGAACGACGTCCGCACCACCCTCCAGGGCCGTCATGAAAGGCTCCAGCCCCATCTGCCCCACGATGCGGACACTCTCGTCCACCATCTCTTCGGTGAGTTCGGGGAGTTTCCCCAGGGTGCGCGTTCTTTTTTCCCGAACGGCGCGCTTCACGAACTCCTTGTCCATTTCGGAGCGGATCACGGCGAGCTTGAAGCGGTGCCCGTCGCGCCGCGCCAGTTCGTGCATCACGTCGAGCACGCTGTCCACGTGGGGGTTCCCGCCCGCCGTCCCGGCGGAGCCGATGATGTAGGGAATCTTTTTCTTTCTGGCGGCGGCCAAGGAGAAGCCCAGGTCGCGAAGAATCTGCGCACGCTTGGTGAGTTGATCGCCGCTGCCGAGATAATAAGGCCCCGCGTCGGTCGAGCCGTTGTCCGCGCCCATGATGTGCGGGTCTTGCGCCAAGCCGTTTTCGAGAGAGGTTTTTGGAAACCCATAGCCGAGATTGCCACAAACGGATAAAACCCTGAGTTCATCCATGCGAGACTCCCGATATTTTTGGGATGGAAGATAACCGAAACTTACACGATCGCCCGCCCGGGGTAAACGCCGCCGGGTCTGAAACCGGTGTGTAAAACGCGGGATTTTCCCGGCTGCTATCGCCGGGCGTTTTCCGATTTGCCACCGTCCCGGCGAGCGGGATATCCATCATGGACGCTTGAAGACGCGCTATCGACCCGATGGGCTTTACCAAGGCGCGGACTTACTCCCACGCCTACCGGCGCGGCGCTAGGGCTGTACGCGCAGCCGCTCGGGCTCGATGATGGCTTCCACCGTTATCTCTACCATCGCGTCCGGGGGACCCAGCCGGGAGATTTCGATCAGCGTGCTGGCCGGGCGAACGTCCTTGAAGTATTTGAAGCGCTCATCAGAATGCTTGTAGTACTCCATGATGTCGGTCACATACGTCGTGGAACTGACGATGTCGTTGAAAGTCGCGCCCGCGTGGGCCAGACCCTTGCCGATGTTCTCACACGTAACCCGTATCTGGGTGCGCATGTCTCCCACGCCTTCCACCTCGCCGCTCGGCCTGCGGGGCACCTGGCCGGAAAGATAGATATGGGCGTGGTCCGCGCCATGAATCGTCACTACGGGCACGTAGAGCAACTCGCCGTTTTCCACGCGGGACCACATGTCGTCGGGCTGCATGAACTGTCTCTGGATCATGTCGTAGGTTCCTCTTTAGGTTTTCATTTAATCTGTCACCCAGGCGGGTCCGCCGTCGGACTGACCCGTGAGCCTGGCCAGCGTCTCGGCCACCTTTCTTTCACATTCGAGAAATTCCACCGATAGCGCATCGCGCGGGCGCGGCAGGTCGATCTTGATCTCCTCCGCTATCCGGCCGGGACGAGGAGACATCAAAAGCACCCTGTCGGAGAGATAGGCCGCCTCGCGAACGCTATGGGTCACGAAGAGCACGGTTTTGTGGGTTTCCATCCATACCTGCACGAGAAGCTGCTGAAGGCTCGAGCGGGTCTGGGCGTCGAGAGCGCCGAAGGGCTCATCCATGAGCATCACCTCGGGGTCGAAAGCCAGCGCGCGCGCGATGCCCACCCGCTGCTTCATTCCGCCAGAGAGCCGGTAGGGATAGATGTTCTTGAAACCCTGGAGCTCCACCAGCCCCAGAAGGCGCTCGACGACGGGGTCGCGCTCGGTTTTCGGGATTCCTTTCATGCGCATGCCGAAGCGGACGTTTCCCGAGACCGTCAGCCAGGGGAAAACGGCGAACTCCTGGAACACGACTCCTCGGTCGAAACCCGTGCCGTCGATGTGGTGATCGTCCAAGACGACGTCGCCCGAGGTTTTCTCATACAGGCCCGCCACTATCATCAACAGCGTGCTCTTGCCGCATCCACTCGGCCCGATCAGGGTAACGAACTCACCCGCGCGGACGTCGAAGTTCACCCCTTCGAGAGCGGTGATGTCCGTGGTCCTCCCCCATCCCTCGTCGATGGTGAAGATTTTTCCCAAATCCTTGACCTGCAGTTTTACAGGGCCCTGAATCGCCAAGACACTCTCCTATCTGCGCGTTATTCGCGCAGCGTTCCCCAACGCTGAACCGTGGTCAGCTCGATGCTCCGCAAGAAAACACGCTCTACGATCACGCCCAGGATGCCGACGACCACCACGCCCCCGTACATCATATCCGCCGCCAGGAAATCCCGGGCCGCGAAAATCCGAAAACCCAATCCCGCCTCGAGAGCGACTATCATCTCGCCGGTCACGACGATGCGCCACGCGCGGCTGAACGCAATCCGGTAGCCCGCGATGAGGCTCGGCATCGCGCCCGGAACCATCACCTGAAAGAAAAGCGTCATGCCCTTTGCGCCCATGGCCCTGCCCGCGCGGATGAGGGACGCATCCACGGTCTTCACCCCCGTCCAGGCGCTCACCATCACGGTGATCATTCCCTCGAACCAGAGCACGGAGATGAGGGTGAAATCACTCAGTCCGAACCACAGGATGACGATGGGAAACAGCGCGAGACCCGGCACGGCCAGAAAAAAGTACATCGGCGGCGCGAGAGCCCGCTCCACCGTCTTGTTCATTCCCATCACCAGCCCGACCAGGGTTCCCGAAACGATGGCGAGGGCCGCCCCGACCAGGAGCCGGTAGAGTGAAACGTAGATGTCGAGCCAGAGGATGCCGGACTTCGCCTGCTTCACCATCGTGAACCAGATGACTTCCAGGGGAGGAAAAAGGACGGGATGAAGCGTTCCCGAATGCGCGAGCAACTCCCAGAAGATGAGCAATCCGATGAGAGGCGCAGTCATCTGAAAGAGCGCTTTACCGGAGTTTCGGAAAACCACGTTCCAGTTCGGAGGCCCGAGTTTTCTCTCTGTCCCCGGCGGCGCTCCGGGCTGTTCTTGCGCTTTATCGGCCGTCGCCACGAAAATTTCCTTTCTCAGCTTCCGAGAGCCGTTATTCGTCCGCTTCCAAGAGCTTCTATTTGTCCGGGCTCGGGCAGGTTCGCGTAGGGGTCCTGCGCGATGGCGGAGGCGTTACGCTCCCGCGTGCACAGATCCAGCGCTGCGAGGGCGAATATTTTTGTCGTGTCCACCAGCGCGTCGACGTGGATGTGCTCGCCCATGTCGGCGTTCCAGCCGTAACCCGCCGTCGCCGTTCGGCCCGCCAATCCGTAAGTGATGGTCTGAATGCCGTAGCGGTTCATGTGGGCGGCGTCGAGATAGGAAGTCTTCACGATGATGTTGGGCTTCTCCCCCATGATTTGCTCGTGCGCCCGGATCATCGCCTTGGAAGGCAGCGAATCGACGGGAATTCCGGAGGGTGGATGCGAGGAGAACACCTCGACCTTGGCCCCGATGTCGGGCTGCTCTTCGTTCACCTGCGCGATCATCGCCTTGAATTCCGCCTCCACGTCCTGGACCCTTTGTCCCGGAACCAGGCGAACGTCCACGTAAAGACGGCACTCGATGGGCGAGCGCGCACAGCGGTAAGGCCACCCGCCCTCGATCGCAGCCATGTTCACGTGGGGGCGTTCCCCCAGGAATTCATTGCGTCCCCGGTACTCGGGAATCCATTTCCGAATGGCCGCCTGCACCCTTTCCATCCGCTCGATAGCGCTTGCCGTATAGTCGCCATAGCACGTATGGCCCATCAGCCCCCGTGTCGTGAGCTTGAACCACACCGTGCCCCCGTGCCAGGGCGCGACCTGCATGCCGGTCGGCTCGCCGAGAATGCAAAAATCCGTCAGATAACCGTGCGAGATGAGGTGCCGGGTGCCGACGCCGTAGCCGTCATAAAGCACGTCCTGGTATTGGTCGATCCGGTTTTTTTCAATCTCTCCCACGACGGAGGCCAGGACGATGTCGCCCTTGAGTTCCACGCCCGCGTCCGCGAGGGCCTTCGCCGCGCCTAAGTAGGAGACGTCGGCGCTTTTCATGTTGGCCGCGCCGTTTCCGAAAATCCAGTCCCCTTCGCGAATCGCCTTGTTCTTGTAACCCGGCTGGGTGAGTTCGGGCTCCTCGCCGGAATAGGAGGTATCCAGATGGCCGTTGAACATCAGGGAATAACCGCCGCCGGCGCCCGGCGAGATGCCGACCGCGTTGTAGCGGCCCTCGGCCACCGTTTGCAGATGCGCCTCGAAGCCGGCCTCCTCGTACTTCGCGTGCATGTAGCGGGCCGCCTCTTCCTCCGATCCGGTGGGGCTCGGTATATCCACGAGTTCCATGGTGGTTTTCACGAGGAACTCCTCATCCACCGCGTCGACGACTTTCTTTTGAAGCTCATCCATGATTCTCGATTCTCCTCGACTCACCCGCGATGCGCGCGCAAAACTTCTTTCGCCCCTCCGGAGGGATGAATCGTCCTTCCGGAGGGGCAGGGGGAAAGGTGTTCCGGGTTATCTCTCGCCTTACTTCATCAAATTAAAGTAGGCGTTCTCCACCAACTGGGTGTCGATGTGGGCGGTGACGTCGATGCGCTTGGGCAGCTTGCCCTTCTTCACGCTGACTTCCACTCCGTCCTGCACTTCCTTGATGTCCCTGTGCGTGATCATCGCGCGATCCCAGCGCATGAACCTGTAGAGATTGCTCTTCACCTTCTTGAGGTCGAAGTCGAAGCCCTGGCTCTTCCAGAACTCCTGCACTATCTTCGTGGACTCATCCCGGTTGCGGTTCAGGAAACGCATAGCCCGAACGTGGGCGTTCATGAAACGCTGCGCGCCGTCCGGGTTTTCCTTCTTGATGTAGGACCACGAACTCGTCAGGAAGACGGGGGAAGTGTAGCCCAGCAGATCGTCATACTCCTTCGGCCCCATGACCATCCGGCCCAGGCCCTTGTCGACGATAATCGAACCCCAGGGCTCCCAGGTCAGTCCCGCATCCAGCGCGCCGGTCTCGAAGGCGGCGGGCAGCGAACCGGTTTTCGTGTTGCGGATCTTGAAGTCCTTGTCCGACAAGCCGATACGCGAGAGATACGTCATCCAGGTGGCCCAGGTGCCCGTACCCATCTGCGCGCCCACGGTCTTGCCCTTGAGGTCCATCACCGATTTCGTGGTCTTGTCCTTCACGGGGACGAGCACCATGTTCTGGTTCCCGTAGCGGTTCAGCGCGATGCCCACGACGTCCAGTCCGCGCGCCGCGATTTGGCCCACGCGGGAGCCGCGCGTGCTGATGATGTCGGCGGTGCCGCCGATGAGAGCGTCAATCAGCGCGCGGGGACTCGTGACCCTGCGCTTCACGTTGACCCCCTCGGCTTTGTAATACCCCTTCTTCTCCGCGATGTAGGGGATGGCCGCGTGCGAGGTGTTGTCGTGAATCAAGTTGATGACGCCTTTCGCCGCCAGCGCATTCGTGGTCATTCCGAATACAGCGATAGTTGCAATCAAAACCAGGCCGAACTTTTTCATCTTACTCTCCTCCACGTTTGAGAACGCATTGCCTCTACGTCAACCAGAGATAAAACGACCAAAACCGACCAAGAGCTCCTTTTTACTCTCTCGCCGGGTGAAATACGGCCAGCAGCTTTACGTCCTTCTCTCCTCCCGTCATGCTCCGGTGCATGGTTTTCCGGGGAAGAAAAATGCAGTCTCCCCCTCGAAACTCGATGCTCTTATCCTCGAGTTCGTATCGGCCTTCGCCATCGATGATGTAGATGAGTTCGTCTTCTTCGTGATCGTGCCATTCGTGGGTCTCGCCCGGACGAAAAACCGTCAGCCAGGCGTCGACGTTCCAGCCGTGGTCTTCTCGCGAAGTCATCCGCCAGGCTTGCGCTCCACCGTCGAGCACTTTGTGCTTCCGGGTTTCCGGCCTTATCAGGCAGGCTTCGCGTTCGGCCAATCCGTCATCTCCCAAGCCGTTACTCGGCGAGCGCGATGAAACCGCCGCTCATGGTTTTTGGATGATATTCGAAGATGCTATCACTTGACCCGAAAATGTCAATCGCGCGGGCATACCCGGGCTCACCACCCTCAGGTCTTTTTCGCGCGCCCTCTGCGGAAGATACCGTCGTAGAAGGTGAACACGGAAACGGCCATCAGAAGGGTGGCGATGGGGCTCGAGAGGAAATACCAGAACGGCTTGTTCTCGAATGTGATCAGGGCGCGGCGCAGATTCTCATCGGCCAGGGAGCCGAGGATGATGGCCAGAACCATGGGCGCCAGCGGAAGGCCCAAGCTTCTGAGAGCATAGCCGACGAAGCCCGAGGCCAGCATCACGTAGACGTCGAACATGCTCAGGCGCACGGCGTACGCCCCCAGGATGCAGATGGGGATGATGATGGGCATCAACAGGGTGCGGGGCAGGCTGTAGAGCTTCACCGCCGGCTTCACCAGCAGGAGGCCGAACACGTACATCAGGAAGTTGGCCACGATGAGCGCCCCGTAGATGAAATACACCAAGCCGGGGTTTTCGATGTTGATCGTGGGGCCCATCACCACGTGCTTGAGTTCCAGAGCGGCCATGAAGGCGGCGGCGGGCGGACTGCCCGGAATCCCGAGCGTGAGCGTGGGGAGAATGGTTCCTCCGATACAAGCGTTATTCGCCACCTCCCCGCACACGATGCCCTCGTAACTCCCCTTGCCGAACTTCGCGCGTTCTTCGGGACTCGCCCGGCGCTTGCCCACGTCGTAGGCCACGAAGGCGGCTATGTTCCCGCCCGCACCGGGGATGGCGCCAATCACCGTGCCGATGATGCCCGAGCGCACCGATGAGCGGGCGTATCGCCAGAGCATGGAGAAGGGAGGCACCACACGGTCCACTTTTTCGGGAATCGTGGACGGCTCTTTCTGGGGAAGCACCCAGAGAACCTCGGTGAGGCCGAAAAAACCGATGATCACCGGAATATAGCTGATGCCGTCCTCTAAGAGCACGTTTCCGAAGGTGAAGCGCGGAAAGCCGTATATGTTGTCGAGCCCGACGAAGGCGATGAGGAGCCCCAGCCAGCCGGATATCCAGCCCTTGATGGGGGCCTCGCCCGAGGTGAGCGTTCCGCAAATGGCGATCCCCCAAAGTGCCAGGAGGAACATCTCCCAGGAGCGGAACTGCAGGGCGATGAGCAAAATGAGGGGGATGAACGCCACCAGAAGCAGGATGCCCACCCAGTTCCCGAGAAACGAAGCCACCAGGGCGGTGCCCAGCGCCAGTCCGCCCTCCCCCCTTTGGGCCAGGGGGTACCCCTCGATCATGGTGGGAACGGCGGCGGGCGTGCCGGGGATGTTGATCAATACAGCGGTGATCGAACCGCCGAAGACGCTCGCCGTATACACGCCCAGCAGGAACATGATGGCCACGTCCTGGCTCATCTGGGTGGAAAGCCCGATCAGGAGCACCATGGACATGGTCGTCGAGATGCCCGGCATCGACCCCCAGAGCAATCCCAGGATGGTGCCCAGCATGCAGATGAACACCAGATACGGGTTCAGCGCATGGATGAGTTGCTCGATAAAAAACATGGCCTACCCCGAGCCCGGCAGCGGAATCCTGAAACCGTAGCGAAACGCGGCGGCCAGAACCATAGTCGATACGAAAGAGACGACGAGACACCGCAGAAAGGTCTTCGGCCAGAAGATGCGAAGGACAATCGCCAGCATGGGGATGGTGACGGCCTCGAAGCTGCTGAAACCGAACCGCCATCCCGCAATCTCCAGCGGGATCGCGACCTCGAACGTCACCCAATCGATGAGAAATATATAGAAAACCACCACGCCCATCAGGATGAGCGCCCATTGGTTCTCATAATCGGAGAAATAACCGCGCAGCAACTCTCCAGGCGAGAAATCCATACTCTCCCAGGCGCCCTTTTTGCGGGCGCTCGCCGCGAGACCCACGGTCATGGCCAGCAGGCTCAAGCCCGTCAAGACGGGCATGAAGCCCGGTGCGGTGAAGATGTTGCTCTCCGGGTTGGGCATGAGCAGCCCGAGGATAATGGCGAGAACCGCCACGGCGCCCACGAAGATCGCCACCACCAGATCCTTTCCCGGAGTGGCGCCGTCCGCTCCCTCTTCGGAGAGAAGGGGGGAGGCGACGGAACTTTCCGGCTCATCCGCAGCTTCTGCAGGCGGATAGGTCTTGCGGTCATCGTCGTTCGAAGAAACCATGCAACTCTCTCGGCATAGAACAAATCAAGGAAAACGGCCTTCCCGATAGGGCCGCCTCGTCTCTGGGGCGGCCCTATCGGGGCAGGCATTGCGTGATAAGCCCCTCTAGCTCATGCGGGGCTTGTATCCCTTGGGTGGCCACCAGGCGTCGAAATCCTTCGGGTCGGGCAATCCGAGTTCCTTGGGTCCGCGCACCTTTTTGCCGATGTGCTTCTGCAGCTTGAGCAACGTCGCAGCGCTCAGGCACTCGAGCTGCGCGGCCCGGCGATCCGCGTCCGCCCCCACGCGGATGTCGATCTGGAAGTACTTGCGCGTGGCGATTTTCCCGAAGGCTTCGGAATTGGCGGCCGCGATCCAGACCGGCTTGATCTTCTCGAGCACGTCGACGGGCGTCTGCCGCCTCAGGGCGATGCTGTACATCCCGCCCATCGGTAACAGGGCCTTGAGCGCGGGTATGTAGTTGGCGATGTTGTAAGCCTTCCCGTAATCGGGGATGTCCAGATCCTTCGGCCCCGTGTGCATGAGGTTTCTCAGTTTGCCCGCCCGCAGGAATTCGACGTGTTCGTGCACGCCTCCACCGGCGATGTCCACCTCGCCTTGTAAGCCCGCGACGGTTGCGGGTTTTCCGCCCTTGTAGGGCACGAAGCGCAATTCGATGCCCGCTGCGTCCGCGACGGTGGCGCCCACCTCGTGCCAGATGCTGCCCACGCCCGAAGTCGAGATGGTGAGCTTGCCGGATTTCTTCTTGGCCGCGGCGACTACGTCGTTGAAGGTCTTGAAAGGCGAGTCGGGCCGCACCGACCAGCTCGCGAGCGAAGCAGCCGCCGCGAAGTGCTGCCAGTCCACCCACGCCGCCGAATCCGCGTATCCCATCGGCCGGACGAATTTGTTGTAGTTCCCGGCGCCCAGCCAGGTGTAGCCGTCCGCCGCCTTGTTGAGCACGTACCGGGTGGCTATCCCTCCCACCGAGCCGGGACGGTTGATGACGTTGACGGGCCAGCCGGTAGAGCGGGCCATCTCGCCGCACAGGGTGCGGATGACGGTGTCCGTGCCGCCGCCCGCGGCGTACATCACCACCCCCGTGATGGGGCGCGCGGGCCAGTTCGCGGCGCTCGCCTTTCTGGTCGTGAACACCATGGGTGCCACCGCGGCGGCGCCGGCGACCCCAAGGGTCTGGATAAAGCTCCTGCGCGTGAGATCGGATGATTCGGGGATGATGATTTCGGGATGCTCATGAAACTCTTTGCTGGACATGATGCTCTCCTCCGGTTGAGATGAAAGGGCCGCTTGAGATAAAACGGCGACCGGGCACAGAACGTCGTCTGGCGCACGAACTGTCCAGAATTTCCTATTCTGTTTTTCGACTGACTGGATTTTATCACAAAAGGCGCACGGCATTGCAAACCATAATTTTGGGGACGCGGGCGAGAACTCTCTTCCGGTCGCGTCGGTATTATTTATAACCGCATTCTCTCGATAAAACCGGGGAATAGTTCTTCATCCAATCGTAACCCGCTCAACACCCAATCGTAATTTGGCTGTGATAAAATAGGCCGAATGCGAAAAAGAGATGAATTCCACCTCACCAGAAGGAAACGCGAGATATGAAGCTAGGCGTATTGACGGGGGGCGGAGACTGCCCCGGCCTGAACGCGGTCATCCGCGCGGTGACGGCATCGAATTTTCATCGCGGGAGCCATACGTTGGGCATTCGCCGTGGCTGGCGCGGCCTGGTGGATGGGGATTTCGTCGAAATTACGGGCCCGATGATCTCGGGTATCCTCGATAAGGGCGGAACCATTCTGGGCTCCTCGAGAACGAACCCCACAAAAGACCCGGCCATGCTCGAACAACTCAAGGAAAACTGGCGCGCCTCGCGCATCGACGGCCTCATCGCCATCGGGGGGGATGATACGCTGAGCGTCGCCGCCTTCCTGAACAAGGAGGGCATGAACGTCATCAGCGTGCCCAAGACGATAGACAACGACATCGGCTTCACGGACTACTCGTTCGGCTTCCACACCGCCGTCGGCGTCATCACCGACGCCATCGACCGCCTGCGCACCACGGCGGAGGCGCACGACCGCGTCATCATTTTAGAAGTCATGGGACGCCACTCGGGCTGGCTCGCCACCTATGCGGGAATCGCCGGCGGCGCGGACCTCATCCTCGTGCCCGAGCGTCCCTTCGACATCGAGGAGGTTGTCTCTGTTCTCAAGGCGCGCTTCGCACGCAGGCGCAACTTCGCCAACGTGGTCGTGGCCGAGGGCGCAAAGCCCGAAGGGATAGATAACTACATCACGCGCAGCGAGGCGGTGGATGAGTTCGGGCACGTGCAGCTTGGCGGAGTCGGCGAATACCTCGCCCAGCAAATCGGGGACAGGATGAACGTGGATACGCGCGCCGTCATCCTGGGACACATCCAGCGAGGCGGCTCCCCCGTGCCCTACGACAGGGTGCTGGCGACGCGCCTGGGCGTGCGGGCGAGCGAATTCGCGCACGAGGGAACCTGGGGCGTCATGGCCGCGCTGCAGGGCCGCGACATCAACCCGGTTCCACTGGGAGAAGTGCTCGGAAAGGTGAACACGCTGCGCGAGGATTTCTTCGACACCTCGGCGCTGTTTTTCGGATAGCCCGCCGAGCATCTCCCCGCATTTCCGCGCATATGCCGGTGCGGCGTTTCGCCCGGACCCCCTAGACTCGGCAAAGTACCGAACGCGGGAGGGTGGTGCGCCCGCGCCGGGGGTGAATTCGGGAAAGTAATTTTCGGGAATTTGTCGAATTTTGTCGAAATTTTCAGATATTCGGCGGCGACCGGCTGGTCGGCGGCGAGGGCAAAGACCGCATCTACGGCCGCTAGGGCAAAGACACCCTCACCGGCGGAACCGGGGACGACACGCTCACCGGCGTGGCCGGGGCCGACACCTTCGTGTTCAACCCCGATGACGGGAACGACACGATCGCCGATTTCGAAAACGGCGCGGACAAGATCGATCTCTCCGCCGTCTCCTCGATAAGCGGGTATTCCGACCTCACGATCACGCAGGAGGGCGACGACACGAAGATCGACTTGAGCGCCCACGGCGGGAGCGAGATAATACTCGATAATTTCACCTCGACCGATCTGGACGCGTCGGATTTCGAGTTTGGGATGTAGCGCGCATCCGGGCCGCTTGCACGTGCCGGCTTGAAACATCAAAATCGCTGCAACCATGAAATCCCCGCCATCTCATAATGGAGACGACGGGAATGGAAAAGGAGATACCCCATGACGGACGAAACCAAAATAGGCACTGAGTTTGGCGACGTATTATATGGCGGCGAAGGCGACGACGAATTGTATGGCGGCGCGGGCAAAGACCAGCTGTTCGGTGGTGATGGGGACGACACCATCGAGGGCGGCGAGCGCGGCGACATACTCACCGGTGGGGCCGGGGCCGACACCTTTGTATATTCCACCGGTGACGGAAGAGACACGATCACCGACTTCACCGACGGGGAAGACAAGATCGACCTCTCCGGGACCGGCATCACCAGTTTTGACGACCTGACGTTCAGGCAGGATGGGAACGACGCCGTGATCGACCTCGGCACCAGCGACAATCCCGACGACGTGATCCTGCTCGAGAACTTCGATATGAACAACTTCGATGCATCGGATTTCGACTTTGGGATGTGATACGCATCCGGGCCGCTCGCCCGGGCCTGTCCGGTCCGGGAACGCAAAAGCCGACGACAACATGATCCCCGCTGTCATGTCAGGAGACGGCGGGGATTTTTTGTGTCTCGGGATGAAAAATTCTCTACCCCTCACTTGCGCACAGAGACATCCATCCTCAGGCCATGAGAAGCAGAGTAATACCGATTGACGAAGGGAGGGATTGGCGCGTCATTCCGGCGTAGGCCATTAAATGGCTACGAGAGATGAGATGGGCCGCCGGGTCTGCCATATCGAAATGGCGGAGAGGGAGGGATTCGAACCCTCGAGGCACCTTTTGGGCACCTATACGATTTCCAGTCGTACTCCTTAGGCCTCTCGGACACCTCTCCGCGTCATGTGGCTACTCGGACAATCGCGAATCGACCATGCGGGGATTTGTATATCACGGACAATGCTGAACTGTCAGTCCGGCATTCACTTTTCGCCTTGACTTTTCCTCTCACTTTTTCGATGATCCCAAGTACGTCAGAAAGGAGGTGATCCTAATATGAAAATACACTGTAGGGACGAGGTGACCGGCGCCTAGGGGAGAGAGCCCTGAGGAGATTCCCCCGGGTTCATTCTTCGCCCAGGCGAATCCCCACCAGGTCACCGAACGATGTGAAACCCCGGTCCGAGAGGGCCGGGGTTTTTCACGTCGCGCCATTTGCGAAACTCTCACTTTTCACATCATCTGTTTTCAAGGATAAGGAGCGCGTTTCATGTCTCAGACGAGTTGGACGGTCTATCTTTCAGGAGAAGTGCACACCGACTGGCGCGAGCGAATCACCGAGGGCGCGGAGAAGGCGGGGCTGCCGATCACCTTTCTCGCCCCCGTCACGGACCACGACGCGAGTGACGATTGCGGCGTATCGATTCTCGGCGGTGAGGAAAAACCGTTCTGGAAAGACCGCAAGGGCGCGGGCGTGAACGCCATCAGAACGCGCACGCTGATTGAAAAGGCCGACGTGGTGGTCGTTCGCTTCGGGGAGAAATACAGGCAGTGGAACGCCGCGTTCGACGCGGGCTACGCGGCGGCTCTGGGAAAAGCCGTTATCACCTTACACGACCCGGGCCACACCCATGCGCTCAAGGAAGTCGACGCCGCCGCCATGGCCGTGGCCGAAGAACCCGAGCAGGTGGTGCGGATTCTGGGCTACGCCATCAACGGAACTTTATAGAGGGCGTATATATTTGCCCCTCTCCGGGGTCTTCGCCTGCGCGCATTTATCCCGAATCAACGGCGCCACACCCTGAGCCACCTTGGGCGTGGGACGCATATCTGGGGCTGTTGAAAAAGCCCCCCCAAAAAAACAGGGAATGGATTTCTCAATCGACATACGCTTATAAAATGACTCCTCCCCTTGAGGGTCGGGCATCTCCTCTTCGGGATGCCCGACAGCAATACGTGCAGCAAGAAATTCACTCCCCCCTTGAGGGGGAGTCAGCAAGGCAAGGACGAAGTCCGCAGCCGCGCTGGTGGGGGGTGAATTCCGACTGAGAAAGGAGGATTTGCGCCTTTTGTAGGGGCCGCCCCTCCTCGGGACTGCCCCACCGTTCGCGAACGGCCCCTACGGAGAGAGCCAAATAGAGCCGTCATTCCGGTGTCAAACCCGATCAATGAGGGAGGTCAAACCCGACCGAGGAGCGAGGGTTTGCGACCGGGGAGGCGTCGTGCTCCTTTTTAATACTCGAACACCGTGGGGCCGTCCACTTTTTAGGCCAACGCCTACGACGGCGGCGACCAGATAACGTGACGCTTTGCAGATCGGCGGCGCCGGCTTCGATGTCATGAAATCGGTGAGCGCATGAGCCGGGAATGAAACCGTAATGGGGGCGCTTGGGTCAGGTCCGAGTTTAGGTTCGAACCACCATCGGGAACGTGAGGCTGGTCGCCCGATCCGATTATTGCGAAAATAGTATGATTCTCCTAAAATTCCCCCCGGAATCATCGGGAGGAGAGGAAGGGTCGTTTTTTCGGGCCATTCGCAGTTATTTTGTCCGACCAGAGAGGAGGCTCCGATGCGGGCCATGGTTCTGCATGAATGGGGAGGTCCCCTGACGCTCGAAACGGTGCCCGACCCGGCGCCGGGTATCGGAGAAGTCGTGCTGCGCGTGCGCGCCTGCGCGCCGGATCAGTTCGACGTGACCATCCGCGCGGGCCGGATCGGCGGAAAGCTGCCCCTCATCATGGGGCACGAGATCGCGGGCGAGGTGGCCGCGCGGGGGCCGGGCGTCGAGGGATGGGAGGAGGGCGCCCGCGCGGTCGTCCACGCCTATCTCACCTGCGGGCGGTGCCGGTTTTGCCTGCTCGGTCGGGTGACCCTCTGCGAGAATTTCCGGGGCTACTTCGGGGTGCATCGAGACGGCGGCTACGCCGAGTACGTGCGGGTCCCGGCGGAGAACCTGTGCGCCATTCCCGAAGGAGTGGGGTACGCCGAGGCCACGACCATCGTGAGCCCGGTGGCGACCCCGCTCAAGGCCATCAAAACGCGCGCGGGCGTGCGCCCGGGGGATGACGTGGTCGTCGTCGGCGCCTGCGGCGGCGTGGGAATTCACGCCGTCCAGATCGCCAAGGCCTTCGGCGCGCGCGTCATCGCGGTGGACATCGACGACGCCAAGCTCGCCCGGGCCCGGGAGTTGGGCGCGGACCACGCGGTGAACGGCCTGGAGGAGGACTTCGCCGCGGTCGTGAGGGAGGTCACGCACGGCAAGGGAGCCGAGGCCGTGCTGGAGTTCGTGGGCACGGAGCAGACGTTGCCGAAGAGCTTCGCTTCGCTGACGAGGACGGGCGTCCTCGTCGTCGTGGGCTTTCAACCGGGAACGGTCTTCGCGAGCGACCCCACCCGCTTCGTGGACGATGAGATCACGGTGACCGGCTCGCGCTACGTGAATCGCGCGGAGTTGGCCGAGGCCGCCGCCTGGGTCGGGTCGGGCCGGGTGAAGCCGGTCGTTTCGGGGACGTACCCCCTGGCCGAGGTGGAGAAGGCGCTGGCCGACCTCTCGGAAAACCGGGTGGTCGGTCGAGCGCCGATTCTGATCGATTCGTGAGAGCGCGTCCCGCGCAGTTCTCTTGAGACGCTTTCATTTCAGAATCACTCCCTTGAGGGTCAAACCCGACCGGTGAGGGAGGGTTTGCGTACCGTTGTTTTCCTCGTCCGTAGCAATCGCTCCTTCATCAGTCGCGTCAAACATTCATTCATCAATCGTGTTTGACCCCACCGATTAGGTGATCGCCGGTGACCAGTCGTATATCCGCTGCAAGGCGCCTCCCATGAGATCCGCGCGCTCGTCATCGCTCAGGCGGTCCGTGAGGCGGAACGGCGTGACACCCTGCTCGTAGGTCAGCAGATTGACCGCGCGGGTCCAGTCGGTGCCCCACAGGCACCGATCGAAACCGAATGCGTCGAAGACCCGGCGGAGCGGGTCCCAGAGATCGTCGTAGGGGTAGGGCTCACAGGACAGCGTGCAGGCGCCGGTGATCTTCACGGCGACGTTGTCGTGATCCGCCAGATCCAGGAGCTTGGGGAGGTCGGCGAAGGGCGCAGGCGGCGCCGGCGGGTCGAAAGGCTGCTCCAGGCCCAGGTGATCGATGACCAGCATCGTGCTCGGGTGCTCGCGCGCATACCGCGCGGCATGCTCCAGCAAGCCCCAGCACATGAGATTGACCGGCAGCGAGGCGCGGGCGGCGGCGGCGAGAACCCGGTCGATGCCCGGATGCTCCGGATCGAGGGGCAGGCCGGGGTTCAGCATGATCCGGACCCCCACCGCCCCCTCCTGCGCGGCCCAGTCGGCGATCGTTTCCGCGGCGGCGGGATCGGTCGGGTCGACCGGCTTGATCAAGGCGAACCGGCCCGGATGCGCGGCATGAACCTCGAGCGCATAGCCGGCATCGTAGCGGTACAGGGCGAACGGCGAGATCAGCAGGGCGGCATCGACGCCGACCGTATCCATGGCCGCGACCATGCCGTCGCCGGTGACCTCGGGCGGTCCCGGCAGAACTCCGGCCCACGGCCGCCCCGGGCGGTCCCTTTCATAGGCGTGGACCTGAGCGTCGATCGTCGGCATGCCTTCTGTCCCCGTTCCCGGCGGGCAAGGGCGCAATGATTCCGTTTCGGTACGCTACCACATCGGCCACTCGAAGCGCACGGCTCGTCACGGTCTCACACTCCCGGGTTCCGGCCGGGATAAAACCCTAAAGCGTTTTGGACCAGTACGGAGCTTGCCCCGACCTCCCGTGAGGAACTGCTTACGGAAGGGGTCGAGCGCCTTGTCGAGGCGCTCGGTGTAGCCGGAGAAAAATAATTGCAAAAGGGCCGGCAGGACGTGCTTCTCCGGCACGGAGCGGTACGCCGCGACGGTGCCCGGCTGTAAGCGCGCGCCGGCGTGGACGCGCATGAAGCGCTCGGCCGGTCCGGCCACGGTGAGTTCCGCCTCGGGCGGCGCGGGCGCAGGGTCCGTGAGCGGCTCGCCTCGGCGCAGGCATGTCTGGTGAAGATGGAAGTCAACGCTCCGGAGACGCCCCCTGCGCCGGAGTAGGAAAATTCCACTTTTTTCGCATATTTTTTCTCTCGCGCATTTGCCCGCAGCACACCGCGCCTGCCCGCATTTGCGTGAGAAAGGGCGCTACTTTCGGATGGCGCCGAAGCTGAATCCCGTGATGAGGTGCTTCTGGATAAGGACGCCGAGGATGACCACGGGAACGGTGATGACGGTTCCTATCGCCGCCCGGGGACCGTAGAGCCTTCCCTCCGGCGCGCTAGGCGTCGCCGACGACGACCAGCAGATCCTTGGTGTTGACCGTGGTGCCGGCCGGCGCAACGACCTCCTGGACGACGCCGCTCCGCTCGGCGCAGATCACGGTTTCCATCTTCATCGCCTCGATCGCCACCAACACGTCGCCCTCCTCGACCGCCTCGCCTTCGGCGAAGAACACCTTGACCACCATCCCCGGCATCGGCGCGCCGAGGTGGCCGGGGTCGCCTTCCTCGGCCTTGGGCAGCGCCGTGCTCGCGGCGGCGGCGCTGCGGTCGGCGACGCGCACCGTCCGGGGCTGTCCGTTCAACTCGAAGAAGACCGTGCATTCGCCCTTCCGGTCGGTCTCGCTGCGCGCGAGATAGCGGATGAACAGGGTGCGCCCGCGCTCGATGTCGACGGCGATCTCCTCGCCCGGCTCCATGCCGTAGAAATAAACCGGGGTCGGCAGCACGCTGACGTCGCCGTATTTGCGCCGCGCGGCGGCGTAGTCGGCGAAAACCTGCGGGTACATCAGCCAGGACGCGAACTCGGCATCGCTGATCGGGCGCTGGGCCTTCCTTTCGGCTTCCTCGCGGCAGGCTTCGAGATCGGCGTCGGACATCACCGAGCCGGGCCGCACGGTGATCGGCTCCCTTCCTTTGAGGATCTTCTCCTGCAGGGCGCGCGGGAATCCGCCGTGCGGCTGCCCCAGCTCGCCCGCGAACAGCGAGACCACCGATTCCGGAAAGGCAATCTCGCGCTCGGGGTCGGCCACGTCTTCCGGCGTCAGCCCGCCCGTCACCATCATCAGCGCCATGTCGCCGACCACCTTGGAGGAGGGCGTGACCTTCACGATGTCGCCGAACATGCGGTTGACCTCGGTATAGGTCCGCGAGACCTCCGGCCAGCGCTGGTTGTCGATACCCAGCGCCCGCGCCTGCTCGCGCAGATTGGTGTACTGGCCGCCCGGAATTTCGTGGTTGTAGACATCCGACGTGCCGGCGCGGAAATCGCTCTCGAAGGCGCGATAGAGGTTTCGCACCTGCTCCCAATAGGTGGACAGCGTCATCACCGTATCGGGGTCGATTCCGGGGTCGCGCGCGGAGTGGCGCAAAGCCGCGGTGATCGAGCCGAAGCTCGGCTGCGAGGTGAGCCCGCTCATCGAATCCATCGCCGCATCCACGGCATCCACCCCGGCCTCCACCGCGGCGAGCACGCTCGCGGCGGAAATCCCGCTGGTGTCGTGGGTGTGGAAGTGGATGGGGATGCCGATCTCCTGCCTCAGGGTTTCGACGAGGATCCGGGCCGCCGCCGGCTTGCACAGACCCGCCATGTCCTTGAGGCCCAGGATATGGGCGCCCGCGGCCTCGAGCTCGCGGGCGAGCGCGACATAGTACCCGAGGTCGTACTTGGTGCGGTTGGGGTCGGTGATGTCGCCGGTGTAGCAGATCGCCGCCTCGCAGAGCTTGCCGGTCTCCAGCACCGCGTCCATCGCCGGGCGCATGTTCTCGACCCAGTTGAGCGAATCGAAGATGCGGAACAGGTCGACCCCGTTCTCGGCCGATTGGCGCACGAAATAGCGCACCACATTGTCGGGATAGGTGGTGTAGCCGACGCCGTTCGACGCGCGCAGCAGCATCTGGGTCAGGAGGTTGGGCATCGCGGCGCGCAGCCGTTCGAGCCACGTCCAGGGACATTCGTCGAGAAAGCGCATCGCCACGTCGAAGGTCGCGCCGCCCCAGCATTCGACCGAGAGAAGCTGGGGCAGCAGCCGCGCATAGGCCGGCGCGATGGCGAGAAGGTCATAGCTCCGGACCCGTGTCGCCAGCAGCGACTGATGCGCGTCCCGGAACGTGGTGTCGGTCATCAGCACCCGTTCCTGGTCGCGCATCCACCGGGCGAAACCCTCAGGGCCGAGGGCATCGAGCAGCTGGCGCGAACCGTCCGGGACCTCGACGCCGGGGACCTCCGGCGCGCTCGGAGTCTGGCGCGTCGGCGGTTCGGGCCGGCCTTCGACGGCGCCGTTGCCGTTGACGATCACCTCCCCCAGATAGCGCAGCAGCCGGGTCGCGCGGTCCCGCCTGTAGACGAAGCTGAACAACTCCGGCGTCTCGTCGACGAAGCGCGTCGTGCAAGCGCCTTCCAGGAACTGCGGATGGCCGATGACGTTCTCGAGAAAGGCGAGGTTGGTGGCGACGCCGCGGATGCGGAATTCACGGAGCGCCCGGTCCATCCGCCGGATCGCCTCATCCAGCGTCGGCGCCCAGGCCGTCACCTTCTCCAGCAGCGAGTCGTAGAACGGCGTGATCCGCGCGCCCGAATAGGCGGTGCCGCCGTCTAGGCGCACGCCGAACCCGGTAGCGCCGCGATAGGCGGTGAGCACCCCGTAATCCGGAATAAAGTTGTTCTCCGGGTCCTCGGTGGTCACCCGGCATTGCATGGCATGGCCGTTCACCCGGATGTCACCCTGGCTCGGGATTCCGCTCTCAGGCGCGCCGATCACGGCCCCGTCGGCGATGCGGATCTGCGCCTTCACCAGGTCGACGCCGGTCACCACCTCGGTGACCGTGTGCTCGACCTGGATGCGCGGATTGACCTCGATGAAGTGGAACGCGCCGGTGTCGTCGTCGACCAGGAACTCGACGGTGCCGGCATTGTCGTAGCCCACCGCGCGGCCGATCTCGAGCGCGCTCTCGTGGATCGCCGCGCGGGTCGCCGCGTCGAGATAATGCGCCGGCGCGCGCTCGACGATCTTCTGGTTGCGCCGCTGCACCGAGCAGTCCCTCTCGTGGAGATGCACCAGGTTGCCGTGATTGTCGCCGAGGATCTGGACCTCGACGTGCCGCGCGCGGCGAATCAGTTTTTCGAGATAGACCTCGTCGTTCCCGAACGCCGCCAGGCACTCGCGCCGCGCGGCCTCGACTCCGTCGGCGAGCTCGGCCTCGCTCTCGATCGCGCGCATGCCGCGCCCGCCGCCGCCCCAGCTCGCCTTGAGCATGACGGGAAAACCGACCTCCCGGGCGAGACGCGCGGCCTCCTCCGGGTCGCGGGGGAGCGGGCCGGTCGCCGGAACCACCGGAACGCCGGCCGATTGCGCGATCTCCCGCGCCGCCACCTTGTTGCCGAGTGCGCGCATGATCTCGGGCCGCGGGCCGACGAAGGCGACATCTGCGTTCGCACACGCCTCGGCAAAGTCCGGGTTCTCGGACAGGAAGCCATAGCCCGGGTGGATCGCATCGGCGGCGTTCTCGCGCGCAACGCGGATCACCTCGTCGATGCTGAGGTAGGCCTCGATCGGGCCCATTCCCCGGCCCACCGGATAGGCCTCGTCGGCCTTGAAGCGGTGCAGCGCGAAGCGGTCCTCTTGTGAGTAGATCGCGATCGTCATGATGCCGAGCTCGACCGCGGCGCGCAGCACGCGGATGGCGATTTCGCTCCGGTTGGCGACCAGGATACGGCGGAAATTGGTCTGCGGCTTGCTAATCATATCGCTCCCTGTGCGCCCACGCGGAGCCTCCGCCCGCCGGTCCGCGGTTCGGGCTCCGGTAACCGTCCGGACCGGTTGGCGTCTCGTGAATCATCCGGGTCGAAAACCTGTACCAAACCGGTGTCCGCCAAGGTTGGAGGCCGAGTCGTCGACCTGTCCCATCCTTCATGACATGGGCGCTCTCGCCCCTGATACCGAAGCCAGTCTGCGTCGGCTCTTCCCGGCAACTTCTTAGAACCCGCAGAGGACGGATTTTCGCATGTTGTTGCGTAACCGGCCAACGCCACCCGGACAAGTCCGCTCCGGTGAGGGTTCGGAGGGAGCGGGGCCGGCTCGAGGGAGGTGGAGAGGTCGAAGGAAGCGCTGGGATCGGGTGAAGGGCGAGCGCCAGAGGCCGAAAGCCGGGTCCGTGATCGGCTTGCCTCGGTGCAGGCATATCTGGTGAAGATGGAAGTCAACGCTCCGGAGACGGCCCCCGCGCCGGAGTAGGAAAATTCCACTTTTTTCGCATATTTTTCTCTCGCGCATTTGCCCGCAGCACACCGCGCCTGCCCGCATTTGCGGGCCTGAGAAAGGGCGCTACTTTCGGATGGTGCCGAAACTGAATCCCGTGACGAGGTGTTTCTGGATAAGGACGCCGAGAATGACCACGGGAAGGGTGATGACGGTTCCTATCGCAGCCTGCGGTCCGTAGAGTCTTCCCTCCATCGCGCTCTGGAACTTGTTGAGCAGGATGGGCAGCGTGATGACGTTCGGCTGGGTCAGCGTCAGGGCGAGCAAAAACTCGCTCCAGTTCAGGATGAAGATGAACAGGAAGGTCACCACCATGCCCGGCGCAACCAGGGGCACGACCACGCGGCGCAGCGTGTAGATGCGGCCCGCGCCCATGATTTGCGCGGCGTGCTCGATGGTTTTGGGCACCTCCTCGATGAAGTTCAGCATCATCCAGATGACGAACGGCAACGTGGTCGCCGTGTAGAGGAGGCCCAGGCCGATGTAGGTGTCGATCATGCTGATTCTAATCCCGAGGACCGATTGGGTGGTGAACGGAATCAGGATGGCGTAGTACATCACGACGGGAATCGCGATGATGATGGGCGGGACCATGCGGATGGTCAGAATCATATAGCGGAAATACTTTCCGCCGACGCTGAACCTCGATATCGAATAGGCCAGAAACGTGCCCAGCAGGAGCGCGAACAGCGCGCTGATGGAGGAGATGAGCATCGAATCCCGCACCGCTCCCCAGATGGTGTAGGCCTGATCGGTGGCTTCGCGGCTGAGGCCTTCGCCGTGCCCGACCACGCTGAAAATCTGCCGGTAGTTCAGCAGAGTGGGTTCATACCCCCCGCCTAAGAAGGTCGGAAACCAGTTCGGCGGCCAGGCCACCCAGTCGCCCGAATCCTTGAAGGAGGTCGATATCATCCAGAAGATCGGGAACATGATCATGACCGCCCAGCCCAGCAGCGCGGCGTGGCGGAGCCAGAAGAAGAGGTTGTAGCGCTTGGCGAAGGACATTTCCTCGCGCATGCCTGCGTCGTTCGTCATCCCATTCGCTCCTCTTCGACGATGGAACGCTCACGGACGAGCAGATAAATGCCGTAGAAGATGAGTCCCCCGAACATGAAGAGCAGCAGCACCGAGGCGGCCGCGCCGAAGCTGTACTTGTTGAACTGCCACACCTGGCGCCAGAGGAAGAACGCGATGGTTTCAGTCGAAGTGCCCGGCCCGCCGAAGGTGAGCAGCACGGACAGATCGAAGAGTTTGAGCGCCTCCATCGATCGAATGATGACGGCGATCATGATCGCGGGCTTTAACAGCGGGAGGTGGACTTTCCAGAATATCTGCCACCTGCTCGCTCCCAGAACGCGCGCGGCGTTGGTGAGTTGCTGTGGAAGCGCGGCGAAGCCAGAGAGAAAAATCAGGAACGTCAATGATGTCCACTGCCATACGTCGGCGAGGATGATCGCCCACTGCGCGGCGATGGGGTGAGAGAGCCAGCGGATGCGCGGGTTCACGCCCATGGCTTCGGTGATCGGAGCCAAAAGCTGGTTGAGGGGCCCTGAGTCGATGTAGATCATCGAAAAGTTGTAGCCCCCCACGACCGGAACCACCATCATGGGAATCAGGAAAATGGTGATGTAAATCCGCCTCCCCCGGAACTGTCTGTAGGCCAGCATGGCGAGAAGAAAACCGAAGAGCAACTCGAGGGTGACCGCCGTTCCCGCGAAATAAAAGGTTCGCCCGAGGGCCCACCAGAAATCTTCGGTGGTGAGGACGCGGACATAATTCAATAAGCCGTGAAAATAAGCCTGCTCAAACGGACGGTTGGCGCGCCATTTGAGGAGGCTGATGTAGATGGTGAGTATAAAAGGAACAGCGAGAAGCAGGAGGAAGGTCGCCTCCACCATGATAAACGGAATCAGGCGGAACACCTTCTCCTGCGAGAGCCAGGCGGAGAGACTTTTTCGCTGCTTTATCGACGCTTGGGCCATTTTTCCGTCTTTATCTCAACGTGTATCGCGCAAGGCGCCTGCCCCGGCTTGGTGCGCCGGAGCAGGCGCTCTTGAGCGCGGTGCTTAATTCGTCGGTGCGAACTTGTCGATATAGGCGCCGCTGGCGACGCTCGCTCTCCAAGCCGCGATCTGCTCTTTCCTGCCGATGTCGTCGGTTATCCGGTTCCAGCCTTTCTCGATGTTTTTCGCCGCCTGTGCAGCGGAGATGTTGCCCTGCATGACCTGGGCCAAGTTCTTGTCGAGCACGTTGAAGTACTCGTAGTTACCCTCGATCATGAGAAGGGAAATGGCGTTTTTCGCATTTTTCAGCGTCATCTTGACGAAAGGTTCGGTGTGCTTGGCGAGCACGGCCTTGTTCGTCAGGTTCGAGGCGCGCATCGGGTCCCAGAAGCCCGCGGGATCGGCGATGGCTATGTCGCCTTGGGTCGGGCCCGTGAACCACTGGATGAAGTAGTAGGCGAGCTCGGGGTGCTTGCTGTGCGCGTTCACCATGTAGCCGGTGCCGGCCGCCTGGGGAGCGCGACGAACCATCTTGCCGCTCGCTCCTTTCACGGCGGGAGCCGGGCAGGCGAGCTGATGGCCGCTGATCTTGCTCTTCGGGCTGCGGTTGGCGTAGCCCATCGCCGAGGGGAAGGACATGAAGGAGAAGGCCCGTCCACTACCCCAGTGAGGATACAACTGCGGCGTTCCCCAACCCTGCACGTCGGGAGGCATGTACTTGACGAGGGAGGAGAATTCCTTGATGGCCCGGATGCCGTTCGGGCTGTTGACGGTGGGGTTCATGTTCTTGTCGAAGAGCAGTCCGCCCAGATATGCCGGGAAATGCCGGTAGGAGAAGTTGATGCTCCGGTAGGCCTGGGCGCCGTAGAGCGGCTGGTCGAACTTTTTGCCCCAGCGGGTCTGGCCCTTTTTCGTGTGGAAGAATTTGGCCATCTGTTCCCACTCGGCCATCGTGTCGGGACACCCGGGCGCCTTGCCGAACTTGGCCTTGTATTCGGCCGCGCCCAGCTTCATGATGTCCGAGCGCAGGAACAAGGCGAGGTGGTCGCCGTCGAGAATGAACCAGTAGGTTTTCTCCTTGTATTTCTGCTGCGCCAGCAGGCCGGAGTCGATGCCCGTAAAATCGGGTTTCCCCTTGGCCATGTAGGCGTCGAGCGGCTGAAGAGTGCCCGCGCCCACCGCGTCGGGGATGACGTAGGGGAAGTGGTTGATGACGTCGTAGTTCCCCGTCTTCGCCACGGCTTCCGCCATGATTTTGGCCGGGATGTCGGTGTAGCCGTACTGGATGGTCTTGATCTTGACGCCGGTGAGCTTCTCCCATTCCCTGAGATATTTCGGTTGGGAGTTTTTGAAGAGCGAAATCAGAAGCATGGTCTGGGTCGGATTCTTCAGATTATGCTTCTTGACGTACGCTTTCGCTCCGTTGATGGCGCGCTCCTCGACCGTCTTTCCGGGGTGCACCATCATGGCGGCGATAGCCGTTGAGGCCACGAATGCCGTGAAGCCGATCAGAATCAGTGTTGCGAGAATGATTCTCTTCATCTTGATTCCTCCTCCCTCCGTGTTTGGAAAGGCGATGACTTGCTTCCGAATCGCCGAGATCGAACACAAAAATTCGTGTAACAAGTTGTTTCCAGCTACGTTGCAACTTCCATGCTACGCTGAATTTTCCAAACCTTCGCTTTTTTCGTACTTTCCGGCGCGGGCTTTTACTCCAGCCGCGCCCCACTTTCCGCATCGAAAAAGTGTATCGCGCTCGATTGAAAACCAAAGCGGATTTGATCGCCGGGGCTGAACTCGCGCTCGGCGTCGACTTTGGCCACGAGAAACTCCTCATCCCCGCAGGAGAAGAAAACGAGCGTTTCGTCTCCCATCGGTTCGATGAGCCGCACCTCGCCGGGCGCTCCCTCATCCCCGATGGTTACGTTCTCGGAGCGCACGCCGATATTGAGTGTTTTGTTTCCGGCGGATGCGGGCACGACATCCGGCGCGAGGTTCATCTCGAAATGCTCGGACAGGAACCTGGAAGAGCCGTTGTTTTCAATATGCCCCGAGATGACGTTCATCGTCGGTTGACCGAAGAACGTGGCGACGAACTGATTCTTGGGTTTCCTGTATATTCCGAGAGGGGTATCGATCTGCTGCACATAGCCGCTTTCCATGACCATGATGCGGTCCGCCATCGTCATGGCTTCGGCCTGATCGTGGGTGACGTAGACGAAGGTGGATTTCAAATTCTCGTGGAGGCGCTTGAGTTCGGTGCGCATCTCGATGCGCAGCTTGGCGTCCAGGCTGGAGAGCGGCTCGTCCATGAGCAGGACTTGCGGCTGGGTCACGATCGTTCGCGCCAGGGCGACCCGCTGCGCCTCGCCGCCTGAGCACTGGGCTGGTTTTTTGGAAAGAATGTAGGAGATCTTCATGGTTTGGGCGACTTTCGAAACCCGCTCCTTCACCTCCGCGTCAGGCCTCTTGTCCACCCGCAAACCGAAGGCGATGTTTTCAAAGACGCTCATGTGGGGAAACAGGGCGAGGTCCTGGAACACCATCCCAAGACCCCGGTCTCCCGGTTCGAGGTGATTCACCACGCGATCGCCTATCAGCATCGTGCCGCTCGTGGGTTCCTCGAATCCGGAAATCATGTTGAGCGTGGTGGTTTTTCCGCAGCCCGAAGGCCCGACCACCACCATGAACTCGCCGTCAATCACCTCGAGGTCGACACCCGCGACCGCGGTGACGGTTTCACCAAATTTTTTGACAAGGTTTTTGAGCGTGATGGACGCCACCGCAATTTTCCCCTTCAAATTCGATGATCAACGAACATCGTCCCGAGCGTAATGGACGATGCGGTAGAAAGATTTTGCTCTGATAGTGGAATTATGCGCGGATTTATCTTTTTTTTCAACCACTTCTTTTAGCGCCTCGACCCCGACGCCTTGAGCCCGCGTGATGCGGGGGCGATTTTGGGCTTCAAATTTCTCTGATTTGTTTGGCCGAGAGATATGCAGGCATTCGGCCCCCAAGCGGTTCTGCTTTCGTTTCTCATTTGAGCGCTCGATAAAATTGCGCAGGCGCGAGAAGGCGTCGACACGAGGGAGCGTAGCGATTCGTTATTTTCCTCGTGTTGAATTTATTTGCATAATTGATTACTAGAACAAGGTTCCATACAAACCGGGTTGATGCCTTGATTGGTGGTGGGGGATAAAGTTGGCTCAAAAAATTCTCGTCATAGAAGACGAGTCCGATATTCGCGAACTTCTGACCTACAACCTCGACCTGGAAGGGTTCGAGGTGGTGGGCGTGGCCAACGGCGAGGATGCCTTGAAGGCGCTCAAGACCGAATCGGTTCAGTTGGTCGTTCTCGATCTGATGCTTCCCGATATTTCGGGTCTTGAGATTTGCCGCTACATCCGGCGCGATTCCGCCCTGAGCCGGCTTCCCGTCATCATGCTGACCGCCAAGGGCGAAGAGGTGGACCGGATCGTCGGCTTCGAGTTGGGCGCGGACGATTACGTGACCAAGCCCTTCAACATCCGGGAAATGATCCTGCGGGTGAAAGCGGTGCTCGCGCGATCGAAGATGACGCCGGTTGCGGGCAAAGCGCTCAAGCGCGGCGCGCTCACCATCGATCCCGAGCAATACGAAGCGACGGTGGATGGGCGCCAGCTCTCCTTGACGGCGACGGAATTCCGCCTTTTGCATCATCTGGCGGCTCACCCGGGGCACGCCCGGAATCGTGACGAGTTGCTCGACATCATCTGGGGAGAAGACAAATTCGTCACTCCGCGCACCGTGGACACGTATATCCGCCGCCTCCGGGAGAAGCTCGGCCCGGCGGGGGACATGATCCAGACGCTTCGGGGCGTAGGCTACCGGTTCCGGAAAATGTCCGAAGAGTAAGCCTACCTGGCGCTTGGGGGAAACCCGAATATGCGCAAGTCGTTCTACAAGAAGCTGATGGCGAGCTATCTGGTAGTCATCACCGTGGTGTTCGCGGCGGGGATGATCTATCTCCATTTCGGCCTCTCCGCCCAGTTGATGGAGCAGGCGAAAGAGAATCTCGCGCGCAATGCGCGCCTCGCCCGCCGCCAGTTGGTTTCATCGACTTCCCGGAACCCGCAGAGTTACCGGATGGATGAACTCGTCGATGAAATCGGCCGCGCGCTTGGAGTGCGGGTGACCGTCGTATCTCCCTCGGGGCGGTTGCTTGCGGATTCCGACCTCGCGCTCGATTCATCGAAGAAAGTCCAAAGTCGCGCCGACCGGCCCGAAGTCATCGCGGCGAGGAAGAAGGGAATGGGTTCGAGCGTCCGGCGCAGTCCGATGGGCGAGGGGGATTTGCTCTATCTGGCTCTTCCGATAGGCGCGGGCCCGGTTTCCGGCGGCGTGATTCGGCTGGCGATGAGCCTTCGGGAAATCGAGGAGACGATAGGCAAGATGCGGGGTCTTCTCCTCCTGGCCGGCGTTTTCGCGTTCTTGCTCGCCGTCGCGGTCAGCTTCGGGGCGGGGGTGATCGTGCGTCGGGGGTTTGACGAGGTCTACAATGCCGTGGAGAAGATTTCCCGCGGCGACTTCAGCTACCGCATCGCTTCCAGGCGCCGGGATGAGTTGGGCGAACTCGCCCGAACCATGGACAGGCTCGCCTCGGAAGTGGAGGCCCATCTCGATGAACTGCGTGACGAGCGCGACCGGCTGGAGGCGATTCTCGAAGGAATGACCGAGGGCGTCATGGTCACGAACGCCTCGGGCGACATCCTTCTCGTGAATTCCGCGATCAGGGATTTCTTTCCCTCGCTCCCGGGTTTCGAGGACGGCGCGCCGATCCCCCTGGAGGCCGTGCGCTCCACCGAGGTGCAGGAAGCGGTGCGGGATATGCTCTCGCGCTCCGCCACCCGGATGGAGCGTGAGGTCGAAGTGCTGCCCGCCCGCACGTTGACCCTGCACGCCAAGCGGGCGAGGGCGGAAAAGGAATCGAACCTCGTTCTGGTGTTTCACGACATCACCGAGGTCAAACGGCTCGCGGGAATTCGGCGGGAGTTCACCGCCAACGTCTCCCATGAGTTGCGCACGCCCTTGACGGCGATACAGTGGGCGTCCCAGACGCTCGAAGCGACGGCGCACTCCGACCCCGAGGCGACGCGCCGGTTCGCCTCGACCATCAATCGGCACGCCCGGCGGCTCTCGGCCCTGGTGGAGGACCTGCTCGAGTTGGGCAGGATAGAATCCAAGGAAGAACACGTCCGGCCCGAGGAAGTTTCCATACGAAGCGCGATGGACTCGGTCGCGCATACGCTGGCTCCCGCCGTCGAGAAAAGAGGCATTCGCCTGGTTATGGAAGTTCCCGAGGAGGCCGACCGTGTCTGGGCGGACCCGGCGGCCCTGGAGAGGATTCTGATCAATTTGGCCGAAAACGGGGTGAACTACAGTTCGGAGGGAAGCCGAATCAGCGTTTCGGTAGAGTTGCGCGGAGATGGTTTCGTCGAGGTTGCCGTGGCCGATCAGGGAGAGGGAATTCCCCCCGAGCATCTTTCCCGCATATTCGAGCGGTTCTACCGGGTGGATTCGGCTCGCTCCCGGGAGAATGGGGGCACGGGCTTGGGGCTCTCCATCGTGAAGCATCTCGTCCAGGAAATGGGTGGAGACGTGTGGGTCGAGAGCGCTCCCGGCCGGGGTTCCACCTTCCGCTTCACCATTCCCACCCCCTGAGAGGGGAAATTCCCTCTTTTCTCCGTATTTTGGTTCAAGCGCGCCTCGTTTCAGGGCGATTCCGCGCGTTGCGCCTCCCGGATCGATTGGAAAGAAGCCGGCGTCCCGGTAAATTGATTTGTCCGAAAAGTCACGCCATTTTCATCCTTTCGTAACATTTCCGGCCCCTTTTTTCTCTATAGTCCGTCTCGTTCGGGGAAATAATCGCGCCACTGAGTGTATCCACCCATGGCTGCCGACGCGCAGCCGCCGAAAGAGGCGATGAAATTCTCCGTGCGGCGATGTCCGCAGGTTGTAACGAATGGGTTCTGCTTGGTTCTCGAAGGTGAAAAATGTCCGTGTCGCGGTATGTTCACTGTTTTGTCGCACAAATGTAACAAAGTCTTTCCCTTTTTCCTGTAGCTTCAACCCGTCCAAAGGAGGCAGGTGGAATGTCGGTAGCCAGCAGGTTTTTGAAAATTTTGGGATTGGCCGTTGCGGCTGCGATTTGCTTCGTGTTCGTTGCGCAGCCCGGCAACGCCGCCCTGATGGTGGACCCGAAATTGCCCGTCTACAAGGCCACCAGCGGCGTTTCCGGGAACGTGAAATCCGTGGGTTCCGATACGCTGAACAACCTCATGACGCTTTGGGCCGAAGGCTTCAGGCGCTCCTACCCGGACGTGAAAATCGAGATCGAGGGCAAAGGCTCCTCCACGGCTCCTCCCGCGCTCATCGCCGGTACTTCGAACTTCGGCCCGATGTCGCGCGCCATGAAATCCAAGGAAATGGATGCTTTCGAGAAGAAGTTCGGTTACAAGCCGGGCCGCATCCGCGTCGCCGTGGACGCCCTGGCCGTTTTCACGAACAAGGACAACCCTCTCAAGTGCCTGAGCCTGCCGCAGGTCGACGCCATTTTCTCCAAGACCCGCAAGGGCGGCATGAGGTCGGACATCGGCACGTGGGGCGAGGTCGGCCTCAAGGGCATGTGGGCGAGCAAGCCGGTTTCCGTGTATGGCCGTAACTCGGCTTCGGGCACGTATGGCTACTTCAAGAAAGTGGCCCTCTACAAAGGCGACTACAAAGACTCCGTGAAAGAGCAGCCCGGCTCCTCGGCGGTCGTGCAGGGTGTGGCCTCCGACAGGTTCGCCTTCGGCTACTCCGGCATCGGATACAAGACGGCGGACGTCATCGCGCTCCCGATTTCCAAAAAGACCGGCGGCAAATGCTATGGGCCCGAAGCCAGGAATGCCTATTCGGGCAACTACCCGATCGCGCGTTTCCTCTACATCTACGTCAACAAGAACCCGAACCGGTCGCTCGATCCCCTGAGGGCGCAGTTCATCAAATACATTTTCTCGAAAGCCGGTCAGCAGGCCGTCATCAAGGCCGGATTTTTCCCGGTGAACGCGGCCATCGCCAAGCAGGACCTGAGCGCCCTCGGCCTCGGGATGGGAAGCAGCTAGTTTTTCCGATTTAGTGCAGCGTCGGGGACGACGGAGCGGATTCGTCGTCCCCCCGCTTTCATTTTGGAAAAGAGAGATATGAGCAACGGACAAGTTCCGGACGCAGACGATAAAGGGCGGAGGAAGCCGGGGCAGACGCGCGACCTGAGCGCGAGGCAATCCGTCCGGATAATCGACAAGATCGCCACGAAGGTGATTACCATCGGCGGACTTTTCGTCATTTTGGCCGTTCTCGGAATCATGGCGTTTCTCGTTGCGGTGGCCCTGCCGCTGTTTGCCGGAGAGACGATAACCGGCTCGGGCGTCTTCCGGGTCGCGAAGCCCCAAAGCCCTCTCCTCAGCGTCGAGGTGGACGATTACAACACCTTGGCCGTTTTGGTGCCGGATGACGGCGTTTTGACTCCCGTCCACGCATTGACCGGAAAACCGCTCAAGCAGCGGAAACTCGATTTCGGGAATGCGCGGGCGACCGCTTTTGCGCGAACGCTCAGCGGCGGAAACATCGCATTCGGCTTCGCGGATGGAACGGTCCGGTTCGGTAAAATCAACTTTCGGACACAAGTGTTGCCCGCCGACAGGACGCCGAAGGGGCTCACCAGAATCAACGATCGCGATTTGAGCGACGGACGCTTTGTTTTTTCAAAAATTCCGGGTGAGCAGGTTCGGAAAATCTGGGTGGAAGCGGAGGTCGAGGAACCGCAACAGGTCGCGCCGAAAGGGACGGCCATCGTCAAACTCGATTACAAGGTGGGAGGAACGCCCGAACGACCGAGCATCTCCTTCGCCTCGGTGGACGCCGGGGGTGTGGCGCGCCTGAGCCTGACGGAGACAAAGGTCAATCTTCTGACGGGGCAGACCACTTCGTCCGTGGAGAGCGTGGTTCTGCCCGATCTGCCCCGACAGGCGCGCGTCGTGGGCATACTCCTCACGGAAAAAGCCGATAAGGTGTATGTCGGCGTCGAAAAAGGGTTCCTCCTGCGCTACGATACCAGAAACTTCGACGCCGTATCCTTGGTGGAAAAGCGCGACCTCTTGTCCCCGGATGAAAAATTGACGGTGTTCAAAACGCTCATCGGCGAGGAAGCCATCGTTGCGGGGGGCTCCAAAGGGTCTTTGAGCGTCTTTTTCCAGGTGCGCAGGCCGGGTGCGGTGACGTCGGACGGGCTGGTGATGGTGCGCGCGCACGAACTCGAGAAACACGCTGCGGGCGTTTCGGGCTTTTCCGCTTCCCAGCGAAGCCGGATGTTCATCACGATGGATTCAGGCGGGGACGTTTGGCTCCGTCATTCCACGAGCGAGTCGACCCTGCTGCGCTTTCAGGTGAAAGACATGGCGAGTGGTTCCAGGCGCTTCGTCCGCCTTTCTCCCCGCGATGACGCGGTCGTCGCTGCGGATCAGAACGGTGTGGTGAATTTCTGGAAATTCTCGGCCGAACACCCCGAGACGACTTTTCAGACCCTGTTCGGGAAGGTTTGGTACGAAAATTATCCCAAGCCCGAGTATACGTGGCAATCCTCTTCGGGAGACGACGCGTTCGAGGAGAAGATATCCCTCATCCCGCTGATATTCGGAACCATCAAGGGAACGGTCTACTCCCTGATTTTCGCGATACCCATCGCGGTGCTGGGCGCTATTTTCACCTCCGAGTTCATTGGTCCGGAAGTCCGCTCCGTCGTGAAGCCCGCAATGGAGATGATGGCCTCGCTGCCTTCGGTGGTTCTCGGCTTCGTGGCCGCCCTGATTCTGGCGCCCGTCGTGGAAACATGGATCGCCGCGGTCCTTCTCACGTTCATGCTGATCCCGTTTCTCCTGCTGCTCTCGGCCTATCTATGGCAACTGATGCCGCCGCGCATCTCCCTCCCCTTGTCGGGATTTCCGAAAATCAGTCTGGTTTTCTTCGTGGTCATCCTGGGCATGCTGCTCGGCTACCGGGTCGGGCCGGTTTTCGAGGGGCTTTTCTTCGGCGGCGACTTCAAGGCCTGGGCGAACGGGAACATCGGAATGGCGACGCCGATGCTGTTCATTATTTTCTTTCCCGTGTCTTTCCTGCTCACCGCTTTCGGAGCCGAGCGGCTTTTCGGGTATGAATGGAAACAAAGACTCAGGCGGATGCCCCATTCGCGGAGCGCGTTCTTCGAACTTCTTCGCTGGTTCGGAATGCTGGTTGCCGCCGCGCTGCTGAGTTGGGTGACGGCCATGGTGCTCACGGCGCTCGGCCTGGATGCGCGCGGCGGGGTAATCGACACCTACGTCCAGCGCAACTCCCTCGTCGTGGGCTTCGCGATGGGCTTCGCCGTCATTCCGCTCATCTACACCATCGCCGAGGATGCGCTCAATTCGGTGCCGGGCCATCTCCGGGCGGCGAGCCTCGCTTGCGGCGCAACGCCTTGGCAGACGGCCCTTTGGGTCATCCTGCCCACAGCGGCCAGCGGAATTTTCGCCGCCGTGATGATCGGCATGGGCCGCGCGGTGGGTGAAACGATGATCGTCGTCATGGCGGCGGGGAATACCCCGGTTCTGGATTGGAACATTTTCTCGGGCCTCAGAGCGCTTTCGGCGAACATCGCGGTGGAGCTTCCAGAAGCCGTGAAGGACGGGACGCTCTACCGCGTGCTGTTCCTGGCGGCCCTCGTCCTCTTCGCGATGACGTTCATCGTCAATACGGTGGCGGAGGTGGTTCGCCTCCGCTTCCGCAAGCGCGCCGCGCAGTTGTGAGGATAGGATGAAGGCGAAAGATCCAAAACAACAAAAGGAAAAGCAAAAGGCGCAGATGCCGGTTCCGGGAGGCGACTCGGGCAACGACAAAGAGCCAACACCCGAAGCGGCGCAGACCGCCGAAGTGGGGGAAAGCCCGCCTGGCAGGACGGGTATTCGCGCCGCGATCGATTTCAGGGCCAGAGGCGAGCCCTTCATCTGGATAATGGGCGGAGCGCTCGCTCTCGGCGTATTGATGATCGTCGGTTTTCTCGCCCTCGTTCTATGGAACGGCATCGTGACGTTTTATCCGGGTCCGGTGGAAGTGGTGACGCTCAAAAATGGCCGGCGCATCGCCGGCGAGCCGTTTCGCTCGGAGAGCTTCCGCCCCTCCGAGGAGCAGTTGAAAGGGGTCGACCCGGAATCCCGGCGCGCCATCCGGGAGGCGGACGGATTTGCGAGTCGCACGCTCTACCGGATCGGAAATTTCGACATCTACAACGAGGACTTCAAATGGGCGGTGGAGCATCAAGTCGCCAAGACCGAGACTCCGCCCGGCGTATTCTTCATCGAGCGTAGGGAATGGGGCCCGTTTGTCGGCTTCATCAAGACCCTGAGCATCGATGGCCGCCGCGTCCCGGGCGAAAAAATGTCCCTGGATGAGTTGTACGCGGCCCATGACGGGGCGGTCGACCGGAGGAGCGCGATTCGCTCCATCGAGGCGGACGAGATAGGCGCCATTAACTACTACATCGAAGAAGATCGGCTCGCCTTGCGGCGCATCGCGCTGGACTACGGGAATAACAGCGATGCGTATCGCATCGAGAAAGAGAAGTTCGAGCGCCGGACGAAGGAGAGGCGGGCCGGATTCGCGGTGCTCAAGAAAAGAATCGCCGCGATCAACAAAGAGGATGAGAAATACAAGATCACCCTCCAGGAGATCGGCGGCCGCGAGAAAAACCTGAGGCTCTCCGATATCGTTCGCATCTACCCGGCCAATAATCTCTCGATCTTCGGGAAGATCGGCGTCTATTTCTCCCGGTGGGGAGAGTTTTTGACGGACGACCCGAGGGAGGCGAATACCGAGGGCGGCGTCTTGCCGGCGATTTTCGGCACCGTCATGATGACGCTGCTCATGGTCGTCTTCGTCGCCCCCTTCGGCGTAATCACGGCCCTTTACCTGCGTGAATACGCCAAACAGGGAACTCTGGTTTCCATCGTGCGCATCTGCGTGAACAACCTGGCGGGCGTTCCCTCCATCGTCTACGGCGTGTTCGGCCTCGGGTTTTTCGCCTACACCGTCGGGGTGAGAATCGACCAGTTGTTTTATCCAGAACGCCTCCCCAACCCGACGTTCGGGACGGGCGGTCTTTTGTGGGCCTCCCTCACGCTGGCGCTCCTCACCGTTCCCGTGGTGATCGTGGCGACAGAGGAGGCGCTCGCCGCCGTTCCCCGCTCCATGCGGGAGGGTTCTCTCGCCTGCGGCGCCTCGAAATGGCAGACCATCCGGAACATCGTTATGCCCCAGGCGATGCCGGGCATCATGACCGGCCTCATACTGGCGATGGCGCGCGGCGCGGGCGAAGTGGCGCCCCTCATGCTCGTGGGGGTGGTGAAGCTCGCTCCCGAGCTTCCCTTCGACAGCTTCTTTCCGTTCCTGCACCCCGAGAGAAGCTTCATGCACCTGGGCTTCCATATCTACGACGTGGGCTTCCAGTCCCGAAACTCCGAAGCCGGGAAACCCATGGTTTTCGTCACGACGCTTCTTCTGATCGGGATCATCGCCTTCATGAACGCTTTCGCCATCATGGTGCGCAACCGCCTTCGCCGGAAGTTCGTGGAAGGCCAATTTTAATGGAGACGTATTGAAATGGTGTCCAACGCGGCAATAACCGATCTGCAAAACGGGTTCGAAGCGACGGCCTACCATCCCGTTGAAAGCGAACTCGGGAGCGTTATCGACATCGAAAGCTTCAGCCTCTGGTATAGCGAAAAACAGGCCCTGTTCAACAACACCCTGAAAATCCAGAAAGAGCTCGTCACCGCCCTGATTGGCCCTTCGGGCTGCGGAAAATCCACGCTCCTTCGCTCGTTCAACCGCATGAACGACCTGATCGACGGCATCCACCGCGATGGAACCATATCGATTGACGGAAGCGAAATTCACGATCCGCGCGTCGAGGTCATCGAGCTTAGAAAGCGCCTCGGCATGGTTTTCCAAAAGCCCAATCCGTTTCCGATGTCCATATACGAAAACGTGGTCTATCCCCTGCGGGTGGACGGAATCCGCAACAAGAGTCTCCTGGAGGAGACCTGCGAGCGCACCCTTCGGGACGCCGCGCTCTGGGACGAGGTGTCCGACCGCCTCCAGGACAACGCGCTTAGCCTCTCCGGCGGGCAGCAGCAGCGCCTGTGCATCGCCCGGGCGATTGCTTCGGAGCCCGAGATCATTCTGATGGACGAGCCCTGTTCGGCGCTCGACCCGATCGCCACGGCGCGGATCGAGGATCTGATCGCGCAACTCAAGGAGCATTTCTCCATCGTCATCGTAACGCACAACATGCAGCAGGCGGCCCGCGTCTCGGACAACACGGCTTTCATGTTTCTGGGCCGATTGATTGAATACGGGGAGACGAAGAAGATTTTCATGAACCCCATGCACGTTCGGACATCCGATTACATCACCGGCCGGTTCGGCTAGGTCGCTTGAGGAGGTTTGGCATGGCACTGACGAGCGGAAGGGCGCACACGAGTTCGGAATTCGAAAGCGAACTCCAGGAACTCCGCCGCCTTATTCTGGAATTGGGCGCCAAGGTGGAGGCGATGATGGCGAAAAGCATCGAAAGCCTCACCCGGCGGGATTCGGACATCGCCCAGACAGTCATCGAAAGCGATCAGGAAATCAATCAGCTCGAAGTCGACGTGAACGAGCTTTGCCTGCAGATGGTGGCGCTCAGGCAGCCGACGTCGGTGGACCTTCGCTTCATCACGACGGGCCTGAAAATCGCCTCCGACCTCGAGCGGGTGGGCGACCTGGCCGTCAACGTGTGCGAGCGGGCGCTGGAGCTGAACGAGGAGCCTCCCCTCAAGCCCTATATCGAACTGCCGCGAATGGCCGGCGCTTCGAGCCAGATGCTGCGCGAGAGCCTGGACAGCTTCATCAAGGAAGACGTGGTCCTGGCTCGCAAGGTGATGGCGAGCGACGACGAAGTGGACGACATGAACGAGGAACTGTTCCGCGAACTGCTGACCTATATGCTGGACAACCCGCGCAACATCAGCCGGGCGACCCGCCTGACGTTCATCTCGAAATATTTCGAGAGAATCGCCGATCATGCGACGAACATCGCAGAGGCCGTCCTCTTCATGGTGGAAGGCCAGAACCCGAGACGGAGCGCCGAGTAGTCTTTTCCCTCACCTTGCGGTTTCTTGGAATCCATCCGGGTTTTGGGGGAAGTTCTCGTTATCTTTCCCGCAGTTTTTTCAAAATAGATTTGTCAATGCGCCATTCCCCATTCGTCCGCTGGGTCGGCGGAGCGGATTTCAAGGGGTTTCCCGGTTCGCTATTCCCGGCATGGATTTCAGGCGGCCGTAGTTGGCGGGGTCCATTTCCAGCTCGTTCCGGTTGATCGCCCGCGCGAGTTCGCTCACGGCGAACCCTCATACGGTGGGGAGGGTTATTTCCCCTCGAGGAGTCGCGGCCAGTTCTTATCGCCCAGTTTGATGTAGCCGGGGATGTCCTGCTCCCAGGTTTGCTGAACGCCCTTGCTGTAGTTCAGATAGAGTTTCCCGTCCACGATCTTCCAGGCTTCGGGGACGATGCTCGCGGTGTAGCCCTGGCTCACGGCGTATGCGCAGTAGCCGCCGTACCGGGGGGCGTATTTTTCAGGATTATCGCGGAACAAGTCCCGGTTTCGCGCGCTCGAAAAATACCAGGTGGCGCCTTTCCATTTGTGGGAGAAGGCCCTCTTCCCCTGGACGGGTTTTTTCTCCGTGAAATAGGCCACCGGGTCGTATCCTCTGATGGCGCCTCCCAGATAAGTGGAATATACGGGCGCGATGGCTTCCGCCGGGATAGTAAGAGCGAAGAAAAAGACGGCGAGCCAGATGGCCGTCCATACCCGCCAGATGCGGAGGGTCCGGGGCGTTTTAATCGGTTTTCGCATCTCTCGAATCGTCCTCTGAAAAAATAAAGCGGCGATATCCCGGGGCAGTGGGATGCCCCGCAGACGCATTATACTCTAAAAACCCGCCGAAATGCGTTTCGAAGCGGCGACGAAAAATCCCTCAACACTCGTAAAATTCAGGCAGGGTGAGGTAGCCCTCGCGCGGCAGTTCATTTTTTAGGGGTAGGCCTTGCCTTAGTTTCTGTCTTTGGACGGTCCGCAAATGCGCGAGCACGTTCCAGTAGACGTGGCGCAGGACCACGCCGATTTCCAGGTGAAAAAGGCCGGGGCGCTCCGCGTCTTCATGATAACCGAAAGGATGAAGGCGGGTGGACATTCTGTGGTAGTCGACGGGTTTGTGGGGGTCTCCCGGGCGGGAGGCTTCGGGGTCCGTGTAGTAGGTGAACGACAAGGAGCGCAATCTCTCCGCGCTTTCACGGTCTATGATTTCACAGCAAAGCGCGGCCCAGGGCCGCATGAAGGCGACGACGGCGGCCCTGTCGCCGGCCGCTTCGGGCGGGACGTGCCGGATGCCTGCGCCGATGAGGTCGGCGATGAGCCCGGCGGTATCGGGAAACGCATAGCCTTCTCTCAGAAGCATCTCGCCTGCCCGCATGGACAGCCACACCGGGGTCACGAGGGCGATGTGGCGCAGTTGTAAATCCATCGACCAACGCGCCCACGGCGGCTCCTCGTTGGCGTAGGACATCTGTTCGTGGGTCAGTCCATCGACCTCCCCGTAAACGAGATCGGGATAGTTTTGGAGACGGGTTTTTAGTTCGGGCCATTCCGTATTCATCTTTTTCACCTCTGGGTTCAGGTTTTCATGGGAGCAAGTGAAAAGATTATACCTTGTAAGCGGGAGAAAAGAAGAGTAGAATCTTCCCATCCATTTGAATCTTGCATATTTTCGCGCTTATACGCGTCTCGCACTTCGATATCCTCGCAAGGGGGATATTTTCCATTCCTGTTCAGGGAGGGTACTGACAATGGCAAAAAGAATTATTCCCGTCGTTTTCGCCGCTGTAGCGTTTCTCCTCGCCCAGGGCGCAGCCCCTGCGCTGGGAGCCAAGAAGGTCGTCATCAAGGTCGGCCACATGTACAGCAACAAGAACCCCACCCATTACGGAGCCATCGAGTTCGGAAAAATTCTCGACAAGCTCAGCAATGGAACCATGGAGGTCCAGGTATTCCTGAAGGGCCAGGTCGGCGACGGCAAGACCCAGCTGCAGTCGGTTCAGTTGGGCGCCATTCAGGCGACGTTCCAGGGACTCACGCAGTTTCCCGCGTATGACAGCCTGAACCTTCCCTATTTCTGGAAGAGCACCAAGCACGTCCGCACCGTCGCCAACGGCCCCCTGTTCGAACGCTGGCGCAAGGAGTTTCTAAAAAAGCGCGGCACAATCATGGTGAGCGTCATCAACCGGGGCGCGCGGCACGTGCTCTCCCGCAAGAAGCCTCTTAAGACGCTCGCCGATTTCAAGGGTCTCAAAATCCGCGTCCCGCAGGCGCCTCCCTGGGTCCTGGCCTTCCGGGGGCTGGGCGCGAAGCCCACGCCGATGTCCTGGGCGGATGTCTACAACGCCATGTTGCTGGGCACGGTCGACGCCATGGAAAACACCCTGGAGACGATCTACACGAACAAGTTCTACGAAGTGGGCAAACACCTGACGCTCACCGCCCACCTCTCCTCGACGTCGTACTTCATGGTGAACGACAAGTGGCGAAACGACTTGAACAAACAGCAGCGCAAGTGGTTCGACGACGCGCTGACCAAGGGAATCGCCCACGCGCAGAAAATCTACACGGATCTCGAGAACGCCTATCTGGACAAGTTCAAGAAAAAAGGCGTGAATATCTACAACATCAACGTGGACGAATTCGCCAAGAAAACCGCCTCGGCCGCGGAGACCATCGGCACGAAGGGATGGGGCAAGGACTTCTTCGCGAAGGTCAAGGCGACGCGCTCGAAGTTCTAAAGGATGAGTTTATTGATGCGCGCAGGCTAGTCCGCACGGCGCGCAGTCACGAAAAAGACACCGCCGGATATGGTGAGCCGGCGGTGTCTTTTTGTTTCGTTCTACTCGACGGGCAGCAGCAGGTTCGGGAGCCACATGACGAGCGGCGAGTAGTAGACGATGGCGAACAGCGTGATGATGAGCGGAATATAAAACGGCGCAGTCGCCCTGACGATGATCCAGAAGGGGACTTTCGTGATGTCCGAAACGACGTAGAGCGCAAGGGCGAATGGCGGCGTAAGGTTTCCGATAACGAGATTCAGCACCATGAACACGCCCAGGTGCACGAGGTCGATGTCCAGCGCCTGGGCGATGGGCAGCATGACCGGCGTCACGATGAGAAGCAGGGGGGTGGGTTCCATCACCATGCCGCCGATGAGCAAAAAGATGTTCAGCACGAAGAGGATGAGCCACTTCTCCTCTAAGGCGGTCATGAGGAAGTGGGCGAAGATGAAGGGAATGCGCTCGATGGTGATGAGGCGGGTGAAGACCGAGGCGGCGGAGAATATGAACAAAACCACGGCCGTATAAATAATGACCGTCGAGAGGATACGGGGAATGTCCGCCAGGCGGACCTCCTTGTAAACCACCATTCCGAGAAAGAGCGACCACGCCACGGCGAGCACGGCCGCCTCGGTGGGCGTCGTGGCGCCCGAGCCGATTCCGCCTAAAATGATCGCAGGCGTCAGCAGAGCCAGAAAAGCGGAGCGGAAGCTCTTCCATATCTGGGCGAGCGAGGCCCGTGGATACTTCTTGTATCCCCGTTTTCGGGAGATGAAATAGACGATCACCATCATCGCGCCGCCCATGAAGAATCCCGGAATCACGCCGCCCAAGAATACGCGTCCCGCCGATTCTTCGGCGATGCTCGCGTATATCACCATGATGATGCTGGGGGGGATGATGGGTCCGATGCACGAACTCGCGGCCGTAACGGCCGCGGAGAAAGGCTTGTCGTAGCCCTCCTTGGTCATCCCCTCGATTTCCACGCGGCCCAGGCCCGCCGCGTCGGCCAGTGCGGAGCCGGACATGCCGGCGAAAATGATGCTGGCGACGATGTTGGCGTGTCCCAGACTTCCGGTGAAATGACCGACCAGCGTTTTTGCGAAGTCGAAAATCCGGTCCGTGACCTTCGCGATGTTCATGATCTGGGCGGCGAAAATGAACAGCGGAATGGCGATGAGCGAGTAATGCTCCAGAGAGCCGATCATGATGCTCGCCAGGAAGGTGACCGGCATCTCGGAGAGGAACGTCAGATAAAACAGACAGGTGAATACCAGAGCCATGGCTATCGGGGTGTTGAAGGCGAGGAAGAAGAAAAACAGGATAACGAGTATCATGGCGTTCATGCCGACTCCTTCGCGCTCACACCGCCGGGGAACTCCGGTGGCCCAGTTCCGCTTTCCCTATCGTCAGGGCCCATAGCTGTCGTCCCGAGTGGATGACCATCAGGGTCATTCCTATGGGAAACGATGCGCTTTGATAGGTTTGCGGGAACTCGAGTGCCGAGGAGGGGTAGGTCCACTCCAGGATGGCCACCAAGGTGCCGTGATAAATGAGGAGCAAGAGGGTGAAGAAGATGAGAATCTCGATGGTGACGTGAATTTTTCGCTGCAACCGCAGCGGAAGCTGGCCGACGAAAGTCTCCATGGTCAGTTTTTCGCCATGCTTGTATGCGAGCGCCATGCCGAGAAAAACGCCCCAATGAAAGCACAACAGCGTAATCTCCTCGGCCCATACGATGGGGTCGTCCAGAATGTATCTGAAATACACCTGCATGAAGACGAGATACCCGATGGCCGCCAGGAAGGGAAAGGCCAGAATTTCTTCTAAATTACGCAGCAAAAAGATGCCGCCGCTCGTCTTTATCTGGCGGACGACGTATATGACGAGGCCCGCGAGCAGGATGACGGGGACGATGTAATGAAAAACGGGGATGCTGATCAGGATGAGCGGCGGCTGGACCAGGGTGTAGAACACCCACGAGGATATCTTGAATATCAGTACGAAAGGTAAAGCTATCCACTCCGACACGAAATAACCCCCTTATGGGGAAGCGAGTGTCCAATGCCCGGGATTTCGCTTTTTCAGCATGTATCCCTTGTACAGAAGCGCGTGCGGGAGGTCAACTAGAGGTCTCGCCACGGCTGAAGCACGGTCTTCACCTGTTCTTCTTCGGGAAACTCTCCGCCCGTGATGCGCACGGCGCGCTCCGCTTGGGCGAGAGGGAAGCGGTGGGTCACCATCTCCGTGAAGGGATAGGGCGAGTTCGCCGCGAAGTCGAGCGCGCCCCGCACGGCGTCGCTCGTGTGGCTGTATGCGCCCTGGATGCGTATTTCGCCCCACACCAGGGGGTCCAGATCCAGAGAGGCCTCCTTGCCGCCGGTGAGTCCGGCCAGCACCACCGTGCCCAGCCTGCGGACGAGCCTGGGCGAGAGGCTCGCCGCGGCGGGGCTTCCCGTCACGTCGACGACTACGTCCGCCATCCGGTCGCCCGTGAGTTTGCGGACTTCCTCGGCGGGGTCTGTGGCCTCGATGTCGATGAGGTGGTCCGCGCCGAAGCGTTTCGCCGTTTCCAGCCGCTTCGCGTCGCGCGCAAGGCCGGTGAGGATGACCTTTCCCGCTCCGGTGTGTTTCGCCACCGCGCACGCGCAAAGACCCTGCGGACCCGGGCCTTGAACCACCACGGTATCGCCGACCGATATTCCGCCCAAATCGTGCGCCCACCGCACGCCGTTCGCCAGGACGGCCGTGATGAGCACGGCGCATTCGTCGGGGAGCCCCTCGGGCGCCTTGTGGATTCCAGCGCCCGGCGGCAGGTAGACGTATTGCCCGTAAGCGCCCCAGAGGTGGGGAGGCGCTTCGCAGGAGCGCCCGCTGCCGTACACCATCGCCTCCTTACACAGGCGGCGGTTGCCCGTGTGGCAATACCAGCACTGGTTGCACCCCACCTGGCCTTCCACCACGAGGCGGTCGCCCTCCTTGACGCCCAGGCGCTTTTGGACGTTTTTCCCCACCCTGGCGAGACGGCCCACCATCTCGTGGCCCATGATGATGGGATAGTTCCACCTGTGGGCTACCTTGCCGCCAAAGTATTTGTAATCAGACGAGCAAACGCCCACCATGTCGACGTGGAGCAGGCCGTCCTCATCGCCGATATCGGGCAGGGGAAATTCTTGTAAGCTGATTGTACCGGGCGTTTCTACGACGGCTGAAACCTCGTGCGTCATGGTCGTCTCCTGCAATTCGTCTACGCCGCGTCAATCGGTGTCGAACTTCTGCGCGAGGCGGGGGAATAGGTCGCGCATCGATTCGCCCTCGGCTATGCGCCCTTTGACTTCCTTTTCGATCTCCCGAATCCGGGTGACCTGCCGCTTCACCTGTGCGAGAGAGCTTTGCGGAACGACGGCCACGCCGTCGATATCCGCGACGATGATGTCGCCGGGTTCGACGCGCACCCCGCAGCAGGTGACGGGAGCGTCTTTCGCCACGACTTCCAGGCGCTTCGGGAAGGCCAGGCTCCACACCGATTTGCTGAACACGGGAAAATCGAGATCGCGGAGGGTTTCCAGGTCCCGCGTCGCACCGTCGATAACGCAGCCGAGCGCGCCGCGCCGTTTGCAGACGCTGCTCGCGCCCCCGCCCCAGACGGCCAGAGGAGAACTTGCCGCGTCGACGACGACCACCGAGCCTGCGGGTACTTCTTCCACCGCGTCGTAGAGGCTGAAGAGAGCCTTGGCTCCCGGGTCTCGCACCGGCGCGAACACCATGGTGGCGGCCGGCCCTGCGAATCTTGGATAGCTCTCGGGGGCGGTGGGCCGTGGGCCTTCCATGATGAGGTTCAGCCCCAGGGCCGTGGAGGCGTCGCCGAGCGTCGCCGTTTCGATATCCGAGAAAAACGCTGCGTCCGAATCCATCCGTATCTCCTTTTCATGACGCGCCGTCGCTCCCAGGCGCGCATCGCTTCATGTACAGGGTAGGCCAGTATAGTCATTTCAGGAGAAAAATACATGGGAATCCCGCTGCTCGACTCCACTTTCATCTAACCGGGGATGGAACAGGTGCGCGGGTCCGGGTGGAGATATCCCCCTGTAGTCGAATCCGCCCCGAACGCCCGCTCCCATAATCCACCTATCGGTTTTCTCTCCAAACGCTCGAACCTCCGAGGTCCGGGGGCCGGGTGAACAAACCCCCCAATTCGGGCTAAGATGCCCCCATCGGTCACGCTTTTTTATGGAACAGGGAATCCATGAGCCAGGAATCATTTGTTGGGGAAATCGACCCCATATCCTTAGAAGTCATCAACGAATCCTTCGTGGCCGTCGTCCGGGAGATGCGGGCGAACATGGTGCGGACGGCGTATTCGTCCATCATCTACGAGGGACACGATTTCTCCTGCGTGCTCGTGGACGGCGCGGGGCAGCTCGTCGCCATGGCGGAGGACAACCCCGTCCACATTTTCCCCGTGCCGATGGAAGTCGGAGAAATGCTCGATCGCTTCGGGGGAGACGTCCATCCGGGCGACGTATTCATCCACAACGACCCCTATACGGGCGGAACGCACTTGAACGACGTGGCGATGATCTCCCCTTTGTTCCATGGCGCGAAAATGGCGGTCTACCCCGTCGTCCGCGCGCACTGGGGGGACGTGGGCGGCACGACTCCGGGGAGCATTTCCGGGAAAAACACCGAGATTCTCCACGACGGGGTGCGCATCCCCATATTGCGGATCATCGAGAAGGGAAAGATAAACGATGGTGTTCTCGACTTGCTTCTCCACAACATGCGGGTTCCCGAGGAGAGGCGCGGAGATTTCTTCGCCATGCTCGCCACCTGCCACACGGCCCACAAGCGGCTGGAGGAGTTGGCGGCGAAATACGATTGGGGCGTCATACTCGCCGCGAAGGATCGCCTGCTCGATCGCGCCGAAGCCTCCATGCGGCGCAGGATCGCCGCCTTGCCCGAGGGAGAATCCACCTACGAGCATTTCATGGATCACGACGGGCACTCGCTCGAACCGATACGCATCCGCGTGCGGGTCCAGAAAACCGGCGATGAGTTGATAGTTGATTTTCGCGGAACCGACCCGCAGACCAAGGGAGCCTACAACGTAGGTCCCGCCATGGCCCCATCCGCCGCCTTCAGCGTCATCAAGGCGTTCTTCGACCCCAAGGGCGCGATCAACCACGGGGCCTTTCGCCCGCTCACCATCCGGGTCGAGCCGGGCTCCTTGCTTTCGGCCCGCTATCCGGCGAGTTGCGCGGGCTCGATGGAGGTGAGCCACGCCGTGGTGTCCGCTCTTATCGGCGCGACCGCGCCCTTTGCGTCGGGCGTCGTTACGGGTGATTTGAAGGGCACCTCGAACCACGTCTACATCGGCGGGAACGACCCGGGGAGCGGCCGGCCTTTCCTGTTCTACGAGTTTCCGGCGGGCGGCACGGGAGGTTTTGAAGAAAGCGACGGCAACAACGCGGCGCGGAATTTTACGGAAGGCGATTTCGCTTCTATCCAGTCGATTGAAGTCATCGAACAGGGACAGCCGCTGCGCATCAGGGAACTCTCCTTGCGCGCGGATTCGGGCGGGGCCGGAACCCGGAGAGGCGGCCTGGGTCTGCACCGCGAGGTGGAAGTCCTGGCGGATAGCGCGCTCTTGTCGATTTCCTCGGACAAGAACATCATCCCCCCCTTCGGGGTGCTCGGAGGCGGACCGGGAAGGCCCAATCGCTTCGTGGTCGTAAGGGGAGTAGAGACTCTGCCGCCCACAGAAACGCCCGGCAAGGCGGCGGGTTTTCCGCTCGGGAGGGGAGACGTGCTCATCATGCAGACCGCAGGCGGAGGAGGCTATGGCGATCCGTTCAAGCGGGAGCCAAAGTCGGTTCTCGCCGACGTGGGCGCGGGCTACGTCACCGAAGAGGGAGCGAGGCGAGAATACGCCGTGATTGTGCGGGGGGGGGTCGTGGACGAGGAGGCTACGCGCGCCCGCAGGCAGGCCGCCCGCGCGACAAGGCGCGCCCTGACGCTCGTTCTAAAAGATGAAAAGGCCCATGAGGATTCCCGCCGCAGGTGTTATATGAGCCCGGCGACGCTCGCGGGGCGTGAGCTTAACAAAGGGGATTTGGTCGAGTTGCGCGGAAAGTGGGGGGTTCCGCTGCGCGCTTGGATGGAAGAAGACGCGGGTGTGCCCGAGAACGCGGCCGGTCTGGACGCGGATGGAATCGGCATACTCGACGCCGTAGAGGGAGAGGGAATCTTCCTGTCTCCCGTGAGCGTATGAGCGGGTTTGTTGACTTTGGGAATTTTACGCCAAACTGGCGAAGATGATTTTTTATCTTGCGAGTAGGACTCGCAAGGCTTCCGTCGATTCCCTGCCTTGCGCCATGGTTTCCCGTAGCGCTTCTCTTGACTCCCTGCCCTGTTCGATGAGTTCTGTCAGGGTTCCCCTGGACTCTCTGCCCTGTTCGATGAATTCTCTGAAAGCCGCTCTTGATTCCCTGTTTTCTTCGATGAACTCTCTAAATGCCGCTCTTGATTCCCTGCCTTCTTCGATGAGTTCTCCGAGATTTGCCCTTGATTCCCTGCCCTCTTCGATGAGTACTCTGAGAGCTTCGCTGGATTCTCTGCCTTGCTCCCTGCCCTGTTCGATGAATTCTCTGAAAGCCGCCCTTGATTCTTTGTTTTCTTCGATGAGTACTCTGAGAGCTTCGCTGGATTCTCTGCCTTGCTCCCTGCCCTGTTCGATGAATTCTCTGAAAGCCGCCCTTGATTCTTTGTTTTCTTCGATGAGTTCTCTGAGAGCTTCACTGGATTCTCTGCTTTGCTCTCTGCCTTGTTCGATGAATTCTCTGAGAGCTTCACTGGATTCTCTGCCTTGCTCTCTGCCCTGTTCGATGAATTCTCTGAAAGCTTCACTGGATTCTCTGCCTTGCTCTCTGCCCTGTTCGATGAATTCTCTGAAAGCTACCCTTGATTCTTTGTTTTCTTCGATGAACTCTCTAAATGCCGCTCTTGATTCCCTGCCCTCTTCGATGAGTTCTCCGAGATTTGCCCTTGATTCCCTGCCCTCTTCGATGAGTTCTTTCAATGCCGCGGAATTTTCGTCCTGTTGTCTCGAGCGGACTCTGTTCCCCCAGAGCATCGCGCCGATTCCACTACCTATCAGGAGGCATTGCAACCCTCCGACAGTGGCTACGACCCAGATATTCAATTCCCTTAACGCCAAAATCGCTGCTTGAAATTCCGTCATTTCCCTACGCACTCCTTATGGACTTGGATTGATGTTTCGGGTCCTCTGGAACGCTCGTACTTTAAAATCATATAGTTTTATTGTGAGTTCCTCAACTTGATTCAGGTGCATTTTAGCATCATATTCCACCGAAGAATTTGGGCTAGAGCGCGAGTAATTCTGAAGAACCTTTGGGGGATTCACGAACCAATGTATCATCGCTCTTTGTGTTTTCTGGAATGGGTGCGAGAGTTGCCGGGAATGCGATTTTCCCTGGCATGATGATGAAAGGGCGGCTGGTTCATTGAGTCTCGTCGGAATAGACACCGGAGGAACCTTCACCGATCTCGTTTTCTACGATGAGGACGAGAGGCGGATAGAGGTTTCCAAGATTCCCACGCTTCGCGGGAGAGAAGACGCGGTCTTTCTCGAAGGAATCGAGAGTCTCGACCTCTCCGCCATCGAGCGGATCACGCACGGCACCACCGTGGGCACCAACGCGATACTGGAGGGCGCGGGCGCGCGCGCCGCGATTTTGACGACGCGCGGCTTTCGCGACGTGCTGGAGATCGGCCGAACGCAGCGCCTCGTGCCCCAGAGCCTCTTCGACCCAAAATTCGTTCGGCCCAGGCCGGTCGTCCCCAGAGAGATACGGCTCGAAATCGAAGAGCGCGCCCTGGCCGATGGCCGCATAGTAGTCCATGTGGAGGAGGCGGAGGTCGAAGAGTTGGCCGAGCGGCTGAAGGGGCTGGGCGCGGAAGCCGTAGCCATCTGCTATCTGCACGCCTACGCCAACGGGGAGAACGAAAAGCGTACGGCGGAGTATCTGGGGAAAATGCTGCCGGGCGTATATCTCTCCCTATCGCATGAGGTCGTGCCCGAATACCGTGAGTTCGAGCGTTTCTCCACGGCCGCCTTGAACGCCTATCTCGGGCCCAAGCTGAAGAACTACGTGGGCCGTCTGGAGGAGGCGCTTGGGGAGAAGGAATGCCGCGCGCCCCTTTTCATCATGGCTTCGAACGGCGGAATGCTCGACGCCGGGCGGGCGGCGCAATTCCCCGTGCGGACGATACTCTCGGGCCCTGCGGGCGGCGTCGTGGGCGGTGTTTCGCTCGCCGGGTCGCTGGGTCTCGAACACCTCATCACCTACGACATGGGCGGCACCAGCACGGACGTGTGCCTCATCCGGGATCGCCGGCCCGTCGTCAGCACGAACAACGTAATCGGCGCCTATCCGCTCAAGACATCCCAGCTCCAGATCAACACAGTCGGCGCGGGCGGGGGGAGCATCGCGTGGCGCGATGAGGACGGCGCGCTGCACGTGGGTCCAAAGAGCGCGGGCGCGCGTCCGGGACCTGCGTGTTACGGGTTCGGCGGCGAGGAGCCGACGGTGACGGATGCGAACGTGGTCTTATCCCGCATCGGGCCGCGCACCCTCCTGGCCGGGGGGATGAAGCTCCATCCCGAAAAGGCGGAGAGCGCCCTCGCGTATTTGGCCGAGGAACTGGGCGTCGCAGATGCGGTTTCGATGGCGCGCGGGGTGGTCGACATCGCCGTAATGAGGATGGTGAGTTCGATTCGGGAGATTTCCATCGAGCGCGGCTTCGACCCCAGGGAGCACACCCTGCTCGCCTACGGCGGGGCCGGGCCTCTGCACGCGGCCCTGATAGCCGGGGAACTCTCCATGTCGAGCGTCGTCGTGCCGCGCTTTCCGGGGAATTTCTCGGCCGTCGGCCTCCTCATGGCGGACGTGGTGCAAGAGAGCGTCGAGACTTGTTTCGTCTCACTCGAAGACGCGGAAGAGCGCGCGCTCGAGCGCATCTACGAGAAGCTGACGACCCCTTACGCCGACCAGTTGCGCGCCGCCGGATTGAGTGAGGTGCAAAGCCTCCGCCATGTGGACGTTCGCTACGTCGGTCAGGCGTTCGAGTTGACGATTCCGGTTCCAGAAACCCCCGGCTGGCTCGAAGCCTTGGGCGGTGAGTTCCACGCCCGCTACGAGGCGCGCTATGGGCATTGCCATCCCGGCGATCCTCTCGAGATCGTGAACCTGCGGGTGCGCGTCTCGGGGCTGGTGGACAAATTACACTGGGTGAAAATAGAGAAACGGGCCGGTGGACTGGATGACGCGCTGGTGGAGAGGAGAAGCGTCGTTTTTGAGAATAATGTTCCCGATTGTCCCGTCTACCGGCGCGATTCCCTTCCTATCGACCTGGAAATACACGGGCCTGCGGTCATCGAGGAATACGGCTCGAACACCCTGGTTCCTCCCGGCTGGCTCGTGCGCCTGGACGCCCGGGGCCACCTTCACCTGAGCGTATCGGGCTGATTTTTAGGGATATCCATGAGCGAAACGATACAGTACGGATACGGCTACGGGATGCAGCCGGGCGCGCCTCCCGGCCACCTGGATTTTTTGGGCTTCATCGAAAAGGTGGAACGGGCGGGCTTCGATTCTTTCTGGCTCGATGATCACATCGCCTTTCGCGGCAATTTTTTAGAAAGCCTCGCCGCTTTGGCCGCCGCCGCAGCCCGGACCGAGCGCATCACCCTGGGCAGTCTCGTCTATCTCCTTCCCCTGAGACGGCCGGCCATCGCCGCGCAGGCGGCGGCCACGGTGGATTACCTGAGCGGAGGCGGGCGCTTCATCTTCGGTGTCGGAATCGGCGGCGAGGAGGCACGGGAGTTCGAGGTTTGCGGCGTGCCCAAGATCGAGCGCGGCGCGCGCACGGATGAGGCCATCGCGGTGTTGCGCAAGTTGTGGTCGGGGGAGCGGGTGAGTCACGACGGGCGATTCTTCCGGTTTTCCAATGCAAGGCAAATCCCTCCGCCACCGAGCGCGGGCGGCCCGCCGATTTGGGTGGGCGGCAGGAGCGAGGCCGCGCAAAGGCGCGCCGCTTTGCTCGCGGATGGCTATGCGCCTTATCTCTTTTCCCCGTCGCGCTACGAAAGGGGCATGGAGTTCATTCGCCGCTGCGCCGCCGAAGGGGGCAGGGCGCTCGATGATCCCCAAAAGCCGTGGACGCCCGCGCTTCATCTGTTCGTGAACTTAAGCGAAAACGAAGATGAAGCCCTCGATGGTGGTGCGAGGAATCTCTCGATGCGCTATGGGATGGATATGCGCGAAGCGGCGAAAAGATATCTGCTCCACGGTCCGGTCGAGCGTTGCGCGGAGACGATTCAGGGGTTCTGGAAGGCGGGGGTTAGGCATTTCATCTTCAAGGTGGCGGCGTCCGCGGAAGAGGAGGCGGAACAGATGACGAGGCTGGCCGAAGAACTCCTGCCCGAGATGAAGCGCCATGCCGGCTGAGGCGAGCGGACACGTCGATACGTTCGCGCGGGACAATCTTCCGCCTGCGTCCCTGTGGCCGGAGATGGATTATGGCGTCCTGCCCGAACTGGCGGCCTATCCCTCCCGCATCAACGCGGGCGCTGAGTTGATAGACAAGATGGCCCAAGGCGCGCAGGCCGAGCGGCCCGCGATTTATTATGGCGGGGTTCTTTGGAGCTACCGCGCTCTTTTGGAAAACGCCAACCGGGTCGCCTCGGTGCTGTGCGATCGATTCGGCCTCGTGCCCGGAGGGCGCGTGCTCCTTCGCTCATCGAACCACCCGACCCTCGTGGCCGCGTGTCTGGGTGTTCTGAAGGCGGGCGGCGTCGTGATTCCCACGATGCCGGTGATGCGCGAGCGCGAACTGGCCTACGTGATCGAAAAAGCCAGGGTCGGGTTCGCGATTTGCGACGCCCGGTTGAGCGCCGATTTGCTCGTCGCCGCAAAGGCCTCGAAATCCCTTGAAAACGTCGTTCTATTCGGCTCGGACGAGGCGGACTGCTTGGAAGCGCTGATGGCCGAAGCCTCACCAGAATTCCGAAACGCCGATACGGCGGCGGACGACGTGGCCCTCATAGGCTTCACCTCGGGCTCTACCGGCACGCCCAAGGGCACGGTGCATTTTCACCGCGATTTGCTCGCCGTTGCGGATACGTTTCCCAAATACCTCTTCGGCCCGGCTCCTGATGACGTCGTTTGCGGCAGCCCGCAGATAGCTTTTTTGTACGGGTTTTGCGCCTTCATCACGGACGCCTTGCGGTTCGGCGCCTCCTCGGTTCTGCTCGAGCGGGGTACGCCGCGCGATCTTCTGGAGGCCATCGAGGGGTACAAGGCGACGGTGTGCTTCAGCACGCCTTCGGGCTACAAGCAGATGCTCGACATGGCGGAGGGGCACGAGTTAGGGAGCCTGCGCGCCTGTATTGCGGGGGGAGAGCCCCTGGAGCCTGCCGTGTTCAGGGGGTGGCGCGAGCGCACGGGGGTTTCGATCATCAACGGCCTGGGTATTTCGGAGCTTTTGCATATATTCATCTCGGCGAGCGGCGAGGCCATCCGCCCCGGAAAGATTGGCCGGGCGGTGCCGGGCTACCAAGTGCGCGTCGTGGATGAGGAGATGCGCGATACGCCCCCGGGCGAGGTGGGGCAGATGATCGTCAAGGGACCGACCGGATGCCGGTATCTCGACGACCTGGAGCGCCAGCGGAACTACGTGCGAGACGGCTGGAACATGACGGGAGACCTTTGCCGCGTCGATGCGGAGGGATACATCTCCTTCGAGGCGCGAACCGACGACATGATCAACACCGGGGGATACAACGTGTCGGGCCTGGAGGTGGAGGCCGTGTTGCTCGAACACCCCAGGGTACGCGAGTGCGCGGTGGTCGGCTCGCCGAACTTAGAACGCGGAGAAATCGTAAAGGCCTTCGTCGTTCTCTCTGGAGACGCCAGCGCAGACTCCCCGCAGGCGCAGGGTGCGCTTGTCCGGGAGCTTCAGGATTTCGTAAAATCACAACTCGCACCCTATAAATACCCCAGAGCCGTGGAGTTCCTCGAAAGCCTGCCCCTCACGGCCACGGGCAAGATACAAAGGGGCGCTTTGCGGAAACTCGAAAAAGAACGCGCCGGAGGCTGAGTCGGATGGATGGTTCCCATCTTCTCGGTGGAATGGCGCTCTCGCCATGAGGGGCTTTTCGCTCATGCAGGAAATGCTGCATGAAGTTTCCGAACCTTGCGGCGGTTTTGATAAACATGGTATTCTTTCATCATTATAAAATCATACATTTTCTTTCGGTATTGTCTTGTTCCGAGCAGGAGGAATCGAAGGAAAACCATATCTTCCCGATACACTGAGTGCGCCCCGCCTCGGGGCGTTGATGAGTCCATGAAGCAAGCCGCGAATCCTGCGGCCAGAGTGGAGGCTGAAATCGTGGATAAAAGAACGAATTCAAGGGATATTCTCTTCAAATCGGCTTTGGCGGTTCTGCTGGGAGTGGCGCTCGTCTTCACGTCCGCCACGCCTTCCGAGTCGGCCGTCAAGCGAGTCATCATCACCCAGGCGGTCGAGAGTCTCGCCTTCGTCGGCAACTACGTGGCGCGCGCGAACGGCTACTTCGCCGACGAGGATCTGGCCGTCGAGGTCATCTCCACGCGGGGCGGCGGGCCGGACATCAAGGCCAACCTCGCGGGCAAGGCGGAATTCTCCGTCGCGGCGGGCACCTACCAGATCAACGCCGTCAAGGCGGGCGGACGCCTCATCGCGGTGATGAGCTGCCTGAACCGCAGCATCGTCAACTCCGCCATCCGCAAGGACGTCGCCAAGAAACTCGGCATCACCGCCAAAACGCCCTACATGGAAAAAATCAAGAAGATGAAGGGCTTGACCGTCGGGGCCACGCGGCCGGGCGCGCTCACTTATAACCAGGGTGAATACTGGATCCGCCAGGCCGGCTACACGCCCCAGAAAGAAGTGAAGCTCATCGGCGCGGGCGCGGGCCCCGTGCTCATCGCGGCGCTCGAGCGCAACAAGATTCAGATAGCGATCCAGACCATCCCCGTACCGGAGACGGCGATATTCCGGGGCAACGCCATTCCCTTCGTCACGAACTCGGCGGGCGAGGACCCGAAGATGGACCAGTTCATGATGGAGGTCCTGCTCGTGCGGCCCGATTACGCCAAGAAGAACCCCGAGACCGTCCGCAAGGTGGTGCGGGCGCTTCTCAAGGCCAACAACTGGATTTCCAAGCACACCGCCGAGGAGATTCGCGAGAAAATCCAGATTTACTTCGCCAAGACCGACAAGCGGCTGCTGCGCACCAGCATCGCGGCGGTGAAGAAGGCCGTCTCGCTGGACGGAAAAGTCACCCAGCGCGCGGTGGACATTACCCAGAACCTGCTCATCGCGGCGGGCAAGCTCAAAAAAGCGTTCCCCAGGAGCGTCCTGGTGTCGGACGAGTATCTGCCCGGTAAGATGTGAGCAATAACTTCTGACTCTGAAAACCGCCGGGGAAGGGCCGTTGAGTGCTCATCCCCGGCGGTGGAGATTCATGCCTCGTGCCACCTATTCTCTCGATACGGAATCTGCATAAGGAATTCTTCTCGCGGGGAAACCGCGTCGTCGCCATCGAGGATTTGAGCCTCGACATCGAAAAAGGCGAATTTCTCACCATCGTGGGGCCAAGCGGCTGCGGGAAGTCGACGCTGTTGAACTGCATCATCGGGCTGGTGCACCCCACCTCGGGAACCATCACCTACCGAGACAGGAAGCTGCGCGGCATCAACACCGAGATCGGCTACGTGCCGCAGTCGGACTATCTCTACGCCTGGCGCACGCTCATCAACAACGTCGCCTTTCCCCTGGAGATGCGCGGGGTCGACCTGAAAACCAGACTCGAGAAGGCGCGCGAGTTAATCCAGCGCGTGGGCCTTGCGGGGTTTGAGGATCACTACCCGCACGAACTCTCGGGCGGAATGCGCCAGCGGGCGAACATCATCCGCACTCTTATCTACGACCCCGAGGTAATCCTCATGGACGAGCCCTTCGGGCCTCTCGACGCCCAGACGCGGATTATCCTTCAGGATCAGCTTTTGAAACTCTGGCGCGAAGCGCGCAAGACCGTCATCTTCATCACGCACGATCTCGTCGAGGCCATCGCCCTGGCCGACAGGGTCGTCGTCATGACGAGCCGGCCCGGCATGCTCAGGAGCGTCGCGGAAGTGAACATCCCGCGCCCGCGCGACGTGTTCACCATCCACAGCGAGGAAGTTTTTCGCAAGACCTACGATCAGCTGTGGCAGGAGTTGCGCGAGGAGGTCCAGCGCAGCGAGGATTGGATGAAAAACGGGTCCGCGGGATAAAATACGCGGATGAGGAGGGGATTGCCATGGTCGACATGATCGATAAACCAGTGAGCGAGGACAAAGGAGCGAGCGAGCCGGTGCAGAGCGTCCAAGAGGTTCTCGCCCGGATCAAGCTGCCCAAGTGGGGTGCGTTTCTCCTGACGCTCCCCCTGCCGGGCGTTCCGCAACTCTGGCGAGGAGACTACCTGAGGGGGGCCCTCCTGCTGGGTCTCACCGTGGGCGGCTACATGGCCTGTTCGGTCACTGGCATGTTCTTTCACGCCATCGCGTTCGTGGACGTCTCCATCACGCGCACCGGGCGCATCATCAAGAACTCGCGCATACGCATGTTCGCTTACCGGGCCTTTTTCGCGGGCGGTTTTCTGGCCATGTGGGAGCTCAGCGCCTATGAGCTCGGCCCCAAGCAATGGCTCTGCGTGGACCCGTTCTGGTTCGGCTCGCCCGTGCGCGTCTTAAGCTATCTGGTGGAGATAACGCTTTCGGGCAGCGTTTTCATCGATACGTGGACGACGATGTACGAGGCGTTCCTGGGCTACATTCTGGGCGCGGCTTTGGGCATCGCCCTGGGCTTCGTGCTGGCGCGGCTGGAAACCCTGGCCGAGATACTCGACCCCTTCATCGTCGCGGTGAACGGCATTCCGCGCGTGGCGATGGCGCCGATTCTCATCATCTGGTTCGGCATCGGGGTGGAATCGAAAATCGTGCTGGCGGTGAGCCTCGTGCTGTTCCTCACCTTCATGAACACCTACTCGGGCCTGAGGGGCGTGGACCCCAACCTCAAGAATCTCGCCCAGGTGATGGGCGCGAACGAGATGCAGGTTCTCTGGAAGGTCACGCTGCCCGCAGCGATGCCCTGGATACTGACGGGCCTCAAGATAGGCGTTCCGTTCGCCATCATCGGGGCCATCCTGGGTGAATTCATGGCGGCGAGCCAGGGCCTGGGCTTCATGATTCAGCATACGAGCAACCTGTTCAACATCGCGGGTTCGTTCGCGGGCCTCATCCTGCTCATGTTCATCGTGCTCATCGCCAACACGGCGGTGAACTGGCTGGAGCGCTATCTGCTGCGCTGGCGTCCCAAACAGCAAGCCGCAGGCGAAGGCGCGACGGAGGTGTATTAGGGTTCAAGGGTTCGGCTAGCGCCCTTTCTCGGCTTCGCAGGGGGTGGTTCACGAACCACCCCTACAGGTCCAAAGCCTGAAAAATTTCTTCCCGATCGGTCGGGAGAATCTCTCCTCCTCCGGTTCGGCTTGTTCCCGAACGCCGTCATTCCGGCGCCAAACCCGACCAATGCGGGGTTGTTGAAAAAGTCCCTTAAGGGAAAAATGCCTGCGGCGCATTCGTCGCCCTTGCGCGTAATACCTCCCTCGTCGGTCGGCAAACAAATCCTCGCTCCTCACCTCGGATTTGACATTCATCACTCGCGTCAAACACTCATTTCTCACTCGCGTTTGATCCGCGACGTATTCGCCGCCCTGGCGGCGAATACCTCCCTCATCCCGAGTAGGCGCGCTCGCTCCCAGGACCGGGTTTTTCAACAGCCCCAATGCGGGAGGGATTGCGGAATCGAGAACCGGCGTGTTTCTCATCCGCCTGGTCAATCTATCGATTGCACCGGCGTTCAAGCACTGCGGAATGACGATCAAAAACGAAAATACAATTCTTCCCCGTCGCTCGGGATGGAGGCCGCATCTCCCCGCATTTGCGATGCCGGAGAGATTTCGGGGTTTCGGTATCGTGCGGCCGCGCGTGATGTCGCTGCGCGCAAGTGGATATCTGAAAATAAGTGAAAAAAGGTGAAAATATCTGAAAAAAGGGAAAAATAAACGGAGCGGATGTAGCCTTGTAAGGTATTGAAATAAAATGCTTTTTGATAAAAATTTGAGTGCATGTCGCTCAGATAAGGCACCAAAAAAAAATTTCAGCCTCCGCATTTGCCCGCAAATTCGATGAAACAGGCGCAAGGCGGCGCATTTCCCCGCAGGTCCTCCACCTCCCGTATCCCCCCGAACGGCCCGCCGCCCCAGCCCCTCAAAAACCGGGATGGATTCTCGAGCCGAAATGGGTGATAATGCGGGCTTCCAACACCAGGAACAGTATTCAAGTTTCTCGGTTCGCATGAAGCGAGGGGCGTATCTTTTCCAACCAGGAGGTAAGCAGATGAAAATGTATCGTACCTTGTGTCTTGTTCTGATAGCCGTTTTCGCCGTCGCATTCCCGCTGCAGTCCGCTTCGGCCGCTTATCCCGATAAGCCGATTCAGTTCATCATTCCCTTCGGCGCGGGCGGTGGCGCGGACATCGAGGGCCGACTGCTCGCCAAGGGGATGGCGAAAGAGCTCGGCGTTCCCGTTGTGGCCATCAACAAACCGGGCGCGGGCGGCGCCGTTACCTATACCTTCGTGAAGAATTCCAAGCCCGACGGCTATACCGTGGCCTGGAACTCCACCTCCGTCCTCACCTCCACGAACATCGGAAACGTGCCTTGGGACTACACGGCGCTCGATCACATCGGGCGGGTCCACTTCCAGCCCCTGGTGGTGGCGGTGAACGCCAAGTCGAAGTGGAAGACGGCCAAGGATTTCGTGGCCGACTGCAAGAAAAAGCCCAACACGCTCAAGATCGGCCACGCGGGCACCGGCAGCACCACGCATCTCACGGCCGTCGTGTTCACGAGCATGACGGGATGTAAGGCCATTCTCGTTCCCCTGGGCGTCAAGCGCCGCAACGCAGCGCTTCTGAGCGGCGAGGTGGACGCCATGGGAGCGCCTCTCACGGGGGCGATTCGTCTGGCGAAAGCGAACAAGTTCCGCATCATCACCCACATAACGGGCAAGCGGAACCCGGCGATCGTGGACGTGCCCACCATGAAGGAAATGGGCTACGACATCTCCTTCGACCATTTCCGCGGCCTCAGCGTGCCCAAAGGAACGCCCGCCGCCGTGAAGGCGAAACTCGTCGACGCCATGACCAAGGCCGCCAACTCGGCGGCTTTCATGAAGCTTGCCAAGACGAAAGGCTTCACGATCGACCCGAGCGGGCCGAAAGAGTTCGGCAAAATGCTCGCCAAGCGCGACAAGATTGTCGCCGACATCATGAAGGCGACGGGTATCTACAAGTCCAAGAAGAAATAATGGCGCCAATCGTGTGAAACATGGGGGCCGCCTCCCTCTGAAGCGAGGGGGCGGCCTTCATTTTCGGGGTTTTTTTCTCTTCGTGGGGCAGATTCGCGATGGGTCTGAGAAATATCATAGGCGGGGTATTCATTCTCGGTTTTACGCTCTACTACGGCGGTCTCGCCACCCTGCTTCCAAAGCGCACCACGACCGACGCGCCTGGGCCCCATTTTTTCCCCTACCTGATCACCGTCTCGATACTCTTCCTCACCGGGGTGCTCCTCCTCCAGGGAGTGAGGGGACTGAAAGGATCCTCAGGCCTCGCCGATCTGATGCCTGAGAAATCCTCTTCGAATGAAAATTACAGCATCACGCGCGCAGTGGCCGGGTTGCTGCTCACGGGCCTTTATTTTTTTGCGCTTTCCATGTTCGGGTTTTTCTGGGCCACTCCCGTTTTCTTCGCCGCCCTCATGTGGGTGACGGGGGAGCGCCGCCCGCATATTCTTCTCGGTCTGGCGATTATCGTTCCCATGTTCTTGTTCTTTTTGTTCCGCGACCTTTTTCAGCTTCCCCTCCCGAGGGGAAGTTTTTTTGGATGATGCAAGATGAACGGTGACATGCTTCAGGGCTTCTACCTCGCTCTCGCGCCGACGAGCATCCTGGCCACCGCCCTGGGCGCGCTGCATGGCCTCATATGCGGGATGATGCCGGGCCTGACGACGAGTGCGGGCATCATCATCCTGTTTCCGGTCACCTTCATCCTGGAGCCGACCACCGCCGTGGCGCTGCTGCTCGGCGTATTCGCGGGCGGAATGACGGGGGGAAGCTTCGCCGCCATCCTCATCAACATCCCGGGTTCGCCGTCTGCTTCGGCCACCACGATGGATGGGTTCCCCCTGACCCAGAAGGGAGAGGCCGGCCGGGCGCTGGGAATTTCCATCGTCTCGAGCTTCACCGGCGGTCTTTTCAGCTTTTTCTGCCTGGTGTTGATCGCTCCCCAACTCACGAAAGTGGCCCTTCAGTTCCGTGCGGCCGATCTGTTCGGGCTGGTCTTTTTCGGTATGTCCGTCATATCCGCCTTCGCGGCGAAATCGCTCGTGAAGGGACTCTTGTCCACTTTTCTCGGCCTCATGATCGTGACGGTGGGGATGGATCCGCTCGTGGGGACGGCTCGTTTCACCTTCGGCGACGTGAACATGCTCGCGGGCATCCACTTCATCCCCGCTCTCGTGGGCCTCTTCGCCATTCCGGAGATAGTGGCGAACCTGGCGGAGGGGAACATTCGCTCGGTCGCCTCGAGATTCGGCCGCGTGTTTCCCAGTTGGGAAGATATCAAAAAGATTCGTATTCCGGTGGCCATCGGCTCCATCGTGGGCACGTTCGTCGGCATCCTGCCGGGAGCGGGCGGCCCGATAGCCGTTTTCGTGAGCTACGACTACGCCCAGAAAGCCAGCAAGGAGCCCGAAAAATTCGGCAAGGGTTGCATAGAAGGGGTGGCCGCTCCCGAATCGGCGAACAGTTCCATCGCAGGCGGGGCGCTCATTCCCATGATGACGCTGGGTATTCCGGGCGATCCGATAACCGCCATCCTCATCGGCGCCTTGCTGGTTCACGGGATGGCGCCGGGGCCGCTGCTTTTCGTGGAGCAGGGCCCTTTTGCGTTTTCCGTGCTTTTCTCGTATTTCATCGCGATTTGCAGTACGGCGCTGGTCGCGTTCCTGGGGTTGCGGCTCATCGTGAAACTGCTCTCCATCCCCCGCTCGCTCCTTCTTCCGATCATCGTCGCCTTGTGCGTTCTGGGGACGTATGCGCTGAGAAATTCTTTTTTCGACATCTACGTCATGTTCTTTTTCGGCCTCGTGGCGCTCTCGTTCAAGTGGCTCGATATTCCGGTCGTCCCCATGTTGCTTGCGCTCGTGCTGGGCAGGCAGTTGGAAGAGCACTTGCGGGTCGCCCTCGCCGCATCGAAAGGCGATGTCTCGATTTTCTTCACTTCTCCGTGGTGTCTGGTTTTCCTCTGCCTCTCGTTGGTCTCTTTCGCCTGGCCGTTCCTGCTCGAGTGGAGAATCAGGAACAGAGCGCGCAAGAACGCATCCATCCCTTCCTCCGCATAGAAAGCGCATCGGTTGGTTCCTTTGCGCTTGAACCGGAGAAAGATTCTCGCGGCGTTTCAGTCGCAGCCGCTCTGATGAGAACTAAAACGAAAAACGCGGCTCTTGACCCTGAATCGAGGCTCATCTAACCTTCTCTTCACGGTGAAAACAAATTTCCTCTAACTTCCAGTTTTCGGTCTCGAACGGGTCTGATTCCGGCAATTTGGATTCGTAAGTTTCCATTTTCAAAGGGGGCTTCTCATGTCTGGCTTTTGGAAAAAAGTGTTTATCGCCGCAGTAATGTCACTGGCGATAGTTTCACTCGGCGCGTCCGCCTCGTTTGCGGCGAAAACCATCAAGATCGGCGCTCTCTCTCCGCTGACGGGTCTTTATTCCATCGTGGGGAAAAGAACGAGCCAGGGCATCAACCTGGCCGTCAAGGAAATCAACGACGGGGGCGGCGTTCTGGGCCATAAGGTCGAGGCGCTGATCCGCGACTCGGAAACCAACCCGGCGAGTTCGGTGCGCACCGCGAGACGTTTGATTCTGCGCGATAAAGTTTTCGCCCTGCTCGGTCCGCTGCACGGCGGAGCGGCCATCGCCGTCTTGCAGGAATCGAAAAAGCTCAAGACGATGAATTTCCCCTGGGCGGCGACCGAGGAGATCAACACGAAATTCTGCAGCCGCTACACCTGGCGCGTGGGAAGCAGCGCGCAGCAGACCTCCCGCGCGGGCGCCGTCATCGCCCACCGGCTGGGCTATAAGACCTGGGCGACGATATCTTCTGATTTTTCATACGGCCGCTCCGTCGTTCGGCAGTTCTGGAACTATCTCAAGGAGCGCGATCCGGGTGCGAAACGCCCCTATGCGGCTTGGCCAAAGCTGGGTGAGAACGATTACTCCGCCTACATCAACAAGATGCAGAAGGCGAAGCCGGATGCCATCTACGTCGGCCTGTTCGGTGCGGACCTCATCAAGTTCATGAAGCAGGCCCGCTCCTTCGGGATGTACGAGAAGGTGAAGATTTTCACCGATTTCGGCGGCAACCACGTGTTGCTCAAGGCGCTGGGCGATCAGGCGCCTTTCGGGCATTGGGCGAGTTCGCGCTATCTGCACAACTATCCGGTTTCCGCGGGCAACAAGCGCTTTGTGGACAATTTCCGCAAGGCGTACAACGTATATCCGGACATGATGGCCGGCGAGGCTTACTCGACCGTCCACGTGATTGCGGAATCCATCCGCCGCGCCGGCGCCGTGGACAAGGAGAAGGCGATTGACGCCATGGGCGGCGTCGCTTTCAACGCGCCAGAGGGATGGATCATCATGCGCCCATCCGATCACCAAGGGTGGCAGTCGAGCTTCTGGGGCGTGATTTCAAAGAGTAAGAAATATCCTTTCCCGATTCTCTCGAACATTCAGGTGATATCTCCCGTCGAGGGTTCTCACCCCGACGAGAACACGGGCCAGGGTTGCCGGAAATAATCATCACGCGTGAAGCCATAGACGCCCCGGGGAGTTTCCGGGGCGTTGCTTCACCTTTTTCTGGAGGCCCGGGCGCATGGAATTGGACGTCAGTTTTTGGTTGACCCAGTTTTTGAACGGGTTGGCCAACGCGATGGTTCTCTTCCTGATCGCCTCGGGCCTGACGATTCTCCTGGGCGTCCTGGGCGTCCTGAATCTGGCCCATGGTTCGTTTTACATGCTGGGCGCTTTTCTGATTTTCTCGAGTTCGCTCATCAAGAATCCAAGCTGGTTCTGGGTGGGTCTGCTCCTGGCGCCCCTCGTGGTGGCGGGGTTTGGAACCATCATCGAAGCCTTTTTCCTGCGCCCTCTCTATCATCGCGAAAGACTCTACACCCTGCTTTTAACCTATGGCTTCACACTTATTCTCGATGACCTGGTTTTGCTGATTTGGGGCCGGGATTACAAGTCCGTTCCCATTCCCGCGCTGTTCGAGGGCCGGATCTCCATCGGGGATTTCAGTTATCCCGTGTATTTTCTCTTCATCATCGCAGTCGGTCCACTGGTGGGCGTTTTTCTTTGGTTTGTTCTCCACCGAACTAATTTCGGGAAACTCATCCGCGCCGCCTCCACGGACAGCGAGATGCTCGACGCCCTGGGGGTCAACGTGAACCGGGTATTCACCGGCGTGTTCGCCCTGGGCGCCTGGCTCGCGAGCCTGGGCGGGATTCTGGCCGCGCCCATGAGGAGCGTCGAGCCCGGCATGGGGGTGGAGATCATCATCGAATCGTTCATCGTCGTCATCATCGGGGGGATGGGGAGTTATCTGGGCGCGTTCGTGGGCGCCGTGCTCATCGGGATGCTCAAGGCGTTCGGCATCGAAATTCTCGAGAATTTTTCGATGGTTTTCATCTACGCCCTCGTGCTGCCGATTCTAATCTTAAGACCCCGTGGTCTGTTCGGCGAGACGACAATCTAGGAACGGGAGCCTGGAAAGACGCATGGAAAGTTCATCGAGCAGAAAAATTTTCTTGAGCCGACTCACGGAGCGCATCCCCAAACGCTTCGGCGTCGCGGTTTTGCTCGGATTGGCCGTTCTCGCGCCCTTCCTGGTTCAGAACGATTATTATATTCAGCTTTGCACGGAAATTCTCATCGCGAGCCTGCTCGCCATCAGCCTGAATTTTCTCATCGGCTTCACCGGCCTCGTCTCCCTGGGACATGCGGTGTACCTGGGCGTCGGCGCCTATGCCTTCGCCCTTTTGACGAAGAACGTGTATCCCTCCATGTGGGCCGGATTGATAACGGCGGGCGCCTCCTGCGCACTTCTCGCATGGTTCATGGGCATTTTCTGCGTACGTCTGGCGGGGTTGTATTTCGCCATGTTGACGCTCGCGTTCTCTCAAGTGGTCTACACCGTCGCCTACTATTGGCGCGACGTTACGGGCGGGGATGACGGGATGCTCGGCATCCCCAAGCCCGAGATAGGGATTCCGGGCGTGTTCAGCATTTCTCTGGAATCGTTTACGAACTTTTATTATTTCGTGCTGCTCATCGTGGCGGCGTTCATCTTCCTCGCGTGGAAAATCGCCAATTCCCCTTTTGGGAGGGTGCTTCAAGCCATCCGGGAAAATCCCGAGCGCGTGGAATTCATCGGCCTGCCCGTGCACAGGTACAAATTGTTCGCATTCATCATCGCCGGGACTCTCGGCGGTTTCGCGGGTGGGCTTTATTCGACTTTTCAGGGCTATATTTCACCCGATTTGCTCTACTGGACCCAATCGGGCGAAATTGTTCTGATGACGATCCTGGGCGGCATGTATTCTTTCCTGGGGCCCGCCTTCGGCGCGGGGCTGCTCCTGTTCATCCGGGATACGGTTTTGAATTTCATGGAGTACTGGAGGATCGTCGTCGGAGGCATTCTGGTGCTCCTGGTCTTGTTCCTCCCCGGCGGAATCCTGGGATTTTTCGAGGGTTGGACCTCCAGATTATCGATAGGTGGAAACGATGGCGACGACGCCCGTTCTTGAGACTCAGGATCTCACCAAGGCGTTCGGCTCACTGGTGGCGGTGAACGAGGTAAACTTTCAGGTCCCGCAGGGAGAGCTGTGCGCCGTCATCGGGCCCAACGGGGCAGGGAAGACCACCTTGTTCAATCTGATTTCGGGGAGGCTCGAGCCGACCTCGGGCGGCGTTTTCTTCGAGGGGGAGGACATTACCGGCTTTCCGCCGCACGCGGTGGTGAAAAAAGGGGTGGGCCGCTCTTTTCAGATCACGAACATATTCCCCAGGCTCTCGGTTCTGGACAACGTGCGCATCGCCGTTTTGGCGAGACGGGGAAAGACGCTGGATATGTTCTCCCCCATCGAGAAGCACACCGAAGAACAGGAAGAGGCGCTTGAAATCCTCGGCGAGGTGGAACTCGGCCACAAGGCGCATCACCCGACCACGGAACTCGGCCACGGGGAGAGAAGAAACCTGGAACTCGGCATCACGCTGGCGCTCGAGCCCCGGTTGATTCTGCTCGATGAGCCGACGGCCGGGATGTCGATCGAGGAGACGTCGAGCACCATCGATCTCGTAAAGAAGATATCCGCCGACAAAACGGTCATCTTCACGGAACACGACATGAGCGTGGTTTTCTCGATTGCCGACCGCATATCCGTCCTGCACCAGGGGAGCATCATCGCCGAGGGAACGCCGGATGAGATTCGCAGGGACGACCTCGTTCGCCTCGCCTATCTGGGGGAAGAGGTGTGATTCTCATCGTCGAGAAAATAAATACGTTCTATGGGCACAGCCATATTTTGTTCGACGTGGATTTGTCCATCGCCGAAGGGGAGGTGGTGAGCCTTCTCGGTAGGAACGGCGCGGGCAAGACGACAACGCTGCGCTCCATCATGGGGTTGACGCCCCCTCGGGCGGGGAGCGTGCGCTGGCTGGGCGAGGAGGTGCAACGCTTGAAGCCGCATGTGATTGCCAGAAAGGGCGTGGGTTTCGTGCCCGAGGACAGGAGAATCTTCTCCCGTCTGAGCGTGGAGGAAAATCTCGAGATAGGCGCATTCAAGCTGGATCGGGCAAGCCTCTGGACACTTGAGCGCATATATGGTCTTTTCCCTCAGCTCGAGCAATTGAAGGCGCACAAGGGAAACGAACTCAGTGGAGGTGAACAGCAGATGCTGGCCATCGCCCGCGCTTTGATGGGGGCTCCGAAACTCGTTTTGCTCGATGAACCCTCGGAAGGTCTGGCGCCGGTCATCGTGAAAGACGTGGGCGAGATGATCGGCACGCTCAAGGACGAGGGAATCGCCGTTCTCTTGGTGGAGCAAAATGCGCGTTTCGCCTGTCGGCTCTCCGATCGCGTCTACATCATCGATAACGGCAGGGTGCGTTTCGGTGGTACGGTGGCGCAGCTCGAAGCGGACGAGGAACTCAAATCGCGTTATCTGGCCGTTTGATTTTTTGTTTTCCCGGCAGGGAAACGAGGAGGGTTTTGGATGAACTCCCGTGTCGAATTCGGTTTGATCATGGCCCTGACCATCCGCGGGCTCGCCGTCGGAAACTTCGAGGACATGAAATCCGTGGCCCAGGAGGCGGAGAGGCTGGGCTTTGATTCGGTATGGCTTTGCGATCACTTCCTGACGCTCGACCCGAGTTCGTATGCCAAAGACGCCGGTTTCGATGCGGCGGGGGACTCAGAAGGCGTCGGTTCCGGCTCCATCCCCTTGCTCGAAACCTGGACGGCGCTCAGCGCCCTCTCGCAGGTGACGAAAAAACTCCGCTTGGGAACCAGCGTTCTCAGCAATTCTTACCGCATCCCCTCTGTGCTCGCGAAGATGGGCGCGACGCTGGATCACATCAGCGGCGGACGGCTCGATTTGGGTCTCGGCGCGGGCTGGATGCAGGAGGAATACGAGGCTTACGGCATACCTTTCCCGAGGGCTTCTGTTCGCATCGCCCAGATGGAAGAGGCGGTTCAGTTGATCCGCAAGATCTGGACGGAGCCCCACCCCACGTTCGAGGGCGAGCATTACACGATAAAGGGCGCGGTGTGCGACCCCCCGCCGGTTCAAAAACCCTCGCCTCCGATATGGATTGGCGGGGAGGGGAAGAAAGTCCTTCGCGCGGCGGCCAGATACGCCGATGGCTTCAACGTGCGCTGGTGGCCTCCCGAGCACTATCTCGAACGCAAGGAGGAGATTGACGCCAACTGCGAGGAGGCTGGGCGCGACCCCCAGGCGTTCAGGCGCTCCTTGATGTGCCTTCTTCTGCCGAGCCATGACCGCGCGCGAATCGAGGCCGAAAAAAAGCGATTTGCCGCCATTCCTGAGACTGGTATAATTTCGGGCACACCCAAGGAATGCGTGGAACGGATGATGGAATACGTCGACGCGGGCGTCAGGCATTTTCTGTATACGATCCCCGACGTAGCCGAAATGGATATGCTTCGTCTCGCGGGAGAGGAGATTCTTCCCGAGGTCAGGAATCTGGCGAACGGGAGTTGAAGCCGTTTATATCTAGCAGGGAGATTTTCAAATGAATGAAAACCGAGAACTCGCCGATTACTTGAAGCCCACCGAATTCATCGATTCGGACAATCCCGATATCGTCTCCAAAGCCGAAGAACTCACGGACGGCTGCGCGGACGAGAAGGAAAAACTCGGAAATATCTATTACTTCGTCCGCGATTTTCCCTACGATATTCTAGACTCGTTCCGCTACCTCGCCGAGGGGAAACGCCAGGCGAGCGACGTGCTCAATAACGGCAAGGCGTTCTGCATGGGCAAGGCCAGCATGTTCGCCGCTCTGTGCCGTGCGTCGGGCATTCCCTCGCGCATCGGTTTCCAGCAGCTTCATTGCCCCGATAAACCTTTCATGAACGAGGAGGTCGCCAAGATTTGGGGCGACCGCAAGCTGCCGTGGCACTCGCTGGGAGAGGCGTATCTGGACGGCAGGTGGCTCAAGCTCGACGCCACGATCGACAAGGAATTCGCCTCGCGGAAAGGGCGGGTATATTCCCAGGAGTTCGACGGCGTACACGACATTCCCTCCGTGGAAGGCCCTCTCATCAAGGACCTCCCCAGCCACACGGACTACCCGAAAGACGTTGCCGACTGGTATGAGCAGGTCGCCAAGGACGTCGTCGCAACTGTGGAGGAAGATGTGGTCCATAAAGACGTTTTGAGCGATCAGGAATGGTCCGGCCCCGAGGCCGAGAAATTATAGAGCGGGGCACCCCCAGAATGGAGAATGGTCGAAAAAATGTCCAATGAAAGGAGCTTTTGATGTCGGGTAATGTCGTGAAGGTGACCGAGTTCCCCCTCACCCAGGAAGTGGAGCAGCAATATATCGACGGCGTCTGGATCAAAGGCGAGCGCGGCGAGCCGATAGACGTGCTCAATCCCTCGAACAACGAGACGATTTTTCAGTTGTTCCCGGCATCTGACGCGCAGGTCGATGAGGCCGTCGCCTCCTGCTGGCGGGCGTTTCACGATGCGTCCTGGAAGAAGATGCCCGCCCTCGAGCGCGGAAAATTGATTACGAAACTCGCAGGCCTGATGCGCGAGCACGCGGAAACCCTCGCGAGATTAGAGGCGACCAACACGGGCATCCCCATCCGGGAGAGCCGTCTGGAATCTGCCTCTTCCGCGCGCCATTTCGAGTATTTCGCCGGGTGGGCCGGCAAAGTGGAGGGCAGCGCGCAGCCCCTTATGAACGATCGCCTCATGTATTCGACGAGGGAGCCTTTGGGCGTCGTGGCCATCATCGTTCCCTGGAACACCCCGCTCAAGCTCATGTCCCGGGGGCTGGCCGCCGCTCTGACCTGCGGCAACACGGTGGTGGTCAAGCCCTCCGCCGTCGCCCTGGCCTCGGTGCTCTATTTCGGGAAACTGGTCGAAGAGGCCGGGTTCCCGCCGGGGGTGATCAACATCGTCGCGGGTTCGGGGTGCTCGACGGGCGCCAAGATCGTGGGCCATCCCGATATCAGAAAAATCGTCTTCACGGGCGGTACGGAGGGCGGCCTGGAAGTCCTCGGGCTCGCGGCAAAGAACGTGACCCCGGTGTTGGCCGAACTGGGAGGCAAGGGCCCCATCATCGTTTGCGAAGACGCTGATTTGGACGAGGCGGCGGATGGCGTGATGAGCCAGGTGTTCGCCCGCCAGGGCGAGGTCTGTTTCGCAGGCACCCGCCTGTTCCTCCCGCCTTCCATCCACGATGCGTTCGTCGAGAAGATTATCGAGCGGGTCGAAGGGATAGGTGTGGGCGACGCCATGGATGAAGCGACCGATATGGGGCCGCTCATTTCCCGCGATCATCTCGCAGATGTGGCTGGTTACGTCGAATCGGCAGTAGAGGACGGGGCGCGCGTCGCCTGTGGGGGCGGTCGCGCGGCGCCGGAAGGAGGGCCGGACGGCAATTTCATGCAGCCCACGGTGCTCACGGGCGTGAACCAGGGAATGAAGGTGGCGTGCGAGGAGGTTTTCGGCCCCGTTCTAACGGTTCATGAGTATGATTCTCTCGACGATGCGGTCAGGGACGCCAACGCCACGGACTTCGGGTTGGCGAGCTACGTCTGGACGAGCGACCTGCGCCGAGCGCATCGCCTCGCTCAGGAGCTTGATTGTGGAAACGTGTTCATCAACACCTACCGCTACGGCTCGGAGATACCCTTCGGCGGCGTGAAGAAAAGCGGCATCGGCAGGGAGCATGGCGAGGAGGCGCTGCGCGAATACACCCAGGTGAAAAGCGTCTGTATCGGGCTTTCAAGATGGCATTCCTGGAATCGTGATTAAGATGATCCCATGAAATTCAAGAAATTTTTCAACGCATTTCTAGCGCATTTCAAGGAGGTAACATCATGAAGAAGTTCTGGCTGGTTTTCGCACTCGCCTTCGTCGTTGCGGGGGTGTCGGCTGCACCCGCCTCGGCCGCCTATCCGACGAAGCCGGTGGAAATGACCATCACCTTCAAGGCCGGCGGCGCCGCGGATATTTCGGGCCGCACCGTGGCGAAAGCGGCCGAAAAAGTGTTCGGCCAGCCCATCGTCGCCGTTAACCGACCGGGAGCGGGCGGAACAATCGGCTTCGCCTACGTCAAGACCGCCCCTCCCAGCGGATACAAGATCGGCTGGCTTTCCGCTTCTATTCTCACCGGCACGAACATGGGACGCCTGCCCTATGACTACCGCGCCTGGGATTACGTTTCCCGCGTGGTGTTCGAGGCGACCGCCATCGTCGTGCGGGGCGATTCCCCCTACAAGTCGCTTCCCGAACTCGTGAAGGCGGCCAAATCGAAGACGCTCAAGATCGGAAGCGCGGGTTCAGGCAGCTTTACGAGGCTCACGGCTTCGGCGTTGGCGAAAAAAGCAGGCTTCAAGTTCCGTCACGTCCCCCTGGGCAAACGCCGCGTGCCCAGCCTCCTCGGCGGCGAGGTCGATGCGATTTCCGTCCATCCGCCCGAGGTCCTTGCCCTTCACAAGGCGGGCAAAGTCCGCATGCTGGCCGTTTCTTTCCCGAAGCGCCATCCGGCCTATCCCAAGGTTCCCCTGTTCAGCGAACATGGGTGGGATGTCGGTTTCTATCAGTTCCGGGGTCTGCATGTTCCCAAGGGAACGCCCGCCGAAGCGGTTCAAAAGATCCACAAGGCCTTCGCGGCGGCTGCGAAGGATCCGAAAGTCCTGGCCACCGCCGAGAAAAGAGGTTTCATGGTCTCCTACATGGGCCCGGATAAATTCCCGGCCTTCGTGGCCGAGCAAAACGCCTTGATCAAGGATATCGTCGTTTCGTTGGGTCTGGATAAGAAGAAAAAGAAGAAATAAACTTCTGAATCCGTGCTGAGGACGAAAAGCCACAAGGGATCGGGTTTTCATGACGGAGGAGAGTAAAAAAATCAGGCTGCGCGTCGGACGCCTCGTCGTTCCGGGCCTTCTGGTGGTTTTTTGCATTTGGTATGGTTCGATTATTCTGGAGTTGCCCCAGGGGCCAGGGGAAGAAGGTCCCCTGGGGCCTTCTTTTGTCCCATGGCTGTGGGTATCGTTCCTTGTCGTTCTGACACTGGTTGATATCGGGACGGATTACCTCGGCGCGCCTCGTGAGCAAGCTCGTGTCGTCATCGAGAGAAAGAGCATTCTCGACGCCTTGATCCTCTGCCTCTTGCTGGCGGGCTTCGCACTCCTGATGCAGTATGTCGGTTTTTCCGCCTCGGTCGTGGTGTTTCTGGCCGTCTCCATCTGGTGGAGCGGAATCCGCGCCCTGAAAATCATACTCCCCTACGCCGTCATCTTCGCCCTGGTGGTGAACTACGTCTTTCACCGCGTTCTCCAGGTGCCCTTGCCCCAGGACTGGCTCTTCTAAAGATGGATCTCCTGGTGGACGGCCTCGTCCAGGCCCTGGCGTGGAAGCCTTTTTTATTCGCCGTTCTGGGAAGTTTTTTAGGAATAGTATTCGCGGCCATTCCCGGCCTCACGGTGAGCATGGGCATCATTCTCCTGCTGCCTTTCACCTTTCACATGGCGAGCGTGACGTCCATGAGCCTTCTGGTGGGCGTTTTCGTCGGCGGGATGACCGGAGGAAGCATCTCGGCCATTCTGCTCAACATTCCCGGCAATCCCGCCGCCATCGTCACGAGTCTGGACGGACACCCCCTCGCCCGGAAGGGCCGGGCCGGGGTCGCGCTGGGCGTGGCTTTTTTCTCCAGTTTTTTCGGCGGATTGTTCAGCCTCGTCTGCCTGGTGACCATCGCGCCCCAGTTGGCGGATTTCGCCCTGAACTTCGGCGCGCCGGAACTGGCGTCGCTGGTCTTGCTGGGTCTTTGCCTCATCTGTGGATTCGCACAAACCTCGATGAGCAAGGCCCTTATCTCGGGCGTGCTGGGTTTGAGTTTTTCCACCGTCGGCATGGACCCCATCGATTCCATACCGCGCTTCACGTTTTCCGTCGTACAGATTCAGCAGGGGGTTTCTTTTCTGCCGGTGATGATCGGGCTTTTCGCGGTGCCCGAGATCATCTCAGGCATGCGCGGCTCCGTCGTCTCTTTACCGGATTTCTCCACGCGCCTGCGCGACTTGCTGCCCTCGCCGGGAATATTCGTGGGTCTCTGGAAGACGCTCGCGCAATCCTCCCTCATCGGGACCACCATCGGATTGTTGCCGGGTACGGGAAGCGCCGTCGCCGCCGTGCTGAGCTACAACACGGCGCAGCGCCGCTCGCCTGAACCCGAATCGTTCGGGGAGGGAAAGCTGGAGGGCGTATCCGCGCCCGAGGCCGCCAACAGCGCCATGACCGGCGGTGCGATGATCCCGATGCTCACGCTGGGAATCCCCGGTGACCCCGTAACCGCCGTGATGCTCGGCGCGCTCACCATCCAGGGGCTCGCGCCTGGGCCTCTCCTGTTCGAGAGCCACGGCGGTTTCGTGTTTTCCATATTCGGGTCTTTTTTCATCGCCTTGTTCCTGACCATCATCATCGCGCTGCTGGGCATACGCCTGTTCGTCCAGGTGTTGCGCGTGCCCACGGGGCTGCTTTTCCCGAGCATCGCGGTGTTCTGCGTCATCGGGGCGTTCGCGCTTCAGAACAGCTTTTTCGACGTATTCCTGATGATTGGTTTTGGGTTGCTCGGCTTTTTCATGCAGAAGTTCCACTATCCGATAATGCCCTTGCTGCTGGCGATCATCCTGGGCCCCGTGTTTGAGAAAAACGCCAGAATGTCGCTCATCCTCTCGGACGGCGACCCAGGGATTTTCTTCCGCAAGCCGATAAGCCTGGTGTTTCTTGTCTTGGCTTTGGTCTATCTTATCAGCGTTTTTCTGAAAAGAACTTCTCTTTTGAAGAAGCAGGGTTCCGCCTGATCCGCCATTCCATTTCGCCGTACAGAGGGAGGCGCCGAACCATGAAGCGAAGCACCGAGAGAATACTCACGACCCACACGGGGAGCCTGCCGCGTCCCCGGGAGGTAGTGGATTTGTTGCTGGCCCAGGAGGAGGGTGGCGCGGACTCCGCCGCTCTCGATGCCGCCGTGGCGCGCGCGATAGAAGACGTCGTAGAGAAACAGGCGGCGGCGGGAGTCGACGTCATCAACGACGGCGAGCAGGGCCGGCCCGATTACACCTCCCACGTCAAGCACAGACTGACGGGCTACGAGGGGCCGAGTTCGCCTCCGCTCGGCACGGGCGAAGAGGGTTTCCCCGAACTGTCCGAGATACTCTCTCAGTTCGCCTCGCCCCTTCAGAACCGTCCGGCCTGCTCCGGCCCCGTGGCGTGGAAGGACTGGCCCGCCGCCCAGGTGGACATCGAGCGCGTAAAGAGCGCCCTCGGCCGCGCCGATACGGAAGAGGCGTTCATGACCTCCCCTTCGCCGGGGCAGATTTCACGCTATTTGAGGAACCTCCACTATCCGAGCGAGGAGGAATACATATTCGCGCTCGCAGACGTGATGCGCCGAGAATACGAGGCGATTGTGGACGCGGGCCTGCTCTTACAACTCGACTGTCCCGACCTCGCGCTGAGCCGCCACACCGTGTTTCGGGATTTGAGCCTCGCGGATTTCCGCAAGGAAATCGAGATGCACGTCGAAGCCCTGAACCATTCGGTGCGGAACATCGCGCCCGAGCGCATGCGCATGCACATCTGCTGGGGCAGCACGCTGGGGCCGCACCATGAGGACGTTCCGCTCAAGGACATCATCGACGTCGTGCTCAAAGGACGCCCCTGCGCCGTCTCGTTCCCCGGCGCGAACCCCCGCCACGGCCATGAGTGGAAGGTGTGGCGCGAGGTCGATTTGCCCGAGGGCAAGAGCATCATCCCCGGCGTGATCGATTCGACGTCCAACTTCGTGGAGCATCCCGAACTGGTGGCGGAGCGCATCGTGAACTACGCCGAGGCGGTGGGCCGCGAAAACGTGATCGCCGGGGTCGATTGCGGTTTCGGCACCTTTGCAGGCCGCGTCCAGGTGGATCGCCGCATCGTGTGGATGAAGATGGCCGCCCTCGCCGAAGGCGCGGCTCTGGCGTCTGGAACGCTCTGGCAAGGCGGTTCCTGGAGCCGGCCTCTTATCCCGCCACGGAGAGGCGGATGAGTTTTTCCGCCTTCTCCTCCGCATCCAGAGCGCGGCAGGTTTCGATAATTTCCCTGAAGCGCGGCTCCGGTATCGGGAGACCGGGGGCGATGCCCCAGAGGCGGTTCGCGAGTTCATCGAAGCTGAAGATGAACTCCCGCCCGGTGGCCTGTTTGGTGAAGACCCCCCGCTCTTTCGTGTAGATGCTCACCTTGGGAGCGAAAAGCCCCATCTCGCGTGAGGGAATGATTCTCACGCGCTCCATCATATCGAGCACCTCGGGCGGGTCGTCCTCGCCGGGTGGTTTGTTCAGCAGCGGATAGCCGCGCTTCACGACGCCGAACGCCGCGTAGTAATGCGTGCCGCCCGGACGCGCCGCGCCGTCCTCGCGCCGGTTCGCGAAGGCGGGGCTCGGGTATTGCGTCTCCAGCCAGTTCACCACCGTTTCCACGCGCTCGACCTCCTCAGGGCGGATGTCGTTCTCCTCGCAGAGGCTGGCCGTCACGTCGATGTGCGCGAGGTTGTAGCCCGAGGTGGAATAGATGCGGAAAAGCGTTTCGAGGAACAGCCACTCCTCCCCGAGACCTGCGGTGATTTTACCTAAGCTCGTTCTCGTATCGCCCGTGAAACTGTACGCGAGGCGGCCCTCGTTGTTTCCCGTATAAGCGTGGTAGAAACCGGCTTCACCCTCGAGCACCGTCTCTCCGCCGACGTGGCCCCGCTCGGCAAGCGCCGCCGCGAGGAGGGCATTGCGCACCGCGCCGCCTTCTCTGAGCGCCTGTCCACCGCTGCGCGGACCTTCAAGGTTTCCGCTCGCGAGGCTCACGCAAAGCGCGACCGCGCTGTTCATCTGCTCCTCGTTCAAGCGCATGATTTTCCCCGCGGCGACGGCGGCCCCGAAAATCCCGAAAACGGGATCCGCATGAAAACCGCGCGACATCACCGTGGGGATGAAGTCGGATGCCAGACGCTCCATGACCTCATAGCCCGCGGCGACGCCCGTGAGGAAATCTTCGCCTGAGGCGCCCTCCGCTTCCGCAGAGGCCAAGGCGGCAGGAACGATGCCGGTTCCCGGGTGGGTGAGCATGCGGAACGTGTCCCACTTGCCGCCCGCCAGGGCCATTTCCGAGTTCGCGAACGCGGCGCCCCCTTTCGTCGCCCTGGCCCCGCTCACCATGATGGTCGCGCCGCCGTGAACGCCCGCTTCCTCCTCGGCGATGAGGGCGACGGCTCTTCGCCCGTCTTCGGTTTGTGAGCCCAAAAGAGCGGAGCCGATGGCTTGTAAGGTAACGCCCTTGGCGCGGTCGACGACTTCGGGCGGCAGATCCTCGAAGCGAAGCCCCGCCGCCCACCTCGCTAGCCGGCGGCTTAAGGACGCCATTTTGATGGCCTCCCCGGGGGTGGGGGGTGCGTCTCAGGGCTGGGGGATCGCCTGGTTCGTAGGAGCTTGATGATGCGAGCGATGGTCATGAAAAGGCCAATCCTCGAAACATGGGTGAAACAAAACAGAAACGACAATTTAACCGAACTGCAAGATTCCCGTAAAGAAACCCCTCTATATTCCTATCCTGTCAACGGAGATTTTCAGTGTTCATTTTGTTTTCTGGCCGCACGTGGTGGTAGAAACCGCGCTGGCGCTTTCACTGAAAGACGCGCACTCCTGGGGGCCGGGGCACGAAATCCGCGCCATGACGCACCAAAGGCTTCACACGCGCTTGTTCGTTTCTTGATGATGAGGACGATGATGGATAAGGCGCCCGTAAAGATAGGCGTAGGCGGGCCGGTCGGCTCCGGGAAAACCGCCCTGGTGGACAGGCTCTGCAAGAGGATGCGCGATAAATACGCCATCGCCGTGGTGACGAACGACATCTACACGAAAGAGGACGCGGAGTTCCTCACCAGAAGCGGCGCGCTCTCGCCGGAAAGAATATCGGGCGTGGAGACGGGCGGGTGTCCGCATACGGCGATTCGTGAGGACATATCCCTGAACCGCGAGGCATGGAGGTCCTCGCCCGCGATTTCCATCCCCTGGACATCATTTTCGTGGAAAGCGGGGGCGACAACTTGGCCGCCACCTTCAGCCCCGAACTGGTGGATGCGTCTATCTACGTCATCGACGTGTCGGCGGGGGATAAGATTCCCCGGAAGGGCGGCCCCGGCATCACGCGCTCCGAACTTTTGCTGATCAACAAAATCGACCTGGCTCCCCTCGTGGGCGCGAATCTCGAAGTCATGGACCGAGACGCGAGGAAGATGCGCGGCGAGCGCCCGTATTTGTTCACCAACCTTAAGGCCGAACAGGGCCTGGATGAGGTGATCAACTGGATCGAACGCGAACTCCTCTTCGTGGAGGCCTGATGCTCCTCGCGAGCGCCGACGCGCCATCCCGCGTAGGCCGCCACGGCGTCGCCCTCGCGCGCTTTGCCCGTGCGGGGAGCCGGACGTATCTTGCGGATTCATTCTTCCGGGTGCCCTTACAGTTGATCCGCCCCCTCTATCCAGAAGGGGAGCAACCCGCCCACATGACGCTCATAAACCCCACGGGCGGGCACGTGGGAGGCGACGTGCTCGAACTCGAAATCGCGCTCGATGAGGGCGCGCGCGTTTTGTGGACGACGCAGGGGGCCACCAAGGTCTACAAGAGCCTCGGCGAGCCTGTAGTATCGACGACCAAAATCGAGATGGGCGGTGAGAGCGGTCTCGAACTCTTGCCCGACCCGGTCATCCCTTTCAAAGATTCCATCTACGCGCAGGAGACGAAAATCTCAATGGCCGAGGGCGCGAAACTTCTCTACGGGGAATCGCTCTATCACGGCCGGGTCGCCTCGGGCGAGCATTTCGATTATTCATCCTTGAAATTAAAGCTGCATATCGACTACGGAGGCGTTCCCCTTTTGCGTGACGTGATGGAAGTGAACCCCAAGGAATCGGACCCCGAGCGACTCGGCCTGTTCGAGCCTTATCCCTACCTGGGTTCTTTTTACGTCGCGGGCGGCGCGGATGCGGAACTGAATCTCATCGCAGAGCAAGTCGATTCCCTGCTGACGCGGGGAGTGGGGTTGGCGGGCGGTTGCAGCCTGCTGGCCGGCCCCGGTGCGCTGGTCCGCTGGCTGGCGGAATCACCCGAAGTTTTAAGAAAAACGCATTTCGAAATCTGGAAGGTCGCGAGAAAAGCGCTTTTCGGGCAGGAAGCGACACCGCTCAGGAAGTTTTAAGAAAAGCGTGGATATGGGGTCCCTCATTTTCGTGAGAGCTGCTCCCTCTTGAGGGTTTGTGATTCTGAGTGCTTTGTTTTTCCGTAGGGGCGGACCTGCGTGTCCGCCCTTTTTTATGATGTATTGCGTTGTTCATATAGATAGGGTTCGTGATCTTTCTGTTTGTTGCGGGTGGACACGCAGGTCCGCTCCTACGAAGCCTCGTCATTCCCCACAGGGGCAACCCATACTCGGGGCTGCCCCACCATTGGCGAACCGCCCCTACAAAAAGGGCGGGTCGCATATATGCGACCCCTACAAAAGCGTTCCACCGCTGGGACAGGCACTGGGGGCCTGTCCCTACGCATACGGCGATAGCGTTTTCGCTCGTCATTCCGGCGCATGCCGGTGGCAACCGGGAGGTTGACCAGAGCCGATGGGGGTGGATACATTCCGGTATTTCGTTCCGTCTTTGATCGGGCGGGGCGCTACGCCGTTCGCCTGAGCGCCAATATGCGCGTCACATTCGGATGGGACGACGACGGCGCAGTGGACGTGGACATAGAGGACTATCACTGATGATCGAGAGACACCCTTCCATCGACCCGGCGCATCCGGGGGAAATCCTGCGCGAGGACGTCCTGCCCGCCCTCGGGGTGAGCAAGACGGCGGTGGCCGCGGCCCTCGGCATTTCCCGGCAGACGCTCTACGACATCCTGAACGAGAAGCAGCCGGTTACCGACGAGATGGCGGTTCGCTTCGGCAAGCTCTTCGGCAACGGCCCGGGTTTTTGGGTCAACCTCCAGCGCAACTACGATCTGGCGCGCGCGGAACGTTCGGTGGATGTCAGCGGAATACCGACGCTCGAAGCGAGGGGCACCTAGCAGGGACAGGTCGCGACATGTCCCTAAAACCCTGAACCGAAGATGTTCGTCATTCCGGCGCATGCCGGTGGCAACCGGGAGGTTGACCAGAGCCGATGCGGTTACCAACATAGTAGGACGACCAGTGAAAACGATAGGCCAAAGAGTCAAAAACAAGAACAAAGTCGCTGGATTCCGGCATACGCCGGAATGACGGTGGCCTATCTCGGTCGATGAGATAGAGAGTCTGTAGGGGCAACCCTCCTCTGGGTTACCCCACAATTCACGAACCGCCACTACAGACGCGTCGTTCAAACTCTTTGTCTGCGCCTGCTCCTATAGCGGGCCGAAATCGGGCGGCGGGATGCGGCGCTTGGAAGCCGCCTCATACGTCGAGGCGATCCGGAGCAGGGCGTCCTCTTTGCCGGGTTCGGCGCGGAACACGAGAGAAAACGGCAGGCCCGGTTCTGGGATGATGGTGGCCTGATCGTTGGGAACGGAGATGAACCGGACGCCGTCCTCGCTCAGTTCGAAAACGGGGTCATAGGTCGTGCGCACGTAGCCCGCCGGCACGAGCACTTCGGTTAGCCCGGCGTTCGGCCCGCTTTGCGATTCGGGCCGCGAGTTCAGCACGAGGCCGGGCTGGACCGCTCCTCCGATGATGGCCGGCGGAAACGGCGTGTGCAAGCGCACGAGGGCGTCCAGCTTGTTTTCCAGAATCACCATCATGTCCACGCGGCGCAAAAGCTCGCGCAGCATGATGCGCTCGTTCACCCCCTGCCTGCCGCCGTGGGGATTGCGCGGGTCTGCGACTTCCTCCCAATTCCTGAAGGCGGCGCGATGGTCGTCGCCCCAGAATTTAGAGCGCGCGTTCAGTTCGGGAAAGCCGGTGATGGTCTCGCTGAATCCGCGCGCCTCCCAGTCCTCGGACCGGCGCGAGAGGTACTGGTGGATGTGGTAGCGAAACGTCATGGCGAGTTCCTGCTGCTGCACGGTGGCGAGGTCCAAGTTTTCAGGCTGCTCGATTCTGCCCTCGCCCATGTCGAGCATGTAGTCGATGGGCTGCATGTCGCCCGAGCCGAAGACGACGCCCGGCGCGAACTCGGTGGGGACGATGGCCTCGGCGAACTCCCTGAAGAGCGGCGCGCCCTCGGGCGTGAGCCGGAACATGATGTCGGGCATGAAGACGGGGATGAGCCTGGCGAGCGCGCGGCGGAAATCCGTCTTCATCGTCTCGATCCCGGGGTCGCCCGCCCAGAGCGGGTCGGTGGATTCGAGGAGTTTCGCACCGAGTTTCTGGCCGAGTACCTCCTTCATCTCTCTCGCCGCCGCGTTGACGATGGGCTCTTCCGACTTAGAACCCCTCGGATAGACCATGGACTCGCGGATGACCCCGATGCGCACGCCCTCGAGCGCGCCCGCCTCCCCGCTCGTTCTCACGTGCGCCGCGTAGGGCGTATCCAGAACGGAGGAGCGCGGCACCGTCGTGAACGGATCGCGCGGGTCGTAGTAGCCGTTCACCGGGTCTTTCAAGGCGTCGAGAACTTTTGCGCAATCGCCCAGGCATTTCGTGATGATGCCGCTCCTGTCGCAGTAGATGTCCGCCCCGATGGCCCCGCCGTCGAAGCCGAGCATCGCCTTGTGCGGCAGAATGAGCGCTACGGCGTTGTGGTTCGACGGCCCCCGGCAGGAGGCTCTCGTCTCCTCGCCCAGGCTCGCCATCACCATGTTGGTGCTCACCGAGAGGGCGGACCCGGAACTCGAACCCAAAGACGCCGCCCGCGTGGTGTCGTAGGGGTTCGAGGGGTTTCCGCCCCACGTGCTGCGCTGGTAGCCCAGGACGGAGGGCAGCACCTTCTCGGGTGCGTGCCGCCCGCCCGGGTCGCCCGCGCGTCCGTTGTATTCGGTGCTGACGGCCTTGGCGAAGATGATGGCGCCCTTGTTCCTGAGCTGCTCGACGAGGATGTGGTCGCGCGCGGGAAAATCGATGTCGTAGCCGGCGTCGCCCCCGCCCGTCGAGCGCATGTCCTTGGTGTCGAAGGGGTCCTTGAAGGAGAACGCCACGCCGTGCATCGGCATTTTTTCGAGGTCGGGGTTCGCGCCGTATTCGGCGTCCAGTTCCGCCGCGCGCTCGAGCGCGTCGGGATAGTGGCGAAAGACCTCGCACATGGGCGGCGCGCCCGGCGGCAGCGGGCCTTCTGCGGGATGCCTGTCGAAATCGCCCCGGCAGGTGACGGAGCGTTCGCCGCGAATGTTCAGGGTGGCGAGGGCGTTCACCTGGCCCGCGTTCGGGATGCCGACGATCATCCCGTATTGCTGCTGGACGGCCGGGTCGGACGCGGTGGCCTCCATGCGCCCGAACTCGAGCGGCGGCCCCTTGTATTTATCCAGTTCGGGCAGTACGTCCGCGGCCTTCACGGTCTCTGTCGGGAAGCGAAGCGGGGAGCCTCCCCGCATCGCGCCCGTAGCTTCGGGAACGGGCGCGCCGTCTTCGGTGACGAGCATGCTGGCGACGCCGTTATACGCGCGCACGCGCTCCAGGTAGCGCTCCACGACTTCTACGCAGGTCGTGCGCCCGGCGCGAATCGCCGCGTGTAAATCCTCCATGCTCGCTTCTTCCAAGCGAAACGCCCCGGTCCTATCCTCCATGACGCATCCTTTCGTATCCTCTCGTGTCGGCTCGCCCCCGCCCGGCGGAGGGAGCGGTTATTCGGTTTCAAATGATTCGGGAATACTATGGGCGACGCCCGATTTTCGCAACGGCGTTTTGGGAAAATGAGGGAGGGGTGGATACGGGAATCGCTCCAGCGTCGCGCCGGTTCGCTCTCGCGCTTATGCCCCTTGCGCCGATTTCGCCTGGCCGCCCGGGGCATAAGTCGATGGACTGGTTCGCTCGCGTGCAGTTGCCCGCAATTGCCGCTCGAAGACATTGGGATGTTCTCTTACTATCCCCAAGCGGATTTCAGCGCGAACCCGCCGCCCCCCAATTCCGAATTACTGAAAAATACGATAAAATACGATAAATTTATGATGTTTTTCGATAAATAAATGAAAACGAATGATGCTCTAAGTGTCTGAATAATAACTGTATAAGGGGTTTTGGGTTGAATAATAAGGTAAAGACGGATCTGGACGCCCTCATCGTCGGCGCGGGCGTCGCCGGGCTTTTCATGCTCTACCGGCTGCGCTCGCGGGGCTTTACGGCGCGTGTATACGAGGCGGGCGGCGACGTGGGCGGCACCTGGTACTGGAACCGCTACCCGGGCGCGCGATGCGACACGGAGAGCGTTCAGTATTCCTATCAATTCTCGGAAGAACTCCAGCAGGAATGGGAGTGGGCGGAGCGCTACGCGAGCCAGCCCGAAATTCTGCGCTATATCAACCATGTGGCCGAACGCTTTGATTTAAGAAGGGACGTTGTCTTCAACACGCGAATCGCCTCCGCCGTTTTCGACGAGGAAGCAAGCCATTGGGTCTTCAAGACCGATAGCGGCGAGCGGGTATCGGCGGCGTTTTGCGTGATGGCCACCGGGTGTCTCTCCTCTCCCAATTTTCCCGCCTTCGAGGGTCTCGACTCCTTCGACGGCCCCGTTTTTCACACCGGTCTCTGGCCGCATGAAAAGGTGGATTTCTCGGGCAAACGCGTGGGCGTAATCGGCACGGGTTCATCCGCCATGCAGTCCATTCCCGTCATCGCGCGCGAGGCGGACGAAGTGTATGTCTTCCAAAGAACGGCGCACTACGCCGTGCCCGCGCACAACGGCCCCATCAGCGAGGAGCGGGTGCGCGATGTGAAGGCGAATTACCCGCAAATCAGGGCGAGAGCCAAGCGATCGGCCACGGGTTTCGATCAGACTTTCAATGACAAAGCGGTTTTGGAGGTTGATGAGGGAGAACGCGAGCGCGAATATGAGAAACACTGGGCGCACGGGGGTTTGCTCTTCCTCTCCGCCTTCACGGATTTGCGCTACAGCGAGGAGGCGAACCAGACGGCGGGCGAATTCGTCCGGAACAAGATTCGCTCGGTCGTGAAGGATCCGAAAACAGCGGAACTGCTTTGCCCCACCACGGTCATCGGATGCAAGCGTCTTTGCGTGGTCACGGAGTATTACGAGGCCTACAACCGCCCGAACGTGCACCTGATCGACGTGAGCGAATCGCCCATCGAGAGGATAACGACAAAAGGGGTGATGACGGCGGGGCGGGTGTACGAAATCGACATGCTCGTCCTGGCCACGGGGTTCGACGCCATGACGGGCACCCTGCTCAGAATCGACATCAGGGGCCGCGGCGGGCGGACCTTGCAGGACAAATGGAAGGAGGGCCCCCGCACATATCTCGGCCTCATGACGGCGGGATTCCCGAACATGTTCACCATCACGGGCCCCGGAAGCCCGTCGGTTCTGACGAACATGCAGACTTCCATCGACCATCACGTCGAGTGGATAGGCGCGTGCCTCGTGTATTTGCGTGAAAAGGGAATGAAATCCATCGAAGCGTCGGTGGAGGCGGAAGACGCCTGGGTGGCGCACAACAACGAGGAGACCGCCAAGACGATTCGTTACCAGTGCACCTCCTGGTATCTGGGGGCGAACATACCGGGCAAGCCGCGGGTGTTCATGCCCTACATCGCCGGGTTCGACGTGTATTCGAACAAATGCGCGCAAATCGTGGCGGCGGGATACGCGGGGTTTCACTTGATTCGTAACGAGGAAGCCGTTCCTTGCGGTTCAGGACTGGCTTCACCCAAAAGGAGGGAGGCCGGGTGAAGCTCAAAGGCATCATGGGAGCGCCCACGACGGCGTTCAGGCCCGATGGCGGCGTTGATTACGACACCTTCGAGAGGCAAATCAATTTTCTCATCGAACAGGGTTTTCCCTTCATCGCGCATCCCATGCACATCGGGGAGTCCTTGAACTTAAGCGAGCACGAGCGCAAGGAACTGGCGAAACGCCTGGTGGAAGTGGCGGCAGGCCGCGTTCCCGTATTCGTGAACGTGACCGCTTCGGGACCGGACAATTCCATCGATTTGGCGAGGCACTCCGAGGCGATAGGCGCAACGGGAATTGTCGTGCTCTCGCCCTATCACTGGGCGCCCGAGGAAGAGGCCCATCTGGATTATTTCCTGACGATGGGAAGATGCATGGATATCGCGATGATCGCCTACAACAACCCCAGTCTTCAGGTCACCATCACCCACGACATGCTCGAAGAAATGCTCGAAAAGCTCCCGAACCTCCATGCGCTTAAAGACGCCAGTTTCGACATGAACTACTTTACGGGAGCGTGCCGCATAGCGTCCGCCGCGAGAGCGGATTTTTCCGTGTTCACCGGCATCGAGTGGCTTCTCACGTCGATTCCCGTCGGCGGGTCGGGGTCGTTCTCTAATTGTGGTGAGGTCGCCCCCCGCCTGGTTCTCTCCCTGTTCGATGCCTGCATCTCGGGAGATCATGAAAGCGCGCGCGCCCTCCAATATAAAATGGGCGTGCTCTTGAAATTGCTGCAGACGAACTACCCGGCGACCGTAAAATACGCGATGGAGTTCATGGGCCGGCCCGTCGGCGAGACGCGAAAACCCATTCTGCCCCTCGATGATGACGCCAAGGCGCATACGCGAAAGACGCTCGAATCGCTCGGGATTTTCGAGAACGAGCCGCGCGGCTGGTAGCTTCAACGATATCATTGTTTTAACATCATCCAGGCTTTATCTTGCTTTATTGCTCGTTGTTTTCTTGGGCAGTGAACCCATGATGATTTTTTTGTTTCTTCCCGGAGGAGCCATATTTTGACACGTATGAATGGCGGCCAGATCATCGTCGATTACCTCATTCAGGAAGAGGTTCCCTATGTCTTCGGCCTGTGCGGCCACGGGAACATCAGTTTTCTGGATGCGCTCCATGAGCGCGCCGATGAGATCAAGACCCTCTCCGTGCGCCATGAGTCGCTGTGCGGCTTCATGGCCGACGCCTATTACCGGGTGGCGGGCAGGCCGGTGGCGACGTTTACCTCCTGCGGGCCGGGCTCGGCGAACATGCCGATTTCTCTGGCCAACGCCTTTTTCGATTCGGTTCCGTTTCTGGCCGTGACGGGAAACATACCCACGAATCAGTTCAACCGGGGTGCGTTTCAGGAGACCTACCGCCACTACCAGGCGGATTTCCCCTCCACGGTGCAGGCCTACTGCAAGCGGGTGTATCAGCCCACGCGGGCGGAGATGGTGCCGCAGTTCACCCGCCAGGCGTGGAAGACGATGATGACGGGAAGGCGCGGCCCCGTCGTGCTCGACGTTCCTTTCGACATTTTCAAGGAGGAAACCGAGGTCGAGATGCCCCAAGCCTCTGAGTGGAACGCGAACATCTCCTGTCGCTGCGGAGCGGACCCCGAAGGGGTGAAAAAGGCGGTGGCGATGCTCTCCACCGCCGAGCGGCCCGTGATTCTGGTGGGCCAGGGCGTGAAATACGCCGGCGCTGCGGCGAAGATGGTGGCGCTCGCCGAGAGGCTCAAGATTCCCGTGGCGTGCTCGGCGAGCGGGATAGGCGCCATCGACGCAAAGCACCCCCTGGCTTTGGGACTCATCGCGAGAAACGGAACCTATCCGGCGAATCACGCAGCACGGCAGGCCGACGTTCTGCTCGCGCTCGGCGTGCGTTTTGACGATCGCACCTCGAGCAGCTGGCTGCCCGGCTATTCGTTCAACATTCCGCCGACGAAGCTGATTCACGTGGATATCGATCCCGAGGAAATTGCGCGCAACTACCCGGTGGCCTTAGGTCTCATGGCGGATGTCGATGTCTTTCTCGATCAGGTGAAAGAAGCGCTCGGTACTGAGGAGAAAATAGAAGTTCCCGAGGCCCGGGAAGGGTGGCTCCGGAAGATCGACGGCTGGCGAAACGAATGGGAGGAGTTCACGGCTCCCGGCTACCGCGAGGACACAGAACCCATGCACCCCCAGCGAGCGGCTTATGAAATCGACAAGGCCTTGCCCGATGACGCCATCCTCATCAGCGACGTCGGCGTCCACCACAACTGGCTGCTTCAGTGTTGCCGCCCCAAGGGCCCGCAATCGCTCATCGGCTCGATGGGCTTCGGCGCGATGGGTTTTGGAGTCGCGGGCGTGCTCGGGGCCAAGCTGGCCGCGCCGGACAGGCCCTGCGTTGCGGTGTGCGGAGACGGCGCTTTCGCCATGCATTTGAGCGCCATCACCACGGGGGTGGAATACAACATCCCCGCCGTCTGGGTCGTCTGGAACAACTACGCATTCGCCTCCATCCGGGGGCTTCAGCGCGGCTATCTGGATGGCCGGGAGCTGGCCACCGACTTTCAGAAGCACGCCTCCGCCACGCCGTATAACCCCGATTTCGCCGCCATGGCCGAATCGGCGGGCATCACGGGCGTGCGGGTGAACAAGGCGGCCGATCTGAGCGAGGCCGTGGACGAGGCGGTGAAGGCCGAGCGTCCCTACGTGATCGACGCGAACATCCAGGGAGAGCAAAATCCAAGCGGCGCGGGGGTCTGGGAATTACCCGGCCTGGGACACGGAGAGCCTGCGATTGGCGAGCGGACCGTTCTTTAGGGTGGAGATGCGGATGAGGCGCGATGGGGGCGGGCGAGCCTCGCGGGAGGAGACGATAGATGAGCGATGAGGCGAGGCTGCGCGCGGCGGCGGACAAACTCGAGATGATGGATGTGTGCATGTTCTCTCACGTCTGCCGGGATGCGGGCGACTGGGAGGGTCTGCTGGATTGTTTTCACCCGGATGCGGACATCACCACCTCGTGGTTCATGGGCAACGCGCATGCGTTCATCACGGAATCGAGGGATATGATGCACGGCCATCACGAAGACGACACCCAGAAACACATCGCGGGCAACACGCGCGTCCGGGTGAATGGTGAGCGCGGGGTTTGTGAGTATTACCTCACGCTCCACCAGAGGCGGACGATGGACGGCTATGATTTCGACTTCACGACGTGGAGCAGCGTGGTGGATTTGTTCGAGCGCAGGGATGCGCGGTGGCGCGTCATCAAGCGCACGATGATTTACGAGAAAGACCGCATGGACCCCCACAAGCCGGGCGAGGCGCCGGCTTCTTATTTCGAGGCGATGGACCTGACGCCTTACCCCAAGGCGCTTCGCTATCACTGCTGGCGCAACGAGAAATTCAGCGGCAGCCCGCCGTCCGAGAATCTCGTGATGGAAGGAACCGAGAAGGCGAGGGCGATCAGGGAAGAAGCGCGCCGCTGGGTTCCCTGATCCGCCGGGAAACCTACAGCAACTCCAGATAAATCCGCTTCATGTCCTCCGCGTCGGCGGGCACGGGGTTCGTCGCCACCGTGGTGCTGGCGGCCGCCTCGTGCGCCATGCGCTCCAGGTATTCTTCCTTTGCGCCGATGGCCGCGAGCGATTCGGGTATCCCGATATCGTCCGCAAGGGCGCGGACTCGGTCGACCGCCAGTTCCGCATCCTGCGCCTCGTCAGCTTTCCCATCGGGGTTCGCCAGAAGGGGCGCCAGCCGGGCGTATGTTTCCCGCATGGCGGGGAGATTGAAGCGCATCACGGGGGCCAGGAGTATTCCGTTGGTGGTGCCGTGGTGGCCGCCGAAGAAATTGAAGACCGGGTGCGTGAGGCCGTGCACGATCCCGAGTCCGGTGTTGGTGAACGAAGCGCCCGCAAGACATGCCGCAAGCGCCAGGGGGTCGGCGGCGTCCGGGTCTGCGGGGTCGGCGACGAAGCGCCGCGCGTTCTGGCCGATCAGGCCGATGGCCTGAAAACAGAGCGCCTCCGACCAGGGGGTCGCGCGCGGGGAGCCGAGCGATTCCACCGCGTGGGTCAAGGCGTCCATCAGCGCGCCTGCGGCGAAGAACTTGGGCAGCGTCGCGAGGAGGGAGGAATCCACGACCGCCACGTCCGCGTAGAGCGCGTCGCTGTGAATGCTCGATTTGGTTCCGCGCTCGATATCCGTGATGATGGAGGCGCGCGTCACCTCGCTGCCCGTGCCCGCCGTGGTCGGAACGGTGATGAAGGACGGGATGGATTTCTCCACCTTGTCCGCGCCGTAGTAATCGCTTATCTTCCCGCCGTTTGCGAGCAGCGCCCCCATCGCCTTGGCGGTGTCGATGGCGCTTCCCCCGCCGACGGCGATTATCCCGCCGCAATCGTTTTCCTCATAAAACGCCTGGGCGCGCGTGATGCTCGGGTCCGACGGATTGGGTTCCACATCCTCATACAGGCGGTATTCGACGCCTGACGCATCCAGGCCCTCCGTGACGGAGTCGAGCACGCCGGCCCCAGAAAGCCCGGGGTCAGCGAGCAGCATAGGGCGCGTCATGTTTAGATTCTTCGCTTCGACGCCGATGGAGGCGGCCTCGCCCCTGCCGAAGCGCACACGCGGCACGGCGGACATGCGGAAAGGATCGATCATGGTTGATTTCTCCTTCTGGAAATTTTATTCAGTTCGGCTCTGCCGGTCATTCTCCATCCGCACCGGTCGTGAGCGCTTCTCGCGGCGGCCAGTCTTCGGATCGGTTCTTGAAAGAAAGATAGACGAGGACGTCTCGCCCCGGATTTTTGAGTTCATGCTCCGCGCCCAAAGGGATATGGACCACCTCGCCAGCGCCCAGGGTCTTCTCCTCCCCCCCGACTCGGAACCAGCCGACGCCTTCCAGTAGGTGGATGATTTGCTCGCATCCGTGGCTGTGCGGGCGGGTCGCTTTTCCGGGCGGCTGTTCCTGGCGCGTCAGGGTGGTGAATGCGCCCAGGATCATGCTGCCCTCAGAATCCGTGGTGGAGACGATGTTGCGTTTTTTCATGTCGTCCCAACTGTAAAAGGGCATGGGGCGCATCCTCATGGGAGTGGTTGGCCTTATTCCGACTCGGCGATTTTCGCCTGGAGAAGCTCGTAGTTCGCGCGGCCCATCTCTATATCGCCATCGTCTATCATCTGCGCGATCTCGGCCACCGCGTCGTTACAAGGGGTGGGGATGCCGAGTTCTCTCGCCCTGCGCGATACGAGGCCGTTGATGTATTCCATCTCGCTCTTTCGGCCCTTGATGTGGTCCTGAATCGGGGCGGTGCGCGAACGGGGCCCCACGTGTTCGAGGAGCGTCTTCATGGCCGTGACCAGCACCTGATCGTCCGAACCCGTGAAATCATCCGACGAGAGGCCGAACACCGGCTCCACCCCGTAGCCCAGGGCTTCGCCCACTTCCATCGCCTCCCTTCCGAGTTTGACCGAAAGGTCGATGACTCCGGGCAGTTTTTTCGTCTCGGCGTTATTGAGCCCCAGCAGGCCGAAGGGGCCCATCGTCATGCAGTTGGCGATGAGCTTCGTCCACTTGGTGCCCTCGATGTTGGAGCTGACTTCGGTGACGCCGACCTTGGCGAAGATGTCGCGAACCTCCTCCGCGCGCGGGGTGACCGAGCCGTCCAGTTCCCCAACGGCGAACCAGGTGCCCTTGCGGGGGGTGTTCCGCTGGATGAAGCCGGGCGTGAATATCTCCGCCGAGAGTTCCACGCAGCAGCCCACCACGCGCTCGCGCCCGATGATGGATGCGATCATCTCGTTGTTCATACTGTTCTGCGCTCCGACGAATATGCCGTCGCTTTTGAGATAGGGCTTGATGAGTTCGCACATCCACCGGGTGTCGAAGGATTTGACGATGAGCAGGACGATATCGAATTCCATTTTGAGCGAGGCCAGCTCGCAAAGATGGTGCGCGCGCACGGGTGTTTTGAGGTCCAGGTCCGGCATCTGGACGTGCAGTCCGTCTTTTCGCATCGCCTCCACGTGCTCGGGCCATTGGTCGATGACGGTGACGTCCAGGCCTGCGTCGGTCAGATCTGCGGATACGCTGCCGCCGATGGCGCCTGCGCCCAGTACGGCGATCTTCTTGTTCATGTTACACCTTGCCTTTCGGGGCTTGCGCCCCCAAGAGAATGAGAATCACGACGCGATTATGCGTTTTCTGATTAAAAATACTTCATTGTGCGGATACGCTGCGCCTGGTTGGTGCCGGCCGAGTGGAGGAAGCTGATGACGTCGCGCAGGTATTTCTCCATCGGCGCGTCCGTCATGTAGCCCGTTCCGCCCCAGACCTCGAGAGCGCGCGTGGCGATGCGGAAGCCTGCTTCCGAAGTGTAAGCCTTGGCCATGTAGCCCAGCTTGGGGTCGTAGTTATCGCGCATCGCCCGCCAGGCGGCGTAGTGGAGCAACCGGCGCGAAGCCTCGTACTCGACGAAGCAATCCGCCAGCATGAAGCCCACGCCCTGGTGCTCGATGATGGGTTTTCCGCCCTGGATTCTCGTTTTGGCGAATTCGAGCGCGTCCTCATAGGCGGCGCGGGCCGGCCCTAAGTTCGTGGCGGCGGATTCGATGACCGAACCTCGTGAAAATGGACCCGAACGGGCCGCCACGCCCCCGCCGACCGGCGTGACGCGGTAGTCGTCCGAAACGCGGCAATTCTCGAATATGAGTTCCGCGTTTTGCGAGAGCTGCTGGCCCATCTTCTCGTGGATCTTGCCGATGGAAAACCCCGCCATTTCCGGCGTCACCATGAAGTAGGTGACGCCTTGGGAGACGCCGACGGTGGGATCGGTGCGGCATACGAGCACATAGAGCTTGGCGATGCCCCCGTTGCTGATGTAGTGCTTCTTGCCGTTGATAATCCAGTCTTCTCCGTCTCGCACCGCGCTCGTGCGGACACCGAGTCCGGGGCCTTCTTCGGGGATGAAGTTTTCAGAACCCACTTCGGGCTCCGTCATCCCGACGGCGAGGTGAAAGCGGTGATCCTCCAGAAACGCGGGCAGAAATTTTTCGCGCTGTTCCTCGTTCCAGACGATGTCGAGAAAATGGATCACTTTCCAGGTCTGGTCGAAGGTGACGGCCACGCCCAAATCCCCCCAGCCGATCTCCTCCCCCACGATGCAAAGCGTCAGTATGTCTGCCCCGCCGCCGCCTATCTCCTCGGGGATGGAGAGCGTCCGTAAGCCGAGCCTGCTCCCGGTCTCGAGAATATCCCAGGGGAATCTCTCGCCCGGGTCCGTGATGCGCTCACGCTCGCGCACGTGTGGCCTTAGTTCGTTTTTGGCGTAATCGTGCGCCAGTTTTTGGAGTTTTAATTGCTCTTCGGTGAGAGTGAAATCCATCGCTTGCCTTTAAGTGTAGTTGAAAATGCGTCTAGTCCATCACGATTGCCGCGCGGCCCGTAATCGCGCCGGCTTCCAGGCGTTCGTGCACTTTCTCGGCTTCTTCGAGCCGGTAGGTTTCCGTGACCAGAGGCCAGACTTCTCCGCGCGCGCAAAGCTCGAGTGATTCGATAATCTCCTGCTTGGTGAACGAGCGGCTGCCCATGACTTCGAGCTCTCCGTTCAGGAGGCTCCCGGCGGAGAGTCGGAACGGCCGGGGCGTGAAGCCGCCCAGCGTCACCAGGCGGCCCCCCTTGTCGAGGGCTTCGGCCGCGGCTTCGAGCGTGGTGTCCTGGGAGACGAAATCGACGACCACGTCCACGCCTACGCCGCCCGTGAGTTCGAGCAGCGCCTCCGTCACGTTTTCCTTCGAGGCGTCGACGGTGGCTTCCGCCCCGAGTTCTTTGCACTGGGCCAGTTTTTGCTCGGAAACGTCCACGGCGATGACGCGCGCGTTCGCCCAGCGGGCGAGCATGACCATGTGGATCCCCACGCCGCCGCCCGCCCCGATGACGGCGACGGTCTCCATCGGCTCAATCCTTGCGCGGCGCACCACCTTGTAGGGGGTGGCGATGGCGTCGCAGATGACGGCCGCCTCGGCGGGATGCGCCTTGTAGTCCAGCCCCTCCGGCAGGTGGACGTAGTTCTGCGCGGGGAGGTTGATGTATTCGGCATAACCGCCGTCGCGGTGCCTGCCGACGAAGCCGGCCATGTTGTCGCACAGTGGCTCCCTGTTCACCCGGCACCAGCGGCAATGCCCGCACGTGAGATAGCAGTGGAAGGTGACGACGTCTCCCGCCTTCACGTTCGATACCCCGGCGCCCGCCTCGACGATCTCGCCCACCACCTCGTGGCCGATTATCATGGGGTAGTCGATGTCCACGCGGCCCGCGCGCGCGTGGTGGATCGTGAGGCCCGAGCCGCAGGAGATGACGCGCGCCACGGCCTCGCCCTCTCCGGGCGCGGGGTCGGGCACGTCTTCAAAAGAAAAGGGCGCTCCTTTTTCTCTCAACACCATGGCCTTCATGCGAACCTCCTCTCGGGAGAACCTCCGCGCGTGATGCAAAGACGCGAATATGTGTGGTTGGTGGCGAACAATATATCGGTATTGTCCGGAAATGACTATAGCGAAGGAGCGGGAATGATGGGGGTGGGAATCGACGAAAACCCATTATATTTTACGAGTCGTTTGCCGTCTGGCCGGACGTACTTCACGGGAGTGGTGCTCCCTCGTTCAATCCTCTTCCAGGGCGGCCAAGGATTTCGCGGCCCAGTCGCAGCCCACCTGGCTCGCCCACAGGCCCATGAGCCGCTTGGTGACGGGGCCGGGCGCGCCGTGCGCCATCGGGGTTCCGTCGATCGAGGAGACCGGGAGGATGCAGATGCTGTTCCCGGTGTGAAAGGCCTCGTCTGCGATCAGCAGATCGTAGCGCGTGAGGTTGGTCTCGCGAACCGGGATGCCGAGTTCTTTCGCCATGTCGATAACGTGCGTGCGCGTGACGCCGACCAGGCAGTTGTGATCCGTAGGCGTGAGCAGTTCACCGTCTCTCACGAAAAAGCAGTTATAGCTCGAACCCTCGGCCACGAAGCCGTTGATGTCGAGCATGATGGGCCAGGCGCCCGCCTCCTGGGCCTGGAACTCGGCCTGCACGTGGTTCATCTTGTTGCCCACCTTGGCGCGCGGTTCGATGCACTCAGGGGGAATGCGGCGCACGCCGGTGACGACCGAGGGCACCCCCTCCCTGTAGCCGTGGGCGTAGCGCGCATAGTCCATCGGCAGGGTGAAGATGACCACCGTATGCGCCCCGTGCGTGTGGGAGGCGGCGGAGCTGACGCCGCCCCCTCGCGTCACCCAGTGGTTGATGCGGAATTCCTCTCCTTCGGCGTATACGCCGCGGTTTCTCTCGATGAGCTCCATGGTGAGGGCTTCCATCTCGTCCGCGCTCATGCCGGGGTCGAGCCGCGCATAGCGGCAGGAAAGATAGAGCCTGTCGATATGGCCCCTCAGATGCCAGGGCTGGCCGCCAAAGGTGCGCGATGCGTCGTACACGCTGTCGCCGTAGAGGAAGCCCCGATCCAGGATGGACACGTTCGCTTCTGCTTCCGGCACGAACCGGCCCTTGACGTAGGCGATTCTCTCACTCAATTTCGCATCCTCCATCGATTTGCATCATTGCGTCATTCATGATTTGTCTCAGAGCAGGTCCATGGCGGTGGAGCGCGCGGCGTGGCCCATGCCGAACCCGTGGGAAAAAGCCACGAGGTCGCGCACCAGTCTTTCCATGGGCGCTTCGGTCATATAGCCTGCGCCTCCCCATACCTCCATGGAACGCCGCGCGACGCGCTCGCACGATTCGGTGGCGAAGGCTTTTGCCAGAAAACTCCGCCAGGGGTCCGCGTCTTCATTTTTGTCCGCCGCCCAGGCCGCCGCCTGGAGGCTTCTTCTGGCGGCGTCTAGCTCCATGAGGTTATCACAAAGCATGAAGCCCACCGTCTGGTGTTCGATGATGGGTTTTCCTCCCTGCACGCGCTCACGGGCATGGTCGAGCGCGTGTTCGTGGGATTTTCTCGACGTTCCGACCGCCGCCGCCGCCGGGAGGATGCGGGTGGCGTGCGTGGCGTTTCGCCATTCCTGGTCTGGACAATCGAGCGGATGATCGAGTTTCACATTTTCGAAGCGCAGGTTGACGTCCTGACAGGAGCGCATGCCCATCGAATCATGGTAGTGGGCGACCGCGATTCCTCCCTCCTTCTTGTTTTCCATCAGAAAAATCCGCCGCTCGCTCTCGTTTGTGGGGTTTGATTCCAGCAGATAAAGCCGGGCCGCGGCGCCATTGAGCACATGCCGCGCCAGGCCCTTAAGACGCCGGCCGTTCCCATCTCGCCTGATAGATGCGCCCTGGCGCGCACCGGACGGATAAGGGTTTTTATCTTCGGGTGTGGACGTTTCGCCGATTTTCACATGGGCCAGATGACATGCGTATGAGCCCGTGAAATTTTCTGTGAAGGCTTCTAAGTCCGCCTCGCCGCACAGGCGGGATATGGCGTTTGCGAGCGCCCAATCCTGTGCGTAGATGACGCCTACTCCCAAATCCCCCCAGCCGATCTCCTCCGCCACGAAGCACAGGCTCAGCAGATCGGCGCCGCCCCCGCCGTGGCTTTCAGGTACGGGGAGGGTGCACAGGCCCAGTGCGTCGCCTTTGTCCAGAATTTCTCCGGGAAAGCGGTTTTCCGGGTTTTTTTCCTGATCGAGCGCGTCGGTGTGCTGGGCGATTTCCTGACGTGCGAAATCGCGCGCCAGCCGCTGAAGCGCGAGAGAGGCCTCTCCGGGAGCGAAATCCATGCGCACAAACCCTTATAGAATACGAGGACCGGCTCGGATTTAGTCGATGAGACCCACGCTCTTGAGATCCGATGCCAATTCCGCTTTTTCGTCCATGTTCAAGGGAATCATCGGCACGCGCGACGGGCCGCCGTGCATGCCCATCAGGTCCATCCAGTCCTTGAGGGCGGCGATGGGGAATGCTCCCCGCGCCCAGGGCGTCCAAAGCCATTTTTCGGCCACGCGGCGTATCGGGTTCATGGAATCACGCGCGGTCCAGGCTTCCTCGAGGTTCCCCTCATCGATCAGGTCGGTGTATTTCTGCATGCCCAGATTGCCGGTGCGCTGTAAGAGAAACGGGTCGGGGCCGCTCATGTAGGTCTGCTGCTTGTGGTAGGCGCGGTTGAAGAACCACTGGGTCTCCATCGGGTCGCTCACGACGATGTCATCCCCCACGGCTTCGCGCACCTCGTCGCAGTGATATTTCGGCTGCGCGTTCTTGATGCAGCAGAGGTTCTCGTTGTCCTCGACGATTGCCTTGACCAGGGGCGCCGAGAGGGAATAGCCGGCCGCCGGCGTGTTGAACAAGGACACGCCGACCTCGACGTTGCTGCAAAATTCCTTGAAAAACGCGCGGACGCGCTCGGGGATTCCCTGCGCGCCGAGGTAGGGATTCGCCAGAATCGCATAGGTGGCGCCCGCTTCTATCGCCGCGTTGGTCAGCTCAATCGCCTCTTTGGCCGAGGTATGGCCGGTGTGCGCGATGATGGGCACGTCTCCCGCCTCGTCGCAGGCGATTTCCTGGCCTCTCAGGCGCTCTTCTTTCGTCAGGCACCAGAATTCACCGATCATCCCGCCGATGAAAAAGCCCTTGATGTCGAGATTGTCGATGTAGTGGCGGATGTCGGCGCGAAAACCCGCCTCGTCGATGTTGTCGTTTTCATCGAAGGGATAGGGGATGGCGGCCCAGATTCCCTTCATGTTCTCCTTGCAGTACGCGCGCGCGTCCGATTTCTTGTAAGAGGGCATTACAGTCTCCTTTTCGGGTATGTGCCGAGAAACCTCGTCAGCTTCAGTTTACCATTCATCCTCACCGACGGGGGCGAGAAGCGGCGCGGCCTTGAGCTTCACCGCCTCGTTCGTGCCGAAGCCGTGCAGATAGCTCAGCACGTCGCGCCAGCATTTCTCGGGCGTCGGCCTGTCGTCGTGAAAGGTGGCGCCCGTCTTCCCCCAGATCTCCATCGCCATGCGGCAGACCTTGATGCCCGCCTCCGAGGCGAACACCTTGGACATGAGGCGGCGTTTCGAATCATCCGTCGGCTTTTCCGCATGCCATGCCGCAGAATACAGGTACGTCCGCGCCGCCTCAATCAGCATATACATTTCCGTGAGCGCCATCTGCGCCCATTGCTCATCCGCCGCACCAGTTTCCTGCGCCGCCCGGCGCGCGAGATCGTACGCGAGGCGAGAGGGACCCATCACCGGAATGAGCGCGCCGCTCACCATGCGCTTCAGGATGGAGAGACCGCCGTTCCACTCGCCGAAGAGATTATGCGCGGGCACGCGGCAGTTTCTGAGCACGAGTTCTCCGTTTTGCAGGAGGCGCCTGCCGAGCTTCGAGTGCGCCTCTCCGATTTCAAACCCTTGCGTGTCACGCGGCACGAGGAAGCAGGTGAGTCCCTCGCTCATCTTCTTCTCGGGCGCCGTGCGCGCGAAGATGAAGTAATATTTCGCCAGGCCGCCGTTCGAGATGTAGTGCTTCGTGCCGTTCAGGATGTAGAAATCACCCTCTCGTTTCGCCGTCATACGCGGGCCGGCGCCCGGTTCGTCGTGCATGAGGAAGGTGTCGGTTCCGCTTTGGGGTTCCGTGGTGGCGAGGGCGAGCAGGGCCCTCGGGTCGTTCATGAAGTCTTCGAGGTATAAATCGCGCTGCGTCTGCGTGGTTTCGATCGTGAGCAGTTGGGCGAATTTATAGGTCTGATCCATCGAGACGGCGACGCCCAGATCGCCGTAGGCGAGTTCTTCGGCCACCATGGCCTGGACCAGATGCCGCGCGCCGAAGCCGCCGAATTTCTCGGGCACGGTGAGCGTTCTGAGTCCCGCGGCGTCGAGTTTATCGGCGATATGCCAGGGATACGCCTCGCCGGGCGCGTGGTTCCTGTCCCTCGCCGCGGCGATGGGGAGGATGTCCTCACGCGCTATCCGGCGCGCGCGGCGCACCATCTCGGATTCTTCGGGGGTCAGGTCCGGCATCATGGCGTTCGGGCGCATCCTTCTGGAAACGAGGTGGGACAACGATGATTCGTCCGATTCCATAGCACTACTTGAGACGTTATGTTCTGTCAATCATATTGGGGTATACCGTGGGAGTAGAAACCCCGAATCCAGGAGGTTTTGGGGACTTAGGCGAGCGGAGCGTGCGCGCATGAAAATCGTGATTCCAGACGACTACGGGGGAGAGTTCAGGGGCTCGCCCCAACTCGCGCGCCTCGATAAGCTTGGCGAGGTGGCCCATTTCACCGAGCGGCCACGAGATGACGAGGAGATGGCGGCGCGCATCTTGGATGCGGAAATCATCTTGACCGTGCGCTATCAGACGGACTTCAAAAACACAGGCCTGCTCGACGCCGCGCGTGAACTGCGCTTCATCTCTATATGGGGCACGCGCCCCCGTGCGGTGGACATGAAGCGCGCGCGTGCGCGGGGGATTTGCGTTTCCGTGACGCCCGGAGCGGGTAGTCCCTCGGTGGCCGAGCACACGATGATGATGGTCTTAGCCCTGGCGAAGCGGCTCCCGTTTCAGGGACCCGCCATGCGGGCGGGGGAGTGGGAGCGCGTGCAGGGCGTGGAGCTTCTGGGCAAGAGTCTATCCGTCATCGGTTTCGGGCACATCGGGAGCAAGGTCGTCCCCATGGCGCGGGGTTTCGGCATGGACGCCCTCGCCTGGTCGAAGAACATAACGGCGGAACGCGCAGCCGAAGCCGGAGCGCGCGGCATCGCTCGATGAGTGCATGCGCGCCGATTTCGTGACGATACAGCTTCACGTGACGCCGGAAACCAGGGGCATCATCTCGCGGGAGCGAATTGCGCAGATGAAGCCCGCGGCGTTTTTGATCAACACCTCGCGCGCGGCCCTGGTGGATATGGACGCTCTTCTCGAAGCCTTGCGCGAGCGGCGCATCGGGGGGGCGGGGCTGGACGTGTTCGAGCCGGATGAGCCTTTGCCGGGCGATTCTCCGTTTCGCTCGCTTGCGCTTGATAACGTGATCCTCACACCCCACGTCGCCGCGCACACTGAAGGTGCGGTGGAGAGAGAGGCGCGCATGTCCGTGGACAACGTGGAGGCCTACGTTCGGGGAGAGCCTGAGAACCTGGTGTTCGAGGACGCTTAGTTTTTCATGCGGGAGGCGCTTTCAGTCATGCGCGGAAATTAAAATGACTTATAGTAATCGTGAGGAAAACCTAAGTTTTCATACCTTTGTCAAAGAGAGGGAAAAGAGATGTCGTATCGAATCGAGATGACGGAAGTAGAAGGCAGCGAAATGGAGATTTTTCTGTATGAACCTGAAGGATCGGGACCGCATCCGGGGCTCGTGCTTTGCCAGCACATACCGGGCCATCAGGGAATCGAGGGCGATCCCTTTACGGTGAAAACGGCGGAACGCTTCCGGGCGAACGGCTACGCCGTGTCCGTTCCGTTTCTCTACCACTGGTGGTCCAAGAGTGACGACATGCAGATAAAGCGCGATGAGTTCAACGACGCGCAGACGGCGCTCGACCTAAAAGCGGGCTTCGACGCCCTGGCGGCTCTTGATAGCGTGGATGCGGGCCGAATCGGCGTCGTCGGGCATTGCTGGGGCGGGCGCGTGAGCTGGCTGGGCGCGTGCACGGATTCTCGCTATCAGGCGTGCGCGGTCTTCTACGGCGGCGGCGTGAAGGAGGTGCGCGGCGCGGGCAACCCGCCCGCCATCGAACTGAGCGGGAACATCGCGTGTCCCGTCATCGGGGTTTTCGGCAATGAGGATCAGAATCCCTCGCCCCAAGACGTGGACGATTACGAGGCGGCGCTCAAAAACGCGGGCGCGGAATACGTGCTCCACCGCTACGACGGCGCGGGCCACGCCTTTCAGTGGGAGGACAACCCCGAGCGCTTCCGCGCGGAGCAGAGCGAGGACTCATGGGTGAAGACGCTGGCGTTTTTTGATGCGAAGCTGAAGTGAGGGGGGAGCCTGAATGGAGGCGCGTGTGGTTGATATAGGGCATCCGGGTTCGTTAAAAAACCCCACAAAACGCTCTTAGCCCCCTAAAAATCAGATTCCAGTATCCACACGCCGGCGCCGAGGCGTTCGCTGATGTAGGTTCTGCCGTCCGCCGCCATGTAGAGGTCGTCCACCTGGACTTGCAAGAGTTCGCAGTCTCTTCCCCACAGGGGGCGGATCGATGAGATGCCGGATTATACCCGCGCCAGGGAGGAATCGACCAGCCTCGCCTAATCGGCGGACTTACCCCTCGGGCGATGCCGCAGGTGCTGCGTGATATTTATTTTCACGGGGTTTTTATGTAGTCTTTCTCCATGCCGAAATTATCCTTGAACCGCTTGATCCACGACATCCAGCCCCTCGAAAAACGCGAGGCGTTCCTGCGCGACCCGCTCGAATTCGCTGAAGGGTATGACGTCACCGACGCGGAACTGGCGGCGGTTCGCGATTCCGACGTGCGCGCGCTGTGGTCGTTCGGCGCGAATCCCTATCTGCTGCGGGTGCTGCAAATGCGCTCAAGCATATCGGATGCCGATTTCCGGGCGGCGCTGGCGGGCCTCTCCTATCCGCGACCCGATGAAGGGGAAATATAGGATGGCGGAGATAGTCGGGGCGTTCGCGGCGAGCCACACGCCTCTTTTCTTGCTGAGGTATGACATGCCCGCCGAGGACGTGAAAGAAGAGGTCTTCTCCGGCTACCGCAGGATGGCCCGCGAAATCGTCGAAAGGGGCGCCGAGGCGCTGGTTCTTCTGGGAAACGACCATCTGCATGCCTTTTCTCTCGACAGATACCCCGCCCTGGCGGTCGGCGCAGGCCCTCGCTTCGGTCCGGTGGAGACGGAGCCTTTTCTGCCGCGCGATGTATATGAGGGCGCCGAGGCGCTGGCTTCTCATCTGGTGCGCGGATTGCTGGCGAGTGGTTTCGACCCCTTGCTGTGCCGCGAACTGACGCTTGATCATTCCTTCGTCTCGCCCCTGGCCCTGATGGGCGATATGGGTCTTCCCATCGTTCCGGTTCTTCAAAATACCGTGGCCCCGCCCCTGCCGCCCGCCGCGCGGTCGTACGATCTCGGCGTATCGCTCAGACGATTGTTGGAGAGCTATGCGGGTCTCGAGCGCGTGGCCGTCGTGGCGACGGGCGCGCCCTCACACTGGATAGGAACCCCTGAGCAGGGCGAGGTCGACGAGGCGTGGGACCGCGAGGTGATCGACATGCTGCGCCGCGCGGACGCGAAGGGTCTTTCCGCGTGGCCGCAAGCGAGGATCGATAAGGGCGGAAACGGCGGAAACGAGATCAGGACGTGGATATCCGCCGCGGCCTTGAGCGGAGACACGGAGGCCAATCTGTGGATATACCGGATAGAACCCCTGTGGTTTCTGGGGGTGACGATTATCGAGTGGCCCATCGGGCCTGCTCTGTGAGCGAACGAGGGAGGATGAGGGTATGCCGAAAGCGATTCTGTTCGACGAGCTGGGTGGTGCGGACGTGCTCCGCGTGGCAGAAGTTCCTGACCTTGAGCCTGGGGAGGGCGAAGTGCGCATCGTCGTGGAAACGCTCGGGATCAACCGGGCGGAGATTATGTTTCGAGAGGGACGCTACCACGACAAGCCCGTGTTCCCCTCCCGCATCGGTTACGAGGCTTGCGGGGCGATAGACGCCGTGGGTCCGGGCGTGGAGGGTCTGGCGGTCGGGGACCGCGTGAGCACGATTCCTTGTTTCTCGATGGTGGAGCACGGGGTGTGCGGCGAGCAGGCGGTCGTGCCTGCGTTCGCCGCCGCCCGCTACCCGGACAACCTGACGCCCGTGAAGGCCGCGGCCATCTGGATGCCGTATTTCACCGCGTACGGGGCGCTCGTCGAGTTCGGGCGGGTGAAGGAGGGGGATACCGCCCTGCTCACGGCGGCGAGCAGCAGCGTCGGCATCGCGGCGATCCAGATTGCGAAATCAAAAGGCGCGCGGGTCATCGCCACGACGCGCGGGGCTGGCAAGAAGGATTTTCTTCTGAACATAGGCGCGGATCACGTCGTCGTGACGGATGAGGAGGATTTGGCGGAGTCGGTGATGGATATCACGGGAGGCGTGGGCGCGAACGTCATCTTCGACCCCGTCGTCGGGTCGTCTTTGCCCAAACTCGCCGACGCGGCCGCCTACCAGGGCGCGATTTTCCTGTATGGCCGCCTCTCGCCCGAGGATGCGGTCATACCCCTGTACCCGGCTATCAGGAAAGGGCTGACATTCAGATGCTATACGATTATGGAGATAACGAAGTTCCCGGAAAAAAGAGAGAAAGGGAAGAAATTCATCTATGACGGCCTGGAATCGGGCGCTCTCAAGCCCATCATCGCCAAGACGTTCCCGCTCGATGACATGGTGGGGGCGCACAAGTACATGGAATCGAACGCGCAGATGGGCAAAATCGTCGTCGAGGTGTAAGGCGCGATGCGCCGGAACTACCCGAACGGGCGGGCGTGGGAGTAGGACAACTCCTCGTTCGTGATGAATTCCAGCAGAGCGGGCGTTCCCTCTTCGGTTTTTCGCCTCGCTTCCAGGAACGCCGCGCCTACTTCCGCCGGATCCTCCACGCGCTTCGCCCAGCCGCCCAGCGCTCTGGCGATGTCGGCGTATTCGCCGCCCACGTCGCGCGTGCCGTATTTCTCGTGGGAAATCGCCATGTGGTTGGTCTCCACCGCCATGGTGGAGTTTTTGAGCACCACGGTGCAGATGGGCAGGTTCTCGCGCACGGCGGTCTCGAAATCGAGCCCCGTCATGCCGAACGCCGCATCGCCCATGAAGTTCACGCAGAACTTATCGGGCGAGGCCAGCTTTGCGCCCATGGCGAGGCCGAGTCCCGTGCCGAGCTGGTGGGATTTCCCCCAGCCGAGATATGACCTCGGTACATCGGAGAGATACAAGGGCAAGACCTCGTATCGCGGATTGCCCGAATCATGGGTGACGATGGCCTCTGCGGGCGGCACGTTCTGCATCAACTCCCAAATCACGCGGTAGGGGTTGATGGGTTTTTCATCAGATGTGAGTTTGGGCGCCCATTCATCGAGCCAGGCCTTTCGCGTCTGCGCTACTTGTTCCCTGACTCCCTCGCCTCTTTTGACGCCCTTCACCCGCTCGGCGCAGCAGTCTATGAACTGGCGCAGCACGAGCTTCGCATCTCCGAGCACGGGATGATCGGCGGCGTAATTCTTGTTGATGTCGACCGGGTCGTTCGTCGCGTGGATGATGATCTTGCCGCCGGGTACGCGCGTGGCGAGGCCGTGGTCGGTGAGGCTCGTGCCGACGGCGAACACGAGGTCCGCGTCTTTCAGGAAATGATAGGCTGGGCCGCTCATGACGCTCGATCCGACGCCGAGAGCCAGGGGATGGTTCCTCTCCGAGATCGCGCTTTTGCCCTCCATGGTGGTCATCACGGGAATCTGGAGGAGTTCCGCCAGTTCTTTTAACTCATCGGTCGCCTCGGCGTAGAGCACGCCAGCGCCCGCGAGGATCACCGGGCGCTCGGCGTTCAGCAGCGCATCGGCGGCGCTATCCACGTCCTTTGGGTCTCCCTGGGCGCGCGTTCGCTTCACGGGCGTGTAGCCGCCGAGCATATCCTCAGAGACTTCCACCCCGGCCACGTCTTCGGGCAACTCTACGAGCACGGGGCCGGGACGCCCGTTCCTGAGCGCGTGAAAGGCGCGGCGCATGGCGTCCGCGGTGCGCTCGGGCACGTTGATCTGCTCCGCTGATTTCGTTACCGAGGCGTAGGAGTCGACGGAACTGAACATGGGGAACACGCGGTCGCGCCCCCTGGCGTGGCCGAGGGGGAGGAGCAGCATGGGCGTGGAATCGGAATAAGCGGTGGAGATGCCCGGAAAGGCGTTTTCCGCCCCCGGCCCGTACTGCATGGTGAACACCGAAGGCGTGGCGCCGTTGGTGACGCGGGCGAAGCCATCGGCGATGCCCACGCCCACACGCTCCTGGCGGCAGACGATGGGCCGGATACCGATAGCGGCGGCCGCTTCGATCTGGACGGTGGTGGGATAGCAGTTCAGGTGTTCCGCCCCTTCGCGTTTCAGGATTTCAGCGATGACGTCGACGACGCGCATGTGCGTTCTCCTATCGGTTCGGTGAATGTGTTTCGTCCGGTGTCAAGAGTTTCTCACAAGTTTCGGGATAAAGAAATTTGCGCGCACAGGAGCGCGCATTCCGGCGGTTTTGGGTACAATGGCGATCTTCGACCCGCGATGATTTCACGGAGCGACAGCGCCGCTCCCGCATCTATCAGAAAAAGGAAGCTCGGCCATGGCGAATCGAGAGGCAACCACGTATGAAGTGAAAAATCACGTCGCATACCTGACCCTGAACCGCCCGGAGAAGAAAAACGCCATCAACTACGCCATGCGCAAGGAGGTGCAGGATGCGTACGTGGACATCAAGCACAACCCGGATATCTGGGTGGCCATCATCACGGCGGCGGGCGATGTTTTCTGCTCGGGCAAGGACATTGTGGAGAAGACGCCGGAAAACGACGGGCAGGTGATGTCGAACGATGAACTCTATCTCTACCTGCGCTATCTCTATAAGCCTGTCATCTGCGCCATCAACGGGCCCTGCCTGGCCCAGGGAGCGGGCTTTGCGCTGAACTCGGACATCCTGATTTTTTCGGAGCGCGGGTCCATGGGCTGGCCGCAGGTGCTCCGGGGAATCTCCTCGGTGAGCGGCCCCGCCATGTGCGCGCACGCGATTCCCTGGACAAAGGCGATGAGCTACCTGATGCGCGGCAAGTTCATCCCCGCCGATGAGTGCCTTCGCCTGGGCGTAGCCACCGAGGTGGTGCCGCACGAAGAGCTTCTCCCCACGGCGGAGCGCTACGCCACCGAAATCCTGGAAGCTGCGCCTAAGGCGGTTTGCGCCATCAAGGAGGCGGCGCGCCGGGGCGAGGACCTGGCCTATCAGGACAGGGTCTACATGTCGCGCGACGTGGCGGACCGCATCCTGCACACGGAGGATTCGAAAGAGGGAATCCTCGCATTCAGGGAGAAGAGAAAACCCGAATGGCGGGGCAGATAGGCTGTAACTTTCCGTATTTTCCTGGGCACAGACAAGAACGATTGAAATGGAGATGAATGCGGATGAGCGATAAACCCGTGGTCTGGGTGGGAACCCCCTTCATACTGAATTTCGATGATCCGATGGAGATTTTTCAGCCCCTGGTGGATGAGGGGCTGGAGGTTCGCCTGGACGAGTGCCGGGGCTACATGCCCGAGGAAGACGTCATCGCCAGCCTGCCCGACGTCACCGCCGTCATCGCAGGGGCGGAGCCTTATACTCCTAAGGTGATGGACAACGCGCCTCTCGTGAGGATTATCGCGCGCGCGGGCGTGGGCGTGAACAACGTCGACATTCCGGCGGCCACCGAGCGGGGCATACTCGTCGCGAACGCGGCGGGGCAGAATTCCCAGTCCGTGGCGGAGCACCTCTTCGGCCTGATGCTCTGCGCCGTTCGGCGCATCGGCTGGCTGGACGTGAACATCCGAAAGGGCCTCTGGCGGGAGATTCAACCACCCATGCGCCCTCTGAACGGCATGACGATGGGGATTCTGGGGTTCGGCGACATCGGTAAGCAGGTGGCGAAAAGAGCCGTCGCCTTCGACATGAAGGTGATCGCCCACGACATCGTGCAAGACGAGGAAACGGCTGCCGAACTCGGCGTGCGTTTCGTGGGTCTCGAAGAACTGGCGAGAGAATCGGACTACCTGACCTGCCACGTGCCCTTGACGCCCGAGACGACACACATCATAGGCCGCGAGATTTTACGCCTCATGAAGCCCGACGCCTACGTCTTCAACACCTCGCGGGGCCTTGTTTTCGATATCGACGCGGTGGCGGACGCTCTGCAAGAGGGCGTCATCCGGGGCGCAGGCATCGACGTGTTCCCCGAGGAGCCGCCCGATTATGCGCATCCCATCTTCGCGCTCGAAAACGCCGTGCTCGCCCCCCATCTAGGCGGCCGGGGCGAGGATGCGATTCGCAACACTCTGCGCCACGCGACCAAGTGCGTTCTCGCGTACTTTCAGGGCGAGAAACCGCCCACGCTCGTGAACCCCGAAGCCTATGAGGTACGGGAGCGGGGGAGGTGACCTCTCCTACAAAACCCCGGCGCGTTACTGTGTAGGTCGTTCCCGACCGAAGAGAGAGGGAACGCATATGGGGTTGTTGAAAAAGCCTGATGAACGAGAGTTTGACGCGACCGATGAAAGAGCAAGAACCACTCCCCCCTTGAGGGTCAGCCTCGACTGAGGAAGGAGAGGCTGCGCTTCCCGAGGGGAAAGCCCGACGCAGAAGCCGAGCGTTTTGAGCGAAGGCTGATGCGGTGGGGGATCTATTCCGAGCGAGGAGGGGTTGTTGAAAAACCCGGTCCTGGGAGCGAGCGCAAATGCAGTTCCTCCTTTATCAGTCGGATTTAACCTCCCATTTGCCGTAATGATGATCGTGCGGAATGGGTGAAAATATCGAAAAAAAGGTGAAAAATAGAGAAAATATCTGAAAATATAAATATTTAATAAATAAGGCGTTATGTTTATTTTCCCCCTGGAAACGACCCTGGCGGGGGGAGCCGTTCCCCGAGGTGGTCCAATCCCGACCGGGGAGGGAGGCCGCCTTTCCAGAGATAGGCCGGTGAACAATCGGACGGCGTTTGGGATGGGGCGGAGTCCTCGCCCGGAAAAGCAACGTCTCCTTATTCCTCGGCTTTCGCCCACCGGTCGCCTTCGTTCCACGCCCGACTCGGCTCGGAAAAAGCATCGACGGGCGGATTGCGTGAAAGAAGAGAGCCGACCCCACGCCCAAAAGACGGGAACTTGGGCGTAGCCCGATCCGCCGCGCTTGGTCATGGTGAAAAGGTTATACAGGGTCGATCGGACGCTCATGCTGGAATGAGGCACTTGGACGAGAAGAATATGGAGTCGGTCTTTTTCGCCGTCCGCTTAGCAGTGAGACGTTTCTCTAGTTGCGACCATCCCTTCGGCAATGGGAACGAATCCGTCGCGCAGGCATAGGCGACTTTGAATCGCTCCCCGTTTTCTACCGCCCACTCATAAGAATCCTCGGCGGCGTTCTTTGTTTCTCCGGGATAGCTGACGGTGTGGTCTTCGCCTTGTATGGTGGGTCCAGAAAAACCGCGATGTCGAACTTGCCCTCGACGGATTTCGTGTTGCTCAAGATCCTGGGCGTCACCCCTTGCTCCCACCCCCGATTCAGGACGCAGACCCTGGCGAGCCTTTGCGCCAGGGCGTGAAAATAATCAACTAACCGCTCGCCCCACCCGATCTCGAATTTACCCATCTCTCCCCGTTGCGCATTGACACCTCTTCCACTGGCTCTGCTGCAGACGTGCGGCATATAATCGGGGAAATGCCGCCGAGACCCCTTCGCCTCCGGCCAACAGAGAGGCCGAGGGCTTGATGAGGGTGTATGAAAAGATTGCCGATACGGACCCCGAACTCGGGGCGGTGATATGCCCCCTGGTAAGCAAAGTGCTGCGGAGGGAAAACGGTGCCAAGTCTCAATAAGCTATTCCATCAAGACGAACTCAACCGGATCGCCACGCGCCATCGCGGATGGGATGAGGCGGTTCTCGACGCAATACGGAATCGAGGTCACCGGAGCGCAACGCGACATTTTCGGGGTGGTGGCGGTGGCGGTCGAGGAAGGCGTCAGATCCGAGATCGGGATAATCGAGAACCTCCCCCAGGTGGACGTCTCCCAAATAGAAGCGAGCCAGGCGGTCACGATTTCGTGAGTACAACGTGCTGAAATTTTTCAGCTCGGCCACTGCATCCTTCACGCGAAATGCGGGAGCAATGCGTTTGCGAATACACTGATTGCCAGAGCCGCGAGGATGACGATGACGGATTTCTGCAGTCTGATTTCGTGCGGGACGACTCGTTCGCGAATGATTGCCTCCTTGGAGCGAGATGCGGTTTTTGGAACCGTAGAGGTGGTCGGACTGGATTCGGGGCCACGGTGCATCCGGATTTCCATGAAGCGGATAACGGCACCATGCCTGGAACTCGGCGGAGTCGGCGACCCGAACGTCCCTGTCGGTAAATGCATTGAAGCGCGGGCCTTCACGGCGCTGGCATCTAAGGCAAGCGGCATCCCGTCGCCATGGTCGAGGCGGGAAGCCCAGAAAGTCGAATTCCGAGTGAAGCCGCCCCGGTTCGCAGATTTTCCCGGGGGTGCCCAGCTTGTTCCGCTCCCCGATGGGAGCGTCGGTTCCCGCTCGCCGGCGGGGACGCGTCAGCGCACGATGGTTCCGGCGACATCCGGCTTGCGTACCTCTAGGCGATTCTTCATGCAGATGTCATGGGCGGCGTGGATGAACACGTGGGTGCCCTTGGTGAGATCTTTGATCGACGCGTGCTCCCCCTCTTTCGGGTAGTAGCCTGTGCCGCCGCCGCGGGCGCGGCCCTGGGGGCCGTAGCAGATCGCCGGAATTCCGGCGCGGGTAAGGGGTGCGGTGTCGGCGTACCAGCCGTCCCAGGTGATCTCGGGGCGCTCGCCCCAGATGGCGTCGTGCGACGCGGAGATGCTGCGCACGACATATTCCTCGGGCGATATCTCTGCCGCGAACGCCGTCTGCACGACCTGCAGCTCGATCTCGATGGCGGGGTCCTGCTCCCGCAGTTGGCGAACCACCTGATCCAGCTCAGCGATGATGTCGCCGTGCAGCTGGCCCGGCAGGATCCCGACTTCCAGATAGAGCCGGCAGAAGCAGGGCAGCTTGCTCGCGCGGAACGGATGTCCGCCTTCGATGGCGATGATGTTGACGTTTCCTGCCGGCTCTCCTTGATAGCGGGTCCTGCCCAGGTAGTCCTCGCCCCAGCGCTTGAGGGCGGGGATGGCGGTCAGCATCTTCTCGATGGCGTCTTCGCCGGGCTTGATCTGCACCGTGGTGCCGCCGCGGCTGTAGGTGGCGCCCGGATTGCCCCGGGTCATGAGCTCGAAGAACACGTATCCACCCGAGGCGACCGAGATCCGGTTTGAGGTCGGCTCGGGTATGACCACCATGTCGGCGGTGATGCCGTTGTTGACCATGAAGCGGGCGCCGATTCCACAGCCACGGTAGCGGGCGCCCTGATAACGCCCGACCGGCATGTGGCAGGTCTCGCCGACGACGCCGGCGATCATCAGGCTGCCGCGCAGCTTCGCCTTCGACCTGGCCAGGGCCTCCACGGCGAGGATGGCCGATGCGTGGCCGCTCTTCATGTTGTAGGTGCCCACGCCGTAGACCCATTCGTCCTCGCGCCAGGATTTCGGCTGATACCCCGGCCCGAGATCGCGTATGCCCTCCTCGTCGCCGCCGTAGGTCGTGTCCAGGTGGCCGCAGTACAACAGGGTCGGTCCGTCGCCCGTGCCCTCGATCCGGCCGAACACGTTATAGCGGTCCGGCTCGACCTCCTGTATCGAGGTTTGCAGGCCCGCCGCCCGGAAGCGATCGGCGAGGTATCCGGCGAGCGCCTTCTCGCCGCCCGTGGGGCTCGGGATGTCGACCATCTCCATGGTCAACTGGGCGATAGCTTCCTCGTCGACGAATGCCAGGGCATCTTCGACCATGCTCATCGTTCGTTCCTCCTCGGTGCGCGCGATCCGCGGCTAAGGGGCGCCTCGGCCTCTCGTGGCGGGCGGCCCCGGTGACTACATGCCAAGATACATTTGTCGGATGTTCGGGTCAAGCAGAAGCTCCGCCGAGTCTCCCTCGCGACGATTCCGACCCATGTCCGGCACGTATCCCCGGTCGGAATTTTCCAGGGCCTTGGCCGAGTTCTGCTCCACGACCAGGATCGATACACCGTCGCGGTGAATCCGCTCGATGCTCTCGAAGATGGCTTCCATCACCGTGGGCGCCAGCCCGATCGTCGGCTCGTCGAGCAGGATGAGGGTCGGTCTGGTGACCATGTCCATCCCTCAGCCCCGAATACGAACGGGCCGGGGAAACATCGCGCCGCCCTTTTCCCTCTCCCGGCGGGGGTCTTGCCGTTGGACCCAAATGGAAGGGGACAACGGGCCGAATGAAAAACCTTACTCCTGCGTGCTCTCGTGCCAGCGGAGAAAGTGGTTGCGGACCGCGCCCAGGCCGTAGATGGCGCAAAAACCAATCACCCCGATGAGCGCCATGCCCATGAAAGCGTCCGCGGTCAAGTTGTCTTCCCGCGCCAGCATGATCATGAACCCGATTCCCTCCTGCGCCCCCGCCAACTCGGCCGCGATGAGCCCGCGGAAAGCATAGCCGAGTCCGATCCACAGCCCGGTCATAATGTGGGGCAAGGTGGCGGGCAGCGTGACCCGCCAGAAAAGCTGCCCCCGGCTCGCGCCCAGGGAGCGCGCCGCGCGGATGATGGCGGGCTCGGTCATCTTGACGCCGTCAAAGGTGCAGATGATGGCGGGAAACAACGCTCCATAGGTGATGATGAAAATCTTGGAACCCTCCCCCATCCGGAACATCAAGATGGCGAGGGGAATCCACGCAACCTCGGGTATTTGCCGAAATATGTCCACGAGCGGTTCGAGCGCCTCGCCGATGATTCGGACCTGACCCATGAGCAAACCGATCAAGATGCCCATGACGGAGCCCAAAAAGAACCCCTCGGTGATGCGAACCACCGAGGCAATGATGTGGTGAAGAAGCTCACCCCCTTCAGCACGCCTGATTCCGGACTGGATGGCCATCCAGGGAGACGGCAGGATGAGCGAGTCCACCAATTCGAGGGTGACGGTGAGTTGCCAAAGGACGACAAACCCCGTCACCGAGATGGTGGATATTCCAAAGCGACCTGACAAAGATTGCGTTTGCAACGTCTCTCCTAGTAGAACGCGCCTTCCCGGCTCGTGGAATGCCAGCGGAGAAACCACCTCTCCGCGATTTCCACGAGGCGCGTGATGCTAAATCCCAAGGTGCCGATTACGGCCATACCCAAGATGACCAAATCCCCGCGGAAATAATTCCGGGCGTCCTGAATCAGAAATCCCAGGCCCGATGTAGAACCCACCAACTCCGCCGCAACCAACAAGGCGAAGGAGACCTGAACGCCCAGCCGAAAACCGGTGAAGATGTAAGGGAGGGCTCCGGGAAGGACCACGCGGAAGAAAATGTCCCGGCGGTTGGCCCCCAGGCTGCGCGCGGCGCGCACCAGAACGGGATCCAGCGAGCGGACCCCCATGAAGGTATTGGTGACAACGGCGAGGAACACTCCCATGGATATGATGAATACTTTGGAGGCGTCATCGATACCGAACCAGATAAGGGCCACCGGAATCCAGGCCAGGCCGGGAACGGGCCGGATGATTTCGACCAATGGCCCCACCGCCGCGTGGAAGAACCGGAATTGGCCCATCAGGATTCCGATGATTACGCCGGTAAAAGAACCAACGACGAAACCCTTGAACATTCGCCAAAGGCTGACGGCAATGTGCTCTCGCAACTCACCCGCTTGAAAAAGATCAACCGCTCCCTCCCAAACTTCCCTAGGAGGTGGCAAGAAGAGCGGATTGACCAATTTGTAATTCGTGACCACGAACCAGAGGATAATCAATCCCCCGATAGAGATGGCGCGCGTCACCATTTTTCTGTTCATGCACCCTCTCCCAAAGCCGCGGAATCCGAATCCTGCACTTCCAACGACTTCTCCACCTCGACCCGAATGAGGTCGTCCATCATCCGATACAGTTCGTTGAATTCGGGAGAAGTCCTCTCCCGGGGACGGGGAAGGTCAACGCCGAGAAGAGCCTTCACCTGGCCCGGGCGGGCCGTCATGACCACCACCCGGTCGGCCAGAACGATGGCCTCGTCGATGGCGTGGGTCACGAAGAGGACGGTTTTCTTCGTTTCACCGAGAAGCTTCAGGAGCTCTTCCTGCATCACCCGACGCGTCTGGGCGTCCAATGCTCCAAAAGGCTCGTCCATCAACAGCACTTCGGGATCGTTCGCCAGCGCCCGGGCGATCCCGACGCGCTGCTTCATTCCGCCCGAAAGCTCGAAGGGAAATTTGTCCTCAAATCCCGTAAGGTGGATGCGCTGGATGAGCTCCCGTGCGCGGGCGTGCCGGTCGGCTTTTTCCATCCCCTTCAGGACAGGACCGAATTCGATATTTTGGAGCACCGTCCGCCATGGGAAAAGTGCGAATTCCTGGAAGACGAAACCCCGGTCGGGTCCCGGCTCGATGACCGGACGTCCATCGACGCGAACCTCCCCCCCCGAGGGGGGGAGGAATCCCGCGACGATGTTCAGGAGGGTGGATTTTCCGCATCCGCTGGGACCGAGGATGCAGATGACTTCGCCTTTTTGGACCTCGAGGTTTATTTCATCCAGTGCCCGCACCGTTGATTTGGTGCGCCGGTCGACGAATTCTTTCGAGACTCGATTTACTTGCAGATTAACCGTCATATCGGAAATTCACAATACAGACACCCCAAACCGGTAAAGTGAAACTGTCCTGCTAAAGCTTGCAGGCCCCTTCGGTCTTCGCCAGATCCTTCGCGACCGACTTCAGGAGATCCGTATAGACGAATTCTTTCATGTTCGGCGTTCTTTTGAGCTTCCTGCCGACCCTTTTCATATTATCGGCCACCGCCTGCTCGGCGTTCACCATTTCATCCGTAATTTCAAGCCTGTAGAAAGTGTTGTCAAGAATGGGTTTCATCGCGGGAGCGGACATCTTATATGCCTTGCCCAGGATATTGAGAAACTCTGCGCGATTTCCCGAATCGTTCATGAACCGGTAGGACTTCAACATCGCGCGCATATACGCCCTCATGGCGTCCTGCTTGTTTTTCAGGGCCTCTTTCCGCGCGCTGATGAGGGTGAAGGAAAGATGGATGTTGGCGGGCTTCGCCATTCCGCTAAACTTGTTGAGCAACTGGGAATGCGCAAAATGCGTCGGCCGGACCTGTTCCGCTGTCGTCAGATGCGGATACCAAACCACCCCGCCGTCCACGTCCTTGTTCTTGAAGGCGGCGATGAGATCGTTCGGTGTCAGATTCACCACCCGGATCTTTTTGGCGTCCAAGCTGTATTTTGCAAGAAAATTAATCCACAGAATGTGGGCCGCAGATGCAAACCGCAACCCGATCTTTTTCCCGTAGAAGTCGGTAGGTTTCGTCATGCCCAAGTCCTTGCCGACAAAAATCTCGAGGTAATCCTTGTCCTGCCCGTTCTGGGCGATGATGCAGGCGGGCACGTTGGCGGCAGCCAGCGAGACAAATGGCAAATCCCCCGAGTGGCCCAGCTCGACTCCGCCCGCCGCGAGCGCCTCAACCATGGCCGCGCCGGAGGAGAATATCTTGTGTTCAATCACAAGGTCCTCTTGCGCGAAGTAGCCCTTCGTCTTGGCGACGTGGATGGGCGCCCCGATGTTGCCACCGCCCGATCCCACGACTAGTTTGTACTTGGCCGCTTCCGAGACGCCGGCGCCCGAGCCAAAGGCCCAGACCGCCACAACCGCAACGAGCATTAAAAAATTGAATCGTTTCCACGCGCACTTCATATCGCAAGCCCTCCTTTTGACTACGTTTTGGTGAGCAAAAACCCTCAAGTATGCACTCACCCCCGCCAACCCGGAGACGGGCTCAACGCGGACGCGCAACTCCGTTCTCCAGATCCTCAAATATGCTTTTAGCCAATAATCGAATGAAGAGAAATATTACTTAATTTGTCAATGAAGTGCAAGATTGGAAAATTCGTTGGGGCCGGGGCGGTTTTCCCCTCCCGCAGAACGGGGCAAAAACGGTAAGGCCAAAAGAAAATTTCATGAGGTATTCTTATGCCCGCATGGAGAAACAAGCGGGATCGGGGAGACGGAACATGTACGGCCGAAATGGACCACCAAAATAAATTCTTTTTTTTACAACTCCAAAACGATCCGCCCGACGGGGTCCTCCTGCCGGAGTTTGTCCAAGGCCCCGTTCGCCTCTTCCATCGCGTAGCGGTCAGAGATGATGGGTTTGACGCGCCCGTCGCTCACAAGCGATGCCACATCCTCGACGTCCTTCACCGTATGGTTATGGGACGCGATGATCTGGATCCACTTGGAGACGAGCGTGAAGGGTTCCAGCGGAAAGGTCTGCCCGGGCTGGTATCCCAATATGATGAGGCGGCCCCGGGCCGGAGGAGTTCCAGGCATTGCTGAAGAACGATGGGCATTCGGATCCGGCGACTGGGTGGTCGAGTATGCGAGCACAAAGCGGAGAGTATTGGCCACTGGAGCATCCGAAGGTGTGCTTCTCGTGCCGGTCGGGACGCTGCTGAAAGGAACCGAGCTTCCCGGTTGACTGTAACTGATGATGTACCCGTCTGCGGGGTCACACCTCCCCACCCAAGTGGCGTGGAAGTTTGTCTCTGTCATTTCCGCTCGCGCTTGATATCTTGCGGTGCTTTATGGTTGGCCCATGGCCTGCTTAGTCTGAAACGACGGACGGACGACAGCAAGCGTAGCACCTTCGCACCGAAGTAAATGAACGGGCGTTTGGCACGAATCCCAAGGCGCCTGGACCATTAGGAGCATCTGTTCACGATGTTCGCACCATGATGGGAGGCAGGCACCATGCGAGCATCCATAGTCCTTTGTTCAGGTGGAATTTTATCATACGCCGAGCCTCGATTCCACCACGGTGACCAGGCACCGCCACAAGCATGTCGGAAGCAGGTTATCTTCAAGGTCTGCGCGTTGTAAGGCCATGAAGGTGGCAAAGGATTCAGCATTGCTTCACAACCGCCGCTTATTCCGACGAAGGCCGCCCGTTGGGCAGCCGTTGGCGGGCGGGGTGAGCATGGGAATTGCCGCTGCGCTGGTCACGCTCTGGGTCACGTTCGCACCCTGTTTCCTGTGGATATTCGCCGGCGCGCCCTACATCGAGCAACTCCCGTCCCAGCCTCGGCTGAAGGGCGCCCTGGAGTCGATTACGGCGGCGGTGGTGGGCGTCATTCTCAACCTGTCCATCTGGTTCGGTCTGCACGTCCTGTTCGCCGAACTGCCGTCCCGGCAAATCGGTCCGGTCAAGCTCCTGCTGCCGGTTTGGCATTCCCTGGACTGGCGGGTTCTGCTCGTCGGCGCCGTGAGCGCGATCATGCTCCTCTGGCGACACCAGTCTCTCATGAGAACCCTGGGCGTTGCGGCGCTGATGGGTATTGGATTCGCTGCGATGGGTCACTTTGCCGGATAACGGAACATACGGGCGCTCGGGCTGATCAGCCGTCTGCCGTTACCGATTTACGCGCATGGCGACCTTCGAATTCATCGTAGACTACTACAATCCGAAATTCTAGTACCCTGCCTTGGATTGTCTTGGTTCCAACGACTTCGAACGGACTGCGCCAGAGCATGGCCGCAAGTAGGCCGCTACAGGCCGGACTTTGGAGGATGACTGCACAACGATTCGACAGGGACGCGCCGGGATCCGCGGGAGTTTTAATTAGCTCGCTTTCGTTTTGATTACATGCCGCGGAAGGCAGCGGCGCGGTGCAATCTCTGGGAGAACCGACTGTGGAGCGTATCCGGGCCTGGCGAGCGCAGGCGCCTCCCTGGTCGAGATGCAGGCCGCGGCGCGCTGGCGTTCGCCGGTCATGCCGGGGCGCTACGCACTAGGACAACTGGTGAAATAGGGAGCCGTGGCGAGGCTTCGGTACGGCATGTTAGAACGGTCGGAACGAGCCTGATCGACACTTCATCAATCAGGGTTTCGGAACCCCGGTAGAACTTGATGAAAACGTCAAAAACGGAGAGTTGCGGGGCATCGGAACGTAACCACAAGTAAGCTGTCGTGACTCGGATTTTAGAGGATTGCTACAAAATGGTCCGACAGGAACTCGCCAGGATGCACGGGAGTTGTAATGTATCCGCTTGCGTTTTGATTACATGCCGCTGAAGGTGGATTCCTGATGAGATTGGTAAAAATGGATATTTGAAACGATACCAATAGGGTAAGGGGATTTTATGGCCGATGAAAACGGCTCGATATATCTAAAATGGCGGAGAGGGAGGGATTCGAACCCCCGGTGCAGTTGCCTGCACAACAGATTTCGAGTCTGCCGCCTTAAACCGGACTCGGCCACCTCTCCAGATAGGTTATCTCTTCAGCGCGCGGCCTGCCTCGCCTCGCGGGCGATGCGGCGGCGCTCCTCGAAAAAGGCGCGCAACATCGCGGCGCTCTCCTCGGCCATGACGCCTGAGGTTATCGGCACGCGGTGGTTCACGCGCGGGTCCGAGGGAATATCGAACAAAGAACCACAGGCCCCGCCCTTGGGGTCTTTGGCCCCGAACACGAGCCTCGCGATCCTCGAATTGACGATGGCGCCCGCGCACATGGGACACGGCTCGAGGGTGACGTACAGGGTCGCACCGTCGAGCCGCCATATCCCGTCGGTCTCGGCCGCTTCTCTCAGCGCCAGGACTTCGGCGTGCGCCGTGGGGTCGCAGGCGGCTTCGCGTCTGTTGAACCCCCGGCCCAGCACCCGCCCTTCGCGCACCACCAGCGCGCCCACGGGCACGTCGCCCGCCTCTTCGGCCTGCTCGGCCAGCGCCAGCGCTTCTTTCATCCAGCGCTCGTCTTCGCTCATCTGCTCTATCGAATACACTTTCATCTCCCCCATCCAATCTGCTACGCGGCCCTTAAAAGACCACGAATCGAAACCGCTGGCAAGCGGGGAAGCGCCTCACGCGCATGATGTCGGTGAATACAACACTTGTCGGCCGTAGCATCACCCACTGGCGAGGACGCGCGGCTCTTGCCCGATGCGGAAAAACCTGAGAGTCTTTGGGTTCTTACCCATCACTCACACTTTTTTTGAAGGATGCCCCTATGCTTTGGGAAGAATTGAGTTGGCCGCAGCACAAGGAAATGGCCCAAAACGGGGCCGTGGTCGTCATCCCCTTCGCCTCGATGGAGCAGCACGGGCCGCACAACCCCGTCGTGGTGGATACGCTGCTTTGTGAGAACGTCTGCAAAAAGGCGGTGGACGGCCTCGATAACGTGCTCCTGACCCGCACCATGTGGACGGGCACGTCGCATCATCACTTCGAGTATCCGGGAACCATCTCGCTCAGGCTCGAAACCTACGTCGCACTCATCAAGGACATCATCCGCTCCGTGGCCCATCACGGCTACAAGAAGATATTCGTCGTGAACGGCCACGGCGGCAACGTGCAGCCCTTGCAAGCCACGTTGAACGACATCGGCTACGACATCGAGCTCACCATCTGGATGATCACCTACTTTCATCTGGGAAACGAAATCGCAGGCGAGATCAGAAAAAGCGAGGTCGGCGGTATGGCTCACAGCGGTGAGTTCGAAACCGCCATGATGCTGCACTTACGCCCCGACCTGGTGAACATGGACGAGGCGGTGGATCAAACCAACGCGAACACGCACCCCCTGGCGACGAAGGACATGCACCACCGGGGAACCCTCTTCCGCCCCGTGGACTTCAACAGGCACCGCGCGCCCTCCGGCGTAGCGGGCACGCCCACGGCGGCCACGGCGGAAAACGGAGCACAATACTTCGAAGCCGTATCCACCCGCCTGCGCGGGCTGATTGAAGATTTGGCTGCGCTCTAGGCATGGTCCGCATCGCTGGCGAATCTTCCCGCACAGCCAGATACCTGAACCTCAGTCCTCCCGGGGCGGATGAGGCGATCGTCTTGTGCTATGAGGCATCAGGAGACGGCACGCCGCTCCTCTTCATCCCGGGCCTGGGCGATACGGCTTGGGTGTGGCGCAAGGTCATCCCCACGCTGACGAGCATGCACCGCGTTATCGCCATGGAACCGAGGGGGCATGGGCGCTCCTCGAGCCCGAGGGGAAAATACACGCTCGCCGAGATGGCGGGCGACATCGGGGATATCGCCGAACGCCTGGGACTGAACCGGCCCGTCCTCATCGGGCACGGCCTTGGCGCGAGGGCCGCACTTTTGCTCGCCATCGAGCAACCCCGGCTGCCAGGCGCGCTCATCCTCATCGCGACGGGGGCTGCGCCCGCCGCCAAGAACGTGCGCAGAAGCGTCGCCGAGCGCATCCATCTGGCCGAGGCGGGAGACATGCAAGAGGCCTACAGAAATAAGAAAAGCGAGGGCAGAGAACCCAGAGGCATGAATCCCAAAGAGCGCGCGGAGCGTCACCGCCTGTTTTTACGAAACGACGCTTCGGGATACGCATCGGCGGGGTACGCCGAGCTTCTCGCACCCGACCTGACGGAGCGCCTGGGCGAAATATCCTGCCCCGTGCTCGCGCTCACGGGCGAGAACGACCCCGAATACCACGAGGACGCTCAAACCCTATCCATGAAGATTCCCCGTTGCGAGTCCGTTTCGATAGAAGGAGCGGGACGCTACGCGCAACTGGACAGGCCCGAGGCGGTGCGCGCCCTCATCCACGATTTTTTCAGGAAACACTATCTTTCAGTCGCCAAATCGACGGAGGAAATCCATGAGCCGATTGATTGACCTCACAGCCCCTCTCGGACACCCCGATCTTTGCGAGGTGCCGACGTTTCCCCCGGTGGAATACTGGCAGTTCCACGAACATCCCACCCACGGTCGCCAGAACAGCGCGGTCAGGATGGCGATTCACCAGGGAACGCATCTCGACGCGCCCAACCATTTCTATCCCGACGGTGTCACCATCGACGAAATGCCGCTCGAGACTTTCTGCGGCCGCGCCGTGAAGATCGACTTGAGGGGAACGGCGCGCGAGGCGAACCCCATCACCCGGGAGATGATCGAATCTAGCCCCGGCTTCAAGCCCGAGCGCCTCGATGGCGCCATCGCCGTCACGTGGACGGGCTGGTCGAAGGAAAAATTTTTCACGCCCGATTACTTCGGCCCCAACCCCTACCTCGACAAGGAGGCGTGCCACTTTCTGTGTGATTGCGGCATGAAGGCCCTTTGTATGGATCACGCCATCGACCCGGGTATGCAGCCCGACTCCGTGGTGCACCACGAGGATTCCCCCGGTCACCGCGCGGTGCTGGGCCGGGGCGTTCCGCTCATAGAGCACGTCATCAACCTGGATACGTTCGAGGAGACCGAATTCGAAATGTTCGCATTTCCGATGAAACTCTACAGAATCGAGGGTGCGCCTGCGCGCGTGGTGGCGCGGCTAGATTGAAAAGAAAGGAGCACAGACTTGCCGTTTTACAGAATATCCGAGATGGAAACGAAATACGTCGACATGGGCAAGGCCCAGACGCAAAGCGTTGCCGGGGAGTTCATGAAGGCTGGTATGATCACCTATCCCGAAGGCGGCGGGCCGCCGCCTCATTTTCACCCGAACGAGGAGCAGTTTCTTCTGGTGATGGCGGGGGAGGCGAACGTGATTCTGGGTGAGGAAACCCGCCTCGTTGGTCCCGGCGATTTGGTCCACATCCGCCGCAACGAGCGCCACGGTCTTCGCATCATCAAGGGGCCGTTTGTCTTCTTCACCGTGAAGAGCCCCCCAGGGGACGGCGATCTATATCAAGACTACAACAAGGCCGAAGACGCCGATGAGGCGCGAATAAAACTGGAATCCACCTCATAAAAGTATCAACCTGAAGACAAGGAGATTGTGCATGCCCTTTTACAAAATAGAAGACTTCCAAAAGGCTCCTCGGCGGTGGGTCCCGCCACCAGCCACGCGACAGCGGGCGAGTTGATGAAGGTGGGCTGGGTGATATACCCCCAGGGAGACGGCCCGCCGCCGCACTTTCATCCCAACGAGGAGCAGTATATCCTGATGCTCGAGGGCAAGATGAACATGATCTGCGGCGAGGAGGTGCGCGAAATCGGCGCAGGCGACTTGGTCCACATCCCCAGAAACACGCGCCACGGCATCCACATCACCGAAGGGCCGGCGAAGTTCTTCGCCGTCAAAAGCCCGGCGGGCGACGGCACGCTGGATCAGGACTACAACAAGGCGTCGGATGCGGACGAGGTGGCGGAGCGTCTCAAGAATTAGCAAACTGAACCAGAAAAGCCGGTGGGCCGCCCCACCGGCTTTTTGTTTTTCTACTGCTGCGCCTGGGCCGCCATCCGTTTTTTTCTGAACTGAACGGCCTGGATGACATCCTGCCAGACGAGACGACCCAGCGGGCCCGAACTGTAGAGCGAGATGTTCACCTTGCCGTCGGGTGAGAGCAGAAAGTTGGTGGCGTGAAGAAACGGTCTCGGCTTCTCGCCCGCCTCGGGGGCGTAGAAAGCGCCCGTCATCTCGGATATATAGGCGGGGTCCACGCTGTGCCCCACCGGAAAGTTCACCTTGCTCGCCTCGATGGACTGCACCGCCTCACTTTCCGGATCGGTGGACGCCGCGACGACCTTGATGCCTTCGGTTTCGAGCCTTTCTCCCGCCCGGGAGAATCCCGCCATCTGGGCGAGGCAGTAGGGTCACCAATGGCTGCGGTAGAACAGGACAACGCCCCACGAACCCCGCAAATCATCGGGCAGGGCGATTTTTCCGCCACCCACCTTGGAGATACGCAACCTCGGGAAATCATCCCCGGTATCCAGGAAGAACCGGTTCACTTTCGGCATGATGCGCTCCACTCTTGTTCAAGAAATAATCGAGTCCGTTTCATGTACTCGGGATGTTACCGCTCCGGCGGAACGATGAAAACCGGCCTGCTGAATCTGCGCACAAAATAACACTCCCTCAATGTCGGCCATCGAGGGAGTGTTATAAAAGGTTCGCTACTAGTTCTGGGCCGCCATCATCTTCTTATAAAACTGAACCAGACCCAGGACGTCCTGCCACACGAGCCGGCCGATGGGCCCGCTGCTGTAGACGGCCACGGCGACCGTTCCATCGGGCTTTAAGACATAGCCCGTGCTGTGAATGATCTGGCGTTTTTCCTCATAAAAACAACCGGTGAGCTCTGAAATCTGCTTGTTGTCAAGGCTATAGCCCACAGGGAAGTTGATTCCGCATTCATCCATCGTTCCCTTGGCTTGCTCCTCCGTGTCCACGGAGGCGGCAACAACTTTAACACCCTCTTCCTTGAGCTTCGCAGCCCTATCGAAGGCCGTAAGTTGCTGCTTGCAATAGGGTCACCAGTGACCTCGATACAGCAGAACCACCCCCCAGTCGCCCGCGAGATCGCCCGGAAGGGAGATTTTACCTCCCCCTACCTGGTCCACCTCGATGCCCGGGAAGGCATCTCCCGAATCGATCATCTTGTCCGTCATACGTGGCATCAACGCGCCCTCCGAAAATGAATGAAGCAAAAACAAGCCTAAAATAATAAGCCCCGAACGCGATCATTTATACCCGCGCAATAGGGATATTTCAAACCGAATCGAATCTCTCTTACAACATCGCATCGATAATTCCTACGATTTCTCCTCCCATGGTCTTGACACCGAGAGGCTTGGTTTTTAGCATAGGCCTACTTTTTCTGAAGGCTCGCAATGAGCGCAGGAGACTCTCAATGAGCAATGCAATTGCTTGTGAATGCAAGAAAATAAAGCTCGAAGGTGAATACGAAAAAGCGGCCGGCGCCTGCAACCGGGAGATTCATCTATCCGATGAGGATGCGGAGCGCTACCTCCCCCGCGATGAATCCCAGCAAAACCAGATCATCTCCAAAGAATGCCAGATTCCACCTCTCACCAGCGTCATCCGGTATGGCGAGGGTTATTATGTCCTCAAAAAAGGCCGGGTCATGCGGGAGGGGTTCAGCAGGACGATCCCTGAATATAAGCAGTAAACGCGCCGGCGGGTTTCGCCGCCGCGCAAACGCTCAGCAGAACATTCCCGGATGCGAGCCAAGCGCGTCTTCGAATTGGCATGTCCATTTGCGTGAAACGCACACTCCTTCCATCAGCACCATCCCTTGGCTCCTGGCTGTTTTTTGATGCTAGAATGAGACTCTTTGAATTTATTCCCGAAACACCCGACGCTGAGGAGATGGACCATGCGCGCCAAGAGATATAATTGGAATGAAATGCCCGAGGAAGCCGTGACCGATACTTTTTCGAGAAAAATGGTGGTGGGCGAAAAAGAAATGCTTTGCTGGCTCAAACTTAAACCCGGCTGCCTGGTACCCATGCACAGCCACGAGAACGAGCAGATATCCCACGTCATCAAGGGAAGACTCCGGTTCTTCATCGATGATGAATCCGTGGAAATAGGCCCCGGGGAAACGCTCCTCATCCCGCCGAACGTGCCCCACGCCGTGGAAGTCGTGGGCGATGAAACGGCGATAGATTACGACATCTTCAGCCCTATCCGCGAAGACTGGCTCGATGGGAGCGATAATTACTTAAGAGACGAATAGCGGAGAATCCCTGCCCGGCATCGCGGGTGCAGAAAAAGCATCCAGAACACGGGGGTGTTTCGTTTTGCCCTTCTTTGGATGCGCCTTGGCAGTAGACTTGATGATTCAATCACCAGAGCCACCAGCCACTAACCGTATTCCCTTCTCATATTCAAGATATTGTATCCACAATTCAGCCTTACACAACATATAGATTCCCTGTAACCAATTGCTTTTTATGTGGTAGTTCGCTTTTCCCCATCTGAATAACCTGTGGGTAAGGTTCTATATTTACCGCTATATATTGTGCAGGAATAAAAAAATCCACTACATTTTGTGGAAAATTGTTGACATATGGAAAAATTCGACCTACATTAAGGGAGAAGAGTAGCATCAAATAGACATATCACCATCCGTTTAAGCAGGCGCATCCGCCCATCGTTTCCGCTTGAAGAGTGATTTGACCGAATAAGTTTGTTGAAGCCTCTTCGAATCGTGAACGACAAATGACCTTTCCGGGCATCGCCTGCCCTTTCCTTCCAGAAGATGCCTCTATCCCACCCAGGGGCCCCCACGGGGCCCCAAAATTATGAAAAGCCAGGGTGCGAGTCCTTACGCCAGACGCTTTTCATAAACCACGCACCACGAAAAAAGCCCCCTCGCCGGGAGGGGGCTTTCCTTTTCCGGAACCGGATTTATTCCGTTTTTTTCGCGGCTTTGTCTTTCAAGTCCCTGTTCTTTGATCCTTGCAGGAATCTGAGGAAATCGCTGCCCGCGGGCAGCAGGAGCGTCGTCTTGTCTTTCAAAGAACTCCGGTACACCTCCAGGCTTTTCAGGAAAGCGTAGAATTCCTCATCCTCCCCGAACGCCTTGGCGTTGATGTCGATGCTCTTGGCGTCGCCCTCGCCCTTGGTGATTTGCTCTTTCTCATAGGCTTCCGCCAGGAGCACGTCGCGCTCGCGGTTGGTTTCCGCCCGAATCTTCTGGGCCTGCTCTTTTCCTTCCGAGCGGTACTGGCGGGCGATTCTCTGCCGCTCGGCCTGCATGCGCCCATAAATCGCCTTTAAGTTCTCCGTGGGCAAATCGGCGCGCTTCAAGCGCACGTCCACTATCTCGATGCCGTATTCGCGCGCTTTCTTGTCGCTCTCCCTGGTGACTTTGGCCATCAACTGCGCGCGGTCTTTCGCCACGATGTCGATCAAATCCTTGCGGCCGAGTTCCAGGCGCAATTCACTGTAGATGATGTCGTCGAGCCGGGCTTGCGCCCCGGTTTCGTTGCGGACCGTGCGCAGAAACTGGAGCGGGTCGATGATGCGCCAGCGCGAGAAGTTATCCACCACGAGGGATTTCTTGTCTTGGGTGATGATCTCCGTGGGGTTGGAGTCATACTCCAGCAGGCGGCGGTCGAAAAACGTGAGCTGCTCCACGAATGGAATCCGGTAGTTGAGCCCCGCGTCACGCAAAACGCGGACGGGCTTACCGAACCGGGTGACGACCACTTGCCTGTCTTCACGAACCGTAAATAAAAATGAATTGAGAGCAAAGACAAAAACAAGGACCAAGACGAACAACGCGATTGTCTTTTTGGGCAATTTTATGGCTCCCTCGGCGCTCATCGTTTCGTTATCCCTTCTATTCCACCTCCCCGCAGCGGGAGTATCGGCAGCACGCCGGATTTACCCTGATCCAGGATCACTTTGTCCACCGTCGGCATCACCTCCTGCATCATTTCGAGATACAGGCGCTCGCGCGTAATGGCCGGCGCTTTTTTGTATTCCTTGAGCGTGGCGAGGAAGCGGTTCGCATCTCCGCGCGCATGGCGAATCTTGGTCTCGCGGTAGGCTTCCGCTTTTCTGAGGACGGCGGCCACCTTGCCGCGCGTCTCCGGTATCACCTGGTTTTGATAGCCTTGCGCCTCATTCACGAGGCGGTTCCTGTCCTCACGGGCGCTGGCCACGTCCTTGAAGGCGTGAATGACATCCTTGGGCGGCGTCACGTCCTGAAGCTGCACCGCCGCCACGCGCAAACCGGTTTCGTAGCGATCCAGTATCTTTTGCATCTCCACCATCGTCTCTTGCTGGATCGCGCCCTTTCCGGTGGTGAGCGCCTCGTCGATGGGCTTGCTGCCCACGACTTGCCGGATGGCGGCTTCGGCGGCGTGCACCACCGTCTCTCTGGGATTGCGAACCTTGAAGAGATACTTGTCCGCCTCCACGATGCGGTACTGCACGATCATGTCGACGTCGACCATGTTTTCATCCCCGGTCAGCATTCTCGACTCATGGGGCTTGTCCGAATACCTCGCGGGAGGACCCGGATCAATGGTGCGGAAACCGATTTCCACGCGCTTCACTTCCGTCACCTTCGGCGTATAGGCGGTCTCCATCGGGTAGGGCATATGATAGTTCAAGCCCGAGGACACCACCCGGTCGATGCGGCCGAACCGAAGAACGATGCCCTGCTCGTCCGGCCCCACGCTGAAAATACCCGAGGCCAGCCATATCAGAGCCACCACCACGAATATGGCCGCGGAGGGAAGCTTGAAATTCGGCAAACGAAACTGCGGCAGCTTGATCTGCGGCATGCCGCCGCCTCCACCGCCACCTCCACTACCACCACCTTGTCTTCTCGATTTGAACTCATCCCAATCCATCGGCATGAGTGTTTCTCCTATGAGCGACGCATCATTACTTTAAGAGGCGACATGGGAAAGAAATTTCGACCACCCAACAACTATCACGTTTACCCTAAGCGGGTTATGGATTGAAGTCAACCAACCCGAATCTGTTTTTGACGCACTTGCCTTTGGTTTTTCATGATTTGACGGCGCGAAGGCGAACCTTCTTGCGCGCCATGTCTTCTCACGGAACACGATCCTGCGCTGACGGCGAAGCGCACCGCATCCTCGAGCGCCGCGCCTTCTGCGAATCTGGCCGCCAACGCTCCGCAAAAAGCATCGCCCGCACCCGTCGTATCCACCACCTCGATACCGGCGGGAGGCCTGAGCCAGGAGGCTTTGTTTGCATCCAGGAGAAAAGCACCCTTTTCCCCCGCAGTGATGACGACCCGCGAAGGCCCCAACGCCCGCAAGGCGCGCGCCGCACCCAGGAACTCCTTATCGGTTTCGGGTGTTTTTTCGAGTTCGGTCAGATGCGCCGCTTCCGTTTCGTTCGGCGCCAGCACATCGGTCAAACGGAGCAATTCCCGGGGCAACTCCCCCGCCGCCGGTGCCGGATTCAGGATGTTGCAAGCCCCGCGCTTTCTCCCTTTTCGGAATGCTTCCGTAATCGATGAAACCGGAACCTCGAGCTGCGCCAGAACGACATCACCAAAATCCAAAAGCCCCAGCTTTCTTCTGATTCGGCCGGGAGTCAGGAACGCATTCGCGCCGGGGGCCACGGCGATTTGGTTTTCCCCTCCTCTTTCCACCACTATCAGTGCCGTTCCCGTGCTCGACTTGCAGCGCAAGATGCCATCCGATGATATCCCGCTCTCCACCAGGTAATAGCGATAGGCATCGCCGTCTGAGTCACCACCCAGCATGGTGACGAAACGGACCTCTGTACCGGCGCGCAAGGCAGCCAGGGCTTGATTCGCCCCTTTTCCGCCCCAATACTCCTGCCGATCTTCTCCCAGGACAGTTTCACCGGGGGAGGGAAGTCTATCCACTCGAACAACGATGTCGATATTCGAGCTTCCCAACACCAAAACGGTGGCTTTTTTATTCTTCATCGTCGTCCCATCCACGATATTTGCGCAGATGCGAGATGAAAAACGCCAAAAAACCCCTTACATCCAGGTCCAGAGCCACTTCGACCGGGTTTTTGACCCGTATTCCCTTGTTTTCCCTCAAATCCACCAACGTCATCCCCCGAGCAAGGCCCTTGCTCGTGTCCACATCCACGTGACACCGCCTAGTCTCCACCAAATCCGGCTTTATCGCGACGGCGAGAGCCAGGGGATCGTGCAGGGTGATGTCATCCACACCTCTTCGTTTTTTGGAGAATCGCGCGTATACCTTTATGATATCTCGAAACGCCGCCCGAAACGGGCCTCCTCCTCCAAATTCATCGACGCCAAGGAGCGCGCGCCTCGTAACGTCAAGCCCCACCATGGTGATGGGCAGTCCCGATGAGAACACATCGGCCGCCGCCTGGGGGTCGCAATAGATGTTGAACTCAGCCGCCGGCGTCACGTTCCCGGGCATCCGGGCGGCTCCTCCCATCACCACAATCCGCCTCACACGCGACAAGACCTTGGGCGCGCACCTGAGCGCCAGGGCCAGATTCGTCAGTGGCCCCAGGGTGATGATCGTCAAATCCGAACCCTGTTCTGCGGCCTGCTCGATGATCACGTCGCAGGCCGATTTCGAACTGCCGCCACCCAGGCGGCGCAAGCGTCCTTTTTTCTGGAACATCACACCCAGGCCTTCCGCCCCGTGAATCATGCGCGATTCGCTTCGGTTTAAGCGGCTTCCATCCAAGGCCAGTGAGGCCCCCCGGTAAACGGGAACTTCCGGGATGGGAGACGGGAGATGATCCCGCAGAAATGCGGTGAGTCTTCTCGCATTCCGGTAGGCCAAACGTGCGGAAACATTGCCATGCACGGTCGTCACGGTGATGTACTGAAAAAACGAGGATGCGAAACCCATCGCCAAAGCCAGCGCGTCGTCCACACCTGGGTCGCAATCCACCAAGGCGTATCGAACAACTGATTCCCTGTTATTTTTCACCATCGAATCACGCCTCACTCTCGCTTAAGAAAATATACATCATATCGTATGAACACTCAGGTTAATCCATAAAAATTGTTGCCCTTCATCGAATGATATCACCTGTTTCATCCTTCAGCACTTGATTATTGGAGGAAAATCCGGGGAGTCGATTCTACAACTATAAATATATCAACAGGTTAATCTAAATATTTCATTTAGTTTTATTATTTTTATTATTGTCCTTTGCCCTACACAATCAATTAACTGGTTAAAATTCAACGTCTTAAAGCGTTTCCATATGACCAAGAATTGACAAAGCATGTATTTTCATATACTTATGTCTAGCTTTTAGAATTTGCGTTCCATAGAATGATCCTAAAATTACATGATGACTCATTAATCTTTCTTATCTCCTCTTCAAGAGGCTTGCCACAACTTAGAAATGGCCAAATCTGCTTCATCTTCCACATCAAGAAAGCGAATCATCGCCGCTATCGATATCGGGGGCACATTCACCGACATTGCGATTTACAATCCATCGAACGGAAACACCGCCGTAGGAAAATATCTCACGACGCCGAACGATCCCTCAATCGGCGCGCTTGCGGGTCTGCGGACTTTACTCGATGAAGAGAATTTGCGTTTTCGTGATCTCGGGCAAGCGATCCACGCAACCACCCTCGCCACCAACGCGATCATCGAGAAGAAAGGAGCGCCAACGGGCCTGCTCGCAACAAAGGGATTCGCCGACATCCTATTGATGGGCCGTGAATCCAGATACGACATTTATGACATCGTGCCTGAATTTCCGGAACCTCTGGTATCCGGGCCTTTTCGCCGCGAATTGACCGAGAGAATTTCCGCGACCGGCGAAATTCTCCAGCCGCTGAGCACCCAGGAGGTGAGGGTAACGATTCAGGAACTCGTCGAAAAAGGGGCGAAATCCATAGCGGTTTGCCTCTTGCACTCCTACATCAATCCGGAGCACGAAGATGAAGTCGGCGAAGCGATAGCGCAATCGTTCCCCGAAGTGAGTTTCAGTCTCTCCTCGCAAGTTTGTCCGGAAATAAGAGAGTACGAGAGAACATCCACCACAGTAGCCAACGCCTACATCCAGCCCATCGTCTCGAAATATCTCGAAGACCTCGAAGTCAACCTCGAAAACGTCTCGCTATATATCATGCTCTCGAACGGCGGCATCGCCACGGCAAAGTCCGCCGGACGCAGCCCCATACGTATGTTCGAATCGGGACCCGCAGCCGGGGCGCTTTCCTCGGCCTACTACGGAAAGCTCGGTGGATTCGAAAATCTGATCGCCTTCGACATGGGCGGCACCACCGCCAAATCCTGCATCATTGAGAATGGCGAACCTCACCTGTCCGTTCAATTCGAGATCGCCCGCGTCAAACGCTTCACCAAAGGCAGCGGAATGCCCATCCAGGTACCGTGCATCGATCTTATCGAAGTGGGCGCCGGTGGCGGCAGCATTGCGCGAATCGATGACATGGGGCTGCTGAAGGTCGGCCCCGAGAGCCAGGGGGCGTTCCCCGGACCCGCTTGTTATGGACTGGGCGGCGAGGAGCCCACGGTAACCGATGCCAACCTGCTTCTCGGCTACATCAACCCAGATTATTTCCTTGGCGGGGAGATGCCCGTTTTTCCAGAAGCGGCTTCCGAAACCATCCGTACCAAAATCGCCGAGCCAATGAAGATTGAAGAAATTGAGGCGGCCTGGGGCATTCACGAGTTGGTGAACGAAACAATGGCCGCCGCCGCGCGTATCAAGCTCTCAGAGCGCGGCAAGGACCCACGCAACTTCACCCTCATGGCTACCGGCGGCGCAGGCCCGGTACATGCCTTCAGACTTGCGCGCAAAGTGGGTTTGAAGCGCATCGTTTGCCCGCCGGGCGCAGGCTTGGCTTCCAGCCTGGGACTCCACACCGTTCCCTTCAAGGTGGACACCGTAGACAGCCAGGTGGCGCCACTCGAAAGTGTGAACCTTTCCGAACTGAACGACACGCTCACCCGCCGAGAAAAGCGGATCCGCGAGGTACTCATCGACGCAGGAGTAAGAGAGCGCGAAATCAGAATCCAGCGCATGGCCGACATCAGCTTCGAGGGTCAGGGCTTCCCGCTCACCATTCCCATCCCGAGCGGAAAACTGACGCGCAACCACTTTGGGGAAATCAGAGACACCTACCACGAGCACTACGCCTCCGTCCATGGGCGCGCCATCAAGGAAGTCCCCCTTCAGGTGTTCAGTTGGCGAATCTTCGGCATGGGGCCGGAACCCAACGTGAACTTTAATTTCTCGAATCTGTTCGAAACGGACGTCAAAAACGCCTTGAAGGGCAACCGGCGCATCTACATGCCGGAGAACAAGGGTTTTCGAAAAGTGAATATCTTCGACCGCTATCTGTTGAAGCCAGGCCAGAAGTTCAAGGGTCCCGCGCTCATAGAAGAGCGGATGACGACGACCGTCATCGGGCCACGCTCGAACTTTCAGGTCGATAAATTCCAGAACCTGATTATCGAACTCTAGGAGACATTCAAACATGGCCCGCAAGGGTATCGATTCGATTACCTTGGAAGTTCTCTGGAACCGGTTCATCGCCATCGCCGAGGAAGCGGCCACCGAGATCGTGCGTACCGCTTTTTCCACCACGATACGCGAATCGAGAAATTTCGCCGTCATCATTTTGAACCCCAACGGACAGTCCATCGCCCAGGCCAGGTCCACCATGCCCAGCTTCGTGGGTGCGCTGCCGATTACGGCCAAAAAACTTTTGCAGATTTTCCCGCAGGAAACGCTCGTGCCCGATGACCTCATCCTCACGAACGACCCCTGGATGGGAACCGGCCATCTTCAAGACCTTACTTCTCTCACACCCGTGTTCTACAAATCGAAGCTGGTCGCCCTCATCGGCATCACCACCCAGGTGACGGACATGGGAGGGAAACTCAGATCCCCGGAAGTGCGTGAAATTTACGAAGAAGGCCTCCAGCTTCCGCCTTGCAAGTACATGGCGGCGGGTAAAATCAACGAAGATATCCTGCGCATCGTCAGAAACAACGTGCGCGTGCCGAACCAGGTGGAGGGAGATTTGATCTCCCACATGTCTGCCGGAAGACTCGCCGCCAAGCGCATCAGCGAGATGCTCGAAGAATACAAACTCGCCGACCTCGATGCACCGTCCAACACGATCTTCCAGCGTTCTGAAAACGCCATGCGCGAGGCCATCAAGAAAGTGGAAGACGGGGAATACCGCTTTCAGGTATCCACCGACGGGTATGATGAACCGCTCGTCATCCGCGTAGAAGTCAAGGTTCGCGGCAGCAGCATTCTGGTGGATTATACGGGCTCATCCCCACAGGTGGACCGCGGACTGAATTCCGTTTTGAACTACGTATATTCCTATTCCGCCTATTCGCTCAAATGCCTGTTCTGTCCGCAGATTCCCAACAACGAGGGCAACTTCCGGCCCGTGACGGTATCGGCCCCTGAGGGCAGCATACTGAATCCGCGCTATCCAGCGCCCGTGAACGGCCGCTCCATGGTGGGGCATTTCATCCCTTCGGCAATTTTCGGCGCGCTGTGCAAAGCGGTTCCCAATCTCGTGCAAGCGGCCAGCGGCAGCCCCACGTGGGCCATTAACGCGGCGGGCATCACGAAGGAAAACAGGCGCTTCGCCGGCAACTTCTTCCTGCATGGCGGACAAGGCGCTACGGATAGGCACGATGGGCGGGTATGTCTCGATTTCCCATCGAACACCTCGAATACGCCTATCGAAATTCTCGAGCATCTCGTGCCCTTGCTCGTGGAGAGAAAAGCATCCATCAGAGACAGCGGCGGCGCGGGCAAATACGCCGGTGGAAACGGCCAGCAGGTGATCGTGAAATCGCTCTCCGAAGGGCCGATTCTCCTCACCTTCATGAGCGAGCGAACCCGACACCCCGCATATGGTTTGTTCGGCGGGAAAAACGGACGCGTCGGCAAAGTGACCCTGAACGGACGACCCATCAACCCCAAGCGCCAATGGATGATGAACCAAAGCGACAGACTCGTGTTGGAAGTACCGAGCGGTGGCGGCTACGGCGATCCGAAAGACCGCTCCTTCTACTCCATCGAGCACGACTTGCTAGAGGGGCTGCTTTCGATTCAAAAAGCCAGAAGCGAATACAACTATGATGGTGATTTCACCGCCGTGGACATGTAGTTTGCCTGATGCCTTCCAGAAAACGATGGGCCGCCGTCACCTCCACATCTGATTTTCCAGTCGCCATGGCGTCCGTGAAAAAGGCGATGGCCGGCGTCGCGCCCGTCCGCACCGTGGCGCTGCCCTTCAAGCCTTTGGACAAAGAAGAAGAGGCTGTCTTCGCCGAGAAACTGAAAGGGGCGCAAGGGGTTCTGCTGCGCCCGGGCTACATCACCGCGTCCTTGCTCACGCTGTTGCCGGACTTGCGCGTGGTGGCCGTACATGGCGCAGGCGTGGATCAGGTCGACGTGGACGCCTGCACGGAACACGGCGTACTCGTCACCAACACGCCGGGTGCGAACGCGAACGCCGTGGCCGAACTGACCCTCGGTTTAATGCTCTCCGTGGCCAGACGCATTCCCCAGGCGGCTTCCCGCGTGGGCGGGGAGCGGGTATGGGGAGAGGCGCGCCACACAGGTGTCGAACTTCAGGGTAAAACGCTGGGCTTAATCGGCATCGGGCAGGTGGGGGGCAAGCTTACGAAAATGGCGGGCGCGATGGGCATGAAGGTCCTCGCCCACGACCCGGGCCTCACGAGCGAAGAAATCAAGGCCCGCGGAGCGAGACCCTCACGGATTGACACCCTGCTGGGCCGGGCCGACTTCGTCTCCCTTCATGCGCCGCTCACGCCCAAGACCCATCACCTGATCGATAAGCAGGCGATCTCGAAAATGAAAAAGGGAGCCTTTCTCGTCAACGCCGCCAGAGGCCCGCTGGTGGATGAGGCGGCGCTGGCGCATGCGCTCAAGAGCGGCAAAATCGGCGGGGCGGCCCTCGACGTGCTCGAAGGGGAGCCGCCGCATCCCGAAAGCGCCATCTTCGGTGCGCCCAACCTCATTCTCACCCCGCACATGGCGGGTTCCACCAAGGAGTGTCTCGAAGCCATCGCCACCCGGGCGGGGGAGGATATCGCCCGCGTCCTGAGCGGCAAGAAGCCGAAGTATCCGGTGAACAAGCCCGGGAAAACCGCTTGAGCCGCCTCGCGAAAACCGCCTGAGCCCACCTCGCGCCATTTCGGCTGAAAAACAACGTAACTCATTATATTTCAACAATATAAATTTTCAGATATTTTCAGGTATTTTCCCCTTTTTTCACCTTTTTTTACTTATTTTCACCATGCTGGAGAAGGCGGACGCACCCCCCGGACACCCCCGGCCCGGCGGAACGCCCCGAACGGCGGGTACGGAAAATGCGGGGAAATGCGCGCTTCGCCGATACCGGGCATTGCGGAGAACGCGGCGGGGCACCGAACTTCGCGAAAACACCAAACGACGAGTTTATCCCGTCTGTCTAGCCCCGGACGTTTTATGGTGGATGGCATTCGCCCTCCGCGCATGAAGACCCGCGCGGCGGAGCATCCGAAACCGAACTCCGCGAAAGCGCCCGAGCGGACTCAGGCCCCTTCAAGGCCCGAAGGTGTATTTGGCGTTTAAGAACAGCGTGCGCCCCTGGGCGGAGGCGAACGTGAGGTCCGGGACGTCATCGGCGATGGACGGCCCGCGATCGGCGATGTTCAAGACGCCGCCGATGAGCTCCAGCTCGCGAAAGCCGAACGCCTCGCGCCAGCGCAGCGTGACGTCGTGCCCTGCCCACTGTCCGTAGCGGGCGGTTCTATCCGTATTCCAATACCCCGAAACCCCGTAAACGCTCCAGTTCGCCGTCACGCTGCCCCTGCGGGCGCGCATGGAGACGTGGACGCGGTCGCGCGGGTAGTCCCCCGGAACCTTCTGGCCGGCCGCCCGAGTTTCGTCTTCGGTCACGCGCGACCAGCGCATGTCGAAGGCCACGTCTCCGAAATCGGTCTTCCAGTCGAGGCGCGCCCGCAAGTCGACCCCTTCGACGTCGGTTTCCCCGATGTTGGCCCAGGAACCCTCGATCCGCCGGAGGAGGTTTCCATCGCGCACCACCCGCTCGCCGGCGGGCAACTGCCCTTTCGTCTCCAAATCAATGATGTGCTGCGCCAGCCATCGCGTCGGCACTTCGGAGAGATTGATCCGGAACCAGTCCAGACTTAACGAAAAAGGCCCCAGGCTCGCCGCCGCGCCGATGCCCAGGCTCTTCGCCTCGTCCGGCTCGAGTTCGGGGTTTCCGCTGCTCAAACGCTCCACCTGCGTTCTGTCGCAATCGACGATATCGCCGGTGTGCGTCGTCACGTCGCACACGTATGGGTAGTCGATCGATTGACCACGCAAGCCCAGAACACTCAGATCTGGCGGTTTGCCGCCCGTCCCCCAGGATGCGCGGAGCGCGAGGTTTTTGTTCGGCCGGTAGCGGCTCGCGACTTGACCGGAAAACGTCGCGCCGACGTCGTCGTGGTCGTCATGCCGCCCGGCGAGAGTAACGTCCCAACCCTTGATCAGAGGCAGAGAGACTTCCGCGAAGGCCGAGAAGGTCTGCCGGTCGCCGACCGACGAACTCCCTCCGGAGCCGAGCACGTCGGTCGGGTCGTAGGAGCGGCGGTTCATATCCCGATAATCATGGATGCTTTTCCAGTCTTGGGAGGCGACTTCGGCGCCCACCGCCCACAGAACGTTGCCGCCCGGGAGCGGGAAGGCCTTGCCGTTGAACGAGACCCGCGCCGCCGTGTATTCGGCAACCTGCTCATGCTCGAGCACGAGGCTGGTCTCCCGAACCGCCGCCAGATGGTCGGAGTCGGTCGAAAACGGGTTTTCGACGTCGTAGCGTCCATCGCCAATCACTCCGGCGATTGCGCTCTCGCTCACGAACGTATTCCCGTTCACGACCGCGTCGTGCAAGTAGTAGCGAACGTGCGCGTCGTAGCCGACCTCGCCCAATTTGCCCCGTAAGCCGAGTGTAACGTCGCGCTCCTCGACGTCCGTCACCCATTCGCGGTTGCCGTGGCCGACGAACCGATGGGCCACGATTATCTCATCGGGAAGAGCGTCGATCTCTGGGTCCTGAAGCAGCTTCTCTCTGAGCGACTGCGGGGGGGCGAAGGCGAAGGTGCCGACCGAGGGAGCATACCGGCTCCTGCTTTCACTTCGCGCGGCGCGGGCGTCGAGATAGACATCGGCGCTCTCGCCGAGTGGGTGCTCGGCGCTCAGGAACAGGCCCTCACGGGCGAGACGCTCCCAACCATCATGCCATTTGACGGCGGTGTAATCGAAACCACACCCTACGCCCGGATGGTTGCGAGGGTTGGTGAGCCCGGCCACGTAGCCGCTTCCCTCGCAGGCGCCGAGAGGACGTGCGATGGTGCTTCCACCCGGAGGAGTGATGAAGGCGGTATTACCGCCCACCGAAATCTCCCGCGAGTCGGCGAACGAGCCGCCCGGCGTCCACGAACCGCGTGAATACTCCCTGTCGGCGTCGCGTATCTCCTCTCGCCGGACGACGTCGAGACCGACCACTACGCGCCCGCGCCCGAGCGCGCCTCCCCACACGAAGCTGCCCTGTTCGGAATCACCTCCCGCCTGCCCCGGCCGCGCCGCGCCGGCCCCGACTTCGATGCCCTTGAAGTCGCGCCTGAGCACGATGTTGATCGCCCCGCCCACGGCGTGGCCGCCGTGTATGGAGGCGGCGTTGTCGCTCAGTATCTCGATCCGCTCCACCGCCGATAAGGGAAACGCTTCGGCGTCGAAGCCCGCATAGGATGCGCGGCGTCCGTTGATGAGAAACACGAGGCGGCCGGCTCCCGCGACGAAAGGCCGGTAGAGGCCGAAGCTGTTGAACACCACGCGGCTCAGCAGCAGGTCCCGCACGTTCTGGGCGCCCGAGAGTTCGATGTCGCGCCGCGTAATGACGGCGACGGGGCGCGGGGTCTCCGGCGCGGGGCGGGGAATGTGCCCGGCCACCGACGCGCCTGCGCCCTTCTCCTGGGCGGCGGCGTCTCTCGCCCCTGCAAGGAAAATCGCCAGAAAAAGCGCCGGAAGGATTGCGTGAACGCTTTGTTTGCGGGTCGTGCGCATGGGGAACCTCCTCGTGTAGGTTTCCGGGCCATGTGGCAACTGGGCTATGGATCATTGGTAAGAGCGAATCGCAATATTGCCAATTTTTTTTCGGCAGATCAAAAGTGAACGCATTCCTCAAGGGGGCGAAGACGGGGGACATTCCCGATTCGATGAGGGTGGGAAAGACGTAGTAGGGGCGGTTCGCGAACCGCCCCTACATTATCGGTATGAAAGACAAACGGGGTTGATCTCCCCCTCCTCGGGGAAGATCAACCTCCTGGGGATTGTCATGCGGCGAGACGAATGATTCAAACTCACTCCGAAAAATAGCGCTCCATCCACTGCTCGACGTCGAAGCTCCACATCTGGACGCCTTCTTCGCGGAAAATGCTCTGAAACACCGGCTTCGCCTCTCCGGGCTTGATGACCCGAAAGCCCCAGCGCACCTCATAATTCGCATCGCCTACGTCATCTCCCTCGTCCGGCTCACCATCCCTGTCGCCGCCGCTCACGAGCACGAATCTGGTGAACCGCCTCGAGAGAAAAGAGTGCTCATCGATCAAGTCGTATTCTATATGGACGATGTAGTCGGGCTTTTTCAGAGGCTCGCCAGCCTTGTTCATCTCAACGCAGCGAAATCGGGAGGTGAACGACAAACCCTTGCAGGCGGCTTCGCGCACCTCGAAATCCTCGGGGGCGAGGGACGAAGGCACGTGATAATCGGTGGGAACCAGCCTGGCCTGAACGGCCACCAGATAACCTTTCTTCGGCTGGGCGCGGGTGATCCGCTGAAACGGGGAATCGCTGAGCTCGAAACTTCCGCATCCGCTCAGGAAAACCAACATGGACAGGCAAAAGGCAAGACGTTTCATCTCACATCCTTTGGCCGGCGGCTAGGGAAACTTTTTTCTGCTGCGCGTCGTTCACATATTCAATCTTCGGCCATAAATCCCAAGCGCGGGCGAGCACGCGCGCCTCGCCCTGATCCAGCAGGCTCACCCGCACCCCGCGCGATTGGTTCACGAGTTTTTTATAAAGGATCGGCACGTCGAGATCGCCGACGGCCTCATCCACCTCCCGGAAGCGCTCGAGGCCCTTCTTCAGATTGGCGAGCGCGCCCTTGTAGTGGCGCTGCTGGAGCTTCACGTAGCCCGCGGCGATCTGAATCAGCCCCTGGTAGAATTTCTTGGGCGTAGGCTCGGCGTTCATCCAGATGCCCTCCCACGCCTCGTGCGCGCACCAGTATTCCCCCTGATTGAACAGGAAAACGCCCGCGTCGCTGCGCGCCTCCCAGGGGATGGGGAACAATTTCTATCCTCCGCGAAAAGAGAGGTTTCTCCTGACTCGCCGAAAGCCTCGCGCCTCCGAACTCCATGAAAGCAACCCTTGATGCGGACGATGCGCCCGGCCACCGGAGGCGACGCCCTTCTCTATAAGATAAACCCCTTTGCGCGAGGGCGCTACAAAAATCATCCATTATTCCCGAACTTCAAGAGCCGCCGCGTCATTACAGACCCGGGGGGCAAAGGCGGCAGGAGAGGGGTAGATTGCTGTAGGGGCGGACCTGTGTGTCCGCCCTTACGGAAAAGGCGCTACCAAGAGCTTAGCGCTATCTTACAGAGAGGAGAAAAATTTCTCATCCGGCGTGATGACCTCGACGGACTCTGTCTTTACGCCGAGTTCTAATTTCTTCAGCAAATTACAGAGTTCAAGGCCATCGATAAGGTCGATGGCCGGGGCCCCGTCTCGAACCGCCTCCCGCTCCGCTTCTTTTGTGAATCTTCCCGTAGTGATAAACAACCCTTTGTCCGCGCGGCCAACCATCGCGCCCCTGAAATCGCGAATCGCACTCGCTCCAACCGACTCTGTGTATCTTTTGCATTGGAATCGAACATGAAACGAAATAAGATTGACGCGCAAGACGCCGGCGCCATCAATACCGCCATCACCAGACCTTCCCGTGACTTCCACTTTCGTGAAGCCCGCCTCGCGAAGCACACGCTGGCAAAGTCGTTCAAAAGCACCGGGATCAATAGCACGAACGATGTCGAGAAGCTCTTCTCGCCAATCCGATTCAGTCAAGCCTACATCTTCGGCATCACCCACATCCGCCGATACGGCAAGAGCCGCCTTTCGAGCGTTGTACGCTTTAACCCACTCTCGGACAAGAGTACGCGCTTCATTGCCGTCCTGAATTTGACGACCCAGTTCCGTGATCGTCCAAACACCCCTGGATGTGTTCTCAACCGCGCCAATCAGTTTGAGGTCCGTACGCGCCCATGCAGAGCGATATTCAACCTCGGATTGAGTGCCATTTTCTTTATGTGAAACGTCCAGAATTTCATCGGATAGTTCCATATCCGATACAATCTGCTCCGAGAGTTCCTGAATAGAAGCGGAACCTCCTTTCGCTTCCAAGGCCTTGAGGGTAGGCCAAAGCAAGTCTTCGCGTTTCGGAATCTGTTGTTCTGCTATACGTTATCCTTTCTATTCGTGCTTCACTCCGTACATGGTCATCTTGAGACGTAGGTTAATAAACGCTGTCAGGTTTGGATTCCGGCATTCGCCGGATTGACGGACGGAATCATTCCAGACCTATAAGAGGAGGTCAATCTCGACCGAGGAAGGATGCGTAGCGGGCGGTTCGAGAACCACTCGCCGGGTCGAGAGAAACCGGGCGGACACACGGGTCCGCCCCTACGGAACCATCACGCCCCGAGGCGGCGCCTGCGATTCGAGACGCAAAAAACCCCGCCGGCGCGTACACCGGCGGGGTTTTGATTCATATTCCGGCAACGACCCACTCTCCCACGGAAAGGACCGCAGTACCATAGGCGCTGGTGGGCTTAACTGCCGTGTTCGGGATGGGAACGGGTGTGGCCCCGCCGCTATAGCCACCGGAAATTCTCTGAAAATTCCGACAATCAAATCGCGTGGTTGGCGTCATTAAGTTCTTGCTGCTACCCGGCTGAAAACCGATGAAAGATTCGACGATAATTTCAATCGGTCAAGCCGCACGGCCTATTAGTACCGGTCAGCTGAACACATTGCTGTGCGTACACTTCCGGCCTATCAACCTCCTAGTCTCGAAGGGGCCTTCAGGGACCGAAGTCCAGGGAGATCTCATCTTGGGAGGGGCTTCCCACTTATATGCTTTCAGCGGTTATCCCTTCCGAACATAGCTACCGAGCACTGCGGCTGGCGCCACAACTCGAACACCAGAGGTTCGTCCGACCCGGTCCTCTCGTACTAGGGTCAGCTTCCCTCAAATCTCCTGCGCCCACGACAGATAGGGACCGAACTGTCTCACGACGTTCTAAACCCAGCTCGCGTACCGCTTTAATTGGCGAACAGCCAAACCCTTGGGACCTGCTTCAGCCCCAGGATGCGATGAGCCGACATCGAGGTGCCAAACCTCCCCGTCGATGTGAACTCTTGGGGGAGATCAGCCTGTTATCCCCGGCGTACCTTTTATCCGTTGAGCGATGGCCCTTCCACTCAGAACCACCGGATCACTAAGCCCTGCTTTCGCACCTGCTCGACGTGTCTGTCTTGCAGTCAAGCGCCCTTTTGCCTTTACACTCGACGGCTGGTTTCCATTCAGCCTGAGGGCACCTTCGGGCGCCTCCGTTACATTTTAGGAGGCGACCGCCCCAGTCAAACTACCCGCCTGACAATGTCTCCGACCCGGATTCACGGGCCTGGATTAGACACACAAAATAACAAGGGTGGTATTTCAAGGGCAACTCCACACAGCCTAGCGGCCATGCTTCAAAGTCTCCCACCTATCCTACACATGATATTCCGGGTGTCATTGCCAAGTTGTAGTAAAGGTGCACGGGGTCTTTCCGTCTAGTCGCGGGTAAACGGCATCTTCACCGCTGCTACAGTTTCACTGAGTCACTCGCTGAGACAGTCCCCAGATCGTTACGCCATTCGTGCAGGTCGGAACTTACCCGACAAGGAATTTCGCTACCTTAGGACCGTTATAGTTACGGCCGCCGTTTACCGGGGCTTCGGTTCAGAGCTTCGCGCCGAAGCGCTAACCCTTCCCCTTAACCTTCCGGCACCGGGCAGGCGTCAGACCCTATACATCGCCTTGCGGCTTCGCAGAGTCCTGTGTTTTTAGTAAACAGTCGCCTGGGGCATTTCACTGCAACCCCTTTCAGCTCCACGGGCAAGCCGCTTCACCTACTCGGGGCACACCTTCTCCCGAAGTTACGGTGTTAATGTGCCGAGTTCCTTAGCGAGTGTTCTCTCAAGCGCCTTAGTATTTTCTACCCACCCACGTGTGTCCGTTTACGGTACGGTCTGCTCGGACCTATCGCCTAGAGGTTTTTCCAGGCAGCATGGGATCAATCACTTTGTGGAGCAAGCTCCTCGTCATCGCACCTCAGCGTTAAGAGGGCCCGGATTTGCCTAAGCCCTCCGCCTACATGCTTAAACCACCATCCATCAGGTGGCTGATCTACCCTTCTGCGTCACCCCATTGGCAGTCCCGTGCAGGTACGGGAATATTAACCCGTTTCCCATCGGCTACGCCTTTCGGCCTCGCCTTAGGGGCCGACTGACCCTGAGCGGATTAGCCTTCCTCAGGAACCCTTGGGTTTTCGGCGAACAGGTCTCTCACCTGTTTTATCGCTACTCGTGCCTAGATACTCACTTCCGCGTCGTCCACCGGTCGTCGTCCGTCCGGCTTCAGCCTAGCGCGGAACGCTCCCCTACCACTGATCGGTTCCGAAGAACCAATCAATCCGCAGCTTCGGTGGTGTGCTTGAGCCCCGTTACATTTTCGGCGCAGGACCATTCGACCAGTGAGCTATTACGCTTTCTTTAAAGGATGGCTGCCTCTAAGCCAACCTCCTGGCTGTTTTGACGTTCCCACAACCTTTCCCACTTAGCACACACTTCGGGACCTTAGCTGGCGGTCTGGGCTGTTTCCCTCTCGACCGCGGATCTTATCACCCGCGGACTCACTCCCGTACAAGACATCTCGGCCTTCGGAGTTTGGTTGGGTTTGGTAACCTGGTGGGGCCCCTAGTCCATCCAGTGCTCTACGACCGAGAGCATACATACGAGGCTGTACCTAAATACATTTCGGGGAGAACCAGCTATTTCCGGGTTTGTTTGGCCTTTCACCCCTAGCCACGGCTCATCCAAGCAGTTTTCAACCTACACTGGTTCGGGCCTCCACTGGTTGTTACACCAGCTTTACCCTGGCCATGGCTAGCTCACCCGGCTTCGGGTCTACTTCCAGCGACTCGAACGCCCTGTTCAGACTCGCTTTCGCTGCGGCTACACCTCACGGCTTAACCTTGCCACTGAAAGTAACTCCTAGGCTCATTATGCAAAAGGCACGCGGTCACACGGCCAGGAGGCGAACCTCCCGACATCGTGCTCCCACCGCTTGTAGGCATACGGTTTCAGGTTCTATTTCACTCCCCTAACAGGGGTACTTTTCACCTTTCCCTCACGGTACTGGTACGCTATCGGTCGCTAGAGAGTATTTAGCCTTGGAGGGTGGTCCCCCCGGATTCCGACAAGGTTCCACGTGTCCCGTCGTACTTGGGAGTGCTGTCCAGGAAGAACACGACATTTCGCCTACAGGACTATCACCTTCTATGGTGAGCCTTTCCAGAACTCTTCTGCTATATCGTGTTTTTTTGACTTCCCGGGCTAGGCCCCGACAACATCCCGCAACCCCGGAGCATATTGCTATGCTTCCGGTTTAGGCTGTTCCGCTTTCGCTCGCCGCTACTAGCGGAATCTCGGTTGATTTCTTCTCCTCCAGGTACTTAGATGTTTCAGTTCCCTGGGTTAGCCTCCACCGCCTATGTATTCAGCGGAGGATTCTGGGAAATTACTCCCAGAGGGTTTCCCCATTCGGACATCCCCGGATCAAAGCCTGCTAGCGGCTCCCCGAGGCTTTTCGCAGCTAACCACGTCCTTCATCGCCTTCTAGCGCCAAGGCATCCACCGTACGCCCTTAGTAGCTTGACCGAATCTTGAGATTTCGGATTCTCAGCCAATACTGAGAGCCTTAATGATTATGCCAATTCACGCGATTCGATTGTCAAAGAGCAAAAGGCGGAAGAAACTCCCGCCCAAATTGCTGAAGAATTGAAATTCGCCGCTACGGGCGCCGCCGGATCGGATGGTGGAGATGAGCGGGCTCGAACCGCCGACCTCCTGGTTGCAAACCAGGCGCTCTCCCGACTGAGCTACATCCCCATACTGAAATCCGTTTCAGGGACCGGCCCGCGACGATGAGCCTGCGCGGTTCCACTCAACGGTTCATCCACGCCGTCACTTCCCGGCGCCTCATGCTATGCGTTTCATCCCCATCCATTCTGGTATGGTGGGCCTACCTGGATTTGAACCAGGGACCTCGCGCTTATCAGGCGCGCGCTCTGACCAACTGAGCTATAGGCCCGCGACCTCGCCCGCGCGGCCTGAAAATCAGGTGCTCGCGCCGAGCTTCACCCAGGCATTCAGCCGAAATTCACAAATCCTTGAATTCGGAATAATCCGCATACCCGCTGTGGCGTTATTCTTAAGAACAGGATATGGACGGCCCGAGACGGGCCATCGACCTTGAAGCGCCGATTCGTCTTGCAATCATCCTGCGATACGCCAAAGGCGTAAGGCGGCGTCGCACGATCCTCAGGCAAGAAAGCGACCCGCGTCATCGGATGACGACAACGGCCTCTCGCTATCTCCCCTCCCGTGCTTTTTGAAAACGAATCATTCAGCACTCCTTAGAAAGGAGGTGATCCAGCCGCAGGTTCCCCTACGGCTACCTTGTTACGACTTCACCCCAATCACCGGCCATACCGTCGGCGCCTGCCTCCCGAAGGTTGGCTCAACGACTTCTGGTACCGTCGACTCTCGTGGTGTGACGGGCGGTGTGTACAAGGCCCGGGAACGTATTCACCGCGGCATGCTGATCCGCGATTACTAGCGATTCCGGCTTCACAAAGTCGAGTTGCAGACTTCGATCCGAACTGAGGCGCACTTTTTGGGATTGGCTCCCTCTCGCGAGTTCGCAGCCCTTTGTATGCGCCATTGTAGCACGTGTGTAGCCCTGGACGTAGGGGCCATGAGGACTTGACGTCATCCCCACCTTCCTCCGGTTTATCACCGACAGTCCCCTTAGAGTTCCCGGCCGAACCGCTGGCAACTAAGGGCAGGGGTTGCGCTCGTTGCGGGACTTAACCCAACATCTCACGACACGAGCTGACGACAGCCATGCAGCACCTTTGCAAGGACCCCGAAGGGAGACTATGTTTCCATAGCTGTCCCAAGCAATTTAAACCCAGGTAAGGTTCTTCGCGTTGCGTCGAATTAAACCACATGCTCCACCGCTTGTGCGGGCCCCCGTCAATTCCTTTGAGTTTTAGCCTTGCGGCCGTACTCCCCAGGCGGGGCACTTAATGCGTTAGCTCCGGCACAGAAGGGGTCAACGCCTCCCGCACCTAGTGCCCATCGTTTACGGCTAGGACTACCGGGGTATCTAATCCCGTTCGCTCCCCTAGCTTTCGCGCCTCAGCGTCAGTATTGGTCCAGAGAGCCGCCTTCGCCACAGGTGTTCTTCCTGATATCTACGCATTTCACCGCTACACCAGGAATTCCGCTCTCCTCTACCACACTCAAGAACGGCAGTATCGAATGCACTTCCCGAGTTGAGCCCGGGGCTTTCACATCCGACTGACCATCCCGCCTACACGCCCTTTACGCCCAGTAATTCCGAGCAACGCTTGCTCCCTCCGTCTTACCGCGGCTGCTGGCACGGAGTTAGCCGGAGCTTCCTCTGGAAGTACCGTCAAACAGGGTAGGTATTGGCTACCCTGCCGTTCGTCCTTCCTGACAGGAGTTTACAACCCAAGGGCCTTCATCCTCCACGCGGCGTCGCTGCGTCAGGGTTTCCCCCATTGCGCAAAATTCCCCACTGCTGCCTCCCGTAGGAGTCTGGGCCGTATCTCAGTCCCAGTGTGGCCGATCACCCTCTCAGGTCGGCTATCCATCGTCGCCTTGGTGAGCCGTTACCCCACCAACAAGCTAATGGACCGCGAGCCCATCTATGGACGATAGCTTTCATGAAGAGGCCATCTTTTACCTCTGAGCCATTCGACTCCGTGGTCTTATCCGGTATTAGCCCCCCTTTCGAGGAGTTATCCCGAATCCAAAGGCAGGTTGCTCACGTGTTACTCACCCGTTCGCCACTCTACTCGCCCGAAGGCTTTCTCGTACGACTTGCATGTGTTAGGCACGCCGCCAGCGTTCGCTCTGAGCCAGGATCAAACTCTCCAATTGATATTTCTGATCCAAAGAGAAAAACACCAAACCGGTTTCCCGGCAGGCTTCCCATCCCTTTGGGTTCAATCGGGAATTGTACTACTAGAGCCCGTTCAGGTCCGTCACATATCCTATTCTTTTTTCAAAGAGCAGTTCTTCTCGAAACAAGAAGGAAAACTTAGAATATCAATGGTTGGCAACTCGTGTCAACCAAAAACTCTTGAATACATGCCAAGAAAAAAGCCGTTCAGCGAGCCCTTTCCCACCCGGGAGAAGCTCCTGAACCGCTTGCCGCCGTGGGCCATGAAGCCCGCCGGGGCCTGCGCATATCGCTTGAAGTTTTCTTGTCTTTCCAGGCTGGCGAACTATAGTGTTTTCAAATGGCTTTGTCAAAGAAAAAATTTATCTTTTTGCGCTTTTTTTCAAGTACCCGAAAAACCTTGCATGTATTTGTTTTTATTGAATTTTTTCTTTCTACTCAAACCGTAGGCCCGGGAAGAGAGAAAATCACCCCGAATTTTTTCTAGCCGACACCGCCCTGTTCCGCGAAGGCCGTGGTCGTGGGCGTTTTGTCGGGTACGGGCGCAGCGGCGTCTTCGCCGACCACCTCCTCACGCCTCGGCGTCACCTCTCCATTCTCGAGCGAGAGCACGATGTTGCAACGCCACTCCTCATCGATCTCGGGGTAGTCCATCCGGAAATGTCCGCCCCGGCTCTCCGTGCGCACAAGGGCCGCCACGGCGAGCATGCGCGCCACGCCGATCAGGTTGTGGGTTTCCTGAATTCTCCTCATGCAATCGAAACGCTTGCGGGGACTCTCGCCGGCCACCGCGGCCCCCTCGTTCTCGGCTTCTAATTCATCGAGCCGCGCGAGGGCTCCCTCGAGCCTCGCCGCCTCGCGAATCTGCCCGATCCCCTCCACCCCTACGCACTGCACGTCCAGACGAAGGCGCTTGTCGTCGGGGCCGCTCGCCCTCGCCTCGCGCGCGCGCAGTTTCTCCAGCCCCTCCTGCCAGCCGCCGCTTTCGGGGTCTGGTTTTTCGAGCCGCGCTCCCTCGCAGGCGGCCCCTATCCCCGAGCGAAGCCCGAAGACGTAGCTGTCCGCCAGGGCCGCGCCGCCCGTCCGGTTCGCCCCGTGGATGCCGCCGGCGGCCTCTCCTCCCGCGTAGAGACCCGCCAGGTTCGTGCGGCCCCACTCATCTATCCGGATGCCGCCCAGGTACGTGTGCGGACCGCTCGCCACCTCGATGGGAGAATCCGCCATGTCTACGCCCTGCGTCTTGAAAACGCGGATGATGTCCGCCGTGGCGCCTTCGTTCACCTCCTCGATGACATGGCGCGCGTCGAGGTAGATGCCGTGGTTCTCCGTGCCGCGTCCCTCGAAAATCTCCATGCCCACGCCCCGGTTCACCACGGCGCGCGTGGCGCGCTCGCCGCGCTCGGGGTCGTAATTCCACATGAAGCGCTCGCCGTCCTTGTTGTACAGATAGGCGCCCTCATTGATGAAGCCGCTCGTGTGGGGCGGATAGCCCCTGATCTTCAAGGGTGCGGCCGTGAGGAGTTGATAGTCGATGAACTCCATGTCGATGAGTTCGGCCCCCGCGCGAAGCGCCATGGTGTAGCCGTCTCCCGAGATATAGGGCGGCGAGTCGTTCACCTCGTGCAGCTGGGGAGCGCCGCCCGTGGCCATGATGGTCGAGCGCGCGTGTACCACGATGGGCACGCCCTCGCGGTACAAATACCCCCACGCGCCGACGACGCGCTCGCCCTCTTTCAGGAGGTCGACGAAAATGGCGTGCTGGATCGTCTCGACGTCCCATTCCCTCATCTTTTTGGCCAAAGACTGCATGAGCGGCTTGCCCATCAGCTTTCCGCAGTGAAGAAGGCGCGGGAAACGATGCGAGGCGCTATTTTTCTGGTCGTATTTGCCGTCTTCCAACTTCACGAGCCCCAGACCCCAACTGTCGAGCTCGATCGTCCTGTCGATGGCCTCCTCGCTCATGAGCCGCATCAGCCGGTGATTGCAGATTCCGTAGCTCGCCTCGATGGAATCCTCATACAAGAACTCGGGCTTATCGGTGGGATCGGAGTGGGCCATCGCCGCGGTGTAGCCGCCGCGCGCCATGGATGAGCTGCCGGAGGGAAACGTGGCTTTCGTGATGAGAATGGGCTTGACGCCGGAGCGAATGCAACCCACCGCCGCCATCATGCCGGCGACGCCGCCGCCGATGATGAGCACGTCCGTCTCGATCTTTCTGACTTCTGGAAATGGACTCAAATCCCGACCTCCGCCGCGCCCTGTACGCGGAAAATTACCCGCGACCCCTACAGTGAAGCCAAAGGACAACGAATTCGCGCGATTCGGAATCTTCGATTATTGCCTCGCCAAAAACGCGGAGATACCCTCCGTCACCGCATCGGTGTCTTCAATCGCCATCAGGTGCCCCACGCCCAGAACCACCATCTTTTCGGCGTTTTCAATCTTCGCGGCCAATTCGTCCGCACAGGCGTGGAAGCCGGACAAATCCTTCTCACCCACCATGATGAGCGTGGGCGCCGTGATTTTGCCGGCGATGTTCGCGAGCGACGTGTCCTGCGGGGGGTTCTGGTCGAGCCAATGCGCACCCGTGTAGGTGAGAAGCATGTCCTCCGCCCAATCGGCGGCGTCCTCGTTTTCTCCCAGGGAGGCGAATATGGGGAGGTCCGCCCAGTAATCTTTGGCCGCTCGCAGCCCCTCCGCTCTCAGGGTGGCCATGGTCTGGAGCCTCTGGTCGGCGAACTCGGGCATGAAACGGGGAAAATCATAACCCGGCCCCATCGCGATGACCGAGGCCGTCTTGTCCGGATGCGCCGCGGCGAAGCCGAGCGCGACCCCGGCTCCGCGGCTCAAGCCCACGAGGTGGGCCTTGGGAATACGGGCGTATTCAAGCAAATCGGCCAAGTCCGCCACTTCGACGTCACGGCCGTAGCCCGTGGGTGGTTTTTCCGATCGTCCATGTCCTCTCAAGTCGTACGTCACGACCCGGTGCCCGCCCCGGAGCGTGAGTTTCTGACGCTCCCACAACGAGCGATTCAACCCATGCCCGTGCAGGAAGACGATGGGGGGACCCGGGGTGTTCAAGCCGTTGTCGTCGTAGGAAATCTGAACTCCGTTGCATACCGCTTGCGCCACAGGAATCGCCTCCGGCGGGATGTTGATCATCCAAACCCCTCCGCCCGGCTCCTCCTCGAGCCGTCCCGCGTTGGCGGCCGGGTTGGGTTGGAAAAATTGTGTATACAATGATTTGCGGTGATCCGCAAAGCGCCGGGCGGACTTCGGCGCGCATCTCCGGGGTCCGACCAAGGACTCCGCCTCCTCGTCAGGGACGGAAATTTCGCGGCGCCCTTCAAAAAGGGGGTCTTTTGCGCCAGAATGCGGACCGTTCTCTTTCCCCGGTGGAAAAGAAAAGGATTTTCATCGAACGCGCACGCATCCGGCGCGAATCATCAAGACACGGCGCGCTTTCGAGAAGGGCTCTCATGAAACTCACCTACGAGCACGCGCACATCCTCCATACGGACCACGACGAGGCGGTGCGCTTCTACCGCGAAATCCTGGGCGCGCGCATCGTCGACTCGCGCGAGCGCAAAGGAGCGCCCCAGACCAAACTCATGGCCGGAGGCGGCATGCTCATCGTGCGGGGCGTCGACCACATCGGCTTTTACGTGGGAGAAGGCGAACTCGAGGCCGCTCGCGCGATGCTCATCGAGCGCGGCGTCCCCATCGTGGAAGAAGACGACATGCCGCACCTCAAATATCTCTACTTTCAAGGGCCGGACGGCGTGGTGATCGAACTCATGGAAACGAAGGCTCCGCTTCCCGCCTCAACCGGCCCGGAGCATAGCGAGGAGTTATAAGCTCATGGAAAAAGCGCGCACGTTGATGGAGATGACGAACCCCGAGGCCGAGAAGATTCTGGAGGAAACCGGCCTCGCCATCCTGCCCCTGGGCAGCGTCGAGCAGCACGGCTCCCACCTGCCGATGGGGACCGACTACTACGCGGCGGAGTCTTTCGCGCGGCGGGTCGCGGCCATCACCGGCGGATTACTGGTGGATTTTTGTCCCTTCGGCGTCACGCCCCTGCACATGGGCTTCGGCGGCAAGGTGTCGCTGCGCTCCGAGACCATGATCCGCCTGATGCGCGACGTCGTGAGCAGCCTCCACCGCCACGGGGCGAGGAAGGTGGTGTTCCTGAACTGGCACGAGCGCAACCTGCCGGCGATGGAGATTGCGGCGGAAGACGCCCAGAACGCGCACGAGGGCTTGAGAATCCTCATCGTTCACGCGCATTTCATCGCAAAGAACCTCTATGGCCGGAAGGTGGGCCTGACCCACGGCGGTGAACTCGAAGTCCTGCCCGTGCTCGCCGACAGGCCCGAACTCGCGCATCTGGAACTCGCCACGGACCCATCCCCCATGGATCACGGAGAAAAAAACGACGCGGCCCGGCGCGACCCGGCGGTCTACTATATCCCCAAGGACGTGCGCGATATGTACGAATCGGGCTGGTACGGCGTGATAGAGGATACTTCGCCTGCGCGCGTCGCCGAGGTCATGAACGGGGTATCGCAGGAAGCGGCCCGGCGCATCAAGGCGTACTTCGGGTTGGCGTGATACGAGGGGGCACTCTCTTCATTCGCACAATAACAATTTCACCTGTATTCCCACGGATCAAAAAACGCCCGCCGAGTGGCGGGCGCTCTCATGTTTCCCCCAAACCCCGCAGGAGATATGTGTTTTCCGGATCAGTAGCCTCGTATGCGACACCCCCCCGGCTTATTGCGCTCCTTTCGCTATGCGCGCGTCGTCCTCATCGGGCATGAGCACGAACTCGGGATAGGCTTCGAGACCGAGTTCCGCCGAGTCCTGGCCGAGGTCTTCAGCAGCGGCCGACACCCGCAAGCCAATCGTCTTGTCGATAACCAGCCAGACGGCATAGGAGGCCGCGAACACGAAGGCGCCTATCGCCACGATGCCGACGATCTGCGCGAAGAGGCTGCCGCCGCCCGCGATGCAGACCGCGAGCGTCCCCCAGACGCCGGCGAACAAGTGGGCGGGAATCGCGCCCACGACGTCGTCGATCTCCCAGTTCTCAAGCAGCTTCAAGCCGAACGCGCACGCCAGACCGCCGATTGCGCCGATGATGACCGCCCAGTGGTATTCGACGATGTTCGGCCCGGCCGTGATGGCGACGAGGCCGCCGATTGCGCCGTTCAGCACCGCGAGCAGGTCCACGCGCCCGAAGATGGAGTGCGCGGTGAAGAGGACGGCAAGGCATCCGGCCGCCGCCGCGAGGTTGGTGTTGACGAACACGTTGCTCATCGCCAGCGCGTCGACCGAGCCCTTGAGCACGAGCATCGAGCCGCCGTTGAACCCGAACCAGCCGAACCACAGGATGAAGACCCCCAGGGTCACCAGCGGGACGTTTGAGGGCGGCGTGGACTTGACGCTGCCGTCTTCGCGGAACTTGCCGCGCCGCGCGCCCACGACGATCACGCCCGCGAGCGCCGCCCATCCCCCGGTCGAGTGGACGATGGTGGAGCCGGCGAAGTCGCTGAAGCCGAGCGTGGTGAGCCAGCCCCCGCCCCACGTCCAGGCACCCACCAGCGGGTAGACGACCCCGGCCAGGACGGCGATGAAGATGAAGAACGACCAGAGTTTCACGCGCTCGGCGAGGGCGCCTGAAACGATGGAGGCGGTGGTCGCCACGAAGGTCATCTGGAAGAACCAGAAAGACACGCTGGCGTAGCCGCTCTCGAGCACGGCCTTGCTTGCCTTATCGCTCCCGGCCAGGATGGCGAACTCATCCGCCGAGGGCCTGAACAAGAGTTTGATCGAGCCTATCCAGCCCGCAACGTCCACGAACATGAGGTTATAGCCGATCAAGTAGAACATGATCCCGGCGATGGCGTAGAGGCCGATGTTCTTCAAGCAAATCACCGAGGCGTTCTTGGTGCGCACCGAACCCGATTCGAGCATCGTGAAGCCCGCGCACATCCACATGATGAGCGCGCCGCAGATCAGCAAAAAGAAGGTGTTGAATATGTATTGATCCGTTGCGATCCGGGTCTCGACGGGTACGGCCGCGCCCGCCCCGCTCGCCGTGAGGAGCAAGGCGGCCAAGGCGAGAAGCACACCTGAAACGAGAGTCCATGGAAGAAAAATTCGATGATGGTTTTTCATGCGTCCGCTCCCATTTTGTTGAAATCCGGTTGAAATTCGCTTTGTTCTCGAAATGTTCGCTTTGGTGATGAGGTGAACCGCCTTCAAGAACATCAAGGGGGCATGACGCGCCAGACCGTCATCAGGTCGAGACGGAATTTGAGTCGGCATACGCCCCTCTAGGCTGGGCCGTGACTAGCGTACAGATGTGGCATTAGAGCATGGGGAGGGCGGCGATTCAAGAAAAAACTTTACCCGCTTCTTCCATCGCCGAGGCCTACTCACGCCATGCAGTTCTTCGGGATTCGAGTTTCACGGGTCATTTTCAGAAGTGGCGCAAGAGAAAGAAAAGGCCTGGCCCGCTCAGAGTTCTCGCAAGGCTCCTTGAAACCTATGCAGACGGATTCGGCAGCGGCAAGAGGGCTTCGGCCTGGGAAACAATGGATTGCGGCTGACTCTGATCGGAGGACACGCGCGCCAGCACCCTGAGGCCGAGGAACAGGCCGAGCAGGGATTTCGCCGTCTGGTCCGGAACAACTTCCGGGCAGATTTCCCCACAGGCTTGGCCCCGCTCGATCGAAGCGCGAAGGAAGTCCTCCATGCCGGCGAATGCGTTGCCCACGAACGAGACCACCTCCGCATCGTGCAGCCCCAGTTCCAGGGCCGTGTTAACTTCGAGGCAGCCGTCGTGCGCACCGTTCTCTCCCGCGTCTGAGGCGGCGGCCTCAAACATGGACAGCACCGCTTCGCGCGGTGAGGGATGCTTTTCAAGCTCCGCAATCGGGTCTTCCCGGTAGATGCGGTCGTAATGACGCAGCACCTGAGCGAACATCTGACGCTTGTCACCGAACGCGTGGTAGAGGCTCCCGCGCAACAGGCCCGTGGCCTCCTCAAGATCACGGATCGAAGTCGCCGAGTATCCATGGCGCCAGAACCGGAACATCGCCTTCGTCAGTACTTCGTTCAATGCGACCTTTCGCAATTTTCCCATACTGTTCTCTCCTCGTGTTTTCTGCCGAGCCGCAAATTCCATGCTATGCCATTCCACAGATGCAGATCAAATCCTCGGAGCGCAGGGAGAATCCTGCACGGCCCGGGAGAGGGCAAGTTCCAGATGGGCGCAGCCTGCGAGTCGGGTTGCGGGGGTGAACTCGAAAGTTTCTTGATGGGCGCAGTCGCTTCAACGAGCGTCTCCCGGCCTGAGGCGTGCCGGACCACCAACGAGGCGAGTTGACGCTCATCACGGAGGAAAAAGCTCCACTGATGCAAAATGGAAACGGGTATAACGCCCTTCGGCGCACGCGGAGATGAGATCGTCCACGGTCTCACGCTGCGCGGCATCATGCGCCGGCAGGCTTCTCCCCCGCTACTCAGAACGAATACTTCATCACCAGGCCCAATCCCAAGGAACGGACGTTATCCATCTCGACGTCGTATAGAACCGGAGTGCCGCCGGGCGCGGTGAACGAGGAAAGAATAAAAAAGCGCCCGCCGGACGGCGGGCGCTTTCACGTCAATGGCGAAACTCAGGCGGGCAGGGGCACGTCTTTCCCGTAAATTTTCTCGGACTGCGCCTGCGTCACGACGTTTCCCTCCGGATCGTGTATGGGATAGGCCTTGAGCGTGCGCATGAAGACCTGGAGACCATAGTGAAGCGCCACCATCGCGCCGAGTTCCATGATCTGGGCTTCCGAGAAGTGTTTTTTGCCCTCGTCGTAGAATTCCTTGTCCAGCTTTTTGGCGTCTCGGTACATCCAGTAGGAATAGCGAAGCGCCCATTTCTCGGCGTCTGAGAACTGCGGGTCGTTCTCGAAATCCCCGCAGGCGGCCTCGATGCGCTTCTCCGTCAGGCCCTCTTTTTTCGCCTGCTCGGAGCGCAGGTTCGCGAAGTAGGTGTCCTGTGCGGTTCGGGCGAGCTGGATGCGGACCATCTCCTTGAGCTTGTGGTCCACCCCGCCCATGGCGTGGGAGCGGTGCATGGCGTCGTGCATGGCGGCGGCGTAGCCGGGCGCATGCGCCATGATGCGCGAGAACAACGCATCGGGCGCCTGGGTTTCGGCGGTGCGCTCCATGACGCGCATCCAGTTCTTATCGTCAATCGCTTCGGGTTCGAGCGGCTCGATAATCGGCATGTCTTCCTCCTAGCTTCCGTTGGCTTGCTGCGCTTCACCCTCTTCGAGAGCGCGGGCGAGCGGGCCGCTCAGGTGCGAGACGGGGCAATCCCCATAGATGCGGCGCGATTCCTCCTGGCTCACCAGCCGGCCGTCGGGGGAGAACATGGGGTAGAAATCGAGCGTTCTGAAAAAAGTGTGGTAGCCCACGTTGAAGCCGATGAAAGAGCCTAATTCCACGATTTCCTCATCCGAATAGTGGTCTCTGAGCCTCGCGTAGAAGGCCTCGTCAATCTTCTCGGGTTCTGAATCCATGAGCTCGCTGTATTCGAGAGCGAGTTTTTCGGCTTCGGTGAAATTATCGCTGTCGCTCCAGTTGTCGATGCCGTCGTCTATCAGCTCCTCGGTAAGGCCCGCCTGCTTCGCCGAAGCAGAACGCACGTTCCCTCAGTAGTTGCAAAAAGCGCGGCGCGAGAGTTGAACGCGGATGATCTCCTTGAGCTTGTGGTCGATGACGCCGGTGTTGAACACCGTGCCCCAGGCGAGGTACATCGATTTCGCCAAGTCCTCGTTGTGGCCCTGCATGGCGTGAAAGGCCGGGTCGGGCGCGCGGTGCTTGAGCGCCTTGTTGACGAAAGGAGCCAGCTTCGTCTTCTTCAGGTCCCCGATGTCGAGCATGGTGATATTGGACATATAAGAATCTCCCTAAAATGAAGTGCGAGATAAATTTTCGTTTATCGACTCAAGCGCCGCTCTCCGCCTGAACGCGGCGCAAGGCGGAGTCGAGGGCGGACGCTGCGCGCTCGGCCTCTTCTTCGGTAAAGACCAGCGGCGGGCTGATGGTGACGGTGTTCGAGGGACCCGCCGCGATGCCGGAGTTCTTGCCGAAAATAACGCCCGCCTCCTTGGCGTAGGCCAATACCCTGGAGGTGGCCGCCGTGGACAAGGGCGCGCCGCTCTCTTCTATCAACTCCACACCCCAGATGAGGCCCACGCCTCTAATGTCGCCCACGCAGGGGATGTCGGCGAGTTTCCCCAAAAGTCCGCCCAGGTAGGCGCCCACCTTCGCGCCGCGCGCGGGCAACTCCTCGTCCATCATGATTTCGAGATTCTTGAGCGAGGCCGCGCAAGCGGCGGGGTGCCCGCCGTAGGTGTTTATCTGCAGGAATCCCGAATCGCCCTCCGCGTTTAAAGCCTCGAATATTTCGTTCGTGGTCGCAGTCGCCCCGATGGGCAGGTAGGCGCTGCTCAGCCCCTTGGCCATCGTCATGATGTCCGGCTCGACCTCATAGAGATCGGAAGCAAATAGCTCCCCCGTGCGCCCGAATCCGGTGATGACCTCATCTGCGATGAACAACACGCCGTGGTTCCGGCACACCTCGCGCATGCGTTTCAGGTAATCCGCGGGCGGGGGAATCACCCCGCCGCCGCCGATGACGGGCTCCGCGATAAACGCCGCCACGGTCTCGGGGTCTTCGTAGCGGATGACCTCGTCGAGTTCGTCCACGCACCGCTGCGCCAATTCTTCTTCGGAGCCTGCGTTGCTGCGGTAGAAATAGGGGGCGCTCACGTGAATCACGCCCGGAAGGAGCGGTTCGAACATCGCGCGCCTGAGCGTCTGGCCGGTGAGGCTCGCGCCGCCGATGGTCGCCCCGTGATAACCCTGGTGGCGGGCGATGATTTTATACCGCCTCCCGCCGTTCAGACGTCCATAGACGCGGGCCAGCTTGATGGCGGTGTCCACGGCTTCCGAGCCCGAGTTCACGAACCAGACGCGCTCGACCCCCTCTGGCAGCAGGGAAGCGAGCCGCTTGGCGAGCCTGGCTGCCGGCGGGTTCACCTGCGTCAGCGGATAGTAGGCCAGTTCGAGCATCTGCTCGTACGCCGCCCGGGCGACCTCGTCGCGCCCGTAGCCGATGTTCACGCACCAAAGCCCCGCCATGGCGTCGATGTATTCCTTACCGGAGGCGTCCTGGATGGTCGAGCCTTTGGCTTTGACCACGACGTCGAGGGGATTTTCCTCGATTCCGGAATGGTTCATGAGCGGATGCCAGACGTGCTCCTTGTCCATCGTCCGCAGGGATTCGGCTTCGGCTATGGCTGGGTTCATTGGGGTCCCCTCTCGGGTTTCAACGGTTCGGTATTCTATCGATCGATGCGAAAATCTTAATGCGCAAACGGGTGCGGATCAACCGCCAGGAGAGCTAGCCCGGCGTATACTCGGGGCTTTCACTTTTGATTCGAAAGGCCTGGCGCCCGATACGCTGGATTTCGCCCTCTATCAGGTCGCCCGGCTCCAGGTATTTCCCCCAAGAAGCGGCGTTGCCCGCAGGCGAGCCGGTGCCGATGATATCGCCCGTCCGCAGCGTGGCGATCCCGGATAGATAGGATACCTGCTCGGCGACCCGCCAGACCATATCGCCCGTGGTGGCGTCTTGCCTGAGTTCTCCGTTCACCCAGAGCCTGAGCCTCAAATCGTGGGGATCCAGCCCTTCTTCGGGGAGCAGGATATAGGGGCCGATGGGAGCGAAGCCGTCCGGGGCCTTCATGGCGTACCAGTCGATGAACTTGCCCATGTTCAGGCTCGTGCGATCGCTCATGTCGTTGAACAGGGTGTAGCCGCCCACATGGTCCATGGCCCGTTCCACGGGAATGTTCTTGCCTCCCTGGCCGATGAGCACGCCGAGTTCGAGTTCGTAGTCGAGCTTTTCCATCGAGGGATAGACGGGCACGTCCTCATTCGGGCCGCTCACGCATGTTGCGGGCTTCAAGAAACAATAGAGCGGGAGTTCCTCCTTGAAGTCATTCACCTCGATTCGCGCCATCTCGGCGGCATGGGCCACATAGTTCCTCGCCATACAAAACAGCGTGTCCGGAATGACGGGAGGAAGAATCTCGACTTCTTCTGGTTCATAGACCACCTGCATCCCGTCGAAGCGAATCGGGTTTTTCCTGCGCCGGTGCTTCTTGAGGGCTTCGGTAGCTTCTTCCGCCAGGGGGCGGTTCATCTCCAGATCCTCGATGAATTCCTCACAATCCGCGGGCACTTCGGCTTCCGCCTGATCCATGGCCTCGGCCGCCGACTCATCATTCAGTGACAAGGCGTAGGCCATCTTGAGGTCGGCGATTTTCTCCCCGAACAAGACTCCTGTGCGCGCCTCGCCCCCCAGACTGAAAGTACAGATTCTCATGACCATGAGCCTCCGTATCTTAAATGCGCGATAAAGGGGAATCCTAGCACAGGGACGCAGGCGATGGCGCATTGCTCCTGAAAGCGGGAGCCTGTCGGGAGAACAAATAGCATGAAATTTCAAGACTCCCGCTTCAAATGCTTTTATTCCGCTCTTCGGTGTTTGGAGAGAAAATCAAGAATCAGGCGACGCGCGGTATCGTCCCGCGAGAGGTTGTGCTTCCGGCCCTCGAACAGATGGAATTCCATCTTCACGCCCCGCTTTCGGGTCTTGCGCAGACATTGATCGGCGGGCCTGTTCCGCCGCCAGGGGTCGTCCTCCGAGTACAGCGCGAGCACGGGCGTCCCGCGTGGCGAGCGAACGCCGCGCCAGCATACGGAGCCTGCGATGACGTGGGCGGCAAACTCATCCCCCTCATAGGCGGCGACCGCGGTGCCGCCCTGGCTATGTCCCACCAGGAACAGGTTTTTCCGGTCCACCCAAGGGATGCGCCGAACCCGATAAGCCGCGTGATGAATTTCCTCTTGCCGCATCCGGTTCACCCGCCTGTGAGGCGCTCCTTTTATGCCCCGGTGCCGGGAGGGATTGCAGGTCTCGGGCCGATAGCGGCGGGCGAAGCTGTCGGGAGCGATTACGGCGTATCCCGCCCGCGCGAGCACTCGCATGTAGCGCAAATTCCCGCGACCAAGCCCCGCGCAGCCGTGCGCGAAAACGACGGTGGCGCGTTTTTTCTTGAGTCCCGCAAGTTTTCCCTGAACGAATTTATCGCTCATCCTGCCTTCGATGAACGCATCGCCTATCCGAATCATGAAATAGGCGGAATCGAAGGTGCGTCTTGCTTCATCGTACAAATCGAGGGTTTTGGGGTTCAGTCTTTCGAGCGCTTCAGCGCCGAAGTGTCCATTTCCCCCAAAAAGAAGAAAACAAACCATCGCCAGGATGAAACCAGAATGCCGCATTGCTGAAAAACCGCAGACTTCGCTCACTATGAACCCCCTAGACGACGCCCTCATCTTCGAGTTCCTTTAGCTCCGCATCCGACACTCCGAGCAGACCGCCGAGGATTTCCCCGTTGTGCTGGCCCACGAGCGGTGCGGGGGAGGCGTAGCCGCCTTTGATTTCACTGAACTTGAGAGGAAAACCCGGCGCCTTCGCGCTGGTGAGCGCTCCGAGCGTGGGGTGTTCGATATCGACTATCATCCCGCGCTCTTGCATGTGGGGCCAGGAGAGGATGTCGTCGATATTGTTCACCGGCCCGCAGATGACGTCGTGCGCGCGCAGGGAGGAGACCGCCTCTTTCGTCTCACGCCGCTTCGTCCAGTCGGTGATGAGGCCGTCGACCTCCTGGTGTTTGCTCACGCGCCGGCTCATGTCCTCGTATCGCTCATCGTTGATGAGTTCGGCACGCTCGATGCCGCGCAATATGTTGTGCCAGTGCGCGTTGGTTCCCGAGGCGATGATGACCCAGCCGTCTTTCGTCTCATAGGCGTTGAAGGGAGCGAGCCGCATGATGCGGTTGCCGATACGGGGTGGAAGCCCGAGCCGTTCGTAGCAATCCATCGGCTCATCGAAGATTAAGGAAAAGATGCAGTCGATCATCGAAATGTCGACCTGCTGGCCCTTGCCCGTCCGCTCGCGGTGAAAGAGCGCCGTCATGATGGCGCCGAAGGCGAACGTGCCGCCCACGCTGTCACCCAGGGCGGAACCCGCCTTGGTGGGCGGGCCGTCGGGAAATCCCGTCAGGTTCATCAGACCAGACGCAGCCTGGGAAACGGCGTCGTAGCCCTTGAGCCCCGCATCCGGCCCCGTCTGCCCGTAGCCCGTGATGGAGCAGTAGACCAGGGAAGGCTTGCGTGTATGAAGCGTCTCGTAGTCGATCTTGAGCCTTTTGGTGACGCCGACGGAGAAATTCTCCACTAGGATATCGGAGCGATCGACGAGTCCATAGAACATCTCGAGACCCCGGGGGTCCTTGATGTTGAGGGTAATCGCTTTTTTCGCGCGCGTGCGCTTCAGGTAGGCCATCCCTATGTCCTCATCCGTCTGGGGATGATAGGAGACGCCTTTTGCGCCGATATAGGGAGGGGAGTAGGCCACCGGATCGCCCGTGGCCGGATTATCGATGCGGATGACCTCGGCCCCCAGACCCGCCAGGAAAAGCGTGGCTTGGGGACCCGAGAGAAACTGTGTGAGATCCAGGACGCGAATGCCTTCGAGTGGCTTTGTCATGAATAAACGGAACTACCCGCCGAGGAGAACCTTCACCGCCTGGAGAGCAGCATCGCTCGCGCGCGCGGAGATTTCATCATCCGAAAGCGTGCTCAGGGGGTGTTGAATGACCACGGGGTCCAAGCCGTCCATGCCCAAGGCCGCCCTTTGCACGTGGGCCTCATGCAGAAAAACCTCCGTCACCACCACGGCGGTGGGCACGCCCTTTTGCTCCAGGGAGATCGCATCGTGCATACAGCACGAAGTGCAGGAGCCTCAGTCGCCAATCGCCGTCAGGACGACGTCGTTCTCCTCTGCGATTTGCGTGATCAGCTCGGGCGCCGCGTTCTTGGAAAAACTCTCTTTCTTATAGTAGTGCACTTCGGAAAAGGGGCCTTCCGCCTCCATCAGCGCCGTGGTCTTCTCGAGCAGCCTGCGCCCGTTCCACTTGGTGTTGTCCAGTATCCCGAGCTTTAAGCCCTTCAAATTCGGGACGCGCTGCGCGGTGGGTTGCGCCTCGGCCTCGACCACCCCACGGGGGTCGTAGACGATCTGGCCGGTGATGACGTCGCTCATGGTTTCCTCCTATTCTCTCTCAAACTCTAAAGCAGACAGGTGCCGTCCACGCAGACGGGGCCGCCCTCGAGCGCCTTGCCGTCAATCGCCCGCAGCACCGGGTTCGTCATGTGGCCCCAGCCGGGAATGAAGGCGGAAAAACGGCCCGCATCCCCCCCCGCCACGAACAGGTGGATGTTCTCGGGACCCGGCACGATGGGGATTCTCTCGTCCGGCTCGCGCCTGTACCACCTGGGGATGTTGCGGTTATAGATTTTTCCGTAGCGGTGGTTGAACGAAATATCGGCGAACGTGTTTCTCGTGTGCATCCACAAATAGCTCTTCACGTCGTTTCGCGTCCAGTTCTTGGCGCTTATGGTCGCCCCATGCTCGGGGCTGATGACGACGGCGCACGAACCGCTGCTCACCGAATTGTTGTGCGCAATCGTGCTCATCGCCGAGCAAATGCTGTCGAGTATCCCCTCGGGATCGTCTGAGATATGGTTCGTCACGCTGTGGGGCGCCTCGGCCGCGATGGCGAAGACCGTGGAATCCTCGGGCGCGTAGCCTTGTTCCACGTGATAGGGCGCCCAGGGGCTCGCCTCTTCGTTCTCCGCGATGCAGTAGGTGTATTTCGTGGGACAGCCCAGCGTGCTCTTGTCGAGGTCGCCCGGCCACGCGCCGCCCACGTTCAGGAGCATCATCCGCACGGCGCGGCCTATCGTCGCGTTCGCGCGGTTGCCCGAGCCGAACACGTTGCAGCCCGCGTTCATGCCTATTTCGCCGCGAACCGGCCCGTTCACCACGATGAGCGGACACGCCATGTGGGTGGTGGCCTGCACGCCGTTCAGGTTGAAATGGGGGTCGCAAAGCGCGAGCATCGCCGCGCGGACGACGGGCGCGTATTCCGTCTTGCAACCCGCCATTACCATGTTGATCGCCAGAACCTCTCTCGTGAGGTTGCCCCAGCGCGGGGGCACGCGGCACTCGATGAGGTCCTCCTCTCCCCCCAGGGCCGCGACGGCGGCGTCTATCTTCTCGGGCGTGGGCGGAACCACGGGAAGTCCGTCCGAGAAGCCCTGCTCGTAATAGTGCTCCACCAAATCGACTTCATGGTCTACTGTCCGGGTCGTCTGCGTCATGCTGTATCACTCCTGCTCGTTCATCCCGTAAGAAATCCATCATAAACCGAATCCCGCAAAAGAAAAAGACGTAAGCTGGGGTGGGAGATGGAGTCAAAACGTTTTTAAAATCGCGTTTTCCCTAAGAGTCCGGAAAGAGCGTTTCCGCGTCTTTGAGCGCGCCTTCGGCCTGCTCGGGCGTCAGCCCCTTCACACCCGAAAGATCGACGCCCCGGATGTCGGCGAGTTCCATGTCGGCATCGTAGATGTGCGCACCCGTGAGCTTCGCTCCTGCGAGTTTCGCCCGCTGAAGCGAGGCTCCCCTTAGGTCGGCACCCGTAAGATCGGCATTCGTTAAATCCGCGAATTTCAAGGCCGCCGACATCATGTTCGCCCCGGCCATCCGGGCGCCGTTGAGATTCGCCCCCTCGAGGCTGGACTGGAACAGATCTGCCCCCTCGAGGCGGGCGTTCGATAGGTCCGCCTCGTCCAGGTTCGCCCACTGCGCGTTGGCGCGGGCGAGATGCGCTCCCTGCAAATTCGCCTTGGAGAGATTCACCATGAAAAAGCTGATGGCTTCAAGACGCGCGCCCGCGAAGTCGGCGCGTTCCCCGCGCGCGCCGGAACTCTGGAGCCATTTACTATGGGCTTCGATTTTTTCGGCGAAAAGGGCTTCCTGCTCCGCCTGGTCCGGCGCCATGGGCAGGCCGAAGCCGCCTCCCGACCGGGGCGCTCCACCTCCGGATGAAGGGTCGTTCTTTTTCGCGAACCAGCCGAAAATCTTCTTGAGGATGGCGCACCTCGCTTTCTGAGTCCCAGTGCCGTCCGGCTTCATGACCAAAGGGGATGAAACCGATTTGTTCTTGCCTTAAGCCCAATCCTTTTGTCAAACCGGCGGCGAATTCGGTCGACCCTTGAAAGATCAGCCAGGCGGCTCATCCGCCCCAAATGCGGGGTGCGGTATGATTCCCTAACCCGGTGGCAGGGAGGCGAGGAACTCGTGGCAAATGCGGGCGAATAAATCTGCCCGCTCGATGAGAGCCACGTGGCCCGTGTCCTCCATGATGATGAGCTCGGAACCCTCGATGCGCTCATGGATCTCTTTTGCGTGATGGGGGTCGACGATCAAGTCGCGATCGGAACACGTGATGAGCGTGGGGACTTTTATCTGGTGAAGCCGCTCGAGGGTATCTCCCTCCAGACAGGCGCGCAGTTGTCCTTCCCAGCCGAGGTCGACTCCTGATTGTTCGGTGAGCCATCTCCTTTTCTGCTCCATCACGTCGGCGTTCGCATCGTAATATTCATGGGAATAAAGCCCCAGGAGGCTCAGTTCCACGAGCGCCTCGCGCTCGCCCCGTTCGGCGAGGCGCATGCGGGCGCGCTGAAAAGAACCCAGGCGCGCGCAGTTTCTCGCCCAGGTGTGGTGAAGACCCAGGCTCACGACGCGCCCGGGGTGACGCAGCGTGAGTTCGGTGGAAATGTGCCCACCCATGGAAAAACCCATCACGTGGGCGCGCTCCACTCCCGCCGTATCGAGAACGCCCGCGGCGTCATCCGCCATGTCCGCGAGCGTATATCCCGGAGCGGGCGCCGTGCTTTTGCCCACCCCCCGGTTGTCGAAGACGATGCAGCGGTAATCCCCGCTCAACAAGGGCAGTTGCGCCGACCAGAAAGTGTGGTCATGGCCCGTTCCGCTCACCAGCAGAAGGGGAGGGCCCTCTCCTTGGGTCTCGTAGAAAATCTCCAAGCCTGAGCGCAGCGTCACGAAGGGCATAGAAGCGTCCTCGAAAGAATACGGGGCAGTCGGCGCGCGCCCTCACATCTTCGGCTCATCCTCGGGTCCCCAGAAAAACGGATCGAGTAGCAAGCCTTCCCGGGGAATCTGCGCGACGGGCGTGAGCCCCTGTTTCAGCTTGAGCCGATGAATGGTCCGCAAGTGCACGAGCGCCTCCCAGTACATCTGCCGGATCATTCCCGCCAGAGTGTACGTGAATTTCGTCTCATCTTCCGCGTCTTGTGAGAGTCCCTCGTCGTGATAGGTGGAGACGTGCATCCAGAACCGATAGACGGGCAGATCCGTATCCCCCATCAGCAACTCCGGCTTGAATGCGCGGGTGACGGCCAGCGCCTTCAGTTCATCCGCACTCTTTCCCTCGGCGGCGCGCTCGGCGAAGGCGAGCGCATCGTCGAATTTGGGGAGCAAATCCTCGAGCTTCCAGTATTTCTCCTCATCCAGCCTGCGGTCATATTGATTGGGAGCCGCTTTGGAGAAATCCACCGGGTCTTCGGGCGGGTTTTCCGGCCAGAGGGTTTTGCCCCACATCTTCACCCACCAGAAAAAATAGGCGAGCGCCACGTGGCTTATCTGCCGCCTGATGCTCCAGCGCGACCACTCCTCGGATGGGTCTTCCCAGTCGAGCTGGGCGTCGGTAAGCCCCTCCACTTCCTGGTGATACATCGCGCGCAACGCCTGAAAATCGGGAACTCCCTCGCTCACGCCCATCTCCTCCCGAATAGATGCTCCATCATCATGAAGCCGCCAAGCCGGATCAAATACATCCCGGTCATGAAATCCTCAAATCCTCCCCCGTCATCTCCGGCGGAAGGGAAATCCCCATCAAACCCAGCAGGGTGGGCGCCACGTCGCAAAGCGCGCCGCCTGATCTGAGCGGGCCCTCGAACTCGGGCGCCACGACGACGCAGGGCGTCTCGTTTAGCGTGTGCGCGGTATGGGGGCAATCGTTTTCCGCATCCCACATCGTCTCGCAATTACCGTGATCCGCCGTAACCACCGCCGCCCCGCCGGCCCGTTCCAGGGCGTCGAGAACACGGCCGAGGCAAGCGTCCACGAAACCCACCGCCTGAACGGCGGCGCTCTCCACACCCGTGTGTCCCACCATGTCCGGGTTGGCGTAGTTTAAGACGATGGCGTCCTCATCGCCCCGCTCGATGGCCTCGAGAACCACCCGGGTCACCTCTGCGGCACTCATCTCGGGTTTGAGGTCATACGTAGCCACCTTGGGCGAGGGAACCATCCGCCGCCTCTCGCCTTCGGGCGGCTCCTCCTCTCCGCCGTTAAAAAAATACGTGACGTGCGGATATTTCTCCGTCTCGGCGACTCGCAGGCACGTTCGTCCCGCATCCGCCAAAGCGTGGCAAAACAGGCCTTCCATTCTCAAGGGCGGAAACGCGACGGGTAATCGGAAACGCTCGTCATATTCCGTCATGCAGGCGTAATGAACCGAGGGTCTGCCTGAAACGTCGAATCCCTCGAATTGCTCATCCGTGAGTACGCGGGTGAGTTGCCGCACCCTGTCCGCGCGGAAGTTCATGCATATTACGGCGTCACCATTGCGAATCAATCCTACCGGACGCCCGTTTTCGCCGAGCACCACCGGTTCGATGAACTCATCCGTCACGCCACGCGCATAGGAGGCTTCCACGGCCTCGGCGGCGCTTCGGGCGAGCGCGCCTTCTCCCGCCACCATGGCCTGGTAGGCCCGCTCGTTTCTCCGCCACCTCTCATCGCGGTCCATCGCGTAGTAGCGGCCCATAAGGGTGGCGAGCCTGGCTCCGGCCTCGCGCCTCAAACCCTCCGCATACCGACCCACGAAGCCCAGGCCCGAGCGGGGAGGCGTGTCCCTGCCATCCGTAAAGGCGTGCGCGAAGATTCTCTCGATCCCGATTTTTTTCCCTAACCGCGCCAGCGCCACCCCGTGGTCCTGGAGACTATGCACGCCGCCGTCCGAGACCAGTCCGAGGATGTGCAAGGCGCCGCCTCCCGACCTGGCTTTTTGAATGCACTCGACGAGCGGGGAAAGTTCAAAAAAATCACCCCTCTCGATGGAGCGGTCGATGCGAACGATGTCCTGATCCACCACCCGGCCCGCGCCGAGGTTCAGATGCCCCACCTCGGAATTTCCCATTTGCCCGTCGGGAAGTCCCACGGCGCGCCCCGAGGTTACGAGGCGGGTGTGGGGGCGGTGAGCGAGCAGGGCGTCCATGGTCGGGGCATCGGCCAATGCCACGGCGTTGTGGATGCGCTCGCCGGATATTCCCCATCCATCGAGAACGATGAGCATGACGGGGCGAGGAAGACTCAAGGGGTTCACACGACCTTTCCGTAAAAGCGAAGATGCTTCGTCTTATCTCGAATCGAAAACGCGGACGAATTGCAGCTTGATTTTATCCCACCGCCAGAATTCTTCGAACGGAAAGCGATCGACCTGGAGCGCGTTCTTTTCTTCTCCGTCTTTCAGGTTGAAAACCCGCTCCTCGTATTTCCTCACCCCCTTGAGGATAAGGGTGGCCGGGTTGCCCGGCCCGTTAAAACGAAAACGAACCTTGGCCCGCAGGTCTTCGCTTCTTTGAACGGCTTGGCTTTCCGCATCGTCCAGGTACGCTTTCGGCCATTTCAACTCCTCTCGCAGGCGCGCGAACCACACGAGTTCGAAGCGGCGCTTCGGGGTGGGCTTGATTACCCGCACGGCGTCCGAGTAATGGCCGTTCGAACCTTCGCGGACGTTGACGATCAATTCGGATGCTCCATCCGCCGTCAGATCGGCTATCTGGTAGGTGATCTCCCGGCCACGGCTCAAGTCGCTGTAGGAGGCGAGCGGCCTCCGGGCGCTCTTGTCATCATCCAGCAGGCAAAAGGTGATGTAGTGGTCCTTATCGTGATCCGACTGGATGACCATGAGTGTTTCGAGGCGCTTGTCCGCGTCCATGTTGAGCGGAATGAAATCCATCGAGAAGGCGTAGTTCTTGAGGTGATCGGAGGAGAGATACCAGGGCCATTCATTTTCCGGCAACGGGCAATTCGACAGGGCGTTGAGTTGCACGTTCGAATCGGAGGAGAAAAACTTGCGGACCAGCAGCCAGTCCTCGGGCTTCTCCAGTCGCTTGAGATGGGAGACAAGACGGGAAACGCGTCTTTGCTCGATCGCCTCGGGGGTCTCCGTGGCCGCAAACCCTTCCCCGCTCCAAGCCGAAGCAAGGAACCACAAAATCAAGGCCATCCCTATGAGGCCTCTCATCGCATGCTCCTTCAAGGGCACCACCCTATGAAGCAATCGCATCGAACTATTTTACAACAAAAATACAAATAATGCCTAGGGCCGGAGCAATACCTTGATTATGCCCTTTTCGCGGGCTTTTTCAAATGCCTCGGGCGCATCTCGCAAGGCGAAGCGGTCATGAATCATCGAGGGCAGGCGGAGATCGCCCGAATCGAGCGCCCGAATCGCAGGCGCGAAAGGACCGCAGCGCGAACCCATGAGGGTGATTTCATCCACCACTACCGCCGAGAGATCCACCGAACTTTTAGAAGCCACCGTGCTCTTGAGCACCAGCACGCCCCTTGGCTTGGTTTTCGAAACGGCGAGGGAGAGTCCATCCGCAGCCCCTGTGGCCTCGACCACCACGGGCCATCTCTCCCCCTCGGAGCAGAGGGCGTGGGCCGCCTCACTCCAGGTGGGAATCTTACACGGTGTGAGCAGCGCCATTTTTTCAGGGTGGCGGCCCAGCAAGCCCACCCTCGCTCCGGCGGCGCACAACGCCTGAGCCTGCAAAAGACCGAGCCGCCCGTCCCCGATCACCAAAACCTCGTGATCCACGATTTCGGGAAACTGCTCCATCACTTCGAAGCAGGCGGCAGGGGCTCGCAGAAAACAGCCGCCTCATCCTCCACGGCGTCGGGAATGAGGTGCAGGTTCCGATCCGGCAGACAGGTGTATTCCGCAAAGACTCCCGGCCGGTTGAGAATACCGAGAACGCTCCTATCGGGACAATGCCGCTCCATGCCGCACGTGCACCAGGCGCAGCTTCCGCATCCGCAATTTATCTCGCCCACGACCCTTCGTCCCAAGAGCGGATGCTTCTCCGGCCCCGCCACCTCGCCCACGAATTCGTGGCCCAGCACGCCCCGGAAATTCATATAGCCACGAATGAGTTCCAGGTCGGTGGCGCAAATCCCTGCCAACTGCACCCGGATGAGGGCTTCGCCCTCAGGAGGCTCGGGAAGCGCCACATCTATCAAAGAGGGACCGTTCTCCTCCAGCACGTACGCAAGCAATGGATGCTCTCTTTTTCAGGATTCAGGCCGGTTGGAGCGGTTCGGTTTTTCTCGCGGCGCAGCGCAGCGACTCATTCGCGCGATTTCAAGGCCTCTTTCACGCGGCCGACTCCCAGATGTTCGGCGATCACGTCTTCTCGCGCAAGGAGTTCGGCGCTCGTTCCCTCGAAGGCGACGAAGCCGCGGCTCAGCACATAGAAGTAATCGCCCACATCCAGCGCCAGGGAGAGATTCTGCTCCACCAGCAAAATGGAGAGTCCGTGAGTGCGGGTCTTCATGATTCCGTCCCTGATGGAGCGGACGAGGCTGGGCGCAAGACCTTCTGTCGGCTCATCGAGCAGGATAAGCCTCGGCCGCGCCACGAGGGCGCGCGCGATCACGAGCATCTGCTGCTCGCCCCCGCTCAAGCTTCCCGCCAGTTGAGCGGCCCGCTCCTCGAGGACGGGGAAAAACGCCAGCGCCTCGCGAACGCCGTCAGCGTCCGAGCGCGGGCTGGCCTGTGCGGCGACCCGAATGTTCTCCTCCACGCTTAAGGATCCAAAAGGCCGCCTGTCCTCGGGCACGTAGGCGACCCCCATGCGGGCCACCCGGTGGGCCGCCATGGCGTCTATGCGCTGCTCCTCGAAGACGACTTCGCCTGAAGTGGCGGGCGCGAGACCCATAATGGCCTTGAGCGTCGTGCTCTTGCCCGCGCCGTTGCGCCCGATGAGACAGACGATCCGGCCTGTGTTCACCTCGAGATTCACGCCGTGGAGAACGTGGGCGCTCCCGTAATGGACGTGCAGCGCGGAGACCCGGAGCATCAATCCTCTCCCACTTCGACGGCCCCGAGGTAGGCGTCCTGCACCTGCGGGTCCTTGCTGATCTGCTCGGGCGGGCCCTGGGCGATCACCCGGCCCTGCGTCATCACGGTGATTGTATCCGAAATCGAGAGAACCACCTCCGTGTCGTGTTCGACCAGGAGTACGCTCGTCCGGTCCGCGATGCGCCGCACCAGGCGGGCGATGCGCTCGGTCTCCGTTCGGGACATGCCCGCCGTCGGCTCATCGAGCAGCAAGACCTCGGGGTTGAGTGCAAGCCCGATCGCCACCTCGAGCACGCGCTTGTCCCCGTGCCCCAACTCCTCGGGTCGCAAATGCGCTTTTTCGATCAGCCCGACCATCTGCAGCGATTCCTCCGCGTCCTCGCGGGCCTCCCGGCAGGCGCTCGCCTTGCGGAAGAAGTCGAAGTTCCGCCCCTCTCGGGAGCGCGCCGCGAGTTCGACGTTTTCTTGGGCGCTCAACTCGCCGAACACCTGGGTGATCTGGAACGTGCGGACGATTCCCGCCTTCACCAGCTTGTGGGACGGCAGATGGGTGACGTCGTTCCCGTTCAAAAGCACCCTGCCGGCGTCGGGGCGGAGAAACCCGGTGATGCAGTTGAACAAGGTCGTCTTGCCGGCGCCGTTTGGGCCGATGAGCGAGTGCACCTGCCCCCCCTCGATGTCCAAGGACACGTCGTTCACGGCGTGCAGGGCGCCGAAGGACTTGTGGAGACCCTCTACTACGAACGCGCCGGCCAAAGTCGTCTCCAGAACCTCTCGGCGATGCCCGCGATTCCCGACGGCATGAACAAAACGGCGAGCACGAAGGCAAGACCGAAGGAAAACTGCCACGCCCGGTACATCGTCGTGACCTGATCGCGAATGAATATAAAGCCTATCGCCCCGATGATCGGGCCGAACAGCGTTCCGATGCCGCCGAAAATCGTGATGGCCAGTATGTTGCCCGACTCGAACCAGTAGAGCGACATCGGGTTCGCGCCCGCCTTCAAGAAGACGAAGAGCGTTCCCGCCACGCCGCCCGTCATCCAGGAGAGGATGAGAATCATCAGTTTGTGCCGCCTCACGTCGATGCCGATGGCGGCCGCCCTGTCCTCGTTCGCGCGAATCGCCAGCAGGGTTTTGCCGAAGGGGGACTCCACCAGCCTTCTGAGGAGAAGATAGGTGACGACGAGCGTGGCGACCGTCAGGAAGTAGAGTTCATCTCCGGGTTCCACTTCCCGGCCAAAGAGCGTGGGCAGCGGAACGCCGATGAGACCGTCCAGCCCGCCGGTAAACGAACGCCACACGACGGATATCTGGAACAGGACCTGGCAGATGCAGAGGGTGAGTATGGCGAATGCGATTCCCGAGAGGCGCGTTACGACGAGGCCGGTGAGAAACGCCACCCCCGCCGCGGCGAGTATGGCCACGACGGTCGAGAGGAGAAAATCCGCAGATACGTTCTGAGCGAAAAGCCCCGCGGCGTAGGTCGCTAAGCCGAAACTAGCAGCGTGGCCGAACGAGACGAGGCCCGTGTAGCCCACCAGCAAATCCAGGCTCATCGCCCAGATGCCGAAGATTAAAGCCTCGGTTAACAGGGTGATGAAAAACGGGTTGAAGTCCATGAACGGAACCGCCAGGGCCAAGAGCGTGAACCCGGTGAGCAGCACCCGCATCGCGACTTCGCGCGAATCCCTCCTCGGAACATCGTCCGCCCGGCTTTGCCCATCAGGCGATGCGGCCACGACCGAACACTCCTCTGGGCCGCAGAACCATGATGGCGGCCACAACCAGGAACAGGACGGCGATGGCCCACTCCGCGATGTAGCCCCCGCCGATGGATTTCGCCAACGCCACGATGAACGCCCCCACGGCAGTCCCGGGCAGATGGCCGAGACCGCCCAGTATCACCGCCAGGAACGAGTCGATGATGACACCCGTGCCCATCTCCGGATCGACGGAGAAAATGGGAGCGCCGAGCGCGCCGGCGAACGCCGCGAACCCCGCCGCTCCTCCAAAGATGACCGTGAGCAGCCAGCGCGTGTTGATGCCGAGCGCCTCGGCCATCTCGTTGTCATCCGTGATGGCGCGAATTTGCAGCCCGATCGGCGTGAACTGGATGAAGGCGAAGACCAGCCCCGTCACCAGGAGCGAGAGCCCCGCCGCGAAGAGCCTGTACACGGGAAACTGATTGCCGAGGATGTCCACCGTCCCCTGAAAGATGACGGGTGGTTTGATCAGGGTGGTCTCGGTGCCCCAGAGATACTCAATCGCGCCCGTGATCATGAAGGAGAGACCGAACGTCACGAGCAGGGTGTAGATTTCGTTGCGGTGGCGGATGGGGGCAATGGTCAGCCATTCCATCGCGATGGCGAGGGGTACTACGATCAACGGGGCGAACAGCATCGCCCACCACCCCAGCGAGGGCAGGAAGATGATGAAGAAATACCCCCCCAGGGCGTACAATACCCCGTGCGCGAAGTTGACGACTCGGCCCAAGCCGAACACCAGGCTCAGGCCGAGACTCGTCAGCGCGAGGAATGAGCCGTAGATGACTCCGTTCAGCGTATTGACGAACAAGAAATTCCAATCCATCGCCAATGACTATTTCTTCAAATTACAGCCGAGCTTCTTCGCCGGCTCAAGCGTCTTGGACGCCGGAAGCGCCGTGACCGACTGCGCATACATGGCGCCGTACTTCGGTTTCTTGAGCTTCTCGATTTTCCCGAGAATAAGCGGCACCTCCGCCATGCGTCCATCCTTCTGGAAGCGCATTCTTCCCGCAGGAGCCTCTACGTCGAGCTTCTCGAGCGCCGCGACGATGGCCTTCCCGTCCGTCGAGCCCGCCTTCTCGATGGCGTTGAACAGAAGCTGAGCCGCCGTGCCCGCCTGGATGGCCTGCATTCCGGCTACGCGGCCGTGCATCTTGTAGTAGAGTTCGTTGAACTTTTTGGTCGTGGGCAGCGTGTCCTCGAGACGCCACGCGCTCCACGCGCCCGCCGAGACGATGTGGGTGGACAATTCTCCCAGCTTGGCGATGAGCCAGTCCGGCAGGCCGATGGGCGCCACCAGAGTCGCCTGTTTGGTGAGGCCGAACTCGTTGGCCTGCTGGAGGAACTGCACGAGCGGCGTGCCCAGGGTGACGGGGATGACCACCGCCGTCGCGCCCGCCGAGCGGACCTTGGCGATGAACGGCGCCCAGTCCGTGGTGTCGAGCGGAGCGAATGTCTCGCCGACGTACTTCACGCCCTTGACGATTTTCACCGAGCGCGCGACCCGGCGGCTCCAGGGGTAGTCGTGGCCCAGGGTGAACCACTTCGCGGTCTTGAACTTCGGGTTATCCTTGATGAGCGAGTCCATCGCCACGACGGCCATCTGGGGAGTCGGGTTCGTCTGGAACACCCAGTAGTTGCACTTGCTTCCCGTGATGACGGCCGAGCCGCTGTTCGAGGTGATAATCGGCACGCGCAGGCGATTCGCCACGGGAAGCAGGGCCAGCGCCTCGAGCGTGCTGGTTCCCAGAATCGCCGTGACGCGGTTCTTCTGGACGAGTTTGGTCGCCTTGGTGACCGCCACCTGCGCGTTGACCAGGCTGTCCTCGAGAATCAACTCGATAGGCCGGCCCATGACGGGTCCTTGCATCTTCACGGCCGTCTGAATGCCCGTGGTGATCTCGTCACCAATGGGTTTGAGCTTTCCGCTCAGAAACGACAGCACCCCGATTTTAATGGGGTCTTTCTTCGCGGCGAAAACGGGGGAACCAAAGACGGCGATGAGCGCGAAAACCGCCACCGTCAACATCGCCGCCGAACGTGAAACGCTGATCCATCTCTTTCGGGTATACGTCGATCTCGTTGCCATTACATTATCCTCCCTAACTTCCGATTCCGTGGATTCAGAGTGCGGACGCTGGGACCTGCCCGTTTCCGCACAAACAGAGAAGAAAGATTGAACCCTTCCCCCGGATTGATTCCGGTGCGGTTCACGCAAGCAACATGGCGAGATATATATCCGCAATATACAGCAAGGCCCCTGCCTGTCAAGAAACAAAATCCTGCCCGGGGTCGCTCGATCGCGCCGCGTCCCCGGTCGGCCGGCGCAGGCAAAGGATGCGCGCCAAGCGAAACGAGCAGGAGGGAGGTATGAATCAAAGGTGTATTCTGGCATACCCTTTATGCCGACGAAACGCGTCCGCCGAAAACGGGTATGATGCCTGAAACGGGGTCGGGCTGCGGCGCTTTTCTCAGGAGAGATTCGGTTTGCTTCCAAGGTTCATCATACTCGCTCTTTTCGCATCGTTTCTGATCGGCGTGGCGGACTACGTATATGGACGCGCGGTCAGGAACCGCATATTGCCGGGCACGATAACGGCCTCGCAGTCGAGCATCGTCGTTCCCGTCACGTGGATCTGGGCGCAATACGAGGGCAGCTATGCCTGGACGCCCCCCGCCTTCCTGGGAATCGGCGCCGCATTTTTCACATTCATCGGCTTTTGGAGCTTCATGAGAAGCGTGGAACTCGGAGAGGCGAGCGCCAGCACGCCCATCTACCGGATGAGTTTCGTCGTCACCGCCATGCTCGCCGTCTGGTTTCTGGGCGAATCAATCACGCTCCCAAAAATCGTGGGCCTCATTCTCACCGGCTGCGCCATTTTCCTGTTCTCGGATTTTCACCGGGGGAGTTTCTCCGCCGACAAGATCGCCACCGTCCTGTGGGCCGTCGTGGCGATGGTGGCCGTCGGCCTCGTAAACTTCATCTACAAGCTCGGCGTCTCCGGCGGGGTGGCGCCGATCATGTTTTTGCACAGCCAGGCGGTTTTCTTCATTACGATCGCTTACATCTACTCGTTCGTGGTGCAGGGGGGGCCGAAATTCTCAAAAAAAGGCTGGGCGCACGGACTCGTGACCGCCACCTGCTTCATATTCGGGAACACCTCGCTGCTGGCCGCGTTCAGGGACGGTGAGGCCACCATCGTCTCGCCGATCATACAGTTGAGCTTCATCGTGACCACAATACTGGCCACCTGGCGGCTGTCCGAGAAGATGACGATGCGAAAGCTTGTTGGGCTGGTCGCCGCGGTGGGAACCATCATCGCCTTCACGTCGTGATCAGGGAATCACAGGTCCCCTCATCCGGGCAACCCCCGAAACAAGAGGCTTAAGGGCGCACTCCGTACTAGGGGGAGAATGTGGACAATGCCGCTTCGGTGGCTTGCTTGGCGCCCTGCCTGAGAACCGCCGCCTGGCGAAGCGCTTCCACGTCCGCGCTCTCGGCGTCCTTCAAGACGGCCACGGCCAGTTCGAGGGCTGTGTCTTTTTTCTTGCCTTCCTTGCCTTCGGCCTTTTTCTCCTTCTTGTAGAGCGAAGTCTTCATCTCCTTCCTTCGCTCTCTGATCTCTTTCTGGGTGAGCGGCTGAGGCCCCGCCTCGATGTCGGGCTGAATGCCTTTCTCGTGGATCAGGCGCCCCAGCGGGGTGTAGTACTTCGCCGTCGTCAGCCTGAGCGCCGCCGCGCCCCTGGTGGGGATGATGGCCTGCACCGAGCCTTTGCCGAAACTGGTCCTGCCGATAATCAGGGCCCGATCCAAATCCTGCAAGGCTCCGGCCACGATCTCCGACGCGCTCGCGCTGCCCTTGTTGATCAGCACCACCAAGGGCCTGTCCAGCCATACGCCGTTCCCCCGAGCACGGAAATACACCGTCTCGCTGCGTCTGCGCCCCCGGGTGAAGACGACCATACTCCCATTCGGCAGAAACCGCTCCGAAACCTCGACGGATTTGCTCAGAAAACCACCCGGATTATCGCGCAAGTCCAGCACGATTCCCCGCACTTTCTTGCGGATCAACTCGTTCAGGCCCTTATCGAACTCCCGCGTCGTCCGGCCATGAAAAGCCGTGATCCGCAAATAGCCGATCCCGCCTTCTTTCACCTCCGTCTTCACGCTGCGGATGCGAATGATGGCGCGGCGCAGCGACATATTGCGGGGCTTGGGCCAACTGGCGCGCGAAATCAGCAAATCCACCGTCTTGCCCGCGGGTCCTCTCATGCGGCGCACGACGTCGGCCAGCGGCATATCCGTCGTGGAGACGCCGTCGATTCCCAGGATCACGTCCTCCGGCTTGAGACCCGCGCGATGCGCGGGCGTGTCCTCGATGGGCGATATGACGGTGAGTTTCTTCTCCCGCACCGTGATGATGACCCCCACTCCGCCGTAGCGGCCCGTATGTTGCACCCGCATCTGCTTATAGGCTTCGGGCGAGACGAACGCGCTGAAAGGATCCAGAGAACGCAACATGGACGAGAGAGCGGCGTACATGACGCGCAGACCGCCTTTTTTCTTCTTCTCCGACTTTTTCTCCGAATCCCCGGCATTCTCCATCACGAATCGATAGGCCCGCTCGAAAGAGCCCAGCCCGCCCTCGGTGTCGCCCCCGAGACGAATGCGCAACTCCTTCTCCTGCGCCTTGAGGAGAACCTCGCCTCCCGCCTTCTCCTCGAAGTCGAAGCGCCCATCGCCTGTCCTTTTCTTCATGCCCTCGAGACCCGCGACGTACATTTTCCTGAAATCCGGGATGCGGGCATAATTATTGTCCACGAGCTGCACGGTCTCGTACAAAAGGGCAATGGCCTCTTCCTGATCGGAGGATAGTGAAAACACGAGGCTCGTGGAGAGCATCGCCCCTGAAAAGATGAGGCATACCGTGAGATGCTTCACGCGCCGGGCGGGAAAGCGGAGAAAATGGAAAAAGCGAATGCGCCTTATCGACATGGGCGTTTCCAATCGTTAGGGTCAATCGGGTGGCCTTGCGGCGGGATTATCATATCATAGCCTTAGAAAATGTATCGCCCCCGCGCCCTGGCAGAGAAAAATGAATACCGCAAAAGGACCTACGCGATGATCTCCATCGTCGTACCTATACTGAACGAAGCGCCGCGCCTGCCCGCCCTGTTCGATATGCTCGACGCCCAGCCGGGTGATAAGCAGACCATCCTCGCCGACGGGGGCAGCACGGATGAGGCGCGCGCCGTGGCGGGCGAGCGCGCCCTCATCGTCAAGTCGGAACCGGGCCGCGCGCGCCAGATGAATGCGGGCGCAGCCCTGGCGGAAGGCGAGACGATCCTGTTTCTTCACTGCGACACGAGGCTGCCCGCCGGGGCGCTGCGGGAGATCGAGGACGTCATGCGCGCGGGCGATGTTTCGGGCGGGGGCTTTCTCCACAGCTTCGATCGCGAGGATCGCTTCACCCGCTTCATCAGCTTCAGCGCCAACACGCGCACGAGAATGGCGAAACTCTTTTTGGGCGATCAGTGTATCTTCATCCGGCGGGAGGTGTTCGAACGCATGGGCGGCTACGCCGAGATGCCGGTGTTCGAGGATTGGGACTTGAGCAGGAGGATGCGCGACTTCGGGCGCATGACCATCATCGAGACACCCGTCGTCACGAGCGGGAGGCGCATCGACACATGGGGGAAGCCCAAATGCTTCATCATCTGGTGGGGCTTGAGCATCCTCTTCGCGCTGGGGGTCTCGTCCGAGCGTCTCGGCCGATACTACGCCCACGTGCGCGATTCGTGATGCGCTCATTTTCACGGATGACTCCTTGCATCCTACCGCCCAAGAAATGATATATTGCTCCCCGATTTCATCATCCATTCGCATATAGCGATTCAAAAACCTCATCCGCGCGGGCACATGCTAGCCGGGCGCGGGTGAGCGGGGGAGGCCAGGGATGCGATTCGCGGTCGATACGGGCGGAACCTTCACCGACCTCGTGCTGGAGGACAATCGGGGCCGCCTCCACATGTTCAAGGCCCCCACGACGCCACACGATCCGGTGGAGGGTATCCTCGCGGCGATCGAGGCCGCCGCAGAAGCGCTCTCGACGAGCACCCGCGAACTCCTCGCCCAGGGCGAGCTCTTCATCCACGGCACCACCCACGCCACCAACGCCATCGTGACGGGCAACACCGCCAGGACCGCCTTTCTCACCACGGAGGGACATCCCGACATTCTCGTGCTGCGCGAGGGCGGGCGCATGGAGCCGTTCAACTTCCTGGTGCCGTTTCCGAAACCCTACGTCCCGCGCGCGCTCACCTACGAGGTGCACGAGCGCATCGGCGCGGACGGAAGCGTGTACGAACCGCTGGATGAGGCGGGCGTTCTCACCATCATCGAGGAGTTGAAAGAAAAAGAGGTGGAGGCCGTGGCCGTTTCTCTATTGTGGTCCACCGTGAACCCGGCGCACGAAATCGGCGTGGGCGAATTGCTGAATAAACATTTGAAGGACGTTCCCTTCACCCTCTCCCACGTCTTAAACCCCATTCTCCGCGAATACCGCCGCGCGTCTTCGACCTGCATCGACGCCTCCTTGAAACCCTTGATGTCCCGCTACATCGGCGGCTTGCAGGAGAGGCTAAAGACAGCGGGCTTCGGCGGGAGGCTTTTGATGCTCACCTCGAAGGGCGGGGTGATGGACGCGGGCGAACTCGCGGAAGCGCCCATCCACTCGGTGGGTTCGGGACCGTCGATGGCGCCCATCGCGGGCAGGCATTTTTCGCGCGCCGACGCCAGGGCCGCCACGGCGATAGTGGCCGACACCGGCGGCACCACGTATGACGTGAGCCTCGTGCGCCGGGGCGAGATACCCATGTCGCCAGAAACCTGGCTCGGCCAGCGCTACAGGGGACACATTCTGGGCTTTCCCTCCGTGGACGTGAAGAGCATCGGCGCAGGAGGAGGGAGCATCGCCTGGGTCGATGAGGGCGGACTCTTACACGTGGGGCCGCAGAGCGCAGGCGCGGAACCGGGGCCCGCCTGCTACGGACGGGGCGGCACGCGCCCCACCCTCACGGACGCCTCTTTGGTGCTGGGCCACATCGACCCGGACTACTTCCTGGGCGGCGCGATGACGCTCGACCCCTCCCAAGCCGAGAAAGCCATATCGAAAGACGTGGCCGAACCTCTGGGGCTATCCCTTCAAGAGGCGGCCTCGGCCATCCTGCGTCTCGCGACGGAGAACATGGTGGGCGCCATCGAGGAGATCACCATCCACCAGGGCATCGACCCCAGGGGCGCGGTCTTGATCGGCGGCGGAGGGGCTGCGGGACTCAACTCCGTGGCCATCGCCAAGCGCCTGGGCTGCCAGGGACTCGTCATCCCCGAGGTGGGCGCTGCCCTCTCCGCAGCGGGCGCGATGATGAGCGATTTGCACGCCGATTACCGCTCGATGTTCTTCACCATCACGGACAGGTTCGACTTCAAGGGTGCGAACGCAGTTTTAAGAAAACTGGACGAGCGATGCCGCGCCTTCATCCGGGGTCCGGGCAAGGGGGCGGTGGAGAGCGCAACCGAGTTCTACGTCGAGGCGCGCTACAAGCACCAGATATGGGAGATCGATTTGGGGCTGCCCATCAACCGGTTCCGCTCGAAAAAAGACGTGGAGAGCGCGCGCGCGGCGTTCGACGAAGTGCACGAGGAGGTGTTCGCCTTCCGCGATCCGTCCTCGGAGGTGGAATTCGTCGGCTGGCGCGCCGTGGCGCGGTGTAAACTGAGAAAAGGCCGTCTCGGCAGGCTCGTGCGCGAGGCGATCCATGAGACGACGCTGCCCAAGAGGCGCAAGGCCTATTTCGCGGGCAAAGGACTCGTGAACGCCCGCGTGGCGGCGTTTGATTCCATGAAGCCGGGTGAGGCGATGCGCGGCCCGGCCATCATCGAATCGCCGTTCACGACGGTGGTCATCGACCCCGGCGCCAAGGCCGAACGCACGAGAAGCGGCAGCCTCTTCATCACGCTCTAGGAGCAGGATATGGCGAGAGCAAAAACCGGACGCGCGAAGCAAAAGACCAAACTAGACCCCATCACCCTGGCCGTGCTGCACAAGCGTTTCGACGCCGTGACGACCAAAATGGCGAACACTCTCTTGCGCACGGGCCGCTCGGGCGTGTTGAATCTGGCGCGCGATTTTTCCACCTCCGTCGTGACGCGCGACTGCGAACTCCTGACGGGCGCGGAATCACTCCCCATCCACCATTTGAGCGGGGCGGACCTGATGGCCCGCTCGATGATGGATTTACACCCGGACCTCAAGCGAGGCGACGCCTATCTGCACAACTCGCCCTACCACGGCTGCTCGCATCCTGCGGATCACACCATCCTCGTGCCCGTCATCGACAAGAAGGGCGTCCATCAGTTCACCGTGTGGGTGAAGGCCCACCAGGCGGATTGCGGGTGCAGCCAGCCCACCACCTACATGGGCCACGCGCGCGACGTATATGAGGAGGGCGCGCTCATCTTCCCGCCCACCAAGGTGCAGACGAACTACGAGGACAACGAGGATTTCATCAACTTCTGCCGGATGCGCATCCGCGTGCCGGAGCAGTGGTACGGCGATTACCTCGCCATGATAGGCGCAGCGCGAATCGGCGAGCGCGAGGTGCTCGCCATGAGCGATGAATACGGCTGGGAGACGCTCCACGATTTCTCCAAAGAGTGGTTCGACTACAGCGAGAAACTCATGATCTCCGCCATCCGCAAGCTGCCCACAGGGGAGGCCACCGCCCACAGCACGCACGACCCCGTGCCCGGAACGCCGGATGAGGGAATCCCCATCACCGCGCACGTCCGGATCGACAACAAGAAGGCCACCATCGAGGTGGATTTGCGCGACAACCCCGACGCCATGCCCTGCGGCCTCAACCTGAGCGAGGCCTGCGCGCGCACGGGCGCGATGATAGGCGTGTTCAACAGCATCGACGACATCGTGCCCACGAACGCGGGCAGCTTCCGCCGCGTGAACGTGCTGATTCGCGATGGCTCCGTCGCGGGCGGGGGCAAGCACCCCACTTCCATGTCCGTTGCCACCACCAACCTGGCCGACCGCGTGACGAACCCCGTGCAGCGCGCGTTCTCGAAGATTCAGGACGGCATCGGCCTGGCGGAGTGCGGGCCGATTTTCCCGGCCTCGATGGGCGTCATCTCGGGCTTCGACCCCAGGAATGACAACGAGCCGTTCGTGAACCATCTTTTCCTAATGGTCACCGGGGGAGCCGGGGCGGGCAAGACGGACGCCTGGCTCACGATTCTGCACGCGGGCAACGCAGGCATGTGCTTCGTGGACAGCATCGAACTGGACGAACTCCACTTTCCCATCTACATCAAAACCAGAAGGCTCATGCCCGATACCGAGGGCGCGGGCAGGACGATAGGCGCGCCTTCTGGCTATTGCGAATACGGCCCCGTGGGCGGGGGGGACCTGGAAGTCGTCTACGTGTCGGACGGCGCGGTAAATGCTTCCAAGGGTACGCTCGGCGGGCTGAACGGGGCGGTTTGCCAGAACTTCCTCATGCGCGAGGACGGGTCTCTGGAGGATCTGCCCGGCTGTGCGGACATCATCCTGAAACCCGGCGAGAACGTGGCTTCTTACTGCACGGGCGGGGGCGGCTACGGCCCGCCGCACGAGCGGCCCGTCGAAAAGGTGCAAAACGACGTGGAGGAGAAGTGGATCACCAAAGAGCGCGCCTGGAAGGTCTACGGCGTCGCCATCGACGAGGCGGGCGAGGTGGATGAGGCCAGGACCAAGCGGAGAAGGAAGAGGCTGAGCTCAGCATAAAACTTTTCCGGGATTACATAGAAAACACGGGAAACCGCAGGGGGAGGAGATACCCATGAAGCTAAAGGACAAGGTCGCCATCGTCACCGGCGGCTCGCAGGGAATCGGCGAGGCCGTCTGCCGACGCTTCGCGGAAGAGGGCGCCAAGGTCGCCATCGTGAACCGAACGGCGGAAAAAGGAGAGGCGCTTGCGGCGGAGATCGGCGAGGCGGCCAAGGCGTTTCCGTGCGACGTATCGAACAAGGCGGCCGTGGACGCCATGGTGGCGGCCGTGGTGGATGCGTTCGGCACGGTGGACATCCTCGTCGGCAACGCCGGCATCATGATCAACAAGGAACTCGAAGACTACAGCGAGCAGGAGTGGGACGACACCATCGACATCAATCTCAAGGGCAACTTCCTGCTCTCACAGGCCATCGTCCCCATCATGAAGGAGAAGAAGTACGGGAAGATCATCTTCGTCGCCTCCATCGCCGCCACGCACGCCTTTCCCAACGCGGTGCCCTATTGCGCGAGCAAGGGCGGGGTCTACATGGTCACGCGCGCGCTTGCGGCGGAGATTTCGAAATGCGGCATCAACGTGAACTGCATCTCGCCGGGCAACACGGCCACGCCGCTGAACCAGCACCTACAGGACGACCCCGAGTTCGTGAAGCTCATGGCGAGCTACACGCCCACGGGCCGGGCGTACATATCGACGGCGGAGATGGCGGGCGCGGCGGTGTTCCTGGCGTCAGACGACGCGAGCGCGGTGCACGGCCTCGACCTGATCGTGGACGACGGCTGGTGCGCGATTTAAGCCGGGGTTGAAAAACCGCGATGCCAGGCGCGCTCAAATCGCTCAGAACCCCCGCGCTCGAAATCGGCTATCAAGAGGCGGGCGATGAAACAGCGCCGTCCGTCATCCTCGTGCACGGCTTTCCCGACGATGCGAAAACGTGGGACCGCGTCGTCCCCATCCTGAACGATGCGGGCCTGAGGACGCTTTGCCCCTACGTGCGCGGCTACGGACCGACGCGGTTCTTAGACCCAGCGACGCCCAGAAGCGCCCAGTACACCGCCATCGCCTCCGACATCACGGCTTTTGCCGACGCACTGGGGCTCGAACGCTTCACGCTCGTGGGGCACGACTGGGGCGCGCGCGCTTCTTATTGCGTAGCGGCCATGCATCCCAAGCGGCTGAACGCCCTCATCGTGAGTCCTGCGGGCTACGGCACGGGACGCCCCCAGCAGCGGATGTCGGTCGATCAGGTGCGCGCGTACTGGTATCAATGGTTTTTCTGCACCGAACGCGGACGCGATGCGCTCGGAGCGGACGCCGCCGGTTTTTGCCGCGAACTCTGGCGCACATGGTCGCCGGGCTGGAACTTTTCGGACGCTGAATTCGAGGCGACGGCGCAATCCTTCGATAATCCCGATTTCTTGGGAATAGTCATGCATTCGTATCGCTACCGGTGGGGATACGAAAAACCAGACCCCAGGTATGAGGACGCGGAAAGTTTCATGCGCGGTCTGCCCGCCATATCGACGCCGACCGTTCTCATACAAGGCGCCGAAGACGGGGCGTCGCGGCCCGAGAGCTCGGAGGGTAAGGAAGGACATTTCACAGGCGGGTACCGGAGGATTCTGGTGGAGGGCGCGGGGCACTTCGCCCAGCGCGAGAAGCCGGAGGTCTTCGCCGCCGCCATTCTGGAAATTGCGAAAAGAGCCCTGAATAATGGATGAAAAGAGCGCGTTTTATATCTGCTACGTGAACGGCGAATACGTTACAGCCTCTGAGGCCAAGGTCTCCGCCTTCGACCACGGGTTTCTCTACGGGGACGGTCTTTTCGAGTCCATGACGGTGACGAACCGGCGCATTTTCAAATTCGACGAGCATCTTGACCGCATGGAACGCTCCGCGCGCGTGCTCAAGCTCGAACCCCCCGAGACGCGCAAGCGAATCGCCGAGATCGTGAAGGAATGCGTCCGAAGGTCCGGGGTGGACGACGTCTACCTGCGCGTCGTCATCTCGCGTGGGGCGGGCTACCCCCTGCTCGACCCGAGGGTAGTGGATAAGGCGACGCTCGCCGTGCTCCTGCACGACCCCGCCCCGCCGCCCGAGACGGGTTCGAGCTACAAGGCGAAGGGTGCGGGCCTGAGACTCAAGACGGCGGGTGTTCGCAAAGCGCCTTCCGAGTCCTTCGAGGCGCGCGTGAAATCGCTGAATTACCTCAACAACGTGATGGCGAGAATAGAAGCCGTCGAATCGGGATTCGATGAGGCGATTCTCCTCGACGTGCGCGGCTTCGTTGCGGAGGCCCCGGGGGAGAACGTCTTCGTCGTGAAGGACGGCGTCTTAAGAACGCCCAAGGCGCACAACGTGCTGGACGGCATCACCAGAAAAACCGTGCTCGAAATCGCCGCCGAGGCGGGGATTCCGGCGGAGGAGGCGGACCTCACGCTCTATGATCTCTACACGGCGGATGAGTGTTTTCTCACCTCATCCTTCAGCCGGGTGCACGCGGTGGCCGAGGTGGACGGGCGGCCCATTCCGGCGCCCGGCCCCATCACGCAAAAGCTGCGCGCCGATATTCTCGAGATGGAAAGAACACAAGGCGAGCCGATAGACTAAAGGCCTGTATGCCGGTGCGAGCCGGGTCATGACAATCAAGGAGAAAGAGGAAAGTGGCGACGATGGTTGATTTCGACAAGCTGGACATCCGCCTGGGGCGCATCGTCGAGGCGGCGGATTTCCCCGAGGCGCGAAAACCGGCTTATAAACTCAGGATTGATTTCGGGGATGAGATAGGCGTCAAGAAATCATCCGCCCAACTCGTCGCGCTTTATTCCAAAGAAGAACTCGAGGGAAAACTCGTGCTCGGCGTGGTGAATTTTCCGCTGAGGCAGATTGGCCCTTTCATCTCGGAAGTCCTCACGCTCGGCGTGCCGGACGAGAGGGGCGAGGTAGTGCTCATCGCGCCGGATGATAAAGGCGCGCGTATCGGCGGGCGGTTGTTTTAGGTCGAATCCGACCGAGGAGGAAGGATTCGCCGACCGGGGAGAGTCACTTCTCGTAGGGGCGGACCTATGCGTCCGTCCGCATGTCGTTTTAGTTGTCAAACCGGTTGTAGGGGACGCATATATGCGTCCCGTGGTTTGACGGCCAAAGACAAAGGGACGCATGTATGCGTCCCCTACACTCCAAATGACCTGTTCGGGATGTTCGACCGATAGAGCAACAGATATGTGTACCCTCCCGTCTCAGACGGCGAACCCTCCTTCCTCAGTCGGGTTCGACCCTCAAGGGGGGAGTGAATCGAGAAGCCGCGGGCGGTTGTTCTAGTCCAGATCGGGCCGTTCCTCATCCTGATAGTGCCCCAAACCCTTGGGCGCGGCGCCGTTGTTGCGAAGCACGTGCATGGGCGCAGGAACGAGCGGCTTCCACTGGGTTTCCTCAGGGGGCTCGGGCCACTCGTGAGAGAGATGCTGGTAGGCGTTCGGGCCATCTGCGGCTTCTAAATGCGCGCACATATCGTCGCACACCGAGCGCTGGCCTTCTCTGTCGCCCACGTCTCCCAACATGCGTCCGAAGGGATACTGGATGAACACCGCCCTCGGCACGCAGACCTTCTCCGAGACTTCAGGCTGATTGCATATCGAGACGGTGGCGATTCCCAAATCTTCCAATCTTCTTTGCAGCAGGCTCACGGACCGCATGCAAAGCGGTCAGACGGGGATGAGCAAGGCCGCGTCCACGCCCTCTGCGTGCATCTTCTCGGCCATCAGGGGGGCCGTTTTCTTCATTAGGGGATGGAAGTTGGGCGTATAGCCCATGGTGGAGTAGAGGGTGTCGGCCAGTGCGCCGATTTTTCCCTCGCGCTCGTAATCCAGGAAGATATCCACCGGAAACGAGACGTTCCTGTCGCGTTTCAGATATTCGGTGTTGATGTGTAAGTGCGAGTATTCGCAATCATCCTGAGCGGCCGTTTTGGGAATCTCCCGGTGCGTGGGGTCTCCCCAGTGCGGCTCGCGCCACTCGCGCTCATAATCGAAGGAAACGTCTCCCTTCATGAATATGCCCGCCGTGGAGACGAGGGTTACCTTGCACTCCGAGAGCGGTTTTCCCAGCGGCGTCCAAGGCGTCTTGGCCGGATCGGCAGGCCGCATCGCGCCGATGCGCGTTTTGCTGCCGGGATAATAGACGTATCCATCGACTGTCGTGATTGGTGACATGGGAGTTTTACTCCTCCTCTCGCACTATTCTTATCGTCTCGCCCGCAGAAAACCGGGCCTTGCGTTCTTTGTCCTCATACCATGAATCAATACATCGTATACAAAACGCACAGGAGTTGATTCGCCAACTCCGCGTTTCCTTCGATTTCAAAGCGGCCGGAAATCTCCATGGCCCCGCGCTTCGCGCGGCCGTATATCATCAGCAGGTGCGCCTCGCCGTCCGCGGTGATTGTGGCGTCGTGCGCGCCCGACGTGTCGGCGGATTCTTCCGCCTTCTCGCCGGCGACGGTGAGCGTCCACGCGCGATCGGGCATCTTTGAGCGGAACAGGAAGCGACCATCGAAGGGCGGGTTCTCGCGGACGCCGAAAAGACGGCTCTGGGTCGAGGGCAGGAAGCTCATGATTCCCTCCACGCTCTGAGATGCAACGCAAGCCTCCGGATCCTCTCCGTAGCGGATGTCCCAGTCGTGCATCGCCAGTTCGACGAGCCTGAGCCCGATCCAGGCGTCGAGCCGCGTCAGCCCCCGGGGGTGAAAACCGTGCTTGCCCAAGTCGTTAGCAGTAATGTCCCCGAGCGCGCCGTTCACCTCGGCGGCGGAGACGTCGAACGCATCCATCATCTCCTCCCTGGGCAGGGCCATGAGTTCCTCGCCCCTGGCGCCGCGGATGGCGAAAAACTCCTTCACGTTGCTACCGTAGGGCGGCTCGGGCGGCAGGCCCTCCAAGGCCCTGCGAATCGAGTTCGCATAAAAATCGCCCCCCGTCGCCAGGTGGGAGACGGCGTGACGCGCCCGCCAGCCGGGGCAGAACGTGTCCACCTCCCAGCGCGCGTCCGAAAAACCGCGCCAGCACGCCGAGAGGCGCTCGGTTTCCGATTTCACCAAAGCGACTCGAGAAAGTTGTTCTTCAGGGCTCACGTGGGCGCACCTCCGTCTCGCGCAATCGCGATTCGTCTTTGAAAGAGAAATCCCCATCTCATGAATGGGGAGAGGATTCAAGTATTGCGAAACCCGGGGCCGCCGGCAAGGGCCGCAAGCTGGCGGGGGGAGGGGGAGTTCTGCTAGGTTATGGCCTCGTATCGAGGAGAAGCGAGAGGAGGCGGAATCTCTCGGGAACGCTCCTCTTTTCAGGAGACGAAAAACCCATGTCCCCATTGATGGTGGTCGCCGACGGCGAGGGCAACCTGTTCGAACACCCCGAACTCGAAATGGTGGGCGCGCAGGGGGCCGAACCCGTGGCGCCGGAACCCGAGGAACTCTCTCCCCTGCCTGGTGGGAGCAAGTTCTTCACCATCCCGGACAGCATTCCCGTGGGCGGCGACGCGCAAGAGGACGCGCTCGTGAGCGTGGAGGAAGCGGACTGGGGCGATGGCCCCGCCGCCTTACAGGCCGCCTGCACGTTTCCCTCGCCCGGGTGGATGCGCACCCTGCTCCCCTTCGCCGAGAGAGACCCCGGCGCGCAGACGCTTCCGCTTTGGGCCTACACCGCGCTGGGTTTCGATGAGGAGAGCGGCGAATTCGTATGCGCCGCCGTTCGGGTGGATGACTGCCCGCGCTGGGAACCCGAGGAATACGACGACACCGGCCTCACCGGGCGAATCGAGCAGATGCGCGTAGCCCACCCCAAAAACCGGATGATCCCCCACCTTGCGCGCTGCGCGCGTGAGTTCCACTGTTTCGCGGCGAAAAACTTCTTCGCCGGCCGCTGGGAGATGGGACTGCCCATCGCTCCGCTTTGCAACGCGGATTGCAGGGGGTGCATATCCCTCCAGACGGACGACCTCTTCCCGGCAAGCCACCAGCGCATCGAGATAGTCCCCACACCAGAAGAACTTTGCGAAATCGCCGCTCCCCATCTCGATGGCGCGGAGATGGCCGTCGCCAGCTTCGGCCAGGGATGCGAGGGGGAGCCGCTGCTTCAGGCAGGCGTCATCGAGCGCGCCTGCCGCCTCATCCGCGAGCGAACATCGCGCGGCACCCTGCACCTGAACACGAACGGCAGCCGGCCCGAGTGGATGGAGCGTCTTAGCCTGGCGGGCCTGGAGAGCATACGCATCAGCACGAACAGCGTGACGCCCGAGTGGCACCACGCCTATTACCGGCCCGAGACGTATGATTTCACCCACGTGGAAGACTGCGTGAAGGCCGCCGTGGACGCAGGGCTCTACACGCAGATCAATTATCTGGTCTTCCCCGGCGTCACGGATCTGGAAGCCGAGGTCGAGGCGACCCTCGACTTCGCGCTGAGATGCGGCCTGCACGTGATCCAGATGAAAAACCTCTGCATCGACCCCGCGCTCTATCTCGACACCCTGCCCGATATCGGGGACATGGGGGAGGCGATGGGCATGGTGCGGGCCCTGGAGGTCTACCGAAAAGAACTGCCCGACGTGGCTATCCGCTACTTCAACCGTCCCAGGGAGGAATGGCACATCGACCCCAAAGCCTCCCCGGTGAGGGCTGTGCGATGAGTGGAGAACTTCTGCAAATCAAGCCCATATCCGAGATGCCCCTCGTGCGGCGCGACGCGCCCATACCCTTAGGATCAGAAGCGCCCAGCGCCGCGCTCATATCGCTCGGCTGCGCCAAGAACACGGTGGATTCAGAGATCATGCTCGCCGCCCTCGCGGGCGCGGGCTACCGGCTCGTGAGCGAGGCGGAGGACGCGCAGGTCGCCATCGTCAACACATGCGGCTTCATCGAGGATGCGAAGCGCGAATCGATAGATGTGATTCTGGAGGTCGCCCAGCTTAAAGAAGAAGGCGATCTGGAAACCCTGGTGGTGGCGGGCTGTCTGGCCGAGCGCTACCGGGGAGAACTCGCCCAGGGCTTGCCCGAGGTGGATCTGTTCATCGGCACGCGCGAATACGATCAGCTTCCTGCTCTTCTGGGCGGAGGGCGCGGCGGAGCGCGCGAGGCGTTCTCGGACACCTTGATGGATTACGGCAGGAGGCTGCCGCGCATCCTCGCGGAACCGGGCCCCAGCGCCTATTTGAAGGTTGCCGAAGGCTGCTCGCGGCCCTGCACGTTCTGCGTGATTCCCAGGTTTCGCGGCAGGTTCCGTTCGCGTCCGCTCGATCTGGTGGTCGAAGAAGCGAGCGCCTTGGCCTGCGCGGGCGTGCGGGAGGTGAACCTTCTCGCACAGGAGATCACGAGCTACGGGGTCGATCTGGGCCTTGGCTTCTCGCTCGCGCGTCTGCTGGAAGAATTGAACCGCACGGAAGGCCTCGACTGGATCCGCGTGCTCTACAACTACCCGCGCGGGGTGACGGACGAGTTGCTCGACGCCTACCGTGACCTCCCAAAGGTGTGCGAGTACATCGACATGCCGCTCCAGCACGTCGCCACGCCCGTGCTCGCCGCCATGCGGCGCGGCATCGACGAGGCGGGCACGCGCGAACTCGTAGCGCGTATCAAGGAGAAAATACCCGGCTGCGCGCTCAGGACCACCATGCTCGTCGGCTTTCCGGGGGAGACGGACGAAGATTTCGAACTCCTGCTCGACTTCGTGAAAGAGACGCGCTTCGCCCGGCTGGGCGGTTTCGTCTTCTCGCCCGAGGATCGCTCCATCGCGGCGCGGCTGCCCGATCAGGTTCCCGTGGAACTCGCGCGCGAGCGCATGGCGCGGCTCCTGGCGCTTCAGGAGCGCATCATGGCCGAGGACAACGAAGCCCTCATTGGCCAACGGGCGCAGGTGCTCGTCGAGGGCCTGACGGGAGAGGGACTCCTGCGCGGGCGCACGCGGCTGCAGGCCCCGGAAGTGGACGGCGAGGTATTCCTTCATGAAACTGAAAGCCAGCCGGGAGAGATCATCGATTGTGAGATCATCGGCTCAGACGGCGTGGACTTGGTGGCGCGGGGCGTCGACTGAAGCGAGACTTTAGGAGACATCGAATGAACGAAACATCCACATACGACCCGGAAGCCTTTCGGGAATTCGAGCGTACGGGCTGGAACGGCGCTGCGGGAGAATACAACGATCTGTTCGGCGTCATCACCGCGCAGGCGGTTCCTTCCCTGCTCGACGCCGTGGACGCGCGCTTCGGAACGCGCCTGCTCGACTTGGCCTGCGGGACGGGGGTCGTCTCTGCGGGAGCGCTCATGCGCGGATGTACGGTAATGGGGGCGGATTTCGCCCCCGACATGGTAGGCGAGGCCGCCCGCCGCTGGCCGGGGGCCGAGTTCAGGCACTGCGACGCGGAGGAGATGCCCTTCGAGGATGCGCGCTTCGACGCCGTGGCGAGCAACTTCGGCTTCCTGCACTTCCCGTATCCGGAAGTCGCGCTGGCCGAGACCGCCCGCGTGCTCGAGTCCGGCGGAAAACTCGCCTTCACCGCCTGGACGCACGACGCGGGCCACCGGGCATTGATGGCGAGGGCCATTCAGGAGCACGGCGATACGAGCGTCCCCCTCGTGGCCGGCCCGCCCGCCCCGTTCCCCGACGATGATGAAAAATGCGCGCGCGCCTTTGAAGAGGCAGGCTTCACCGCGCCCGAGATCACAGGATTTACCCTCTACATGCAGGCGGAAGAGCCCGGCCGGATCATCGAGGTGTTCGAGAAGTCCACCGTGCGCACGGCGTCGCGCTTAAACTCCCAGACGCCCGAGGCGAGAGAGAGGATACGGGAAGCGTTGGTCGGGATGCTGCGCGAATACGAGCACGACGGAACCATCCAGGTGCCCATGCAGGCCCGGCTCATCTCGGCGCAGAAGAAATAGGGGGCGAGGAGCGCGCCATGCGGCGGCTTGCGAGCCTGCACCCCCCCTACCCGGTCCAAAACCCTCTTTATTCATGAAACGCCTTTATTTTCAAATAGTTAAATTTTCAGATATTTTTCCTATTTTTCGCCTTTTTTCGGATATTTTCACCAATTCCCGAGGGAGCTTCGGCGCGAAAGATTTATCCTCAATCCCCGAATGAACCAACGAGCGCGCTGCCGTCCCAAGACCGCGCATGAAATTTTCAGGTCGTCATTCCGGCGCATGCTGGTGGCAACCGGGAGGTTGACCAGAACCACGGGAATGCCAACACCGCAAACCGACCATCAAAACAGATAAAATCAAAAGCAAGGGCAAAGTGAAGTGTCCCGCGTGGGACATTTCTGGATTCCGGCATGCGCCGGAATGACGGCGTAGAAGAAATAGGGCAGTCGCTCTCAACTACCCAAGACCGCGTTTTTCGTAGGGGCCGCATACATGCGGCCCCTACGGCAAAGCCATGCGCGGCGATTGCGGGCGGCTCCCGTGATGCAACAAAAGCATCCACCTACGGACTTACGCGGGCGGGCGGCGTCTCGCCGTTCATCCACGCGGCGATGGCCGCCACCGTTTCGCGCTCGGCCCCTATGAACCCGTGCGCGCTCATCGCCTGGCAAGGATGGCTCAGCGGCGTGTCTCCCCCGCTCACGGTAACGAAACCCTTGCGCGGGCTTTTCGTAATCGTGCGGTATGAGGCCACCGCGTCGGGGTAGGTCGTGACCCGGCATTCATCATCCTCATGATGGGCCATCAGGACGGGGCTTTCGATGTCCTCCGTATAGAAAACGACGTCCTCCATGCTCGCCGTGAGAACGTAGCCCTTGACGTTCGGGTGCGTCATCACGGACGCCAGATATGCGACGGACATCGTGCCCCTGCTCGTGCCGATCAGGAACACCTCGCGCGCTCCCTCGCTCACCAGAAAATCCACCGAGGCGCGTATGTCCACACGATGCGCCGGGGAAGTCCTGAAAGCATCGTCCAAACCGGAGCTTCTGTCCGAGGGCGCATCGGCGATAGCCGTGACGAACCCCGCCTCGGCGAAGAGCGCAGAGCTCCTCACCAGAAAATTGGTGTTGAGCCTGAGCCTCTTCCCTTCTTTCCTCGTAATCGGCGTTCCCGAACCGCCCTTGAAGAGAATCACGGCCTTATCGCCCGCGTTCGCCGCCCTGGCGATCACAAGTCGCTGCCGTACGCCAAGGCGCGTGGGGAGACGCACGTCCTCCCAGGCGAGCGATGCACCCACCCCGAAATCGCCGTAGGGCAGGACGTCCACTTTTTCCCGTTCGACTTGCGCAGCTTGCGGCGCACCGACGCCCATAAGAACAAAAGAGAATATCGCCGCCGGAATCCATCGCGTCATCTGTGTGCTCTTTCGTAATCCCTCGGCCCGGGGCGCATCAAAGTCGGGGCGATGCCGTGCCCCATGAACCCGGCGCCGACCATGCTTGTCGTCCTATCCCGCGGTATAGCCGCCGTCGGCGTAGAGAATGTGGCCGGTGTAGAAATCAGACGCCCGCGATGCGAGGAACAGGAGCGGCCCTGCCAGATCCTCAGGCTCGCTCAGCCGCCCCTTCGGGACCCGGGTCACGATTCCCTCGCGCATCCTGACCGCTTCGGGCGCCTCAGTGAACATCCAGTCCGTCAGGGGCGAGCGAAAGACGGTCGGCCCAATCGCGTTGACGGTGATTCCCGTCGGGCCCAGTTCGCAGCCCAGCGCTTTCGTGATTCCGTCGACCGCCGCCTTCGATGCGCAATAGGCGGTATAGCCTGCGGGGTGGCCGAGCAGCCCGCGCGTCGAGGAGACGAGGACGATCTTGCCGCCTTCGCCCTGCGCCTTCATTTGCCGCGTTGCGGCGCGCGCCAGCAACCAGGACTGCGTTACGTTGGCGTCCATGACTTCGGCGAATGTGCCGGGCGCCATCTCCTCGATCATCCCTACCTTGTTGATGCCCGAGGCGACGACCAGAATGTCGAGTCGGCCGTGGGCCTGGACGGCTTTTCCCACCATGGCGTCCACCGCCGCCTCCGAGTCCGGACGCGCGTTCACCGCGGCGACCGCTGCCCCGAGCGCCCGGCATTCGCCCGTGACGGCCTCCAGTGCGCCCGCATTACCGGCGACCAGCGTAAGACGGCATCCCGCCTCGGCCAGGGTGCGCGCGGCGACCGCCCCGAAAGCGCCGGACGCGCCGGTGATCAGCGCAGAGCGTCCGCTGACGTCGAAAAGTTCCGAGGGTTTCATGTCGCGCCGTCCGGTCCGCCGCCAGGCAGGGCGCGAGAAAACATCGCCCCGGGAATCCATCGCGTCATTCGCGTTTTCTTTCTGCTCATTGTGATTCTCACTTGAAGGGCATGATGGAGCCTGTGCGCTCCATGGGTTTTTCCATGCGCCAGAGCTGTCTTTCGAGTGCCTCTTCCGAACAGGTGGCGAGCATGAGGGAGCGCGCCATGTGGCGGCTCGGGAGCCTGCGCCCGCCCCGCGTGAGCCGGGAGGGTTCCGCGCCGATGGTGAGGCACTTATCGGGATGCGCCTTGAGGCTCAGGCGGTAGTTCTCAAAGCGCCAGTTCTGAAGGGCCGTGCCGTCGCACTTTCCGAGCACGAGCTTCGCCCCGTCTGCTGCGGAAGCGGCGGCGACGCACAACCCGTATTCGGGCATCCTGAGCCGGCCCCTCATGACGGCGGCGGGGTCGAAATGCTCATCGAGGTTCCAGATGCCCTCCTTGCAGGTGTGCGCGACGAGGGCGGCCTCGGTATTGACGCGGGAGCGGTGCCCCGGAATGTCGACGCAGTGAAACCTCGGCTCATCCAGCGGATAAAACGCTTTAATAAAAACGACGTCCTTCCCGGCGGCCTGAGCCTGATTCAGGGCGAACGCGCAGAGCACAAAAACCGCCGCCATATACGTCATCACCGCGCACCGAGCGATACGCCGAATCATCTCCGTCTCCTTATCGAGAATGAAGCGGGAGGCAAAGAAATCGTACGCGAAAAGGCTTCCCGGAAAGGATTCTTGAATCTCCACACGGATCATCCCCAGCCATATCGCGGAAACTCCTTCCGTTCAAAACGCACCATACTCGAAGGTATAACCCATGCGCCGAGCGGTTCACAATCGCCGCATACCTCGGTCGGCAAACCCTTCTTCCCCGGTCGAGTTTGACCCTTGCCGGAATAAGCGGGCGCTTCACGAAGCGCCCCTACGGGCGAGAATCGTAGGAATTGACCCCGCGCGCATTTCCCCGCATTTGCTCTTCCCGCGCCTCAGCGGCCCAGAGCCACGGCCGCCATTCCGGCCACCGTAACGCACACGCCCAGGACGAGCCGGGGCCGCACGCGGGTCATGTCGCGTAGCATGAGGACCGTGAAAATAACCGAAAAGATCGGCATCGAGGCGATGATCGGCCCGACGACGCTGACCTCGGAGTTGATGATGGCGAGGTTATAAAGCACCTGGTTGCCCGAGTTCAGGATGCCGACCAGGATGATGGTCGCCACCGCCCAGCGCGGCCCCCAGTCGAACAACCGGGGCGGGGAGAAGTATCTCAAGCTGTAGATGATGGGGATGCTCACCATGTTCGACCACGCGACCGTGAGGGCGATGTTCGGCATGGCGTCCAGACCCTTTTTCCGGATGAAAACGCTCACGCCGAGGGAGAGCGCGCTGGCGAAACCCCAGAGAATCCCCGGCTGAAACCAGCGCCCCCGGCCGGGTTCGTAGCTCACCAGGATGACGCCGGCCATCACGAGGCCCGTGCCTCCCAGTACGGCCGGGCCGGGCTCCTCGCCGAGGAAAAGCACGGCCAAGGATAAGCTGAGCAAAGGAGAGGTGCTCATGAGCGTCATGAGCCTGGGCGGTCCGATGGAGTCGATCGCCTTGTAATACACCAGACGCCCGTAGCTGTAGGCGCTGACGCCCAAAAGGGCGAACCAGAGCATTCCCTCGAGCGTCACGTCTTCCGGGTCGTATTCCCACCAGCCGAAAAGCGCCAGAACGAGCATGTTGAAGACGTTGGTGAGCAGGGTGGCGGACATCAAACCCATGTGCCGCAAGGGCCGCGCGGCGAGAACGCCCGTGAACGCCGCCATGATCGCAGCGGCCAGCGCCCAGATGATTCCCAGCGTGTTGTCCATCGCCGGATCAGCCGTGGCGGCCGATGCTCACCGCCACGATGCCCACCACCGCGATGAGTATGCCTATCACCACGCGCGCGTTCAGGCGTTCGATGTTCCGCAAGAACAAGGCGGAAAGGCACAGGGCGAAAATCGGCGTGCTGCTCAGGATGGGAACCGCCAGCGAGAGCTTGCCCTTGAGAGCGAGGTTGATGAGGATTTGCATCAACCCGTTGATGGTCGTTCCGAAAACCAGCAAGGGAATATAGCGTTTCGACCCCCACTCGAAATAACGCCTGGGGAGGAAATGGCGCAAACCCTCCGAAGTTGGAATGGCGACAAATGCCGACCACGCGGTAAGCAAGGCGGGCGCCGCCATGTACGACATGCCCTGTTTTCGCATGAATGCGCTGGCGACCAGCATGAGCATGCTCATGAGCGACCAGCTTATCCCCGTGCGGAACCACCTTCCTCCCGAGGGCTCATAACTCACGGCGGCTACGCCCAGAACGACGAGAACCGTTCCGGCCAATACCCATCGTCCGGGTTCTTCTCCCAGAAAAATGACCGCCAGAAACAGGCTGGGAAGCGGAACCATGCTCGTGATGGTGATGTGGCGAGACGGGCCGACGGCGTTCATGCCGGTGTAGAACACCCAGCGGTTGATGCTGTAGTTCACCACGCCCAGAACGCTGAACCAGGCGAACGCCTCCCAGCGATAACTCCCCGGCTCATACATCCAGAATCCGATCCCCCCCAACATCAAGGTGTTGCCGATATTATTGAACTGGGCGAGGGCGAATGAGCCCATCTGCCGCAAGGCGGGCGCGAAGGCGATGTTCGTCGCCGCGCTGACGAAGGCAGCCGAAATGGCGAGTAGAATGGTTTGGGATTCGAGGGTCATGCGCTCATCATTTCAAAAAACTCTCGCTGGTGAGGCCACGATAGGCTTTTTCATCCGGTGGAGAGCATATCCCTCCGTTTCGCCTGCGTCGACGCGAATAGCCCGAGAATTGTGTGTTTTCAACCGCACGAACCCGCATCGAGGCGATAATCAAGCTTTTTTCAGCGATTTCGCGATTTTCACGCAGATGGAACTTTGGTATATCTAAAACCAGTGATGTGGTGTTTTTCGCCGCCAGGATATTTGATGCATAGAGAAGGGAAAAAAATGCGGAATTCTCTCTATCTTCCAAAATTCAAATTGGTGCGCTCCACTTCCTCCCTCATCACGATACTGTTCGGCCTGGCCTTGCTTTTCGCCCCGCTGGACGCGCAATCCGCCCTCAGCGCAGGAGGGCTGCCGTCCCTGGCCGGATTGGCCGAAAAGCTAAGCCCCTCCGTGGTGAACATCAGTACGGAAGTAAAGGCTGAAAAGAATCCAAGGAGTAGGTTCCAGGGAAGACCCGGTGATTTATGGAATGAATTTTTCAGGCGCTTTCATGAAGGGCCCCTGAACCCCGGGCCCAGAGGGGAATGGTTCCCAAACCCCAGGCGCCGCCGGCCAACCCCGAGTCTCGGCTCGGGATTCATCGTTACCGACACCGGGCTCATCCTGACGAATAATCACGTAGTCGAAAATGCATCGAAAATAACCGTTCGCTTCAGGGACAAAAGAAAGCGAAAAGCGAAGGTCGTGGGCCGCGACCCCCAAACCGACATCGCGCTGCTTCAAGTGGAAACGAAGCCTGGAGATAGATTCACCACGGTGAAACTCGGGGACAGCCAGAAACTTCGCGTGGGTGACTGGGTGATGGCCATAGGGAATCCCTTCGGGTTGTCCCACACCGTGACGGCCGGAATCGTCAGCGCCAAAGGACGCGTCATCGGTTCGGGTCGATTCGACAACTATATTCAAACCGACGCCTCCATCAATCCGGGGAACAGCGGCGGCCCCCTGTTTGATTTGAACGGCAACGTAGTGGGCATCAACACCGCCATCTACAGCAGGGGCGGTGGAAATATCGGCATCGGTTTCGCCATACCGATCGACATGGCGAAAAAACTGATTCCCCAGCTCCGCAAAGGGGTGGTGACCCGTGGATTCCTGGGCGTGACCATTCAACCCGTCAATGAAACCCTGGCAAAGGAATTGGGTTTGAAGGAAACGCGGGGCGCCCTGGTCTCCAACCTGGTCAAGGACGGGCCCGCGAAAAAAGCCGGCATCAAAAGAGGCGACGTGATCGTAAGCGTTGATGAGAAGAAGATAGAAACCCCCCGTCAACTCTCCCTGAAGGCAGCCGATTTAGAGCCGGGCTCCGTGGCCAAAGTCGGCGTCATCCGGGACGGCGAAAAACGCGACATCGAGATTAAAGTCGGCAAGTTGCCCGGGCCGAAGCAATTGGCGAAAGCATCCAAACCGGCGTTCCAGAAAAAACTGGGAATCGAAGGGCAAAACCTGACGCCTGAGATCAGAAAACAAATTGGAGCGAAAACGAAAAAAGGCGTTGTTATCTCCAACGTATTGCCGGATACTCCTGCTTCGGCAGCCGGATTACGTCGGGGCGACGTCATCATCGAAGCCAATCGTAAAATGGTTGCGGATAAGGATCAGTTGCAAGCAGCGCTCAAAAAGGGAGAAAACAAGGTAAATCTGCTTGTAATCGAGAGGAAAGGCAATACATTCTACGTGGCATTGGAAGGAAAGGGGTAGAGGTGGCGGAAACGGCCGAGAAACAAGCCGGACTGAGTGAATGCATTATTGCTGCGGCTTCACACATTTGCAGTGAACTGGACGCCAAGGCAATTTTCATTCACGCCGATGCGATGAAGGAGCTCGACGCCTTATCGGAACTCCCCGTGGGCGTGGAGCATTTCGCCACCACCTGTTCTCCCGACATCTATAAAGAACTGGAAAAGCGCGGTTGCCGAGTGATGCAACTACCCGCTTTATCCTTGAACCGAATCGACATCATCAAGATGGGCGTCGTCATTGCTTTGAGCGAAGGCTCCATCACACAGGACGATACGGTGATTTGTCTTTCGGGTCTTCCTGAAAACGAAGAGATTGACACCCTGATGGTCTTTCATTTAGACCGCGAAAAGGAAATGATCCAGACATCGGAAACGCAAAGCGCCATTGAAGACGTAGACCCGAAAGTGTTTGAAACGGTCTTGTCGCTCGCTCTGGAACTCGGCGCCGAGGGGCGGGAAGGAAAACCTCGCGGGGCGCTTTTTGTTTTGGGTGACCATGATCTGGTGCTTCAGTATTCACGCCAACTCGTCATCAATCCCTTTCATGGATACCCGGAAGAGCAAAGAAACGTCATGGACCCCACCCTTCGCGAGACCATCAAGGAATTCAGCGCCATCGACGGCGCATTCGTCATTCGTGGGGACGGGATAATCGAAGCCGCCGGCAGACACTTGAACGCGGCGCCCGAGAACGATTTGCCCCCCGGGCTGGGTTCGCGGCATATGGCCGCCGCGGGTATAACGGAAGTAAGTACGGCCATATCATTTGCCATCAGCGAATCAACGGGCGGTGTTACCGTGCTGAAAGACGGCAAGGTATTCATGCAACTCAGCAAGTCGCAACCTGCCAAAACACCAACAAAGGGAAAAAGTAAAAAGAAATAAAAGCCGTTCTTACGGTCAGGAGAAATCACATTATGGTGTACGGAAAACTTTTCGGATTATTGGCCCTCATCATTGGCGGCATCCTTGGATTGAGCACGATTATTCTGATGCTCGATTTAATCGGTCTTTCGATTTTTTAAATCGACTTCAGAATCACTTTATGCAACTCGACCTGTTCGAGCGATTCAAACACAATCATTTCCTCGTTCCCATCTCCATAAATACACTGAAAAAGATTGGCGACCATATCGGCTTGTCTGCGGATTTCTTGATTTTCGACGCATCCTGCGGCAAGGCGGGGAGCGTCATATCGCTCGCGCAGATGTTCGGTTGTTCGGCAATCGGATTGGATGATCGCCCCGAGTTCGTGGAAGATGGAAGGCGGCGCATTTTCTTCGAGGACTTGTCCCATCTCATAGACTTATTGACTTACGCGGGCGAGAAATTCCCTTTTGATGATGATTACTTCGATTTGGCGCTCTTGTGTGGACCTGCGTATCCCTCGAATACCGCAAGCAAATTGAAGAGCTTGGCCCGGCTCGTGAAACCCGGGGGATGGATCGCGTATTCCGGCCTGGTCTGGAAATCAGAGGATGAAGACATCCCTTCCGAACGATTGACGAGATGGCTGGATACCTATCTTCCCTGTGAACCGGTCGACGTAGAAGATTTCTGGGCCCATACCATCGAAGGGGGGTATGACGTCGAATTTGTAGAACATGAAACCGAGAGCGCCTGGGAAACCTTTCTCGCCCCCCAGGCACGCTCCATTCTGGAGAATCGGCATGAATTTGCGGACTCTCCTGAAGCCCAGAATATGCTGGACGGATGGCAACAAGACCTTGAAATTTACCACGACGGTGGCGGAAAGCAGCTTCTCGGTTACGCCACCTTTTTACTTAGGTGCCCATAACGGAAATCGAAAGACCGCAAAGGGCCAGGCCGTATTTATTCCGGGGAAAAACAATTCCCGGAATGAAACAAGTGGTGAGGAATCGTATTCAGCCATATCGGACAAAAAAATCACCTCCCGCACCCGGATATTCTCACCGGAGAGTATTGATTTTTGATAGGCTCATGGAAAATTTCGACGGCGCCGGGTTTGACCATCCGTTCCCTGTTGATGTTTCCTCTGGAACCAACACCAGTTGATGGGCATATAAACAAGGAGTACGAATGAACGAGTTGCTCTATCTCACCGTTAAGGAAATCGGAGAAAACCTGAGGGCGAAAGAATTCAGTTCAGAGGAGTTGACCAGGGCGTATCTGGAGCGCATCGATGAAACGGAACAGAGGGTCAATGCCTACCTGAGCGTTCTTGGAGATGAAGCCATCCGCTCCGCCCGCGCCGCTGATGATAAAATCAGGGCCGGAGATCATGATTCTCCTCTTCTGGGCGTACCCCTGGCCGTGAAAGATCTCCTTTGCATGAAAGGCACAAAGACCACCTGCGCCTCGAGGTTTCTGGAAAATTTCGAAGCCCCTTACGACGCCACCGCAGTGGCCCGGCTAAAAAAAGCGGGCGCGGTCATACTCGGCAAATTAAATATGGATGAATTCGCCATGGGTTCATCTTGCGAGCAAAGCGCGTTTGGCCCGACCCATAATCCATGGAACCTGAAAACCATCCCCGGAGGCAGCAGCGGCGGGTCTGCCGCCGCAGTTGCGGCGCGATCTTGCGTCGTTTCTTTGGGATCGGATACCGGAGGCTCCATACGCCAGCCGGCGGCATGTTGTGGTGTAGTGGGAATGAAACCCACATACGGACGTATTTCTCGCTATGGACTCATCGCTTTCGCCAGTTCTCTGGACCAAATTGGCCCTTTTGCAACGAATGTGGGAGACGCGGCCATTTTGTTGGGTGCAGTCAGTGGTCACGACCCTCGCGATTCCACCTCGGCCAACGAGCCGGTTCCCGACTACACGGAAAACCTGGAAAATGGCGTGGAAGGTTTGAAAATCGGCATTCCCAAAGAGTATTTCATCGAGGGAATGGACCCCGACGTCGACACGGCGATTAGAGAGGCGATTGCCGTGTTCGAGGCTCAAGGAGCCGAAATTATCGAAATCTCTCTCCCCCATACCGAATATGCGTTGCCGGTGTATTATATTCTCGCACCCGCGGAGGCGAGCAGTAACCTGGCGCGTTACGACGGTGTCCGCTATGGCGTGCGCAAAGAAGTCGATTCCACATACGGCTCTTTGTTCGGCATGTATGCGGCGAGCCGGGAAAACGGCTTCGGGGACGAGGTAAAGCGCCGAATCATGCTGGGCACCTATGCGCTGTCTTCTGGATATTACGATGCGTTTTACACAAAAGCGCAAAGGGTCCGCACGCTGATTTGCCAGGATTTCAAGGCCGCATTCGATAACGTCGACGTCGTGCTGTCGGCCACGGCGCCGACTCCCGCCTTCGAGATTGGTGAACGCCTCGATGATCCCATCAGCATGTATCTATCCGACATCCTGACCATACCCTGTAATCTGGCCGGTCTTCCCGGCATCAGCCAGCCTTGCGGATTCACTTCGAGTGGCTTGCCGGTTGGACTTCAACTGGTGGGAAAACCATTTGGCGAGAAAACGATTCTTCAGGCGGCAGCGGCATTCGAAAGAGCAACGACGCACCACGAAGCGCTCCCGCCGCTGTGATGCGCACTTTCTGATTGAGGGAGATGATGGCGTACGAAACGGTTATCGGTCTCGAAGTACATGCCCAGTTGAATACGAAAAGCAAAATCTTTTGCGGCTCGAGCTCCGCATTCGGGGGAGGGCCCAATGAACACACCTGTACGGTAGACTTGGGCCTCCCCGGCGTATTGCCGGTCTTGAACCGGGAAGTCATCGAATTCACCCTGAGGCTCGGGATGGCCGTCGGGGCGCATATCGCGCCGGTTTGCCGGTTTGCCCGAAAACATTATTTCTATCCCGACCTCCCCAAGGGATACCAGATCAGCCAGTACGAAGAGCCCATCTGCACGGGCGGACACGTTCATTTCGTAACCAGGGACGGGCGAGACGTGACCATCAACCTCACCAGAATTCATATGGAAGAAGATGCCGGCAAGCTGATTCATGGAGACGAGCTGGGAGACCCGAATCATTCGTATTCGGACCTGAACCGGGCCGGGGTGCCGCTGCTCGAAATCGTCTCCGAACCGGAACTCAGAAACCCCGAAGACGCCGAATCCTATATGCGGAAATTCAGGACCCTGGTGCGCTATCTGGGGATATCCGACGGCAACATGCAGGAAGGCAGCTTGCGGTGCGACGCGAACATTTCCCTCAGGCCCCAAGGGTCGGAGGAATTCGGCGAGAAGGTGGAAATCAAGAACATGAACTCTTTCCGGAATCTCAGGCGGGCGCTCGAATTCGAAGAAAAGCGCCAGCGCGAAACCCTGGATTCCGGCGGCGCCATTCATCAGGAGACCAGGCTTTGGGATGAATCCGCCGGCGTGACGCGGGGGATGCGATCGAAAGAATACGCGCATGACTATCGTTATTTCCCGGACCCGGATCTGGTGCCGCTCACCGTGGACGCGAAGTGGCTCGATAAGGTGCGCGCGCAATTGCCGGAATTGCCCGACGCGAAGAGCAAGCGCTTTCAGGATGCGTTCGGCCTCCCCCGGTACGATGCGGAAGTTCTCACGGCGGAAAAAGAACTGGCGGCGTATTTCGATGAAGTCGTCGAGGCTGCCGGAAGGGAACAAGCCAAGGCGGCGAGCAACTGGGTGATGGGCGATATCTTGCGCCTGTTGAACGAGCAGAAAATAACCATCGACAAATGCCCCATCTCCCCCCAGGGGCTGGCCGGAATGATTTCGCTCATCACCGATGGCACCATCAGCGGGAAAATCGCGAAAACGGTATTCGACTCCATGGCGGAGAGCGGAAAAGACCCCGAGGCCATCGTAGAAGAAAAAGGACTGAAACAAATCACGGACACGAGCGCGATTGAGAACGTCGTGGAAGAAGTGCTTGCGTCCAATCCAAAAGAGGTCGAAGCCTACCAAGGCGGAAAAACGAAGCTCATGGGCTTTTTCGTCGGCCAGGTGATGAAGGCGACGGGGGGCAAGGCCAATCCCAAGGCCTTACAAGAAATACTAAGAGAAAAACTAACGCCGTAGCCGGGGAGGCCACCCGGCCCGGGCAGCGTTTTACTGGCCGAACCCATAGAGGACTGCGGGATTTTCCACCAGTATCTTCCGGCGCACGCTCTCCTCGGGCGCAAACTCCGCGAGAAGATCCATCAAATCACCATCGTTGGGAATCGTGGGCTTCACGTTCGTATGCGGCCAGTCCGTCCCCCAGACCACCCGCTCGGGCGCGGCATCGATGAGGGCGCGCGCCACCGGGGTGGCGTCGTGGTAGGGAAACCCGCGCTTGGAAATGCGCTCCGCACCGCTGAGCTTCACCCAGGCGTTCCCTCTTTCGAGCAGGTTCAACAACAATTTGAAGTCAGGGTGCGAGAGGCTCAGGTCCGCGGGGAAAAGACCCATGTGATCGAAAACCACGTCGACGGGCAATTTCCTTATCTCCCCCTCATATTCGGGCAACTGCCCGGCGTGCATATGAAACTGGATGTGCCAGCCGAAACCTTTTATCTTGGCGGCCACTTCCCCCATCTGCTCGATTCCGCTTATCCCTCCCGAAGCCGCGTTGATGCGCGCTCCCCGGATGCCGAGCCGGTTCAAGGCATCGAGCCGCGCCTCGGACACATTTGCGTCCACCACGCCTACGCCCACGTAGCCCGATCCCAGGACGCGAACCGCCTCGAGCACTCTCGCGTTATCCGCGCCATAAGGACTCGCCTGCACCACGACGCCCCGCTCGAGGCCCAGAACGTCGGCCATCCGCCGGTAGTCGCTCTCCAGCACCTGAACGGGGGTGTAGCGCCTGGTCTCGGCGTATGGGTAATCCGCTTCGGGCCCGAAGACGTGAAAATGGCAATCCGCCGCACCCTCGGGGGGCTTTAATTTCGGCGGTTTCGTATCCGGGTCGGGCCCTGGAACCGTGGGCCGGGTCGTCAATGCGCGCCCTCGAATCTATGTGTGAAACAGCCGGGATTTATCTCCTTCTTCTCTTTTTCTTGCGGTACGGCTTGTGGCACTGCGTGCAACTCTCCGACAAGGCGCTGAACGTCTTCAGTACGGCGGCTTTATCCGCAGCCACGGCGGCTTTCACGACATTGCCCGCGATGCGGGCCGAACCCCTGGCTAATTTCGTGTAATCACCAAACCGGCTCCACACCTCGTCCTTTATCCGCGTCTTGGGCAAATTACTGCCCTTGGGGCTCAGGTAGGGAATCGCCGCGGAGAGCAGCGCGATTTCTTTCGCCGCGCTGATTACGCGCTTGTAGTTTCCCTTTTTCGTATACACCTTGATCCGGCGCATCGCGCGGCTGATGCTCTTCATCGTGCGCACGCGCACCCTTTGGACGCCGCGCAGGGTCTGCTCATCCTTGCCGGCGGAAAATGAGGGAAGAAAAAAAACCGTGACGATTACCGCGCAAAAAAACGCACACACCCATATCCTGGTCCGCATATCCACTCCTCGCCGATGGCTCACAAGCCTCTTCCCAAGAGTTTCCCCCATACTAGGAAGCGAGAGGCCGCGGTGTCAACGGAAGGCCTTATTTACGCGTATCTCTTTATAATTCAACGAGATAAATTTTCACTTATTTTCAGATATTTTCACCTTTTTTCGCTTATTTTCACTTATTCCCTCAAGCCCCCGAAGAGCCTGGGCCGCCTCGCCACGATACGCGAGTTTCCTCCATGCGCAGCAGCGGCAATTGCGGGCAGGTGCGGTGCCCAATCTCGACCGATGAGGGAGGGTCAAACCCGACTGAAGAGGGAGGGTCAAACCCGACTGAAGAGGGAGGGTTTGCCGACCGAGAAGGGAGTCGAACTTCCACGAGGAGGGGGGGTCAAACCCGACTGAGAAAAGAGGGTTTGACCGACCGATGAGGGAAGTGCTCGTAGTAGGGACAACCCCCTGTGGTTGTCCCTACCCCCTGTGGTTGTCCCTTGTCACGGCAGGCTTGGATGTCGGACAGGCGCGGGGGCCTGTCCCTACAAACAAAGGCTGATGCGGTGGGGGGACAATCGCGCGCCTTTCGTAGGGTCGGACATATATGTCCGACCCATGTGTCCGCCCGCGCATACGTCGTCAGGGAGAACACACGGGTTCTCCCCTACGGATCCTGGCGACCGAAGAGGGATTGATTTGACGAAACCTGGAATATCTTTTTATAGTTGTTTCAGAAGTGCCGGAGGACTCGATTCGAGAGAGAGAAAGAATGATGACGAACTACGAATCCCTGAGTCTCCTCGCCGCCTATCTGAACCTCCTCGCCTCCTTCGGCGGTCTGGGGCTGATCTACTACGGCATTCGCGCGATGACGAAAGGCGCCGAAATGCGGGCGGCGGACTCCGAGCGCAAGCACAGTGAGACGATGACCGACTCCGGGCGCAGGCACGACCAGTCGATGGCGGCGTTGCGCGAACTCATCGAACGAACCAGATAATCAATTCCGACTGATCAAGGAGGAATTGCCGACTGAAGAAAGAGGAATTGCAAACGAGTACCCCGTCTCCCGTCGGGTAGCGTCTCCTGGTGGTGAATCGCGGGCAGGGATCGATCAGGCGCCACCCATTCACCTTCACGCCGCGCCTGTCTTATCGATCAACTGCGCGCGCATGTCCTTATCGCCAACCTTCTTTTCCACGACGATGAACAGCCCGCCGGATTCTCTTTCCCATAGCGCGCCGATGGTTCGCTTCTCGGGTAGGGCGACTTGAGGGCGATGGGCCGATTGTGAACCGCGCGGCGCATGGGTTATATCTTCGAGCATGACGTAACTTAATAGCGGAGGATGGCGCGTGCTGGAAATCGACGAAAGGGAGCGAATCGTATCCGAACTGGCAGAGCAGCCCGGACACGAAAAAGTGCGCGCGCTGGTGCATCGCCTCCTCGTCGATGACCTTGGCGCTGATAGCCGGGACATTGATTTTGAAAAGCCGGTTCCTGAAGTGCGTGGCCGGATTGACGCCTTACTCGGCAGAACGGTGTTCGAGTTTAAGTCCAACCTAAAGCGTGAACGCGGGGACGCTGAAGAGGGGCTAACCCGATACCTCACCGAACGTGAGAGCCAGACTGGAGAGAAGTATGTCGGCATCGCCACCGACGGGGCCGATTTCATCGCCTATTTCCTCAAGGGAGACAATGTCGTCGAAGTCGGCGTTCATAAAGTAGATGCGGCGAAGTCATGGGAATTATCGGCATGGTTGCGAAGCGTCGTCGTACTTGGGGATGGTCTGTCTCCCGACCCGCAAACCATCAAACGCGAATTCGGGCGCGAGAGCCTCGCTGCGCGGCGCGCTATCGATGATCTCGACGAACTCTGGTCTCTCATCGGTCAAACGCCCGAGGCCTTGTTAAAGCGCGAATTGTGGGACAGATTTCTCGGTCTTGCCTATGGCGCACGAGTCGGTGATGACGCCCTGTTCTTGCAACATACCTATCTCGCTGTCATCGCCAAGGCTATAGCATGGGCGGCGATTATAGAAACCCCACCGGAGGATGCGAATGCTCTGCTGCATGGCGATGCGTTCTCGAATTTCGGAATCACCGGACAAAGCGAGCCTGATTTCTTTGACTGGGTGTTGGCAGCCGATGCGGGCGCAGAGCTAGTGATGCGGATTTACAGGCACGTGAACCGATTTTGTTTACAGGATATCAGCGTCGATATTCTGAAGGCCTTGTATGAGAGCCTCATCGATCCCGAGACCCGACACAAGCTCGGCGAATACTACACGCCGGACTGGCTCGCCGCTCGCATGGTCGAGGAAGTAGTGGACAATCCGCTGGAGCAAAGGGTGATGGACCCCTCCTGCGGCTCGGGCACTTTCTTGTTTCACGCGGTGCGCACCTTGCTCAAGGCGGCGAGTGATTCAGGCCTATCGGCGGCGAAAGCGGTTCGCCTCGCGGTCGAGAAAGTCGCCGGTGTAGACATTCATCCCGTGGCTGTCATACTCGCTCGCGTAACCTATCTACTTGCGCTCATGCCCGCCTTGCGTGAAGAGCATCCGGGAACGATTCCGTTGCCTGTATATCTGGGCGATTCATTGCAGTGGAATCTGGCCACTGGAAGACAAGGCGACACGATCGATATGTTCAACGTCAAGGACACCTTGGAAATTAGCGTGCCTGCATTCGAAATTCCCGAACAGAAGAAAAGATACCAGCCGGAGACATTGCACTTCCCTTCGGCAGTGGCCGCGAATGCGGCGCTTTTTGATCAGATGTTGGAGAGGATGATCGATCTCGGTGAACGTAACCGACCGCCGGAGGAGTTTGTGGTATGGCTCAGGAAAAATGCCGATCTACCGAATGTGGAACGCGATGCCCTAAAGAAAACTTATGAAGTAATGAGCCGTCTCCAAAACGAAGGGCGAAATCATATTTGGGGTTATGTCGCAAGTAATCTCGCCCGGCCCGTCTGGCTCGCATCCGAAACACAGAAAGCCGATGTCGTAATCGGCAATCCTCCTTGGCTAGCTTACCGACACATGAGAGGTGATTTGCAGGAAAGGTACAAAAAGGAAGCCAGAACCGCCAAGGTCTGGTGGACCGGGAGAGGCACTTCTGCGAATGACCTATCCGCTTATTTTTATTTCCGCGCAGCCTTGTTGTATATGCGGCGGACAGGGCGGATCGCACTGGTCATGCCCCATGCCGCCATGTCGGGTCAGCCCTACAAGCCGTTTCGAAAGGGTGAAGTCGCCCGTTTCAGTTCTGTGAGGTTCCGCCTGCGGTTTACGCAAGCCTGGGCGTTTGGTTACGAAGTGCAACCACTTTTTCCGGTTCCAAGCTGCGTTTTATTCGCCGAGGCGCATTCGGGCACAAGGAACGCCCCCTTGCCGGAAAAGATACTGGCGTTTTCCGGGGCTCTTCCTCGCCGAGACGCTGACGAAAACGAGGCCCGTGAAAATCTTGCCGTCCAAAAGGATGCGCCTTGGCCGACGGAAGCGAGCACCGAAATTCGCTCACACTACCGGAAGCTTTTTCGTCAAGGCGCTATTTTGGTACCGCGCCGCTTGATACTCGTGAAAAAAGAAGTCCCTATTGGTCGGCTTCCCGCGAATCCGCACGCTCCCTTGGTCGTGGGACGAACAGGCTCTCAAGATAAACCGCCTTGGAGAGACTTAACACCGCCCAGAGACACTGTGGAGGCGAAGTTTCTACGGACTATTCTTCTTGGGGAATCGATCGCTCCTTTTCGCGTTCTCATCCCGCTTCTGGGTGTCATCCCGTGGGATAAGGAAAGAGGCGACCTGATGAATGCAGATCGAGCGGAAAAGCGAGCTTACTCACACCTTGCTGCTTGGCTACGACAAGCGGAAACATTGTGGAACGAGAATGGAAAGGGGCAAAGAGCATTTTCGGAGCAGTATGATTATTTTGGTCAACTTTCGGCGCAGTTCCCGATAGCTCCAATCCGCGTCGTGTATACGAAGGCTGGCACTAATCTCGCGGCTTGTGTAATTCGAGACGAAGCTGCGATCATCGATCATAAACTTTATTGGGCGCAAGTGGAGAGCTTGAACGAAGGGAAATACTTGTGCGGGATTCTAAATAGCGAGACCCTGAGAGCCGGTGTTGAGCAGTATCAATCTCAAGGCCAATGGGGTGCGCGGGATTTTGACAAATACGTGTTCAATTTGCCGATACCTAAGTTTGTCAAGAGCGATTCGCTTCATCAAAAAATTGCCGAGGCGGCGAAGACGGCGGAGGATATCGCGCACATCGTCCCCGAAAAAGAAGGCGAATACTTCACCCGCACTCGCAGGCGCGTCCGTGATGCACTCGCTGAAAACGGCGTCACCGAGGAACTCGAATCGCTGGTTGGTGAGTTACTCAATACCGCCGAACCCAACCCTCAACCCCCCCGTTGACGCCGCGCATCGCTCGTGAAAACATCGGAAAACTTGGCGGAACGCCACGGCGGGAGAGAGGCCGTCTTGGACCAGGGCGGCTATTTCGGCTCACCCACGCCGACCGAGTAATGGATGACGCAACCACCCAAAAGGAGGAACGACATGAGAAAGAAACTTCGCATCTACGGCATTGCGGTCGCCGCGCTCGCGGCGTGCGTCGCGGGTTCTTCGCTCGCGGAGGCGGCCATGATCACCGCGCAGGAGAAAAACCTCATCCGGGCGGCGAAAAAAGAAGGCGGCGTCGTCATCATCAACCCGCTGTTCAGCGACCGCACCTCGAAGGTGATGAGACCCGCCTTCGTCAAGCGCTACGGCCTGGGGAGCGGCTTCAAGTTCCGCAACGTCCGCAAGGGAACCGGCTCGACCGTCGCGCAGGTGCGCCAGGAGATCAAGGCGGGGAAATTCACGGTGGACGTCCACCTCGTGAGCGCGCCGGGGTTTTTCCACGCCGCGGTGAAGCGGGGCGCGTTCCTGAAGCTCGACAGCGGACAGTGGAAGAACCTCGTCAAAGTCGTGGAGGGCGCCGGTCAGTACCACAACTACCCCTACATCGTGACGCCGCTGGCATACAGCTTTCAGCCCGTCTGGAACAGTTCGTGTCCGGGCATGAAGAAGGACTTCAAGGTCACCTCGCTCTTCGACGTGGTCGACCCCTCACTCACGGGCAAGACCATCGTGACCGACATCACCAAGAGCTTCACGACCACCAACACCATCATCGGCCTCACCGAGGCGGGCGTGAACATGAGTGATTTCTGGAAAAGGATGAAGGCCACCAAGCCCATCGTCATGTTCCGCACCGAGCCGCGCATCCAGACGGTGATCAACTGCGAGCGCCCCGTCGACATGTTCAACCTCACGGGACGCGTCTATCAGAACATCCTGAAAAAACCCGACCTCGCCAAGATCATCAAGATGAGCCACTACAAGGAAGGCCAGGTCATGCTCGGCAACCAGGCCGGCGTGCTCAAGGGCTCTCCGCACCCCAACGCGGGCAAGCTCCTCCTCGAGTTCCTCATGAGCAAGGAAGGCACCGACATCTACGTCGGGAACGAGGCCATCTACTCCTTCCGGGCGAACTACACCCCACCGGCGAACGTGCGCCCCTTCCTGATGGACCTGAGCAAGGTCAAGCTGCTCGGCCTCAAGGACTGGGTGGCCGCCCAGCGCAGCTTCAAGAAAGTGCGCGGGGAGTGGATAAAGGTGTTCAAGTAACATAGGAACCGTCTCGCGCCCGTCTGCGAGGCAATTTTTTCGCAGGCGGGCCGGGCGCGTCTCGATTTTCGTAGGGTCAGACATATATGTCTGCCACCTGTGTGTCCGCCCGAAAGTCGTCCGTGTCGGCGGCGTGAGCGTAGGGGAAGTATATATGCGACCCCTGCAAGGGCATCCATTCTCCTCGGGGTCGGGCTTCTCCTCCTCGGTCACGATTGACCCGTGGCGGCCTCCGCCCCGTCTATGATAAGAAACACCTCGTTTCCCTATCTCACAGACCGCGCAAGGAGAGCGCATGAGCGATACAATCCGCCTGCTCGTCACGGACGGGGCGTCGGGCAAATTTCTAAAAAGAGTACAAGCGAACCCCGCCTCCGCTCCTTTTACGATCATCGCACCGGATAGAGCGGACGAGGACGCCCTGCTGGCGCTGGCACCCGAGGCCGACGCCATCCTCTGCTACAAGGCGGGGCTTTCGGCCGCCGTCATCCGCGCGGCGAGGAACGTGAAATACATCCAGAAACACGGGCTGAACTGTAAGAACATAGACGTAGAAGCGGCGGCGAAGCGCGGGATTCGGGTCGGTACGCAATCGCTCATGCGAAACGCCACGGTGGCCGAGCAGGCCCTGACCCTCATGCTTTGCTGCGCGCGCAAGACGATTCCGGGTCAAAAGGCGGTCGAGGCCGCCGTTTACAAGGAGATGGGGCTGGAACCGGTCGCCACCAGCCAGTGGAACATCCGGCCCAACTGGCCCGAACTCGCGGGCGTCGGCGAGCTTTTCGGCGAGAGCGTCGGCATCATCGGCCTGGGCGACATCGGCATGGACATCGCCAAGCGCTGTACGGCCTTCGACATGAAAATCTACTACCACCAGCGCACGCGGCACACGCCCGATGTCGAGGCGGAGTACCAGGCCGCGTATCTCCCCTTCGATGAGTTGCTCAAGCGGGTCTCCTACCTCGTGCTCGTCCTGCCGCACACCGAGGAGAGTGCGGGGATGATAGGGGCTGCGCAACTCGCGCGCATGAAAAAAACGGCCACGCTCATCAACGTGGGCCGGGGCGCGCTCGTCGATGAAGAAGCGCTCGTCCAGGCGCTCCGAGCAGGGGAGATCGCCATGGCGGGACTCGACGTCTACCGCTATGAACCCCTGCCTGCGGAGAGTCCGCTCCTCCACATGCCCAACGCCGTGCTTACCCCCCACAACGGCGGCGGCTCGAACCGCCAATGGGACGTGGACATCCCTGCGTCGCTGGGCAAGATCGCCGCTTTTTTCGGTGGGGAAAAAGAAGGGACGCCGGCGGGTGGATGAGTGGTTTGGCGAGGGGGGAGTGCGGGGCGTAATCCCTATACTCTCTCAGGCAGTTCAAAGTATTTTTCCAGCGCCGTTCCCGCCGTCCTCATGTTGCCGGGCATTTCAAAAGCAGTTATAAAGATGGGGCGCAATTTCCAATCAGGGAGAATAAGAGGCCGGAGCAGTGGGATGGTTTCCCATGCGGAAAGAGAACCGCAGGAAGCGCTCCCCCGCTCCACGTCCCTCCCAGGCCCGTATAGCCGAAAAAGAGGGGGTTACTCATTATTCCCATTCCTCGCCAGAGGACCCAACTCGAACAGGGAATGGTACTTGCTACTCCACGAGGTTGAGCAGCCAATGAGTAACCCCCGATTTATTCACCTTCGCCTATATACCCTGAATGCGCCCTCGAAATTCGCCCCGCCATCCGGGAGCGATGCTCCGAAATAAAAAGAGGGGGTTACCCATTGCTTCCCATTCCGTGCCGGGGGACTCAGCCCCTACAAGGAATAGTGGTTGCGACTCCACGAGGTTGAACAGCCAATGAGTAACCCCCAATTTCTTCACCTTCGCCTATGCGCTCCGAATGCACCCTCGAAACTCGCCCCGCCGGCGGCCGTCGAGACGCCGAAAGCACCCGCGACGGAGCCCGGGGCTTCTTTTGCTTCCGCATCCATCACTGAAGCCTCGCCGTAGAATTCACCGCTCCATTCTCCCGAGTATTCACTCCCGGATACGTCGCCCGCGGCCACCCCGTGAAAGGGCTTTCCACGTCGCCGAATGCGGCCTCCATGAGAATGATTCTTCCGTCCGGCGTCTCATCGCCCTGAAGAGTGATTCCCGAGAGAACGCCTCCGATGGTTTTGCCGTCAAAATCAGCTTCAAGCCCTATCCTGGCATCGAAATGCCGGACTTCGCCCGCCCGGGTATGTGCGCCGAGGGCGCCTCCTTCGTAGGTTGCCGAACCTTCGATCCTGTCGGGCTCACCGCCCAAGTCGAAGGGAGTTCCACCAGGGAGGAGGGCGCCGGGATCGAATTCGGGATTCTCGGCGAGGAAGAAAGGCGCGCCGCCGAAGGCGACGGCGCCGAGATCGAAAGCGTCGCCATCGGGAGCGGACAGCCAGGCTCCGGCCGAGAGATAGTCCACGTCCGCGTCCGCAGACGTTTCTCTATCCGAGGCGACCGCGACGCCGCTCGCAAGCGCCTCGCCCGCGCCATAATTTCCGGCTTTCGGCACTGCGGCATGACCGCCGCTTCCGCCGCCGCAACCGGAAATCATGACTGCCTGCAAGACGAGTATGAGAAAGATGTAAGGCATATGGATTAAACCCTTACGAAATCGGCACGTATTCCCCTTTTCTGGTTCTCGCAAAAAAATGCTACCTCCCGGAACCATAGCGATGCGTACGAGGCCGACTTTGGCGGCATCTCCACTTCTTTGCCTCTGGCGAAACATTTTATTTACATATTTGACTAAACGTTCATTTTAGTTTTATAATACCCCTCTAAATTAGTTTCATACAAAAGCCGCTTTCGTATTTGAATTGTTGAATTCGCTATGAGGCCAGATCACCCATACAATCCTCCCAAATCCACACGAGGATTGCTTTACCTCAAGCCCCTGGTCGAAATCCGGGCTGGTTGGCATACAATCCACGATTTGGAAGAAAAGTGGGTTCCCGCCTATTCCAACTCTTGGGAAGAGTCGTCTTGTATTCAGCGGGCAGCCCGTGAGATCGACCACACATGGATTGTATGCCGAGTAAAATAGTGGAGGATTGAATTTGACTTGTCAAGTGTGAAATGGGGCTTTTATACGAACCTTACAATATCTTTAAGAAAAAATTCGCTATCCCCCGAGGAGGCGAAAAACAGGAAACACCACCTCTTCGATTCAGGGAATCCCCTCCAAATCATCTCTCTTTTCGCTCATCCGGCATCCGGTTTCCCGTCGTGTGTTAGGCCTGTCTTACTTGAAATTTTCTCCGCGGCAGGGTTCGGGGCACGCTCCGCCTGACTCTTTGAATCCACCTGCCTGCAAGCCCGGCGCGCGCCCATGACGCCCGGGCGGGACGCTACTTCTGCGCCCAGTCGGGAATTTCCTCGCCCTCGGGGACGTACTGCAACAGCTCTATCGCGAGGCCTCCCGTGGTGGCGGCGTTCGCGAAGGTGATGACGCCGCCGCGCGACCCGTAAGTGGGCGGAAGCGTGAACTCCACCCCCCTGGCCTCCCATTCGGCCATCGTGGCCCTCAGGTCATCGACGACGAAGCAGATATGGTGCAGCCCCTCGCCGCGCGCGGCGATAAACCGGTTGAGCGGGGCATCGGGATTGCTCATCTCCACGAGTTCCATCACGGCGCCTTCGGCCTCGTAGAAATCGAGACGGGCGGTGTTGCCGGGGCGCTCATAGACCTTTCTCTCCAGGAACCGAAAACCCAGCAAATCCTCCATCACGTCCTTTTTCCCGTCCAGATTGCTGACGGCGTAGCCCAGGTGATCCACTTTCGGCATTTTTCAAAACTCCTCCGGAATAAAGAAACGATCCTGCGAGAATCATCCACAGGCTAACCCGCGCCTCCGGGCGGGCGCAAATTCACCGCGGCCCGGGCGGTCTCCCCCGCGAACGTGATAGATCCCCGCCCGAAGAGGGGATTGTCCCAAAGAACGCCTCCCGGGAGAACACCCACCCGGCGTAGCAGCCACCCCTGCGGGGTAGCTACCCGAAGAAGCGATATGTATACTCAGCCTCTTTTGCGGAACAAAGGGGATTATCGAGAACGCATGTCTGCCATTCTGCCGCTTTTGAACATCGTTTTTCCGGTCATGGCCCTGGTCGGCATCGGCTTCCTCTACGGCCGGTGGAAAAAGCTCGACCCCAAGGTGCTGGCCGAGATGGTGCTGTTCCTCCTCGCGCCAGCCGTGATGTTCGACGCCCTGGCGCGCCAGCAAATCCAGTGGGAGGAACTGGTCAAGGCGGGCGTCTTCTCCATTCTGATTCATATCATCCCCGGGGCGGTCGCCTACGCCGTCAAGCGCGCGGCGGGCATGACGCAGCGCTCCTTCGTGCCCAGCGTGATGCTCATGAACTCCGTCTCGCTGCCCTATCCCCTGGCGCTTCTGGCATTCGGCGAAGAGGGTCTGGCGCACTTGGTGCTGCTCTCCATCCCGAACGTCTTCATCACCTTTTCCTTGGGAATCATGGCCCACGGAGGCGGCACGAGCATCAAGGAGCCCCTCAAGATGCCCGCCCTCTATGCGGCGATAGCGGGCATCATCGTGGCGCTGGCGGCGATTCCCGTGCCCAGATTCATCATGCGCTTCGCGCACCTGACCGGACGCGGCATGTTTCCGGTGGAACTCTTCACGCTGGGCTACCGGCTTCGCTCCATCCGGGTGTCGGATTTCCGCCTAAGCCTCCTGGTGGCGGGTCTCAGGTTCGGGATCGGTTTCTCGCTGGCATGGGCGCTGTCCGAGGCCTTTGCGCTCACGGGCGTGTTCCGCGCGTCGCTCTTCCTCTTGTCGTGCAGCCCGCCCGCCGTGCTGAACTACATTTTCGCCGAGCGCTACGGGGACGAAGGCTCCCTCGCCGCCTCCATCGTATTCACGGGCACGGCGCTGAGCTTCATCACCACGCCCCTGCTTCTGCTGTATCTGGGAGTGTCCTAGAATTTCCGGCAGGCAGGCTATATCTCCAAACGAGAGCCACCCGGCCGTTATAAGATCAGATCGGGCGCTTGGGCCGATGTTTCCGACCGGCAGGCTTTGTTCGCGCACCGGATCGGCGCAGCCGACTCGAAACGCGCGCCCGGACCGGTGTTTCTGACTGGCAGGCATCGTTTCCAAGCTGAAACAATGCAGCCGTCATGAGATCGGCCGCTTCGGCCAGCGTTTCCTGCGGGCAGGCATCACCCGCGAACCGAAACCGCGCAGCCCGCATCGCCGACTCGAAGCGCGCCTAGCCCCGTGTTTCCCCCTGGCCGACCTTGCCCTTGAGCCACAGCCTCAAAGGCTCCTGAAAATAGACCGCCGCCGCCGCGATGAGGACGGTGACTACCAGCAGAGTGACCACCAGGCCGTAATGCCCCTTATACATCCCGGCTCCCTGGACCCCCAGCATGATGGTGCCGGGGATTCTGCCCAGAAAGGCGATCAGCACGAAGGTCAATGTCTTGAGCGGACTCAGGCCCAGCAGGTAGCACATGTAGTCCTTGGGAAAGCCTGGAATCGAAAAGAATATAAAGGCGAGAAACGCGCCCCTGCTCGTGATGAGGAAATCGAATTTCTCCAGAATCCCTGGCGGTATGAGCTTCTCCACGAAGGGACGGCCCAGCTTTCGCCCGAAGTAGAACGCGAGGAAACTCCCCAGCGTCAAACCGATGGTGCTGAATACCGTCGCCACGAACGCGCCGTAGACGTAGCCGCCCAGAAACCCCGTGAGTTCGCCGGGTATGGGAGAGAAAACCACCTGGAACACCTGCACCCCGATGAACACCACCGGACCCCAGTGGCCGAATGAGTGAATCCAGTCCCGGAACTTCTCTTTCTTGTCCTGGAGCTTCACCAGGTTCGCCCAGGCGGCGTCCAACTCGCCCCAGAAAAGGTAGACGAGCAGCGCGGTCGCCAGCAGGCAAAACCCCGCCGCCCATAGGATTTTCGTCTTGCCGTTCAACTCGGGTATTCCTCTTGCGGGCGAATAAATACTTGGAACCAAAACGAACCATTACATACCATCAAATCACCCGCATGGGTAACAATAAAACCCTTTTCGGCGCAATTGTTGACATCGAAGCGCTCACCGCCCAAGATCGACCCTCCACGAGACATGTCCGGAGTCATTGGAGAAGACATGGCAAACGCCCGCCCGAACGCGCATCCCGAAAACTTGAACGCAGACTCCGCGCGCCCGGGGGAGAGCCGCATGAGCGCGGGCGGCATCACAATTTCCGAACTCACGAGCGCGGTCAAGGAATGCGCCCTCTCGCACGGTTTCGACGTTGCCGCGGTCGCCCCTCCCGGCCTGGGCCAAGCGCACGGGCGATACCTCGAATGGATCGAGCGAGGCTACGCGGGCGAGATGAGCTATCTGGGCAGAAACCCCTATGTGCGCGGCGATTTGCGCCGCCTCTGGCCGGAGACGCGCACAGCCCTCGTGGTCGCCATGTGCTACAAGCCCGAGGAGGAAACGCCCCACGGGCGCGGGCAGGGGAAAATCGCGCGCTACGCCCACGGCGGGGATTACCACAAGTTCATGAAGAAAAGGCTGATTCGCGTTCTGCGCGACCTTAAAAGTATCGACCCCGGAATCGAGGGCAGAAGCTACGTGGACACCGGTCCCCTGCTCGAGCGCGACCTGGCCGTCATCGCGGGCCTGGGCTGGAAAGGAAAAAACTCGCTCCTGCTCTCGCGTCGGCTGGGGAGTTATTTCTTCCTGGGATGCCTGCTCCTGAACCGTGCGCTCGAGGCGGACCCGCCCTTCGTCGAGGAGCATTGCGGCACGTGTACGCGGTGTATCGACGATTGCCCGACGGACGCCATCATAGCGCCCGGCGTGGTGGATGCGCGGCGCTGCATCTCCTACCTCACCATTGAGCTCAGAGGCCCGATTCCCAGGGAGCTCCGCGCTCCGGTGGGCGCGCACGTCTTCGGCTGCGACATCTGCCAGGAGGTCTGCCCCTGGAACGATGACGCCCCCACCGCGCGCGAGCCGAGGTTCGCCCCCCGCCCGGCGGCGCGGAATCCGCAATTGCTCGATTTCCTTGCCATGAGCGAGACCGGGTTCCAAAAGACGTTTCGCGGCACGCCCGTCAGGCGCGCGCGCTACGGGGGTTTCCTGAGAAACGTCATCGTCGCGGTCGGCAACACGGGCGGCGCGGAGAGCATCGCACCTCTAAGCCGCGCCCTCGAGCACAGAGAACCCCTGGCGCGGGGCCACGCCGCGTGGGCGCTCGCCCAGGTCGGCAAACGTATCCGCGATGAGCGCGCGCGCTTCGCTCTCGAAGCCAGGCTCGAAGTCGAAAGAGACGCCTGGGTGCGCGAGGAGATCGAACTGGCCCTCGGCGAATTCGCCCTGCTGTCGCTTCCCGTCTACGGGAGCGAGGGGTCATAAACCAGCAGGTCAATGAAAGAAATCCCTCAAAAGCAAACTAATCCCTTACCTCAACCTGCCCGTCAGGCGCGATGCGCCGTTCTCTTCGGCCCTAAACAAGCAAGCACAATACCGCTCGATTCCTCATCTCAAACCCCGCCGGGCGTTCCGGCGCTTTCTCTCGTGTGCTAGAATCGGTGCTTCTAAAAACAACTCGGCGTCTTAAAGCCGGTTCAAACACGATGGGAGCGCGCCATGAAGACCGTATCCGTAAACGGAATCGATATCGCCTACCAGGAATCTGGGAGCGGGGCGCCGCTCCTGCTCCTGCACGGGTTTTCCCTGGATCACACCATCTGGGGGCCCCAGGTCGAAGCGCTTGAGAGAAGCTACCGGGTACTGGCTCCCGATATGCGCGGCATGGGCAGAACGGCGCACTCAGGCGGCCCCATCACGGTCGAGATGATGGCCGACGACATGGCGGCCTTCTTAGGCGCGCTCGATATCAGCGCCGCCGCCGTGGCGGGGTTTTCCCTGGGCGGCTACATCCTGCTCCAGATGGTGGTCCGCCATCCGCTGAAAGTCCGCGCGTGCGGTTTCATCAGCACCCGGGCGACGGCGGACTCAGAAGAGGGCAAAAAGGTGCGCCTACAGCACATGCAGACCGTCATCAACGAGGGGATGGCGGGTTTCGCGGGGCATTTTCTGGAGAGCCTGTTTGCGCCCGCCTACATAGATGCCCATCCGCTAGAAATAGAGGCCACGCAAAAGGTCGTGCTCTCACAAATCCCCGACTACATCGCCTCGCTCATCGACGCTCTGCGCACGCGCGAGGAGATGACGCCGCGCCTGGGCGAAATCGCCGTTCCATGCGCCGTGTTCGGCGGCACGGGCGATGCGCTGGTGCCGCACGCGCAGATGACCGCACTGCACGAGGGGCTGAGCGATTCCGTCATCGAGTTGGTCGAAGGTGCTGGCCACACGACGCCGTTCGAGTGCGCCGATCGCGTGAGCTTTCAGCTCGACCAGATGATGCAGCGCGCGGGCATGTGGATGTAGGCTTGGCGTAAGGGGATGTTGAAAAAACCCCAAAAAACAGGGAATGGATTTCTCAATCGACATACGCTAATGAAATGACTCCCCCCTTGAGGGGGTTGTTGAAAAATCCGGTCCTGGGAGCGAGCGCAAATGCAGTTCCTCCTTTCTCAGTCGGAACTGACCTCATCGGTCGCGTCAAACCCTCGTTTGCATGGCCACCGTATCGACCTCACCCTGAGTAGCCGCCGAAGGTCAAACGCGACTGAGAAAGGAGCGTTTGTATCGAAGGGCGCTACCTTTCGATGCGCCCCGTTTGACCCTCCCTCCTCGTAGGGTCAAACCCTCGATACGGCGCGCGAGCGCGCCTACTCGGGATGAGGGAGGTATTCGCCGCCAGGGCGGCGAATACGTCGTGGATCAAACGCGAGTGAGGAATGTCAAATCCGAGTGAGGAGCGAGGATTTGTTTGACGCGAGTGATGAACAAGCGTTTGCCGACCGACGAGAGAGGTATTACGCGCAAGGGCGACGAATGCGCCGCAGGCATTTTCCCTTGAGGGGGTTTTTCAACAACCCCGTAAGCTACCCCCAGGAAACTTTTTCTCTCAGCCAGTCGATCTGCTTGACGGGTGCTGCGAGTACGGGTTCAGGCGTCCGGCGTCCATCGGCCAGCGCCGCGTAGTCTATTTCCGCTCCTGAAAGATACGCCACGCTTCCCCCCGCGCGCTCGTAGATGAGTGCGGCGGCAGCGAAATCATACGCGCGTATCGGCTCCATCAGCGTACCAAAGCCCGAACCCGCCGCCGTGAGGCATACGTGGCAGGCGGCTGAGGCCAGCGCGAGAAAGCGTCCCGGATAGCGATGCGAGAGGCCTTTCACCTCGCCGCACGGGACGAAGAGATAATCGTGCGCGGTGGGAGCCTCCTGCCCGACTTTGGGGAGCGACGCACCATTTCTCATTGCGGGGCCTGAGATCGTAGCGGTGAAGGTATCGCCCATCGCGGGCATATGGACGACGCCCGCCTCCACGAGAGCGCCTTTAAGACACGCGATGGAGACCGCCCAGAAGGGGAGTCCCTTCAAGTAGGGGCCGGTGCCGTCGATGGGGTCAATCGCCCACCAGCGGGTGTCGGGGCCGATCTCGCGTGCGCGGCTCACCCCGCTTTCCTCCGCCAGTACGGGGTCATCGGGCCAGGCCGCGCGAATTCGGGAGAGAATGATATCCTCCGCCTCCCTGTCGGCGCGCGAGACGATGCTCCGCCCCTTGGGTTCACTCTCCACGTGGCCAGCCAACTCCACCGCGCGCGCGCCAGCCTCCCGGGCGGTCTCCTCCATGAACGAAACGATATCGGACACCCGGACTCCTTTTTCTCTTAAAGCTCCGGCTTGAGGGTTTGAGCCACGCGCCATGATGGGGGAGCCTCGGGCCGATGACAAGGGCGCAGCGGGCGCGAGGAGATTCGCTCCCTTTGAAAGGGAGACCCGAATCGTCGACAAAAGGCGGTTGAATTGTTACAAGGGGAAAATTTTCTGCTTCACGGGAAGCCCACAGACACAGGAGACTTATCCATGCCATTCGCCCGAACCCATCGACTCACCACCAAGGGGGCCAGATTGATGATGACGGCCGCCATCGCCAAGGCGGAGGAGTTCGGCATCCCCGTCACCGTGGCCATCGCCGATGCGGGCGGACACTTGGTCCTGCTCGAGCGGATGGACGGCGGGCGTTTTCATACCGTGCATTCCTCCACCACCAAGGCGGTGTGTTCGGCCTCGAACAAGCGGCCCACCACCACGCAGGGCGCGCAGGCCCAGCATCTCGATACCGCCCACGCCTTGGGGTTGGCCCTGGCCGCGGGTCCCGAGCGATGGACGGCGATGGAAGGCGGCTTTCCGATCCTCTATGAGGGCGAATGCCTGGGCGGCATCGGCGTGAGCGGAGGCGACTGGGCGCAGGATGAGGCCATCGCGCGCGTCGCCGTCGAGGCGGTGGGCGCTTCTTTTTGATCCAAGGTGCGGTGCGCCTTTGCGAAAACCCGCAAAAAACAATTTTTATCCCCTATATCGGCATCATAAGGAGTCACTGGAAAAATGAGTTCAAAACCCCTGAGGGTGGCCTCGCTCGGCATGGGATGGTGGTCGGACGTTCTGGCCGATGCGATTCAAAAGAGCGATAAAATCGAGATTGCCGCCTGCTTCACGCGCTCAGAAGAGAAGCGCGCGGCCTTCGCGAAAAAATACAATTGTGAGGCGGCGGGGAGTTATGAGGAAATTCTGGTGGATGATTCGGTCGAGGCCATCATCAACACCACGCCCAACCACGTTCACCTCGAATCCACGGAGGCGGCGGCGCGGGCGGGCAAGCACGTTTTTCTGGATAAACCCATCGCCCATACGGTCGCCGACGGCAAGGCGCTCACCCGCGCGTGCGCGGAGGCGGGCGTGGTTCTCGCCATCGGCTACCAGAGGAGGCGGGAGAACCATTTCCGCTGGATCAGGAACCGGATCGACGCGGGCGAATTCGGCAGGCTCGTGCAGGCGGAGTGCAACATCAGCAGAGACAGGGAGGGGCAGTTCGAACCCGGCCACTGGCGCTATCAGTCCGACGCCATGCCGGGCGGCGTCATGCTCCAGATAGGCATCCACTACGCCGACGTGCTGACCTACCTGATGGGTCCCGTGGTGGCCGTTTCGGGAAGGACGGCCCAACTCGTCCTGCCCGGTGAGAACCCCGACGTGGCGAACCTGATCCTGGAGCACGAATCAGGCGCCATCTCGAACCTCACGGCGAGCTACGCCTCGGCTTCGGAGTATTACCTCATGAACATTTACGGGAAAACGGCCACGGCCTACTACACGCTTTTTGACGGCCTGCGCGTCCTCTACCAGGGAGAGAGAGCGCCCAAGTCGGTGGCATGTGAGAAGAACGACACCATCGTGGAGGAGATCGAAGAATTCGCGGACGCCGTTCGCGGAGGCGCGCGGCCGGAGATGGAAGGAGAGGCCGCCGTATCCTCTCTCGCCGTCATCCGCGCGGGCGTACGCTCCGCGCGCGAGGGACGCCGCGTGGAGGTGGCCGAAATCCTCAATGACCCGAACGAATAAATCATAAAATCTTAAAAGGAGAAGCCATGCCACGCATTCAAGCCGGTGAGGTGCAACTGAACTACGCGGAAAGTGGAGAGGGGGAGGCGTTTTTGTTCATCCCCGGCCTCATGGGTCTTCTGGACGCCTGGGATTTCCAGATTCCCCATTTCTCGGACCGCTACCGCTGCATCACCTTCGACCACAGGGGCACGGGCGAGAGCGACAAGCCCAAAGACGCCTATTCCACAGGCATCATCGCGCAGGACGCGGTCGCCCTGCTCGACGCGCTGGGAATCGAAAAGGCCCACGTGGCGGGCACTTCCACGGGCGGGTGCATACTGCAAAATCTGGCGCTCGACTACCCCGAGCGGATAAATTGTTGTGTTTTCACCAACACCTGGACGAAGGCGGACCCCTACATGACGCGCTTACAAACCTCGCGCAAGCAGATCGCCGAGGCCTACGGGCTGGAGGAATACATCAAGTTCAGCTCGCTGTGGACGTGCGGGTGGACGCAGTTCCGGAATATGTACGAGAACCTGCTCGACCTCGAATCGCGCCAGAAGGACACCATCGCGCCCGTGGAGGTCATCACCGCGCGCCTCGACATGACGCTCACCCACGACAGAACCGCAGAGATTCAGGGCATCGACAAGCCTTCGCTCATCATCGCCGCGAAAGACGACGCCCTCACCCCGCCGTACTTCGCCCAGGACTTACAAAAGGCGATAGCGGGTTCCAGGCTCGTGATACTGGAAGAGGGGGGCCACTACAGCTACCGCCGCTCCCACGTGGAGTGGAACGCGGCCGTGGATGCGTTTTTAGTGGAAGCGGCCGGTTAGTTCCCGGCTCTTGAGGGTTTTACGCGAGAAGCAGGCGCGCCGCTCGCACCGCTTGGCGCGGAAGCGGCCACTCCGGCCCGATTCGCCGAGGCGAAGCTGCGGGGCCGTAAGAAGGCCAGGAAATCCACCCACAAGGAGAAGACGACCGGTATCAGCAGCAGGGTGAACAGCGTGGACATGGCCAGTCCGCCCAGGACGGCCGAGCCCAGCCCCCGGTAGAGCTCGCTGCCCGAACCCGAGGAGAGGACCAGGGGCAGCATGCCGAGCACGGTCGTCGCCGTCGTCATGAAGATGGGGCGCATTCTGTCGCGCGCGCTCTCCAGGATGGCCTCGCGCATGGGGAGACCGGCGCGGAAATGGTTCAGCGCCTGGTGGACGAGCAGAATCGCGTTGTTCACCACGATGCCCGTCAGGATGATGAAGCCCAGCATGGTGAGCGTATCCATCTTCACCGATGGTTCAATCGAGTTCATCACGCTCACCATCAGCACGCCGCCCGTGGCGGCGAAGGGTACGCTGAACATGATGATGAGCGGATAGCTCCACGCCTCGAACAGGGCCGCCATCAACAGATAGGTGATCAGAATCGCGAGCAAAAGCGACCACTTGAGCGACCCCCAGGTTCTCTCCAAATCTTTCGCCCGTCCGCTCACGTCCAGCGAATAGCCGAGCGGAAGCGTCTTGCGCATCGGACTGATGACCTCTCGCTTCATTTTGTCGATCGCCACCTGAAGCGGAAGTTCGTTACCGATGTTGACCGTAAGCGACACGGAGCGGTCGCGGTCGATATGCTCGACCTTGGTCGGCCCCAGGGCCGCCCGCACCTCGGCGATGTCCCCGAGCGCGACGACCCGGCCCTCGGGCGTGTGCACCTTGATCTCCGATATCCGCTGCGTCCTCGTGAAATCGGAAAGCGGCCCGCGCAGTATGATGTCCAGTTCCTCGCCGCGATCCCGCAAAATCCCGGCCTTGGTCCCGTTTACGAGCGTTTCCACGACCCCCCCGATCTCTGAGACCGAGAGGCCGAACTCCGCCGCCTTCTGGCGGTCCACGTGCACCTGAAGCTCGGGATTTCCCAGGTCGAAGCTCGAGTTCACGAAGCGCACGCCCTCGAGCCCGCGCGCGCGGGCGCCCACGTCGGCGGCGATACGCTGAATCTCGTTCAGGCTGTTTCCGGTGATGTCGACCTGTAAGTTGATTCCTCCGATGAAGCCCGAACCGCGCCGCCTGAACAACGACGCCTGTGTGACGAACGCGCGCACTCCGGGTATGCCCTGGAGGGTTCCGAACAATTTGCCCACGAGGCGGCGCATGGAAGCGAGGTCGGAATGTTCTTTTTTGACGATCATGCCGATGATGGGGTTTTGCGCGCGCGCCACGGCGAAAAACCGATCGAGTTCCTCGACGCGCGCGAGTCTCGCCTCGAGACTCCGCACGATTCTGTCCATTTCATCGAGGTTCAATCCCGGAGAGGTGCGCATGAACGCGAAAATGAGGTTGCGGTTGCCTTTGGGCAGATAGTCGATGGGAGGAAAAAACTGAACCGCCAGGACGACGGCGCCCGCCGTGATGAGCGTGGCCACGAAGAGGCGCCTGATCACCCCGCGCAGCAGCCAGCTCAGAACGCCCACGTAGATTCGCCGGCAAAGCCTCCCCAGCGCGTAAACGCCCATGAGCCGGAACAGGCGGGTCAGCGGGGATATTCTGCCCGCATCGCTCAGGATGCGTGAACTCAGCATCGGCACCACGGAGATCGACACTACGAGGGAGAGCGCCACCGCCACGCTGATGGCAATAGCGATGTCGCGGAACAACTGGCCCGATTCGTCCTGAACGAACACCACGGGGACGAAGACGGCCAGCGTGGTCAGCGTCGAGGCCAGCACCGCCCCCCAGACCTCTTGAGCGCCGTCTACGGCGGCATCCCACTTGCTTTTTCCCATCTCGCGGTGGCGGAAGATGTTCTCCAGCACCACGACGGAGTTGTCCACCACCATGCCGACGGCGAACGCCATGCCCGCCAGGGAGATGATGTTGATGGAGCGGCCCAGCACGAAAATAAAAATGAACGTGGAGACGACGGTGACCGGTATGGCGACGCCGATGACCATCACGCTCGAGAGGCTCCCCAGAAACAGGAGCAGCACGCCTATCGCCAGCGCCCCGCCCACGAAGATGTTGTTGATCACGAGAGAGCGGGACTGGTTGATGTAGTCGGTCTCGTCATAGACCTGCCTGAGCCTGATGCCGCGCCCCGCGTAGATTTCGTTGACCTCGGCGATCGCCTTTTTGACCCCCGCCATGACCTTGATGGTGTTGGCGCCGGTTTTCCTCAAAACCCCGAAACCCATGGTCGGCACTTGCCGGATTCGAATCCGCCGCTCGGGATCTCCGTAGTCGAAGGAAACCTTCGCGACGTCGCGCAGATAGACCGCGCCGCTCCCGTTTTGCGCGATGATGGTATTGCGCACCTGATCGAGCCGCGTGAAATTGCCCACCGTGCGCACCGCGTAGCGGCGCTTGCCCTCGTCGATCCTCCCCGCCTTGGTGTTCTTGTTCTCGCGCCGCAGGGCTTCTCGCAGTGCGGTAACCGTGATGCCCCGCGCGCTCATGGCGGCGTAATCGAGCGTGACGCGAACCTCCCTGTCCTGGCCGCCGAACATCCATACCTGCCCCACACCCTCCACGCGCTCGAGCTTGGGCCGGATGACGGCGTCTCCCTCCACGCGAACGTCGTTGATGGGGAGTTTGGTTTCGACGATCACCCAGGCGATGGGGTTTTCCGAGTCGGAATTGAGCGCACTGATGGTGGAGCGGTCCGAATCATCGGGCAGGTTGCGGACGAGTCCCAGTTTTTCCGAGACGTCGAGGCGGGCCACGTCCTTGTCCACGTCCCAGTCGAACTCCAGCACCACGCGCGATTTGCCCTCCTCGCTGCGCGACGTCATCCGGTTGAGGCCCTCCACCGAGGTGAGCTTCTCCTCGACGGGTTTGGACACCTCTTCTTCCACCTCGAGAGGCGCCGCTCCCTTGTATTCGGTTTCCACCGTGATGACGGGCCTGTCGACCGTGGGCGTCATCTGCACCGGAATCCGGTAGAGGCTGATGGCGCCGAAGAGCACAGCCAGTATGACGCCGACGGTGGTCGTGACGGGGTATTTGACGCTCGCGCGGGGCAGATTCATGCCCTCTCCTTCCTCGGCGGCCTTTCTTTGCGTCGCTCATGCGTGGAGCGGAGCCGGCAAAAATGGGCGGCCTCACGCAACCCGGCCAGATGAACTCGAACACATGCGTATGGCGGCATGAAACTCGGGTCCCCCCTGAACCCATCACGAGGCCGGGGATTCACACAGCCGCCGGATGACGAACCGCCCTCAGCCTGACGCGCCTCATCCACCGGCTCCTCGCCCGGGCGCAGCTTTCGCGGCGGGCTTCCCGCCTCTCGGGGGGCCTTGCCTCCCACCGGGGCCGCGCCAGCCGCCGCGTCCTCCGCCTGGCCGGCCGCCCCGGCCCCCAAGGCGAACGGGCATACCGGCCCTCAGGTTTTCGTTGCCCTTCACCACCACCTGCATGCCGGCTCTGAGCGCGCCGCCCGCCGCCTCCACGAAAGAATCCACGCTTCTGCCCTGTTCGAATGAAACCTCGCGAACGCGCCCTTTCCCGAAGACGAAAACAGAAGCCCCCCGCGCTCTTAAGATCAGGGCGTCCTTGGGCACCAGAACCACCTTGGCCGCCTTTCCGTATTCGAGGCTCAGGCGGGCGAACATCCCCGCTTTCAGATCGTAGGATTTGGTGTTCTGTATCTCCACTTCCACCGGGAAGGTGCGGCTCTTGGGATCCGCCTTGGGGATGACGCCGCGCACCCGGCCCGTGAACGTCCGGCCCCCCAAGGCGTCGATGACGACGCGCGCCTCATCTCCTACGCGCACCAGGGATATGCGCCGCTCCGGAATCGGGGCCTGCACCAGCACCCAGTCGAGTTCGATGACCTCGGCCACGCGGCCCCCCTTGGTCAGCCACTGGCCGACCTCCACCCACTCCCGGGTGATGAAGCCGGTGAGCGGGGAGCGGATCTTCGTCTTGGTCAAGTCATCGCGCACCCGGGCTATCCGCGCCCGCGCCCGGTTTACCTCCGCCCTGGCGCGGGCCTTTTCCTCATCCCTGGGTCCGAGCCTGGCGATTTCCAGATTGCGCGAGGCCTCTTCATACAACTGCCAACTGGCCTCGTAGCCGGCCGCGGCGCGATCGTGGCTGGCCTTGTCCAGCACTTTTTTTTCATACAAGTCCTGCGCGCGATTCAGTTCGAGCTCGTTGTTCCGCATCTGCGCTTCGCGCTCGCGCACCTTCGCCTGAAGGGCCGCTATCTCCTCGGGACGCTTGCCCCGTTTCAGGCGCAGGAGGTCCTGGCGCGCCTTCTCGAGTTCCGCCCGCAGGATGCGCAGTTCAATCTCAAGCCCCGAGCGCCCCACCGTGGCGAGCACGGTTTTGTTCGCGCGCGCGAAATCGCCCACCTTGAGCGGAGCCGACTGCACCCGGCCTTCCAATTCGCTGCTCACGACCGAGCGGCGGTAGGGCGCCACGCTGCCCACGACGGTAAGGCGGTTTCTCACCTCGCGCTCGATCACTTTCGCCACGGACACCAGAGGCGGCGGACGCTTTCGCGGACGACCGGCCTCGGATGTGGCGATATCCAAACCGAAACATGCAAGGGTGGTGACCAGGAGGATGGTTCGGGCGATGAGATGTCTCACGATTTCCTCTTTGCACGAGGCGCGCGCTACCCGCGCGACGATTCCTAAGCGGCAACGCTTTGGGACATGATCCCAAAACCCTTGAAAAACCGCAACTAAGAAGCCGAGACATCGGGTGGGGACGCCGCGCGGGCGCACTCTCTCATTTTCCTCTTGATTCTTTGGCGGCCCAAGGTTCATAATGACGCCACCATACATTTTATAGAGTTCCCCCGCTCGGGAAACGGTTTTCTCCCATGCGCATCGTTCTCGCCGGTCACAACGTAGACGTCGACGTCCTCCGCCAAATGAAAAAAGAGATACTCGAACCGGCCGCCCACGGCTGGGAGGAGAACCGCCTCGACGCCATGAGCGAGGCCGAACTCAGAACGCAGGCGTCGGAACTCCAGCGAAGGGCCGCCGATTTTCTCGATCGCGACAACCTGACGCCCGAGCCCATCAGCGCGTCCTACGCGCGCATCAGCCGGGACCCCCGGCCCATCGACGAGTTGCGCGCCATCGCGCGCGTCGAGGTGGAAAAGGCGCGCAAGAGCAACCAGAACATCATCTTCGGCTACGGGCACAGTTCCGTGGCCGAGCACGCGAGCTTCAACATCGACGTCATCGGCGTGAGCCGCTACGCGGTGGAGGAGATCCAGAAGTTCAGGCTTCTTGCCTACACGGAGAAAAGCCAGCGCTACATCCTACTCGAAGACGACTTCGTCGTGCCTGAGGAAATCGAAAAAACAGGCCTGAAAAGCCTTTTCACCCGGACGATAAAAGCCCAGAACGCCTGCTACCACGCGCTTTACGGGAAACTCAGGCCCTGGGTGTTCGAGCAAAACCCCGAACTCGCCGCCAAGAAGAGGAACCACAAGACCCTCGAGGGCTGGGCCAAGGAGGACGCGCGCTACATCGTTTCTTTCGCCACGGAATCGCAAATCGGCATAACGCTCAGCGCCAGGAGCCTCGAGCACGTCGTCAGCCGCTGCGCCTCTCACCCTCTCGCGGAGGTTCGCGAATACGGGCGTCGCCTGTACGAGTCCATCGAGGGCGTCGCGCCCTCTTTGGTGAAATACACCGACCCCACCGAATACAACACCCACACCCGGGCGGCGCTGAGGGAAGAGGCGTCCGGCATCATCGGGCGAATGGGTGAGGAGACGAAACCCGTCCCGCCCATCGCCCGGGAGAAAGACGTTTCCCTCGTCGACGCCACTCCCGATGCGGATGCGCTCATCGCCGCGGCGCTTCTGCATTCATCCTCGGGCGAGACGATGTCGCGCTGTAAGGCCGCGGCCCAGAAGATGAGCGAGGATGAGCGCGCGCGCTTCATCGCCTCCACGTTCAGGTTCATGCGCGGGCACGACGCCGTCCTGCGCGAATTCGAGAACGTGCGCTGCGTGTTCGAGGTGACGCTCTCCGCCGCGTGTTTCGGGCAATTAAAACGCCACCGCATGTCCACCCTGAACACCCAGCCCTATGACATCACCCTGGGCGTAACCGTGCCCTCGGCGGTCGCCGAGTCGGGCGCAGCACCCGAATTCCAGGCCGCCGTCGATGAAACCAACGCCGCGTATGAGAAAATCGCCGCGCAAGCGCCGATGGCCGCGCCCTACGTGCTCACGAACGCGCACAAGCGGCGCGTGTTGTTCTCATCGAACGCGCGCGAGCTCTACCACGTATCGAGGCTCAGGGAAGACCCCCACGCGCAATGGGACATCCGGGATAAATCCACGCAGATGATAAAACTCGCGAAAAAGGTCATGCCGGCCACGATGCAACTGGCCGTGGGGAAGCATCTGTTCGAGGAAACCCACGCGGCGCTCTTTCCCGAAGAGGCCGAAAAAGCGGGGGTCGAGTAGCGCGCTCTCCGGAACTCCGCTTTATTCCGAGGGCGAGAAGGATGTTATTTTCGTCGCTCGATGATCAAAAACCGACGCGTGTCCCCATGCGGTGCGTCGATTAGCTCCTTCAGGAAAAACCTGTCTTTCCCCCAGGCGGCAATCAGATAGGGCATCGCCACGATATCCACCCCGAAGGGATCGAGCTCATTCTGAGTACGCGCACTATGATGGAAGTTGTCATGTTCCAGAATGCAGAGGCCGCCCACCCGCAAGCTGTCGATCCACGTATTGAGGCACGTTTGCGGATCGTAGCTATGATCCAATGAATTGCTGTAGACGAAATCGGCCCTGTTCAACCATTCGGGGTTCTCCTCATGGAAATCCCATTGTACGGTATGCGGAAAATCCTTCGCTGAATCGGATATCTCCGTTCCTATGACCTCACAGCCTAAGTATTTACGAAACCACGCTTGCTCCTCTCCTCGTCTCGTACCATGACAAATACCGAACGTCGGCGCGCCGATTTCGCCTTGAATGTAGCCGGCGAGGAATTCGACGTTCTCTTCCATCGCCCAGGTCTGCTGAATCTTTCTCAGGTTACCTTCCTGCTGGATTTTTCGGTATTCCGCGTAGTCGAACGCCCCGTTCTCGTCCGTGTAGGCGTAAAGGGCGTAAGGGGAATCAAAACCCGGACCCGCCTTGGCTATCTTGTAACCGCTGCCGGCGAGAAGTTTGTTGATCATGTTTCGGATTTTCATCGTTCGTCCTTTAATCTAACCGATGATGCCCGAGAAGAGAGCACCGATGAACAGGGATTCGCCGGCCGGAGCCACGCTCATGACTTGCGCCCGAAGAGGCCGACGCCGCTTCCGGTGCCCGCCTGCAATCGCTCGAATCCCGCCTTCCCGAGACCCGACACGAGAGCATCCACCCGCTCCCCTCCGAGGATGCGCGGATGAAATTCCACGAGTAGATACTCGACCCCGCCAAGATTCAGGGCGGGAATCAACTCCGCCTCGGTCCCTTCGGCATCCATGACGACCACGTTCGGGCGATGCTCCTCGACGACATCTCCAATCGCGTCGCTCCCGACCACCAGAGGGGCCGTTTCGAGGCCTTTGTCGAACATCGAGGAGCCGACGATATCGGCGTTCTGAAAAAACTCGACGTTTCGGCTGTCCGCGGTCACTGCTTTCATTCGCAGATTCGGCGTCAGGCCATTCAACCGGAAGTTCGCTTCTATGACACGCCGCATTGCGGGGTTGGCCTCATAAGAAAGCACCCGGCCTTCACCGACAATCCTGGTCGCCAGCAGACTCGTCAGCCCGATGCCCGCCCCGATGTCCAGAACGCGATGACCCGGCCGCAGTATGGCCCTCAAAAGATGGAGTTCCCGCTCCTCGTAACTTCCCTTGAACAGCGCGGCCTGCACGGCTCGGGGGACGAAGTTCTCGCTCGCATGCACACGGACGCCGCCGATTCTGACGACCGCCGAGCGCAAGACGCGGTGCCACCCCAGTCTGAAGATTCTGAAGATGCGGCGTAGCGGCAGACGCACTAGTTCCCTGGCCAGGACACGCAAAAGCCCGCCTCGAAGGCGGAGTTGAAGTCGGAGTGTTTCGCTCTTCATGGGAGAATTTTACCAAGCAATGCCTGTGAGTGGAACACCGTACGCGTAGTTTCGGGTCGCCGAGGAATCTGTAGCGATAAAGGAGAAATCCAGGGGGATGTCGTCTTCGTCATGGGCGCGGAAGACCCGAACAAAGAGGCGCACCCCCGAAAAAGCGGGGGTCGAGCAGCGCCTCCTCCGGAGCGCAGCGCTCCCGATGCGAGGTGCGCAAGAGCGGCTCGCTCCCTCAAGCGTTGCCCGCCACATCCACATCCGTCTTTTGCCGGAACAAAGCCGCGCCCCCTGCGGCCAGCCCCAAAGCGTGCAGCCAGGCAGGCCCCGGGAACAGGAGCAGGGATGCGCCTATCATCACGGTTCTCAGGCCTGGGTTCATGGGCAAGGAAATTTTCGCTCGAAGGGGAAAATTGACGCGGCGCGGCAATGGGTTTAGTCTAGGAGGTGTTTTTCGACCTTCAGTCCTCGGCCCAAAAGCCGCCGGGAGAGGCCATTCATTCGGGGGGTCGCCATGACGACCTTCTTTCAGACGCTCATACGTCCCGATCGGGAGGAAAGCGCCCAGCGCGCGGAAGTCGCCAAGGCGGCGAACCTGCTGCAAGTGGGGGAGTTTCAGTTCTTACAACTCGCCTACAGCAAATGGCATTCCAAGGAGATGTCCGAGGAGCTCATCAACCGCCTGTTCATGGGCTATATGCTCTACGATCAGGTGCCCTACTGGGCGCGGCACCATGCCCACCACATACTGGCCCTGGACGAACAAGGCGAACTGAACGAAAACGACCCCGCGTATCACAGGTACGACAGGGATTACGGCAAAAAGCTCCCCCGGGACATCAAGCGCTTCATCGTGACCGCCGCCATCATGGTGTCGGTGATGACAGGAATCCTCTGGCTCAGCCATCTGGCCGCAGGGGAGAGCACCTCTTTTCTGCCGCCCTATTTCACGAAAAAAGAAATGAAGGCCATGGCGGAGAAGCGCAAAGTCGAGGAAACATCCCTCGCGCCGGGCCGTTACAGCAGATAGCGTGGAACAAACTTTCTACACGAGGTCGTCATGTTCGAATTCACAGGCGAGTATCAACAAGCCGTAAACTTCATCTTCCTGTTCACCACGGGCTTCATCGCCATCAAGGCCATCCGCACGCGCAATCCCGACGGCGGGTCGGATTTCATCCACCTGCTCTTCGGCTGCATCGCCGCGGTGTTCTTCTTTCTGGTCCTGTTCCAGGACGTGCTCGGCGTCATCCGTTTCTAACGTAAAGGACCACTGATACGCCGAGCCGTTTCGATACGAATGCTCAGGGTTTGTGCATGCGCTGCTCCGCGTCGATTTCAGGCACGCGCAACAGGCGTTTTTCCGGCGGGAGCGCGAGTTGTTCTTTCAGGTATATGGCGCGCTTGCGCACAGAGGACGGGTTCGACGTGCCGTAGACCACCTTGTCGATGATGCCCGGCCCGTCCACCGCTCCCTGGTCGGTCTTGAGCGCCTCGATATAATCGGCGAGCGCCTCCTTGTAGCGGCCCTTCGTGTCGTGGACGATGCCCCGGTTGGCGTATGCCGCCGCAATCGTGGCGGTGCCCGTCGCGTCGGTGAGGTCCAAGTTTTTCTTGAGATAATCTATGAGGTAGGTGAGTTCGGCCGAGGCCTTGTCGTATTGCTTCGTCTGGATGAACACCAGCGCGCGGCCCATCAGCGCGCCCCGGTGGTTGGGCCTCTCGCGCAGCGCCCGGTTGAAGCTCGACAGCGCTTCCTCGAAGTTCCTCTCGCTCAGCCGGATGTCGCCCTCGCGGGTGGCGTAATCCCCCGGCTGCTCGTCGGTATACATCTCCCACACCGCCCACGCGGAAAACATGACGAAGATGAGAATCGCCATGTTTTTGATAAAGCGCTTGAGCACTCGCGAACGAGGATCGCCTTGTTCTTGATGAAGCTCTTGGTTCATCAGGGTCACCGGAAAAGATGGTTCATGTAGAAATAGGCGAACACGAAGCAGAGCAGCAGCGCCGTCATGCCCGCGCGTTTTTTGAGCGCAAAGCGTTCTTCGTCCGAGCTCTCCTCCCCATCTTTTTCCGCGCGCCGGACGTAGAGCACCCAGATGAGCCTGCGCACGGGCAGGTACAGCGCGGCGACCATCGCGAGCGTCCAGAGCAGCGTGTATTTTGCGGTGAACAATTCAGCCATGGGGTCATTCAGCCATCAGGGCGGCGGAAAAACAACACGGGGGAGGAACTCGCGCTCCTCCCCCGCATGGCGATACTCTTACATCACGGTCTCGTCTAGGACGATCCCGCCTGCTGCGGAACCACGTCGCCGATGTCCTCCACGAGCGCCTCGATCTCCGTATCCGGCACCGTGGACATTTCCATCTTGTAGGCGAGCATCCACATCATACCCACGCCAAGGGCCCAGAAGAGAATCTGCCAGGCCCAAATAGAGGGCATGCCGAACGTCCATCCTGCCCGCCCCGCGTCGGGAGCGCCGAAGATCCAGTTGCCGATGACGGCGCCCGGGCCGATGCCGAAGAACATCCAGGCCAGCGTAACGCCCCATGCCACGGGTACGAGACCCTGTTTTTCCGGCGAGAGCGAAGCGTGCTCGGCCAGGAAGTCGTGGTACTTCTGCCGGTGGGCCGCCGACGCCGCGTCCTGCGTTTGCGCGGAGACGATCCAGCACACCGCCACGTTGAAGAGAATGCCCCAGCCAGCGGAGTGAATCGTCCACGGCCAGCGGCCCCAGATGTCGATGCCGATTCCCTTGAGAATCGTCAGACCGAAGTTCTCCGTGAAGATGACGGCCAGCAGGCCGGCCGCCAGTCCCCAGGTGGCGCCTTGTCTCGTAATCTTCGGGTACCAGCAGACCGCCACCAACGGCGGCCACATCTGGAAGCCGAAGGCGACGGCAAGTCCTCCAAGCAACACCAGCGCGTCTCTTGAGAACGTCGCCACGAGTAGCGCTGAGACCACGATGATCAAAACGCCGATCCGTCCCGCAACCTTCTGGGTTTCATGCGAGGCGCCGGGGTTCAGATACCTCTTGTACAGATCGCGGGTGAGCATGCCGCCCGCCGTGGACATGTACGCCGCCCCCGTGGACTGCATGGCGGCCAGCGCGCAGACGGCCAGAAGACCGACCAGCCAGGGCGCCGCGTCCGCAATGTAGTTGAAATAGTACGGCACCAGCGAGTCGGGCTTTTTCGCAATGGACGCGGCGAGCACGTCCGATATCGCAAGTCCCGCTTTGGTCACCGCCGGGTTCGCACCGAGAAGATGCGCTCCCATTCCCTGGAACGCGGTGAAGAAGAACAGGATGAACCCGATGCCTGCCGAGGACGCCCAGACCTGCTGGGGCGCGAAGGGGCGCGGGTTGTTGTTCGAGAACGCCCACATGGAAAACGCCGGGGAAGACTGGATACCCATGAGCGCGAACATGTAGGTCAGGCACATGACGCCCGTCCACAGACCTCCAACCGGGGTTTGCTTGCCCAGGCCGGCCGTGAACTGGATGACGCCGGGGATGGCGAAGTAGGCGTTGTAGTCGCCGCCGCCGTATCCTTTCGTCGTCCCCCACTTGCCCACCGAGGAGGCCGCCAATTTGGCGAGGCCATCGTTCAGAGGGCCCCATCCGCCTGCGATGTTCAGAGCGATGAAGCCCGTAATCATGATGCCCAGCGCGAGGAGAATACACTGGAGCGTATCCACGTAGGCCACGGCGCGCAGACCTCCTGCCGCGACGTATATCAGCACGACGGCCGAGAGCAGCCACATGCCCACGTTGATGCTGAAAGCGCCATCGGTCAGCACGTTGAACAAGAAGCCCGAGGCTCCCAACTGCACGCCGAGGTAGGGAATCGAGAACAACAGGGCCACGATGACCGTGAGGATGCGAATCGCGTCCCCCTGGAAGTAGTCGGCGAACATTTCACCGGGCGTGACATATCCGTAGCGTTTGCCCAGCATCCACTGGCGCTTCAGGAATATCACCCCGGTAAAGGGGATGGTGATGGTGTAGAAAGAAGCGTAGGCGTACTGGAAGCCGTCGCGATAGACGAGTCCCGGGTGTCCCATGAACGTCCATCCCGAAAACGACGTCGCCGTCGCCGCCAGGACGAACACCCACATCGATAGCTGGCGACCCGCGATAAAGTAGTCACCAGCCGTTCTCGCCATTTGCGCGCACTTGAGGCCCCAGAAGATACAGTAGGCCCAATAGAGCACGACGAAGGCGAACAACCAGAAAATCTTGGCATTCATCTAAGCGCCTCCTTATTGATAGGAACCAACCCAACTATGCCGCACACACTGAACGCGGGATTTGGAAACCGCATCCCGCGCTGCAAACATTGAGCATCCTCCGATAAAGATTCCTCCCTCGTTACGATACTGCTAAACATGCACAGGGCGAAATTTTTATTGGCGCATATCTAAATACGGTCTTTAAATATATCGCGTATTGTAACCTTTTCGTAACAAAATGCAAAACACAAAAAAACGGAGTACTTTCCCGGAATCCTCCATATAGCGTTATTTCCTGCAAATTCAATCCTCTCGCGAGAGGGTGGTCGGTGGAAGATTTCCCGGCGAGCGGCTTCTTTTTCACGGGTGAATCAGGTGAAATCCTTACATGGGCGAGGGGAGCGATGCCAGACGCCAACAAGTGGCACGCGCCGGAACGATGAAGACCGTATGCGTATTGTAGAAGCATATCCCAAGAAGAAGCAAGGGGGGTTTTGGGGGGGGGGGGAGGTGAACTTTATCTCTCACACTTTCGCGTCCATTCATGCCATTACCTTGGTGCTACCCATACGATTTGGATTTCATCAAAACCACATTGTGGTTGCTCAACCAAATAAATCAGGCTACATTCCAAGGAGATGTAAATATTGTCGATACGAGAGAGATGATGGCAAGCGTTCACGATGTAAGTAAATATATCCTGAAAAAAAGCGGACCTCTGACTACCTGGAAGCTGCAAAAACTCGTTTATTATTGCCAGGCGTGGTCATTGGTGTGGGATGAGACTCCTTTGTTCCAAGCGAGAATCGAAGCCTGGGCGAATGGTCCCGTAGTGCCTGAATTGTATCGCTTTCATAAGGGCAAGTTTCAGGTTTCCGATTGGCCGCGCGGGAAAATCGGCAATCTTACGAAGGATGAAAAGGAAACCATAGACGCCGTTCTTGAATACTATGGCGACAAACCTTCTCAATGGCTCAAGGATTTGACCCACCTCGAAGCGCCATGGAAGGATGCCAGAAAAGGCATTCCACCGGGCGAGCGCAGTACGAACCCGATTTCTCACGAATCAATTTTCGAATACTACGACAGTCTCTAGTTCCATCATTTCATAGATGACCATGTCGAAACGGGTACGCCGGCGGGAACAGCCATCTACGGGAAAAACGCCCAAGACTGCCGAAAATCCAGACTTTGGAGGTTACTCTCCGCTTCGCATTCTTCACCTCCGAGACCTTTCCCATGCCTTGTATTTTTCGTTTGCCTCCTGAAGCAAGTCCATTTCCCTTAATTCAAGCGCTTCAACACCTCCAAGAGTAATGGCCCATTGACCATTGTTTTTTGTCAAAAACCCCGCTTTTACAAACTCGGTGCTTCTTATAAAAGAACCTTCCCATCTGGGATAACGCCTTGTCGTCCCAATAATTTCCGTCTCCAATTCGGTTAGGGTAGGCCCAATCCTTTCCTCCACAAGCTCCATTACCCTCTTCCGGGGAAGAGAACCGCCATTCTCACGAAGGACGCTGAGCGCGGCGTAAAGAACCTTCGCATCCGTCGCTTTAATGTTCAGCTTTCCGCGTTCTGAAGACGCCATAACCAACCCCCCTTTTTAGCTTCACACGAAAAATCGCGCCGCTAGGCACCCCCCCCCACGAACCAAAAAAGCCGGGGCCTGATGGCCCCGGCCTCTTATAATAGATGGTGCGCCAGGGAAGATTCGAACTCCCGACCTTCTGATCCGTAGTCAGACGCTCTATCCAGCTGAGCTACTGGCGCTCGCCGTTTCTTTTATAGCCTGCAAGACGCGCACCTTGCAAACAAAAGCGGAGAAACTACCCCCTGCCGGAACTCGAAGTCAAGGAGCGGCGCGCTCTTTCATCCTCCTCCCGATGGCGGGGTCTGCGCCTGTGCCCCGGATGCGAAAAGTTTTCCCGCGCGCGCTTGAAAAAACATCCGCTTATCCTTTAGACTCGCCTTGCGTTTATTACGGCAACCATTTATTTTTCGCGGTTTCGGGGGAATGTGACGCCCCGATCCACTTTTCACAAGGCAAGCACCGGAGGATACGCTTCTCATGATGAGTTGGCTCCCGGAGAACATTTCTCTCGAAGGAGAGGAAATCGACTTTCTCTTCTATATCTCCTACTATCTGACGGCGGTCGTCTTCATCCTGGTCGCCGCCGCGATGATCTATTTCCTCATCAAATACCGCGCCAAACCGGGCGTGAAGGCGAAATACGTGCACGGCAACAACACCCTGGAGATTCTCTGGACGGTGATTCCCGCCTTCATCCTGCTCGTATTCGTCCTGATGACACAGACCTCCTGGGCGAAGCTCAAGCTGGCGATTCCCCAGAACCCCCACGTGCGCGTCGAGGTGACCGGCAAGCAGTTCAACTGGATCGTGCGCTACCCCGGAGACGACGACAAATTCGGCACCAAGGACGACCTCGTGCTCGACAACCAGTTGAACGTGCCGGTGAACAAGCAGGTGCTCATCTCGCTGAAAGGAACCGACGTCATCCATAGCTTCTTCATTCCGCATACCCGCATGAAGCAGGACGTGGTTCCGGGCCGGACGATTCCGCTGTGGTTCACGCCGATCAAGACGGGCAAATACGAGATACCGTGCGCCGAGCTTTGCGGCTTCGGGCATTCGGGCATGAAAGGGGAACTCGTCGTTCATTCGGCGGCGGACTATGCGAAATGGCGCAAGGAGGCCTGGGAGAACAAGGATAAATAGACGCTATCCATAAGCGCTGTATTACATGAGAGCCATGAGGGCGTAAAAGTCCTCGTTCATATCTTGAAACGTGTCGGAAGGAAGAAAAAGTCTTTCGTCCTTTAATCTACGAGGGATGCAGGAAACCATGAGTGAAACCACGGCAGATGCACACGGCGCTCACGTCCACCACGAGGGTGGATTCTGGAGCACATACGTCTTCTCGACGGATCACAAGATGATCGCCAAGCAGTTCCTTTGGCTCGGCCTCATCATGATGGTCGTCGGCGGAATCCTCGCCCTGATCTTCCGCTGGCAGCTCGCCTGGCCGGAAACCCAGGTCTGGGGCTTCGAGTGGATATCGGACGAGAGCGACGGGATGCCCGAGGGCTACGTCACGCCGAGCTTCTACAACATGGCGGTCACCATGCACGCGACGATCATGGTATTCCTCGTCGTGATGCCGATTCTGGTGGGCTGTTTCGGGAACTTCCTCATCCCCCTGATGATCGGCGCGCGCGACATGGCGTTCCCGCTGCTGAACATGCTTTCGTTCTGGGTCGCCGTTCTGGGCGCCGTCATCATGACCGCGGGATTCCTGGTCGAGGGAGGACACGCCGCTTCCGGCTGGACCGGCTACGCGCCCTTATCCACCGTGCCGGAATACACCGGCGTCTTCATGGGACAGACGTTATGGGCGATGAGTCTGTTCGTGCTGAGCTTCTCCTCCCTCATGGGGTCGATCAACTACATCACCACGCTCATCAACATGCGCACGGAGGGCATGACCTGGTTCCGGGTGCCGCTCGTCGTGTGGTCTTTGTTCGTCACGGCCATCCTCGGCCTGCTGGCGCTGCCCATCCTGGGCTCCGCGGGCGCGATGATGATCTTCGATCGCGTGTTCGAGACGAACTTCTTCAACCCTCTCAAAGGAGGCGAACCCCTCCTGTGGCAGCACCTGTTCTGGTACTTCGGCCATCCTGAGGTCTACATCCTCATTCTGCCGGGCATGGGAATCGCCTCGGAACTTCTGAGCGTTTACTGCAGAAAACCGATCTTCGGCTACCGCGCCATGGTGTACTCCATGCTCTCCATCGCCTTCTTGTCGTGGATCGTATGGGGCCACCACATGTTCCAGTCCGGCATGAACCCCGCCCTGGGGTCGGCCTTCATGATGACGACGCTCGTCATCGCGATACCCTCGGCGATCAAGACATTCAACTGGCTGGGCACCCTCTGGGGCGCCTCGATTCGCTTCACCGTACCGATGCTCCACGCCCTGGCCTTCGTCATTCTGTTCGTCATCGGCGGGTTGAGCGGCATATTCATGGCCTCGAACGTGGTGGACATCTACATTCACGACACGTATTTCATCGTGGCGCATTTCCACTACGTCATCTTCGGCGGCAGCGTCTTCGCGCTCTTCGGCGGCATACAGCACTGGTTCCCGAAAATGTTCGGAAAAGCCATGGACGAGGCGCTGGGCAAGGTGCACTTTTGGCTCACGTTCATCTTCTTCAACATGGTGTTCTTCCCGATGCACATCCTAGGCGTGGGCGGCCACATGCGGCGCATCTACAACCCCATGCAGTATGAATTCTTACAAGGCATGCAGCCGATGAACGTGATGATCACCCTCTCGGCCCTGGCCCTGGGACTCTCGCAGATTCCCTTCGTGTTCAATTTCTTCGCCACCGTCTTCCGCTGGAACGCGAGGTGGTTCCGGGTTCTCACCCAGGCGGTTTCGGCCCTCGTCGTCGGCTTCATCGGCTACAAGAGCACGGCGGCGTTGATAGAGGGCTTCATGGAGCCCGAACCCTCCACGGGCGGACGCATTCTCGGCGCGATCGTCTTCGTCGTTCTGGCGGCCTTGATATACCGCTATCTGGAGAAGAACATGGCCCCGCTGGGAGCCGACGCGCCCCAGAATCCATGGGACGCCAACACGCTCGAATGGGTCGCGCCCACGCCAGCGCCTCACGGCAACTTCGGCCCCACGCTGCCTGTGGTCCGGCGCGGGCCCTATGAATACAGCGTCCCCGGCGAGAGCGCGGACTGGGCGCCGCAGACGGAAGCCATAGACCCTGCGCTCGCCGAATCCGGACACTAGTTCCGAAGCACGCTACCCCGGGAGAGAACGCGCATGGCATCTACCCGCCGCGACGGCCTCCCCGCCACGAACGGGGGAGTCTGGCCGCATCGTTTCGCCCTGCTCACCTGCATCTTCACCGTCGCCCTCATTCTCGCCGGCGGCCTGGTGACGAGCACGGGTTCGGGTCTGGCCGTTCCCGACTGGCCCACCACGTTCGGCTACAACATGTTCCTCTTCCCGTGGTCGAAGATGGTGGGCGGCATCTTCATCGAACACTCACACCGCCTGCTCGGCTCGCTGGTCGGGCTCCTCACCATTCTGACGGCCGCCTCCATCTGGAAAACGGATGAGCGCAAATGGATGCGCAGGCTGGGCGCGTTCGCGGTCGGCCTGGTGATTTTGCAGGGCGTGCTCGGCGGCATGCGGGTGGTGCTCATCAAACTCAACCTGGCCATCGTCCACGCCTGCGTCGCCCAGATTTTCTTCGGCCTCATGGTGAGCATGGCTCTGTTCACTTCTCGCGGCTGGCGGGAGGATACCGGAGAAATGGGCGATAAGAGCCTGGCGAGATTGAGTCTCATCACGGTCTTGCTGCTCTACGTCCAGATCATCTTCGGCGCGGTGCTCCGCCACACCGGAAACAGGCTGGACGCCCACCTGCTCTTCGCCGTTTTGAGCAGCGTACACGTCATCCTCCTCGCCTACCGGGTATTGAAGCTGCCGAACCCCGGCGCGCTCGCGAAAGAGGCGAACTGCCTCTGGGTCTTGCTGCTCGTACAACTCGCGCTCGGCGGCGCTTCGTGGTTCGGAAAATACGCCGCCCTGGGCGACGCCTTCACTCCCGGCCTCATCATCGCGCTCACGTCTTCGCACGTCGTGGTGGGAGCGATGCTGTTCGCGACTTCGCTCGTCGTGGCCCTTCGTCTTAATACAGGCGCTTTGTTTGCCTTCAAGACCCCCGAAGCGCCGGTTGCGGCGGGAGGTGCTCGCGCATGACGAATTTCCGCACCGATGCGATAAATCTGGGCAGCGCCAAAAGAAGGGCGGTGGATTATCTGGAACTCACGAAGCCGCGCATCCTGCCGATGGTGCTGGTCGTCACCGCCGCGGGGTTTTACCTCGCCTCGGACGCAGGCGTTCAAATCGTCCTGCTCATCCACACGCTCATCGGCGCAGCGCTTGCGACGGGCGGCGCGCTGGCCCTGAACCAGGCGTCCGAAGAAGACCTGGACGCGCGGATGATCCGCACGCAAAAGCGCCCGCTGCCCGCCGGACGCCTCCTGAAGCTGGACGCCCTGCTGTTCGGCTCCGCCATCACGCTTTTGGGCGTGGCCTATCTGGCCGTTTTCGTGAACCCCTTCACCGCGCTTCTCATCGCGGCCACCGGCGGGCTCTATCTGTTTTTATACACGCCGCTCAAGCGAACGACCTCGCTGAACAGCGTGGTGGGCGCGGTTCCGGGAGCCATGCCCCCGCTCATCGGCTGGGCGGCGGCCACGGGCGCGCTCTCGATTGAGTCGTTCGTGGTCTTCTCCATCATGTTTCTCTGGCAGATCCCCCATGCGCTGGCCATCGCCGTGATGTACCGCGAGGATTTCGAGAGAGCCGATATCAAGCTCCTGCCCGTCGAGGACCCCGGCGGCGCGAGCACGGGCAGGCAGGTCCTCTCGTATTGCATGGCCCTCATTCCCGCAGGCATGGCCCCGGCCATCATCGGCATGGCGGGCCCGGTTTATTTCGTGGTCTCCACGGTCCTGGGAATCATCTACCTGGGTTACGGGGTTCACATGGCCAGAGGAAAAGGCGTCGCGTCCGCAAGGCGGCTGTTCTACTATTCTCTGGTTTATCTGCCGGCTCTATTGCTGGCGATGATTTTTGGTTAAGACGCCGATGGACAAAACCCAAACCAGGAGCAAGAACCGGCGCACCGGAATTCTTCTTTTTCTCTTCATCGTGTGTCTGGCCGGTTTTGCGTGGACGATGGCCCTCATCAGAAATTAAAGCGGGAGCACTCCCTTGAATCCGGTACTCGAAGCGCCACCTAAAAAAGAAACCCCGGAGCAATGGGGGGGAGGCGCGCCCCCGCCTCCGCCGGAACCGCCTGAGGACAACGGAGGAAACGGGGGAGGCGGAGACGATTCTTCGGATTCACCTTCCGCCGGAAAACCCCTGCTCGGAAACACCCAACTCGCCATGCTGGTGCTCATCGCGGCGGAAGTCATGTTCTTCTCGGGCCTCGTGGGCGCTTTTCTCGTCTTTCGCTTCAGCGGAAAACCCTGGCCGCCGCCCTTTCAGCCGCGCCTGCCCGTGGAAGTCACCGCCGTCAACACGGCCTTCCTGCTGCTGAGCAGCTACACCATGGCCCGCGCGCAGCTTTCGCTCAAAAGAAACGACGCGAAGGCGCTACCGCGACTCCTCACCATCACGGGCGCTTTGGGGGTTTTGTTTCTCGCGATACAGGGCTACGAGTGGATTCGGCTGGTCAATTTCGGCCTCACCGCATCGGCGAACGTCTACGGCTCGATCTTCTACACCATCATCGGCACGCACGGGGTTCACGTACTGAGCGCCGTCGTCTGGCTGGTCGTGGTTCTGGTTCACGCGCATATGGGCAAGTATTCCGCACAAAAGCCCGCCGGCGTCGTCGCGTGCGCGATGTACTGGCATCTGGTGGTGGGGCTGTGGCCGATCCTGTTCTATCTGGTCTACCTGCTGTAATGGTTCCGGAACCGCCGAAAACGTTGACACTTTCCCGAGGCGGGTGGCATACTCGCCTCAAGGAGATTCAAGTGAAACCAGTCGTTACCATGCTCGCCGCCGCTGCCTTGGGGATTGAATTCCTGCTCCAGCGCTCCGCCTTCGCCTGCGCGGTGTGCGGTGTGGACGGCGAGCCGGGTTTTCTGTGGAGCATGGGCTTTCTGATCAGCATGCCGTTCGTGATCGCCATGATTACGGGCGGTTATTTCGTATACAGTTCCCGGCGGGAAAAGAGGCCGCCGGTGAATAAACGCATTTTTTCTGAATAAGAAGGAGAAGGCGCAGTGAGTGAAGCCGCCGCCGTGGATCACGCCCACGGAGTGGAACCAGCGGAAACCCCGCTTACCCCCGAGAGCTGGGGCAAGCTGGGAATGTGGGTATTTCTGGCGGGCGACGCCATGTCGTTCGGAACCCTGTTGGCGGGCTACGCCATCATGCGGGGCAACAGCGCGAACTGGCCGGTGCCCGTGGACGTGCTGGGCATTTCGCTCACCGCGTTCATGACGTTTTTGCTCATATGCAGCAGCGTCACGATGGTGAAGGGCCTGGACGCCATCAAAAGGGGAGATCAGGCGAGCCTGGTCAAATTTATGTGGCTCACCGTCGGCGGTGGCCTCATATTCCTGGGCTTACAAGCCTATGAGTGGACCCACCTGATCCACGAGGGTCTCCACCTTTCCGGCAACAAGTGGGGCGACAGCCTCTTCGGCACCACCTTCTACATCATCACGGGCTTCCACGGGATGCACGTGACGGGCGGCGTCATCTACCTGTCCGTCATCGCGATGCGCGGCAAAAAGGGCGTTTATTCGACGACGAACTGGAACGAGGTGGAAATCGCGGGCCTCTACTGGCACTTCGTGGACCTCGTCTGGATTCTCGTATTCACGTTCATCTATCTATTGTAACCATCCCGGGCGCGTCCTGGGCGCGCTCGGGTTCGTTCGAGGGAGAGCACATACATCATGGCCAGCGCAAGCCACACGAACCACGACGATCATCACGTGAGCTACATGACCATCTTCTGGTGGCTCCTGGCGCTCACGATACTCGAAATCATGGCAGGCTTGCCCCAGGCGAGTCCCGCCTATCCGCAGCTTTTGAAGGGAGCGCTCCTCGTCGGCATGGCCGTGGCCAAGGCGGCGTTGGTGGCCCTTTACTTCATGCACCTCAAATTCGAGAAAGTGGCGCTGGGCTTCATCGCCATGATACCGCTCGTGCTGTGCGTGTTCGTCGTGTTGATGGTGCTGCCTGATTTTTAGGCCGCCGCCGCCGGACGTTTCAAAAAAATTCATGTCGCTTCGAGATCTGCCCACCCTGAACGCCTTGTTGAACGCCACGAGCGCGGCTTTGCTCATGCTGGGCGTGAAGCAGATTTACGCCAAAAACGTGGAAGCCCACAAGCGCTTCATGGTGAGCGCATTTCTCGTATCCACCCTGTTTCTCGTTTCTTATCTCGTCTATCACTTCAACGTGGGTTCGGTGGGCTTCACCGGCACGGGCTGGATTCGCCCGGTGTATTTCTTCATCCTCATCACCCATTCGGTGCTGGCCGTCCTGGTGCCGCCCATGGCGATCGTCACCCTCTACAGGGCGTGGCGGGGGGATTTCGAGCGGCACCGCCGCATCGCGCGCTGGACGTATCCCGTCTGGCTCTACGTTTCCCTCACCGGCGTCATGGTCTATCTGCTCCTCTACGTCTTCTACCCGAGGGCATGAGAGGGTTCCTGCGCGCCATAAGGCGCGGGAGCATGCTGGTGTGCCCGAGATGTCCCGAACCCCTTTTCACCGGTCTTTTCCAAATGCACAAAAGATGCCCGGGCTGCGGCTACCTCATCGAGCGTGAGCAGGGCTATTTCATCGGCGCCATCTACATCAACTACGCCATCACGATCATCATCTGTCTGAGCGGTTATTTCCTGACCGAAATCTTCATCGCCCCGGGACTCGCGGCGCAGCTCATCATCTGGGGTGGGCTTTGCATTCTGATTCCGCTATTCTCGTTTCGCTACTCGCGCGCCATCTGGCTGAACGCGGATTATTTTTTCAGCCGGAAATTCTCACCCGACGATGATGAGGATTCAGCGAATTGAACCCGAATCCCGCCCTCTCCGTCCAAGGCGTCACCCACCGCTACGGAAATCGCGTGGCGCTCAAGGACGTGCGCTTCGAGGTTTCAGAGGGTGAGATTTTCACGCTCCTGGGTCCTAACGGCGGCGGCAAGACCACCTTGTTCCGCATCATCACCACGCTCATGCGCGCGACGTCGGGCGACGCCCGCGTGTTCGGCCATTCGGTGCGGGATGCGCCCCACGCGGTGCGAAAGAGAATCGGCGTCGTCTTTCAGCAACCAAGCCTGGACCCGAAGCTCACCGTGTTCGAAAACATGGTCCACCACGGAAGGCTCCACGGGATGCTGGGGGCTCCTCTGCAAAACGCCGCAGCCGCGCTCCTCGCGCAATTCGGCCTGAGCGAGCGGAAAAAGGATTACGTCGAAACCCTCTCCGGCGGGCTGCAGCGCAGGGTGGAACTCGCCAAGGCGCTCCTGCCCCGGCCCGAGATATTGTTCCTGGATGAACCCAGCACGGGGCTCGACCCCGGAGCCAGAATCGATTTCAGGAACGAACTAAAGCGCCTGCGCAGCGAGACGAATACCACGGTCGTGCTCACCACGCATTTCATCGAGGAGGCCGACCATGCGGATCGGGTGGGCGTCATCCACGAGGGCAACCTCGTCGCCATCGGCGCGCCCGACGCCCTCAAAAAAGAAGTGGGCGGCGAGGTGCTGACCATCGAGGCGCAAGATCCCGAATCCCTGCACCCGAAGTTGGCGGAAATGTTCTCTTGCGAGGTGAAGAGCGTGGACGGCTCCCTGCGCGCCGAGATGCGCGACGCCCACGCGGCCATCCCGAAAATCGCAGAGGCGTTCCCCGGCGAGGTGCGCTCCATCACGCTGGGCAAGCCCACGCTCGAGGACGTTTTCATCAACCAGACGGGAAAGCGCTTCGTCGACGCGGACGAGGACACCCCCGATCCGAAGGCGCGAAAGTCATGACTCCCTATCTGCTGTGCACGGGAACGATTTGGCAGCGCGAGATCATCCGCTTCTTGCGCCAGAGAAGCCGCATCATCGGTGCGTTCGGCCAGCCCATCCTGTTCTGGCTCCTGCTGGGCAGCGGCTTCGGGCGGAACTTCCGCTACGCGGGCGGCGGCGGGGAGGGATACCTGGAATACTTCTATCCGGGCATCATCGCCATGGTGGTGCTCTTCACGGCCATCTTCTCCACTTTCGCCGTGGTGGACGACAGAAAGGCGCGCTTCTTACAAGGCGTGCTCGCAGCCCCCGTTCCGCGTTCGGCCATCGTGCTGGGACAAGTGATGGGCGGGGCGACGCTGGCGCTCCTACAAGGCGTTCTCCTGCTCGTCGCCACGCCTCTGGCGGGCGTTCCGCTCACGCTGGAAGCGGCCCTGGCCTCCATATTGGTGATGGGCCTGATCGGCTTCGCGCTGACTGCGCTCGGCCTTTTGCTCGCCTGGCGAATCGAATCCACCCAGGGTTTTCACTCCATCATGAACCTGCTGCTCATCCCCTTGTGGCTGCTCTCGGGCGCGGTGTTCCCGGTTGCGGGCGCGCACCCGCTCATCGGACTCATCATGCAGGTAAACCCGCTCACCTACGGCGTGGCGGCTCTGAGAAGAACGCTGTACCTGAGCGCGCCGGACGCCGTGGCCACCCTGCCGGGGCTTTGGATCTCCCTCCTCATCATGCTCCTCTTCGGCGGCGTCGCCTTCGTTCTCGCGGTGCGAACCGCCGAGAAAAGCGAGGGCTGAGCCCGAGGCTCAAAATCCAGACCTCAAGATAGATGGGGATGACGGCAAAGCAGGGAAAGCGCAGCATAACGCGCAAGCCTGAAACTCAGGGCAGACGATTCACATACCCCGCCACGTTATCGAGCGCCTCGCCCCTGACGTGGGGCAGGGCGGGCATTTTATTTTTGCCCTGCTTCACGACCTCTTTAATATAGGCGCGAGGAAGCGCGCGGCCGCGCAGGGGGTTTCCCAGTCCACCTTTTCCCTCACCATGCGCACCATGGCAGGCGGCGCACGTCCGAGCGTAGACCGTCCCGCCGTCGCCCGTGGTGAGGGACGTCTCTTTTCGCTCCGGGTTTTGAAAGACGAGCAAAAAAGCGACAAACGCGCCGCCCAAGGCGAGAAACGAAACGACGACCCATTTGCCCAAGTTCCAAGGCGTCCTGAGCGCTCTATTCGTTCAGGGGGAGCGGCCTGTGGAGAAACGCGCGCGCATCCGCCCCCTCGTAGTCGGAGACCAAGTGGCCGTTTCCCTCGAGCTGGTATTTATAGGTCACCAGGCCATCGAGACCCACGGGACCGCGCGCGTGTATCTTATCCGTGGCGATTCCCACTTCCGCGCCGAAGCCGTAGCGGAAACCGTCCGCCAGGCGCGTGGATGCGTTCCACATGACGCTGGCGGCATCCACCCTCGACAGGAAAGTCCGCGCCGCCGCCTCGTCCGAGGTGACGATGGCGTCGGTGTGGCGCGAACCATAGCGGTTGACGTGATCGACGGCTTGGGCCAGGGATTCCACCACCCGCACGGAGAGGATGAGGTCGAGATATTCCGTCTTCCAGTCCTCCTCGTTCGCTGCGCCCGCATTTTGGAGAATCGCCCGCGTCGCATCGCAGCCCCGGATGGCCACTCCCTTTTCCTTAAGCGCCCCGGCGGCCAGGGGGAGGAATTCGCCCGCTTTTTTCTCATGCACCAGAAGCGTTTCTATCGCGTTGCAGACGGCGGGGTACTGCGTTTTGGCGTCCAGGGCCAAGCGCACGGCCATCTCCGTCTCCGCCGCTTCGTCCACGTATAAATGACAGACCCCGTCCGCGTGGCCCAGAACCGGGATGCTCGAATGCTCCTTGATGTAGCGGACGAACTCGTTGCTCCCGCGCGGGATGAGCAGGTCGACCGCATCGTCGCGCGAGAGGAGGGCCTGCACGTCCTCGCGCGCCTCGACGAGTTGCAGAGCGGCCGGCGGAATCTCCCCGGCCGATGACGCCGCGTCTCTCAACAACTCCGACAAGAGGCGGTTCGTGTGCGCGGCCTCGCGGCCCCCCTTGAGGATGGCGGCGTTTCCCGATTTGAGACACAGCGAGGCTATCTGCACCAGCGCATCGGGTCTCGATTCGAACACGGCGGCGACCACGCCCAAGGGACACGTGACCCGCCTGAGCGTGAGTTCCTCATCGAGCAGGGTCGCCATGCGCGCCACGCCCAGCGGATCGGGCAGAGCGGCCACCGCGCGCACGCCGTCCGCCATCTGCGTGATTTTGCGCTCATCGAGCGCCAGGCGTTTGAGCAGCGGCTCGGACATCTCTCCGCTCGCCACGAGTGGCTTCGCCTCGGCTCCGTCCTCTTCGTTCGCTTCGAGGATTCGCCGCGCGTTCTCATCAATCGCGTCCGCCACGGCGAGCAATGCGCGATTCCGCACCTCATCGCTCAAGGGCGCCAGCGCGAGCGCGGCACTCCTCGCCGCCCGGCATATGGAGTCTATATCGCTCAAGGTGAATCTCCCTCATCAAATCTTTCAGACCGGCTGTGGATTATAGGCCGACGCGAATACACCGGCAAACGAATCATGCTCTTTTCTTCTTCCATTCCTCATGACGCCGCTCGACGTAATCGAGGATGACGGGCGCGACCTCGGGACCGCCTGCGCGCTCCACGCCCTCGAAGCCGGGGGCGGCGTTCACCTCCAAAACCAGGGGGCCTCGCCTGGTTTCCAGCAAATCCACGCCTGCGATTTCGAGACCGCACAGTTTCGCGGCGCTTTTCGCGAGTTCCGAGGCTCGTTTGGTGGGGGCGGCTTTTCGGACGGAGCCGCCGCGATGCAAATTCGTGCGAAACTCGTTTCTGGAAGCACTCCTCCTCACGGCGGCCGCCACTTCGCCGCCGACGACGATGACGCGCAAATCCCCCTTTTTTGCCTCCTCCACGTATTCCTGAACGATGGCGTCTCGTTGCAGGTTCCACATCACGTCGGAGATGGCTTGCGCTTCTTCGACGTCGTGGGCGCGCATGACGCCCTTGCCCTGCGTGCCGCGAGGCAGCTTCATCACGACGGGCGCGCCGCCCACGCTCTCGAGCGCCGCGCGCAGATACTCCGGGTCCGGGGCGAACGCCGTCTTCGGCACCGGCAAGCCGTTTTGCGCCAGAAGCTGTAAGGTGCGGAGCTTATCCCGCGCCGTCTCGAGCGCGTGAGAGCCGTTGACCACCAGGGAGCCTGCCGCTTCCAGGTGACGGATAAGCGCCAGGGAATGCTCGGATATGTTCGCTCCCAGACGCGGGAGAAAGACATCCGCCCCCGGGAAGGATTTGCCCCGAAACTCGAGCGAAATTTCTCCCTCGTTTATTTTGAGTAAAAACCGGTACGGGTCCAGAACGCGCACCCGGTGCTTTCTGCGCCTGGCGCTCTCTGAAATTCTCCGCACGCCGTGTAAGGTCTCGTCTCGACACAAGATTCCGATTCTCACCCTTCACTCCCGCCCAATTCATGAATGAGCAGAGATTCTAGCATCCAGGAGGATATATGCGCAGTGAGGTTCGACCGAGAAGACCATGAAAGTGGGGATTCCCCTCCCGGCGGCCCTTTGCCGGATGGCGTGGGCCACCAGGGGGGAGGTATGTGGGGCGCGGCCCATTGGTTGGGCCACGGCAGGATTTCCTACGCGGCTCTCTGAAGAGCCTCTTTCGGTTGCACCCGCTCCTGCTTCTGAACCAGCAGGACATGGACGTTCAGTCTTTTCACAAGACGGGGGGCGAGGCGCGCCAATCCAAAGCGGCGTCCCAGCCATCCTTCTTCCCCGGCGCCGATGAGAATGAGGTCGGCTTCGAGCTTCTCCGCCCTTTTAGACACCTCATGCAACGGAGCGCCGTTGGTGATGGAAACCTCCACGCGCAGGCCCCTGTCTTCGAGTTTTCGCCGCAAGGGCTCTAAATACCCTTCGCCCGAGCGGGTGCGCGCATCGTGAATCTGATCGGCGTATAACGTGTAGCCTTCCAGTTGCCTCGACTGCATGACGCCGCTTTCCAGCAATTGCAGATGAATGATCTTCGGGCTCGCCGAGAGATGAGCCACCTCATGCACGGCGGCTTCCGCCTCTTGCGAGCCATCCAATGGAATCAAAATTCGCTCATACATTGTTTCTCTCCGTTTCCTGAACTCGTAAACCATTTTTCTAGGCGGCTTTCCGCAGTTCCGTTTGTGGGGTGATGGCGTAGAGCAATTTCGAATCGACCAAATCCGCCTTGGCGTCATTCGAAAGCGCGGCCTTCGCCGGAGGATGATGGATGATGCTGATAGTCATGAACCACCAGATCGCGGCGAATGCGAAAAACACGGGGATAGCCGTCATCGCGTACACCTTGAGAAATTCCATCTCTCGCCTCCTTTCCCTCGTCATAACGGTACTCAGGAAACAACCTTTACCTATTTAATAAGCAAAAACCGTGCCAAAACGAGAGAATTCCATGAACCATCAAATTTACAAGGGGTTATCAGATTATATCCGGCAGGAAGGAGATCAAAAAGAAGTTATATTCAACGAAATATCGTTATTTTATTATTTATCGCGCGCCTTTTGTCAAAAACAACCAGAACGGGGAATGCGGGAAGAGGATGAAAAGGCGAGGCCATGGAGGACTGAGGGTGGCGGCTTCATCCATCAATCCCCTTGAATCCCTCAAGCGACTCCTCATTTGTTCAGGCGGCCGAAAAAATAGCCCGCGCAAAGACCCAGAACGACCCAGAACACCAACGAGCCCACGAGCGCCGTGAGGATGAAACTGTTCACGAGCGCCTCGGGAGCCAGGCCGCCGCCCGCTTCGGGACGCGGGGGGCCGATTACGTGCGGCAAAATGAGGAGGACGACCCCCAATGCCTTGAAGAGCGCCCCCGGCTTGAAGGCCAGCAAAAGGAGCCCTGCGGCCGTGCCCGCCACGGTGAGAATCCACCAAAGCTGCCTGTGCGGCAGGGGCGCGGCGGCGGTTCCGGGGAGTTCGGGCGGCAGGCCCACCGAGGGCGCGAGAGCGAAGACGATGAATCCGCCCACCCCCCAGAGGATGCCCCGCCGCCAGTCCACGTCCCCGCGAAGGGCGAACCCGCCGACGAGCAAAAGCGCGAAACCAATCGCCGAGACGACGTTCGAGACCAGGGTGAGCGCCAAGCGCGAGAGGCCATCCCCCTCATCCGCATGGTCTTCATGGGTCTGGGGAATGGGGATGGGTTCTCGCCTCTCGTATTTTTCCGCCTCGTATATCAAGGGGATGACGCGAACCGACTGGACGGCGGTGGCGAAAAGCCCCGCGATTACGCCCGAGACCACGGCCGCAAAAAAGATTCTCTGGAACACCTCAGCTCCCCCGGTCGTCCGTAAACGCAGGGCGCGGCTCGGTTTTTACTTCATCTCCATCATCTCGACGACGACGCCGTCGGGGCCTTCCACGTAGGCGAAATAGAGCTCGTCCGCCTCGCCTTCGGCGATGACGTTTCCGCCACGGGAGCGGACCTCTGCGACCGCATCGCCGATTTTGCCCTCCACGCAATACGCATAGTGGTCGATGCTGTAGCGCGGCCAGCCGCCCGGCCTCGCCGCGAGTTCCTCGCCGTCCCGCTTGCCGCGAATGATGATGCTCGCCCCGTGAACGTCGAGATAGACCTGCGGCGCGCCGCCTCTGTCGATGCGGTTGGTCTCGGTCGCTCCGAAAACGTTCATGTAGAAGGCCACCGCCTCGTCCACGTCGGTGTGCACGCAATGAATATGATCGAACGTCAGCTTCATTTCTTCTTATCTCCCGTTGGGTATGGATTGAAAAACCTGCGTTTCGCTTCCTTCAAGCCGCCGGGTCCACCCAGTTGAGTTCGAGCAGATTTCCGTCGGGGTCCTTGAAAAAAATCGTTTTTCTCTCGGGCACGCGGGACAATATGCCGGAGAGCAACTCCACGCCCGCATCGCGCAGGTGCGCCACGGCCGCTTCCATGTCCTTCACCCAGAAGGTGAGGTAGCGAAAACCCGCCGCCGAATCCGCCGGCCCATCGCTTGCGGCGGGACTTTCGCCGAATTCGAGCAGCTTGATCAGGATATCGCCCGATTTCAAGGCGTGGAGCTTCACGCCGTCTCGCGCAAAACCCGCCGCGCGCACGAAATCGCCCGGCACCTCGATAGTCGCCACCTCTTCCAAGCCGAGCACCTCGGTGTAGAATTTTTTCATCTTACGTAAGTTTCTCGTCGAAAGCCCTATGTCCACACCGCCGCGCGTGGTCTCGAACATACCCCTCTCCTCATGGACGCTCCCCGAAAAGGGAGTGAACCTCCTTATTCGCGTTGCGCAAAATAAAGGTCGAAGATACATTATTTCCACATAAAGAGAAAATATACCGGAGGGTGCGCGCCGCGCGAGAGAGAACGATCCATAGGCGCTCTTCTCCGCAAGGGAGCGGTTTCATCGGCAAGGGTAAGTGGAGAGTGAACCAGGTATGCGCAAGGCCCCGGCGTTTTCTCTATAACGTTTAAGAATCCGCCACCGGCGGCCAGATGCGCCTCCCCGTACTCGGGGATCCGGGCGCATGCACGAGACTGCCCACCATCTCGCGCGACCAGTCCTCGCTTTCGAGCTCTTTTTGAAAATAATGCTCGACCGACGAGTTCAGGTCGAACTCATAGAGCACGGCGTGCTTGGCCCATCCGTACACCGAAACCAGCTTGCGCATGCCCACGCAGCCCTCGAGCGTCCGCATCCGGGGAAAGCGAAGCTGCACGTACCACGCGCCCATGCCCTCCTCGTTGGCGAGCGCGTTGATGTTGAAACTCCCCATCTGGATTCTCGGGCCCGGCGTGATGCCCGGAGCGCGCTGCGCAATCTCGGGGCCGTCGATGCGCCCCGTTTCCACGAAAACACACGCGCGCGCGCCCAAGCGCATCCCCAGCATCTCGCGCTCATCCGGTCCCCAGCCCTCGGCCAACTGCGCAGGAGAGGGGTTCAGGAACGTGTGTACGCTCTCGGCGCCGAAAAGCATCAGATATCCGTTGCCCTCCGGCACGGAGGGGTCTTCGGTATGCGTGAGGCGCCTGTTCACGTTTTGCTTGCGCTCCTCGCTCTTGTCGTTGTCCACGTGCGCCGCCCACAGGTAGCCGGGCCGCTCCAGCATTTCCGGCAGATGCACGTCGTGAAGCCATGCGATGTACTCTTTCGCCCCCTCGGCGGGCAGGTCGTACCACGTCGCCCAAATTGCTCTATCCATCAAAATTCTCCATGTGCGTCATATCCCCACCCATCGACTCATCTTGTGTTTCCATTCGATCTCTTGTACTCGCGGCGGGGTTCTATCCCCAGTTTCTTCATCCGGCTCTGAAGCGTCGTGGGCTTCATCCCCAAGATGCGAGCCGCTCCCCTGTCTCCGGAAACCCGCCCGCCGGTATGCTCCAGCACCTGCAGAATATAGCGTCTGTCATACTCTTCGAGCGACGTGAAGTCACCCTCTTTCGCCGAGGGGGGAGGCTCGCCCAAAAGCTGCTTGTCGAACCGGAGAACCGGGCCGCGCCCCAGGACGAGCCCGCGCTCCACCACGTTCTCGAGTTCTCTGATGTTTCCGGGCCAATCGTAGCGCATGAGACGTTCCAGAGCCTGAGGGTCCACGGATTTGATCTGCCGGTTCATGCGGCGTCCATGCTTCCCCACGAAATAATCGACCAGTTCGGGAATATCCTCCTTGCGGTCCCTGAGCGGCGGGGTATCGATGGGTATCACGTTCAGGCGAAAGTAAAGATCGTCGCGAAACCGGCCCCGGCGGACTTCTTCCTCCAGATCCCTGTTCGTGGCGGCGATGATTCTCACGTCCACCTTGAGCGTCTGGTTGCCGCCGACCCTCTCGAACTCCCGCTCCTGCATGACTCTGAGAATCTTCACCTGCGCCTCGGGGGATATTTCGCCTATTTCATCGAGAAAAATCGTGCCCTTGTCCGCAATCTCGAAGCGGCCCTGTTTTCTGCCCACGGCTCCGGTGAACGCGCCCTTCTCGTAGCCGAACAACTCGCTCAGCAGCAGCGTCTCCTGCAAAGCCGCGCAGTTCACCTTCACCAGCACGCGGTTTCGGCGCGCGCTCATGTTGTGGATGCCCCGCGCGACGAGTTCCTTGCCGGTTCCCGTCTCGCCCAGGATGAGCACCGTGGCGTCGGTGGGCGCAACCCGGCCAATCAGTTCCCTGACTTCCTCCACTGCCCGGCTCGAGCCGGTGAGTTCATCCGGATTGTGGATCTCCTTTATCTGATCCCGCAGATGAAGCGTTTCCTGGTGAAAATCATCCTTTATCTCTTCGAGTTGGGCGTAGGTCCGCGCGTTCGCCACGGCCGTGGCGATGGCCGGCGTGAGTTCACAGAGAAACTCGGCCATCTCCTCGGTAAACTGGTCGGGCATACTGCTGGCCACGGCGATTTCGCCGAAAACGTCATCGCCTATGACGAGTGGAGCGCGAATGCCGCTCCTCAGGCCGCGCCGGAAAACGCCTTCATCCTCGGCGAAAAAGCGTTCCCTGTCCAAATCCCTGTAAATGACGTAGGGTTCTTCTCGATGCTCGATGAGCCAGCCCAGCGTACCGCCCTCGAGCGGTATGTCTTCACGAGGCGCTTCTAGTATCTCGTCACTCGAAGCGAGCGCCCGGATGGTGTAGGTCTTCTTGTCCGGGTTGACGAGATAGAGCACGAAATGCTCCAGCGGGAATATCGCCTTCGCCTCGTGCGCCACGCGGCTCAAGACGACTTCCAGGTCCAGGCTCGAATTGAGCACGTGGCCCACCCGCTGGATGACGCGCAGTCTCTCTTCGGTGGATAGTGTGTGAACAACCAACGCTGCTCCCCCCGGCTTACAAAATGAGAAAGGAAGGCTATCATATAAAAAAGATTTTGGGATTCATAATTCTACCGATAAAAAGATCATGCCATGAAACCGCTATCACTTTACATCCACATTCCCTTTTGCATCGCCAAGTGCGGGTATTGCGATTTCAACTCCTACGCCCTCGATACCCTCCTGGAGAAGGGCCACGTCGACGACGACTGGGCGGGCCGCTATGCGGATGCGCTGATGGAGGAAACGAAAGGCCGCGTCGAGGAATTTTCCCTGGAAGACCGGAGGGTGGAGACGATATTTTTCGGCGGGGGCACGCCCTCGCTCTTTCCGCCCGAGGAGACGAAGCGCGTTCTGGACCTCGTCACCGGGTCGTTCGACCTGGATGCCGATTGTGAAATCACGCTGGAGGCGAACCCCGGGGCGGCGGAGGCCGAGCGCTTCGCCGCATTGCGCGAGGCGGGCATCAACCGCATCAGCATCGGCGTGCAGACGTTCGATGACGGGGCGCTTAAAAGACTCGACCGGGTTCACTCGGGCGATGACGCCCAAAAAGCGTTTCGCGCGGCACGCAAAGCCGGGTTTTCCAACGTTTCGCTCGACCTCATGTTCGGCATTCCGCACCAGACGATGGCCATGGCCAGGCGGGACATCGAATGCGCCATCGGTCTCGGGCCCGAGCATCTCTCCGCCTATGAACTCACCATCGAGCCGGGCACGGCGTTTCATGCGCAACAGGCGCGGGGAGAATTGAGCGGCCTTCCCGACGAGGAAACGGCCCTGCTCATGTGGACGCTCAGGGATTCGACCCTGGCCGCCGCCGGTTTCGAGCGCTATGAGATCAGCAATTTCGCAAAACCCGGGTTCGCGTGCAGGCACAACCTGAATTACTGGCGGCGGGGGGACTATCTCGGCCTCGGCGCAGGCGCGCATTCTCTCATGGAGGGGGAGCGTATATGGAACCACGCCAGGCCCGACGTCTACGCGCAGAGCGCGAGCGGCCCCACCGCCGGCGCCGAGCGTGTGGATGAACCGCAAAAAGCGATTGGCGAGTCCTTGATGCTCGGACTCCGCATGAAAGAGGGCGTTTCGCTCAAACGAATCGCGCAGGAATGCGGCGCAGACCCCGAGGAGGAGTTCGGGGAGTTGTTTGAAGAGCTGGAGAACTCCGGCCTGGTGGCGAGGCGGAACGGCCACCTTCTCTTGTCGGAAAAAGGAACGCTTCTGGCCAATCAGGTATTGGCGAAATTCTTGTAGAGGAGAGCGATTATGCCTCCCGTGGCGGTCATCGAAAAAATACGCGCGCCCGCGGAAAAAGTGTTCGATTTCATCGGCCACGTGCAAACGCATCCCGAAATCGCGGATTTCAGCCAGAGCGTAAAAATCATATCCGAGCGAAAAAGCGGGGTGGGTATGCGCTTTCACCAGGTCTACACGAGCGGGGCCGAGCACGTCTCGGAAATCATGGTCTGGGAGCCGAACAGAAAAATCGTGTGGCACAATTTCGAGGACGATGCGAAAACGCCCGTCATGATCATCAGCTACTACTTCGAGGAAGAAGGCCCCTACACCCACGTTCTACACACGGTCGAGACCGATGAATACGAAAACCAGGCCAAACACCGCGACGGCACCTTGAGAAACATCCGCGAACTCACGAACCTGAAGAGGATTCTGGAGGGGACTTAAGTCGATTATCCCGTTGAGAAACCCACGGGACTATAGTTCCTTGGGAGATGACTTGTAGAATCTGAAGACCCTAGGTGTTGTATGTTCTGATGATTCAAGGCCCTGACAAATTTTCGATAATATTGATTCGCTTATAGGCGTGTGTGACTGAAATTTATTTTCGTGGATGCCCTTTGTGAGTTTATTTACCTCCTCTATTCGGGCTTTTCGGTAAACGACGAAGCTTTTACGTTTCACAAATCTATGCTCGCCAGGTTCCAGAACACAGGCGGGATCATGATTTTTATGGTCATAAATGGTTGAAAGACTTACAAGCAACACTCTCTTAACGCCATCGCCCATATCGTCAAATGGATTCGTGAGAACAACGAACAAGTGCATCCGATCAGGGTCATCATCAGGCCCGGATGGAATAAGGAGAGTAGCTCCTGGATATGGCAGGAACATTCTTACAGAGACTGAAAGATTCTGTCGATCTTTATTTCATCATCAATCTCATTGGATAATTGACTTGCTTGCTGTTCTTCATATCCAAGAGCCAAAAAGATGTCTTTGTATGCTATGGGCAATGATGTTCCTCGTGGATCTTTCCATTCTTGAAGGGAGTGGGTGTAGTCTCTAATTTGCCATTTATCAAAATCACCGAATTCTTTCCAAATATGTTCAAGAATATCCTTATCAGCTTTGCTTAGTTCATCAAAATCGTCATCACTTACCTGTTTTTCGAGCACGACATCATATCTCTGTCTAGGGGGTATCCACGAATCCCAACCATCTTCAACGGAGTCGATAGCCGCACCATTGGCGAGGTCAAGCGTATTCGACAAGACTGGCCCATGATCCATCGAAACCACACGGTCGCCAGTCATCGGCATCCCGTAGCGCTTCAATGACTCTCGCTCGGCGAGATATAAAAGCTTCATTAGCTTGAGTATCGCCATTTTCCCGCCTTCACATTGGAGAAAATGTGCGGCCATTTGTGCGACTTTTCGCTCGTTAAACATTATGATGTCCCCACCTGAATGAGGTTTGCTTCTTCACTGGTGTCTTCTTCTTTGGAAATGTCTTGTTAGTTGAAGCATGGTTTCACCCCGCACTCAGGGCATTTCTTGATATCTAGTTCGCCCCCTCCCGCGTATAAAAAGAGAAAGGACGGTATAAATCCCCGACGCTAGGTGGCCCACGGCACCCCTCTTGAAAAGGGGGATTTCGGGTTCAAATCCCGACTTGGGCAACATGAATTCTGTATGATTGACTAATGGTTATAGATTACATGAGATGTTACGGTAAATACAAGGAAAGCCAGGGCGCGCTCCATCACTGAGAATTCCTCCTTGGGGTTTCGGGGGGATTTGCCATGAGGCGGAAGGAATTTATCGGCACCATCTTGTGCCATATCAACTGCATTTAGCCATACTCTAATGATGCATTGCAAGTCAAGCGTTTTCCGAATGAATACCGTATCTCCATCATCCAGTGTTGCACGTCACCAAGGGCACATGTATCCCGCCGGATATTATGAGGAAACCTCCTCCCATTCCTCACAAAGGCGTTTTCCTAAATCCGGCGAGACGAGAATCGTCTCGTGCCCCCCGATAAGCACCTGCCCGGGGCGACCCCCCTTCGGCCTCCTTAAACGCGAGAACCGAAGATAGGCGACGGCGAGTTTGGAATCCGTCCTGCCCCGGCTGAAATACGCCGCGAACGCCGCCGCCTGGGCGAGAATTTCCCCGTCCGGCTCCACTACCGGCCCATCGTCGGCGCGGCGAAGGAGCACGTGGCTTCCCGGAACACCCCGGGCGTGAAACCACGTGTCGCTCGCGCGGCCCACGCGCCGGAGCAACTCGTCGTTGCCCATGGCGTTCTTGCCGACGATGGCCTCCCAGCCCGCAGGCGAAACGAACCGCCTGTAGGGCCTGGTGCGCACGGCCTGCCTGCCCTTCGTCCGCGCGTCTTCTTTTCGTTTTTTCTCTCTCCCCCGCCCGGCGTAGCCCGCTTGCGCCAACGCCTCTTCCACACCGTCCAGGTCCTCCACATCATCCGCCGTTTCCAGATCGAAGGTCAGCGAGCCTACGAACGCCTCCTCATCCTTCATTTCCCCTAAGCGCGCCAGCCCGGTCGAGGCCCGGCGCTTGAGTTTCTTGTAGCGGCGGAAATATTTTTGCGCATTCTCGGAGGGCGTGAGCTTGGGGTCGAGCGCGATTTCCACCGGCCCATCCGGGGTCCGGGCGGAGAAGATTTTTGCTTTTTCCTTCACCTCGCCCAGATGCTCGAGCAGCAACTCTCCTTTTCTCAAAACCGCTTCGGCCTCGCCTGCGGATTCCAAATCCCCCCGCACCGCCTCTATCGACCCGCGTATCCGCTCCTGCACGCGGCGGAGCATCTTGGAGACTTTTCTTTTCCGCTCACCCAGCCGGGCGCCCTTCACGAGCCTTCCGTAAAACGCATCCGCCGCATCGTTCATGGAATCAAAAACACGGTATGAAGCCGCATCGCTACCTGCGATTCGGGCCGCGCTCAGCCCCACGGGGTCACCGCCTTCTCCCAGCAGCCAGGCGGGGGTGAATTCTTTTTTCCGGTAGCTCTCGATCGCCCCCATCAGCGCATCCGCCGCCCCCGCCCATTCCTCATCGGCTGAAGAGGCGCGAGCGAGCTCCCGGGCGAGGGCCGGGCTCACGCCCGTGACCGAGCGAACGAGCCACCCGGCGAACTCCTCCCGGGTGGCGGAGCGCAGGTCCGCTTCGCGCATCATCTCTAGAATCGCTTCTTTCGTGAGCACGCCCGGGCTTGCCTTTTTTTGCTCGGGCGGCAGTCGATACCTGCCCCCCCTCTCGAGCGGACGCGCGGTGTGGGGAGCGGGCGGAACCAGCCTCTTGGCTTCCAGAATCTCGCCCGTAGCGCCGTTTAAGAGCACCAGATTGCTCCACCGGCCCATCACTTCGGCCATCAGCGCGAAGGAATCGCCCCCCCCGGGGCCGCGCCCCCGCTCGAAGGAAAACTGCAAGACGCGCTCCCAATCTCCGGCCGCCGCGCGGGTGAGGCGCAATCCGCCGAGATACTTTCTGAGCGTTCTACAAAACGTGGGCGCCTCGGGCAGGCTCTGCGGAGGGTCTGCGGTCAAGTGAACGCGCGGGTGTGCGGGGTCCGCGCTCACGAGGAGGCAGCGTCCCCTTTTTCCGGAGCCCGAGAAAAACAGAGTGACCGTATGCGGGTCGACCTGAGAGATTCTCTCGAGGCGCGCGCCCAGAATGTTTCCGTTTAATTCCGCCGCTATCGCCTGAAGCACGAAAGTATCCATGAGCCCGCCTCCATCCGCACATTTTTCCCGGAGCCGCATAAATTGACAGGCCCCGGCCGGAAAATTATTGTAGACTCTTTCAGGTGGACTGTTAATGACGAACGCATCGCGGAGCGAACCATGATAGACAGCATGACGGGTTACGGGGCGGGAGAGAGGCCGCTGGGAGACGCATCCATCAGCGTGGAGGCGCGCTCGGTGAATCATCGCTACCTGGAGGTCTCCTGCAAAGGGCCGCGCTGGTCGCTCCCGCTGGAGGGCGAAGTGCGCGAGGCGGTGAAAAAGCGCTTCTCCAGAGGGCGCTTCGACATTTATATCCGCCTGGGCGAGGGTGCGAAGGACGTGTCGCCCATCGACGCGGGCGCCGCGAAATCCCTCCTCGTGAACCTGAAATCCCTGAAAGATGAACTGGGAATCACGGGCGAGGTGGACTTTTCGATACTCGCCGGCTTCAGGGACCTGCTCAAAAGCGCAGACCCCGAGCCGGACAAAGACGACGTTCAGGCCGTCTTGATGGAATCGCTCGACGATGCGCTCGCCGCTCTGGGGAGTATGCGCGAAAAAGAGGGGAGCGCGCTCGCGAAAGACCTGGGCGACCACCTCGGGGCGGTGCAGAGACAATGCGGGGAAATCCGCGAACGCCTGCCCGAGGCGCGAAAAATGCTCACCGCGCGGATGCGCGAGCGCATTCTCGAAATCGCCGACGGGATCGAGGTGGACGAAGGGAGGCTCGAGCAGGAAATGATCCACGCCGCCGAGCGCGGGGACATCAGCGAGGAGCTCAGCCGTCTGGACAGCCACATCGTCCAGTTCCGGGAGATGCTCGAAAACAAAGGCCCCATCGGCCGCAAACTCGATTTCCTCACCCAGGAGATGAACCGCGAGGCCAATACGATTTCGTCGAAATCCATCGACCTCACCCTCACGCAAAGCGCGGTCGAGGTGAAAAGCGCCATCGAGAAAATCCGCGAACAAGTGCAGAACGTGGAATGATGAGAAGCCGGGGCCATCTTTTCGTTCTCTCCGCTCCTTCGGGGGCGGGCAAATCCACGCTCATAGAACGCTCATGCCAGGAACTCCCGGACATCTGGCACTCGATAAGCGCGACGACGCGGTCAAAGCGCGATTACGAGGAAGACGGGATTCACTACCATTTCATGGAGCAGGCGAAGTTCGACGAGATGATCGCCAAAAACGAATTTCTCGAATGGGCGCGGGTTTTCGACGAATGCTACGGAACGCCTTCAGACGACGTCGACGCGCATCTGGTAAGGGGAAACGACGTCATCATGGACTTGGACGTGCAGGGAGCACTACAGGTCAAGCGAAGGCGAACGGAGGCGAGCCTCATCTTCGTCATGCCGCCCTCACTCGATGAGTTGTCCAATCGCCTCAAGCGCCGGGCGACGGAAACCGGTGAGGATGTCGCATTCCGGCTCTCGAGAGCAGAGGAAGAGATGGCGCAAAGCTATCAGTACGACCACGTCATCATCAACGACGATCTCGACCTGGCCTTTCAGGAACTGAAAAAGATTATTCTGGAACAACGAGGGGAGGTCCCTTCCTGGTGAGCGAACACTCCCCGCCCCCTCTTGCGGACAAAAAAACGGTCTTAGGCGTATCGGGCGGAATCGCCTCCTATAAATCCATCGACCTGGCGCGCCTCCTCGTCCTCGATGGCGCGGAGGTGCAGACGGTTCTGACCCAAAGCGCCGCCTCCTTCGTTCAGCCCCTGCCCTTCGAGGTGCTCACCGGCAAGACGCCCATCCAGAGAATGTTCCCTATGGAGGGGGGCGGGTTCACGGGAGACATGCCCCACATCTCCCTGACGGAGGGCGCGGACCTGATACTCATCGCGCCGGCCACGGCGAACGTCATCGCCAAGTTCGCGCACGGGGTGGGGGATGATTTTCTCTCCACTCTTCTACTTTCCGCAAAGCCGCCGGTCTTGATCGCGCCCGCCATGAATCCGCGCATGTGGGCCTCCCCGGCCGTTCAGGAGAACGCAGGAAACCTGCGCGAGAGAGGCCACGTCGTCATGGAGCCGGGCGCCGGCCGCATGGCCCGCGCAGAAGAAGGAACCGGCAGGGGACGGATGCCCGAACCACAGGACATACTTCTGGCCGCGCGCCGTATTCTCGTGCCGAATCCCGATCTCTCGGGCATGAAGCTGCTGGTTACGGCGGGACCTACGCGCGAAAGATGGGACGCCGTGCGTTATCTCTCGAACCGCTCGAGCGGGAAGATGGGCTTCGCCCTCGCGCGAGAAGCCGTCCGCAGGGGAGCGGACGTCGTTCTCGTGAGCGGCCCCGCCGCCCTGCCCGACCCGCAGGGGGTGCGGGTGGTTCGCGTGGAATCGGCCGCCGACATGTATGAGGCCGTGAAAAGCGAATGGCCAGACGCGCACGCCCTCGTCATGGCCGCTGCCGTGGCGGACTATCGCCCGCTCGCTCCATCGGCGCAGAAACACAAAAAAGGCGACGCTCCCCTCGCCATAGAACTCACGCGAACGACCGACATACTCGCCGAACTTGGGACGCGCAAGGGAAGCAGAATCCTCGTCGGCTTCGCCGCTGAAACCGAAGAGGTGCTCGAGCGCGCAAAAGACAAGCTCAAGCGCAAGGGGCTCGACTTCATCGTGGCGAACAAGGTCGCGGGCGAAGAGGACGCGATGGGCGCCGACGCTTCGCGCGCCTGGATCATCGACGCCGGGGAGGGAACGCAAGAACTCCCGGCGCTCGAAAAAGGGCTTCTGGCGGGCCGCATCCTCGACCGCCTCGCAAAAATGTGGCAAAACATTTCATCATAAATCTTTTTTCCGACGCGCCCGCCGGTCGAGACGATGAACCATCGCGCAGAACTGATTCAGGGAATTCTGGGACATCTTAGAAACCAGAAGGCCGCAGGCGTCGAATACGTGAGCCTGGGAACTCCCCGGAATATCGCTCCCGAGGTCACGCACGCCACGGAAGCTCCTCCTGCACGGGCGCCTGAACCCGTCGAAAATCCCGGGCAGCAAGCCCTGATTCCCCAGGCTGCGCCTGCGCCCGAACCCACTCTGGCCCCCATGGCGAAGCGCAGAGACCCCGGCCCCGAGCCGCCGCCCCTGCCCTTCGATCCGGATGCCGAGATGTCGCTCGACGGGTTATTCGCCGCCGTGGACGGCTGCCTGCGCTGCAAGCTGGGAGCCGGTCGGACGAACCTCGTGTTCGGGGTGGGGAACCCGGCGGCGGACCTCGTCATCGTCGGGGAAGCGCCCGGGGCCAACGAAGACGCGGAGGGAATTCCCTTCGTGGGCCGGGCGGGCCAGATGCTGACCAAGATGATCGAAAACGTCATCGAAGTCCCCCGCCAGGATGTCTATATCTGCAACATCTTAAAATGCCGCCCGCCGGGCAACCGCAATCCCGAACCGGATGAGATCGACTGCTGCGAACCCTACCTCCACAAGCAACTCGCCATCATTCGGCCCAAACTCATTCTGGCTTTGGGGAAATTCGCCGCGCAGTGGCTGCTCCAGACGAAAACGCCCATCGGCAGGCTCCGGGGAAAATTCGGACGCTACCAGGGAATCCCCTGTCTCGCGACGTACCATCCGGCATACCTGCTCAGAAACCCGCGCGACAAACGCCTGGTGCTGGACGACCTGCTAAAAGCGAAAGCGGTGTACCACGGAGAGACGGAAGCCGAAATCGAACTTTTCCGCTAGACCCAAGATAATCAGGCGAGACGGTTCAGTCCACTTCGTCCGGATAGTTGGACACTTCTATTAAGTTTCCGTCGGGATCACGTCTATTAAGTTTCCGTCGGGATCACGAAAATAAAAAGACCGGATAGGCCCCACGGCGCCACTTTTCTCGCACGGGCCTTCGATGATTTCCACGCCGCAGCTTTCGACGTGCGCCATCGCGTCGCCTAAATCCGTTTTCGTAATCAGGCACAAATCCTCGGAACCCGGAACGGGCGGGTCGGCCTTGGGCTCGAATTCCGCTCCCGCCAGATGCAGGTTAATCTTCTGGTCACCAAACCTGAGCGCGCGGCGGCCCCCGCCGAAGGTGATCACCTCCATGCCGAGAACTTTTGAATAGAATACACACGTCCGCTCGATGTCGCGCACCGTGAAAACCATGTGGTCGAACCGATCAATTCTCAAGAAATTCTCCTAAACAAATGATTGTCCGCCAGATTGCACAAGCAGCTTTCCGGGGATTGTTTTTCTCGATTTTCAGGTAATCCCGCTTTCGGGGCAACCCCTGGTGATGGAACTCGCCACTTCCGAAGCGTCGGGGATGCGCGTTTGATTTCCCATACGAAATATAAGATAAGGTCTTTGCATTTTCGCCCACAAATCACCGAAATCACCTGCCCGACCAAACAGGAGGAGCGTCGATGGGGGAGAGACCAGCGGCGAGCCTGAGTGGCAAGGACCGCCTTATCGTTGCGCTGGACGCGCCGACGCACGAGGAAGCGCTCACACTGGTTGAAAAACTGGAGAACGTCTCTTTTTTCAAGGTCGGTCTTGAACTCTTTCTCGCGGGAAACCTGCTTGGATTCATCAAGGAACTTCAGGAGCGCCGCTCCGGCGAAAGCGGGGTGTTCGTCGACCTGAAGCTCTCGGGAGACATCGGCAACACGATCTCCAGGTTCATCGAGGGCTGCATGGCACTGAACGTCAAGTTCGTTACACTTACCGAGTCCATGCCGTATGTGATGACGACCAGGACGATTGAAACCGCGCTGAAAACCCGCGGGGAAGCGGAGCACCCCAAACTCTTGATGGTGCCGCTGCTTTCGAGTCTGAGTGACGATGATTTGCGCAGCGAAGGAATTACAGGAACGGATTCAACGCAGTACATTCTCGATCGGGGAGAAAAGCTGCTCGTTGAGGGTTGTGACGGGTTGATCGTTTCAGGCGACGCCATCAAGGCCTGCCGCGAAAGATTCCCGAATGCCGATATCGTAAGCCCGGGAATCAGGCCGGCATGGGCCGGATCCGATGATCACAAACGACACACGACACCGGCGGAAGCCATTCGCATGGGTTCTGACTATCTCGTCGTGGGCAGGCCCATCACGAAAAGCGACGACCCGTTCAGTGCGGCCAAGGCGATCATCGACGAGATGGATGAAGCGCTTGAGCACAGAAATTCCGTCGCCGCGTTGGGTTAGTCTTTCGCGCCGCTGGATATTCCAGGAAAACCTCCCTCCGCTGAACATCCAAGTTTACCTTGATGTGGGAATTTGATTCAGAAAATTATTTTTGAGACGCCAGTTTGATTCGGTCGTCTTCAGATGCACGCCCCCGTGTGTCTATCCGGTTCTTTCCAGCAATTCCCGAAGCGCCTTCGCGCTATCCTCGGTGCGTTCGATCAACGCATCCGTCGCTTTCGCGCCATTCTCGACGCGTTCGATCAACGCCTCCGTACTGGCCCCGGTGCGCTCGATCAACGCATCGGTCGCTTTCGTGCCACTCTCGACACGCTCGATCAGTGCCTTCCAACTACCCTCGGTGCGTGCAAGCGTAGCTTCCAGCGATTTCGTGTTGACTGCGGTGCGCTCGAGCAAGGCATCAAGCGCTTTCGTTTGGTTGTCCAGCGCTATGGTCTGATTGTCCAGAACCCTGTCTCTATGTTTTGACGCCTTGTGCATCATGAAAAGCCCGCATCCTATCAAGGCGCACTGGGCGATGCCGACTCCAGCGGCAACATAAATGCTCCACCCTTGCAATTCGAGCGTCGCCATCTGGAATTCCGTCATTTCTCGTTCCCTCTCGCATTTCAATAAAGCGGCAACAGAAATATCTCCCGATGCACTGGAAATGTCAAAATGGGATCCCCATAGAGGAAAAGCATAGCGACTCGGCTCTTAAGTATATTTCCCCATCATTTATCCTTCCGCCTCGCCCTTCTTCCCGGCATGGCGGGGTCGGTGGGCCGGCGGTCGTCCATGGATTTCTCATCGGGTATGTTCAAGCGCTCCCCCAGGCGTTCGTTCAGTATCTCCTCGCGCCTGTCGAGTCTTTTTTGCACCTCCGCCTCGTAGCCCCGGGAGGTGGGATGATAAAACCGCGTCCCCTGCAACCCCTCCGGCATGCCCTCCATCTCCACCACCGCGTCGTCGAACTGGTGCGCGTGCCGGTAGCCCTCGCCATAGCCCAAATCCCGCATCAGGCCGGTCGGCGCGTTTCTCAGATGATGCGGTACGGGGCGCGCGTCGTGCTCGCGCACGGTGCGCTCGGCGGCCCCGAAGCCACGGTAGACCGCATCGCTCTTGGGGGCTTGGGCGAGATAGACCACCGCCTGGGCGATGGCGAGTTTCCCCTCGGGGGGGCCGATGAAATGAAACGCCTGCTGGGCGGCGGTCGCCACGCTCAGCGCATCGGGGTCCGCCATGCCGACGTCCTCGGAGGCGAACCGCACGATGCGCCTCAATATGTACATGGGGTCTTCTCCCCCATCGAGCATTCGCGCGAGCCAATAAAGCGCAGCGTCGGGGTCGGAGGCGCGCATGGTCTTGTGAAGGGCCGAGATGAGATTGTAGTGCTCCTCGCCCGATTTATCATAAAGAAGCGTCTTGCGCTGGGCGGCCTCTCCCACGAGGTTCAAGTCGATGCGGCCGTTCGCACCGGCGAGGGAAGCGGCGGCCTCGAGAATATTGAGGGCCGAGCGCGCATCTCCGCTGCTTAGGCTCGCGACCCGGCGCAGGGCCTCATCCTCCGCACCGAGGCCCATGCTCCCCAAACCCCGCTCTCTGTCCTTCAGGGCGCGATGAAGCAGAGCGACGATGTGCTCTTCCTTCAACCCCTCCAGCACGAACACGCGCGCGCGGGAGAGCAGGGGGGCGATGACCTCGAAAGAGGGGTTTTCCGTCGTCGCGCCGATGAGAACCACCGCCCCGCTTTCCACGTGCGGCAGGAGGCCGTCCTGCTGGGCCTTGTTGAATCGGTGAATCTCGTCGATGAACAGTATCGTCCGGACGTTCCTGCGCCTCATGCGCTTCGCCTCGTCCACGGCGGCGCGCAATTCCTTGACCCCGTGGAGCACCGCGCTCAGCGTGATGAAGTGCGCGTTCGTCCTCCCGGCGATGATGCGCGCGAGGGTCGTCTTCCCCGTGCCGGGCGGCCCCCAGAAGATGAACGGGCGCAAGGCGTCTTCCTCCACGGCGCGCCTGAGCACGCGGCCCGGGCCGATGAGATGCTCCTGCCCCAGTACCTCGTCGAGCGTTTTGGGGCGCATGCGCTCTGCCAGGGGGGCTGCGGAGTCGACTCTTGCTTCCGGCGCTTCGCCCGCGCCGCTTTCGTCGTCTTCCGCCGGGTCGAACAGGCTTCTCTCCAATGTGCGCTCCTTTTTAAGAAACGACCCATTGTAGCACCCGTTTTTCAGGTTTCAGAAAATTATTTTCATTTTGCCGCATGGAATACGTGGAGGGGCTGAGGCACGGTTCCGCCCATGCGCAGAGCGCGATGGTTTCGTAGGGGCGCTTCGTGAAGCGCCCGCCTCCTCCGTCAAGGGCCGTGCGCGAACGCGGGACGACCCCGGGGAGGGATTCGTTCCCTGCGCCCCCCGGCGCATCGTTCTCCCGGATTTCGAAATTCCTCCCTCTTCGGTAGGGACAACCCCCCGTGGTTGTCCTTTGTCAGGCCCGGCGTGGACCGCGGACAGGCACGGGGGCCTGTCCCTACGATTAACCCTCCCGCATCGGTCGGAATTGATCCTCCTCCCCGTCGGAAAACCGCAGTATTCCCCTCCTCGGGGCGGGGTGACCTTAAAGGGTGGTCGCCACTTGCCCCTCATCGGTCGCAAACCCTCCTTCCTCAGTCGGGTTTGACCCAGCATTTGCCGTTATCGTCCGGGCTTGGGGCCATGCCGGAACGGCGCCGCGGGCCGGTGCGTCGGGGCCACCCGGAATTGGTGAAAAAAGGGAAAAAATAGTAAAAAAAGGCGAAAATATCTGAAAATAAGTGAAAATTTATCGCGTTGTTTTCAAATGACTTACAGGGAATCTGCCCCCGTTTGGCCGCACAGGGGGGCCGGGAGTTTCTCACGCGCGTCATCTGTGGGATATTCGGAGGGGGCGTCTCCGGCTCGCCGATATGGGCGGAAAAGATACCGGAAGGCTTCTTTTGCGTTTTCATGGAACATTGCTTTTCCAGCACCCAGGGGGTATTCATGGAAAAAAAGGTCATTCATACCGACAAGGCCGCATCCGGCAAGGTGCCGTTATCCCAGGCCATTCAGATTGGAGAGTGGCTCCACTGCTCGGGGCAGTTGCCCATCGATCCCAAGACGGGAGAACTCGTTCCGGGTGGCGCAGCCGAGCAGACGCGCCAAATCATCGAGAATCTAAAAGCTGTGTGCGAGGCAGGCGGCACTTCCTTGAAAAATGCCGTAAAAGTCACTATTTTCATGGAATATCTGGCGGATCTGCAGGAAATGAACGCAGTGTTCGAGGAATATTTCGGGACGGAAGACCCACCGGCGCGAACGACTTTTCAGGCGTCAAAAATCATCGCAGGCGCGAAACTCGAAATCGAACTGCTGGCGTTCATCCCCCAATAATATTCATTCCCCGATAGCAAGAGGAGAACCTTTTGGCCACAAGAGCACCCCAGGTTGGAATACTGATGGGAAGCGCATCGGATAAACCCGTGATGGAAGAAGCCGTCAAAGCGCTGGATATTTTCAACATTCCCTCCGAAATGAGAATCTTATCGGCCCACCGCACGCCCGACGCCGTTCATAAGTATGTAAAAACGGCGCCTGAGCGCGGAATCCGGGTACTGATCGCAGGAGCAGGCATGTCGGCGCACTTGGCGGGCGTCGTAGGCGCCGCCACGGATCTGCCCGTGATAGGGGTTCCCATCGACAGTTCCTCGCTCGGCGGCCTCGACTCTCTTCTCTCCACAGTACAAATGCCTCCCGGCATTCCCGTGGCGACGATGGGAATCGGCGGCCCCGGGGCCAGGAACGCAGCCCTTCACGCCACTCGAATACTCGCTTTGACCGACTCGAAACTAGCGAAGGAATACCGACGTTTCGCGCAGCAGCAAACCGAGAAGGTCCTGGCCGCGGACGCCGCGCTCCAAAAAGAAATCTCTCCTCCAACCGTCCAAACGCAAAAAGACGGCTCGGCTCAACCCAAGAGTGACGCCAGAAAAAGTTCCGGGCAAAAACCAAGACCCAAGCGGAGTCGCCCCAAGAGAACATTCCGGAAAAAATAGACAGTGGGTAGAATCCTCTCGGTGAACCCTGATTCACCAGAAGAAGAAGTCATTCGGCAGGCCGGCGAAGAGCTGATTTCCGGAAACATCATCGCTTTGCCCACGGATACGATTTATGGGCTATGCGCACGCGCCTTCGATGAAAAAGCCATCGAGAGACTCTACGAAGTAAAGGGAAGAAAAGATGAAAAGGGCGCCCCTGTCCTTATCGGGCAACGCTCCCAGTTAAAAGGCCTTGCCAGCGACATCTCCACGCGCGCAGCGCGCTTAATCGATAGTTTATGGCCTTCAGGGCTGACTCTGGTTCTGCCCGCATGCCCTAAACTCTCTCCCCGACTCTCTGAAGGCGGCATGAACATCGCCGTTCGCATGCCCGCTCTTGCGCTTTGCCATAGCCTAGCCATGCAGGTCGGCCCGTTCGTGGCAACAAGCGCGAACCTATCCGGTGAGCCTTCACTCAATAGCGCTCAAGAAATCTCGGCTCGATTTCAAAACAAGGTGACGTTGGTTTTAGACGGCGGGAAAATAGAGAATACCTTGCCTTCCACCGTGGTGGACGCAAGAGGAGAGAAACCAAAGCTCTTGCGCGAAGGTATGGTCGATTTCGCATCGGTGGTTCAAGTCTGGAATAAAGCGGAAGAGCAGGCGCCCTGAATTTTATTCCGGCGCCGGCATATTCAATACGATTCGGCCTTCTCCTTCGACGATACACTGACAAGCCAGCCGATATTCATCCGGATTCCATCCATAGGCATCCAGCGTATCTTTTTCGTCTTCTTGTTGTGGAGAGAGAAACTCGGCTCCCGAAATCACGACCACCTTACAGGTAGAACACGCACAATTACCGCCACAATCACAGGTATGGTCAACACCATTATCCATATCCGCGTCAAGTATGGAATCTCCAATCTCCGTCTCATATTCAGCATCCAGGTTCTCGTATCGAATAACGCTCAAAAAACAACCTCCCGAAAAAACAGTAAAATAAAATTTCCGAGACAGTACGCTCATAAAACGATTTTCGCAGGCATGGGGATTCTACGAAATCCCATCCTCCCCGGGCCAAATTTATTACCCTTTTTCACGCTATTCAACAAGCGCCTTCAAGAGTTTTTACGTTGTATCTTAAACAATGGCGAGCCTGAACATGCAGATTTGCGGGAAGACGGGGAGATACGCTAGACCATGCCTTTCGGCGGAAGAACCACCATCGATTCCGTCCACGCCCTGCGAGACTGAGACAGCAAAAACTCAATGGATTCCGCCACCAGATCCGGAGGAATCATCGCCTCAAAATCGAACTCGCCTGGAATGGATTTCCACATATCCGTTGCGCAAGCTCCAGGCCGGAGGATGGTGAGCCGTATTCCCTTGGGCCTCAATTCTTCCACCAATGCCCTGGATAATCCCTCCAGGCCAGCTTTAGCGGCGCAATAAGCCGATGCCCCCGGAAAACCCGACACAGCGCTAATCGAAGATATATTGATGACCTCACCTTCCGCTGCTTCGAGCAGGGGACAAAGAACCCGCGTCAACATGAAAGGGGCGATGAGACACACCGAGACAGTGGAATGAAATTCATCTACCGAGAGGTTTTCGATATCCTTGAAAACACCAGAACCCGCATTGTTTATCAGCGTATCCACACCCTCTAGCCGTTTTCCGGCCATTTCAGCGAGCGCTTCAACTTCATCGGCTTTCGTCACATCGCAACTGTGCGGGAAAATCTGTCCCACGCATCCTTTCGAATCAAAAGCCAGTCTCGCCAGGGCATCGGCATCCCTCGAAACGGCAAGCACTTTCGCTCCCGCTTTTGCGAGACGAAGCGCGCTCGCACGGCCTATTCCCCGAGAAGCCCCTGTAAGGACGATTCGTCTCTTCTCCAAATTTCTGGGCTCACCGAATGCCATCGGGACTTTCTCCATAATAATCCACGAAATTTCGCTCGTTCTCATATAAACGAACGCGAAAAAGAATCTCCGCATCTATATATTCAGCCAAACATTCCCAAATCGAAATCACAATGTTCTCTGCTGTGGGGATTCGATTTTTCATAAACCCCGCCGCATCTTCATTCAGATTCTTGTGATCTAGCGCTTCTACAACTTCTCGTTTCATAATCTTCTTCAGATCGCCGAGATTATAAGCCATTCCCGTTTCGGGGTTTACGGGGCTTCTCAAGGTCACTTCAAAAACATAATTATGCCCATGGAAGTGCGGATTGGCGCATTTTCCATACATGGCTTCATTGCGTTCATCACACCAGTCGGGTCGAAATAACCGGTGCGCCGCGGAGAATTCTTCTTGTCTTGTTATTTCAATCATCTACCCTCAATCCTTCGCTGAAATCGGCTCGATGACGGAAACATCCGTTTCAATCATGTCCGCATATTTCAAGCCTGTGGCCGTATTAAATGTCACGATGCGCTCATCACGCCCGATGTCGCCTCGCTCAAGCAAAACTTCCAGGGCCGAAATACATGCCCCGCCTTCCGGGCAAATTAGAATCCCCTCAGAAGCGCCCATTCTACTTTGGGCTTCGAACATCATCTCATCCGAGACGGCAATCGCCGTGCCACCACTTTCCCGGATGGCCTGAAGACATAAGAAATCCGCCAGAACCTTTGGCGCGCACAATCCGGATACCACCGTCGTAGGGTTGTCCCATAAGGAGGAAACATCTTCTTTGTTCTTATACGCCCGCACGAGCGGGGCGCAACCTTCGGCCTGAACGCAAATCATGCGAGGTCTTTTTTCCCCTATCCAGCCCAACCGCTCAAGCTCATCAAAGGCGCGCCACATCGCCACCAGTCCCGTCCCGCCACCGGTGGGATAGAGGATCACGTCTGGAACATCGCCGCCGAATTGCTCAACGAGTTCGTAGGCCATCGTTTTTTTACCTTCAGCTCGATATGGCTCCTTGAAAGTGGATAATTCGAACCAACCTTCCGCCGGTGTTTTTTCCGCCACAATTTCCGCACAGTGATGGATATAGCCATTTACAACGGTCACATCGGCCCCCGCTAGAGCGCATTCCACCTTATGCACGCTTGGCGCTTTTTCCGGCACATAAACGAACGCCTTGATTCCCGCTCGTGAGGCGTAAGCCGCCGCCGCGCCACCCGCGTTCCCAGCTGTCGGAATGGCGATTTTTTTTGCTCCCAGATACCGCGCCATCGTGATTGCGACAGACAATCCTCTCGACTTGAAACTTCCCGTAGGGTTCAAGCCCTCATCTTTCACCAGCAGGTTTGAAAATCCCAAAACCTTCTTAAGACGAGGGACCTCCAATAGGGGCGTCATGCCCTCGCCGAGCGTAACGATGGAGCTTTCGTCGGGGGCCGGGAGCATTTCATGATAGCGCCACATGGAATGGGCGCGGCTCGCCATATTCCTGATGTTCAAAGTCCGCGCGGCGGCTTCGGTGTCATATCGCGCCAGTAACGGAGCACCGGAGGGGCTTAAATTCATCAAGCCGCCGGGCTCGAATTGTTCTCCTGTTTTTGAACATTCAAGACCTATGAACGCGGAATAAGAATTCATCTCATAAATCCATTCATGAGGTTTTGTTTCTCGATATTGTTGCATCCAAGGTACTTTGGTACTTTCTCATTAATTTTCATCACGATATCGTCATAATCGCTGCCCCCGCAAGGAGAAAAAGATGGCACGCAAAGCAAAGGCACTGCCAGGCCCAGCAAACACCCGAGGATTCGTTCAAATCGCAGAGGGTATACATGTATTTGTTGGAGGAGACGGCGCGACGAACTTCGGCCTCGTGCTTACGGACGAAAAACCCGTTATCGTCGATAACGACATTCGTATAAGAAAAGCTTTTATCTCCGGAATGAAAGAGATCACCCGAAAATCACCTGGTTTGGTACTCAATACCCACCATAATTTCGATCACACCTCCGACAATGGCTATTATCATAAACGAGGGGCCGTTTCCGTTGGTGAAGAAAACATACGCCTGGAGATGGAACGAGAGGAAAACGCAGGCATCTGGGTAAAGCAAATGGCGGGCAGGCCGCAAAAAGTGGAACACCTGATTGGCAAACTCCACATAGCGCCTCCTATGGTGACATTCGAAGGTGAAATTTCCATTCGTTACGGAGGGAGACTATTCGAGATGATTCATATAGGCCATTGCCACACCAAGGGAGACGCCGTTGTGTGGATGCCAGAGGAGAGAATTCTATTTACAGGAGATCTGCTCGACTACCGAACCCACCCGGTGGCAAGGCTAGGAAATTTTACCAACTGGATAGATGCGATTCCCAAACTAAAGAAGTTTCCCGCCAAGTTCCTCGTCCCCGGCCATGGGCCTATTCCCACTCAACCCGCCTCAAGTGTATGGAATGAATTCAGGGGATATATGACAAAATTGCGCTCTCGCACCGCCGCCGCCTTGAAAAAACACCGAACACCGACGAAGGCGGTCCCGCACGTTCACATGGATGAATATCGCAATTGGCTTCGGTCGAACCTTGTTCCGCAAAACGCGATGTTAATGGCCAAGGAATTAAGAAAAAAAAGGTGAAAATTTCACACCCACTCGATTGGCGGTGCTTCTCCCTGGAAATACCCGGGGGGGACATTCCCTCGCACTCGACGGGTGATCAAGCGCTTTTTCGTCAATGAAAAACGACTTTCCACTTCGGCCGATGAAGACCACGGCTCTTCATCATGAAAACCACCCACCCGAATTTCTCCTTCTACAATCAAGACGCCATTCTCTACCCGGGGGGTATTTCGCACTACTCCTGATTTTTCATCCCAAAATTGCACGGTGCCATCTCTTGCGCCGAAAGCATAAACAGAACCTCCTCGCTTCCAATCCACTGTTGCAAACGGCCCTCCTTTTTCTTCTCTCCTCATTTCCGCCCTGCTCGTACCCACGATATACAAATCCTGCCAGATGAGAGGAGGCGCTATCACCCAGCCCGCCGTGTTCTCCACTCGCCAGCGAAAATTACCGCTTTCTCGATCCACCGCAAAAAAATGGCCCTTTTCCTGGTCATTCAGAACAGCGAAAATTCCCTTTTCATCCGTGGCATACAGCGAAGTATGAACTCCCAAGCGCTCAAGAAGCTCATCGGGTGGAATCATCACGCAACCTACCTCTCCATGAGTGCCCATCAATAAAAGCCAATTAGTAACATTCAGCCTTAGGATACTCCATGTCGCAGGCGTCATTCACCTCTCGTTCGCCAAGTACCAGAAATAAGTCGCTGCTAATTAAGGTCGTGCGTCATAATTATTTTTGATAAGCTTGAGTGAAAGAAAACTGTAGAAAATAAGCATTCCATTGAAAAGGAGATTTCACATGGCCGTCGTCACTATTTCACGTCAATACGGAACCGGTGGAATTTTCATTGCGCACAAGCTTGCGGAAAAATTGAACTATAGTTTTCTGGGACGCGATGAACTCGTCGAAGTTTGCAACCAACGAGGTTTGAACTTGGATTTAGAGAAAATCGAAGGACGCGCCCCAACAATCTTGGAGCGTACTTTCGGCGTGAGACGAGACAGCTTACGAGATGTTTTGTCTGAAACCATGTATGAAGCGGCGGATAAAGGGAACGTCGTTATCGGCGGGTGGGGAGGACAAGTACTCCTCAAGGATCGATCCGACGCCCTCCATCTGCGGATCGTCGGCAGCGTGGAAGCCCGTATCCGGCACTTCATGGAATCATCAGGCGTAACGAGAACAGCCGCAGAAGAAACTATCAAGAGATCCGACCGGGATCAAGGTTTGTTTTCCCAGTATTTTTTTCATATCGATTTCGCCGACTCAACTCTTTATCACGGCACATTGAACATCGAGCAAACATCGCCCGACGGCATGATCTCCATCATCGAATCAATGATTGAAGAAAAAGAAAAGGCGGCTTCATGATCAGGAACGAGAGATCGAATTTCCGTGTCATATCCTGCCTACTAGATTTTGAGCTTATAAGCCCCGCCTCGTCGTGCACTTTTGGTACAGGAAAAGTGGTTTCAAAGCGCGTGAAATTTTAGAGGAGGGGTTTTCATTTGAAACAATGGAGACAGGCCGCCACCCCAGTTCATCCATGAGAACATTCCTCGAAAAAATGCCGCTGCGAAAAGATGTCTTCACCTCAATACAACCTTGAGATGCGCCGGTTTCGTGACAACCGTCTGGAAAAATCAACCTTTTCTTCTCTTTGCTTGAGAGGATGCCGCCGCCACGGCAATAAGTGACAACACCTGAACAGCCAACACCAGAATAAACGCCCAATAATAGCTTCTCCATAAATCAAAAAAGTATCCTGCAAGCCAAGGTCCTACGGCTGAGGCCAATCCTCCTCCCATTTGGCTGAACCCCAGGATTCGACCAAAGTTTTTGCCAGCAAAAATGTCCGCCTTGATCGATACGAAAATAGCGCCACGAGCCCCGGCACCGATGCCATACACCAAAACATAAGCATATCCCAGCCAAACACGGTGTTCAGATAAATTCATCAACAAAAAAACGCCCGACATGGCAATTACGCTGAGCAGATAAAAAGTTCGGGTTCGTCCAATTCTGTCCCCCACCCAGCCACCCAAAATACCTCCCAAGGCCCTGATTACGGCCAGACCTCCAATGAGAGAGGCGGCTTTCATCGTGCTCATTCCCACATCAACCATGTGCGCAGCCTGATGTACGCCGACCACGCTGAAACCAACACCATTAAATATTCCCGCCAGAAACAAAAGCCAAAAAACCGAATCGGATAAGGCTTCTTTCAATGTCCAATTCGACCCGAGGTCGTCTCCTCTTCTTAGTTCCGTTACATCGGCGCGGCGGCGATGTAAGAACACATTCAAGGGAACCAATAAAACGATGATGCCAATAGCCAACAAAACATAGGCCGCGCGCCATCCAAAAGTCGCGATTAGATAAGCGGAAACCGGAACCATGACAATGCCGCCACAACTCCTTCCCGATAAAGATATCCCCATCGCCACGGAGCGGCGTCGCACAAACCATTGACTAACGACGGTGCTTGTAGGAATAAACCCAAACATAGTAACGCCTAGGGCGACGATGCCTCCATAGAAAAAATATAAGGTGGGTAAGCTGGAAACCATTGACATCAAAACAAGGCCGGTGCCTAGAATCGTGATTCCCGTGGGAATGATCACCCGCGGTCCCCAACGGTCCACCATTGCCCCAATAAAGCCGGCGGAAATCGCAAACGTGGCCATTGAAAAAGAAAATGCTAAGGCAGTGTCCGCCCGAGACCACCCAAATTCATCAAGAAAAGCCACATAAAAAACAGGAAAAGTTCCGACGATAGAACCGCCAATAGCCATGGTGAAAAAGGTGAGGCCAACTATCACCCAGCCATAATAGCGACCTGTATTCTCACTGGCCTTCTCTGAAAAATAGGGCACCATTTCGCTGAATTCGCAACGGAAAAATACGGGCGCTCTCGTCAAGGAGGCGCCCCAGAAAAGATGATTCGCGAAATATTTCCATTTTCGAGGAAACTTACTACAGAAAATCAAAACCTTTGAACAAAACCCAATGAATGTTTAGACACGCATCGGCATTACAACATATGTATACCCACCCGAGTCTTTGGGGGAAATCACACCAGGGCTCAGCGAATCTTTTAGCTCCATGCTGATTTGCTCTTCTTCCAATATGGAGAGCGCATCGAGGCAATACCTAGAATTAAATCCAATCGTAATATCAGTCTGCGCGTTCGATTCGATGGTTTCCTCGGCCTCTCCCGCCTCTGATCCGTTCGTCGTCAATTTCAACTGACCCCGGGAAAACTCGAACTTCACCATGCGTGTTTCATTCGTGAAAAGAGAGACTCGCCTGAGCGCTTGCGTTAAACTCTCCCGATTCATCAAAATCGAATGCTCATTGTTATCTGGAATCACTTGCCTGTATTTCGGGAACTCGCCATCTATCAACCGAGCCGATAATGCAATATTCTCCATTTGAAAAATAATGTGGTTTGGAGTGAGGGAAGCGGACGCTTCGCCTCCTGAAAGAGATAAACCCTGACCGCTTGGAACGTGGGTAAGAGAAACGGATACTTCACCCTCAACGCCTTGTAAGAGTTTTACGAGTTCTCCCAAAGCTTTTTTGTGGACAATGACTCCCTCATCAAGCACTAACCCTTCACTCGCGCGCTCAATCATTGCCAATCGATGGCCATCCGTGGCGACGAGGCGCAGCGTGTCGGCTTCGGTTTCCATGAAAACGCCATTGTAAGTGTAGCGCGTCTCATCCTGGGATATCGCAAACATCGTCTTGCGAATCATTTCGGATAAAACCGAAGCTGAAATCGTATGCATTTTCGATTCTTTTGACTCCGGAAGTGCAGGAAACTCTGAGGGCGGCAACCCCGGGAAACGAAATTTCGAGCGCTCGCAGCGCATTTCAATCCATTGCCCATCTTCTTCTGTGAAACGAACCTCAGCTTCGGGAAGCTCCCGAACAATATCAAACAATTTCCTTGCATTCAGCGTTACACTGCCTGTTTTCTCTACTTCGGCCTCGAACATTCCCCGCATACTTATATCAAGATTCGTGCCCAACAAGCGGATATTATTTTTGCCTTCTGTCTCGACAAGCACGTTTTGCAGTATTGGCATTGCGCTGCTTCTGTTTTCGACAACACCTTGTATCGTCTGAAGGGCTTTGAGCAACGTATCCCTTGAAATGGCTAACTCCACAATACCGACTCCTTGTAATGGAACAGGACTTAATGAATCATCGACAGCATCAACCCGTGCTTTAGGGTTTGATAATAACAAATTCTAGGATATTCAGGGTCTTACTTTCCATATAAACCAAAGATGCGCACGGGGCAAGGGGATAAGTTTTTTGAAACAGATACTTCGATTGTTCTGTGAAGGTTGATCACATGAAAATTTATTACACCTCTCTGCTCGTCTCCAGAGGAACTTTCACCTCGGTTCAAACACTGAAGCAGTGCAACAATTCTTGAATCATTCATTCGAAATGGTAATATGAAAACCTTGTTTATGCGGAGGCTCTCCAACTAATCTCTATATTATGAATAAATCGAACTCCAAGCATTCCCTACTACACATTTACGCACATCCGGATGATGAATCTTTTGGAAACCCAGTCACATTCACATTCTACGCAAACCAAGGCGTGCGAATGGGCCTCCTTACCCTCACACGAGGAGAAGCAGGTCTTACAAACGGCGTATGCAAGCCTGATGAGTTAGGCGATGTCCGGGAAGAGGAACTGAAAAACGCCTGCCAGGTACTTGGCGTTGAAAACATGACGCTCTGGAACTACCCAGATGGCGGATTGAAATCCATCGAAGATGCAGAAGTCCTGCCCCACATCGAAAAATTTATCCGAAACTTTTCCCCCGATGTGGTCGTAACGTATGGCGAAGACGGCGTTACAGGACATCCTGATCATATTGCCGTCGGCCGCTGGGTCACAAAGGTTTTCCATCGGCTTGTCAGAGAAAATCCAAATTCCGCCCCCAAACGCCTGTACCACCGAATATCGCCAGAGAAAAGACGTACTCTTTATAACCGCTCCGACCTTATTTATCGAGATGACTACACAACCATTGTCGATGGACGGAACTTTCCACATGTGAGATTAAAAGCGCAAGCATGCCATCGCTCCCAAAAGCAAATTACGGATTACACTCAACCAAAAATGTTTGAAGTAGGATTGGTAGATTATTATTTCAGGCATTACCCTGCTTGGTGTGGAGGACCCCTGGAGGCTGATCTGTTCGGTGAGTCCTACCATGCCGATGAAACCAAATTGCCCTGAACTACACCACCCTGCCATACGCGAGTCGCACATTTTTTACTGAAAGAGAATTTGCCCACTCTGGTATATGAGTGCTCACAACCAAAGTGATTCCAGAGACAGCTAAATTTTCAATCAGCTCGACAATTAGTTTGCTATTTTCTTCGTCTATATGGGAAATGGGCTCATCTAAAAGAAGGGTCTCCGCTCCCGCCGCTAACACTCTGGCAATTGCTACACGTTTTTTCTCTCCCCCGGAGAGTTTGGCGGCATCTCGATAAATCAAACTTTCGCATCGCGTCTTGAGGATGGCTTCCTCAGCCTTTTCGTTGGCCTGCGATACATTTATCCCGCGCGCGCGGGCTCCGTAGGAAACATTCAAAAGAACATTTCCTTGGAAAAGATATGGCTCCTGGGCGAGAAGCGTGACTTTTCTTCTGTGTTTGAGGCCTGACTTGCCGAAAATAACAGATTCACCCTTATAGTTGATGATGCCATCCTCAGGCTTAAGTAAGCCCGCCATTACGCGCATCAGAGTTGTTTTCCCGGAACCGTTCGCTCCGGTGAGCAGCGTCACTGCACCAGCTGGCACCTCCATCCTCTCAATGTCCAAGACTAAATCTGACTCAAATCGAAATTTCACGTTTTCCAGAAAAAACACTTCCATTTCAAGACCTTTGGATATAGCGAGAAAGCAGATTCGTCACGAAAATAATCGCCAAGAGCACAACGCCCAACGCGATCCCGAAACCAAATTCTCCTTTCATGCTCTCAAGCGCAATAGCCGTGGTCAGGGTTCGAGTATATCCTTCTATGTTCCCTCCTAGCATCATGGCGATCCCTACTTCCGAAGATACGCGACCAAATGCCGCCAACACCGCCGCCACCATCCCGAAGCGGGCTTCACGCAGCACCGTCCAAGCCACAAGCCCATTGGATGCGCCCAAGGTGAGTGCTGTTTCCCGAACCCTTTCATCAACCGATGCGACAGATGTCATGGAGAATACTGCTACGAGTGGAATCGCCAGCACGACCAACCCGATGACAATGGCCGAAGGAGTGAACAGCAAGTCGGCAAATCCCAAGGGCCCTCGCCTGGAGATGAAACCATATACGAGCAACCCGATGACGACAGTTGGGAAGCCAAGTGATGTTTGAAGCGTCGTGACGGCTAAACCGCGCCCTCGAGAACGGCTCGTCCCCAACAAAAAGCCAACGGGCAAGCCAATGAGAGACGCGAGAACCGTAGCCCAAAAACCTACCTTGACAGTTACCCAAGCAGCGCGCATTACTTGAGGGTCTGCCCTAAGCACCCGCATCAATCCATCGGTAAACCCATCGAGTAAATATTCCAAAACGCTTATCCTCTACGGAAAGTCATCAATGTGTTCTTTTCGCGTTTGGATGAAAGAGAGGTTTTCCCTTAAGGCGAAAATCATGGATGATTCTTTGCCCCTCGGCAGATGTGAGAAAATCGATATATTTCAGCGCCAAGTTAAACTTCACATGCGAATGGCGCTTTGGGTTCACGGCAATTACACTATAGGGGTTGTGTAAACGTTTTCCTCTAGGACCTTGAATCTTGAGGGAAATCTTTCCGTTCTCAACAAGAGCGATGTACGTGCCTCTGTCCGTAAGCGTGTATCCATTTTTTTCATCCGCCGCCATCAAAGTTCTACCCATTCCCTGGCCCAAAGCGCGATACCAGGGGCCAAACACGCCCACGCCGGCACCCTTCCAAAGATACATTTCCTTTTTGTGCGTCCCAGAATCATCCCCTCGGCTGAACCAAAAACTTTTCGAATTCTTTATTCTAAGCAACGCCTCGGACACATTGAATGTTCTTAATACCCCGGCAAAATCCGATGCCGGGCCTACAATCACAAAATCGTTATACATGACAGCTCTTCTGTGAACGCCATAGCCTCGCTCCATAAATAAATCTTCCGCTTTTTTCGCATGGACAAGCACAACGTCCACATCCCCATTTTGGCCCAAGCGCAACGCCTTTCCAGTGCCTACGGATATCGTATGCACGAAAACACCATGCTTTTTCTCAAATACCGGATGCAATTGTTTGAGTAAGCCAGAATTCTCCGTGCTCGTCGTAGTCGCAAGTTTCAATCGCTCCAAAGCGAGGGAATTCGTCCAAAATCCCAAAACCAACAAACCCGCCAGGGATAACCACAGGAGAACACACCTCATCATTGGGATGTCCTTTATGTTCTTGGTTGTTCTGAAGCTCCGAAAGGAGGCGCGGAATCCAACACTTTGAGGTCGATTTCTTGCGAGAATGCCTCGAGAAGAGCTTTCATCTCAACTTTCGTATCAGTAGTTGAAGTCAGCCGCGCAAGCGACATGGGTTGGCCATGTTCGTTTTTCTCAATACAAGCATGAAAAGTTTGGTAGTAGCCTAAATCGCCATAACCTTCCAGTATCGCTTGTAAATAATTTTGCTCTGATGTCGGTACATGCAACCACCAGATGAGAGAGCCCTCGCATGGCTCAGGGTTGGGCCTCTCACCTTTTCGATGGGGGTTCATTTGTCCGGATAAATTCGGTCTGCCGCCCGTTGGACTATCATGGGCATTTCTCTCACAAATAACGAACGAGGCATCACTCGGTCAAAACCCGCCCGCTCCGCCGACTTGAGCAACTCCGGCTCAGTATGCTTGCCCCAAGCGATGGAGTACACATCTTTGTTTTTTTCACTGGCTTTTAGTTTTTTGACAAGTTCGCTTGCTCTTTCGCCACCTAGTTCGTGGTGATGCAAATCCAACATGAATAATACGGAGTGAAATTTTTTGAGCGCTTCATCAAATTTTTCCTCTGAATCGATAAATTCCAACATAACCCCTTGCGAAGCCCCCGCTTCCCGAATGCCAGCGGAGAACATCAAATCAGAGCAAACGACAAAAATTCTTTTCGCTTCTTCTACCATCATTAACCGTTTTTATTCTCATGCAAAAATTCATTTTTAGACTCGCCCAGATAGCCGGGTAAATAGTCGATGCGTCCCGAAGATAAAATTTCAATGTATTTCGCACCTTCAGGTCCCACGCCTGTTGCGCTATGGAACACCCCGCCCGGGATGGAGGCGAATCCACCAGGCTCCAGCCATTTTTCTACACCATTGATGTGCATTTTCAATTTGCCCTCTAGTACAACGATAAACTGATCCTCAGGGTGCCGATGAATCGTTCGCTCATCAAATATCGTGCCAGGGGCTATCTCGCCACGCTGCATCGTCAACCCATCCAACGCAGCCACTCGACGCATGGTGCCTTTACGAAGATTTTGATTTTCAGGAATGTCTTCCCAACGATGAAAACCCAATTTTCTGTCCCTTGCTTATCAGTCCCATGGACGGCAGACGCGCAACTGGTGAGGGAAAAATCGCTAGACTTCCACTTTCTCGCCTAAGAGCTCGATAAGGCCATGGATATTTTCGAGCGTATCGATTTTATAGAGCATCGCCTCAATCATGGCGATTTGATCGCTCTCGTACACCAAACTGCCACATTCCGTGAATTTCTCGAAAAGCTCCTCACGATCCATGGGACGCTGAGGAGTGCCACGGGAGATTTCTGACATTTTCTCATACACCGCACCGTCTTCGAGCTCTATCGCCACCTTACCGCGGATGAGAGCGTAACCTTGGGCCTCGATTTCATCGTCCTTGAAAGCATTGATCTTCTTCATCATCTCCACGACATCGGGACGCCTGACGACTTCGTCTTTGTATTGAGCGATGCCGGCTGCTCGCTCTAACAACAAGACGGCAAAACCAAATTGCAAAGAAAATTTCGCTTCCAGTTCGTTTTGTGGTTCTTTGTAGCGCAGAGGCTCCAACACCCGCGAGGTGGTGCCGAAACGCAACTCTTTCACCTGGTCAGGTTTGATGTCGTTTTCTAAAATCAGGTCCCTGGCAGCGTCCATGGCGGGGTGAGAAAGGGAACCACAAGGGTAAGGTTTAATTGACACCCCCGGATCCACCGCCGACCAGGCGTTACCGAGTTTTCCAACGATATAATCTTGATCACAGCCACCACCCATGATCTGGAAAAACCCCCATTGCCCATCGAATATCGTTGGATCCGAAGAGTAGCCGCCCGAGGCCAATCTTGCCGCCACAACGCCGTTTTCCGCCGCGCGGCCACAGTGGTATGGCTTTGTCATCGTTCCAAAATTCGCACGAAGTCCAGCGCTTTCTGAACAAACGATGCCGTAGCACATGCGCAACTGGTGCTCATCCAATCGCATCAACTTCGCCGCGGCAGTCGCCGCTCCAATGGCGCCGATGGTGCCCGTGGAATGAAATCCTTTTATATAATGATCCGGCCGAATCGCCTCCGCCACCTTACATTCCACTTCGAAACCCAGTGCAAATGCGGTAAGCAACTCCTGCCCCGTTGAGCCCAGCGCTTCGGAAAGGGCGAGTGCAGCGGGCATCACTGGACATGTAGGGTGAGTCAACAAGCCATACACACGATCCGGATAGCTGCTCAACTGGGTATCGTCATAATCCATTGCATGTCCCGCAATGCCATTGGACAAAGCGGCAAGATGCGCAGGCACCGTCATGTCGGTTCCTATTACCCGTGCCTCTGGTTCTCCTCCGATTTCCCTGAGGTAGTTTTGAATAATATGGCCACTCTCCTCTGTGGAACCCGCAACCATCAAACCAACACCATCCACGAAACAGCGGCGCATGATTACCCTTACATCTTCAGGAATGTCTTCATATTCCGTCTCCAAGACAAACTCAATGATAGCATCTGTGATGAGAGAATCTGAATCAGTCATAACCTCACCTTTCTGAAAAATCCTTGGCAATTGATCAATTTTTTTGTCGTCCCGTTTCTTTGGACGTAGGATTCGGTGGAGCCGTTATTAATTTCAGCCGGGGTTTAGGACAAAAATATCCGGTTAATTTTGGAAAAATCAACGTATTCGAGCAAATCCCATTTAGCGCAAAAATTAAAGACCCCGACAAAACCAATGCGCCCACCAACCAAATCACACCACGGCTCATGATGAATTCCCCGAAACCTCCGGTTTCCTTACGCGAAACGGATGCAGATTAAGGAGCCAGATCGGACTCTGGTTCAAATAAACAAAAACGAGTCGTCTCGCCCGGCGACCCGCGATTCGAACCAATTGACAGGGAGATGATTTTCGCCCACCGCGTTATCAATAACCCAAAGTAGAAACCTCAACCACGAAACCTAACAAAAAGAATACCAATCGGCAAGAAAAAATCACATTTTTCTCTATTTCTATTTTACTTATCCTTATAAGGCATGGAATAATAAGGTATAGAAAGGGGGTAGGAGAACGCATGTCCCAAATCACACTTTATTCGCCAGGAGTGCCGATATCGATTTAACCGGAGCCCTTATTTTTTATCCGCGCTTGTGATTTTTTGCGCAAGCAAGGCAAGCGCCCAATGTACGGACGACAAGAAGCGTAGTATTGTGACATTTCCATAAATGGAGCTTGAAATGATTTTAGATATTGAAGCCGGTGACATCCTTCCAGCAAAAGATGCCATCGCTTTAATGGACCAAACAGACCTCGGGCCTTCCATCGATGTTCCTGAAATCCCCGAAAACGCACACCCCGAGAACATCACGGAAGAGGAGAGGGAATTTCTGCAAAATGAGGTCAAGCGACTCAAAAAAGAGAAAAATGCACTCATCCTGGCCCATAATTATGTGCCCGAAGATATTCAGGATGTATCTGATATCATAGGTGATTCATTGTTTTTAGCCCAACAAGGCGCCGCCTCGAACGCAGATTACCTCGTCGAACCATCCGTATTGTTCATGAATCAAATTTTGGCAGCGCTCAAAAAACCGCATCAGACTGTTTTGGCCCCTAGCCTCAAGGCGCTTTGCTCTTTGGCCGCTCATGCCGATGCCGATAAAATTCGGGAATGGAAAAAAGCGCATCCTGACGGAATTGTCATCAGCTATGTGAATACCTACCTGGAGGTAAAAGCGGAGAGCGATTACTGTTGCGCGTCCGCCAACGCGGGCAAAGTCACCCTTCACATCCTTGAAAACTCCAAGCCCGAGCAACCTATACTGTTTTTGCCCGATGTATTCTTGGGTTTCTACGCGGCCAAGCTCTTGGAGAGCAAAGGGCATTCCTTGGATCGTCTTCATCTCATGATGGGCGCGTGTCATGTACATGAGAGGATTCGCCCGCATCATGTCGTGGAGCAGCAACAATTACATCCCGAGGCCATTACCGTGGTTCACCCCGAGTGCGGATGCACCAGCGCCTGCATGCGTCAAGTGAACGATGGCATCGTACCTGAGAACATGCTCCAGTTCCGATCAACCCAAGGCATGATCAAGTTGGTAGAGGAAGTCCCACATCCCGAAGTCATCGTGGCCACCGAGGTCGGAAACCTCCATCCCATGGCCAAAGCGGTTCCGGATAAAGTCCTAATTCCCGCGAGCCGAGAAGCTCTTTGCGCCTACATGAAACAGAACACATTACAAAACCTGTATGAATGCCTACGCGATCTAAAACATGAAATCACTGTGGACCCGGAACTGGCTCGGCGCGCGCGAATACCCATCGAGCGTATGCTTGAAATCGTATAACCTAAACAAATATCATTTGGCGTATGGACATCCGTTCTAAAATTCGTGAGTGGCTCCTAGAAGACTTTGGAGGCGCGCCTCTCCAGTACGAAGCCGAAAATGAACCTTTATGCGTGGCTGAGTTACGCTCGAAAACCGATGCTATTCTCGCTGGTTCCCCATTCTTCGTTCATATATTGGAAGAAGCCCAAAACCTTTTGGCTCTTGGGAAAAATCAATCACCCGAAGTCAACTGGCAAAAAAATGAAGGCTCTAGAGTTTCCAAAGGTGAGTTATTGGCATACGTTTCCGGGCACACACAGACCATTTTGAAGGCGGAACGCACCGCTCTCAATCTCATTTCTCATATCTCTGAAATCGCCACGCATACGGCCCATACATTGGCTCGGTTCGGAGATTTTCCCAAAACCCTCAAGGGGATTATCGATACCAGAAAGAACCGGCCGGGCTTGCGTTATTTTGAAAAATACGCGGTTCGCACAGGTGGTGGTCAGAATCACCGCCTCGGTTTTTTCGACGGCGAAATGATAAAGGACAACGACATTGTAGCTGCCGGTTCCATACCCGCCGCCATCGATAGACAATTCGGCAACCGCTACATGACGGAAACTCAAATCGAAGTGCAAAACCTAACGCAGCTAGCAGAAGTCATCGAAGACGGGCGAGTACACATGATTCTGCTTGATAATATGGACATCGAAACACTCCAAAAAGCCGTTTCCCGCGCGCGGGAAGTTGGCACCACTTCGAAAACACAAAAACCCTATGAACTCGAGGCCTCCGGCATTGGTGACGCCAACATGAGGAGCCTCGCGGAGACGGGGGTGGACTATATTTCCACCAGTTCACTCGTCCGGTCCGCCCCTCCACTTGACTTTCATATGAAGATCACAAAAGTAGATTCATGATATCTTTAAAGGATCGTTTTTGCCTATTTGATCCTGAAATGTTGTTTTTTCAATTTCAATCACTTCCGAGGAAAAGCTATGTCTTTAGAAGTCGATTCTAAAAGCGTGGACTATTTCAAGGCTTCCGATGGTCGCATCATCGCCATCCACATCAAAGGGGACTTCAACGATTACGCCAAATTCCCTCCTTATCTGGGTAGTGATGAGGCTAAAGAACATATTCGCACCGCATACGCCGGCCAAGACATCGAAGCGGAGCGCAACACCAAAGCCCACATGACAGATGATGACGTACCCCTTCAAATCATCGTTTTGAACAGGCCCAAAGGCGCCATCACCAAAGCGCATTATCACGTGGTGGAAGAGAGAACCACGAATACCACGCGGCACCAGATTCTCTTGTGCCAGCGTGGCAAGGTTCGGGTTGGCGTATTTACCAAGGAGGGGGAAGCCTTAGGCGATGCGATTTTGCATCGTGATGATCTCATTTTGATGTACGAGGGACATGAGGTTGAATTTTTAGAAGATGATTCAAAACTCATCGAAATCAAAGAAGGTCCTTTTCCAGAAACAGACGAGAGGGACAAGGTCGATTTGAAATAAAGAGATCTACATTGCTCTTTTCCTGGGTTGTTATTATAGAATTCCACGATCGAGCAGTGTAGGACCGTATGGAAACTAACACTCGGCCGCAAGCATAACGAAAAATCTTGACTCTGGATCATTGTGGCGCAAAACACCTTAAAAGCATGAGATGGACAACATTAAAATTTAGCCTTCCTGGAGAAACACTATGAAACTTTGCACCTTTGAGGTACGAACACCCCTCGGCCCATTCGAACGTTTAGGCGCTGTTGTATCGAAAGACGATGATTTCAGATACGTCGATCTCAATTTCGCGGCGGCGTCGGAGTTCAAACAGCGTGGTTCTTTACGCCCACAAGACATGGCGGACGCTCTTATCCCATCAGAAATGCTCGCTCTTGCAGCATCGGGCCAAGGCGGTATCGAAGCCGCCGAAGAAGCGCTCGAATACGCACTCGAACATGAAGACATTACCGGCCCTCGCGGGGAGCAAATCATATATGCGGCAAGGGAAGCCCGGCTTCTCGCACCGATAAAACAACCCCCACTCATTCGTGGCTTTGCCGGATTCGAGCGCCACCTCAAAAAAACATTTGAAGTAATGAACCTTGAAATTCCACAAACTTGGTATGAGCGCCCTCTTGCCTTCAAGGCCAGTTGCGCCCATATGGCCGGACCCGAAGAAGAAGTTCCCTGGCCCAGTTTTACTGATAAAATGGATTTTGAACTCGAATTCTGCTGCGTGGTTGGTGTGCCGGGGCGGGATATTTCAGAAGAAAATGCACATAAACATATCTTTGGTTATGCGATATTAAACGACTGGAGCGCCCGGGACGCTCAAGGGGGCGAAATGGCAATGGGAACCGGACCATACAAAAGCAAGGACTGGTGCTGGAGTTTTGGCCCCTGGATAGCCACACCCGATGAGATCGGAGATCCAAAAAACATTCCCATGGCCGCGAGAGTCAATGGAGAAACATGGGTGGAAACCACGCCTGGAGAAATGTATTGGACTTTCTCTCAAATAATCGCCTACACCGCCAGGGACGAGAATCTCCTAACGGGAGATCTAATGGGATCAGGTACCGTTCCCGGAGGATGCGGCATGGAAATAGACCGCTGGATTCAACCAGGGGATATCGTGGAAATCGATATGGGCCCCCTGGGAGTCATGAGAAACAAGGTTGGCGAAAAACCCGAGCCCAAACCTTACACGTACAAATAATTTTACGATTCTTTTTCCTGGTCGATTTCCTGTGGATTCATAAGGTGAACGACTCTTTGCGGGAAGGGTATCTCGATGCCTTCCTCTCGAAGCCGACGCTCGATCTTAAATCTCAAATCACTCGCAACCCTCAATCGACTCATCACATCCGGAGTGTAGCAGCGTAGTTCAAAATCCAGGCTGCTTGAACCGAAATCACGAAAAATAACATTGGGTTCAGGAAAATCGCTCACCTGTTCATTCTTCTCGGCGACATCCAATAAAATTTCTCGAACTTTTTGCACGTTGGAGCCATACGCCACACCAACTCCCACTTCCACGCGACCATACTGATCCCGATGCGTCAGATTGGTGACCGATGTCGAAATAATCTCCGCGTTCGGGATGATCACCGAAGCGCGCTGCCAGGTTTCAAGCTCCGTCGCTCGAAACTGTATTCTTTTCACAATTCCCTCATCGTTTCCCACGCGAACCCAATCCCCGACTTTGATAGGCCTTTCAACCAAAAGTATCAACCCGGAAACAAAGTTATTCACCACATTTTGTAGCCCAAAACCGATCCCGACCGAGAGAGCACTGGCAACCAGCGCGAGGTTCGAGAGATCTATTCCTGTTACGGAGATGCTCAACAAAGCCGCAACAATCACACCTGCATAGCCAAATCCCGCGTTTAGAGAGTGGCTTATACCGGAAGGCAGATTCGTCCGTTCAAGCAGCCTCACAGACAATTGCCTTTGCAAAAACCTTGCTACCACCATCGCGAGAAAAAATACGGTAATGGCCAGAAAAATATCGAGAATAGAGATGCGTATGTTCCCTAGTTGGAACCCTGATAGGATTTGTAGAGTCCAGCGAATCAGATCATCGAACGGCACTCCCCAAATGGGCACGATGAGAATGATGCCGAAAATGAAAACTACCGGCTCGACAATGACCCGCTCCCAGGTGCGAAGCGTTTCGAACAGGCGCAAAGGAAGGTGCAACTTCTCTTGTATGAATTGAGATTGCGTCGACCAAGATACTAGTTCGTGTATGACCCTACGCAACAAAACCATTACCCACAGCAGAAGGCCAGTCAGAACAAGGTTGGTGATGAGGCGCTTGCCGAATACACCATAACCGACAAACAATGCGACAATACCAACTACCGCAAGCACTCTCGCAATGGGACGTATAAACCTCCACATCTTTCCTTGTTCCAGGGTTTCACCTTCTTGGGCCACTTCGGTTCGCCAAAGTTCTTCCCGCCCCAGCTTCACAAAAAACCAACCCTCCAGGATGCCAAACACCGCTGAATAGATAGATATTGCTTCAGTGGAGCCACTCTCCTCGCCCCTGAGATTTGAAAAAAACATGTCGATTGAGAAAACAGCCCACAGAATGAAAATCAAGCGATACGCGCTTTGCGCATTTTTTGAAGATTGTCCCGTGAGCCGCCAGGCCGGCTGATCGGGAGAGAGAAAAGACCTTGCAAACGCAACCACCAAACAAAAGGCCAAGATGGAAAGAAGAAAAGACGTGAGTGCTTCTGCAAACAGACCACTTACCAAAGCGCCCGGTCGGGTCACCCACAAATAAAGAGCAATTAAAACGGTCCCTGGCAAAATGCCATTGCCAATACCTTCTGCGACAGCGCCTCCAAACCGTCTCGGGTATGAGGGTTCCAAGATGCTAGGGTCACGACCGAACATACCCAAAATGCTTCGTCTTATTCTCCGTCCTAATAATACGCCTAGAACCAAAATCACTGCCCCTGGCAACAACGCAGCGCTACCACCAACTCCAGGAGGCAGCTTTGCGCGCCAATCAAATGGAGAACGAAGAATTCGCCCGAGTTCAGCTATGATTTCTGGAACACCCTTTGTGAGGACGGCCGGTGCAATGGGGATCGGAGTTCGTCTAGACATATCCCCCAAAAGCCGCTCTAACTTCGCTCTGGACAAGGTTTCTTCTAGTTCCGTTGCACGAACAATCGCCAAGTCAGCTTCAGCAATTCGAGCTCGAGCGGTCGTGATTTGACGGTTGTACCTCTCTCTTTTATCGGCAATCTCCTTTGCTTCCGGCGGGCCGCCCTTTGTGGGCAGAGGGCCAATGGCCTTAAGTAGTTTTTCAGATAGGCGGAGGTTATTTTGGAATTTCGTTTTGGCATTATCCGCGCGTGTGCGGATTTGTCGCACTAATGACAAATATCCCTGAGTACGGCCAGGAATTTTTTCGCTGCCCACAACGTAAAGGGCCGCTTCTCGCAAAACGATCGCCCAATCTTTCGCCTCTGTTGTTTCGCTTGAAGCAATATTTGCGGCATGGACTACAGAAGAGAAAAAAAGCGAAATCACAAAAATGAAACGAAAGTAACCCATTTTTTCGTTCATGAGTTTGTCGCCTTCAAAATCTTTCATCCCAGCTTTCGTTAAAGTGAAAAGCAGATTTAATGTCCTCCACTTCCACCATATATACTACCGAGTTTTAACTCCATACGGTCATGAACGCCACCATCCATTTAAGACATCCTTGAATCAATCGCTTTTAATTGACGAAGTTTCTGTAGAATCATTTCGCAATCATACCTGCCTCTCGTCTCAGCAAGCCATACGGAAGGATATCTCCGCACGGGTGTGTCGAAGTTACACCTCATCGCGTAGAATCGCTGCAAAAGCCGACACAGGATTTGTCGGCTTATTCATGCTCGTTTGTCGCTAAACCAGGTTTTCCATGCACTCCTGTTTTTCTCACCCATTAAAGTTTTGCTTCCGCGTGCGAACCTATTCCTCTTCGGCGGCTCCAAACAAAAAACCAAACCAAAAGACATACACCTCCCATAAAATGACTTATCGTCATCGCGCCCCACACACCTGCGGCACCGAACTCCAATGGCAGGGCGGCCATATATGCAAGTGGTATCTGAAAACCCCATCGGATGAAGGCCTCTACAATCATCGGTGGCTTTGTGTTGGCCGCTCCTTGAAAAGCGCCTGCCAACATTCGCCGAATAGCCTCAAATAAAGCGCCGATAGTAAGTATCCGGACACAAATGACGCCAATGTCGATTCCCTCGCCTCTCATCCCGAAGATTAAAACAATTTCCCGGGCGTAAAAATAGAAAAGAATTGTCACGCCACACATCATGACAAATAAGCCAGCCATGGCGAGGTGCACGCTTTTTAGCGCCCGTTCCGGCAGATTGGCACCTACATTTTGCCCCACCATCGTCCGTACGGCGGACTGAATACCAAAGCCGGGCAACCGAGAAACTGTCCCGAGTCGATTGCCGATCGCCCATGCGGCCAGTACCAATGGGCCAAACGACGCCAAAATCTTCAGCAAGATAAGAATAGCGCCTCGCTCAAGTATATTTTGCGCCGCCGCCGGCCAACCCAAAAAAATGATGCGGCGCATGGTCTCTGCATGGGGCTTGAGATGAAGCAACCTTATACGGAGGCGGGAACGCCCTGATGTCAAAATCCATAAGACGACAAAAATTCCAATGATACGACCTAATCCAATACCAAAAGCTGAACCCGGAAGCCCCAATCCCGGGAACGGCCCCAAACCAAAAATGAAGAGGGGAATAAAAGTGATAGACATAAACGTCGAAATTCCAAGAGCAATCAAGGACTTTCCTGGTTCGCCAGCCGCCTTCAACTGATGGGAGACCGTAAAAATGCCATCTACGAACGCTATGGTGAGAAACGATGCCTGTAAATACCCAACGCCCACTCGTATCACGGCAACGTCAGAGGTTAAAAGGCCAAGCAAAGGCGCTGATAACATACAACCTAGAATACTAATAGTGAAGTAATATCCGCCCGCAAGTAAAAAAGCTTGTCCTGCCGCATAGCTTGCGCTCTCAGGTTCTCCCGCCCCGATTCTCTGAGCCACCAAAGCGCTGCTCGCGATTCTGATGCCAAAGCCAACTGCGCGAAAAAAGAATATGATCATGAAGCTTAATGACACGGCAGCCAAATATTCGGGACCCAAGCGACCCACCCAAAAGATTTCGACCAGCGTATCGGCGTTCCAGGCTATCGGCTCCAAGCATGAAGGAACAGCCAGGCGAAATAATCCAACTCCGATAGAACCTTTTGTATAGTCATATCTTTTTATGGCACTCATGTAGAATGGCGTTCAATCCTTGATGACGCTCCTTCAAATATTCCCGCTACTACACGTCTTATGGCTTCAAACCCAAGACCTACGCACATTATTTGCAAACAAATAACTGCGTGGGGCAAGGCTGCACCTTTCACTCCGAAAAAAGAAACGACTTCTTTGGTCCAAATACCAAAACTGGTGATGACAACAACCATGATCGAAACAACCGCCCTCACTGTTACCCAAGCACTGCGTATCGCTCGCTCGGGCTTATTCGCGCCGATGTTTTGGCCCACCATTGTCCGCACTGCCCCTTGGAGGGAAAACCCGGGCATTCTTCCCATGTTGTTGACACGGCTACCAAGACCCCATGCCGCGAGGGCCAAAGCGCCAAACGGAGCAAGCATCCACACCAATACCAAGTTAGCGCCTCTCTCAAAAAACATCTGTCCCCAAGCGGGCCACCCTAACTGCAATATACGCTTCATCTCTAAAGAGTGTGGAGCAAGGTGCCTACATTTCAGATGTATTCTAGCATTTCCCTTAAAAAGAATGAGTAACATGACAACGGAACCAGTTAGCCTGCCCACGCCTAAGCCAAGATATACGCCAGACAGGTGTAACGGAGGAATCGGCCCAAATCCAAAAATAAGGGCAGGCATAGTTATGAACGTAACACATGAATTGATGATCATGCCGAAAAGTGAATACTTAGGCTCACCAGCACCCCGAAATATATTCGCAAGTGTGAATATGCCATCTATGAACAAAAGCACGACAAACCCGGCGCGAAGATAGCTTGTCGCCAAATGCAAAAGCCGCGCGTCAGACGTCATCCATTTCATCAAATAAGGCGCAAGTACATATCCCACAACACACAAGGGAACGAAGAGAAGCGTTTGAAGCAAAATACATTGGCCTGCGATAAAAGCAGCTCCTTCTTCGTCATCCGCGCCAATTCTTTGCGCAACCAGCGCTTGGCCCGCTACACGAATTCCCATACCCACAGCTCTCACCATCATGGGGATCATAAATCCTAATGACATCGCTCCTAGCGCACTCGAGCCCAATTGGCCCACCCAGTAGATTTCAACGATGGTATCGATGTTCCAAGATATCAATTCTGCGAAAATTGGCAGGGAGAGCACCACTAAACCTCGCCCGATAGGGCCTTTGGTGTAATCATATCTTTTGGTTTCCATTCACAAACGAGCCATGCATAAACCTTATCCCAAGGAAAATAAAGCAGGTGTCTCGGCTTGTTGAGCGGGCAGGTTTTCTTGGAGGGCTGGAAAGTTTTCGCTCCACAAGATAGATTTGTTCCTAAACGATGGATATACCCTCAATACAATCGGAGTGTTCGGCGCATCTATGCTCGAATTCATAGAAAAAACCCTGAAAGATGCGGGCAAGTTGGCTTTGTCATTCGCAAGCAATGCCAAAGGCGTCCAAAAACGAGACCGGAGTTTGGTGAGCGAAGCCGATTTTGAAGTAGAAAGATTCATCATTTCTCGTCTAAAAACATTTTTCCCGAACGACAATGTTATTGGAGAAGAACTCGGGGGCAAAGAGGCTCGATTTCAAAAGCGTTCGCGTCTTTGGGCGGTTGATCCCATTGATGGAACAAATCCTTTTCTTCATGGACTGCCCACCTGGGGCATATCCATTGGCATCATGGAAAATGGGAAACCCATTGCCGGAGGATTCTACATGCCCGTTGTACATGAGATGTTTCTTGCCCTCGAAGGAGGAGGCGCCACGAGAAACGGGAAAACGCTTCCACGCCTAGAAGGTATGGAAATTACGAATCAAACCGTGATGCTTGGCCCTTCATCTCGAAAACGTTTTTACAAAATGGATTATCCAGGAAAATCCGTCGCTTATGGAAGCGCCTCCGCACATGTGGCATATGCAGCAACCGGAGGCATCATCGTCGCCTTGGTCGATAGGCCTCAAATTTGGGATATCTTAGGCCCTCTCGCCGTATTACAAGAAGTGGGAGGAGGCGCATATCATCCAGATGGCCACTCTCTTGATCTCCAAAAACTCGCGAATGGCGAAAAAGCTGAAGGACCCATCTTTTTTGGCCTAAAAGAAAATACGGAAAAAATATTTCCTCATATCGAAGTGTACCCTAGGCCCAAATCTTAATTTTACCCCTGAAACCCCGTTCCGAAAACACTTTTCATCAAGTTCCCTTCACCAAAGCGTGCAAGACGATAGTCCCTTGTGTCAGGCTCTTCGCAAATTCCCGTCATAATAAACTCCGCCATCATCTCCCCCACGGGCGGGCGCCAATTTGAAACCATGGCCGCTCATCCCGGTGCAAATGTAGTACCCTGGCACTTCCGGGTGTCGATCCAGAATGGGCATCCAATCAGGCGTAATGCAGTATAAACAGCCCCAGCCTCGGAAGAGTTTCGCATTTTTAAAATCCGGCCAGCGTTTTTGCATTCTCTCTAGAACATCAAGCACAAATTCCATATCTTCTTTTTTATTGAAATTGTCAGGATCCACATATTCAGGCTCTATATTGTCACGTCCGATGAGGAGCAAATTTCGCCCTTCCGGGCGGTAATATAAGCGTGTCGGGCCATCATAAACGACGATCTCAACCCTCTCTCCATTTTTACCCACAGCATCAAAGACCGTGTCTTGCTCTCTAATGGCCTCCGCTGGAAATCGGTACCCGCTCAGAGCGGCCACCTTGTTCACCCAAGCACCCGAAGCATTCACAACGACCGGGATCTCGATAACATCCCGAGCAGTCTCTACCCGGTTCAGTCCGCGGCTATCGATGTTCAGTCCAATTACGGGACAATTTTGTCGAATCCGCGCACCATATCTTTTAGCGCCTTCCGCAAACCCAGATGTTACTCCATGTGGATCCGCATACCCACTCCTGGGTTCGTAGGCCCCACCGACAATATCATCCAACTTGGCCCATGGGGCGTAGCATCGAGAAATTTCTTCTTTTCCTATCCAGCGAGTCTCCACCCCGAGGGATTGCGCAAGTTCCACGTTCTTTCTCACACCATCACGAAGAGAAGCATCCGACAGCACCAAATATCCGGTTTGGATGAAACCTGCCTGCCCGCCCTCTGAATACTCCTCGAATTCCTCAAACGCCAATAGAGACCGCCAAGCCATCTGAATGGTGCTTTTATTAGAATAGTGCATTCGGATCAGGGCCGAAGATCCTCCGGTGGAACCAGACGCAATGCCATCACGCTCACATAGGATAACTTTTCAAAATCCTCGCTTCGCCAACTGATAGGCGATGGAGCATCCCATGACACCACCACCAATAACGACGGCATCAGCTGTTTCTTGTGTCACAACCACTCCTTAGACATCCACCCAAATAGGGCTCGACCAAGCAATTTCCCCATCATCCTGCATCAAGCGGAAATAATAATAATCCGACTCTCTCTCCATTCCATTCGAATCGACCCACTCAAAATAAACCGACTCTCCCTTCGGCGTATCTACATGAATTTCTTTCGCATTTTTGACGATTACAACCTTATTAACCGGGGAGCAGGTTTCTGCTCGAATCTTGAGTTTTCTCTCTGCCGATACATCCAATTTCACCTCGGAGCCCATCGGCGCATCGTTCAAGAAAAATTCCAGTACAATTCGCGCTCCCGTCGTACCGTAGCAACGACGTTCCCAAAGGGCCCTGAATATACCTTCTCGATCAAAGGTTTCTGCCCATACACAGGCTAGTCCTCCTTTCCAAGCATTTTTGAGCCGTAAGCGATTCGAAAACCCAGGTTGAGATGTATGCGTATCCGAGCCGGCGATAATGCCCAAGCGGTATCCTTTCTCAAGCGCATCTTGCACACTTTGTTCTTCATAACGCGCCGGATTTACCAAAGGTCTCTCACAACCCCTAGCTTCGGAGTTCCCCCAACAGGAATATATTTCGACAAGGCGTTGAAATCTCGGATCGTGCCAGCGCCAGCGCGTGCCAATTACAGCGCTCACCGAATGATGGGGAACCGTCATCGCGCGACCTTCAAATCTCTCGAGTTGTTTCCAAAGTTTTTCCGGATGATTGGAGTCTGAGCTGCGAGAATCTAGTTTTGGGATATCTTGATCATCCAAGAAATAGACGTTTTTGTTCCCATCTTGCTCCAGCATGCCAAACCATTCATACGCGGGAAGGGCCACGTATCTCCCCTCCTCTGAAAAACGATTCGCCGCCTCAGTAACCTCTTTCCACTGCTCCTCATCCATTCGCATGGCCAAAGAGGTGCAGGCGGCAAAATCCACGCCGGCAGAATCTCGTGCATATGTGTGGACGTATTCCACAATTTCACGAGCCGTGGATGGCCTCGGATACTCCCCTACACACAACCCGCTCATACAATGCGGGTCTCCAAAAAGAAGAGTCCGGGTAGGAGGTTCATCTAAAACCTCTACCGGGGGCGTATAGGCCGTCGGCAAGCCATCCGCTAAAACTCTTAGCCGATGAACTCCCCGCTCTCTTAACACCACATTTTCGTAAATAAAAATTCCGGGAGACTCCTGACGAAAAGGGACATTACTCTCATCGGATAACTGAAGTTTGGGAATCGACGATCCTCTCGTCGCTACATTATGAAAACAATCCCGCACCACTGCCCGTACGGAAAACGCCTGTCCCGCGACCACCTGAGCCGGTGACGTCACCGAAAGAAAGGATGGATCCTCGGGAAGCACGTCAAACCTCGGGGGAGCCAAAAGAAGCTCCCAATCACCTTTACCACCGGAATCTACGGATAAAGTAAACTCTATGGGCATGGCCAAGGTTTGCGCTTGCACACCCGGGATGCCGGATGGCGTCCAACCGTAATCGATTTCAATGAAATCACCTTCCACCAGAGAAGAACCCAGAACCTTCAAATCCAGGCTGGCTGGCAGGAAAGTATAGCCGAGCACGGGTTCTATCAATGAGGAAACTAAAAGAACATTCTCGTTCGAACATCGAAACTTACAATATCCGGGGGTCGTCATTTCCTTAAATTGGGGCTTGCTGAATCCATTTGGCGGCGTGAAGCGAAGGCCTCCGCTACAATTGACTCCGCGAGGGCCAACTTGGTAGATAATGCGCCAACTACCCATTTTGCCCGCTGCAATCGGGCCTTCAGGCTTTATCGTCGCTTGGCCAATATCCTCACCATAAAAATACTCTCGCAGCGCACCAATCCCCTGTTGAGGGGCATTCATAGCAATCTCCTGCTTCAAGTCCAATTGCAATTTGAAAATTCAGGACCACGAAAGCGATAATACTCTAAAGGAATGAACGCATTTATTCCCACCTGAGCATCGCGGCATACCCATCTCTCGGCACAGTCGAGCGAATAGACAAACCTTTGATTCGCTTAAACTCTTGAACGGTGATCAAGTGCACATACGCCTCCCACAATATATGGCGAAACGTACATTCAAGCGTTTGGTAATACAGAAAAGGATCTTTTCCGTCTTTACGAAAACCCCTTTCATGTGCGGGGAGAACAAGGTTTTGAAGATAATCCATCACTCGTTCACCGTTTGACCACGTTTTGTCTGGAGAATATTTCCTGGGCAACTCCTTTTTTCTTAACGTGGCGAGCGTTTCTTTTGATAAAACCTCTCGACACAAAGCGCACGCATCACCAAGTGCAGCCAGGACATCGGAATTTTCGGGAAACCGGACCGGATCCAACATTCTGTCCGCACCACCTGTATCCACCAGAGAGTTATCTCGCGGCAAAGAGTCCGGATACAGAACAGGCGGCCAGAATTCCAGGAAAAAAAGATAAGGTATCCAAGCTGTATGGCTGATTTGCTCTTTGATAGACCAAGCTCCCCAGCTCTTCTCGGGCAATCTCCATTCCCATAATTCCTGCGGAAGTCCGTGCGTTTCTTCTCGAAACAAATCCGCCAAATTTCTATATTCCGGAAAAACGTCCTGCCCCGGGGTAGATAAATTTTCTGGCATGTAGTTTCCTCAAAGTATCAAACATCGTCCACTTTCATCGGCAAGCGCTTCGCATACACCGCCGCCGCTTGTTTTGGTGACAAGTTCTTGTTCATGGTCTCTAAAGTTTGTTTCGCCAAAGGCGTCGTCGCGAGATGGGAATAGATGGCCGCTGCTCCTTGATGAAACTTCGGGGTGACACCGGCTGTCTCAAAGGTCTGCGTTATTTGTTTCATCTCATCGATATACCGCCATGCCACGACGGGAAGACGGGGAGCACTTGAGGTCATCTGTTCGTAAGAAGCCTCCTGGCTTGTTTGAAATTCATGACATACTTCCTCGGTGAGACCAAGTGCTTCGGCCAGAGTGATAACAGCAGTTTGAAGGGCATGGGTTCCCTTCGTGAGGGCCGCGTAACACATTTTAATTCCAGACGCCCGGCCAATCTCTTCCCCAAGCAAACGAACCACGATCCCCTTTCCATCCAATTCCGATAGCAAAGCCGCCCGCTCTCCGCTGAAATAAAACCTGGTATTGCTCCGCACCCCACTCGGTGGAGGACCCAATATACCCCCATCGATGAAATCCGCCCCGGCATCTAAAATCCTTTCCGCGATGGTTTTTGCCGTTTCCGGCGAGACGGCGTTGCAGTCTGCATATGGAGGACAAAAACCCGAGACTGACATGGATTCCGCCACTTTATGCGCCACCTGAGCGGCCAAACCCGGAGGCACGATGGATAAAACGAGATTCGCACGCTCTAACATTTCGGCCATTGTCGAGAAATCTCGAATGCCCCCTTCTGCGGCCAAACGCTTCGTCCGTTCACTTCTGTTCGAGAGACAAGAGATCACTTCAATTCCATGCGAACCCAGCATTCGACCCACCGCATGTCCCATATCTCCCGGACTGATAATGGCAACGGTTTCAAGGGCCATGTGAGCACCTCCTCTCGCTCGAAATTAGAAATAAACAATATGTATTCAGTCTAGCAGAAATGAAGCTCTTCAGAGAAAAGGAGTTGGCATTTGATGTATTTGGCTTCAGATATGACTAGCTTTCTGAAAAAACTACTCTTTCCAAGTACATTTTTTAACTTTTGGAGAATACACCATCGCACCCACAGGCTCGCTGTTTGTTGAGTCTTTTGTCATGCGCAGTAGATTCACAAAGAGAATTACGTTCTTTGCTCCCGCACTCTCCAGCATCTCGCCCCCTAGACGACAAACTAACTCTCCTCTTTGTCTTCTTTTTTTTGCACTCACCTCCGCCCACGGCAACAGAATATCAATAGACAAATTGTCAGGAGTTGAGTCGGAAACACGAATGTCCGCACGACTGGTGTGCTTTGAGGCATCCAAATATTCCTTGAGAATACCACCTACGTTTTTTGTGATAACCCCTGGAGGTATTCCTCTCAATTTCTTTGCTTCTGCCATCAATGATACTTTTACGCCTGTTTTGTAAAGAAATAGTGGTTGAGAAAAGAACAAAAGAACGCCCGCCACGGATGCAAATGAGATGAACGAAAACCAAAAAAGGAAATTCGCTCTAGATGGATTCGGGATTCTCATCAAGAAACTGGATAAGCGGAGACATAACCGCCCACGGGGGCATCGGGATAAACAGGCGACAAACCCAAGGCTTCACGGTGAAGCCTAATGGAGCGCAAGTGAATCAGATCATCCCAAAGCACATGCCGCAGAGTCGCCAAAGGCGTCATTCGAAAGCCATGTGCGTGTTCTGGATCCATCGCAAACCCATCTGGATGGCATTTCATACAACGATTCCACAAATCAACCGAACGCTCCTCGCTCACGCCTACGACTGATGATTCCGCAAAAACAAACAAGAGTGAGTTCTCAGCCGAATCCTCTTCCTGCCGCTTTTCAATTTGGGTTGCCATTGCTTCACATGCCTCGAAAAAGCGTAAATACAGCCATTCCGGATCCCCATACCGATCCGAGGAAAAGCGACGGTCATCATCGCGCGTATTGATAAACGTACCGAACTGGCTCATGTCCACCGTCCGCCACGGCAAGCGCGTAGCGCCGTAGAGAACCATGAACCACCTCGTGGTGATGTAGGCCATGTGGCTAAGCTGCCTTCTTGGAGACCAGCGCGCCCATACTTCCGCGCCTGTTCTATCCAATTGTGCCTCGGACAAATCGGCGAGTTCACCCTTGGTCCATATGGGTATTTGGCGATATACCTGGGCGATTTCGCTCGGCGTAACCGGATATAAAGATTCATTCATACCCTAACGCCTGCATCCAAGATTTCACAAATCCTCTCCTTGTTCTCCAGGGTAGCGAAAAGAAAATCCGGAGAAGCGTTCGCTAACTCGTAAAGAGAATCACCGCCAGTAGCCACAGCCATCGTCTTCGCCCCACATGCGCGACCCGCCGATACATCGCGCCATGTATCGCCTATCACCCAACGAGCAATAGATTTACGTGGGAATTCCTTTTGAATGATTTTCTCACCTCGCTGAAATCCTGCTTCCAGCAACGCCGCCCTATCTCCGGAGTCGGACCCAAAACCGCCGAAAGAGAAAAATTGGTTCAGCCCACCACGCGAGAGTTTGATTCGCGCGCCTTTCTCGATATTTCCCGTCCCTAACCCCATGAATACATCTTTTCGATTCTCCAGATACGAAAGCAAATCGGGGATTCCCGGCATAAGATGAAAGTTTTTAGAATCCATAACAGTCACAGGCAGAATTTCCACATATTTCCTCAAAAGAATCTTTACCTCAGACTCTCTCCCGCAACGTCCAAGATGAGAATGAAACATCTCCTGTACGATGAGCTCATCCGTCTTTCCGTGCGGCTGAACATGGCGCATCGCGTTCGGTACTCCATGTATGCGCTCAAAAGCGACATTCAACGCTCTTGCCCCTGCTCCTCCGCTTAAAAGTAGCGTTCCATCGACATCGAAGAGGATCAAATGAATAGAATTCAATCGCTTTTTTCCCAATGCACATTCGTGAACATATTCAGAACGCGAGACGCTTTCCTCCATGATATAACATGTGGATAAATTGATTCCATAATCATTTCCCGGGTGAATCACGTGAGATCGGGGAAAATTTTGCAGTGAACCATAAAACAAAGGAGATGAAAGGTGCTTGGTCAAAAAATTGCCGTTGTAACGGGCGGTAACAAAGGTATCGGTTTTGGAATTTGCCGAGCGCTTGCAAAACAGGGAGTCCAAACCATCCTGACGGCGCGGGATATTTCCAGAGGTGAAATCGCTAAAGAGCAACTGCAAAAAGAGGCGCTGGAAATCATATCCCACCCCCTGGACGTTACCGACCGACGCAGCATCGATTCTCTAGCCAGGTTTTTGACGAAAGAATTCGGCCAACTAGATATTTTAATCAACAACGCAGCCATCAGAAAAGACGCAGGAATGATGGGGATGGACGTTCCCATCGAGATCGTCCGCGAAATGATGGAAACCAACCTCTACGGCCCCCTCATGATGTGCCAAGCCCTGGCTCCTCTTCTAAAGAAAAGTTCAGCCGGCAGAATCGTGAACGTCTCAAGTGGCATGGGCTCTCTCGCCAACATGGGAGGAGGCTCTCCCGCTTATCGAATCACCAAAACTGCGCTGAATGCGATGACGAAACTCCTCGCGAATGAATTCCGAGGAACCGGAGTGCTGGTGAATTGTTGCCATCCCGGATGGGTGAGAACCGACATGGGCGGCCGGGGTGCCTCAAAATCAATTGACGAAGGAGCAGACACGCCTGTATGGCTCGCTTTATTGCCGAAAGATGGGCCTACCGGAGGCTATTTCCAGGACAGAAAACCCATGCCGTGGTAACCAACGTGCCCATTTTCATATGGATGTGGATGTTCTTGTGGAGGGGGTAGTGAACGAGTCTATCGACAAAAATGAGTGTGGCGACTGCTTCCGTATAAAATTACTGATGGTAGGGTATGCGCATCGCCTGTTTCTGTAAACTAATCAGATATTTTCGCATAATCCCATCCTGTAGTAAACGATTTCACCTCACCAGTTGATTCCTCATACTTAAAACGGGGTATCTTGGCGAGATTACCACCATATACATGGATACCCACCACGGGCTCGGACGAAGCGCAACTAACGCGGTGCACGTCATTATCCTGCGTGCAGCAGACAAAGACATCACCGGGCCCGGCCAAGCGTTTCCCTTGGGGGGTGAGCTTTGCGCAGGCGCCACTCTCACGAGGGCCTTCACGCAAAAAACTCTCTTCGTTCTCCATTCCGCGGTAAATGCCTATCACCCCCCAGGTACCGTGATCGTGAATCGGAGTGGTCTGGCCCACATCCCATATACCGACGCCCATGGAAAAACTCTCGTCCGGTTCGATGTGAATCTGATTGAGCGTAAAGCCTTCTTTTTTCACCAACAGTTGCTCGGCGCTCAACAAGTTCGGATCATCCAAAATCGGTTCAAGGCTCACCGCCACCCGGGCGGTTATTTCCTCTTCGGTGCCACCTGTTTTTACAATTTCGCGCACACGATCGATAAAATCATTCATCCGTTTTGACATTTTTTCCTCCCGCGCTATTCCTTAGACGACGCTAGACGCCATCACATCACCTAATTTTTATGATTCATCTCATGGGCTAAGAGCGCCGCCTTCAGCGACACGCTGCTGGCGAATCCGCCGAGCTCGCCCGAGCCCGCGATGACCCGATGTCAGGGTATTACAAGAGGAACGGGATTTCTATGCAGCGCCTGGCCGACGGCGCGTGAGGCTTTCGAGTTTCCGATCTGCCTCGCCACCCAGCCGTAGGAGCGCGTCTCCCCATAAGGAATTTTTTCCGTCTGCCTGAGCACCTTTTCCATAAAAGGCGTAAGAGAAGAAAGGTCCGTTTTCAGCCTAAAACTTTTTCGGGCACCTTCCAGATATTCTTTTATCTCCTTTGAAGTTTGCAGACTCAACGGCGTTGATTGCTCACTCGCATGATCAGCCACGAGGGGTTTTTCCACGCCATTCAACATTCTTATTTCCGCAATCCCCTTATCGGAAACAAAAACAGAGAATTCCGCACGCACTTTCTTCAGCCAATATGCAACATGGGTTTCTAGCGATTCCCCAGCTTCATGGAACAATTCGTCTTGCCGCCACTCATTCAGCCAGCGCTTCATCTTGAACACCCCTTCTCATGACGCTAAAAAGCGGTGGCTAAGCCTTTCACGTAGGCTTGCGCCGTTCTTAACCGCAAAATCTGATTCGTGCCGTCGGAGTGCAAAAACGTGCTGGCATCGCGAAGATATTTCTCCATGGGAATGTCGTGCATAATGCCCGCGCCGCCAAATATCTCCATGCCCAGGCGTGCGCAGTCAAAGGCGACCTCCGATGCAAAAACCTTGCACTTCCACCCTTGCGTAAAATCATAGGGTTTTTGATGATCCACAGCCCAGGCGGTGCGCCATATGTATGTGCGCGCAATGTCCAAATTCATCGCCATATCAGCCAACATGGTTTCTATCGCCTGATGCTGGGCGATGGGCTTGCCCCCTTGAACACGTTTTCGGCTGTAATCGAGCGCTTTCTCGAATGCGGCGCGCCCGACACCCAGAACTGTTGCGGCTGCTTCTGGTTTACCCATCGCCAGGAGGTTGCCCCTGATTTCAAACATGCTTCCTTCGCCCAGGATAACGTGGTTCTCGGGAATCTCGACATTTTCGTAAAAGATTTCCGAATTCATCGAAAGGCGTTGACCTATTTTTTCATGCACATGGCCAATCGATACGCCAGGAGTGTCTCTCGGAACCAGAAAACCGGTTAAACTCTCTCTTAAATTTTTACTGAGGTCGATCCTGGCCGCTAAAATGTACAACGACGCCACAGGGCCGTTGCTGATGTAGCGTTTTTGCCCATTGATGATCCACTTGCCGTTTTTTTTCTCCGCACGCGCGTAAAGCGCGATGGAGGGATCGTCATAATATCCTTGGTGATCGGTTCCCGCTCCTTCTTCCGTCATGGAAATCGCAACCAGGAATCTTGGTTCCTCACACAAGCGTTTTATCCAGGGGTCTCTGAGTTCAGGCTCTACTTTTTCCAGTATATGGGACAGCTTCCAGGTCTGATCCAGATTTACCGCAAAACCCATATCGCCCACGGAAAGTTCTTCTCCCGCCAGACAACACGAAAGGACATCGGCGTCCATGCCGCCATATTCTTTGGGATAAGGCAGTTGCCTGAGGCCCAAAGCGCTTGCCTTTTCCGTCAAGTCCCACGGCATCCGTTCTTCCCAGTTCTGAATCCGATCACGCTCGGGAGCCACCGGGGCCAGTTCTTCATAGGAAAATTTTCTGGCTATTTGCTGAATTCGCAACTGCTCTGCATTTAACGTGAATTCCATCTATACCCCTCCCGCTAATCATTCCCCGAAAGCGAGGCAACGATTCGGCTACCTTCAAGGAAAAACAAAAAGCGCATCATGAAGAATAAAACAATACGCGATTGGCTGCATCCATCTCGATAACGCCAGGCGGTCTGCCAACACCTTCGACGAAAGCGGCATCCGTTCTCGCCATTTGGAGTTGAAGAACAGCCTCGTTCAAATCCGCGTTTGCAGATAAGGATATTCCTCGCCTTGCAGGCATTCCCCTCTCGGCAACCTCTCCCACTCTTTGAAAAACCTCGGGCACACGGATAAACTCATCAATGTCTTTTTTATTCAAGATGCCCACTAGGCGTTTATCATCAAAAATCGCAGCCCAGGGTGCGTTTATCCTGTTCATGGCCACCCACGCCTCTCTGGCGTCTTCCTCCACTCCAACAATCGCTACTGCCTGTAAAAAACACTCCCGAACTTTCATCGTTCGAGTCTCTCGGCTACCGATAAATGCCCAAAACGCGGCATCATCTCCACTTTCAAGAATCTTGATTTCATCGCTTTTAGTCTTTCCAGCGGATTTTGGGCAATTTCGCCGGCCAGAGCGCCAGCTTCCGCCATCAAGTCTTCCCTGGATGTGACACGATTCAACAATCCTAAGTGATATCCCTCTTGCGCATCAAACCTTCTGCCAGTGAGCACCAAGTCTTTTGCGGATGGAACAAAAATCTGCCGCGTCAGGCGAACGGTAGCATCTGCCCCCGGAAATACCCCCAATGCAGTCTCCGGATACCCCAAAACAGCATCATCCACGGCAATACGAATGTCACATGAGAGCATCAATACCATTCCCCATCCAAAAGCTGGGCCGTTTACCGCTGCAATCGTCGGGATAGGCAACTCACGAAGGATTACGCTCCACCTCTCGCCCAACATCATGAAACGCTTTGCTTGTTCTTTGGTATGAGTGGCGCTTTCCTTCAGATCGCGTCCTGCCGAAAAAGAACTTCCTGCGCCCGTCACAATAAGGACTTTAATGTCCCGTCTGCCCTTAATTCCAGCCATCTCCCTGCACATGGCCTCCATTAGCGGCGTGTTGAACGCATTACGCGTTTCCGGGCGATTCACTGTGATGCTCGCGACATTCGAGTCAGTATGTGTGATGAGGAGGTCTTTGTTCATTTTCCGCCTCAATAAGCAAAAAGCCCATCCTCAGGGGGGCAGGCTCGGTATTTCAGGCAAAATTTTTGACGACTTTTATTCTCCTGTAAAATTGGGCTTCCTCTTCTCTTTGAAAGCCGCCAGCGCTTCAGCGAAATCCTTGGTGTGATTCAACGGCAACCTGAGGGCGTTGGAAAACTCGACAGCCTGAGAGAGCGGCATATCGAGTGTTTGGTCGATTACTTTCTTCGCGCCACGGACCCCCAAGGGGCCATTATCCCTTATTTTTTCCGCCACGGACATCGCTTCATTCATGAGCCCATTCAGGGGATGCGCTTTGTTCACCAAGCCGATGCGCTCGGCTTCTTTTCCATCGATTCTCTTGCTCGTGAAAACCAGCTCTTTCGCCTGACCGGCCGGCATGATTCTTTGTAGCCTGACCACTCCACCGGCTCCCGGGAAAATACCCAGGCTGCATTCCGGCAAACAAAGAGTGGCTTCTTCCGCAGCCAACCTGATGTCGCACCCCAAGGTAATCTCCACGCCCCAGCCGAACGCGTGGCCATTGATGACGGCTATAGTAGGCATGGGCAAGAGTTCCCATAGTGTAGTCGTCGCCATCACATGGCGCTGGTATTGGTCAGCCATCTCCTTGGTATGCGTAGCGCTTTCTTTGAGGTCACGTCCCGTACTGAAAGCGCGCCCCTCTCCAGTGAGGATAACCACGCGCACATTCCGCGCGGCGGCTAAGGTTCGCGCCAACTCCACGAATTCTTCCGCCATCTTGAAGCTGACCGCATTCAAACTCTCCGGGCGGTTGAGCTTCACTACGGCCAATCCATCCTCTTCCGTATAGAATATCGTTTCGAATTCGCGCACCTACCCCTCCTGAAAAATACCTTTTCGTTTCGGCTCGGATCAGCTTTTCAGATGGCTGGCAACTTCTTCGACAAACTTCAGCGTCGTTTCTCGCATTTCCTCGGGCTGTAAATTGCTGACCGGATGGGGCAATTGGATATACGGGTGCCCCTCCATGCCCTTGCCTCGAAATTGAAAGTCCGCCGCGTTCTTGAACGCCTCGGTGATGATGGTGGTCGAAGGAACGCCTCGTTTTTCAAATTCAACCGTGTCGTGCACACTGCACAACGTGCAAGAGCCTCAGCCCCCTAATGCGGCTATCGCCACATCCACCTCCTGGGCCATTTCTTCAATCATTTCATCCGTGGCGGGTTTCGAGTAATGCTCCTTGCGCAGCGAGACGACTCTGGCCACGTCAAATTGCTCACGAAGAGCATTTCCCAGAGTGTCCAAAATAATATCCGCTTGCTCTTTCGTGTTGTCGAGGAGTCCTACCACCTTGCCAGAAAGATCGCCGGGTCGTTGCGCCAGCTCAATTTTCGCGGCTGAGCCACCCGCCGTCGGGTCGATAAATCCCATTCCGTTCGCCATGGCTTTCTCCATATGATATGTGAATTCAACCGTATCTAAATCATATCTCGCTAATCTTTCCTTGTCTACGATATCCGACCATTCGATTTCTCTTGTCGATTCTCTCTTGAAAATACGAATGATATTTTATCCGCTTCTCAGATTCGCCGAATTTTGGCAAAATCAAGTCCAATTCACGAAAATCCTCTTTTCTTAAGGAGTAAACAAATGGCCGATTACGATATCATCGGCAAGTCAAATGTTCGATACGACGCTATTCCGAAAGCGGATGGCTCTATGCCCTATGGAGAAGACGCGATACCCGCAGGCGCATTGCAGTGCGGCGTATTGTTTACGCCCATCCCCGTAGGCCGCTTGAAAAAACTTGACACTTCAAAAGCCGAAAAAATTCCGGGCGTAGCCGCTATTTTGACCGCAAAGGATATTCCGGGCATAAACGCGCGATTCGGCTCCGGCACGACGGGCCTGCCCCATCAGCCAGTGTTGGTGGAAGATAAAATTGAATTTACCGGAGACGCTCTCGCCATCGTAGGCGCTGAAACCAGAGAAGCGCTTGATGCTGCGATAGCAGCCATCGAAGTGGAAATCGAAGCGGAAGAGGGCGTGTGGACAACGCGTCACGATGAAACGAGCGCCGAGAAACGACAGGCGTGTGATTTCGAGGTAACCCGAGGAGATACAAAAACCGCGTTTGACGAAGCCGATGTGGTGATTGAGAAAACATACACCACGCAACTCGCCGAACACGCATTTCTGGAACCCGCCTCCGGCACTTCCTGGATGGAAGAAGACGGCGTCATCACAATCCGTGTCGGCACTCAGCTTATTGAATACTATCGCGCCATAGCGGCGATCTTGGGAATCTCGCAGAGCCGTGTCCGACACCTCGGAACTTACGTCGGCGGCGGTTTCGGCGCCAAAGGCATGCTGACCGTAGAACCTTACCTGGCACTGCTCACTTGGCATACGCAAAGGCCCGCCGTAATGGTGCTGGGTCGCGAGCACGGCATCAGAAACACCTCGAAAAAACATCCTTTCTATATGAAATACAAAACAGGAGCGACCAAGGACGGGAAAATTTTGGCCGTACAAGCGGATATCGTGGGCGACGCAGGCGCCTATCCGTATAAATCCAATTTGTTCCTCCTGGGCGCGATGTGCATCGCCGCAGGCCCTTACGATGTGCCCAACGCAAAAATTCGTGCGCACGGCTATCTCACCAACAATCCTATCACCAACGCGATGCGTGGCGTTGGCTCGAACCAGGTCTGCTTCGCATATGAGACCCAAATGAATCTGGTTGCAGACTCCATCGGGATGGACAAATACGAATTCAGGAGGAAAAATTTCATCCAGAAAGGCCAGGAACTGCCCACCGGGCAAAAAATTCCTTATGAACCGAACCTGGAAGGATGCCTCGACAGCGCGCTTCAGGCCTTGGGCGAACCCACAGAACCAGGCCCGGGAAAACGTATTGGCCGGGCGGCAGCAGCGAACATCACCGGCTACGGAAGGCCAAATGACGATGCGAATGCGGCGGTTCACCTTGAGCCGGATGGCAGCGCCGTGGTTCGCGTGAGCGCACCAGATATTGGAGCAGGGCAGGGCGCTACGCTTCAAAGCATCACGGCTGAAACCCTGGGACTCAGGCTCGATCAGGTTTCCACCCGTCTATCCGATTCCGCTACTACGCCGCTCTCGGGCATCACTGCCGGGTCCCGCCAAACTCTCATGGCTGGGCACGCCGTTCAACTTGCCGCAGACGAGGTTAGGAAAACCGTGACTAAAGGCGCCGCTTCATTGCTCGAGGCTGCTGAAGAGGACATTCGCGTGGGTGGCGGCGAGGCGTGGGTGTCCTCCGCTCCCGAGAGGAGAGTTGGCATCGGTGCTGCGGCTGGCGAAGCCAAAAAAATGGGTGAAGCACTACATTGCACCCATGGCTACAACATGCCGGGACATGAATATGAGAATCCTAAGCGATACATGAACGGCATGGGCGGATGGTCGGACTACACCTTTGGCGTTCACGCAAGCGAAGTGGAAGTCGACATCGAAACCGGTGAAGTGAATCTCTTGAAGCATGTCGCCAGCCATGATGTCGGGCGAGCGCTGAACCCTCAAAGCGTGGAAGGGCAATTTGAAGGGGGCGCGGTAATGGGGATTGGCTACGCTCTACACGAGGAAATCACCATGGTGGAAGGAGACTGCCGATCGCAAAGCTTTCACGAATATCTAATCCCCACTTCCTCGGATATCGGCGAGTTTGAGTCTGTCGTTCTTGAGTGTGGGGAAGGCGCGGGTCCGTATGGCGCACGCGGCGTTGGGGAGCCACCATGCAATAACGCGCCAGCCGCAGTCGCCCTCGCCATAAACGATGCGATAGGCACGGAAGTCTACGACCTGCCCATTACACCCGAGCGCGTCTGCTGGGCTGTAATGAAGAAAAACGGCAAAAGCAACGGCCATTAACTGGTAATCAACTACAAAAAAGCCCCGGCAAGCTGCCGGGGCTTTTTTCTTCAGAAAAACACTAAACCATTCCTAGCTTCACAAAGGCTTATACGAACAAGTGGAACATGAGATTTTGTCACGCCATCAAGCTATTTCACACACTAAATTTTTTTATCACGGCCCGGCACGCCACGGTAATTCCGTGCATGACCATGCTGGAGGGCGACCCCCTGCTTCCTGCGACGATCAAATGAAGATCCTCGGGATCACCTACCGCAGGCACAAAAAAATCATCATCATTCACATCCACGGGAAACGGCCAACGATCCGCGCCTTTCTCGCCTCGCCATATGCCGCCACGTTTTATGTCCCCGATTTTGCGGCCTCCCATTTCCATCAATTTTTGATGAACATCGGAGCGGCTGAGCCCGGCGTCAGAGCAAAGGTGCGCATGTTGCGCGCCCAGGACAACCGCCATGTCCGCTTGTCGATACATATTGGGGCCGCCTAAAGCGGACATCATGTCAGCAACTGTCGTAAGAAGCCGATCCGGAGTCAGGCTCGCATCGTCCCATACCTGCACGGGCCCTTCGAGGGGAATCATGGTTACCGCATTATCATTTTTTAAAAACCCTTTCGATTCCGCATATGACTCCCAGGGCGATTCCTCCTCGTTCTCCAAGATGCAAAAAGTGTTTCGCCAGGGACCTCCAAAACCGCCTAGACAGGTAACCCCGGGAATTCCGCCACCCACGTTCATCATGATGAGCCTCACGGCGCGGCCGATGGTCAGATTTGCGCGAAAGCCGGGACCCATACAGCCTACCCCTCCGTGCAATCCGATTTCCTTGGCGTAGGGACCATTGACCAGCAAAAAAGGAGCGCCCGCGCTCGTCGTGGCCTGAATCAGGTTTACGTTAAACTGCTCATCGAGAAGCGCTTCCAGTCCTGCTATCAGTACCGGCATGTATTCAGGCTTACAGCCCGCCATCACGGCATGGGCCGCAACGCTTTGGATGCTGAGTTCGCCCCCTGCCGGAGCTACGTCGCCTATAACTTCACCCGGCTCTCTTTTGGTTCCTGAGAGCATCATATCGATTCTCTCTTCCGTCGGCGTCACTACAGGCAAGCCGTCCGACCATTCTTTTTCAAAGAAAAACTCGAATTCGTCCATACGCTCATCCTCAAAAGTAACCCGACTCAAATGCTTATAGTTGATAATCAGTCGAGACCGCCTCACTGCCATCCACCCAACCTGGCATGACGGCCGTCACCGGTCCGGGCGTACCCCCTGCGACGACAACAATCAGATCGTCTTTATCCTTAATCGCCGGAACCATAAACGAATCATCTTGCGGATCGATATCAAATGGCCACTTCTTTATCATCTCCTCGCGCCAATAGCCCGATTTTCTCAGCTCTCCAAGGGGTCTGCGCGCAAGTTCCATTAGTCGTCGATGGACATCTTCTTTACCAAGCCCCGCTTGCGCGCACATGCGTGCATGATCCGGACCAAAAGCGACAACCACCTGAGTCTTTAGCCAGATGTTCAGCGAACCAAGGGTGGATATTTTATCCGCTAAACCCACGAAAAATGATTCCGGCTCTTTTGAATAATCATCGATATACCCTTGAGGCGCTTCTGTCATCACGGCGGTTACAACATCGTCATTTTGATGAAATCCTCTCGTGACGGAAAATGGCTCCCAAGGGCTTTCTGCTTCATTCTCGGCGATACAAAACGTATATCTGGCAGGTGAACCGAAGGTGCTCATAGAGGCGAAAACCGGTACACCGCCGCCCAGGTTCATGAGAATGAGCCTGATGGCGCGACCAATCGTCGCGTTCGCCCGAAAACCCGGCCCAAAGCATCCTGTACCGCCATGAAGACCGATTTTATTCGCATAAGGTCCGTTCACAATAATCAAAGGGGCTGCGCTATGCATGGTGCCCTGCACGCCGTTCAAGTTTAGTTCTGGGGTTAAGAGCGCCCGGAGGCCAGCTATAACGACGGGTAAATACGAGGATTCACAGCCCGCCATTACGGCGTGCGCGGCAACCGCTTCGACGCTGGCCTCCCCCATGAGGGGCGGCACCAAGCCAATGACTTCCGAAGCCTCAATTCTTGCGCCCGAGAACATAGCGGCCATTCGTTTTTCGGTAGGGGGGATTACCGGAAGACCATCCGACCAGGATTTTTGAAAGAAAAACTCGAATTCATCCATTGGGATACGACACCGCTTTCTCTGTCATGGAGACTCCGGCGCTATACTTCATAGGCCCCATGAACGGCGCGGCTGCCGCCACTCCAGCCATGACAAACCGCGCTGCCGGAACCCCAGCCGCCCGCGACGATCAAATGGAGGTCGCGGGGGTCTTTGATGACGGGGACAAAAAACTCATCATCATCGGGATCCACATGAATATACATATCCAGCGCGCGCCTGCGTCGCCAGTTGCCGCCGCGCTTCAGATCTTTCACCTTATGTCCGGCCAACTCGCACAGGCGCTGGTGCACGTCCGCACGGGTAAGGCCGCCACCAGAGCAAATTTTCGCATGCTGGGGATTCATGGCGACGACCATGTCGGTCCTGGGCGCGTGCATGTTCCAGGAACCCAGGCCCGTCATCGCATCTGCGATTCCTCGGAGCAGGCGCTCGGGCTCCTCACTGACATCATCGAAAGTCAGGCGCGGGCTTTCCACCATGGCCATGGTGATCACATTTTCATCCGCCCCGTATCCCCTGGATACAGCGAGCGTCTCCCAGGGGTGAAACTCCAGGTTCTCCGTGATGCACGCGGTATAGCGCAGCGGCGTGCCGAAAATCGTCATCGAAGAAACACCCGGGATGCCGCCACCCAGATTCATTAAAACCAGGCGAATGGCTCGGCCAATGGAAGCGTTGGCCCTAAAACCGGGACCAAAACAGCCATTTCCTCCGTGAATGCCGATATTCTCGGAATAAGGGCCATTCACGATCATGAGAGGCGCCACACCATGCATCGTGCCCTGCACGCCGTTCATGTTGAACTCATCGCGAAGCATGAGGGAGGTAGCGCCGAGAACGACCGGCAAGTACTCGGGTTTGCAGCCGGCCATCACCGCATGAACTGCCACGCTATGGACCGTGGCCTCGCCCATGGCGGGAGGAACGTGGCCGATGAACTCATCCGGATTTCTCTTCGTGCCGGAAAGCATGCGCTCTATGCGCTCTTGCGACGGAGTGACGACGGGCAAACCGTCCGACCATGGTTTTTCCAGGAAAAACTCGAATTCATCTAGAGGATCGTTCAAAACCACTCACCCCCTGAAATATACGAGTATCATCAGGATTCAAATGAACGGGATACACAGCGGCTGCTTCCATTCCAGCCGTGCATCACGGCCGTCATCGGCCCCGGAATTCCTCCCGCCACGATCAAGACCAGTCGTTGGGCTTCCTTGATCGTCGGAACGAACGCATCGTCATCATCCAGGTCGACGGAAATTGGAAAATCATTAATCCGATTTTCCCTGTAATGGCCTCCCGTCTTGAGTTCACCCACCGTGCGGCCCGCGATTTCACAAAGTCGTCCATGGACATCCGCCTTGGAATACCCCCGCTTTGCGCAAACCGCCGCCTGTTGCGGGCTCATCGCCACCACCAAATCGGTGCTGGCCCAACAATTCCAGGCGCCCAAATGCGACATGGTGTCCGCAATGGAGGGGAACATGCGCTCAGGGTCGTTACTCACGTCATCCCAGACCATGACGGGGCCTTCCACGTGCACGGCGGTAACGACGTCCTCGTCCGCGCCAAAACCCTTCGTCACGGCAAAAGAATCCCAGGGGCTTTCTTCTTCGTTCTCGGCGATGCAGAACGTGAACCTCCCCGGTTGGGAGAAGGTGCTCATCGAGGTGATGCCCGGTATTCCGCCGCCGATGTTGAGAAGCAAAAGTCTGATGGCGCGGCCAATCGTCGCGTTTGCTCTGTTTCCGGGGCCAAAACAACCAAGTCCGCCATGTAAGCCGATTTCCCTGGCGTAAGGGCCGTTCACGATTAAAAGAGGGGCCGCGCAGGAGAGCGTCGCCTGCACACCGCCCACATTGAATTTTTCCTCTAAAATAGCCTCCACGGCCCCGATGAGAACGGGCATATACTCCGGTTTGCATCCGGCCATGACGGCATGAACGGCGATGGTCCGAACATCCGCCTGGGCCAGCAGCGGGGGTACGTCCCCGATGACTTCTTCCGGAGTGCGGCTCGTGCCCGCCAGCATGAGCCCTAGGCGCTCTTCCGTCGGGGGGATGACCGGCAGGCCGTCCGACCAGGGTTTCTCAAAGAAATAATCGAACTCATCCACAGGAAGAGCGCTCATGAAATGCCTCCGGAGAAACGCTAAGATGCGCAGGATACGCTTGCCATCGAAAATGTTGAACAAATATACATGGGCGCTGGACAGATTGCGAATCCATGCCGTTAGAATGGGCCTTACATCCAGTTTTCCGATCACGATGGAATCACCACGTCACCCACAGGAGCCCATTTCATGCCGATATACAGAAATCTCGCCGGACAGGACCAGGGAAAAGCCGCCGACTACGTTACCGCAAACGCCGCCTGGGTCGATGGCGCCCACACCACCATCGGTTTTTTCCGGATGGAGGCGAACGGCCATTCCAACCCGCACTATCACCATGACGAGCAATTCCTCTATCTCTTAAGGGGCAGTCTCCGCATCGCCGTGGAAGGAGAAGTCCTGGAGGCCGCACCCGGTGATCTGGTGCAGTTCCCGCCCGGAGAAGTGCATGAGATCATGGCGCTCGATGAGCCCGTGGAGCTCCTGCTCACGAGAAGCCCGGCGCGCCCGAGTCTCGACGTGCTCGCCGTGACGCCAGAAGGCGACAAGGCGAGGAGCGTGCTGCGCGCGGGCTAGCCCCCCATAGCGCTCCCAAAGGGGAATTTGCGCATAACCTTATATATTTCAACAAGTTAAATTTTCACTTATTTTCAGATATTTTCGCCTTTTTTTACTATTTTTTCCCTTTCTTCAGATATTCCGGGTGGCCCCGACCGATAAGGGAGGGGCTGCCGACTGAGGAAGGAGGGTCGATTCCGCCCGAGGAGGAAGGAATTGACGACCGATGAGGGGCAAGTGGCGACCACCCTTTAAGGTCACCCCACCCCGAGGAGGGGTTCCGTCCCCTACGGAACGCCTCCCGTATTGGTCGGGTTTGACGCCACCATGCCGGGGTTGCAGATCACTCCCGGCCGATGAAGGTCCTCGTAGGGACAACCCCCCGTGGTTGTCCTATGTCAGGGAAGGGATGGCCCCAGGACAGGCACGGGGGCCTGTGGGGCGGCCCCGAGGAGGGAAGCTGCATAGGGGCGGTTCGCGAAACTGTGGGGCAGTCCCGATGAGTGACTGCCCCTGCTACTGGGGAAACATCGACAGGGTGGACACACACGAGCTTCCCCTTTTCGGGAAAGCCCGACGCCCCTACGGGTCAAAACGTGGTTTCGGGAATCACAATCCCTTTCTTCCCGGTCGGGTTTGATTATTCGTTCACGCGCCAGACGTCTTTCATCGCGCACCCGCTGGCCTTGTACAAATTGTACACCGGGCACCTGCGGAAATACTCGGCCTTGAGCGCCTCCACCTGCTCTTCGCTCGCCTCGATCTCAAGCCAGATTTCGCTATGCGCCTCGCTCGGGTTCGATTGGTAGCCCTCCTGGCCCGCAATGCCCCTCGGACTGTAGACGATGGTGGATTTCACCTTGAGTGAGCCTATCTCGAGTTTCGCGTCTTTCGCGCATCTCTCGAGAATCACCGCGGTGCAGCCCGCCAGCGAGGTCACGAGATAGTCCATGGGCGAGGGCCCCTCGCCCGAGCCGCCCAGGTGCTTGGGCTCATCCATCACCAGGGTGTATCCGCGCATGAGGGTCACGATGCTCTTCGCATGACCCTTGAAGTCCGCTTCCGCCCAGTTCTCCGTGGTTTCGGGTAATTCTTTCGGCCGAATCGCCATTTTTATGCTGCCTCCCATGATTATAAACTAAAATTCCGTCCCGCCGGCGCATCCGTGAGGGTCGTCCGTGAAGACCCCCGATGCGTACGCGGGCCTTAATCGTCCTCGTTTTTTAGCAGGGAATTCATGAAAAGGGTAGGTGTGGGCGTAATCCGGTGTCGTTACCGGCAAAGGGGGGAGGAACAATCCCTCATTCTTCAATCGGGATTGATTATCTGGTTCGCTCGATGAGTTCGCGCAAGGCCATGCGGCTTTCCGCCTGCCCGCCGATGAGTTCGCGCAAGGCCACCATCGCCTCGTTGTGTCTGCGCTCGGAGTCGGTCATCGCCTCGTTGTGTCTGCGCTCGGAGTCGGCTGCCCGCATTTCCGCGCCTGTCGCCATGACGCGAATGCCGTAGTAGAGCAAGCTCAGGCCGCCGTAGGAGGCGAGGAGGTTCAAGTATTCATAGGTCGTCATGCGCTTTCTCCCAGGAACCGGGTCCTCCGACGCATCTGAAATAACTATAGAAAGATATTCCGGGTCTCGTCAAATCATCCCCGACCCGGCGGAGTGATAGCCCTCGTCTTGCCGCCGGGCTTCCCGAAGAGGGGTTCGTCTCTACGACTGACACGCGTCCGTCACGCCGAACAAAAAAATCGCCTCGCTCCCCGGAGAGGGAAACGAGGCGACATGGTTATGCGGAAGCTCTCTAAAGCGCTTTCAGCACGGCTTTCGTATGTCCATTCACCTTGACGTCCTTGAAAACCTTCTCGATGACGCCTTTTTCGTCGATGATGTAGGTGGTGCGGAAAATTCCGATGAACTTCCTGCCGAACAGGGTCTTTTCGCCATAGGCCCCGTACTTCGACGAGATGAGGCCGTCGGGGTCCGCCAGCAGGGTGAAATCCAGCTCCAGTTTTTGTGAAAACTTCTTGTGGCTGACCTCGTTGTCGGGGCTTACGCCGATGACGGTCGCGTTTTTCTTCTGTATTTTCACCAGCTCTTTGTTGAAGTCCTCCGCTTCCACCGTGCACCCGGGCGTATTGTCCTTCGGGTAGAAGTAAAGCACGACCCTCTGGCCCTTGTATCTCGACAGCCGGTGGACCTTGCCGTTCTCGTCCCTCAAGGCGAATGCGGGGGCTCTAGCTCCTTCTTTCAGTGCCGCCATTTCGCCCCCCTGTCGTTGCAGTCCTGGAGTTCAAAAAAAACCACGCGCCTTGAGCCGCATGTGTGGATAAAGCAGGAATAATCGACGTTCGCCTGATTATACTGGCATAGTTTCGGGATCGAATCAAGGGCGGGCGGAGTTAGAGTCCCCAATCCCTGGCGTAGCGGAAATCGCGGTCGATCGTGCGCTGGCTGATCTTGGCTATCAACGGCAGGCGCCTCTTGTACTGGCTGCGCTGCACCAGTCTCTGGATTCCGTCCACGAGTTCGGGCGTAAAACCCTCGGAGAGCAACTCCTCGCGCGTGTAGCGGCAATCTATCATCCGGTACAAGACGGCGTCGGCCACCTCATAGCTGTAGCCGAGTTCCTCCTCATCGGTCTGGCCCACCCACAGGTCCGCGCTCGGGGCCTTGTCCACCACCCGGGCCGGCACGCCGACGTGGCGCGACAGCTGGCGTACCTGCGTCTTGAACAGATCGCCGATGGGGTTCACCGCGCTGGCCATGTCCCCGAACAGGGTTCCGTAGCCGAGCAGGAGCTCGGTCTTGTTGCTCGTGCCCACGACCAGGGCGCCGAGGAGGGCTGAGTGATCATATAAAATCGTCATCCTCTCTCGGGCCATCTTGTTGCCCCGGCGGAGGTTGTCGGCATCGGGGAACTGCTCGAAATACGCATCCACCTGGGGGGAAATATCCACCACCTTGAAATGGATGCCGCTGGTCTCGGCCACCGCGCGCGCATCCGCTTCGCTCCGGGGGTTGGAAAGCCGGTAGGGCATGATGACGCCCGTCACGTTCTCGGGCCCCATGGCGGCGGCCGCCAGAAAGGCGGACAGCGCGCTGTCGATTCCGCCCGAGAGGCCCAGAACCAGCTTCTTCACGCCGACTTTGGAGACCTCGTCCCTGATGAAGCCCGAGAGCAGGCCGGTGGCGAGTTCGCCGTCCAGTTCCAGTTCCGCCATCGCGTCTTGGATGAGTTCTTCGTCCAGCAAACCGAGTCTCCGCTATGAGAAATGCTTCCGCTCCCTTTCGTCTCTATCATGCCTCCCGTCCGCTCCCTCTGCAACGGCCAAGGGCCATTGACCACGCGGCACGCGGGGAATACCTTTCACTCATCCATTCATCGATTATATGGAGTCGACATGCCTTACGCGGGGAACATCGAAAATCTGAAATGGATTTACGACGAGGAAGAAGCGCTGAAAAAAGGCTCGCCCGTCTGCATCGATACGCCCAATCTCGAGGTGCGGGTCATCGTTCTCCGGCCGGGCGTCTACCCGCCCTATCACGCGCATCACGAAGAGATGGACGAAGGCTACCTCATCTATGGCGGGCGCGGGCTGATTCACAACGGCGGCGAGACGTTTCCCGTCGGGAAGGGAAACGTTCTCTTGAACCCGCGCGGCGCGATGCACCACATGAAGAACACAGGCGAGGACGAGCTGATAGAGTTCAACTTCAGAGGGGGCCGAATGCCCTCGGGCTTCCTCATGCCGGCGGGCGACCCGCCCCCCAATCCGGATCCCGAATCCGTGAAAAACCCGCTCGCGCCGCCCGTCCCCTACATCAAGGGCGGCGTGGACGAGCTGACGGGCGCATTCGACCTCGAATCCGTGAAGGAAAAGGGCCTCACGCGCGCCATCTCCACGGAATACCTCGAGTGCCAGATCGTCTCCTTTCCTCCCGGCGGGCGACCGCACGTCCACCGGCACCTGAACGCGATGGACGAGGCGACGCTGCTGCTCAAAGGGAACATGAATTTCATCATCGAAGACGAGACCATAGAAGCGTCCGCGGGCGATCTAGTACACACGCCGGGCGGGGCCTGGCACACGGTGCACAACGCGAGCGACGCCCCCGCCGTATTGTTCAACTTCCGGGGCGGCGCGCTGCCTTCAAAAACCGAATGGCGGGACGCGTAGGCCAAACCCGACTGATGAGGGAGGGATCACGAGCGAAGAGAAGGGATCACGCGTAGGGGACGCATATATGCGTCCCGCGCCCTTTCTCGCCCCCAATCGTCATTCCGGCGAATATTGGCGGCAACCTACAGGTTGACCAGAGCAGGCGTGTTCCTCATCCGCCTGGTCAATCTATCGATTGCCACCGGCATTCAGGCGCTGCGGAATGACGAGCAGGCGTAGGGGTCGTTCCACGTTCGTGAAGATGGGCGGACAACCACGGGGGGTTGTCCCTACTTTCTTTTGGGCCGGCAACCTCGAAGAAGGCTCGTGGCTCCGTAGGGGACGCATATATGCGTCCCGCGCCTTTCTCGCCCCCAAAACATGGGCCGCATGTATGCGTGGGACTCCCCCGTGGAGGGAAAGTCCGGCCGCAAGGCAAGGGCGCGCAAACGCATCCCGACGGCCCGGGCTAGTGGGCAACCAAGCTCCCGTGCACCCAGCGGTCCTTGTACCGGCTCTCGACGTACAGCGTCCTGCTCGTCTCGCGCGTCTCCACGTTCATGTTCCCCGGCATCGGCCTGCCGGAGGGTTTTGCGGCGCGCGCCGTGTCGATGAACGCGGCCACCTCGGCGAGCGTCGGTTGCTTGCGCTTCGGCGCATCCAGCTGCGCGATGGCTTCCGTCGCCGCCGCCTTCAACTGCCGCGGCCACACTTTCCGGAACAGGCCGGCGCTTTCGAACTCATCACCACTGCTGATCTCGCCGTTGATGGCCAAAATATAGCCCACAGCTTCTGAATGCTGTTGCGGCAGTCCGCCCAGGGCCTTTTCATAGTCCACAAGAGCCGACCCGAGGCCCTTGTTCTCGAGCGATAGCTGGAGGCTTGAGGGCGAGCGCTCATGGGCGACCCGCTCTTTCAAGCTTCGGCCCAAACTCTTCTGCATCAACTTAATCCCGCCCCACACCTGGCTCTGGAGGCTCGCGGCTCCCCGCCGCCGACGCGCTCTCATTTGTTCCTCCCTGGGCGCGGTCGCGCGCCGCACCCGTTTGTGTATCGCTATCCTGCCTGCCTTCGAAGGCAAGCGGTGTTCGGATACCGAAAACTCACGCATCTTCTCCCCGCCGCGCCTGGACCATCGTCCTGCCTCGACGCAAAAGACGCCGATGGGAAGGTAGCCCGATCTCGGGGGGATGATAATACTGAAGACCAGAACGCGGTCCTGCTTGCCGCCCTTGACGATGTCGCCCGCCTGGATGAAGACGTCGCGATCACCCAGATTGCGGACCATGAGCCGGCTGACGCTGCCGGTTTCGATGACCTTGACATGGCCCCGCCTCATCGCCTCGCCCAGGGTGAGCGGCACGGGGCCTTTGTTTCGGCCCTCGCGGTGAATCAGATAGATGGCGAGATTTTTCTTTTCGTAGGATCCGGTAAGACGATAGGCCTTCTTCGCCTCCGCGATAGGCGCAAGCCCGGAAGCCAGAAGGAAAAAGCTACAAGCGGCGAGTGAGAAGACGCACGATTTTTTGAACAATTTTTTCATGACTATCTCCTATGGGAGAGAACCTGTCGGCGTTTTCGTTTGAGTTTTAATCCCGGGCGCAGGGCGCTTTTCTCCAGTCGCCCGAGGCGCCCGGGGATGTACGCGTATTTCAGAAAACTCATCCCTCTTGCAATTTTTGGACGCAGCGGAGTTCCGAAGGGTGAGGTGGAGGCGTTACCGGAAGGGTGGTTTTCGTACGGGCCCCTTCAACGAAGAGACCGGAAAATTCGAGGTGGCGCGGATTTTATTTTCTTCTGCCCAGGCTATTGAAGATCGTCTGGATCCAGCGTTTCGTCGAAATAAAGCCCGTGCCCCAGCCTGCGTATTTCTGAGGAAGTCCCGCCGCTTGAATCTGTGCGAGGGTTTTGCCCGCTTTCATCTGCCCGCGCACAATGCGGGTCGTCTCGATGAGCATCGAATGGTACGCATTCAACTCCCTAACTCCCGAGAGCGGGCCATGGCCGGGGATGATTTTGGCGTTTTTGGGTATTTGCATGATGAGTTTGCCGATATTTTTAGCAAGCCCTTCCACGTCGCCTCCGTTCCCCAGGTCCACGAACGGAAACCGGCCCGAGAAGAACAAATCGCCCGTATGAACGACGTTCGATTTCGGGAAGAAGAGGGCGCTGTCGCCGTCGGTATGGCTGTTCGGGTAGTGAACGACGCGAATCTCCTCGCCGTTGAAATGAACGGACATCGACCCCTCATACGTGATGACGGGGAGGCCCGCCTTCGCCTTGGGCTTTACGGTCCGGCCCAGCACGTAGCTGGTGACGGCGAGACGTTTCCGGACGTTGGCGTGCGAAATAATGTGCGCATCTTTGCCGAATATCTCGTTCGCCCCCGTATGATCGCCGTGCCAATGCGTGTTGACCACGAAAGCGAGGGGCTTTTTCGCGCCGAGGCCCTTGAGCGCCGCTTTTATCTTGGGAGCCAGGGGAGCGAACTTGTCGTCGATCATCAAGACGCCGTCTTCGCCCGCGGATACGCCGATGTTTCCCCCTCTGCCGGTGAGCATGTGCACCGCCCCGGCAACGTGGGTCGTCTTGATTTGGGCTTCTGCGATTTGCGCGAGTCCGGGAGCCAGGTGGATGAAGGCGCAAGCCGCAAGCGTGAGGACACACGATTTTCTGGATAGTCTTTTCATGGCGGTCTCCGGTGGAAAAGAGAATCTATGGGAGTTGAAATTTCGTTTTATCTCCTGGCGGCAGAACGTTTTTCGCTGTATCAAATCCGGCATTCGCCGGAATGCGCTGATTTCAGAGGGCCGGGATGGTGGCGACCCCTCAAGGGGGGAGTGATTGAAGCCGACAGACATCTATGTCCGACCCTGCAAAAGCATGCGCATTTGCAAAAACTCAACCCTCCCGCGAGCGTTGGATGCGGCGCAATTCCCGCAGGGTGAGGTGCAAGTCCTCATCCCGCAGCGTGGGGGATGCGATGCGCGCGCGCCGCACGTTCGCCGTGTCCACCTGGGAGACGAGCATCTCCTCCCTGGAACGCTCGGCCCGGGCGAGAGGCTCCCCGCTGGGCGCCAGGATTTCAGACCCCCCCCAGAAGTTGATGCCGTCCTCGTATCCCACTCTGTTGCTGAAGACGACGTGCTGGTTATAGGCCGAGGCGTAGGTTCTCGTGAGCGATTGCCAGACGCGCTGAATCGCAAGGCCTCCCTCGCCGTTCGCCTTGCTCACGCCGCGCGCGGGGCTCGCCGAGGGAACGATGAGCAAATCCGCGCCGTCGAGCGAGGCGATTCCGGCCAGGCTCGGGTGCCAGGCGTCCTCGCAAATGAGGATGGCCGCGCGACCGAAGCGGGTGTCGAAAGCGCGCACCTTGTCCCCTTTGCCGACGTAGCGGTTCTCGTCGAACAGCCCGTATGTCGGCAGATACACCTTGCGGTGCACGTGGACCAATTCACCACCCTCGAAATAGGCGGCGGAATTGAAAAACCCGTGCCTGCCGGATTCCTCCACGAAACCGACCACCAGGGAGACCTTCTTGCTCAGGGCGGCGATTTCCTTCATGGGCCCGGTCTTGCGCCGGATGGCCACTTCGGGAACCATGTCTTTGAGGAAATAGCCCGTCAGCGAGAGTTCGGGAAAAACGAGGAGGTCGACGCCTTTTTCTTCGGCTTTTCTCACCTCATCCACCAACAATTCCCGGTTCGCGTCGAGATTCCCCAGTCTTGGGCCGATTTGGGCCGCCGCCGCCAAAAATTTCATGTCGTTTTCCTGTCGAGATCGAATAACGAATTCAGAATGCCGTGTCCTTCGCCGCGATAAAACGCCGCCCGCCCATCATGTCTAGCATATTATCGGCGACCGGAGAAAACAGGCGCGGGAAAATCGGGAGAAACCCGATCAGATGAAGAGTTTGGTTTCCGCCCCTTTCGTTTTTCTCATGAATTCGGGCAGAGAGATTATTTCGTCCACGACGTCCGCCACGTCCTCGGGCGCGAGGCCCAGGAGCTTGGGCTGCGCGGCGCACGCATACACTTTCAGCTTGCCGAGCCTTCTGGCGGAATCGATGATTTCGCTCACCGGATGCGTCTTGCGCGCGTCCGCATGCGTCTCGGGCAGGCCGTCCAGGTCGTCGTCCACGAATCGCTTTAAGGCATGAAAGAACAGAATCACGTGCACCTCGTCCCCGTTCGCGGCGGCGCTCGCCGCCAGGGTGGCTACCTGGTATATGCGATCGGGCTCGCCGCTGTGGGCGTATATGACGAACTGGGACATGTCGGCCCTAAGTGTTGTTCCGGGAGGATGCGGCGAGACCCGGTTCGCCCGGGTAAGGAAATTTGACTCTCAAACCGCATCATTCAAAATCTTTCGGTTCTACGTTCTCGAAATCATAGTCGGGCAAATCCGAGCGGGACGGGGGATCGACGCCCTCATCCTGTAAATGAGGGGGCCTGGGGCGCGAGGCCCAAAGGTGGACGAACAAACGGTAGACGCCATACAGCAGGCAGCAGGCCACTACGAACCAGAAGGCTCCCGCAAAATCGCGTTGATAAAAATAATACGCGATTCCAAGCCAGAAAAGAAAACCGGCCACTATGCCCGGAACCGAGCGGCCTCCTTCCATCGGCGTCCACCTCTCTTCATCGCTTCGAACCGCCGGGGTCAGTCCGTTTCAGGGGCGGTTACCGAAGATTCGCTCTCCTCGGGAGCCTCCTCCGTCGCCTCGGCGCTTGTTTCTTCCGTCTCTTCCGCCGCTTCGGCGCTTGCTTCGGCCGCTCCCCACTCTCCCGTCATGTGGCAGGCGCCCTCGAACACAGCCCCTTCTTCTATATATATGCTCGGCGTAAAAATTTCGCCCTTCAAGTGAGAGCCGACCCTGATCTCGCACTTTTCCTTCGCCTCTATCTTCCCCTCCATCCGGCCCATCACGATGACGACACCGGCCTTGACGTCGGCCTTCACATTCGCCGCGGCCCCGATGATGAAGGTATCCTCCGAGACGACCTCTCCCTCCAGGACGCCGTCCACGCGCACGGTGCCCTCGAAAGATATGACGCCCTTGAACTCGGTGCCTTCCCCGAGGAAGGCGCGAATGCTTTTCTCGTAGTTTTTCGCCATCCATCAACCCCTTATGAGTCCCGAGAGGGAGACCCGGCTCGACAAAGACGCTGAATCAACCCCTCGAGCGTTTCCCTCGTGTAATACTCGATTTCAATCTTCCCGTTGTTTTCATCGCCCTGAATCGCAACCTTCGTTCCCAGCGCGCTTCTCAGCCGCTCCGCCGCTTCGCGAAGATACAAAGCCTGCGGCCCCGACGGCCCGTCTTGAGGGGTTGCCCGCCGGAAGGCCGCCTTCTCTTCGCTCTTGCCCTCGAGCGCTTTTCGGACGCGCGTCTCTAGCTGGCGCACGGAGAGCCTCTTGTCGATGGCGGCCTGGCCGTGGCGGGCCATCTCCTCATCCGTGCGCAAGGATAACAGCGCTCTGGCGTGCCCCATGGACAAGAGCCCCGCGGCCACGCTCTCCTGAACCGGGGGGGGCAGATTGAGCAGGCGGACGTAGTTCGCGACGGTCGAGCGATCCTTGCCGACGCGCGCCGCGACCTCTTCCTGCGTGAGGTTCAGGCGCTCCATCATGCCGGCGTATGCGGCCGCCTCCTCCATGGAGTTCAAGTCCGAGCGCTGCACGTTTTCGACGATCGCAAGCTCTAGAGCCTCATCTCCCCCTGCGTCGAGCAAAATGGCGGGAATATCATCCACAGCCGCCAGGCGGGCGGCGCGCCAGCGCCGCTCTCCGGCCACAATCTCGTATCCCCCGCTCGCGGAACGCCTGACCAGAAGGGGCTGAATCACGCCGTGGCGCTTCACGGATTCCGCCAGTTCAGCCAGGTCTTCCTCGTCGAAATCAATGCGCGGCTGGTGCGCGCCGGGCGTGAGCCTATCCGGAGAAACCCAGATCAAAATCCCCGCATCCTCGGCGGTGGTGCGCGGAGAACCCAAATCCGCCGGTGCGGGTTCATCGGCCTCACGCGAGGCAAGGAGCGCGTCCAGACCCCGCCCGAGTACTTTTTTTCTCATCGTCGCCATGTCTGGTTTTGCATCCTTTTCTTCGAGCGCGCCAGAAACTCGCTCGCCAGCGCGAGATACGCCTGGGCGCCCGGCGAGGAGATGTCGTATGTAATCACCGGCTTCCCGTGGCTCGGCGCCTCCGCCAGGCGCACGTTCCTGGGAATCACGGCCCGGAACATCAACTCCGGCAGGTGAGAGCGCAAATCCTCGCCCACCTGACGCGATAGATTCGTCCTCGAATCATACATCGTCAACAGGATTCCGCCTATCCTGAGCTCAGGATGAACGCTCTGGCGTATCCTGTCCACCGTTTTCATCAACCGGGCCAATCCCTCGAGCGCGAAATACTCCGCCTGGATGGGGATGAGCACCTCATCCGCCGCTCGCAGGCCGTTTAAGGTGAGAAAACCAAGGGAGGGAGGGCAGTCGATTAAAATATAACGAAACCGGCTGCGAAACGGTTCGAGAGCGTTCAGCAAACGACTCTCCCTTTGCGGCAAATCCGCTATCTCCACCTCCGCGCCGGCCAGGTCGATGGAGGAGGGTAAAAGTTTTAGCCCTTTAATTTCAGTATGATGTAAGGATTCATCGCCAAGGGAATCACCCAGCACCAGCGCCCTGTACAAAGAAGATTCAGGCGTAAATAAAGCGAAATTACTCGTTGCGTTCGATTGCGGGTCCATGTCGACCAGCAAGGTCGGCTCATCCGCCACGCCGAGACAGGCCGCCAGGTTCACGGCCGTCGTCGTCTTTCCGACGCCTCCTTTCTGGTTCACGACGGCCACGACCGTACAAGGGCCTCCGTTCGCGCCGGCTTCGGTAACGCTCGATGAGATCGTTGCTCCGGGCCTCGTTTCCATGTCTCGTTTTCAGAGCGGATGAAAATAGATTCTGTAACCAAAGATTCTCACACCGCCTCGTAAAATTCAACCGAAAGTTTCACGTGGAACAATTTTTGGGGGATTTTTCTTGTGCGAATGTTCCACGTGGAACAATGGGGCTCGAACAGTGCAAATTGACTGGTAGAGACAGGTCGCGACCTGTCCCTGCGTGTTCCAGGAAAACACGTTAAAGGCGGACGGGGCGAGGATTCTCCGTAGGGGCCGTTCGAGAACGGCCCCTACAAAGGCGCATTCTTTTCCTTGCCGCACGAGAACGATCAAAACACCGTCATTCCGGCGCATGCCGGAATCCAGGCTTTCAAAAAATGAAATATACAACGCCGGGCATTTCTGGATCCCGCATTCAAGCCCTGCGGGATGACGAGTAAGGCGAAAATCAATCCTAACCCAAAAGGGAGGAAATACCGCAACATGGGTGTTTTTCATCGGTTCTGGTCAACCTTTCGGTTGCCACCAACATGCGGCGGAATGACGGTGTTCTATAGGGGTTTTCGGACAAGGAGAGAGAGGTTGCGGCTTTTCCGATGATGTAGGCTTCAAAACCACTCCCCCTTGAGGGTCATTGCCGACTGGGAAGGGAGGGAATGTCGCAGAAGCCTTTGCCGTAGGGACTGGCCCTTGCGCCTGTCCTGGTCGTATCCACCTCATGGAAGGACAACTACGGGGGGTTGTCCGACTACAAAAGAATCTCCCCCATCCCCTACGCCGGTGGGGGGATGTAGGGGCGGACCCGTGTGTCCGCCCGCCTCTGCTCCTCCCTTGAGGTCAATCGCGACCGGGAAGGGAGAGATTGAATTACCCCGACAGATGAAAGCAGGGATTACTCAGGGGTGGATATAAATACCGGGCGGACACACGGGTCCGCCCCTACGCCAACACAAAATCCCCTCCCCACCGACCCGAGCGATGGAGCCATCAGGCCGGCGAGGGGGCCTGCTCCTGTGAATTTCCGCTCTGTTTTCGGATATACACCTCCAGCACGGCGATGGCGGCGGGCGTCACGCCCGAAATGCGGCTCGCCTGCCCGAGGGTTTTGGGCCGTATCTCCTGAAGCCTCTGGCGCACCTCGGCGGTCAGGTGGCCCACCTCGGCATAGGAGAGGCTTTCGGGTATCTTCACCCTGTCCGCCATCCTCAAATGGGAGACCTGCTGGTATTCCCTCTCGAAATACTCCTTGTATTTCACTTCCGCCAGCACGTATCGCCGCGATTCCCCCTCCAGCGCCTCCCAAATCTCGCAGAATCCGCCTTTGTTGATGGAATCGACCCGCATCGCCAGTTCGGGACCGGCTTCGGGGCGTCTCAGAATATCGCCCAGGGTCGATGGCTTTTTGAGCGCCTTGGAGCCCGCCGCCTCCATGGCGTTTCGCACGTCCGGCTTGGGCGTCACGGTCGTGGTCTCGATGTATCCGATGGCCTCCGCCGCGCGTTTCGCCTTCATCTCAAAGGCGCGATAGGTATTTTCATCCAGAGAGCCGACCTTGTGGCCCAACTCCATCAACCGGAAATCGGCATTGTCGTGGCGAAGCAGGAGCCTGTGCTCGGCCCGGCTGGTGAACATCCGGTAGGGCTCGGTCGTTCCCTTGGTGATGAGATCATCGACCAAAACGCCGATATAGGCCTCTTCCCGGCTCAAAACGACGGGTTCCTCACCACGTAAATGCCGTACGGCGTTGATTCCCGCCATGATTCCCTGGGCCGCGGCCTCCTCATAGCCGGTCGTCCCGTTAATCTGGCCGGCATGGAAGAGACCCGGCATCTTTTTCGTCATCAGGCCTGGGTCGAGCTCGGTCGGCTCCACGTAGTCATACTCCACGGCGTAGCCCGGACGCATCATCTCGGCTCTTTCTAAGCCTTTGATTGTTCTTAACATACGGATTTGAACGTCCACCGGCAGGCTGGTGGAAAGACCGTTCACGTAGATTTCACAAGTCTCGCGTCCTTCGGGCTCCAGGAATATCTGGTGCTCCTGCTTGCCCTCGAACCGCATGATTTTATCCTCGATGCTCGGGCAATAACGCACGCCGACCGCGTCGATCTGGCCGTTGTACATCGGCGCGCGCTCGATGTTCTCCCGAATGACCGCGTGCGTCTCGGGGTTCGTGTAGGTAATCCAGCAGGGTATCTGCTCCTGTTCGATGGCGGGGGTGCGGTAGGAGAACGGAAGCGGAGGGTCGTCCCCGGGCTGGACGTCAAGTATTTGAAAATCAATGGATTTCGCGTCCAGCCGGGGAGGCGTTCCCGTTTTCATGCGCCCTAAGGCGAAGCCGAACGAAACGAGTTGGTTCGTCAGTTCGTTCGCCGAACCCTCGCCCGCGCGCCCGCCTTCGACTTTTCTGTCGCCATAGTGCAGAAGGCCGCGCGTGAAGGTGCCCGGCGTCAGAACGACGGCCCGGGCCTCATAGGTTTCACCGAAATGATCGCAAAGGCCGGCTATCGCGCCGTCGTTCACCAGCAGCCTTTGCACCATTCCCTGCTTGAGGTCGAGTCTCGCCTGGCTTTCCACCGCGTTTTTCATGTAGGCGCGGTATCGCTGCTTGTCCGCCTGGGCGCGCAAAGCCTGTACGGCCGGGCCTTTTTTCGTGTTCAGCATGCGAAACTGGATGCCCGTGGCGTCGATGGCGCGCGCCATCTCGCCTCCCAGCGCGTCCACCTCGCGCACCAGAACGCCCTTGGCCAGCCCGCCGATGGCCGGATTGCACGACATGAGGCCCACGGTGTCGAGGTTCATCGTGAGCATCATGGTTCGGGCACCCATGCGCGCAGCGGCCAGGGCCGCCTCGCAACCGGCGTGTCCGCCGCCCACGACGATGACGTCATACGAAAAATTCAAGCGAAAACCTCCAAAAATTCACAAATTTATATCAAACAGCGCGTACTTATCTAAATTTATACAAATTCAACGTCGAAACATCGCTGTTCATTACAGAGAACTCAAGTTTTTGTCGATCACCTGTGTCAACCAACCAATATAGTGCAGCCCCCGAAGCGATCGGCACACATCGACGATTCGTAGGGTTTTCACTGTTTCCAAGCGTTCGTCATTCCTCGGTTAGGAACGTAGCGATAGATATGGTCAAGCCTATGCCTGGTCCACCACTTGAACTTTATCTCATTCAAGTGGCCTTTATCATCCAAGCCAACGTGTATGATTTCCAATGAGGTATCTTCGCAATCCCTTCTTGAGCTAATTTTCCATCCCTTTCCAGCCGGGAATTTGCATCTGCCTGTATAGTAATACCTTGGCCCTCGGCTATCGTAGACCCTCCCGATGCCTTCACTATGACATGTGAAATACTGGACTTTATGTCTATTCAACTTTTCCCGGACCCAGACCATTTCATTCTCGCCAGATTCGAGATTTGACCATTTCTTCGGGCCCCGTATCCTCGTCAGGCTCCTGCGATTGACACTGAAAGTGTTATCGGCCTTATGCATGCATGGCCCGTCCTTGCGGCCATCCCATTTTGCGCCGGTCCAGAGATGATACGGCACGAACAACTCGCGAGTCCGGCAATCGTAGAGGTTTTTGACGTGCCATGGGGACGAACTTGGCGGGTAACTCGCGCATGCGAGCTTGTGGAAACTCTGGGCCGCCGTGTCTTCGGCCCATATTGGCGTAACGAAACAAAAAAACCATCCACCAGCAAGAAGGGCCAGCGCTGCCATGCGTAGGATCTTCATTTCTATCTCCTCGTGATAGAGCCCTCATCCATAATAAAACGAGGTGATGGGATGAAATCGCCTTCACGATACCGACTGTGCGTCAAAGTTTTTCTCTTGCCGAGCTTGCAAAACTCAACTGTTCTTTCATTATTATTATTTTCCGATGCAAAACGTGGAAAAAATCTTGTCCAGCAGCGCCTGCCCGTAATCTCTGCCCAGGAGTTCAGAGAGCGCGGTTTGCGCCTCGTTCAGGTGGACCGCCACCAGTTCGGGCGAAAGTTCTCCCTGCGCACCCGCCTTTGCGCTTCTCACGGCTTCCAGGCATTTCGCTATCTGGCCGTGGTGCCGCTCCCTCGTGAGCACCGATTCGCCGCCCGAAAGCCCTTCCTGGCCGATCAAAACACGCGCCACCTCTTCGCGCAACCGGGGGAGCCCCTCGCCAGTGAGGGCGGAAATAAAGAGCGCCTCCCCGGCCCCCGGCGCCGACTCGCCTAAAAAAGCGCGGGCGCGCGCTCTCTCCTCAGCAGACGCTTTGTCTATCTTGTTGAAAACAAACAAGTTTTGGAAATCCGCGCCCTGCGCCTCCTGTGCGGCCCACGCCACCTCTTCATCCCCCGCCGTGACGTCCACGACCATCAGGCTCAAATCAGCTTCTTCCGCTGCCTTGCGGGCGCGCCCGGTCCCTTCCAGTTCCACCGGATCTCCGGTATCGCGCAGCCCCGCCGTGTCGATGAGCCGCACCGGCGCGCCTCCCAAGTCGCAAACTTCTTCCACCGTATCCCGCGTGGTGCCCGGAATCTCGCTGGTGATGGCGCGATCCGCCCCCAAAAGCGCGTTCAGGAGGGTGGATTTCCCCGCATTGGGCCTGCCGAGAATGGCCACCCGCGCGCCTTCTCTCAGGATTCTGCCGGAGCGATAGCTCTCGATGAGCCGCTCTAGCGCGGTCTCCATCTCCTCAAAAAGGCCCGCGAGTTCCGCGCTTCCCATGGGAGCGCCCGAAACAGAGGGGCCCGCGCCCGGCTCGAACTCGTCCGGGAAATCTATGACCGCTTCTATGTGCGCGCCCGCTTCCACCACCTTCTCCCATACTTTTTCCAGGGCCCTGGAAAGGCGTCCTTCCAGATGATGGAGTGCGGCTTTCGCCGCTTTTTCGGTTTGGGCGGTCACGAGGTCCGCCACGGCTTCGGCCTGGAGCAGGTCGATCTTTCCCTCCAAGAAGGCGCGCCGGGTGAATTCGCCCTCTACGGCCGGTCTGGCCCCCTGCTCCCGGGCGAGGCGCAGGATGCTCCCCACGATGGCCGGGCCGCCGTGGCAGTGCATCTCGGCCACGTCCTCGCCGGTGACCGAACCGGGACCGGGATGAAAGAGCGCCACGCCCTCATCGAAGGCCTGGCCCCCGTCCATGAAACGCCCCAGCACGGGCCTTCTCTCGGGAAAGGCGCTTCTTTCTTTCCTGGGCGTGAAGATCTCCGTGAGAATGGGGAGTGCTTTCGCTCCGCTCAGGCGGACGACCGCGATGGCCCCGCGACCCGGAGCCGTCGACAGCGCGACGATGGTCTCCCTCTCAAAATCGCTCATCCGCTTCGCCACTTTCCATCGCTTGAGAATGTGCGCGCGCACATCCGAGCCGCGCACAGCGTGTTCGTCCGTAATGAAGCCGATTTACGCTTCGATTGCAAGGGGTTGCTTCTCTTTTGGGGGTCAATTCCGGCAATCATGGAGAGGCTGTAGGGGCGGACCCGTGTGTCCGCCCGTTCTTATAGTGCTCGCATCCGCACGGGAGAACGCACGGGTGGCAGACATATATGTCTGACCCTACGAAACTACCGCGTCTCCCGTAGGGATAACCCTTTTGGGTTGTCCTGCCCCCTGTGGTTGTCCTCTTTCAGGACAGGCGCGGGAGTGCCGGACAGGCGCGGGGGCCTGTCCCTACGCTCGATTCCTCTCTCGTAGGGGCCGTTCGCGAACGGCCCTTGCCGATGCAAGCGGGCGCTTCACGAAGCGCCCCTACGGAACCGTCGCCGTTCACGGTTTTGGTGTAGGGGCCGCATACATGCGGCCCGCGAGGGAAGCCCGATTCTCAAGGGGGGAGTGATTTTGAAAACCACGCCGTCCGCTTGGTCGACCTATCGATCGCCGCTGTCATACGCAGGAATGACGAGACAAAACCAATCAGGGAAAATGGGTGTCCAATATAGGGATCGTGTATGTGTGGCAAGCCTGCGACGCCGCTCCTACGCTTTCCTGGAATGATCCGCCAGGCCGCGCAGGAGGGTTTCGCGGGAGACGGCGCCGACCACGGAGCCCGCGGCGTCCACCACCAGCAGGGGCGCCTCGCTCTCCAGGCACCTGGGCAGCATGTCCTGAAGCACGGTGTCGCGCGAGACGGTCGGCCCGGTCGTCTCCCCGCCGGGCGGCGTCATGATCGAACCCGCCGTCACCACGCGACCTCGCTTCACGTCGCGCACGAACTCGCGCACGTAGTCGGTGGCCGGGTTCAGCAGAATCTCCTCGGGTTCGCCTATCTGGTCGACCACGCCGTCTTTCAGGATGGCGACGTGGTCGCCGAGTTTGAGCGCCTCGTCCAGATCGTGGGTGATGAACACGATGGTCTTTTTGAGGTCGCGCTGGAGCGCGATGAGGTGTTCCTGCATCTGCTTGCGGATCAAGGGGTCCAGGGCGCTGAAGGGCTCGTCCATGAGCAGGATGTCGGGGTCCGTGCACAGGGCGCGCGCCAGACCCACCCGCTGCTGCATGCCGCCCGAGAGCTGGGCCGGATAGGCGTTCTCATAGCCGATGAGGCCCACGTCCTCTATCCACCCCATCGCGCGCCGGCGGCGCGCGCCGAGCGCCATTCCCTGCACCTCGAGGCCGTAGCCCACGTTCTCTATGACCGTCATGTGCGGGAAGAGCGCGAATCGCTGGAAGACCATGCTCGCGGCGCCCCGGCGAAACGCGAGCAACTCTTCCTGGGAGAGCTTGAGAACGTCCCTTCCGTCCACAAGCACCTGGCCGGTGGTCGGGTCGATCAGCCGGTTGATGTGGCGGATGAGGGTCGATTTTCCCGAACCCGAAAGACCCATGACCACGAATGTCTCGCCTCGCTCGACGGAGAGGCTCACGTCCTTGAGTCCCAGCGTGCAACCGGTCTCGGCCAGTACGTCGTTCTTCTCGACTCCCGCGCGGGCCAGGTCGAGCGCGGTTTCCCCCGCGCGTCCCGTTCCGAATATCTTGTAGACGTTTCGTATCTCGATCAGCGCCATCGGCTCACTCCCTCCCGCTCGCGCGTATGAAGCGCCCGCCGTAGGCCTGGGTGACGCGGTCCATCACGATGGCGAGCAGCACGATAGCCACGCCGGCCTCGAGGGCGCGGCCGACGTTGAGCTGCTGGAGGCCGATGAGCACCTCGATGCCGAGTCCGCGGGTTCCGATCATCGAGGCGATCACCACCATCGAGAGCGCCATCATCGTGGTCTGGTTGACTCCCTGCATGATGTTGGGCAGCGCCATCGGCATCTGCACGCGGAGGAGTTTCTGCCTCCTGCTCGCGCCCATGGCGTCTGAAGCCTCGACGATGTCCTCATCCACAAGGCGGATGCCCAAGTCGGTCAGGCGAATCACCGGCGGGATGGCGTAGATCACCGTGGCGAAGACGGCGGGCACCGCGCCCAGGCCGAAGAGCATGATCGCCGGAATCAGATAGACGAAGCTCGGCATGGTCTGCATGAGGTCGAGTGCGGGCAGCACCATATCGCGCATCCGGTCGTTTCTCGAGATCGCGATCCCGACTGGAACGCCCAGGCCGATGCAGATGATGGTGGAGACCAGCATCACCGAAAGCGTCATCATCGAATAATCCCAGAGCCTGGGATCGACGAGACCGATCAGGAACATGCAAGCGGCCACAAGGGCGGTCAGCCCCCGCTTGCGCCCGCTCGAGAAATAGGTGAGCACGATTACGGCCGCGAACACGACGAGCCAGGGAAGATCCCGCAGGAAACGCTCCAGACCCACCAGCACCACGAGAATGGCGTCGGAGGCGGTCTCGAAGATGACCCCGTACTCGGTGACCAGCCATTCCACGAAATCGTTGGTCCATTTGTTGAGCGGCAAATTCAGGCCCTTGGGCCACTCGACCGCCCACTCGGGGAACAGTCCGCGGATAAGCTTCATCATGGGCGGGCCTCCCCGGAACTATGGCGCAACTTCACGAGAAAAAAGCGTCGCGCGTGCGCGGATCAAGCCGATTTGAGCGCCTCCTCGACCTTTTTCGCGACGTCGGCCGGAACCCAACTCTTCCAGACCTTGTTGGTCTTGAGGAAATGGATTGCGGTGGCTTTAGCGTCGCCGCTGGCTTCTTTCTCGAGATAGGCCAGCATCTTCGAGACGTCTTTGGATGGAAGCGTGTATTTCTCGATGAAGGCGACTATCTTCGGATGCTTGGCCGCGAACTTCGTGGTGACCGACTTCGGCAGCTCCGCCGTTCGGTAGGCGGTCGCCTTTTGGGGATTTCCCAAGGCCTCCATTCCGCCTTTCTTGAGCGCGTCCATGTGCTTCAGCACCTCGTCCCAGTCGGCCTTGTTCCATTTGGGTTCTTCGAGCTGGACGAGGTCGAGTTGTCCCAGGAGCGGCGTCGGCGCCCAGTAATAGGCGAGCACCGGCTTTTTCTTGAGATACGCGCCCTTGATGGCCGCCGCGAGCGCGCCGCCCGAACCCGGCCTGAAGTTGGTGAAGTGTTTTTCCAGCCCGTAGGCGCGCAGCTTCACCGTGTTGATGACTTCGCACGACCAGCCGGGAATGCAGTTCACGAACCGGCCCTTGGAGGGTTCTTCGGGGTCCTTGAAGAGGTGCTTGTACTTCGGCAGGTCGTAGACCGACTTGAGGCCCGGGTTCGCCTTCTGGACGAAACGCGGGATGAACCAGCCCTGTATGCTGTCGGGCGTGTTGGCGCCCACCTGCTTGACCTTGCCGCTCTTCATGGCGGGGTCGTACTGCGCCTTCACGTTGTCGTACCAGACCTCCATGACAATGTCGTTTTTCCCCTCGTAGTGGGCCGACATGATCGGCAGCGTGCCGCCGTAGATCAAAGTCACCCGGCAGCCGTAGCCGTGCTCCAGGATGAAGGCCGTCACCTGATCGTGAAAATTGGCGCTGTCCCAGTTCAAATCGCCGATGCGGACCCTGCAGGCGGCTTCGGCCCTGGTGGGGATGGATACGAACGCCGCCGCTCCGATAGCGATGGTCAAAATGAAGATAAGCAAAACTCTGGATTTCATGGTTGGCCCCCTGTTCTCGTTGTGTGAGTCGGTCGATTCGAAGAAAAAATTGGAGCCTTCTTGCAAGAGAGAGTCCAACCCCTCTCCCAAGGCCCCTGCGGATTCGCTTGCGGACTGACTTTGCGGCGCCCCTGAACCGCCTCTTTGACGAAAACAAGCGGCAAGCGGGATCAAAAACCACACCACACCGAACAAGTTTTCGCCTTTTTTGCGCTGACACTTCTTTTCTTTCAAAAATTACCAATCATGCTAACATTGTTTGAGTGTTCATATCCACTAAAAAGCGAGGCGCTCATGCCCGAGTTGAGATACGACCCGCATCGCGGCGAATGGACGCTCATCGCACCCGGCAGGAGCGCGCGTCCGCATCCCGCACACTACGCAAGAGCCACGCCTGCGCAAGATGACCCGGCCTGTCCCTTCTGCCCGGGCAACGAGAGCGAAACGCCGCCCGAGGTCGCCGCCATCAGGGAAGAGAAAAGCGCGGAGAACGCGCTCGGCTGGCGCGCGCGCTGCGTGACGAACAAATACCCCGCAGTCGGGAGCGGAGAGCTCACCCGCACGGGAGAGGATGTTTTTTCATCTCTCAAGGGCGGGGGGCGTCACGAGGTGCTCATCGATTCGCCCCATCACACGAAGGGCCTGGCCGATTTGGGCGACGCGCATGCGGCCAGCGTCCTGCGCTTGCTGCAAGGCAGGGCGCGGGCGCTCATGGAGGACCCTTGCGTCCGCTACGTCTACGCCTTCAAGAATCATGGCGCGATGGCGGGCGCATCCATCCTCCACTCGCATTTCCAGATACTCGGCCTTCCGGTCCAGGCGGGCGGCGTCGAGAGAAAACGAGAACGTGAGGCCGCCTTCCACAACGAGCGAAAATCCGCGCTTTTGGATTACATGCTCGAGGCGGAGTTCGAGAACGAAGAAAGGATGGTGGAAACGGGGGAGGAGGGAGCCGCCGTCTTTTGTCCCTGGGGCTCGCGCTTTCCCTACCTTGCCTGCATCACCCCCTGGCCGACGGAGGCCGCCTTCACCGAGAGCGCGCCCGGGGCCATCGCCGCAGTGGGAGCCGCGCTGGCGCGGACCTTAAGACGCTATAAGGAGCTTCTACACGATCCCCCCGTCAACCTTTCTTTCCTGCTGGGGGCGAAAGAGCCGGACGAAAATACACGGGCGCATCGCTGGCACATCGAACTTTTTCCCCGTCTCACGCCCCTGGCGGGCCTCGAGACGGGCCTGGGCGCGCACATCAACGAGGTGACGCCGGAGCGCGCCGCCGATGAATTAAGAGGCGCCGGTTTCGGGAAGTGCGCCTTATCGTCTTCATCATCTTCTTCCTGTTTTCACAGAGGACCCGCAAATGAACAAAAATAATCCGCAAAAATCCGCTTCTTTTCTGACGGGCGGCGACATCGCGCCCGACAGGGCTTCGGCCAAGGGCATGTTCGGCCGCCTGGGGAAACTGTTCCGGGACGCTGATTTTTCCTTCGCGAACCTGGAGAATGCGCTCTCCACGCGCGGCGAACTCATGAAGGGAAAGCCGACCCGCCACCGGGGACACCCGGCGCTCGTGGCGGGTCTGGTGGATGCCGGTTTCGACGCGGTGGGAATCGCGAACAACCACATGCTCGACTTTGGCGTCCCTTCTCTCGAGCAGACGATGATGACGCTGCGCCGCGCCGCCATCCCCTTCACGGGCGCGGGCATGACTATCGAGGAGGCGGGAAAGCCTGCTATCCTGGAGCGCGGGGGACTGCGCGTCGGCCTGCTCGCCTACTCGTCCGTATTGCCGCAGGGCCATTCGGCGGGCCCGGAGGAGGCCGGCGTGAATCCGCTGCGCGTCAAAACCTCCTACACGCCGCTGAGAAACCTGGATGAATACCCGGCGTCCGAGCCCATCATCCACTCATGGGCGGTGACGGAAGACCTCGAGCGAATGAAGGAGGACATCGGGCGGCTCAAGAGCCGGGCCGACCTGGTTTTCGTCTACCAGCACTGGGGGGCGAGCATGCGCCACGAGGTGCACGAGCACCAGAGGGAGATCGGACACGCGGCGATCGACGCGGGCGCCGGCGCCGTTTTCGGCGGTCATCAGCACGTGCTCTCCGGCATCGAGTTCTATCATGGCCGCCCCATCGTCCACTGCACGGGGAATTTGATTTTCGACGAGATCGAGCCGTTCTTCACGGATGCGGCGAGCCAGACGTTTCTGCTGGGAGGACGGATGGATCAAGGAGGGGTGAGCGACCTCTACCTCATCCCCTGCCGCTGCGGCGTGGGCGGGGCGTCGCGGTTGCTCTCGCCGATGCGCGGAGAGGGCCGGAAGATCGTGAGCACGATGCAAAAACTCTCCACCCCCTACGGGACGGACGTCTCGATCAGGGACGGGGAGGTGGCCGTTTCGCCCCTCACCTAAAACACGAAAGGCCCGCAAATAGCGGGCCTTGGTGCGCTGGATTCGCTCGCTCTAAAGCGCGCGCTCCATGAGGCTTCGTATGCTCGCCTTGTCCACGTCACCCGTCGAGCGGCCCTTTTCCTGCGCACCCTTGAAGACGAGTATCGTCGACTGCCAGCGAACTTTGTGCGCCTTGAGAAAATCGCGCTGGGTGTCGAATTGCACTTCGAACGTGGCGGCGTTTGCGAACTTCTTCTCTTCCATCAGGGACTGTAGCAGCGGCACCTGCTGCCTGCAGGTCCCTCACCAGTCGGTGTGGACGGCCACGAAAATCGTTTTTCCGTCCTTTTGGGCGCTGGCGAACGCTTTGCCGTCGTAGGGCTTCCACAGGCCTCCGGCGAAAGCGGCCCGCGGGAGAACCAGGGCGGCGGCGAGCAGGAACAGGGCGATCACAAGCATGGGGCGTCGCATTTGCTTGGCTCCTCTGATATTTAAGCGGCTTTTCATTCTCATTTCTTCGATATTGTAGCATGATTTTCGGGCGAGTCCCCGAAATTTCCCAAACCCCTAGTTCACGTACTGCCCGCCGTTCACGTCGATGGTGACGCCCGTGGCGTAGCCCGAACCCGGCGTGGAAAAATACCAGATCGCGTCGGCGATATCATCAGGCTCCCCGCCGAAGCCCACCGGCAGACTCGCCACCAGCGCGGGCACGCGCTCTCCGTGCACCAGGCGAAACCGCTTGGTGAGCGTGACGCCCGGGGCCACGGCGTTCACCGTGATGCCGTGGGGAGCGAGTTCCACCGAGAGTCTTCTCGTAAAGCCCTGCATCGCGGACTTCGCGGCGCTGTAGACCAGCGATATGCTCGGGAGGGCGTCGCGCGCGGAGATGGAGGATATGTTCACGATGCGGCCATAACCCCTCTCTTTCATCGGGGCCGCCGCCGCCCGGGAGGCGAGATAACAACTCGTCAGGTTCCAGTCCACGATCTTCGTCCACTCCGCCTCGTCGAGGTCCTCGATATTCGACACCTCCACGAAACCGCCCGCGCAGTTCACCAGAATGTCCAGGCGGCCCCAGGTGCCGAGCGTCCGGGCGAAAAGAAGGTCGATGTCTTCTTTCCGGGCGGCGTCACCCGAGACGTAGATGGCGTCGCCGTGCGCGCCGACGGTGGCGAGCGCTGCTGTTCCTCGCTCCGGGTCGCGCCCCATGATGGCCACCTTCGCGCCCTCGTCCGCGAAACGTATCGCCGTCGCGAGGCCGATGCCGTCCGTGGCGCCCGTGATGATGGCGACGTGATCTTTTATCGAGGATCGCTCGTGCATGGGAAACCCCCTTCTAGTGGACGTACCTTCCGCCGTTGACGTCGAGCGTCACGCCCGTCACGTAGCGCGCCTCGGGTCTGGCGAGATACCACACGGCGTCGGCGATGTCCGCGGCGTCCGCCACGCGGCCCACCGGTATCTTGGAGAGTATCTCGGGCAGTCTGTCCTTGTGGAGGACGCCCGTCCTCGGAGTGAGCACGACGCCCGGAGCCACCGTGTTCACCGTGACGCCGTGGGGCGCCAACTCGACCGCCAGACGCCTGCAGAAACCGAACAAGCCCGCCTTGGCCGCGCTGTAGGCGAGGCCCGTCTCGATAACGGCGTCGCGGCCCGACTGGGAGGATATGTTCACGATGCGGCCATAGCCGGCTTTCTTCATGGCGGGCGCCGCCGCGCGCGCGCACAGGTAGGCGCTCTTCAGGTTCAGGTCCACGACCCGGCGCCAATGCGCCTCGTCCAGATCCTCGACCCCCGGGTTCTCCACGAAGCCGCCCGCGCAGTTCACCAGAATGTCGAGACGCCCCCAGTCGACGAGCGCCTCTTCCACGGCCGCCTTGACCTCGTTCGCCGAGGTGGCGTCCGTATTGATGAAGCGGACGTCGCCCCCTGCATCGCTTATCCGCCGCGCGGTCGCCTCGCCCACCGCCTCGTCGAGGTCCAGCAGCCCGACGCGCGCGCCCTCATGCGCCAGACGCTCGACTATCGCTTCGCCGATGCCCACCGCGCCCGCCGTCACGAGCGCCACATGCCCCTGAATCGAGGATTTGCCTTTCATCTCGTCCGTCACCTCTCTTGCGCAAGCGGATTTCTTTGGGTTATGGCTCCCGCTCCGACGCGCGAATCAGCAAAAAGCCCTCATAGGCGAGCAGAGAAACCGCAAACGGCACCATAACCAGCCACAGGGTCCCGCTCTCCAGTCCGCTGCCCGCCATCTTGGCCAGATAGTTATATGCGTACAAATGAACCAGCGCCCCGACCAGGACCGCCGCCATGAGCCGGGACCATACGGTTCCGCCTTTCACCGCATCAAGAATTTTGTCAACGAAAACGAGCGCCCGGGCGCCCATGGCCCGCCGGTAAAAGCCGGATTATAGCGTATCGCTCAGGCTTTGAAAGCGGCTACCCCGCTTGCGCGGAGGCGAAATAGGTGTTGCCGTCGAAATCCCACCACCGGGCTCTTAGAAAGCCCGCCTCGCTCAATTCCGCCACGAGCTCTCCGGGCTCGATGCGTGCCTCCAGGGGCGGCCCCATGTCCATGGGTTTCCTGTGCCAGTCGATCAATGTGATGACGGCGTTTTTCCCCATCGTGCGCCTTGACTCGGCGAGCAGGGGCTGGACGTCGGCCATCCCGTGAAGCACGAACGCGACGAGGGCGAAGTCCGCACTCGCGTCCGGGAAAGGAACCCGGGGATTCTCGCACCGCTTCGCCGTCAGGTGGGCGTAGCCGCGCTCTTTCGCCTGCGCGCGGAGTTCGTCGATCATCACGGGGGAGGTGTCGCACGCGAGCACGCGTCCGTATTTTCCCACGACGCCGCAGGCGGGTATCGAGAAATACCCGGGGCCGCAGCCGACGTCCAGGAAACTCATGCCGCGCTTGAGGCCTAAGGCGCGCAGCGTCTTGGCCGGCGGCATGGCCCGTCGTCTTCCCCTGGTGAGCAGGAGGTGGCGGTTGCGGACGGGAAGCGACCACCGTGTCCGTGAGGCCGCCTCGCTCAAGCCTCATCCTCGAGATAGCCGCCGAGCGCCTCGCGGATGAAGCCGTCGGGGTGTCCCTCCCGGATGAGCATGAAGCCCTCCGCCAGGCATTCGAGCTTTCTGCGCTCCCTGTCGAGGCGCGTCTGGCCCCTTCGGCTCAGGAGCCTCTCGACGTCCTCTATCGAGGCGCCCTCGAGCGCCCACTTGAGCCCCGTCTTGAGAAGGGGCTCCTGAATCCATTCGAGACGCTCCGCAATCGCGCCGCCTTCATCGCGGCCGGCGAGACCGGCGAGTTCCACGCACAGGCTGATGATGTCGACCGTCGTCTGGGCCGAGGGAGAAAACCGGACGCCGGGCAGACGCTCGTAATCCGCCTCGCCCTCCGGGAGGAAGGCGACGAGCCTCGCCCGCACGCGATCCTCGCCCACGCCCTCGAGTATCGCGAGCGCGCCCTCGATGGCGATTTCCCTGTTCCTCTCCACCGCGGCGAGGGAGGACTCGATTTGCCGCGAGAGGATCATCTCGGCCTCGTCCCAGCGCATCTGGTCCACCAGCATCCGAAGACCGATGGAGAAAATCCCGTCCGGGCTTCTCTCCAGGATGGGCTCGAGAGAGAGCAGGCCGTGCTGCTCCGCCCGGGAGGCCAGGGCGACGACCAGCGAAACCGCTTGTTCGGCCCTGCTCTCGGAGGAGTGAAACGCGGCGAGCAGTTCCTCGAGCTTCCGATCCAGCGGGGGAATGGCGTCGTCGGCAGGGCCTTCGAAGGTAATTTCGCCACGCTTTTTCATGGAGTAGGCGGTTTGCCTCAGGATTTGGCGCGCTTCGGCGCGGCGCTCGATTTCCTCGACGCCGGATCGCTCGATGTCCTCGCGAATGCGGACCGCGTTCTTCGAAGAAACGTTTCTGAGAAACCGCTCCACCTCGCGCGCCTCGGCATCGCGAAGCGCCAGGGCGAGGATTTCGGGGTCCATCCGCTCGATGATGCGCCGCAGCGCGCGGCCCGACATCTCCGCAAAGGGCAGCGTGTCGGGAATCTCTTCCGGGGGGGTGAAATGATAGCCCGGGCCTTCCGCCTCACTGTCCATCCAGCTATCTCCGTCCAGACTCATTTTCTCACCTCCGCGGCTTTTGGGGAGCGGACGCCGGTGGAGCCGGCGGGGTCGTTTCAAAGCATCGCCAGAGCATCTTTCGCGTCAATTCTCCTCGGCCAGCTTGGGCGGCTGTATGGAGCGGTTCACGTAAAACTGCTGCGCGATGGAGAGCAGGTTGTTCACCAGCCAGTAGATCACCAGACCCACGGGCACGGGATAGAAGATGAACATGCCCGTGAAGACGATGGGCATGAACATCATCATCTTCGCCTGGGTGGGGTCGCCCGCCGTGGGCGTCATCCTCTGCTGCAGGAACATCGACGCGCCCATGAGTATCGTATACACGTGGTAGGGATCCTGCACCGAGAGGTCCTGCACCCAGCCGAAAAAGGGCGCGTTGCGCAACTCTATCGACACCAGAAGCGCCTCGTAAAGACCGAAGAAGACGGGGATCTGTATGATCATGGGCAGGCAGCCCATCATCGGGTTGACCTTGTGCTCCTTATACAAGGCCATGGTCTGCTCGTTCAGCCTGTTCTTGTCGTCCTTGTAAATCTCACGCAGTTGCGTGATGCGCGGCTGGAGCTTCTGCATTTCCTTCATGTTGCGCATGCTGACGTGGGTGAGGGGATAGAAAATGATCTTTACCAGAATCGTCAACAAGATGATGGCCACGCCCCAGTTGCCCGCGATCCCGTGAAAAAAGCGCAGAACCGACATGAGCGGCTTGGCGATGAAGGAGAATATCCCGTAATCGAGAGAATCCTCCAGGTTGACCTTGAGCTTTTCAAGGCTCTCCACCGCCTTCGGCCCCACGTAGACGTCGAAGACCGCCTCGATGTCCTTTCCCTGTGAGAGGGGAACGATGGCGGCGTATTCGCTGAGCTTGTCCGTCTGGCTGAGCAGGCGAATCTCCGCGCCGCCCGCACCGCTTCGGGGGATGAGCGCCGCGATGAAGTGCTTCGACTGGAGCGAAGTCCACTTGAGGCCCTCGCCGTGGGTGATGACTTTTCCCTCCTCGGGATAGTCGTATTCGAGTTCCTCGCCCACGAAGCTCATCGGTCCTTCGATGACGCCCCCATAGGTGTTGCCGTCGCTTCCGCCCACGCGCGGGCCCCAGACGATTCCCATGGCTTCGTTGCCGGAAGGTCGGGTGACGCGAATTTTCGTCTGGATGTTGTAGTCGTTGTGGCGGAAGGTGAGCGCCTTATCCGCAGAGAGGCCATCCGCCCCCCGGTAGACGAACCGGACCGTCCCCTCGGGATTCGTCCTGGAAAGCGAGAGATCGCCGCCTTCGACCTGGTAGGCCGCCTCGTTGAGTCTCTGCGCCGTCTGGCCGCCCCAGAAGAAAAGAGGCCGCACGTCCGCGCGGCCCGCGGGCACGAGTTCGACGAATTTCTTCTTGCCCTCTTTGTACTTGAGAAGACGCGCGGACAAAAAACCGGCGCCCCGGTTGGTCAGTTCATACACGGCGTCGCCCACGTCCACCCGAACGCGCCGCTGCGGAGCGGTATCCGTGGGCGCGGAAACGAGGGGCGCGATCGGTTGTCCGGCGGCGGAGGCCGGCGCCTCGAGCGGCGCGCTGGCAGCGCTCGTTCGCCCTTTGTTGCGGGCCGCCGTGCGCGCCTTGGTCACCTTTTGCTTCTGGACCTGCTCGTCTTCCATCGGCTTCACGACGAGATATTGCCAGCCAATCAGTATCGCCATCGATAAGACGGCGGCGAGAATCGCGTTTTTTTCCATTATGAAAGCGCCTCGGCCGGTTTCCCTAGGGAACCGGATCGTCTCCCCCTGGATGAAATGGATGGCAGCGCCCTATCCGGCGAACGGTGAGCCATAAGGCCCGCATGGGCGCGTGGCGGCGAAATGCTTCGAGCGCGTAACGAGAACAAGAGGGAGAAAAACGACAACTCCCCGGCATCACGGGAGACAAAACGAGCTGATACCCCCGAACCAAAGTGATCGCCACGGCGCTCGTGGCCCCCGAGATGGGTCCGATCTCTTTTTTACGACTCTGTTTTTCCCTGGAAAGCGTTGCGGAACGCCCTTTCAATATCCTCTAGCCTCGCCTTCGCGATCGAGCTTCTCGCCACGGCTACAAGGTCCACCCCCACGGGAAGCTGAGAGCCGTGCCGACGAAACGCCTCGCGGAGAAGCCGCTTGGCGCGATTCCTGACGACGGCGCCGCCCACCCGGCGCGACGCGATGATGCCGAGGCGCGCGCGACCCCGCGATGGGGTGGACAAGATATGCAAAGAGAAATACGGGCAACTACGCCTGCGTCCTCGCTTAAGGACGGCGGCGAACTCGCCTCCCTTGCGGATTCTGCGCTCCGGCGGGAAGCCCTTGTTCATCTCCGCGCCCTCCCGGCCGGGGACGATGGGACCGGCTCGCCGCTTAGGCGGAAACGCCGATGCGTTTGCGGCCCTTGGCCCGGCGGCGCTTGACGATCGCGCGTCCCCCGGTGGTTTTCATCCGGCGACGAAACCCGTGCGTCTTTACCCGTTTTCTTCTGTTCGGCTGGTAAGTCCGTTTCACCAAACGCTCCATCTGTCGGCATCAAAGCCGATCCTTCAACCCGCCACATAATAATGAAGGGAACTTCTTCAAGAAGCCGAGCGTAAAGTAGCCACCAAAGCCTTGATTGTCAAGAACCTTTTGCCGGACTTCGCTCGAATGAACTCCTCCTGAACGAGGAGGGCGCCGCCTTCGGCTCCCTTCGCTTTTCCCCCAGAGAGGCCGTCCTTTTGGTTTGTGAACGCCGAACGCCGAAAATTTTGCCGTTTTTTGTGGAAAATGCTTGCTTTTGCTGCCCTGTTTGTGGAAAAATACCCTCCTGGCTCAATCCTTTCTCTGGCCCTGTGGAAAAACATTGCTTTTGCGCGACCAAAGAGCCCAAGCCGCGCAATGGCCATTGCAAATCGGTTAAAGCCTATAATGAACCTTTGGCTGCGCTGCACGGAAAAAATCAAGGAAGAAGTCTCCCCCCAGACGTTCGCTCGCTGGTTCGCCGGCGTCGAACAACTCGGCTCAAACGAATCCTCCCTGGCGATCCAGGCGCCCGATTCGTTCACGGCGGACACCCTCCGCTCGCGGTATTGGGGAATCATCACGGACATACTACAACAAGAGGCCGGGCCGAACGTCGTGCTCACCCTCTCGGCGAACAACGGTTCGAGCAACAGCGCGGGCCCCGCGCAGACGCCCGTCGCGACGCACAAAGAGGCGGTGATTCAGGAGATGCCCCAGGCCCCCGCCGAGCGGCCGGAATTCCTGAATCCCAGGTACCATTTCGAGAACTTCGTGGTGGGCAGTTCGAACGAATTCGCCCACGCTTGCAGCCTTCGCCTGGCGGACGGCATGGGGGCCACGCTCAACCCGCTTTTCATCTACGGCGGGGTGGGCCTCGGGAAAACCCATCTGCTGCACGCCATCGCCCACCGCATCCTCGACCAGCGTCCGAGAGCGCGCATTGTCTACACCTCGTCCGAGAGCTTCATCAACGATCTCATCTCCTCGATTAGACAAAACCAGATGGCCGCGTTCAGAAGCAAATACAGAAAAGTGGACAGCCTGATGATAGACGACATCCAGTTCATCGCGGGCAAGGAGCGCACGCAGGAGGAGTTTTTCTTCACCTTCAACGCCTTGCACGAGGGAAAAAAACAGATCGTCATCACGAGTGACAAGATGCCTAAGGACACCCCGGGACTGGAAGAGCGCCTCAGGTCGCGCTTCGTCTCCGGGATGATAGCGGATATCGGCGCGCCCGACTTCGAGACCAAGGTGGCTATCCTGCAAAAAAAGGCGAGCGAACAGAACCTCTTTCTCGACCGCGATGTCGCCCACTACATCGCCGAGAGGGTTCGCTCCAACATCCGGGAACTCGAGGGTTGCCTCATCAAACTCAGCATTCACGCCTCTTTACACAACATCGATGTAGACCTCCCCGTCGCGCAAGAAGTGTTGCAAGGCATCATCCGCGACCCGGGGCGCAACTCCTCGGTGGACAACATCCAGAAGATCGTCGCCGAACATTTCCAGGTCCGCGTGACCGACCTCAAATCGAAAAACCGCTCGCGCTGTTTCGCCCTTCCCCGCCAGATCGCCATGTTCCTCGCGAGGAAACTCACCCGTGCCTCGACCACGGAAATCGGCCGTCGCTTCGGCGGCAAGGATCACTCCACGGTGATTCACTCCACCAACAAAATCGAAGGCCTGCTCAAGACGGATCAGTCCCTCTCCGCCACGATTCATACAATCCAGCAAAAAATAGACATCTCCTAAAAAAGTGGAAAGAGTTGTGGAAAATCCTGTTGATTTCTCTGTTTCCGGCGATTCTCATGAAAAAACAACCATTCATTCGCCTTTGCCCACACGAAAATCCACACCCTTTCCGTGGAGCAAGAGATTTCTTTTCAACGCTTTAAGCTGTTTTTCACAATTTCAACGCCTCTACTACTACTACCTTTTAGATGTTATATTAGGTCTTAGAAGAACCAGTGCCTGAGAATAACTCTTGCGTCTGTGTGAATTGACCCTCAAAAACTTCAGAAACTATCCGAAACTCGAATTCCGGCCGCACTCCGGATTCAACTATATTTTCGGCGACAACGGTTCGGGCAAGACGAACTTGCTGGAAGCCATTTATTACCTCTCGCACCTGCGCTCTTTTCGCCGGATATCCAGGGAGAAAATGGTTTTGCACGAAAAGGAGGGAATGTATTCGTCCGGCGTGTTCGCGGAAGATGAGAGTGGCAGGGAGACCAGGCTCGAGGCGGCGTTCCAGGGGCGCGAGAGAAAGTACAGGAAAGACGGACGGGAACTGCGCAGCCTGATGCCCTATCTCGACAGTTCGCACGTCATCGTTTTTTTTCCGGAAACACCCAACATGATCAAAGAGGGCCCGGGGGCGAGAAGGCGTTTTTTCGATCAGGCGATCGCGGCCGTCGAACCGCCGCATATCGAGGATTCCAGGCTGCACGTGAAATTGCTTTCGGAGAGAAATCATCTTTTGAGAAATGGGGGCGAATCTGCTATGATCCAGGTGTGGCAGGAACGGTTAATCGAGGTGGCCGCCCGCATTATCGTCCGCAGGAAACGATACGTAAAATCACTGGAAAACCGGCTGAATCATCTAGAGGGTTTGTTTGGGGAAACGCGAGAATCCAGGGTTTCCGTAGCGTATGAAGCCGGAGGTCTCAGGAGCGGAGACGTGGAAGCGGAAGACGGGGTTACAGAGGTTCTGCGCACGAGGGCCCAGGGGCTCGTGAAGGAGGAGATGGCGAGGAAGACGACGCTTTGGGGGCCGCAACTCCACGACTTTCACTTGTCTTGGGACGGGCGCCGGGCGAAGGACGTCGCCTCGCAAGGAGAGCAGCGGCTCATTACAATATTGCTGGTCTCGGCGAATGCCGAGGAATACAAGGGAAGAAGAAATGAGACTCCCGTCGTCTTGCTTGATGATCTAGGTTCCGAGCTGGACGCGGGCAGGAAAAAGAGGGTGTTGTTGTTCCTGGGTTCCTTGGGAGCACAAACGTTCATCACGTCGACCGAGGAACCCCGGTTTCGGGAAAACGAGGTCGAAGGAAAGAATTTTCTGGTTCGCGACGCAAGGGTCGAGAGTATCGTTTGAAGACCTCCAGCCCAGAGAGGCGGTAGACACGCAAATGGCGAGAACCACCAAAAACAAGCCGGAAACGAGCTACAAGGCGAAGGATATCCGTATCTTGGAAGGTTTGGAGGCGGTGAGAAAAAGACCCGCCATGTACATCGGCAGTACGGGTCCCGGCGGCCTGCACCATCTCGTGTACGAGGTGGTGGACAACAGCGTGGACGAGGCCATGGCCGGTCACTGCGACAAGGCGCATGTGGTGATCAACGAGGACGGGTCGGTGCGCGTATCGGACAACGGGCGCGGCATTCCCGTGGACAGGCACCCGACCGAGAAAGTTTCCGCGGCCGAGGTGGTTTTGACGAAGCTGCACGCGGGCGGCAAGTTCGAACACAGCGCGTACAAGGTCTCGGGCGGATTGCACGGAGTGGGCGTTTCGTGTGTGAACGCACTTTCTTCGTGGCTCATCGCCGAGATAAGAAGAGACGGGTACGTTTATACGATAGAGTTCGACAGAGGCGTCCCGAAGGCCAGGCTCAAAAAGGGGCAAAAAGCCAAAACCACCGGCACGACCATCACCTTCATGCCGGATGCGGAGATATTCGAGACCACGGAATTCAGCTTCGACGTCCTTACGGGGCGGCTGAGGGAACTGGCTTATCTGAACAGCGGCCTCAAGATCATACTGGAGGACAAGAGAGAGGATGAGAAGCAGGAGTATTTCTACAAGGGGGGCATCGTCTCTTTCGTCGAGCACCTGAACCGTTCGAGAAATCCCGTTCACAAAAAGCCCATCTACATCAAGAACGAGAAGGGGGGGAACATCGTCGAGGTGTCCATCCAGTACAACGACGCCTACAACGAAACGCTCCTCACCTTCGCCAACAACATCAACACGACCGACGGCGGAACCCACCTCGTCGGCTTCAGGAGCGCGCTCACGAGAACCATCAACCGCTACGCCTCGACGAACAAACTCTTGAAGAACAACCCGGCGCTGTCGGGCGATGACGTGCGCGAGGGGCTCACCGCCGTCTTGAGCGTAAAGCTGCCCGACCCCCAGTTCGAGGGGCAGACGAAGGCCAAGCTGGGCAACTCGGAGATGAAAGGCCTCGTCGAGCAGATACTGAACGAGGGCCTCGCCAACTTCTTCGAGGAAAACCCGTCCGTCGCCAAAAGAATCGTGGACAAGGCCGTCCAAGCGTCACAGGCGAGAGAAGCGGCCCGCAAGGCGCGCGACCTCACGAGGCGAAAGGGCGCGCTCGACAGCGGATCCCTGCCGGGCAAACTCGCCGACTGTTCGGAGAGAGACCCCTCCCTGTGTGAGCTTTATCTGGTGGAGGGCGAGTCGGCGGGCGGTTCCGCCAAGCAGGGAAGGGACAGGGCGTTTCAGGCGATTCTGCCGCTCAAGGGAAAGATTCTGAACGTGGAGAAGGCGCGCCTCGACAAGATGCTGAACCACGAGGAAATCCGGACCATGATCACCGCCATCGGAACGGGTATCGGGGAGGATTTTTCTCTCGATAAGCTCAGGTATCACAAAATCGTCATCATGACGGACGCCGACGTGGACGGCTCGCACATCAGGACGCTTCTGCTCACGTTCTTCTACCGCCACATGCCGGATCTCATCGACAAGGAACACCTCTACATCGCGCAGCCGCCGCTTTACAAGGTGAAAAAGGGAAAGTCCGAACTCTACCTGAAAGACGATCGCTCCTTTGAGGATTACATCATCACCTCCGCCGTCAAGGACGTGGAGATTCACGGCGATACGAACGGGAAGCCGGCCGGGAGAGAGGCGCCCGCGCATACCAACGGGAATTTTCCCAAGGGCGAGAAGTTGCGGGACCTGATGCTTTTGATCTCCGAGGCCGAAGCCGCGGTCCGGCGCTTCTCCCGCCGGGGGATGGACCCGCGCGTCATACGCCTTCTCGCCGACGAGCCGGGCCTTGAAGCCGCGCACCTGAAGGATCCGGGCAGGCTCAAGGAAATCGAAGGGATGGTGAAGCGGCACTTCAAAGAAGATCACCCGGCGGACGCCAAGCCGACGGCGACGATCCGGAAAGAAGAGGACGAAAAGACCGTCAAGGGCCTCACCATCCGCTCCCGCATGGCGGATCGCGACCTCACCACGCGGGTGGACGCGGGCCTCTTCGAGTCTACGGGCTTCAAGAAGCTCCGTCGCTCCTTGGACATGCTCACCAGGTACGGCAAGCCGCCCTACGTCATCAAATCGGGAGACGTGGAGCTTTCCGTGAACCAGGCGGGGGACATGCTCGAGCAGTTCCGCTCCCTCGGGCAGAAGGGCGTCAGCGTCCAGCGCTACAAGGGGCTGGGCGAGATGAACCCCGACCAGCTCTGGGAGACGACCATGGACCCCGAACGAAGAACCTTCCGCAAGGTCGTCGTCTCGGACACCATCGAGGCGAACGACATATTCTCCACCCTCATGGGAGACGCCGTCGAGCCGAGGCGCGAGCACATCGAAAGACACGCGGCGGAGGTGCAGAACCTCGACGTGTAGCTTGGGCGCAAAGGATCGCGCCGCCCGGAATTTCCCTAGAAGCGCGCTTCCTCGTGGCAGCGCACGCACACGCCGTGCAGTCCCAAAAGCCCCTTGGCGGTCGCGTCTATTTTTTGCGTCTTCGCCGCCTTGGCGAGACTTGTGGCGGCGCCTTCGAGTTGGCGCGAGAAGACGAGCATCGAATTATCCCCCCGGAATTCCTCCGCGCGCGGCAGCATTTTCGCCGTCGCGGCGATGGACTTTGCGTGTTTTTCGATGATCCCGTACGGCGTCTCGTTCACCAGTTCCTGGACCGAGGCGATCAGGGCGGCCTGCACCAGCGCGACGAAGTCCGCATCCATCTTCTCCATCAAATCCCCCGCCTCGGGCGCCTGGGCGTCGCCTTTCATCGGGGAGACGAGAAGCGCCGGAAGAATGGCGACGAGCGCGACGAGACGAACGAAGCGGCCGGACACAAGAGGGAATCGCATGGGGGACCTCGCTCGAAAGGAGATGAGGGCTTGAATTTCACACCGGTTTCGGACGCGCTTATTGTCCACGAAGGAAGCGCCCGGGGCAATCGGGCGAACGGAGGAAAACTCAAGCCCCCAACCCATTGAAACAAGGGCGCTTACAGTCTCTGAAAATCGCAGCGTTCGCGCGATTCCATTTTGCCATTACAACCTTTTTCATGGTATAAATGGAGGAGTTTATTTTTCCCGCCTGAGTCGCCCCTGTCCGGCATTTTGAGCGTCGTTGCGGCTTTTGTTTCATGCCGTCGCCAGGAGAGTTTCGAGAGCATGGATAACCTTCACGAGGTCAGTATAGAGCAGGAGATGAGCGCGTCCTTCATGGACTACGCGATGAGCGTCATCATCGCGCGCGCCTTGCCCGACGTTCGCGACGGACTCAAGCCCGTACAAAGGCGCATCCTCACCACGCTGAACGACCTGGGCCTCTCGCACAACAAATCGTATCGCAAATGCGCGAAGATAGCCGGGGACGTGAGCGGAAACTATCACCCCCACGGCGAGGCGGTGGTCTACCCGGCGCTGGCGCGCATGGCGCAGGACTTCTCCTTGCGGGGACTCCTGGTGGAGGGGCAGGGCAACTTCGGCTCCGTGGACGGCGACCCGCCGGCGGCCATGCGCTACACAGAGGCGCGGATGACGCAGCTCGCCGAGAACATGCTCGCCGACATCGAAAAAGACACCGTCGATTTCATACCCAACTACGACAACACGCGGACGGAGCCCTCCGTGCTCCCCTCCCGCGTGCCCAATCTGCTGCTGAACGGCTCCACGGGAATCGCCGTCGGCATGGCCACGAACATCCCGCCCCACAATCTGGGCGAGCTTTGCGACGCGCTCGTTCACGTGCTGGAGAAGGAAGACGCCACGACCGAGGAGATTCTCGAGAGGATGCCGGGGCCGGACTTTCCCACCGCGGGCATCATCTACGGGCGTTCGGGAATCAGGAGCTACTACGAGACGGGGCGGGGCTCGGTGCAGATGCGGGCCAAGTCGGTGGTGGAGATCAACGCGCGGACGAACCGCCAGTCCATCGTGGTGACGGAGATTCCCTACGCGCTCAACAAGGCGAGGCTCATCGAGAAAATCGCCGACCTCGTGCGCGAGCAGAAGATCAGGGACATCTCCGACATCAGGGACGAGAGCGACAGAAGCGGCATGCGCATCGTCATTGAACTCAAAAGAGACGCCGTGGGCGGCGCGGTCCTGAACCAGTTGTACAAGCACACCCAGATGCAGACGAGCTTCGGCGTCATCCTCCTGGCGCTCGTGAACAACCAGCCGCGCGTGATGGGCGTGAAGGAAATGCTCTCCCACTTCCTGCGCTATCGCCGGGAGGTCGTCCTCAGGCGCAGCCGCTTCGATCTCAAGAAGGCCGAGAACAGGGCGCACATACTCGAGGGCTACCGCATCGCGCTCGACAACATCGAAGAAGTCATCGCCCTCATTCGGGGGAGCAAGACGCCCGAAGAGGCGCGCGGAGGCCTCATGCGGAGCTTCGGTCTCACCCAGCCCCAAGCCCAGGCCATCCTGGAGATGAGGCTCCAGCGCCTCACCGGCCTCGAACGGGACAAGATAGAGACCGAATACAAGGAACTCCAGAAGACCATCAAACACCTCCGGGAAGTGCTCGTGGACGAAAAGCTCCAGACCACCATCATCAAGGAAGAGCTTTGGGAGGTCAGGGAGAAATTCGCGGACGAGAGAAGAACGGAAATCGTGGATGAGACGAGCGAAATCTCCATCGAGGACATGATTGTCGAAGAGGATATGGCGGTCACCATCTCCAACTCGGGCTACATCAAGCGAAACGCCGTCAGCCTGTACCGCTCCCAGCGCCGGGGCGGCAAAGGCGTGATGGGCATGGGGACCAAGCAGGAGGATTTCGTCGAGCAGCTCTTCATCGCCTCCACGCACGATTACATGATGTTCTTCACCTCGCGCGGGCGCTGCCATTGGCTCAAGGTGCACGAGATACCCCAGGGGGGACGGGCGGCGCGCGGCAAGGCCATCGTGAACGTGCTTCAGTTGGCGGCGGGCGAGTTCGTCTCCGCCGTCATGCCGGTGCGAAAGTTCGAACCCGATCGCTACATCATTATGGCGACCAGGCAAGGCGTGCTCAAGAAAACGCAGCTCACGGCGTTCAGCCGCCCCAGGCCGAGCGGCATCATCGCGCTCAACCTCGACGAGGGAGACGAGCTCATCGGCGTGGGCCAGACGAACGGCAGCCTCGAGGTGTTCATCGGAACGAGAGACGGCAAGGCCGTCCGCTTTTCGGAGAACAAGGTGCGCGCCATGGGCAGGACCGCGCGCGGCGTGCGCGGAATCAATCTGGCGAAAGACGATTACGTGATCGGAATGGAAGTCGTCTCGCCGGGAGACATCATTCTCACCGCCACCGAGTTCGGCTACGGCAAGCGCAGCCGCGTGGACGACTACCGGCTGACGAACCGGGGCGGCAAGGGGGTGATCAACATCAAGGTGACGGAGAAAAACGGGCCTGTCGTCGGCATCCGGCGCGTGACCGAGGACGATGAATTCATGCTCATCACCACCGGGGGGCAGCTCATTCGCTCTCGGGTTCAGGATGTTTCCGTTATCGGACGCGCTACGCAGGGCGTCCGCCTCATCGGGGTCAAGGAAGGAGACCGCGTCGCGGCCCTGGCCCGCATCGAGGAGAACGGAAACGGCTCTCCGTAAACGAATGGGTGGGTAATGCAAGCCAAAAATAAAGCGGCGGCGTGTCCGCCTCTCCTCTGTGTGTCGGCGCGTTTCCTCGCGCTGGCCTTCCTGGGTTTCGGATGCGTCCCCATAGGACTGACCGCCCGGGAACCGATATCGCCCGAGCGAAAAACGGTTCGGGCCGCCGCTCTCCCCTCCGGGACGCTCAAGCGAACGCCTCCACCGCAGCGCAAGCCGCCTTCTCCCGTGCGGCCTGCGCCCTCGCCGGAGTCTGCGCCTTCAGTGGAATTCGAGCCTCCCCCGTCGAGCCGCGCCGAGACTTTGAGCGCAACAGGAGAATCTGCTTATCGGCAGGAAGATTATAAATTCGCCGAGAAGAGTTTTCGTGAGGCGCTCATTCATGAGCCGGAGCTTCTCCATGCCCTCACTGGCCTTGGCTGGACCCTGTATGACGCGAATCGTCCTGATGAGGCCTTTTTCTTTTTCCGGCGGGCGAACGCACGCTACCCCGAAAGCGGGAGCGCACGCCGCGGGTTCGCCTATTTGCTGTATCGATACGGGCGGCTGAAGGAGGCGGAGGCGCTCCTCGGAACGCTCGATAAGACGAGATGGCCCGAACTCACCAACATCGAGCATGAACTCAAGGCGCGGGCCATCAAGGGCCTGCCCGCTCCTCGGGTTCCCGGCGAAAAGAGCGAAGACAAGAGCGAGGGGCCGTCGCCCGGACCCGCCTCCCCTCTGCCGGAGCCAGGACCAGAACCAGAGCCACAACGGGAACAAGAACGAAAATCCGAAACCGCGAGGCTCACGCTCCCAAAGCTTGCGCCTTACGAGGCAAAACCACCTGCCCCGTCGGTCAAGGATGCCGCACCGCCGCCTCCCGTCCGAAAGCCCTCTCTCGAAGGGATGGTGAAAATTCCCGGCGGGCGTTTCATGATGGGAGCCAGGTTCACCTACCCGAAAAGGTCGCGTCGCAGATGGCGCCGTAGAAGAAGGCCTCCAAGGGCGTCGGGTGGACGGCCGGTCGAGGTCGGGCCTTTTCGTCTGGACAAGCTGGAGGTGACGAATTCTCTTTACGCGGATTTCGTACGGGTGACGAATGGGCCCGAGCCTCCTTTTTGGCGCAAGGTCCACTTCACCGGCCCGCATCTGCCCGTGGTCGGGGTGACGTGGGAGGAGGCGCGCGCTTATTGCGCATGGGCCGGAAAGAGGCTGCCCACGGAGGCCGAATGGGAATACGCCGCCCAGGGCGCGGGGAAGGCGAGGCGTTATCCGTGGGGGAATACGCAGCGCGACAGGAACGCCGTTTTTGGCTTGAGTCCCGACGCCGGAGGCCCCAAGGCCGTGGGAAGACGCCCGGAGGGCGCCAGCATTCACGGGGTGGAGGATTTGGCCGGAAACGTCTGGGAATGGGTGGAGGATGTGTTCAGGGCAGATCCCGAAGACGCGCAGCCGATCGCCCGAAACGGCCGGGCGCTCCGAACGCTCAAGGGCGGCTCCTGGGTGAACGGTTGGTGGGCGCTGGCCTCATCACGAAGAACGGGCGACCTCCCCGAACGCCGATTGCCCGCATACGGGTTTCGCTGCGCTGCGGATGCGGCGAAATGAGGTATAATGCGCGGACATCTTGCGAACACATACAGAACTCGACTCCCTGAAAAAGGAGAGAACATGTTTTTGATAAGAAAATTATTTCTACGATTGCTGCTCGCAACGCTTGGGGTCGTCCTTTTGGCGGCGAGCGCCGAGGCGCAGAGCTTGACGCCGCCGCCGCTGACCCCGCCCGAAACGCAGCCCGCTCTGCCCGGAACCGTTCCGGGCCAGCCGCCTTCGGCGGCCCCGGCTCTGGCGCCGCCCGCGCCCGCGATGCCGCTGCAAGCTCCCCTGACGCCGGCGGAGCCGCAGCGCCCCCTGGACCTCATCGTCACCATCACGCTGGCGACGGGAAAAGCCGAAACCTTCGCCCGCGAGATCGATCGGCTGGAGATCATCACCCGCTCCGGCGGGGACGTCGCGATGATCCATCTGCTTCTGGTCACCGGCGGGGAGCGGAACACGCACGTCTGGTACAACTATGCCCGGGTCGCCAAGCTGAGCTATCGCTTCGTCTCTCCCGAGGGGAAGGCGAAAGTATATGTGCGCCCGATGCTGGCATCGCCCACGACGAGGGAGCTCACGGACAGGCTGGAGCCGCTCAGCCCCCGCGAGTTCCGGTAAGGCGCTCGGCCGATGGGCGATAAGGGCTACGCGAATCCAGGTATCGCCCTTACGCCGGCGCAACTCGCAAAGCGCATCGGCGAGCGCAAGGGAGATGACCTCGTCATCATCGACACCCGCCAGGCGCCGGAGTTTTGCGCGGGCCACATCGAGGGCGCCGCGCACCTTGATTTGTACGGAATCTCGCTCAACGACACCCGGCCCCAGGCCTTGGCCGCCTTCACCTGGATGCTCGCCTATCTCATGGAGATACGGGGCGTCGATTACGACACGACGGTGGTCTTCTACCAGGAGAACTCAGGGTTTCGCGCAGCGCGCGGGTTCTGGTTCCTGGAATATCTGGGCCACGAGGACGCGCACGTTTTGGACGGCGGGGTCGACGCTTGGAAGGCCGGGGGCCTGCCCGTCACGCGCGAGGCCTGGCCGATGGCGGGCGGACCATACGAAGCGGGGGTCGAGGGCCACAGGCGCATCTTGAGAACCTCGTTCGCGAGCCGGCTGAAGTCGTATGAGGAAGGCCGCATCGCCACGGCGGACTACATCTTGAACCATCTGGGCGATCCGGGCGTCGAGATTCACGACACGCGCTCCGAGGGCGAATATTTCGCCGAGAACGTTCGGGCCGCGCGCGGCGGCGCCGTTCCGGGTTCGGTCCACCTGGAATGGACGGAGGCCATCGCGGAGGACGGCTCGCTCAGGCCCGCCTCCGAACTGGTGGAACTGCTCGAACCGAGGGGACTGACGCCCGACAAGGAAATGGTGCCGCTCTGCCAGGGCGGCTACCGCTCGGCGCACGCCTATCTCGTCTACCGGCTGCTCGGCTATCCGAGGATCAGGAACTATCTCGGCTCCTGGAAAGAGTGGGGCGACAGGGAAGATCTGCCCATCGAAGTCCCCAAGCGAAGCGCGTAGAACCAGGCGAGAGCGATTCACGCGCGCCTGGGGCCGGTTTCCCCACCCCCGGATTGCGCTTTTAGACGGTGCGCGGCTCAGCCGCCTCTCAGCACCCGCACGACAATCTGCGAGAGCATTCCCGCCACGGGCGGAATCCAGAAGATGGAAATGACGCGGAACATGAAAAATTCCGTTCCGAGGACGGGAATTTCAAACACGAAAGTGCGCACCGGACCGATGAGGGCCGATGCGGTGAGCAAGGTGATCATCGGCCCGAAGCCCGCGCCCCCCTTCAGCAGCCCGGCCACTATCGGGTACAGGACGAAGGGCGCGCCCATGGGAAACATGAACCCCGCCACCCAGCCGATGAGAATGCCGCGCCAGCCCGAGCGATCGGAGAGCCAGTTTTGCAGGATTTCCTTCGGCAGTACTTCGGCCATGAGCGCGCCGATGAACATGCCGATCATGAGTTTGGGAAAAATATCCAGGATGAGGCTTCCCGCGCGGCCCACGGAACCCCAGGGGAGTTCTCCGGTTTTCTGATAGGCCAAAAACGCCAGGACCACCGCTATGGTCGAAAGAAAAAGAGAGGTCTTGTCGAAAATGCCGGACATGTTTTTTCCTCATAAGAAAGAGAGCCGCAAAACGACATGAGGTGGAGCTGCTCAGCAGGAACCGCGAGTATAGCCCCAATCGGGTGAATGGATGTAGCGCACTCGGCCCATGAGGACTTAAGTTAGGTGGAGAGAAGAGGGGTCGTTGCGCCGCGTTCGATGGGAGAGAAAATGGCGGGAGCGTATTTCACCGATTCCGTACTTGGCACGGGCGGGCGTCTGCGGGCCAAGCCTGAGGATTTCTGTGTGGAGGAAATTCCGCTCGCGCGCCCGAGCGGCGACGGGGAATATCTGCACCTATGGGTGGAGAAGCGGGGAATCTCGACCATCGAGGCGCTGCGCGCCTTGTGCCGCGCGCTGAACGTGGCCGAGGAGGATGGGGGGTATGCGGGCTTAAAAGACGCAAGCGCGGTGACGAGGCAGTGGTTTTCCTTCCGGACGAGAGCGCAAAAAACTCCGGACGACGTTTCGAGGCTGGAGGAGAAAAGGGGCATCCGGGTTCTGGAGGCGGCGCGGTCTCGGACCAGGATCAGGCGGGGCGCGCTTTCGGGCAATCGCTTCGATATATTGGTCCGGGACGTCGGCCCCGACGCGGAGAAAAGAGCGCGCGAGGTTTTGGACCGCCTCGGCGCGCGGGGGTTGCCCAATGCGTTCGGCGATCAGAGGTTCGGCGTTCATGGCCATACGGCGCGAGTCGGCTTTGCGCTCGCCAAGGGAGACTGGCGGGGCGTTCTGGATGCGCTCGTGGGCGCCGCGAGATTCACATTTAAGCGAAACGATGCGGATGAGCGCCTCTTGGAAGCCGCCCGAAGGTATGAGGCGGGGGAATTCAAGCGGGCGAGGGAGTTGTATCCGATCTCCTGGAAAGCGGAGAGGCGCGTGCTCTCCCGTCTGGAGAAAGGCGCCTCGGTCCGGCGGGCGGCGACTTCGGTTCCCGCCAGAGAGCGGGCTTTGTATGGCGGCGCGTTTCAGGCGGCCGTTTTCAACCTGTGCCTGAGAGCGAGGCTCGAGGCGCGCGCCCATGACCGCGTTTGGCCGGGCGACGTGCTTTTTCACCATCAAACGGGCAAGACCAGAAGGGTGGGCGCGCCCGGGAAAGAAGAGCGCGCGCTGGCGTGCTTCGAGGCGAGCCCGGCGGGACCTTTGATTGGCCGGAAACTCATTGAAGCCCGAGGGGAGGCGGGAAAACTCGAGCAGAGCGTGCTAGAATCCCTCGGCGCCGAGGGCCCGGGAATTCTCGATGGGCTGGAGGGGCTGAAACTTTATGGCTCCAGGCGTCCATATCGTGTACAAATAAAAGGGGTGAGCTTGAGGCCGGAAAACACGAGCCTGCGCCTCGGGTTCACCCTGCCGCCGGGGGCGTATGCGAGTGAGGTGTTGCGGGAATTGACGAAAAACGAACCTCCGGTGGGCGGCGTCGCGCGCATCGGGGGCGAGCGCTAAACAGATTCATCCCGCTTCGCGGGGGAGGTGGAACATGAAAGTTTTTCTGACGGGCGGAACAGGATATGTCGGCGGCACCCTTCTTTCCCTTCTATCGTTGGCGGGCCACGAGATAAGGACGCTCTCGCGCGACCCCGAACCCGCGAGGCAGCGGCTCACCGCGATGAGCGGCGTCTATCCCGTGCGGGGCGACGTCACGACGTATTCGGTCGACCAGCTCGCCGAACTGATGAAGAAACAAGACGCCGTCGTCCATCTGGTGGGCATCATCATCGAGAAGGGAACGTCCGGCTTCGAGGCGGTTCATACCGAGGGTACGCGCCGCATGGTCGCCGCCGCCGAGCAGGCGGGGGTGAAGCGCTTCGTGCACATGAGCGCTCTGGGCACGAGGGAGAACGCCGTCGCCCGGTACCACAAAACGAAATTCGCCGCCGAGCAGTTCGTTCGCGAGAGCGATTTGGACTGGACGATATTCAGGCCCTCCATCATCTTCGGCGAGAACGATGAGTTCCTGAACACGTTCGCCGGCATTGCGCGCATGGCGCCCGCACTTCCCGTCATCGGCTCGGGAAAGGGGAAGCTCCAGCCCATCTGGGTGGAGGACGTGTGCCGCTGTTTCGCGCAATGCCTCGCCATGCCCGAGACCATCGGACAAACCTACGACATGGGCGGAGACGCCGCATATTCGATTAGAGAGGTTCTCTCCATGCTGGTGAAGGCGATGGGCAAGAAAAGACTGCTCGTAAGCCTGCCGACGCCCATCGCGCGCTTACAGGCCAAGCTGTTCAATCTGCTTCCGGTGAAGCCGCCCTTCACCGAGGATCAGGTAACGATGCTGGGCGAGGACAACGTATGCGATCCCTCGCCCATGAAAGAGACCTTCGGCCTTAATCCCAGAACGCTCGAGGATTATCTGAAGGATCGGTTCGGCAGGCAGGCCTGAGGGGAAGGCGCGAAGGGGGCCTCATTTTCTCTCCGGGCTTTCCTCGGCAGCGTCTAATGCGCCTTTGGCCGCGCGCCATGCGGCCCGCTGGGCGCTGGAGACGGCCAGGGTTTCGACCTCCCCCTCCGTTGCCCAGAGGAGGCCGTCCTGGTTTGCTTGCAGTGGTTTCCTCTCCGGGTTTTCCGCCAGATACACCACGAACAAAATTTTTCTGTGGGTGAGCGTTCTTATGGTTCTGGCGAGTTCGCGTCCCGGACGCCAGCCCCGGCCGAGAAGTTTTGCGCACTGCGCCTGCAAGCGATGCGGGTCTGATTTCTCGTGGTGGCCATCTTCCGTGAAGCCGGGCAACTCCCACATGCCGCCGAAAAGGCCGGTTTTTTCTCTTTGCATCAAGGCAACCAATCCGTTTCGCTCCGCCCGGAACTGAAAGATGGTGACCGGAGCGGGCGGTTTTTTCGCGGTTTTCACCGGCAGGGCGTTCTGCGTTCCGGCCTCGTGCCCCGCGCACATATCGCGGGCGGGACAGCCTGCGCAATCGGGCTTGTTGGGAAGGCAGATTCGGGACCCTAAGTCCATCAGCGCCTGGTTGAAGTCGCCGGGCCTCGAGCGCGGAATCAGCGCCTGGGCTTCGGCGCGGATGGTTGTTTGGGCAGGCGGGGAATCGACGGGGAGAGAGAGGTTGAGGATACGGCTCATGACCCGAAGCGCGTTCGCGTCGATAGCCGCGCAGCGCTCCCCGAAGGCGATGCTGGCGATTGCCCCCGCCATGTAGGGGCCGACCCCCGGCAGGGCCTGCAGCGCATCGCGCGTTTGGGGAATCGCGCCCCCGTCGTTGCTCACCACCTGCTGCGCAGCGCGGTGTAAGTTTCTCGCGCGGCCGTAATAGCCGAGTCCTTGCCATTCGGCCAATACGGCGTCTAAAGGCGCGTCGGCCAGGGCGGCCAGGGCGGGAAACCGCTCGATGAAGGCGGGGTAGCGACGCCGGACGGTGTCCGCCCGGGTTTGCTGGAGCATGGCTTCGGACACCCAGATTCGGTACGGGTCTTTCTCTCCGCGCCAGGGAAGCTCTCTTTTCTCCCGATCGTACCACCTCAGGATGCGTCCCCGGAATCGTCTCCGCTCGGGGGGAGTGAACCTGAGGGTTGCCGGTTTGTTTTTCGGTTTGTTTGACATGCGTCGGGCCAGCCGTTATCAAGCGGGTATAGGGAGTTTCAGAGACGGCGCTCTTTGTTTCGGGGTGAATGATAGAACATGAGCGTGGCGATCAAAAACGGATGGCGCATAAAGTGGATGGCGGCGCTGGTGGTTTTTTGTTGCGCCGGCGCAGGGGTCGCGGAAGCGGCCTCGCCAAGCAGAATCGTCATCGGCCTGGTGTTGAATTTATCGGGAGCGGCCAGGGCCGAGGGCCGGGAGGCGCGAGGCGCGGTTTTGCTCGAAATGGCGCGAATCAACCGGCGGGGCGTCGCAGGCGGTCGCGTGTTTCTCCTCACCTTCGACACCAAGGGAAACCCCGAGACGGCCGCCGCCGCCGTTCGCAAGCTTGCGCGCGGGCATAAAGCCGTCGCCGTGATAGGCCCAGCCGAGCATCACGCCGCCATCTCCGCCGCGCGCGCGGCGCAAGAGGAGGAGGTGCCGCTTTTCTCCTTGTCCGCGCCCGAGGAAATTCTCGTCCCGGCGCGCAAATGGGTTTTTTCCACCGCAAGACCGGCGGCGCTGTCCGTTCGGGTGATACTGGGCCACTTGAAGAGCAGGGGAATCAGGCGCGCGGCGGTGCTGGGTTCGTCCCTGGGCTACGGCTCGGAGGGACGCGAGCAAATCACCGCGCTCGCGCCCGATTTCGGCGTGTCCATTCTCCTGAACCAATCCTTCAAGCGGGCCGAGCATAATTTCTTGCCTTATCTGAAACGCGCCTCCCTGCGCGGCGTCGAGGCTTTCCTGCACTGGGCCGGCGGGGGGTCGCGCGTGGATCTGGTGCGCGCCCGCATGGCGCTCGACTTAAGGATGCCGCTCTACGTTTCTTCCGCGTCTCCCGGGTTGTTCGGCCCCAAGAACGGGGGCCGGGCCGCCGAGGGCGTGGTGTTTCCCGCCTCGTGGATAACGGCGGCCCATCTTCTGGATAAGACGCACCCCGCCAGGGAGGACCTCATGGCGTTTCGGGCTGAATACCGAAAGAAATACAAGAGCGCGCCGGGCGAGACGGCCGCCGCCGCCGCCGACGCGATGCGCCTTCTGGCGTGGGCGGTGCGGGGCGTGGGCGCGAACCGGGGGAGAATACCCGTAGGCGTGGAGGAAACGCAGTATTTTACGGGGCTGAACGGAACCTACAATTTTTCCCAAAGCGACCACAGCGGTCTCGGCGCCGACTCGCTGGTGCTGGTCCGCGTGAAAAAAAGCAAGTGGGAGTTGGTTGGAGGGGGGAGGTAGGGGGCAGGGCGTAGGCTCTCCCCCTGCGCGCGCGGAAAATTCCCCTCAAAACCCTTGACAGAAACCCGTTTGGGGCTTATATATACGACAAGATAAATCGGCGACCATTTCGGTCGCATTTAGCGGTGAAAAGACGCCGTCATCTACCAAAGGGTCGGTTTGGCCGATAACCCGGCATAATTCAAGGCGGTAAGTGGGATGTTCACGATTGCCAAGCGCACGGATTACGGCTTGATGGCGCTCTCCTACCTTGCGGAGCAGGAAGAGGACGAGGCCATTACCTCGCGGGCCATCGCGTGCAGGTTCCACATTCCCGCCGAACTGCTTGCGAAGACGATGCAGCTACTGGCCAAAAACGGACTCGTGGAGTCGCGAAACGGGCCCAAGGGCGGCTATGTTCTCTCTCGCCGGCCGGAGACGATTTCTGTGGCGGAGGTCATTCGGGCCATCGAGGGGCCCATCGCCATGGCGACGTGCCAGGCAGACGGCGTCTCGGGGTGTGAACAATACGAGAAATGTACGATTTTTTATCCCATGGAAAGGATCCAGAAAAAGGTGACCGACGTGCTTGAGGGAATGACCCTTCAGGACATGGTGGGTACGCCTGCAGGAGAGATCAGATGAGCTTGAAGTTCCCCATTTACATGGATTACCAGGCGACGACGCCCATGGACCCCCGGGTCCTCGATGCGATGAATCCCTACTTCGGCGATAAGTTCGGCAACGCCGCGAGCCGCAACCACAGCTTCGGCTGGGAGGCGGAGAAGGCCGTGGACGACGCGCGGGAGCAACTCGCCGCCGTCATCGGCGCGGACCCGCGCGAGATCATCTTCACGAGCGGCGCCACGGAGTCGGACAACATGGCGCTCAAGGGCGTCGCCGAGATGTACAAGAAAAAAGGCAACCACGTCATCACCTCGGCGATCGAGCACAAGGCCATCATCGATTCCGCCAAGCGGCTCGAGACGTGGGGCTTCGACGTCACCTACATCGAGCCTCCCGAGAACGGCATCACGACGACGGAGATGGTCGAGAACGCCATGCGCGAGGACACCATTCTGGTCTCCATCATGGCGGCGAACAACGAGGTCGGCGTGCTGAACCCCATCGCCGAGATCGGGGCGCTGTGCCGCGGGCGGGGCGTTCTTTTCCACACGGACGCCACGCAGGGCTACGGCAAGATTCCCATCGACGTGGACGAGATGAACATCGACCTGCTCTCGGCCACGGCCCACAAAATCTACGGGCCCAAGGGCGTGGGAATGATTTACGTGCGCAGGCGCAGGCCGCGCGTTCGCCTTTCGGCCATCATCGACGGCGGCGGCCATGAGCGGGGAATGCGCTCGGGCACGCTGAACGTCTCGGGCATCGTCGGTTTCGGCAAGGCGGCCGAGTTGTGCATGGAGGAGATGGAAGAAGAGAACATCCGCTTGACGAACCTGCGGGACAAGTTCAAGTCCATCATGTTCGAGAGCCTGGAGGAGGTGTACGTGAACGGCCATGAAACAGAGCGCCTCTCGGGCAACCTCAACCTGAGCTTCCCCTACGTGGAGGGAGAATCGCTCATCATGGGGCTGAGCGACGTGGCCGTATCCTCCGGCTCCGCCTGCACTTCGGCAAGCCTGGAGCCGAGCTACGTGCTCAAGGCCATGGGCCGGGGCGATGAGTTGGCGCATTCGTCGATTCGCTTCGGGTTCGGGCGTTTTTCCACCGAAGAGGAGATGGAATACGTGGCCGAGAAGACGACGGACATCGTGATCCGGCTTCGCGAGATGAGCCCGCTCTATGAGATGGTGAAAGAGGGCGTCGATCTCTCCAAGGTGGAATGGCAGTCGCATTAAATGAGTGCTTTGAGCATATTATGATATAGGGGCTGCGGCTCACGGAAACCTGGAATCGCAGCGACCGGGAAAAGGAGAACAAAAATGGCTTACAGCGAAAAGGTGGTCGATCACTACAACAACCCCCGCAACGTCGGCTCGCTCGACAAGAGCGATCAGACGGTGGGCACGGGCATCGTCGGCGCGCCCGAGTGCGGCGACGTGATGAAGCTGCAGATCAAGGTGGACGAAGGAGGCCTCATCGAGGACGCGAAGTTCAAGACGTTCGGCTGCGGAAGCGCCATCGCCTCGAGTTCTCTGGCCACCGAGTGGCTCAAGGGCAAGACGGTGGACGAGGCCGAGGAAATCAAGAACACGCAGATCGTCGAGGAGCTCAACCTCCCGCCCGTGAAGATTCACTGTTCCGTGCTGGCGGAAGACGCCATCAAAACCGCGCTGAACGATTTTCGCGAGAAGAACGGGGTGCCGGTCGTCGAGCGCAAGGGCCACCACTAGGAGCGGGCGACTCGCCGGCAGGGAGTAGGAAATGGAAACCGCTGCGAAAAAACTGAGCCTCGAAGTGACCGACAAGGCGGTGGACAACATGCGCCGCTTCATGGAGAAAGAGGGCAAGCAAGGCCATGTCCTCCGCGTCGGCGTGAAGGGCGGGGGCTGCTCCGGTCTTTCTTACGTCCTTCAGTTCGAGGGCGAGGAGCGCATCAACCCGCTGATGGACGAGGTGTTCGAAAAAAACGGCATCCGGGTGGTCGTGGACAAGAAAAGCCTTTTTTTCCTGGCAGGCACCACGCTGGAGTATGAAGACGGGCTGACGGGCAAGGGTTTTACGTTCAAAAACCCCAACGCACGTCAGTCCTGTGGTTGCGGGGAAAGCTTTTCCGCGTAACGCAACCGGGATGAAACGCGCCGCGCCCATGCACCGTGGGATAGCGACGCGTTTTTCTTTTGAGTTCATGGCGCCCGGCGGTTCATGCGGGCCTGGAATCGCGCGATGAGCGAAGCGACGAAAGAAGAAGTCTTTTCCATTTTCGATGAAGAGGGCGGAATAGCGCCCATCCCCGCCCAGGTCGATCATTTCGCCTTGTTGGGGTTTCAGCGGAAATTCAGGGTCGACGCCGAAGCGCTGGAAGCCAGGTTCTACGAACTGAACCGGAAACTCCACCCCGATTTTTTCATGGATGCGCCCGTCGCGGTCCGAATCCGGAGCCTGGATGCGACCGCCCGCATCAACGAGGCCTATCAGACGCTCAAGGATCCGATAGCGCGCGTGGTGTATCTGGTGGAACTCGAAACCGGAAAGCTCGAGGAGAACGAGAGGACGCCCCCGCCCGAGTTGTTCGAGGAGATATTCGAAGCCCAGGAGGCGGCGGCGGAGTTTCAGTGCTGTGCGGACCAGGAGGAAGCCGAGAGTTTGCGGGAGCGTCTCCATGCGGCCATGGGGTGTTTTTCGGTGCTTCGCCACGGCCAGCGCACGGCGCTCGACAGGCTGGGCGCCGCCTGGGACGGAGCGATGGACAAAAACGAACCCGCCCCGCCCGAGGTCGTGAAGAAGATGCGCTCCATTCTCGGGCAGAGAAACTACATCGAGAACACCCTCACGAGCCTCAAGCGCGCCTTGGAGGAGAGTGAATGAGCCAAATCGTCGGGATCGACCTGGGCACCACGAACAGCCTGGTCGCCTCCGTTTCGGAAGGTGAGCCGACGATCCTCGCGCCCGAGGACGAGCGTGGCATCGTGCCCTCCGTGGTGAGCTTTCGCGCCGATCGTGTTCTCGTTGGCGAGGAGGCGCAGGATGAGCGCGTCTCCAACAGCCGAAACACCATCTTTTCCATCAAGCGATTCATGGGCAGAGGCTATGAGGACGTGAAAGACGAGATGCGCCGCCTGCCCTTCGATGCGGACCCCGGGGAGAAGGAAGTCGTTCACGTGCTGGCCCGGGGGCGATCCTACAGCGCACCCGAAGTAAGCGCCCTGGTGCTCAGGCGCCTGAAGGCGAGGGCCGAGAAGGCGCTGGGGCGGCCCGTGCTCAGGGCGGTGGTCACGGTTCCTGCGTATTTCAACGACGCGCAGCGCCAGGCCACGAAAGACGCGGGCAAGCTCGCGGGCCTGGAAGTGCTCCGCATCATCAACGAACCCACGGCGGCTTCCCTGGCCTATGGCCTTCATGAGCGAAACCGAGGCGTCATCGCGGTGTACGACTTGGGGGGAGGCACGTTCGACATCTCGCTCCTTAGAATCAAGGACGGCGTGTTCGAGGTGCTCTCCACCGGGGGGGACACCCATCTGGGCGGAGATGATTTCGATCAGGCGATTTCCCTCAACATACAGCAGGAAATCCTTGGGGCGCATGGCGTTGATTTGGGCGAAACGCCCGAGGCTCTGGCCGAACTCACGGTTTTGGCCGAACGGGTCAAGAAAACGCTGTCAGAGCGCGATTCGGCGGAATATGGGCTGGAAAATCCGGGCGGCATCCCGCTCGCCCACAAGAGCAGCCTCACGCGTGAGGAGATGGAGGCGCTTCTCGCGCCGATCGCCGAGCGGACGCTGGCGCCTTGTAGGCGCGCGCTCGCAGACGCGGGCCTCACGCCCGATGAGGTGCATGAGATCGTTCTGGTGGGCGGGTCCACCCGCATGCCCCTCATCCGCCGCATGGTGGAGGATTTGTTCCAAAAACGCCCGCATGTGGACCTGGACCCCGACGAGGTGGTGGCCCTGGGCGCCGCGGTGCAGGCGGACATCCTCGCGGGCGGCAGAAAGGACATGCTGCTCCTGGACGTGACGCCGCTTTCTCTGGGCATCGAGACCATGGGCGGCGTCATGGGCTGGATAATTCCCCGCAACACCACCATCCCCACGAGCGCCAAGGAAACGTACACCACCTTCAAGGACAACCAGACGGGGGTGGACGTTCACGTGCTCCAGGGAGAGCGCGAACTGGTGAAGGACAACCGCTCGCTCGCGCGTTTTCGCCTGGCGGTCGACCCCGCGCCGGCCGGTCTCGCCCGTGTGGAGGTGACGTTTCTGCTCGACGCCAACGGCATTCTAAACGTGACGGCCCGGGATCTCAGGAGCGGCAAGGCGTCCTCGGTGGAAGTCCAGCCCTCCTACGGGCTGACGGACGAGCAGGTCGAGCGCATGCTGATCGAATCTTTCGAACACGCGGAACAGGATATCCGCTCCCGCCAGGTTCTGGACGCGAGAACCGAGGCGGAAACCATTCTCATGGCGACGGCCCGCGCGATGAACGACTACGCGGAGGATGCGGTCTCTCCCTCGGAGCGCGCCAAGATTCATGAAGCGGTGAGCGCACTCGAGGAGTCCTGCCGGGGGGAAGACCCGGGACGGATTCGGGATATGGTCGACGCGCTGAATGAAGTCACGATGCCGCTCGCGGAGCGGATGATGGATAACGTTTTGAAATCGGCCTTGGAAAACAAGAGGGTGAGCGAAGCCCTCAAAGACTAAAAGCCGCAAGCAGTTTGCGCGGGGCGCAGGGGAAGAAAAATGGCGAAACTTTATTTTACGGAAGAGAAGCAGACGATTGACATTCATGTGGGCGAGAACATTCTCGAAACGGCCCTCGAAAACGGCGTCGACCTGGATCATGCCTGCGGCGGCGTGTGCGCTTGCTCGACGTGTCACGTGAAAATCAGGAACGGCGCGGATCTCTTCAACGAATCCACCGAAGATGAGGAAGATCAGCTCGACGACGCGCGCGACGTGAACCTCGACAGCCGGCTGGCCTGCCAGGCGACGCTGGAGAGAGAAACCGACGAGGTCATCGAAGTGGAGGTGCCGTTCTGGAACGTGAACCTGGTGCAGGAGGGTCCGGATGCCGCCAGGGAGCAAAGCGCTCATTAGGAATTTCGAGCCGGGAGAGGAAGCGGTGGAAACATTTGGCTGGGAGGACGCCGAGGACATCGGCATCGTGTTGTACGAAAAATTTCCGAAGATCGACCCGCTCACCGTTCGTTTCACCGATCTGCACGACTGGGTGTGCGAACTGGAGGAGTTCGAGGACGACCCGATGACCTCGACGGAGGGCAAGCTCGAGGCCATCCAGATGGCGTGGCTCGAGGAATACAAGGATGCGCAGGAGGCTTGAGCTTTTCCCTCCTTTATGAAAAAGAGGGCGCGTGTCGCGACCGATTCAGGCTTACACTCCGGGCAGTATTCCAAAGATGCTCGAAGATTATGATTCAGAAAACTTTTGGTTCTTGAATGAAGACGGCGCACCGGAAGGCCGTGGCCTCCCGGGCGATGCGTTCTTGTCCATATTTCGAGGCGATTGATGTGAGCGAACAAAGGCGAGCGGACGGAAAAATACGGCTCTCCCGAAAGGGCGCGGTGGCGACGATTACGTTTCACGCGCCCGAGAGGTTGAACGCCATCGAATACGAGATGTGGGTGGAAATCGGAAGCCTCATGCCCGAACTCGACGCGGATGATTCTGTGCGCGTCGTCGTTTTCAGGGGCGCGGGCGAGCGCGCTTTTTCGGCCGGGGCGGACATCTCGCGCTTCAAGGAGGAGCGCTACAGCTCGGAGCAGGCGAAGCATTTCTCGGAAACCGGGTTCTTGCGCGGCCTCGATGCGGTGGATGCGTTCTCAAAGCCCGTCTTGTGCCTCATCCGGGGCGCTTGTGTGGGAGGGGGCGTGGAACTCGCCGCCGCCACGGATTTGCGTGTCGCGGGCGAGAGCTCGCGCTTCGGGGTGCCGGTGGCCAAGCTCGGCCTGGTGGCGGGCTATTCCGAACTCAGGCGGTTCGTGCAGTCCATCGGCCCTGCGCGCACGCTGGACATGCTGCTCACGGCCAAACTCTTCACGGCGCAGGAAATGCTGGACGCGGGCTTTTTGGCGCGCGTCGTGCCGGATGAGGAAGTGGAGAAGACAACCTATGAGATGGCGGAGCGCATCGTCTCCCTGGCGCCCCTCGTTCACAAGTGGCACAAGGGCTTCGTGAAGAAGGTATTACTGGACCCGGGCCTTTCTTCTCTTACGGAGGAGGAGAAAATGCGCGAGGTCGCCTGTTTCGACACCGAAGATTTCAGAGAGGGCGTGGAGGCATTTCTGAACAAGCGCAACCCTGAGTTTCGAGGGAAATAAAACCGATGAACCGAAAAACAGGCGGCCCCCTCGAGGGCGTCCGGGTGCTGGAGGTCTGCCAGGTCATGGCCGGGCCGTTCTGCGGAAGCCTGCTGGCGGATATGGGCGCGGACGTCATCAAGGTGGAAAACCCCGACGGCGGCGACAGCGCGCGCCATCTGGGGCGGTACTTCGACGGCGGCGAGGCGCACGGCTTCATGAACCTGAATCGCAACAAGCGCAGCGTGGTGGTGAACATAAAGGCGCCAGAAGGCGTCGCGCTCATGAAGGAGTTCGCGAAACAAGTCGACGTTTTCGTGGAGAACATACGGCCCGGAATCATGGCCAGGCTGGGTCTGGGATATGAGGATCTGAAAAAGATAAACCCAGGCCTCGTCTACGCCTCCATTTCCGGCTATGGCGACTCAGGCCCTTTCGCCGGCAAGGGCGGCTTCGATTTGGTCTCACAGGGCCTCTCCAGCCTCATGAGTTTCACGGGCGAACCCGGCGGCGCGCCCGCGAAGATACCCGTGCCGATATGCGATTTGAATGCGGGGATGTATACGGCGTTATCGATTCTCTCCGCCTATATCCACAAGCAGCGCACAGGCGAAGGCCAGCGCATCGACGTGGCGCTGACGGACTCCGGCCTCGGCTACACCTTCTGGCAGGCGTCGCAGTTTTTCCCCTCCGGCGAACCGCCCGAACCCTTAGGCTCAGCTCACGAGATGACGGCTCCCTACCAGGCCTTTCAGTGCAAGGACGGCTATCTGGCATTGGGAGCCGCCAACCAGAGGAACTGGGAGTTGTTCTGCGGTGCGATCGAGCGAGGAGACCTCTTAAGCCGTGAGGAATACGCCACCGACGGCCTAAGGCGCGAGAACTATCTGAAGCTTGCGGGTGAGCTGGAAGAAGTATTCGCCCAGAAAACGCGAGACGAATGGGTGGCGCTTTTGGATTCGGGCGGAATCCCCTGCGGGCCCATTCTGAACATGGCGGAAACTTTCGCGCATCCCCAAATCCAGGCGCGGGAGATGAGCGTGGAGATTGAGCATCCCGCAGCGGGCCGGATGCGGGTTCTGGGCTTCCCGCCCAAGTTGTCTGCGACGCCGGCCGGCGTGCGGTCGCCTGCGCCCTTGCTCGGGCAGCACACCGACGAGGTGCTCCGTGAGTTCGGAACGAGTGAGGATGAAATAAAAAGCCTGCGGGACTCTGGAGCCGTGGCCTGAGCGAATGGCCAAACCGCCGCCACCCCTCTCCCCCGGCGTCTATCTCGTCGCCACCCCGATTGGAAACCTCGAAGACGTCACCGAGCGCGCGCGCAGGGTGCTCGGCGAGTGCGACCTCATCGCGTGCGAGGACACCCGCCATACGGGCAGGCTGCTCTCACGCCTCGGGATAAAAAAACCGCTCGTAAGCTATCATGAACACAACGAGACGAAGCGGGCCGGCGAACTGGCCGAGCGCGCGCTTAAGGGCGAGCGGGTGGCCGTGGTGTCGGATGCGGGTACGCCTGGGGTCTCCGATCCCGCCTACCGGGTGGTGCGCGCCGCCATAGAGGCGGGTGTCGCCGTCGTTCCCGTGCCCGGCCCGTCTTCGGTTCTGGCCGCTTTGGTCGCCTCGGGCCTTCCCACCGACAGATTCGTTTTCGAGGGCTTTCTCCCGCCCAAGGGACAAAAAAGACTTAAAAAAATTAAAACGCTGCTTGATGAGGAGCGCACGGTCGTCCTGTTCGAATCGCCGCACCGAATCGCGCGGCTCATCAGTGAAATCGCCGACTTGGCGCCCGCGCGGCCACTCGCCCTTGCGCGCGAGATCACGAAACTGCACGAGGAAATTTCAAGAGATACGGCGCGCGAGTTACACGAGAAACTCAAAGACAAAAAAATCAGGGGCGAGTGCGTTTTGCTCATCGGTCCCAAGCGGATGAAGGAGACGGAGGATTAAAGCGGGCGAGGCGGTGCCGGGTGGTTTGTTGTATGATCGGCGTTTTCCCGCCACGCCTTCAGGAGATCATCTCATGACGCGCCCAACCATCACCGGAATCGCAGCGCTCGCCCTCGCGGCATTTCTCGTTTTCGCCGCCGGCGCATCCGCCGCGCCCAAGAGCGATTCGTCTTCGTCCGAGAAGGCCGTCGTCGCATCCATTGGAGAGGAGCCGATAACGCTGGAATCATTTTACGCCTTCATCAAGCAGTTGCCGGAAAACATGCAGATGCAGGCGCGGGCGGGAAAAGAAATGTTCCTGGAAGCATTGATCCAGCGCAGGCTCATACTTCGCTATGCGATCGACAATGATTTTCTCGCCGACGCGCGGGTGAAAATGGAGATGGAGCGCGCGCGGCGCGAGATTCTCATCGGCGAGGCCGTTCGCAGGGTCAAGGAGGGCGCAAAGCCCAAGGCGTCCGAGGTTCGCGCGGAGTATGAGGAGAACAAATCGAAATTCACCGAGGGCGATAAAGTCACCGCGTCCCACATTATGGTGGCGTCTGAAAAAGAGGCGAAGGATTTGCTTGCCAAACTCGTGAAGGGAGAGGATTTCGCCGAACTGGCCAAAAAGTATTCCCTTGCGCCCGAGCGTCCGCGCGGCGGGAGCCTGGGCGCGATGAGCCGGGGCTACAGCCGGAGGACGGGCCTGCCCGAGATAATCGAGCAAACGGCGTTTTCGCTCAAAGCGGGCGCGCACAGCGGGGTGGTGAAGAGCATTTACGGCTGGCACGTCGTGAAAACGTCTAAAATGGAAAAAGGCAGACAACTCGGTTTCGATGACGTGAAGGAGAAAATCACCGAGGAGATGGGCGCGCGCAACAGAAGAGAGGCGATGCGAAAAATACTCTTAGATCTCTCCGCGCGATACGAGGTGAAAAGGTACCTGGAAAACCTGAAATAGTGCGCCTGCCCGTTACGGCGTGAGGCCGTGTCTGGTCATGTATCCGTGCAGCCAGAGCGCCAGGGCTATCGAGAGGAACATGAAGCCGATGATGGTGGTGAACGGGATGAAGTAGCTTTTCGTGTAGTCGTACATGAAGCCAGCGAACGCAGGGCCGACGACGCCTCCCAGTCCGTAGCAGATCTCCATGAAGCCGATGATGACGCCGTAGGTGCGCCCCCCGAAACAATCCCCCGCCAGAGCGGAATAACACGCGCTCATGGCGCCGATGCCGACGCCGTACACCAGCGCGAAGGTGTAGCCCGGCAGGATGCCCCCGCCGAAGTAGGGGATGAGGATCAGGAGCGTCAGGCCCGCCGCCGCCACTACTCCGGAGAGCGCCACCCCGCGCCCTCGCCCGATGATGTCCCCCACCCATCCGCCGGCGATGCTGCCCAGCGTCCTGATGAAGCCGACGATGCCGAGGATGATCGCCGCAAGGGCGGTGCCGTATCCCACGTCGACGAGATAAAGCTGCAGCTGGCTCATGATGGTGTTGTTGTTGAGCCCGATGGCGAAGGTTATCAGGATGAGGCACCAAAAGCGCACGTCGTGCCTCACGACAGAGAAGACCTCCCGCACGCCCTTGCCCTCGCCTCCGTGGCCGACGCCCGATTGCGCCATCTCCTCGGGCGTGCGCGGCGGGCCGCCGTCCGGCCCCTGGCCCACGTCCTCGGGTATGTCGCGCAGGAGCAGAAAGGCCGAGGGCGCGACGACGCATAAAACCACCAGGCCGTAGATCATGTACGTGTAGCGCCAGCCCACCGAGGCGATGAGCCGCTCGATCAAGGGCGCGAGGATGAGGATGCCGATTCCGATGCCCGAGAGCGCGATACCCGTGGCGCGGCCACGTTTTCTGATGAACCAGCGCGGCATGATGGCGCTGTGCGTGGAGAAACCGCTCAGCGCGAGGCCGAAGCCGGCGAAAAGGCCGAACAGGACGTAGAGATGCCAGAGCGAGGACACGAAAAAGCACGCGATGAACGTCAGACCCAGTATCACCGACCCCCAGGGCATCAGGGCGCGCGGGCCTTTTTTCTCAAGAAGCGAGCCGGCAAACGGCGCGCCGAAGGCGTACGTGGCCATGGAAAGAGAGAACGCCCCGCTCAGAAGGCCCCGGCTCCAGCCGAATTCCTCGAGCAGGGGAACCTGGAAGATGCCGAAGGAAAACCGCGTGACGACGTGAAACGCCAGCGTGCCGAAAGACAGCCAGACGATGAGCCAGCCGTAGTAGAATTTCGGCTTGCTTGTGGGGCTGCTTTCTGAAAACCTGGGCATTCGCTTCCTTAGTTCTGATGAATCATGGGCAAGAGCAAATCACGGAAAACGGGGAGAGTATACACACCGCCCGCGCTTCGGGCGAAGCGATATCTCAAACCTCCCAAAAGCAAAGCGCCGTCTGAAAGTGGACCTCCACCGTGTCCGCAGGGTTCAGGGCGTACCCGCCTCCGAGAGTGCCTGCAACGGGAATCCCGCGCGCGCGGCACTCTCCGAGAATATACGCATCGCGCCTTTTCAGGCCCTCTTCCGAGAGTTTGAGCGTTCCGAGCTGGTCTCCTGAATAAGGGTCCGCCCCCGCCTGGTACACCACCAGATCGGGCTTGTGCTCATCGAGTATCTTCGGGATGTGTTTTTCCAGATGAGGGAGGTATTCATCCTCGGTGGCGAGATCATACAAGCCGACATCGATGTCGCTCCTTTTCTTTTGGGGGTAGATGTTCTCCTGGTGGATGGAAAACGTGAACACGGTCTCGTCGCGCCGGAAGATGACGGCGGTGCCGTTTCCCTGGTGTAGGTCGCAGTCGATGACCGCAGCTTTTTTGATTGCGCCCTCTTTTTGGAGAACGCGGACTGCGACCGCCAAATCGTTCACGTAGCAAAACCCCTCTGCCTGATCGGCGAAGGCATGGTGGAAGCCTCCCGTGAGGTTCAGTGCGCGGCCCCTTTTGAGCGCCTCGCGCGCGGCGAGAACCGTGCCGCCGGTCGCCAGAAAGCCCGCGTCTACGATCTCCTTGCTGATGGGAAGCTCGCTCGGTATCGTGCGCGCGGTGTGACGGCCCGAGCGCAAGTCCGCCAGATATTCGGCCGTGTGGACGAGGCCGAGTTCTTCTTCCTCCGCCATGCGGGGCTCGAGAAAAGCACTCTCGGGCAATCCGGCTTCGCGCAGTCTGGCGTGGGTCTTCTGGTATTTTTCGGCTTGCAGCACATGCTGGCCGATGTCGGCGTAGTAGTTCTTGTGAAACACGAAAACGCAGTGCTCGGGAGGTTCTCTCATCGCGGAGGCTAGATGACGCCCTTGTCTCTTAAACCCGATATGGCCGAGGGGTCGTAACCGATTCCTTCCAAAACCTCGTCGGTGTGCTTGCCTTTGGGAGGGCCCGCCCAGCGGATTGCGCCCGGTGAGCCGTTCAGCCTCGGGATCACGTTTTGCATCTGGATGGGGCCGAGTTCCTCATCCTCCACCGTGGTGATGGTCTCGCGCGCCTGCACGTGGGGGTCCGCCATCAGTTGGCCCACGTCGTAGATGGGACCCAGGGCGCCCTCGTATTTCTCGAAATGGGCTATCGTCTCCTCGAGCGTGTGCGCGCCCACCCAGCTTTGGATGGCGTCGTCGAGCTCGGCCATGTTCTCCACCCGGCCCGCCTGGGTGATCAGCCTGGGGTCCTCGCCCAAGTCCTCGCGGCCCACGGCGCGCATGACGCGCTTGAAGATGTTCTCCGCACTCGCTGAGAGCACGACGTAGCGGCCGTCCTTGCAGCGGTAGGCGTTTCTGGGCGCGGCGAAGGGAATGGCGTTTCCCGTGCGCATCTGGACGTAGCCCAACTGATCGTATTCGAGCGGCTGCGGGCCCAGCACAGTGGTGATGGGCTCATAGATCGCGATGTCGATCTCTTGGCCGGGCGCGTCGTGAACGTCGCGGTGGTAGAGCGCCATCATCACGGCGTAGGTGCCGCAAAGCGCGCTGATGCCGTCGGCCAGCGCGAAGGGCGGCAGCGTGGGCGGCCCGTCGGGAAAGCCCGTGATGTGCGCGAAGCCGCTCATCGCCTCGGCCAGCGTGCCGAAGCCGGGCCTTTGCGCATAAGGACCTTTTTGCCCGAAGCCGCTCGTTCGCGCGAGGATGAGCTTGGGGTTCAGGGCGTGGAGGCTCTCCCAGGAGAAGCCCCATCTCTCCATCGTGCCGGGGCGGAAGTTCTCCACCAGCACGTCCGCGTTCTCACACAGCTTGCGGACGATCTCCTGCCCTTCGGGCGAGGAGATGTTGCAGGTGATGGATTTCTTGTTCCGGCTCGCCAGCTTCCACCACAGCGAGACGCCGTCCTTCTGGGAGGCGAAGTTTCTCAAGGAATCGCCGCGCGGGTGTTCGACCTTGATGACGTCCGCCCCGAAATCCGCCATGTAGGTGGCTATCCAGGGGCCGGCGAACAGGGTTCCTATGTCGATGACCCGCACGCCTTCGAGCGGCATTTTTTTGTGTTCGTTCATGGAATCGGCGCTTCCTCGGTTTTTGGGACCGGACGCCCTATGGCTCCCTGGGGATTCACGAAATACGTTTCGCGGGACGCCCCGATGGTAGCAGAGGGCGGATGCGCCATCAACGATTCGGGCGGATTCTTCTCACCGAAGCCCATGCGCTTTTCGCGATGGACTCAGGCTTCCAACCTTGGGATAATCCCGATTGTAGAAAAGCCCGCCTTTCTTTTTCGGGCCTGGCCGCTTTCGGAGGTTTCGCATGAAGATTTTTCTCAGTCTTGGATTGTTCGCGTTGTTCTTTCTGGCCCCTGCGCACCTGGGCGCGCCGACGCGCACGCCGGAGGGCTTAAGCCTGGTGATGGAGCAAGCCGAGGCGAGGCGCTTCGGCGGCTTTCGCTCCTTCGGCTTTCGCGGCTCGCGGGGGTTCGGTGGTTTCGGGCGCAGAAGTTTTTCGAGGCGCTCGAACTTCGGCTCGCGCTCCCGCGCGCGAGGCTTTACGCGCAGGCCGTTTCAAAGACGCTCCTTCATGGGCGGCGGTTTGGGATCCGGCCTGTTCGCCGGCATCGGCGGGTTTTTGCTGGGCGGTATGCTCGGGCGCATGATGTTCGGCGGCATGGGCGGCATGGGAATGGGCGGCGGTTTCGGGCTTCTGGAAATTCTCCTGATAGGCGGGGTCATCTTCTTCATCTTCCGGATGATGCGCAACCGCGCCGCCGCCTCCCGCCAGGAACCCCGTTATTCGGGGAACCGCTACGCCGAGGCGGACCCCTACGGCGTGGGGGGATATGAGGAGGAGCCGCGCGAGAGGGATGAAGCGCCCGGCAGACACGAGAGGTCGGGCGGCGTGTATCGCGGCCCGGATATCGGTTCGGCGGGCGGCGCGACCCGTTCGGCGGGAACAACGGGCGGCGGCCCGCGCCGTGATTCCGCGAGCGACGCGGCGCTGCGCAAAATGGCCGAGAATGACGCTTCTTTCTCGGAACAGGCCTTCCTGGGTTTGGTGAAAGAAAACTTCATTCGCTTCCAGAACGCCTGGACGGCGCGCGACTTAGGCCCCGTCCGCGACCTGATGGACAAGGAGATATTCACCGAGGTCGAGCGCGACATCGAGGGTCTCAGGAGCGAGGGCAAGATCAACAGGCTTGATGACGTGGATATCAAAGGGGCGGAGATCGTCGAGGTCTGGAACGAGGAGGGCTACGATTTCATCACCGTGCGTTATGAGGCGAGCCTTTGCGATTACGTGGTGGACGAGAGAAGCGGGGATATAGTCGAAGGCAGTCGCACGGAGCGGGTGAATTTCTCGGAGCACTGGACGTGGGTGCGGCCCGAGGGGCCGAATCAGTGGTTCCTATCCGCCATCGAGCAGGCGTGAAGCTCAAGGGATTTTACGGAGCCGAAACTCTATCCGAATCGGGAGTCGGGGCGTTCTCATCCTCCTCCTCGCCGTAGCGCCTCCCGCCTTCGAGATCCTTGAGTGACCACCAGAAGTAGATGATGCTGCCCAGAATGGCCGTCATGACGAGGGCGAAACCCACCAGAAAATACAAGGGCAATGCGGACCGGTAGGCGACGGGCCGGGTCCCCGCAACTGTTGCCGCGCCCCCCGCCTTTTGCGCGGGCGCGGTAATGGTGGCCCGCGTCATCGTTTGCTCGGCTTGGAACGCGGTGTAGCCCCAATAGATCATTCCGCCCAGGAGCGCGAGAATGAGGACGGTGCAGACGGGCCATTTGATGCTCGTTTTTTTCGCCTCGCTCAATTGCTCACCTCCGGGATCACCTCTTCTGCGAGCAGCGCCATCTGATCCGTCTCCTCATCCGCCGGTCCTGCGTGCTTGAAGATGAAGTGCGTTGCGCCCGCCTCCTGGAACTCCGCTATCTGCTCCAGGCAGCGCTCGCGCGGCCCATAGAATAAATACTTTTGGGCGATGCCGTCAAAATCCATGTTGTAGCGCTTGGAGAGATTCTTTATCCCTTCGCGCAGGGCGTGTTCGGGATCCTCGTGAACGTAGATGAACGCATGGTGCGCGGGCGTCCACGCGCCACCTTCTGTGTCCAAGGGGCTTCCCGCTTCTTCCGCCCACCTCCTCATGTCCTCAAGGCCCCTGGCGAAGCGTGGTGCCGAGAACATGTAGGAGACGTAACCTTGGCAACGGAGCGCCGCTCTCTTGCGGGCGGCGTCGCTGCGTCCTCCCACCCAGATGGGCGGTCCGCCCGGAGTGGGTGGAGCGGGCGTCTGGCGCGCGTCGGTAAAACGCCAGAAACGCCCCTCGTGGCTCACCTTCTCGCCGCTCCAGAGTTTCCGCGCGATGTCGATGGATTCATCCGTACGCGCGCCCCTTTCCTTGACGGGCACGCCGCAGAGCTCGAACTCCGTTTTTCCCTCGCCGCCCACACCGACGCCGAAGACGAAGCGCCCCCCGCCCGTCAGGTAGTCCACCGTGGCCGCTGTCTTGGCGGCGATGGCGGGCCTTCTGAGCGGCAGGAGATACACGCCCGTGCCCAGCGTGATGCGGCTGGTCCTGGCCGCGAAGGCGGCCAGCGTGGTGAGGCTCTCGGTGTAATGGCCGTGAAAGGAAACGTGATCGCCGATCCACAGAGAGTCATAGCCCAGGTCTTCGGCGGATTCTGCGAACGCATACGATTCCTCCGGCGTATATATGCGCTCGGGGTGCATGCCGAAGCTGATGCCGAATTTCGTTTTCATCCGCAGGCCCTTTTCTGCGAGCTTCATTATCGTGATTTGCCTGGTTCCCCCATCTCAGTGGGGAAACTAGAGCACGTAACCGCCCGGGTCAACTCATGAGCCTGGAATCTCGAAGTAGACGTGGGGTCTTTTCAAAATGGACGCATCGTCGCGATCGTGTTTTGACAGCCCCCCCGCTCGACCTTAATATCCCCTCGCCACTGGTTCTGATCGTTTACTCGAAAGGGGGGTTTTCGTGGTTCAAGTTCGGGCGTTTCGTGCGTTGATGTATTCGAATGTCGCACCGGATGAAATGGGAGAGGTCTCCTCCCCGCCCTATGACGTTTTTACGCCCGCGATAAGGCGTTCGTTTTATGAGCGCCACCCCCTGAACATCGTGCGGCTGATCCAGGGCGAAACCTTAGACGGCGAAGATGGAGACGCGGGCCGCGTGGGGCGCGCGGTCGAATATCTGAAAAACTGGCGCGAGAGCGGGGAGATGACCTTGGACGATACGCCCGCATTGTATCCCTACCGCCAGCGCTTCACGTTGCCCGATGGAACGCGCCTGGAGAGAAATGCGTTTTTTGCGGCGATGAAGCTCGAACCCTACGGCGCAGGCGAAATTCACCCCCACGAGCAGACCTTCCCCAAGCCCAAGGGTTATCTGTTCGACCTGTGGGGGAGAAGCGGCGCGCATCTGGGACCTATTTTCAGCTTTTACGACGACCCTCGGGAAACGGCGAACCACGCCCTCAAGAGTGTGGACAAAGGAGCGCCCATCGCTGATTTCGAAGACGACGGCGTGCGCCATACCATGTGGCGGTGTGTTGACCCGGACGTCATCGCAATCGCGCAGGAATCGCTCCTGGATAGGGAGGCGTTCATCGCCGACGGCCACCATCGCTATGAAACATCCTTGGACTTGAAAGACGCCGCCCGCGCGGAAGGCGCTCCCGAGGGAGGCGAGGCGGACTACACGCTCATGTGTCTGGCCAACGTCTCGGACCCGGGCATGGTGATTCTGCCCACGTACAGGCTGCTCAAGAAAGTATCCGCGGCGACCGAAGATGCGCTTGCCGTCCTGGCGGAGAAGTACGAGGTCTTGGAAGAAACAGCGCCGGAAGTCGGCGCCGGAGGCCGCGTAGCGGGGCGTCTGGCCGCCTTGTCCCGAGAAAACGGCGGAGCCGGTGTGTTTTGTCTCTACGATGGCGGCGAGAGCGTGAAGTATCTGATCGGCAGGCGCGGCGCCGAGGTCGCCTCGGTGGAGGAGGCCGTCGCCGCCCTCGACGTGAGCCGCCTGCATACGGACATCGTGGACGGCGCGTACGGCGCGTCTCATGAGGAAGGGAACATCGCCTTCACGCCCGACCCGGAACTGGCGCTGGCCTCCGCAAGAGGCGGTGAGTGCGCGGTGGCCCTTTTGCTGAACCCCACGCCCCTCGAATCGGTATGCGAGATAGCCAAGGCTGGCGGAAAGATGCCGCACAAGTCCACCTATTTCTACCCCAAAGTGCGCACCGGCCTGGTCGTTCACGCATTCGCTCCCCCGGCGGGGGATTCCTCCTGAAGCCCCGGCCATGAGAATCCAAAGCGCCCGGTTCATCAAAAGCGCCGCCGAGCGTTCGGGCTGGCCGGGGGCCGCGCTGCCCGAGGTCGCCTTCGCGGGCAGGAGCAACGTCGGCAAATCCTCGCTCATCAATTTCCTGACCAACCGGAAGAATCTGGCCAAGACCAGCGCGACGCCGGGCAAGACGCAGCTCGTCAATTTTTTCGGCGTGGACGGGAAGTTCGTGCTCGTGGATTTACCGGGCTACGGCTACGCGCAGGTGCCTCTTGCCGAAAGGGCCCGCTGGCGGCCCATGATCGAGACCTATCTCGAGCATCGTGAAACGCTCCAGGGCGTGGTGGTGCTCATCGATTCGCGCCGGGGAGCGCGGGAGATGGATTTGCACCTGCTCGAATGGCTCGCGGCGGTGAATCTGCCCGCGTGTCTGGTGCTCACCAAGGCGGACAAGCTGAAGCAAAACGAGCGGCGAAGCGTTCTGGACGCGCTCGTGAAGACCATGGTGGCCGGCGGCGGGCTGTACGGGCGGTGGTCCGGGCCGATCCTTTGCAGCGCGAACACCGGGCTGGGCAAAAGAGAGATTCTCGCCCAGATGGCCGAGTGGCTGAGCGAGCCGCCCCGGGATGCGCCCGCCGCCTGAATTTCGGGGAGGTTTCTCGCAGCATGCGCGCATATCTGCTAGAGTGGGCCATCGACCGCTTGAAAGAGCGATCCGACAAAAAAACAGCGCATTTGCACGATACATCTTCTGAGGACGAACGTGCCGGAAAAGAAAGGGGCGGCTCCGAAGAGCGCCGCGAAAAAAACGACAACGAAAAAAAGAACGGCTAGCCCCAAGGCTGACGTTCGCGGCTGGGCGCCGGGGGTTCCCAAGGAAAAACCGAAGGGCAGAACCTATGACGGCCCCTTGGAGGTGAACGCGAAGCCCAAACGGGCGGACAGGATTTTCTTCGGCACGGGCGGGGTTCCGCATTCGGCCAAGCCCCAGACCCACCCGGCGGCGGTGCGCAGGCTGCACGAACTGGGTCTGGGCGTTTACGAGATGGAGTTCGTCCACGGCGTGCGCATCAGGGAGCAGACCTGCGAGGAGGTGAGAGCCGCCCAGGCAGAAACGGGCGTTCACATCACCGCGCACGGGCCCTATTACGTGAACCTCTATTCGCTGGAAGAGGAAAAAGTGGCGGCGAGCCGAAAGCGCGTTCTGGACACGGCGCGCGCCCTGGCGAAGTGCGGTGGTGACGGTGCGTGTTTTCACCCCGGGTTTTATCAGAAACGAGACCCCAAAGAGGTGTACGACTTCATCCAGAACCAGATAGGAGAGCTCGCCGACATCCTGGTGGATGAGGGCTGTCCGGTTCGTCTCGATCCCGAGACGACGGGCAAGGGCACCCAGTTCGGCTCACTCGAGGAAATCGCCGATATGGGCGGCGCGCTTAAAGATAAGAACGTCGGCTTCACGATAGACTTCGCGCACATCCACGCGCGCTCGGCGGGGGCGCACAACACCTATGAGGAGTTCGGCGCCCAGCTCGAACTGCTGAAGAACAAGATGGGTGATGAGATTTTGAAAACCCTGCACATTCACCTCTCGGGCATCGCGTATTCCGACAAGGGCGAGGCGCATCACCTGGAGCTCGACGAGTCGGACATGAATTACAGGGACTTGTTCCGCGCGCTCATCGATTTCGGCGCCGAAGGCCGGGTGGTGTGCGAGAGTCCCGCGCTCGAATACGACGCGCTCATCATGCAGAAAGCATACAGAAAGCTGAACGGCGGCTAGCCCGCGCCCGTTTCTCTTCGAAGGGACGGCGCGACGGGCCGGGCGATAAGACTTCCCCTAAAATCCGGTTCAACGAAGGAGCAAGTTCATGACGATTGTGGAACAGATTGCGGCGTTCGCCGCGAACAGCAGTTTCGATGATCTCACCGAAGATATGCGCGGACAGATAAAAACCCTCATGGTCGACACCATCGGCTGCGCCATCGGTTCGCTGGGCGAGGGGCCCGTTCGCTACCTGCGCGAGCAGGCGGATGATTTCGGCGGCGCGGCGCATTGCACGCTCATCGGCGGCGGCAAGAGCGCGCCCGACAGCGCTGCGTTCTACAACACCTCGCTGATCCGCTATCTCGATTTCAACGACGGCTTCATGGGGAAACTCGCCACCTCGCACCCGAGCGACAACGCGGGCGCCGTGATGGCGGCGGCCGAATACGCCGACGCGAGCGGGGCGGAGTTCATGACGGCCCTCGCCCTGGCCTATGAGGTGCAGTGCCGCCTGTGCGACAGCGCGCCCTATGAGAAAAGAGGGTTCGACCAGCCCATGGCGGGCGCCTACGCCGTGGCGGCGGGCGCCTCGCGCGCCTTGGGATTGGACGCGGAGAAGACGGCCAACGCCGTCGCGCTCAGCGGCGTGCGCCAGAATCCCCTGCTCATCACGCGCACGGGCGAGCTTTCCCACTGGAAGGGCTTCGCCTATGCGGCCGGCGGACACAGCGGGGTGCACTCGACGTTTCTGGCCATGCGCGGGGTGACGGGCCCGCTTTTGTTGATGGAAGGCCCCCTGGGCGTTTTCGAGTCCGTGACGGGAGAGTTCGAGGTCGACTGGTCGGATACTTCCTTAAGCAAGATGCTCGAGATCAGCGTGAAGCGCTACAACGCAGGGCTTCACTCCCAGACGGCCATCGAGGGCGTCATCGACATGAAGCGCGAACACGGCTTCGGCCCCGAGGACATCGAGGAGGTCGAGATCGGGATTTATGAGCGCGCCTATTTCATCATGGGCGAGGGCAAGGCGGGGGCGCGCGAGCATGTGCTCAACAAGGAGACGGCGGACCACAGCCTGCCTTATGTGCTATCGGCGGCCATCATCGACGAGCAGGTTCTGCCCGCCCAGTACGAAGAAGAGAGAATCCGCGCGGACGACGTGCAGACGCTCTTAAAGAAAGTGCGCACCACCAATTCCGATGAGATGACGGCCAGGTATCCCGCGCAATCACCCGTGCTGATTACCATCACGCTCAAGGACGGCACGGCCCACAAGCTGGACAAGCCCACCTGGGAGGGGCATTTCTCCACCCCGATGGGTTGGGGCACGGTGAACGAGAAGTTCGAGGCCTTGAGCGAAGCGCACACGGACGCCTCCTTGCGGGCGGAGATTGTGGACGCCGTCTCGAGGCTCGATTCGATCCGGATAAAAGAACTGACGGCCCTGCTGGAGAGGGTGAACACGCCCGGGTAGCGGAGATTTCCGCTTGGGGAAAAGCCGCCATATCCCGCGCCGCCTGAGCCGTGGCGCGGCGTCGATGGACGCTGGCTTTAAGGGAGATTGTCGATGTCGGACTTGGAAGTGACGGTGTATTCATCATCCACGTGAGCGCCCTGTAAGGCGGTGAGAGAGTTTCTCTCCCATCATGGCGTGGCGTATACGGAAAAACTCGTCGATCAGGATGAACAGGCCCTGGAGGAATTATTCCAGAGGGCGGACATGCGGGCCACGCCCGTGATTTTCGTGGACGATGAGAAGGTGGTCGGCTTCGATCGGGCGAAGCTCGAAAAGCTGCTGGGGCTCGCCGCATGAGCGAAAACCGCAGGACCCTCGCCTGTCCCGGCTGAGGGCAACGCATACCCGTCCCGTGGGATGCGAAAACGCGCGATCTGGTCGATTGCGAGAATTGTGCGGGGGTGAGATTCCGCTTGGGCCGAGCGGAGGGGGCGGAGGTTCTCACTATCGTGCAGATGGTTTCATGCCCCCTTTGTGGTGAATACATACCGGTGGATGAGGACACCCCCGCAGGTTCCGTTTTCGAGCACGACGGAAAAAAACTGCGCCTCGATAAGGAATTCGGCGCATTCGTCCTGGCGCCCGAGGAGTAGGGGCGCGATTGGATTCAGGGAAGAAATTCCGAGGTCTGTTTCCTTCGCGGTGAGTTGTTGATAGAGTATCGGTGCGTTCAGCGAGAGCGCATCTGCAAGAAAGGATTGCACGGGAGCATGTGATGGCTTCTCGACCACAGGCCACTATACCGCTGGATCACGCCGACAAATTGAATCGGGACTTGCTCGCGCAATTGGAGGAGCTTGAAAAAACTCCCGAGGAGGATCGTTGGCCCGAAGCGGTGTGGCCTACCGCTCAAGCGTTTAAGGATGCGGAAATTTTCGTTCGGAAGCTGCCGCTGGGCTCGATTCCCATGCCCTATATAGGGCTGGCCGATGACGGGGAAGTCAATTTTCTATGGAAAAAAGATGGTGTTCATGTTGATCTTGGGTTCTATGGAACGCGTACTTATACTTACTTTGCGCACGGTAAAGATGGACACCCAATCGACGGCGAAGATATTCCGGCATCCGAAGGATTGCCTTCCGAAATCGTAGAACTGTTCACGGTCTGATACAACCTTGCAAGCTCCTTCTCCACATCTTGACGAGGAAAAATGCGCCGCGCCGGGAATCTCTCCCGGGGTTGTCGAGGACGAGGAGTTTCTTCTTCGAGAGATGTTCAACCCACAGCATGTCCAGGATGGGGAAGTGCTTGAGACTGCGATACCAGCAAAGGACCTTTGGAAGAAAGGATTTTCTGTTCATCGGATGAAGTACGTTTCAGTTGAGTTCATAAAAAATGCGGTCGAAGTACGCCTGTCTCGTCCCAGAAAAGGCGAACCCTGGAAAGACGAGGGTGTGGCGAAGCTACAAACGCTATCTGTACGACAGCTTCTTACAGATGACGACAAAAAGGCGTTTGTTGTTATTGATACGGCCACGGAAGACAACCCCGGACATGCCAGCATATATATGGCCGAGTATATTGCAGAGCCTAAAAAAGGCGAAAGACATGCAAGGAGATTCAGGCATTTGCTTCTGGATATTCTTCAAAACAGAATGACCATAGATGAGGCGTATGCCGGTGCGATCGGTTAGTCATTTGGAGCAACATTGTATATAATCCCTTTTCCTTAGTTCTGGAGATTCGTTTTGGCAGAACGTGATTTCGAAATCATCATCATCGGGGCCGGGCCTGCGGGGCTGACGGCGGGGCTTTATACGGCGCGTTCCAAGCTGAACGTGGTCTGCTATGAAAAACTCGCGCCCGGCGGCGAGATTCTCAACACCGAGCACGTGGAAGACTACCCGGGCTTCGAACTGGTCGGCGGGCAGGAACTGGCGGCCAAGTTCACCGATCACGCCATGAAGTTCGGCTTGCGGATCGAGATGGAAGAAGTCTCCGAAGTGAGAAAGGACGGGGATGATTTCCTCGTCGTCACCGACATGGGCGAGCGCCGCTGCGGGGCGGTGATTTATACGCCCGGCGGCTATCCGAGAAAGCTCGCGATTCCGGGCGAGGAGAAATACGCGGGCAAGGGCGTCAGCTACTGCGCGCTTTGCGACGGCGCGTTTTTTCAGGATGAGGTGATCACCGTCGTGGGCGGCGGGAACAGCGCCGTGGAAGAGGGGCAGTTCCTCACGAAATACGGCACGAAGGTCTACCTCATTCACCGCCGCGATCAGTTCCGCGCCCATGCGGTCTTGATGGACAGGATTCGCGAGAATCCCAAGATGGAGATCATCACCGACCACGTGGCGGAAGAGGTGGTGGGCGATGACAGGGAGATGAAGAAGCTGCGCATCAAGAATGTGAAGACAGGTGAGACGCAGGAACTCGACGCCACGGGCCTGTTCGTTTTCATCGGTTTTATTCCGAACACGGATTTGATAAAAGATCACGTAGAAAAGGACGATGCCGGCTTTATCCTCACGGATCAGAACATGGAGACGAATGTTCCGGGCCTGTTCGTGGCCGGTGATTGCAGAAGCCAGTTGATTCGCCAGATCACCAACGCATCGGGCGATGCGACGACGGCGGCGGTGGCGGCCGAGAAATATCTCGAAGCCCAGGTGGAGGCCAGGAAACAGGCCGCGGCGGCTTCCTAGGGTTCAAGGCGAGGAGAGGGAAATGGAGTTCACCAGGGGGCTTCGGAAGTTTTTTCTCTGGGATATCGTGAAGGGCATGTCCGCCACACTGCGGCACATGTTCAAAAAACCCGTCACGCTTCAATACCCGACGGAGCGCTGGGAGCCGCCCGAGCGTTATCGGGGCTTTTTGGGCTTGACGCGCGATTTCAAGACGGGCGAGGAGCTTTGCATCGGCTGTCTGAACTGCGAGAAGGCCTGTCCGGTCGACTGCATCACCATCGTCACGGCGGGCAAGGGCCGCGAGATGTACGCCAAGGAGTTCTACATCGACTACATGCGGTGCATGTACTGCGGGCTTTGCGTGGAGGCGTGCCCCACGACGCCTAAATCCATCGTCCACACCCACCAGTACGAGACGACCGGCTATTTCCGCGAAGATCTCGTCTACGAGAAAGAGCGCCTCTACGACGTCTGGGAAAAAGAGATGAACTACACCGGCCCCCGTCCCTGGGGCAAGCTGTTCGGCCTAAGGAACCAGGAGGCGGACACACGGCCCGAAACCCCTGCCGAGACGGCGCCCGCCGAATAGCGGGTTTCCCTGGCGGAATCCTCTTTTGAGTCTTTTTACCGCCGATTTCGACGACATCCGCTCAGGCAAGGTGACGGACGTCTATTTCGAGCGCACCCTCCAGATTCTGGAAGCCAGGGGAATCAAGAAAAACGTGCGTGCGGAATTCGCGGCCAAATCGCTTCCGGGCGGCTGGGGCGTATTCACGGGTTTAGAGGAGGTTCTGCGCCTTCTCGACGGCCTCCCGGTAAGCGTTCGCGCGGTGCCCGAGGGCACGGTTTTCAGGCCCTCCCAACCCGTTCTGGAAATTGCGGGAACCTACAACGATTTTTGCAGGCTGGAGACCCCCGCCCTGGGGCTGATGTGCCAGGCGAGCGGCATCGCCACGAAAGCGGCGCGCTGCCGCATCGCGGCGGAGGGCAGAGGGCTCGTGAGTTTCGGCGCGCGGAGAATTCACCCCGCCATCGCGCCGATGGTCGAGCGCGCGGCCTATATAGGCGGCTGCGACGGCGTCGCTCTCGTCAAGGGAGCCGAGCTTCTGGAGATTCCGGCGGTGGGCACGATGCCCCACGCGCTGGTGATTCTCATGGACGGCCTCGTGCCTGCGGTCAAAGCCTTCGATGAGGTGATTGCGCCGGAGGTGGGCCGCGTCGCGCTGGTGGACACGTTCGCGGACGAGAGATTCGAAGCCCTGGAAGTCGCGCGCGTGCTGACCGATCGCCTCTCGGCCGTGCGGGTGGATACACCGGCGTCGCGGCGGGGGAATCTGTTCCAGATCCTGGAGGAAATCCGCTGGGAACTCGACCGCGCGGGATTCCCGCACGTGAAGCTCTTCGTGAGCGGGGGCCTGGATGAGGAGAAGATTCTCGAGCTGAACCCCGTGGTGGACGGCGGCTACGGCGTAGGCACGTCTATAAGCTCCGCGTCTACGATCGATTTTTCGATGGACATCGTCGAGGTGGAGGGCGAGGCGGTGGCCAAGCGCGGCAAGCGTCCGGGTGCGAAGCATCTGCTGCGCTGCCGCGATTGCGGGGAGGAGCGCGTCATCCCGATAGAGGAGCCTTACGGAGATTGCGCGTCCTGCGGCGGCGTGGTGGAGCAACTGCTCGCCGGCGTGATGGAAAACGGTGAACGGGAGGATTCAGGGTCTTCCGCGAAAGAGATCAGAAACTACGTTTTGCGCCAGATTCATCGTGTAAACCTCGAATCGTCCTCATGAGTACGGAGAAAAAAGAAAGCCGGGGCCGTTTTCAACCCTTGAGAGATTTCCTCGCACGCCACGAGCGCCTGTTGTTTCTCACCCACGTGGGGCCCGACGGAGACGGCCTGCTCGCGAGCATTGCGCTCAGCCGCTACCTCAAGCTTACCGGCAAGCAGGCCACGGTCGTCACCGAAGACAAGACGCCCGTCTTCACGGCACCCTTTGACCCTGAGGGTCTCGTGCGCTCGAGAGAGGAGCTTCTCGCGCAAGAGGACTGGGCGGCGCGCTTCGATGCGTGCCTCATTCTCGACACGGGGAAGATCAACCGGCTGGGCAGGCTCGAGGAGCCGGTGAAAGCCAGCGGCCTTCCCCTGGCGGTGGTCGATCACCACATCAGAGAAGAAGACAATATCGATTGTCCCTCCATCATCGACCCCGAGGCCGCCGCGGTCGGCGAGATGGTAGCCGATTACCTGAACGAGGAAGGCTACCCGTTCGACGACCCGCTCATCACCCGCGCGCTGATGGCGTGCCTCGTCTACGACACGGGCCAGTTCCGCTTCACGAACACCTCGAGGCGCACCCTGAACTGGGCGGCGCGCCTGGTCGAACTCGGCGCGAGTGCCGGGGAGGCCTACTCGATTTTCTGGGAATCAAACGGCGCGGGCTCCGTGAAGCTGCTGGGTACGCTGATGAGCCGGATGAAGCTCGATTGCGGGGGACGCCTCGCCTGGTTCACCCTGAGCGCGATGGAACTCGAGCGCTTCGGGGTCTCGCGCTCCGAGACGGAGGAATACATTTCGGTTCCCCGCTCGATCGAATCCGTCGAGGTCATCGCTTTTTTGTCCGAACTCGAAAACGGGCGAATCCGCGTGAGCCTGCGCTCGAAGGGCCGGGTGGAGATTCACGACGTTGCCCGCATGTTCGGCGGCGGCGGCCACGCGTTCGCCGCAGGCGCGCGCATGCGGCCCCCGCTCGAGGAGGCGGCGAGGCTCATCACCGCCGCGCTCGCCGAAAAGATCAGAACCGTTCTGGGGCCTGATGAATAACGCCTAGATTCCCAGTTCGTTGAACACGCGCAGCGACTCATCCGTCGCGCCCACGGCGTTGGGAGCGCCCGCGTAGATCGCGCACACCATGATGATCTCCTGAATATCCTCTTTCGTCATGCCGATGCGAAGCGCCGCCTTGGCGTGGTACCCGAACTCCCTGTCCCGGCCCATGGCGCACAGGACGGAGAGGATCACCGTCTCGCGGGTCTTGTCGTCGATGCCGTCTCGCGCGTAGAGATCGCCGTACACGGCTTCGGTGACGAACTGCGCGAACGCGGGACTCGCCTTCGCGAAAGCCTGGCGCCTCTCCTCTCCTTCCTCGCCGAAGATCCTCGCGCGGGTTCTCAGTCCTCTCTCGAGACGTGTTTCTTCGCTCATCAGATCGACCTCCTTGTGCGTGGACGGGCGTAAAGGCCCGTCCCGGGATGAATGCGCGCGGCCCCCTCCGGGGGCTCGCGGGTGGTTTTGCCGGAATGTTTCCTGAGGCTTATATTGAATAGCGTATGTAAGAGCGCATTACCATGCCATCAGGGAGATTCAACGTGAAACTCGACGCTGTGAAATTCGGCCTGGCCGCAGGCATCATCTACGGGGCCATGTTTTTCCTCTACGCCCTTTTGGGCGCGCTGTTCGGCGTGGGCGGGGAGATGCTGAGGATGATAGGCGATTTCTATCCGGGCGTTTCCCCCACCTACCCGGGCGCGATCATCGGAGCGGCCTGGGGGTTCGCGATAGGCTTTTTCTTCTTCACGCTCCTGGCGTGGATATACAACCGTCTTCTGGGACGGGGGGAATCGCCCTAGCCCAGGGACTTGGCGAGCGCCTCCCCCTGCGCGCGCATCTCGGGCGTCATGGATTCGTTATGCGGCAAAAACGCCATGGCGACGTATATGTTCTCCACCCCGTCTCCCTTCGAGAGATTGCGGTATAAGGGCTGGGGGTAGAAGTCGTTCATGGGCTCCGCGTGGCCGATTCGCTCGTCGTTTCTCGCGAAGTGATATGCGACCACCGCCCTCGGGGGAACCCAGCGCTCCCGCTCCTCGCCTTCCGCGTCTACGTCGCGCACCACGCCGCCGAAGCCGTTGGTGAACGCGTCGCCGAACACGAAATGCGCGACAGTCGCCTCATCGCAGGTGTCCGTTTCCGCGAGCTGGATGTAGAGGGCTTCGTTCGGGTCGCCCGGATCCTCGAAGGGCAGTTCATTTTTTCCGCACGCGGGGCAGATGAAGGTGACGTTTTGGTTTTCGGCCATGTCGGTGTTCCTGTGCTGGCGCGCCGGGGAGAGTCTCCGGGCCGGCGCGTTGTCATGTAATTTGTGTGTCCCGCCGAAATCGAATCGTGCCAGAGGTCACCCTCCGGCGCAAGGATGAAAGCGGGTTTGAACTCATCCTGCAAGAGGCGCAGAGACAGCCGGAGAAGACGGGTTTCGTCGCGAGTCCGGTTTCGGTCCGAGAGGTTCGATGGCCTGAGCGGCGGGGCTGTTACCCCCGCGCCCGTGGGTCCAGTGCGTCGCGCAGCCCGTCGCCCACGTAGTTGATGCTCAGCACGGTGAGCGAAATCGCGAGGCCGGGCCACAGGACGCGCTCGGGGTATTGCTGGAGGTAATCGGTCGAATCGTAGAGCAGCCTTCCCCAGGTGGGGAAATCCGGGGGAAAACCCAGCCCCAGGAACGAGAGCGCCGATTCGGTGATGATGGCGTCGCCCACCCCGAGGGCCGCGGAGATCATGATGGGCGAGACGACGCCCGGCAGGACGTGGCGGATGATGATGCGCCGCGTGGGCGCTCCGAGCGCGTTCGAGGCGACCACGAATTCGCGCTCTTTGAGAGCGAGTACCTCTCCGCGCACGATGCGGGCGGTCTTCATCCAGGAGGTCGCGCCGATGACCGAGGCGATGAGGATGAAGATGCCGGTCTCCGGACCGAAGGCGCTTCTGAGAGCGTCGCGGAACAGCGCGATGATGACGAGCAAAAGGGGCAGGAGCGGCAGCGCCAGGAAGAGATCCGTCAGCCGCATGAGCGGGCCGTCCAGCCGCCTGAAGTAGCCCGACGCCACGCCGACCACCGCGCCCAGGGAGAGGGCGAGGCCCATGGCGGCGCCCGCCACCGCGAGCGAGACCCGCCCGCCCGCGAGCATGCGGGCCAGGGTGTCCCGGCCCAGGCGGTCGGCGCCGAGCGGGTGGGCGAGGCCTGCGCCCTGATTGCGCGCGCGGATGTCGATGAGGTGCGGGTCGATGCTCCACAGATGGGGGCCGAAGACCACGGCGAGCGCTGCGATGAGCAGAATCCCCGCCCCTATCATCGCCCCCCGGTGGGTGCGGAACTGCGCCCATACCCCGCGCCGCGCGCTAGTCATAGCGGATGGTGGGGTCCAGAACCCCGTAGAGGATGTCGGCGAGGAGGTTGAACGCCACGATCAGCCCCGCGAAGATGAAGGTCAGCGTCTGTACGGTCGGCAGATCGCCGCCCTGAATGGCGACGATGAGCAGTTGTCCCAGCCCGTTCACCTTGAATATCTGCTCGGTGATGATCGCACCTCCGAACACCTGCGGCACGCCCAGCGCGATGATGGTGACGACGGGAATCATCGAATTGCGCAGGACGTGGATGAAGAGAATCCGCCGCTCGTGAAAGCCCTTGCCCCGGGCGGTGCGCACGTAGTCCTGGCCGAGATTATCGAGCATGGAGGCGCGCATGAAGCGGCTGATTTGTGCTGCGTTGTACAGGGCGAGCACGAAGACCGGCATGGCCATTTGCCGCACCTGGACGAGAAAACTGCTCCAGTCCGTCACGCGGTGCGTGGTGTCATAGATGGAGGGGAACCAACCGAGTCCCACCGAGAAGACCACGATCAGCAGCACGCCGGTGAAAAACGTCGGCACCGAGAACCCCACGGTGGAGACGAAGGTCCCGATCTGGTCGAACCAGCTGTATTGGCGATAGGCCGAGAAGATGCCGATGGGGATCGCGATCAAGACGCCGATGACGTAGGAGAGCCCTACGACCCAAAGGGTCTGCGGCAGGCGCTCGACGATGAGGTCGACGACCGGGGAGCGCGTCTGCCAGCTCAGCACGCGGAGCCGCTCCCCGCTGTCGGGGCGGCCGAGCAGGGCGTCGAGCACGTTCAGCGGTTCGTTGATGAAAAACTGCTTGCACCACAACAGATAGCGGATGTGGATGGGCTCGCCCAGTCCTAGGGACTCGCGGATTTTCTGGCGCACCTCGGGCGGAATCGTGAGGGGCAGGTTCGCCGTCGGGTCGCTGGGCGCCAGGTCTAAAAGCAGGAAGATGACGAGGCTGATGAAGATGAGCGTGGGAACGGCGATGAGCAGCCGCCTCACGGTGTAGGTCGTCATCGCCGGCAAGCCTCGGTGGCCCTAAGCGGAGCGCGGGCCTATTTGACGCGGCGCCAGTCGGCGATGTTCCACAATTCCGAATCCCAGGTGTTGAGAACCACGCCGCCCAGCGTTTTGGCATGGGCCGATACGCGGCCTCGGTCGACAAGCGGAATGAGGGCGTAGGCCTGCATCAGCATGTCGTTCATGGCCTTGGCGAGGCGGGCCCGCTCGCTGAGCGCGCCGGCCTTCGCCATCTTGGCGACGAGCGCGTCGTAGGCGGCGTCGCAGTAGCGCGGCACGTTGTTGCCCTGCCACTGTGTGGCGGGCCGCGGCGCTTCCTTGCACGCCCAGTTCGCCATGTAGGATTCGGGGTCCGTGCCGTCGAAGTTGTTGGCGTACATCTGCGCGTCGGCGCGGAATTTCTGAAACGTGTCCCCGCTGCCCGGGTCGCCGCCGAAAAACACCGAGGCGCTGATGTTGCGAAGTTCGGTCTCGACCCCGATCTTGGACCACCACTGCTTGATGAGCGCCTGAAAATCCTGACGCACGGCGTTGGTGGAAGTCTGGTAGAGAATCGAGATCTTGACACCGTTTTTGCGCCGCACGCCGTCTTCCCCGCGCTTCCAGCCCGCAGAATCGAGCAGCTTGTTCGCGCCGGGGATGTCCTGTTTGAGACACCCATCGTTGGCGGTGGATTTATAGATGGCGGGCGCGGGGAGAATGTTGCACGTCGGCCTGCCCGCTGCGCCGTAGCCGATCTCCACGAGCAGCTTGCGGTCGATGGCCATCGAAAGCGCCTTTCGTACGCGCGCGTCTGCGAGAAACGGATGGGGGTATTTCGCGGTGGAGCGTTCCTTGCCGAGTTTGGGATCGGGATTCGTGAGGTTCACGACGATGCGCTCGACCAGCGTGCCGAACGAGGAGATGACCACCCCCTTGCCCGCTCTTTTCATGTTCGCCAGTACGTCGGGGGCGAGTTGCAGGTTCCAGGCGTAGTCGAACTCACCGGTTTCGAGCACCGAGCGGCCCGCCGCCGCCGCACCGCCGCCTCCCTTGAAGGTCACCCGCGCGAAGGCCGGCTTGGCCGGGTCGCGGTAGTTGCGGTTGGCGACGAAGGAGATGACGTCGTTGGGACGAAACTCGGAGACGGAAAACGGGCCCGTGCCCACGGGCTTGAAATTGGCGGAAGTGCACCGGGGCGCCTTGGCGCCCAGGCAGTCGGCGAACTGCGCGGCCTGGATGATCGGAGCCTGCGCGCCGACGAACGGCCCGTAGGGAAAGGGTTTCGCGACGCCGAAGGTCACGCGCACCGTTCGCGGGTCGAGAGCCTCCACGTTTTTCACGTCGTTGTATTTCTCGCTCTGGGAGCAACCCCCTTGGGGATGCGTGCAGTATTTCCACGTGAAAACCACGTCCTTTGCGGTGAGGGGCGTTCCGTCCGCCCATTTGACCCCGCTCTTGAGCTTCCAGGTGATGCTGCGCAAATCCGCCGCCACGCCGCCGTTTTCCAGCGTGGGAACTTCTACGGCGAGCCAGGGCCTCATGTTTCCGTTCTGGTCGTAGCGCGCGAGGGGCTCCAAAACCAGCGATGCGGCCTCTATCTCCTTCGTGCCGCCCGAGAGATAGGGGTTCATGGTGGAGGGCGCCTGCCAGTAGATGATGCGCAGGTGCCCGTCCGCGCCGCGCGCGGCCTGCGTAGCCTGCGCGATGAATAAACTGATGATGGCAATGATGAGTGTGAATGTGGTTTTCACTCTTCTATCCTCGCGTTTTAGGAAGGCTGACGGGTTCGTGCGCGGGTGCGCGCAAACGCGGAATATCCTAGAAGGCGAGGCGGGGAATTGCAACAGGAATCATAAAATATTGCTGCTCACAACCCCATTTCAGAAGGAATGCGCCACCTTCTTCAATTCAACCCGAACACCGGATCTGACAGTAACCTAAGTCTCTTCGGGCCGTTCGATGAATCCATTGAGAGTCGTCCTCGTCCAATGGCAAACTCAATCCGACGGGCGTTGACAAATCAAGGCAATGAAAGATGCTTCCGCACCCTTTTAATACCGCTTTGGCCGAGTCGCCGGAATTGAGGAGAATTCTTGGGAATATTGACACGAGAACTGGCAATCCACACAAAACGAATGTCGTCTTTGGCGAAAAATGTCATCTTCTTGAGTTGCTTGGCTTCGCTATTCAACCAGTCCCGCAACCACTGCAGTTTGTTGAGAACCGCAGAAACTTCCCTTGTCGTGGCCGAGTGCACTTCTACCCATACCGCGTGTTCCCGTCCGTTCTCTGGCTTGTAGCCGAGACCGTAATCCCAACGCGGTTTATCGGCATATCCCGGCTCTTGCGCCAAAGCCGAGTCCAGATAGATGCTCCCTGTCAGCCGTAGTGAATCTGTGCATGTTACTAGTCTGCGATGCCTATTCTCCAAAGCCTGTTTTCCGGGACAATACGCGAGATTCACCGGGGGCGTCGCGGCCACGACCGCCTTCTTGAAGGTCATGACGCATCGGTCGGCAGGCGGTTAGCGACTTCAGCGACAATGTCCCCTATATTGCCGGAGAATTCGGTAAGACCACCCCAGCCTCCTTCAGCGATATCATCCGATCCGGGATCGAGGTCGGATATGTCATGAACAAAGCCGTCCCGTTTGAAATAATATGTTCTGAACTCGCTCTTGAGAGCAGTACCTGCTAAATCCCGTGTTTTGTTAGTGCGAGGAAGGCCGAGAAGCTTCAGTACATCTCTGATTTCTCCGCCGTTCTCCTGAAAGAAGCGCAGCGCCCATACGACATCGAGGACATGGGGCGAATGAGTGGAGATGCAAACGCGGTATCCGCGTAACCGCAATTCCATGACAAGGTTGAGTACCGCGCCGATTCCGTTCGGATGCAGCCCCATTTCCGGTTCTTCGATCACAACCCATTCAATATCGTCACGGATCGGTACTCTGGATGGCGGTAGAAGCCAATACAGCCCAAGCAACAGCGGCACAAATTCACGCTGCCCGGCCGACCATACGAGGTAAGGTAGAACGCGATCGTGACCTGTACTCGGATTCAGAACCAGACGCCCCTGGTGCCCAGAAGTATCCGTGCGCAGCCCGAAACCTCCAAAAATATGTCTTTCCAAAGGCTTTCGCAGGGTCGCCGCCAAGCGTTGTCGGCGCGGGAAGACATCTTCATCGAGACCGATTTCGTTTTGCACGATGCCGTGGAGCTTTTCACTGAAATCCCGCAGAACGAAGGGGTCACCTGCCCGGTAATCCGTAAACGGACGGGTCATGCCGTCGCGCAGGCTCATGACCCGTTGAGCGGGAATATAAAACAGTTTTTCCGAAACATCGGACCGGCCTGGGCGTGTATAGTCCGTCAGGTCGGTAGGCTTACCCGACTGCCCCAGGATCAGGCTGCTGTTCTCCTCCGACCAGATCGATGCCATGCCTTCGCCGAAATACAGATCGAAAAAGGTACTCGCATTGCCGCGGCCGCGCTGCGCCAAGCCGAAGTGCTTCATGGTCTTGTGTATTGCAATTTTGTCTACAAGTAGTTTCAGGAGTTGCAAGAAGATACTTTTTCCGGTCGCCTGGGGCCCAACGAATATTGTAACGTCGCCGAAGCGGATGTCCGCTTCATTGACTGGCCCGATTTTCTTTGCTCTTATTCGCTCGACCATGCCCAAGCTGCCTTCGAGTTAACCGTTTCTACTCATCATGAGCACCACTATTATTATGCTATTGTGTCAAAAAACCTGGCGTTCTACCAACCTTGCTCAACTTTGAAATCGATTTCCCAGTTCAAGGTTGGAATCCAGAACCGATGCGTTTCTCGTCCGCCTAGTCAACCTTGCGGTTGCCACCAGCGTGCGCCGGAATGACGGTTTCTTCGTTCGTCTTTTGGTTCGGTGATAAGAAGTTCGATCCTTGCCGCTCCTGTAGGGGCCGTTCACAAGAACGGCCCACGTTCACAAGAACGGCCCACGTTCGCGAACGGCCCCTACTTTTCTCTGGTTGTGTTAGAAAAGGGGAGACAATTCTCGCCTTTTGAGCGTTCACGATGCTTCGACACCGTAAGAACCAAATGGCAATCGCCGTTTTCCTGGCACTCGTTTGGATGGCGGCTTGGGGTGACGCTGCGCCGGGCGCGGGGCTGCCCAGGCGCATCATCGGCTCAGACGGAGCGCCCTTGGTCCTCGTGCCTGCGGGGGAATTCGTGATGGGCTCGCCTCCGGGCGGGTATATTTTCGGTGATAACGAAACGCCTCTCCGCCGGATTTTCCTGAAAGCCTTCTACATTGACAAGTACGAGATAACCAACCGGCGCTTCCGCAAGTTTTTAAGACCCGTGGAGCGCTACGCGGGCTCGTTCGAGGAGCCCGGCCAGCCCGTGGTGGGCGTCACCTGGTTCCAGGCGCGCGATTATTGCGCGCGCGTGGGCAGGCGCCTGCCCACCGAGGCGCAGTGGGAGAAGGCGGCGCGCGGGGCGGATGGGCGCATCTACCCGTGGGGGGATGAGCGGGCGACGTGCGCGCGGGCCGTCATGGGCGGTGAGATTCCCTCCTGCCGCAAGGGGTTCGCCACCTGGAGCGTGGGGAGCAGGCCGCTGGGCGCGAGCCCCTACGGCGCGATGGACATGGCGGGAAACGCCACGGAATGGGTGGCGGACTGGTACCGGGGGAATTTCTACGCGCACATGCCCCGGAAAAACCCGAAAGGCCCGGGTGCCGGAAGCCTTAAAGTTTTACGAGGCGGCGCGTGGTTCAACAGCCGCTTTTTGATGCGCTCCGCCTTTCGCACCGGTTTTGCGCCCTATGAGTCGAACCACGGGGTGGGGTTCCGCTGCGCCCGACCGGCTGTTGTGGGCCTGGTGCAAAGGGCTGGCCGACAAGGGGGGTGATGCGCAGTTGTAGGGTCAGACATATATGTCTGCCACCTGCGTGTCCGCCCGCAACGGAAAGGTCCCCGACTGCCTAAAGGCGAACGAGAAGAATACGAACCGCGTCTAAACAAACTGGGCGAAAACATAATCAGGGCGGACACGCAGGTCCGCCCCTACCCAAAACCCGGGTTCCCACCCACCCTCCATACGATAAGCGCTCGGCGATGATGGTTCGATTCTCGCCATCTTTATGGCAGGGACAGCCCCTTCTCGGGGCCGTCCCACAGGTCGCGACCCGTTCCTTCGGAGTGTTCCTTCTTTCTTTGGCTGAGATTGCCGTCATTCCGGTGTGAATTCCGACCGCGCCAGGCGCGCCTCAGGGCTCGGGCAGCCTCCATATGCGAGGCGATGCCAGCTCCACGCTGTTGCCGGCCGGGTCTCTGAAGTAGATGGAGCGTCCGCCGCCGGGCCAGTCGACCTCTTTTTCGATCTCCACGTTCTGTGCGGCCAGCCGCTCCCGCCAGGAGGCCATCTCGGCCTCGCGGATGGAGAACGTCACGTGCCCCGGCCCCACCGCGCCGTGCGTCGGTACGCCGAGCTTCATGTCGGGCCGGGAGGTCGCCTCCGGGTTGAAGACGAGAAAGACCGCATGCGGCCCGCAATGAAAGAAAACGTGCCGACCGGGCGCTTTCTGGAACGCTTCGAGCCCCAAAACGGAGTGGTAGAACGCCTCCGCCGCTTCGAGATCCTCGGCGTAGACGCACGTTTCCAGGACGCCCGAGACTATGAGGCTCAACTCATCTGCCCTTCCATTCGGGTTTTCTCTTCTCCAGAAAAGCGCGGAGCCCCTCCACCTTGTCCTCGGTTTCACACAGCGCGCCCTGCGCGAATTTCTCGAGCGCCAGACCCGCCGTCATGCTGCCCTCCATGCCGAAGTGCACCATGGCCTTCATGAACTGGGGCACGAAAGGAGCGTAGCCCGCCAGTTTTGCGGTCATCTTCCTGACGGTGGGCATGAGTTCCTCAGGCTCGACCAGCCGGGTGATGAGGCCGACCTCGAGTGCGCGCTTTGCGTCGAGGGTTTCTCCCATCAGGAGCATTTCCATCGCCCAGGCCCGCCCGATGAGGCGGGGCAGGCGCTGCGTGGCGCCGCCGCCCGGGATGATGCCGATTCTTCCCTCCGGCGTGGCGAACTTGGACTGGGGCGTCGCGATCCGCAGGTCGCAGCCGAGCGCCACCTCGAGACCCCCGCCCATGCAATAGCCGTTGATGGCGGCAATCGTCGCCTTGGGCGTTCTCTCCAGACGCTCCGCCACTCCCTGCACGAGAGGAGTGAGCGCGATTGCGAGATTCCTGTGTTCGACTTCCCCCAAATCGGAACCCGAGGCGAAAGCCTTCCCGCCCGCTCCGGTGATGGCGATGGCGCGGACGGCCTCGTCCCCTGCCGCCTCTGCGATCGTGGCGTGCAGATCATCCAGCGTGGCCAGGGATATGGCATTATGCCGCTCGGGGCGGTTGATGGTGATCAGGGCGAGAGGCCCATCGACTTCATACAGCACGTTTTCGTATGGCATGTCCGTCCTTTCTCGTAAGTGGCTTGGGGCTATTGTATTTCTCTTTTTGGGAGAAGGAAAAGCATGCCGCCTGAAAAGGTGAGGGAGGTGACGCGATGCGCCCCCATGAAATACGGGCGGTACCGGTATTTTCTGGAGGTGCGGATTTCAGAAAACCCCACGCGCACACTCGCCGTCGTCTTAAAGAACCCATCCACGGCGTCGGTTGAGAGAAGCGACCCCACCGTGGGGAAAGTGGAGGCCTGGGCGCGTAGGAACAGATTCGGACGCATCCGGTACGTGAATCTCTTCGCGCTTCGCTCCCCTTATCCCAAGGAGTTGAATGTCCACCCATACCGGGTGATGGTGGGCAGGGAGAACGACCCCTGGATAGAAAGGAGCATCGAGGGCGCGGACGTGGTGTTGGCCGCCTGGGGGAACCCGAACGGAATCGACCTGAAGAAATACGACATGAGAATCGCCCAAGTCTCGCGCCTGCTCGATGAGACTTGTGTCCGCGCCCTGGGGCCTCCCACCAGACTCGGCTACCCCCGGCACGGCCTCATGTGGAACGGGAGGTTGAAATTGCGCAGATGGCCGCTCAAGAATTAAGCGTCTCTCACAATCTTGTTTTTCAGGACCCCGATTCCCTCGATTTCCAGTTCGATGACGTCGCCGGGCCTTATCCATTTGTCCAGATCCGCCCCGCAGCCCGTGGCCACGGTGCCCGAGCCGAACATCTCGCCCGGAACGAGTTCTTCTTCCATCGATGCGTACTCGATCATCTTCGTCCAGGAGTAGTAGGCGTCGCCCGCGTTGCCCCGGCTCCATTCCTCGCCGTTGACGCGGGCGATCATCACCGCGTCGGCCGGGTCGAACGCATCCGCCGTGACGACGCACGGGCCTATGGCCGTGCCGAAATCCTTGCCCTTGTGCGGCCCGAGCCAGTTCTTCATCTCGTTGATCTGGATGTCGCGCGCGCTGAAGTCGTTCAGCACGCTGAAGCCGAAAACGTGATCCATGGCGTCTTCCTGGCTGATGTCCTTGCCGCGCTTTCCGATGAACATGGCGAGTTCGAGTTCATAGTCGAGCTTTTCGGTGTAGTGCGGCCATGGGAGTTCATCCCCGGGACCGATGATGGTCAGGCGGTTTCCCTTGTAGCAGGAGGGAAGCTCGTACCAGATGGGGTCGATCGCCGTGTTCCGCCGCCGCGCGCCCGCGGCCTTGTGGCCTTCATGTATGAGAAAATCACGAAACGTAACGGGTTGCGGCACCGGGGGGCGCAACCGCGCTTCGGAAAGGGGGAAGGTGAGCTGTTCCCCGCCCGGCCCGCGCTTTGTGGGGTTCGCCAGGATGAACCCCTGCGCCGCCCGGGCGGCGTCCAGGGATGGCGCACCGCCCGCTATGAGTGCGCACATGTCCTGGGGAAGCCTGAAGTCGGCATATTCACGAAAACGAGGCTCCTCGCCCTCTTCCTGAAGGAGCGCGGCGTAGCCGTGGGCGAGGTCCAAGGCGATTTGGCCGCCTGAGCCTTCCGCCAGAGCGCCGACGCGCGAGACGTTTCCAAGGGGGGTGGGGACTTCAAACGTAACGAATTTCATTGCGCTCTCCATGAATGAGGCCGGTGATGTGAAAGTTTTCAGATTGTCTGGAAAATAGCATAATTCCCCTCGCGCGAGGAGGCGAAGCGCGCCGAATGCTCCAGACCAAACATCGTGAATCCAAGAAGTTATAAAAAATCCCGCAAGGGCTTGACTTCAGTTATGGCTGCGGTTAGCTTTAAGCGTTTTTCGGGGCCGGAGATCAAGCCATGTCCCTGAAAATCATGCGAATTCATACGCCATTCCCCGACGGTTTTCGTGGCAGAGCCTGAACCTTCCGGGGATGGGTTTGTGTCCTGTACGGATGATGGCAGAGGGAGCGATGGTCCGCCTTTTTCTTTTGAAACGATTCGCGCTCGGTTTGACGCCCGTTCTCATGCTTCTGGCCGTACCGTCCATTTCCTGGGCGGCGAGCGCCCCGCAGAGCGGATTCGGCGCCTGGCTCACGAGCTTCAACGTGGGAAGCGGCGCTCTCATCATCAACCCGATCGTCATCCTGGTTCAATGGGCCAATTTTCTGATCCTTCTGGTCGTCCTCAATAAAATTCTGATTAAACCCCTGATGAACCACATGGAATCGCGCGATGCCCAGATATCCGGCGATCTCGAAGCCGCCGAGCGCGACAGGAGCGAGGCGACCGGTTACATCAGCCAGTACGAGGATGCCCTGGCGGAAATTCAGCGCGAGAACACCGAAGCCCTCATCGCGCTCCAGCAGGAGATGACCGAGGCGAGCCGCAGGCGCCTCGATGAGATTCGCGAGAGAACAGGCCGCGAGATTGAGGAAACGCGCCAGTCCATAGCGGTGCAGGCGAAGCAGGCGGCTTCCGAACTCGAGAGCGGCGCCGGCCGGTTGGCGGGTGAAATCGCCACCAGGCTTGCGGGCCGCAGCATCGGATAAAGGATACCAAGAGCCGTGTTTTCAGAAAAAAAATATGATGGCCTTTTAGGTCTTTTGGTTGTAGCGGCGGCCCTGCTTTCGGCAGAGTGGGCTCTGGCCGCAGAAGCCGGCGCGCATCATAAGGCGTTCAGCTTCACCGAGGAACTCTTCAAGCTCGTCAACACGCTCATCGTCGTGGCGATCCTTTACAAGTTCGCGTTCAATCCCATCAAGAATTTCCTGAAAGACAGGAGGGAAGGGATTCACAAGGCGCTCGAAGAATCCCAGGCGGCCCGCGAGGAGGCCGAAAAGCAGCTTGCCGAGCAGAGAGCCAAGGTAGCCGACCTGGAAGCCGAACTCGTCCGCGTTCGCGAGCAGGGTGCGAAAGAGCGCGGCGCGATGCGGGAAAGACTCGAAGAAGAACAGGAAAACCAGGCGCGGCGCCTGCTCGAGCAGACAAAGACGACCATCGAACTCGAGGCGTCTAAGGCGCGCGCGGAGCTTCAAAGCCAGGCGGCGAGTCTGGCGGTGGGCCTGGCCGAGGAGATGCTCAAAAAAGAGCTGGGCGAGGCGGATCAGAAAAGGTTCGTCGAGAATTACCTCGCCAAAATCGACGATAGAAACGGAGGTTCACGGTGACTGGTGGCGAGGCGCCGCGCCGCTACGCGCGGGCATTGGTGGACATCGCCGAGAGCCGGGACGCTCTGGATGAGACCGGAGAGGCGCTGGCGGAGATAGCGAATCAATTTCAGGGAAATCAGGAGTTGCGGCGCGTTTTGCTCAACCCGCGTTTCGCGCGAAGCGAGCGGGTGAAGATACTGGACGAAATCATGACCGCATCGGGCGCGAGCGAGTTGTTGCGCAATTTCGTGCGCGTGGTGGCCGAAAAAGACCGAATCGGCGAATTATCCGACATGGCGCACAGCTACCGGCAGCTTGCGGATGAAAAGCGCGGCCGCGTTCGCGCCCATGTGAGGGCGGCGTACGACCTGGACCCCGAGGCCGCCGAGAGGCTGCGAGAAAAACTCTCCGAGATCACCGGCGGCGAGGTGCTCATGGAAGTGGAGACGGATGAAAAACTGATTGGCGGGCTGGTCTGCCACGTGGGCGGCGTCCTCATGGACGGCAGCGTCAGCAACCAGCTTCGCAACTTAAGGAATACGTTGATTACGAGTTGATACTCTCTGAAGAACCAGTTGAAGGATCAAGGGGGCAATCCATGCAGATTCGCGCCGAAGAAATCAGCCAGATCATTCAGAAACAAATCGAGGGGTTCGACGCCTCGGTGGAACTCGCCGAAACCGGCACCGTCATTTCGGTGGGCGACGGCATCGCCCGCGTCTATGGCCTGGAGAAGTGCATGGCCGGTGAGTTGTTGGCCTTTCCCGGCGATTTGTACGGGATGGCGCTCAACCTGGAGACCGACAACGTCGGCGCCGTGCTCTTAGGCGATGATCGCGCCATCAAAGAGGGCGACGAGGTCCGGCGCACGGCCCGCATCGTTCAGGTGCCGGTCGGCAAGGCGCTGGCCGGCCGCGTCGTGAACGCGCTGGGCCAGCCCATCGACGGAAAAGGCCCCATCGAAACCGAGGATTCGCAAAACCTCGAGGTCATCGCCCCCGGCGTGGTCGATCGCCAGCCCGTGAAGGAGCCTCTACAGACCGGGATCAAGGCGATTGACGGCATGGTGCCGATCGGCCGAGGGCAGCGCGAACTCATCATCGGCGACAGGCAGACCGGCAAAACCGCCATCGCGATCGACGCCATCATCAACCAGAAGAGCACCGACGTGTATTGCATCTACGTCTGCACCGGCCAGAAGCGCTCCACGCTCGCGCAGGTGGTGGGCACACTGGAGGAATACGGCGCGATGGACTACACCGTCGTCGTGGCGGCCACGGCGTCCGACCCGGCGCCCTTGCAGTACATTTCGCCGTATGCGGGTTGCGCCATCGGCGAGTATTTCCGCGACAACGGCATGCACGCGCTGATCATCTACGACGATCTCTCGAAACAGGCGGCGGCCTATCGCCAGCTTTCCCTGATGCTCAGGCGTCCGCCGGGCCGCGAAGCCTATCCCGGAGACGTCTTCTACCTGCATTCCCGCTTGCTGGAGCGGGCGGCCAAGCTCAGCGACGGCCTCGGAGGCGGCTCGCTGACGGCCCTGCCCATCATCGAAACGCAGGCGGGAGACGTGTCGGCCTATATTCCCACGAACGTGATTTCCATCACCGACGGGCAGATTTATCTCGAATCCGCACTGTTCCACTCGGGCATCCGGCCGGCCATCAACGTGGGCCTGTCCGTCTCTCGCGTGGGCGGCGCCGCCCAGAACAGGGCCATGAAAAAAGTGGCCGGCACCTTGCGCCTCGATTTGGCGCAGTACCGCGAAATGGCGGCGTTCGCGCAGTTCGGCTCGGAGCTCGACGCGGCCACGCAGGCGCAGCTCGCCCGGGGTTCGCGCCTGACGGAGTTGCTCAAGCAGCCCCAGTATGCGCCCGAGGTGGTGCATCGCCAGATCATGTCGATCTTCCTCGGCACGCAAGGCTATCTCGACAGCGTGGATATCGATGACATCGAGAAGGTGAACAACGACTTCCTGACCTACATGGAGACGAGCCACGCGCAGTTGGTGAGCGACCTGGCGGAAAAACGCGAGTTGACCGACGAGATCACCGAGGGCTTGCGGGCCGCGTGCAAGGAATTCATGAAAACGCTCCAGACTGCGGAGCCCGAAGCCGCCGCCGTAGCGGAATAGGTAGAAAATGGCGTCTACAAGAGATTTCAAGCGCCGCATACGCAGCGTCAAGAATACCCAGCAGATTACGCGCGCCATGAAGCTCGTGGCGGCTTCGAAGGTGCGGAGAGCACAGGAGCGCATCGAAAGCGCCCGGCCCTACAGCGAGAAGATGGAAGAGTTGGTGAATTCCCTGGCCGCCAAAGTGGCGGCGGACACACACCCCCTTCTTCGGGACGACATGAAGGACGACAGTGTGCTTCTGCTCGTCATCACCTCGGACAAGGGCCTATGCGGGGGATACAACACGAACCTGCTTCGCCAGGCCTTTCAGTTCCTGAGGAAGCGCGAGGACGAGGGCAAGGAAACCGAAATCATCGTCGTCGGCCGCAAGGGCCGGGATTTCCTGGCGCGCAGGGAGTTTGCGTTCAAAGAGCAGTTCACGGACGTTTACGGAAAAATCGACTTCGCCCTCGCCTCCCAACTGGCCGAAATCATGACCAGGGCGTACCTCGAAGAGAGTTTCGATGAGGTCCACATCATCACCACGGAGTTCAGGACGATTCTGAGCCAAAGCCCGAGGCTCTCGCGTCTCCTGCCCCTGGCCCCTCCGGCGCCCGAGTCGGTCGACGCGCAAGGAGAGCCCGTGGCGGCGGAGTATATTTATGAACCCTCGATGGAGGGTGTGCTGGACAGCATCTTGCCGAGACATTTGCGGGTGCAGGTTTACAGGTCGCTTCTCGACGCGGAGGCGAGCGAGTTCGGCGCCCGGATGACGGCGATGGACAACGCGTCCAGAAACGCGGAGGAGATGATCGGGACGCTGACGTTGCAGATGAACCGCGTGCGCCAGGCGTCGATCACCACGGAGTTGCTCGAAGTGGTCGCCGGCGCCGAGGCGTTGGCGTAAAGGATTCGAAAGCGAGAAAACATCCCTGAAGAAGGCTGATCGAGAAGTCGGCCGAGCGGGGAATTTTGATGACGAAGGAGCCCAGGATGAGCGAAGGACGTGTAACACAGGTTATCGGACCCGTTATCGATGTCGAATTTGACGCAGGCAGCCTGCCGGAGCTCAGAAATGCGCTCGTCGTCAAAAAAGACGCGTCCCTCCTCTCCGAGGGAGAGAGAGACGAAATCGTGGTGGAAGTGGCGCTGCACTTGGGCGAATCCACCGTGCGCACCGTCGCGATGGAGCCGACCGAAGGACTGATTCGGGGACTCAAAGCCGTGGATACGGGCGCGCCGATATCGGTGCCCGTGGGCAAGGCGTCCCTGGGGCGCATCCTGAACGTCATCGGTGAGCCGGTGGACGGAAAAGGCCCGGTGGAGACGACGGAACGCATGCCGATCCATCGCTCCGCGCCCACTCTCGAGGAGCAGAGCACGTCCACGGAGATGCTCGAAACGGGCCTCAAGGTCGTCGATCTCCTGGAACCCTATACCCGGGGCGGCAAGACGGGACTTTTCGGCGGGGCCGGCGTGGGCAAGACGGTTCTGATCATGGAGCTCATTCACAATATTTCCACGGAACACTCGGGAACTTCGGTGTTCACCGGCGTGGGCGAGCGCACCCGCGAGGGCAACGACCTCTATCTCGAGATGGAGGAATCGGGCGTTCTGGACAGCGTCGGTCTGGTCTATGGCCAGATGACGGAGCCTCCCGGCGCCCGCTTGCGCGTCGGCCTCTCGGGGCTGACGCAGGCGGAATACTTCCGCGACGTGGAAGGCCAGGACGTGCTTTTGTTCATCGACAACATCTTCCGCTTCACGCAGGCGGGCTCCGAGGTGTCCGCCCTTCTGGGCCGCATGCCCAGCGCGGTGGGCTACCAGCCCAACCTCGCGACGGAGATGGGAGACCTTCAGGAGCGCATCACCTCGACGAACAAAGGCTCCATCACCTCGGTGCAGGCCATCTATGTGCCGGCTGACGACCTGACCGACCCCGCGCCCGCCACCGCGTTCGCGCACCTGGACGCCACGACGGTGCTCTCGCGCCAGATAGCCGAGCTCGGCATCTACCCGGCGGTGGACCCGCTCGATTCCACGAGCCGAATTCTCGACCCGAGGATATTGGGCGAGACGCACTACGGGGTGGCGCGGCAGGTGCAGCAGATTCTTCAGCGCTACAAGGACCTTCAGGACATCATCGCGATTCTGGGAATGGACGAGCTCTCCGAAGACGACAAGATTATCGTGGCGCGCGCGCGCAAGATCCAGCGCTTCCTGAGCCAGCCCTTCCACGTGGCCGAGCAGTTCACGGGCACGCCGGGCGTGTACGTGCGGCTCGAGGACACCATCAAGGACTTCCAGGAACTCGCCGACGGCAACGTGGATCACCTGCCCGAGCAGGCCTTCTACATGGTGGGCAATCTGGAATCCGCCAAAGAGAAGGCCAAAACCTTAGGCGTCGAGGTGTAGAATGGTTGAAGGTAAGATGATGCTCGACATCGTAACGCCGGAGCGCAAGCTCGTCTCCGCAGAAGTGGATGAAGTGACGGCCCCCGGGTTTTACGGTGAATTCGGCGTATTGCCCCAGCACACGCCCTACCTGTGCCAGCTCGGCGTCGGCGTGCTCAGCTACCGCACGGCTAGCGCCAGGTATTTCGTCTCGATCATCGAGGGATACGCCGAGGTGGGACCCGAGAAGATAACCATCCTCGCGGAGAGCGCCGAGCGGGCGGAAGACATCGATACACCGCGCGCGGAGGAATCGCGCCAGCGCGCGCAGGAGCGCATGGGGGGTCAGAAGACCGGGGAGGAACTCGATTTCGCTCGGACCGAGTTGTCCTTGAAGCGCGCCATCGCCCGCATTTCCGTGGCGAACCAAAGCGGCCTCAACAACTAGCGGATTTCTCGCATGAGGGCTGTCGCTTACCCGAGGGGGTGAATGACAGCCCTCTTTTTTTGTCATATACCTGAGTCTGAGGCCGAAAACCGCGCCTTGAGCAGATGGTGCAGCGGGCGTGGCCACCCCCGATACGCCGTCTCAAGTGGACGTTTTGTTTCATAGGAGATGATGTCATGAAAACCTTGTCCCTCGTTGTTATCGCGTTCGTGATGTCGCTCGCCCTGGCGGCGCCCTCCCACCCGGCGGGCGACCCCAAGCCCGAAATGGCCGGACAGAACTATTCTCAAGGAGAGGAAAAAGCGCGGCAGGGAAAATGGGAAGAAGCGGCGGCTCTGTTCCGAAAGGTGATCGAAGAAGACGGGCAGCATTACAAGGCCTTGAACATGCTGGGCTACTCCTTGCGGAAGATGGGCAAGGCGAAAGAGGCCATCGCCGCCTACGATAGGGCGCTCTCCATCAAGCCCGACTATGCGCCCGCCCTCGAATACAGGGGCGTCGCCCACGTCATGGCCGGGAACAGGGCGGCCGCCCTGGCGGATTTGCAAAAGCTCAAGAGTCTGGGTTCTCCCCTCGCCGAGGATTTGGGGAAGAAGATCGCGGCCATGCCTGCCAACTGATTTTTGGAATCGCAAGAGCCGCCCCGCGGGATTATCCAGCGGGGCGGTTTTTTATATGCGCATGAACTTCATGGGAAATTTCTGGAGAGCGCGCGCGCCGGTCTTGGTGACTTCCACGAGGTTTCCCACCTGAAGGCCCCGTTTGCCGTCCGCCGTGCAGACGTTGGGCTGAATCACCATGAGCATCCCTTCCGTGAAGGTGATCTCGTTCTGCGGGCGCTTGAGAATGGTGGCGCCCACGTCGACGCGGGGGTTTTCGATGAGCAGGCCCCACCCGTGAAAAGTGGTGTCGAAGGTGGTGAAGCCCTCCTCCTCGATGATGGCGCCCGCGCGCTTTATGTCCTCATGCGTGTTGCCTGGTTTGAGCGCCTTGAATATCCGCTCGTAGGCCTCGACGGCCACCTCGTAGAGTTTCCGGTAGATGGGCGTCGGCGCAACCCCTACGGAAATGGGCCGGTGCGCCTGGCCGGGGTGCATTTCATAATCGGCGGATAGCTCCGTCAGCACGATGTCGCCTTTTCTGATCTTCCGGTGGGAGGGGAACTGGTTGGGGAAAATCAGTTGGGGTCTCGCCATGGAGGTCGAACCCACGAAAATAAGTTGCGGGCTTCCTCCCCTGGGCACGTATGCTCCGGAGATGACGGCGGCGAGTTCGAACTCGCTCATGCCTATCTTCGCTTTTTCGTCCAGGGCCTCGAAGGCCAGATCCGTCAAGGCCGCCCCGCGCCTGAACCACTTGAGTTCTTCTGCGCTCTTGGTGAGCCGCACTTCGGCCAGAATATCGGAAGCGTCGGTGAAGCTCGCGCCTTTCAAGGTTTTTCGCCAGTGGTCCACCACGCTGAACGGCATGGACACGGGCAGAATGCCGCGAAAGCCGACCAGGCCGATGGTTCCTTTCTCAAGCCCCAGTTCGCGAATACGGCCTTCGACCTTGAGGCCCGGCTCATAATCCACGGCTTCTGTTTTCTTGATGACGCTCATCTTTTTCGCGTAGGGGAGATAGAGCCGGTTCGACATGAAAAGGGCGGGTGCGCCCCTGAGGGGAAAGACGAAAAAACTGCTCACCGGGTCCTTGTAGTTCGTGACGTATTTGAGGTTGGCCTGGTTGCCGCCCTGCATGCCCGAATCCCCGTAGAATATGAGCGCATCGATTCCCCCCGCGCGCATCCTTTTTCTGATCGCACGGTAGCGTCGGGCGTATTCGGCTTTCGGGTAGCGGGGGTGGTCTTTCAGCGAGGCCATTTTGGTATCTCCTTTCGGGTTCGGGAGCGTCCTATGCTTTCAGCGCGGGCATGAGTTCGTCGGAAATGAGCCGCGCGCTTTCCAGTGCCGAGGAGGCGGGCATGCCGATCCAGTGTGTGCGGATGATGAGGTGGTTCACGCCCATATCCTTGTAGGGTTTCAGTTCCTCGTAGCAATCCTCCGGCGAGCCGATGACGAAGCGGTCCTTCAGCAACTCCTCGAAAGGCTGGTCGAAGGTCTCATCCTCGGGCAGAGCCTTATCCTGCCCCCAGCGGGCGTAATCCTTGTATTTCTGGCCGAGGTAGGGGCCGGCGAGCTCCAGCGCCGTTTTCCTGTCCTTGGCGCAAAAGACCTCCTTCATGCAGGGAAGATCCTCAGGCATGGGTTTACCCGCCTCCGCCAGGCCTTCGCGGTAGACGTCCATCTGGCGCGCGATGGTCCCCGTGGTGGCGTGGGGGTTGATGAGAAGCGTGTCGCCCATGTGCGCCGCGCGTTTTACGGCCGGGTCGCTGTTCGCCGCGAACCAGATGGGGGGATGGGGCTTTTGCACGGGGCGCATGTTCATGCGCACGTCTTCGAGCGTGCAGTATTCGCTCTTAAACGATACGGATTCTTCCGTCCAGAGGCGCTTCACCAGTTCGAGACAGTCCACGAAGCGCTTCACCCGCTCGCCCCGCCTCACGCCGAAGGCGTCGAACTCCACGTCGCGGTAGCCCAGGCCTACGCCGAACGCCATGTTGCCCTCGGCGATGACGTCCATGGTGGCGACGGTCTCCGCCACGTAGACCGGGTTGTGCAGGTTGATGAGCAAAACGCCGATGCCGAGCATCATATAGCCGGCCTCGGCCTTTAAGCGCGCCAGAAAGGGCAGGTTCTGTAAGTGCTGCACGTTGCCCTCGCTCAAGTAGTGCTGGCCGGTGAAAAAAGAATCCCAACCCTTGTCGCGCGTCAGGCGAACCAGGTCGATTTGAGAGCGGAACGCGTCGAGCAGATTGGCGTCCAGGGTCTGCTGTGCGGACAGAAAGATGCCGAATTTCATGTCTGAACCTCAGAAAAAGCGTTTTATCCGTGAAGGTGTAAAAAAACCGCGGGGGCGTTCAGCCACCCCCCGCGGCGTGATGCAGTGAAAACACCCGCTTAGTTCATGCCGAGCACTCCGATCTCCCAGGGGAGGAGCGTCTCGTCGTGGCGCGGGATCCATTTCAGGTTCGAGCCATGGCCGAGCACGTCGTGGATTTTCACGACGATCTTGTGCGTGGCCAACGCTTTCATCTTGTCGGTCACGCCCTCGAATGCCATCTGCTGTTTTTTCGGGTCGACGGTGGCCGTGGCCGCGTCGATCGCCTTATCCAGCTCCTTGAAGCACATGCCGCTCCAGGGGCCTTTGCAGCTCGACGTTCCGCGAAGCACGGAGGTGGAATCGCCCTGGCCGTTGCCGAAGCCCATGTAGTAGGCCGCAGCGCCTTTTCTCTTGCCGGCCTTATAAGCGCGGTGCAGCTTTTTGAAGAGCGGGAAGCGCTGGGAGTTACACGTGGCGTTCACGCCGACTTTCTTGATCATGCCGGCAATGGCTTCGCACGTGGGCTTGTCGCCCGGGTAACGGCCGTTCGTGGCGATGAGTTCCATCTTGAAGCCCTTGCCGTAGCCGGCTTCCTTCAAGAGGGCTTTGGCCTTGGCCGGGTCGTGGCCGTACCATTTTTTCTTCGGGTTATAGCCCGAGTAGTTCCAGGGGTGGAGCATCTGACCGAAGAGGTCGGCGCGTCCGCCCAGGATGGTCGTGCGAATGGCTTCCGCGTCGATGGCGTAGTTGATCGCCTTGCGTACTTTCACGTTGGCCATCGGGCCGCCGTGTTTCGTGAAGAAGCCCATGTGCATGATGCGCACGGCGGGGACGACGGCGACTTTCGTCTTCGGGTTTTTCTCGAGCTGGGGGATGAATTGCGGCATGATGCCCCAGGCCACGTCGATCTCGCCCGCCTGAAGCGCCTTGGCGCGCGTGGCGCTCTCGCGGATGCGGCGGAGGATGACGCGCTGCGGCCGTTTCGGGAAGTTCTTGTTGTTCCACCAGTTCGGGTTCGCGTCGAACACCATCTTCTGACCCTTGGTCCAGGATTTGAGGACGTAGGGGCCCGTGCCGTAGGTGTTGCGAGAGATGTGGGCGAGTTCCATGCCCTTGGTCTTCAGGCTGATGGGGCCGGCCCAGCGGGTCAGACGGTTCCACATGCCGCCGTCGTGTTCTTTGTTGTGATAGATGAAGGTGTTGTCGTCGATGACTTCGATTTTATCGATGTTCTTGAAGTACTGCCTTTGCCGCGCGGATTTCATGATGCGGCTGATGGTGTACTTGAAACTCTCCGCCGTGAAGGGCGTGCCATCCGAGAACTTGACGCCCTTTCTCAGATGGAACTTCCATTTCAGGGGGGTGAGTTGAACCCACTTCGTGGCGAGCCAGGGCTTTTTCGCGCCCGTTCCGGTCTCAGAATGAAGAAGGGTATCATAGCTCCAACGCCAGACCATAGCACCAACGAAGTTCGAGACGCGGTGCGGGTCCATCGTCGGGGGTTCGCCCGTCAAGGCGATGGTGACGGTGCTTTTCGCATGAGCCGTCATGGGCGCGCCCACCGCCAGAATGGCGAAGACGGCCAGGATTACAAGAAACTTGCGCATTGGTTTTCCTCCTTTGGGAAAAGAACAGGTTCCAAAACCTTACCCTTTCGAAGATGGGCAATCCATCTTCTTTCATCAATCACCGAACCTGTGATGATTTTGTATTTTGACTACCGGATATCCGAATTTATCATGGTTGCGAATATAGCGTCAAAGCGAAAAAGGGTTTTTCACACCGCGTGGTTTCCTTGTGAACGCACAGGCGTTGCATGTATGTTCCTCGCATTGCGAAATTCATGAATTATAAGAAGAATAGGAGGCTTTTCATGGCGGCGGAGAACATCATCGGCTCGTGGTTCCGGTATTTTCCGGAGCATTATCTGTGGTCGCAGTCGATGAGCGGGCAGATCTGCATCACCCACGGGCAGGACGACGACATCGTGCCGGTCGAGATGGCCCACAGGCTGTATGATGCGTGCGGCTCCAAAGAGAAAGAACTCAAAATTTTCACCGTCGAGGACGGCGGGAGCCAGCATTGCGTGTTCGACAATCTGGCGATGTGCGGCGGCTGGATTGCGGATTGGTGGATGGACAGGTTCGAGGCGGCGTAGGACTGCTTTTTCAGGCGGGGGTTTACTATCTCAGAAACCCCCGCCTTTATCTTGTTCGAATTACAAGGAGAAGAAAATGGCGGAGGAAACGAGAGAAGAAAAGGTAAGGCGCATCACGGAGAAAATTCATGGGGACAGGGGGTTCGTGTATGACGTGCTCGGCTTCGGCGCGCAACTGGACCCGGATTATTTCGAGGTCTACTCGGAGATGCACTGGGGGTTTTTCAAGGAGAAGCCGCGCCATCTGGAGCCCAAGACGCGCGAACTCATCGAAATCGGCCTGCTCGCCTTCAAGGGCATGAAGCACGAGGTCTACACCCACACGAAAAAGGCGCTGCGCCTCGGCGCGACGATGGAAGAGGCGCTCGAGGCGTTCGAGGTGGCGAGCATCGGAGGCGGTGCGCCCGTGCTGATGGAGGGCCTCTATGCGCTTAAGCGCATCGCCGACGAGCAGGCCGAAGAGGAGAAGGCGAATTCCGGCTGAGCGCTGGCCCGACGGGGTGATTTGTGAGAGTCTTGAGATCTCCGGACGAGAAAAAACCATCCTCCCGCGTGAAGGAGAATACCTTTTGGCTGAAGAAAAAGCGCCTTTGAGCGATGAGCGCATGCAGGTTATGTACCGCGACATGCTGCGCATACGAAGGTTCGAGGAAACGGCGTTCGAGTTGTTCGATAAGGGGGAGGTCGTGGGCGGCATCCACGTGAGCGTCGGGCAGGAAGGCTGTTCGGTCGGCGCGTGCAGCGCGCTTAGGGAAGACGATGCGATTCTCACCACCCACCGGGGCCACGGCCATTCCATCGCCAAGGGCACGCGCCTGCCCGAGATGATGGCGGAGCTTCTGGGCAAGGCGACCGGCCTTTGCCACGCCAAGGGTGGCTCCATGCACATCGCCGACGTGTCGAAGGGCCACTACGGCGCGCATTCCATCGTCGGCTCGAACATGCCCATGGCGGTGGGCATCGGCTTGGCCTTTCATTTCGAGGGGAAAGGACAGGTGGCCGTCGTCTTCTTCGGCGACGGCGCAGCGAACGAGGGCAGCTTTCACGAGTCGGTGAATCTGGCCTCGATATGGAAACTCCCCGTCATCTTCTTTTGCGAGAACAACCACTTCGCCTCGAGCACCCGGGTGGGGTACGCCACCTCGGTGGCGGACATCAGCGCGCGGGCGGGGGGGTATGACATTCCCGGCGTGACGGTGGACGGCATGGACGTGCTGGCGGTTCACGAGGTGATGGTCGAGGCAGTGGACCGCGCGAGGAGGGGGCTTGGACCCAGCCTGATTGAGGCGAAAACCTATCGGTATTTCGGCCATTCGAGAAAAGACCCGCAGTTCGGGCCGTACAGGACGGAGGATGAGTGGAACGAGTGGAAGGCGAAAGACCCCCTGCTCGTGGCGGAGGAAATACTCGGCGTGAGCGATGCGCAGAAAAAAGCGCACCTCGACGCGGTGGAGGATGAACTGAAAGATGCGCTCGCCTTCGCGCGGCAAAGTCCCGAGCCCGAACCCGATGATGTGTATGAGGATCTATATGCCTGAGGTGAAGATGCGCACTATTTCATACGCGACTGCGATTAACGAGGCGCTCCATGAGGAAATGGAGCGCGATGAAAAAGTATTCCTGATGGGTGAGGACGTGGCGCTTTCTTCCATCTCTCCCGCCTCGGCGGGCCTGGGCGACAGGTTCGGCCATGAGCGCGTGCGCAACACGCCCATCAGCGAACTGGGCTTCACCGGAGCTGCCGTCGGCGCCGCGATGGCGGGCTACCGGCCCGTGCTCGACATACGGCGCATCGATTTCATGATGCTGGCCATCGACCCCATCGCGAACCAGGCGGCCAAGCTGCGCTACATGCTCGGCGGCCAGGTGAGCGTGCCCCTGGTGATCAGGGCGCCCGAGGGCGGCGGTTCCCAGAACGGCCCGACGCACAGCCAGTGTCTCGAGGCCTGGTTCATCCAGGTGCCGGGTCTGCGCGTCATCGTGCCGAGCGACCCGGCGGATGTGAAGGGGCTTTTGAAATCCGCCATCAGGGAGGATAACCCCGTGCTCTTCGTGGAGTACCGCGCGCTCTACTCCCTGGAAGGCCCCGTGCCGGAGGGGGATCATACCGAGCCCATCGGGGTGGCGGCGGTGAAAAGAGAGGGCTCGGACATCACGCTCATCGGGGTGGGAAGCCAGGCGCGCAATTGCCTCGAAGCGGCGGATTTACTCGCCGGGGAGGGCGTCCACGCCGAGGTGGTGGATCCCAGAACCATCAATCCCCTGGACGCGGAAGGGCTTGCGGCCTCTGTCCGGAAAACGGGGAGGTGCGTGGTAGCCGAAGAAGGACACAAAAGCGGCGGAGTGGGCGCCGAGATCGCGGCCTCGGTTCAGGAAGCTGCTTTCGGCGCGCTCAAGGCGCCCGTCACCCGCGTGGCGGCTCTCGACGTGCCCGTGCCCGTTCACGCGAAACTAGAAGCCATCGTCCTGCCCAGCACGGAGAAAATCGTGGCGGCGGCGAAAAAGATACTTTCATAGAGGGTTTGTCTTGGCGAAGTCGGCTTCCGGGTTGTCCCGAAAACGCTTGGGTGAAATCTACCGCACCATGCTCAGAATCCGCCGCTTCGAGGAGACGGCGGACGATCTCTACATGGCGGGCAAGGTGGTGGGCGGCGTGCATGTGAGCATCGGGCAGGAGGCGTGCTCCGCCGGCGTGTGCGCGGCCCTGAGAGAGGATGACGCCGTGCTCACCACCCACCGGGGGCATGGCCATTCCATCGCCAAGGGAACGCGCCTGCCCGAGATGCTGGCCGAACTGATGGGCAAGGTGACCGGCCTTTGCCGCTCCAAGGGCGGCTCGATGCACATCGCCGACGTGTCGAAGGGCCACTACGGCGCGCATTCCATCGTGGGCGCCAACATGCCGATGGCGGCGGGCATCGGCCTCGCCTTTCAACTCGAGGGCAAAGACCGGGTGGCGGTGGTCTTCTTCGGCGACGGGGCTTCGAACAACGGGGCGTTTCACGAGTCGATGAACCTGTGCGCCATCTGGAAGCTGCCGGTCGTCTTTTTCTGTGAGAACAACCAGTACGCCGTCAGCGTGCCGGCGGAGTATTCCACGTCGGTCGACGACATCAGCGTGCGCTCGAAAGGCTATGACGCCCCCGGCCTTACGGTGGACGGCATGGACGCGGTGGCGGTCTACGAGGCGAGCCGCGCAGCCGTGGCCCACGCGCGGCGCGGCTCAGGACCAAGCCTTATCGAAGCGAAAACCTACCGGTTTTTCGGCCACTCGCGCGGCGATCCGCACTACGGCATGTACCGGACGAAAGAGGAATGGCAGGGCTGGAAAGAAAGAGACCCCCTCATCTTGTGCGAGAAAATGCTCAAGATGACGAAAAAAGAGAAAAAAGCGCATGCGGATGCGGTGGAAGCGGAGATAAGCCAAGCGGTTAAATTTGCGGAGAACAGCCCCGAGCCCGAAGAAAGCGTGGCGCTCGAGGACATTTTCGCCTGAGGGAATCCGAGATGCCTGAACGCACATACGTCGAAGCCCTGAACGAGGCGCTCCACGAAGAGATGGAGCGCGATGAGAAGGTGTTCCTCATGGGCGAGGACGTGGCGTTCGATTATTTCGGCGTGTGCGCGGGGCTGGCCGATCGGTTTGGCCGGGATCGGGTGCGCGATACGCCCATCTGCGAACTCGGCTTCACGGGGGCGGGGGTGGGCGCCGCGATGGCGGGCTACCGGCCCATCGTGGACTTGCGCTTCATGGATTTCGCCACCTACGCGCTCGACCCCATCGTGAACCAGGCGGCGAAACTCCGCTACATGCTGGGTGGGCAGCTTTCCGTTCCCATGGTGGCGAGGATACCCAGCGGCGCGGGTCTTCAGTACGGCGCGACGCACGGGCAATCGCTCGAAGCGTGGTTCATGCAGGTGCCGGGCCTGAAAGTCCTGTATCCAAGCAGCCCGCCCGACGCCAAGGGGCTCCTGAAGACGGCCGTTCGCGACGACAATCCGGTCATGTTCATCGAGCACAGATTGCTCTATGCGCAAAAGACGAAACAAATGGTGCCCGAGGGCGATTACACCATCCCCATCGGGGTGGCCGACGTGAAGCGGGAAGGAGGCGACGTCACCATCGTGGGAATCGGCTACCAGATGCGCCATTGCCTGGCGGCGGCGGAGGCTCTGGCGGAAGAGGGGATCGACTGCGAAGTGCTCGACCCGCGTTCGCTCTCGCCTTTGGACGTTGCGTCCATCACGGATTCCGTGCGCAAGACGAGCCGCTGCGTCATCGTGGAGGAAGGCCACTTGAGAAGCGGAGTGGGCGCAGAGATTTCAGCCGCCATACAGGAATCGGTTTTTGAATACCTCGACGCCCCCATCGGCCGCGTCGCCGCGCTCATGGCGCCCATACCCGTTCAGACGAAACTCGAAAAATTCGTGCTCCCGAGCACGGAGAAGGTCATCACCGCCGTCCGCAAGGCGCTTGGCGTTCCCGCCTGATGGTTTTTCAGTCCTGAGCGACGATGGGATTTCTGAGAATCCCTACGTGCTCGACCTCGCATTCCACCACGTCTCCCGGCTTGAGAAGAAACGGTTCGGGGTCTTCCTGCTCCAGGGCCACGCCGCAGAACGTGCCCGATGAGATGATGTCTCCGGGTTCCAACGACATCTGGCTGTAGAAGGCGATGAGCTCGGGTATCTTGAAGATCATGTCGGTCAACAGTTCATCCTGGCGCGTCTCGCCGTTCACCCGGCATTGCACGCGCAGCGATTCGGGGTTCGGCACCTCGTCCGACGTGACGATGTAGGGGCCGATGGGGTTGGTGGTGTCGAAGTTTTTCCCGAGGAACACGCCGCCCAGAGCGGGGGTGCGCTGCACCTCGCGCGCCGTGATGTCGTTGTAGACCGTATAGCCCATGATGACGTCGAAGGCGTTTTCGAGCTTCACGTCCTTGCAGTATTTACCGATGATGATGCCGACCTCCACCTCGTAATCGAGCATACGGGTTTGCTTCGGGTAGAGCACCGGCTCCTCGTGGCCGACGAGCGAGGAATCGAAGCGCGGCGCGCCCGGCACGTTTTCGGGAACCGTATGGCCCGTGTTCGCGACGTGTTTGTTCGAGTTGAGACCGGTGTGGAAAAACTTGCCGGGGTGGGGAATCGGCGCCCTCAAGCGCACGTGCCTGTCTTTAAGAGCGGCGAGTTCTCCATCCGGCCCCACAGGTTCTCCGCCTGAGGCGATAATCGCCTCCGCATGGCCGAGCGCCGCGCCCGCTGCGGCGAGGGCCGGTTCCCCGCCGCAGAGAAAATCGCGCATGTTCCGGGGAATCCGCGCGTTCGCCATGGCGTAGGGGCGTCCTTCGCCCTCTTTTTCCACGAGATAGCTCGCGTAGGCGAGCCGCAGGTCGAGGGTTCTCCCGTCGGCCAGGACGGCTCCCAGGCGGTCTCCGGTAGCTCCCGGCGAGAGGTTCCTGTAGGTGGCGAGTTTCATGGAGGTCTCCTTTTCATTACGGAAAGATGAAGAATCGCGCATGTATGGGGGGACGCGCATCGCAATTTCCGCATCCTACAGAACGAAAGCGCGGATTGTCCATGAAGCGCGGAGCCGCCCGGGATATGGGGGTTTGAGGGATTCTGGCTCCGCGCAAAGGGCATGACACAAGACGAATGGCTCTTGACGAGCCGGGGAAAGAGAGGGATAAATATTACTTCACATAAAGTCGGTGTTTTCAATCGTTTTTCAGTCAAGGTTTCGCCATGCGCACTTATATCATAAGACGCTGCCTGCAAAGCTTCATCGTGTTCGCGGCGATACTGGTCATCGTGTTCTCGATGCTCCAGATCACCGGAAACCCCGCAGCCGTCCTGATGCCGCTCGATTCCACGGAAGAGGACATCCAGGCCTTCAGCAAGGAGATGGGCTTCGACCAGCCCCTGCCGATTCAGTTCGCCAAGTTCATGCTGGGCTCGGATTTGGTGGACGACTTGCTCGGCTCCGAAAGACCGAAAAATCAGGTCGATGAACTCGAACGCGACCCCGACGCGCCCAAAATCGTCAGGACCAAGGGCGTTATTCGAGGAGATTTCGGTTTTTCCTACCGCCACGAGATTCCGGCGATGGGCCTCGTGCTGGAGCATTTCCCCAACACGGTTCTCCTCGCCCTGGTGGCGGTGCTCATCGCCGTGGTGATCTCCATACCCGCAGGCGTTCTCTCGGCCACCTTCCGCAACACGTGGATCGACTACACCAGTTCGGTCGGCGCGATGTTCGGCCAGTCGATGCCGAACTTCTGGCTCGGCCTTGTGCTCATCATCGTCTTCGCCGTCTACCTGGGCTGGCTGCCCACGTCGGGTTTCGAAGCCTGGTATTACATTATTCTGCCGGCGGTCACGGCGGGCCTGTACGCCACCGCGCGCATCACGCGCCTGGTGCGCTCCCAGATGCTCGACGTGCTGGGCATGGACTACGTGCGCACGGCGCGCTCGAAGGGAATCGTGGAGTGGCTCGTGGTGGTTCGCCACGCCCTGAAGAACGCATCGATTCCGGTCGTCACCCTGGTGGGTTTCGAACTGGGTATTCTGCTCGGCGGCACGGTGGTGACCGAAGCCGTCTTCGCGTGGCCGGGCGTGGGCTTTCTGGTGGTGGACGCCATCAACAACCAGGACTACCCCATCGTTCAGGCGGCGGTGGCCCTGCTGGCGTTCGTGTTCGTTTTCGTGAATCTCGTGGTGGACATACTCTACGCATGGCTCGACCCGAGAATTTCCTATGGCTAAGGTGTAAGGACGGTTTATGGTTGTCGACGACAGGGCGGCGACGCTCAACATCGAAATCGATGAGGACATGGAACGCGGGCCGAGCGACTTTCAGCTCGCCATGATGGAGTTAAAGCGCAGGCCGCCTGCGATCTTCGGCGCGTTTTTCGTCTCCCTCGTCATCATCTTCGCCCTCGTGCCCGGGTTGTTCTCCCCGCTGGACCCGCTCTCGCAGGATTTGGGGCGCTACCTCAAGGCGCCCGGCTTCGTCGACAAGGCGGGCGACGTGTACTGGCTGGGCACGGACCAGCAGGGCCGCGACATTCTGAGCCGCATCATCTGGGGTTCGCGCATCTCGCTCATCGTCGGCATCGCCGCAGTCGTCGTGAGCGGACTCATCGGCATCACGGTCGGTATTTTCGCAGGCTATTTCGGCGGCTGGGTGGACACCGTCATCAGCCGCATCATCGATACGGCCCTGGCCGTTCCCTTCATCCTGCTGGCCATCAGCCTTGTGGCGATACTGGGGCCGAGCCTTCAGAACATCGTCTTGGTCATCGCGCTGAGGACCTGGCTCGTCTACGCGCGGGTAGTGCGCGCGGAGGTTCTCTCCATCAAGGAGAACGAGTTCGTCACCGGAGCGAAGGCGACGGGCTGCGGCACGTTGCGGATTCTGTTCATCTATCTTTTCCCGAACGTGGCTTCTACGACCATCGTCATCGCCACCCTGTACCTGGGCCGGATGATCATCATCGAATCCGCTCTCTCCTTCCTGGGGCTGGGCGTGCCGCCCCCCACGCCGACGTGGGGCGGAATGCTCGCCGACGGCAGGAGTTTTCTCGACACGGCCTGGTGGATAGCACTCTTCCCCGGCCTCATCCTCATGCTCACGGTCTTGAGCGTGAACCTTCTGGGCGACTGGCTGCGCGACGTGCTCGACCCGAGAATGAAGCGCCTGGCCGAGTAGCGCCCCTGACGGGAGGATACTCTCCATGTCGAACCCCGAACTTCCCCCGAGCGTTCTCGTGCGCGACGTCGTCATGCGCGACGGCATCCAGAACCTGAAACAGGTGCTGCCCACGGAACTCAAAGTCGAGATCATCGAAGGGCTCGCGGATGCGGGAATTCGCCGCATCGAGGCCACGAGCTTCATGAACCCCAAGGCGGTGCCCGCCACGGCCGACGCGGACGAGGTGATGCGCCGCATCAAGAGAAAGCCGGGCGTCACTTACGAGTGCCTGGTAGCCAACGAGCGCGGCGCGCGCCGGGCGGTGGACGCAGGGAGCGACGGGGTGCAGCAGGTCATCTCCATCACGGACGTGCACAACCGCGCGAACGTGAACCGCTCGGTGAAGCAAAGCCTCGATGAGATGGCTAAAATCTCGAAAATCGTGAAGGGCGCGGGCATCCCCTTCAGCGGGGCGATAAGCCTCTCGACGGGGTGTCCCTACACCGGGCGCGTGGCCGAAGAAGTGATCTACGACATCGCCGAAAAATACGACGGGCTGGGCGTGGACGAGTTCTTCCTGTGCGATTCGATGGGCATGGGCGACCCCGCGCGGATGGGCCGGATGGTGAGCGAACTTAAAGCTCGCTGGCCGGATAAGGGCCTTGTGGTCCACCTGCACAACACGCGCGGCATGGGCCTCGCCAACGCCCTGGCCTCGATGCAGGCGGGAGCGGACGTGCTCGACGCCTCTCTGGGCGGCATCGGCGGGTGCCCCTTCGCGCCGAACGCTTCGGGCAACATATCGACCGAAGATCTGGCCCACATGCTCTGGCTGATGGAGGTGGAAACGGGAGTGGACGTGGACGCCCTGATCGGCCTGGCGAAAAAGCTGGCCGACGCCATGGAAGCGCCCTTACACGGCACGGTGTTAAAGGCGGGCAAGAGCTTCAAGAAGACGCCTACGCCCGAGTGGCTTCTGGTGGATGAGGACGCCCGCACCACCCAGGCGGTGGATGAGCTGGCCGTGCGTTTCTAGGAAGCGTGGGGGGGCCGCCACTCCATCAACCCAAATCGATTCCCTCACGTTTAAGCTTTTCTTCCGTGTAGCCCAGGCGTTCCATCAACACCTCGCGGTTGCTCCTCCCCAGAGGCTCGCCCGCGTGGCGGACCTTGCCGGGCGTGCGTGAGAGTTTCCCGAAGGCCTCCTGCATCCGCACCGGGCCGCCCAGTTCCTTATCTTCGACTTCCGTGATGTTCCCGCGCGCGACCACCTGTTCGTTCTCGACCACCATCTTCACGCTGTTGATGGGGGTGGCCGCGCCCTCGAACTCGGTCAGCCGCTCCATCACCTCATCCAGCGTCAGGGTCTTTAAGGTCTTCTGGAGTTCTTCCTCGATGGCGTCCGCGTTTTTCATGCGCTCGCGGTTGTCGGCGAACCTGGGGTCGGCGATTAAATCCGCACGCCCCAGACCCTTGCAGATGTTCTCGAAGATGGACTGGTTCGAACCCGCGATGAGCACCCACTGGCCGTCTTTGGTCTGAAAGTTGTTCCGGGGCACCGCGAACTCGAGCCGCGAACCGCTCCTGCCCTGGATGAAGCCCAACTGATCGTAATAGATCACCTGGGGACCCAGCATGGTGAGCAACTGCTCGTAAATCGCCAGGTCTATCTGCTGGCCCGCGCCGCCCCTCCGCTCGCGCTCCAAGAGCGCGACCATCACCAGAAACGCCGCGCCGATGCCTGTTGAGCAATCGCCCAGCCCCCAGGAGGGGCTCAGGGGCGGGCCGTCGGGGTAGCCGTTGATGTGGCTGAAGCCCGCGAAGGCCTCGGCCAGAGAGCCGAAACCGGGGCGGTTCTTATACGGCCCCGTTCTGCCGAACCCCGTGATGGAGAGCATGATGACGGCGGGGTTCACCTCTTTTAGATTTTCGTAGTCGAGTCCCCATTTTTCGAGCACGCCGGTGCGGTAGTTCTCCACTACGACGTCGGCCTCGGCCACGAGTTTTTTCACCGCCTCGACGCCGAAGGGTGTTCTGAGGTCGAGCGTCACGCTCTTCTTGTTGCGGTTGATCATCTTGTAGTAGAGGCCCACGCCGTTTTTGTTGTGGCCCCAAAGGCGCATGGGGTCGCCGCCCCTGGGATTTTCGATCTTGACGACGTCCGCGCCGTAGTCTGCGAGATACATGGTGCAGAGCGGCCCCGCCAGGTAGTTCGATATGTCCACGACCCGCACGCCCGCAAGCGGCATGCGCGCAGTTTGTTCATCGTTCATGGAAAATCCTCACGAGAAAATATTCGCCGGCGTGTTCAGGAAACGGGGAGAATGCTATCATCCGGCGAAATCTTTTGAAATCACGCGAGGCATCGCAGGAGAAAGTCATGGGCTACCGGGGAATGCACGTCGTGGACGCCGACGCGCACTATCTCGAGGAAATTCGCGATTTCGCCAAGTACCTGAAGGGCCCCGCAGCCGAGCGCTTCGCCGACTGGAGCGGGCAGTACCACATGCCCGCCCTGGTGGGGGATCAGTACGACGTCATGCTGCACGGCCGCACGGTGCGGGGCGCGGAGGCCGGCAAGGGGGATCAGGACGAGATGCTCGGCATGTCGAGTCCCGCCGACATCCCCCTCGTGATGGAGCGCTTCGGCATCGACACCATCGTCATGATCCCCACCTACATGCTCATGGTCGAGTTCGTGCGCAACCCGAACCACGCCATGGACATCTGCAACGGCTACATTGACTACATGCTGGACGGCGTGTGCGCGCCCGATGCGGGCGTCTACACGCTGCTGGTGGCCGCAGGGCGCGACCCTGCGCGCGCGGCGAAGATGATAGACCGCGTGGCGGGCGCGCCCGCCGTCTGCGGGGTGGGGATGCTCGGCAGCGTGGAGCTTCCCCTGGGCGCCGAGGCGTACAACCCCATCTACGAGGCGGCGCAGCACCACGGCCTCCCCATCATCTTGCACGCGAACTTTTTAGGACCCGACCTTTCGAGCTTCGCCAAGTTTCCCTCCTTCCTCGAGAGCCACGCGCTGGACATGACCTGGTGCAACCAGGCGCAACTCGTGAGCATGGTGATGGAAGGCGTGCCCGAGCGGTTCCCGGACCTCAAGATCGTCTTTCAGGAAAGCGGCATCACCTGGGTGGCGGGCCTCATGTACCGCCTCGACACCGAATACATGAGGCGGCGCGTGGAAGCCCCCCTCCTCCGGAAGCTGCCCAGCGAATACATCAAGGAGTTTTACTTCGGCACACAGCCGATGGAGGAGATGCCGAGAAAACAACTCAGGATGTTCTTCGAGATGCTCGATGCGGAGAACACCTTTTTGTTCGCGAGCGACTGGCCCCATTTCGATTACGACGAACCCTCGGCCATCGCCGACCTCCCGTTCCTGAGCGATGCGGGCCGCCGCAAGATCATGGGCGAGAACGCCCTGGGCGTCTTCCGCTTCACCGAGCAGACGGTGAACCTGGAAGTGAGCGCTTGATGGCGAGGCGGCTATGGGCGGCTCGCGCGTCCGAGATAGGCCCCGGCGAACGGATTCGCCTGGAGCTCGGCGGGCTTAAACTCGGCATCTTTAGGCTGAGCGATGGATTTTTCGCGCTCGAGGATAAGTGCCCCCACCAGCAGGGCCCCGTCTGTAGCGGCAATCTCTTTCGCGAGGTCACGGCTTACGTTCAAGATGACGGCAGGGTGTGCGAGGATTACGCACGCGATGAGGCGGACGTTATCGCGTGTCCCATGCACGGCTGGGAGTTTGCGATACGAACGGGGGAATGCCTCGCGAACCGAAAGAGAAAAGTCCAGCGCTTTCCCGTGGAAGTCGACGGGGAGGACGTCTACGTCATCCTGCCGGGGGGTTGAGCGGGAGGGGTTTTATTCGCACGCGGCCCATGCCTTGAGACTGATTTCTATCCCAATCGTAAATCTGCCTTCTTGACAACGCAGCCTGAAACGCCTCTATAATTTACGTTATATCCACAGTTTTACCGGAAACAGGCGAGAGGACGTAAAGGTCCTCTTTTTCGGCTCACTATTTCTGGAGGGGAAAAGATGTCCATGCCCACCTACGGTTACGATCATCTGCACTTTCGGAGCGAAGACCCCCACGCCGCCAGAAAATTCTGGGAGGAGATGTTCGGGGCCCGGGTGGTGGACGAGGGCGACCTGGGCGGTTCGCCTCTATTCAGTCTCGATCTGAACGGAATGCACTTTCTGGTCTCGGGAAGGGCGGAGGGCGAAAACCCCGTCCACACGACCAGCGACCCCCGCTACGGGCTGGATCATTTCGGTCTCGTCGTCGACGACATGGACAGGGCCGAGAGCGACCTGCGCGCGAAAGGGGCCGATTTTATCTGCGACCCCTGGGAGATCGGGCCGGGGACCAAGATCGCCTTCATCCGGGGGCCGGACGACATCAGCATCGAGCTCGTCTCGCGGGGGTAGGCGGGGGTCTCCTCCGGGAAATAGCAGTCTGCCGGGCGGTAGGCCACCTGGATACTGCCGAAAAGCGGAAAATTTGACAGCCCGGGGAAACCCTGCTAGGGTTTTTCCATACTTGCAAGACCATGTAAGGTTGTTAGAGGATTTATCGAACGCCGGAGAGTGGGAATCGCGAACCGGTAACATCGTCTCCTCCAGGACCTTCTTGACCCGTTTCGCCTCCTGGCTGGGGAACGCAACCTCCCATCTCTTCGCCTTATTATCCGAGTAAACCGAGAGACCCGGATTAGGGTTTCTGATTTGACGTTGTGATTTGGTTCTGCCCCCGATGGCGGATCGCCCGTGCCACGGGGAGCGCAAGTTCTCCTTGGGCGACGATGGAGGGTTGACCATGAAAGAACTCGGATTGAGTCGTCGGAAACTCCTTCGCAATGCCGCACTGGGAACGGCCGCCCTGGCCTTGCCCGTCTCGCGGGCGACGCCCTCGGCGGCGATGGTGAAAACGCTCAACTTCTACAGTTGGACCTACGGCATCAGCTTCGTGAAGCAGCGCATCGCCGAATTCGAAAAGCGCGCCAAGGTCAAGATCAACTACGGCAACACGCCCGGCAGCAAGTACCACGACACACTGGTCGTCAAGTTCACGGGTAAAGCCCCCCTGGACGTCATCTACATGATCGACGGGCATCTCGCCGAATTCGTGGAGGCGGGCTGGCTGTACCCCATCGACGAGTTCCCGAGGGTGGACGAGTACAGAAAAGAATTCATCGGCCCGACCGCCGAGGCGCTCACCTACGAGGGTAAGCTCTACGGCCTGCCCTACTACGTGGGCCACATGGCGTTCTTGTACAACGAGGAGCATCTGGAGAAAGCGGGCATCGGCGCTCCTCCCAAGACCTGGGACGAGGTGGTCCAGCAGAGTCTCCAGATCAAGAGCAAGGGGATTCAGGAGTATCCTTTCTTACAGTTCCTGAAAGCCGATTTCTGGATGGGCGAGGTGCTCTTCACCATGATGTACAGCCGGGGCGGGAGGTTCGTCGACGAGAAATACAACGTCATGAACTACGACAAGGAGGGCTCCGCCGCGGCGCAGTCGATTCAGTGGATCATCGACGCGGCGAAGAAGCACAAGATCACGCAGCCCGGCTTCATGGAGCTCAACGAAGTCGCCGCGCTCAAGGCTTTCAGCAGCGGCACGGGCAGTTTCGCCATTCTCCCGAACTACAGGCTGCGGGCCGCGAACGAACCCAAATCCTCCAAGGTGGCCGGCAAGATCAAGATGGCGCTCATACCCACCGCCAACAACTCCAAGCCACACGTCTGCGGCTGGACGCGGTGCTACAGCATGACCGCCTCTGCCGCGAAGGACCCCGCGCGCAAGGCGATGGCCTGGAAGATGGTGGACTTCCTGGGCGGCAAGGACAAGTCGGGCACCTACCGCACCGCGAAGAAGTGGTTCACCGAGTTCGGGCTGGGCTTCGGCCACGCGCCGCTGTTCAAGGACCCCGACATCATCGCGGCGGCGAACAACTGGGGCGAGGCGAAGCTGTTCGAGAGCCAGATGGCGCTGAGCAAGCCCAAGGACGGGCAGAAGGCCGTCTGGTACGCCGAGTGGGATCAGTACATGCGTCCGCGCGTCCACAAGGCGATCCTGGGTCAGTCCGACATCGTGGGTACGCTCAAGACCTTGACCAAGCAGTGGAACAGACTTAAACGGCGCTACAGTTAATCACAGGTTACCGCCTCCCTCGGCGGTGTGCTGCCGGGGGAGGCGCGATGGAGGTTTTCTTTGGCGAATTCCCTGTCCGCCGAAAGCATGGAACCCGCCGCCGCAACGGGTGTGAGAGGCTGGTTCGCCCAGCGTATGCAGACCGAAGGCGGAATTGCGATGTTCTTCGTGGGGCCGGCGCTGCTCCTGATGGTCCTGCTCAACATCTATCCCATCCTGCATTCCTTCTACGTGAGCGTCCACGTCTATAACCTGAAGCGGCCCCACAGAAACCCCTACGTGGGTTTTGAGAACTACATCATGTTCCTGGAGAGCGAGGATTTCTACAACGCGTTCACGAACACGATCGTCTTCGTCGTGGTGTCGGTGATCGCGGTGGCCCTGCTCGGTCTCGTTTTCGCCCTGGCGCTCAATGAACTGGGCTCCGGTGTTCGCAGGTGGGTGGTGCCGCTCATCCTCGTTCCCTGGGCAGTGCCCTACGTGGCGAACGGCCTCATCTGGGAGTGGATCTACCATTCCGACTACGGGGTGCTGAACGGGCTTCTGGTCGCCATCGGCGCTATCGACAAATATCAGACATGGCTCAGCAACCCTGCACGCGCTCTCTACACCCTTGTGAACGCGTTCGTCTGGAAAGAGGTTCCACTCGCCACCGTCTTGTTCCTCACGGCGCTCCAGGCGATCCCCGAGGATCTCTACAGCGCGGCGAAGGTGGATCAGGCCGGCGCGTCGAGGCGTTTCATGCACATCACCCTGCCTGCGCTCAAACTGGCCTTTCTGCTGGTGCTGGTCTACTCCTCGATCATCTCCATCAAGACCTTCGACCTCGTCTACATCCTGACCGAGGGAGGGCCGGGGGACGCGACCGCCCTCGTCTCCTGGTACACCTACGTGGAGACCTTCCGG